>NZ_CP011773.1:2400000-4800000 GCF_001021385.1 Mycobacterium sp. EPa45 | reverse complement strand
CGCTCAACGGCGACAACGTGGTCACCAAGTCGGACAAGGCACCCTGGTATGACGGCCCGCCGCTGCTGAGCCACCTCGAAGACGTCTACATCGCCGGTGACCGCAATCTCGTAGACGTGCGGTTCCCCGTGCAATACGTGATCCGGCCACAGACGATCGAACACGCCGACCATCGCAGCTATGCCGGCACGATCGCCAGCGGTGTGATGCGTCCAGGTGACGAGGTCGTCGTACTGCCCAGCGGAAAGACCAGTCGTATCACCGCAATCGACGGCCCGACCGGCCCGGTCGAGGAAGCGTTCCCGCCCATGGCGGTATCGATCAGTCTCGCCGACGACATCGACATCTCGCGCGGTGACATGCTGGCCCGCCCGCAGAATCAGCCGGTGGCCACCCGGGAATTCGACGCCACCGTCTGCTGGATGGCCGACGAGTCCGCGCTGGAGCCCGGGCGCGACTACATCATCAAGCAGACCACCCGTACGACGCGGGCGCGGGTCGCTGCCCTGGACTATCGCCTGGACGTCAACACCCTGCACCGGGACAAGAGTGCAACGGCGTTGAAGCTCAACGAACTCGGCCGGGTCACCCTGCGCACCCAGGTGCCGCTGTTGCTCGACGAATACTCGCGCAACGCCGCCACCGGGTCGTTCATCCTCATCGACCCCGACACCAACGTGACCGTCGCTGCGGGAATGGTTCGTGACACCGCGCCGGCGGCCGCGCGAACCGCGTCGCCGAACACCGTGCGCCACCAGTCGTTGGTGACCACGGGTGACCGACTGACGAAGGGCCGTACGCTGTGGTTCACCGGCCTGTCCGGCTCCGGCAAGTCATCGATCGCAGTGCTGGTTGAGCAGAAGCTGCTCGAACACGGTTGCCCCGCTTACATTCTCGACGGAGACAACTTGCGGCACGGACTCAATGCCGACCTCGGCTTCTCGATGGCGGACCGCGCGGAGAACTTGCGGCGGCTGGCCCACATCGCCACCTTGATGGCCGATGCCGGGCTGACGGTCTTGGTGCCGGCCATCAGTCCCCTCGAGGAACACCGGGAACTGGCTCGCAAGGTGCACGCCGACCAGGGAGTGGAGTTCTTCGAGATCTTTGTCGATACCCCGCTGGAGGACTGCGAGCGCCGTGATCCCAAGGGGCTGTATGCGAAGGCTCGCGCGGGTGAGATCACCCACTTCACCGGGATCGACAGTCCCTACCAACGACCGAAGAACCCGGATCTGCGGCTGACCCCCGAGCGCGAGTGCGACGAGCTGGCCCAGCAGGTCATCGACCTATTGGAGGGTCCCGAGTGACCGACCACGAGCTGGCGGCCGAGCTGGCGACCCAGGCAGGCAAGTTGCTGCTCGACGTGCGGGCCGAGCTGGCCGATGCGTCCGGTGCTGAGCGAAAAGCCGCGGGTGACAAGCGATCCCACGAGTATCTGATGGAGGCGCTGGCTGCAGCGCGGCCCGACGACGCCGTGCTTTCGGAAGAGGGCGCCGACGACCCGATCCGGCTGCGCAGCTCGCGGGTGTGGATCGTGGACCCGCTCGACGGTACCCGAGAATTCTCCGAACTCGACCGTGACGACTGGGCCGTGCACGTCGCGCTCTGGGAGGACGGCGAGCTGATCGCCGGCGCGGTTGCGTTGCCCGCGCAGGGCATCACCTTGGCCACCCCGGCTGTGCTGGCGCCGCCAGCCGCGCCTCAGGTTCCGCGGATCGTGGTGTCGCGAACCCGACCTCCTGCGGTCGCGCTGCAGGTCCGCGACGCGCTGGGTGGGGTGCTGGTCGAAATGGGTTCTGCCGGAGCCAAAGTCGCGGCCGTGGTGCAGGGCCGCGCAGATGTCTACGTGCACGCAGGCGGGCAGTACGAGTGGGATTCGGCCGCGCCGGTAGCGGTGGCCCGCGCCGCAGGTCTGCATACGTCCCGTATCGACGGGTCCCCGCTGCGGTACAACCGGCCCGACCCGCTGCTGCCCGATGTCGTGGTGTGCCGCCCTGAATTGGTCGAGGCGGTGCTGGCCGCGACGCAGTAGCGTTGCGCCGTGACTGAACTCAACACCCTGCGCGGCCTCGCAGGCCTTCCACTGGACCCACCGAGCCTGAGCACCTCGACACTGATACTGGTCGACTGCCAGAACACGTACACCCAAGGCGTCATGGAGCTCGACGGTGTGCAAGCCGCACTCGACGAGGTAGCTGCGTTGCTGGATCGTGCCCGTACGGCCGGCATCCCGGTGATCCATATCCAGCACGACGACGGCCCGGGGTCGCTCTACGACATCAGCGGCGAGAGCGGTGCGATCGTGTCCCGGGTCGCGCCACGCGACGGCGAGCCGGTCGTGGTCAAGAACTATCCGAACTCGTTCGTGCACACCGATCTGGAGGAACGGCTCAAATCGGTCGGCGCCGAGAACCTGATCATCGGCGGATTCATGACGCACATGTGTGTGAACTCCACCGCGCGAGGTGCGTTCAACCTCGGCTACGCGCCCACTGTGGTGGCGGCTGCGACCGCGACGCGATCGTTGCCAGGTGTTGACGGCGGCGACGTGCCTGCGGCAACTCTGCAGGCGGCAAGCCTCGCCGCGCTGAGTGATTTGTTCGCTGTCGTCGTGCCTGCAGGGCAAGCCATCCCAGACTGAGGACGCCCCCGGGCCGATACCTGAGAAGCTGGGCCCCCAAACCTGAGAAAAGACAGCCCCCGGTCGGGTCTGTCAGCGGTGAGTCGTAGCAAATTTGTTGTCACGGCGAACGCTGAGTACTTTGCTGACAGCCCCAAGAGAGTCGTATATATGCACGTCAAGCCGATATTTGACTCTGCGCGGAGCTTCTCTCGAGAAAATTTTGACCTGTGCGTTAGGAAAAATTTTCGGCGAAAACGTCAATTTTGGATTTCCCTCAGGTTTCTCTCAGGTATCTTCGGCTTTGTCAGTGTTGACCCCAGCCCGGGAGGGATGAAATGGAAATCTCCATACGCTCACAACTTGTTGCGGGAACTGCCGCCGTTGTCGGCGCCAGCGCGATTGCAATGACGCCGGTAACGCAGGCCAATCTCGCATTGCCTGACCTCCACCTGCCGTCGGCCAACCAGGTCGCGCTGGCTGGGTTCGACAGCCCACTGTCTGAGCTCCTCCTCAGCCTGGGTGCGGCAAACAAGTACACCTTCGACGTGGCCGCTCCTTTGCTGCCACTCCCGGCGCCGTGGAGCACCCCGGCGGCAAATGGTCTCCTACCTCAGATCATCAAAGACCATCTGCCGATCGTGAGTCAGTTGGGTCTCAACGGATCCGACTATCTCTTCCAAACCGGCAAGGGGCTGGGGACCAGTGCCTTGGTCCTCAGCGAGGGTTTCTGGAATGCCGCCGGACAGGCGCTGTCCTTGGACATTCCCGGCGCTATCAACACTGTGGTTGCCGCTATCTCGGCCGCCGGCCAGGAAGCGCTCGCCACCGGGCAATACGTCTTGACGGGCGTGGTCACCCGCGCTGCCGCGGTCGCCACCGCATTGGCCGCGTTGACGCCGCAGATTTCCACCGCCGTGGTGAATCAGGGCCTGGTCGTAGCGGGAAGGTTCGTGAAAATCTTCCAGGACGCCGCTGCCGCGCTGAGCACGGCGAATCCCATCGAGAACACCTGGAATGTCGTCGTTGACGGCCTATTCGGGCCTACTGGCCTTCCAGGCACCCTCACCGCGCTCACGATCGGACCGGGCGTGCCGGCGCCAGCTCCGATTTCGGCATTCGTTCCGAGCGTGCGCACGGTCATCTCGACGGTCGTCAAGGACGTTCAGACCGCGCTGGGGACCACCAACCCGGCTCCGCCGCCTGCCGCGGCGAAGACCGCATCCCCCTCGGCATCGGCCCTGCGGGTGGCGGCCGTGGACCAGTCGTCGCCGGCCGACGACAGCGGTGCCGGCAACTCCAAGTCGAGTAGCGGGGGATCCTCCGCTACTGATCACTCGAACAGTGGCAACGCGAACAGTGGCAACTCCGGTAAGTCCGGAGGTAAGCACGGTGTCGCAGGCTCGAAGCGGCCGGCCAAGGCCTCGGCCGGCGGCTCGTCGGAGTAGTTCCGCACGCAACGGGATGCCCCTCCTTTTCAACTGTGTGAAAAGGAGGGGCATCTCTGCTTTCCCATTCGTCAAATTAGCTCGATTACTCGAATTTGAATTGGGTCTTTCTCTCTAAGTTTCCTCTCAGGTATTCTTAAGCCGGAAATTGGCCGGGGTCGCCTGGAGGGAGCAGACGGTGCGGCGCGGGATTGGTGCGATCTTCACGACGGGAGTAGCCCTGATCGGCGCTACGGTCGTGGTCGTCAACCCGGTTTCGGCGCCCCAGTCGGATGTCCGCGTTCCTCCGGTGAAGCTCTCGGCCGACAGCACGACATCAACCGCAGCACTCGACCGGGCGCTGCTCGACACGCTGACGCGGGATGCCGGTAACTCGAGTGCGGCGGACCCGTTCAAGAGAGTGGTCGCCGGAGTCGTCACCAATGTCACGATGCTCAGTGGGCGAGCGGTGGATGAAGCGCTGTGGAGCGAGACCCCCGGGAAACCGGCGCCGAGTCGCATTCCGTCCCCACAGCCGTATGTACCGCCCAAGGCGGTCGCCGACCTTCTCAGTGGCAAGCCGGCCACTGTCGCGCCGGTCAACGCTTCTCCGGTGGTGATCGAGGATCGCGCCCTGCAGCACGCTGTGACGTCGGTGGCCGACTACGTCGGCTATGTCAGCGTGCAGGTCGTCGAAGCCACCGTCGCCGCCGCTCGGATCGCCGTCGCCAAGCCAAGATTGATCGCGGACACGCTGGCTGCGCTCACCGACGGTGACGTCGACGCCGCGATCAGCACTGCGCTTCGGGTAGTCGCGGTACCCGTGGGTCCGCCGTCGAGGATCGTCAAGGCGATCCGCACCGAGGTTCGTCAGCGGCTGACCGAGCTGGCTGACATTCTGCGCCGGCCCGCACAGTCTCGGCCGAAAGCGACGCCGACGGTCACCCTGTCCGGGACCGCCGACAGCTTGGCGTCGTTGCGCCGCACGCTGAGTCACCGGCGGGGAGTGGCCGCCTCGGCCAAGCCGGGCGCGTCCACGAAACCGGGCCCGTCGGCTAAGCCGGGGCCGTCGGCCAAGCCGGGGATCTCGACCGATCCGGCCGACACCGACATCGCGGCGGCCGCTGTCGACCCGACGCAGGCAGTGCCCAACGGAGCCACGGATCTGAGCGACGGAAACAAGGCGGTGCCGCGTACGAAGGCTTCGCAGTCCCCGGTCCAGCGGCGGGCCGAGAATCCGGTCAACCAGGTTCGCACGTCGCTCGACCGGTTCGCCGACACCCTGCGTAAGGCACTCACTCCGCATCAGCCGCCTCAGCACAACGACGCCGCACCGGCACCTGCGCCAGACGCCTCGTGACAAGGCTGCCGTGGTGGCAGTGGCAGAATTCGCGGGATGCGGATGTCAGCGAAGGCGGAGTACGCCGTCCGCGCCATGATCCAGCTCGCGTCCGTCGACACAGGCGCGCTGGTCAAGACAGACGACCTGGCCAAGGCTCAGGGCATCCCCGCGCAGTTCCTGGTCGACATCCTTTCTGATCTGCGCACCGACCGGCTGGTGCGCAGTCACCGCGGCCGTGACGGCGGCTACGAATTGGGCCGGCCGGCCGCCGACATCAGCATCGCCGACGTGTTGCGCTGTATCGATGGGCCATTGGCCAGCGTGCGTGACATCGGGCTGGGCGACCTGCCCTACAGCGGGCCCACGGCCGCACTGACCGATGTGTGGCGCGCGCTGCGTGCCAGCATGCGGTCGGTGTTGGAGGAGACCAGCCTGGCCGACGTGGCGAGCGGACACCTGCCCGGCCACGTTGCCGATCTGGCCCGCGCATACCTCAAACAGGAGGACCGGCGCGGGCACAGCGGCTAGCCGGCTCCGGATCCGTACGGCCGGGTGATGATCTCCAGGTAGTGGCCCGCCGGGTCGCGGAAGTACACGCCGCGGCCGCCGTCGTTGTGGTTGATTTCGCCCGGCCGGGCGGCGCGGGGGTCGGCCCAATGCGGCAGCCCTCGGTCGGAGATCTTTCCGTAGATCGCGTCGAAGTCGTCCTCGGACACCAGAAACGCGTAGTGCTGCGGGTGAATTGGCTCATCGGCCGGCACGTCGGCGAAGTCGAGGCTGAGTCCATGGTCGAGGGTGACCACAAGGAAATGGCCGAACGGCACCGGATCCGGTAGCCCGAAGAGCTCGGTCAGGAACCGAGCAGACATCTGCTTGTCGTGTGCGGCGACGATGGTGTGGTTGAGTGCGATTGCCATTACCTTTGCCAGTCAAGCACTTTCGGCCCTGCCCTGCAATGAACCTGCGCTGGCCCGATCACGGCCTCTTCATGCCGTACCGTCTGTGAGTTATGGCAACACCGCAGACCCGGGTCGAAAAATTGGGCAACATCGGGCCCAACTGGTTCGCGTCGGTCATGGGTACCGGGATCGTGGCTACCGCGGGCGCGACGCTGCCGGTCCACGTCCCGGGGCTCCGGGGCTTCGCCGAGATGGTCTGGGTGATCGCCACGGTATTGCTCGCCGTGCTGATCGCGATTGTCGGCCTGCACTGGCTGCGCCATCCGACGGTCGCCCGCACCCACGCCCGCAATCCGCAGATGGCGCACTTCTACGGCGCGGCGCCGATGGCGCTGTTGACCGTCGGCGCCGGCGCGGTGCTGGTCGGCCGCGACCTCATCGGCGATCGGCTCGCCATCGACCTGGACTGGGTGCTGTGGACGGCAGGCACCATCGGCGGACTGTTCACCGCGGTGAGCATTCCGTTTCTCATGTTCACCCAGCACAACGTCGAACCCGACGCCGCGTTCGGCGGCTGGCTGATGCCGGTGGTCCCACCGATGGTCTCGGCGGCAACGGGTGCCCTGCTCATCCCGCACATGGTGCCGGGAACCGGCCGCGCCACCATGCTCTACGGCTGTTATGCGATGTTCGGACTCTCGCTGGTGGCCGCGTTCATCATCATCACCATGATCTGGAGCCGGCTGGTGCTCTACGGAACATCCGGCACGGCGAGGGTGCCCACGCTGTGGATCGTGCTCGGTCCCGTCGGCCAATCCATCACCGCCGCAGGGCTTCTCGGGCATGTCGCCGCTCTCGCTGTGCAGCAGGAGCTGGCCGAGGACCTGAACGCGTTCGCGGTGATCTTCGGGGTCCCGGTGTGGGGTTTCGCGGTGCTCTGGATCGCGCTGGCCACCTCGCTGACGATCCGCACCCTGCGACGCGGCATGCCGTTCGCGTTGACCTGGTGGAGCCTGACATTCCCGGTGGGCACGTTCGTCACCGGCACCACGCAGCTGGCCGTGCACACCGACCTGCCGGCCTTCAAGGTGGCGGCCGGACTGGCCTACGTCGGGCTCTTGAGCACGTGGCTCCTGGTTGCCGTGCGCACCACCCGGGGCAGTCTGCGTGGCAACCTGCTCAACCCGCCACCGGCTGCCGGGCCGATCAAGGCCTACAAGGACCCCGCCCGGTAAGCCCTTCTCCGCCCAAACCGACATTTCGCCGGGATAGTGCGAGTAGAGACCGACAAAACGTCGATCTCGGTGGCTAGGCCGATTTGCGGGCGGTCAACTCCAGGGCGATGTTGTCCGGATCGCGGAACTCGAGGATGTAGGCCACGCCGATGTCCTTGATCGGCTCGTGTGCGATACCGAGTGCGTCGAGGTGGGCGGCGGCCTGCTCCAGGTCCTCGAGGCTGGGCAGGCCGAAAGCCAGATGGTCGAGGCCGACCCGATCCTCGTCGAAGGCACCCGTACCGGTGGGACGCAGCCCGATCAGGTTGTCGCCGATGTTGTAGATGACCCCGCCGAACAGGAATGAGAGCTGCTCACGGGTCGCGTCATCGGCGTCCTCCGGCAGCTCGGCGAACACCGGCCAGCCGAAGACGCTGTCGTAGAAGCGACGTGAGGTGGCGATGTCTGTGACGGTCAGCCGCACGTGGGCAATGGCAGAAGTGGCGATCGACATGTGATCCATCCTGTCAGTAGGACGGATCAACGCAGGCCCCGCGTGTGCCGTGCCAGAATCGCGAGCGTGCAGATAGGCATGACCTTGCCGGTGATGGAGCCGGACGTCGACGCGGACATTCTCAAGCGCTGGGCGCAGACGATCGACGAGGGGCCGTTCTCCTCGCTCTGTTGGGGGGAGCGGATCGCGTTCGGCAACCCGGATTCCCTGACGCTGCTGGGGGCGTTGTCCGGCTGGACCGAACGGGTGCCGCTGGTGGCCACCGTCGTCGTTCCCCAGCTGCACGATTCAGTGATGCTCGCGAAGGGACTCGCGACCGGTGACCTGCTCTGCGGCGGGCGGCTGACCGTCGGTTTCGGGGTGGGCGGCCGGCATGAGGACTATCGCGCCGTCGGCGCCGATCCGAAGACACAGACCATGCGTAACATGGCCGAGCGGGTGGCGATCATGAAGCGGGTCTGGGCAGGGGAGAAGATCACCGAAACGGTCTTGCCCGTCGGACCACGCCCCGCCCGCGACGGCGGACCGCGGCTGCTGGTCGGCACCACCGGGCCCAAGACGATTCGCAGCGCCGCGCAATGGGCCGACGGCCTGGCTGGCATTTCGCTGGACCTCGACCTCGACAAGGAGACCGCGCTGTTCGACGTTGCTCGCGATGCATGGGCCGCCGCGGGTAAGTCCAAACCCCATCTGGCGACGTCCTTTTGGTTTGCCCTCGGCGAAGGGGATGCACCCCGCGAACAGGTGATCCGGCATCTGCACCACTACATGAACTGGCTTCCGCGGGAGATCGTCGAGGTGATCGCGCCGACCAGCGGGTGGGCCGGCACCGAGGACGAGCTTGTGTCGGTGCTGCGCAGGTTCGCCGAAATCGGGGCTGACGAGGTGCATCTCATCCCGACCAGTTCCGACATCGACCAGCTGCGCCGCGTGGCCGATCTTGTCGGCGAGATTTCCGCCCAAACCGACATTTCGGCGTAGTAATACGAGTGGAACTCGCCAATACAAAGATGTCGAGCCAGAAGGACGTGCCATGACCCAGCCGTACGGTAACTACCAGCTCGAGATCTACTTCCAAGGGCTCACGGGCACATTGCCCAGCCTGCCCATGTCCTTTGCGGGGCTGGAAGCCCGTGCCGCGCAGACACTTTCACCGTCGCTCTGGTCGTACGTGGCGGGCGGCGCCGGCGACGAACGCACCCAGCGGGCCAACGTCACCGCGTTCGACCAGTGGGGTCTGATACCGCGGATGCTCGTGGGTGCGACTGAGCGCGACCTCTCGGTCGAGCTGTGGGGACGGCGCTGGTCCGCGCCGGTGTTCATGGCGCCGATCGGAGTGATCGGCTTGTGCACCCAGGACCAGCACGGTGATATCGCAGCCGCGCGGGCGGCCGCCCATACCGGTGTGCCGATGTGCGTCTCGACGCTGACGATGGACCCCATGGAGGACGTCGCCGCCGAATTCGGCGATACGCCAGGCCTTTTCCAGCTGTACACTCCGACCGATCGTGAGATGGCGGAGAGCTTCGTGCACCGGGCCGAGGCCGCCGGTTACACCGGCATCGTGGTCACCCTGGACACCTGGGTGCCTGGGTGGCGCCCACGTGATCTCTCAACCGCCAACTTCCCGCAGCTGCGCGGCAAGTGTCTGTCCAACTACATCAGCGACCCGGTGTTTCGTGCCAAGACCGACGTCGACATTGACGCCGACCCACGCAACGCGGTGATGGCGTGGGTCAGCACATTCGGAAACTGTGTGAGCTGGGACGACCTACCGTGGCTGCGGTCAATGACCTCATTGCCGTTGATTCTCAAGGGGATCTGCCACCCCGATGATGCCCGTCGCGCCATCGACGCCGGCGTCGACGGCATCTACTGCTCCAATCACGGCGGCCGGCAAGCCAACGGCGGCCTTCCGGCGCTGGACTGCCTGCCCGGGGTGGTGGCCGCCGCAGGTGACGTCCCGGTGCTGTTCGACTCGGGAATCCGTTCCGGCGCCGATATCGTCAAGGCTCTGGCCATGGGCGCCAAGGCGGTCGGCATCGGCCGGCCCTACGCCTATGGTGCGGCGCTGGCCGGCACCGACGGAATCGTGCATGTGCTGCGTTCGCTGCTGGCCGAGGCGGATCTGATCATGGGAATCGACGGCTACCGGACTCTGGCGGATCTGACGCCCGACGCGTTGCGGCCCGTGCGACAGTAAGTCCATGCCGCAACCGCCGACCAGGGTCACCCGACTGCCGGAGAAGCAGAACACCGAACGCTCGCGGCTCGACGAGCTTCTGGATGCCACTCCGCTGGCCACCGTCGCGCTGATTCGCGCTCGCCATCCGGTGATCTTTCCGATCGGCTTCGCCCGCATCGGTGATGAACTGGTGATCCACGGCTCGACTGGCTCACCTTGGCTGCGCCAGCTCGCCGGGGGCGCCGACGCCGCGGTTTCAGTCACCGCGCTGGACGGAGTGTTGGTGGCGCGCAGTGGTTTTGAGTCATCCTTTCAGTTTCGAAGTGCCACGTTGTTCGGAACCTTCGAGCCGATCGAGGAACCCGACAAGATCCGCTATCTCGAGACCCTGACCGACACCTTCATCCCCGGCCGGGTGGCTGAGCTGCGCGCCAGCTCGCGCAAGGAGCTGGCCGCAACCATGGTGCTGCGGCTGGCGATCACCGAGGACAACTGGTCACTGAAGATCGGCGACGGCTGGCCCGAGGATGGCGAAGACGACGTCGCCGCCGGGGCATGGGCCGGCGTGGTCCCGCTGACCACGGTCTACGGCGAGCCGCGGCGAGCGCCGGATTGCGAGCCCGGCACCCCGATTCCGCCGTCGGTCAGGGCGATGACTGGTGAGCTGTCGAACCGGCGGGGGAGGCAGTTTCGCTGACCAGTGGTTTCGGCCGCAGTATCAGGCTGAATACCAGCGCAACGACGCCGATCCCGGCGGCGATCCAAAACGCATGCTGGAACGTCGAATCCGTGCCGGAGCCGACGATCGGACCCGCCCACGCGAAGCCGAGCGTGAAGCCCATGCCATAGCTGGCGTTGGCGATGCCGGGCAGCGCGCCGGGCGCCTCGTCGGATGCCTGCAGGACACCCAATGAGCTCAGCGGGGTGAGTATGACTGCGTAACAAGTGAATCCGAAGACCGCCATCAGCGCAACCACCGCGTACTTGTGGTCGGCGAAGACCGCCGTCGCAGCGATGACCACGATCGAGGCGACGATTCCGGCGCGCATCACGGTGACGAAACCCACCCTGACGGCGAGGCGGCCGACGAATGGCGAGGTGAGGACCTGTACGACCGCACCGGGCGTGAGGAACAGCAATGCCGTCGTCGTCGCGTCGAGCCCGAATCCAGAATCGGGGTCTTCGCTCATGCTCGGCACGACGAACCCGAGCACCACCATGAACGACGCCATCACCAAGATGGTGACGACGATCAACGGCCAGGCCTCCCGCGACCGCAGATGCTTGAGTCCGATGAGGGGATGCTCGACACGATTGTTCGCGACGACCAACGCAACCGCAGCCACGATGGTCACGGCCAAGTAGACCAGCGCTGGCGTCGACGTCCACCCGGCGTGCCCGCCGTCGGACAAGAACATCGTGATCCCGCCGACGGTCAACGCGATGAAAACGGCACCGACCCAGTCCATCCGGCCTTCACCGCGGGCGCCCTCGTCGGCAGGAACCCATTTCCACACAAAGACGACGGCGATGAGGCCGACGACCAGAATGAGGGCGAAGATCGAGCGGTAGCCGAACGCGTCGGTCATGACTCCGGCCAAGAACGCGTCGCCGCCGGCCACCCCGCCGTTGATCGATGCCATCACCCCGCAACACACGCCGAATGTCGCGCCGGACAACCGGGCTCGAAGGATCAGGAACGCCAGTCCGTAAGTGATGTTGGACGCGCCCTGCAAAAACCGACCGACCACCACGATGGGCAGCGAAGTGCTCAGGCACAGCACCGTCCCGACGCACATCACGATCACGATGCCGATCAGGACGCGCTTGCGGCCGATGTAGTCACTCCATCGGATCAGCACGACGTTGGCGATCGCCCCGGCCAGATAGAACGGGGTCGACATGGCGACGAACGCACCGGGGCCCAGCGTTTGATTGATATCGCGCACGGCCGGCGCCAGCATGGTGGCATTCAGCGAAAACGACATCAGCGAGAAGACAAGGGCAGCAACCAGCAGGACGATCTGTCGGCGGGACAGCGAATCAGTCTCGGCCGACGCGGGTAGCTGCTTCACGATGCGAGCATCGTAAGTGACGACGCTGTCCCGCGCCGGGGTTCAGCGGCCGCCCCGCGGACCCAGCAGAGTGCGCCAGAATTGCCGGAACCAGTCGGGGAACGCGGTGTCTTCAGGTTTGCGTTGCGGGCGCTGGTCGTCTCGACATTCGTCGCCTCGGTCGTGAGGGCTGGAGTCATGCTCAGCCACAGCGGATTCCGTACTTCTCGGCTAGCGCCGGCCTGGCCCGATGGGACCCGGGCCGACGGGTCCGGGGCCTACCGGACCGGGGCCGACCGGTCCAGGACCCAGGGGACCGACCCCGGCCGGGCCGACATAACAGCATGGGTTGATGTACACCGTCACGTCGTCGTAGTACTCGCACTGATTGGTCTCCCAGTTGAAGTACATCCCGGCGCCGCAGCCGTCGTCGGCCGAACTCGCTGATGCCCACGCGATTCCGGCGACGGGCACGCAGGACGCAACTACCGCGTAGGCGACCAGCCGACTGATTCGATTTCGCATAGGGCCTCGCTTGTGCCGACGGGTGTCCCACCGTATCCAACGACCGGCATGACGTCAGGCGAACGGGGGGCAGTGATGCCGAAATTCACGCCGGCAGCTCGTCGGCCGGCCGGCGGGCGATGGCGGCCAGCCATTCGGCGCTGACGGTCAGGTCGTCGAGTTGGCGGTCGATGCCCTCGATGCGGTGAGTGAGGTCCCGCAGTTGCCTCGCCAGATCGGCGCGCTCCCTGACCAGCTTCGACCGCAATCGCTCGACCATCGCCAGCAGCGACTGAGCTTCCGAACTCGTCGGCATTTCGGCGGTCGCGGTCATCGGCGTCTCCTAGGGGAGGGAAATATCCCTATACCCCCGGCTCGCACTCCCTGAACATCGAATTTTCGCGCTCAGGGCAGGTGGCGTGAGGGGCTAAACGGCGGCCCGATCGGCACGGTCTCCCGCACTGCTGCGGGCGGCGATCAGATGCAGGATCAAACCGACCGCCAGCAGGATCGCCCCGAACAACCACACCTTGGCACTCTGCTGGGTGAGCAGCAGCAGGCACGACGCCACACCCAGTACCGGCACCGCAGTCCACACCCGGAAGTGCGAATGGGTCACGGTGTCGCGGCGCAGCGCCAGCACCGCGACGTTGGTCGAGATGAAGACGAACAACAGCAGCAGCACCACGGTTTCGGCCAGCGTCGACAACTCCCCGATCGTGGTCAGCAGCATCGCCACGATCGTGGTGTCGATGATCGCGGCCCACGGTGTGCGCCGATTCGGCAACACCGCCCCGAGCGCGCGAGGAAGCAGGCGATGCTCGGCCATGCCGAAGGTCAGCCGGCTCGCCATGATCATCGTGAGCAATGCACCGTTGGCCACGGCGACAAGGGCGATGAGACTGAACACCTTGTTCGGGATGCCGACGCCCGAGGCGCCGACGACGGACAACAGCGGGCCCGACGACTTCGACAACTCGTCCGGCGGCAGAGCGATGGCGCTGGCGAGTCCGACCAACGCGTAGACGACGCCGGCCGTGACGAGCGCGCCGAATAGCGCCCGGGGATAGACCCGGCTGGGGTCGCGGATCTCCTCGGCCACGTTGGCCGACGTCTCGAATCCGACGAAGGAGTAGTACGCGACGATCGCCGCACCGAGGATCGCCAGCGCGGGCGATGCGCCGGGCGGGAAGGCGGTGACCCGCGAGACGTCGCCGCCGCCGCGGCTCATCAGGATGCCCACCGCGACCACGACGATGATCAGTCCGCTGAGCTCGATGACCGTCATCACCGTGTTGCTCTTGACCGACTCGCTGATGCCCCTGGCGTTGAGGCAGGCCACGAGGAGCAGGAACACCAGTGCGGCCGGGACCGCGGGTACGTCGATGAACGTCTTGAGATAGTCACCGGCGAATGCCAGCGCGAGCCCGGCCGCGCTGGTCACGCCCGCCGCGAGCATGCTGAAGCCGACGAGGAACGAGATGGCCGGGCGCTTGAATGCGCGCTCGGCGAAGACCGCAGCACCGCCGGCCCGCGGATACTTGGTCACCAGCTCGGCGTACGAGCCGGCCGTGCACAACGCAAGCAGCATCGCGATCAGCAGCGGCGCCCAGAGCACCCCGCCGACCTTCTGGGAGAGCACACCCATCAGCGCGTAGACGCCCGCGCCGAGGACGTCGCCGAGGATGAACAGGTAGAGCAGCGGCCCGGTGATCTTCCGCTTCAACTTGGTGTCGGTGTCGTGCGCCAGTGCGTCGGTAACCATGGCGTGGGGGATAGCCGTTTGACGGCGAAAAATACCGCCAAGTCAGGCGAGAACGCGGTCGGCTTCCCGCAGGCCGCTCAGGTATGCGCCGTGCACGGTGCCGAACCACTCGGGATTGGTGGCCTCGCCGGCGAACATCAGGCGCTCGCCCACCGGCTCCGCGAGGGCGTTCATATCGTCCGGGCTCGACCCGACGGCGATGAAACTGTAGGAGCCCCGGGCGTATTGGTCCGTACCCCATCTCGTGACGATGGAGCCCGTCGGCTTCGGTGCGTCGATCGCGGTGATCAGTTCGTTGACCGCGTCAGAATCGGACATCGACTCGCGTGACCATGCGGCCTGCCCGCCGCGCAATCCCACCAGCAGTGGCTTACCCGCGAAGATGAGTCCGTTGACCAGATCGGTGACGGGTTGATTGTTGCCGACGAGTCCGATCATCGGCGTGGATTCCGGCCAGAACGGTTTGTCGAAAGCGACGACGACCTTGTTCAACAAGCCGAATCCAAGCCGCCCGATGGCGTCGCGTTTGGCCTCCGGCAACGGTGGGTCGAACACGATTTTTTCGGCCTTGAGCACTCCGAGCGGAACCGTCACGATCACCCGGTCGGCGGTGACTTCGCCCTGTGCGGTCTCGAGGCGAACCTGTCCGCCGCTGTGTGCGATCCGCTTCACCTCGGTGCTTGTCCGGATGTCGAGTCCCTTGGCGAGGTTCTGCGACAGTTGGGCGTAGCCGCCCGGCAGGATGACGTCGGGCCCCTTGAACTGTCCTTCGCTGCCGAGCCAGCGCAGGGACATCTGGTTCGGGTCGGCCGCATACTCGCCCGCGATCCGGGAGGTCACGTTCCATGCGACCAGCGGGTCGTCGAGGTTCGCTATCCCGATCAGCCCGTCGGCCACCGACTCTTTGGTCGAGGCGTCGCCGCTGAGGTCGTCGAGTTTGTGGGCGATCCTGCGCCAGTCTTCGGCCGACGCCGCCGCGGCCTTCTGGGCGACGATCTCGTGATTCTCGACCAGGACGAAGTCCTCGAAATCGGTCGGCACCGTCTTGGCCCCGACGTCTTGGGCAAGCTTGGTCAGCGGATTGTTCTCGGTGCCGTGGATCCACGAGGCGCCGATATCGATGGGCACCCCCAGCGAGGTGTCTGTTTGTGTCCGGCCGCCGATTCGATCCCGCGCCTCCAGCACCGTCACTTTCAGACCGGCATCGGTCAGCTTTCGTGCCGCCGCGAGCCCGGAGAAGCCGGCGCCGACGACGACCACGTGATCACGATGTCTTTCGTCCGCGCCGCTGCATCCTGGCAACAACGGTGCCGCCACCACCGCGCTGAAGCCCAGCAGGAACTCGCGCCGCCCGACCGAACGCATGGCGGTGAGGCTAGCCGCTGACCCGAGGGCTGATCCGGGAATCGCAGATCTCACCCCGGCGGTTCGCCGCGTGGCGATCGAGAACCTTTGCTATGCACTAACCGTGCAATCCACGCGGACCGGACCGCTGACGCCCAAGCCCGTGCCGACCGTTGTAGATGTGTGCCGAAGGCTGGTCGGTAATCCTTTCTTCGAAACCCTGATCGTGATCGTGATCATGATCAACGCCGCCATGCTGGGGGCGGAAACCTTCCCCACCGTGTCGGGCGGACTCGATCACGCCTTCGACGTGGGCTACAACGTGATCCTCGCCATCTACGTCGTCGAACTGCTGATCCGGCTCACCGCGGCCGGGTGGAACCCCCGTGAGTTCGTCAGGACCCCGTGGAACATCTTCGACTTCATCGTGATCGTCGCGTCCTTCGTGCCCGGCCTGCGAACGACCGCGATGCTGCTGCGCCTGGTTCGCCTGGCGCGGATCGTGCGCATCATCCGGTTCCTGCCCGACCTGCACGTGGTCATCGGCGCGATCGCGCGAAGCATCCCGGGGGTGGCGTCACTTGCGGCGGCCACCGCCCTGCTCATCTACATCTACGGGATGCTCGGCTGGGTGTTCTTCGGCAATTACGCTCCCGAGCACTTCGGGAACGTCGGCCGCGGGATGATGACGATGTACGTGATGCTGACGCTGGAGAACCTGCCCGAGAACGTGGACATGGGACTGAAGGTGTCGCCGTGGTCGGTGCTGTTCTTCATCAGCTACACGGTCATCCTCAGCTTCCTGGTGTTCAACCTGTTCATCGGCATCGTGCTGAACTCGATGGAGGAGGCGCGCGCGGCCGACCGCCGGAAGCACGAGAGCGATGACCTGCTCGAGCGGTTGCGCATGGCGCGTCAGGCGCTCGAGGACGCCGAGCGGGAACTGCAGCGGACGCATCGCGACGACAGGAAGTAAGACCCCGGCGGTCGTCCGCAGCTGTGAGTTGAGGCGTTTCCGGCCCTGCGCAAGGGCACCGTGATTAACTGGCGTCTTCTCAAGATCTGGCAGTTTTGGCAAATAGAGGGGCCCGCGTTCATGAACTCAGCACAGTGCTTACGACGAGTTGTCGTTGCCGGAAGTTTGACGGCGGCGATTGCGTTGTCGTCGGCCGCGGTCTCCTCAGCGGACCCGATCATGGACGCGCTGGCTAACACGTCATGCACTTACCCGCAGGTGACGGCGGCCCTTAATGCGGAGGCTCCGGCCCTGGGTAGACAGCTTCGCGCACGGCCCGATATGCAGGCGAATATCCAGCAGTTCCTAGCCATGCCGATGGACCAGCGCCAGCAGGCGCTGGCGCAGCAGCAAGCAGCCAACCCACAGTTGAACGCGATGATCTTCGCGCAGATCGGACCGCAGATTACGCAGGTCGCGAACACCTGCATGAATTACTGACTCCGCGTTTGGCCGGGTTTTCGGGCCGGCTGGGTCGGCTGCGCCGACGGGCCCAACCGCACACCGTAAACGCGGTTATGCTATTTGCACTGCACCGTAATCGACCCGATTGGGGCCGGCTGGGGTGCACAGAATTCGGCTATGCCCGCTTTTGCTGCGCCGCCTGCTGCGGAATTCGTGGAAGTGACGAAGAAACCACCAGCGACATGTCATTTCGGCAACCGTTCCCCCCAGCGTCGGCGTAGGGTCTTCACAGAGTTACCGCCGGGTAGGCCGCCGGGCGGATGAACGTGTTCTAAAACCAAGATTTGTCGCACGCGTAAAGCTAGAGTCGCACCTCATGCAGGCGACGTTGGCTAACTCTCATCCGACCAATGGCGCCTCTCCGGCGTTGCTTGATGGGTCGGATGTCAACGAGGCTCTCGCCGCAATCCGGCGCCCGGTCGCCGTCGTAAGCTCGGCCTACGGGCCGCGCACTGTGGTCCTCGACGGTGCGGGCGTGCTGACGCCGGAGCTCCTGCGCCAGGACATCCTTGCGGTTCTGCCACCGATCTATCCCGAGTGGCTCGGCGACCGCAGTTTCACCGCGACGCATCGCGTGCGGTTCCCCTATGTGATCGGTGAGATGGCCCGCGGTATCGCGACGCCGCAGATGACCGTTGAAGGTGTGCGCGCCGGCGTGATGGCGTTCTACGGAAGCGCCGGCCTGGATCTGGCCACCGTCGAGGCGGGGGTTCGCGAAATCCAGGCCGCGCTCGGACCGAACTCCAGCGGCTGGGGTGCCAACCTGATTCACAACGTTCAAAGCGACGGGGTGGAACTGGCGACGGTCGATCTGTTCCACCGCCTCGGTGTCCGCTACGTTTCCGCGTCGGCATTCATGCGTCTCACGCCGGCGGTTGTCTTGTACGCCGCGAAGGGTTTGCATCGCGATGCAAACGGACAGATCGTCCGGGCCGGCCACATCTTCGCCAAGGTGTCCCGCGACGAGGTCGCCCGGCAATTCCTCTCGCCGGCTCCTGACGCAATGCTGAGCGCGCTGGTCGCCGAGGGCCGCCTGACACCGGAAGAGGCCGCCCTGGCCAGCGGCATCCCGATCGCCGAAGACATCACCGCTGAGGCGGATTCGGGGGGCCATACCGACAACCGCGCGCTGACCGTTCTTCTCCCGCGGTTGATCAGCCTGCGCGACGAGATTGCGGCCGCCTACGGCTACTCGGTTCTGCCTCGAGTGGGTGCGGCGGGCGGACTCGGCACCCCCGCCGCCGTTGCGGCCGCATTCGCCGCCGGCGCCGCGTATGTACTGACCGGCTCGGTGAACCAGTCGGCGGTGGAAAGCGGGTTGTCACCCGATGCCCGGACCCTGTTGGCGTTGGCCGAGTCGACCGATGTGGCGATGGCACCGGCGGCGGACATGTTCGAGATGGGCGTGACCGTGCAGGTTCTCAAGCGCGGCACGATGTTCGCCCAGCGGGGTCACCGGCTGGCCGACTTCTATCGGCGCTACTCCTCGCTCGAGGAAGCTCCGCCGGAGGAGCTGAAGAACCTCGAGACGACGGTGCTCGGCCGCAGCGTGGCCGATATCTGGGCGGACACCGAGGCGTTCTTCGCCAACAGCGACCCGCGTCAGGTGGAACGCGCGGCGGCCGATCCGAAACATCGCATGGCGCTGGTGTTCCGGTGGTACCTGTTCACGGGTTCGCAATGGGCACGCGACGGCAATACCGCTCGCCGCGGCGATTACCAGATTTGGTGTGGGCCTGCGATGGGGGCCTTCAACCAATGGGTTCGGGGAAGTTTCCTCGAACCCGTGGAGGCGCGCACGGTTCGCCAGATCGCGCTCAACCTGCTCGAAGGAGCCGCGACTGTGACCCGTGCCGGGCAATTGCGTGCTGCGGGTGTCGCGATGCCCGCTGCCTCCTTTGATTTTCGTCCACGTCCTCTCGGATAAGGGTTATCTTGACTGACAACACGCACCAGCCCACTGCAACTCCTATCGCGGTGGTCGCCATGTCGGCGATCTATCCGGGTGAGTCTGGGCTCGACGGCTTCTGGCGCACCATCACCACCGGACGCGACGCCATCGGCGATGTCCCGCCCTCGCACTGGCTGATCGAGGACTACTACGACGCCGATCCGAAGACACCGGACCGCACCTACTGCAAGCGCGGCGGTTTCATCGACCCGGTGAGCTTTGATCCGGTGAAATTCGGCCTGCCGCCCAACGCCCTGCCGTCGACGGACACCGGGCAGATCCTCGCTCTGGTTGCGGCCAAGCAGCTGCTCGACGTGGTGCAGGGCAGCGGCGCCGAGGTCGATCTGGACCGGGTGGATGTGGTGCTCGGGGTCGCCTCGACGACCGAGCTCGTGGTGCAGATGGGCTCTCGGATGCAGCGGCCGATCTGGCGTAAAGCCCTGCTGGAGAACGGCTTGTCGGAAAGCGAAGCCGATGAGATCTGCCAGGACATCGCCGATCACTATGTGCCGTGGCAGGAAAGCACGTTCCCGGGTCTGCTCGGCAACGTCATCGCCGGTCGTGTCGCCAACCGCCTCAACCTGGGCGGCGCCAACTTCGTCACCGACGCCGCCTGCGCGAGTTCGCTTTCCGCGCTGCAGTCGGCGCTGCACCGGTTGTACCTGCACGAGTCGGACGTGGTGCTGACGGGCGGCGTCGACGCACTCAACGACGTGATGATGTACATGTGCTTCTCCAAGACGCCGGCATTCTCGGCGACCGGTGACTGTCGGCCGTTCTCCGACGGCGCGGACGGCACGATCATCGGTGAGGGCGTCGGCATGGTGGCCCTCAAGCGCCTGGCTGACGCCGAGCGTGACGGAGACCAGATCCACGCGGTCATCCGCGGCCTGGGCTCCTCATCGGACGGGCGCGCGTCGAGCGTCTATGCACCGCGTTCCGAAGGACAAGCCAAGGCACTGCGGCGAGCATACGAGCGTGCCGGCTACGACCCCTCGACGGTCGAGCTCGTCGAAGCCCACGGCACGGCCACCAAGGCCGGCGACGTCGCCGAATTCGCCGGATTGAAGTCGGTGTTCACCGACGACTCGGCGCGGATCGCACTGGGATCGGTGAAGTCCCAGATCGGTCACACCAAGGCCGCGGCAGGCGCCGCGGGTCTCATCAAAGCCGTTCTTGCGCTGCAGCATTCGACCCTGCCGGGCACGCTGAAGGTGGATCGGCCCAATCCCGCACTGGGGTTGGAGGAGTCGCCGTTCTATGTCAATTCGCAGACCCGGCCCTGGGTGCGTAAGGGTGATCAGCCCCGGCGCGCGTCGGTCAGCTCCTTCGGATTCGGCGGCAGCAACTTCCACGTGACGCTGGAGGAGTACCGGGGCGAGCACCGCGCCAAGCGGCTGCGGACGCTGCCCAGTGAACTGGTGGTGCTGAGCGCACCGTCGGAAACCGAACTGGGCAAACGCGCTTCCGACATCGCGGCGGCCGCACGCTCCGGGGAAAGCCTGGCCCGTATCGCGTTCGAAGCCGCCGAAGAGTTCGACGCATCGCAGCACGCGCGCGCGGGCCTGGTGGCGACGGACGCTGAATCGCTTGCCGCCCTGGCCGACCGGTTGAGCACCGCACTTGCCGGTGGCACCGCGTCAGAGCTCAAGGACGCCAACATCGCAGTCGGCTTCGGGCCGGCACGCGAAGGCAAGACGGCCTACCTGTTCCCCGGGCAGGGCAGTCAGTACGTCGGGATGGGCGGCGACCTCGCCCTCGCCTTCCCCGAAGCGCTCGCGATCTGGGACGGGCTCGAGGGTGATCTTGCCGACCTCCCCGCAGTGGTGTTTCCCGAGCCGGCGTTCGACGCCGCCGCGGTGGATGCGCAGAAGAAGGAACTCACCGCGATGGCCAACGCGCAACCGGCCATCGCCGCCACCAGCCTTGCTCAGCTAGCGCTGCTCGACCTCCTCGGCGTGAGTGCGACTGCGGCGGCAGGCCATAGCTTCGGTGAGGTCACCGCGCTGGCGGCCGCCGGCGTGCTACCGACCGAGAGTCTGGTCGAGACGGCCCGTATGCGCGGCACGCTGATGAACGAGGCGGGCCAGGGCAAGGACGGCGCGATGCTCGCCGTCACCGCGACCGCTGACGATGTGCGAGCGCTGCTGGCCACCCAGCCGGCGTCAGGATCGCTGGTCATCGCCAATGACAATGCACCCACTCAGGTGGTGCTGGCCGGGTACGAGACCGATATCGCATGGGCGCAAACCGCAGCGAAGGCGAAAGGCTGGACGGCCGTGCGCCTTCCGGTGGCTTCGGCGTTCCACTCAGAGATCGTCGCGGCCAGCAGTGCACCCCTGACGGCTTACCTCAAGACACTCAAGATCGGGCAGCCGAACTTCCCGGTCTACGCGAACGCCACCGCGCAGGTCTACAGCGAGGACGTTGCCGTGCAACTCGGCGACCAGGTTCAGCAGGTGGTGCGGTTCCGCGAAATGATCGAGGCGATGGCCCGCGACGGGGTCACCCGCTTCATCGAGGTTGGTCCGAGCCGGGTCCTGACCGGGCTGGTCGGAAAGATCCTGGGCGACGTGGCGCACTTCGCGGTGGCCCTCGACGACCCCAAGGCCGATGGTCTGCGTGGCTGGCATCGGGGACTGGCGGCGTTGGCTGCCGACGGTGTGGCCCTGGACCTCGGTGCCCTGTTCGACCACTATGAGGAACCGCTGAAATACGTTCCGGCGCCCAAGCATGCGGTCAAGGTCGGTGGCGCGAACCTCGGTAAGCCGTACCCGCCCGCCGACGGGAAGGTATCGATCACGCCGAAGCGCACTCGGGTGAGTGCCACGGTCGCGGCTCCTGCCGTCGCCGCGGCAGCGGCCAGTGTCCCCGCGGCTGCGCCGGCCCCGGCGGTCCAGCGGATGGACGCACCTGCCGCGCCCGCGGCTGCGGTTCAGGCACCTGCGCCGGTGGTGCAGGCCCAGGCCTCAGTGATTCAGCAGCAGGCGCCGGCCGTTCAGCAGCAGGTGGAAGTGCAGGCAGAGGTCATCGAAGCGCCGCTGTCCGGCGACGTCTGGAGTGTCATCGACAGTATCCAGAAGGAGACCGCCGAGCAGCACCAGCGCTACATGGATGTGGTGACGCGCAGCCACCAGGCCTTCCTGGATATGTCGACCCAAATGATGGCCCACATCGTGGGCGATCCCGTGGCCGTTGCGCAGACTCCGATGGTGACGGCGAGCGTTGCGCCGCAACAGGTTTTGGCGCCAGCGCCTGCTCCCGTCACGGTTGCACCCGCGCCGGTTGCGGTTGCGGCCGCGCCGGTTGCGGTTGCGGCCGCGCCGGTGATCACACCGCCGGCCGCCCCGGTCGCCCCGGTGGCGGCGCCGCCGGTGGCTGCTCCGGTTGCGGTGGCTGCGCCGGCTGTGTCTGCGGGTCCGGCTGCCGGTGATGTTGTGCTGTCGATTGTTTCGGAGAAGACGGGTTATCCGGTGGACATGCTCGGGTTGGGCATGGAGATGGAGGCCGAGCTGGGGATCGATTCGATCAAGCAGGTCGAGATTTTGGCGGCGTTGCAGGCGAAGTTCCCGGGTGTGCCGGAGATTCCTGCGTCGGAGTTGTCCGGGTTGCGGACGTTGCAGGATGTGGTGGATACCATGGCCGGGTTTGCGGGGTCAGCGCCTGCTCCGGTAGCGGTTGCTGCTGTTGCTTCGGGTGCGGGTCCGGCTGCGGGTGATGTTGTGCTGTCGATTGTTTCGGAGAAGACGGGTTATCCGGTGGACATGCTCGGGTTGGGCATGGAGATGGAGGCCGAGCTGGGGATCGATTCGATCAAGCAGGTCGAGATTTTGGCGGCGTTGCAGGCGAAGTTCCCGGGTGCTCCGGAGCTCCCGGCGTCGGAGTTGTCCGGGTTGCGGACGTTGCAGGATGTGGTGGATACCATGGCCGGGTTTGCGGGGTCAGCGCCTGCTCCGGTAGCGGTTGCTGCTGTTGCTTCGGGTGCGGGTCCGGCTGCGGGTGATGTTGTGCTGTCGATTGTTTCGGAGAAGACGGGTTATCCGGTGGACATGCTCGGGTTGGGCATGGAGATGGAGGCCGAGCTGGGGATCGATTCGATCAAGCAGGTCGAGATCCTCGCGGCGTTGCAGGCGAAGTTCCCGGGTGCGCCGGAGATCCCGGCCTCGGAGCTGGCGAACCTGCGCACTCTGCAAGATGTGGTGGATACCGTGTCTGGGTTCGCCGCCCCTGCACCGGTCGCTACCGTGGTGGTTGCTGCCGCGCCTGCGCTCGATGCCGGTGATGTTGTGCTGTCGATTGTTTCGGAGAAGACGGGTTATCCGGTGGACATGCTCGGGTTGGGCATGGAGATGGAGGCCGAGCTGGGGATCGATTCGATCAAGCAGGTCGAGATCCTCGCGGCGTTGCAGGCGAAGTTCCCGGGTGCGCCGGAGATCCCGGCCTCGGAGCTGGCGAACCTGCGCACTCTGCAAGATGTGGTGGATACCGTGTCTGGGTTCGCCGCCCCTGCACCGGTCGCTACCGTGGTGGTTGCTGCCGCGCCTGCGCTCGATGCCGGTGATGTTGTGCTGTCGATTGTTTCGGAGAAGACGGGTTATCCGGTGGACATGCTCGGGTTGGGCATGGAGATGGAGGCCGAGCTGGGGATCGATTCGATCAAGCAGGTCGAGATCCTCGCGGCGTTGCAGGCGAAGTTCCCGGGTGCTCCGGAGATCCCGGCGTCCGAGCTGGCGAACCTGCGCACCCTGCAAGACGTCGTCGACACCGTCTCCGGATTCGCCTCCGGTGGCCGCACCGAACAGCCCACGGCGGCACCGCAGGTTGGTGCGTCGTCGTCCGCTCCGGTCGGGCTGTCCTGCACCGAAGCCGAGCTTCGCGCCGCACCGCCCACTGGCCTTGCGATGGCCGGCCTGCGCGACGGAGTCGTGCTCATCACCCGGGAGGATCCCGCCTTCGCCGATGCCCTCCAGGCCGCGCTGACGGCTCGCGGCGTCAACGCGCACGTGGTCGACGAGGTACCTGCGGAGGCAGGCGCCGTCATCAGCCTGGCCCCGCTGGGGGCGGCTCGCACACCCGAAGACTGCGTCGCGATGCACCTGCGTGCATTCCACGCGGCGCGCAGTGTCGCAAGGAGCACCGCCGCGACCCGGCTCTTCGTCACCGTTCAGTCGACCGGGGCACGGTTCGCCGCCGGCGATGTACCGGTCGGTGTCGCGAGCTTGGTGAAAACCGCCGGTTGGGAATGGTTGAACGCCTCGGTTCGTGCCGTCGACATGGAAAGCCTTGACGCCGAACGGCTGGCCGCCGAGCTGCTCGAGGGCGGTAGCGGTATCGAGGTCGCCCTACGCGCCGACGGCACCCGGCTGGTGGCAGTCGACGACATCGAATCCTCGGTCGGGGAGGGCGAGACGATCAGCGTCACCCCCGGTGGCGTTGTCCTGGTCACCGGCGGTGCCCGTGGCGTGACGGCGGAATCGGCTCTGGCACTGGCCAAGCATCACGGCCTGCGGCTCGCACTGCTCGGTCGCACACCCCTGCGGGCAGTGAGTGCGGACGACCCGTCCGGCACCACGGCCGCCGAGATCGCCACCGCACTGGCGGCGTCGGCGCGGGCCCGCGGTGAGCAACTGAGTCTGCCGCAAGCACGCGCGCAGGCGGAAAGCCTGCTGGCCGAGCGGGAAGTCCGGGCCACCCTGTCGACGGCGGAGCGGCAGGGCACGCCGGCGCGCTACTTCGCGGCCAGCATCACCGACCGTGCCGCTTTGGACAGCGTGCTCAACGACGTCCGGGCGAATTTTGGACCGATCGTCGGTGTCGTCCACGGCGCCGGTGTGCTCGCCGACAAACGGCTGGAAGACCTCGACGATGACGGATTCGTCAAGGTGTTCAGCACCAAAGTGGTTGGTGCCGAAGCACTTCTGGATGCGACCGCCACCGATGAGCTGCGCTTCATCTCGCTGTTCTCCTCGATCGCAGCACGGGCCGGCAATCCCGGACAATCGGCCTACGCCTCGGCCAATGCTGCCCTCGAGGCCATTGCGGCTCGCGAGTCCGCACGCCGCAACGGCGAGTGTGTCGTCCGCGCATTCGGCTGGGGACCGTGGGACGGCGGAATGGTCGACGCAACCTTGAAGAGCCGATTCCTCGCCGGCGGCGTGGGTGTCATTCCGATCGACGAGGGCGCACAGTTCTTCGCCGAGCACGCGCTGTGCCGTTCGTCGGCCACCGCCGTCGTGGTCGCCGCTCCGGCCGAGCCTCGCCTGCGGGCAACCCGCCTGGAGTGGAACGTGTCGACCCATGACCTGCCGGTGCTTACCGATCATCAGGTCCGCGGCAAGGTGGTGGTGCCGGTGGTGATTGCGCTGGACGCGATCCTGCGTGCGGCTCGCGGCCTGATTGCCGACACCTGCCCGGTGGTCCGCGACTTCCAGGTTCTATCGGGTGTCACCCTCGCCGAGGGTGAAAAGCAGACGTTGACAATCGAATTCGAGCCCGCCGGGTCGGAGTACACGGTGTCGATCCGGGACGCTGAGGGCCGGGCGCGTTACCGCGCCACCGTGGACACCGCTGCTGTGGCGGATCCGGAGGTGGCGGTTCCGCAGGTGTCGGGGTCGTCGTGGCCGTGCAGTGTCGACGAGGCGTACGCCGGCCCGCTGTTCCACGGCCCGCAATTCGCGGTCATCGAGAAGCTCGACACGTTCGGTGCTGCCGGCGGAAGTGCTGACCTCAGGAGCCTGGACGGTCTCGGCTGGCCGCAGAACGGCTGGGCAATCGACGCTGCCGGCGTCGACGGCGGGCTGCAGCTGGGCATCGTCTGGGCCGCTTCTCAGGGGCGGCCGTTGGTGCTGCCGATCCGTATCGCGCGTGTCGTTCTGCACCGCGCATTCGGTGACGGCAGTATCGGACGGTGCCGGCTGGCCGCCCATCCGGTCAATGACAAGCGGGTCGACTTCGACATCGCCTACGAGACTTCCGACGGTGCGCTGATCGCAACGCTGGAAGGTGTCGAGTTCTACGCTGCGGGCGGCGCCGCGGATACGTCGGCGTGAGCGGGTTCGAACCCGTCGCGATCGTCGGACGCAGTTGTGTGCTGCCAGGCGCAGCTTCACCCGAGGAGCTGTTCGACGCATCACTGGCCGGACGCTGTCTGCTGACCCCCACGCCGCGCGAGCAGTGGCGCGGGGTGGACCCTGCGAAGCTGCAGACCAGCGACAAACAGGGCCTGCGGGTGTCTTCGGCGACCGGGGGTTACGTCGAGACATCGTTCGACCTGAGCCAATTCGCCTCGCGGATACCCAATTTCGACCAGCTGGATCCGATCGTTCCGTGGCTCGCGCAGTGCGCGCAGCAGGCACTGGGCGGGCCGCTCGCGGCGCCGCGTACCGGCCTGATCGTCGGCAACTTGTCCTACCCCAGCACCATGGGCACCGCGTTCGTCGAGGCCTTCTGGACCGGCGAGGGCAACGACGATCCGCGCAACCGCTTCTCCTCGGGGCTGCCGGTGCACCTGGTGGCAGGCGCGATGGAGATGAACGGCCCGGTCTATGCACTCGACGCGGCCTGTGCATCGTCGCTCTATGCCATCAAACTGGCGTGCGACGCCCTGCACGACGGCGACGCCGATGTGATGCTCGCCGGTGGTGTCAACGGCTCCGACGACCTTTTCCTGCATTTGGGTTTCACGTCGCTACAAGCGCTGAGCCCGTCGGGGCGGTCGCGCCCATTCCACGCCGAAGCCGACGGTCTGGTCCCCGCACACGGCGCGGCGCTGGTCGCATTGAAACGCCTCGTCGACGCCGAGCGCGCGGGCGACCACATCCTGGGAGTCATTCTGGGCGTCGGCCTGTCCAACGACGGTCGCCAGAGCGGGTTCCTCGCGCCGGCGGTGGGCGGTCAGACCCGTGCCATGAAATCGGCGCTCGAGCAGGCCGGTCTGACGCCGAGCGATATCGACTACGTGGACTGTCACGCCACCGGCACCCCGCTCGGGGATGCCACCGAACTGCAGAGCATTGCGGCCGCCTACGGCGAAGTTCCGCTGAAATTGGGTGCGCTGAAGGGAAATCTGGGCCACACCATCACGGTGTCCGGCGCGGCGAGCCTGGTGAATGTGCTGTCCGCCATGCAGGCATCCACTCTTCCGCCGACGTTGTGCGAGAAGCCGATTGACAAGCTCAGCGACACGCCCTTCACGTTGGTGACGACCCCTACGCCCTGGGACGGGCCGGTCAAACGTGCCGCGGTCAGCAATTTCGGATTCGGCGGCAACAACGCCCACCTGATCGTCGAGAACTACCGGGGGCCAATCCCTTCGGCGGGCCGGCCGCAGCCGCCCACCGACGACATCGTCATCTGCGGCATGGGTGTGGTGACCGGCGACGCCCGCGACCCGGAAGAATTCCGGCGCCGGGTGTTCGGGCCGGAGGCGCAACCCAGTCCGCTTGACAGTGTTGCGCTCGACCTTGCCGGACTCGGCTTCCCGCCCAACGAACTCGCAGGCAGCCTGAGCCAGCAGACCGTGATGCTCGCCGCCGCGGGGCAGGCGTTGCGCAACGTCACCACCGACCCGGAGCGCACCGGGGTGTTCGTCGGCATGGGCTGCGACGCCACCATCGCCCGGCAACGGTTGCGGGTGCTGAACACCGATAACGACCGGTGGCTGGAGGCCAACAAGGAGGCCGCCCCCAAACTGACGGCCGACGGTGTGATCGGAACAATGCCGAACATCCCCGCCAACCGCATCCACGCGCAGCGCGACTTCCGTGGATTCGGTTTCACCGTGTCGACGGAAGAACTCTCGGCGATCACCGCGCTGCAGATCGGCATCCGGGCGCTGCGTCACCACGAACTCGATGCCGTCGTTGCCGGTGCGGTCGACATGTGTTGTGAGCCAGCACATTCACGAGCAGCAGATGCGCTGGATCCGGACCCGAGTGTGGGGCACGGTGACGCGGCGGTGGCGTTCGTGCTCAAGCGGCGCGCCGATGCGCAGGCCGCAGGCGACGACATCATCGCCGTCATCGACAGTGACGACGAACCGCTCGAGACGGACCCGAACTTCGCAGCCGGCCGAATCGGTCGCACCCATGCGGCCAGCGCCGCCGTGGAGATCGCTGCGCGTGCCGAGGCAGTGCGCTCGCGGGTCCGAGTGGACTCCGCCGGTGCGCAGCCGGCGCCGGGCGGAACCACCGCGGCGGTGTGGGTGGAAGCGCTGGGCGGACACGCCGACGGCATCACCGTGTCGGCGGCCGAGGCAGCGCCCAAGCCGTTGGCCGTTGGCGTCGTCCCGGTTTCGGAACGCTATGCCGCCGACACCCGATCCGAGCTTCTGGGTCGGATGCAACGCGGTGAACCGGGCGGAACCGGGCCGGTGCGATGTTCATTGGTGGGGGACGGCTCCGCGACGCTGGACACGCTTCGGCAGCAGGCGGTGCAGCGGCTCGAACGCGGCGAGGTGCCTGCCATCCCGGGCATCGCGTTCGCCGATGCCCCGATCGCCGGTGAACTGGCCTTCACGTTCACCGGCGCCGCCGCTGCGTACCCGGGGGCTGGGCGCGATCTGTTGTTCGCGTGGCCCGAGATCGGTGACGCACTCACCGAACGTTTCTCCGGCGTCGGCGATCTGGCCCGCGCCCTCCATGGTGCCGGAATCACCACCCTGTCCCCGCGTACCCAATTGACCGGTTGCGCTCTGGTCTGCCAGTCGCAGGCCGAGTTCTCGCGGACCGTGTTGGGTCTCAAACCATCTGCCGCTATTGGTCTTTCGTCGGGTGAGACGAACTCGCTGATGGCTTTCGGGGTCTGGAGCGACCTGGAACCGATGCTCGATGAGATCGAGGCATCGGGCATGTACGGGGACGAGTTGACCGGCGAATGCCGGGTGGCGGCAGCCGATTGGGGGCTGGGCGACCAACCGGCTCCGTGGGAGTGTTGGCGCATCACCGCACCCCGGTCGCTGGTCGACGCGGCACTGGCCGTCGAGCCGCGCGCCTATATGACAATCGTGCAAGCACCGGATGATTGCGTCATCGGCGGGGATCCCGCGGCGTGCCGGCGGGTGATCGATGCGGTTCCCGGCGCCACCGCGATCCCGCTGGGGCTGGACATGGTCATCCACTGCGAAGCGATGGCACCGTTCGCCGACACCTGGCGCAACATCCACACCCGGGAAACGCATGAGGTTCCCGATATCCGCTTCTACACCAACGCGGTCAACCGGGCCTATGTGCCGACCCGCGAAGCGGCGGCCGAGGCGATCACCCGGCAAGCGCTGGAGCCGATCGACTTCCCGGCGACCATCCTTCAGGCGTGGGAGGACGGCGTTCGGATCTTCGTCGAGCACGGCCCCCGCAGCATCCTGACCGGTGCGGTCGACAAGATCCTCGGCGACCGACCGCATCTGGCGGTCGCGCTGGATCCTCAGGAGCGACGCGGGCTGCGGGCCCTGGCCGAGAGTGTGTCCAAGATGTGGGTGCATGGGCTGCCAGTCGACATCGACGCCTTCGAGGCGCGGATCCGGCAGCTGCGCGAACAGCGTGAGCCGGCACCCTCTGCGAACACTCGCACGCTGACACTGGCCGCACACTGGCCCGATATCGTCTCGGCGCCGGAAGCGCCGGTCTCGGCTCCGGAAGCACCCCAGACTGTTTCGACGCCGGCGGCGTCCACGAACGGAAGTACGCGTATGCCCGACTACGGAAGTGTTCAAGTCATGCCACCCGCGCCGACGCAGCTGACACCGCTGGTCGTAGCCCAGGATGCCGTCGTGCAATCCGTCACGGAGACAAGCACTGTGGTGGCCCGGCCGGCCGCATCGGCAGCGGCCACGGCCGTCAGCGACCAGACAGCGGCGGCGCTGAACCTCGTCGCTTCGGTCAGCGATGCGCATGCCGCCTTCCTGGACCGGCAGGCGCAGGCCCACACGTCGTTCCTGAAGTCGCGCGGGGATCTTCTCGCCCTGGTGTCGGGACGGCGGGGATCGGTACCGACCGTGGCGACGAGCGCGCCGGCGGTAGTGGTGTCCGCACCCGCGCCGGTGCTGCCGACGCCGAGCGCACCTCCGCCTCCGCCGCCGGCACCCCCGGCCTCGCCGCCGCCGCCGGTGACGGCGGCGCCCCCGCCCACGCCTAGCACCCCGCCGCGCGCCGCCGCCCCGAGCAAGCGCCCGGCGGCGGTCAAAGAACCGCTGTGGACGCGCGCGCAGCTGGAAATCCTTGCCGGCGGCAAGGTCTCGGAGGTCATGGGACCGAAGTTCGCCGAGTACGACCAGTACGAGCGGCTGGTGCGGATGCCGGAGCCGCCACTGCTGTTGGCCGACCGGGTGATGAGCATCGAGGGCGAGCCCGGCACGATGGGGACGGGTCTGATCGTCACCGAGACCGACGTCGACCCCGACGCCTGGTACATCCACAACGGCCGGATGTCGCCGGGTGTGGTGATCGAGAGCGGTCAGGCGGACCTGCTGCTCGCATCGTGGCTGGGTGCGGATTTCACCAACCGCAGCGAACGCGTCTACCGCCTGCTCGGATGCGACCTGACGTTCATGGGCGAACTACCCAAGGGCGGTGACACGCTCCACTACGAGATCCACATCGACGGTCACGCGAAAACCGGTGATACCCGGTTGTTCTTCTTTCACTACGACTGTTACATCGGCGACCGGCTGATGATCTCGGTCCGCAACGGGCAGGCGGGTTTCTTCTCCGACGCCGAGCTCGCCGAGTCCGACGGTGTGCTGTGGGACGCCGCCGACGACGTGCCGCGCGAGGGTGCGATCCGAGACGAGCCGGTCGTCGTCACGCAGAAGCGCTCCTTCACCGCCGACGACGTCGAGGCCTTCACCGAGGGCCACGCCTACCGGTGCTTCGGGCCCGGTTTCGAACGGGCCGCCGCCCACACTCGGACGCCGTCGCTGCCGAAAGGCAAACTGCGACTGATCGACGAGATCGCCGAATTCGATCCGAACGGCGGGCCGTGGGGCCGCGGATATCTTCGTGCCACCGCCGCGGTGCCCAAGGACATGTGGTTCTACGACGGGCATTTCAAGAACGACCCCTGCATGCCCGGCACGCTGATGGCCGATGCGGCCACCCAGGCGCTGTCGTTCGCGATGGCGGCCTACGGTTTCACCATCGAGAAGGACGGGTGGCGGTTCGAGCCGGTGCCCGACGATATGGCCCGCTTCGTCTGCCGCGGGCAAGTGACGCCGGACGCCGACCACATGCTCGACTACGAGGTCTTCATCGAAGAGATCATCGACGGGCCCACGCCGACTGTCTTCGCCGCACTGCTCTGCCGCAGTGACGGTTTCAAGGTGTTCCACGCCCGGCGCTTCGGGATGCGTCTGGTCCCGGACTGGCCGATGCCGCCGGGTGCACCCGGGCCCGTGCAGATCCTGGCCGGTACCAACGACGTTCGCGGCGACCAGGGTGCGCTTCTGGCCTGCGGTCGTGGGATGCCGTCGGATGCCTTCGGCGCCCTGTACGCGCCGTTCGACGGCACGCGGCGGGCACCGCGCCTGCCGGACGAGCCGTACCACTTCATGTCTCGTGTGCTCAGCGTGTCCAGTCCGCCGGGAGTGCCGACCAAGGGTGGCACCGTCGTCGCGGAATACGATGTGCCAGAGGGTGAGTGGTATTTCGCCGACGCGCACGTCGATGCGGTTCCGATGCCGGTCCTCATCGAAATCCTGCTGCAGCCGTGCGGATGGTTGTCGTCGTACAACGGATTCGCCGCCAATCGTCCCGACGACGTGGTGTTCCGCAACCTCGACGGCGGCGAGGTCATCCAGCATCGGCCGGCCCGGGTCGGCACACTGCGGGTGACGTCCACGCTGGAGCGGTTCGCCGACGGTGCCGGCTCGACGATTGTGTTCTTCGAGGTCGTCTGCACCCAAGACAACGAAGTCGTGATGACGATAAAGACGGCGTTCGGGTTCTTCAGTCCCGAGGCGCTGAAGAACCAGGTTGGACTTCGGACCGAACCCGGTGCGCTGGAAGCACTGTCCGAACCGGCCCCGGTCGAACTGTCGTACCGGGCCGCCGAGCTCGACGGCGCCCCATGGCTGGACCAGGGCCGACTTCAGGTGCTCGACCGGGTGAAATTCTGGCCCGGCGGCGGCGAGGCCGGTCTGGGCCGGCTGGTTGCCGAGTACGACGTCACCCCGGAGGCGTGGTTCTTCAAGGCTCATTTCTTCCAGGATCCGGTGCAGCCGGGTTCGCTGGGTCTTGAGGCCATGCAGCAGGCGGCCCGCGCGGCAGTCCGGTTGTCCGGATTGGCCGGAGCCGGTGACGAATTCGAGTTCGAACCGGTCGCATTGGATCAGATGTTCAGCTGGAAGTTCCGCGGTCAGGTGACGCCGACCAACAAGCGGACCCGATCCGAAATCGAGATCGTGTCGACGCGCAGTGACGAGCGGGGCGTTCTTGCGGTGTTCAACGGCCGGTTCTGGGTCGACGAGCTGTGCATCTACGAGACGCGTGAGATGGGCGTCCGAGTCATCACCACGGCGCGATGAAAGGGATCATCCTGGCGGGAGGCTCGGGCACCCGCCTGCACCCGATCACCCTCGGGGTGTCCAAGCAGTTGATCCCCGTATACGACAAACCGATGGCGTACTACCCGCTGTCCACGCTGATGCTGGCCGGAATCCGCGACATCCTGGTGATCACGACGCCGCACGACGCGGAGAGCTTCCAGCGATTGCTCGGCGACGGATCTCGGTTCGGTGTCTCGATCACCTTCGCGCAGCAGCCAACACCGGACGGGCTGGCCCAGGCCTTCACCATCGGCGCCGACTTCATCGGCAACGACAAGGTCGCCATGATCTTGGGCGACAATCTGCTCTACGGGCCGGGATTGGGCACCCAGCTCAAGAGCTTCGACGATGTCGACGGGGGCCAGATCTTCGCGTACTGGGTGGCCGAGCCGTCGGCCTACGGTGTTGTGGAATTCGACTCCAGCGGTGTGGTGGTGTCGCTCGAGGAGAAACCGAAGCAGCCCCGGAGCAACTTCGCGGTGCCGGGACTGTACTTCTACGACAATGACGTCGTGCAGATCGCCCGAGATCTCTCGCCGAGTGATCGGGGTGAGTACGAGATCACCGACGTCAACCGGGCGTACCTCGAACAGGAGCGGTTGCGGGTGCAGGTGCTGCCACGCGGGACGGCATGGCTGGACACCGGAACGTTCGACCAGATGACCGACGCCGCCGATTTCGTGCGGACGATGGAGCGGCGGACCGGCCTGAAGATCGGTGTTCCCGAGGAAATCGCCTGGCGGCAAGGTTTTCTCACCGATGACGAGCTGCGCGAGCGCGCCGAGAAGCTGGTGAAGTCGGGCTACGGCTCGTACTTGTTGGATCTGTTGGAACGGGGTCTGTAGTGGCGCAGCTTTTGGTCACTGGAGGCGCTGGGTTCATCGGGTCGAACTTCGTGCACTACGCGGTTGGGCATACCGACCATCACATCACCGTGCTGGACAAGCTGACCTATGCCGGCAATCGCGAGTCGTTGGCCGGGCTGCCCGAGGACCGGGTGAGCTTCGTTCACGGTGATGTCGCCAACGCCGAGCTGGTCGACAAGCTCGTGGCCAATGCCGACAAGGTCGTGCACTATGCCGCGGAAACCCACAACGACAATTCGCTCGACGACCCGGAACCGTTCTTGCACACCAACCTCATCGGCACGTTCACGCTGCTGGAAGCGGTCCGCAAATACAGCGTGCGCTACCACCACATCTCGACCGACGAGGTGTACGGCGACCTGGCATTGGACGATCCGGGCCGGTTCACCGAAGCCAGCCCGTACAACCCGTCGTCACCGTATTCGTCGACCAAGGCCGGCAGTGACCTGTTGGTCCGAGCTTGGATGCGCTCGTACGGCGTGCAGGCAACGATCTCGAACTGCTCCAACAACTACGGCCCGTACCAGCACGTCGAGAAGTTCATACCGCGCCAGATCACCAACGTCCTGCGCGGCGCCCGCCCCAAGCTCTACGGCGAGGGACTCAATGTCCGTGACTGGATTCACGCCGACGACCATTCGTCGGCGGTGCTGGAGATCCTGGAGAAGGGCCGCATCGGCGAGACGTATCTGATCGGCGCCAACGGCGAGAAGGACAACAAGACCGTCGTCGAACTCATCCTGACGATCATGGGTCAGCCCGCCGATGCTTACGAGAACGTGCCGGATCGGACCGGTCACGACCTGCGCTACGCCATCGACGCGACCAAGCTGCGTGACGAGCTCGGATGGCGGCCGCGATATCCTGACTTCGAGCACGGGCTGGCTGCGACGATCGAGTGGTATCGCGACAACGAAAACTGGTGGGCCCCCGCCAAAGATGCCACTGAAGCGTTCTACGCCCGGCTCGGGCAATGACGGGAGAGCGCAAGCAATGACGGAGCTCGGAAAGTCACTCCGTGCGGTAGAAACGGCGATTCCGGGGCTGGTCGTCTGGGATTTGCCTGTTCACGGCGACAATCGCGGCTGGTTCAAGGAGAACTGGCAGCGCGAGAAGATGGTGGCCGCGGGGATGCCGGACTTCGGGCCGGTACAGAACAACGTGTCGTTCAACTCCTCGGCGGGCACGACCCGCGGCATCCACGCCGAGCCGTGGGACAAGTACATCTCGGTGGCGACCGGACGGATTTTCTGCGCATGGGTCGATCTGCGCGACGGCCCGACGTTCGGGACGGTCGTCACCGCAGAGGTCGATCCGTCGCGTGCCGTCTTCGTGCCGCAGGGGGTCGGCAACGGCTTCCAGACGCTGGAGCCGAACACCGCCTACACCTACCTGGTCAACGACCACTACTCGCCGGACGGTGTCTACACGTCGCTGCATCCGGGGGATGCGACCGTCGCGATCGACTGGCCGATTCCGTTGGATCAGGCCGAGCTGTCGGCCAAGGATCTGGCCCAGGGCCCGCTGTCCTCGGTTGTGCCGATCCAGCCGCGCAAGATCCTGGTGATCGGCTGCGGCGGGCAATTGGGCCGGGCATTGCAAGCGGCCTTCGAGGGTGTTTCGCACCTCGAGTACGTCGATCTCCCCGAATTCGACCTCAGCTCTGACGATTTCGCATCGACGCGTGCCTGGCGCGAGTATTCCACGATCATCAATGCCGCGGCGTATACGGCGGTCGATGCCGCCGAGACTCCCGACGGGCGGGTCGCTGCCTGGGCGGCAAACGTCATCGGCGTCGCGAATCTCGCGCGCGTCGCCGCCGCGCACCGACTGACCGTGGTGCACGTGTCGACGGACTACGTCTTCGACGGCACCTCGACGCGGCCCTACCGCGAGGACGATCTTCTGTGCCCTCTTGGGGTGTATGGGCAGACCAAGGCGGCCGGCGATCAGATCATCTCTACCGTGCCTCGTCACTACATCGTGCGGACCTCCTGGGTTATCGGCGAAGGCCGAAACTTCGTGCGCACCATGCTTTCTCTGGCCGAACGCGGTGTCGACCCGTCGGTGGTCGACGACCAGATCGGGCGTTTGACGTTCACCTCGGAACTGGCTCGGGCGATCCGGCACCTGCTCGAGAGCCGTGCGCCGTACGGGACGTACAACGTGACCGGATCTGGGCCGGTCACCTCATGGGCGGAGGTGGCGCGGCGGGTCTTCGAGTTGGCGGGTCATGACCCGTCGCGGGTGACCGGGGTTTCCACGGCGGAGTACTTCAGCTCCGCCACCAGCCCGGTGTCGCCGCGGCCGGCCAACGGGGTCCTGGACCTAGCGAAGATCGCGGCCACCGGATTTACGCCCGCCGACGCCGGCGAGTCGCTCGAGAACTATGTGCGGATGGAGACCCGGGCCACGTCCGGGACCGGTCAGTGATTACCGAATCAGACTGACGTCTTTGGGATTTCGGCGGTGATCGGGTCGTCGTCGCGGTCTTCACGCGGCAGCATGTGGGCGCGCACCGACGCACGCGTGCCCGTTGACCGGAGCATGGTGCTGGCCGGGCGGGGACGAACCCGTTGCGGCCACCAGAACCATCGCCCGAGCAGCACCGCGATCGTCGGTGTCATGAACGAGCGCACCACCAGGGTGTCGAACAACAGGCCCATGCCGACGGTGGTGCCGACCTGACCGATGATCTGCAGATCGCTGGACACCATCGCGGCCATCGTGAATGCGAACACCAGGCCGGCGTTGGTCACGACCTTGCCGGTACCGCCCATAGCCCGGATGATGCCGGTGTTGATACCGGCGGCCAATTCCTCTTTGATCCGGGACACCAGCAGCAGGTTGTAGTCGGAACCGACCGCCAGCAACACGATCACCGACATCGGCAGCACCATCCAGTGCAGTTTGATGCCGAGGATGTATTGCCACAGCAGCACCGAGAGGCCGAAGGATGCGCCCAGCGACAGCGCCACCGTGCCCACGATCACCAGGGCGGCGATCAGGCTTCGGGTGATGAGAAGCATGATGATGAAAATGAGACAGAGTGCGCCGACCGCCGCGATCCAGAGGTCGTACTTGGACCCGTCACTGAAGTCCTTGAATGTTGCTGCCGTGCCGGCGATATAGATCTTGGAGCCCTGCAACGGCGTGGTCTTGAGGGCTTCCTCGGCTGCGGATCGGATCTTGGGAATGCTTGCGATTCCGGCGGGGGAGGCCGGGTCGTCCTTATGGGAGATGATGAACCGCGCCGACTTGCCGTCGGGCGATATGTAGGCACTCATCGCGTGCTTGAAGTCTTCATTCTCGAAGACTTCCGGCGGCAAATAGAACGAATCGTCGTCCTGCGCGGCGTCGAATGCCTGTCCCATGGCGGTGGTATTGGAGTTCGAGTCGTCGAGCACGCTGAACGTCCCCGACATGGTGCTGTGCATCTTCAGCATCATGCCGCGCATGGATTCCATGATCGCGATCATCTGCGGGATCTGCTCGAGGAGCTGCGGCAGGATCTTGTCCAGATCCGCCATGTGCACCAGCATTTCCTTCATCTTGTCGTTGAGTGCCGTGATGCCGTCGATCGCATCGAAGACGGACCGGATCGCCCAGCAGATCGGGATGTCGTAGCAGTGCGGTTCCCAGTACAGGTAGTTGCGAATCGGCCGGAAGAAGTCGTCGAAGTCCGCCGCGCTCCCCATGAGCAGGGTCACGACCTGCGACATCTCCTTCGTCGTGACGAACGAGTCGTGGGTGATGTCATTGAGCTGCTTCTGCAACTCGTACATGCGCTTCATGATCGCGATCTGCCGGTCGATCAGCTTGACCTGTTCCAGCATGTCGTCCATCCGGGCCTGCATGAACTTCAGGCTGCTCTGCATGCCTGCGTTCTGCATGTTCAGTAGGAACGGGATCGACGTGTGCTCGATCGGAGTGCCCTCGGGGCGCGTGATGCCCTGTACGCGAGAGATTCCCGGCACCTTGAAGATCGCCTTCGCGAGTTTGTGCAGGATCAGGAAATCCGCCGGATTACGCAGATCGTGGTCCGACTCGAGCATCAGGATGTCGGGCATCATCCGAGCCTGTGAGAAATGGCGGTCTGCGGCCGCATTGCCGAGGTTCGCCGGAAGCTCCTTCGGGATGTAGAGCCGGTCGTTGTAGCTGGTCTGATAGCCGGGCAGCGCCAGCAGCCCGACCAACGAGATCGTCAGTGTCGCAAGAAGAATGGGCACCGGCCAGCGGACGACCGCCGTACCGATCCGCCGCCAGCGGCGGTTCTTCAGCAGGTGCTTGGGGTCGAACAGGGTGAAGCGTCCGCCGAGAGCCAGCACGGCCGGAACGAGTGTGACGGCGACGGCAACGGCGACGAGCAGGCCGACCGCACACGGGATGCCCATGCTCTGGAAAATCGGTATCCGGGTGAAACTCAGGCACAGCATGGCCCCGGCGATCGTCAACCCGCTGCCCAGGACCACCGGCGCGACGCTGTGATAGGTGGTGTAGTAGGCGGTTTCGGGGTCATCACCGGCCTGCCGGGTCTCCTGGTAACGACCGAAGAAGAAGATCCCGTAGTCCGTTCCGGCCGCCATCGCCAAACCGACCAGCAGACTGGTGGCGAACGTCGACAGGCCGATGATGTTGGTGTCGGCGAGCAATGCGACGATCCCGCGGGCGACGAGGACTTCGAGGCCGACGGTGAGCAATAAGGCGATGACGGTGATGAGCGAGCGGTAGACGAACATCAAGACTATGAAGATGATGACGCCGCCGATCAGCGTCATTTTCAGCATCGAGTGATCGCCGGCCTGTTGCATATCGGACACCAGTGCCGCCGGACCTGTGACGTACACCTTGATGCCGGGCGGCGGTGCGGACCGGTCGACGATGCCGCGCACCGCGGCGATCGAGTCCTGGCCAAGCGTGGTACCGGTGTTGCCGGCCAGATTCATCTGCACGTAGACGGCCTTGCCGTCCTTGCTAATCGCGCCCGCCGCGGTGAGTCGATCGCCCCACAGATCCTGAACGTGCTCAACGTGTTTCGTGTCGCTCCGCAGCGCACGGACCAGCCCGTCGTAGTACGTGTGGGCTTCGTCCCCGAACGGCTGCTGCCCTTCCATCACCAGCATCGCGAAGCTGTCGGAGTCGGACTCCTCGAAGTTGGTGCCCATCCGTTGCATGGCGATCACGGCGGGGGCGTCCTGGGGCGCCATCGGCACCGAGTGGTGTCGGCTGACGGTCTCCAGCCAGGGCACGAAGAAGGTGACCAGGATCGTCAGCGCCACCCACGCCAGGATGATGACTGGCGCGAGCACGCGAATGGCCCGCGCCACCAACGGCCGACGGATCGGGGAGGTCGGTTCGGCCGGATGGGCCGCGAGTTGGGTGTCCGCCACTTACCGCTCTTGGTTCTGCAACAGGGCGCGTACCAGCGGGCGCGGCCCGGTGGGCCGCAGCATCGAGCTGGCCGGCCTCGGCCGAACCTGCTGGGGCCACCAGAACCAGCGGCCCAGCAGTGCGGCGATCGACGGTGTCATGAACGCTCGGACGATCAGCGTGTCGAACAGCAGGCCCAGCGCGATCGTCGTACCCAGCTGGCCGATGCTGATCAAGTCGCTGACCATCATCGACGCCATTGTGAAGGCGAACACCAGGCCGGCGGTCGTCACCACTTTGCCGGTTCCCGCCATTGCCCGGATGATCCCGGTATTGATACCGGCGCCGATTTCTTCCTTCATCCTGGCGACCAGCAACAGGTTGTAATCAGATCCGACCGCCAACAGGATGATCACGGTCATTACGAATACCGACCAGTGCAACTCGATGCCGAGCAAGTACTGCCACACGAACACCGCCAAGCCGAAAGATGCGCCCAGAGAGAGCAATACGGTGCCGACGATGACCATGGCGGCGATCAGACTTCGCGTCACCATCAACATGACGACGAAGATGAGGCAGAGGGCGGCCACCACCGCGATCAGCAAGTCGTATTTCGTGCCGGTGACCAGATCCTTGACCAGGGCGGCCGTGCCGGACAGTGAGATCTGAGATCCCTCGAGCGGGGTCCCCTTCAATGCCTCCTCGGCGGCGCTCTTGATCGCATCGACCCGGGCAATGCCGTCGGGTGATGTTGGGTCACCCTTCTGAGAGATCAACATGCGGACGGCCTTGCCGTCCGGCGAGATGAAGATCTTCATAACCCGCTGGAAGTCCGCGTTCTTGAAGACCTCCGGCGGGACATAAAACGAGTCGTCGTTCTGGGCGGCATCGAACGCCTTGCCCATCGCCGTCGAGTTGGCGCCGTTGTCGTCCATCTGGCCGAAGACGCCCGACATGGTGCTGTGCATGGTGAGCAGCATCGTGCGCATGCCCGTCATGATCGAGATCATCTCCGGGAACTGGGCGATGAGCTGCGGCATGAGCACGTCCATCTGGTCGAGGTTTCCGACCAGTTGGTGCAGTTTCTCCGTCAGCCCGTCGACGCCGTCGAGGACGTCGAAGATGCTTCGGATCGACCAGCAGATCGGGATGTCGAAGCAGTGCGGTTCCCAGTAGAAGTAGTTGCGCAGCGGCCGGAAGAAATCCTCGAAATCAGCGATGTGATTGCGCAATTCGTCGGTGATGTCGGCCATCTCGTGAGTGCTGTTGACCATGCTGTGCATCGTGGTCTGCATCTGCTGCATCAGGCCGTACATGTGGGTCATGATGTCGATGGACTGCTGCAGTTGGTCGGCTTGGGTGAGCAGATCTGCCATGCGCTGCTTCTGGAAGAACATGAACTGCTGCTGACCGGCCTGCTGCGTGCTCATCAGGTAGGGAATCGTGGTGTGCGCGATGGGAGTTCCCTCAGGCCTTGTCACAGCCTGAACCTTCTCGATCCCCGGCACCGCCAGTACGGCCTTGGCCAATTTGTTCAGCACCAGGAAATCGGCCGAGTTCCGCAGGTCGTGATCGGTCTCCACCATCAACACTTCGGGCGACATCATCGCCGCAGGCCCGAAATGCCGTGAAGCAGCCTCGATTCCCTGGGTGGCGGGAATATTCCTGGGCAGGAAGTGCTGGTCGTTGTAGTCGGGCTTGAAGCCCGGCAGCGTCAGCAGGCCGATCATCGTCACCGCCAGCGACGCGATCAGGATCGGCGCTGGCCAGCGGACGATGGCCGTCCCGATACGCCGCCAGCCGCGGGCCGCGGCTTTGCGCTTGGGGTCGAACAGCCCGAAACGACTCCCCGCCGCGATGACCGCCGGGACGAGTGTGAGCGCCACCGCGACCGCGACGAGGATGCCCACCGCGCACGGAACGCCGAGAGCCTGGAAGGCGGGCAGTCGCGTGAAACTGAGGCACAGCGTCGCGCCGGCGACCGTCAGGCCGGTGGCGAGGACAACATGGGCCACCCCGCGGTACGTCGTGTAGAACGCCGTCTCCCGGTCCTCGCCGGCCAGACGCGCCTCGTGATAACGCCCGATGAAGAAGATGCCATAGTCGGTTCCGGCCGCGATCACCAACGCCACCAGCAGATTCACCGCGAAGGTCGTCAGGCCGATTACTTCGTGGTGTCCGAGTAGCGCGACGAAACCGCGCGCCGCCTGCAGCTGTATGCCGACCACCAGCAACAGCAAGATCACGGTCAGCGGGGATCGGTAGACCAGGAGCAGCGTCACCAGGATCACCGCGATGCTCACCAACGTGATCGTGGTGACCGTGCTGTTGCCGCTGACGCTCATATCGGCGGCCAGCGCGGCGGGACCGGTCACATAGGTCTTGATCCCCGGCGGGGCAGGGGTTTGTGCGACGATGTGCTGGACGGCCTGGACCGATTCATTGGCCAAGGCCTCGCCGGGTTTGCCGGTCAGCCCCAGCTGCACATATGCGGCCTTGCCGTCGTCGCTTTCGGCGGCCGCGCTGGTGAGCGGGTCGCCCCAGAAATTCTGGATGTGCTGCACATGCTTGGTGTCGCTGCGCAACTGCCGGATCAGGCGGTCGTAGTACTCGTGCGCGTCGTCGCCGAGGGGTTGCTGACCTTCGAGGACGATCATCGCCGCCGCGGTACCGGAAACGGATTCTTCGAAGGCCTTGGACATCCGTTGAGTCGCCTGGAACGACGGTGCATCGGTGGGGTTCTGCGAGACAGCGTGCTCGGCCTCGACCTGCTCCAGGGTGGGAACGCCCAGGGTCAGTCCGACGATGACTGCCAGCCATCCCAGGATCACCAGCACCGAGAATCGGCGGATCAGCTGCGGTACCCGGCCGCGTTCGGCCTGCAGTTGATGCGTGCTCATGCGGCCTTCAACAGACAGGAGACGAACGAGCTGACTTCGTGCGTCGTGGTGTTCTCCGACTTGACGACGCCATCCACCGTGATACGGCAACCGATGGTCGGACTGTCACCCTGCGCAGCGATGCTGCCGATGCCCGCGGCCGAGGAGATCGGGAACTCCAACGACCACGGCAGGGTCACGTTCTGATTCTGCGGGTCACCGTCCTCGTTGAAGTAACTGATCTGAGCTGCCGTTCCCGGCGGGCCGAAGACTTCGTACTTCATGTGCTTGGGGTTGTACGGCTTGCTCTTCTCGTTCTTGGTGTCGCCGTAAGTCAGGGACTTCTCATTTCCAAAGATGTTGTGCAGGCGGGACACGGTCAGACCGCCGGCGGCGAGCACGGCGATGACCACCAGCGGAATCCACAACCGGCTCAACGACTTCAGCATGAGCCCCTGGTTTCGACGACCCTTGCGAGCGGAGCTTTCTACCTGCGGTGGTGGCGGCGACGGGTCCTCTGGGGGCGGCACGAGGACGTCGCGGCGAGGGAGGGTGGTGACATCGGGCTGAGTTTGCTCAACGTCGGGCAAACGTCCTTCGATCACCGCACGCCGACCTTTCCCATATTCCAAGCGCTTCCGCTTCCAGCACCAGCCATCGGACGAGAGATGCACGTGCGCACCTGGGCGCGGCATCTCACGGCGTCGCTCATGTGGCGGGCGTCACAGTCCCTCGTACGGCTGTCCCCGCAAACGAGCGGTGCCGCCACGAGCGCGACCGATCTCGACGAGAGTCAACCATGCTGACAGCCTCCGTATGAGCTCTTTTGGTGATGCAACAGCGGAGCATACGCGCTTGCGCATGCGTAAATCCGGGGTTATGGCTAACTGTTATGTTGGCTTCATACTGGTCACATTTACGCGCCCGCAAGCGGTAGGGGCGACGGATCCAGACTCGCACTTAAGAATAATTCCGCTAGTCAATGTCACCGGTTAGTCCGAATTCGGCCAGCGTTCGCTCAGCCAGCTCGCGTAACTGCGACCGCGTCGTCACCGATCCCGGTTGATAGCCGCGCACGCAGACTCCGACCTGGTTCATCTCCATCGACGTGCCGACGAAGACCTGCAATTGACTGCCAGTCCGCTCCAACCACCCTCGGGTGACGTTCTGGCTCGCCCCGCGGGCGAACATCGCGTCGCACAATCTGCCGTCGGGGCGGCTCGCCGCCGGACCGGTATCGCCGAGGTTCGAACACACCGCGGGGCGCTCCGGGTCGCTGACGGCATAGTCGATCAGGTGCCGCCACGCCCGCTTTGGGGTGAACGGAGTCAACGCAACGAGTTCGGCTGACTCGTCTTCGGTGTCTTTGGCATCCTTGAGCGCCTGCTTGATGGCGGCGCGGGCATCGCTGAGATCGCTTGTCACCGTCGCCGGGTCAATACCGACGCGAACAAAGGAGACGGCGACCGCTCTCGCATCGTCCATGGTGCGGGTGTTCACGGTCAGCAGCATTCGGACGTCCGCGGCGTCGCCGTGCAGGCGGCCCATGTGCCGGTCGAGTCGCGCGGTGAACGCCGCGGCCAGCGCGCTCGCCGTCCCGCCCAGCGCCTCCGCGCGGGCGTTCCAATCATCCAACCGGAGCCGGATCCAGGTGTTGGGCGCGATGACGAGGTCATCGGCACCTTCGGTGGGTACGGCCGCCGGCAGCGATGCCTGCGCCTGGGAGTGCGTGACATCCTGCTGGCGCCGCCTGGCTTCTTTCGCAGCCGCCACAAACGCCCGGCCGACCGCCGGGATGTCGCGCGCCGTTTCGCCGGCGTCCTGCACCACCGCACGCATCCGTGAGCGCGACCGCGGCGGCGGGTAGCCGAGGTCGCGGGACATCCCCAGGAGTGCCTCGGTTACCGCGACCGCGGCGCCGATACCGTCGATGACGTAGTGCGACAGCACCAGGCTGATCGCGGTCGACCCGTCGCTGAGCGGAACGACGCTGATCCGCCAGCCCGGTCCGGATTCCGGATCGATGGGCAGTTGGGTGCGTTCGTCGAACCAGTCGCCTAGCTCCGCGCGCGGACGGACGGCCGTGGCGATCTCGAGTTCCGATGAGTCCGGCGCCGCCACCCACCGATACCTGCCGAACGGCAGCGGTGACCGCTCGATGAGGCGACCCATCATTCCCTTGCCGAGTTCGCGGCGGAACCGCTTGAGCGCGTCGATGTCGGCCGCGCCTCGGTAGACCCAGCCGACCTGCATCACTTCCTTCTGGCCCGCAGCCTGGTGACCCGCGTAGAAGGCTTGGTCCATCAGATCGAGCCGATTGTCCCGCTGAGCTGCCTCGTTGGCCGCTCGTGCAGGACGGTCCTGGATTGACACGAGCGTCAGAGTAGCCGACCGACCGGACCGGGAGGGCGGGACTCGGACGGTCACCGGAAGGCTCAACGCAACCGCGCAATATCTTGTCGAAGAACTCGACGGAACCCTATTCTGCCGCTGTGATCAAAAGTCGGTCGTACGCCCAAGGGCGCCCGGTGGCTCTCTTCGTGTTGGGCAACGGCCGGTCCGGAACCTCGGCGCTCGCGCAGGTTCTCGCCCTCAGCGGTGCCGCCCTTCCGCCCGGATTGCTGGGCGCCACGTCAGAAAATCCGCGCGGCTTCTTCGAGCCTCGGGCGGTCATCCACCTGAACCAGGCGATCCTGCATGACCACGGCACCTCCGGCTACGACACATCGCTGGTGCCGCACGACGACGGTAGGTTCGGCGTCGAACGCAACGCAGCGTGGGTTGCCAAGGTCAGGGACTATCTCGGTGGGCTGCCCTCGGCGCCGCTGGTCGTTATCAAGGAACCGAAGACCACGACGGTGTCTGGCATCTGGTTCGAGGCAGCCCGTCAGGCCGGCTTCGATGTCGCCGCCGTGATCGCGGTGCGCCATCCGGACGAGATCATCGGGTCGCTCGCCAAGCGAGCCAACCACCAGAATTACGTCGATTCGTCGCCCGAACTCACCTGCGCCTGGTGGTTGAAGTACAGCCTGCTGGCCGAGCGCGACACTCGCGACGTGCCACGGGTGTTCGTCGAGTACGCCAACCTCCTCGAAGACTGGCGTCTGGAAGTGAAACGGATCGCCACCGCGCTCAATGTCGATCTCGACGTCAGGGACGAGGCGGCCGTCGACGCCTTCCTCACCCCTGAGTTGCGACACCACCGGACACGCGGCGAGGTGACCGAGCCTTTCGGCACCGACTGGATTCGCACCGTCTATGAAACGCTGTCCACCGCCGCGCGCGACGAGCCGTGGAGCCCGTCGGAACTGGACTGCGTCTATGCCGCCTATGGGGCGAGCGAGCGCGGGTTCGCCAAGGCCTTCGACGACTGTCGTCGCTATAGCAACGTCGACCGGCTGCTGCCTCCTTTCCTGGTGAAGCTGGGTCTGGAGACCCTCGCGGTCGTTCACCGGCGCAAGGGGACATGGGCATAGTTCCGCCGACGGGTGCCTGACCGAGTTACGCTGCCCGGCGGCTGAGCGCGTACGGGGACGAAGGGCCGGGAGCATCGATGAAATTTGTGCTGGCTTTCTACGGCACCCGTGGAGATGTCGAGCCCGGTATCGCCGTCGGGCGCGAACTGATGCGCCGCGGTCACGACGTTCAGATGGCCATCCCGCCTGACTCGATCGGCTCTGCCGAGGCCGTTGGCCTCGCGACGGTCGCCTATGGCCCGGACACCCGGACCTGGCTGGAGGACACCCGCGACTTCTGGGGCTACTTCTTCCGCAATTTCTGGCGGATCCGCGATGTGAAGAATTTCCTTCGCGAATCCCGCGAGCCCGGTCTCCAAGCATGGGGGGAGATGACCAAAACGCTGGCTTCGGTCGCGGGCGGCGCAGACCTCTTGGTCACCGGCGTCAGCTACGAGGAACTCGCGTTCGACGTCTCGGAGTACTGCGACACCCCGCTGGCCACGGTGCTGTGGTTCCCGATGCGGGTCAACGGGAGGCTGGTCCCGAATCTGCCTGCGCCCGTGATCCGTTGGGCGATGAAATTCTACGAATGGCTGATCTGGCGCGGAGTGAAGAAAGTCGTTGCCACCCAACGGCGCGAATTGGGCCTCCCGCCGGCGACGGGCCCGGTGCCGGGCCGGATCGCGGAACAGGAATTGCTGGAAATCCAGGCCTACGACGACGCTCTGTTCCCGGGGCTGGCCGACGAGTGGGAGAAGTGGGGCGCCCAGCGGCCGTTCGTCGGAACCCTGACGCTGGAGCTGGCCACCGAAGCCGACCATGACGTCATGTCCTGGATCGCCGCGGGAACCCCGCCGATCTGCTTCGGGTTCGGCAGCATCCCGGTCGAATCGCCCGCCGACATGATCCGCATGATCGCCGGGGCCTGCGCACAGGTGGGCGAGCGGGCGTTGGTCTGCGCCGGCTGGACCGACTTCAGCGACGTCCCGCAGTTCGATCACGTCAAGGTGGTGGGCGCGGTGAACTACGCGACGATCTTCCCGTCCTGCCGAGCGGTCGTGCACCACGGCGGCGCGGGCACCACTGCGGCAGGCCTGCGTGCCGGAGTTCCGACGTTGATCCTCTGGATGGCCGACGTGCAGGTGGTGTGGGGGGCCGCGGTCAAGGGGTTGAAGGTCGGCACCTCGCGGAGATTCTCCTCCGCCACGGAGAAGACGCTAGTCGCGGATTTGAGGACCGTTCTCGACCCGCGCTATCTGGACCGGGCCCGCGAGCTGGCGGCCAGGATGATCAAACCCGCCGACAGCGTGACGACGGCGGCGGACCTCATGGAGGACTTTGCCCGCCGCAAGCGCGTCGGGTGAGATGCGATCTGCGGAAAACCCCGAAAACTGACGTCGATGCAAGTTTAGACTCAGCGCCGAAATGCCGACATGCGAGATAGGGCCATTTTGACCATCACCGACTACGACGTGCGATCTCTGTATCTTGACCTGCTCCGACGCAACCTGACCAGGTTCGGGATGCATGAGCGGATGCCGTCGGACTGGCCGTTGCGGCGACGCCTGCTGCTCAAGGCCGCCAATACCTTCGGTCCCAAGCTGCGCGGGGCCGGCGTGAGTGGTCAGAACTATCGCGAAGCGGGGCTGGACTGGCCGGCCGAGGCCGAAACAATGATCGGCATGAAGCGGCTCACCAGCCTGCAGGAGTGCGTGGAGACCGTGCTGGCTGACGACATTCCCGGCGACCTCGTCGAAACCGGTGTGTGGCGCGGCGGCGCCTGCATCCTGATGCGGGCGGTCCTGGCCGCCTACGGGGACACCACCCGCAGTGTGTGGCTGTGTGACTCGTTCCAGGGCGTGCCGCGCTCGGACACCGCGAACTACAAGGCCGACAAAGGAATCCGGGCCGAGCTGGCGGCCGGCATCCTGGGTGTCTCGGAGGCGGACGTCCGGGCCAATTTCGAGCGCTACGGCCTCCTCGACGACCAGGTCCGATTCCTGCCAGGCTGGTTCAAGGACACGCTGCAGGACGCACCGATCGATGCCATCTCGGTCCTGCGGCTCGACGGTGACCTCTACGAGTCCACGATCCAGGCCCTGGATGCGCTGTACCCGCGCCTGTCGCCGGGCGGCTTCTGCATCGTCGACGACTACCTTGCGGTGAAGGCGTGCGAACAGGCCGTCACCGACTACCGCCGCAAGCATGGGATCACCGCGGAGATCGTAGACATCGACGGCACGGGCGTGCTGTGGCGCAAGTAGTGCATGCCTGAGGGCGAGGGTCAGGTACGGATCGGCATTCTGGGAACGGCCCGCGTCGCGCCTGCGGTGCTGATCAAGCCGGCCATGAAGAACGCCGAGGTCGTCGTCGCTGCGGTGGCGGCACGCGAGCCGTCACGAGCCAAAGAGTTTGCCGCCGAACATCACATCGCCCGGGTGCACGACAGCTACGAGGCGCTGATCGCCGACCCGGAGGTGGATGCGGTCTACAATCCCCTGCCGAATGCGTTGCACGGCAGGTGGACTCGCGCGGCGCTCGAGGCAGGCAAGCACGTGCTCTGCGAGAAGCCGTTCATGGCCAACGCGGCCGAGGCGCGCGAGATCGCGGACCTGGCGGCGCACACCGGGCTGGTCGCCATGGAAGCGTTTCACTACCGCTACCACCCGTTTGCGGCGCGCGTCGAGCAGATCATCGCCTCGGGGGAGCTGGGCACGTTGCAGCGGGTGGAGGCCGCCGACTGCTACTGGCTGCGTAATTCCTCGGCAAATGCCTTCAACTACGCCATGGGTGGCGGAGCGCTGATGGATCTGGGTAGCTACGTGGTCGACATGCTGCGGACATTCGGCGGTTCTACCCCGGAAGTTGTTTCCGCACAGGCAAAGCTGCGCGGCAAGGACGTGGACCGGGCCATGACGGCCGAGCTGCGGTTCGCCGAAGGGCACACCGGTCGACTGCACTGCTCGCTGTGGTCGAAGACTCTGCCGCACTACACCGCCAAGGTGATCGGTGATCGAGGCGAATTGCGGCTCAACCCGGTGATCCCGTACCAGCAGTTCTCGGTCCGGTCTGCGGACGGCCACCGGGTGGAACGCTTCTTCAAGGCGCGGCCCACTTACGAGTATCAGCTGGATGCGTTCGCCGCGGCGGTGCTGCGCGGCGAGCCGGTGAGGACGTCAGCGGCCGAAGCAGTCGAGAACATGACCGTCATCGACGCGATCTACCGCGCCGCCGGCCTTCCCGTTCGCGAGCCGGCCTAGCCACCAATTCGGCGGGCAGTGCACCGCCCGACAGCCAGGCGTCGGCGGTGCGGGCGAAGAGGTCGGGATGGTGCAGCGGCCAGTCATGGCCCATGCCCTCTGCGACCCGATCCACGCCGTTGGGCATGGACTGCGCGAGCAGTGCCGCCCAGCGGCGGATGACCGGCAACTCCTCGGTTCCCGTCACGAATAGCGTTGGAACGTCGGACTTCTCCAATCCTTCGGGGACTGTGAAACCGGCGGACGCTATGGCGATGTGGGCCAGCTGCGCGCCCGAGTTCAGGCGGGCGTCCTCGTCGTAACCCTCGTTCTTTGCTGCGTGGCCGGCGTCCCAGTGGCGGGTGATCAGCAGCCACCGGAACAATGCCGTGCGGGCGAACAAGCCTGCCAGGCGGCGTGTGAGCCCGACCGCTGGCAGCGTGTTGACCAATGTGCTGCTCAGCACCGCGCGCTCGACGAGATTTGGCTGGGAAGCCAGCAGTGCAACGCCTACCTGTGCCCCGAGTGAGAAGCCGACCAGATGCGCCCGGCCCGTCCCGACCCGGGTGCGGATCAGCTCGGCGACCTCGTCGGCCGCCCTGCCCATCTCAAAGGGGCCCTGCCCAAAGCTCTTGCCGTACTGCGGCAGATCCGGGACCAGGCAATGGTAGTGCTGCAGCCGTTCGACCACCGGATCCCAGGTCCAGCCGCTCATCAGTCCGCCGTGCAGGAAGACGATGGCGGGCGCGTCGATCGGACCGGATTCGCGAACGAACAAAGCCACTCCTGCTAGGTCAGTTGGCGAAGTGCGCTTGGCTGATGTGCTCGGCGACCCGTAACGCGTTGGCGGCGACGGTCAGGCTCGGGTTGATGCCACTGCTCGACGGGAAGAACGACGCGTCCACCACGTACAGATTGTCGACTTCGTGAGCGCGGTTCTGCGGGTCCAGGACGCTGGTGGCCGGATCGGTGCCGAACCGGACGGTGCCGCAGACATGGCCCAGGGTGCCGTTGTTCTCGCCCGTGCGCAGCGTGAGGGTGCGGAACGGCCGCAGCACCTCTTTGAGGGCGCCCAGGAACACCTCGCGCCGCGCGATCTCGTTGGGATGCAGGCGGTACTGAAGCCGCAGTCGCTGTCGGCCGTCGACACTGGGCCGATCGCTGGGCAGCACCCGGTTGTCCAGGTAAGGCAGGTCTTCCATGATGGCGGCGAGCACGAGCCCGCCGCTGATCACCCTGTCGTAAATCGGTCGCGCGAGGGGGCTGCTCCAGCGCAGTGCCTTCGACACCAGCCCGGGCTGGTTCATCATCATGTCGATCGGGGCCAGTGAGGCCATCGAGCTGGCCGACTGCACCGTGCCGTATTTCTGGCCGTCGATGAAATAGAAGTCGTTGAGTCCGATCTCCTTATTCTCGGCGGTGATCTTGCTACCGCGCTGTGGCCAGATCTCGATCCAGTCCATCACGTGGCGCATCAGGTTGCGGCCCACCATGTCTGAGCCGTTGGCCAGCCCGCGGTTCCAATCGCCGGACCGGGAGTTGAGTAACAGCACGGGGGTGGCCAGTGCGCCGGCCGCCAACACCACCACCTTGGCTTTCAGCGCGAGCATATCGTTGCGGCGTTGGCAGATCACTTTTTGAACCCGGGTCTGATCTGACTCCAGCCGTAGCACACGGCATTCGGCGAGCAGTGCGGCGCCGTACTCGGTGACCGCGGGCAGAACGCCGCTGCGGGCGCCGTCGTACTTACAGCCCTTCGGGCAGAGGTAGGCCTGGCACGTCGCGCAGTCGTCGGTGTAATCACATGCCATCGGCAAGTGATAGGGATGCAGTCCGCGCCCCGCCAGATAGTTGACCAAGGGCTGATTGTCCGCCGAAAACGGTGGCGCGGACGGCAGTCCGACCGCAGCCGACTCCGGCCGCAGCGGATCGGGTTGACCCCGTACCCCGAGAAGTCTCTCGGCTTCGGAGTACCACGGCGCCAGCTGTTCGTACGAGATCGGCCACGACTCCGGCACCGTGGACTCGCCGGGATCGGTGAAGAATTGGCGGGGCGCGAAGTCGTCGACGAAGAACCGTTCGCACACCATGCCGTAGAGCGCCGACGATCCGCCCGGTCCGGCGCCGATATAGGGCACGAACCGCCTCGGAAACCGGCCGCTGATATCGGTGATCTCGTCGTTGCTGCGGCCGGCTCGGGCCAGGGCGTCGTAGTACGTCTTCTTCGACCGGGACGCTTGTGGCTCAGCCAGTTCCGGCATCGCCGAGCGAATGGTTCCGGGGGTGCCGGGCAGCGTCGAGCGGCCCTTTTCGACGAACAGCACTCGCCGGCCGGCGCGGGCCAGCCGGTGGCCGAGCATGCCGCCGCCCATACCGGCGCCGACGACGATGACGTCCCACTCGACGCGTTCGGCCTCGCGCCCAGTCATTTCGCCGTCAGGCACAATCGGGCTCCTCAGTGCTGCGGCCCGCTCCACCTGCTTGAAAAGTGGGCCTGGTCGGGGCGATTCGGGATGCTATCAACGCAGTCCGAGAAAGGTGGCGAGTTCGTCGTCGTGACGGTCACGCTGGAAACGCTGGGCTGATGTCAGCGCGTTGCGGGCGAGACGGCGGCGCAGATCCTCATCGGCCTCCAGCGCCATCAGGTTGGCCGCCAGCGTATCCGCGTCTCCGGCCGGACTGAGCAGGCCGGCGACACCGGGCTCGATGATCTCCGGGGTGCCACCGGAATTCGTGCCGCACACCGGGAGTCCGGCTCGCATAGCCTCGACGGTGACGCGGCCGAACGCCTCGCTCTGGCTGCACATCAGTCCGACATGCGCGTTGGCCCAGTAGGGGCTGAGGTCGCGGGTGGGTCCGTGAATCTTCAGCAGGTCGTCGACACCCAACCGCTGGGCGAGGCTGCGAAGTGGTTGATGGCTTCCGGTGCCCACCAACGTCAGCTCGATGTCCACGCCGGCCTTGCGCGCAATCGAAATCGCCTCGATCGCCAGGTCTTGTCCCTTGGCGGCGGAGAAATAGCCGACGAGGACGGCGCGCATCCGCTCACCGGTCTGGCGCTGCGGGGGAGTGCCGAGCGGGGTGTCGACGACGGGGTAGAGCACGTGGGTTTTCATCGTAGGGTCCAGAGTGAGCATCGCCTGTTCGACCGCGTGCGAATTGCAGATCACTGCCTTCGACAGTCGGCCCACCATGCGGACTGTGCGGCGATAGCCGAACAGGAACCAGATCTGGTGGTCGTCCCGGCCGAACTCACGCACCATCCAGTAGTGCGGAATGCGCAGCATCCGCGCGGCGATGGCGTGCGAGGGAATCGTCATGGTGTTGGTGAGCACCAGTGTTGGGCGCCGCCGCAGGAAGAACACCAGTGCCTGCACGATGCCCGGCAGCAGGATCACGGTGTAGGGAATCCAACCCACCAGCACGTGCGGGTCGACGAAACGAAAATTCCCCCATTTGCCAAAACCCCACCAGGGCGTCCAGGCGATCTTCGCTTCGATACCGTCCTCGGCGCAGCGGTTGGCGACGTCGCCCTTGCGCGGGATGACCGCGACGAGCTCGGCGTCCGGGCGCTTCGTGCGGATCCCCAGGAGCATGTCGCGGAATCCGACGACGCCACCGCCGCCGAAGCTGCTGACGTTTGAGACCACCACGACCCGGGGGCCGGGAAGGTCACGGGCAGCAGACACGGCGAGAGTGTATGTGACAACCCGCAGCCCTTAATCCGTAATGGGACCTACGAAATCGCGGGTTGACGTACCCTTCATCACGGCCGCCACAGCGCCACGGCATGGTGAACCGATGTTAGCTGTGCAGGAAGTGAAGCATGTGACCGCAAGGAGTACCCGTCCGATGACCGACGTCATGCCAGTAACCGACACGGCGCTGGTGACGTTGTGGTGCCGGGCGAGTGAGGCGCGGCGGGCCGATGCCATCGTCGACGACCCGATGGCGATCCGGCTGGTCGACTCGATGGACTATGACTTCGGCAAGTACAAGCTTTCCGCCGATCGGCAGGACCTCGCGCTGCGCGCGCTCGCCTTCGACACCGGCGCCCGCGGCTACCTCTTGGCCCATCCGAAAGCCACGGTGGTCGCGCTCGGTGAAGGGATGCAGACCAGCTTCTGGCGCCTCGACGCGGCCGGCGTTGGCCACGAATTCCGTTGGCTGACTTTGGATCTGCCACCCATCATCGAGCTGCGCCAACGCCTGCTGCCCACATCGCCACGCATGTCGACCTGCACCCAGTCGGTTCTGGACTTCAGCTGGATGGACGAGGTGGATCCCCGCGAGGGCGTTTTCATCACGGCCGAGGGCCTGCTGCCGTACCTCGAGCCCGACGAGGCGCTCCAGCTGATCGCGGAATGCGCGCAACGGTTCCCGGGTGGCCAGATGATGTTCGACCTGCCGCCGAAGTCGCAGGCCCTGCTGGCCGCCCGGCCCAGGTTGTGGACCGTATTGCGTGGCGACTGGCCGCGCACACCGTTCAGCCTGACCGTGCGCGAGCTGGCGAAACTGGCCGACACCGTGCCCGGGGTGCGCGCAGTGCACGACCTGCAGTTACCCCGCGGTCGCGGGCCGCTGTTCGACACCCTGCTGTCGAAGACCCAGGGTCTGCCGATACACCGGCCGCTGCGGCGCTGGGTCGGGATGAACTGGCCGACGATCGCCACGCTGACCCTGCTCGAGTTCGACAACCGGTGACGGACCGGATTCGGATCGGCGTCCTGGGGGCCGCCCGCATTGCGCCTGCGGCCCTGATCAACCCGGCGCAGGACGACCCCGAGGTTGTGGTGGCCGCAGTGGCGGCGCGCGATGTCGCGCGGGCCCGGGTGTTCGCCGCCGAGCACGGCATCGGCCGGGTGCACGACAGTTACGAGGCGCTGCTCGCCGACCCGGATGTCGACGCGGTGTACAACCCTCTGCCAAACGGATTGCACGGCAAGTGGACTCGAGCGGCCCTCAAGGCAGGCAAACACGTCTTGTGCGAGAAGCCGTTCACGGCCAACGCCGCCGAGGCCCGTGAGATCGCCGAGCTGGCCGCCACCTCGGACCGGGTGGTGATGGAAGCGTTCCACTACCGGTATCACCCGTTCGCCCTGCGCGCCGAGGACATCATTGCCTCGGGGGAGCTGGGCGTCCTGCGGCGGGTGGACGTCGCCTTTTGTTTCCCGCTGCCCAAGTTCTCCGACATCCGCTACAACTTCTCGCTCGCCGGCGGTGCCACCATGGACGCCGGCTGCTATGCCGTGCACATGCTCCGGACCTTCGGCGGCTCCACCCCCGAAGTCCTTTCGGCGCAGGCGAAGTTACGCACCCCGGAAGTCGATCGGGCGATGACGGCGCACGTGCGGTTCCCCGAAGGGCACAGTGGCAGGTTGCGCTGTTCGATGTGGTCCACCGACCTGCTGCGGATCAGCGTCACAGTGCTTGGCGACCGCGGTGAGTTGCGAGTGATCAACCCCGTACTGCCGCAGCTCTTTCATCGGTTCACCGTACGGTCGGCTGGCGGCAAGCGGGTCGAGCGCTTCCCGCGCCGGGCCAGCTATGCCTATCAGCTGGATGCCTTCGCCGCGGCCGTGCTGCGGGGGGAGCCGGTGAAGACCGGGCCGCAGGACTCGATCGAGAACATGACCGTGATCGACGCGATTTACCGTGCCGCGGGGCTTCCGCTCCGTGCGCCGAGCGCCTGACGGTAATGTCAATTCCAGCCATCGCCGACTAGAACGCGTTCTAGTATCGCGGCGGCAGCTTGAACAGGGAGAGAGACGTCATGCCAGACAGCGCTGGCCGGGTTCGTATCGGCATTCTGGGCGCGTCCAGCTTCGCGCCGACGACGATGATCAACCCGGCCAAGGACAACCGCGACGTCGTGGTGTCCGCGGTGGCCTCACGCGATCAGCCCAGCGCCGATGAGTTCGCCGCCAAGTACGGAATTCCCAAGGCCTACGGCAGCTACGAGGCGCTGATCGACGACCCGGACCTGGATGCCATCTATGTCCTGGTGCCGACGAGCATGCACGGCAAATGGACGAAGCTGGCGCTGGCCGCGGGCAGACACGTTCTGGTCGAGAAGCCGTTCACGTCCAATGCCGCCGAGGCCCAGGAGATCGCCGACCTGGCGGCCAAGTCCGACCGCGTGGTGATGGAGGCGATCCAGTTCCGCCATCATCCGCTGACGCGACGGGTCGAGGAGATCATCGCCTCGGGGGAACTCGGCACACTGCAGCGGGTCGACGTCACGCTGTGCGTGATGCTGCCGACGTTCAAGGCCAACTGCTACAACTACGCGATGGCCGGCGGCGCGATGATGGACGCCGGCAGCTACGTGACGAACATGGCTCGCACCTTCGGCGGTTCGACCCCGGAAGTCGTGTCGGCGCAGGCGAAACTCCAGAAGCCCCGGGTGGACCGGGCCATGAAGGCGGAGCTCCAGTACGCGAACGGCCACACGGGTCGGCTGCAGTGCGCATTGTGGTCGGGCAGCCTGTTTCGGGCCAGCGCCAAAGTGGTCGGCTCCGACGGCGAGATGCGCTGGCTGAGTCCGGCCGCGCCCAACCTCTTCCCGCGCCTGTCGATCCGGTCGGCCAACGGAAAGCGGTCCGAGCGCTTCTCCCGCCGGCCCACGTACTCCTACCAGCTGGACGCGTTCGCCGGTTCGGTGCTGCGCGGCGAGCCGGTGCGGACGTCACCCTTGGACGCCGTCGAGAACATGAGCGTCATCGATGCCGTCTACCGCGCCGCGGGCCTCCCGATCCGTGAGCCGAGCTGACCGATCTGCTGGGCGACCAGCAAGAGAACTGCCAGTTAGACGAACGCTGACTCGGGCGTCAAAAAACACGCGATACTTGCCTGTGTTGTCGACCGCGCACGCCCGCCCGGGGCGGAGAGGCTAGATCTGCGATGAAGGTGGTCCTGGCGTGCCACGGCGTCCGTGGGGATGTCGAACCCTGCGTCGTCATCGGGCGCGAGCTGGTGCGCAGGGGCCATGATGTGAAGATCGCGGTCCCGCCGAATGTGGTCGCCTTCGCCGAGGCGGCCGGGCTCGACGCGACCGCGTGGGGCGACGAATCGCAGGCCATGATGGACGCTCAGCGCGACTACTGGACTTCTTTCTTCCAATTACCCTGGAAACCAAAGGAACTGGAAAAGCTGGGTGCCGACATCGGGGAGATCGTCACCCGTTGCTGGACGACAGAAGCATTCGCCACGCTGACGGGGCTGGCGGATGGCGCGGACGTGATCATCGCGGGCTACGGTTTCGAGCAGTTCTCCGCCAACGTCGCGGAGTACTACGACATCCCGCTGGTCACCGTCGACTTCTTCCCCACCCGGGCCAACGGCAGAGTCTTGCCCGTGCTGCCCGCGCGGGTCGGCCGCGCGGTGATGAAGGCTTACGAGCGGATGGCGTGGAGCGGTGTGGTGAAAGACGTCGAGGACCTGCAGCGCCGTGAGCTCGGCCTGCCGCCGGCGACGACGCCTTGGCCGCAACGCATCGCCGATCGCGGATCGCTGGAGATTCAAGGCTATGACGATGTCGTCGTTCCCGGCCTGGCGGCCGAGTGGGCGAATTGGAATGGCAAGCGACCCTTCGTGGGCACACTGACGCTGGAGTCGGCTACCGACTCAGACGCCGAAATCGCCACGTGGATCGCCGAAGGAACGCCGCCGATCTTCTTCGGGTTCGGCAGCGTCCCGGTCGGATCCCCTGCCGACACGATCGCGATGATCAGCGCGGTGTGTACGCGACTGGGCGAGCGGGCAGTGGTGGGAGCGGGCTCCACAGACTTCCGCGCGATCACCTACCCGGAGCACGTCAAAGTGGTGGGCCTGGTGAACTTCGCCGAGGTGTTCCCGCTGTGTCGCGCTGTCGTGCACCACAGCGGGGCCGGCACCATCGCCGCGTGCCTGCGGGCGGGTGTGCCGCAGGTGGGACTCTGGACGTTGCCCGACCAGGGGCTGCGCACGACGCAGCTCAAACGGCTCAAGGTGGGCACCGGCCGGCGGTTCGCGACGACCACCGAGAAGTCCTTGGTCGCGGACCTGCGCAAGGTGCTGGACCCCCAGTACATCGCGCGGGCCCGAGAATTCGCGACCCGCATGACCAAGCCTGCTGAAAGCGTTTCTGCCGCCACCGATCTCGTGGAAGATTTCGTCCGCCTCGGGCGTGTGTGCTGAACCGATGAGCGCGAACCCGGAGGTCGTGGGCGGCAACGAAGACGAGAGTGTCCGTCGCCGCCGGCGGGGGACGCTCGAAGAGGTATTCGACGCGCAGAACAACGCGCTGAACGCGTGGCGGTTGGCGATGGCGACGGGCGTCATCCTGTGGCATTCCTGGCTGATCACCGGTCGTACCATCTCATTCGAGCCGGCCCACCAGTTGCTGCGAGATGTCTGGGTGGACGGGTTCTTTGCGATTTCCGGATTTCTCATCACCTGGAGTTGGGTCAGACGACCGCGGCTGCGGGACTACTTCGTCGCCCGGGGACTGCGCATCCTGCCGGGATTCTGGGTCTGTCTGATCGTCATCGCGTTTGTCATCGCGCCCATCGGGGTTGCCATCCAGGGCGGCTCGCCCGGCAGGCTGCTGCTGTCACCCGCTCCGATTCAGTACGTCCTGAACAACTTCGCGCTGATGATGCGGCAGAGCGACGTCGCCGGAACACCTCTCGGGGTGCCGCTGCCCGGCGAGTGGGACAGCTCGCTGTGGACGCTCTATTGGGAAGCGCTGTGCTACATCGCCATTGCGATCCTCGGGATTACGGGGCTGTTGCGTCGCCGTTGGGTGGTCCCGGTGTTGCTGATGCTGGCGGTCGTGTGGTCCACCCGCCTCCCGTCGATGAGTGCGATCGTCGAGGCGCCCCCGGACAAACGGCCTCCGCTCGACGCGGCAACCCAGTTGCTGATCGCCGAAGGCGCAGCCGCGCGGTTCGCGGTGATGTTCCTGGCCGGCGCGCTGCTGTACCAGGTGCGCACGGTGATTCCCGCGCGATGGTCACTCGTCGCGTTGAGTGTGGCGGTCGTCTTGGCCGCGAGCCTGTTGCCCAACTACCGCTGGATCGCCGCCTTCCCGCTGGCGTACGCGCTCGTGGTGTCGGGATCCCTCATCCACCACCCGCGTTTGCGGCTGCGAACCGATTTGTCGTACGGCGTCTACATTTACGCGTTCCCGATCCAGCAGATCCTGGTCATCTGTGGGCTCGCGTTCCTGGCGCCACCGGTCTTCGCGATCGTCGCCGCGGTCCTGACGCTGCCGTTGGCCGCGCTGAGTTGGTTCCTGATCGAGAAGCCGGCGCTGTCGCTGAAAACCCGGCTGACCCCGAAGACTCCACCGCCGACCGCTCTGCCGCCGGCTTAGACCGACCCCATTGTCCGGTCGGCCAGGGCTCCGACGGCTGGGGCCAGGGCGCGGGAGTATTCCAGTGTCAGGTGATTCCAGTCGAAGTAGACCAGGGTGTTGCCGACGATGACGGGGCAACGATTCGCCGTGCAGAACAGTTCGGTGAGATCCGCGTATTGGCCGCCGCCGGCTTTCACGGCGGCGGCCTCCGCGGCGATTCCGGACGGTGTGACCGCGGTCGAGCGCGTAGGCTCGCAGACCGTCGCATCGTCGAGGTGCGCGGAAAGGCACACCGGAACCACCGACTGCGGATCCGGGATGGGTCCGAGTACCAGCACCTGCGTGCCCATTTCACGCAGCCGGTGCACCATGCGGGTCAGGCTGTCGAGCCAGGCCCGGTCGTAGGCCGTAAAACCCGAGGGCCAATCGGCCGAACCGTATCCCCGCCACATGCTCAGTACCACCAGCCGCGGGTGTTCGGCACGCAGCCGGTCGAGGATTTCGGTACGCCACTGCTCGCACTCGGTGTACTCGCGGTGCAACAGGGGGCTGCGGATCGGCAGGTCCATCAACGGGCAGCCGGTCTTGGCCAACATCTCGACGCGCCAATGCCGTTGGTCGGCCAGCTCCCGAAATGCCGGCGCCCACATCGCGGCATGCGAATCGCCGATCAGGGCCACTCTGGTTGCCGAACCTGTATCGCCGGAGGCGCACTCAGGGTGGCCCGTCTCGAGGAAGTCGCGCATACACCCGCCGAGGTACACCTGTTTGTCCTCGGCCGCCGCATTCGCAAGTGGGGGAGTCAGATTCGACGGGACGGCCTTGACGTCTGCAGATGCCGCGAGCGCGGCCTGCACCTGGGCGAAGGCCTGGCTCACGGCGGCGTCGTAGGCCTCCAAGCCGGCACCCGCGACCACGGGCGCCACAGTGATGGTCAACGGCTTCACGGACGGCCCGTGTCCAACTGAACTCGGCACCACCTGTACGAGCACCAGGCCGACACAGACAGCGATCGCGGTCGCCGCCGCACCAAGACCGAGGCTGCGCCAGGGCGAGTTACGGATCACCGGGCTGAACCGCAGCGGATCCTCGATGAATTTCAGTGTGAGTGCCGCCAACCCGGCTGACAGCACCGCGGCGGTCACCCGTCCGATCAGCCCCAGCGGGTGGCCGACCAACAGTGGAGCCAGCACCAGCACCGGCCAGTGCCACAGATACCACGAGTAGGAGATGCGACCGATGGCGCGCATCGGCGCCAGGCGCAGCAGGTTTCCGCAGCCCTGAGTCGGCGTGGCACAACCGGCCCCGATGACGAGTGCCGCGCCAATGGTAGGCAACAGCGCGGCGGTGCCGGGAAACGGTGTGGTGGAACTGAACCAGGTGCAAGCCAGCCCGATCATCGCCAGCCCGGCCCATCCCGCGACCGCGGCGGGCACCGCGGCGAGCCGCCGCCAGTGGCCGGCAGTGAGGGCCACCAGACCGCCAAGCGCCAGTTGCCAGGCCCGGGTGGGCAGCGAATAGAACGCCGCGGCGGGCATGACGTTGGTGGTGACGAAGGAGATGCCGAAGGACACGACGGCGACCAGTGCGAGGACCACCAGATAGGGGCGCTGCCGGGTGGTGTCGGGAGACTTCCGGCGCCACAACCGAATCAGCCACGCCGACCCCAGAATCATCGGCGCCCACACCAGGTAGAACTGTTCCTCGACCCCGAGCGACCAGTAATGCAAAAACGGCGACGGCGACAGATGGTTGGCCGCGCTGAAGTAGTTGACGCCTTCCAGCATGAAGCGGTAGTTGCTGACGTAAAGGGCGCTCAAGATGCCGTCGTACAGAACAGTCGGCGCCTGCAGTGGGGGCAGCAGGAATGTCGCCGCGAGCATTGTGACGACGCCGACGGCGGCCGAGGCGGGCAGTAGCCGCCGGGCCCGGGCGCCGTAGAAAGCACGCAGCCGCACCGAACCGGTGCTGCTCACCTCGCGCCACAGCAGTCCGGTGATCAAGAAGCCGGAGATAACGAAGAAGACGTCGACGCCGACGTAGCCGCCTCCGAGGCCGGGCACCGACGCGTGGAACAGAACCACGGCCACCACCGCGACGGCGCGAAGCCCCTCGATGTCGGGGCGAAAACTGGATTGCTCCGTGCGCCGAGCTTGCTGCTCATCGTTCGAGCTAACGCTGCCGGCCTGGCGCAAGGTCACCCACCTGATTAATCGCGTGCGTCAATTGAGTCCAGGCATTCTTACACCCGGCGACCCGTCGTCGCGGCGGTTCAGAGTGGATGGGCTCGGCAGTCGCAGCGGTGTGTTCAGCGTCGCGTCGGGTCGAGGGTGCCGAGGCCGGTGATCTCGAGGCTCACCGATTTCCGCAGTCCGGCCGCGCCGAGCATGAAAAGAATGTCACCGGCTGGTGCGCCTAGCCAGAACCGCCAGAAACGCCTGCTGAATATCTTCCAGAGATAGCGACCGTCGACCAGATGGATTGCGACGGCTGCCAGGTAATACATCGCTCGCTTCCACCGGGTCGTCACCATGGCGGCATTCATTTCACCGATTTCGAGACCCCATGCGCGATATCGGAATTCCAGACCGTAGCGACTCTGGAATTCAAAGAATGCCCGCAGTTCGCCATTGGTCACCAGGTATTCGTCGAAGACCAGAATCGACCCCACAACGAACCGCTCCCGACAGGTTTCCAGCGCGTGCAGGCAACTCTCATAGGTGTCCAGGTCCATGTGGAACAGCCTGATCGGAGCGCCGGGTCGTTCGGACAGAAACGGGCCCAGCGTCTCATAGGTGCTTCCCTTGATGAAGTGCACCTCGCGGCCCAGAGCAGTGGGAACGCCGTCGTGCAAGGTAACACCGGTGTCGCGGATGAAGCGTTGAGCGAGTGGATCCGACAGCGAGAAGGTGCCTTGCTTGATGACGAACTGGTCCTCGATCTGCCAGTCCTCGACGAGTCCGGAGAACGTGTCGAAGCCGTAGACGGTGCGGCCGGTCGCGTCGGCGGTCAGCCTGGTCGACCAGCCGATCCAGACTCCGAGATCCAGCAGAAGTTCACCGGAATTCTCCGATGTCGGCTTCGGCAGTCGTGACGCTTCCCACAGCAGCGGGTGACCGGGAATCCGGCAGCGCCGAATTTCGGGAAGGGTTTTCGCGATGAAAGCCTGATATGCGGCGTCGTAAAGCCGTACGTCGCGGGCATACAAATTTGGGATATAGCGGTCGCGGTCCCGATAGATCAGACGTGCGCAGAGCAGAAGCGCGGCGAGTATGCCGATCGCGATGAGCAGGACCGGGACGAAATAGCATGCCGTGGCCACCGCGAGCGCGATGACGGCCAGGACTGCTTTCCACAGCCGGTGCAGGCTCGTCCGATCGACGGTCTGAGTCGTCCGATCCACCGTTCCGCTATCGACCATGCTCAATGCTTCACCTCCGGGTATCCGCACAGACTAGGGCCTATCGGCCGTGTAGGAGACCAGATCGGCTCAGCTAGCAAAGTTTTCGTGGTTCACGTGGGTTGCCACTCGCAGGGCATTGGCCGCGACGGTCAAACTTGGGTTCAAGCCGGCGCTGGATGGGAAGAACGACGTGTCGACCACGTAGAGGTTGTCTACTTCGTGCGCCCGATTCTGCGGATCCAGCACACTGGTCGCGGGATCGGTCCCGAACCGGACGGTGCCGCAGACGTGGCCCACGTTCGAGTTCTCCTTGCCGCTGCCCAGGCTGCGGGTGCGGAACGGTTTCAGGGTGTCCTTGAACAACTGCATGAACGCCGCATGCCGTTCGAGCTCTCCCGCGTGCAGCCGGTACTGAATCCTCATCCGCTGCCGGCCGTCGGTGCCGGGGTGCGCGGAGAGCATCACTCGGTTGTCCGCATAGGGCAGGTCTTCCATCATCGCGGCCAGGATGAGGCCGCCGGTAAAGAACCGCTCGTAGACCCGGCGCACGGCCGGTTTGATTAGCCGCAGCGCTTTCCCCTGCGGGCCAGGGCGATTGATCAACCACTCCATGGGTGGGATCGAACCGAACGACTGCACGGTCCCGTATTTCTGGCCCTCATAGAAGTAGAAGTCGTTGAGCCCGATTTCCTTGTTGGCGGCCGTGATCGCGGAATCACGCTCCGGCCAGACCTCGATCGGATCGAGAAGATGACGCATCAGGTTGCGGCCCACCATGTCTGAGCCGTTGGCGAGCCCGCGCGGCCAATCACCCGATCGCGAATTCAGCAACAGCACCGGAGTGGCCAGCGCCCCTGCGGCCAGGATCACCACCTTGCCCCTCAATGTGAGCCTGCCCGACGGGTGCTCGCAGATCACCTGCCGGACGCGGCAGCGGTCGGCCTCGAGTCGCACTACTCGGCATTCCGTCAGCAGCGTGGCTCCGTGCTCGGAAATGGCGGGCAGCACGCAGTTGCGCGCGGAGTCGTTCTTGCACGACCGGGAGCACAGATAGGTCTGACAGGTCGAACATTGCGGGGTGTAATCGCAAGCCATCGGCAGGTGGTATGGATGAAGTCCACGACCGCGCAGATGGTCTACCAGGGGCTGATTGTCAGTCGAGAAAGGCGGTGCTGCAGGAAGATTGACGTCGCCTGCTTCGGGTCGCAGGGGATCGGGCTGACCGCGGACCCCGAACAGCTTTTCGGCGTCGGCGTACCAGGGCCGCATCTCGTCGTAGGTGACGGGCCACGCGTCGGGCACCGTCGAATCGCCGGGGTGGGCGAAATTCTGCCGAGGAGTGAAGTCGCGGGCGAAGAATCGCTCACACACCATCCCGTAGAGCGCGGAGGACCCGCCGGTTCCGCTGCCGATGAACGGCACGAACCGCTTGGCGGCGCGTCCGCTGATGTCCTCGACCTCGTCGGTCGAGCGACCGCCGCGCGCCAGGGCGTCGAAATAGGCTTCCGCAGAGCGAGCCGCCATCGGCTCCGCCAGTTCCGGCATCGCCGAACGAATCGTTCCCGGGCTCCCGGGCAGGGTTGAGCGGCCCTTCTCGACGAACAACACTCGCCGACCCGCCTGGGCGAGCCGGTAACCCAGCGTGCCGCCGCCCATCCCGGTACCCACCACGATGACGTCCCAGTCGATGCGTTCCGTCTCACGCGCAGTCAATGCGGCGTCAGCCAAATCGGGCTCCTCAGCGTGATGGCCCAAAGTTTGGCCGGATCTGGGCGATTCGGGATGCTATCAACGTTGAGCCAGCGCAATCGCCGAACGCTGACTTGGGCGTCAAAAAAGCGGTAATAATGTCCGGCGATGAAACTTGTGCTGTCGAGCTACGGCGGTCGCGGCGATATCGAGCCCGCTGTGGTCGTCGGCCGCGAGTTGCTGCGCCGCGGCCACGACGTTCGCATGGTCGTCCCGCCCAACCTGGTCGAATTCGCCGAGGCGGCCGGGTTGCCCGCGGTTGCCTACGGGTTGGACTCGACGGACATCCTGGAACTGCAGTGGAAGTACTTCACCTGCTACGGGCGCACACCGTGGAAGCTCCGAGAGCTGAACCGGATGGCGGCCGAGACTGCCCGGTTCGCCGCGGACTGCTGGGCCGAGATGACCAGGACCCTGGCCACCGTGGCGCAGGGCGCCGACCTGTTGCTCACCGGTCTGATCTTCGAGCAGCCCGCCGCCAACGTCGCGGAGGCCTACGACATTCCGCTGGTCACCCTGCATTACTTCCCGTATCGGGTGCACGGCAAGCTGCTGCCGCTGCTGCCGTCGCCGCTGAGCCGGATGGCGATGACGGTCAACGAGCGGACGGCGTGGCGCGGAACCCGGGACGACGAGGACACGCAGCGCCGCGAACTGGGATTGCCCAGGGCCACCGGGCCCGCTGCGCGCAGGATCGCCGAGCGAGGGTCACTGGAGATTCAGGCCTATGACGAGCTGGTCTTCCCGGGTCTGTCAGCCGAGTGGGCGAAGTGGAATCGGCCGCGGGCAGTGAGCAGGCCGTTCGTCGGAGCCTTGGCGATGGCGGCGCCGACGGACGCCGACGACGAGGTCACGGCGTGGATCGCCGAGGGATCGCCGCCGATCTTCTTCGGATTCGGCAGCGTGCCGATCGGAGCGCCGGCCGACACGATCGCCATGATCGCCGCGGCCTGCTCGCGGCTGGGTGAGCGTGCCATCGTCGGCGCGGGTGGGACCGATTACAGCAACGTTCCAAAGTTCGACCATGTGAAGGTGGTCGGGCAAGTCAACTACGCGACGATCTTCCCGCGTTGCCGCGCGGTCGTGCACCACGGCGGCTCCGGCACCCTGGCCGCGTGCCTGCGGGCGGGGGTTCCTCAATTGGTGCTCTGGACGTTGCCAGATCAGCCGTTCTTTGCTGCACAGCTCAAGCGGCTGAAGGTGGGCGCTGGGCGCCGCTTCTCCACCACTACCGAAAATTCGCTGGTCAAGGACTTGCGGCGGATTCTCACCCCGGAGTACGCCGCCAGGGCTCGCGACATCGCCCCGCGGATGACGACACGCGCCGATAGTGTCGCTGCTGCTGCCGATCGGGTCGAGGAATTTGCGCGCCTACGTTGCCGCACCTGATCACTTGTCCCGGCCATTCGAATTTCGGGTCGGACCCGTCAATATTGGATTAGGCTGCCGAGCGACCCGCCTGGTCGTGAGGCCCGGTTAATTCCAGGACGCGCACGGGGAAGTTTGAAGGAGCTAGGAACGGCGATGGTTAGAGGCGCGTTCGGACAAAGCGATGCCGAGGTCGACTTGCTGGTCCGCGGTATGCGGGCCGGAATCGCGGTGGTGGGTTTCGGGTACATCGGCACTGTGATCGGCGCTGTCCTGGCTGACCGCGGCTGGCCGGTGACGGGTATCGACGTGAGACCGAACATCGTCGACGAGATCAACCAGGGCCGCACCAGCGTGCCGGAGCCGGGACTCGGTGAGCTCGTCGCCGAAAGTGTTCAGGTCGGACGGCTGCGCGCCACGTCGGACTTCAGCGTCATCGCCGACAACGACTTCATCATCGTCACCGTCGGCACGCCGCTAGGTCCGGACTACGAGCCGATCGTCGACGACATCAAGGCGGCGGCGCGGGCGGTGGGCGAGCACCTGCGCGCCGGCCACCTGGTCATCCTCAAGAGCACGGTGCCACCTGACACCACCGAGACTCTCGTGCGGCCGATCCTTGAAGAGGCGTCGGGCCTCAAGGCCGGGGTCGACTTCGGGTTGGCGTTCTGCCCCGAGCGGCTGGCCGAAGGGCAGGCCATCCGGGAGCTCACCTCGATCCCCGTCGTGGTCGGTGCGGTCGACGAGCGCAGCGCCCGCAGCTGCGCCACCCTGTGGCGCCACGGTCTGGGGCTGGAATCCATCATTGTCGAGGATCCGCGGACGGCCGAGATGGTCAAGCTCGCCGACAACCTGTGGATCGACCTCAACATCGCGATGGCCAACGAATTGGCCAAAGTCTGCGACCGCCTCGACATGGACGTTCTTCAGGTCATCGCCGCGGCGAACTCGATGCCGAAAGGCACCCACAACGTCAACATCCTGTCTCCGAGCATGGGTGTGGGCGGTTACTGCCTCACGAAGGACCCGTGGTTTGTCAACCACCTCGGTGAGACACTCGGCCTGGAGTTGAACGTGCCGCGGACTTCGCGGACCGTCAACGACACGATGCCCAGCTACACCTACGGATTGCTCACTGCGCTCCTCGCCGATCAGGGCAAGAAGATCGAAGACAGCAAGATCGCCGTGCTGGGGATCGCGTTCAAGAACAACACCGGTGACTGCCGGCTCACACCCACGAAATACGTTGTCGCGCTTCTCGAGGAGTCCGGCTGCGAGCTCACCGTCCATGACCCGTGGGTGCCGGAGGAGGAAGCACACACTGTCACGAAGATCCCGCTGAGCCCGGATATCGAATCCGCCGTCAAGGATGCTGATGCGCTCGTCGTTCTGGCAGGGCATCGAGAATTCCACCAGATCCCGCTGGTCCGGCTCGCCGACCTCGCAGCCGATCAATGCGTATTTCTGGACGGACGCAACAGTTTCGACCCGGCAGCCGCGCGGGCCGCGGGCTTCATCTATAAGGGGATCGGCCGGTAGCCGGCCGCGGGTCTCCTCAAAACCACACGTTCAACGAAAGAGCAACTATGTCCAATGTCGTCGTGACGGGCGGCTACGGCTTCATCGGATCGCATCTGGTGTCCGCACTGCTGGACCGCGGCGACAGCGTCACCATTTTCGACTTCGCGAAGAACACCCGTGACACCAGTATCGATTTCGACGCGCATCCCAACTTCCGCTTCGTTCAGGGCGATGTCACCGACCTGGCGGCGCTGGAAAAGGCGTTGACTCCCGACGTCGACACGGTGTTCCACTTGGCCGCGGTGGTCGGCGTCAAAAACTACATGAACGACCCGCTTCAGGTCCTCGACGTCAACGTGATCGGGACCCGCAACGTGCTCGAGTTGAGCCAGCGCAACGGGATTCGCATCGTGTTCGCCAGCACCTCCGAGGTGTTCGGCAAAAATCCCAAGCCTCCGTTCGCCGAGGATGACGACCGGGTACTTGGCTCGACGAAAACCGCGCGCTGGAGCTACAGCACCAGCAAGGGCATGGCCGAGCATCTGGTCTTCGCCATGCATGCCGCCCACGGCCTGCCGGTGACTGTTGTCCGCTACTTCAATGTGTATGGCCCGCGGCAGAATCCGATTTTCGTGGTGTCGCAGACAATCCACCGGATTCTCAACGGTTGCCAGCCGTTGCTCTACGACAGTGGTGACCAGACCCGGTGCTTCACCTACGTCGACGACGCGGTCGCCGGCACTCTGCTCGCCGCAGACAGCGATGCGGCGATCGGTGAGGCGTTCAACGTCGGCAGCATGGTAGAGACGACCATGCGGGACGCTGTGGAACTGGCCATCAAGATCGCCAGTGTCGACGGGGTGTCCAGCGCCGAGGCGGTCGACACCGCAGCACGTTTCGGCGGTCGCTACGAAGACATTCCGCGTCGCATTCCGGACTCGACGAAGGCACAGCGCGAGCTGGGCTGGCAATTGAAGATAGACGTGGAAGAGGGCATTCGCCGCACCATCGAGTGGGCGCGCGCCAATCCGTGGTACCTGGAACATCCCGCCGGGGACGGCAAGGGGTAGGACCCGCGATGAAATTCGTGCTGGCGAACTGGGGTACGCGCGGCGAAGTGGAACCGTTCGCCGCGATCGGCCGGGAGCTGGTGCGCCGCGGGCATGACGTGCACCTCGTTGTCGCGCCCGAAATGATCGCGTTCGCGGAGTCCGCCGGGCCCAAGGCGGTCGCCTTCGGCCCGACACTGAAAGAGGTCGACGACCCGCACCACGAGTTCTGGAATCTGTTGTTCAGCAAGCCATGGAAGGCCGCGGAGCTGAACCGATTGCTGGGTGCGTTCGCCGCACCGCTGGACGAGTATCGGGAGCAGGCGTCGAAGACGCTTCTGTCGTTGGCGCACGGGGCCGACCTACTCGTCACCGGCCTGAACTACGAGGGTGTCGCCGCGAACGTCGCCGAGTACTGCGGCACACCGCTGGCGACGCTGCAAATCTTCCCGTTACGGGTCAACGGTTTTCAAATGCCCTTCCTGCCGCCGCCACTGTGCCGCGCGGTGATGGCTGTGCTGGAGTGGCTGACATGGCGCGGACACAAAGTCGCCGACGACGCCCAACGGCGTGCCCTCGGCTTGCCGAAGGCGACCGGCCACTGGACGCAGCGGATCGCGGCGCGCGCAGCGATGGAAATCCAAGCCTACGATGCGCTCTGCTTTCCGGGCCTGCCGGACGAGTGGGCGACGTGGAACGCCCATGAGCCGCCCCAACGCCCCTTCGTCGGGGCATTGACGCTGGAGTTGCCCGCCGCCGACGACGCCGAGATCGCATCGTGGATCGCCGCCGGCACACCACCGATCTTCTTCAGCTTCGGCAGCATGCCGGTGGACTCCGCGGCGGAAACCATCGCGATGATCGCCGGGGCGTGCGCCCAGGTCGGGGAGCGGGCCCTGGTGGGCGCCGGCTGGGCCGACTACAGCAGCGTGCCGCACTACGACCACGTCAAGATCGCCGGACCGATGAACTACGCGACGATCCTGCCGACCTGCCGCGCAGTCGTGCACCACGGCGGCGCCGGAACCACCAACGCCGGTCTGCGCGCCGGGCGCCCCACGCTGATCCTGTGGATGTTGCCCGATCAAGGGTGCTGGGGGTCCCGGCTCAAGAAGCTCAAGGTGGGCACCGGTCGGCGCTTCATGGGCACCACCGAGAAGACGTTGGTCAAAGACCTTCGAACGATCCTCGCCCCCGAATATGCCGAGCGCGCACGGCAACTCGCGAACACGATGATCAAGCCCGCCGACAGCGTCGCCATCGCAGCCGACCTGGTCGAGAAGTTCGCCATCTCCCGTCGCGGCTGACGTCAACCGCGAACGCCCCCGGATTCGGCCGCGGCCCGGTATCCGCGGATGGCCAGCGGGCCGACGAGCGCAGCGCCGGCAATGGTCCACAGCACGCCCCAGAGCAGTGGCCACCACGGGAGGCCGCCTTGAGCCAGCGTGCGCATCGATTCGACGATCGGCTCCATGGGCTGAAAACGCAGTAACGGCCACATCCACGACGGCAGTGATTCCACCGGAGGTGACCCGGAGCTGGCGAAAACGGCGGTGATCGCGGGCAGCCCGAGCCAGATCAGCACGGTGCCGTCCTTCGCGCGAACCGCGACGGCGATCACCGCCATTGCGAAGACAATCACCACCATCACGGGCACCAACAGGTACAGCAGCAACTCGAGCGGACCGCCGCGGAAGCGCAGCCCCAGCCCGATGCCGACCGCGGTGATCATGGCAGTGCTGACCAGCGTCCGCACGGCCTCTGCGATGAGCCGACCAGTCAATGCACTGGCTCGGTTCACCGGCAGCGCCCACAACCTGCTGAGTAGCCCGGTGTCGCGTTCGAAGGACAGGGTGAGGCCGACCGCAAGCGAGCCGGAGAATGCTCCGGCTATCGCGCATGTCGGCACCAGTCCGTAGAGGCTGTCGGTACCGGTGATTCGCAGCACCGACTTGCCGACCAGGAGGTAGTACGTAATCAACAAAAACGTTGGGAAAACCAGGGATTGGACCGGCACCAGCGGATCGCGGCGCCAGTGGGTGAAGTGCTGGCAAGCGAAAACCCAACTTTCGTTGAGCAGTGAACTGCGCAGCGGCGCTTGCGTGGTCATTGGGTGCGCCTCTGCATCCGTACCGCGATCGCCCCGAACACCACGAGCAGCCCGAGGCACCAGGCGAAGCTGCTCGCCAGGCTGCCGACCGCGACGTGGCCTGCGGCGAGGCCGCGCAGGGTGTCGGTTACCTGCGAAACAGGTTGGTAGCGAACGAAACCATGCAACCAGGAGGGAAACGAATCGACGGGCGCCATCCCCGTCGACAGCATCACCAGCATCATCTGGGGGACCAGGAGGATCTGACTGGATCCGCCGTTGCGGCCGATCGCGGCGGTCGAGATCCGCACCCCCGTCGCGTCCGCGGCGAGTGACAGGCCCAAGGTCAGCGCCAGAACGAAGAACGTGAACACCGCCAAATGTGCGGGGCCACCGAGCATTCGGAAGCCGAAGGCGTAGCCGGCGGCGATCGTGGCGACCAGGGCGATTACCCCGCGGATCAGGCAGTACAGCATGCGCGCCGCCAGCGGCGCGATCGTCGGAATCGGCAGGGTGCGGAACCGGAGCCCGAGCTCGGACTGGTGGTCTCGGGCCGCGCGGTCGACGGTGGTCAGTGCGCCGAGCAGGGTCACCTGGACGATGATGACCGGCAGAAGGTACTGGGGGTAACCGATCCCGCCGGTGTCGATCACGTTGCGCAACGCGAGGTTGAAGATGATGAAGTTACCGGCGGGCGCCAGCACCGCGAACGGCAGGTCGCTGCGCAGCGTATTGCGCACCATCCGCTCGGTCAGAACAGCAACAGCGGTCACGCGGTGACACTGCCGGTCAGATGCAGGAACACCTCGTCCAGGGATGGCTTACGCAGCGAAATGTCCTCCAGCTCAACGTCGAGCTGGTCGACGCGGCGGAATACCTCACTGAGGGTGGCAACGCCGTTAGGGGCCAGCACCGACACGGTGTTGGCCTCGTCGTCGGCCTGCACGTCCTGAAGGTCGGCGAGCGCGGCGATGATCTTGGGCAGGTCATCGGGGTTGACCGGGCTGACCGAGCAATAGCTGTATCCGACACGTCGCTTGAGGTCGTCGGCGGTTCCGGTGGCGACAACACGGCCCTGATTGAGCACGACGATCGAATCGCTGAGCACATCGGCTTCTTCGAGGTACTGGGTGGTGAGCAGCACCGTCGTCCCATCAGATGTCAACGAGGACACCAGGTCCCAGACACTACGGCGGCTGCGCGGATCCAATCCTGTCGTCGGCTCGTCAAGGAACAAGACCTTCGGCGGGACGACCAGAGCAGCCGCGATGTCGACGCGACGCCGCATACCACCGGAGTAAGTGACCACATTCCGGTCGGCGGCATCCACCAGGTCGAATTGATGGATCAATTCGTCGGCGCGCCCGTTGGCCTCCTTGCGCCGCATCCCGTGCAACCGGGCGAACATCACCAGGTTCTCGCGCCCGGTGAGCTGCCAATCGATCGCGGCGATCTGTCCGGTCATCGAGATGGATTCGCGTACCCGGGCCGGTTCCTTGGCCACGTCGTAACCGGCCACGAGCGCTCTGCCGTAGGAGGGCTTCATCAACGTGGACAGGATGTTGATCGTGGTGGTCTTTCCCGCGCCGTTGTGACCGAGTAGCGCGCAGACCGATCCGGTTGCGACGGAAAAGCTCACGTCCTGCAGGGCAAGGATGGTCCCGTCGAACGTCTTCGCGACACCGTCAAGCTCGATCACAAATATTGACCATAGCGTGAGTGGAGGTGCTTCGGGTGAAGTCGCAGCCTCTTCGTCGGGCCCACCGGATTATTTGCCGATCCACTCGAGAAGTGATCGTGTTCCCTCCTCGAGCGACCACTTAGGACGCCAACCGAGCTCGTCGGTCGTGGCCGTTATGTCACACCTGGCGGCCCGCACGTCGCCGTCGCGGAATTTCGCTACGACTACGGGTTCGGGGGCGCCGCAGATCCCGGCGAGAAGCTGCGCAAGCTCGTGAATGGTGGTCGGGACACCTGCTCCGATATCGAGGGAGCGGGACGGCGCCGCGGGCGTTTCGATCGCCGCGAACAACCCTTCGATCACGTCGTCGATGTAGACGAAGTCGCGCACGATCCGGCCGTCTTCGTACACCTCCAAGGCGTGCTTCTCGCGCGCCAACCGGGCGAACAGCGCAACGATCCCGGTGTAGGAATTCGTCAGCGACTGACCCGGCCCGTAGACGTTCTGCAGTCGTAGCACGCTGAGCCTGGTGTCGTGGGCCGAGGTCCACGCGGCCAGGATGTGCTCCTGGGCCAGTTTGGTCGCGGCGTAGATGTTGGTGGGCCGGGGCTCGGTTGTGGCCGCACTGCTCGCGAGCGGGACGGCAGGCTCCCCGGTGGGGCCCTGCGGATCCCAGATGCCCGCGACGAGCTGAGCGTGGCTGCGCGGTTGCGGATAGAACACGTCGCTACCGGACCGCCAGGCGCCCTCGCCGTAGACGGCCCTCGACGACGCCAGCACCAACTGGTCAGGGACGTGCCCGCAGCGGCTCAAGGCGTCGAGAAGTTGGGTTGTCCCAACGACATTCACTGAACCGTGGCGGGTCGCCTCCGACAGCGACTGCGCCGTTCCCGTCTCGGCGGCCAGGTGCACGATCTGCGACGGTTTGAACAGCCGGAGCACGGCATCACAGTCAGCCGCGTGAGTGACATCGCCGGTGAACAACCGCACCGAGGGCGGCAGGTCGATCGGTGCGTCGACGGCGTGCACCTGCGGATGCAGGATGTCCATCACGGCCACGTCGTAATCGGATTCGACGAGACGTCGCGCGAGCGCGGATCCGATGAATCCGGCGCCGCCGGTGATGAGTACGGATGTGGACAAGGCAAGCCTCCAGATGGCTATCGTTGGGCGAACGCGCGGTCGACCAGCGCGGCGATGGCCGGTGTCAGCACGCGGGAGTATTGAAGGGTCAGATGACTGACGTCGAGGTAGACCAACGTGTTGCCGACTATGACGGGGCAACGCTCTGTGGCACAGAACAGGTCGGACAGGTCCGCGTACTGTCCGCCGCCGGCCGCGGTGGCGGCCGCCTCGGCTGCGATGCCGGATTGGTCAACCGCCGAGGGCCGTGACAGCGAGCAGGCCGCCGCATCGTCGAGGTGGCCGGACACGCAGATCGGCACGTTGGCATGCGGACTCGGAATCGGCCCGAGCATCAGGACCTGCGCACCGGTCTCGCGCAGCTGCCGCACCAGCTGGGTCATCCCGTCGAGCCACGCTCTGTCGTAGGCACGGAAGCCCGACATCGTCTCGTCGGTGCCGTACCCCCGCCACACACTGACCACGACGAGTCGGGGATGTTCGGCCGCCAGGCGAGCCACGATCTCGTCGCGCCACTGCTGGCAGTGTTGAAGGTCTTCGACCAGATTGCTGAACGCGCTGCCGGCGCGCGCGTCCATGAGTGCGCAGGCTTCCTTGGCCATCATTTGCAGCCGCCAGTGCCGTTGGGTGGCGATCTGCTGTAACGCCGGAGTCCACATCGCGGCATGCGAGTCACCGATGAGGGCCACCGTGTTCGGCGAGGTGATATCGCCCATCACGCACTCGGGCTGGCCGTCCTCATACGGCGTGCGCAGGCAGCCCTGGTAGGTGTAGTCCTCCTGTTCCGCCGCCAGGTTGTCCAGCGGCGGAGTCAGATTCGACGGGACGGGGGCCTTCGTCGCGACGGCTGCCGCCAGCACCGCCTGCAGCTGGGTGCGGGTCTGCGCGACCGCGGTGTCGTATGCGGCGGCGTTCGAGCCGGTCGGCACCGACACGGCGTTGAGCGCCACCGCGGCTGCCGGGGCGCCCGGCCCGACGGGTGTGGGTACGGCCTTCAACAGTCCGACCCCGACGAAGACGGCGATCGCCGTGGCCACCGCCCCGACGCCGAGGCTGCGCCACGCCGAGGTGCGGATCTTCGGGGCGAAGCGCAGCGGGTTTTCCAGGTAGCGCAGCGTCAGCCAGGCCAAGCCGGCGGCCAGCAGCGCAGCGATGATGCGTTCGGCCAAATTCAGCGAATGGCCGAGAAGTGCGGGTGCGAGAACCAGTACCGGCCAGTGCCAGAGGTACCAGGAATAGGAGATGCGGCCGACCGCGCGCATCGGTGATGTGCTCAGGAACTGGCCACATCCCTGGGACGGGGTGGCGCAGCCGGCGCCGATCACCAGCACCGCGCCGAGGGTGGGCAGCAGGGCGGCGGTGCCCGGGAAGGGCGTGGCTGACGTGAACCACACACAGGCAATCACGATCATGGCCAGTCCGGCCCATCCGGAGACCGCGGCCGCCCGGGGCGAAAGGCGTTGCCACGCAGTCGCGGTCAGGGCCACCAATCCGCCGACGGCCAACTGCCAGGCGCGGGTCGGCAGCGAGAAGAACGCCGCCGCCGGCACGACATAGGTGATCACCAGCGACAGCGCGAACGAGACGGCGGCGACCAGTCCCAGGACTATCAGGTACGGGCGCCGGGAGCCGCCGATCGCGCGGGCCCTGTTTCGCCGGAACCGCCGAATCAGCCAGGCGATGCCCAGGATCAGCGGAGCCCAGACCAGATAGAACTGCTCTTCGACTCCGAGTGACCAGTAATGCAGGAACGGCGACGGCGTCAACAGGTCGGAGAAGTAGTTGATGTTGTCGATGATGAACCAGTAGTTGCCGACGTAGAGGGCGCTGGCGACGCCGTCGTAGAGGACCGTCGGAACCCGCAAGGGCGGCAACAGAAGTATCGCCGCGATCATCGTGACGACGCCGACCGCGGCAGAGGCCGGCAGCAACCGGCGGGCACGCGCGCCGTAGAAGCTGCGTAGCCGGACGCTGCCGGTGCTACTGACCTCACGCCACAGCAGCCCGGTGATCAAGAACCCGGAGATGACGAAGAACACGTCGACACCCACGTAGCCACCCCCGATGCCGGGGACGGCAGCGTGGAAAAGGACCACGGCCGTCACCGCGACGGCACGCAAGCCCTCGATGTCCGGACGGAAGTATGGCTGTTCCGGGCGCCGACTTTGCTGTTCTTCGGCAGCACTGAGGCTGTCGGCGTGGGCCAATGTCACCTACCTGCTAAATCAGCGAACACGTCAATTCAGTCGAGGCATTGTTACATTCGGGCGCCGGGACGAGAGGTGCTTTCGAGAACGCCTTCTCGCAACTAGTGGCGCGCGAGCGTGCGGTCGGCGAGGGCCGCGACGACCGGGGCCAACGCGCGCGAGTACTCGAGGGTCATGTGGTTCTCGTCGACGTACACCAGGGTGTTGCCGACGATCACGGGGCAACGTTGCGCGGTGCAGAACAGGTCGGTCGTGTCGACGTATTGTCCGCCACCGGCCTGGGTGGCGGCGGCCTCGGCGGCGATGCCCGACTCGTGGACAGCGTCGGAGCGAGCCGGCGTGCAGGCCGGCACGTCGTCGAGGTAGCCGGACAGGCAGACCGGCACGACGAACTGCGGGTCGGGAATCGGTCCGAGCACCAGCACCTGCGCGCCAGTCGCGCGCAACCGCTGCACCAAACGGGTGAACGCCGCGAGCCAGGCGTCGTCGTAGGCCCGGTACCCGGACAGCGCTTCGTCGGTGCCGTAGCCACGCCACAGACTCAGCACGATCAGGTGCGGGCGCTCGGCTTCCAGGCGGCTGACGATCTGCGCCCGCCATTGCCCACAGTGTTCGAAGTGCTCGGCCAGCCTGCTCAGCGGGTTCCCGATCGGCAGGTCCAGCAGCGGGCAGGCCCCTTTGGCCAGCAGCTCCAGCCGCCACTGCCGCTGGGTGGCGACCTCGTCGAACGCGGGCGTCCACATCGCGGCGTGGGAGTCGCCGACCAGGGCGACCGTCGTCGGCGACGAGGTGTTACCCAATGCGCACTCCGGTTGTCCACTCTCGAACGGCTCGCGCAGGCAGCCGTTGAACGACAGGGCCTTCTTTTCGGCGAAGGCTTCGGACAGCGCAGGCGCGAGGTTCGACGGTACGGACTCGATGTCGGCCGACGCCGCGACGGCCGCCTGGACCTGAACGAACATCTGGCGCACCGCGGTGTCGTAGGCGTCGATGGGGGAGCCGGCGGCCACCGGTGCTGGGGTGAAGTTCAGCGGCTTGGCAGGCGCTCCATGCCCGACCGGGGTGGGCAGCACCCTGAGCAACCCCACCCCGACGCAGACCGCGATCAACGTAGCCCCCGCACCCAGCGCGAGACTGCGCCACCCGGACGCGCGGATCCTCGGCGCGAAGCGCAGCGGGTTCTCTAGATACCGCAGGGTCAACCATGCCAACCCGGCGGACAGCAGCGCGGCGATGATGCGTTCGGCCAGGTTCAGCGAGTGGCCCAGCAGGATCGGGACAAGGACCAGCACCGGCCAGTGCCACAGGTACCAGGAGTAGGAGATCCGACCGATGGCGCGCATCGGCGGCACACCGAGCAGCCGCCCCCCGCCGTGATTCGGCGTGGCGCACCCGGCGCCGATGACCAGTGCCGCGCCCAACGTGGGCAACAGTGCCGCGGTGCCCGGGTAGAGCGTCGCCGGAGTCAGCCAGACACAGGCCAGCGCGATCAGCCCCAGGCCGGTCCAGCCGGTGATCGCGGCGACCCGCGGTGAGAGGCGCTGCCAACCGAGGGCGGTCAGCGCCACCAAACCACCGGTAGCCAGCTGCCACGCCCGGGTGGGCAGTGAATAGAACGCCGCCGCCGGGAGGATGTAGCTCGCCAGGAACGACATCGCGAACGACACCACCGCGATCAGCGCGAGCAGCACGATGAAAGGACGCTTCGACGCCGGTGCGTCCGGGCGTCGCCGGGCCCGGCGCGCCAACCGGATCAGCCACATCGCGCCGAGCAGCATCGGCGCCCACACCAGGTAGAACTGCTCCTCGACGCCGAGCGACCAATAGTGCAGGAATGGCGATGCGGTCACGTGCATGGCGAAGTAGTCGACGCCGCGCAGGACGAACTGATAGTTGCTGACGTACAGCGCGCTGGCGATACCGTCGGTGATCGCAGGCCGAGCCTGCAACGGCGGCAACAGGATTGCCGAGGCGACCATCGTGACGACCCCGACAGTCGCCGAGGCCGGCAGCAACCGGCGGGCGCGGGCGCCGTAGAAGCTGCTCAATCGCACGCTCCCAGTGCTGCTCACCTCGCGCCAGAGCAGTCCGGTGATCAGGAAACCGGAGATCACGAAGAACACGTCGACACCGACGAAGCCCCCGCTGATGCCGGGGACCGATGCATGGAATAGGACGACCGCCAGCACGGCGACGGCACGCAGGCCCTCGATGTCCGCGCGGAACGCCGTCGGTTCGGAGCGCTGAGTCGGCCGGCTGTCGGTGGGGCTAACGCTGTCGGCCTGGACCAAGATCACCTACTTATCGAGCGGACGCGTCTGTCGGTCGAGGCATTGTTGCATTCGCGCGCGTCAATAAGACGTGGTTTATCCGTGTTCGGCGATCCAAGTGGTGGTGTAGCTCAGTGTCGCGGGGATGCTCTTGGCCAGCCCGGCGCCGATCGACTTTTCGAGTTGTCCGCCGACGAACGGGATTTTGACCTCCACGCGGACCGCGGACCGCAGTCTGGCGGCATTGGCCACCGGGGCCAGCCAGTTCTCGGCACGGCTCGATCCGAAGCCGCCCGCCGCCGACACGTCGACCTCGCCGCGGACCCGGCCGTCATCGACCGACCGCCATGTTTCGCGGTAGTGCAGTTTCAGATCGCCGGGAACAGCCTTCGCGATCACTCCTGGAAGCAGCTGGCGACCGAGGTACTGGGTGATGTGCACTTCCACCGCGCCGTCGGCATCCACAATCAGCGAATCCAGGGTGGATGCGGCGTCGCCGGCCAATCGGTCCGCCCAGTAATCCTCGCGTCCGAACGCGGCATGAATCGCCTCAACGCTGGCCGAAGATTCGCTGACGATCTCGAATGAACGCGGCATAGCCGACCATTCTTACGCCACCGGGTTGTGGGCCGAAACCCTCATGTTGTGCAACCCCTTTGTGGTAGGAACCTCGCGTGAATATCAACCAGGGTCTGGTCATGTTGGCGGACGCGATGCCAGGTGTGAACCGGATCAGGGCCGTGCAGCAGGCGCTCGCCATGCGCTCGAATCCCGTGTACCTGGAGATCGGCGTCTCGCGCGGGCAGGCCTTCCAGCGGATCAGCGCCGACGTGAAGATCGCCGTCGACCCGGCCTTCCGGCTGACCGAGCGCACCCGCGAACTCGCCAATGCCAAGGGTCGCGTCGTCGAGTACTTCGAGACCACCAGCGACGCGTTCTTCGACAACGAGAAGTCGCTGCTGGAGCAGCACCCAGTCGACGTCGCGCTGATCGACGGGCTGCACACTTACGAGCAGGTGGTGCGCGACGTCGAGAACACCGTGCGCTACCTGAAGGACGACGGCGTCATCTTCCTGCACGACTGCAACCCGCCGTTCGAGCTCGCGGGCCGCCGCGCCGAGTCGTGGGACGAGTTCATGGCGCAGCAGTCCGGGCCGTTGAAGATCGGCATCTGGAATGGCGACGTGTGGAAAGCCATCGTCGAGCTCCGCAGCACGCGTCCCGATCTGCTGGTCGGGGTGCTGAAGTGCGATCAGGGCGTCGGCTTCGTCCGCAAGGGAACACCGGAAACGACCCTGCCGTACTCGCCGAAACAGGTAGAGGCACTCACCTACGCCGACCTCAAGGCTGACCGGACGCGGCTGCTCAACCTCAAGCCGCCCCGGTATCTCGGGGAGTTCCTCGCCATGAGCGCCGCCCGGTAGCGGCCGCTCCACCATTCCGCGATGAAGTTCGTACTGGCAACGTGGGGAAGTCGCGGCGATATCGAGCCCAGCGCGGCCGTCGGCCGGGAGCTGGTGCGCCGCGGGCATGACGTCTGCATGGCGGTTCCGCCGGACCTGGTCGAGTTCACCAAGGCGGCGGTGCCGAACACCGTCGGTTTCGGGCCGAACTCGCGGTCGATTCTCGACGCCCACCGCGACTATTGGACCTGCTTCTTCAGCAGCCCCTGGAAACTGCGGCAGATGGGCACGGCGCGAAGCCAGATCTCCGGGCCGCTCTTTCAGGGCTGGCAAGACATGAGCGCGACATTGATGTCGCTGGCCGACGGCGCGGATCTGATCTTCAGCGGCATCAACTTCGAGGACGCCGCGGCCAACGTCGCCGAACACTACGACATTCCCTTGGCCACCTTGCATTACTTTCCGCTGCGTCCGAACGCCCGGGTACTGCCCTTCCTGCCTGCGCCGCTGGCACGCGCGGTGGTCCGGGCGTTCTGGTGGGTGTCGTGGCGCGGCACCAAGAAGGTCGAGGACACCCAGCGCAGCGAGCTGGGCTTGCCCAAGGCGGTGCACTCCGCGCCGCGGCGGATCACCGAACGCGGATCACTGGAAATCCAGGCCTACGACGAAGCCTGCTTCCCCGGCCTCGCGGCCGAATGGGCGCAATTCGATGACCAACGGCCCTTCGTCGGGACGCTGACGCTGGAGTTGGGCGCCGACACCGACGACGAAGTGCTGTCCTGGATCGCCGCCGGCACGCCGCCCATCTTCTTCGGCTTCGGCAGCATCCCGGTCGAATCGCCGGCCGACACGATCGCCATGATCGACGCGGCCTGTGCGCGGCTGGGGGAGCGTGCGTTGGTCGGCGCCGCCAACACCGACTTCAGCAACGCGCCGCATTCCGAACGCGTCAAAGTGGTCGGCCTGATGAACTATGCGACGGTGTTCCCGGCCTGTCGGGCAGTCGTCCATCATGGCGGCTCGAGCACCACGCCGATCGCCATGCGGGCCGGAGTTCCTCAGCTGATCTTGTTCTGGGACCTCGTCCACGCGATCTACGGCGCCGCAGTCAAACGGCTCAGGGTCGGCACCGCCCGCCGGTTCTCGACCGTCACCGAGGAATCGTTGGTGTCCGACCTGCGCACGATCCTCGCCCCCGGGTACATCGCGCGGGCCCGCGAACTCGCCACCCGGATCACCGACCCTGCTGAGAGCGCGGCTGCCGCCGCCGACCGTCTGGAGGATTTCGCCAGGCGGGCGACCCGTTGACGGGGCGATCCGTCGCCACGCTTGCTGGCGTGCGACGCTAACGACCCTTGGGCGGCATCACCGCCCCCGCCGAATACCGGCCGGCCTGGTTGAGAAACGCCTCGCAGGTGAACCGAACCGCACCATCTGAGAGAAACCGGTGGCCACCACTGTCACTCGCCGATAGGTGTGCACAGAAGGTTGCTATCCGGTGATGTGAGTCACAGCCAACTCCATGACATGGGTCACACCACGAAGTATGGTTTGGAACTTGTTCTACCTATATTGACGAGAGTGTCGGGAGACGCGGTGAGCACCAATCCGTTCGATGACGACGAGGGCAGCTTCTTTGTATTGGTCAACGACGAGGAGCAGCACAGCCTCTGGCCGGCCTTCGCCGACGTCCCCGCCGGTTGGCGCATCGTCCACGGGCAGGCCGACCGCGCGGCATGCCTGGACTACATCGAAGCGAATTGGCCCGACATCCGACCGAAGAGCCTGCGCGACCGGTTGGCGGGAAGTCGAGCGTCCGACTAGTTGAGGGTCTGGGAGTCGTGATGGAGCTCAACGAGGACGCGCTTCCGCTGACGCGCGGGCAACTCGATATTTGGCTGGCACAGGAAACGGGTCAACCCGCTACCGACTGGCAGCTCGGCATGCTGCTGAAGGTCGAGGGCGCGCTCGAGCGCGAGGCCTTCGAGTGGGCACTCACCCGCGCGACCAAGGAAGCCGAGCCCGTCCGGGCGGCATTCTTCGAAGAGGACGGCCACGTCTTTCAGCGGGTGATCGATTACCCCGAGATCGACCTGGAGTTCCACGACTTCAGCGCGTCCGACGATCCCGCTCGGGACGTCCACGAGATCGCTCTGTCGATCCAGCGCGCCCCGATGCCGTTCACCGGCCCGCTGTTCAAGTACGCGGTTTTCGAGACCGGGCCCGCCGAGTTCTATGTATTCGGCTGCTTTCATCACATCGTCATCGACGGCGCCGGAATCTGGTTGCTCGTCAACCGAGTCGCATCGATTTACTCCGCCACCCTGTCCGGCGATCTCATTCCGCAAGCGTTCTTCGGTTCGTTGCACGACCTGCTGGATTGCGAGTCGGAATACGAGGCATCCGCGGACTTTTCCGAGGACCAGACCTACTGGACCGCCCATCTGCCGTCCAACAACGGGGGCCACACCCGGTCGAGGGAGGCGCGGGACGACGCCCATGCGGGGTGGCGCTCGGAGCAGGTCCGCGTCGATCCGGCGGTACTGCATCGCGTCGACGAGCTGGCCCACGTCTGGGACATCCCCCGCACCGCGATCATCGCCGCGGCGAGCGCGCTTCTGGTGCGCGGGCGGTGCGCCGAGGGCACCGAGGTGGTATTCGACTTTCCGGTCAGCCGGCGTGTGCGCCCCGAGCTGAAGACACTGCCCGGCATGGCGGCCGGGTTGGTGCCGCTGGTCTTGCACACCCCGGCGGAGTCCACGGTGAGCGACTTCTGCAAGCATGTCGATACGCGGATGCAGGAAGCCCTGCAACACCAACGGTTTCCGGTACACGCGCTCGAGCGCGGGGCCCCGACCTCTCGGCTTTCCATCAACTTCTTCCCGGCCGCGTTCACGTTGGACTTTGGGGGTGCGCCGGCGTCGGCGACCATGACCGACTCCGGTCTTGCGGGCAGCTCGGGCCTCACCTTCTCCGGCCTCGGCGACGAATTGTTCCTCAACACGCTGGGCGCCGGACCCCTGTTCGCGGATTGGGACACCGCCGAGGTGACGCGGCGCCTGGTGCAGGTGCTGGTGGCGATGACCGCGGATCCGGGACGGCCGATCTGCTCGATCGAGGTGCTCGACACCGCGGAGCGGGATTCGCTTGCTGCCTGGGGCAATCGGGCGGTGCTCCCGGAGCCGCTGAGTGCCCCGGCGTCGATCCCGGCGTTGTTCGCCGCCCAAGCGGCTCGAGTCCCGGACTCGGTGGCGATCACCTGCGGTGAGCAGTCGTGGACATATCGCAGGCTCGACGAGGCGTCGAATCGGTTGGCACACCTGCTCACGGCCCACGGCGCCGGACCCGGGCAGCGGGTGGCGTTGTTGTTGCCGCGGTCAGCCGACGCGATCGTGGCGATCCTGGCGGTGTTGAAATCCGGCGCGACCTACGTCGCGATCGATCCGGCGGTGCCGGAGGCGCGAATGAATTTCGTGCTCGACGACGCCGCGCCGGTTGCCGCGATCACCAACGCGAGTCTGAGGGGCCGCCTCGATGGGCGGGATCTGCTGGTCGTCGACTTCGACGATCCGGCTGTCGGCGACCAACCTGCGACGGCGGTGGACGGACCGGCTGCGGACGACATCGCCTACATCATCTACACCTCGGGCACCACGGGCACCCCGAAGGGGGTGGCGATACCGCACCAGAACGTTACCCGCCTGCTGGACGCGCTTTCCGCCGATATGGATGTGGCCGAACAAGTTTGGACCCAGTGCCATTCACTGGCCTTCGACTTCTCGGTGTGGGAGATCTGGGGTGCTCTGCTCTTCGGCGGCCGGTTGGTGGTTGTGCCCGACACCGCGGTGCGTTCGGCCGACGAGTTCCGTGCCCTGCTGGCCGCCGAACGCGTTGACGTCCTGAGCCAGACGCCCACCGCGTTCTACGCGTTGCAGAGCGTCGACGCTCCGCCGGAGCAGCAGCTCGCACTGAAAGCCGTGGTGTTCGGGGGCGAAGCGCTTGAGCCGCAACGACTTCGGGTCTGGTTGCAGAACCACCCGGGCTCGCCACGGATGATCAACATGTACGGGATCACCGAAACCACGGTGCACGCGTCGTTCCGGGAGATTACCGCAGCCGACACCGACAGCGCGATCAGTCCGATCGGGCGGCCGCTGGCCAATCTGGGCTTCTTTGTGCTCGACGGCTGGTTGCAGCCGGTTCCCGCAGGAGTCGTCGGTGAACTCTATGTCGCCGGATCAGGTCTGGCGTACGGCTATGTAGGCCGCGCTGGGCTGTCTGGAACACGTTTCGTGGCCTGCCCGTTCGGCGCGCCTGGCGCCCGCATGTACCGCACCGGTGATCTGGTGCGCTGGAGTCCCGATGGCGAGCTCGAGTACGTGGGCCGCGCTGACGAGCAGGTCAAGATCCGTGGCTACCGAATCGAACTCGGTGAAATCCAGGCTGCGCTGGGCGGATTGGACGGCGTCGAGCAGGCGGTCGTGATCGCCCGCGAGGACCGCCCCGGCGACAAGCGGCTGGTGGCCTACATCACCGGATCAGCGGATCCGCTGGCTGCTCGTGCAGCCGTGGCCGCGAGCCTGCCGGTCTATATGGTTCCGGCCGCAATCGTCAGGATCGACGCCTTGCCGCTCACGGTCAACGGCAAGCTCGACACCAAAGCCCTTCCTGCACCCGAGTATCAGGATGCGGATTCCTATCGTGCGCCGGGCGATGCGGTGGAAGAGATTCTGGCGGGGATCTATGCCCAGGTCCTGGGCCTGGACCGCGTCGGTGTCGACGAGTCGTTCTTCGAGTTGGGTGGCGACAGCATCCTGTCGATGCAAGTCGTGGCGCGGGCTCGCGCTGCCGGCGTATTGTGCCGTCCGCGTGACGTTTTCGTCGAGCAGACGGTGGCCCGCCTGGCTCAGGTAGCCACTGTGATGGACGGCGACACCGACCTGGCCTCCGACGGCGTCGGCCCAGTGATCACCACCCCCATCATCGCCTGGCTGGAGAGCTTGGCGGCCGGCGGAAGTCCAACGGACCACTTCAACCAGACAGTGGCGGTGCAGGCGCCGGAAGGCACCGGCGAGGCCGACGTGCTGGTGATGCTGCAGGCTCTGTTGGACCGGCACGCCATGCTGCGGTTGCGGGTTGGCGACGACGGCGCCGGCGGCTGGGCGCTGGAGGTGCCCGAAGCCGGTTCGATCGATGCCCGGTCGCGGCTGCACACCGTCGACGTGCTCACCGACGAGGCAGTTCTCAACGCCGGATCGCAGCTGAATCCGGCCGAGGGCGTCATGCTGAGCGCGGTGTGGGTAACCTCGACGCGCCGGCTGGTCGCAATCGTGCATCACCTCGCCATCGACGGGGTGTCCTGGCGAATCCTGTTGGAAGACCTCAACTTCGGCTGGGCACAGCACCGTGCCGGTCAGCCGGTCGTGCTCCCCGAACCGGGGACCTCTTTCGCCCGGTGGGCGTCGCTGCTCGCCGAGCACGCACACCGCCCCGACGTGGTGGCGGAAGCCGACGTTTGGCGCCAGATCGCGGACACACCCCCCGCATTGCCGGCGGTTCTGCCGGACGTGGACACCCTGGCAACCGCCGGGAACCTGGTGGCGAACCTCGACATGGAGACCACTCAGCTGTTGCTCGGTGACGTTCCCGCCGCTTTCCACGCCGGGGTTCACGACATTCTGCTGATCGCATTCGCCTTGGCGACAGCAGAATTCCTGGGAACCAGCGGCGAGCCCGTCTGTATCGATGTCGAGGGCCACGGTCGCGACGAGGAACTCGTGGCCGCCCCCGGAGAGGTAGACCTATCGCGCACCGTGGGGTGGTTCACCGCCAAGTACCCGGTGGCGCTCGAGGTGGACGGCCTGACCTGGGCCCAGGTGGTGGCCGGTGATGCGAAGCTGGGCGCTGCGGTGAAGGCCGCGAAGGAGCAACTGCGCACGCTGCCCGAGGGTTTGAACTACGGGGTGCTGCGCTACCTCAACAGCGACGCCGGTCTGGACGGCCCCGACCCGGTGATCGGGTTCAACTATCTTGGCCGCCAGGGTGCGACATCGGCCGAGACGTACGGTGACGTGTGGCAGATCGCCTGGGACGGGTTGGCGACCATCAGCCCGAGCGTGCGACCGCCGATCCCGCTGATGCACACGCTGGAGCTGAACGCCGGCACGATCGACACCGACGCCGGCCCGAGCTTGTGCGCCACCTGGATGTGGGCGCCTTCGGCACTGACTCACGCTCAGGTGAACCGGTTGAATCAGTTGTGGTTTGAGGCGTTGACCGGAATCTGCGCGCATGTGCAAGGCGGTGGAGGTGGGCTGACACCGTCGGACATCGCCGCCTGCCTTAGTCAAGAGCAGATCGACGAGCTTCAGCGGCAGTATGCGGATAGCTGATGCGCTGCCGCTGACTCCGCTGCAGCAGGGGCTGTTCTTCCACGCCAGCGCATCGTCGGGTGGCGACGATGTGTACGCGGTGCAGCTGTATGTCGGCTTGAGCGGGCCGCTGGATCCAGAGCGGTTGCAGGCGGCGGTGCAGGCTGTGGTGGCGCGGCATCCCAACCTCGCTGCACGGTTCTCGCAGAAGTTCGCCGAGCCGGTGCAGGTGATTCCGGCTGACCCGGAAGTGCCGTGGCAGTATGTCGAGCTGGACTCGGAGGCTCGGATCGCCGACCTGTGCGCGGCCGAGCGTATGGCGGTGTGTGAGTTGGCCAATGAGCCGGCATTCCGGGCGGCATTGATTCGGACGGGACCCGACCGGTACCGGTTCGTCTTGACGAACCATCACATCGTGTTGGACGGGTGGTCGTTGCCGATCCTGCTCGGGGAGGTGTTCGCCGGCTATTACGGGCAGCGGTTGCCTCCGGCTGCGCCGTATCGCCGGTTTGTGAGCTGGCTGGCCGGCCGAGATCTCGACGCCGCTCGCGCGGCGTGGGGACAGTTACTGGACGGCTTCGATGCCCCGACGCTGGTCGGTCCCGCGGGCAGAACGCACATGGGCGAGCGTGGAATTGCCTCGTTCACGTTGTCGGAGAACATGACTCGCGATCTCGGTGACTTGGCACGTTCGTGTCACACAACGGTCAGCACGGTGTTGCAGGCCGCTTACGGGCGGGTTTTGATGTCGTTGACGGGCCAGCGCGATGTCGCGTTCGGTACGACGGTGTCGGGTCGGCCCGACGAGGTGTTCGGTGCGGACTCGATGGTGGGTCTGCTGATCAACACGGTGCCGGTGCGCGTGCAGATCGGTGCGGCGACCACGACCGCGGATCTGTTGAACCAGTTGCAGGGCGATCATGCTGCGACGCTGGATCATCAGCACCTGGCGCTCAGCGAGATTCACCGGGTTACCGGGCACGACCAGTTGTTCGACACGTTCTTCGTCTACGAGAACTATCCGATCGACGCCGCGAAGCTCTCCGGCACAGACGGATTGGTAGTCACGGAGTTCACGCATCACGAGACCAACCACTATCCACTGTCGGTTCAAGCCATCCCGGGTGAGGAGCTGACCCTGCGCGTCGAGTACGACAGCGATGTCTTCGACGCGAACGGCATCGAGGCGCTGAGCCGGCGACTCCAGAGTGTCCTCGCCGCGATGATCGCCGGCCCCGAACAGCCACTGTCAAAACTAGACCTACTCGACGGCGACGAGCACGCCCGGCTCGACGAATGGAGCAACCGGGCAATGCTGACCCAGCCGGCGCCTGGGTCGCTCACGATCCCCGGGCTGTTTGCTGCGCAGGTGGCCCGCGACCCAGACGCCACGGCACTGCGTTTCGACGGCCGCTCCTGGACCTACCGGGAACTCGACGATGCCACTACCAGATTCGCATTCGTTCTGGCGGGCAGCGGGATCGGGCCGGGGCAGCGAGTGGCGGTGTGCCTGCCGCGCTCGGCTGAGGCGATCGTGTCGATCCTGGCGGTGCTCAAGACCGGTGCCGCCTATGTGCCGATCGACCCGGCCGCGCCGTCGGCGCGCATGCAACTGGTGCTCGCCGACGCCGAACCGGTCGCTGCGATCACCAACTCCGACTTGGCCGACCGGTTCGTGGGGCCGGACTTGGACATCATCGACGCGCAGGGGGCGTGGGAACTCCCCGCACCCGGAGCGCGCGGCACCGTGCCGGCTGGGCCCGCCGCCGACGACATCGCGTACCTGATCTACACCTCCGGCACCACTGGTGTCCCAAAAGGCGTTGCCATCACCCATCGCAACGTCGCCCAATTGATGGACTCGCTGCATGCCGCACCCCTGCCGTCAGCGCGGGTGTGGTCGCAGTGCCGCTCCTACGGCTTCGACGTCTCGATACAGGAGATCTTCGGCGCGCTGCTTGGCGGCGGCCGACTGGTGGTCGTGCCCGAATCGGTGGCCCGCGCACCCGAAGACCTTCAGGCCCTTCTGGTGTCCGAGGGCGTTACGGTGTTCAGCACCACTCCGTCCGAGGTGAGCATGTTGTCGCCGGACGTCCTCGAGTCGGTGGCGCTGATCATCGGCGCCGAGGCGTGCCCGACTGCGCTGATGGATCGGTGGGCTTCTAGACGGGTCATGATCAATGCCTACGGTCCCACCGAGACCACCGTCGACGTTGCCCTGAGTGCGCCGCTGACCGCGGGTTCCGGGACGGTGCCGATCGGATCGCCGATCGCGGGGGCGGCATTGTTCGTGCTCGACGGCTGGTTGCGGCCGGTGCCGCCGGGGGCGATCGGGGAGCTGTACGTCGCCGGCCGGGGCGTCGGGGTCGGGTACACCGGACGCGCAGGGCTGACCGGATCGCGGTTCGTGGCCTGTCCGTTCGGTGGGTCCGGGGCTCGCATGTATCGCACCGGTGACCTGGCGTGGTGGGGGGCCGACGGTCAGCTGAGGTATGTCGGTCGCGCCGACGAGCAGGTCAAGATCCGTGGGTACCGTATCGAACTCGGCGAAATCCGTTCGGTGCTGGCCGGTTTCGACGGGGTCGAGCAGGCGGTGGTGATCGCCCGCGAGGACCGACCCGGCGAGAAGCGTCTGGTCGGCTATGTCACGGGCTCGGCCGAACCGTCGGCTCTTCGCGCGGCGATGGCCGAGCGGCTACCCGAGTACATGGTGCCGGCCGCGATCGTGGCGATCGACGCGTTGCCATTGACGGTCAACGGCAAGCTCGATCGGCGCGCCCTGCCTGCCCCGGAGTTCTCCGACGCCGGCCACTACCGCGCACCGGCAAGCGCCGTCGAGGAGGCCCTGGCCGGAATCTACGCCACGGTGCTGGGTGTGCAGCGCGTCGGCGTTGACGACTCGTTCTTCAACCTGGGCGGCGATTCGCTGTCGGCGATGCGTCTGATCGCCGCGGTCAATGCTGGTCTGAACACCCGCCTTTCGGTGCGGGCGCTGTTCGAGGCGCCCACGGTCGCACAGTTGGCGGCCCGGATCGGCGGAACGGACGTCGCGGCCGAGCCGTCGGTCCCCACCGAGACGGCTGTGGTGCCCTCGCCCGTGGTGGCCACGACGAGCTCGGTCAGCAGTATGCGGATCGCGGACGTTCTGCCGCTGACTCCGCTGCAGCAGGGCTTGCTGTTCCATGCCAGCGCGTCGTTGGGGCGCGACGATGTCTATGCGGTGCAGCTGTATGTCGGCTTGAGCGGGCCGCTGGATCCAGAGCGGTTGCAGTCGGCGGTGCAGGCTGTGGTGGCCCGGCATCCGAATGTGGCGGCCCGGTTCTCGCAGAAGTTCGCCGAGCCGGTGCAGGTGATTCCGGCCGATCCGCTGGTGCCCTGGCAGTACTTCGAGCTCGATGCCGGTGGTGATGTCGAGGCGCAGGTCTCGCAGGTGTGCGCCGCCGAGCGTCTGGCGGTGTGCGAGTTGGGCAATGAGCCGGCGTTTCGGGCCGCGCTGATCCGGACGGGGGCCGAGCAGTACCGGTTCGTGCTGACGAACCATCACATCGTGTTGGACGGGTGGTCGTTGCCGATCCTGCTCGGGGAGGTGTTCGCTGCCTATTACGGGCAGCGGTTGCCTCCGGCTGCGCCGTATCGGCGGTTCGTGACTTGGCTGGCCGGTCGTGATCTCGATGCGGCCCGCGGCGTGTGGAGACAGGTGCTGGCCGGATTCGATGCCCCGACGCTGGTGGGTTCGGCGAGCCGGGCGGAACCTGGTGCGCGGGATGTCGCCTCGTTCGCAGTGTGCGAGCAGACCACGAAATCGCTGAGCGAGCTTGCCCGTTCGTGTCACACGACGGTCAGCACGGTGTTGCAGGCCGCTTACGGGCGGGTTTTGATGTCGTTGACGGGCCAGCGCGATGTCGCGTTCGGTACGACGGTGTCGGGTCGGCCCGACGAGGTGTTCGGTGCGGACTCGATGGTGGGTCTGCTGATCAACACGGTGCCGGTGCGCGTGCAGATCGGTGCGGCGACCACGACCGCGGATCTGTTGAACCAGTTGCAGGGCGATCATGCTGCGACGCTGGATCATCAGCACCTGGCGCTCAGCGAGATTCACCGGGTCACGGGGCACGACCAGTTGTTCGACACGTTCTTCGTCTACGAGAACTATCCGATCGACGCCGCGAAGCTCTCCGGCGCCGACGGATTGGCGGTCACGGAGTTCACGCACCGCGAGTACAACCACTATCCGATCGCGATCCAAGCCCTGCCGGGCGACGAGCTGACCCTGCGGGTCGAGTACGACACCGAGGTGTTCGGCGCGGATGACGTCGCCACACTGATCGAGCGGCTCACGCGGGTCTTGGACGCCATGATTGCCGCCCCTTCCCGGCCGTTGTCGTCGATCGACGTGCTCGACGATGCCGAGTTCGGCGACCTTGAGCAGTGGAGTAACCGGGCAGCGCTGACGCAATCCGTACCCACAGCGTCGATACCCGCGATGTTCGCCGCACAGGTTGTGCGCACTCCGGACGCGCTGGCGCTGACGTGGGGAGAACGTTCGTGGAGCTACCGCGAACTGGACGAGGCCACCAACCGATTCGCGCATCTGCTGGCGGGCAGGGGGATCGGGCCGGGTCAGCGGGTGGCGCTGCTGCTTCCGCGTTCGGCTGAGGCGGTTGTGTCGATCCTGGCGGTGCTCAAGACCGGTGCCGCGTATGTGCCGATCGACCCGTCCGCGCCGTCGGCGCGCATGCAGCTGGTGCTCGGTGACGCCGAGCCGGCAGCCGCGATCACCACTCCCGAGTTGGCCGAGCGGCTGGCCGACGAAGGCCTGGAGATCATCGACGTCGACGACCCCGCGGTCGAGAGCCAGCCTGGCACCGCACTGCCCGGACCCGCACCGGGCGACATCGCGTATCTGATCTACACCTCCGGGACCACCGGTGTACCCAAAGGTGTCGCCATCACGCATCAATGCGTCACCCAGCTGCTCGCAGCCATGCAGACCAAGATCGATATGGCGCAACAGGTTTGGTCGCTATGGCATTCACTGGCCTTCGACGTCTCGGTCTGCGAGATGTGGGGTGCACTGCTTTACGGTGGACGCCTGGTCGTCGTGCGGGAATCGGTGGCCCGCGCGCCGGAGGAATTCCACGCACTGCTGGCCGCCGAACGGGTCACCGTCCTGTCCCAGACGCCGTCGGCGTTCTACGCGCTCCAGACCGCCGACGCGCTGCAGCCCGATCTCGGAAGTCAGCTCACACTGCAGGCGGTAATCTTCGCCGGCGAAGCCCTTGAGCCGCAACGGCTTCAAAGCTGGCTGGAGAGCCACCGTCGTTCACCTCGCCTACTCAACCTGTACGGCACCACCGAGACGACGGTGCACGCATCGTTCCGGGAGATCGTGGAATCCGATGTCGCGGCCGACTCCGATGTCAGCCCGGTAGGTGGCCCGCTGGCCGACCTCGCGTTCTTCGTGTTGGACCAGTGGCTACGACCGGTGCCGGCCGGTGTCGTCGGTGACTTGTACGTGGCCGGGCCGCAGACCGGTTTGGGTTACTGGCGACGGCCGGGGCTGTCGTCATCGCGTTTCGTTGCGTGCCCGTTCGGGGTGCCGGGGGGCCGCATGTATCGCACCGGCGATCTGGTGCGGTGGGGTGCAGACGGTGAGCTGCGGTACGTGGGTCGCGCCGATGAGCAGGTCAAGATCCGCGGCTACCGCATCGAACTCGGCGAAGTACGTTCGGTGCTCGCCGGGGTGGACGGTGTCGAGCAGTCGGTGGTGATCGCCCGCGAGGACCGGCCGGGCGAGAAGCGTCTGGTCGGTTATGTCACGGGGACGGCCGAACCCGCTGCTGCCCGCGCGGTGTTGGCCGAGCGGCTGCCGGAGTACATGGTCCCCGCGGCGATCATGGTCGTCGACGCGTTGCCGCTGACGGTCAACGGCAAGCTCGACCGGCGCGCCCTGCCGACGCCGGAGTTCTTTGACGCCGATTCCTACCGCCCGGCGTCGACGGCGGTGGAGGAGATTCTGGTCGGCATATACGCCAATGTGCTTGATGTGCAACGGGTTGGCGTGGACGACTCGTTCTTCGACCTCGGCGGCGACTCGTTGTCGGCGATGCGCCTGATCGCCGCGGTCAACACTGGAATGAACACCCGGCTGTCCGTTCGGACGCTGTTCGAGGCGCCGTCGGTCGCGCAATTGGCGCTGCGCATCGGCGCCGAGGACGACCGGTTGACGCCGCTGGTGCCGATGGAGCGACCAGCGATGATTCCGCTGTCGTTCTCGCAGAATCGGTTGTGGTTTCTCGACCAGTTGCAGGGACCGTCACCGACCTACAACATGGCGGTCGGCTTGCGGCTGCAGGGCCACCTCAACGTCGAGGCGTTGGGTGCGGCACTGACCGACGTGGTGGGGCGTCACGAAAGCCTGCGCACAGTGTTCACCGCCCCCGACGGGATACCACAACAGGTGGTGATCCCCGCTGCAGACGCCGACTTCGGCTGGGCCGTCATCGATGCGGCCGGTTGGACACAGGGGCAGCTCGATGATGCCGTTAGCGCGGTCGCGCTGCATGCCTTCGATCTGGCGGCCGAGATCCCCATGCAGGCCAGGCTGTTCCGGGTCAGCGACACCGAGCACGTGGTGGTGGCGGTGGCGCACCATATCGCCGCCGACGGCCTGTCGATGGGCCCGATGGTGCGCGATCTGGGCGTGGCCTACATCTGCCGCACTGCGGGGATGGCCCCGATCTGGACCGACTTGCCGGTCCAGTACGTCGATTACACGCTGTGGCAGCGCGCGCAGTTCGGTGACCTCGACGATGGAAACAGCCTGATCAATGCCCAACTGGCGTACTGGCAGGATGCGTTGGCCGGAATGCCCGAGCGGCTGCAGCTGCCGACCGACCGGCCGTATCCGCCGGTCGCCGATCAATGCGGCGCCACCATCTCGTGGTTGTGGCCGGTCGAATTGCAGGAGCGGATCGCCCGGCTCTCCCGCGAGCACAATGCAACCGCCTTCATGGTGGTACAGGCTGCCCTGGCGCTATTGCTGGGCAAGCTCAGTGCCAGTTCGGATGTGGCGGTGGGATTCCCGATCGGCGGCCGCCGCGACCCCGCACTAGACGATTTGATCGGGTTCTTCGTCAATACGCTGGTGTTGCGGGTCGACGTTGGCGGTGACCCCACCGTCGCCGACTTGCTGGCCCAGGTCCGGACCCGCAGCCTGGCTGCCTACGAGCACCAGGATGTCCCCTTCGAAGCAATCGTCGAGCGGATCAACCCCACTCGGTCGCTGAATCACCATCCGCTGGTCCAGGTGATGCTGGCGTGGCGCAGCATGCCGGGGGAGACCAGCGAGGACATCGCGATGGCTTTGGGGGACCTGCAGGTGACGCAGCTCCCACTCGACACCCACACCGCGCGTGTCGATCTCGCGTTCGCACTGAGCGAGCGGTGGACCCATGGCGGCGAGCCGACCGGAATCGACGGAATGGTCGAGTACCGCACCGACGTGTTCGACGCCGCCAGCATCCAAACCCTGGTCGACCGGTTGCAGCGGGTCTTGATGGCCATGACTGCGGAGCCGACCCGTCGGGTGTCGTCGATCGATGTGCTCGACTCCGCCGAGCACGCCCGCCTCGACAAGATCGGCAATCGCGCGATACTGACCCGGCCCGCGCCCACTGCGCTTTCGGTGCCGGAGCTGTTCACCGAGCAGGTATCTCGCGCCCCGCAGGCCGTCGCGCTGACGGCCGGCGATGTGTCGATGACCTATCGGGAACTGGACGAGGCGGCAAATCGCTACGCGCACTTGCTCTTCAGTCGCGGTGTCGGCGCCGGGGACTGCGTGGCGTTGCTCATGGACCGCTCGGCCGATGCCGTCGTCGTGATGCTTGCGGCGCTGAAGGTCGGCGCGTCGTACCTGGCGATCGATCCGGCGCTGCCCGAAGCCCGCATCGAGTTCATGCTCGGCGATGCCGCACCGGTCGCCGTCGTCACCACCGAGGCTTTACGGCTGCGGTTGGACGGTCACGATGTCGCGATCATCGACATCGACGCCCCAGGAGTCGAAGGCCAGTCCCGCGCGGTGTTGCCTGCGCCGGATCCTGACAACATCGCGTACCTCATCTACACATCGGGCACGACCGGAACGCCCAAAGGTGTTGCGCTGAGCCACCGTAACCTCGCGCACCTGGCTGCGTCGGCGCACCCGGCGCTTCCTTCCGAGCAGGTGTGGACGCAGTGCCACTCGTATGCATTCGACTTCTCGGTCTGGGAGATCTGGGCGGCGCTGCTCGGTGGCGGCCGGCTGCTGGTGGTCCCCGAGGGGGTAGTTCGCTCGCCGGAGGAATTCCACGCGCTCCTGGTCGAAGAACACGTCAACGTGCTCACCCAGACCCCGTCGGCGGTGGCAGCGCTGCGCCCCGAGGGACTGGAGTCGGTGGCGCTGTTGCTCGGCGGTGAGGCTTGCCCGCCGGAAGTGGTGGAGCAGTGGGCGCCCGGCCGGGTGGTGATCAACGCTTACGGACCAACCGAAGTCACGGTGTACGCGTCGATGAGCGCGCCCCTGGTTGTGGGCGCCGAGGTGCCGATCGGCGCGCCGCCGCCAACCGTCGCCTTGTTCGTTCTCGACGATCGGCTGCAGCCGGTGCCTGAGGGAGTAGTAGGCGAACTGTATGTCGCCGGTCGCGGCGTCGGAGTGGGCTACATCGGACGGACGGATCTGACGGCGTCGCGGTTCGTGGCGTGCCCGTTCGGTGCGCCCGGCCAGCGTATGTACCGCACCGGGGACCTGGTGCGGTGGCGCGCCGACGGGCAACTGCAGTACCTCGGCCGGGCCGATGAGCAGGTGAAGATCCGCGGCTACCGGATCGAGCCAGGTGAGATCCAAGCCGTGTTGGCCGGCCTGGACGGGGTCGAACAGGCGGTGGTGATCGCCCGCGAGGACCGTCCCGGCGACCCCCGCCTGGTGGGCTATTTCACCGGGACGGCGGACCCGGTCAAGATCCGCGTCGCGCTGGCCGAGCGGCTGCCGGCCTACATGGTGCCGGCCGCAGTCATCGAGCTTTCCGCGTTGCCGTTGACCGTCAGCGGCAAGCTCGATCGCCGGGCACTACCCGCGCCCGACTATCAGGACACGGAAAATTACCGTGCGCCGAGCAATCCCACCGAAGAGATCCTGGCGGGGATTTTCGCCCAGGTGCTGGGTACAGATCGTGTCGGCGTAGACGACTCGTTCTTCGATCTGGGTGGCGACTCGTTGTCGGCGATGCGCCTGATCGCGGCGGTCAACAACAGCCTGGGCGCAAGTCTCGCGGTGCGAATGCTGTTCGAGGCACCCACGGTCGCGCAGCTGGCACCGCGGATCTCCGGTGACGACAGCCGTTCCGAGCCGCTCGTGGTCGCCGAGCGCCCCGACGTCATCCCGCTGTCCTTCGCGCAGAACCGGTTGTGGATCGTAGACCAACTTCAAGGACCCTCCCCGATCTACAACCTGCCGGTGGCGCTAAGGCTGCACGGTCAGCTGGACGCTGACGCACTCGGTGCGGCGCTGGCCGACGTGGTGGACCGTCAGGAGAGCCTGCGCACGCGCTTCCCGGCCGTCGAGGGCGTACCCCAGCAGCTCATCGTTCCCACCGAGCTTGCCGATTTCGGCTGGACCGTCATCGACGCCACCGGCTGGTCGGACAGCCAACTGGCCGACGCCATCGACGCGGCGACCCGCTACGCCTTCGACTTGTCGACCGAAATCCCGATGCAGGCCAGGCTGTTCCGGGTTGGAGACGATGAGCACGTGCTGGTCGCGGTGGTACACCACATCGCCGCCGACGGCTGGTCCATCGCACCACTTGTGCGCGACCTCGGCATGGCCTATGCCGGCCGACAAACAGGAGAAGGTCCAGGCTGGGCGGATCTGGCGGTGCAGTACGTCGACTACACGCTGTGGCAGCGTTCACGGTTGGGCGATCTCGCCGATCCCGGCAGCCGCATCTCCGCCGAACTGGCCTACTGGGAAGACGCGCTCGCGGGTATGCCCGAGCAGTTGCAGCTGCCCACCGACCGGCCGTACCCGATGGTCGCCGACTACCGCGGCGCCCGGCTCGAGGTGGACTGGCCCGCCGAGCTGCAGCAGGCAGTCGCCATGGTGGCCCGTGAGCACAATGCGACCCCGTTCATGGTCGTCCAAACCGCCCTCGCGGTGCTGCTGTCCAACCTGAGCGCGAACAACGATGTGGCGGTTGGCTTCCCGATCGCCGGGCGTAGTGACACCGCACTCGACGAGGTCGTCGGCTTTTTCGTCAACACTCTGGTGTTGCGGGTCGACCTGACCGGAAATCCCACCTTCGCCGATCTGCTGGCGCAGGTGCGCCGGCGCAGCCTGTCGGCATACGAACATCAGGACGTTCCGTTCGAGGTGCTCGTCGAGCGGCTCAAGCCCACCCGCAGCATGGCCCATCACCCCCTGGTCCAGGTGGTGCTGGCGTGGCAGAACTTCGGCTGGCAAGCCGGTGACGCCGCCGGCTTGTCACTCGGCGAGCTGCAGGTCGAACCGATGGCGGTGGACACCAAGACCGCGCGCATGGACCTCACCTTCAACCTGGCGGAACGCTGGGACGCCGCCGGCCAACCCGCAGGCATCGGGGGTGGCGTCGAGTTCCGCACGGACGTCTTCGACGCCGCCAGCATCCAGACACTGGTGGACCGGTTACAGCGGGTACTGGTGGAGATGACCGCCGACCCGAGTCGCCAGATGTCGGCGGTCGATGTGCTCGATGCCGCCGAGCACGCCCGCCTCGATCAGGTCGGCAACCGCGCAGTGTTGACTGAATTGGCAAGCAGCGCCGAGACGATCGCGTCGATGTTCAGCACCGCGGCCGCCCGCAACCCCGATGCGCCGGCGGTGACCTTTGAGGGTGTGTCGATGACATACCGCGAACTCGACCAGGCGGCCGAGCGTGCGGCGCGCGTGCTGGTCGGCCGCGGCGCGGGGCCCGGTCAGCGGGTGGCGTTGTTGCTGCCGCGCTCGGCCGAGGCGATACTGGCAATGGTGGCGGTGGTGAAAACCGGCGCCACCTACGTGCCGATCGATCCGTCGGTGCCCGAGACGCGACGGCAGTTCGTGCTCGGCGATGCCAAACCTGTCGCCGCAGTCACCACGGCTGCACTCGCTGAACAGCTTGATGGCCAGGGCATTTCGATCATCGACGTGAATGACCTCAAGGGTCCCGCCGTCGATACCGCCGCGGCGCCGACCGGACCGCACCGCGACGACGTCGCCTACGTCATCTACACCTCGGGTACCACGGGTACACCCAAGGGTGTGGCGATTCCGCATCGAAATGTGATTCAGCTGCTGCAGACCCTCGACGACGATATGGATTTGACGGGTCTGGCGTGGTCGCAATGCCATTCGTTGGCATTCGACTTCTCGGTCTGGGAGATCTGGGGGGCGCTGCTCTACGGCGGCCGTGTGGTTGTGGTGCCTGATGCGGTGGTGCGCTCGCCGGAAGATCTGCACGCCCTACTGGTTTCCGAGCGGGTCGGTGTGCTGAGCCAAACGCCGTCGGCGTTCTATGCACTGCAGACCGCCGATGCCGCGCATCCCGAACTCGGCGCCCGGCTCAAACTCGAGGCCGTCGTGTTCGGTGGGGAAGCGCTTGAGCCGCAACGGATGCGATCCTGGCTGGAGAACCATCCTCCGGGATCGCCGCGCTTGATCAACATGTACGGCATCACCGAGACCACGGTGCATGCCTCGTTCCGGGAGATCGTGGCTGAGGATGCCGACAGGGCTGTCAGCCCGATCGGGGTGCCGCTGGGCCATCTAGGCTTTTTCGTCCTGGACACCCTGCTGCGGCCGGTGGCGCCCGGCGTGGTCGGCGAGTTGTACGTGGCAGGCGCCGGGGTGTCGGACGGATATATCGGCCGGCCCGGGCTGTCGTCGACCCGCTTCGTGGCCTGCCCGTTCGGCGAGCCGGGGACTCGGATGTACCGCACCGGGGACCTGATGTACTGGGGTGCCGACGGCGAGCTGCGCTACATGGGGCGCTCCGATGAGCAGGTGAAGATTCGCGGGTACCGGATCGAACTCGGCGAAATCCAGTCTGCGCTGGGCGATGTGGACGGTGTCGAAGACGCTGTGGTGATCGCCCGCGAAGACCGCCCCGGTGACAAGCGCTTGGTGGGATACGTGACAGGCCTGGTGGATCCTGGCGCCGCGCGCGCCGCACTGGGGGACAAGCTGCCGTCGTACATGGTCCCCTCCGCGGTGGTGGTGATCGACGCGCTGCCGCTGACGGTCAACGGCAAGCTCGACACCAAGGCCCTGCCCGCGCCGGACTATCAGGACGCCGATTCTTACCGTGCTCCATCGGATGCGGTGGAGGAGATCCTGGCAGGAATCTACGCCCAGGTGCTCGGGCTGGAGCGGGTCGGCGTCGACGAATCGTTCTTCGAACTTGGCGGCGACAGCATTCTGTCCATGCAGGTGGTGGCCCGCGCCCGTGCCGCCGGGGTGATCTGCCGGCCGCGGGACATCTTCGTCGAGCAGACGGTCGCCGGGCTGGCCCGGGTCGCCACGCTGGATGACGGCGATTCTGATGTGACCGATGACGGTGTGGGCCCGCTGCCGGCGACTCCGATCATGCGGTGGCTCAACGAAGTCCAAGGTCCGGTCGACCAGTTCAACCAAACTGTGTTGATCCAGGCACCGGTCGGTGTGACTGAAGCCGACGTGCTGGTGGTGCTCCAAGCCATTCTGGACCGGCACGTGATGCTGCGGTTGCGCATCGATGACGACGGTGCAGGCGGTTGGTCGCCGGTCGTGCCTGAGGCCGGATCTGTAGATGCCCGCAGCTGTCTGCAGACGGTCGATGTGTTGTCGGAGGATGCCGTGGCGCAAGCCCGGTCCCGGCTGGACCCCGCCACCGGTGCGATGGTAAGTGCGTTGTGGGCGGTGCCCACCGGCCAGTTACTGATGATCGTGCACCACCTGGCTGTCGATGGCGTCTCGTGGCGAATCCTGTTGGAAGACTTGAACCTGGCGTGGGCTCAACTGCACGGCGGGCAGGACGTCGTCCTGCCCGCGCCGCGAACATCCTTCGCCCAGTGGGCCTCGATCTTGGCCGGGCACGCCTATCACCCGGAGGTCACCGCCCAACTGGAACACTGGCGGCAGATCGCGGCGGTGCCCGCGCCGCTGCCCGCGGTGCAACCGGCGGTCGATACCTATGCCAATGCCGGCAGCCTCTCAGTGGAACTGGATCCCGAGACCACGCGGATGCTTCTCGGCGAGGTGCCGGCCGCGTTCCACGCCGGAATCAACGACATCCTGTTGATCGCGTTCGGGTTGGCGCTGGCCGAATTCCTCGGCAGCGCAGGCAAACCGATCGTCATAGATGCCGAAGGGCACGGACGTGAGGAGGAGGTCGTCAGCCAAACTGAAACAGTCGACCTGTCGCGTACCGTGGGGTGGTTCACCACCAAATATCCGGTGTCGCTCACCGTGGGCGGACTGGACTGGGGGCGGGTGCTCGCCGGTGATGTCGGCCTGGGCCCGGTCGTCAAGGACGCCAAAGAGCAGCTTCGGTCGCTGCCGGACGGTTTGACCTATGGCCTGTTGCGTTACCTCAACACCGATGTCGACTTGGCCGGTTCCGACCCGACGATCGGTTTCAACTACCTCGGCCGGATGGGCGCCGGTACCGGCCAGGTATCGGGCGACATCTGGGAGATCCGCGAGGACGGCTGGAGGGTCACCGGCCCCGCGGCGGCGGTACCCATGCCGTTGATGCACACCGTCGAACTCAACGCAGGCACAGTGGAAACCGCGGACGGACCGCGTCTGCGGGCCGGTTGGACGTGGGCGCTCACGGCGCTGGACCACGCGCAGGTCAGCCGGTTGAGCGACCTGTGGTTCGACGCCCTCGCAGGTATCTGTGCTCATGTGAACGGCGGGGGCGGTGGCCTGACGCCCTCCGACATCGCGCCGGCGCAGCTGACGCAGCAGCAGGTCGACGAACTCTGCGGCTCGCACGACGTCGCCGATATCCTGCCGCTGACGCCGCTGCAGCACGGATTGTTGTTTCACGCCAACGTCGCTCACAGCTGTGGCGACGACGTGTATGCCGTGCAAATGGGCGTCACACTGAACGGTCGTCTGGATCGCTACCGCCTGCACGAGGCCGTGCAGGCTGCGGTGGCGCGGCATCCCAACTTGGCGGCGCGGTTCTGTTACCCCGGTGGGACGCCGGTCCAGGTGATCCCGGCCGACCCGGCGGTGCCGTGGCAGTACGTCGACCTCGGTGGTGACGCGACGGATCACGAGGAGCGGATCGCCCAACTGTGCGCGGCAGACCGTGCCGCGGTGTGTGATCTGCTCGGGCAGACGGCTTTCCGGGCGGCGTTGATCCGCATCGCGCCCGACGAGCACCGACTGGTCTTGACCAATCACCACATCCTGCTCGACGGCTGGTCGCTGTCCTTATTGCTGCAGGAGGTGTTCGCCGGGTATTACGGGCACCGGCTGCCCACCGCCGTGCCCTATCGCAGATTCCTCAGCTGGCTTGACGGCCGGGACGACCAGTCCGCGCGGTCGGCGTGGGCCGAGGCGTTGGCCGGCTTCGACACCCCGACTCTGGTGGGCGGTCGGGACCTGCCCAGTGCCGGGCCGCGAAGCGTTACCTCACTGTGGATTGCGGAGCAGACCACCCAGGCGCTCAACGAGCTGGCGCGGACACACCACACCACCGTCAGCACGGTGCTCCAGGCCGCCTGGACGCAGCTGCTGATGTCGATGACCGGCCGGCGTGACATCGCCTTCGGTGTCGTGGTCGCGGGGCGCCCGGCCGAGGTGCCCGGCGCGGATTCGATGGTGGGTCTGCTCATCAACACGGTGCCGCTACGTGCGACCGTCTCATCAGAGAGCACCACCGCGGACCTGCTCGACCTCTTGCGGAACGCCCGGGCCCGTACTCTCGAGCACGAGCACCTAGGGCTAAACGAGATTCACCACTCCAGCGGTCAGCGACGATTGTTCGACACGGTCTTCGTGTACGAGAACTACCCGACGGACACATCGGTGTTGTCGGGTGCTGACGGGCTGGCCGTCACCGATGTCGACAGCCGCGACTACTACCACTACCCGCTGACGGTCCAAGCCGTGCCAGGCAACGAATTGGAACTTCGCATCCAGTACCGCGCCGATGTGTTCGATGCCAACGACGTTCAACGGCTTGTCGCACAGCTCGAGCAGATCTTCGCCGCTATGACGACCGATGCCAGCCGCCCGCTGATTCCGTTGGAGCCGTGGGATATTCCCTCGCCGGCCGCGCCAGCACACCGTGACAACGCGGTCGAACACCGTGCGGCGGCACACGAGACCGAACAGACCCTGTGCGGGATTTTCGCCCAAGCGGTGGGTATCGACCGCGTCGGACTGGACGATTCATTCTTCGATCTGGGTGGAGACTCCCTATCGGCGATGCGAGCCGTGACGGTGATCAACGCCGTGTTGCATTCCGAGCTTGCGGTCTCCGCCTTGATCGAGAACCCGACCGTGCGCGGGCTGAGCAGGCGGCTCGCGCACTAACCCTGTGAGGCCTTGCTGTTCGACCCCGTATACCAACGGGTGACGTCGTAGCCGGCCTCATAGCGGGCGAGCCATTCGGCGGCTAGCGCCGGCATCTTCGTCTTGGCTGGGTTATGACCGGGTAGCTGGCTGCGCATGACGCCGAGTGCCGCAACCGCCTGCTCACGCAGCGGGATATGCGGGTAGAACTTCTGGACCGGTCCGTTGTCAGGTATCTGAAACTGTCGGTAGTTCTTCAGGCGTGGGAATTTCTCTGCGACACTCGCCTTGAGCCATGGGTTGCCGAACATCGACGTCGCGTCGACCTTTCGTTCCTCCAGCGGGATGAGTTGGTTGATGCTGCTGACGGCCTTCTCGATCACTGCGCCGGTGTGGCCGAACACCGACGGCGTAATCCGCATGCGGTACCACGGTTCGCCCACGACGGCGTCGTAGATGATCAGCGCAGAGCTGCGGTGCTCGATCTCTTCGACGAAGTGCCACAGGAACAACGAGGCAACGCGATCATCACCCGGTGCGAACAAGGTGTCTGCGTGGTTGAGCATCATCGTGAAGGTCGGCGTGAAAGTGGCTTCCAGATCGGCGATGTAGGCCAACCGATACTTCACCGACGTGGTGGCGGTCAGCTCGTCGTAGACCGTCATCATGTCGTCGAGTACCTCTTGCAGCGCCGGATAGGCCTTGATCAATCCCTTGGCGTGCTGGCGGTGGGCCATGCTGTGCTGGCCCTCCTGACGGACGAATGCCAGTGCCTCTTCGGCGACGTCCGGGTCAGTGATGCCAGGCAACGCTTCGTGGACCGTTGCGTTGATCATCTTCTCGATCGCGAGAAACAGGAACGACAGCATGTTCGCCGCGCAGGAGAACGCCGGATCGGACGGATTCCAATTGAACGGCACTGGAGATTCCGCGAACGCGAACCGCATCTTTCGAACAATCAGATCGGTCATCTCATCACCACATGTACGGGATCAGGCGCGACCGCACTTTTTGGGTGTACTCGCGATAGCCGTCCAACTCGTCGCCGAGCAACTTTTCCTCGTCGTGAATTCGCGCGGCCAGCACGGCAACTCCGGGCATGACGAACCCGAGTGCCCAGAACGAGCCGACGGCCAACGGCAGGCCGACGAGAATCAGGACGTTGCCGGTGTACATCGGGTGGCGCACCAGCCCGTACAGACCGGTGCTGACGACCTCCTGGCCTGCCTCCACCTGGACGGTCGTAGACGCGTAGGTGTTCTGAATGGCCACCAGCACCGTCACGACCAGGCCGGCGCCGGCCACCAGGCTGCCGATTACCGATAGCGCGGCCGGCACCGCCGACCAGCCGAAGCGGTGATCGAAGCCGCCGACCACGCAGATCGCTATCAGTGAGCCGTAGAGCCCGAGCATCACGATCTTCTGTACGGTCCGGCCTTCAGCAACGGGGCCGCTTCGCATGCGCCTTTCCAACACAACAGGATTCGTCACCTGCAGGTAGATGCTGGGAAGCCAGGCGGTAACCGCGAACACGGCCAGGAAAACCCAGGCCTGCCAGTAATCGAAGGTGCCTGCCGACCCGAACAGCAGCAGTCCGATCGCGACGAGCTGACCAAGGCCGAGGGCGGCCACTCTGAGAACGGCGTTCACTATCCTCCCAAGAATCCTGTCTATCCAGTGCCGCTACGCCGATGCGTCGCTATTGGACGGTGCCAGCCTTTCGCACAGCAGTTCCGCCAGTCCTCGAATGGTCCCGACGGCAAGGTCGCTCGGCGTCAGCCGCACGCCCGTTTCGGTCTCGATGCGGGTGCGCAGTTCCAGAGCGCCGAGGGAGTCGACACCGTACTCGGAGAGCGGCCGGTCGGGATCGATGCTGCGACGCAGGATCAGGCTCACCTGCTCGGAGATCAGCTGGCGCAGTCGCGGCGGCCATTCCTGCCTCGGCAGCTCGCTCAGCTCGGCGCGCAATCTGCTTGTGCCCGTCAAGCCTGGTCCGACGGACTTGAATGCCTCCGCGAACGGACTGCGCTGCGCGAAGGCGGTCAACCACGTGTTGTCGACGGTCGGTGCGTACCCGGTGTAGGCGCGATCGTGGCGCAGCAGCACGTCGAGTGCGTGCGCCCCCTCGTCGGGAGCGATGGCACCGGCGGTCTCGGCGAGCGTCGTGGCGCGCCCGATCTGACTCCACGCACCCCAGGCGATCGCGGTGCCGGGCAGTCCCTGCGACCGCCGCCACCGAGTGAACGCGTCGAGCCAGCTGTTGGCCGCGGCGTAGGCCCCTTGACCCGGTGAGCCGACGAGTGCGGCGGCCGAGGAGAAGGAGCAGAACCAGTCCAGCGGCTCGTCGGCGGTCGCAGTGTGCAGGTTCCAGGCGCCGTAAGCCTTTGGCGCCCAGTCACGTTGGATGAGGTCGTCGGTGATGTTGACCAGGGTGGCGTCGTCGATCACAGCGGCTGCATGCAGGACACCGCGAACCGGCAGGCCGGTGGCGGTCGCGGCCCCCACCATCTTCTGCGCGGTGGCGGGGTCGGCGATGTCGCCACAGTGGACCACGACGTCGGCGCCCATCGCCCGGATGAGCTCGATCGTCTCGAGAGCTTTGAGCGTCGGCTGCGAGCGGGAGGTCAGCACGATGCGTCCGCAGCCGGCAATGGCCATCTTCTCGGCCAGGAACAGGCCCAGGCCGCCCAGGCCACCGGTCACCAGGTAGGCGCCGTCCTTGCGGAACGGCGTCGCCTGCTCCGGCGGCACAACCGCTCGGCTCGTTCCCGTCTGAGGGATGTCGAGCAGCAGTTTGCCGGTGTGCTGCGCTGCTGCCATCACCCGAATCGCGGTGGCGGCCTCTGCCAGCGGGTACTCCGTGTACAGCGCGGGTGGTAAATGCCCCTCTGCGACAAGGTGATTCACCTTGCGCAGCAACTCGCCCACCCGCTCGGGGTGGCTGAGTGACATCAGCGCGAGGTCGACGTAGTAGAACGTGAGATTCCGGCGGAACGGGAACAGCCCGAGCCGGGTGTTGCCGTAGACGTCACGCTTGCCGATCTCGACGAACCGTCCGCCCACCGCCAGCAGTTCCAGACCGGCCCGCTGCGCTGGGCCGGTCAGGGAATTCAGCACGATGTCCACACCGTAGCCATCGGTGTCGCGGCGGATCTGCTCGGCGAAATCGATGCTGCGGGAATCGTAGACATGCTCGATCCCCATGTCGCGCAACATCTGTCGACGCTCTTCGCTGCCTGCGGTGGCGAAGATCTCGGCGCCGGTGGCCCGCGCGACGCCGATGGCGGCCTGGCCGACTCCGCCTGTCGCCGAGTGGATCAACACCCGATCCGCGGCGGTAATGCGCGCCTGGTCGTGCAGGCCGTACCAGGCGGTGGCGGTCGCAGTGGCCACCGCCACCGCCTGGTGCGCGGTCAACTCGGCCGGCAGCGTTGCGGCCAGCCGGGCATCACAGGTGACGAACGTCCCCCAACAGCCGTTCGCAGAGAACCCGCCGACCCGGTCACCGACCCGATGATCGACGACGTCGGGACCCACCGCGGTGACCACCCCGGCGAAATCCATGCCCAGTTCCGGCAACTCACCCTCGATCGCGGGGAACAGGCCCATTGCGACCAGGACGTCGGCGAAGTTGATGCTCGAAACTCCGACAGCGACCTCGATCTGCCCCGGTCCGGGCGCGACCCGTTCAGCGGCGACCAATTCCAGCGTCTCCAAGTCCCCGGGTGTGCGGATTTGCAGGCGAACGCCGTCGAACTCATTGTCCGCCAGTGTGATCTGCCGGTCATCGGGGCTCAGCGGGCAGGGCAGCATCCGCGCGACGTACCACTGCCCGTCCCGCCAGGCGGTTTCGTCTTCGTCGGATCCGCTGAACAGATGCCGGGTCAGCTGCTCGGCATCGACGGCGTCGTCGACATCGATGTGAGTGGTGCGCAGGTGCGGGTGTTCGGCCCCGATCACCCGCACCAACCCCCGTAGGCCGCCCTGCTCCAGATTGGGCGTGTCGTCGGCCCGCACGGTCTGCGCGGCGTGAGTCACCACGAAAAGATGGGGCAACTGGGCCTGGGCGTCCAGTAGTTCGCGGGTGATACGAACCAGATGCTCGACGTATTCGCCGCCCAGTGACGCGAAGTCGGCTTCGTCGGGCCCTGTTTCACTGGGTCCGGTAAGGATCACCATTCCCGTGACATGCCCGGAGCGGAGGTTGTCGGCCAGCTGTCCGGCGTGGGCCGCGTGGTCGGCCGATCGCGGCCAGCAGATGGCCGTGCATTGCGCGCCTTCGCTCTTGAGAGTGTCGGTCAATGACGCGGTGAGCACGGTCGGTGTGGCGGTGGTGCTGACCAGCAGCCAGGTCCCCGGGTCGACGTGGGGCGGCTCGGGCAGCTGCCGCTGCTGCCATTCGATGGTCAGCAAACGTTCACTGAGCACCCGGTCCTGTCGGGCCTCTTCGGATTCACCAGTGCCGCAGCGTAATCCGTCCACCCGGAGTAAGACGTTGCCGTCCTCGTCGAGCACGTCGAGGTCCGCCTCGATCTCGGATGAGTCGACGCGGGTGATATGGGCATGGCAGTAGCGGGCGTTGCGGGCCGAGGAGTACAGCCGCAGCCGCCGTACACCGAGGGCGAGTCCCAACACACTGTCGCCCGCGGACTGGATCTGCGGGCTGGCCGCGATGGCCTGGAAGCACGCGTCCAGCAGTGCCGGGTGCACGCCGTAGGCGCTCTGTTGTGAGCGGATCTTGCTCGGCAGCGCGACCTCGGCCACGACGGTGTCGGTTTCCTCTGTGCCGGTGTAGACGGCGGTGAGGCCGCTGAACGCCTGTCCGTACTGCACCCCACGCTGATCCATGTTCGCCCGGACGTCGGCGCCGTCGGTGCGATGCGGGTGCGCAGCGATCAGCGCGGGGATGTCGTAGGCGGTGGGCTGCTCGTCGCCGACGGCCTTCAGGACAGCGCTGGCTTGGCGTACCTGTGCGCCGGCCTGATCCGACTCGACGATGAACGCGACGACCCCGGGGGAGGACACGGTCGCCGACGCACCGACCGTGGTCTGTGCATCGAGCAACAGGGCCTGCTCGAAACGAATGTCGTGAACCTCGGCATCGGCGCCGAACACGGTGTGCGCGGCGGTCAACGCCATTTCGCAGTACGCCGCGCCCGGTAGCAGGGGCACGTCGCGGATCGAGTGCTCGGCGAGCCAGGGCTGGGCCGCCGTGCCGAGCTCGGCCTGCCACACGTGGCGCTCGGGTTCTTCCTGCAGACGTACATGCGGGCCCAGCAGGGGGTGTACTGACACCGAGTGACCACCGTGTGCCGCGCTCTCCTGCTCGCTGCGCTCCAGCCACAGCCGGCGATGCGTCCAGGTCGGCAGCGGCGCGTCCACGAGTTGCCCGGTCGGATAGGGCACCGCGAAATCGATTGCCGCACCCGCACTGTGGAGGCCGGCTACCACATCCCGGAGCCCATTGGGCTGTGGCTGTTCGCGCCGCATGGCGGCGAAGGTGGCAACCGGCGTGTCCAAGGTGCCGGCGGCCCGCTCGATCGCGTGGGTGAGCATCGGATGCGGTGCCAACTCGGCGAACACCCGGTACCCGTCTTCCAGGGCGGCCCGCACTGCGGCGGCGAACCGCACGGTGTTGCGAAGGTTCTTCACCCAGTACTTGTTGTTGCACACCGGGTCCTCGCGCGGGTCGAAACCCGTTGCCGAGTAGAACGGAACCTCCGGCGCCAGTGGCTTGATGTCGACCAGAGCCTGGGCGAGTTCGTCGAGGATCGGATCGACGAGGGGGGAGTGCGCTGCGACGTCGATCAGTGATTGGCGGACCATCACATCGCGTTCTTCCCACGTCGCCATCAGCGCGCGCACGGTGGGGGTCGCACCGCTGATGACCGTGGACTCGGGCGCAGCAACCACGCCGACGACGACGTCCTTGATACCGCCAAGCGTCAGTTCCGAAAGCACCTGCTTGGCAGGCAATTCAACCGAAGCCATCATCCCGGAACCGGCCAGTCCGGCCATCAGCTGCGAGCGCCGGCACACCACCCGTATGCCGTCTTCGAGGGAAAGCGCACCGGAGACCACAGCCGCGGCGACCTCACCCATCGAATAACCGATGACCGCACCGGGACGCGCGCCGTAGGCCGCCAGCGTGGCGGCCAGCCCAACCTGCACGGCGAACACGGTTGGCTGCAGCCGAGCATCACCGCTCACCACCTCGGGCGCGCACATCGCGGCGGTGACCGAGAAACCGGACTCCTCGGCCACCAAGGATTCGATCTGTGCAACCGTCGCGGCGAAAACCGGTTCGGTGGTGAGGAGTTCGGCACCCATGCGTGCCCACTGCGAACCCTGTCCGGAGAACACCCACACCGGTCCGCGGTCACCGTGCCCGAGCTCGGCGTGATACGGAGTATCGCCGTCGGCCACACCGCGCAACGCGGTGGTCAACTCCGGGCGGGTGCGGGCAGTAACCGCGGTTCGCACCGAGCGGTGCGCACGCCGACGAGCCAAGGTGTACGCCAGATCGGGCAGTGCTACTTCGTCATGGTTTTGCACCCAGCGGCCCAGGCGGCCTGCCGTTCGGCGGAGCTGCTCGGCCGATGTCGACGACACCGGGAAGATCAGCGGGGCCGGTACGTCACTGGTGTCTGGACCCGCGCTCGGTTGATCCTGGGGGACGGGGGCCTGCTCGACGATGGCGTGCACGTTGGTCCCCGACACGCCATAGGAGGAGACCGCCGCGCGGCGCGGGTGCAGGCCAGTCGTGGGCCATTCGGTCGTCTCCTGCGGGACGAAGAGTTTCGTCGGGATCCGGGCCATTTCGTCAGGCAGTCGGGTGAAGTGCAGATTGCGCGGAACCGCACCGTGCTGCACCGCGAGGATGGCCTTGATCAGGCCGACGGCGCCAGAGGCGGACTGGGAGTGGCCGGCATTGGTTTTCACCGAGCCCAGCGCGCACGGCTCGTCGACGCCGTAGACCTCGGCCAGACTGGCGAATTCGATCGGATCGCCGACCGGCGTGCCGGGCCCGTGGGCCTCGATCATGCCGACGCTGGCAGCGTCGACGCCCGCGGACGCCAGTGCCGCCCGGTACACCGCGGCCTGGGCGGCGGCCGACGGGGTGGAGATGTTGACGGTGTGGCCGTCCTGGTTGGCGGCCGTACCGCGGATGACGGCGAGGATCCGGTCGCCGTCCCGCTGTGCGTCCGGCAAGCGTTTGAGCAACACCATCGCGCAGGCCTCGCCGGCGACGTACCCGTCGGCTGCGACATCGAAGGCGCGGCAGCGACCGGTCGGGGACAGGTGACCTGCGGCCGTCCCCGCGATGTACTTGCGTGGATCCAGCATCACGTAGGCGCCGCCGGCGAACGCGAGGTCGGTTTCGCCGTCGCTCACGCTGCGGCACCCCATGTGCACGGCGAGCAGTCCGGACGAACATGCGGTGTCGACTGCGAGCGCAGGACCGCGGAGCCCGAGCGTATAGGCGATGCGCCCGGCCGCCATGCTGAAGGTGTTGCCCGCGAAGCCGTACGGCCCCTCCATGGCGTCGGAGCCGGCCGACACCGTCTGATAGTCGGCGTGGGTCAATCCCGTGAAGACGCCGGTGAGCGAATCCTTGAGCGTGCCCGGGGTCAGTCCGGCATGCTCCATGGCCTCCCAGGCGGTCTCCAGAAGCAAGCGGTGCTGGGGATCGATCGCGGCGGCCTCGTCTTCGTTGATGCCGAAGAACTCGGCATCGAAGCCGGCGACATCGTCTAAGAACGCACCCCACTTCGACGCGGTGCGTCCCGGTACGCCCGATTCGGGGTCGTAGTACTCGTCGCTGTCCCATCGCTCGCGCGGCACCTCGGTGACGAGGTCGTCGCCCCTCAGCAACGCCTCCCACAGCTGCTCCGGGGACTCGATTCCGCCAGGAAGCCGGCAGGCCATGCCGATGACGGCGACCGGAATGGGGGATTTGGCGGTCATAACGACTGGGGGATCCGCCGCGTCCGAGCAACCTGCCCGATCATCGATCGCACCGAATGAAACCATCCTGTCTGCTCACAGCAACGGAGCCACAGTCTGGCCGTTGCTGACTCACCTCTGGTTCCCCCGAACCCAGGCAAGGCAATTATTGACGCAGACGAAGCCCCCTGGGGTCAAGTTTGCTTGATTCGCAACTATCCGCATTGGCGGATAGTTCGGTGCAGGCGTCGGAACGGGCGTCCTCGGCCCCTGCATTTCCACGACATGAGCCCACTGACGCAAGCGTCACTCAAATACCGGTTCGGAGCAATCGCGGCAACCGGCTTTGGTAGCTTGCTTCGCGTGACACAGGCGATCGAGGCATCTCTTCCGGCACTGCTGCGCGAACGCGCCAGTTTGCAGCCTGACGACACGGCATACACCTTTGTCGACTATGACCAGGACTGGGCCGGCGTACCGATCAGCCTGACGTGGCCGCAGCTGTATCGGCGGGTCACCAACATGGGCCGCGAGCTCAGCCTGTGCGCATCGCCCGGCGACCGCGCGATGATCATCGCGCCGCAAGGACTGGAATACATCGTCGCTTTCCTCGGCGCGCTGCACGCCGGAGTGATCCCGGTTCCGCTGTCGGTTCCCATGGGCGGCGTCACCGACGAACGGGTCGATTCGGTGATGCGCGACGCGTCACCGGTTGCTGTTCTCACCACGTCGGCCGTCGTGGCCGAGGTCAGTCGCAGCGTGACCCCCGAGCCCGGACAGGCTCCGCCCGCCATCATCGAGGTCGACCGGCTCGACTTGGACGCCCCGCCGCAGCGGGGCACCGCCATGTACGAGGACGGCTCCTATGACGACACCGCGTACTTGCAGTACACCTCCGGGTCCACCCGGTCACCGGCCGGCGTGATGATCTCGTACAAGAACCTGCTGACCAATCTGCAGCAGATCACCACCGACTATTCGCGGCATGCCGGCATCACCCCGCCCGATTTGACGTTCGTGTCCTGGCTGCCGTTCTTCCATGACCTGGGCTTGATCCTCGGGGTGTGCTCACCGATCGTGCTCGGCACCAGCGCGGTGCTGACCAGCCCGGCGTCGTTCCTGGTGCGCCCGGCGCGCTGGATGCAGTTGCTGGCGACGAATCCGTGCCCGTTCACGGCGGCACCGAATTTCGCATTCGATCTGGCGACGCGGAAGACCTCCGATGAAGACATGGCCGGGCTGGACCTCAGCGGCGTGCACACCATCCAGAGCGGCGCCGAGCGGGTTCAGCCCGCGACGATCAAGCGTTTCACCGACCGGTTCGCCCGCTTCAACCTGAACGAGAACGTGATTCAGCCGTCGTACGGCATGGCCGAGGCGACGTTGTACATGTCGACGCCCAAGCCGGAAGACCCGATCAAGGTTGTCCACTTCGACTCCGATGCGCTGACCGCCGGTGAGGCGAAGCGAATCAACGGCGCCGAGGGGACGCCGTTGATCAGCTACGACGGCCCCATCAGCTCCCGGTCACCGGTTCTGCGGATCGTCGATCCGGAGACCCATACCGAGGTCCCTGAAGGCCGGACCGGCGAGATCTGGTGCCATGGCGACAACGTCAGCGCCGGCTACTGGGAAAAGCCCGAGGAGACGGCACGCACGTTCGGCGCGACGATCGTCTCGCCGTCGCCGGGGACGCCCGAGGGGCCGTGGTTGAGGACCGGCGACGTGGGCTTCATCTCCGAGGGCGAACTGTTCGTCGTCGGCCGCATCAAGGACATTCTGATCATCTACGGCCGCAACCACGCCCCCGACGACATCGAGGCGACGGTCACCGAGGTCACCGGCGGCCGGTGCGTCGCGGTCGCGGTTCCGGACGACTCCGTCGAGAAGCTTGTCGTTGTGATGGAAGTAAGGAAGCGTGGCGACTCCGAAGAAGAAATCGCGGAGAAGCTCGAGGCCATCAAGCGTGACGTCACGGTGGCGATCTCGAACACGCACGGCATCGCCGTCGCGGATCTTGTCCTGGTAGGCCAGGGCTCGATCCCCGTCACCACAAGTGGCAAGGTCAGGCGACAGCTCTCCAAGGACATCTACCAGCGCAACGATTTCACCCGGCTCGACGTCTGACGCCCTACGGCGTTCCGTGGCTGCCGTCGGTTCCGTTGGTGGCCGTCCCGCTGGCTGCGAAGGCAGTGCCGCCGATGCCGTTGGCGCCACCGGCCGCGGTCCCGTTGCCGCCGTTGCCCCCTCTGCCGCCGGTGGCGTTACCGAGGCTGTAGTTGTAGGCGATGCCCCCGTCACCGCCCGTGCCGCCGGTGGTCGTGCCGTCGCCGCCGGCTCCGCCCTGGCCGCCGACCGCATTGCCGGGAGAGACAACGCCGGGAAGCAGGGTCACCACCGACAACAGGTAGTCCCACAGCGGGTCGCTGGCCAGCGCGGCGGCTCCACCTGCACCACCGTCGCCGCCGGCTCCGCTGGTACCGGCTCCGCCCGCGCCGCCATCCCCGCCGTAAACACTTCCGGGGTGGTACACGCCGGTGAAGTAGCCGAAGCCGAAGCTGCTGACCGAACCGCCCGCACCACCTTTGCCACCGGTCAGGCCGTCGCCGCCTTTGCCCCCGTTCCCACCCGCGCCGCCGATCAGGCCGCCGGTTCCACCCGCGCCGCCGGCTCCTCCAACCCCACCGGTGTTCGAGCCCCCCGCGCCGCCATTGCCGCCGATGCCGAACAGCAGAGCTGACCCACCGGCACCGCCGGCGCCGCCGAGGGCGCCGTCCCCGCCATTGCCGCCGTTGCCGATCAGCCCGCCGGCGCCACCGTTGCCGCCTGCGCAGCCCGCGCTGTCAGTGCAGGTCGCGCCGGTCCAGGTGTAGCCCCTGCCGCCGCTGCCCAGCAACCAGCCGCCGGCTTGTCCGTCCGGGTTCGTCGCGGTGCCGTCGGCCCCGTTGCCGAGTATCGGGCGGCCCTGCCACTCGTTGGTCACGAGCGCGGTGACAATCTCGGGCAGGCTGATCTGGACCACTGGGCCGCCGCCTCCCGACTGGGCGTAGGTGACGATCGCGCTGATGATGTCGTTGATCGTGAGATTCGGCGGTGTGGTCGGGGAGGCCGCCGCGGACGGGGTCAGTGTTGCCGCGGCCCGGGCCGACTTCGCGGTGCCTGTCTCGACCTGGGTCGTGGACGGGCTCGAGTCAGCGGCGGCCGAGGGCGCTACGGTCGACGTCGTTGTCCGGTTGGCACCAGCGGTCGATTTCGCCACACTCGTGCGGTCGGTGTTGCCCGCCCTGTGGGTGCCGGCGCGTTTCGGGGAGTTGGCGCGGCCGCTGCCGCCCACCGTGGAACCGGTGCTGCCATGTGCCGATGACGTCGAATCGCTGCCGGTGGAGTCGGCGTGCGCAACCCCGGTCGCGCCCGGCAATGCAGTCCAGATACCGACCGCGAGAGCGCTCATACCGACCAAGTTTGGAAGTTTGCTGTGAGGCTGCTGAATTCGATGCTGACCGGCGGTGCGCCGGGCCCGGAAACTGGGCCGTTGTGCGGCGCGGTGCCGTGCAGCCATGGTTTGCTCCCATGTTCGCTGATGCTCTAGCGGTCACATGGTAGCAACGGGCGATGGGGCCCATGGCAAACTTTCGATCGTCTGATTCTGCGCTGACTCCCTTACGTGCCGCCCGCCCCACCGGTCCCAGCGGTGCCGCCCGTTCCGCCGGTCCCGCCGTTGACGCCCGTGGGACCGCTACCGGGATTGCCGGCGCCCCCTCCGGTGCCGGCCTTGCCGGCGCTCGTTCCGGCCCTACCAGATCCGCCGGTACCGCCGCCGCCACCGCCGCCACCAGTTCCTCCGGTACCGCCGCTGCCGCTGCCGCTGCCGGTTCCGCCGGCACCGCCGGTGCCGCCGACGACTCCGTTGCCACCCGCGCCGCCGATGCCGATCACGCCTGTTCCGGCACCCCCGGTGCCGCCCGTGCCGCCGGTGCCGCCGACGCCGCCGTTTCCACCGTTGCCGTTGCCGCCGCCGGCATTGCCACCGGCACCACCGACAGCGGCCGTGCCACCGTTGCCGCCGCCACCGCCGGTTCCCGTGCCGTTGCTTGTGCCGCCGTTGCCGCCCGCGCCCGCGGTGTTGGCGTTGCCGCCAGAGCCGCCAGAGCCGCCATCGGTACCGTTGCCGCCGAGGCCGCCCTGGCCACCGGCTCCACCGGTGCCGCCCTTTGCTCCGCTGGTGTTGATGCCGGTTCCGTTTCCGCCACGACCGCCGGTGCCGCCGCTACCGCCGGTGCCACCGCTGCCACCGTTGCCGCCGCCGACTCCTGCGATACCGGCTCCACCGACGCCACCTTGACCTGCGGTGCCGCCGTTTCCACCATTTCCACCGACGACCGGGGCCGTGGTGCTGTTGGTGCCGATGTCACCAGTGCCGCCGTTACCGCCGTTGCCGCCGACGCCACCGGTGCCGCCGGCTCCGTTGGCGCCGCCGTTGGTGCCCGCGCCGGCTGCGCCGCCGGCGCCCGCCGCGCCGCCGTTGCCGCCCGCCGCGGCATTACCGCCGTTGGTGCCCGTATTGCTGCCACCGGCTCCGCCGCTGCCACCGGTGCCACCGGTGCCACCGTTGCCGCCAGCTCCACCGCCGACCCCGCCGATACCGGCACCGCCGGTGCCGCCGCCACCTGCGGCGCCGCCGGTGCCGCCGGTGCCGCCGGCGGTGGGTGCGCCTCCACTCGTGCCCGTCGTACCCGCGCCACCGGCGCCGCCGTTCCCGCCGAGTCCGCCCTTACCGCCAGTGCCGATACTTCCGTTGGCGCCGCCGCCGGTTCCGCCGACGCCTGCCGCTCCGGCGCTGCCGCCGGTGCCGCCCTTGCCGCCGGTCTGGCCGTTTCCACCTGCCGTGGTGTTGGTGCCGCCGACGCCGCCGACGCCGCCGGTGCCGCCGACACCGCCCTGGCCGCCCGCTCCGCCGCCGACTCCACCGATACCGGCGCCGCCGGTTCCGCCCTGCCCGGCGGCGCCGCCGGTTCCGCCCTGACCACCGGCCGTGGGTGTGGTCCCGGTTGTGCCGGCCGTACCGGCCGCGCCGTTGCCGCCGTTACCCCCGAGGCCGCCGGCGCCTGCACTGCCGATGCTGCCGCTGGCGCCGCCGCCGGTTCCGCCGACGCCTGCCGCTCCGGCGTTGCCGCCGGTGCCGCCCTTGCCGCCAGTCTGGCCGTTTCCACCTGCCGTGGTGTTGGTGCCGCCGACACCGCCAGTGCCGCCGGTGCCGCCGACACCGCCCTGGCCGCCCGCTCCGCCGCCGACTCCACCGATACCGTTTCCGCCGGTTCCGCCTTGGCCGCCGGCGCCGGCGTTGCCGCCGGCCCCGCCTGCGGTCGGCGTCGTGCCCGTCGTTCCGGCGGTGCCGGTTCCACCGTTGCCGCCGGCGCCACCCTGGCCGCCCGCACCGGCGCTGCCGATGCTGCCGTTGGTACCGCCGCCAGCACCGCCGGTACCCGCCGCGCCGGCGTTGCCGCCGGTACCGCCTTGGCCGCCGGCCGCGCCTGCTCCGCCGGTGCTGCCGGTGTTGGAGCCGCCGACGCCGCCGGCACCACCGATGCCGCCGGTGCCGCCATTGCCACCCGAGCCACCGCCGACTCCGCCACTGCCCGCGCCGCCGCTACCGCCTGCACCACCGGCACCTGCTGTGCCGCCCTGGCTGCCTGCGGTCGCCGTCGTGCCCGTCGTCCCGGCAATGCCCGTGCCGCCGCCACCGCCGTTACCGCCGCCGCCACCGTTGCCCGCGGTGCCGGCGGTGCCGGCGGTGCCACCGCCGGTCCCGGCGATGCCTGCCGCGCCGGCGTTGCCGCCGGTCCCGCCTTGGCCGCCGGCGCCGCCCGCACCGCCCGTGTTGCCGGTGTTGGTGCCGCCCTGGCCGCCGTTTCCGGCAAGGCCACCGTTGCCGCCCTTGCCGCCGGTCCCGCCACCGACTCCGCCGCTGCCTGCACCGCCGGTCCCGCCCTGGCCGCCGGCGCCACCATTGCCGCCGATACCACCCGCAGTCGCGGTGGTGCCGGTCGTTCCGGTGGTGCCGATGGCGCCGGCGCCGCCGTTACCGCCGCCGCCACCGTTGCCGGCGGTTCCGGCGTTACCGTTCGTGCCGCCGCCAGTGCCACCAGCGCCTGCCGCGCCTGCGCTACCGCCGGTGCCGCCTTGGCCGCCGTCGCCTCCGGCGCCGCCCGTGTTTCCGGTGTTGGTGCCGCCGGCGCCGCCGTTGCCGGCGAGGCCGCCGATACCACCGTTGCCGCCCTTGCCTCCGCCGACTCCACCGCTGCCCGCGCCGCCGGCGCCGCCCGCTCCGGCGTTGCCGCCGTTGCCGCCTGCACCACCCGCAGTCGCGGTGGTGCCGGTCGTTCCGGTGGAGCCGATCGCGCCGGCGCCGCCATTGCCGCCGTTGCCGCCATTACCCGCGGTTCCGGTGCTGCCGCTGGCGCCGCCGCCGCTGCCCCCGAGACCCGCGGCGCCTGCGCTACCACCGATGCCGCCTTGGCCGCCGTCACCGCCGGCGCCGCCTGTGTTTCCGGTGTTGGTGCCGCCGGCGCCGCCGTTGCCGGCGAGGCCGCCGACACCTCCGTTGCCGCCCTTGCCGCCGCCGGCACCGCCGGCGCCACCCGCTCCAGCGCTGCCGCCATTGCCGCCTGCACCGCCCGCGGTCGGCGACGTGCCGGACGTGCCAATGGCACCTGCAGCGCCGTTGCCGCCGTTGCCGCCCTGCCCTCCGGCGCCGCCGGCACCCATGCTGCCGCTCGCGCCGCCGTTGCTGCCGCCGAGGCCCGCTGCCCCACCGGCGCCACCGGTACCGCCCTGGCCACCAGCCGCTCCACTGCCGCCGGCGGTCCCGGTGTTCGAACCGCCGTTGCCGCCGTTTCCACCTGAGCCGCCCGCACCGCCATTGCCACCCTGACCACCGGTGGCTCCGAGCAGGCCTGCGCCGCCACGGCCGCCCGCTCCACCGGCACCGCCGGTCAGCCCGGCGCTACCCGCGGTGGGTGCTGTCGCGGAGTCGGCTCCGTTAGTGCCGCTTGCGGCAGCGGTGCCGTTGCCGCCGTCGCCGCCCGCTCCGCCCGTGCCGCTGGCGCCGTAGGCGGCGCCGCCGTCGCCGCCGGCTCCGCCCGCGAGGCCTGCTCCCACACTGTTGGCGCCATTACCACCGGCACCGCCGGTGGCGGACCCGGTGGACAGGTAGTTGTAGGCGGCGCCGCCGTTGCCGCCGTTGCCGCCGACCGTCGCGCCGCTGCCGCCGTCCCCGCCAGCCGCACCAGTAGCAGTTCCCCAGGGCGCCGGCACCGCGCCGTTGAGCGTGAAGTCGTAGGGCCCCATGATTGCGGTGCCGCCGTCACCGCCGTTGCCGCCTGCTCCGACTGTGCCGGTGCCACCCTTTCCGCCGGCGCCGCCGACGGCGTTCCCGAAGCCGTAGCTGACCGCGACACCGCCTGTGCCGCCGGCGCCGCCCGTGCCGCCGGTGCCGCCCTGGCCGCCGGTGCCGCCGAACAACATGCCGCCGCCGCCTGTGCCGCCGGTGCCACCGGCACCGGTGTCGCTGTTGCCACCGACGCCGCCCGTGCCGGGCAGGTTCAGATAGCCGCCCGCACCGCCGGCTCCGCCGCGACCACCATTGCCGCTGCCGAGTCCCGCACCGCCGGCCCCGCCATCGCCGCCGTTACCGCCGCCGATGAGTCCGCCCTGGCCGCCGGCGCCCCCGTTGCCGCCGGCCTGGCCGGAGACTGTCGCCGCGCCGCCGGCACCGCCCACGCCGCCGGATCCGAACCAGAGCGCCGACCCGCCGTTGCCGCCGGCTTGACCGGCGGCGCCCGCGCCGCCCTTACCGCCATTACCGATGAGCCCGGCCAAACCGCCGTTGCCGCCGGCCAGTCCCGACCCAGTCGGCGCGGACCAGCCTTCGCCGCCATTGCCGAAAAGCCAGCCGCCAGGCTTTCCGTTCGGGCTGTCCGCCGTCCCGTCGGCGCCGTTGCCCACCAGCGGCCGCCCGGTCAGGATCGTGATGGGGTCGACGTACGCGCTGGCCCGCGGTGTCTTGGCGGCTACCAGACTGTTCGGAGATGGCAGCGAGGCCCCGGCCAGGGACGGGAAATTCAGCGTTGTACGGGCTGCGCCGTTGGGCGGGTGCTCTGGCCGACGGGGGCCGGCGTTACCGGCCGCCGGGCTGCCGCCGCGCTCGGTGGCGGATGCAGTGCGGTGCTGCGAGGGCGTACTGCGGCCGGTGGTTCCGGCTTTGGAGGTCGCGTCGCGGTGAGGTGAGGAGTCAGGCGAGGAATCCGCGTGGGCCACGCCGGTCGCAGCGGCAAGCGTCGCGCAGAAGCCGACGGTGACGGCACCCGTTCCGAGCCAGAGAGACAATTTGCTGTGCCGTTGCTGTGCGCGACGAATCGCCTCGGCTCTCGTCCGCCCCGCCGCACGATGCCTCGCCACCATGGTTTGCTCCCAATCGGCACTTGCTACAAGTGTGGAAGTTTAGCAACGAATGGTGCCGATGGACGGGATTCTTGGCATCTGCTGTGTTACGTCTGAGGGATCGATCTAAAAGCGCAGGCTAGGCCCTAGATTTGTGACTAACGGCCCAATTTTTGCGGACACTATCCCGACGATTAGCGGCCAAGATGGGCGTTTCGCGGCAATCTGGCAACTGCAGGCGTCAGTTCGAAGATTTCTTGCCGGAATTACCGGTGCGTGCAGAACCGGCCGTCTTTTTGCCGCTGCCGCTGGGTGCCGAGGGGGTCACCGACCGCTTATGGCCGGTGCCCCGGGAAGCGGTGGTATTCGTGCTGCGCGCCTTGGCCGATGTGGTGGTGACGGCGCCCGCATCGGATGCCGCCGCGGGCTTCTTGCTGCTATCTACGGCTGCCGCGCCGCCGGACGTCAATCCGTTGATGTTGATGCCCGGGAGCGACCTCGTGATGGTGCTCAGGTTTTGTGAGATCGCACCCGCGATTGCGAAGGGCCCCCACCCGGCCGTAACGGTGTTGCCGTCGCCGAAGAAGTTGAACGCGAGGCTCAACGTGGTGTTGGGGTAGGGGCCTGCAGACGTTACGAGATTGCCATTGCCGAGAAGATTTCCGGCAGCGGTCAAGATGCCCTGTGCTTTGACGATGCTGTCGCCGAGGAAATTTGTAGTCGAGCTCAGGAAGCCTTGAGTCCAGGCCGTACCGGCATCACCGATATTGAGCGCGAGGTTGCCGAAGCCGCCCGCGGTCGTGTTTTTGGAACCATTCCCGCCTGAGGCACCGGCAACGGTGAGATTGAGGCTGCCGATGTTGGTCATCGTCCCCGGCCCGATTTGCAGGGCGATGTTGCCGACGCCGGCGACGCCCGTCGATTGCGACCCGCCACCGCCCATCAACACGCCGATCGCAAAATTGAGAGCACCCATTGCGGCGGAACTACCCGCCCCCTGTTGCCACGCGATGTTCAGCAGTCCGGGGAGTGTCGATGCCCTGGCTCCGTCGCCGGCGGCTACCGCGAAGCTGAAGAAGCTGAGGGTGGTAGCGGAGACGGTGTTGTTGCCGAACGCGATGGCGGTGCTGAAGAAGCCATTACCGGCATCCGCGGTCGCGTTGGTGCCGATCCCGATGGCGAAACTGGTCAGGTTGCTCGTGCACCCGCCGCCGTTGCCGATACCGAAGGCGGAGAAGCAGTTTGCATTCGCAGTCGGGGCTTCGCCGAGGGAGCTGACGGCGAGCGCACCGGAAACCAAGGCGCCAAGCAGCATGCCGCCTTTAGTGCGAACTCGAGTCATCGGCTAGCCCTGTAAGTTGAGGAATCTTTGCTGGTTGAGAACATACTCGACGAGTTCGGAGCTTACAGCTTTTCTCGCGGATACTCACCCACCCATTCCACGGAGTGGATGTAGAACGCGTGCGGACCAGGGATGCGGTAGGGGGGCGAGGCTCTGGATCATTGCCGCCAAACCATCCTCTGGAGCGCCTGTTTGTGCTGTTCGTTAAGGGTTTAGCGCGGTGGGCGCGGAAAGCGATGTTCACCGCTGTGGCGCTAGGAGTGGCGTCGATCAGGCCATGCGTTGGCGCCGGTCCGAGTGCGCCGCCTTCTTCTTTGATGGCCGCCTGGCAACGTATTGCGTTCCGAGACAAGTATTTGCCGTTCTTAACTATGTGGGGCTAGCGGATGTCGCGGTTTGCCGCAGGGCTCGAATGACTTGGGCGCATGAGCCGCGCTGGCCAATAAAACAATTGCGCTCCGGACCGGTCCTACGACCCGCGCACGAGCAGTTCCAAAGCTCGCAACAGCGAAGCGCTACGGCTTCCGATGTTTCCCGCCGGAGCCGTGGGAGTCATTCGCGTTCGAACTGGATTTCGTGCTGTTGCTGGAGTCGCTGGATGCTTCTGGTTTCCGATGGCGCCCACCCGACGCGGTCGATGATGTCGTGCCGGCGTCGCTGCTCACAACGGTCGTGTCGCTGGCGCGGTGACGCCCGCCTCCGGCTGCGGCGGCATGGTTACCGGGACGGTCAGGCTCGGTGGTCGCGGTGTCTGTATCGCTGGTTTGCGTCGTCGCGCCGTTGTCGTCGACCGCGGTGGTTGTGGCCGCAGTGGGCACTGTTGCGGCGGCGGTCGTCCGGTGCAGGGAAGCCGAGTGCCGTCCGCTGCCGCCGACTCCGGCAGCGGATCCGCCAGTCCCACTGGTCGAGCCTCCACCTCCGGACGGAGCGCTGCCGGCGCCGGCCCCCGGCAGTTGGAACGTGGGCGGGGAGAACGTCGGCAGGGAGAACTCCGGCAATTGGAACTGCGGCAGGGAGAACACCGGTAGAGAGAACTCCGGCAGGTGGAAGTTGTTGAAGTTGATGCCCGGCCCATTGAGGAAAAGCGTTGCGGCTTGCTGATTTAACGATGTCACAAACGAGAAGGGTCCGTTGAGGGCTGTCAAGACGTTGTCGATGCCGAACGAGTTGACCACCATGCTCAACGGAGCCAAGGGGTTGCCGGTCAGACTGATGGTATTGCCGGTGCCAAAGAAGTTGGCTCCTAGGCTCAGCAGGCCGTGAACCAAAATGTTGTTGTTCGCGCCGAAGAGGTTGAGAGCCGAACTGAAATAACTCTGCACCACCGTGGAACCGGCGCCGCCGAAGAAGTTCAGGGCGACACTGCCGATGATGCCCGCCAGGGTGGTTTGTTGTCCGCCGTTGTTGGGCGCGATGCTGATGGCGATGTTGAGACCGCCGATAGTCGTCGTGCTTCCCGGCCCGATTTGCAGGGCCAGATTGCCCAGGCCCGAAGCGCCGGTCGACTGAGCACCGCTGCCGCCGGGCAGACCGATCGCGATGTTGAAGCCACCGAGTGCGGACGTGGTGCCAGGTCCAAGCTGTATTGCGATATTGCCGAGGCCCATCGCGCCAGTCGAGGTTCCTGTCTGCGAGGCGCCGAGGACGAAATTGAGAATTCCTCCCAGCGTCGACGCGGTGCCTGGCCCAAACTGCAGGTTCAACCCAAAAAGGGACGACAGTGTTGCCGCCGTGGCGCCGTCACCGAACGCCCCGCCGAAGGTGAACGCGGCGAGGTTGGTCACGGCGCTCGCGCCGGCGCCGATCGCGATGGCGCCGCCGAACAGGGCATTGCCAGCGTTTGCGGTAGCGCCGGGCCCGATCGCGATGGCCAGGGTGGTCAGGTTGCTTGTGCACCCGTTGCCGTTGCTCAAGCCGAACGCGGAAAAGCACGACGCGTTGGCCGATGGGGCGGCGGTGAATGCTCCTGCGGCAAGCGCGCTGGAGACCAACGCGCCGAGCGCCGCGTTACGTTTTCCCCGAACCCGACCCACCGAAATCCCGTCACTCGAACGTGTCTTTGCTGATTTGGACCGTACCGGACAAGTGCAGGCATCTGACAGTCTTCTTATGGATATATCTGGCGATTCGTTAGCTGACGTATGCGTCAAATTAAGGTGACGTGGCCATAGCTCCGACCCCACCGGTTCACAGTTCGCACCGGCCGGATCATCGGACGTCAGAGGCGACTCGAGGTTGGGATCGTGAAGTGCGATCCGGTTATTTGCCCTTCATCCCGACACTCCTGTGGCGGACCCATCGCAGTGACGCCGGTACTCCCGCTCAGCGAATCGATTCGCCATTTAGATTGAGTGCCCCCGGCAGGATTCGAACCTGCGGCCTTCTGCTCCGGAGGCAGACGCTCTATCCCCTGAGCTACGGGGGCGCACGCACAGCTGCGCCAATGGGCTCAGACAGCCTAACCCATCGAGGTGACTGCTCTGCGCCACCGCCAAGCCCGCCGGATTCGATCCCCGGGTCGCTTCGCTCCCGCCCGCCGGATTCGATCCCCGGGTCGCTTCGCTCCCGCCCGCCGGATTCGATCCCCAGGTCGCTTCGCTCCCGCCCGCCGGATTCGATCCCCGGGTCGCTTCGCTCCCGCCCGCCGGGGCCCGCGATATGGATTCGGGCGCTGACCACGTCAGACCATAGGATGGACCCTCGTGACACCCGCCGACCTCGCCGAGCTGCTCAGGACCACCGCCGCCGCGGTGCTCGCCGAGCATGACCTGGATCCCGCCGCCCTGCCCGCGACGGTGACTGTCGAGCGTCCGCGCAATCCCGAGCACGGCGACTACGCGACGAACCTGGCGCTACAGCTGGGCAAGAAGGTCGGCGCCAACCCCCGCGAGCTGGCCGGCTGGCTGGCCGCCGCGCTCGCCGACGCCGACGGCATCTCCGCCGCCGAGGTCGCCGGCCCCGGCTTCGTGAACCTCCGCATCGAGGCTTCCGCACAGGGTGTCATCGTCACCAACGTCCTCGAGGCGGGCGCCGGCTACGGCAACTCCACCGAGCTCGACGGCACCACCATCAACCTCGAGTTCGTCTCGGCCAATCCGACCGGCCCCATCCACATCGGCGGCACCCGCTGGGCCGCAGTCGGTGACGCCTTGGGCCGGTTGTTGAGCACTCAGGGCGCGGCGGTCACCCGGGAGTACTACTTCAACGACCACGGCGCCCAGATCGACCGGTTCACCAACTCCCTGATCGCCGCGGCGAAGGGCGAGCCCGCGCCGGAGGACGGGTACGCCGGCGACTACATCAAGGACATCGCCGACCAGGTGCTGGCCAAGGTGCCCGATGCGTTGAGCCAGATCGGCGACGAGCAGAAGGAGACCTTCCGCTCGATCGGTGTGGACCTGATGTTCGACCACATCAAGGAGTCACTGCACGAGTTCGGCACCGACTTCGACGTCTACACCCACGAAGACTCGATGCACACCAGCGGGCGCGTCGACGAGGCGATCGCCAAGCTGCGCCAGACCGGCAACATCTACGAGAAAGATGGCGCAACCTGGTTGCGCACAACGGAATTCGGCGACGACAAAGACCGGGTAGTGATCAAGAGTGACGGCCAGCCCGCATACATCGCCGGCGACCTGGCCTACTATCTGGACAAGCGCCAGCGCGGATTCGACTTGTGCATCTACATGCTCGGCGCCGACCACCACGGTTACATCGCACGGCTCAAGGCCGCCGCGGCCGCACTCGGCGACGACCCGGACACCGTTGAGGTCCTGATCGGCCAGATGGTCAACCTCGTACGCGACGGCCAACCGGTCCGGATGAGCAAGCGGGCCGGGACCGTCATCACCCTCGACGATCTGGTCGATGCCATCGGCGTGGACGCCGCCCGCTACTCGCTGACCCGCTCGTCGGTGGACACCCCGATCGACATCGACCTTGCACTCTGGTCGTCGGCGTCCAACGAAAACCCGGTCTACTACGTTCAATACGCGCATGCGCGGCTCTCGGCGCTGGCCCGTAACGCCGCCGATCTGGGCCTGACTCCCGACACCGCCCACCTGGAACTGCTCACCCATGACAAAGAGGGCGCGCTGATCCGCAACCTCGGTGAGTTCACCCGGGTGCTCAAGGCTGGTGCCTCGCTGCGCGAACCGCACCGGGTGTGCCGCTACCTCGAAGACCTGGCCGGCGACTACCACCGGTTCTACGACTCGTGCCGGGTGCTGCCCATGGGCGATGAAGAGCCCGGCGATCTGCATCGTGCGCGGCTGGCCTTGTGTGCGGCCACCCGCCAGGTGATCGCCAACGGTCTGAACATCCTCGGCGTCTCGGCACCGGAGCGGATGTGAACGTTCACCCCGCGGGGCCGCGCCATGCCGACGAGATCCATCACGGCGGCGCGCCCCAGCAACCGCAGACCGCCGCTGACGTATTGTCGCTAGCGCCGAATGTGTGGCCGCGCAACCTCATTCGTCAAGAGAGCGGCGAGGTGTCGATCGCCGGTGTGACGGTGACCGGGCTGGCCGCCGAGTATGGCACGCCGCTGTTCGTGATCGATGAAGACGACTTCCGCGGGCGATGCCGTGAGATCGCCGCGGCGTTCGGCGGCGGCCACAACGTGCACTACGCGAGTAAAGCGTTTCTGTGCACCGAGATTGCCCGCTGGGTCGACCAGGAAGGCCTCTCGCTGGATGTCGCCAGCGGTGGCGAGCTCGCCGTCGCCCTGCATGCAAAGTTCCCGGCCGAGCGAATCGCATTGCACGGCAACAACAAATCCGTCGACGAGCTCACGACTGCGGTCAAGGCGGGCGTCGGCCACATCGTGCTGGACTCGATGACCGAGATCGAGCGACTCGACACCATCGCCGGCGATGCCGGTGTGGTGCAGGACGTCTTGCTTCGGGTCACCGTCGGTGTCGAGGCGCACACCCACGAGTTCATCGCGACCGCCCACGAGGACCAGAAGTTCGGATTGTCGCTGGCCAGCGGTGCTGCCATGGACGCCGTGCGGCGGGTGTTCGCCACCGATCACCTGCGTCTGGTCGGCCTGCACAGCCACATCGGCTCGCAGATCTTCGACGTGGCGGGCTTCGAGCTGGCCGCCCACCGGGTCATCGGACTGCTACGCGACGTGGTCGCCGAGTTCGGGGTGGACAAGACGGCGCAGATGTCGATCGTCGACCTCGGCGGTGGGCTCGGCATTTCCTATCTGTCCCAAGACGATCCGCCCCCGATCGCCGACTTGGCCGGCAAGCTCGAAGCGATCGTGCGCAGCGAGTCGGCGGCCGTCGGCCTGCCCGCGCCCCGCCTGGTTGTCGAGCCCGGACGGGCGATCGCCGGGCCGGGCACCGTGACGCTCTACGAGGTCGGCACGGTCAAAGACGTCGCAATCGGCTCCGGTACCTCGCGCCGCTACGTCAGCGTCGACGGCGGAATGAGCGACAACATCCGCCCGGCGCTCTACGGCGCCGAGTACGACGTCCGGCTTGTCTCGCGGGTCACCGACGCAGCGCCGACTCTGGCCCGGATTGTTGGAAAGCATTGCGAGAGTGGCGACATCATCGTCCGCGATGCGTGGCTGCCACAAGACGTGACACCCGGCGATCTGTTGGCGGTGGCCGCCACCGGCGCCTACTGCTATTCGATGTCCAGTCGATACAACCTGATCGGCCGCCCCGCGGTGGTGGCCGTGCGCGACGGGCGGGCTCGCCTGATCCTGCGCCGGGAGACCGTCGACGATCTGCTGAGTTTGGAAGTGAGGTAGGAACCAATGACGGAAAAAGCAATAGGCGTAGCGGTATTGGGCCTGGGAAATGTCGGCAGTGAGGTTGCCCGGATCATCGAGGAGAGCGCGCCGGATCTGGCGGCGCGCATCGGTGCTCCGCTCGAGCTGCGCGGCGTGGCGGTCCGCCGGGTCGCCGGAAACCGCGGTCTGCCGGTGGAGCTGCTCACCGACAATGTCGAGGAGCTGGTCTCCCGCGAGGACGTCGACATCGTCGTCGAGGTGATGGGTCCTGTCGAACCGGCCCGCAAGGCCATCCTGACCGCGCTCGAGGGCGGCAAGTCGGTGGTGACCGCCAACAAGGCGCTGCTGGCCCAATCCACCGGCGAGTTGGCCCAGGCGGCCGAACGGGCCCACGTGGACCTGTATTTCGAAGCCGCCGTCGCCGGTGCGATCCCGGTGATCCGGCCGCTCACCCAGTCGCTGGCCGGCGACACCGTGCTTCGGGTGGCGGGCATCGTCAACGGCACCACCAATTACATCTTGTCCGAAATGGCCTCCACCGGGGCCGATTACGACTCCGCGCTGGCCGACGCGAGCGCGCTGGGATACGCCGAGGCCGACCCGACCGCCGACGTCGAGGGTTATGACGCTGCGGCCAAGGCCGCGATCCTGGCCTCGATCGCGTTCCATACCCGGGTCACCGCCGACGATGTCTATCGCGAGGGCATCACCAAGATCACCCCGGAGGACTTCGAATCGGCCAAGGCGCTCGGGTGCACCATCAAGCTGCTGTCGATCTGTGAACGTGTCACGGGAGACGATGGCCAGCAACGGGTTTCGGCTCGTGTCTATCCCGCGCTGGTCCCGCTGAGTCATCCGCTGGCCAACGTCAACGGGGCATTCAATGCCGTCGTTGTGGAGGCCGAGGCGGCCGGACGGTTGATGTTCTACGGCCAGGGTGCCGGCGGCGCGCCGACCGCGTCGGCGGTGATGGGCGATCTGGTGATGGCCGCGCGCAACCGGGTGCAGGGCGGCCGCGGGCCGCGCGAATCCAAGTACGCGCAGCTGCCGATCGCGCCGATGGGCATCATCCAGACTCGGTACTACGTCAGCATGACCGTCACCGACCGCCCCGGTGTGTTGTCCTCGGTTGCAGCCGAATTCGCCAAGCGCGAGGTCAGTATCGCCGAGGTGCGCCAGGAGAGTATGGCCGACGAGGGTGCTCGCATCGTCGTGGTGACTCACCGGGCCACTGACGCGGCGTTGTCCGAGACTGTTGCCGCACTGGCGGATCACGACGCTGTCCAGGAAGTCAACAGCGTGCTGCGTCTGGAGGGAACCAGCGAATGAGCTCAATCAAGGCATCTCCCGTACACACCCCGTGGCGCGGACTGATCGAGGCCTACCGCGATCGGCTGCCGGTCGGTGCGGATTGGACCCCGGTGACCCTCCTCGAGGGTGGCACCCCGCTCATCAGCGCTCCGCGACTCTCTGAAAAGACCGGCTGCACAGTTCATTTGAAGGTCGAGGGTCTCAACCCCACCGGCTCCTTCAAAGACCGCGGCATGACGATGGCGGTGACCGACGCCGTCGCACGCGGCCAGAAGGCCGTGTTGTGCGCCTCGACCGGTAACACCTCTGCGTCGGCGGCCGCCTACGCCGCCCGGGCCGGCATCACCTGCGCCGTGCTGATCCCGCAGGGCAAGATCGCGATGGGCAAGCTGGCCCAGGCAGTCATGCACGGCGCCAAGATCATTCAGATCGACGGCAACTTCGACGACTGCCTCGAGCTGGCCCGCAAGCTCACCAACGACTACCAGACCATCGCGCTGGTCAACAGCGTGAACCCGGTGCGCATCGAGGGGCAGAAGACCGCGGCCTTCGAGATCGTCGACGCGCTCGGCATCGCCCCTGACGTGCACTCGCTGCCGGTCGGAAACGCCGGCAACATCACCGCGTATTGGAAGGGCTACCGCGAATACCACCGCGACGGGCTGTCCGAGCGGCTGCCCCGCATGCTGGGCACGCAGGCCGCAGGCGCGGCGCCGCTGGTAACGGGTCAGCCGGTCAGCAATCCGGAAACCATCGCCACCGCGATCCGCATCGGTTCGCCGGCGTCCTGGGACGGTGCCGTGACGGCGCAGCAGGAGTCCGGCGGCCGGTTCCTGGCTGCCACCGACGAGGAGATCCTGGCCGCGTATCACCTGGTCGCCCAGTTGGAAGGTGTCTTCGTCGAGCCGGCGTCGGCGGCCAGCATTGCCGGCCTGCTCAAGTCCGTGGAAGACGGTTGGGTCAAGCCCGGCTCTTCGGTGGTGTGCACCGTGACCGGCAACGGTCTGAAGGACCCCGATACCGCGCTGCGCGGCATGCCCACGGTGAAGCCGCTGCCGGTCGACCCAGGCGCTGTCGTCGCTGAGCTGGGCCTGGTCTGAGAGACGGACCGCGGTGACCCTGACTCTGCCTGCCGGCCTGACCTCGCACGCCACCGTTGCGGCGTCCAGCGCCAACCTCGGCCCGGGCTTCGACAGCCTGGGCCTGGCGCTGGGCCTCTACGACGAGATTTCGGTCGAGACCACCGACGCCGGGCTGATCATCGAGGTCGACGGCGAGGGCGCCGGGCAGGTGCCGCAGACCGCAGAGCATCTGGTGGTTCGGGCGCTGCACCGGGGATTGGCGGCCGGCGGCGCCGGCGCCCCCGGACTCGTCGTGCGGTGCCGCAACGCCATCCCGCACTCGCGCGGGCTCGGGTCGTCGGCCGCGGCCGTCGTCGGAGGCCTGGCAGCCGCGAATGGCCTTCTGACACAAGCGGATTTGGAACCGCTGACCGACGCGCAGCTGATCCAGCTGTCTTCGGAATTCGAGGGTCACCCCGACAACGCGGCGGCCGCGGTGCTGGGTGGGGCAGTGGTGTCGTGGACCGACGCCCGCACGACGCCCACGACGTATGCGGCGGCCCCCCTGCGGCTGCATCCCGATATCCACGTGTTCCCGGGAATCCCGCAGGTGAAGTCGTCGACCGCGGAGACCCGGGTGCTGCTGCCCGACCATGTCAGCCATGTCGACGCCCGCTTCAACCTCAGCCGCGCGGCGTTGCTGGTGGTTGCGCTCACCGAGCGCCCGGACTTGCTGATGGTGGCGACCGAGGACGTCCTGCATCAGCCGCAACGGGGTCCGGCCATGCCCGCTTCGGCGGAATACATCCAGGTGTTGCGGCGTTGTGGAGTGCCAGCGGTGCTTTCCGGCGCTGGTCCGGCCGTTCTGGCCCTCACGACCAGCGCAGAACTGCCGGCCGAGGCCGTCGAGTTCGGCACCGCGAAGGGGTTCACCGTCAGCGAGATGGGCGTCGGCGAAGCAGTTCGCTGGAGCTCAGGAGTCGCGGTCAGACCCTGAGTTGCGCACACGCCGGTGGGTGGTTTCTTGCTTTCCGGCCGTCAAGGGGGATATCCTCGGTCCCGTCCCGGCAATCGCAGCGACTGTTCCTGCGCCGACACTAGGACGACCACCAATTTCTCTCGTGTTCAACTCGTGGACTGACGACGGTTCGCCATGTAGCCGCGAATCCCGGCGATCACCGTTTGACACACAGACGATGGTGAGACTTCGCATTCAGCGAATCGGCTGAATGCCAGAACCCCTCGCCCCCACGAAGACGGCGAGGGAAGAAAGGAAATCCGTGACCGATACGGACCTGATCACGGCTGCAGAACGCGCCCCGCAGACGGAGGCGCCCGCCGTGACCGCAGATTCCCCCTCGGCGCCTGATTCTCAGCCGGACACCGCCTCGCAGGCCAGCCCCAGTGGCCCGACCGGCTCGCTTTCGACGATGGTCCTGCCCGAGCTTCGTGCCCTGGCCAACCGAGTTGGCGTCAAGGGAACCTCCGGAATGCGCAAGAGCGATCTGATCGCCGCCATCAAGGAGCACCAGAACGGCGGCGGCAACGGCGGCAATGCCGCACCTCGCGGCGACGACAACGCCGACAAGGCGCCAGCGGAGCAGCCGGCCGAGGCCCGCGACAACACCGCGGACACCGCCGAAACCGGTGGTGGCGAGCCGCGTCGTCGTGAGCGCCGGACCGCCACCCGCGAGGCCGGCGCTGCCGGTTCCGACAGCGCTGAGCAGCCGAAGTCCCAGGACAATCGTCCCGAGCAGGGCGAGAAGAAGGCTGAGAACAAGGCCGACAACCGCGAGTCCGGTGACCAGGGCGGCCAGAACCAGGGCAACCAGCAGAATCAGAACCGCGGCAACAACCAGAACCGCGATCAGAACCAGAACCGCGATCAGAACCAGAACCGCGACAACGACGATGACGACGGCGACGGCCGCCAGGGCCGCCGCGGCCGCCGATTCCGCGACCGCAGGCGCCGTGGTGAGCGCGCCGGTGGCGAAGGCGGCGGCAACGATGCCGAGCTGCGCGAGGACGACGTCGTCCAGCCGGTCGCCGGCATCCTCGACGTGCTCGACAACTACGCGTTCGTCCGCACGTCGGGCTACCTGGCCGGGCCGAACGACGTCTACGTCTCGATGAACATGGTCCGCAAGAACGGCCTGCGCCGCGGCGACGCCGTCACCGGTGCCGTGCGCGTGCCCAAGGACGGCGAGCAGAGCAACCAGCGCCAGAAGTTCAACCCGCTGGTCCGCCTCGACAGCGTCAACGGCGGCCCGGTCGAGGCGGCCAAGAACCGCCCCGACTTCACCAAGATGACCCCGCTGTACCCGAATCAGCGGCTGCGTCTGGAGACCACTTCCGACCGGCTGACGACCCGCGTGATCGATCTGATCATGCCGATCGGCAAGGGCCAGCGCGCCCTGATCGTGTCGCCGCCCAAGGCCGGTAAGACCACGATCATGCAGGACATCGCCAACGCGATCACCCGCAACAACCCGGAGTGCCATCTGATGGTGGTCCTGGTCGACGAGCGTCCTGAAGAGGTCACCGACATGCAGCGCTCGGTCAAGGGTGAGGTCATCGCCTCCACCTTCGACCGCCCGCCGTCAGACCACACCCAGGCCGCCGAGCTGGCCATCGAGCGGGCCAAGCGCCTGGTCGAGCAGGGCAAGGACGTCGTGGTGCTGCTCGACTCGATCACCCGCCTGGGTCGCGCCTACAACAACGCCTCGCCGGCGTCCGGGCGCATCCTGTCCGGTGGTGTGGACTCGACCGCGCTGTATCCGCCCAAGCGGTTCCTGGGCGCGGCCCGCAATATCGAGCACGGCGGCTCGCTGACGATCATCGCGACGGCCATGGTGGAGACCGGTTCGACCGGTGACACCGTGATCTTCGAAGAGTTCAAGGGCACCGGCAACGCCGAGCTCAAGCTCGACCGCAAGATCGCCGAGCGCCGGGTGTTCCCCGCGGTCGACGTCAATCCGTCGGGCACCCGCAAGGACGAGCTGCTGCTGAGCCCCGACGAGTTCGCGATCGTGCACAAGCTGCGCCGTGTGCTGTCCGGGCTGGACTCCCATCAGGCCATCGACCTGTTGATGAGCCAGCTGCGGAAGACCAAGAACAACTACGAGTTCCTGGTTCAGGTGTCCAAGACCGCACCCGGCGGCCCGGCCGGCTCCGGCGACCTCGACTAGTCCGAAATCGCGCGGGCTACGCCCGCAACGCGTCCATCCCGGGCGCGAGCAGACCGTCGAGCGCCGACCACGGCACCGTGATCGTCGGTGTCCCATGGAAGAACTGGTAGTCGGCGAAGTGGATCTCCAGACCGGCCGGGGTCGGGATCCAATTGGCGAAGTTCGCCTCGGTCGGTGCGTTGCCCGGCTCGTCCGGCATCGGTGTCGGCCCCACTCCGGTGACTCCCGGCAGTAGCGCCTTCGTCTGCTCCGAGAGCTTGTTCAGACCGGCCTGCTTGTCGGTGAACAGATCGCCCAGGGTGATCGGCTTGGCGTTCCGCGCGTCGATCACCACCGTGCTGACGAAGCTGCTCGGGTGGGCCGACGGAGTGTGCACGTAGAGGCCGCTGATCAATTCCGACACCGACGCACCGCCGAAGTAGATCTGCGGCTGGGTCTCGAAAGTCCATGTGCCGTCTGGATCGGCGTCGCGTTTGACCGGCTCGAGCTGCCCGGCCGCCGACGCGTGGACCGCACTGTTGAAGGCGCCGGCCACCCGCGGATCACCACCGGTGATGGTGTCGACGACCAGAGTCCAGCGACCTTTACCGTCGGTGGTGGCATCCCCGGCGGTCGACCGGGTGACCGAGTACGTCTGGTTGTTGGCGACCCCGCGAGTAGGTGCGTTGGTCGACGGCGACGCGGTCGCGGATGCCGACGAGCTGACGGCCGCCGTGGTGGCCGTCGTTTTCGCCGACGTGCTCGTCGAACCTCCACACGCGGTGAGCCCGACGGCCAAAGCTGCAACCAAGACCGCCCCCCGGCGGCTGCGTGTGCTCATATGCGACATTGTGTCAGTCGGTCGGCCGGTGCGGCACGCAGATCATGATTGCGCTTGGCGCACAAAGCTTTTCGCTGACGCGCGTTACTCGGCGGCGGGCGCCATGCGAAGACCCGGCAGCACGTAGCGCTGCATGAAGCGCAGCACCGCGGAGTGGTCGTCGGGGTCGAGCGTCTCGCCGGGCACCGTGCCCAGGGTGATCTGGACCCGGGCCACCCACTCGGCAGCCTCGTCGAGATCGGTGTCGGCGTGGATCTCTCCGCGGTCGCGCGCCGCCGCCAGATACGGTTGCCAGAACCGGCCGAGATCAGGCACCAGGCCCTGCACGCCGGCACCGGCGCAGGCGGCGAACTCCTCAGGCTCATCGCGCCGCAGCTGCATCACCAGTGCGCCGGGGGAGTCGTAGGCGCTGCGGCCCAGCCGAACACCGACGGCCAGCTGTTCCTCGAACGCCTCGATCCCGTCGAGCACCTGATGCGACTCGGCCCAGAACGCATCGTTCAGCCGGACGATCGCAGCCCCCAGCAGCGACGCTTTGTCGGGATAGTGCCGATACAGCCAGCCGCGGGACACCCCCGCGGCCTCGGCTACCTCAGAGACCGTGGTCGCTCGGATGCCCTTGGCGCGCAAGCATGATTCGGCGGCATCGACCAGTCGCTCCTGGACGGACTTCGCTGCATGCCTGCTGTCGGCGTCGGCGCTGGTAGCCACCTCGGTGATCCTCCTCGTCTCGACCCGACAGTCCCGATACCGCCATCCTTCCAAACCGGGACTCGGCGGTCGTCCCGTACTCCGGTAGACAGATTTGTCATTCTGTTTACCCTGCGCTTCTATTGTGACGTAAGGCACCGTGGAAAGCGGGATATGACCGAAGAGGGGAGATCCGTGGCCGAGACCGTCCAGCAGCTGCTTCGCGAGCGTCTCGACGAAACCACCCCGGCGGTGAAGTTCGGCGAGCGGGTGTGGACCTGGCGCGAACATCTCGACGAGGCGGCCCGCCAGGCGTCCGCGCTGATCACCCTCGCCGACCCGGACCGGCCGCTGCACGTCGGGACGCTGCTGGGCAACACCCCCGCCATGCTGACCGCCATGGCGGCCGCGGGCCTTGGCGGCTACGTGCTGTGCGGGGTGAACAACACCCGCCGCGGCGCGGCGCTGGCCCGCGACATCGTCAAGGCGGACTGTCAGATTCTGCTCACCGACTCGGCGCATCTCGCGCTGCTCGAGGGCCTGGAGCTACCCGGGGTACGGGTGCTCGACGTCGACTCCGGCGAGTGGTCGGCGCTGCTGGCGCAAGCCGGCGAGCTGACGCCGCACCGCGAGGTCACCGCCACCGACACGTTCATGCTGATCTTCACCTCGGGCACCAGCGGCGAACCCAAGGCCGTCCAGGTCGCCCACATGATGGTGCCGTTCGCCGGCGTCGCACTCGTCGACCGGTTCGAGCTCACCGCCGACGACGTCTGCTACCTGTCGATGCCGCTGTTCCACTCCAACGCCCTGATGGCGGGGTGGGCGGTGGCGCTGAACGCCGGCGCGGCCATGGCGCCCGCGACGTTCTCGGCGTCCGGCCTGCTCGACGACCTGCGCCGCTACGGCGCCACCTACATGAACTACGTCGGCAAGCCGCTCGCCTACGTGCTCGCGACGCCCGAGCGGCACGACGACCACGACAATCCGCTGCGGGTCGCATTCGGCAACGAGGCCACCGACCGCGACATCGCCGAGTTCGGCCGCCGATTCGGCTGCACGGTGTGGGACGGCTTCGGCTCCACCGAGGGTGCGGTCATCATCACTCGCGAGGAGGGCTGCCCGCGCGGCTCGGTCGGGCGCGGGTATCCCGGGGTGGCGATCTACGACCCGGAGACCCGGCAGGAATGTGCGACGGCGGTGTTCGACGAGACCGGTGCGCTGGCCAACCCGGACGAGGCGGTCGGGGAGATCGTCAATACCACCGGCGGCGGCATGTTCGGCGGCTACTACAACGACGGCACCGCCACCGACGACCGCCTGCGGCACGGCATGTACTGGTCCGGTGACCTCGGTTATCGCGACGCCGACGGCTGGATCTACCTGGCCGGCCGGACCGCGGACTGGATGCGTGTCGACGGCGAGAACATGGCCGCCGCACCCATCGAGCGGATCATCCTGCGACTGCCGCAGGTCAGCCAGGTGGCGGTGTACCCGGTGCCCGACGAGCATGTGGGGGACCAGGTGATGGCGGCGATCGTGCTGGCCGACGACGCTGAACTCACCCCCGGCGAGCTCGAGGACTTCCTGGCCCAGCAGTCCGACCTGTCGCCCAAGTCGTGGCCCCGGTACGTCTGGATCGCCGACGAACTGCCGGCCACCGCGACCAACAAGGTGCTCAAGCGCGACCTGGTCACGCAGGGGACGAAGCCGCAGAAGGGTGTCATCTGGACGCGGGCGGCGCGGGGCCGCAGCTACGAAATCGCCTGAGGAATAGGCCAGGGCGATCGCGCGTTTGGGCAGGTGATGGTCCACCTGGCATACTGGACCGTCGACCACCTCAGGTACCGGTTCACGCTCGAATTGCCAGGTAAAAATCGGGCGACCCGGCGACCATCGAATGCAGAGGACACCATGAAAACTGGGATTCATCCCGCCTACAACGAGACCACCGTGGTCTGCGGTTGCGGCAACTCGTTCACCACTCGCAGCACCAAAGACGGCGGCCACATCACGGTCGAGGTGTGCTCGCAGTGCCACCCGTTCTACACCGGCAAGCAGAAGATCCTCGACAGCGGCGGCCGCGTGGCCCGCTTCGAGAAGCGCTACGGAAAGCGCAAGGCTGCCGATACCGCCGAGGCTGCCGACAAGTAGCTGTTTTACCGACGCCCGCTCTGCCGCCATGTGCGCAGGCCGGGCGTCGGTTTGCGTTCGGGCATAGGACACGAGGTAGGAGGTAAGCATGACCCACGCGACAGTCGAGGCCGTGCTGACCGAGCACGCTGACCTCGAACGTCAGATGTCTGACCCGGCACTGCACGCCGATGCGGCCAATGCCCGGCGGGTGGGGCGCCGGTTCGCGCAACTGGCGCCGATCGTCACCACCTACCGCAGGCTGGAAGCCGCCCGCGGCGATCTCGACGCTGCCCGTGAGCTGGCCGCCGAAGACGCGTCCTTCGCGGCCGAGGTTCCCGAGCTGGAGGCCAGGGTCGCCGAACTCGACGCGCACCTGACCGATCTGATGTCGCCGCGCGACCCGCACGATGCCGACGACATCGTGCTCGAGGTGAAATCCGGTGAGGGCGGCGAAGAGTCGGCGTTGTTCGCCGCGGACCTGGCCCGGATGTACATCCGGTACGCCGAGCGCCACGGCTGGACCGTCACCATGCTCGACGAGACCTGGTCCGATCTGGGCGGCTACAAGGATGCGACGCTGTCCATCCGCAGCAAGGGCGACTCCGCCGACGGCGTGTGGTCGCGGATGAAGTTCGAGGGCGGCGTGCACCGGGTGCAGCGGGTACCGGTCACGGAGTCGCAGGGCCGGGTGCACACCTCCGCCGCCGGCGTTCTGGTCTATCCCGAGCCCGAAGATGTCGAAGCAGTCCAGATCGACGAGAACGACTTGCGGATCGACGTCTACCGAAGCTCCGGCAAGGGCGGTCAGGGCGTCAACACCACCGACTCGGCCGTGCGCATCACCCACCTGCCCACCGGCATCGTGGTCACCTGCCAAAACGAGCGGTCCCAGCTGCAGAACAAGGCCCGCGCGATGGTGGTGCTGGCCGCGCGGCTGCAGGCTCTGGCCGAGGAGCAGGCGCAGGCCGACGCTTCAGCCGACCGGGCCAGCCAGATCCGCACTGTCGACCGCAGCGAGCGCATTCGCACCTACAACTTTCCCGAGAACCGCATCGCCGATCACCGGATCAACTTCAAGGCGCACAACCTCGACCAGGTGCTCGACGGCGACCTCGACCCGCTGTTGGACGCCCTGGCCGAGGCCGACAAGCAATCCCGGCTGCAGCAGGCATGAGCCGACTGCGGCAGGCCATCGATGTGGCCACCGCTGCCCTTGCCGAGGCCGGGATCGACTCCGCGCGCATCGACGCCGAACTGCTGGCCGCCCATCTGGCCGGCGCCGACCGTGGCCGGCTGCGCACGATCGACGAGCCCGACGCCGAATTCTTCCGCCGCTTCGACGAGCTGATCGACGCGCGCCGCAGCCGCATTCCACTGCAGCACCTGACCGGCTCGGCGGCGTTCGGTCCACTGGATCTGCAAGTTGGGCCCGGGGTGTTCATTCCGCGCCCGGAGACCGAGGCGCTGCTGGAATGGGCGCTGGCGCAACGGTTGCCCGAACATCCGGTGATCGTCGACCTGTGCACCGGGTCGGGTGCGCTGGCGATTGCGCTGGCCACCGCGCGGCCGCAGGCGCGAGTGATCGCCGTTGACGACGACCCGGCCGCACTGGAGTACGCGCGGCGCAACGCCGAATCGACCGGAATCGAACTCATAGCGGCCGACGTGACTGTTGCCGGGCTACTCCCAGACCTGACCGGTAGCGTCGACCTCGTGGTGTCCAACCCGCCGTACATTCCCCTCGGGGCAGAGCTGGAACCCGAAGTGGCCGACCATGACCCGGCGCACGCCCTGTTCGCGGGCGACGACGGCATGGCCGTGATCGCGCCGATCGCGCGGCTCGCCGGCGGCTGGCTCAAGCCGGGCGGCCTGTTCGCCGTCGAGCATGACGACACCACGTCGCAGGAGACCGTCGAAATCATCGGCGCCACAGACTTTTTCACCGATATCACCCCTCGTCGCGATCTGGCGGGCCGGCCTCGGTTCGTGACGGCGTGCAGGACGTCCAACGCGACGGGAGGTTCGGCGAGGCTGGCCGGAGGTGGCGCGCCCGCGCCGGCGGAGGCCAGGGGAAGCCGGGACCGACCCAACACGAAGGAGCCAGCGTGACCCAGGTGTTCGACTGCGCCGACCCCAATCAGCGTGCCGAGGCGATCGCCGCGGCCGCCGCCGCGGTTAAGAGCAGCCGGCTGGTCGTGATGCCCACCGACACCGTCTACGGCATCGGGGCCGACGCCTTCGACAGCGGCGCCGTCGCGGCGCTGCTGGCCGCGAAGGGCCGCGGCCGCGACATGCCGGTCGGAGTGTTGGTCGGCTCCTGGCACACCATCGAGGGACTGGTGTACTCGGTGCCGCACAGCGCCCGCGAACTGATCCGCGCGTTCTGGCCGGGCGCGCTGAGCCTGGTTGTGCAGCAAGCACCCTCGCTGCAATGGGACCTCGGCGACGCGCGCGGCACCGTCATGCTGCGGATGCCGCTGCATCCGGTGGCAATCGAACTGCTGCGTGAGACGGGGCCGATGGCGGTCTCCAGCGCGAACCTGTCCGGACGACCCCCGGCCACCACCTCCGAGGAAGCGCAGCGCCAACTCGGCGATCTGGTGCAGGTTTACCTCGACGCCGGGCCGTCGCAGGAGCAGGCCGCCTCGACGATCGTCGACCTCACCGGATCCACACCGCGACTGTTGCGGGAGGGGCCGATCAGCGCCGCGGCCATCGCCGAGGTGCTCGGCACCGACGTCGCGTCGCTGACCGCCTGAGCCGCCACAGATCGGTGCAGTACGGTTTTTGCGATGGCCAGCACAACGGAATTCGTAGCGCTGACGCTGGCTGACCGTGGCGCGGGGGTTCCGTTGCGCGAGTTGGCCCTTGTCGGGCTGACCGCCGCGATCATCACCTATTTCGCGACCGGCTGGGTGCGGGTGTTTGCCACCCGGGTCGGTGCGGTGGCCTATCCCCGCGAGCGCGACGTCCACCTCAAGCCCACCCCTCGCATGGGCGGCCTGGCGATGTACGTCGGCGTCGTCGTCGCGGTCTTCCTGGCCTCTCAGCTCCCCGCCCTGGCCCGCGGCTTCATCTACTCCTCCGGCATGCCCGCGGTCGTGGTCGCCGGTGGGCTGATCATGGGTATCGGGCTGATCGACGACCGGTGGGGGCTGGACGCGCTGACCAAGTTCGCCGGCCAGATCACCGCGGCCAGCGTCCTGGTCACCATGGGCGTGGCATGGAGCGTGCTCTACATCCCGCTCGGCGGGGTCGGCACCATCGTGCTGGACCAGGTGTCCTCGATCCTGCTGACGCTGGCGCTGACGGTGTCGATCGTGAACGCGATGAACTTCGTCGACGGCCTCGACGGTCTGGCGGCCGGCCTGGGGCTGATCACGGCGCTGGCCATCTGCATCTTCTCGGTGGGCCTGCTGCGCGACCACGGCGGCGACGTGCTCTTCTACCCGCCCGCGGTGATCTCGGTGGTGCTGGCCGGTGCGTGCCTGGGCTTTCTGCCGCACAACTTCTATCGCGCGAAGATCTTCATGGGTGACTCCGGCTCGATGCTCATCGGGCTGATGCTGGCCGCCGCCTCCACCACTGCGGCCGGCCCGATCTCGCAGAGCGCTTACGGCGCGCGAGACGTCTTCGCCCTGCTTTCGCCGTTCCTGTTGGTCATCGCGGTGATGCTGGTGCCGGCCCTGGACACGTTGCTGGCCATCGTGCGGCGCACCCGTGCCGGCCGCAGCCCGCTGAGCCCGGACAAGATGCACCTGCATCACCGGCTGCTACAGATCGGCCACTCCCATCGCCGCGCGGTGCTGCTGATCTACCTGTGGGTGGGCATCATCGCGTTCGGCGCGGCGGCCACCATCTTCTTCGACCCGCGCTACACCGGAGGGGTCATGCTGGCCGCGATCGTGGTCGCCATCGTGGTCACTCTGGTCCCGCTGTTGCGGCGCCGGGACGACGATTACGAGGGACTTTACGACAGCGAGTAGTAGACGTGTTTTCTGCCATCTACCATGTGGTACGGTGCTGGCAGAACCCAGACGAGACTTGAAGTTGACCTCGCGGGGTTGCCGGCCCGGCCCATCGGAGTAACGCCCGATCGGCGCCGATTTACGACCGACAAAGGGAGCTGCCCCTTGGGTGATTCCAGCGCGCCTGTTGCCCTCCGATACGCTCGGCGGACCAGCACGACGGATCACACGACCGGCTCCCCAGATAGCAAGATTGAGGTGAACCTGTGACGACACCAGCGCAAGATGCGCCGTTGGTGTTTCCGTCCGTTGCCTTCCGGCCCGTTCGGCTCCTTGTTATCTGTGCCGGCCTGACCGCCCTTGCAGTCGTCCTTTCCGCGGTGGCGGGGCACGTCCTGTTCGGGGTGTTCTTCGGTGTCGGTCTGGCCCTCGGCCTTGTCAACGCCGTTCTGGTCCAACGGTCGGTGGAGTCCATCACCGCCGGCGACCACCCGCTCAAGCGCAAGATGGCGCTGAATTCCGCGACGCGGCTGCTGGTGATCACGACGATCGGCCTGGCGATCGCGATCATCTTCCGTCCGCTGGGTCTGGGTGTCCTTTTCGGCCTGGCGTTGTTCCAGGTTCTCTTGGTTTTGACCACCGCGTTGCCGGTGTGGAAGAAGATCCGCACCGGTGGTGAAGACGACGCGGCCGACATCCCGACAGCTGCCGGGGCCACAGACTCCGTAAACGAAGCACCGAAGGATTGACCACGCGATGAGTGAACGAATCCTCGCCGAGGCCGCCATCGAGGTCGGCCACCACGACACCGCCAAGTGGCTGGGTCTGACGGTCAACGTCGACACCATCCTGGCCACGGCGATCGCCGCCGTGATCGTGATCGCGCTGGCCTTCGTGCTGCGGGCCAAGGTCACCTCGACCGGTGTGCCCAGCGGCGTGCAGTTGCTGTGGGAGACGCTGACGACTCAGATGCGCGGCCAGATCGAGTCCGCGATCGGCATGAAGATCGCCCCGTTCGTGCTCCCGCTGGCGGTGGCGCTGTTCATCTTCATCCTGATCGCCAACTGGATCTCGGTGCTACCGGTGCAGTACGGCACCGCCGACGGCGGTACGCACGAGCTGCTCAAGCCGCCGGCCGCGGACATCAACTTCGTGCTGGCGCTCGCGCTGTTCGTGTTCTTCTGCTACCACGCCGCCGGGATCTGGCGCCGCGGTCTGCTCGGCCACCCGGTCAAGCTGTTGAAGGGCCACGTCGCGTTCCTCGCGCCGATCAACCTCGTCGAGGAACTGGCCAAGCCGATCTCGTTGTCGCTCCGACTTTTCGGCAACATCTTCGCCGGCGGCATCATGGTCGCGCTGATCGCGCTGTTCCCGCCGTACATCATGTGGGCGCCCAATGCGATCTGGAAGACGTTCGACTTGTTCGTCGGGCTGATCCAGGCGTTCATCTTCGCGCTACTGACAATCCTGTACTTCAGCCAGTCGATGGAACTGGAAGAAGACCACCACTAATAGACGTGTTCGACCCCCGAACCACCCACTCACCTGGTAGGGCTCCTACCAGCAACCAAGGAGGATAAGGAATGGCAGACCCACAAATCGTCATGGGCGCCCTGATCGGCGGCGGGCTCATCCTGGGCGGCGGCGCCATCGGCGCCGGTATCGGTGACGGCATCGCCGGTAATGCCCTGATTTCCGGCATCGCCCGGCAGCCTGAGGCCCAGGGCCGGCTGTTCACCCCGTTCTTCATCACCGTTGGTCTGGTGGAGGCGGCGTACTTCATCAACCTGGCGTTCATGGCCCTGTTCGTGTTCGCCACGCCTGGCGCTTCCTAGTCAGCATGGGGGAGCACAGCGTCACCCTGTTGGCGGCCGAGGAAGGCGGAACCTCGAACTTCCTCGTCCCCAACGGCACCTTCTTCTTCGTACTCGCGATCTTCCTGATCGTGCTGGGCGTGATCGGCAAGTTCGTCGTGCCGCCGGTCCAGAAGGTGCTCGGTGAGCGCGAGAAGATGGTCGCCAAGACCACCGAGGACAACCGCAAGGCCACCGAGCTGGACGCCGCCGCCGATTCCGACTTCCAGAAGGTGATGGCCGAGGCCCGCACCGAGGCGTCGGGCATCCGCGACGAGGCCCGGGCCGAGGGTCGCAAGATCCTCGAGGAGCACCGGGGCCGCGCCAGCGAGGAGGCCGCGGCCATCCTGCAGCAGGCAGCCGATCAGCTCAAGCAGCAGAGCGACGCCATTTCCGACGACCTGCGGTCGTCGGTGGGCACTCTGTCGGCCACGCTGGCCAGCCGCGTTCTTGGTGTCGAGGTCTCCAGCGAGTCGGCGACTACGGCGCCGGGACGGTAGGACATGTCAACCTTCATCGGACAGCTCATCGGCTTCGCGGTCATCATCGCGATCATCTGGCGGTACGTGGTGCCGCCGCTGAAGAAAATGATGGCCAACCAGAAGGAGGCCGTCCGCACGCAGCTCGATGACAGCGCCAAGGCGACCCAGCGGGTGGCCGACGCCGACAAGCATCACGCCAAGCGCGTCGAAGAAGCCAAGGCCGAGGCCAAGCGGATCGTCGAAGAGGCGCGGACCGATGCCGAGGGCATCGCCGAGCAGCTGCGTGCGCAGGCCGATGTCGAGGTGGAGCGGATCAAAGTCCAGGGCGCACAACAGGTTCAGCTGCTGCGCGCTCAGCTGATCCGCCAGCTGCGCCAAGACCTCGGCAGTGAGTCGGTACGCCGCGCGGGCGAGTTGGTGCGTGCTCACGTCGCCGACTCGCAGGCTCAGTCGGCGACCGTCGACCGGTTCCTCGACGAGCTGGATTCGATGGCTCCGGCTGCCTTCACCCCGGAAGAGGGTTCGGAGCTGCGCTCGGCCAGCCGGGCGGCGCAGTCCGCAGTCGTGGAGAAGTTCGACGAGGTGTCGTCGGGGGAGTCCACCGACGCGTTGTCCACCCTGGCCGACGACCTCGCGGGTGTGACCGGGCTGCTGATCCGCGAACCGATCCTGGCCCGCCATCTGGCCGAGGCCACCGCTGAGGTCGACGCCAAGAAGCGGCTCGTTCATCAGCTGCTGGACGGCAAGGTCGGGGACAACGCCCTGGCGTTGCTGGAGACCGCGGTTTCGGTGCGCTGGTCGCTGACCGAAGATCTGGTCGACGCCGTCGAGCACGTCGCGCGGCTCGCCCTGTTGGTCCGCGCCGAGCGCGACAACCAGGCCGATGAGGTGGAGGAGCAGCTTTTCCGCTTCACCCGCATCCTCGACCAGCAGCCGCGATTGGCCTCGCTGCTCGGCGATTACAGCGCACCGGCGGAAGGCCGGATCGAGCTGTTGCGCAAGGTGCTCGATGACGGCACCGGCGCCAATGAGACAGCTACCGCGCTTCTGACGCAGACCGTCAGCCTGCTTCGCGGCAGCCGTGCCGATGAAGCCGTCCTGGCATTGGCCCGGCTCGCGGTCGCGCGCCGCGGTGAGGTCGTCGCACAGGTGAGTGCGGCCGCCGAGCTCAGCTCGGAGCAGCGCACCCGGTTGACCGACGTCCTGACCCGCATCTACAACCACCCTGTTTCGGTACAGCTGAATGTCGATCCTGAACTGCTGGGCGGCCTTTCGGTCGCTGTCGGCGACGAGGTGATCGACGGGACATTGTCCTCACGTCTGGCTTCAGCTGAGACCAAATTGCCCGATTGATTCGGCTGACAAGTCAGCCGCGAAGCCGCAGAACCACCCAAGACCCAAACAAAGGCAGGAAGACGAAAAGCCATGGCAGAGTTGACAATCTCGGCTGACGACATCCAGGGCGCCATCCAGGAGTACGTATCGAGTTTCGAGGCGGACTCCGAGCGCGAGGAGATCGGCACCGTCATCGACGCCGGCGACGGCATCGCCCACGTCGAGGGTCTGCCCTCGGTGATGACCCAGGAGCTGCTGGAGTTCCCCGGCGGCGTCCTCGGTGTGGCGCTGAACCTCGACGAGCACAGCGTCGGCGCGGTCATCCTGGGTGAGTTCGAGAAGATCGCCGAGGGTCAGCAGGTCAAGCGGACCGGCGAGGTGCTCTCGGTACCCGTCGGTGACGCCTTCCTGGGCCGGGTCATCAACCCGTTGGGCCAGCCGATCGACGGCCAGGGCGACATCGAGGCCGAGGGGCGTCGCGAGCTCGAACTGCAGGCGCCCTCAGTGGTGCAGCGACAGGGCGTCGGCGAGCCGCTGCAGACCGGTATCAAGGCCATCGACGCGATGACCCCGATCGGCCGCGGCCAGCGCCAGCTGATCATCGGTGACCGCAAGACCGGCAAGACCGCCGTCTGCGTCGACACCATCCTCAACCAGCGGGGAGCCTGGGAGACCGGCGATCCCAACCAGCAGGTGCGTTGTGTCTACGTCGCGATCGGCCAGAAGGGCACCACGATCGCTTCGGTAAAGCGGGCCCTCGAAGAGGGCGGCGCGATGGAGTACACCACCATCGTCGCGGCCCCGGCTTCCGACGCTGCAGGCTTCAAATGGCTTGCGCCGTACACGGGTTCGGCCATCGGCCAGCACTGGATGTACAACGGCAAGCACGTGCTCATCGTGTTCGACGATCTGTCCAAGCAAGCCGATGCCTACCGCGCCATCTCACTCCTGCTGCGCCGCCCGCCGGGCCGCGAGGCGTTCCCCGGTGACGTCTTCTACCTACACTCGCGGTTGCTGGAGCGTTGCGCGAAGCTGTCCGACGAGCTCGGCGGCGGTTCGATGACCGGTCTGCCGATCATCGAGACCAAGGCCAACGACATCTCGGCGTTCATCCCGACCAACGTCATCTCGATCACCGACGGCCAGTGCTTCCTGGAGTCCGATCTGTTCAACCAGGGTGTGCGCCCGGCCGTGAACGTCGGTGTCTCGGTGTCCCGCGTCGGTGGCGCCGCGCAGATCAAGGCGATGAAAGAAGTTGCCGGCTCGCTGCGTCTGGATCTTTCGCAGTACCGCGAGTTGGAGGCGTTCGCGGCCTTCGCCTCCGATCTGGACGCCGCGTCCAAGGCTCAGCTGGACCGCGGTGTGCGCCTGGTCGAGCTGCTCAAGCAGGCCCAGTACAGCCCGATGCCGGTCGAGGACCAGGTCGTCGCGATCTTCCTCGGCACCCAGGGCCACCTGGATTCGGTTCCGGCCGAAGATGTTTCGCGCTTCGAGTCGGAGTTCCTGGAGCACGTCAAGGCCAGCCACTCCGAGATCCTCACCGGCATCAAGGAATCCAAGAAGCTCTCCGAGGAGGCCGAGGAGAAGCTGGTCTCGGTCATCAACGAGTTCAAGAAGGGCTTCGCCGCCACCGACGGCAGCTCGGTGGTCGCCGACGAGCATGAAGCCGAGGCCCTGGACCCCGATGACCTGGAGAAGGAATCCGTCAAGGTCCGTAAGCCGGCGCCAAAAAAGAACTAGTAGAAGAGCTATAGGAAAATGGCAGCCACACTTCGCGAGCTACGCGGACGTATCCGCTCCGCCTCGTCGATCAAGAAGATCACGAAGGCGCAGGAGCTGATCGCCACGTCGCGGATCGCAAAGGCACAGGCCCGTGTTGATGCGGCTCGGCCCTACTCGAGTCAGATCACCGACATGCTCACCGAGCTGGCGGGAGCCAGCGCGCTGGATCACCCGCTGCTCGTCGCGCGGGAGAACCCCCGGCGGGCCGGGGTGCTGGTGGTCTCGTCGGACCGTGGCCTGTGCGGTGGCTACAACGCCAACGTGTTGCGCCGGGCCGAGGAGCTCTTCTCGCTGCTGCGCGAAGAGGGCAAGGATCCGGTGCTCTACGTCGTCGGCCGGAAAGCGCTGGGCTACTACAGCTTCCGTCAGCGCAAGGTGGTCGAATCGTGGACCGGGTTCTCCGAGCGTCCCGAATACGAGAACGCCAAGGAGATCGCCGAGACCCTGGTGGCGGCGTTCATGTCCGGTGTCGACGACGAGGGTGACGACGCCGGTGCCGACGGCATCCTGGGCGTCGACGAGCTGCACATCGTGTCGACGGAGTTCAGGTCGATGCTGTCGCAGACCGCTACCGCGCTGCGAATCGCCCCGATGGTGGTCGAGTACGTCGGTGAGGAATCCGGCCCGCAGACGCTGTTCTCGTTCGAGCCCAACGCCGAGGAGCTGTTCGACTCACTGCTGCCGCGCTACATCGCGACCCGGGTGTATGCGGCGCTGCTCGAGGCGGCGGCATCGGAGTCGGCGTCGCGCCGGCGCGCCATGAAGTCGGCGACCGACAACGCCGACGATCTGATCAAGGCACTCACGCTGGCGGCCAACCGCGAGCGTCAGGCGCAGATCACTCAGGAAATCAGCGAAATCGTCGGCGGCGCCAACGCGCTGGCCGACGCGCGCTAGCCCGATCAACTACATAGGCCCTATTTAGGAAGCGAAGAGAGAATGACTGCTGCCGTAGAGACCAAGACCGCCGGACGCGTCGTCCGCATCACCGGCCCCGTGGTGGACGTTGAGTTCCCGCGCGGCTCGGTGCCCGACCTCTTCAACGCGCTGCATGCCGAGATCACCTTCGGTGCGCTGGCCAAGACCCTGACCCTGGAAGTTGCCCAGCACCTGGGCGACAACCTGGTGCGCTGCATCTCCATGCAGCCCACCGACGGCCTGGTCCGCGGCGTCGAGGTGTCCGACACCGGCGCCTCGATCTCCGTGCCGGTGGGCGACGGCGTCAAGGGCCACGTGTTCAACGCCCTCGGTGACTGCCTCGACGATCCCGGCTACGGCAAGGACTTCGAGCACTGGTCGATCCACCGCAAGCCGCCGGCCTTCGCCGATCTCGAGCCCCGCACCGAGATGCTGGAGACCGGCCTCAAGGTCGTCGACCTGCTGACCCCGTATGTGCGCGGCGGCAAGATCGCCCTGTTCGGTGGCGCGGGCGTGGGCAAGACGGTGCTCATCCAGGAGATGATCAACCGCATCGCCCGCAACTTCGGTGGTACCTCGGTGTTCGCCGGTGTCGGCGAGCGCACGCGTGAGGGCAACGACCTCTGGGTCGAGCTCGCCGACGCCAACGTGCTCAAGGACACCGCGCTGGTGTTCGGTCAGATGGACGAGCCGCCCGGCACCCGTATGCGGGTGGCGCTGTCGGCGCTGACCATGGCGGAGTACTTCCGCGACGAGCAGGGCCAGGACGTTCTGCTGTTCATCGACAACATCTTCCGGTTCACCCAGGCCGGCTCCGAGGTGTCGACCCTGCTGGGTCGCATGCCGTCGGCCGTGGGTTACCAGCCGACGCTGGCCGACGAGATGGGTGAGCTGCAGGAGCGGATCACCTCGACCCGTGGTCGTTCGATCACCTCGATGCAGGCCGTGTACGTGCCCGCCGACGACTACACCGACCCGGCGCCGGCCACCACGTTCGCGCACCTGGACGCCACCACCGAGCTCTCCCGTGCGGTGTTCTCGAAGGGCATCTTCCCCGCGGTGGATCCGCTGGCGTCGTCCTCGACGATCCTGCACCCGAGCGTGGTCGGTGACGAGCACTACCGGGTCGCGCAGGAAGTCATCCGAATCCTGCAGCGTTACAAGGACCTTCAGGACATCATCGCGATCCTCGGTATCGACGAGCTCTCCGAAGAGGACAAGGTCCTGGTGTACCGCGCCCGCAAGATCGAGCGTTTCCTGAGCCAGAACATGATGGCGGCCGAGCAGTTCACCGGTCAGCCCGGCTCGACCGTGCCGCTCAAGGAGACCATCGAGGCCTTCGACAAGCTGTCCAAGGGCGAGTTCGATCACCTGCCCGAGCAGGCGTTCTTCCTGATCGGCGGTCTTGACGACCTGTCGAAGAAGGCCGAAAGCCTCGGCGCCAAGCTGTGATCTCAAGCTTCAAGAACGAAAGGTGATGTGAGATGGCCGAATTGGACGTCGACATCGTCGCCGTCGAACGCAAGATCTGGTCGGGCAAGGCGACATTCGTCTTCACTCGCACCACGTCCGGCGAGATCGGCATCCTGCCTCGGCACATCCCCCTCGTCGCGCAGCTGGTCGACGACGCGATGGTTCGCGTCGAGCGGGAGGGCGAGGACGATCTACGCATTGCCGTCGATGGCGGCTTTCTGTCGGTCACCGAGGAGGGCGTGACGATCCTCGCCGAGTCCGCGGAATTCGAGTCGGAGATCAACGCCGACGCCGCGAAATCCGACGCGGAGTCCGACGATCCGCAGACCGCTGCCCGGGGACGGGCGCGCCTGCGCGCCCTAGGCCAGATCGACTAGCCGAGAGCCAGCCGATGAGCGCGCCGATGATCTTCATGGTCGCGCTGGTCAGCGTGCTGATACTTGTGGTCATCGCGCTGACATACCGGCTGTGGAAGCTTCGGCAGGGTGGGACCGCCGCGATCCTGCGCGACATTCCGGCGGTCGGCGGCCACGGCTGGCGGCACGGGGTCATCCGGTATCGCGGGGATGAGGCTCGGTTCTATCGGTTGTCCAGCCTGCGCTGGTGGCCGGATCGCCGGCTGAGTCGGCGTGGGCTGGAAGTCATTTCACGACGGGGCCCGCGTGGCGATGAATTCGACATCATGTCCGACGCGATTGTCGTGCTCGAACTGCACGACACCACCGTCGACCGCTGGCGCGGATATGAGATGGCACTGGATCGCGGGGCGCTGACGGCGTTCCTGTCGTGGGTCGAGTCCAGTCCGTCGCCGCGGGCGCGGCGCCGGACAGCCTGAGCTATTTCTGCGTGGGCCCTTCGGCTTTCGCGCCGCCGGGCTGCCACAGCACGTCGCCCTCGGGATTGGCCACCCGCGACAGGATGAACAACAGGTCGGAAAGCCGGTTGAGGTAGCGCGCCGGTAGGGGGCTGATGGTGTCGGGGTAGGCCTTCACCGCGACCCATGCGGACCGCTCAGCCCGCCGGGTCACGGTTCGCGCGACATGCAGCAGCGCGGACAGCGCGGTGCCACCGGGCAGGATGAACGAGGTCAGGGCCGGCAGGTTTTCGTTGTAGTGGTCGCACCACGCCTCGAGCCGCTCCACGTACGGCGCGGTGATCCGCAGCGGCGGGTACTCCGGGTTTTCGACTACCGGGGTGGACAGGTCCGCGCCGGCGTCGAACAGGTCGTTCTGGATCTGCACCAGCACTTTGCGCAGCTCGTCGCCGGGTTGGCCCAGCGCAACGGCCACTCCCAGCGCGGCGTTGGCCTCGTCACAGTCGGCGTACGCGACCAGCCGCGGGTCGTTCTTCTCCACCCGTGAGAAATCACTCAGTCCCGACGTCCCGTCGTCGCCGGTCCGGGTATAAATGCGGGTCAAGTGCACTGCCATGGGTAAAACCGTACCGGCCGGGTGGCACGGTGTAGGGCCTTGCCTCCACTAAACTCTTTCCCGTGGGCGAGCGTTTCTTGGTGACCGGCGGCAACCGGTTGGCTGGTGAAGTCGCCGTCGGGGGTGCCAAGAACAGCGTCCTCAAGCTGATGGCCGCGAGTCTGCTGGCCGAAGGCACCACGACGATCACGAATTGCCCCGATATTCTCGATGTGCCACTGATGGCGGAGGTCCTTCGCGGCCTCGGCGCCAACGTGGAACTCGACGGTTCGATCGTGCGTATCACCTCACCCGACGAGCCGAAGTTCGAAGCCGACTTCGCTGCGGTGCGTCAGTTCCGCGCGTCGGTATGCGTGCTCGGCCCGCTGGTGGGGCGCCTCAAGCGGGCCCGGGTCGCGCTGCCGGGTGGTGACGCGATCGGATCGCGTCCGCTCGACATGCATCAGGCGGGACTGCGCCAGCTCGGTGCCGACTGCACGATCGAGCACGGCTGTGTGGTGGCTACCGCCGAGCGGCTGCATGGTGCGGAAATCCAGCTCGAGTTCCCGTCGGTGGGAGCGACCGAGAACATTCTGATGGCGGCGGTGGTGGCCGACGGCGTCACAACGATTCACAACGCGGCGCGCGAACCGGACGTCGTCGACCTCTGCGAGATGCTCTGTCAGATGGGCGCCGAGATCGAAGGCGCCGGAACGTCGACGCTGACGATCACCGGAGTCCCGCGGCTGTATCCGACCGAACACCGGGTGATCGGGGACCGGATTGTTGCCGCGACGTGGGGGATCGCTGCCGCGATGACTCGCGGTGACATCGCGGTGACCGGCGTCGACCCGGCGCACCTGCAGCTCGTGCTGCACAAGCTGCACGACGCCGGCGCGACCGTAACCCAGCACGACAACGGCTTCCGGGTGGTGCAGTACGAGCGCCCGAAGGCCGCCAACATGGCGACGCTGCCGTTCCCGGGCTTTCCGACGGACCTGCAGCCGATGGCGATCGCGCTGGCATCGATCGCCGATGGAACGTCGATGATCACCGAGAACGTCTTCGAGGCGAGGTTCCGGTTCGTCGAGGAGATGATCCGGCTCGGTGCCGACGCCCGAACCGATGGCCACCACGCGGTGGTGCGCGGAATCCCGCAGCTGTCGAGTGCGCCGGTGTGGTGCTCGGACATCCGCGCCGGCGCCGGTTTGGTGCTCGCGGGGCTGGTGGCGGACGGCGAAACCGAAGTTCACGACGTGTTCCACATCGACCGGGGCTACCCGTTGTTCGTGGAGAATCTGGCGCGACTTGGAGCTGAGATAGAACGCGTGTAAGGTAGGCAGTCGGCCCGCCGCGCCGGTCCCGTAATTGGGAAGGCAGTGGCAAGTTGACTACGCCAACAACATCGAGTAAGATGGCAGGGTTGCCTGCTGGCGGTCGTCAGCGCGGACGTGTTGTTTGAGAACTCAATAGTGTGTTTGGTGGTTTTTGTTTGTTGTTGTTTTTTGGCCATGCTCTGGTACCCCCGTGTTGGGGTGTGGTCGTTTTTTGATGCCAGTTTGTTTGGTGTCTTTTTGTCTGGTCAGATTTTTCTGATTCGAATTCTGCCTCGTTTTGCGAGGGGTTTTTGTTTGGAGAGTTTGATCCTGGCTCAGGACGAACGCTGGCGGCGTGCTTAACACATGCAAGTCGAACGGAAAGTGCTCTTCGGAGTGACTCGAGTGGCGAACGGGTGAGTAACACGTGGGTGATCTGCCCTGCACTTTGGGATAAGCCTGGGAAACTGGGTCTAATACCGAATAGGACCGCATGCTTCATGGTGTGTGGTGGAAAGCTTTTGCGGTGTGGGATGGGCCCGCGGCCTATCAGCTTGTTGGTGGGGTAATGGCCTACCAAGGCGACGACGGGTAGCCGGCCTGAGAGGGTGTCCGGCCACACTGGGACTGAGATACGGCCCAGACTCCTACGGGAGGCAGCAGTGGGGAATATTGCACAATGGGCGCAAGCCTGATGCAGCGACGCCGCGTGAGGGATGACGGCCTTCGGGTTGTAAACCTCTTTCAGTAGGGACGAAGCGTAAGTGACGGTACCTATAGAAGAAGCACCGGCCAACTACGTGCCAGCAGCCGCGGTAATACGTAGGGTGCGAGCGTTGTCCGGAATTACTGGGCGTAAAGAGCTCGTAGGTGGTTTGTCGCGTTGTTCGTGAAAACTCACAGCTTAACTGTGGGCGTGCGGGCGATACGGGCAGACTGGAGTACTGCAGGGGAGACTGGAATTCCTGGTGTAGCGGTGGAATGCGCAGATATCAGGAGGAACACCGGTGGCGAAGGCGGGTCTCTGGGCAGTAACTGACGCTGAGGAGCGAAAGCGTGGGGAGCGAACAGGATTAGATACCCTGGTAGTCCACGCCGTAAACGGTGGGTACTAGGTGTGGGTTTCCTTCCTTGGGATCCGTGCCGTAGCTAACGCATTAAGTACCCCGCCTGGGGAGTACGGCCGCAAGGCTAAAACTCAAAGGAATTGACGGGGGCCCGCACAAGCGGCGGAGCATGTGGATTAATTCGATGCAACGCGAAGAACCTTACCTGGGTTTGACATGCACAGGACGCCGGCAGAGATGTCGGTTCCCTTGTGGCCTGTGTGCAGGTGGTGCATGGCTGTCGTCAGCTCGTGTCGTGAGATGTTGGGTTAAGTCCCGCAACGAGCGCAACCCTTGTCTCATGTTGCCAGCACGTTATGGTGGGGACTCGTGAGAGACTGCCGGGGTCAACTCGGAGGAAGGTGGGGATGACGTCAAGTCATCATGCCCCTTATGTCCAGGGCTTCACACATGCTACAATGGCCGGTACAAAGGGCTGCGATGCCGTGAGGTGGAGCGAATCCTTTCAAAGCCGGTCTCAGTTCGGATCGGGGTCTGCAACTCGACCCCGTGAAGTCGGAGTCGCTAGTAATCGCAGATCAGCAACGCTGCGGTGAATACGTTCCCGGGCCTTGTACACACCGCCCGTCACGTCATGAAAGTCGGTAACACCCGAAGCCGGTGGCCTAACCCCTTGTGGGAGGGAGCCGTCGAAGGTGGGATCGGCGATTGGGACGAAGTCGTAACAAGGTAGCCGTACCGGAAGGTGCGGCTGGATCACCTCCTTTCTAAGGAGCACCACGAGACCTGGCCGGCCCCACATCGTGTGGGATGAGCTGATTGTCAGGCGATTCGTTGGATGGCCCTTTTCACCTGTAGTGGGTGGGGGTCTGGTGCACGACAAGCAAACATCCAGGACGGGGACCTTCCTTTGGGGGGGTTGTCTGGTGCTGCCAAACACACTGTTGGGCTTTGAGACAACAGGCCCGTGGTTCCCTGGCCCCTGTGTGGGGTGGGAGGGGTGTTGTTGCTCCATCTTTGGTGGTGGGGTGTGGTGTTTGATTTGTGGATAGTGGTTGCGAGCATCTAGCACGCACATGTGCGTCGGCCTCTTCGGGGGTTGGCGGGTGTGTGTGTGTGTTGATGTGCAATTTCTTTTTTCGAATTGGTTTTTTGTGTTGTAAGTGTTTAAGAGCGCATGGTGGATGCCTTGGCACTGGGAGCCGATGAAGGACGTGGGAGGCTGCGTTATGCCTCGGGGAGCTGTCAACCGAGCGTTGATCCGAGGATGTCCGAATGGGGAAACCCGGCACGAGTGATGTCGTGTCACCCATACCTGAATACATAGGGTATGGGGGGGAACGCGGGGAAGTGAAACATCTCAGTACCCGTAGGAAGAGAAAACAATTGTGATTCCGTGAGTAGTGGCGAGCGAAAGCGGAGGATGGCTAAACCGTATGCATGTGATACCCGGCAGGGGTTGTGTGTGCGGTGTTGTGGGACGTTTCGTCTTCGGTCTGCCGGCCGGGGCGGGAGTGATAAACCGTGGTGTTAGGTGAAGTGACCTGGGATGGTCTGCCGTAGTGGGTGAGAGCCCCGTAACTGAAAACATCGCGGCTCCTGTGGAACTGTTCCCGAGTAGCAGCGGGCCCGTGGAATCTGCTGTGAATCTGCCGGGACCACCCGGTAAGCCTGAATACTTCTCAGTGACCGATAGCGGATTAGTACCGTGAGGGAATGGTGAAAAGTACCCCGGGAGGGGAGTGAAAGAGTACCTGAAACCGTGCGCTTACAATCCGTCAGAGCCTTCGACTTGTCGTGGGGTGATGGCGTGCCTTTTGAAGAATGAGCCTGCGAGTCAGGGACATGTCGCGAGGTTAACCCGGGTGGGGTAGCCGTAGCGAAAGCGAGTCTGAATAGGGCGTATCCACACAATAGTGTGTGGTGTAGTGGTGTGTTCTGGACCCGAAGCGGAGTGATCTACCCATGGCCAGGGTGAAGCGCGGGTAAGACCGCGTGGAGGCCCGAACCCACTTAGGTTGAAGACTGAGGGGATGAGTTGTGGGTAGGGGTGAAAGGCCAATCAAACTCCGTGATAGCTGGTTCTCCCCGAAATGCATTTAGGTGCAGCGTTACGTGTTTCTTACCGGAGGTAGAGCTACTGGATGGCCGATGGGCCCTACTAGGTTACTGACGTCAGCCAAACTCCGAATGCCGGTAAGTGAAAGCGTGGCAGTGAGACGGCGGGGGATAAGCTCCGTGCGTCGAGAGGGAAACAGCCCAGATCGCCGGCTAAGGCCCCTAAGCGTGTGCTAAGTGGAAAAGGATGTGCAGTCGCAGAGACAACCAGGAGGTTGGCTTAGAAGCAGCCACCCTTGAAAGAGTGCGTAATAGCTCACTGGTCAAGTGATTGTGCGCCGATAATGTAGCGGGGCTCAAGCACACCGCCGAAGCCGCGGCATTCAACGTCTCGTTGGATGGGTAGGGGAGCGTCCTGCACACCGGTGAAGCAGCCTGGTAATGGAGCTGTGGAGGGTGTGGGAGTGAGAATGCAGGCATGAGTAGCGATAAGGCAAGTGAGAACCTTGCCCGCCGAAAGACCAAGGGTTCCTGGGCCAGGCCAGTCCGCCCAGGGTGAGTCGGGACCTAAGGCGAGGCCGACAGGCGTAGTCGATGGACAACGGGTTGATATTCCCGTACCCGTGTATAAGCGTCCCTGATGAATCACCGGTACTAACCGCCCAAAACCAGAATCACTGATCCCTTCGGGGTGACGGTTTCTGGGGCTGCGCGGGACCTTCGGTGGTAGTAGTCAAGCGATGGGGTGACGCAGGTAGGTAGCCGTACCAGTCAGTGGTAATACTGGGGTAAACCTGTAGGGAGAAACGTAGGCAAATCCGCGTTTCACATATCCTGAGAGGTGATGCATAGCCGAGTGAGGCGAATTCGGTGATCCTTTGCTGCCAAGAAAAGCCTCTAGCGAGCGTATACACGGCCCGTACCCCAAACCAACACAGGTGGTCAGGTAGAGAATACCAAGGCGTACGAGTGAACTATGGTTAAGGAACTCGGCAAAATACCCCCGTAACTTCGGGAGAAGGGGGACCTCCTACTGTCATGGCACTTGCTGCCGGCAGCGGTGGGGGGTGGCACAAACCAGTGAGAAGCGACTGTTTACTAAAAACACAGGTCCGTGCGAAGTCGCAAGACGATGTATACGGACTGACGCCTGCCCGGTGCTGGAAGGTTAAGAGGACCCGTTAACCCCTCGGGGTGAAGCGGAGAATTTAAGCCCCAGTAAACGGCGGTGGTAACTATAACCATCCTAAGGTAGCGAAATTCCTTGTCGGGTAAGTTCCGACCTGCACGAATGGCGTAACGACTTCTCAACTGTCTCAACCATAGACTCGGCGAAATTGCACTACGAGTAAAGATGCTCGTTACGCGCGGCAGGACGAAAAGACCCCGGGACCTTCACTATAGCTTGGTATTGGCGTTCGATACGGTTTGTGTAGGATAGGTGGGAGACTGTGAAACACTGACGCCAGTTAGTGTGGAGTCATTGTTGAAATACCACTCTGATCGTATTGGACTTCTAACCTCGGACCGTATATCCGGTCCAGGGACAGTGCCTGGTGGGTAGTTTAACTGGGGCGGTTGCCTCCTAAAATGTAACGGAGGCGCCCAAAGGTTCCCTCAACCTGGACGGCAATCAGGTGTTGAGTGCAAGTGCACAAGGGAGCTTGACTGCGAGACGGACATGTCAAGCAGGGACGAAAGTCGGGACTAGTGATCCGGCACCCCCGAGTGGAAGGGGTGTCGCTCAACGGATAAAAGGTACCCCGGGGATAACAGGCTGATCTTCCCCAAGAGTCCATATCGACGGGATGGTTTGGCACCTCGATGTCGGCTCGTCGCATCCTGGGGCTGGAGCAGGTCCCAAGGGTTGGGCTGTTCGCCCATTAAAGCGGCACGCGAGCTGGGTTTAGAACGTCGTGAGACAGTTCGGTCTCTATCCGCCGCGCGCGTCAGAAACTTGAGGAAACCTGTCCCTAGTACGAGAGGACCGGGACGGACGAACCTCTGGTACACCAGTTGTCCCACCAGGGGCACCGCTGGATAGCCACGTTCGGACAGGATAACCGCTGAAAGCATCTAAGCGGGAAACCTTCTCCAAGACCAGGTTTCTCACCCTTTTAGAGGGATAAGGCCCCCCGCAGACCACGGGATCGATAGACCAGACCTACACGCACCGCAAGGTGTTCAGGGAACTGGCACTAACCGGCCGAAAACTTACAACAACCAAAACAACACACCAGTTGACACGGAAAAAGTAAGAACACACCAACGCCCGCAACCACACCCACAACAGTCAAACGACTGCACCCCACCACCAAAACACAAATTCACACTCAAAAACGAGTGAATAAAGTTACGGCGGCCATAGCGGCAGGGAAACGCCCGGTCCCATCCCGAACCCGGAAGCTAAGCCTACCAGCGCCGATGATACTACCCCAACGGGTGGAAAAGTAGGACACCGCCGAACACAATTTAAGTCCTGTGCCCCCTAATTTCGATTAGGGGGCACAGGCATTTTGTATATTCGGGATATCAATCGAATAGCGATAAATCGGCCGCCATGCGGCTTTTCTCCAATGCCAGGAGTTTGCGCTTTCGATCAATTCCGCCGCCATATCCGGTCAATCCGCCGGTTGAACCGATGACTCGATGGCACGGCACGATAATGCCAATCGGATTACGTCCGTTGGCCAATCCCACCGCTCGCGATGCGCCCGGTGACCCGATTTGCATCGCAATTTCGCCGTACGACCGTGTCTCGCCATAAGGGATGGTGCGCAGCGCTGCCCAGACTTTCCGCTGGAATTCCGTTCCGGCGAGGTCCAGGTCGAGCTCGAATTCGGTCAGCTCGCCGGCGAAGTACGCCGCGAGCTGCTCGACCGCATCGGCGAAGATCTCGTCATCGGACTGCGCCCAGTCGGAACGATCCGGCTCGTGGGTCTGGTCCACCATCCGCAGATGCCGCAGCGTCGATCCCGTGCCGGCCAGGGTCAGCGGTCCCACCGGGCTGTCGATGATTCGGTATCGCATCGTCGTCCTCACGTCGTCTCCTTCGGTGGCCAGTGATTCACAGAGTGGTTCAGAGTTGTCCATAGATGCTGCACGGCGTATGACCGCCATGGTCGCCAGCGTGCACTGTGTGCGGTCAGCGCCCGCACGTCGCCGGCCAGACCCAGCTGTTCGGCCGCAAGCCGCACACCGAGGTCGCTGGCCGGGAAGGCGTCGGGATCACCCAGCCCTCGCATCGCGACGATTTCAGCCGTCCACGGGCCGATCCCGGGCAGCGCCAGCAGCTGCTGACGTGTCTTTTGCCAGTCGCACCCGGGATTCACTGTCAGCTCGCCGCTGCCCAGGGCCGCGATCAGCCCGGTCAGCGTCCGTCGGCGGGCTGCCGGCATCGCCAGATGCGCCGGGTCGATATCGGACAGCTGTGCGGTGCTCGGGAAGGTGTGCGTCAGCCCGCCATGCGGGTCGCTCACCGGCGTGCCGTAGGCGGCCACCAGCCGGCCCGCGTGGGTCCGCGCCGCCTTGGTCGACACCTGCTGGCCGAGTACGGCCCGTACCGTCAGTTCCTCTTCGTCGACCGTCCGCGGAATCCGCTGCCCGGGCGCCTTGGCGACCACTGCCCGCAAGTCCGCGTCGGCGCCCAATACGTCGATCACGGCCTCGGGATCGGCGTCGAGGTCCAGCAACCGCCGGCACCGGGCGATGGCCGTCGCCAGGTCCTTCACCTGCTCGAGGACCAGCGTGCAGCGCACGTGATCGGGTTGCGGTGTCAGGCTCACCACCCCGTAGCCCGATGGCAGGCGCAGCGTCCGGCGGTAGGCGCCGTCGCGCACCTCTTCACAACCCGGCACGGCGGTCGCGGCGAGGTGGCCGAACACACCCTCGTAGGCGAACGGCGTACGAACCGGTAGTCGCAGCGACAGAGCCTGGCCGCCTGGTGCCGCGTCGGCCCAGGACCGGCGAGAAGCCTTGTCCCGCAGTGCTGTCGGCGTGGTGTCACAGGCTGCTCGAATGGTGTCATTGAACTGTCGGATGCTGGCGAAGCCCGCCGCGAACGCGATGTCGCTGAATGCCATATCGGTGGTCTCGATGAGCACCCGGGCCGTCTGCACCCGCTGGGCCCGGGCCAGGGCCAGCGGTCCTGCGCCCACTTCGGCCTGGAGCATCCGCTCGAGCTGGCGGGCGGTGTAGCCCACCCGCCCGGCCAGGCCGGTGACGCCTTCGCGGTCCACCGCGCCGTCACCGATCAGCCGCATCGCCCGGGCGACCGCGTCGCCGCGGACGTTCCACTCCGGCGATCCCGGCGAGGCATCGGGCCGGCAGCGCTTGCAGGCCCGGAAGCCCGCTCGCTGGGCGGCCGCCGAGCTGGGGTAGAAACTCACGTTGCGGGCCAGCGGCAACCGCACCGGGCAACTGGGCCGGCAGTAGATGCCGGTGGTCTTGACCGCTGTGACGAACCAGCCGTCGAACCGCGAGTCCTTGGACTGGACGGCGCGGTAGCAGCGGTCGAAATCGTCATGCACATCTGAACTTTTACACGTCGGCACCGACAGTACTAGCGGAAAACCGACATCGTGGTCGAGCGGCTAGCGACCGGCCTTCTGCAGCGGTCGATCGCCCCAGCCCGATGCACCGATCAGGTCGAAGAAGGTGGGTGCCGGCGCCCCGCTGATCAGGTGGTGCACATGCTCGGGGAACGACAGGGGAGGCGCCTTCATCGGGTTGGTTCGGGTGTCGCGCGCGATCGCGTCGGCGATTGCGTAACCCAGGTCGTGGCGCGGCCAGGCGGTGTGTACCCGCTCGGCGAATCCCGGTGACAACTTCTGCTTGTCGAATCCGTTGATGTCCAGGGCAATCCCGAGATGCGATACCGCGTGGACGGGTCCGAACCGATGCGCCAGGCCCACGCTGGTGTGTAGGGCGATCGATTGCCATACGGTGCGCACCGCGTCGTCCTCGACTCCGCGTTCGCCCAGGAAGCGCGCTGCCGCATCGGCCCCGTCGACTTCGAAACGTTGGTCGCCACCGCCATAGGCGGTGATGCCGAGGTCATGAAGGACACAGCTGAGGAACACCAGTTCGTCGTCGTAATCCACCCCGGCGCGCAAGCCGTCGGCGGCGGCGAGCTCGCGGCCGAACAGATAGCTGCGGATGCAGTGGTTGGTCAGAAACGCAGGGGAGACCTCGGTCACCAATTGCAATGCGGCTGAGCAGATATCGGACTCCGGGATGTCCCAGGCGGCTACGTCGTTGACGGTCATACCCCCACAGTGCCCCAGCGAGGCCGGTCAGGACAGCGCGAGGCCGGCCACGATGATCCAGATCGCGACGTAATGGCATGTCGCTGCAGCGGCGGTGAACGCGTGAAAGAACTCGTGATAACCGAACGACGCGGGCCACGGGTTGGGCCAGCGCAGCCAAAAGAGCACAGCGCCGATGTTGTACAGCACCCCGCCTGCGATGAGGAGGCCGACGACCGTCAGTCCGGCGCCGTCGAGCAGCACCCGGGCATAGCCGAGCGCGGCGTAGCCGAGCATCAAATACAGCGGCACGCCAATCCATCTCGGCGCCGAGGGCCACAGCATCTTGAGCGTGATGCCTGCCGCGGCGCCGACACACACGATCGTCAGCGCCCGGGTAGCGGTCTGTGGTGGCATCGCCAGGACCGCGACAGGGAAGTAGGTGCCGACGATGAACAGGAAGATCATCGAGTGATCGGCGCGCTTCATCCATTTCAGCGCTCGTGGTGAGCGCCACCGTACGAGGTGGTAGGTCGCGCTCACGCCGAACATGGCGACGATGGTGGTGGTGTAAAGCGTTGTCGCCCATGCTGCGTTCGGCGACGCCGCGGCGAAGGCAGCTCGCACCAGCGCCGCGCTGGCGATGATGGCGACAACGGCCGAGGTCAAGTGAATCCAGCCGCGGACCCTCGGTGTCCCGAGGATCTCGACGATGGCCTCGTTTCCGGTCGTCGCCGATGGCAGCAGTGGCGGCGTGGCTTCGTCGAATATCACGCCGGCACGGCCAGCCGGGTCGGCTCTTCGTAGCCGCGCAACATCACCTCGTCGCCGAGGACCCAGTGCTTGCGCTCCTGTTCGCCAGCGGACTCGACCGTCGACGCGGTGACCAGCAACCGGCCCTCGGTGAATTTCGCCAGCTCCGACAGGCGTGCCGCTTCATTGACTGGTCCACCGATCACCGTGTACTCGAATCGCTCGTGGGCGCCGACGTTGCCGGCCACCACCTGACCGGCCGCCACCCCCAGGCCCGCCGGGCACTCAGGCACCTCGTGCTCGAGGCGCTGCTTGATCGCGCGGGCCGCGGCCAGCGCGTCGTCTTCGGGGTTGTCGAGAGTGACGGGGGCGCCGAAGATCGCCAACGTCGCATCGCCTTCGAACTTGTTGAGCAGCCCGTTGTGCGTGTTCACCTCGTCGACGATCACGGCGAAGAACCGGTTCAGCCGCTCGACCACCTCGATCGGGGGCAGGGTGCCGACCAGTTTCGTTGATCCGACGATATCGACGAAAAGCACTGCCACATGGCGCTCTTCGCCCCCGAGCTGGGGGCGCTGCAGCTCGGCCGCCGCGGCGACCTCGCGGCCGACGTGGCGGCCGAACAGATCGCGCACCCGTTCCCGCTCCCGGAGTCCGGCCACCATCGAGTTGAAACCCCGTTGCAGCTCGCCGAGTTCGGTGCCGTCGAACACGACCACGCTGGCCTTGAGATCGCCGTCCTCGACGCGCTTGAGCGCCGCGCGCACCGCCCGCACCGGCGTCGCGGTGATCCACGCCAGAATCCACATCAGCATGAAGCCGAACACCAGCGTGACCGATGAGGTGATCAGGATCGCGACCTCCAGCTGCGTCTTCGTCAGATTGTCCAAAACCAGTGAGATCAGGGCGCTCAGCCCGATGCCGATCACCGGAACGCCGGAGCCCAGCATCCACACCGTCATCGTCCGGCCCATGATCCCGGGCGCCAACCGGTGCGGCGGCGGTCCCGCCGCCAGGGCCAGCGCGGCGACGGGACGCAGCGCGAACTCGGTGGCCAGGTAGGCGCTGGTGGAGACCAGCACCCCGGAGAAGCCCGTGACGAGCAAGATCCGCGGGATGAACTCGGTGTCGAAGAGCCCGTAGAGGATCGTGAAGGCCACCGTGCCCACCGTCCACAGCGCCAACTGGGCCATCGCGACGCGCCACGGGGTGAAGAAGGCGTTGCGCTGATCGACCAGTGTCGGTGGCCGCCCCTCGGCGGCCCACCGGAGGTCGTTGACGGTGCGGGTGGTGATCCACCAGCTGCCGAACGCGAGAGCAGCGGCGGCGTAGGCGGGCGCCACGCCGTAGGTGAGCCACGGGGGCACGTCGTCGAACACGCTGGGCACCGGATAGGCCACGCTGACCAGCAGCGCCGCCACCAGGATGCCGATGACATTCACTGTCAGCAGTGACACGGTGACCAACGTCTGGATCCGGACCCGGCGGCGGGCCGGGCTTTCGCTGACCCGCCCCAGAATCAGCGAGCCGTAGGCCGGTGCGCCGGCCAGCCGGCCGCTCTGTCGGGTCACCCGTTCCAGAACCCTGCCCAGTCGCTGCGCGAGGCTCGGGTGGGAAGTCATGGTGGTGTCAGCCTAATTCGCCGCGGGCCGCAGACCCTAAGCTTGTGCGGTGCGCCTCGTGATCGCCCAATGCACCGTCGACTACCTCGGCCGCCTCACCGCTCATCTGCCCTCGGCTCGCCGGCTGCTGCTGATCAAGGCCGACGGCTCGGTCAGCATCCACGCCGACGACCGCGCCTACAAGCCGCTGAACTGGATGAGCCCGCCCTGTTGGCTGACCGAGGAGGCGAAGGATGATTCTTTGCCAGTGTGGGTAGTCGAGAACAAGGCCGGTGAGCAGCTGCGGATCACGCTCGAGAGCATCGAGCACGACTCCAGTCACGAGCTCGGTATTGATCCGGGGCTGGTGAAGGACGGCGTCGAAGCCCACCTGCAGAAGCTGCTGGCCGAGCACATCGAGCTGCTGGGCGACGGCTACACCCTGGTCCGCCGGGAGTTCATGACCGCCATCGGCCCGGTCGACATCCTGTGCCGCGACAGCGAGGGCCGCACGGTGGCGGTGGAGATCAAGCGGCGCGGGGAGATCGACGGCGTGGAGCAGCTGACGCGCTACCTCGAATTGCTCAACCGCGACAGCCTGCTGGCGCCGGTCAGTGGGGTGTTCGCCGCCCAGCAGATCAAGCCGCAAGCCCGCACACTGGCCACCGATCGCGGGATTCGTTGTCTCACTTTGGATTACGACGTCATGCGCGGGATGGACAGCGACGAGTTCCGGCTCTTCTGATGCCGCGACGCCGACCAGGTCGCCGCAAAGACACCGGGTTCCCGCCGCTGCCCCCGCAGCGCCGCGTGGAGCAGGGCGCCGACGGGTTCGACTATGAGGTGCGACCGATACCGGCGGCGCGGGCGGTGAAGACCTACCGGTGCCCGGGCTGCGATCACGAAATCCGCTCGGGCATCCCGCATGTTGCGGTGTGGCGGGCCGAGGAAGGGACGGCCGGTGAAGCCGCGCTCGAGGACCGGCGGCACTGGCATACCGCGTGCTGGGCCAACCGCGCCAACCGCGGTCCGACCCGGAAGTGGTCGTGAGAGCTAGTGCGACGAGGCCGGCTCGACGAGTTCCACCAGGACGCCGCCGGCATCCTTCGGGTGGATGAAGTTGATTCGCGAGTTCGCGGTTCCGCGCCGCGGCGCGTCATAGATCAACCGGACGCCCTGCCCGCGCAGCTGCTCGGAGATGGCATCCAGATCGCTGACCCGATAGGCCATCTGCTGGATCCCGGGGCCGCGCTTGTCGATGAACTTGGCGATCGTCGAGGTCTCGTCGAGCGGTGCCATCAGCTGGATCTGGGCGCAGTCGGGGGCGGCGTTCTTCAGCGACAGCATGGCCTCGCGAATGCCCTGATCGGTGTTGATCTCCTCGTGCACCAAGATCATGCCGAGGTGCTCGTGGTACCACTGGATGGCCGCATCGAGATCCGGCACCGCGATGCCGACATGGTCGACGGCGGTGACGAGCGCACTGGCCAGGACTGGACGGGCGTCAACTTGCTCAGCGGTCATAACGCAAAGGTAACCTAACCACATCGGATTCAACACTGGGGGATCCGTGGATAGCCGCATCGGGGCGGCTCGAAACGCTCTTGGAGGTAAGTATGACGACGTCGGTGATCGTTGCTGGAGCACGCACCCCCATCGGAAAGCTGATGGGTTCGCTGAAGGATTTCTCCGGGAGTGACCTGGGCGCAATCGCGATCCGGGGCGCCCTGGAGAAGGCGGGAGTGCCGGCGTCGCTGGTCGAGTACGTGATCATGGGCCAGGTCCTGACCGCCGGTGCCGGCCAGATGCCGGCCCGACAGGCCGCTGTGGCCGCCGGTATCGGCTGGGATGTGCCCGCCCTGAGCATCAACAAGATGTGCCTGTCGGGCATCGATTCGATCGCCCTGGCCGATCAGCTGATCCGGGCCGGTGAGTTCGACGTCGTCGTCGCGGGCGGCCAGGAATCGATGACCAAGGCCCCGCACCTGCTGGTCAACAGCCGTGAGGGCTACAAGTACGGCGACGTCACCGTGCTCGACCACATGGCCTACGACGGCTTGCATGACGTCTTCACCGACCAACCGATGGGCGCGCTGACCGAGCAGCGCAACGACACCGACAAGTTCACCCGCGCCGAGCAGGACGAATTCGCTGCCACCTCGCACCAGAAGGCCGCCGCGGCCTGGAAGGACGGGGTATTCGCCGACGAGGTCGTGCCGGTCAAGATTCCGCAGCGCAAGGGCGACCCGATCGAGTTCACCGAGGACGAGGGCATCCGGGCCAACACCACGGCCGAGTCGCTGGGGGGACTCAAGCCCGCGTTCCGCAAGGACGGAACCATCACGGCCGGCTCGGCGTCCCAGATCTCTGACGGCGGTTGCGCCGTCGTGGTGATGAACAAGGCCAAGGCGCAGGAGCTCGGGCTGACGTGGCTGTGCGAGATCGGCGCCCATGGTGTCGTCGCGGGCCCGGATTCGACGCTGCAGTCCCAGCCCGCCAACGCGATCAAGAAGGCCGTCGCCCGGGAGGGCATTGGGCTCGACGACCTCGATGTTATTGAGATCAACGAGGCGTTCTCCGCGGTCGCGCTGGCCTCGACCCGCGAGCTCGGCGTGGACGCCGACCGGGTCAACCGCAACGGTGGTGCCATCGCCGTCGGCCATCCGATCGGTATGTCGGGCGCGCGCATCACGCTGCACGCGGCGCTGGAGCTCTCCCGGCGCGGCTCGGGCTACGCCGTGGCCGCCTTGTGCGGTGCGGGCGGCCAGGGCGACGCGCTGATCCTGCGCGCCGGCTAGCCGAGTCGACCGATGCCGCCGAGGGACGAGGCGGAGGAGGAGCGAGGCGGTTAGGCGTAGCCGAGTCGACCGATGCCGCCGAGGGACGAGGCGGAGGAGGAGCGAGGCGGTTAGACGTAGCCACTGGCGGGATCAACGACGCGGCGTAGTAGCTGGCGTCGCGCTGCGGCACAATGGCGGCATGACGAGCACTTTCGACATCCGCAGTACGGCCGGACGGTTCCGGCTGGTGGCGCTGACCGAAGCGGTGACCTGGGTTGGCCTGCTGGTGGGGATGTACTTCAAGTACCTGGGCAGCCCGCGCACCGAGATCGGGGTCAAGGTCTTCGGGATGGCCCACGGGTTGGTGTTCATCGCGTTTGTGATCACTGCTCTCTTGGCCGGGATCGCCTACAAGTGGGGCGCGTTCACGTGGTTGCTGGCGTTGCTGGGAAGCATCGTGCCGCTCGGGAGTGTGATTTTCCTCATATGGGCTGATCGCACCGCCAAATTGAACGCTGCAGTGGCTCCTGCGGCTTCGGGTCAGCCACTCGATTCGGCGTCGTCGGCGACGTGACAGACTTGGGACCGTGACGCGTCCACGCCCCCAGATCGGCCCGGCCCTGGCCGCCGGTGCCGTCGACCTGTCCGGCCTCAAGCAACGTTCCCAGCAGCCCGCCGGCGGTGCGACCGCGCCCAGCGGCGGGGTCGAGGTCACCGAGGCGAATTTCGAAGCCGAGGTGCTGGTTCGGTCCGGCCAGGTGCCGGTCGTCGTTCTGCTCTGGTCGCCGCGCAGCGACTCCTCGGTGCAACTCGGCGACGTACTGGGCGCGCTGGTTGCCGACGACAACGGAAAATGGTCGCTTGCGACGGTGAATGTCGACGTGGTGCCCCGGGTGGCGCAGATGTTCGGCATCGAAGCGGTGCCCACGGTGGTGGCGTTGGCCGGCGGCCAGCCACTGGCCAGCTTTCAGGGCCCGCAGCCGCCCGAGCAGTTGCGTCGCTGGGTCGACTCGCTGCTGCAGGCGACGGCCGGAAAGCTCGCGGGCTCAGCTGATTCCGAGGAGGAGGCTGCCGTCGACCCGGCACTGGCCCAGGCGCGTGAATTGCTCGAGGCCGGCGACTTCGCGGCCGCGGCCACCGCGTATCAGGCCATCCTCGATGCCGATCCGCAGCACGCCGAAGCCAAGGGTGCCCTGCGCCAGATGACGTTCCTGCAGCGCGCGACCGCGCACCGGCCGGACGCTGTGGCGCTCGCCGATGCGGCTCCCGATGACATCGAGGCGGCCTTCGCCGCCGCCGACGTCCAGATTCTCAATCAGGACGTCGTCCCGGCCTTCGACCGGTTGATCACGTTGGTGCGCAAGACATCCGATGACGATCGCACCAAAGTGCGCACCCGGCTGATCGAGCTGTTCGATCTGTTCGACCCCGCCGACCCGGACGTGATCACCGGTCGGCGCAACCTGGCCAACGCGCTGTACTAGGCCTGCTCGGCCGGCGCAGGCTCCAGCCAGATCGCCGAGTTGGGCGGCAGGACGAGCGTTGCCGACGCCGGCCGGCCGTGCCAGGGCTCGTCGGTGGCCTCGACGGCTCCGAAGTTGCCCGCCCCGGCGCCGTTGTAGACGGTGGCGTCACTGTTGAGGACTTCGCGCCAGGTTCCGGTGTGCGGCAGGCCCAGCCGGTAGCGGCCATGCTCGGCCCCGGAGAAGTTGAACACGCACGCCAGCACCGAACCGTCGCTGCCGTATCGCAGGAAGCTCAGGACATTGTTCGCCGAGTCGTTGGCGTCGATCCAGGAGTAGCCTTCGGGCTTGGTGTCCTGGCTCCACAGCGATGGACGGCTGCGATAGAGCTCGTTGAGGTCGGCGACGAAACGCTGAATGCCGGTGGAATAGCTGTTCTCGTCGAGCTGGTACCAGTCGACCCCGCGTTCCTCCGACCATTCCGCCCGCTGGCCGAACTCCTGGCCCATGAACAGCAGCTGCTTACCGGGGTGGGCCCACTGGTAGGCCAGCAGACTGCGCAGCCCGGCGGCCTTCACGTGGTCGTTACCCGGCATCCGGCCCCACAGCGTTCCCTTGCCGTGCACCACCTCGTCGTGGCTGATCGGCAGGACGAAGTTCTCGCTGAACGCGTACAGCAACGAGAACGTCAGCTCGCCATGATGGTAGGTGCGATAGATCGGGTCGCGGCTGATGTAGTCCAGGGTGTCGTGCATCCACCCCATATTCCATTTCATCGAGAAGCCAAGCCCGCCAAGGTTGGTCGCCCGTGTCACGCCGGGCCACGAGGTGGATTCCTCGGCGATCGTGACGATGCCCGGGTGGCTCTTGTGGACGGTGGCGTTCATCTCCTGCAGGAACTGCACCGCCTCCAGGTTCTCCCGGCCGCCGTAGATATTGGGCGTCCAGCCGCCTTCCGGTCGCGAGTAGTCCAGGTAGAGCATGGAAGCCACGGCATCCACCCGCAGCCCGTCGATGTGGAACTCTTGCAACCAGTAGAGCGCGTTGGCCACCAGGAAGTTGCGCACCTCGGCCCGCCCGAAGTCGAAGACGTAAGTGCCCCAGTCGAGTTGCTCACCGCGGCGCGGGTCGGAGTGCTCATAAAGCGGCGTCCCGTCGAAACGGCCCAGCGCCCAGGCGTCCTTGGGGAAGTGCGCGGGCACCCAGTCGACGAGCACGCCGATGCCGGCCTTGTGCAGGGTGTCCACCAGGTGCCGGAATTCGTCGGGGGTGCCGAACCGCGACGTCGGTGCGTAGTACGACGTCACCTGATAACCCCACGAGCCGCCGAAGGGATGCTCTGCCACCGGCAGGAACTCGACGTGGGTGAAGCCTTGCGCCAGAATGTATTCGGTGAGCTGCTCGGCGAGATCGCGATAGCTCAGCCCGGGCCGCCAGGAACCGAGGTGCACCTCCAGCGTGCTCATCGGCTCGAACACGGGGTTCTGTGCGGCCCGCTGGGCCAGCCAGTCGGCGTCGTCCCAGGTGTAGTCCGAGGCGAAAACTCGGGACGCGGTGTGCGGCGGGACCTCCGTCGCGAACGCGAACGGGTCGGCCCGGTCGGTGACCGACCCGTCGACCCCGTGGACGCGGAACTTGTAGAGCCCGTCGGTGGGGAAGCCCGGCCAGAACAGCTCCCACACCCCGGAGGAGCCCAGCACCCGCATCGGAGCGTCGTTGCCGTCCCAGTGGTTGAACTCGCCGATCAGGTTGATGCCCTTCGCATTCGGCGCCCAGACCGCGAACGACACGCCCTCCACCACACCGTCGGCGGTCTTGAACGACCGCGGATGGGCGCCGAGGATCTCCCACAGCTGCTCGTGGCGTCCCTCACCGAACAGGTAGAGGTCCATCTCGCCCAGTGTGGGCAGGAAGCGGTAACCGTCGGCGACGGTGATGGTGTGCCCGCCCGAATAGGTGATCTCGAGCCGGTAGTCGACCAGGTTGGTGAACGGCAACGCCACCGCGAACACGCCGGAGTCGATATGCGTCATGGGATGGCGCTCGCCGCCGACGAGCGCCACAACTTCCTCGGCATGCGGTTTGAGCGCGCGGATCACGGTGTGGTCGCCGTATTCGTGGGCGCCCAGGATGCTGTGCGGGCTGTGGTAAGCACCCGCAACCAACCGGGCCAGTTCGCCGGGGTCGGGCGCCAGGTTCGGGCTGGCGAGTTTCTTCGTTCTCGTCATTGCCAAGGCTCCTTCGTCGTTCCCGTCACTCCCGGCGCAACAGACTTGCTCTGTGCTCCTGCGGGATCAACGGCATGTTCAGGATGTGCGCGACGGCCCGGGCCGGCTCCAGGCGTACATAGTTCGACTGCCCCCACTGGTATTCCTCCCCGGTGATCTCGTCGCGCACCCAGAATCGGTCATAGGGCTGCATACCCAATGCGGCCATATCTAGCCACAGGGTGCCCTCCTCGGGACCGAAGGGGTTCAGCGTCACCACCACGAGCACGGTGTCGCCGGACACCGGGTCGAACTTGCTGTAGGCCAGTAGTGCGTCGTTGTCGATGTGGTGGAACGTGATCGTGCGCATCTGGCACAGGGCGGGATGGAGATGACGGATCTCGTTGAGCCGCCGCAGGAATGGCTCCAGGGACTGCCCCTGGGCGAGCGCGCCCTCGAAGTCGCGCGGGCGCAACTCGTACTTCTCGGAGTCCAGGTACTCCTCGCTGCCCTCGCGCACCGGCACGTGCTCGAAGAGTTCGAAGCCGGAGTACACCCCCCACGAGCTGCCCATCGTCGAAGCCAGTACCGCCCGGATCGCGAACATGCCGGGGCCGCCGTGCTGCAGACTCTCGTGCAGGATGTCCGGGGTGTTGACGAACAGGTTCGGTCGCGTGTAGTCGGCATGCTCGGCGATCTGGCGGCCGAACTCTTCGATCTCCCATTTGGCGGTGCGCCAGGTGAAGTACGAATATGACTGCGTGAAGCCAAGTTTCGCGAGTCCATTCAGCCGCGCCGGTCGGGTGAAGGCCTCGGCGAGGAACAGCACGTCGGGATCGATGGCCTTGACCTGGCTGATCAGCCACGCCCAGAAGTTCGGTGGCTTGGTGTGCGGGTTGTCGACCCGAAAGATCTTGATGCCGTGGTCCATCCAGTGCCGCACGACGCGCAGCACCTCGTCGTAGAGGCCACCGGGATCGTTGTCGAAGTTCAGCGGATAGATGTCCTGGTACTTCTTCGGCGGATTCTCCGCGTAGGCGATCGTGCCGTCGGGCAGTTCGGTGAACCACTCCCGGTGCTGCTTGGCCCACGGGTGATCCGGGGCGCACTGCAACGCCAGGTCCAGCGCCACTTCCAACCCGTTGTCCCGCGCTGCGGCGACGAATCGGTCGAAGTCGTCGATCGTGCCCAGATCGGGGTGAATGGCGTCGTGGCCGCCCTCGTCACTGCCGATGGCCCAGGGCGACCCCACGTCCCCGGGTTCGGCCGTGACGGTGTTGTTGCGGCCCTTGCGGTGCACCTTGCCGATCGGGTGGATGGGCGGCAGGTAGACGACGTTGAAGCCCATGGACGCAACGCGCGGTAGCGCGGCAGCCGCCGTCTCGAAGGTGCCGTGCACGGGCCGGCCCTCGTCGTCGCGGCCGCCGGTGGAGCGCGGGAACAGCTCATACCAGGCACTGCAACGCGCCAGCGGCCGGTCCACCCAGATCCCATAGGTGGTGCCCCGAGTCACCAGCTCGCGCAGCGGATACTGGGCGAGCAGATCGGTGACCTCCTGGGATAACGCCAGTGCCGCGCGGGTCAGCGGATCCCCGGCTTCACGCAGCGCGGCTGCGGCCTGCAGCAGCGGCGCCCGGCGATCGCGCGGGACACCGGTGGCCGCGCGGGCCAGCAGGTTACCGCCGACGATCAGGTCGTTGTTCAGTTCCGACTCGCCCTGCCCGGCGTTGAGTTTCACGGTGACGTTGTGGCGCCAGGTGGTGAGCGGGTCGCCCCACCCGTCGATCCGGAACGTCCATAGTCCCACCCGGTCGGGCACGAACTGGCCGTGGAAAACATCGGGCGTGCGGCCCAACTCCATCGGGAACAGCTGAGGCTTCACGCGGCTGACGGCCGGGGACGCCTCGGTCAATTCGGCCCCCTCGAGCGCCTTGACGCGCCGGGCCGGGTTCTGCCCGAGCTGGGGGTGGGCCGTTCCGAGGTAACGCACTACCAACGTCGCCGCGACCGCGTCATGACCCTCGCGCCACACCGTCGCGGCCACCGGCACGACTTCGCCGACGACCGCCTTGGCCGGATAGGTACCGCAGGACACAACGGGCGCGACGTCATCGATCTCGATACGACCGGGCACCCAACCACTCCATTTCCTGACTTGTGCGGCGTGGTCTGCCCCGCGCCGGCTTGAGTCGGTTTTCTCGTTGTCGTGGCACGGTGACAATCGTTGTCGCCGCACCGGTCGTGAGAGTCCTTGACCCTCGGGGTAACCGCATCGCGCTCTCTTCACACCGTAGTGCGCGGAATGAATGTGGGGAGAAGAAGCCGATGGTCGCTGCGGCCGTGCCGGAGATCTCAGTAAGGTAAGGACGCGTGAAGGCCCTCCGCAGATTCACGGTCCGTGCCCATTTGCCCGAGCGGCTGTCGGCCCTCGGCCAGTTGTCCACCAACCTCCGATGGTCGTGGGACAAGCCGACCCAAGACCTGTTCGCCTCGATCGATCCGCGGCTGTGGCTGCAGACCGGTCAGGATCCGGTGGCGCTGCTCGGTGCGGTGGCCCCGGCGCGGCTGGACGAACTGGCCGAGGACGAGCCGTTCCTCAACATGCTCGACCAGCTCGCGGCGGATCTGGACGACTATCTGAGCCGGCCGATGTGGTACCAGGAGCAGGACCCCAAGTCGATGCCGTCAGGTATCGCCTACTTCTCGATGGAGTTCGGCGTCGCGGAAGTGCTGCCCAACTATTCGGGTGGTTTGGGCATCCTGGCCGGCGATCACCTGAAGTCGGCATCGGATCTGGGCCTACCGCTGATCGCCGTCGGCCTGTACTACCGATCGGGGTACTTTCGTCAGTCGCTGACCGCAGACGGATGGCAGCACGAGAACTATCCGTCGCTGGACCCGCAGGGGCTGCCGCTTCGGCTGCTGACCGACGCCACCGGCGCTCCGGTGCTTGTCGAGCTGGCCATGCCCGATGACAAGGCGCTGCGGGCCAGGGTGTGGGTGGCACAGGTCGGCCGGATCCCGCTGCTGCTCTTGGATTCTGACATCCCCGAAAACGAGCACGATCTGCGCAACGTCACCGATCGGCTCTACGGCGGCGACCAGGATCACCGCATCACACAGGAACTGCTGGCCGGTATCGGCGGCGTGCGGGCCATTCGTGCGTTCACCGCCATCGAGGGTCTGCCCGCCCCGGACGTGTTCCACATGAACGAGGGCCACGCCGGCTTCCTCGGCGTCGAGCGGATCCGCGAATACATCTCCGAGCAGAAGCTGGATTTCGACACCGCCCTGACCCTCGTGCGGGCCAGCACGGTGTTCACCACCCATACGCCGGTGCCGGCCGGCATCGACAGGTTCCCGGTGGAAATGGTGCAGACCTACTTCGGCGACGACGGGAAAAACGGTCTGCTGCCGGAGGTTCCGATCGGACGGGTGCTGGCGTTCGGCGCCGAGGACGATCCGTCGAAGTTCAACATGGCGCACATGGGTCTGCGGTTGGCGCAGCGCGCCAACGGGGTCTCCCTGCTGCACGGGCGGGTCAGCCGCGCGATGTTCGACGAGTTGTGGCCCGGCTTCGATCCCGCTGAGGTGCCGATCGGCTCGATCACCAACGGCGTGCACGGGCCGACCTGGGCGGCTCCGCAATGGCTGGAGCTCGGCCGCGAGTTGGCCGGTTCCACCGAGGCGCTGCGCGAACCCAACGTCTGGGCGCGGCTGCAACAGGTCGACACCGGTCACATCTGGTGGATCCGCTCTCAGCTGCGCGCGCTGCTCGTCGAGGACGTCCGGCTGCGGCTGCGGCGTTCGTGGCTGGAGCGCGGCGCATCCGAGGCCGAACTCGGCTGGATCGCAACGGCTTTCGATCCGGACGTGCTGACCATCGGGTTCGCCCGGCGCGTTCCCACCTATAAGCGTCTGACGCTGATGCTGCGTGACCCGCAGCGCCTCGAGGCGCTCTTGCTCGACAAGGACAAGCCGCTACAGCTGATCGTGGCCGGCAAGTCGCACCCCGCCGACGACGCAGGCAAGGCGCTGATCCAGCAGATCGTCAAGTTCGCCGACCGGCCGGAAGTGCGTCACCGCATCGCCTTCCTGCCCGACTACGACATGTCCATGGCGCGCCAGCTGTACTGGGGTTGCGATGTGTGGCTGAACAATCCGCTGCGACCGCTGGAGGCCTGCGGTACGTCGGGCATGAAGAGCGCACTCAACGGCGGACTCAACCTGTCCATCCGCGACGGTTGGTGGGACGAGTGGTACGACGGCGAAAACGGTTGGGAGATACCGACAGCCGACGGTCTGGCCGATGAGAACCGTCGCGACGACATCGAATCCGCGGCGCTGTACAACCTGCTCGAGCACTCCGTCACCCCGACCTTCTACGATCGGGACGAGAAGGGCGTGCCGACTCGCTGGGTGGAGATGGTCCGGCACACCTTGCAGGCGCTCGGGCCCAAGGTGCTGGCATCGCGGATGGTGCGCGACTACACCGAGAAGTACTACGCGCCCGCCGCGCAGTCCTTCCGCCGCACCAGCGCGCCGATCGACGGTTTGCCGTTCGGCGCGGCCCGCGACCTGTCGGCCTACCGGCAGCGCGTTCGCGAAGCGTGGCCGAAGGTTCAGATCACCGACGTGGACAGCACCGGCCTGCCGGACACCCCACTGTTGGGATCGGAGCTGACGCTGACGGCAACCGTCGCGCTGGCCGGGCTGCAGCCGGACGAGGTGCACGTGCAGGCGGTGCTGGGCCGGGTCGACGCCGCCGATGCCCTGCATGACCCCATCACCGTGGACATGGTGCACTCGGGTTCCAGCGACGGCGGAGCCGACATCTTCTCGACGACGACGCCGCTGCCGGTGGCCGGCTCGGTGGGTTACACGGTGCGGGTGTTGCCGCATCATCCGCTGCTGGCCGGTGACAACGAACTCGGTCTCGTCACGCTGGCGTAACACCGGGAGTTCCGGAACCGGTTAGCAGGGCATGGGAGCCACCTGTAGGTTCCCAACAGGAACGTCGAAGGATCCCCATCGGGGCGGACCGTCGGCCTCCGGGAAGGTGTTCGGGGCAGTGTTTGTTCGTCGCGCAGCGCTGATGGCGCTGGTGGGCACCTTGTTGGCCGCGCCGGTACCGGCCTTGGCCGATCCGGATCCCGGCGGCCCCGACCTGAGTCAGCCCGTCGCCGTCGTCGACCCTGCTGCCCCGGCGGTCGATGACGGAAAGGTGGCCTCGACACCGCCTGCCAGCACGAAATCCCCCGACGGATGGACGCTGACGATCTCGGCGAAAGACGAGGTGCAGATGCCGATCGCGCCGCTGACCACCGCCATCTCCTCACGGGAGTACTCCGTCAGCGGTGTCTTCAACGGCGCGCTCGACGGACCCGGCGACAACCCGAGGGGGGTGTTCGAGGTGGGGTACCAGATCGGCTGCGGCATCGACATGAGCACTTCCAACGGCGTCGCCCTGGGCGGCACCATCGGGGCCAACACGTCGCTCGGCATCATCGGGCTGGACTTTCCCAACAACGCGGCCGAGGGGTTGCTGCCCGGTGTCGGCGGCAGCATCGGCGGCGCGATCACCGTCGGTCTCAAGCCCGGCATCATCAACATCGTTCCGGTGACCAAGAAGCAGTACAAAGGTGGCCGGCCGTGGGTGTCGATCAGTAACTTCCACGTGAAAATCGATGGCTGCGTGGGGGAGTCGTTCATCCGCTCGTATGCGACGCTGAGCAAGTCCACCGACGAAGGTGACGCGATCATCTCCTGGTACGGGGTGACCAAAAAGATCTGACGCGTTGAGTGAGGCTCAACGAGTACGTCACGGGAAACGCTTGATGCAGCGGTCCTGATCGCCGAGCACGCCGATGCGGAACGCATCGATGCGGTTGAACCCGGCAGGCACCGACTCACCGTTGACGTCGCTGGCGACCAGGCCGTTGGTCAGCAGACCGGATACCGCCTCGTCGATGTCGCCTGCGGTCAGTGCCACGGTGTTGCCATCGGGTGTGGTGACTTCTTTGGACAGCTTCGTGGTGGCCACCCCGGTGAGGCATGCGGTGCGTAAGCCGGCCTCGGCGTTGTCCAGAACCAGGCCGCCGCGTTCGTGTTGCAGCGCGAGCATGTAGCGCGACACCAGCACCGAATATGCGGTGTTGTCGCCGGTCACCAGGACGTTGTCCTGACCTTCATTCGAGGCGCCCATCTTCTCCAAACCCGGCAGGTCGACGGCGACGGTGTTGGTGGCCGGGCAGTAGGACACCGGGACGCTGGGCCGGGCGTCGGGACACTTCGACGCCGAAGCGGCATCGAAGCTGAGCTGCGGCGGGTTCTTCGGTGCGAACAGGATGTTCATCGCTTCGATGATCGAGCGGATCGACTCCTCGGTCACCGGCCACTCACCGGTCTGGTCGCTCTGCAGTTCGATCGGCAGGTCACCGCGACGCTGGCCGATCTCCTGGGCGTCGATGGCAGCGCACGACGACGGGCCGTCGGTGAATCCGAACTGAAAGGCTGAAATGCGTTCGAACGCTGACCCGTGCTCGTCGCCGCTGTCGGTGTAGTCGTCCTGGCTCAGCAACGGGTCGCGGAATGAAATCATCGCGGCGAGAAGGTTATTCAGACCGTCACCGGTGCTCAGCGTGAACCGCTTCGAGTTGCCTTCGGCCACCCACCGCAGGTAGACGCCGGCCAAGCAGTCGGCCTGCTGCTCGGCGACCAGCGTCGGGGTGCCCTTCTTGTTGAGCTTGGCCATCCGCTGAATGGCGTGCCCGTATTCATGGGCCAGCACCATCGTGATGGCCATGTCGCCGTTGGCCTCTCGCAATGCCGGCAGCAGCACGCCGCGGTCCCAGCCGATGGTGTTGTCGTCCTCGCAGAAGCCGGCGTTGATCAGGCCCGAGGCCGACTCGCCGCAGAATTCGCCGTCGTAGCCGTTGGAGTCCCACGAGATGACGTCCTTCACGGGCCGGAACTCCCCGTCGAATGTCCCGGAATAGTTGTCCTTCCAGAACTCCTCGAGATCGCTGATCGACTGGGCACCGATCTCGTCGTCCTTGCCGCCGTCGCTGTGCGACACCTTGCGCGTGGGCTTTTCGGGATTCGAGCGCAACCCGCTGGCCCCGTCGACCGCCTGCAAGCCGCCGACCTTGAACGGATCGTCGAAGACCGAGACGGCCTTGCCGGAGATCGTTGTGCCGCAGCCGGCCAGCACCGCAGCGACGCTCGCGATCGCGAGCAGACGTGCGAGGTGTCGTCGGCGCATACGGGCCACCCTCTCCGAAGCATCGAAATTTGCTCTCACCATAGTGCCGTGCCTTCCACGGAAACCGCGATCGATCACGGCGACGCTCCGTCGCGTAGCCGCTGAAGTGCTTGTTTGACGCGTTCGGGGTCGGTGGTCGGCCAGAAGGGCGGCAGCGACGCGCGCAGATAGCCGCCGTACCGCGCGGTCGCCATCCGCGAGTCCAACACCGCGACGACGCCCCGGTCGTCCGCGCGACGCAATAGCCGGCCGGCCCCCTGCGCCAGCAGCAGCGCGGCGTGGGCGGCGGCGACCGTCATGAACCCGTTGCCGCCGCGCGCTGCGACGGCCCGCTGCCGCGCCGTGAGCAGGGGATCGTCGGGCCGCGGGAACGGGATGCGATCGATGAGCACCAGCGACAGCGAGGGCCCCGGCACGTCGACGCCCTGCCACAGAGACAGGGTGCCGAACAACGACGTCTCGGGGTCGGCGGCGAATGCGTCGACCAGAGCCGCGGTGCTGTCGTCGCCCTGGCAGAGAATCGGGGTGTCGACCCGCGCGCGCAGTGCCTCCGCCGCGGCCTTGGCGGCGCGCATCGACGAGAACAATCCGAGGGTGCGCCCGCCGGCTGCCTCGATGAGCCCGGCGATTTCGGCGACTTGTTCGGGGGAACCGGCGGAGTCCCGGCCCGGTGGCGGCAGATGGGAGGCGACGTAAAGGATGCCGGACTTGGCGTGCTCGAACGGGGAACCGACGTCCAGGCCCTTCCATTTGGGGCCGTCGCCGAGACCCCACGCGCCTGCCATCGCGTCGAACGAACCTCCGACGGTCAGGGTCGCTGACGTCAATACCGTTGTCGCACTGTCGAATAGCCGGGTTCGCAACAATCCGGCCACCGATAACGGTGCGACCCGCAGGACCGGCCGCACACTACCGCGGCTGTCCTCGTGGTCGAGCCACACCACCTCGGTGCGGTTGGGGATGGCCGGGACGAACGAGTCCAGCACCCGTCCTGCGGTGTCGCCGATCTCGGTCAGCGCTGCGATGGCCTCGTTGCGCGCCGCGGCGGCCTTCGGGTCCTTGGGTGCCGGATCGATGTCGCCGCGGGCGGCGGTGGCCGCATCGCGCAGCGCGGTCAGATACGTAGCCAGCTCGTCGTCGAGATAGTCGAGGCGGCCCGGCTGCGCGTCATGGATTGCCGAGGAGAACGTCGCCACGGCCGCTTCCATCCGCTGGACAAGGGCCGGGCTGACGAGTCGGGCGATGCGCCGGGTCGCGACGCCGAGCGGGGCGGGTGTCAGCTCGCCGGTGGCCACCGAGGTCACCCGGTCCACCAGTTCGTGGGCCTCGTCGACCACCAGATATTCGTGCTCGGGCAGCACCGCGGCGTCGGCGATGGCGTCGATGGCAAGCAGGGCGTGGTTGGTGACGATGATTTCGGCTCGCCCGGCCTCACCCCGGGCGCGTTCGGAGAAGCAGTCGGTGCCATATGGGCAGCGCGCCATGCCGAGGCATTCCCGGGCCGACACGCTGACCTGCGACCAGGACCGGTCGGGTACGCCGGGGGTCAGCTCGTCGCGGTCGCCGGTCTCGGTGGACGACGCCCACGCCGTCAACCGCGCGACGTCTCGGCCCAGCGCGCTCGAAGCGACCGGTTCGAACAGTTCCTCCTGGGAGGCGTCAGGCACCTCATCGGCGCCTCCGTTATGAATCTTGTTCAGACACAGGTAATTTCGCCGACCCTTCAATAGCGCGAACTTGGGCCTGCGGGGCAGTGACTCGGCCAGCGCATCGACCAGCCTGGGCAGATCGCGATCGACGAGCTGGCGTTGCAATGCGATGGTCGCGGTGGACACCACGACGGGCGACTCCTTCTCGACCGCACGGGCGATCGCCGGGATGAGGTAGGCCAGCGATTTTCCGGTTCCGGTGCCGGCTTGTACCGCCAGATGCTCACCGTCGGCGAATGCCTGTGCCACCGCTTCGGCCATCTGCACCTGGCCGGGGCGTTCGGCGCCGCCGAGGGCGGCCACCGCTGTCGCCAGCAATTCGGTCACCGGCGGCACATCGTCCGCGCTCACCGTGACCGCACCGCGACCTGTCGGCTCGGGATCGCCGGCTCGCCCTGCGACAGTGCGAGGCCCTCCCACGGCAGGCTCCGCAGGCCGCGCACCACCAACTCGCGGGCCGCGGCCAAGTCGGCGGCAGCCAGCGGCTGACCACCGCGCGCCAGGGGCACCGTCAAGACTCGCGCGGGCTCGGCCACCTCGGGCGGCGCGGCCACCGGGTGGATGACCTCCTCGGTGATCGTGCCCGTAGGCCGGGACAGTCGCAGTGCTGCCTTGTGGCCGCCGTGAGATTCCTTGCGGCTGCTGCGTTTTTGCACCGGCAGGCCGTCGACCTCGACCAGTTTGTACACCATGCTGGCGGTCGGGGCGCCGGAGCCGGTGACCACCGAGGTGCCCACGCCGTAGGTGTCGACCGGGTCGGCGCGCAGCGCGGCGATCGAGAATTCGTCGAGATCGCCCGAGACGACGATCTCGGTGCCGGTGGCGCCCAGGTTATCGAGCTGGGCGCGCACCCGGCGCGCCAGCACCCCGAGGTCACCGGAGTCGATGCGCACCGCGCCCAGGCCGGTCCCGGCGACCTCGACCGCGTTGGCCACCCCGGCCGTCACGTCGTAGGTGTCGACCAGCAGTGTGGTCCCGACCCCCAGCGCGTCGACCTGCGCGCGAAACGCGGCTTTCTCGTCCGGCCCGTCGGCGGTTGTGTGCAGCATGGTGAACGCGTGCGCGCTGGTTCCCATCGCCGGGATGCCGTAGCGGCGGTTCGCTTCGAGGTTGGACGTCCCGGCGAAGCCGGCGATGTAGGCCGCCCGGGCGGCGGCCACCGCCGCCTGCTCGTGGGTGCGCCGCGAACCCATTTCGATCAGGGTGCGGCCGGCGGCCGCGCTGACCATCCGGGCGGCCGCCGAGGCGATCGCGGTGTCGTGGTTGAGGATCGACAGGGCCAGTGTCTCCAACAGGACGCACTCGGCGAAGGTTCCCGTGACCGAGAGTATCGGGGAGCCGGGGAAGTACAGCTCACCTTCGGCGTAGCCGTCGATGTCGCCGGTGAACCGGAAACTCCGCAGATAGTCCAGTGTCGCGTCGTCGAGAAACGACTGCAGAGGTGCCAGCGCGTCGTCGTCGAAGATGAAGTGGCCCAAGGCTTCCAAGAATCGGCCGGTGCCGGCCACGACGCCGTAGCGACGCCCTTCCGGCAGGCGGCGGGCGAACACCTCGAAGGTGGTGCGGCGTTCGGCCGAGCCGTCACGCAACGCGGCGGCGAGCATGGTCAGCTCGTATTTGTCCGTCAGCAGGGCGGCGGTCACAGCGCAACCGTAACGGCCACCCGCCGGGCTGGATAGCCGTGGAGGCGGCTCGCTATCCTTGGTCCCATGGGTTCGCAAGCAGCTCCGACCCGACCGGACGCCAGCGGACAGCAACGCACTGAATCCGTCGCTGCCGTCGATACCCCCTGGGTGACGATCGTCTGGGATGACCCGGTCAATCTGATGAACTACGTGACCTACATCTTTCAGAAGCTGTTCGGCTATAGCGAACCGCACGCCACCAAGCTCATGCTGCAGGTTCATCACGAAGGCAAAGCGGTCGTCTCGGCCGGGAGCCGCGAATCCATGGAGGTCGACGTGTCCAAACTGCATGCCGCCGGTTTGTGGGCGACCATGCAGCAGGACCGCTGACGGCGTGCGCAAATGGAAGCGGGTCGACACCGCTGAGGGTCCCCGGTTCCGTTCGGCGCTGGCGCCCCACGAGGCGGCGCTGCTGAAGAACATGGTCGCCTCGGTACAGGGCATGCTCGACGAGCGGGAGGCTGCGACGCCGTCGGATCCGTTGGAGCAGATCACCGGAATCCGCGCCGGCAATCCTCAGGCGCCCGAGGATTCGACGATGCGGCGTCTGCTGCCGGACTTCTTCAAGCCCCAGCGCGACCACCCGGCCGGCTCGGCGGCCGCCGAAAGCCTCAATGGGGCGCTGCGAAGTCTGCACGAGCCGGAGATCATCGACGCCAAAAAGGCTGCAGCGCAACGAGTTTTGGACACACTTCCGGACGGCGGAGGCAGGTTCGAGATCACCGAGGACGACGCCAACGCGTGGATCTCGGCGGTCAACGACGTCCGGCTCGCGCTGGGCGCCATGCTCGAGATCGGCCCGGAAGGTCCCGACCGGCTGCCCAGCGACCATCCCCTGGCCGGTCACCTCGACGTGTACCAGTGGCTGACGGTGCTGCAGGAGTATCTGGTGCTCGGTTTGATGGGCAAGCCCATCCGATGACCACCGGGTCGATCACCGACGTCGGCGGCATCCTGGTCGGCCACCACCACCGTCTCGACGACGATGCGACCCTGGGCTCGGGCTGGGCGTGCGGCACCACCGTGATCGTCGCGCCACCCGGAACGGTCGGGGCCGTCGACGTACGCGGCGGTGCACCCGGCAGCCGAGAGACCGACCTGCTCGATCCCGCCAACAGCGTCCGGCACGTCGACGCGGTCGTGCTGACCGGCGGCAGCGCCTACGGGCTGGCCGCCGCCGACGGCGTGATGACCTGGTTGGAGGAGCGCGGCCGCGGCGTGGCGATGGAGGGCGGTGTCGTCCCGATAGTTCCAGCCGCCGTGATTTTCGACCTACCGGTCGGCGGCTGGGCGTGCAGACCCACCGCCGATTTCGGCTACGCGGCGGCGAGCTCGGCCGGCGCGCAGGTAGCGGTGGGAACGGTGGGAGCGGGCGTCGGTGCCCGTGCCGCGGTGCTCAAGGGTGGGGTCGGCACCGCCTCGATGACGCTCGAGTCCGGGGTGACCGTCGGTGCGATCGTCGTCGTCAACAGCGCGGGCAACGTCGTCGACCCGGCCACCGGACTGCCGTGGATGAACCACCTCGTCAGCGAGTTCGGGCTGCTCACGCCGCCGGCCGACGAAGTCGCCGCGCTGAGCGAACTGGACGACGAGTCGAACCCGTTGAACACCACCATCGCGGTGGTCGCCACCGATGCCGCCCTGTCGCCGGCCGCGTGCCGGCGCTTCGCGGTCGCCGCCCAGGACGGCTTGGCGCACACCATCCGCCCGGCCCATACCCCACTGGACGGCGACACCGTCTTCGCCTTGGCCACCGGGGCCATCGAGCTCGAACGGGACGCGGACACCCCGGCGCAGATGGTGCCGGAGACCAAGCCGCTCGCGAGGCTGGGTGCGGCCGGGGCAGACTGCTTGGCGCGTGCGGTGCTGGTCGCAGTGCTCGCCGCCGAGTCGGCCGCCGGAATACCGACCTACCGTGACGTGTTGCCCGGAGCGTTCGGTGTATCTGCCCGCTGAGCCGGACCGGACCAGATAGGAGAGGCCCGCCGTGCTGGTGATCCGTGCCGACCTCGTCGACGCCATGGTCGCGCACGCCAGGGCTGATCATCCCGACGAGGCCTGCGGCGTCCTCGCCGGGCCCGAGGGCTCCGACCGCCCAGAGCGTCACATCGCGATGCTCAACGCCGAGCGGTCGCCGACGTTCTACCGCTTCGACTCGGGCGAGCAGCTCAAGGTGTGGCGTGCCATGGACAGTGCCGACGAGGCGCCGGTGGTCATCTACCACTCGCACACCGCCACCGAGGCCTATCCCAGCCGCACCGACATCTCGTATGCGTCGGAACCCTACGCGCACTACGTCTTGGTCTCCACTCGCGATCCCGACGAGCACGAGCTGCGCAGCTACCGGATTCTGGACGGTGTGGTCACCGAGGAACCCGTCACCATCGTCGAGCAGTACTAGAGACAGGAGCGACCCATGTCCGTCGAGGTCTCCATCCCGACCATCCTGCGCACCCACACCGGCGGTGAGAAGCGGGTCAACGCCAGTGGCTCGACGCTGCAAGCGGTGATCGCCGATCTGGAGGCCAACTACTCCGGCATTTCGGAGCGGTTGGTGGACAAAGGCAATCCGGGCAAGCTCAACCGCTTCGTCAACATCTACGTCAACGACGAGGACGTCCGGTTCTCCGGCGGGCTGGACACCGAAATCGGGGACGGCGACTCCGTGACGATCCTGCCCGCCGTGGCCGGCGGCTGAACCGAATTGACCCGCTACGGCTCGTTGTTGCAGGCGGTCGGCGACACCCCGCTGGTCGGGTTGCCGCGGCTGTCACCGCGCTGGGACGACGACGACCGACCTCATGTGCGGTTGTGGGCCAAGCTCGAAGATCGCAATCCCACGGGATCCATCAAGGACCGGCCGGCGCTGCGGATGATCGAGCAGGCCGAACGCGACGGTCTGCTCACGCCGGGCGCCACGATCCTGGAACCGACGAGCGGCAACACCGGCATTTCACTGGCGATGGCCGCCCGGCTCAAGGGCTATCGGCTGATCTGCGTGATGCCGGAGAACACCTCGGTCGAGCGCAGGCAGATCCTCGAGCTGTACGGCGCGCAGATCATCTTCTCGCCGGCCGCGGGCGGCTCGAACACCGCCGTCGCGCGCGCCAAGGAGCTGGCCGCTCAGCATCCCGACTGGGTCATGCTCTACCAGTACGGCAACCCGGCCAACGCCGACGCCCACTACTTCGGCACCGGGCCGGAGCTGCTGCGGGATCTGCCCGAGATCACCCACTTCGTCGCTGGGCTCGGCACGACCGGCACATTGATGGGGGTCGGCCGCTACTTGCACGAGCGGCTGCCCGACGTCGCGATCGTCGCCGCAGAACCGCGCTACGGCGAGGGTGTGTATGCGCTGCGCAACATCGACGAAGGCTTCATCCCCGAGCTGTACGACCCGGAGATCCTGACCACGCGCTTCTCGGTCGGCTCGATCGACGCCGTGCGGCGCACCCGCGAACTGGTCGAGGTCGAAGGCATCTTCGCCGGCATCTCGACCGGCGCGATCCTGCATGCCGCGCTCGGGGTGGCGGGCAAGGCCGTCAAGGCCGGTCAGCGTGCCGATATCGCGTTCACGGTATGCGACGCGGGGTGGAAGTATCTGTCCACCGGTGCGTACGCCGGTAGCCTTGACGAAGCCGAGGAGGCGTTGGAAGGCCAGCTCTGGGCGTAGACGAGGTAGTGAGACACAGATGAATCAGCCATTGGGCTACCCGGCGACCCCGCCGCAGCCCAAGAAGCCCCCAGCCTGGAAGGTCGGCGGCGCCACCATCGTGTCGTTCGTCGCGCTGCTGTACATCATCGAGATCGTCGACCAGCTGTCGCGGCATTCGCTGGACCGCAACGGCATCCGGCCGCTTGAAACCGACGGCCTGTGGGGCATCGTCTTTGCGCCGCTGCTGCACGCCAACTGGCAGCACCTGGCCGCCAACACCGTGCCGGCCCTGGTGCTCGGGTTTTTGGTGACGCTGACCGGCATGGCGCGGTTCGTCTGGGCCACCGCGATCATCTGGATCGTCGGCGGTATGGGCACCTGGCTGATCGGCAACGTGGGCTGCGGGCTGGAGACCAACCACATCGGCGCCTCCGGGCTGATCTTCGGATGGCTCACGTTCCTGTTGACCTTCGGTATCTTCACCCGGCACGTCTGGCAGATCGTCACCGGCGTCGTCGTTCTGTTCGTCTACGGCAGTGTGTTGTGGGGGGCGCTGCCCGAGCTGAACACCTGCGGCGGGGTGTCCTGGCAGGGCCACCTGTGCGGGGCGATCGCCGGGGTGCTCGCCGCGTACTGGCTGTCCGGGCCGGAACGTAAAGCGCGGGAACGCAAGAGGGCCGGCCAGTTTCCCGGCCTGACGTCGTGAGCGACCGCTTCGCGCCGGTCGGCATCTTCGACTCCGGCGTCGGCGGGCTGACGGTTGCCCGCTCGATCATCGACCAGCTGCCCGACGAGGACATCATCTACGTCGGCGACACCGGCAACGGTCCGTACGGCCCGCTGACCATCCCCGAGGTACGCGCGCATGCGCTGGCGATCGGCGACGACCTCGTCGAGCGCGGGGTCAAAGCCCTCGTCATCGCCTGCAACACCGCCTCGTCCGCCTGCCTGCGCGATGCGCGGGAACGTTACGACGTACCTGTCGTCGAGGTCATCCTGCCCGCGGTGCGGCGCGCAGTGGCGACCACGCGGACCGGACGCATCGGGGTGATCGGGACCCAGGCGACCATCGCGTCCGGGGCCTACCAGGACGCGTTCGCGGCGGCCCGCGACATCGACATCACCGCGGTGGCGTGCCCGCGGTTCGTCGACTTCGTCGAGCGCGGTGTGACCAGCGGCCGGCAGGTGCTGAACCTGGCCGAAGGTTATCTCGAACCGCTGCAGCGCGAACAGGTCGACACCTTGGTGCTGGGCTGTACCCACTACCCGTTGCTGTCCGGGCTGATTCAGCTGGCGATGGGGGATTCGGTCACGCTGGTATCCAGCGCCGAGGAGACGGCCAAGGACTTGCTGAAAGTTCTGACCGAGCGCGATCTGCTGCGGCCGCACGAGGCTCCGGCGGCGACCCGCCTGTTCGAGGCGACCGGCGATCCCGAGGCGTTCACCGCGCTGGCGGCACGCTTCCTGGGGCCGGCGATCACCGGGGTCCACCCTGTTCAGCGTCACGTACCGGCGACGACCTGATTCTCCCTGACAAACCCGTCATGTTTTCCTCTTGCGGCAACCGGGCATGGCAAGCTAGTGACTGTGCGAATCACCGTCCTCGGTTGCTCCGGCAGTGTTGTCGGGCCTGATTCGCCGGCGTCCGGGTACCTGTTGACGGCACCGGACACCACCCCGCTCGTACTCGATTTCGGTGGTGGAGTTCTCGGCGCGCTGCAGCGTTACGCCGATCCCAACGAAGTCCACGTCCTGCTGTCGCACCTGCATGCCGACCACTGTCTGGATCTGCCCGGCCTGTTCGTGTGGCGCCGCTACCACCCGAGCCCGGCGCAAGGCCGCGGCATCATGTACGGCCCGAGCGACACCTGGACCCGGTTGGCTGCGGCCTCGTCGCCGCTCGGAGGTGAGCTCGACGACTTCTCCGACATCTTCGACATCCGTCACTGGCAGGACAACGAGCCGGTGCAGTTCGGTGCACTGACCGTGCTGCCGCGGCTGGTGACCCATCCGACGGAGTCGTTCGGCATGCGGATCACCGACCCGTCGGGCGCCACCCTGGTTTACAGCGGTGACACCGGGGTGTGCGAGTCGCTCGTCGAGCTGGCAAGCGGCGCAGACGTTTTCCTCTGCGAGGCGTCGTGGACCCACGCACCGGACCGGCCGCCGCACCTGCACCTGTCGGGTACCGAGGCCGGCCAGATGGCCAAGCGCGCCGGTGTCGGTGAGTTGCTGCTCACCCATATCCCGCCGTGGACTTCCCGCGAGGACGTGATCAGCGAGGCCAAGGCGGAGTTCGACGGCCCGGTACACGCCGTCGTGTGCGGGGAGACCATCGACGTCCGTCGGCACTGACCCCGATAGGGTTGCCTCGTGTCCCGACGACAAGACGGCAGGCTTGACGACGAGCTGCGCCCGGTCACCATCACCCGCGGCTTCACCTCCCATCCGGCCGGCTCGGTGCTCGTCGCCTTCGGCGAAACCCGGGTCATGTGCACGGCCAGCGTGACCGAAGGTGTGCCGCGCTGGCGCAAGGGTTCGGGGCAGGGCTGGCTGACCGCCGAGTACGCGATGCTGCCCGGCGCCACCCACACCCGATCGGATCGCGAATCGGTGAAGGGTCGCGTGGGTGGGCGCACGCAGGAGATCAGCCGGCTGGTCGGGCGTTCGCTGCGGGCGTGCATCGACCTGGCCGCGCTGGGTGAGAACACCATCGCCATCGACTGCGACGTGCTGCAGGCCGACGGCGGAACCCGCACCGCCGCGATCACCGGCGCCTACGTCGCACTCTCCGATGCCGTCACCTACCTCGCCGCCGGCGGCAAACTGTCCGACCCGCGGCCGCTGTCGTGTGCCATCGCCGCGGTCAGCGTCGGCGTGGTCGACGGCCGGGTTCGCGTGGACCTGCCCTACGAGGAGGACTCGCGCGCCGAGGTCGACATGAACGTCGTCGCCACCGACACCGGAACGCTGGTCGAAGTCCAGGGCACCGGGGAAGGTGCGACGTTCCCGCGCTCGACGTTGGACAAGATGCTCGACGCCGCCCTCGCCTCGTGCGAGACGTTGTTCGCCGTCCAGCGCGAGGCGCTCGAACTCCCGTACCCCGGTGTGCTGCCGGAAGGTCCGCCGTCGAAGAAGGCATTCGGGTCCTGACGCGATTATTAGTTGCCAGCCGCAATGCCAAGAAGCTGGCCGAGCTGCGCCGGGTGCTCGATGCCGCGGGGCTGGCCGGGCTGACCCTGGTGTCGCTCGATGACGTGCCGCCCTTCGATGAGGCGCCTGAAACCGGCGCCACCTTCGAAGCGAATGCGCTTGCCAAGGCGCGAGACGGTTACGCCGCCACCGGACTGCCGACGGTCGCCGACGACTCGGGCATCGAGGTTGCGGCGCTCAACGGGATGCCGGGTGTGCTGTCCGCGCGGTGGGCGGGCGTACACGGCGATGATGGCGCCAACAATGCGCTGCTGCTGGCTCAGCTGAGCGACGTACCCGACGAGCGGCGCGCGGCGGCGTTCGTATCGGCGTGCGCACTGGTCTGGGGTCCCGGCGACGCGGACAGTGCGGTGGTGCGCGGCGCGTGGCCCGGGGTGATCGCGCGGGCGCCGCGCGGCGAGGGCGGCTTCGGTTACGACCCGCTGTTCATTCCCGAGGGGGAGAGCCGCAGCGCGGCGGAGCTCAGTCCCGAGGAGAAGGACGCCGCGTCGCATCGCGGTCGTGCCCTGGCGCTGCTGATTCCGGCGCTGCGCGCGCTGGTCTGAGCGCAGCAAAATTTGCCTAGCGTATCTAATGTGTCATGATGCCCGGATGGGTCGTCACTCGGTCCGGGTGGGGCACCCCGGGGTTCTGATCGCCGTCCTGGCGGCCGCCGGAATCAGTGTGTCGCTGATGCAGACCCTGATGATCCCGCTGATCCCCGAGCTTCCGACGCTGCTGCACACCAGCCCGGACAACGCGTCGTGGGCGATCACGGTGACACTGTTGACCGCGGCGGTGACCACGCCGGTGTTCGGCCGGCTCGGCGACATGTACGGGCCCAAGCCGATGCTGATGATCTGCGCGGCGACGCTGACGGTCGGGTCGTTGATCGCCGCGATGACCAGCTCGCTGCTGCCATTCATCGTCGGGCGCGGGCTGCAGGGCTTCGGCATCCCGATCATCCCGCTGGCGATCAGTGTGCTGCGGGCCGCGGTACCGGCCGACCGGGTCGGGTCGGCGATGGGGTTGATCAGCTCCTCGCTGGGGGTCGGCGGCGCGCTGGGTCTCCCGCTGTCGGCGGTGGTCGCCCAAAAGACCGACTGGCACACCTTGTTCTGGGGCGCAAGCGTTCTCGGCATCATCGCGATGTTGTTGTTCTACTTCATGGTGCCCAACATTCCGGCCACCTCGGCCGACCGGTTCGACCCGCTGGGGTTCGTCTTGCTGACCACCGGATTGGTGACTCTGCTGCTACCGATCTCGAAGGGGTCGACGTGGGGGTGGACGAGTTCGACCACCCTGTCGCTGTTCGTCGTGTCGGTCGTGGTGTTCGCCGTCTTCGCCCGCTGGCAGTTCCGGACCACGTCGCCGATGGTTGATCTGCGCACGACGCTGCGCCGTCCGGTCCTGACCACCAATATCGCGGCGATCCTGGTGTGCTTCTCGATGTTCGCGCTCTCGCTGGTCGCACCGCAGGTGCTCGAACTGCCCAAGGCCACCGGCTACGGCTTGGGTCAGTCGATGTTGCAGGCGGGTCTGTGGATGGCGCCGGGCGGGCTGGCCATGATGGTCGCGTCCCCGCTCGCGGCCCGGGTCGCCGGGCGCCGCGGCGCCAAGTTCACGTTGGTGTGCGGTGCCGCGATCATCGCCGCCGCCTACCTGGGCGCGGTGTGGTTGCTCGGCAGCCCGGCGGCAGTGATGGTGGTCAACATCGCCATCAGCCTCGGCGTGGGTTTCGCGTACTCGTCTTTACCAGCGCTCATCAACGCTGCGGTACCTGTGTCGGAGACGGCCGCTGCCAACGGAATCAACGCTCTCGCCAGGTCGTTGGGGACGTCGATTTCCAGCGCGGTGATCGGTGTGGTGCTGGCGACGATGACCATCACCTACGCCGGGCACACGATGCCATCGCTGCAGGGGCTGCGGATCGCGTTGCTCGTCTCCGCCGGCGTCGCGGCACTGGCCGCGGTCATCGCGCTGACACTGCCGGCCGCGGGCGATGGCGCCGTCGAGGATTGGTCGCCGGAAGAGTTCGAGCTCTCCGGTGATCCGCTCGTCAAAGGTTGAAGCGGGTCTTCAGGTCTCGGGTCTGCACCTGCTCGACGACGATGCCGAGCAATGGGATGGTGCCGGCCAGCAGCACACCGATGGTCTTGGCGATCGGCCAGCGCACCTTCACCGCGAGGTTGGCGGTGAAGAGCAGGTAGATGAAGTAGACCCAGCCGTGCACCACCCCGATCCAGGTGGGCGGATTGTCGACCTTGACGACGTAGCGCAGCACGATCTCGTAGCAGAGCGCGATAAGCCAGATGCCCGTGGTCCACGCCAGGATCCGGTATCCCAGAAGGGCATTGCGGAGCTTGTCGAGCGGGACCCCCGCGGGGGTGTGGGTTTCGGGCGACTCGGGTGCGGTCATGCGGTGGTCCTGTTCTGATCTTCGTGGGCTTTGTCGACCGCAGCCAGCTCGGCGAGGTAGGCGTTGTAGTCGCGCGTTGCGGGGTCGACCTCATCGGACACGGCTGGAGCCGTAGGCCTTTCGGGCAGCAGTCCGGCGGGGATCTCGGTGATCGAGTCGGCGTCCGCCGCAGGTTCGGGGACGCCTTCTTCCTCGTAGCGGATGAACTTGCGGTAGGCGTACACGCAGAACCCGGCGAACATCGGCCATTGCAGGGCGTAGCCCAGGTTCTGGAAGGTGCCCGACGTCGACTCGAATCGGCTCCACTGCCACCAGCCCAGCGCCAGGCAGCCGCACGCGGCGATGATCACCAAAACGATCAGCGCGAAGCGACGACGGCGGGTCGTGGACACACCACGACGGTACCGTGCCAGCGGTTATGGGTTCACGTGCCAGTGTGCTGGTGACGCCCCATTGGCGACGACGCGGCAGCCGTCGCGGTGGATCAGCCCGCGGACGAAGTCTTTCGGCGCTTGTTCGATGACACCCGCCGCGATCAACCGCCGCATGTTCGCGAACTCTGTGGTGCGAATAGTGGTGCGAATCTGTGTGGCCTTTCTGCGTCATGCTCGACGCTAGGAGGCCCACCGACAAATTTCGTGAAGGCACTCGCGGTAAACTCGGCCGTCTCGCGGGCGTGGCGGAATGGCAGACGCGATGGCTTTAGGTGCCATTGTTCGAAAGAGCGTGGGGGTTCAAGTCCCCCCGCCCGCACAAACTGCTTTTGTGGCGACCACCACAACGCCGAAGGTCTCGGCCGGATCTCACGGTGGTCACAAAGCTAATCTGCTAGCCCAACTAACTTTTGAACTCTAAGCTCGGTCTCAGGTACTTGATGAAGATCGGAGCTACGGTGAACGCGTTGGGCAAAGTCGCATATGTCGCTTACGTCGCGGCGGCAGCGTGGGTTTACCTGACAGCCGAAAGTGAATCTGCACCGAGAGTGGAGTACCGGTGAGCGATCCCATGATGACGTCTGTCGATCTGATCCGTTATGCGATCGCCGATCAGGTGCGCGAACTCGGCGGAGACACCGACAAGATCGATCAGATCGCGATGTCCGCCGCCTATGCGATTTTCATCGGTATGGCCGCCGACGCGTCTCGGCAATCTCGCTGACCTCACGTTCGCCGCGGCGGTGGCCGACTAGGTTGCTGCACCTCTCTCGCGGTCGGTGACGACCAACCCCCTTCGCGTCCCGATGGTGACGCAATTCCTCTTCGAAAAGCCCTGCACTCCAGCTCAGTAGCGCCCCTGCTCTGCCGGCGACCCGGCGAGCGGGGCGCTCCTTCGGTGTGCCGGCTGTCTCCGGGTGGCAGGTGGCAGTGTGCCCGTGTGTGAACCGATAGTTTGCTGAATGCTTATCAGCGTGCTCAATTGGCTCCGCGGCCGTTGGCTTCGGCAGGTGCTCGCGACGGACTTCATGTTCGGGGCTTGAATACAACCCCAGTGGATATTGCTGTCCGGCCAGGGTATTCGGAGACCAACGGAACGCCACAGTCGTCACATCGGTACCAACTTGGCACTCGGCGTGGCGCTGCTCGATCTTGATTGGCTAAGGTGCAAGAATTAACTAACTTTTCAAGTATCGACCGTATGGTGGGTTCTTTGGGGCGGAGCCCTACGAATGGAGAACGGAACGCATGGAAGCTCTGCTCGGCCTCGCAAAAGCGATTCCCCCGGACACCTGGCTCGTCGGGTCGTTGCTACTCAGTGCCATCGTCATCGGGCTCGACTCGGTGGTCACCGATCTCGTCGGGCGAGGCGCATCCTGGGATGACGTCGACGCCGGAGCTCACACCGACCGCGAACTGCTGAGTTCTGATCGCGGCCCTACCCGATAGGGAAGCGATCAGATTCCCGGCCGCCGGACGGGATCACGGGGATGGTGACGGCCGACGGATGCGCGGCGTCATGCAGGATGGTTTGCGTTGCGGGCACGGTCGCCGCACTCTGCCCGAACGGTTCACCGTTGTTCGGGTTCGGCGCGAACTGCGGGTAATCGCTGCTGGAGATCTCTACTCGGATTCGGTCGCCGGCACGGAACTCAAAGCTCGTCGGCCAGATCGCGATGCGATACTCAGACGGCTGATTCGGAACGCTCGGGCGCGGGTCGGACATCGAGTCGCGGAACGACGTCCGCAGAATCCCGTTATTGAGGTTGATCGCGTCGCCGTCGGGCTTGACCACGATCAGTTTCGCCGTGAAATCGGTGTCGACCGCCGACGACGACGCCCACAGGTCGACCGTCGTCGGTCCGGTCACTTCGGTGTCGGTCGACAGCGGATCGCTGGTGTAGACCAGCACATCGGAGCGCTGCTCGACCGGTATCTGGTCGTAGGGACCCTGTGGCCCCGACTTCGCGCCGCAACACGAATGTCCGCCGACACTGGGGGCCGGATCGGTCGGGTCGTAGACGTAGTGGTCGGGCGCCTGGTCGGCGGGCGGAGCCGCGGTGGTCAGTGTGCCGGTGCGCGAATCCATCTGACCGTCGCCGGACATGAAGTAGCGAGTCCACTGGGTGTCGGGTAACGGCCAGCTCTGTGCCGACTTCCACCGGTTCGCACCCATCAGGAAGTAGTCGACCCGCGGCTTGCCCGACACGTGGTTGTGCACGCCCTTGAGAAAGCGGTCGTACCAGGCCAGCATCAGCTCGTTGATCGGCGTCTCACCGACGGGGCCGATGTCCTTGAGCGACGGCGCCGGCTCCGAACCCGCCCGGCCCCAGTCCACATGGTCCCAGGGGCCGATCACCAGCCGCTGGTTCGTCCGGCTTTCGGACGTGCCGGCCGAATTCACCATCCCGGTGAAGTTCTCGATGCCACCGGCGAGGAAGGCGTCGTACCAGCCCTCGATATCGAGCACCGGCACCCGAACTGAGGGATAACGGTCGCGGATGCTCCACTGCCGCCAGAAATCGTCTCGCTTCGAATGGGCGATCCAGTCGAAATACCATGGCGCCACAGCAGGATTGGCGGGCTGCAGCGGCGGAAGGGCACGGTAGGGCAGGAAGCCCAGCCACCGGGTCGAGTCGGCCGAGGCCGCCTTCAGCATCGCAGCGGTGGTGTCGTCGTGCCGGTTCTCTGCCGCGGTGGTGGCCAGACCGATCGCCCACGGCTGGACGAACGCCAGCCGGAACTCGCCACCCTCATACATCCAGCCGTCGTAGTAATCCGAGGCGGTGTTCGCAGGAACGATGGTGACCAGGTGCGGGGGAGTCGCGGTTGCGGCCAGCCATTGGGTGGCGCCGACATACGACGAGCCGTACATGCCCACCTTGCCGTTCGAGCCCGGCAGTGCGGCGGCCCACTCCACGGAGTCGTAGCCGTCATCGCGGTCGTGGGAGAACTCACTGAAGGTGCCGCCGGATGCGCCTTGGCCCCGAACATCTTGAATGACAACGAGATAACAGTGCGAGGCGAACCAAGAGGGGGTCTGGTAGCGCGACGGCTGTACCTGGGCGCCGGACTTCCCGTACTGGGTGCGCATCAAAATCACCGGAACCGGGTCGGAGCTGTCCGGCCGGTAGACGTCGGCGCGCAGCACAGTTCCATCGCGCATCCGAGCCGGCACGTCGGGCTGCATGGTCACACCGCACGGACCACGGCCGCTCGACGGCGGCCAGGCCCGGTCCGTGACGCGTCCGCCCGACCCTGCGCACGCCGACAACGCGAGGGCCAGCGCCAACGTCACCGCCAGGGCACGCGTGGTTCGCACGTGTCCACGCTACGCAATCGCCGCCTAGATCATGTCTCTCGCGGTGAGCCAGCGCATAATCGGCCAGCCGGCGAACACCGGCAGCCAGCACGTCAGAACGCGATAGAGCAGCACCGCCGGCACCCCGACCGCCGCGGGCACGCCGAAGGCGGCGAGGCCACCGATCAGTGCGGCTTCCACCGCGCCCACGCCGCCGGGCGTGGGTGCGGCCGAGGCCAGGGTGCCACCGACCATCGTGACGATGGTCACCGTGACGAAGGTGGTGTCGCCGCCGAACGCCTCGATGCTCGACCACAGCACCAATGCCATCCCCAGAGTGGTTGTGGCACAACCTAAAACGATAACCGCCAACCGCTTGGGTTCGCGCATCAGCTCCAGTAGCTCGTGACCGACCTCTTGCAGCCGGGGCCGCACTGCTGTCCCGAGCCACCGACGGGCTTTGGGCACCAACAGGAAGGTGCCCAGGATGCCGAGTGCGACGCCGCCGATCAGATACAGCAGCGTGGTGCTCGGCACGAAGTGCGACAGGTCTGCGGTGGCGCCGGCGGCGACGCTGAACAGAATCAGCAGGGTCACATGGGTGATCACCTGCACGGCCTGCTGCAACGCCACCGCCGCGGTGGCCCGCAGCGCCCCAAGGCCACCCTTCTGCAGGAATCGGGTGCTCAGGGCCAGACCGCCGACACCGGCCGGGGTGGTGGTGGCAGCGAAGGTGTTGGCGAACTGCATGATGACCAGGTTGCCGAACTTGACGAGCCCGGACGCACACGCCCACAACGCCGCTGCCGCACCGACATACGTCAATGCCGACACCGCCAGCCCGAGCAGCGCCCACCACCAGTTCGCATTGCGCAGCTCGCTGAAGAACGTGGGCACCGTGCTGATGAACGGATAGGCGACGTACACCAGTGCGACGAGCAGAACCAGCTGAATGACCTGCTTGCGGGTGAACCGGGTGATGGTCTCGGTCTTGATCTCCTCAGCCCCGGTCTGCCGCTTGACTTCGTCGCGAGCCGCGGCCATGACACCCTTGGGATCGTTGACCGACTTGCGGATTCGGGCCGGGACCGCCGCCCTGGTGAGGCGCCGCGACGCGTTGAGGACGGTCTCCTTGCCGAGGGTGTGCACGGCGGCCTCCACGGCGGACTCGGGACCGAACCGGTCGGACGTGGTCACCAGCAGCGCCGCTATGTCGGACTGCAGCTGCTCGTCGGTCGCGCCGTACTCGGAGCTGCCGAACCCGCCGAACATCACCTTCCCGGCGTCGACGGTCATTTCCTTGAATCGCAAGTCCCCGTGCGCGATCTGGTGGCGGTGCAGGACCCCCAGCGCACCCCAGACCGCGGTCACCAGGGTCTCGTCGCAAGCGTCGCCGATCGGATCGCCGAGGGGCGGGGTGTGCGCGTACAGGGTCCACCCGCGTTCGAGCGCGGCGACCGCCATCGTGGTTGTGTTGGAGACCCCGAGATCGCCGACCGCGATCGTCATCAGTGCCCGATGCTCGACGGCGCGGCGCATCGAGGCCTGCAACGGTGCGGTTTCGGCGTCGCGCAGGATCAGCCACCGCCAGAACTGCCGCAGCGCACCGCCGCTGCGCTGATTGGGTCCGTACATCTCGAGGACGACCCGTGAACCGGCGTCGTCGGCCGCCGCCAACTCCAGCGGGCCGCCCCCGGCCGGGCGCACCACCGTCAGTGACGTCACCAGGAATCCGCGCCGGGACAGCGCGCGCACGGTTCCGTCGAGGGGGACTTCGAGCGCAGGCGTGCCCACCACCCACACGGTCAGGGCGCCCACGAACCAGCCGACGGACAGACCGAGCAGTGAGCGGGCCGGGACCACCGCGCTGACCACCAGGTGGATCGGCACGAACGCCAGCAGCAACGTCCACCACCACCGCCGCCACCGGCCCGGCAGCCACGGCCCGGACACGGTCAGCACGGCGGCCAGCATCGCGATCCAGCGGGGGTCGTCGAGGAACTGCGACAGAGTGGTCGACAACCGCTCGGAGAGGTCGAAATGCCATCGGGGCGCGGCGATCCCGTTACCGCTGATCGACAGGGAGAACACCGCGAGGAATCCGGCCGCCACGTACGCGGCGAACAGCTTCCACTGGCGCGCGCCGATCAGGCCGATCAGGATCACGAACGGCAGTGCCAGGATCGCGGCGCCGTAGGCCAGATAGACCAGATTGGATTGGGTCGGAGTGAGCACACCCACGATCCGCGACACCGATTTCTCCAGCCCGACCCAGTCGTTGCGGGTGATCAGTGAGCTGGTGACCACGATGATCAGAACAACGGTCGCCAGCGAGAGCCGAACGATGTCGTTGGTCCGTCGGGTCAGCGGCAGCAAAAGGTCGCCGGAAACGGCAACATCGCGTCCGTCAACTCGCACCGCTGCAACCTATCCCGAGTTACGCCGGGGAGGTCTCATTGACCGCTCGTCAGACGAAGCCGACGTAGCCCAGCAGCGCCGCGGCGCCGACCACGATCAGCGGGTTGGTCTTGGTCCGCACGAAGATCAGGGTGGCGACGCCGGTGATCAGGTACGCCCGCCAGTCGTGGTCGGCGGCCTTGCTCATGACCAGAGAGCTGGCCAGGATCAGCCCCACGGTCAGCGGGGCGAAGCCCTTCTCGACGGCGTAGCGCAGCTTGGACTTTTGGGCCTTCTGCCACGACACGGTGATCAGATACATCAGGCCGGCCGCGGGCACCACCATCGCCACCGTGGCGAGCACGCCGCCGATGATCCCACCGACGACACCGAAGACGCCGAGCCCGGCCGCGTAGCCGACCAGCGCGACGATCAGGATGCTGGGCCCGGGGGCGGCTTGGGAGATCGAGAAGATGTCCGCGAATTGGGAATTCGTCAGCCAGTGGTGGCCGGTCACCGCCTGCAGGTGCATGTCGGGCAGGACGGTATTGCCGCCGCCGATCGACAGCAGCGACAGCGAGCCGAACATGCCGATCAGCGCCAGGAACGTCTTCATGCCTGGGCCGGCTCCGGCGTCTTGCGGGGCCACGCCCAGATCAAGCTCAGCGGCGCGAGGATGGCCAGCGTCAGCAGCAGCGGCCAGCGCAACAGGCCGTTGAGGACGAAGCTGGCCAGGAAGAAGGCGACGGGCATCAGGCCTTTGAGGCACTTCTGGCCGGTCTGGATGACCATCGCGAGGGTCAACGCGACGGCCGCGGCCGAGGCGCCGTGCAGGGCACCCTTGACCGCGGGCACTTCCTTGAACGTGAAGTACACGAAGCCCAGCGTGAGCACGATCGCGACCGGCGCCAGGCACAGCCCGATCACAGCCGCGATGGCGCCGGCAAGGCCCTTCATCTTGGTGCCGACGAAGACTGCCAGGTTCACCTGGTTGGCGCCGGGCACGATCCGGCACATCGTCATCGCGCTGAGGAACTCCTCCTCGCCGAGCCACTTCTTCTCGACGACGATGACCTCGCGCGACCATGCCCCCAGTCCGCCGCCGAAGGACGCCAGTGCGATGTGGTTGAACGTCCGCGCGATCTCCAGAAGTGAGACCTTCTCCCGGGTGGAACCGGGCTCACTCATGGACCAGGTCTCTGTCATGCGGGAACTCGTCCTCGACGGGACGGTTCTGTTCCAGCGGGTCCGGTGGCTCGTAGTGGTTGGAGATCTGCCAGTCGTTCTTGAACACCGCTTTGAGCCGGGTCACGACGTCGGGATCATCGGTGGTGATGCCGAGCTCGCGGCGCAGGTCGAAAGCGCTGCGGTCGATGTTCATCGACCCGACCAGGACCTCTCTGCCGTCGACGATCAAGAGCTTGGCGTGCACCCTGAGGTTCTTCTGCTTGCGCACCTCGACGCCGAACCGGCGAAGCGTCCGCAGCGAGGCGAAGGTATCGAGGATGTCCCACTCGCTGATGCCATGCTTGCCTCCGCACAGGACCCTCACCCTGACACCACGATGGGCGGCCGCTGCGATGTGATCGAGGATGACCGCGTCGACGTACTTCGGGTGCTGGATGTACAGCTTGCGCTCGGCAGTGTCAATGAAACGTGCCATGTGGTAACGGGAATTGGAGTTGCTCCACAACAGCCCTTCGTATCGGGGCGGGGTGAAGTCGCGGTGCTCCCAGTCGGCGTTGAACACGTCGATGATCTGGGCGACATGCAGCGGGTCGTGGGTGATGATGCCGTAGTCGCGGGTGAGCGTGAAGTACTTGATCATCAGGTTGTAGGTCGCGACCATGGCCGCGCTCTCGTCGACGACGATCGACTTCTCGTGTGTCACATAGAATTTCGGGCTCGACCACTGGACGTGGATGCCGGCGGCCTTGAACGTCTCGTAGCTTTCGTCGTTCGCCCGGTCGCCGCCCGAGCGCTGCGGGTTGAGCATGATGCGTACGTCGACCCCAGCCTTCTTCCGGTCGATCACAGCCTCGATCAGGCTTGGCTCGGTGAAGGTGAATTGCTTTATCAGAAGCGAGCTTTGCGCGCTCGAGATGAATTCACGGACCGGGTCCACGCCGTCGTCCGGTTCGACGATCACGCGCGGGGCGTTAGCAGGCATAAGTTTCGGATGCTAGCACCAGAACCCCCTCGGCACTTTGCCGTTGGGTGAATGTCGGGGGCGCGTCGCGCTCACTTGTCACCAGCGTGCTCAGGGCGCAGGCGCGGGATCTGCCAGGCCAAAGCCGAGTCCGGGCGGGACGTTGACTCCCGCGCCCGGCGCGGTGCCGGGCAGCGGCTCGCCAAGTTGCTCGTAGGGAACTTGGCCAAGCAGCGCACCGTCGAGGGCGCCGTCGGAATACATCGCGTGCAACCGGCGCAGGAACGCCAATCGGCCGGTGCCCGGCTGCTCGGGGCTGGGGCCGATGCCGATATCGGGTTCGCCCTGTCCGGGCGCGGCGGGGGCGACGTTCTGCGGAAGGAGATATTGAGTGTTGAACGCATGCAGGTCGGGGGCCGCCACGGCGTTGGCCGTCCCCGGTGCCGACGGGACCGGGTTCTGGCCCAGCAGAAGTCCCGGTGCGTACGCCGACAGGTCGGGTAAGCCGAGCGGTCCGGCCGGCGGCGCACCGTTCTGCGCGAGAACGCTACCGATCGTCGCGTTGGGTGGCACCACGGCCGGCGCAGGTGGTGGCGGGTCGCCCGGTCCGGGATCGGCCGCGGCACTTGGCGACCCGATGAGGGCAGCGCTGACCGCGGTCGCAAGCAACAGCGTCGACGCGAACGTCCGATCGCCTGTGCTCATCCGCCCCGCCCTCCTCGCCTCGATCCTCGTCACACCGTAGTCGGCAAACGCCACGATGATGCCGTGATCGGCGCCGAGGATGCGATCAGGGAATCGGTGGTGGCAGAGCCGGGTCGGCGGGTGCCTGCGGAATTGCGGGCGCGCCGGGCGCCGGAGCAGCCGGATCGGGCAGGAACTCGACCGGCCCGGCGGGGATGGTGATCCCCGGCGCCGGTGCGGTGCCGGGCAGCGGCTGGCCGAGTTGGTCGGCCGGCATCCGCCCCAGTGCGCCGTGCACCATCGCGTGCACGCCCTTGAGGCCGTCGACCCGAGCGAACGGGCCGGGCGGCACACCGGTCGTCAGATCGTAGGGCGACGGCGTCGGATCGTCAGCGCCCTGCAGCGTCCGATAGTTCCGCGGCAGCAGCATCGAATTGTTGAGGTCCGCGATATTCGGCGGAGCAGCCGCAGGGTCGACCCCACCGGGAACGGCGGCCGGCGCGGGCGCCTGGCCGAGAAGCATCTGGTTGCCTGCCGGGCCACCGAAGAGTCCTGCGAATCCGTTGACCGAATCCGAGATGGTCGACGCCGGCGGAACGAATCCCGTCGGCGCCGGCAGCGGCGTGGGGGCCGCTGGATCGGCGGGCGGCAGATCGTCGGCGGCGGCGGTCCCCACGGAGGAGACCGCCGCCCCGATTGCGAATGCGGCCGCGGCCGCACCCGTGACGAGCGTTCTGTGGACGTGGCGCATCAGGAGATCAGAAAACCTTGGTGACGCCGTAGTAGGCGACGATGTCGTCGGCGTCGGTGCCCGAGCTGGTCAGCACTGCGTAGGAGCGCAGCGAGGACGCGCCGACGCAGTTGTCGACCTTGATGTGGATGTCCTTGAGCGTGATACGCGACGAGGTGCCCTTGAACGTCTTCTTGTCGACGACGACGTTGGTGACGGTGCCCGGGCGGGGCTCGACCTCGACCTGGCCCTGGATCGGGAAGCTGATCGCGCCCGGCAGGGTGACGCCGCCGGCGCCCAGCGTGCCGTTACCCAAGGTGGCGCCGATCGAGCCGTTCAGCTTCACCTTGTCCATCTCGACGCCGCAACCGATTTGGTAGCCGGCTTCCAACGTTCCGCCCGCCACCGAACCCGTGGTGGTACCGGTGAACGTTCCGCCCACCACCCAGTCGCGCGACGACAGGGATGTGGTCAGCGGTGCCACCGGCAGCTGGGTCTCGTCCTTGGCTGCGACGGTCAGGGTCCGGCCGTCGGGCGTCTTGGCGATGCCGGGAACTTCAGAGGCGACAACGCCGTTGTCCGGGGGTGGAGGGGGAGCCCCCGCGTCGGCCGGGTCCGCCAACGCGAGCGGGGTCGCTCCCATCGGGATCAGCATGCAAGCTGCAGCGGCTGCGGTGGCAAAGCGATGCAACATGTTGTGTCGGCGCCTTCCGTCTAAATGCTTGGGTTTGTCGAAAAATGATTGATCGGTGGGGTGTCCAGCTGGTGAACGAAGTACGAACGCTGCGCGCCCGAAACTGATCCACTGGGCGTTCCACCGAGTCTTTCCGGTGCTGCGATCGGCTGCCCACCACCCGTCGGATGACGGACAGCCGCTCGCGAGAACGACGATGTGAAGTTGTTAAACGGCCTTGGTGACGCCCAGGTAGGTGACCACGTCATCGGTGTTGTCGGTCGAGCTCGTCAGCGTGGCGTACGAGCGGATGAAGGACTGACCCGCGCAACCATCGATCTTGATGCGGAAACCGGTGATCGAGACGCGGGGCTTGGTGCCCTTGAACGACTTCTTGCCCACCGGAACGATGTTCACCGTGCCGGGCTTGAGGTCGATCTTGATCTGCTCGGACAGCGACAGACCCAGCGTGATCGGCAGCAGCGAGCCGGTCACCAGCGGAATGCCGACACCCGGGGTGATGCCGCCCGAGGTGATCGACTCGATGTCGTCCTGGATGATGCCGCAACCGATTTGGTACCCGGCCTCCAGCGTTCCGCCGGCCAGCTTCGTGCTGCCGCCGCCGCTGACGTCGCCGGTGAACGTGCCGTCCACCAGGTACTCACGCGACCACGGCGAATTGGTCAGGGAGGCCACGGGTTCCATGGACTCGTCCTTGCCCACCACGTTGAGCGTCCAGCCGTCGGGCGTCTTGAGAACCCCGGGCGCAGCAGAGGGCACGGGGCCCGCCGGCCCGACGTTGGCGGCAGGTGCCACGTTGGGATCCGCCGGCGGGTCGGCCAACGCGAGCGGAGCCCCTCCCATCGGGGCCAGCAGGCATACTCCAGCCAATGCGGCAAAGCGTTTCAACATGTCGTGTTGGCGCCTCTCGTATTTGATATCCACAGATCGTTCGGAGGGAATCATTGAGTTGGCGGGTGTCGGAATGGTTAACACCGCCCCAACAACTCCCACCCGATTACCGTCTACCGAGCGTCATTTCCTTGCGTACGAGGTCAGACGCGCCGGTTTGGGTCTCGAACTCACACCAGCTGGGCATGACGGCGGTGACGGTGACACCCGATTGATCCTCGGGGGGCGCCGGTTGTTCAGGGGTTGTTCACCTACGCGACAGCTGACCCGTCGATCATCTCTTCGTCCTGACCTTTGAAGGACCCTGTCGTGACGGGTTCGGGTTGGGCTGGTTAGGAACTTCCAGCCGGACGGTTCGGGGGAGCCCACGATCCAGGAGGAAGCGATGAAATCGTCACTGCGATACGGCCGGACGCTGACAGCCACGCTGTTGGTGTCGGGGTCGACATTGTTCGCTGCGCCAGTTGCCTTGGCAGACCCACAGACCGAGCAGCCGGCGCCTGTGCCCGGCCCCGGTACCGTCAATATGGCGGCGCCGGCGCCGCTGCCGCCGGATGCACCCGCGCCGGAGGCGGGGCCTCCGGACCAGGGCACGTATGCCTCGGTTGTCACCGCCTGCAAGCAGTTCGGCGTGGCGCTGGACTATGCGGCCAACAACTACGAAGACTTTGCGTACAACACCGCCGGTGGCGGCAACAGCGTCAATTACGACGATCCGAACGTCGCCAACTCGAATGTCATCGGCCGCACCGCACTGCGTGAGGCCGCATCGACGGCGATGGACGCCGCCAACACGCCGGGGTTGCCCGGCGACATCTCCGCACCCATGCGGTCGTGGTCGATCCGCGCCGCAAAGCTGTTGTTGATCATGGGGATTCGCGGCGGTGGCGATTCGCTGAACTCGACCGCCGGTGACATGAACACCGACGCGAAGAACGCACAGATGGCGTGTGCAGTGAACGGCGGGCGTGCCTGACCCAAACGTCAACGCACTGAAGCGAAATCGGCCCCCTCCTTTCGGAGAGGGCCGATTCGTGTTCGTGAGGGATTAGCCGCCGGCGCCGCCGGTGCCACCCTTGCCGCCCGCCGGGCCGACAGGTCCCGTGCCGGCCTGACCGGACTTGCCGGGGCCGGCCTTGCCCGTGCCACCGGTGCCACCGTTGCCGCCGCCCGCGCCGGAGATCAACCCCGGGCCGCCATCGCCACCGTTGCCGCCGGCCCCTCCGCTGGCGGCCTTGCCGTCGCCGCCGGCGCCGCCGGTGCCGCCCTTGCCGCCGGCATTGCCGCCGAAGCCGCCCTTGCCTGCGGTTCCGCCCTTGCCGCCGTTGGCCGCAGTGCTGGCACCGCCGGCGCCGCCCGTTCCGCCGGCGCCACCGACGCCCGTCAGGCCCCCGTTGCCGCCGTCGCCAGCGGTTCCGCCGGCGCCGCCGTCGCCGGTGCCGCCCTTGCCGCCGGCTCCGCCGGTCCCGCCGGCGCCGCCGTTGCCCTGGACCAAGCCGCCGGCGCCACCCGCTCCGCCGGTGCCACCGTTACCACCCGTCGTGGAGCCGTCGCCGCCGGCGCCACCGGTCCCGCCGGCACCGCCGGTCGCCCCGCCGTAGAAACCGCCCTTGCCGCCGTTGCCGCCGGCGCCGCCGTCGGTTCCGGCCCCGGCGGCGTTCGTGAAGCCCTTGCCGCCGGCGCCGCCGGCGCCGCCCGACCCGGAACTCGTAAGAGGCAGGGACGCGGCGTCGCCGCCGTTGCCGCCCTTTCCGGCTGCGAGGGCGGCGGTGGCATCGCCACCGTTGCCGCCGGCACCGCCGCTGCCGCCGAACCATCCGGCGCTGCCGCCGTTCCCGCCGTCCGCGCCGGCCGCACCATTGCCGCCGGCGCCACCGCCACCGCCGAAGAGCGTGCCGGTGGAGGAGGTGCCGCCGAAGACGCCGCCGTTGCCGCCGTTGCCGCCCCGGCCGCCATTGACGGTCGCGATTCCATTGCCGCCGTTGCCGCCGGTGCCGTACAGCCCGGCGCTGCCGCCGTCGCCGCCGTTGAATCCGTTGCCGCCGTTGCCCATCAGCAGGCCGCCGCGCCCGCCGGCGCAACCGGTTGCGCACTGGGCGGCGTCAGCCGCGCTGTAGTTGTAGCCATTGCCGATGAGCAGGCCGCCATCGGGGTGGTCGGCGGTGCCGTTGCCGATGAACTGCGAGACGAAATCACCGGCGGCGTTGGCCGATGCGAACGCTTGCGGGGTGGTCGAGTTGGAGTTGCCGATGAGGCTGCTGCCGGTCGGCCACAGCCATAGGTCGGACTCGGTCGACGTCAGCTTGTAGGCCGGTGAAGCGACGGGCGTGGGCGCCTCGGTGAGGGCGAACAGCACGCCCGCTCCCACCATCGCCGCACCGGCGACGCCGGTGGTGACAAAGGCTGGCGCAGCCACCCGGACCGATTTCTTGCGGTGTTTGGACAAGGTCGAATTCCCTTCGAAGAAGACGTTCAGTCCGGCAAAGGCGCCGAGTGGTCACTGACATAGAAATCCAAGGAGACAACCCTTACCCCGGACTGGACCCCACTTGGCGCACTGTCGAACTTCGTGCAAACGCCAGTTGAACTCGACCGGTAAAACCCGTCGTAGTAGCTATTTGCAGAGTTCGGCGATCCGGCTGTTCGCCTTCTCCGCGTTGCTCAGCCGCTCGGCTTGGATCGGATCGGTGTTGGGCACCCCGGCTAACGCGTTGACCGAAATATCCTGCAGCCCGGCCGCGAAGCCGCGAATCGCGTCGGCCAGGTCGCCCGGCGTGGCAGGGCTGAGATGGGCCAGCAGGTAGGTCGCACCGCCCGACATCGCCAACCGTGCGTTGGCGGCCACGCCCTGAACTTCGGCACCCGGGTCGGCATGCGTCTGCAGGGACACCGCCGCGCTTACGGTGCGATAAGCGTCGCAGGCGCTGGCCTTGGGGTCACCGCTCTGCGGTGCGGCGGCGGGTGCGGGGCTCGACGGTGCCGGCCGGAGCAGAGCCCACCCGGCGAGGCCCGCCGCGATCAGCGCGACGACCAGAGCGAGCGGCGCGACCCAGCCGACCGAGGATCGGGATTGGTGGGTGGGGCGGTGAGATGTGGACGTCGTGTCGTCCGCATCCTCAGTCGGCTCCGGCATGGCACTGATCCTAGTCACGCGTTCTGGCAACGCCACAAACGCGTAGTCTGGCTGCAGAAGGCAAAGGGGTCTGCCGATGACGACGCACTGGGGGCGACGAATCGCCTGTGCGGTGGCCGGCGCCGGTCTTGTGGCGGGCGTCGTCGTCGGAGCGCCCGCGGCGGTTGCGCAGGGCTGCCCGGCCGGGCACATCAACAACCAGTACACCGGCCAGTGCTACCTCGAAGGCAGTGCGCCGACCATCAACGGCGTGCCATGTGTGGCCAGCAATCTCGGTCTGTGCCAATCGTTTCGGCAGAACCAGCAGCCGCCGAAGAAGCCGTACACCGCAGTCGGCTAGTTGCGCGTCAGCGTCTTCGTGATCAACCGTTGCATCCAGTTGGGCGACACCTGCGACAGCGCGGACAGCACTGCGGTCTGACGCCCGACCGGATAGTGCACCCTGGCCAGACGTCCGCGTCGATGCGTGGCCGAGTAGACCGCGGCGGCGACGTCTTCGGGCTGAAGGTTGACGCCGAGTGACTTCGTGCTGGCGGTCTCGACGCCGTCGGTCATCGCCGTCTTGACGAACAGCGGCCACATCGCCAGCACCCGGATTCCGTATTGGCGCCATTCGAGTTCCAGCGCCTCGGTCAGCGCGCGCAGCGCGAACTTGGTCGCCGAGTACGTGGCCAGTTCGGGCTGGCCGTAAAGCGCCGAGGCCGAACACATGTTGACCACCTGGGCGCGCGGCGTGGCGCGCAGGTAGGGCAATGCGGCATGCAGTCCGACCAGCGCGCCGTAGAAGTTGATGTCCACCATCTGCCGGTGAACTCCCAGCGGCACCTCGCCGAAGGCGCCGGTGGTCAGCACGCCGGCGTTGTTCACGAGGATATCGAGTTGGCCTGTGCTGCTGGTGAATTCACCGAGCCGCGCCGACCATTGGTCCTCGTCGGTGACGTCGAGTTCGCCGGTCGCCACGTCACCGCCGAATGCCGCGATCTCCTTACGCAGCCCGGCCAGCCCGTCGAGGTCGATGTCGTAGGCACCCACCCGGTATCCGTTCCGGGCGAACGTCAGGGCGGTCGCCCGCCCGATACCCGCAGCGGCTCCGGTGATGAAGACGCTGGGCGCGCTCACCTCATACGACTTTCAGATGCGGGACGCCGATCTCGGGCTCGGAGGCGATGCGGTCGTTGGCGGCGGCCATGGCGGTGTCGACGCGCACGGCCGCGGTCTGGCAGGCCGCGGTGGCCTTGCGGCCCAGGCCGTCGAGATCGTCGGCTGCGTTGCGCAGATACGCGGTCAGCGTGATGCGCAGCCGGTCACCGACGCCGGCCAGACGATTGCGGAACCGATCGTCGACCGTCACGGTGACGTAGGGCAGTTCGAGCTTGATCATGTGCGCCTCCAGAGCCGTCCCCAACGAATGTAGACGACGGGCGGCGTTGGCCCCCAGCTACGGCCATTTCATCCATTCAGAACTGAGAGCGACGATTTCGCGAGCAGCTCGCTCTGGGTTCTGAATCGACGCAACTCTAGGGCCGTACGCCGATCGTCTTCATGTTCAGGTACTCCCGATAGCCTTCGTCGCCGTTACGGTGGCCGAGCCCGCTCTGCTTCGTGCCGCCGAAGGGGCTGGTGATCCCGAAGAACGAGTGCCCGTTGGTGGTGACGCTGCCGGTGCGCAGTCGCAGGGCGATGTTCAGCGCGCGTTCGTCGTCGCCGCTGGTGACATCGCCGGACAGGCCGTAGATCGTGTTGTTGGAAATCTCGATGGCCTCGTCGTCCGTGTCGTAGGGAGTCACGGTGATGACCGGCCCGAAGATCTCGGTCTGGGCGATCTCCGATGTGGGGTCGACGTCGGCGAGCAGCGTCGGCTGCACGTAGTAGCCGGTCGGCAGGTTCTCCGGGATTCCGCCGCCGGTGACCAGCCGGGCGCCGTCGGCAATACCCGACTGGACCAGGCTCAGCGTCTTCTGCCGCTGCATGGCACTGATCTGCGGGCCCTGCATGATGCCCGGCGTCCACGGATCACCGACCGGGAATTGCTCCATCATCGACTTGAGGATCTCCAGCCCCTCGTCATAGCGGCTGCGCGGCAACAGGACTCGGCTGGACAGAATGCAGCTCTGCCCGGACATGACGCAGGCGAACATCGCCGCCATCGGCAGGCACGCGTTGAAGTCGGCATCGTCGCAGACGATGTGGGTCGACTTGCCGCCGAGCTCCAGCAGGGTCTTCTTGACCGTCGAGGCGCCCGCGGCCAGGATCGCACGGCCGGTGGCCGTGGACCCGGTGAACGTGATCATGTCCACCCGCGGATCGGCCGACAGCGCCGCGCCGACCTCGTTGGCGTTGGAGGTGACGACGTTGAACACCCCGGCAGGGATGTCGGTCTTCTCGGCGATGATGCGACCGAGCTCGGTCCCCGACCAGGGGGTGAGCTGAGCCGGCTTGAGCACCACGGTGTTTCCGGCCATCAGCGCCGGGACGGTCTCGGCGATGTTCAGGTAGAACGGGACATTCCACGGCGTGATCGCGCCGACGACGCCGACCGGGTCGAACTGGATCTTGCGCCGGGCCGGGCCGAGCTGGGTCTCGTGAATTCCGGTGTCCACCAGGTAGTCGAAATTGCGGCCGTGCTCGGCCCAGTGCTTCACCTCGGCGATCGGGCTCTCGATTTGCGAGCCGCTGACCGAGACCGGACAGCCGACCTCGGTGATCACGATGCGCCGCAACCGTTCCTGCTCCTCGGTCAGCGCCTCGTGCAGCTGAGTGAGGCAGTGGTAGCGGAACTCGAGATCCCGTGACCAGTCGCTTCGGTCGAACGCCCGGCGTGCGGCGGCGGTCGCCCGCTCGACGTCGGTGACCGTACCGTCGGTGGCTTGCCCGACCACTTCCTCGGAGGCCGGATGCTCGACGTCGAACAAAGCCCCGGAGTCGGTCAGCCGCAGCTCCCCGTCTATGAGCATCCGCTGCTCGCCGGCCAGCACACCCGTGTCAGCGTCGACATTGGTCATTGCATTTACCCCTTATGGCATGGAAACCTGTCACCCGAAATACGAGAACCTGATTCTCGCATGAGAGGAGTGTCATGCCCAAGGGATATGTCATCTTGACTGAGGACATCAAAGACCCGGAAGGGATGAAGGCGTACGGCAAGGCCGCCGGCGCCGCCATGGGCGGTGTCAAGGTGCTCGCCGTCGAGACCAAACCACAAGTGCTCGAGGGCAATTGGCACGGCCACCAGACCGTGGTGCTGGAGTTCGATTCGGTCGAAGCCGCGCAGGCCTGGTACGACTCGGATGCCTACCGCGCCGCACGCGAGCTGCGGCATGCCGCCGCCGACACCAACGCGGTGATCCTCTCCGGGTTCTGACCTACCCGGTCAGATCGACCGTCAGTTCGGGTTCGGTCGCGGCGACGATGTCGTCGGTGCTCACCCCGGGCGCCAGCTCACGCAGCACCAAGGTGCCGTCGCCGACGACGTCGATCACGCCGAGGTTGGTGATGATCCGGTCGACCACACCGACACCGGTCAGGGGCAGCGAACACTGCTTGACGATCTTGGGGCTGCCTGCGCGGTCGGTGTGCTCCATCAGCACGATGACGCGGGCCGCCCCGTGGACGAGGTCCATCGCGCCGCCCATGCCCTTGACCATCTTGCCCGGCACCATCCAGTTGGCCAGGTCGCCGGTCTGCGACACCTCCATGCCCCCCAGCACCGCGGTGTCGATGTGGCCACCGCGGATCATGCCGAACGACAACGCCGAATCGAAGAATGCCGCCCCGGGAAGGACGGTCACCGTTTCCTTGCCCGCGTTGATCAGATCGGCGTCGACCGCCTCGTCGGTGGGGTAGGGACCGGTGCCCAGGATGCCGTTCTCGGAGTGCAGGGTCACCCGCACCTCGGGCCGCAGATAGTTCGGGATCAGGGTGGGCAGCCCGATGCCGAGGTTGACGTATTCGCCGTCGATCATCTCGGCGGCGGCCCGGGCCGCCATCTGATCGCGGGTCCATCCGGTCGCGGTTGCTGGCTGGGTCATCAGTTCGCTTCCTCCGAGCGGACGGTCCGCTTCTCGATGCGCTTGTCCTGCGGACCGGTGTGCACGATCCGGTTGATGAACACACCCGGCAGATGCACGGTTGCCGGATCGAGCTCACCGGGCTCGACGAGCTCCTCGACCTGGGCGATCGCAATGCGGCCTGCCATCGCGCACAGCGGGTTGAAGTTCATCGCCGACCGGTTGAACACCAGGTTGCCGTAGGTGTCGCCGCGTTTGGCATGCACCAGGGCGAAGTCGGCATTGATCGACTCCTCCAGCACATACCGCTTATCGCCGAACACGCGAGTTTCCTTGGGCGGCGAGGCGATCGCCACCGAGCCGTCCTGCCCGTAGCGCCACGGCAGCCCACCGTCGGAGACCGCACTGCCCACCCCGGCCGGCGTGTAGAAGGCCGGTATTCCGGCGCCGCCGGCGCGCAGCCGCTCGGCCAGGGTGCCCTGCGGGGTCAGCTCCACTTCGAGCTCACCGGCCAGATACTGCCGGGCGAACTCCTTGTTCTCCCCGACGTAAGACGCGGTGATCCGGCGGATACGCCCGTCGGACAACAGAATTCCCAACCCGTAGTCGTCGACGCCGCAGTTGTTCGAGAACACCTCGAGGTCGGTCACGCCCGCGTCGAGGAGCGCCTGAATCAATCGGTCGGGGATGCCGCACAGTCCGAACCCGCCCACAGCCAGCGTGGCTCCGCTGGGGATGTCGGCGACCGCGCTGGCAGCCGACTCGTACACCTTCGAAGTCATCGTCCCCTTCCCAACGTCAGCAGGTGTTCACTGGGTAAACGCGCCTGCGTGCCGGGTTCCCACTCAACAAGCAGCTCTGTGAGCAGTCAACCATCCACGCCAAACCGCGATGAAGATGTTCGCAGTGCGGTAATCGATCGCCATGGCGTCCACTCAATGAACGCTAGGATCGACATCCGTGGCCGACCGACCCAACGTAGTCTCGCGCGTCGCGGCGTTGTTGGGTGCCGTCGGTGCCGCGGAACCGACGGGCGCGTCGACGACGGAGGTGGGCCGGGCGACCGACCTCGCCCGCCCGACCGCTCACCGGCTGCTCACATCGCTGGCCGAGGTCGGGCTGATCGACCGCGATGCCAAAACCGGGCGCTGGTTGCTGGGTCCCGAGATGTATCTGCTGGGCGCGGTCGCCGCCAACCGGTACGACGTCACCGACAAAGCCCGCGAAGTGGTCGCCCGCCTGGCCGCGGAGACCGGTGAGAGCGCGTTCTTCTCGGCCCGGCGCGGTGACGAGACGGTCTGTCTGCTCAGCGTGGAGGGCAGCTTCCCGCTGCGCTCCCACGTCTTGCGGGAGGGTATCCGGTTCCCGCTCGGGGTGGCATCCGCCGGGCTGGCAATCCTGAGCCACCTGCCCGCCGACGAGGTCGACGACTACTTCTCCCGAGCGCTACCGGGAGCCGCCTGGGGCGGCGACCACACCGAGGAGTCGATTCGCGGCCGGATCGAGGCGACCCGGCTCACCGGATACGCGGTGAACCCCGCCCTGATCGTGGAAGGCAGCTGGGGCATCGCGGCGGCGGTGTTCGACCGGAATGACCGTCCGGCCTGGGCGCTGAGCCTCACCGGGGTGGAAACCCGGTTCCGCGCCGACCGGCGCCACGACCTCGGCACACTGCTGCTTGAGTCGGCGCATCTGTTGTCCGGGCGCCTCGGCTCGTAGCGGCCGCAGGCCTCACCAGCGCTTTCGACCAAATCTGCACACGACTTGCCCAAAGCGGTATTGGCATTCTCTTAAACTGCAAGTACGGTATCCAGCGATGGACCACCTATCCCACACGTCGTCGGGGATCCCACTGGAGCCGGTATATGGACCGGCGGACCGCAGTGGCGATCCTCCCGCTCCGGGCGAGTTTCCGTTCACCCGGGGCAACTTCTCCAGTGGATACCGCGGACGGTTGTGGACCTTCCGTCAGTATTCCGGCTTCGGCACCGCCGAGGAGTCGAACGAGCGCTATCGCTACCTGCTCGAGCAGGGCGGAACCGGGCTGTCGGTGGCCCTCGATCTGCCGACCCAATGCGGCTACGACTCCGACGACCCGGAGTACGGCGAGGAGGTCGGCCGGGTCGGCGTCGCGGTCGACACCCTCGCCGACGCCGAGATCCTGTTCGACAACATTCCGCTGGACAAGATCAGCACCAGCTTCACGATCAACGGCACGGCCGCGATCCTGCTGGCGTTCTACGTCGCCGCCGCGGAGAAGAAGGGCGTGCCGCGCGAAAAGCTCACCGGGACAATCCAGAACGACATCCTCAAGGAGTACGCCTCCCGCGGAACGTGGATCTGGCCGCCGGAGCCGTCGCTGCGCCTGATCGCCGACACCATCGAATTCTGCGCGGCCGAAGTCCCGCGGTTCAACGCGATCTCGGTCGCCGGGGCGCACTTTCGCGACGCCGGCGCCAACGCCGTGCAGGAGATGGCCTTCACCCTCGCCGACGGCGTCACCTACTGCGACACCGTCGTCGAGCGCGGCCGGATGACCATCGACCAGTTCGCGCCCCAGATCTCGTTCTTCTTCTACACCCACGGCGACTTCTTCGAGGAGATCGCCAAATACCGTGCCGGACGGCGTCGGTGGGCGACGATCGTTCGGGAGCGGTGGGGCGCCAAGACCGACAAGGCCGCGATGTTCCGGTTCGGCTGCGTGTCCGGTGGCGCGTCGTTGTACGCGCCGCAGGCGCAGAACAACCTGGTCCGGGTGGCGTACGAGGCGCTGGCCTCGGTGCTCGGCGGCGTGCAGTCGATGTTCACCGCCGCGTGGGACGAGCCGTTCGCACTGCCCAGCGAGGAGTCCGCGACGCTGGCGCTGCGCACCCAGCAGATCCTGGCCTACGAGACCGGTGTGGCCCGGGTAGCCGACCCACTCGGCGGCTCCTACTTCGTCGAGGCACTGACCGACGCCACCGAGGAACGCATCATCGAGATCATGTCCGATCTCGAAAGGCACGGCGGCATGGTGCAATCCATCGAGGACGGCTACCTGCAGGGCCTGATCGCCGACGAGGCCTACAAGATCCATCAGGACGTTGAATCGGGCGTCCGGCCGGTGGTCGGGGTGAACAAATTCGTCGTCGACGAGCCCGCGCCGGACCTGGCCACCTACGAACTCGACGCCGAGGGCCGCGACAAGCAGTTGCGGCGGCTCGCGAAGGTCAAGGCCGAGCGCAGTGAGCTTGCGGTCAAAGAAGCATTGGCAGCCCTTTCCGCTGCCGCGGAAGGTGACGACAATCTGATGCACAAGCTGATCGATTGCGCCAACGTCTACTGCACCGTGGGCGAGATGGTGTCCACGCTGAAGTCGGTGTGGGGCGAATTCCAGCAGCCGGTGGTCTTCTAGTGGGCGCCCGTGTGTTGGTGGCCAAGCCGGGCCTGGACGGCCACGACCGCGGAGCCAAGATCGTGGCCCGCGCGCTGCGCGACGCCGGCTTCGAGGTGATCTACACCGGAATCCGCCAGCGCATCGAGGACATCGTGTCGATCGCGCTGCAGGAAGACGTTGCGGTGGTCGGCCTTTCGATTCTCTCGGGCGCACACCTGGCCTTGACCAAGCGGACCGTCGACGCGCTTCGTGAAGCCGACGCCGGCGACATCGCGGTGATCGTCGGCGGCACGATCCCGCAGAGCGATGTGTCCAAGCTGCTGGAAGTCGGTGCGGCCGCGGTGTTCCCGACCGGAACGTCGCTCGACAAACTGGTGGCCGACGTCCGCGCGCTGACTTCAGAACAGGTGGGGTGAGTAATGCGTCTTGGCGTGATGATCGGCGCCGAGCGCGGCGATATGGCCCGCAAGGTGAAGAAGCTGCTCGAAGACATCGAGTGGGCCGAGGCCGCCGGCTTCGACACCGCATGGATGCCCCAGGTACCCAACGACTACGACGCGCTGACGATGGTCGCGCAGATGGGCGCCCGCACCTCACGCATCGAGCTGGGTACCGCGGTCGTTCCGCTGCAGGCGCAGCACCCGATCGCACTGGCCCGCCAAGCCCTGTCGGTGCATGCCGGCAGCGGTAACCGGTTGGCGCTGGGTGTGGGGCCCTCGCACCACTGGATCATCCGCGACATGCTGGGCCTGCCCTACGAGAAGCCGGCGTCCTATACCCGGGACTATCTCGAGGTCCTCAACGCGGCGCTGGCCGGGCCGGGTGACGTCGACGTCGAGAACGACACGTTCACTGTGCACAATCCGACTGTGCTGCAAGCAGACTCACCGCTTCCGGTGCTGCTGGCCGCACTCGGTCCGGTGATGCTGCAGATCGCGGGTGAACTCACCGACGGCACCGTGTTGTGGATGGCCGACGAGCGGGCGATCGGCGACCACATCGCACCCCGGATCAATAAGGCCGCCGAGAACGCCGGCCGTCCTGCTCCGCGCATCGTCGCCGGAATCCCGGTGTGCCTGTGTGCGAACTCCGAGATCGACGCGGCCAAGGATCGGGCCAACCGGATCCTGGCCGAGGCCGAGACGTCGCCCAATTATCAGAAGCTGCTGGACCGCGGCGATGCGCGCGACGTCGGCGACCTGTGCGCCGCCGGTGACGCTGAGACGATCCTGCGGCGCTTCAAACAGTTCGCGGACGCCGGCGTGACCGACCTGTCGGTGCGGCTACTGCCGATCGGGGAGACCCGTGACGAGCTCGTAGCGTCGAAATACCGTACCCGCGAGGTGATCGCGCAACTCGGCGCCGAGGTTCGATGAAGGAGGCCCCGATGAAAGGGCCATTGTCCGGCGTCCGCATCCTCGAGGTCGGCACCATGCTGGCCGGGCCTTACGCCACCATGCTGCTGGCCGACCTCGGCGCGCAGGTCATCAAGATCGAGCCGCCCGGCGGGGAGATCTCCCGTCAGGTCGGGATGAGCTATTTCGCGAGCCTGAACCGCAACAAGCGCAGCGTGTGCCTGGACCTGGCCTCCGAAGCCGGCCAGCGGCGGCTGGGTGAGCTGGCCGCGGAATGCGATGCGCTACTGGTCAATATGAAGCCCTCGGTGATCCGCCGGTTCGGTCTCACCTACGACGCACTGCGGGTGCACAACGAGAAGATCGTGTGTGTTGCGCTGACCGGCTACGGCCTCGACGGCGGTGACGACCCAGCTTTCGACTATGTGATCCAGGCGGCGACCGGCGTCGCCGCGATGACCGGCGACCCGGACGCGCCGCCGACCCTGCCGGGTTATTCGTCGGCCGACAACTCCACCGGGTTGACTGCGGCGCTGGGGCTCTTGGCGATGATCGTCTCCGGTGAGGGCGGCCAGGTGGACGTCTCGCTGCGCGACGTCATGTTCTCGCAGCTGAACTATCGCGCTTCGGCGTACCTCAACGACGGCGTGCATCCCCGCCGGCACCCGTTCGGTGCGCATTCGTTTTATGTTCCCGCGCAGCTGTTTCCGACTGCTGAGGGGTACCTGGCGCTGTTCGTCACCCACGACGGCTTCTGGAAGATCTTCGCCGCGGAGGCCGGGATCGTCGGCTTCCCGACGATGGCCGAGCGCGCCGCGCGCCGGGACGAGGTTCTGGCGCTGGTGACCGGTGCACTGGCCGCTGACACCGCAGCCGGCTGGGAAGCCCGGCTGCGTCCACTTGGCATTCCCGCGGCTGCGGTGCGCTCGCTGCCCGACGCCCTGGAGGCCACCCCGGAGGTGATCGTCACCGCCGGGGATTACCGACTGGTGGGCAGCCCGGTGCGGGTGGTGGGGTACCGGCCCGACTATCTGCCGCCGCCGGTGCTCGACGAGTTTCAGTCGTCGTAGCTGACGGTGACGTCCGTCTGCGGCACGCCCTGGCAGGTGAGGATCAGGCCCTCGTCGATCTCGCCCTCGTCGAGCACCTCGTTGACCCGCATCGTGACCGTGCCCTCGGTGACCGTCGCGATGCAGGTACCGCAGTTGCCGGCCTCGCAGCTGTACGGCGGGGTCAGGCCGGCGCGGCGGGCGGTCTCCAGCACCGTCTCGCCTGCGTTGACCGGCATCGTCACCGTCTTACCGTCCAGCGTGATCGTCGCCGTACTCACTTCACTCCTCTGCTTTCGCGCAGTATCATTCTACCCAGGCGAGAATACAGTTCTCTACTGGCGATAGTATGTTCTCATTTGTTGACCTGTCGATGGGATTGTCACTGACCATGTGCGAGCGGACCGTGCCGTGAGCGATGTGAGGGTGCTTGCCTTCGAGGACCGCATGTACACACGATCTCAGGTCGATGCGCTGTCCGCGGGACTGGCCGGCGCCCTCGCCGACCGCGGAGTGCGAGCGGGCCAGCGCGTCGCGCTCATGTCGTCTACTCGGCCCGAGTTCATCTTTGCCGTGCACGCCATCTGGCAGCTCGGCGCGTCGGCGGTGTTGATCAGCCCGGCCTGGAAGTCCACCGATGTCGGTCACGCGCTGGAGGTCTCGCGCGCCGACCATGCCGTGGGGGACAACCCGGTGCTGGCCGATCTGATGCCGATGCTCAGCCTCGACGAGCCCGTCGACCCGGCGGAACCCACCGCGGTGCAGCCACCGCCCGAGTCCGACGCCGTACTGGTGTTCAGCTCGGGCACCACGGGCATGCCGAAAGCGGTTCGGCACACCCATGGTTCGCTGGCCGTGAGCATCCGGCACTGGCGTCACGCTCTGGGGCTCACCGCGGTCGATCGCATGCAGATCGCTACGCCGCCGTCGCACATCCTCGGTCTGCTCAATATTGCCACCGTGCTCGACACCGGCGCCTGGATGCGGCTGCATCGCCGGTTCGACATCGACGCGATGCTGCAGCACATCCAGGACGACCGAATAACTGTCGAAATGGCCGTCGCACCAATTGCATTGGCGATCGCATCGCATCCGAAACTCGAATCTTTCGACCTGTCCTCGCTGCGCTACATCATGTGGTGCGCCACCCCGGTCACCATCAGCGTGGCCGAGGCGGTAACGCAGCGGACCGGCGTCGGCTGGATCTCGGCCTACGGCACCAGTGAGGTGCCGGTCATCGCGTGCTGCCCGCGCGACGCGGCCCGCCTGGACACCGTCGGTCGTCCGATCCCGGCGGTGCGCATCGTGTCCACGGAGACCGGCGAGCCGGTCGAGCCGGGAGCAGTCGGCGAGATCGAGGTGCGCTCGGATTCGGCGATGGCCGGTTACCTGCCTGCCGACGCCACCGCAGAGGCGTTCGATGACGGCTGGTATCGCACCGGTGACATCGGTTACCTCGACGACGGTTGGTTGCGAATCACCGACCGGCTCAAGGAGATGGTGAAGGTCCGCGGCTTTCAGGTCGCACCGGCCGAGGTCGAGTCGGTGCTGCACGGCCACCCGGCCGTGCGGGACTGCGCGGTGTTCGGCGTGCCCGACGAGGCGGACGGAGAGGCCGTCGTGGCTGCGGTCGCTGTCGACGAACCGGTCAGCGCCGACGAGCTGGGTGTGCTGATCGCCCAGAAGCTGGCGTCTTACAAACGTCCCCGTGACATTGTTTTCGTGCCCGAAATTCCGCGCCTGCCATCGGGCAAGGCGTTGCGGCGAATTCTCAAGGAGCAGTATGGACGCACGTCTGACCAGTGAGCAGCAACAGCTGCGCAATGCCGCCGCCAAGCTGGCCGATGACTTCGGGCCGGGCTCCGTCGCGGACCTGGACGACGAGTCGCGGCGGGCCCGGCTGGCCAAGACCGTGGACGCGACCGGCTGGCGGTCCCTTCGATCCGACGGTGCCAGCGGCGTCGAAGTGGCTTTGGTGGCCGAGGAATTCGCCCGTGGTCTGGTTGATGTGCCGTTCCTCGGACCGGTGCTCGCCGACGATCTCTACCGGCTGCTGGAGGCCGAGCCGCAGCCGGCCACCATCGCGGTCGCCGACACGGCAATCGACGCCGATGGTCTCGGCGCGGCATTGCGCCTGGCCGGGAACACCGTCGAATCGGTGGGTGTCGGCGCGGCCCGCGAGGCAGCAGATCTGACGCGCGTCACCGCCGCCGTCTCCGGCTCGCCGGGCGTGTGCGGAGAGTTGACCACCGACCAGGCGCAGCGCTGGTATGCCCTGGCGCTGGCCGTGACGACAGCCGATCTGGTCGGCGCGGCGCGCGGCACCCACGTGCTGGCAACCGAATACGCCAAGGTCCGCGAGCAATACGGTTCGGCGATCGGTTCGTATCAGGCCGTCGCGCACATGCTGGCTGAGGGCCTGGCCCTCATCGAAGGGTCGGTCAGCGTGCTCCGCCATGCCGCCTGGGCCGTCGACGAACTGCCGGTCGAAGAGGCGGTCGAGGCCGCCCGGGTTGCCAAGATCTACTGCGCGCGGGCTGCACTGGCGGTCTGTGAGATGTCGATCCAGGTACACGGTGGAATCGGCAACACCTGGGAATGCCTTGCCCATGTCTATCTGCGTCGAGTGCTGGCGGCCACCGAGGCCTGGCCGGTCAAGTTGGAGGAGTTGACCATTGGACTTTCGTGATTCTCCCGACGAGGCCGCCTTCCGGGAGCGGCTGCGCGGCTGGCTGAAAGAACAGAAGGGCAGGTTCCCGACGTCGGGTGACGCCTATTGGGCCAAGGCGGGGGAGTGGCACCAGGCGTTGTATGCCGCCGGGTTCTTCGGCACCTCGTGGCCGAAAGGGTATGGCGGCCAGGGCTTGCCGACTGTATTCGATGTGATCGTCGACGAGGAGATCGCCAAGGCCGGAGCTCCCGCGCGTCCGAGCCTGGGCTACCTGGTGGTCGGGTTGAGTCATCACGGCAGTGAGGAACTGCGGCAACGCTTCCTGCCCGGCATGATCAACGGCACCGAGCGCTGGTGCCAAGGGTTTTCCGAACCCGGTGCCGGGTCGGACCTGGCGTCGCTGACCACGACCGCGACGCGTGACGGTGACGATTACATCATCAACGGCCACAAGATCTGGACCAGCTACTCCGATTGCGCCGACTGGTGTCTGGTGTTGGCGCGCACTGACAAAGATGTGCCCAAGCACAAGGGCATCTCAGCGTTCATCGTCACGATGCATCAGCCGGGCATCGTGCAGCGGCCGCTGAAGATGATCAGCGGTGTCACCAAGGAGTTCGGTCAGGTCGAGTTCGACGGTGCGCGCGTTCCGGCTGCCAACATGGTCGGCGCCCCGGGCGACGGGTGGAAGCTGGCCATGACGGTGGTCAGTCACGAGCGCGAGCCGTCGACGCTGGGGTTCTCCGCGCGATACGGAAAACTCGTGCGCCAGATGGCTTCCCGAGTCGACGGCCCCGCCCCCGACGAGCTGTCATGGGCCTGGGTGCAGACCGAGATGTTGCGTCTGCATGTGCGCCGGCGCCTGTCCGAGCAGCTTGACGGCATCAAGCACGGCCCGGACGGTTCCTTGGACAAGCTGCTGATGACCTGGACGGAGCAATCGGTGGGGCATGCCGCGCTGGCGACCGTCGGCACCGAGGATGAGGAGCTGTTCGGCGCCTATCTCTACAGCCGTGCCCAGAGCGTCATGGGTGGAACGTCACAGATTCAGAAGAACATCATTGCCGGACGAATTCTTGGACTGGGAGTTTAACGACATGTACGACATGCCAGATGAAATCGACGTCCAGGCTGACGGTGCGCTGCGCATCATCACGCTGAACCGTCCCGACGACCTGAACGCCGTCAACGACAACCTGCACGTCGGGCTCGCGAAGATCTGGGAGGCGCTCAACGAGGACGCGTCCGCACGGGCGGCCGTCATCACCGGTGCGGGCCGGGCCTTCTCGGCAGGCGGTGACTTCAACTACCTCGACGAGCTGCGCAACGATGAAGCGTTGCGGCAGAAGACGATCAAGCACGGCCGCGATCTCGTCATCGGCATGGTCCGCTGCCGCATCCCGGTGATCGCCGCCGTCAACGGCCCGGCCGTCGGACTGGGCTGCAGCCTGGCGGCGCTGTCCGATGTCGTCTACATCGCCGAGAACGCGTTCTTCGCCGACCCGCACGTCTCCATCGGCCTGGTCGCCGCCGATGGTGGCCCGCTGGTGTGGGGATCGCAGATCAGCCTTCTGCAGGCCAAGGAGTTCGCCCTGACCGGTGTGCGCATCAAGGCGCAGCGTGCGGTGGAGCTGGGGCTGGCGAATCACGTTGTCGCCGATCCGGTCTCCGAGGCGATCGCGTGTGCGAAGAAGATCATCGAGCTGCCGCAGCAGGCGGTCGAGGCCACCAAGCGGCTGATGAACCTCCAGCTGGAGAAATCGGTGATGGCCTCCCTGGACTACGCCAACCTCGCCGAGTACGTGTCGTTCGGCACCGCCGACTTCAACAAGATCGTCGACGGGCTGATCGCCAAGAAGTAGGGACTTCGTCCCGCGAGCAGACGCAGAATCGCCTGCAACCAGCTCATTTTGGACGATTCTGCGTCTGCTCGCGCGGTGGTGACCGCTACCTCGGCGGGAAGCGCAGCGCGCCGTCCAGGCGAATGGTCTCCCCGTTGAGGTAGTCGTTCTCGGCGATCGACAGCGCCAGCTGGCCGTACTCGACGGAGCGGCCCATCCGCTTGGGGAACGGCACCTGCGGACCCCAGTAGGCCTCCAGCTGGTCGGCGGCCTTGCCGTAGGCGGGGGTGTTGATGGTGCCCGGCGCGATCGCCATCACCCGGATGCCCAGCGGTGAAAGATCCCGTGCGGCAACCAGAGTCATGGCCACCACGCCACCCTTGGCGGCGGAGTAGGGCAGCTGTCCGATCTGGCCCTCGTACGCGGCGATCGACGCGGTGTTGATGATCACGCCGCGGGCGCCGTTCTCATCGGGCTCCTGGCGCGCCATTGCGGCCGCGACATGACGCATGACGTTGAACACCGCGGTCAGGTAGAAGGTGATGGTCTTGGTGAACGCTTCCATCTCCATGGGAGACCCGTCCTTGCCGACCAGCCGGCCGCCACCGGCCGGCCCACCGTGGGTGTCGACCGAGATGCGCAGCGGCCCGAGCTCTTCGGCCGCGGCGATGGCGGCTTGCACGTCGTCGTCACTGGTGACGTCGGTGCGGACGTAGGGGATACCGAGCTCGGCGGCCAGTTCCTTGCCCTTGTCATCGGCCAGGTCGGCGATGACGACCTGGACGCCTGACCCGTGCAGTTTGCGCACGGTCGCCTCGCCGAGGCCGCCCGCCCCTCCGAAGACGACGGCGGAACTCCCACTGATCTGCATAGCGTTACCCTTCTTGCAACTGACGCTCTCTACTTGTGAGAATAGTATTCTCATACCGGCTGAATTTGGTCAATCGCGCGAGGAGAGACTGTGCCCGAAGCTGTGATCGTGTCCGCATTGCGCACCCCCATCGGCACGGCCAACAAGGGGACGCTGCGCGATACCGACGCCTACCAGCTGGCCGACCACGTCGTCGGCGCGACGGCGGAGACACTCGATTCGCACGTCGACCGCGCCGACATCGACGACGTCATCCTCGGCGAGGGGCTCTATGGTGGCGGCGTCGTCGCCCGGCATGCCGCGATCACGGCGGGCTTGACCTCGGCGCCGGGCCTGGCCACGAACCGGCACTGTGCCGCGGGGCAGGCCGCCGTGCAGTGCGCCGCGGCGAGCATTCGTGCCGGTATGGACCGCCTCGTGATCGCCGGCGGCGTGAATTCGGCGTCGACGTCACCGCGCTTCACGCGTCGCGCCGGGGAAGAGTTCGTCGGCTGGTTCCCGCCGACCCATCCCGACCGCCCCGATGCGCCGAACATGGACATGGCCATCACTGTCGGTTGGAATGCCGCGGTGACGGCCGGGGTGACCCGCGAAGAGATGGACGCCTGGGCGTTGCGTTCACACCGCAATGCGATCGCGGCGATCGATGACGGCCGGTTCAAAGAAGAGATCATCCCGATCGACACGCCACACGGACTGTTCGACACCGACGAGCACCCGCGGCGCGACACCAGCATGGAGCGGCTGGCGAACCTCAAGCCACTGCATCCGGAGATCGAGGGCTTCTCGATCACGGCGGGCAATGCCTGCGGCGCCAACGACGCCGCGGCCGCGCTCGCAATCGCCAGTGGCGAACTCGGCCTGCCCGCGCTCGGCACCATCCGGTCCTGGGCCTCGGTGGGTGTCGACCCGGCCGAGACCGGCCTGGCTCCGGTGTCTGCGATCAAGAAAGCGCTTGGGCGTGCCGGTCTTTCGCTCGCCGATGTGGACCTGTTCGAGATCAACGAGGCCTTCGCCGCGATGTGCGTGGCCACCATCAAGCTGCTGGACATCGACCCCGAGCGGGTCAACGTCAGCGGCAGCGGGTGCTCGCTGGGCCATCCGGTGGCTGCCACCGGCGCGCGGATGCTGGTGACGTTGACTCACGAACTGCGCCGCCGCGGCGGCGGTGTCGCGGTCGCGGCAATGTGTGCCGGCGGCGGGATGGGCTCGGCGACGGTGATCACCGTCGCCGGGGGGTCGGCGACATCGGCAGGAGTTTCCGGTTCCTGAGCTAGCGTTGCCCTCCATGGACGTCGCCGAGCTGATCACTGCGGCCCGCAGCGGGAACACTCGCGCGGTCGGGCGGCTGTTGAGCCTGGTCGAGAGTGATCGCCGCGACGAGGTGCTCGCCGAGGTGGGGCCGGCCGTGGTGCCGGTGGTCGGCATCACGGGGCCGCCGGGAGCCGGGAAGTCGACGACGATCGCGGTGCTGGCCGCGGCGTATCGCGAACGCGCACAACGGGTCGCCGTGCTGGCGGTGGACCCGTCATCGCCGTACAGCGGCGGCGCGCTGCTCGGTGACCGGATCAGAATGGCGCAGCACATCAACGATCCCGACGTTTTGATCCGCTCGGTGGCCACCCGCGGTCATCTCGGTGGCCTGGCCGCCGCGGTACCCGCTGCCATCCGGCTGCTCGGTGCGCTGGGTTATGACGTCGTGCTGCTGGAGAGCGTCGGTGTCGGGCAGTCGGAGATCGAGATCGCTGCGGTCGCCGATCCGACGATCGTGATCCTCAATCCCGGTGCCGGGGACGCGGTCCAGGCCGCCAAGGCCGGACTGCTCGAGGTCGCCGATCTCGTGGTGGTGAACAAGGCCGACCGGGAGGGTGCCGCCCAGACGGTGCGCGACCTCAAGTTCGAGACGCACGTTCCGGTGCTGACGCTGATCGCCGCCCGCGCCGAAGGGGTGGGGGAGCTCATCGAGGCGATCGAGGCGCACCGGCGGGCCGATACCCCGCAGCGGCGCGCCGCGCGGGCTCGCGCGCAGGTGTTGTCACTGGCGCAGAGCCGACTACACAAGCATCCCGATCTCGACGCATTGGCACAGGCCGTCGCCGACGGCAGCCGAGATCCCTATAGTGCGGCCGAAGCGCTTATCGCCCAACGGGTTTCGCCGGGTGAACCCTGAGTCTTACTTGCGGGCGAAGCCCTGCGAGCAGAAGGTCCACACCTCGTCGCCGCTGATCGGCACGTGGACGTTCTCCTCGTCCTCCACCGAGCTGGACTGGGCGATGAACATGATGGTCTGCATCGTCATCGCCGCAATGCGGCGGGGATTGGCGTCTTCGCGCAGTTCACCGGCCGCCGCAGCCTCGATCATCAGTTCGGCGAACAGCGCCACCAGCGGTGCGTGAGCCACCTTGACCTCGGTGGGATGCGAGATCAGCAGCTGGGGGGCGAAGTCGGTGAACAGAGGCCGCCGGGCGGTCGGGTCCGGCCGGGAGAGTTCGAACAGCAGGGTGACGGCCACCTTGAGGCGGTCGAGCGGATCGTCCTGGGCCGACGTCGCCGCGCGGATCTGATCGGCGGCCCGGCTCAGGGCGTCCTCGAACAAGGCGAGGAGCAGCTCATGCTTGCCGTCGAACTGCAGATAGAAGCTGCGCAGCGACTGGCGGGACCGGTCGACGACTTCCTGCACGGTGAAGTCGGTGCTGCCCTTCTCGGTGATGATGGCCTGTGCGGCATCGAGGAATCGCTGCACGCGCTGTCCGGCGCGCACCTTGGCGGTCCGGATGGACCGCTCCACAGCGCGCTGCTTCCAGGCAGGCTCTTCGCTCGGGCTGTTCACCGCCGGGCTCGAGACGAGCGCGAACGGCTTCGGATGTAGCTCACGGTAAGAGAGTACTACTCTCAGCGACGAGAATTATGTTCTCATCTCAATAGGAACCAATATTTTTGTTCCGCACAGTCTAACGGGTGACCAGGCCATTCGCTGTCATGGCTTTCGTCACAGGTTTCCCAGCCGGGGCGCATGCCCCAGCGACCGGATGGCAGCCCCGGCTTCGCGGGTCAGATCGCGCGACGAACCGAGCAGTCCGTCCAGCACGAACACCCGCTTCACGTGCCGGTGCAGGTCGTGCTCGTCGGTGAAACCGATGCCGCCGAGAACCTGCTGGCAGTGCTTGGCTGCGGTCAGCGCGGCCTGGCCGGCGGCGGCCTTGCCCAGCGAACAGGCCAGCTGGCTTCCGTCATCGGTGGCCATCAGCAGAGTGGCCTCGGCGCCCTCCACCGCGACCAGGGTCTCGGCCAGGCGGTGGCGTACCGCCTGGAACGACCCGATCGGCCGGCCGAACTGAACCCGGTCGACGGCGTGCTGGCGGGCCAGGGTCAGCATCGCCCGTGCCGAGCCCACCAGCCACCAGCCCAGCGCGAGGCGCCCCTTGGCCAAGGGCACCTCGGTTCCGGCGTCGGTGGTGTGGACGGGCAGCTCGGGATCCATCGCCGACTGCACACCGTCGGTGCGCTCCCAGGTCACCCAGCGGCCGCCGGTGTACGGCAGCGCGATCGTGCCGCCGGGGGTGCTCCCGGCCGCCGCGAGCACCACATCATTGATCACGCCGGCGTGCGTGCCCGTCTCGCCCAGCAGTCGGAAGACCAAAGCTGTTGCTTCGTCTGGGATCTCGTCGAGCATCTCCAGCCAGCCAAGCTCGCGCAGGACTTCCTCGACGTTCGCAGACCCGGCTGCCGCCGCGGCGCTCATCGACTTCTCGAGCGTGTCGGCCAGCATCCCCAGTTCGCCGTCTTCCACGTCTCACTCCCTCCCGAGGTCGAGGAGCCGGCGAGCGATGATGTTGCGCTGGATCTCCGCGGTGCCGCCGTAGATCGTGGCCGAGCGCGAGTACAGGAACTCCGAACGCCAAGGCGTGTCGGTCAGTTCGAGGACGCCTGGCAGCACATCGCGTGCGGTGTCGTAGAGGCGCTGTTCGGCGCTGGCCAGCAGCACCTTGTCGATCGACGTCTCCGGGCCAAGCTTGGCGCCTTCGGCGAAGCGATGCTGTGTGCCCGCTGACCGGCAGCGCACGGTGTGCAGGGCTAGGAAGGCCGCCCCGAGTTCATCGTCGCCGGCGTCGGTCTCATCGGCGATCAGCCGGTCGAGCCGGGTGAAGAGATAGGAGATCCGCTGCCAGAAACACGTCGAACGCTCGAACGGCAACAGGTCGTTGGCCAGCCGCCAACCATCGCCGGGGTTGCCGAGCATGCGCTCGGCCGGTACCACCACGTCGTCGAAGTACACCTCACAGAATTCATCGACGCCGTGCATGGTGTGCAGTGGGCGCACCGTGATGCCGGGGGAGTCCATATCGATGAAGAACGCGGTGATGCCTTCATGCTTGGGTGTTTCCGGCGAACCGGTGCGGGTCAGCAGCACGCAGCGCTTGGAGAACTGGGCGAAGCTGGTCCACACCTTCTGGCCGTTGATCACCCACTCGTCGCCGCGCTGGGTGGCTCTAGTGCTCAGCGACGCCAGGTCACTGCCGGAGCCGGGCTCGGAGAAGCCCTGGCACCAGTGCTCTTCGCCGCGCAGGTAACGCGGCACCATCTCGGCGGCCAGTTCCGGACGGGCGTACGAAATCATCGTCGGGACAAGGACTTCCATCATCGAGTACGGGCCCGGTTCGGCGATGTTGCGGCCGAGCACCTCCTCGGCGACGATCATCCGCATGATCACCGAGCCGCCCAGGCCGCCCACCTCTTCGGGCCAGCCGTACCGCATCCATCCGGCGTCGTAGAGCGCCCGGCGTACCCGGCTCATCTGCTCGATGTGCGCGTCCAGCGAATGGTCCGGACCCGGGCTCAGGTCGTTCTCGTCGAGCCAGGCGCGCAGACCGGCGCGGAATTCGTCTGCTGTCGTGCCGGATTCGGCTACCGTGGTCATCCGCCCGCCGGCCGGCCGATCGCGTGTGGACGGCCCGAATCGTGCACACCGGTTCGCCGGATGAACGTCATCGCGCGGGTGTTCAGACGCCAGCCCGTCTCGGTGCGCAGATACGTGTCGCGGTAGTAACCGATACGCATGTCGTGCGCGGAATGCTCGATGAAGCACAGCGGCTGCGTGCCGGTGGCCTTGTCCGGGTCATTGTCGTCGAACTCGACCAGCGACTCCCCGGTCATGAACAAACCCTTGGGTGCGGCGTCGACGAGCTCGGGAAACCGCCCCAGCGAATAGGTTTCGCCGAATGCGCTGTAGGTTCCGTCCTCGGTGAAGACCTTCACCAGGTTCTCGACATCCAATTGGGTGATGGTCACCGCGTAGCGGGCGAGCAGCTGCTGGATCTCGACGATGTCGTCAGTCCGTTTTGTTGACATAGACTTTCCCGCCTTTCATGACGAAGCTGACGTTCTGGGTAACGGTGATGTCGGACAACGGATCACCGGGCACGGCGATGATATCGGCGAGCAGACCCTCGGCAATCCGGCCCCGGTCGGTGACGTTGATCAGGTCGGCGCCGACGACGGTGGCCGCCCGCAGTACGGCGGCCGGCGGCATACCCCATTCGACCAGGGTCACCAGCTCGTCGGCGTTCTTGCCGTGCGGGATGGCGGGGGCGTCGGTGCCGACGGCGATCTTGACGCCGGCCTCGTAGGCGGCTTTGATCGACGTCTCCGCCTTCGGGAACATCTCGGCCGCCTTGTCCTGCAACACCTTCGGTGCATGCGAGACATCCATCGCCTGCGCCAGCCGGCGGGTGGTCACCAAGAACCGGTCGTTGTCGACCAGCATCTGGATCGCTTCGTCGTCCATCAGGAAGCCGTGCTCGATGCAGTCGATGCCGCACGCCACCGCATGCTTGACGGCCTCGGCTCCATGGGTGTGCGCGGCGACCCGCAGCCCGCGCCGGTGCGCCTCGTCGACGATGACGCGCAGCTCTTCGTCCGAATAGTGTTGTGCGCCCGCTTCTCCGGTCAGCGACATGACGCCGCCCGAGCAGCACACCTTGATCAGCTGGGCGCCGTGCTTGATCTGATAGCGCACCGCCTTGCGGATCTCGTCGACCCCGTTGGCGATGCCCTCTTCGACGGTCAGCTCGAGCACGCCGGGCATGAACGCCGCGAACATCGTCGGATCCAGATGGCCACCGGTGGGGGTGATGGCATGCCCGGCCGGAACGATGCGCGGGCCGTCGATCAAGCCCGCGTCAATCGCCTTGCCCAGTGCGACGTCGAGCAGGTAGCCGCCGGTCTTGACGAACAGGCCGAGGTTGCGCACCGTCGTGAACCCGGCCCGAAGTGTGCGTCGGGCGTTGCCGACCGCACGCAGCACCCGGGTCGGCGGGTCGTCCTGAACCTGGGAAAGGCCGGGGTTTTCGCCCCGGCCACCCATGAGGAGGTTGACCTCCATGTCCATCAGGCCCGGCAGGAGGATGGCATCCCCGAGGTCGACAATCTCGCCCTCGGGGGTGCCTCCGACAGAAACGATCCGGTCACCGTCGACCTTCACGATGCCGGGGCGGACGATCTCGCCCGCGTCGACGTCGACGTACCCGGCAGCCTTCAGGGTCAGCACGCTCAGACCACCGGCTCCTTGATCAGCTTGATATAGGCGGCACCGCTGTCGAGCACGCGGGGCTGCTTCCACACCTCGATCGGAAAGCTCACCTGGACGATCGATTGTCCTAGATGTACCAGAGCCTTGGCGTCTTCCGGCATGCCTTTGAGCGGAAACCGGGCGTCGACGTAGACCATGATGTCTTCCAGCCGCGCCATACCGGCGTCGTACAGCTCCTGCATCTCTTCCATCGACGAGCTCAGGCGCTTCTGGTAACGCTCTTCCTCGGTCGGCAGGCACCAGTCGCTGAAGCGTTCCAGGTCGGCGAATTCTTCTGGCAGCTTAGGCATTTGCTGGATCCTTCTCTTCAGCCTTCGAGCTCAATGCGGCAGCTGAGCCGTTCCCGTTCCCGGTGGCCAATGATTCTTTGTACCGGTCGACGTACTTGTGGGCGGTGTGGTGCAGGTGGCGCAACAGGATCTCCTGGTCGCACAGCGGGAAGTCGAGTACGGCGCGGGTGCCGATCTGCGTCTGCGTGGCTTCCAACGTGTTCGCGTCCTGGAACGCGTACTCCTTGAACGTCACCGCGGCCAGCTCCTGGGAAAGACGCTCGCGCAGGTTCTTCGGCGGCACGAAGTACAGGTCGGCCTCGAAGATGTGAGAGTCCACGCCGGTGGGCCAGTAGTTGTAGGTCAGGTACCAGCCCGGTGCCCAGAACAGCAGTGTGAAGTTCGGGAAGAACTCGAACGAGTCCTGGCCCCACGTCGAGTGCCGGCCGGGGTTGATCGCCGGTGGCAGCTCGTCGGGCAAGATGCCCTTGATGTCGGGGCGGTCCCACGGCCCGAACAGGCCGCTGTGCAGGATCCGCTCGATCGGCTTGACCATCTTCAGGTCCTTGGGCGGACTCATGCCACCCCAGGACGAGATCATCGAGTGGTCGCCCTTGATGTCGTAGTGCAGCGCCTCGAAGCCGAACTTGGCGAGCTTCTCGGCCTCCTCCTTCTCCGCCTGCTTCATGTGCAGGATCGGCGCGTGGTAGAACTCGACGAACGCGTCGATGAACAGCTTCCAGTTCGAGTTGACCGTGGCGCGGTAGCTGTAGTGCTCGGTCATCTCATGGAACGGATAACCCTTAAGGCCCTGACCGAACTCGCCGAGGTACTCCTCGAGCGAGACGGCGTTGTCGTCGAAGTTGACGAAGATGAAGCCCTCCCACACCTCGCAGCGAACCGGCTTGAGCGGGTAGTCGGCCTTGTCGATGTCGAAGAACTCCTGCTCCTGCTGGATGAAGGTCAGGTTGCCCTGCAGGTCGTAGCGCCACGCGTGATACTTGCAGACGAACTGACGGCAGCTGCCCGCAACCTCTTCGCCGGGGTAGTCGTTCCACACCAGCTTGTTTCCGCGATGGCGGCACAGGTTGTAGAAGGCCCGGACCTGCTCACCGTCGTTGACGATGACGATCGACGTGCCCGGTCCGACGGACGGCAACTCGCGGGTGATGTAGCTGCCCTTCTTCGGGATCAGCTCCACGCGGCCCATCTGCAGCCAAGTCTTGCGGAAGATGGCCTGCTGCTCCAGCTTCCAGTGCTCGGGATCAATCGAGTCCTCGTAGTTGACCGGAGCGGTGCCGAGTTCCGGCCAGTTCTCGGTCCAGCTGCCGACATCCGGCTTCTTGAAAAATGCCACGTACTTACCTTTCGTTCTCGAGCTGTACGCCGAAAGTGTTGAACGCCATGGCCAACATGCCGTAGGCGCCGACGGTGAAGACGAAGTCCATGCGCTGACGTTCGGTGAGGTGCTCGCCGAGGGCAGCCCAGGTTTCGTCGGTGAGATTCGATTTGTCCTCGAGTTCGTCGGTGGCCTGCACGACCAGCCGGTCGAGCTCATCGTTGGCGCCGCCGTTGCGGATGGCCTCGACGTCGGCGTCGGTCAGCCCTTCCGCCTTCGCCATCTCGACGTGGTGATCCCACTCGTAGGTGCAGTCCCGCCGATGCGCCACCCGCAGGACCGCCACCTCACGCAACCGGGCCGGCAGTGTGGAGCGGAACAGCAGGTAGACGTTGAAGCCGAGGTATGCCTTGGTGAGCTCGGGATGCCGGACGAGCGTGGACAGCGCCGTACCGGCCCCCTCGGGGTTCTGCCGATCACGGGGCAGCATGCCTTTGAGCGCGAGCTGCACCTCGTCGTCCCACTCATCCGCTGGCAGCGGTGTCAGGCGCATCGGCAACCCCCTCTCAAGGTGGAGAATCACATTCTCATATCCGGATAACAGATTTCCACGATCTTGCCGGAAGGTCAATCCCCGCACGTGAGCAGGGCGGAAAATTCGAGGTCGGCCAGGCGTGTCGGCGGGTCAGCGCACGGGCCGGACGCGCCGGTAAGGCGACTGCCGGATGTTGATTCTCGCGGAATGAGAAGCTAGTTTTCATTAGAGAGGCCCGCGACGGAAGGAGCCGGTATGCGCAAAGAGGACATGATCCTGATCAGCGTCGACGATCACATTGTCGAACCGCCTGACATGTTCGCCAACCACCTGCCGAAGAAGTACGCCGACGACGCACCCCGGCTGGTGCACAACCCGGACGGGTCGGACATGTGGCGCTTCCGCGACATCACGATCCCCAACGTCGCGTTGAATGCGGTGGCCGGCCGGCCCAAGGAGGAGTACGGGTTGGAACCGCAGGGTCTCGATGAGATCCGGCCGGGCTGTTACAACGTTGATGAGCGGGTCAAGGACATGAACGCCGGGGGCATCCTGGGCTCGATGTGTTTCCCGTCGTTCCCCGGCTTCGCAGGCCGGTTGTTTGCGACCGAGGATGCGGAGTTCTCGCTGGCGTTGGTGCAGGCCTACAACGACTGGCATGTCGAGGAGTGGTGTGGCGCGTATCCGGCGCGGTTCATTCCGATGACGTTGCCGGTGATCTGGGATCCGGTGGCGTGTGCGGCGGAGATCCGGCGCAACGCCGCGCGTGGGGTGCATTCGTTGACCTTCACCGAGAACCCGGCGGCGATGGGCTATCCGAGTTTCCACGACTTCGAGCACTGGAAGCCGATGTGGGACGCCCTGGTCGACACCGACACCGTGCTCAACGTGCACATCGGCTCCTCGGGCCGGCTGGCGATCACCGCCCCGGATGCGCCGATGGACGTGATGATCACGCTGCAACCGATGAACATCGTGCAGGCGGCCGCGGATCTGTTGTGGTCGCGGCCGGTCAAGGAGTACCCCGACCTCAAGATCGCCCTGAGTGAGGGCGGCACCGGCTGGATCCCGTATTTCCTCGAGCGCGCCGATCGCACCTACGAGATGCACTCGACGTGGACCGGGCAGGATTTCAAGGGAAAGAAGCCCTCGGAGGTGTTCCGGGAGCACTTCCTGACCTGCTTCATCTCCGATCACGTCGGGGTGCAGCTGCGCAACGACGTCGGCATCGACAACATCTGCTGGGAAGCCGACTACCCGCACAGCGATTCGATGTGGCCCGGCGCCCCCGAACAACTCGACGAGGTACTCAAGACGCACAACGTGCCCGACGACGAGATCAACAAGATGACCTACGAGAACGCGATGCGCTGGTACCACTGGGACCCGTTCACCCACATCTCCAAGGAACAGGCCACCATCGGCGCGCTACGCAAAGCCGCCGAAGGACACGATGTCTCCATCCAGGCGCTGTCGAAGAAGGAGAAGACCGGCGCCAACTTCGCCGACTTCGCGGCGAACGCCAAGGAGCTGTCCGGCAACAAGGACTGACAAGGTCCGCGGGGCCAGGGCGCCGGTGCAGAAACGGGAGACCGCACCGGCGCACGTGCCTGCGTGCCGAACTGTGAGCAGAGGAGTGTGGGTGTGTCTTCAGGTATGAGCTTCGAACTGACCGAAGATCAGGAACTGATCCGTAAGTCGGTGCGGGAGTTGGCATCACGCTTCGATGACCACTATTGGATGGAGAAAGACCAGGAGCACGAGTTCCCCCAGGAGTTTTACGACGCCATCGCCGGTGGCGGCTGGCTCGGGATGACCATCCCCGAGGAGTACGGCGGGCACGGGCTGGGGATCACTGAGGCGACCATCCTGGCCGAGGAGGTTGCCCGCTCCGGTGGCGGCATGAACGCCGCGAGCTCCATCCACATGTCGATCTTCGGGATGCAGCCGGTGGTGGTGTTCGGCTCCGACGAGATGAAGGCCGCGACGCTGCCGCGGATCGTCAACGGCGACCTGCACGTCTGCTTCGGCGTCACCGAACCCGGTGCCGGACTGGATACTTCGCGCATCACGACATTCGCCAAGCGTGATGGCGACCACTATGTCGTCAACGGCCGTAAGGTGTGGATCTCCAAGGCGCTGGAATCCGAGAAGATCCTGCTGCTGGCCCGGACCGAGAGCCGCGACGACGTCGAAAAGCGGGGCGGAAAGCCGACGGAGGGTCTCTCGCTGTTCCTCACCGACATCGATCGCGATCACGTCGACATCCGGCCCATCAGGAAGATGGGGCGCAACGCCGTCAGTTCCAACGAGGTGTTCATCGACGATCTGCGGATCCCGGTTTCCGACCGCATCGGCGACGAGGGCAAGGGCTTCTCCTACATCCTGCACGGGCTGAACCCGGAGCGGATGCTGATCGCCGCCGAGGCGCTGGGCATCGGCCGGGTGGCACTCGACCGGGCGGTGAAGTACGCCAACGAACGCGTGGTGTTCGACCGCCCGATCGGGATGAACCAGGGTATCCAGTTCCCGTTGGCCGACTCGCTGGCGCGCCTGGACGCGGCCGAGCTGATCCTGCGCAAGGCGACCTGGCTCTACGACAACGGAAAGTCCTGCGGCCGGGAAGCCAATATGGCGAAGTACCTGTGCGCGGACGCCGGATTCACGGCGGCCGACCGTGCGCTGCAGACCCACGGCGGCATGGGCTATTCGGAGGAATACCACATCTCCCGGTTCTTCCGTGAGTCGCGCCTGATGAAGATCGCGCCGGTCAGCCAGGAGATGATCCTGAACTTCCTCGGCGCCAACGTGCTCGGCCTGCCCAAGAGCTACTAGTGGCCGGCGATGGGCCCGACCGTATGGTGATCTGATGACTTCTGCGCAAGGACCGGCAGCCCCGCTGGCCGGTATCACTGTCGTGGCGTTGGAGCAGGCGGTGGCGGCACCGATGTGCACCCGTGTCCTGGCCGACTTCGGTGCCCGGGTGATCAAGGTCGAGAACCCGTCAGGTGGGGACTTCGCCCGTCACTACGACGACGTCGTCAACGGCCCGGGAGGCCTTGCAGCCCATTTCGTTTGGGCCAATCGCAACAAAGAGTCGATTGCATTGGACCTGAAAACAGCCGAGGGCCTGGCGATCCTGCACCAATTGCTCGACCGCGCCGATGCACTGGTGTCCAATCTTGCGCCCGGCGCCACCGCGCGGCTCGGCATCTCGCCCGAGCAACTGCGCGAACGCCACCCCGACGTGATCGCCGTCGAGATCGACGGCTACGGCGCCGGCGGCCCGCTGTCGAACAAGCGGGCCTACGACCTGCTGGCGCAATCGGAGTCCGGATCGTGTGCGGTGACCGGCTATCCCGGCATGCCCGCCAAGCCGGGCCCGCCGATCGCCGACATCTCCACCGGTCTGTACTCGGCACTGTCGATCATGGCGCTGCTCATCTCCCGCGGTCAGCGGACGCGGCGGGGTGCGGCCGTCACGGTGAGCCTCTTCGACACGATGATGGATCTGATGGGTTATCCGCTGACCTACGCGCAGCATTCTGGGATCGACCAGGAGCCGTTGGGCATGAACTCCCCGGCGGTGGCGCCCTACGGCTCCTTTGTCACCGCCGACAATCAGACGGTAGTGCTGGGCACCACCAATGACCGGGAATGGCAACGACTCGCCCGCGAGATCATCGAGCGGCCCGACCTGGCCGCCGACCCGCGATACGCCACCAATTCCGATCGCTGCGCCCACCGCGACGAGCTCAATGCGGCCATCCAAACCTGGTGTGCCCAGCATGATCTGGCCCATATCCAGAAGACGGCCGACGCCGCGGGAATCGGCAATGCTCGCTACAATCTGCCCAGCGAGGTGCTGGCTCACCCGCAGCTGTCCGATCGGGACCGGTGGCGGACGGTACAGACCACAGCGGGCGCGATCCAGGCCATCCTGCCGCCTCCGATCATCGAGGGCTATGAGCAGCCGATGGGCCCGGTGCCCGGCCTCGGTGAGCACACCGATGCGCTGCTGGCCGAATTGGGCTTGTCGGACAACGAGATCGGCAGCCTGCGTGAGCAGGGTGCCGTCGCGTGAACAGATTTCGGAACTGAGGAGCAGGAGCAGCCATGCGGGAAACGGTGATCGTCGAGGCGGTGCGCACTCCGGTCGGTAAGCGAAACGGCGGGCTGTCGGGTATGCATGCCGCCGACCTGTCGGGGCTGGTGCTGAACGCGCTCGCCGAGCGCACGGGCCTGGACCCGGCAACGGTCGACGACGTGGTGTGGGGCTGTGTGTCCCAGGTTGGTGACCAGTCCAGCAACATCGGCCGGTTCTCCGTCCTGGCGGCCGGCTGGCCGGAGTCGATTCCGGGGACCACGGTGAACCGGGCCTGCGGATCCAGCCAGCAGGCACTGGATTTCGCCGCTCAGGCGGTGATGTCCGGCCAGCAGGATGTGGTGGTCGCAGGCGGCGTCGAGGTGATGAGCCGCGTTCCGCTCGGGTCGGCGCGTGCCACCGGAATGCCATACGGCCCCAAGGTCCTCGAGCGCTACGACGACTTCTCGTTCAACCAAGGCATTTCGGCGGAGATGATCGCGCAGAAGTGGGGGTTCTCCCGCACCGACCTCGACGAGTTCTCAGCGCGCAGCCACGAACTGGCCGCGGCCGCACAGGATCGCGGGGCCTTCGACGATCAGATCGTTCCGGTGTCCACCGATGGCGGTGTGGTGAGTGCCGATGAAGGTATCCGGCGCGGGACCACCGTCGAGAAGCTGGCCGGCCTCAAGCCGGCCTTCACCGAGGACGGTGTCATCCACGCAGGCAACTCCTCGCAGATCTCCGACGGTGCCGCGGCTCTGCTGGTGACCACCGCCGAATACGCTGCGGCACAGGGCTGGCGGCCGCTGGCGCGGTATGTCGCCGGTGCGGTTGCCGGGGCCAACCCGGTGATGATGCTGACCGGTCCGATTCCGGCGACGGAGAAGGTGCTGTCCAAGACCGGACTGGGTGTCGACGACATCGGCGTCTTCGAGGTCAACGAGGCCTTCGCGCCGGTGCCGTTGGCGTGGCAGGCCGACACCGGCGCCAAGGCCGAGCGGGTCAACCCGCTCGGCGGGGCGATCGCGCTCGGTCACCCACTGGGCGGCTCGGGTGCGGTACTCATGACCCGCATGCTCTACCACATGCGCGACAACGGAATTCGCTACGGGCTGCAGACGATGTGCGAGGGCGGCGGCACCGCCAATGCGACCGTCGTCGAGCTGATCAACCAAGGGACCTGATGCGCCGCGATCTGTTCACCGAAGACCACGAGGCGTTTCGCGAACTCGCGCGAGACTTCATCGAGAAGGAGGTCGTGCCCGCCTACCCGGTTTGGGAGAAGGCGGGGCGGATGCCGCGTGAGACGTTCGCCAAGCTCGGGGAGACCGGGATCATGGGCATCACCCTGCCCGAGGAGTACGGCGGCGGCGGGCAGGACGACTACCGCTACAACGTGGTGCTGCAGGAAGAGGCGGCCCGCGCCCTGGTGACCCTGTCGACGGTGCGGACCCAGCTCGAGGTCATCCTGCCGTACTTCCTGCACTACGCGAACGACGAACAGCGTGCCCGCTGGTTCCCGGGCCTGGCCGCCGGGACGCTGCTGACCGCGGTCGCCATGACCGAGCCGGGCACCGGGTCGGACCTGGCCGGGGTGCGCACCACCGCGGTGCGCGATGGCGACGACTACGTTCTCAACGGCGCAAAGACTTTCATCACCGGCGGCATGCAGGCCGATCTGGTGGTCGTGGTGGCGCGGACCTCCACCGACCCAGACAACCGTCGTGCCGGGTTGACCCTGCTGGTGGTCGAGGACGGGATGGCGGGCTTCACGCGTGGGCGTGAACTCGAGAAGATGGGCTGCAAGGTGCAGGACACCGCGGAGCTGTCGTTCGTCGACGTCCGCGTGCCGGCGGCCAACGTACTGGGGGAGCAGGGGCAGGCCTTCTCCTACCTCGGGCACAACCTGGCGCAGGAGCGGCTCACCGTGGCCGTCGGCTCGGTGGCCCAGGCCCGCTCCGCGATCGCGGCCGCCATCGAATACACCCAGAGCCGCAAGGCTTTCGGGACGCCCGTCGCGTCGTTTCAGAACACCAAGTTCGAACTCGCCGCCTGCTCTACCGAAGTCGAAGCCGCCCAGGCCATGCTCGACCGGGCAGTGAGCCTGCACGTCGAGGGTGCGCTCAGCGGCGCCGACGCCGCCCGCGTCAAGCTGTTCTGCACCGAGATGCAGCAGCGGGTGATCGATCGCTGCCTGCAGCTCTTCGGCGGGTACGGCTACATGATGGAGTATCCGATCGCCCGGCTCTATACCGACGCGCGAGTAGCCCGGATCTACGCCGGGACCAGCGAGGTGATGAAGGTGATCATCGCCAAGTCGCTGGGGCTGTAGCAGCTCGTCCGACCACTGATCTGGGACTCGCGAATACGCGATCCGATCACTTCGAACTTTTTCCGCTGAGACCCTTGTCACATCGGTCCAAACCAACCTACTGTGTGTTCACTAGGTTGGTCTGTGGGAAGGAGTGCGGTGACGACGGCTCGCCCCTACGCCACCCTCCTTGCCAAAGGGGAGGACCGTAAGCAGCGCATCCTCGATGTCGCGCAGCGCCTGCTGGCCCGCAACGGCTGGCGCAACACCACCCTGGCTCAGATCGCCAGGGAGGCCGGCGTCACCGCGGCGGGGCTGCTGCACCACTTCGAATCCAAAGAGCAACTGCTGCACGCGGTGCTCGACGCGCGGGATGCCGACGACAGCGAGCACGCCGACTACCTGTTCGGCGACCTGATCGAGGGCATTGCGAATGCCGCCGACCGGTTCGACCGGTCGCCGCAGCTGGTCGGGACCTTCGCGGTTCTGATGGTCGAGAACATCGCCCCCGACGCCCCGCTGCACGACCGGCTGGTGGACCGCTACCGGCAGGCGGTGGAAATCATCGCCGACCGCATCCGCAGCGGCCAGGCCGAAGGCCGATACCGATCAGACGTGAACCCGGCCCGGAAGGCCGTGGAAATACTGGCATTTGTGAACGGAATGGAGACCTCATGGCTACTCGACCCGTCGATACCGCTGATCGATGTGTTCCGGGAGTACTCCAAGTCGCTGGCGAGCCAGCTGATACCGGACGCCGGATCATGAGATACCGGCTCGACATCGTCGCGCCCACCGTCGCCGAGGCGGTGCAACACGCAGGCGGTTGGATCTTTGACCGCGTGATGGCGGGCTGGGACGTCAATGTTCTGCTCGCGCAGCCCGGCGACACCCGCCCGCTGACGATCCTGGGTGCGCAGACCTCCGACTTCGAGTCGATGATCGCGGCCGGTGACGATCAGCAGCATCCCCAGGCGCTGGCGGTGGCCGCCGACCTCGTCGACGCCGATGCCCGGGTGCGCGAAGGTGTGCTGCGCGCGCTGGATTACGGCATGACCGAGGTGGCGTTGTGGGGCGAGGCTCAGCCGGCCGATCTCGACCGGAGCGTCGACTCGGTCGAGCATCGGCTGAGCTCGGCGGCACGGGTGTTCAAGGCACAGGCGCTGGCGGCCGCCGCCGTCGAGAATGTGGCGGTCGCCGCGACCGAGACCTTCCGAAGCGGAACCATGAGCTGCCCGCCGATCGGCGCCGATCTGGTCCCGGCCAGCTGAGGGCGGCGACGCCAAGCGCGGCGGCGGCGGGGCCGGCCGGGGCTCATTCCTTGATGGAGATGGCCTGCCGCGGGCACTGGCGCACTGCGTCGCGGATCTGCGCCTCGTTCTCCGGGGTCACCTCGTCGTTGAGGACGTGCAGGTAATCCTGGTCGTCGACCTGGAAGACCTCCGGGATGATCCCCATACAGATCGCGTTGGCCTCACACAGGCCGAAGTCCACTTCAATCTTCATCGCAGCACCTTCACCGGTACGTGGGAAAAGCCCGCCACGTTTTGCATCTGGACCCGTCGCAAGCCGTCCCACTGGACTTCGTAACGCGGCATGAAATCGAGCATCTTCTCCAGCGCGATTGCGCTCTCCATGCGGGCCAGGGCGGCGCCCAGGCAGCTGTGGATGCCGTAGCCGAGGCCCAGGTTCTGCGCCTCGGTGCGGTCGCGGTCGATGTCGAACTTGTCCGCGTCGGTGAAGGCGGCCGAGTCGCGGTTGGCCGACGCCATCAGCAGGAACACCGGCTTGCCGGCCGGGATCTTGCCGCTGGGAACCTCGGTGTCCCGCAGCGTGTAGCGCACGTTGTACTGCACCGGGCCTTCGTACCGCAGCAGTTCCTCGACCGCGGCGGGAATCTTGGACCGGTCGTCGAGCAGCTTCTGCCACTGTTCGGGGAACCGGGCGAAGTTGACCGCGGCCGTTCCCATCAGCTTGGTGACGGTTTCGGCACCGGCGCCGCCGAGAAGCGTTGCAAATCCGCAGATTTCGATGTCGTCGAGACGGCGCATGTTGCCGTCGTCGTCGGGGATCTCGGCGGCGATCAGGCGGCTGATCATGTCGTCCTGCGGGTTTTCCCGCCGCTCCTGAACCAGGCCGTAGTAGTACATCGCGGTGTCGATGTTGGCCTGCATGCCGGCCTCGCTGGTGCCGATCTGCCCGGGCTCACGGGACAGGCTGGTGTCGATCCAGTGCCGAACCTGCTGGCGGTATTCCTCCGGGACCCCGGCCATCCGGGTGATGACCTCGACCGGGAAGGGCCCGGAGAAGTCCTGCACCACGTCGAACTCGTTGGGGTTGGCCGCGGCCAGATACTTGTCGACCAGTTCGATGACCACGTCGCGCTGGGATTGCACCGCGCGCGGAGTGAACGCCTTGTTCAGCAGGCTGCGCATGTGGCGGTGCTCGGGCGGGTCCATGAAGATGATGGATTTCTGCGGCGGCTCCTCGCCCTTGACCATGGCCAGATCGCAACCCCGGGTCGACGAGAAGCTCTCGTGGTCCTTCAGCGCCGCCGCGACGTCCTCGTGGCGGGAGATCGCGTAGAAGTCCTCGCGTGCGTCGTAATACAGCGGGGCCTCGTCCCGCATGCGCTGGTAGATATCGAACGGGTTGTTGAAGTACTCCTGCGAGAACGGATCGAAAACGAGTTCGGCCTGAGTCATTGCATTCTCCTCCGAGGCGAGTGCTGGCCTATAAGCGTTACGGAAGGTTGATTGATTGTAACGCTAACAGTGGGGTGGGCGGGAGAGCGCAAAATAGCTAAATCACCCGATCTTTCGCGCTCGGAAGGGCTGCGCCGACGACATCGGCGAGCAGCCCCAGGTCGGTGTGCAGATCGGCCGCCGTCGCACGGGCGACGGCCACATCCTTGCCGATGAATTCGCCGACGGCGCCGCGGAATCCGGCCACCGACCCGACGCGGGCGATCGAGTCCAGCGCCCGGCTGGTTCCGCTGCCGTGGAGCAGCGCGCTCAGCAGCGTGGCCTCGTCGACACCGAGGCGACCGGCCAAGCCGACGGCCTCGGCCACGATCCCGATCTGCGCGGCGAACAACGTGTTGTTGACGAGCTTGACCCGCTGACCGGATCCGGTCGGGCCGACATGCAGCACCGGGTCGGCATAGCTGGACAGCAACGGGCGCGCCCGTTCCACCGCATCATCGTCGCCGCCGACGAACACCGTCACCGTTCCGGCCGCGATGTCGTGCGGTCCACCGCTCACGGGTGCGTCGAGCACGCTGATGCCTGGTTCGCGTGCTTTCGCGGCGATTGCTTCAGCGGTGCGCGGGTTTCCGGTGGTATGCAATATCAGCACCGAGCCGGGCTGCATGGCGCCCAGCAGATCGTCGGTCAGGACGATCTGACGCACCTGCTCATCGGTGAAGACGCAGACCACCACCGCCTCGGCGTCACGGGCCACCCCGGCCGGACTCCCGATTGCGGTGACGCCTAGTTCGGCTGCGGCGGAGAGCTTTTCGGCAGTGCGTCCCAGTGCCGTGACTTCATGACCAGCGTCGACCAGCCGACGCACCATGGGTGCGCCCATCCGGCCCACGCCGATGAAGCCGACTTTCACCGTGGGTTGTCCATCAACCTCAGTGCCGCGTCAGCGGCGTCGAGCACCGCACCGGGCTGTGCGCCGGCCTTCTCCGCGATGCCCGCGATCAGGCTGACGTCCTTGTGCAGCAGCCCCGCGGCAACCTGCTTGAGGATGTCGAGGTTGCCGCCGAAGCGCGCCACGCTGCCCAGCGCGAAACTGTTGGCCGACCCGCGGGTGATGACCTCGGACAGGTTTTCCGGTGCGACGCCCAGCGCCGCACCGAGATCCAGTGCGGTCTTGGCGGTCGCGATGTTCGCCGTGAACAACAGGTTGTTCAGCAGCTTGGTGACCTGTCCGGAGCCGACGTCACCCAAGTGCACGATGGGGTCGGCATACGTGGCGAACACCGGACGGACCCTTTCCACGACGGCGTCCTCACCGCCGACCATCACCAGCAGCTTTCCTTCCTCCGCGGCCGGACCGCCGCCGCTGACGGGCGCATCAACCACCGAAACGCCCTGCGCGGCGGCTCGCTCGGCCAGCTGTCGGCAGGTGTCCGGATGCACCGTGGCGTGCACCGCGATGATGCCGCCCGGTTGAAGTCCGGACAGCACACCGCCTTCGCCCGTGGCCACCTCGAGTACGTCGGCATCGCCGACCACGCACAGGCAGACCAGGTCGCTGCCCTCGGCCAGTTCCCGCGGTGAGGCAGCGACGGTTGCCGCGGTGTCGGCGAACGGCTCCACCGACGCCTCGCGACGCGCCCACAGTGTGAGGGGGTAGCCGCCCTCGACGATCCGGCGGGCCATTGGGCCGCCCTGGCTGCCCAGCCCGATGAATCCGACGCGCATTAGCCAGCCTCCCTGTTCACATCATCGGTGATGCATTGCTCAACGAAAGACAAAATGCTCGAGTGATACTGCGCGGCAGCCACACTCAGGCTCAGGTTGTGGCCGGCGCCGCTCTGGTGGTGTATCTCCACCCGCGGCGACTTGGCGAACAGCGCGGCGATATCAGCCAGGGCCTCGGGCGTCGAATCCCACACCCGCTCGTGTTCGGCGGCGGTGAAGCGGACGGGGGCGGTGACATGCCCGGCGAGCGCCGCGAAATCACGTCCGGCCCAGTTGGTCGAGATCTCAGCCTCTTGCGGTGGGGCGCCGGCGGATCCGACGGCGTTGATGACGTCGGCCGGGTACAGATCTTCGGGCGCCCAGATCAGCTCGCGCAGACCCGCGGGCCGGTGAGTTGGCGTGGCCTGTTTGAGAATGGCTCTGGCAGCGGGGTATTGATGCAATCCGGTGCCGGCCAGCTCGAGGCCGGACAGGTCTTGTCCGCGCTCGGTGACGGCCATCCGGAGCGCGAGTTCACAACCGTTGGAATGCGCGAGGATGAACAGGCCGGCACCACGTTGCCGCTTGCCGAGCATGGCATCGGCGGCGGCGTAGGCCAGCTGGACCCGACGCTCCGGCTCCCACATCGCATCGGAGTACGGCGCCGAGGCTCCGTAACCCGGCCGGTCGAGAGCCACCGCGCTGAAACCCGCTGCGGCAGCGGCTCTCAGGAAGGACAGCTCGGGATGGCCGGGGCAGTCGAAATACGCCGCGGAGGACGCCCCACCGTGCAGGGCGATGATTACTGCCTGCGGATCGTCGGCTGCGACGAACAGACCCGACATGGGGATCCCGTCGACGGGGACGACCCGGCGGACGGGAACTGTCATGTGTCGACTCGCATCAGCAGCACGCCGCTCGGCGTCAGTCCGCCGCTGCTGGCGACGGCGACCTTGGCATCCTTGACCTGCCGGTCTCCGGCCTCACCCCGCAACTGGCTGACGGCCTCGTGGATCAGGCCCATGCCGTGGGTGCGGCCGTGCGAGAGCTGACCGCCGTGGGTGTTCAACGGCAGCAGCCCGTCCCGGGCGATATTGGTGCCGCCGTCGAGGAAGTCCTTGGCCTCGCCGATGCCGCAGAAGCCCAGCGCCTCGAGCCACGACAAACAGTTGAAGGTGAACCCGTCGTAGAGCTCGGCAACGTCGACATCGCTGGGTCGCAACGAGGTTCGTGTCCACAGGTGTGCCGACTGGCCCAGCACCTGTGGTTCGTGGGTCAGCGTCGTCTGATCCCAGTCGGTGCGCTCCACGATCTGGGTGCCGACCGCTTCGAACAGCACCGGCGTCTTCGGGAGATCGCGAGCTGCCTCCACCGCCGAGACGATCACCGCGACCGCGCCGTCACAGGGCACGTCGCAGTCGTAGAGCCCGAACGGCGTGGTGATCGGTCGTGCCGACAGGTAGTCCTCCATCGTCATCGGATCGCGGTAGATGGCGGTCGGATTGAGCGCGGCGTTGGCCCGCTGGTTGATCGCGATCCAGCCCAGCGTTTCGCGGGTGGTGCCATACCGGGCGAAGTGGCGTTGAGCGTTGAGCGCCAACGTGTGTGCGGCCGATATCGCGCCGAACGGCATCTGCCAGCTGCTGGTACGCGCGCCGCCGGGGGGCGCAGCCTTGCCCTGCTTGAGCAACTCCTGGAACGTCGATTCCCACAACGTGCGGAAGCACAGCACGTGCCGCGCCATTCCGGTCGCGACGGCCATCATGGCCGCGATGACCGAGCCGCCCGGGCCGAACGTGTCCATCCCGCCGTTGATCCAGGTGGGGCGCAACCCCAGCGCGCCTTCCAAGGCCGTCACGCCGCCCTCACCCATCCCGGCGACGTCGAGGCCCGGGTACGTGGACAACCCGTCGATGTCGGCGAAGGTCAGGCCGGCGTCGGCCACCGCGGCCTCGCAGGCCTCGATGGTCAGCGACAGCGGGTTCACCATCAACCGGCGGCCGAGCCGTGATGCGCCGATACCGGTGATCGCCGAACGCTCCTCGAACTTGTCGGCGGTCAGCGGCGGACGGATGTGTCGAGCGAAGTCCTGAGGTGCGATCTCGTCGGCCGGCTCCTCGCCGATCCGCTTGGGTGTCACCGGACGGAACAGTGGCAGATAGACGTCGTCATTCTCTTCGAACACCACCTCGACGAGCTGACCCAGCTCCAGATCGGCGGGGTCGGCGTCGATGATGTTGGTGGTCAACCGAACTCGCGGATCCTCGGTGATCGCGACCTGGGCCACCACGTAAGGGGCAGGCAGGCCCGGAATGCTGAACCTCGCGTTGACCGTGAACGCCGACAGCACCGCCGTGCCGCTGACCGGCCGGGCCTTGAGGTCGTGGCTTCCGCAGTACCGGCACACCGGCTGCGGCGGGTGGATCAGCGAGCTGCAGCTCTGACAGCCCTGGATGCGCAGGGTGCCGTCGGCGCCGGAGGTCCAGAAGAACTCGTTCTCCTCGGTGACCTGGGGCAGCGGAGCGCGAGTCACTGGGCGAAGCCCCAGCGGGCCTCGAAGGCCGGCGATTCGTCGGTCGCCGGCGTGGTCACCGGGCGGGTCTCGCCGTCGAATTCGTTGTCGCTCATCTCGATGATCGCGTGCACCGGGCAGTCGAACAGTGCTCGCAGGACATCGTCACGGTCGGCCTCGCTCACCCGGCCGTCACCGATCAGGGACGCATAGCCCCAGTCGTCGAGCGAGAAGTGCTTGGGAGCGTGTTTGGCACAGACGCCGAAACCGTCACAGAGCGTCCGGTCCAGCCGAATTCGCATCTCGCCGCTCATGGCTGCGTCACCGCCTCCACCTCGTAGGGTCGCTGGGCGCTGAATCGACCCGCCCCGCACGGATCGCAGGCGCCGGCCAGATGCTGTTCGACGATCGCGGGGAAGTGCTTGAGCAGGCTGGCCGCCACATTGGCCGCCCCGTCGAGGGTGGCGCAGGCACCCCGGCCGCGAAGCACGACCGACCACCGCTCCAGCCGTGCGACGTCCTCGGCGGTTGCCGCGCCATCGCGCAGCGCACCGGCGGCGGCGGCCATTGCTGCCGTGCCGTTGAAGCAGGACCCGCACTGCCCGGCGTTCTCCCGGTCGAAATACGCCAGCACGGACGCCGCCACCGCCACCGGGCAATCGTCGGTCAGGATCGCGACGGCTCCGCAACCCAGGCCGCAGCCCATCTCCCGAAACGTCTCATGGTCCAGCGTGGTGTCGAGCACGTCGCGATTCAGCAGCCCCGCAAAGTATCCGCCCATCAGCGCGCCCTGCACCGAGTCCGGCGAAACACTGTGTAAAGCAAGCAGATCCGTGAACGGCATGCCATGTGGCATCTCGTAGAGGGCCGGCGGGCGCCCTGCCCCGGTGATGGTCATCAGGAAGGTGCCCGGCGACGCCGGCGTCCCGGCCGAGCGGAATGCGGCGGCTCCGTTGCGCTGCAGGTAGGGCAGATTCGCCAGTGTTTCGACGTTGCTCACCAGCGTGGGATGTCCGGCGACACCGTGCTGGAAGGGCCGTGGCGGTTTGTCGGTCGGCTTGGCAGGTCCCCCGTTGACCGCCCGGACCGCAGCGGTTTCCTCACCTGCGACGTAGCCGGCGTCCACAGTGACGATCGAAATCTGCAGGCCGCCAAGGATATCGAAGCCGACCTCATTCAACGCAGAATCGACGGCGCGCGCGGCGTCGAGGTCGGAGACGTAGACGATTGCCCGCTGCGCACCGACCAGCCGGGCGGCCAGTCGCACGCCGTCGAGCACCAGGTGCGGTCGATGCCGCAGCAGCCAGCGGTCCTTCACCGAGGCCGGCTCACCCTCCTCGCCATTGGCCAGGACCACGGTCTCATGGCCGCGGGTGTGCGCGGCGCGCACCGTGCGCAGCTTGATCGCCAGCGGGAAGGCGGCACCGCCGCGGCCGAGCAGACCGGAATTCTCCACTTCGGCGAGCAGTGCTTCGATGTTGGTCAGCAGTTCGTAGCCACCGGAGGACGTATAGGCACTCATGCTCTCCACCGTCGCCGGCAGCCGTAACAAGCGGGGGGTCAAGCCCGGTGCACTGGCGACGGTCAAGGCCGTGCTCACGGGGGCAGTCGCATTCATCGGTCACCTCTTCTGATTCGGGCACCCGGCGCGTGGTCGCTAGGCTGACGCCCATGAGAACGGCGGTTGTGCGTATCGATGTCGACCCGTCCGGTGAGCTGACGCCTGCGCAGCTCAACGAGGGCGTGGCGGCGCTGCGCACGTTTGCCGATGACAGCGGCGTCACCGTGGTCGACAACAACCTGGCCGCGATGCCGCGCGGCCGCCGCGAAGCCGAGCTGTTGATCAGCAACACCGCCACCGTCGATCCCGACGAGCTCAAGCGCGCTGGAATCGCCCTGTGTGCCAAGGCGTTCGGCACCGAACCGGTGATCGGTGTCGTCACCTACGTCAGCCGCGGCACCGACGAGGATGCGCACGGCGTGCTGGCCGGTTTCGGACTGCGCGGCGAGATCGCCCGCACCGTGGGTGACGACGGCTACGACATCCTGCACGTCACGCTGAGCAAGTCCGACATGGCGCGCATCCCGGAGAGCCGGGTGCACACCGCGCTGGAGGCCGCGACCAACTGTGAGGTCCACATCCGCTTGGTCTGAGTGCAACCGGATGCTCATCGGCGCAGGAAGTCCAGAATGGCCGGGGCCGCCTGCACCCAGGTGTCGAACATGTTGAAGTGCTTGACCTTTCCGGATGCCCGGTCTTCACCGGCGCGCTCCCAGGCGTCCTCCGGCCACGGCGGGTCGATCAGTGTGGAGCCCTTGATGAGGCAGTTCACCTCGAGCGAGGTGCGCTTGGGGTGGTCCCAGTCGTTCTCGCCGCCACGGATGATGAGGGTCGGCACCTTGATGTCGCCGAAGTACTCGTCGTCGACCCCGGGGATCGCCTGACCCGGCTTGGGGACGAACGCGTTGAGCCAGCGCAGCATGACCCGGAGGAACTCGTCGGTGTCCAGCGCCAGGATGCGGTCCTTGTTGGCCGGGTTCTCGGCGATGCGTTCCTTCCACTCGTCTACGTGCAGAAGGCCTTTGATGCCGAGACCGCGCGCCGCGAGAATGCTCGGCACCAGATAGTAGGAGCCCAGCACGAAGCTGCCGTACACGCCACCGACGATGTTCCACGCCACCAGCTTGGTGACGATCTCGGGGTACAGGATCGTGGTCAGGATCGAATCGCGGGCGCCGCCCGAGCCGCCGGCGATGATGCACGGGCCGACGCCCAGCCCGGTGATCAACCCGTGCAACGTCTCGGCGCGCATGTGGGATTCGCTCTGCCCGTAGAACTGCAGGTCGGATTTTCCGCAATTGGGCCGGTCCCACAGCAGCACGCGGTAGCCGCCTTTGACCAGTTCCTCGGCCAGCGGGCGTAGGCCCTCGATGTCCTTGCTGTACCGGCCACCCGGCGTAAGGGCGATGAAATCACCTGTCTCGCCGAGGATCTCGTATACGACGTTGCCGCCGTTGATCTCCAGGACCTGCTCGCCGTCACGCAGCTGCGGACCCGCGGTCGTCGGCGTGCTCATGCCATCACGAGAACGTCGTCGCCCACCACGCGTACCGGGTAGGTGCGGATACTCCACTCCGGCTTGACCGCGGTCGTACCGGTCGCCAGCTCGAATCCCCACTGGTGCCAGGGACAGTAGATGTACTCCAGATCGCGCACCATCACCGCGTCGCCGGGAACGCTCTCGTCGACGATGTTGCGCCCACGGGGGCGCCCAGAGCACAGCGGTCCACCCTCGTGCGGGCAATAGTTGGCGATGGCGTAGAACGTGCCGTTGACGTTGTACACCCCGACGCCATGCCGGCCGATCGGCACCAATTTGTGTGTGCCGGGCGGTATTTCGTCAACGGTCGCGACCACGTGCTCTCGGCCCTGCGCCAGGCGGGGCTGCTTGTCGGCTTGAGTCATCGCTCAGAAGACCCGCGTCTGACCCTCGAGGGCCGGCACGGTATCCGGCAGCCCGTACGTCTCGATCCCGTTGCGGAACATCACCGCTTCCCGCGCGTGCTCCGGCAGGTGTTTGACCAGCCAGCGCGGGTCGTCGTAGGTCCAGTGCGGATAGTCAGAGGAGAACAGCAGAATTTTCTCGCATTCCATCCACTCAAAGGCCCGCAGCAGCTCGGTCTTGTCCTCGGGGTAGTCCAGCGGCTGGGTGGTCCACTTGATGTGGTCCTTGACGTACTCGCTCGGCTTACGCTTGATATCCAGCCAGGACTTGCGGGCCTCGTAGATGGCGTCCATCCGCCACATGAGCGGCAGGATCCAGCTGAAGGCGTGCTCGACGAACACGATGCGCAGGGTGGGGAACCGGTCGAAGAGCCCATCGAAGATCATGCTCATGACCTGGTTGGCGGCCAGCAGCGAGTAGCTGACCATGAAGTCGTGGTTGTAGCTCGGGAAGCCCACCGGGGGGATCGGCAGCGTTTCGTAGAAGCCCCGCGACAGGTGGCAGCTCACCGGCTTGTTGATTTTGGTCGCCGCCGCCCAGATCGGGTCGTATTTCGGGTCACCCCACGACGGGCGAGGTTCGGCTTTGATCATCACCTGCGCCATGTACGGGTGCTCGCCCCACTTCTCGATTTCGCGGGCCCCCCCTTCGGGGTCCTCGATGGCGACGCAGATCGAGCCGCGCCAGCGCTCGTGCCAGTTGGTCCTGCTGTCCAGCCAGTGCTCGGTCTGCCAGGTGTTGTGCGCGTAGCCCAGTGCCGCGGTCGCCTCCGGGATGCGGCACGGTGCGAATGCGGGCTCGAGGATGCAGACGTCGGCGCCGGCCTCCATCACGGCCTGCCGAAGCGCCATGTCGGGGTCGCTGCAGGCGAACTCGCCGTCGTCGGGGAAGGTGTCGACCCGCATCGCGTAGGCGTGCGCATAGTCTGGCGAGTCGTAGTAGATCGTCTCGCCGACCCGGTGATTTCTGAAGTACTTGGTACGTATCGGCTCAGGGATGTACTCCTGCAGCACGCCTCGCTTGGGCACCGGGTGGACATCGGAATCGACGCACCGGATCGCGACGCGTTCGGCGGGAGCGACTCGCTCCTGGCTATGGGTCAGAGTCATCGTGGTCTCCTTTTAGCTCACGTCTACTGTGCGGCCAGGCCGGCCGGGATGTCTATGCCGTAGAGCGCGGCGGCGTTGCGCCAGCAGACTTTTTCCCGCTGCTCGGCCGTCCACGCGGTGGGCAGGGCACGGACATCGGTGCAGTGCCAGTGCGGATAGCTCGAGCCGAACATCACCATGTCTTCCTTGCCAGTGAATGACAGCCATTCGTCGGCGAAGTCAGCGTCGCCCGGCCCGTCGAGGCTGTTGTGGATGAAATGGACGTGCCCCGGCAGGTAGTCGCTGGGCATCTTCGGCGCCCACGGGGTCTGCTCGAGGTGGGGGCGCCCGAAGCAGTCCATCCGCCACATGAACGGCGTCATCATGTCGCCCGCGCCGTCGGCGAACACGAACTTCAGGTCTGGCCATCGCTCGAAAACGCCTTCGGCGATCAGGTTCATCAGGTGATAGATGTAATTGAGCGACATGAAGCCCAGGTACTGCTCATAGGTCCGGGTGTGTCCGGACGGGGTTGGCGGATACGCGATGCCCTCACCGGTCTCGATGTGGGTGGCCACCGGCAGGCCGGCGTCCACCGCTGCCTGCCACAGATCCCAGAACTGGGGTTTGCCGTACAACTCCCGCGATTGCAGCGGAATGCCGATCTGGACGACCCTCGGGTGGTCCTTGTACTTATCGATCTCGCGCAGCGCACCCCGGACGTCGTCGGGGTTGACCCGGATGGTGCCGCGGAAACGGTCACCGAATTCCGGATGGTCCAGCCAGCGCGACACCAGCATCTCGTTGTGGGCGGCCAGGATCGCGGTGCCGAGGTGGCGGTCGGGCATGATGCCGCGGCCCATCGGATGGAGGACCGCGACGTCGACGCCACGATCGTCGAACAGCTGACGGGCGACGAACGCCGGGTCGGATCCGGGGTACTGATGGTCCGGCCCGCGGGTCCCGTCTAGGTATTCACCGCCGGGTGCGCCGTACCAGTCCATTTCGTAGTCGGGGAAGCCGCGGCTCTTGAACGGCTCCCGCATCACGCCGCGCAGCTCGGGCGTGGACCCGAAGAAGATGTGCACGCTCGCGTCGATGACGGGGGTCGTTGTCCCGTCGCGGTGCTCTATCACCACAACCGCCTTCCGGTGATCCTGTCTGGCGTAAATCGAAGTTCTTCAACGGCAAGAACAGTGTTCTCACGATTGAGAGTAGAACCTCGTTACCACTTTGCCTCAACCGACCGTAGGCAGCAAGCAAATCAGCCGGTAGAGTGCGATACCGTCTTAGGAGAACCGATGGCGCACGAATGGAGAATTCGATTTCCGTTCAGTTGTGTCCCATCCGGGCAGGAGGCAGCGAGTGCTACTGGAGTTCGATGCTGATCAGCGATTGTGGCAGGACACCGTGCGGGACGCGGTGGCCAAGCAGTGCCCCGCCTCGCTGATCCGCGGGATCGCCGAGGACGGGGTCGATCCGGCGCCGCTGTGGGAGTCCTACGTCGAAGCGGGTTGGACCGAACTAGCCGACCCGGAGAATGCGGTTGAGCTGGCGATCGTATTAGAGGAGTTCGGCCGCGCCACGGACCCCACACCGTTTCTGGCAACCCTGACCCAGTACGCGCCGCTGGCCGGTGATCGCTACGACCCGCAGCACGCCGGCACCGCGGTTTACCAGGGGGTCACCGCCCATCGCGATGCCGACGGCTGGGTACTGACCGGAACCTCGCGGTACGTCCTGGACGGCGACCGGGCGCAGAAGCTCGCCGTGGTGACCGATGCCGGAGTGTTCCTCGTCGAGGCCGCCGCCGCGACGGCCACCCGGTTGCCGGTGTTCGACCCGGTGATGCACGTTGCCGACCTCACCTTCCCGGGTGTGGTGGTGTCCGACGACGACCGGGTACACGCCGACCCCGAACGGGCCCGCCACGTCGCGCTGACCGGGATAGCGATCACCACGGTCGGTGCGTGCCAGCGGATCCTCGACCTCGCTCTGCAGCACGTGCGGGACCGCCACCAGTTCGGGGTGCCCATCGGCTCCTTCCAGGCCGTGCAGCACAAGGCGGTCGACATGCACGTCGCGATCGAACGCGCTCGCGCTCTGTCGTACTTCGCCGCACTGACCATCAGTGCCGACGACCCGCGGCGTCGGCTTGCCGCCGCGATGGCGAAGGCCGCCGCCGGCGACTGCCAGTCGGTGGTCTTCCGCCACGGCCTGCAACTGTTCGGCGCCATGGGCTTCACGTGGGAGAACGACGTCCAATTCGCGCTCAAGCGCGCCAAGGCCGGTGAGCTCATGCTGGGCGGCGCCGCCGAACACCGTGCCGTGATCGCCAACGAGTACCGGGAACTGTAGATGCAACTTTCATTCGATCCCGACGTCGAGTCGTTCCGCGACGAGTTCAGCGCGTTCCTCGACGCCAACCTGCCGACCGAGGCCGAAACCGGCGAGCGGCCCCGGTCGGTGTCGCACATGCCGGCGTGGGCGCGGCGCTGGCAGCGGCTGTTGTTCGACAACGGCTGGCTGCTGCCCGGTCAGCCCCCGGAGTTCGGTGGCCGCAACGCCTCTATCCTGCAGCAGTTCGTTCATCTCGAGGAGCTCTGCCGGCGCCGGATCTACCACAGCTTCAACCCGCAAGGCGTGAATATCATTGCGGCATCGCTGATCTCGTTCGGATCCGATGAACAGAAGCACCGATGGGCGGTGCCTGTGCTCAAGGGTGAGAAGACCGCGTCGCTGGGGATGAGCGAGCCGAGCGCGGGATCGGACCTGGCCTCGCTGCGCACCCGCGCCGTTCGGGACGGCGATCACTTCGTGGTGAACGGCCAGAAGGTGTGGACCTCGGGTGCCCACGATGCCGACTTCCTGCTGACGTTCGTCCGGACCGACCCGGATGCTCCCAAGCACAAGGGCATCAGCGTGCTCCTCATCCCGACCGACCTGCCGGGGGTGGTCTGCCGGCCGTTCGCGTCGATCTGCGGGATCGACGACAAGGACTTCAACGAGGTGTTCTTCACCGATGTCCGGGTGCCCGCCGAGAATCTGGTGGGTCCGCTCAATGGCGGTTGGGGAGTCGCCAACGGGTCTCTGGGCCACGAGCGGACGATGATGTGGCTGGGATTCGCCGACCGCATCGCGAACATGATCGGCGATTTCGAGCCGAGGACGCCGCTGGAGAAAGACCAGTACGCGTCGATGATCATGGATTACCAGGCGCTGCGGTTGATGGGCTCCTCCGGACTGGCCAAGGCGGCGCGTGGGGAGACCGATGTGGCCTCGGTGTCGGTGGTCAAACTGTTCGGCTCCGAGGCAGAACTGCGGGCGTCCGAATATGCGCTCACCGCAAGCGGATCCGCTGGCCTGGTACATCCGTCCAGCACAGGGCCTTATGCCCATCTCAACCTGGACCACTACTTCGCCAGCTGGTTCGAGCGTCATGCCCGGAGTTTCTCCGGAACGATCGCCGGGGGCACCTCGGAGATCCAGCGCAACATCATCGCCCAGCAGGTGCTGAGCCTGCCGCGCTCGAAGTAGGCCTTCCCAAGGGCCCCGCCCGGCCGCGCCAGCCGCGCGTCCGCATCTTGTGGTGCCCGGGCGCCAACACGCTGACGCGCTCGTCAGCGTGCTGGTAAAGGCTGCTTTCTGCACGGTGGTTAATTCGAACCAGAGGTGGGTATTACCCGTGTCACTCCATAGGAGCGGACGCGCTGGAAGCCTGCCGGTGGCCCCTCGTGAGACGTTTGCTGGCCAACTTCTGGCGTCGTCGAGGGCCACTGAGGAATTCTCAGGCTTTTCGGAATCGAGCATGCAGACAATTGGGCTGTAGTTAACTTGCTCGTCAATGCTTATTGCGCAAGGGCGACGTTCACAGCGAATATTCAACACTCCCTGATCGGATTAGTTGACATCGCTCGCCCAACTGCTGACCTGTGCACTCAACCAATGGTCGAGCCACTGCCTGACGTTGAATCGCGTAGACCGCGATGTTCCCCGTCCCGGGCAGGTTCAAACCCGTGTGTGCAAACTCGAGGGGCTCGCAGGAGCGCGTCCGTGTGAGCGCTCGGCGGGTCAGCTCGCGGACCACTTCACGGCGTGTCGCGACGCGGATTTCGACTGAATTTTCCCGAGCGACGATGTGCCCTCAGGCCAGCGGCAGCGAACACGCCCGGAGGTCACTTCTGTTACCAGAGTGCTTGCTGATACTTCGCCTAGCTCACGAATTCTTGCACGATGTCCGCGGCCCGGCTGGGGCTGGTGGTGGCGCGGCGGCTCGCCTGGAATCGGGCAATCAGCCTTGTTCCGCCCCCTTTACCGGAGCCCGGGGATCCGTGGAGCGCGGTGCGTTCGCCGCGCACAGAGCAGACGCACCATTATTTGCTATATCTATATAAACGCACCCGTCAAATAATTTGGGTTAATTTTGATCTAGCTAACTCGAATGAATCAGGGCAATAAAACAGTGCAGCAACGTCAAAAAACTGAGAACAAACGGTTGGCTACTTAGGTTCTTCTCAGGTATGTTCGCGCTTGTCGGGGCACAGCCATTTTGAAGGGATAGTCATGGACGTTGCTGTTCGGTCGTATCTGACCGCGGGGGTGGCAGTCTTCGGGGCCAGCGCGATTGTGCTGGCGCCGATCCAGGTGACACCGCCGGATCTGCATCTGGCGCGCGATCGCGCAATGTCGGCACTCGCCGACGTCTCACTGTCCTCACTCGAAGACGTGATCCAAGCCATCAACGAAGGTTGGAACGGCGTGAAGGGCGGACTCAACGCCCTCAATACCGCCGCCGCGACCGCGATCACGCAGTTCGGTGATGCCCTTCAGGCGACTCTGATCACCGGAATCGGTTCCGGCAATACTGCTCTGCAGTCCGTCGTCGACGGACTGCTCGACGGCGGAAGTACCCTCGCCCGCGCGGTCGACAACGCCATCGCCGCATTCCCGACCCCGCAAGCGTTCATCAACGCGGTGGTTCAGGCCTTCGCCAACGTCGATGTCAATCTCGGGCTGGCGATCCAGGCCGCCCTGAACGCCACGCTGAACCTGAATCTGCAAGGCGCGACCGACCTGGCCAATGCCCTGATCGCAGGCGGCGCGGCACTGGCTGCGGCATTCAACGCCGCGGTGGCGGGCTTCCCCTCGCCGGCCGAGTTCGCGGCCGCTTTCGAAGCGGCGCTCGCGGCGGTCAATCCGACGCTGGGCATCGTGGCCAACGTGATCACCAACCTCACTGGTGCGTTGGGCAATGTCATTCAGGCCGCGATCACGGCCAAGGTCGACATGTTCCAGGCAGTGCTCACTGCACTGCGTGACAGTGGCAGTGCGCTCGCGGCGGCCTTCCAGGCAGCGTTTACGGCGTTCCCGAATCCGGCGGCGTTCATCAACACACTGGTTCAGGCGTTCACCAACATCAACGCCAACCTGGGCCTGCAATTGATGCTCGCGCTGAGCGGAGAAATCAATGGGCTGGGTGACTTCATCCAGGCTCTGGCCAACGGCGGCGCAACCCTGGCTGCGGCGTTCGGCGTGGCCTTGAATGGCTTCCCGAGTCCGCAGGCCTTCGTCAACGCGCTCACCGGTGCGCTGGCCGCAATCAACCCGAGCCTCGGTGTCCTCGCCAACGCGTTCACGACGTTCACCGGTCAGCTTGCCACCACGATCCAGGCCGGAATTGCGGCTGGGCTCACCGGTTTCCAGGCGGTGCTGAATGCGCTGGGCAACCCGGCGAGTGCGTTGGCGGCGGCGTTCCAGGCGGCTCTGGCGGCGTTCCCGAACCCGCAGGCGTTCTTCAACGCTCTGGTTCAGGCGTTCAGCAATATCGACGTCAACCTGGGTCTGGCTCTGCAGGCCGTGATCAACGCGTCGATCGATGGCCCGCAGGCCTTCCTCAACGCTCTGATCAACGGTGGCGCAACCCTGGCCGCGGCGTTCAATGCGGCCCTGGCCAACTTCCCGAGCCCGCAGGCCTTCGTCGACGCCCTCGTCGGAGCCTTTGCGGCGCTGAACCCGACGCTGGGCATCCTGGCCAACGCGTTCACCACGTTCACCGGTCAGCTTGCCAGCACGATCCAGGCCGGAATTGCGGCTGGGCTCACTGGTTTCCAGGCGGTGCTGAATGCGCTGGGCAACCCGGCGAGTGCATTGGCGGCGGCGTTCCAGGCGGCGCTGGCGGCGTTCCCGAATCCGGCGGCGTTCTTCAACGCTTTGGTTCAGGCGTTCAGCAATATCGACGTCAACCTGGGTCTGGCCTTGCAGGCCGCGCTCAACGTCGGTGTCAACGGGCTGCAGGGCTTCGTCAACGCTCTGGTCAACGGTGGCGCAACCCTGGCCGCGGCGTTCAATGCGGCCCTGGCCAACTTCCCGAGCCCGGCTGCGTTCGCGGCCGCGCTCGCCGGCGCACTGGCGGCGGTCAACCCGACCCTCGGTGTGCTGGCCAATGCGCTGACGACGTTCACCGGTCAGCTTGCCAACACGATCCAGGCCGGAATTGCGGCTGGGCTCACTGGTTTCCAGGCGGTGCTGAATGCGCTGGGCAACCCCGCGACTGCGTTGGCGGCGGCGTTCCAGGCGGCGCTGGCGGCCTTCCCGAATCCGGCGGCGTTCTTCAACGCTTTGGTTCAGGCCTTCAGCAATATCGACGTCAACCTGGGTCTGGCCTTGCAGGCTGCACTCAATGTCGGTGTCGACGGGCTGCAGGGCTTCGTCAACGCTCTGGTCAACGGTGGCGCAACCCTGGCCGCGGCGTTCAACGCGGCCCTGGCCAACTTCCCGAGCCCGGCTGCGTTCGCGGCCGCGCTCACGGGCGCGCTGGCGGCGGTCAACCCGACGCTGGGCATCCTGGCCAACGCGTTCACCACGTTCACCGGTCAGTTGAATGACACGCTCCAGGCCGGAATTGCGGCTGGGCTCACTGGTTTCCAGGCGTTGCTCAATGCATTGAGCAACGGGGCCAGCGGACTGGCTGCGGCGTTCCAGGCGGCGCTGGCGGCGTTCCCGAATCCGGCGGCGTTCTTCAACGCTTTGGTTCAGGCGTTCAGCAATATCGACGTCAACCTGGGTCTGGCCTTGCAGGCTGCACTCAATGTCGGTGTCGACGGGCTGCAGGGCTTCGTGAACGCTCTGGTCAACGGTGGCGCAACCCTGGCCGCGGCGTTCAACGCGGCCCTGGCCAACTTCCCGAGCCCGGCTGCGTTCGTCCAGGCCTTCGCCAATGCACTGGCGGCGCTCAACCCGACGTTGGGCACCTTGGCGAACGCGTTCACCACGTTCACCGGCCAACTCGCCACCACGATCCAGGCCGGAATTGCGGCCGGGCTCACCGGTTTCCAGGCGCTGCTGAATGCGCTGGGCAACCCGGCGACTGCGTTGGCGGCGGCGTTCCAGGCGGCTCTGGCGGCCTTCCCGAACCCGCAGGCGTTCATCAACGCACTGGTTCAGGCGTTCAGCAACATCGACGTCAACCTGGGTCTGGCCCTACAGGCTGCACTCAATGTCGGTGTCAACGGGCTGCAGGGTTTCGTGAACGCTCTGGTCAACGGTGGCGCAACCCTGGCCGCGGCGTTCAACGCGGCCCTGGCCAACTTCCCGAGCCCGGCTGCGTTCGTCCAGGCATTCGCCAATGCACTGGCCGCGCTCAACCCGACGTTGGGCACCTTGGCGAACGCGTTTACCACGTTCACCGGCCAACTCGCCACCACGATCCAGGCCGGAATTGCGGCCGGGCTCACCGGTTTCCAGGCGCTGCTGAATGCGCTGGGCAACCCGGCGAGTGCGTTGGCGGCCGCGTTCCAGGCGGCTCTGGCGGCGTTCCCGAACCCGCAGGCGTTCATCAACGCTCTGGTTCAGGCGTTCAGCAATATCGACGTCAACCTGGGTCTGGCTCTGCAGGCCGTGATCAACGCGTCGATCGATGGCCCGCAGGCCTTCCTCAACGCTCTGATCAACGGTGGTGCAACCCTGGCCGCGGCGTTCAATGCGGCCCTGGCCAACTTCCCGAGCCCGCAGGCCTTCGTCCAGGCCTTCGCCAATGCTCTGGCGGCGGTCAACCCGACGCTGGGCATCCTGGCCAACGCGTTCACCACGTTCACCGGTCAGCTTGCTGACACGATCCAGGCCGGAATCGCGGCCGGTGGGACCGCTTTCCAGTCGGTGATCAACGCGCTGGGCAATGGTGCCACCGCGCTGTCGGCGGCGTTCCAGGCAGCTCTGGCCGCCTTCCCGAACCCGCAGGCGTTCATCAACGCGCTGGTCAACGCCCTGGGCAACATCGACGTCAACCTGGGCTTGGCCTTGCAGGCCGCGCTCAATTTGAACCTTGGTGGCGCACAGGCGATCATCAACGCGCTGGCGAACGGCGGAGCGCAGCTGGCCGCTGCCTTCAACGCTGCGTTGTCCAACTTCCCGAGCCCGGCGGCGTTCGTGAACGCCGTCACCGGGGCGCTGGGCGGTGGGCTTCAGGTCGCCCAGCAGGTGTTCAACCAGGGTGCAGCGGCGCTCGAGGCCGGGCTGAATGCCGGTGTGCAGGTGGGCAACCAGATCATCAACGCGCTTGGCAACGGGCTGGTCCAGGGCGGTGCGGCACTGAACGCCGCGATCAACGCTGCACTGCACGCGTTCCCGACGCCGGAGGCCGTGGTCAACGCGCTTGCGACAGCGGGCGCACAGTTCGCGGCAGGGCTGAACTCCCTGGTCAACTCGATCAACGCGAGTTTGGGGATCAACATCAGCTTCAACCTCGGTGGGATCCACATCGGTGGTGGCATCAATGCCGGAGCAGGGGCTGCGGCCCTGGCTGCGGCCAGCGGCACCGCGGCAGCGGCGTCGAAGGTGGTGAGCGTCAACCAAACCGCAACGAGCACCACGGGCAATGCGCCGACGGTCTCGCTGACCGTGCCGAGCACCAGCCCGGCACCGGCAGCGTCGAGCAAGGCGACTGCACCGAGCGTGACGCCGGCGGCTCCGCAGCTGAATCTCCCGGCACCGCCGAAGATCACGCTGCCCGCGCCGCCGAAATTCACGCTGCCTGCGCCGCCGAAGCTGGATCTTCCGGCACCGCCGAAGATCTCGCTGCCCGCGCCGCCGAAGATCTCGCTGCCCGCACCGCCCAAGGTGTCGCTGCCCGCGCCGCCGAAGGTGTCGGTCAAGGGATCGACGGACGGCAAGGCCGGCGCCGACGCCTCGGCCGGCGCGAGTGGCTCGGGTTCGGCTTCGGGCTCGGCCTCGGCGAAGGCCGGCAGCGCGAAGAAGTAACGCCGCCTAACCAGCACGAAGTACTGTGGCCCCCTCCGAAAGGAGGGGGCCACAGCCGTTTCGGCATACGGGTCACCAGTCGATGACGGCTGGTTCCTTGCGCTCGGTGATGGGACGAGCCAGACCCTGCTCCTCGCAAATCCGCTGCAGCTTGTCCAGCGTCTCATCGAGCCCGGGGCCCAGCCGTGGTCCTGGGGTGAAGTCGGCCGGCAGGTGCTTCATACCCTGGATGACGCCGATGGTCTCGTAATGCACGGTGCCTTCCGGGTCGCACACGTAGTCCGGCATCCGGTCGAGCACGGCAGTGACCATCGACTTGAACACCGTCCGAGCGACGTTCGACCCGACGCACCGATGTACGCCGATACCGAAGCTGAAGTGTCGGTTACCTTTTCGGTCGAGCATTACCTCGTTCGGCTTGTCGAACACCGATGGATCGCGGTTGGCCATCGCCCACGACAGCCACAGCCGCTCACCCTCTTTGAACCGGTGGCCCTCTACCTCGACGTCCTCGGCGAACGTGCGCCCGTCGCCGGGGGCGGGGGTGTAGTACCGCAGGAACTCTTCGGTGGCGGGGTCCAGCAGTGTGGCTCGTTCGCGGCTGAGCCGATCCCGCTCGTCGGGATGCTCGCTGAGCCACTCCAGTGAATGCGCGGTCAGAGCGGTGGTGGTGTCGAAGCCGCCGCCGATGATCAGCCCGAGATTGCCCAAGATCTCCAAGTCGGGAGCAGGCTCACCGTCGATGCGTAACTGCAGCAGCGCGTTCACCAGACCCGGCCGCGGATTCTCCCGGACCTCCATCATGGTGGTGACCATGTCGAGGCCCATCTGCCGGTTCATCTCGGCGACGCGGGGCGCATCCGGTGAGTGTTCCGGGGTGGATACCGAGAGGTGGGCGGGCTCGCTGTATACCGGCCACTTCTTCAGCTCGATACCCATCATGGCGAGGGTGAGCACCGCGGGCACGATATTGGCGAGGTCATCGACAAAGTCGATATGGCCCGATGCGATCTTCTCGTCGAGCGAAGCACGGACGATCTCGTCGACGAACGGCACCCACCGCTTGACCGCGGCCGGGGATAGGTACGGATTCAGCGCGCCGCGGTACCAGCTGTGCTCGGGTTCATCCATCTCCAGGATGCCGCCGCGAACCACCGTGGCCCGCTGAGCCTTTGGGATCGTGATGCCCTGGTAGCCCTTGCGCTCACCGTTGATGTCGTGATCATTGGAGACCACCGGGCAGCGCGCCAGCTCGAACACCTCTTTGCTGCCCGCGGCCACCCAGTGACCGTCGTAGACGTCGGTCCACGCCATCGGGCACCGAGACTGCATCTCCTCGGTGATCTTCTCGAATTGCTGCCGATACTCCGGCGTATGCCGATCGAAGTGATAGGTCGGCTGCTTTCGTTCGGTGTCGTCGCTGACGTCATCGATACTCAAGGCATTGTCTCCCTTGATATTTGGGTGGCAACTGGAGGTCAATCCTCGTCGATGAGGATTGCCTGTTCAGGACAGGAATGGGCGGCTTCCCGCACGAGCTCGATTTGGTCGGCCGGCACATCTTCGGTGACCGCCGACGAACTTCCGTCGATATCGTTGAGCTCGAACATGTCTGGAGCGATCATGGCGCACAGCGTGTGCCCCTGGCACCGCTCCTGGTCGACCCGAACCTTCACGGATTCCCTCTCAACTCTTCTGATAGTTCCGGTGTTCTAAACGTGGTAGTCGTACCACTTGAGGTAACCGCCGGCGTCGACGCGCAGCTGCATACCCGTGACGTAGCGGGCCTCATCGGATGCCAGCCACAGCACCGCGTTGCTGATGTCCAGTGGCTCAACGAAATTGACCTTCATCGCCTGCTGGATCCCGAACACCGGCTCGGCGTCGGCGCGGGTCGGATTTTCCAGATCCGGCCGGAACGACCGATACATCGGCTCGCTCTGCAACATGTCGGTGTTGCAGTTGGTCGGATGGACGACGTTGGCCCGGATGCCGCGCACGGCAAGCTCGGTGGCCAGGTCGTGGACATAGTTGGACAGCAGACGCTTGGCGACCATGTAGCTCATGCCGCCGGGATCGGCGCCCGGGTTGTCCTTTTGGTGAGCGTCCATCAGCGCCGCGGTGGAGCCGGTCGCGATGATCGAGGCGCCCTCCTGGAGATGCGGCAGGGCCACCTGGATAGCGTTGATGGTTCCGATGAGGTTGGTGTTGATGACATCGCACCACGCCTGCAGTGGCGGCTGCCCTTTCATTCCGGCGATGCCGGCCTGGGCGACGACAATGTCGACCTTGCCGAACTCGGCGAGACCCTGTTCGAGGGCCGTCTTGAGCTCGGCCGCCTCGCGAACATCGGCCTGTGCGGTGACGATCCCGCGCCCGGTCTTCTTGACCAGCTCGGCGGTCTCCTCGAGATCCTCGGGGGTGGCCATCTTGTAGCCGATGGTCTCGATGTCCCTGCACAGGTCGACCGCGATGATGTCGGCACCTTCTTCGGCCAGCCGCAGGGCATGGCTGCGGCCCTGCCCGCGTGCGGCACCGGTGATGAAGGCAACTCTGCCCTGGACTCGTCCCACGGGTATTCCTCTCTCTGACTGCTGTCTTGTTGTGTTGAAATGGCTTGTGACACTGGTATTCAGGTGTTGCGTCCGCCGTTCACCCCGAGGATCTGGCCGGTGATGTAGCCGGCTTCCTCGGAGATCAGGAAGGCGCACGCGGCGGCGATGTCCTCCGGCCTGCCGATCCGGCCGACCGGTGTTCGCGCGATGGCCTCGGCGACCGAGCCGAGATTGCCGCGGGCCTCGGCGTTACGCAGCATCGGGGTGTCGACGAAACCGGGTGGCACCGCGTTGACGGTGATTCCGGCCGGGCCGTACTCCAGGGCAAGGCTTTTGGTCAGACCGTTGACGCCGGACTTGGCCGCGACGTAGGCCGACATGTACGGCGCTCCGGAATGTGTGCTCGACGAGGAGATGTTGACGATGCGGCCCCAGCCGGCCTCGATCATGTCGGGTAGGACGGCTTGGCTGGTGTGGAAGACCCCGTGCAGGTTGATGTCGACGATCTTCTTCCAGTCATTGAAGCCGATGTCGAGGAATCGCCGAAACGAGTCGCGGCCGGCCGCGTTGACCAGAATCGTGACCGGACCGAGGGCGGCCCGGATGTCGGCGAGTGCGGCCTCGATCTGGGCGCGGTCGGTGACGTCGGCGACGTAGGAGAACTCGGTCTCGGAGTCGTTGAGGTCGATAGTGGCCACGTGGTATCCGTCGGCGCGCAGCCGGTTGGCCACCGCAGCACCGATTCCCGAACCGCCACCGGTTACCAACGCCGTCTTCACCAACGGTCTCCGTCGCGGTTGGGGGAGGGCGGACACACCTCATCACGGCGTGCACGTCCGGTCGCGCCGCCGATCCAGCGGATCTCGTAGTTCAAGAATCGCCCTTTCTGATATGAGAACGCTACTCTCGGTGTGATCCATTTCGCAAGACACTTCGGCGCAATGTGTCTAACTGCGGAGATGCGATGCGGGACCGCGTCCACGCGGTGCGCTCCGGATGTGACGTGTTCGGTGAACGCGGCTTGAGTTCTCATGGCCCGAATGTATGATTCGCCGGAGATGAGAACCGAGTTATCGACCGACTGGAGGAGTTGCTGATGCCGGCCCAGGACACGACGGCCACCATCGCGAGCGGCGAGCAAGCGGGGGAGAGCCAGGGGTCCGAGCGGCACATGCTGATCGACGGTCAGCTCGTCGGCGCCCAGCGGACTTATCCATCGATCAATCCCGCCAACGGAGACGTGGTGGGATACGCACCCGAGGCCGACGTCGCCGACGCCGAGCGTGCGATCGCCGCGGCTCGCAAGGCCTTCGACACCACTGACTGGGCCACCAATGTGGAGCTGCGGATCCGGTGCATGGAGCAGTTGCACAACGCGCTCGTTGAGCACAGCGACGAACTCCGCGCGCTGACGATCGCCGAGGTCGGCGCGACCAGGGCGCTGACCGAGAGCGCCCAGCTCGATGACCCGATCCGGATCGTCGGCTACTACGCGAATCTGCTGAAGACCTATGAAATGAGCGAGGACCTCGGCGAGATCGAGAGCCGCGGGCAGCGCCACCACCGCTGGGTGGAGAAGGAAGCCGCCGGCGTCGTGGCCGCGATCATCGCCTACAACTATCCGAACCAGTTGGCGCTCGCCAAGCTCGGCCCGTCGCTGGCCGCCGGGTGCACGGTCGTCCTCAAGGCCGCGCCGGACACCCCGCTCACCACGCTGGCACTCGGCGAAGTGATCGCGAAGTACACCGATATCCCCGCCGGCGTCGTCAATGTCATCAGTTCCACCGACCCCGCCGTAGGCGCCGCGCTGACCACCAGCCCCGACGTCGACGTCGTGACCTTCACCGGTTCGACGGCCACCGGGCGCAAGATCATGGCTGCCGCCAGCGACACCATCAAGAAGGTGTTCCTGGAGCTCGGCGGCAAGTCCGCGATGATCGTGCTCGACGACGCTGACTTCAACAACTGCGCCATGATGGCGGCATTCATGATCTGCTCGCACGCCGGCCAGGGCTGCGCGATCACCACGCGGCTCCTGGTGCCGCGCAAGCACCATGACGAGATCGTCGAACTGGTGAAGAACTTCATGGGCATGGTCCGCTTCGGCGACCCGGCCGACCCGGCCACCTACATGGGGCCGCTGATCAACGACACTCAGCGCGACAAGGTCGACGGCATGGTCCAGCGGGCGATCGCGGCCGGCGCAACCGTCGTCACCGGCGGTAGGAAGGTCGACGGTCCAGGCTTCTTCTATGAGCCCACGTTGATCACGGACGTCGACCCCGACAGCGAGTTGGCCCAGGAGGAGATCTTCGGTCCGGTGCTGGCAGTCCTCGCTTACGAAGACGACGACGACGCGGTGCGGATCGCCAACAACTCCATCTACGGACTCTCCGGTGGAGTGTTCGGCGACCCCGACCGCGCGTTGGCGATCGCCCGCCGGATCCGCACCGGCACGATGGGCATCAACGGCGGCAACTACTTCGGACCGGACAGCCCGTTCGGTGGCTACAAGCAGTCCGGCGTCGGCCGCGAGATGGGTGTGGCAGGCCTGGAGGAATTCCTCGAGCGCAAGACCCTAGCGGCGGTCGTGTCATGAGGCCCCTGGACGGGGTCCGCATCCTCGAGGTCGCGATGTACGGCTTCGTGCCGTCGTGCGGCGCGGTACTGCGCGAGTGGGGTGCCGAGGTCATCAAGGTCGAGCACGCGGTCACCGGCGACCCGCAGCGCGGGCTGCGCCAGACCGGCCCGTTGCGGGTCGAAGGCGATCCCAATCCCAATGTGGAGCACGCCAATCGGGGCAAGCGCAGCATCGGACTGGACATGTCGGTCCCGGCGGGCAAAGAGGTGCTGTACGAGCTCGCCCGCCGGTCGGACGTATTCCTCACCAGCTTCCTGCCCGGGCACCGCGCCAAGTTCGGTATCGACGTCGACGACATCCGCGCGGTGAACCCGAAGATCATCTACGCGCGCGGCAGCGCCTTCGGTCCGCGAGGGCAGGAGTCGGAGAAGGGCGGCTATGACATGACCGCCTTCTGGTGCAGGGCCGGCACCGCGGCGACGATCACGCCGCCGGGAACGGAGGGCATGATCGCCCCGCCCGGACCGGCGTACGGCGACACCATCTCCGGCACCAATTTGGCCGGCGGGATCGCGGCAGCGTTGTTCAAGCGCGAGCGCACCGGCGAACCGTCGGTGGTCGACGTGTCACTGCTCGGCAGCGGCTTGTGGGCGTTGGGCCACACTATTGCGCTGACCCAGCATCTGGGTGAGCGGCTGGTGTCCCCGGTGCCCGGTGTCCACGGCTCGCCGATCAACCCGCTCGTCGGTCTCTACGAGACCGCCGACGGCCGTTACATCTCGTTCGTGATGATGCAACCGACCAAGTTCTGGGCGGACGTGTGCCGCCACATGGACATCACCGAGTACATCGACGACGAGCGATTCTCCTCGGTCGAGCAGATCGCGGCCAACACCGCCGAGGCCGTCGAGATCCTCGGTAAGGCGATGGCCACTCGGACGTTGTCGGAGTGGTCGACACGGTTCGCCACGCTGGCCGGGCCATGGGCTCCGGTGCAGGACACTCTGCAGGCGGCGGCCGATGCGCAGGTACGCGCCAACGAATACCTGGTGAAGGCGGGGGAATTGGAGCTCGTCGCCAACCCCGTGCAGTTCGACGTCGCCGCACCGCAGACCGGGCCGGCGCCGGGATTCGCCGAGCAGACCGACGAGATCCTCGAAGAGCTCGGCCTGGACTGGGACCGCATCATCGAACTCAAGACCGCCGGCGCGGTCACCTAGGTCGCGCCGGAGAATCATGCCCTACATCGTCGCCATCGGCACATACCTACCTTCGTGGGGGTGTGATGCACATCGCATTGTCGGCGATGACGAGGACGCGATCACACTCGCTGTTGAAGCGGGCCGTGCAACGCTGTCCGAAGGGGGTGCCGTCGAACGGGTCGTGTTGGTCAGCCGGGACTTCCCGCTGCTGGAGAGCAGCAACGCCGCGGTTCTGCTGGCCGGCCTCGGTCTGGATCCCGAACTCGAGGTCGACGAGCGGCTCGGCGGCGCGCCGGCGACGCTGGACGCGGTCAGCTCGGCCCGCCCCCGCACCCTCGTCATCGGCACCGACTTGGATCCGGCCGGCGCGGCGGCGATCCTGACCGGCGAGAACGGATTGCAGGTTCGCACGGCAGCACGGGTGGCCCGTAGCCTTCCGGTCCGCACCCGCAATGTCGACGGGGTGGTCCACGACTATGGCGATCCGCGGCTGCTGCACGAACGCGGGCTGGTCGCCTCGTTGGCGGCGGCGTGGCTCGACACCCCGGTCGCGCTGGCCGGTGTCGACCATGGCCGTGCGACCGAGCTGTGCGGCGGTGAGCCCCCGGTCGTGCCGACGGCGGGGGCCAGCGCCGCGCTGTTTGCGTTGGCCGCCCTCGCCGAGTCGGGCGCCAATGGTCCGCTGGTGGCCGTCGAGCAGGCCAGCCTGTCCGGCGTGACGGTGGTCGGTGGCGGTGCCGCCGTCTATCGGCGTGAGCCGCCGCCGCGACCGCGACCGCAGACCAAGGTGGTCGCCGGCCCCGAGATCCCGATCTCGCTGGCGGCCTACGAGCGGGCCTTCGAAGCCAAGGTCCGCTGGGAAGCCGGCCGCTACAGCAGCAGCGAGGAGCTGGACTTCCCGCCGCGCTACCGGCTCGACGACACCGGCCGGCTGACCACCGACTACGAATTGGTGCCCCTGCCGCGGGTCGGAACCGTGTACACGGAAGTGACCGTGCACATTCCGGTTCCAGGTCTGCGTACCCCCTACTCGCTGGTGATCGTCGAGCTCGACGGCGTCGCGGTCCGTGCGCTGGCGAAGGTCACCGGTGTCGAGGCGGGCTCGGTGCGGATCGGTGATCGCGGGCGGCTCACGCTGCGCCGGGTGGCGATGCGATCCGGTGTGCCCGACTACGGGTATGCGTTCGAGCCGTACCAGCCTGCAACGCCACGGGAACCGTCCGTTCGGTCGTGGGGTGCCGCATGAGGCGCGTCGCGATCGTGGGTGCCGGTATGACGGCGTTTGGGGAGCACTTCGCCCTCGGACTCAAGGACCTGCTGCCGATGGCGTTCGCCGAGTGCGCGGCCCGGGTTGACAAGGGCGTCAACAAGTCTGAGATCGATGCGGCCTGGTTCGGTGCGATGGGAACGCCGGACGGGTTCCCGGCGGGGATCCTCGCCGACTCACTCGGGTTGCCCGACTTGCCGGTGACCCGCATCGAGAACTCTTGTGCGACCGGCAATGACGCGGTCCGCAACGCCCTCTACGGTGTCGCCTCCGGGGCTGCCGACGTCGCGTTGGTGATGGGCGCGGACAAGCTGCGCGAGACCGCTTCCAAGCAGTTGCTGTGGGAGTGGGAAGCGATGGCCCGGGATATGGCGTGGGATTACCCGCTGGGATTGGTTGCGCCCGCCGGGTTTGCTCTCCATGTTGCGCGTTATTTGCACGAAACTCCGGCCACGCGTGAACACATGGCAATGGTCGCCGTCAAAAATCATCGGCACGGGCTGACCAATCCGAAAGCGCGGCTCCGGTTCGAGGTCACGATCGAGGAGGTAATGGCCGCGCCGACGGTCGTGACGCCGTTCGGCGTTTACGACTGCGCGCCCCAAAGCGACGGCGCCGCAGCGCTTTTGTTGGCCGCCGAGGATGTCGTGGACCGCTTTACCGACCGGCCGGTGTGGATCCGCGGGGTGGGCCTCGGGCTGGACTCCGTGATGCACCAACACAAGGCGGACATGACGACATTTCCCGCGACGACCCGCGCCGCGAAAAGAGCGTTCAATATGGCAAATTTGTCGCCTGCTGATATCAATGTGGCTGAAGTTCACGATTTCTTCACCGGCATCGAGCTGATCAGTTATGAAGATCTCGGCTTCGCCGAACCTGCGGAGGCCTGGAAGTTGATGGAGGCCGAGGTGACTTGTGTAGGGGGAGCCTTGCCGGTGAATCCCAGCGGCGGACTGAAGGCCAAGGGGCACCCGCCCGGTGCTACCGGGGTCGCCCAATGTGTGGAGCTCTTCGACCAGTTGCGCGGCGAGGCCGGCAACCAGGTCGACGGCGCCCGAATCGGACTGGCGCACAACATCGGTGGGCCGACGGCAGTCGCTGCGGTGACGATTCTGGAAGGACCGGGTACCGATGGCGGGTAAAGGGCCGGATCGTTGGTCGCCGGGCATTGCGTTGAGTAGTGCGGCTGGGCCGATGCAGGCTATCGGTGGGTTGTTTGCGATGTCGGCGGATGCGGTGCGGTTTGTGTTTCGCAAGCCGTTTCAGTGGCGGGAGTTTTTGGAGCAGTCGTGGTTTGTGGCGCGGGTGTCGTTGGCGCCGACGTTGTTGGTGGCGATTCCGTTCACGGTGTTGGTGTCGTTCACCCTCAATATTTTGTTGCGGGAGTTGGGTGCTGCTGATCTCTCGGGGGCGGGTGCGGCGTTTGGTGCGGTGACCCAGGTGGGTCCGTTGGTGACGGTGTTGATCGTGGCCGGTGCCGGGGCGACGGCGATGTGTGCGGATTTGGGGTCGCGCACGATCCGTGAAGAGATCGATGCGATGGAGGTGTTGGGGATCAATCCGGTGCAGCGCTTGGTGACGCCGCGGATGCTGGCCTCAGGACTTGTTGCGTTGTTGTTGAACTCGTTGGTGGTGATCATCGGGATTTTGGGTGGGTATGTGTTCTCGGTGTTCGTCCAGGATGTCAATCCTGGTGCGTTCGCCGCGGGGATCACGCTGTTGACCGGGGTGCCTGAGGTGATCATCTCGTGTGTCAAAGCGTTGATGTTCGGTCTTATTGCCGGTCTGGTGGCGTGTTATCGGGGGTTGACGATCACCGGGGGTGGCGCCAAGGCGGTGGGCAATGCGGTCAATGAGACGGTGGTGTACGCGTTTATGGCGTTGTTCGTGGTCAACGTCGTGGTGACGGCGATCGGTATCCGGATGAGCGCACGCTGATGGCATCACTGCAGGCGTTGTATCCGCGGATCGCCCGTCAGGTGCGCCGCCCGTTGGGCACCTTCGGGCGGATCGGGGACCACACCATCTTTTACGGCCGCGCGATCGCCGGTACCCCGCACGCGGCGATCCATTTCCGTAAAGAGATCATCCGGTTGATCGCTGAGATCTCGATGGGTGCGGGCACGCTGGCGATGATCGGCGGCACTGTGGTGATCGTCGGGTTCTTGACCCTGGCTGCTGGTGGGACGTTGGCGGTGCAGGGCTACAGCTCGCTGGGCAATATCGGTATCGAAGCGCTCACCGGGTTTTTGGCCGCCTTCATCAACGTCAGGATCTCGGCGCCGGTGGTGGCCGGGATCGGCCTGGCGGCGACGTTCGGGGCCGGGGTGACTGCCCAGTTGGGGGCGATGCGGATCAATGAGGAGATCGACGCCCTGGAATCGATGGGCATCCCGCCGGTGGAATATTTGGTCTCCACCCGGATCGTGGCCGGCATGGTGGCCATCACCCCGCTCTACTCCATTGCCGTCATTTTGAGTTTCGTGGCGTCGCAGTTCACCACCGTGGTGCTCTTCGGGCAATCCGGCGGTTTGTACGACCACTACTTCAACACCTTCCTCAACCCGATCGACCTGTTGTGGTCGTTTCTGCAGGCGGTGTTGATGGCGATCACGATCCTGTTGATCCACACCTACTTCGGCTACTTCGCCACCGGCGGACCCTCCGGAGTCGGAGTCGCCGTCGGCAACGCCGTGCGCACCTCCCTGATCGTCGTCGTCTCGGTCACCCTGCTCATATCCCTGGCCATCTACGGCTCCAACGGCAACTTCAACCTGTCCGGATAGGGGGAGATGACGTGACGCGAAATCTCGGTCCGGGTCCGGCCGACCGATCTGAAACCGAAACCCACGCCGCACCGGTGGCGGCCCGAACCGGACACAGCTTCGGCGCAACGAGCTGGTCGCGGCCGGTGGCCGGCCTGGCCACCGTGGTGATCGTGGTCGCCATCGTCGCCGTCGCGGTCGGTCTGTTCCGCGGCGACTTCACTAAAACCGTTCCCGTGACCGTGATCTCCGACCGCGCCGGCCTGGTGATGAACCCCGACGCCCGGGTCAAGATGCGCGGCGTCCAGGTCGGCAAGGTGGAGTCGATCGAGAGCCGCGCCGATGGCACGGCGGCCCTGCACCTTTCGATGGATCCCGCCGAGCTGCGCAAGATCCCGTCCAACGTCGTCGCCGACATCGCCTCGACCACGGTCTTCGGTGCCAAGTACGTCAACTTGGAACCGCCTGCGGACCCATCGCCGAAGCCCATGTACGCCGGCCAGGTCCTGCAGGGCCAGCACGTCACGGTCGAGATCAACACGGTCTTCCAGCAGCTGACGCAGGTCCTCAACAAGATCGACCCGACGCAGCTCAACGCCACTCTGGGTGCACTCTCGGAAGCGTTCGCCGGGCGTGGCAAGCAATTCGGCCAGACCATCAAGGACTTCGACCAACTGTTGGCCAAGATGGAGCCAAGCCTGCCCAACCTGGCCAAGGACATCGAACTCAGCGCGCCGGTGTCGGCAGCTTATGCAGATGCCGCACCGAATCTGGTCAAGACCGTGCAGAACGCGAACAAGGTCAGCGACAGCATCGTCGATGAGCAGCAGAACCTGGATACGTTCCTGGTCAACATGATCGGGCTGGCCGACGAAGGCAATGAGGTGCTCGGCACCAACCAGCCGGCACTGAGCAAGGTGCTTCATCTGTTGACACCCACCACGGCGTTGTTCAACGAGTACGCACCGGTGATCGACTGCACGCTCAAAGGCATGAACTGGATCCGGCTGTCGCCTCCACTGCAGGACCCCGGCGTCGCTGTCGCTGTCGCCTTCACACTGGGCATTGACAGGTACCGCTACCCGTCGAATCTCCCCAAGGTCGCGGCCAAGGGCGGCCCGCAGTGCATGGGCCTGCCGTACGTCGGCTTCGGGAACAAGTCCAAGTATCTGGTGACCGATGTCGGCGCCAATCCGTGGCAGTACGGCAACCAGGGCATCCTGCTGAACTCCGATGGACTCAAGCAGCTGTTGTTCGGTCCGCTGGACGGGCCGCCGCGCAACACCGCACAGATCGGCCAGCCCGGATGATGCGCACCACAAGCACACTCATCAAGTTCGGCGTGTTCGCCGTTGTGATGGTGGTCCTGACCGCATTCCTGTTCGTGACATTCAGCAATTACCGCAGCGGTTCGACCTCCGGCTACTCGGCGGTGTTCGCCGACGCCTCCCGGCTCAAGGACGGTGATACCGTGCGGGTCGCGGGGGTCCGGGTCGGCACGGTCAACAGCGTTGACCTGCAACCGGACAAGAGCGTTCTGGTCAAGTTCGACGCTGACCGTGACATCGTCTTGACCACGGGAACCCAAGCGGCAGTGCGTTATCTGAACCTCACCGGGGATCGTTATCTGGATCTGATCGACGGACCCGGCTCGACGCGAGTACTGCCGGCGGGATCCCAGATTCCCAAGGACCGCACCCAGGGTGCGCTGGACCTGGACCTTCTTCTGGGTGGCCTGCGGCCGGTGATCCAGGGGCTCAACCCGCAAGATGTCAACGCGCTCACCGCATCGCTGATCAATATCCTGCAGGGCCAGGGCGACACCCTCGACTCACTGCTCGGTAAGACCACGTCATTCTCGAATGCGTTGGCCGACAACAGTCAGACGGTCGAGCAACTCATCGACAACCTCAAGGTTGTCGTCGACACGCTCGCCAAGGACGGTGACAAGTTCTCTGGCGCGATCGACAAACTGGAGCAACTGATCACCGGTCTGTCACAGGATCGCGAGCCGATCGGCACCGCAATCACTCAGCTGGACAACGGAACCGCCTCGCTCACCAGTCTTCTCAACGAGGCGCGTGCCCCGCTGAAGGGCGATATCGAGCAGCTCAACCGGCTGGCGCCGTTGATGGACGACAACAAGATCGTTCTCGACAGAGGGCTGCAGCGTGGGCCCGACAACTATCGCAAGATGGCGCGGCTCGGAGCGTATGGCGGCTGGATCATGTACTACATCTGTGGCCTGTCCATTCGTGTGACTGATCTTCAGGGACGGACCGGGGTCTTCCCGATGATCAAACAAGAGACCGGTAGGTGTGCGGAGCCCTAATGCTGAAATACCGAGCTTCTAACCTGTGGCGTGCCGGCTTCCTCGGCGCGGTGTTGATCCTGTTGGTGATCGCGGTTGGCCTGCAGCCCGAGCGACTGTTGCAGCTGGCCACCTCTGTCCGTCATCAGGCGCTGTTCACCGAGGCCGGCGGGATCACAACCGGCAACGACGTGACCCTGTCCGGGATCAAAATCGGTTCGGTGACCGATGTTTCGCTGGACAACGGCGACGCGCTGGTCACCTTCACGACGGCGGGCAAGTACGCGCTGGGCTCGCAGACTGCCGCCCACATCCGCACCGGCTCGCTGCTGGGGGAGCGTGTGCTCACCCTTGAGTCCGCGGGCAGCGGTAGCCTGCGCTCCGCCGATGTGATCCCGACGACCCGTACCTCCTCGCCGTATTCACTCACCGACGCTGTGAGCGACCTGACCAGCAACACGGCCGGAACCGACACCGCATCGCTCAATCAGTCGCTGGACACACTCTCGGCCACCATTGACCAGCTCGCCCCGAAGCTCGGGCCGACGTTCGACGGTCTGAGCCGGCTGTCCCGATCGCTGAACAGCCGCAACGAAAACCTGGCCGGTCTGCTCAAGAGTGCCGCCGATGTCACCACGGTGCTGGGCCAGCGCAGCCAGCAGCTGAACACGCTGATACTCAATGCCAACGACCTGTTGGGTGTGCTGAATGACCGGCGCGAGGCGATCGTCGACCTGCTGGCCAACACCGCCGCGGTGTCTGCGCAGTTGACCGGGCTGGTCCACGACAACGAGGACAAGCTCGCGCCGACCTTGCGGCGGCTGAATTCCGTTGTCGCCGTGCTGGAGAAGAACAAAGACAACATCGCAGCGATGCTGCCGAATGTGAAAAAGTTCATCCTGTCCGAGGGCGAGACGCTGGCCAATGGCCCTTATTACAACGCCTTCGTGCCGAACCTGCAGCCCGCGCAGCTCCTGCAGCCGTTCATGGATTATGCGTTCGGCTTCCGTCGCGGCGTCAACGCCGGTCAGCCCCCGGACAACGCGGGACCGCGTGCCGAGTTGCCGCTGCCGTACAACGGCATTCCGGGAGGGTCCCGCTGATGAACAAGCGTTGGGTGAAAGTACTGATCGTCGCTCTGGTCGGCCTTCTCGTGGTGGGCGCGGTGGTGCTGGTCCGCAACGTCTTCTTCGGACCGAAGACCATCTCCGCGTTGTTCACGACCGCCACCGGTATCTATCCCGGGGACGACGTGCGGGTGTCAGGCGTCAAGGTCGGAACCATCAAGGCGATCGAACCGCAAGGCACTCAGACGAAACTGGTGCTCGACGTCGACCGTGATGTGCCCGTTCCCGCTGATGCGAAGGCGGTGATCGTGGCGCAGAACCTGGTTGCCGCCCGCTACGTTCAACTCACCCCGGCATACCGGAAGAACACCGGGCAGAAGGAGATGCCTGCCGACACGGTGATCCCGTTGGACCGCACCGCGATTCCGGTGGAGTGGGACGAGGTCAAGGAGCAACTGACCAGACTGGCGACCGACCTAGGACCGCAGAGCGGCGTCTCGGGGACGTCGGTATCGCGCTTTATCGACAGTGCCGCCAACGCGCTCGATGGCAACGGCGACAAACTACGTCAAACCATCACCGAGCTCGCCGGGGTATCCCGAGTGCTGGCCAACGGCAGCGGCAACGTCGTCGACATCATCACGAACCTGCAGACCTTCGTCACGACTCTGCGTGACAGCAACGAGCAGGTGGTGATGTTCCAGAATCGGTTGGCGACGCTGACCAGCGTGATCGACGGAAACCGGTCGGACCTCGACGCGGCGCTGAAGAACCTCTCGGTGGCGATCGTCGACATCCAGCGGTTCGTCGCGGGCAGCCGCGATCAGACCTCCGAGCAGCTACACCGGCTGACCAACGTCACGACGAACTTGCTCAACAACAAGATGGAGATCGAAAACATTCTCCACATCGCCCCGAACGCGTTGGGCAACGCCTACAACATCTACAACCCGTCGTCCGGTAGCGCGGTGGGACAGTTCGTGCTGAACAACTTCTCCAATCCGACCGAATTCGTTTGTGGCGCAATCGGTGCGATCGAGAACACCACCGCCCCGGAGACGGCGAAACTCTGCAGCCAGTACCTCGGACCGGCGCTTCGCCTGCTGAACTTCAACTACCTGCCAATCGGAATCGATCCCTACTTGATGCCCTCCGCCGCGCCGGACGAGCTCATCTACTCCGAGCCCAACCTCGCGCCCGGCGCAGGTGGACCGACGCCCGACATCCCACCGCTGCCGCCGTACCATTCGGCGTACGAAGGTGTGCTTCCGGGACCGCCAGGGTTCACGGGACGTGCCCCCGGGGAGGCGCCACCCGGTGCCGCCCAGCTGCTGCCCGGTGGATCCCCGGCCATACCGCCTTCGGTGATCTCCTCGCTGCCCGGCATGTTGAACCCAGCAGGACCCGCGCCCGGTCCGGCGCCAGGACCGCCGATGGCCGCTGAGGCAGGAGGGACGCCATGATCGGCGGAAAGTCTTTGCAACGGGCTCTGATCGCCGGCTGCGGGGTCGTGCTGACTACGAGTGCCTGTTCCTTCCAGGGTGTCAACTCACTGCCGCTGCCCGGCACAGTCGGCCGGGGCTCGGATGCCAGCGTCTACCACGTCGAGATCGCCAATGTCTCGACGCTGGAACCGAATTCGCCGGTAATGATGAACGACGTCGTCGTCGGCAGCGTGCGCAAGATGACCGTCAAGAACTGGCACGCTGACGTGGAGTTCTCGGTGAAGCCCGATATCGTCGTGCCGGCGAATGCGGTCGCCAGCGTGGGCCAGACCAGCCTGCTGGGCTCCATGCATCTTTCGCTGAATTCGCCTGTCGGACAGGCCCCCAGCGGCAAGCTGAGCCCGGGCGCGACGATCCCACTCAACAAAGCCTCGACCTACCCGACCACCGAGCAGACGCTGGCATCGCTGGCGGCGGTCGTCAACGGCGGCGGCCTGGGGCAGATCGGCGATGTCATCCACAACTTCAGCACAGCGGTCAGCGGCAACGAGGCCGCATTCCGTGACCTGATCACCCGGCTGGACACTTTCGTCGGAACCTTGGACAGCCAACGGGACAACATCGTCTCGACGATCCAGTCGCTGAATCGAATGGCATCAACGTTCGCCGGGCAGCGTGACGACCTGGCCGCGGCGCTGCAGAAGATCCCGCCCGCGATCGAAGTATTGATCAAAGAGAGGCCAACGCTGACAACAGCGTTGCGCAAGCTCGGCACCTTCAGCGACACCGCCAATACCCTTGTGAACGAATCGCAGGCCGACCTGGTGGCGAACCTGAAGAACCTCGAACCGGCAATCAAGGCCTTCGCCGACTTGGGTCCGGACCTGAATGCGGTACTGGAATATGCGATCCACTTTCCGTTCACCCAGAGCTTCATGGACCGCGCTATCCGTGGTGATTACTACAACCTGTTCGCGACCATCGACCTGACCATCCCGCGCTTGAAGCGCACGCTGATGCTGGGTACCCGATGGGGAGATGCGGAAGCACAGCTGATTCCCGCGCCGGGCGATCCGTACTACCTGAACTACACCTATGACCCGCTGAAGACAGGGGTGGCGCCGCCGCCGCCCGACGTCTTCGCCGACAATCCCCCAGTGGCCCCGCCACCGGCTGCGATCGCCGCCGCGGGTCCGATCCTGCCGTTGGTGCCACCTGCGCCGACCGCGGTTCCAGGCACCGAGATCTACACCCGGGAACAGCTGGCTGCGACCGGCGTTCAGCCGATCTTCGCCGGACCCTATGGGACACAGGCTAATCCGTCGGCACTGGCCCCGCCGGCTCCGCCGACGGGAGGGGGCGGCTAATGCTCACGCGTTTCGTCCGAACTCAGCTGATCATCTTCACCATCGCCTCGATCGTCGGTGTGGCGATCATGTTGTTCGCCTACATCCAGCTGCCCACCCTGCTCGGGCTGGGACGGCTCACCGTGAAGCTCGACCTGCCTGCCACCGGTGGCCTCTACAAGTTCAGCAATGTCACCTACCGGGGTCTGCAGGTCGGCAAGGTCACCTCGATCGATCTCACCGACACCGGCGCGCGGGCGACGTTGTCGCTGGACACGTCACCGAAGATCCCGGCCGACCTCAAGGCCGAGGTGCGCAGCATGTCGGCCGTCGGTGAGCAATACGTGGAATTGTTGCCGCGCAGCGACAAAGCGCCCTACCTGCAGGACGGATCGGTCATCCCGGTCGGCAACTCCTCGATCCCGCAGGCGGTCGGCCCGATGCTGGACCAGGTCAGCAAGTTGGTGGACAGCATCCCAAAGGACAAGTTGAGCCAACTGCTTGGCGAGACCTACCAAGCGTTCAACGGGACCGGCTATGACTTCGGTTCGTTGGTGGACTCCGGGGCGACCATCACCCGGGACGCCAACGGAATCTCCGACAACACCCGCGCCCTGATCGACGACGCGCGACCGTTCGTGGGGGCGCAGGAGATGACCACTGATTCGATCCGAACCTGGGCGCAGAGCCTGGCCGGAATTACCGAGCAGGTCGCAAACAACGACCCGCAGTTTAGGTCGATCCTGGCCAACGGCCCAGGGTTCGCGCAGGAGACCTCACAGCTGCTCGAGCAGATAAAGCCAACGCTGCCAGTGCTTTTGGCGAACCTGACCACCTTCGGTCAGATATTTCTGACCTACAATAAGTCGGTCGAGCAGTTGTTTGTGCTGGTGCCGCCGTTCGTCGCCCAGATTCAGACCTACACCCAATCCAACAACCCCGCCGGCATGCCGAACGGTGACTTCTCGCTCGGACTCGGTGATCCCGCAGCCTGTACGGTCGGATTCCTGCCGCCGTCATCGTGGCGCAACCCGGCCGACACGTCGGTGATCGACACCCCGGACGGCCTGTACTGCAAGCTGCCGCAGGATTCCCCGGTGGCGGTTCGTGGTGCTCGCAATTATCCGTGCATGGACCACCCAGGCAAGCGCGCGCCGACGGTCGAACTGTGCAACGATCCCAACGGCTTTCAGCCACTGGCGCAGCGTCAGCACGTCACGGGCCCGTATCCGATCGACCCGAACCTGGTCGCGCAGGGCATTCCGGTCGACAGCCGACTCCTGCCGGGATCCAACCTCTACGGACCACTGCAGGGCACACCGCTACCACCGGGGGTGACCGCACCGCCGCCGGGAGCGGCACCGATCGATCCGCCCCCACCGAATTTCGCGGGAACCAATCCCGGGTCGATGCTGCCCGGTCAGCCGATCTACCAAACGCCGCCGGTGTCACCGCCTGGGCCGGAAGGCAACATCGGTCCAGACCCGGTCAACTTGCCGGGACCCGGCAACATGCTGGCGCCTGACCTTCAGCCGCCGCCACCGCCCGAACCTGGTACGCCCCAGGTCGCTCCGAGTGCCTTCAACCCGAACACCAAGAAGGCGACCGGACTTCAGGTCGCCAAGTACGATCCGCGCACGGGTCAGTACATGGGCACTGACGGCACGCTGTACCGCCAGACGAACTTGGCCAAGCCCGCGACGACGTGGCAGGACATGCTGCAGAGCTGAAAGGGGTATGTCGATGCGTGCACTTCAAGCACTCGCCGCCGTCGGCGTTGCGGCCATCATCGCTGGAATCTGGTGCGCCGTACCCGCTGCGGCGGACCAGAATTGGGGTATCAACGGCACATTCGCGACGTCGTCGAACGGCGATTGGGCAAAGGTCAACCAGCGTTATCAGGACCAGCCATCCGAGCGCGAGACCTGGACGATTTCGACCCAGTGCATCTCACCCAGCGAGTGCACCGGGACGGTGCAGAGCGACGCGGGTTGGACCGCCCCCATCTACACCACCAACAGCATCTGGTACCTCAAGCGCACGATCCCGAACTGGCGCTTCTGTGCTGACGGAGCACCGATCGAGGGTTTCCAGGAGTACATGATCTATCCGGTGGGCAGCATCGACGGCCACGTTGATCTCGCCTCGGATGAATACACCGGCCAGAACCGGGTCATCGGCCCGAGTGGGTCGTGCGGACGCAACCAGCCGCCGGTGATCCAGATGCCGTTCTACATGAAAAAGCTGTAGTACTTACCAGTTTCGGATGGAGCACAGCGCGCCGCGGGGGCCGCTGTTCCGCTTCACCACTTGCCCGTTGATCTCCATCGTGCAGTTGAAGCCGGCTGCTGCCTTGGGCAATGCGCCCGTGGCCTGGACGAGAACCATGCCCCACTGAATTGGGTCGGTGAGGGTGGCCTCGAGTACCCATGGCTTGTTGGGCCCGACTGTCGCTTCAGTGTTGGGGCTGAAGACGTACGGGTCGTGGCTGTACTCCGAGAACGTCGGGGGATCGGTGTCCCGGTAATAGATCTCGGCGATCACCGGTTTGTCGGCGGTGACGGTATAGCGCACGTTGAACATCTGCGGTGGGGGAGGAGCCGGATCGGCTCCTGGCGGGGGATCGTCGGCGAGCGCGGGCGTCGCGAAACCGGTTGCGATGCAGAGCATTGCGAGGGCGGTGGCAGACATCTTCGAGGTGAATCGCATGGTCACATCCGATTCAGGCTGAACGGGTAGGTGAAACTGCCGCCGGGTGCGCCGTCACAGCCGGCATCGAACGTCGAGACCATCGACCCCGCAAGCGTGTTTGCGTCCCAGGTGTACACATCATGGGTGGGAATGGTTGGGCCGTAATAGATGTCGCCGCAACGCAGGCCGAACGGGTCATCGACGGTAAAGGTGTACTGTCCGTTGACCAGCGGCGCGTCGCCGACGCTCTGAACACCCTTGGCGATCGGGCGGGGCAACGTGAGGATGTGAATGCAGTTGGCAATGTTGTTATTCTGGCTATCTTTGCACGGAGCCACCGCCGACCACACCCACGTGTGGAAGTCCCTGCGGTCCGGCATGATCAGCTCGTAATTGCCCAGGTACATCTGAGCGGATGCCGGCGGTGCGAGTGCCACCGCTGCCGCCAGCGCCACGGTGGTGATCACGAGGGACTTCAAGCTGGATTCCTCCATGTTCGGCGCGCTCGGTGCGAAACCCCGATTGTCGCACGCTGCGAGATTGGCATTCTCGTCATCGGAGAATACTATCTACCGGCTGCCAGGAGAAAGGGTTTGGCAGTTCTGCCTATCGGTCAGGCGAATTCGACGTCCGACACCTTCAGCTGATCGCCCTCGCGCTGCAGGCTGATCACAACCCGCCACACCCTCGGCTGCTGATCTTCCTTCGGCGCATCCGGGCCGGTGCGCTGGGAGGTGGCCGCGACCAGCACGACGGCCGAATCCTTGTCCATCGTCTCGACGGCGGCGTCGTTGACGGTGACCTTGGTGACGACCTTCGCGTCGGTCATCGCCTTGATCAGATCGTCTGCACCGTCCTGGAAGTTGGACTTGAACTTGCCCGTCGAGTCGTCGATGACCCGCTGCACGCTCTCCTTGGCCTGATTGAAGTCCATCGACATCAGGTTCACCACGCCCTGGCGGGCGGCCGCCGCAAACTCGGCCGTACGGTGGCGCTGAGTCTCGGCATCGCGGTGTTTCCACACCATGTATCCGGTGCCGCTGAGCAAGCCGATGATGACAAGGATGGCGGCCGCGGCTACGAGGATTTTGGCCCAGGAGCGCTTCTTTTTCGGCTTCGCAGGCACGACATCCGCGGTGGCGTCCTCGGTGGCGTCGGCCTCGGCGTCCTCGCCGTCTTCGGCGGCCCCGGCAGGCTCAGACGCCTCCGGCTCGTCCGTGCCTGCCGTCGCGGTCTCAGTCTCCGGGACCGCAGATGTCTCGGCGCGAGAAGCTTCCAGCTTGCGGCGCAACTCGTTTGCGCGTGCCCGGGCTGCCTCGGCACGCTCCTCGGCTGCCGCGGCCGCAGCCTCCGCCGCCTCGGCGGAGTCCAGGTTGTCGGCGTCGGGAGCCTCGGATTCATGGTTGCCCGGCGGCATGGGACCCTCCTCGTCCATCACGGTCGCATGGCGAAGAGCGACGCTAGCACTGCCGCCCAGCATTACACAGAGCCAAATCCGCTCTGCGGGAGACAGGTTTTTCTTCCGAGTTTCTTCTCTGAGCCGGAGAATTCGGTTACCGAATATGCGAGAGTATTCGAGTGCGATCGACCGTGGCAGTTGTTGCTGCACTCCTGACGGCTGGAATGTTGATGCCCGCCTCGGCGTCCGCGGACCCCGACGGGCCGCCGATCAACGCCAACGAATGCAATGACGCGTTCTGCACCCCTGGCATCACGCCGGGCGTCGAACTCGGTGCCCCGTGCAGCAATACGACGTACTACGTGTTCGGCGTCGACACCCGCAACAACTGGGGCCGGTTGATCTTCTGTGGCTCACCGCGGCGCTACGAACCACGGTATTTCCGGTCGCCACCGATGGTGGGTGTCAAGAACCTGAACGCCGACTGCGTCGGCTATGAAAACTCCGTCGCTCAGGCTCCCGACGGCATGTTTTTGACGTGCGTCGCGGCCGGCGGGCGGACCCGCTGGGTGCAGGGCGACGCCTAACCGCTGAATGCGGGACGACGCCTGAGGCGCCGCCCCACAGCGTCAGCCTCTGCCGGTGAACCGGACGTGGATGTCGGCCAGCCCGCGCAGGATGTACGTCGGCTCGTAGCTGTAGCGACGGTCGTCGGCAGGTCCGTGGAACTCCTCGTCGATCGTGATCTCACCCATCCGGTCCAGCATGCGTTCCAGCGACACCCGGCCCTCCACGCGAGCCAGTGGCGCGCCGGGGCATGAGTGGGCGCCGCGGCCGAACGCGATGTGCTCGCGGACATTGGGCCGTCGGACCTGGAACTCGTGCGGATCGGTGAAACGCCGCGGATCGCGGTTGGCGGCGCCGGGCAGCACCATGACGACCGTGCCGGCCTTGATGTCCATGCCGCCGACCCTCGACGATCGCCGAGCCAGCCGGGAGTCGCTCTTGACCGGGCTTTCCAGGCGCAGTGACTCCTCGACGAAGGTCGGGATCAGACTGCGGTCCTCCCGCAGGGCCTGCTGCAGGTCCGGCCGCTCGACCAGTGCCTTGATCGCCGCTGACAGCAGCTTGGCGGTGGTCTCCTGTCCGGCGGCGAACAGGAATGTCGCGGTGCGGGCCACGTCGAGGACCTCCGGGGTCGACCCGTCCGGGTATTTCGCGGTCGCCAGATCCGTCAGCACGTCACCGCGCGGGTTGCTGCGGCGCTCCTCGAGGTAGTTGCAGAACTTCTCGTCCAGGAACTCCAGCGGGTTGAGGCCCATCTTCTCGTGGTCGAGCGAACCCACCCGCGCACCCGGCCGGTCGGCGCCGAGCACCGTGCGGAATTCCTTGTGGTCCTCCTCGGGGACGCCGAGGAGGTCGGCAATCACCAACAGCGAGAACGGTTTTGCGTATTCAGCCAAGAACTCGCTGTGGCCCAGCGAGAGGAACTCGTCGAGCTGGCGGTCGGCCAGTCGCCACATGAAGTCTTCGTTTTCCTTGAGCCGCTTGGGCGTGAGCAGCCGGCTCAGCAGCGATCGGGCCTTGGTGTGGTCCGGGGGATCCATGGTCACCATGTGCTCGTACATGGGGAACTGGTTGCGGTGCGCGTCGATCTGCGCGTTGAGATCGTCGCCCTCCGGCGTGAACGGCAGGGGAGGGAACGGGCCGCCGAGGGCCACGATGTTGGAGAAATCCTCGGGGTTCTTGTAGACCTCGAGGGCCTCCTCGTACCCGGTGACGGCTACGAAACCGTGCGGCTCGAGCCGCAGGACCGGGCTCTGCTCGCGCAGGTAGTCGTAGTACGGGTAGGGGTCGGGGACCAGCGACTGATCGGTGAGGAAGTCAACGGTGGCGAAGTCGGTCATGTGCGTTTGTTCCTCCAAGCGGGCTGAATGCTGTGCACCTGCTTAGCATGGCGTAAAGTGCGTGGTCAAGGCTGCATCCCATCGACCCACGTACGATCGGCGTGTTCGATTGGCGGTCGGGGAAAGAACGAGGTGGCACATGGCATCGGCGCGGCGGATCGGTGCGCCCGACGCGAAGAATCGCGTGGTGCTGTTGGATGCCGCCGAACAGCTGCTGATCGAGGAGGGCTACGCGGCGGTCACCTCGCGTCGGGTCGCCGAGAAGGCCGGCCTGAAACCGCAGCTCGTGCACTACTACTTCCGCACGATGGACGATCTGTTCCTGGAGATTTTCCGCCGCTATGCCGACCAGGGCATGGAGGCCCATCAATACGCACTGGCCTCCCCGCAACCGCTGTGGGCGCTGTGGCGATTCGGTATCAACCCGGATGCCAGCCGGCTGACGATGGAGATGGCGGCGCTTGCCAATCACCGCAAAGCGCTGCGCGCCGAGATGTCCCGATATGCCGAGGTGTTCCGTGAGCAGCAGCGCCAGGCCTTCGTCACCGCGTTGGACCGGCACGGCGCACTGCCCAGCGAGGTGCCGCCGGTGGTGTGGTCGATCCTGCTGACCGGGTTGTCGACGGTGTTGATGCTGGGCGAGGCGCTGGGTGTGACCGCCGGTCACGCCGAAGCCCTGGAACTCGTCGAGCGTTTCCTCACCCAAGTCGAGGGGCCGCCTCAACTGACCGACGGCTCAGCTCACCAGTGGCGCAGCGAGCAGAGCGCGCCCTTGGCTCCGGAATTCTCCGCGACGACGACGCCGTCGACCGCAAGCACGCAGTGAATATTCGGCGGAGTGGGTGATGGCCCGCTGGTGGCCGCCACCATCGCCCACTCGTCGGGGTTCGCCAACTGCACGTTGAGCACCCACTTCTTGCCCGGGCCGATGTCGGCCTCGACCTTCGGGCTGAACACGTACGGGTCGTGGCTGTAGTCCGACCAGTTCGCCGGTTCGGTGTCCCGGTAGTAGATATCGGCGGCTCGGAACGGTAGCTCCGAGAACACGCTGTAGGTGACCTGGTGCAGCACAGGCTCTTCGGCACCGGCCGGAGCCGAGGAACCGGCCACACACACCGCAGCCAGAGCGATCGCAGACCCCAACCGGACAAACCTCATGGCTCAGTTTGACATGGGAAAGTCTTCGCGGGGCGCGGTTTCTTGTGTGCGGGACCCTTCTATGCAACAGTGCGCTTAGAGAACTCAATTCTCGCTTTCGGCGAAGCAGCATTCCAGTGAAGGGGGCCGGCCATCAGCGACGCGCTCATCCTCGACGCGGTGCGCACTCCCCGCGGACGAGGTCGCCCCGACGGGGTATTGCACGTCGTCCATCCGCAAGATCTGTTGGCGCAGTGCCTTGCCGCCGCCGTCCAGCGGGTGGGCTTCGACCCCGCCGAGGTCGACGATGTGATCGCCGGCAACGGCATCATGGCGGGTGAGCACGGGGACGACATCGCCAGGCTGTCACTGTTGCTGGCGGGCTGGCCGCAGAGTGTTCCCGGGATGACTCTGAACCGATTCTGCGGATCCGGGCAGCAGGCCGTCACGGTCGCGGCCGCAGGCATCGCGAGCGGCCAGCAAGAGTTGGTGGTCGCCGGTGGCGTGGAGTCGATGTCGCGGTGGAACGTCACTGTGGGCGCCCCGACGATCGATGGCGCGAACCCGGCCTTTCGGCAGCTGTATCCGACTGTGCCACAGGGTATATCGGCTGATCTGATCGCATCGCTGGAAGGCTTCAGTAGGGCTGATGTCGATGCGTTCGCGGTGTCCAGCCAGGACCGTGCGGCAGCGGCGATCGGGGGCGGATATTTTGACGGCTCGGTGATAGCGGTGCGCAACGGTGACGGCGACATTGTTGCCGATCGCGACGAACACCCGCGCCCGGGAACGACATTGGAGAAACTGGGTGGGCTGCCGGCCGCCTTTGAACGCATGGGTGCGGCTCGACTCGAGGGTGAAAGCCTCACCTTCGATGAGATCTGCTTGAGTCGTTACCCCGATGTGGAACGCATCGACCATGTCCACCACGCCGGCAACTCCTCGGGCGTCGTCGATGGCGCCGCGGTGGTGACAGTGGCCTCCGCTGGGTGGGTCAAAGCCCACGGGGTGACGCCGCGTGCGCGCATTCGCGCCGCCGCGGCGATCGGCAGCGAGCCGATCATCATGCTCACCGCACCCGGCCCGGCTGCCGAGCGCTGCCTGGCCAAGGCCGGGATGGCCGTCGGCGACGTCGACCTATGGGAGATCAACGAGGCGTTCGCCGCGGTGCCGCTCAAGACGATCCGCGATCTCGGCCTCGATCCGGAGCGGGTCAACGTCAACGGCGGCGCCATCGCGCTCGGACACCCGATCGGGGCCACCGGCGCCATGTTGATCGGCACCGTGCTCGACGAGTTGGAGCGCCGCGACCTCGCCACCGGCCTGGTCACCATGTGCACCGGTGGCGGTATGGGCACCGCGACGATCATCGAGCGGGTCTGATGTCGACCGAGACGCTCGAGATCGAGACGCCCGCTCCGGGCGTCCTGCTCATCCGGCTCAATCGTCCGAAACAGCTCAACGCAATCAACGAAGTCATGCGCGACGAAATCGCGCAGACCGTGGCGTCGGTGGCCCACGACCCGTCGGTGCACGCGGTGGTGATCACCGGTGCCGGGCGTGGCTTCTGCTCCGGTATCGACATCCGGAACTTCGGGCCGGGCATGCTGGACGCCAGTGCCCCGGCCATCGACCGGCTGCGGTTCCAGGAGGCGATGGCGGGCCTGGTACGCGCGGTCGCCGACCTGCCGCAGGCGGTGATCGCGGCGGTCAACGGAGCGTGCGTGGGTGCCGGGCTGGCGCTGAGCCTGGCCGCCGACATCCGGATCGGCTCCACCGCAGCCACATTCGGCAATGCAGCGATTCTGCTCGGACTGTCCGGGGCGGAGATGGGGATGAGCTATCACCTGCCGCGAATCGTCGGTGCCGGGGTCGCCGCGGACTGGATGCTCACCGGTCGCACCGTCTCAGCCGAGGAGGCCGACCGCCGGGGTCTGGTGAGTCAGCTGGTCGATCCCGAGCAGCTTGTCGAACGGTCCATCGAAATCGCCCGTGGTGTAGCCGGGTTGGCGCCGCTGGGTGTCCAGTTGACCAAGCGCGCACTGCAGGTCAACATCGCCGCCGCGGGCCTGAGCCCGGCGTTGGAGCTGGAGAATCGCAATCAGGTGCTCAGCCACGCGACCGATGACGCGGCGGCCCGCAGATCCACCTGGTCGTAACCTGAAGGGACGGAACATATGTCTTGGGATTTCTCCACCGACCCGGAGTGGGCGGATCAACTCAAGTGGGTCGAGGAGTTCGTCCGCTCAGAGTGCGAGCCGATCGATTACGTCGTCAAAGAATCTCATGACCTCACCGACCCGGTCCGTCAGGCGCTGATTCCACCGCTGCAGCAGATCGTCAAGGACCGCGGGTTGTGGGCTACCCACCTCGGACCGCACCTCGGTGGTCCGGGCTATGGTCAGGTGAAGCTGGCGTTGCTCAACGAGATCCTCGGCCGGTCGGAATGTGCCCCAATCGTTTTCGGCTCGCAGGCCCCGGACTCGGGCAACAGCGAGATCCTCGCGCACTACGGCACGCCGGAGCTCAAGGAACGCTACCTCGAGCCGCTCCTGGACAACCGCATCATCTCGTGCTTCTCGATGACCGAACCGCAGGGCGGTGCGGACCCCAAGATCTTCGAGACCACCGCCGTCCAGGACGGTGACCACTGGGTCATCAACGGCGAGAAGTGGTATTCGTCTTTCGCGTCGAAGGCGTCGTTCATCATCGTGATGGCGATGACTGATCCGGATGCCGCCCCGTACGACCGGTATTCGATGTTCGTGGTGCCTGGTGAGACGCCCGGGATCAACGTGCTGCGTGACGTCGGGCTCGGCTACCAGCCGCTCGGTGAGGGTGGCCGTGAGGGCTACGTGCGCTACGAGAACGTGCGGGTACCCGCCGATCACATGCTCGGCCCGCGCGGCGGCGCGTTCGTGGTGGCGCAAACCCGCCTGGGCGGCGGCCGGATTCACCACGCGATGCGCACCGTCGGCTTGGTGCGGCGGATCTTCGACATGATCTGCGAGCGGGCGGTCTCCCGCTACACCCAGGGAAGCGTCCTGGCGGACAAGCAGATGGTGCAGGAGATGGTGGCCGACTCCTGGATGGAGATCGAGGCCTTCCGGCTGCTGACGTTGCAGACCGCGTGGAAGATCGACCAGTACAACGACTACAAGGCGGTGCGCGCCGACATCTCGGCGGTCAAGGCGATGATGCAGAAGGTGTTGCACGACGTCTCGGCGCGCGCCCTGCAGATCCACGGCTCGTTGGGGACCAGTCACGAGATGCCGTTCGTGCAGTACCTGACCGAGTCGTTCGTCCTCGGGCTGGCCGACGGTCCGACCGAGGTGCACAAGGTGACCCTGGCGAGGCTGTTGCTCAAGAACCGCGAGCCGGCGCCGGATCTCTTTCCCTCCGAGCACCTTCTGCGATTGCGGGCCGCCGCCGAGGAGAAATTCGCCGACAAGCTGGCCGGCATCCCGCGCGGCTAGTCCTTTTCGTCGTCTTTGGGGAGTATTCGTTCTGGGTGGTGGTAGGTGTTGATGCCGCCGCGGAGCATGGGTAGTCCGGGTGGTGGTGTCCATTGGGTTTGGCCGTCTGGGAGTTGGTGGGTGGTCCAGCCGCCGGTTTCGACGAGTTCGTTGTCGGGTGGGCAGGCCAGGGTGAGGTCGTCGATGTTGGTGGTGCCGCCGTTTTTCCAGTCGTTGGCGGCGTGGTGGACATCGCTGTGGTAGCCGGGGGCGTCGCAGCCGGGTCGGGTGCAGCCGCGGTATTTGGCGTGCAACACGATGCGTTGGTCGGCGGTGGCGATGCGTTTGGTGCGACCCAACCAGAGTGCGCGGCCGTCGACGCCGTCGAACAGGGCGAGGTAGTGGTAAGCGTGGCTGGCCATCCGGATGAGGTCGGGGATCGGGAGCAGGGTGCCGCCGGCGGTGACGGCGTGTCCGGTTTGGGCTTGCAGGTCTTGGATGGTTGCGGTGGCGATCACCGTCACGGGTAAGCCCTTGTGCTGGCCGAGTTTCGGGTCGCCGAGTTGGCCGCGCACCAAGGCTTTGAGCGCGTCGTGTTGGCGTTGACCGCGGGTGCGGGTATCGCGTTTGCGGGTGTCGTCGGTGGGTTCGTCGAGGACGGTGGGGGTTTCGTCGGCGGGGTTACACATGCCGGGCGCGGCGAATTTGGCAAACGCGGCATCGATCATGGCCCGGGTTTCGGGGTCGGCGACGATCTTGCCTTCACTCATGCCGTCGGGGCGTTGGCGGCGGCTCCAGGTGAAGCTGCGTTGGCGGGCGCGGTCCTCGTCGGAGAACAGGCCGTCGGGATTGAGGTGCAGGGCAAGACGTTCGGCGAGGTCCTCCAACTGATCGGGTCGCAGCACGGTCGCCTTGTGGGCGAGGGTGCGTTCGGCCGCTTCGACCGCGGTCGGCGGGATATGGCTGGGCAGCTGGCGGAAGAACTTCTGGATCACCTGCAGATGCTCAGGATCCAACTCCCCAGAAGCCCACGCGTGTGCGGTCTCGGCCAGCACCGGCGGCAATGGTTCCCCGGTCAACGTGGTGCGCGGCGCCAATTGGGCGGCATCGCGGATCCGCCGGCGCGCTTCGGTGGGACTGACCCGCAACACATCAGCCAGTGTGAGATCGAGTTTCGGGCAGCCCTCGAACCGCTCCACCGGGACACCAGCGCATGCGACACTGCGACCTGGCGACGCCGCGCGGTCTCCAACCGCTCCAACACCACAAACCGCTGGGGCGGGGACAACGCATCGAGATCGATCGTGGCCAAGCCCTCGACACATTCGTCGAGGGCCTCCAATACCACATCGATCGAACTCATGTTCGAAAGGCTACGCCGCCCCGCGGACAGAAATTTCAGGCGAGGCGTGGGCTGTGGACTAATCCGGATCTGGGGATAAACCACGATGTATCAACTGAACCAAGGCCTAGTTGAGGTGTTCTGCGGCTTTGGTGAGCAAGGTCGGAAGGCTCCCGGCCATCGCCTCCAGCTCGGGATCGGGCGTCGTCCGGCGCCGGTTGTGTTTGACGATCAACGACCAGGTCGCGGTCGACTTGAAGCACGCGAGCGCCTGGAACCACTCCAGGTGAGGCGCATTGCTGCCCAACGCATCCCGGTATTGGTCGGCCAGTTCCCCAACCGGCGGTGTGGTCCCCCGATACGGGGTTGCGCGACGGTAGGTGTCCGGGTCGGAGTTGATCAGGAACCAGCCGACGTCGACGCGCGGGTCACCGATCGACCAGATCTCCCAGTCGATCACGGCGGTGATGCCATGTTCGTCGGCCAACAGGTTACCCAGCCGGAAGTCGCCGTGCACCACTGCTGGTCCAATCGGAGTTGGGGCGGCTGCTCGCAGCGCCCCCGCGACCGCCTGCCAGCCGGGTGCCAGCGCCGGGTCCACCGTTTCCAATGTGCGACACCACTTGTCGACTTCGGCGGTCGGTTGCACGACGGGCTCGTCCGCCAGGCCGAGCCCAGCGGGGGAGAGTCGGTGCAATACGCCCAACGTTCGGGCGGCATGCCGGAAGCGCTCGGCCACCGCCACTGTCGAACCGGCGGGACCGGTGTCGAACAGCGGTTCCACCGATGTCCCGTCGGTGAACGCCATCACGAAAAGCGGTGATATCTCGGGTGGTTCGCCACCGTCGTCGAACAAGACCTCCGGTACTGGAACCGCGGTGGTGTGCAGAGCACGGATGATCCTGGCCTGGCGAAGCACGTCGCGATGAGCGATCGGCGCATGGCCTGGCGGTGCGACTTTCACCACGACGCGACGACCGTCGAATTCGCCGGCGAACGTCAAGCTGGACGCCCCACCGGTCAGCGGCCGCAGGCCCGCGATGCCCCTGGGGGCCAGGCGGGTCTGCAGCTCGTCGAGGAGCTGGGTGGTCAGCTCAGCGCACCGATCTCGCGCAGGAAGGTCTGGGTGTGCGCGATGCGGCCGGTCAGGATCGCCGGGTCACCGGTACACAGCTCCAGCGCGGTCCGGGTGATGAGTTCGATGTCTTCGGTGTCGGTCTTGGCCAGGTCCAGGGTGCCGGCGCCGGGAGTCGCCACCGGATTGGTAGGCGCCGCTGCGTTGACCGCGATGCCGTCGTCATACAGTTCGGCGGCAAGGCTTTTCGTCAGCCGGTTCATCGCGGCCTTGACCGTGCCGTAGATGCCGAATCCCGCAGTGCGGTCGAACTCGGAGAATGGTGGCCCAGCCGGGAGATCTCCACCGACCGAGGTGAGGTTGAGGACCCATCCGCGGCCGCGCTCACGCATGGCGGGGATAGCGAGCTGAGTCAGATGTAGCGGTGCGACCACATGCATCTCGAGCATCAGCCGCATCCGCCGCTCGGGGAAACCATCCAGCGGGCGCAGGAAGGTCACCGCCGCGTTGTTGACGATGATGTCGGGGGCGCCGACCCGGGCCACCGCTTCGGCGAACAGACGTTCGCGATCCGCGGAGTCGGACAGATCCGCGGCGATCGCGACCGCGGTGCCACCGGCGCCCTCGATCTCCGCTTTCGTCTGCACCAGTGAGCCGTCGTACTTCGGATCGGGTTCCGCGGTACGGGCGGTCAGCACCAACGTGGCGCCCTCGGCGGCCAATCGCTGTGCGATCGCCTTGCCGAGGCCCCGGCTGCTGCCGGTCACCAGTGCAACCTTGCCGGCGCAGCGTCCGGTCACGTCGGCTCCTTTCCCGCGCCGGCCAGAATCTCGGGGCCGTACTTGCTCGCGATGAAGTTCCACGGGTCGGCGTACTTGCCGCGGCCTTCCTGGTGTCGCTGCGCGGCCAGCGCCAGCCGCACCACGGGCCTGATGAGTGGTCCGGCCACCCCGAGCGCAGTCTTCAGCACCCCGCTCTGCGACCCGGCCACCCAGGCCACGGTCTCCGACCAGGGGTGTTCTTGGAAATCAAGCAGCGCTTGAGATTCCGTCGTGTCATACCACCCGGTGAAGCTCCAGCCCCGGTCGTCGTCGGGATCGCCGGGCAGGCTCGCGCCGGAACCCAGCCGGCCCAGCCCCATCGCGGCCATCATGTCGTCTTCCACGTCGCGGTGGGTGTGGAGGTGGGTTTCGTCGCCGCCGATCAGCAGCACCTTGCCGGCGACGGCCTTGGCGCGATCGACCGCATTGGCGAAGGCCAACGCGACATCGCGGGCATCCACGGTGTGCAACCGGTTGTCGCCCGGGGTCGCTCGCATCAGGATCAGATAGTCGGCGTTCATCGAGCTCGCGGCGTCGGGGGAGATGACACCGGCCAGGCGCAGCATCGCGTACGGCAATCCGCTGTCGGTGATCACCTTCTCGGCCAGCACCTTGTCCTCGCCGTACTGGTCGATCGGATTCACCGGTGTCGCCGGGGTGATCAGTTCGGGGTAGCGGTAGGGGTTTCGGGAGCCATAGACGGACGCACTGGATGCGTAGATGATCGTCGACGGTTCGGGCAGGGCGGCGGCGGCGCGCACCAGGTTGGTGGTGCCCCCGACATTGACCCGGCGGGCCACCTTGGGATTCCGGTAGGAGGCCGGTGACAACATCGCGGCCAGATGCACGATCGCAGTCGGTGCGTGTTCGGTGACCATCCGGTTCACCGCGTCGGCGTCGGTCAGGTCGGCATAGACCGCCAGGAATGTTCCGGGATGGTCAGCGGCGGCCAGGCGGTCTGCGACTGTTTGGGACGCCTCGGTCGGCAGATCGGTACCGACGACGGTATGCCCGCGCTCGAGCAGGATCTCCGCCGTGCGCCAGCCGACTTGGCCGAACGCTCCGGTGACCAGAACTGTGCGCTGCGACATCAGACCATGCCTCGCTTTCGTGCCAGCCCGGCTGCGGCATCCCGCAGTCGCGGTGAAATGCGGATGGAGAAAAGGGGATTGAAGACATCCTCGCGCAACCTGGTCAGGGCGGACGTCTTGATCCGCCACTGTCCGTCGGTCTTCTCATAGGTCTCGTGATAGTGGCCGTATCCCGCGAGGTTGACGCCGGGGGCAAGGCGCACAATGTCGTTGAGCGCCCAGATTCCGGTGGCCGTGGTCGGCGAGGTCAGCTCGATCTCGGGGGCGTGCACCTGATGCACCGTGGGTTGCGATGGCTTGCCGAGGGTCTTCTTGATGAAGGCGACCATATTGTCGGCGCCGGTGATGAGCACACCACCGGACGGGGTGGTGTCGCTGATGAAGTCGTCGGTGAAGATTTGCCGCCAGGCCGCCCAGTCCTTGGTGTCGAGCAGACGGCAATACCGAGCCTTGAGCTTTTTGATCGCTTCGATATCCACGGCCTCGTCGGTCACCGGCATAGGCTAGCGAACGGCCGCAGCGCAGGAGGCGGACTCACACGGTCAACCCCGATGTGATAGACCGCGACGTAAACTCTCGCGAATGGCAAAGGGGTCGCCGGCGCAGCGGCGGGGCGGTCGGCCGACACAGGCCGAGGCCGCGGCGCTGCACCACCGGCTCAGGGAAGCGGCGGTGCGCACGTTCTTGGAGAACGGCTACGACGCGACCACGATGGTCGCGATCGCCGATGCCGCCGGAATCACCAAGCCCACCCTGTACGCGCGCTACCCGGATAAGCGCGCGGTCTTTCTCGACGTCATCCCGTGGGCGTTCAGCCGGGCCGTGCAGGTCGAAGCCGACGACGCCGTCGAGGACCAGGATCTGCGTACCGCGTTGGTGGCCATCGGCCAGGGAGCGCTTCGTCATGCCCTGAATCCCGACATCGTGCAACTGCACAGGATCGCACGCAACGAAGCCCATCGCTTTCCCGAATTCGCCTCCAGCGCTGAGTCACTCGGCTGGGCAGGCCGCCAGCAACAGGTGATGGATCTGCTCCGGCAACACGCCGCGACCGGCGCCATCGAGGTCGACGACATCGAGCTTGCCGCCGAGCACTTCCTGGCGATGGTCGAGGTGCTGCCCGCCCGGCTGGCCGATTTCGGCCTCTACCGCAGCCGCAAGGAAGAGCGGCGACGGCTGCTGCACGCGGTGGATCTGTTCCTGCGCGGAGTGCTGGCCCGTTAACTATACTTGTGTGTATAGTTAACGTTCATGACGTTGTCGGTCGTGGACATCAAACCGACCATTGCCTCTGAAGTCCGGGCTACCAAGGCGGAACTGCTCGACGGAGTCCATGCCGACGTACTTCGCGACCTTCTCGAGCGCCGCGGTGTGCTGGTGTTCCCGCAGATCGGCTTCACCGACTCCGAGCAGATCGAATTCACGCAGACGCTGGGCACATTCGCCCCCGAGCGCACGGGTGAACAGGTGTACTCCGTCACCCTGGACACCAGCATCAATGAGCTGGCCGATTATCTGAAGGGTTCGCTGTACTGGCACATCGACGGGACCATGAACGAGGTGCCGATCCGTGCCTCGCTGTTGTCCAGCAAGGTGGTGTGCCCGGATGGTTCCGGTGACACCGAATTCGCGAATACCTACGCGGCCTACGATGCGCTCGACGATGCTGACAAGCATGCGTTCGAATCGCTGCGGGTGATGCACTCGGCGTGGAACACCCTGTTCTACTACGAGCCCGAACCCAGCTTCAAGACACTGCGGACGATGATGGCGATCGGAGATCGTGAACTGCCGCTGGTGTGGAGACACCGCTCCGGACGCAAGTCGCTGGTGCTGGGCTGCACAGCGCGGCATGTGGTGGACATGGATTTCCGCAAGAGCGTCGAACTGCTTGTCCGGTTGCGGGATTGGGCGACCCGACCCGAGTTCGTCTATCGCCACAGCTGGTCGGTGGGCGACCTCGTCATCTGGGACAACACCGGAACGATGCACCGCGCGACCCCTTACGACCCCCAGTCCGGCAGATTGTTGCACCGCACCAAGCTGGAGGGCGAGGAGCCATTCGCCTGATGGACGTCAAGCCTGCCGCATTCCTGCGCACGACGCTTCCCCTGGACCTTTCGGTGCTGACCGACCTGGACAGCGGTCGCTACCATTCGGTCTGGCTGCCCGATCACATGGTGAGTTTCTGGCCGGATTCGCTGTGGACATCGGAATTCACCGACCTGGCGACGGTGTCGCCGTCGCCGCACCGCCACCTCGACGGCATGGCGGTTGCCGCGGCCGCGGCTGTGCTCACCACCAACGTGCCTTTGGCGATGAGCGTGGTCGACACGGTACGTCGCCATCCTGCGCTGCTGGCCCAGAGCGCGCTGACCGTCGACCATCTGTCCCGCGGACGGTTCATCCTGGGTCTTGGTAGCGGTGAGACCGAAAACATCGTGCCGTATGGCTTCGACTTCGCGAAGCCTGTCAGCCGCTTCGAAGAAGCACTGAAAGTCATTCGGTTGCTGTGGGATAGCCCGGGCCCGGTCGACTTCGACGGCCAGTTCTATCGGCTCGAACAGGCCCGGCTGGACACCGAGCCATACGAGGGGCGTTTTCCGCCGATCTGGATCGGCGCGAGCGGTCCGCGGATGCTCGAGATCGTCGGGCGTTACGCCGACGGTTGGTGGCCGGCCGGCGCATGGACACCCGAGCATTACGCGGAGATGCTCGACGCTGTGCGCCAGTCGGCAGACCGTGCCGGACGCGACCCACTGGCGATCACCCCGTGCTTCGTCCAGATCTGCCTGATCGCTGAGGACGACGCCGCCCTCGAGCGCATCGTCCGCGCACCGCTGGTGGCGAGTTTCCTGCTGCAGGTGTCCGCAGAAGTGTTGCGCAACTTCGGATTCGACCATCCGATGGGGGAGGACTGGGGCGGATTCCATGACATCGATCCCGCCACCCTCACCCGGGAACGGGTCCTCGAGTTCCTCGCCCACGTCGATCCCGAGGCGATCCTGGCCGTCGTCCCGCACGGCACACCCAAGCAAGTGGCGCGGACCATCAAGTCATACGTCGACGCCGGACTCCGGGTCCCCAAGATCTTGGACTACAGCACGATGGCCGGCCTGGAGTTCAGCGCCGCGTCGGCGGCCAACGTGCGCAGAACGGAAGACGAATTGCTGACCCTGTGTGGAGGACCGTCATGACCGCCGTGCTGGAGGCCGCCGACCTGCTTGCTTGCGCTCGAGCCGAGACGGGCTGCGACGACTTCGGGGATCCGAGCCTGCCGGAGCGATTCACGCAAGCCGTCGACCATCTCAATGGTGTCGGCTTGGACGCCAACGGAATCGCCGAAGCCGAACGCGTCTGTCACTGGCTGCTGACATCGCGGTTGGAGCTGATCGCCGACCGGACCCGCTATCCGATCGCCGAGGAAGTGATCGACCGGCCGATGTTCGTCACCGGAGAGCCGCGCTCGGGTACCACGCTGATGCACGCGTTGATGTCGGTCGATCCGCACGGACGCGCCCTGCGTTTTTGGGAGGTGATGTATCCGTCGCCACCGCCGGGTCTGGCCGGCCCCGACGATCCGCGTCGGGACAGGGCCGATGCCGATTGGCGTGAGATCAACGCGAAGATGCCCAAATGGCTGCACAGCCATCCCTACAACGACATGCTCGGTGACGGCCTTCCCGAGGACGAACGCACCTGGGCATTCGACTTCCGAGTTATGACCCCGACCGCGTGGTGGCGCGTACCGATGCAGACAGTGGTTGGCGGACTGCCAACCGATCCCGCCGCGCAATATCGGCTGCATAAGGCGATGCTGCAACAGTTTCAGTACAACCGGCCGCGCAAGTACTGGGTGCTGAAGGGCTTCCACGGCTTCCGCCTGGAGGCGTTCTTCGACACCTATCCCGACGCGAATCTGCTGTGGTTGCATCGTGATCCGGTGCAGGTTGCGGCATCGCGCACGATGATGATGGCCGACATCCTGGAGGGCATCGTCGGGCCGGTCGACCTGCAGGCCGCCGCGAAGATGCATCTGGAGCTGACCAGGGTCAGCATCGCCAACACGATGAGCTCGCCGCTGGTGGACGATCCGCGGATCATGCACATCCCGTACACCGAGTTCATCGCTGATCCGGTTGCGACGGTGCGCAACTACTACAGCTTCTGCGGACGGGAGGTCACCGGCGAGGCCGAAGCCGCAATGCGCACCTACCTGGCCGAGAACCGCGGCGACCGATACGGCAAGTTCCGGTACTCCACCTCACTGTTGACCGACATCGGTGAGAGCCTCGACGAGCTGCATGCCGAGTTCGCGTCGTTCCGGGAGCGCTTTGGAGTTCCCATCGAGAATCGGGATTGACCCGGCATGCACGCGCAGCTGTCCGTCCACGATGTCACTTTCATGGGGGCGAGTCCGGCTGAACTGCAGCGCAATTGGTCGGAACTCGGCGTGCGGTGCCTCAGTGTCATCGACACTGAACTGCTCGACCCAGCCTTCCGGCAGGTGGTCGAGGGTGGACGGCATCTGGTGCAGGCCGTCTGCCATGTGTTCGGCGCCGGCCGGGTGCCGACGGACGAGGAGTCGGTCGGCGCAGCGCGGAGCGCCCTGTCCCGGGTCATCGAGATCGCGGCATCCGTCGATGCCCGCTGCATCTATATGCTCACCGGCGGCCGCGGAGAACTGGGCTGGGAGCAGGCCGCCGACGCCTTCGGCTCGGCGATCGAGCCGTGCGTCCGCGAGGCCGAGCAGGCCGGTGTCAGCCTCGCGATCGAGAATGCTTCTGCCTTGTACGCCGACATCCACATGGCGCACAGCCTGCGCGACACCGTCACGCTCGCGGAGTCGGCCGGGCTCGACATCTGCATCGATCTGTTCCATTGCTGGGCCGAGGCCGACCTGACGGGACTGCTGCGCGCAGCGCTTCCGCGGACTCGGCTCATCCAGCTGAGTGACTATGTTCTGGGCGACCGTGGCCTCCCCGCCCGGGCGGTGCCCGGCGACGGCGCCATCCCGATCGAAGCCTTTGTAGCACAGGCTTTGGCTGACGGCTACCGGTTCGGATTCGACCTGGAGCTGCTGGGGCCGCGAATCGACGCGGAAGGTCGATTGGCGGCCGCGCAGCGGGCGTGCGGCGTGGTTCGCGGGATGCTCGACCGGCTCGGCGGCTGAAGAAGAGGAGGACTGCAGTGGCTTTTGGCGACGGTCCGGATGACACGATGCTCGACGATGCGTGGAGCGAGTTCTGCGACCGGTTGAAAGCTGCGGGCGCCCACGCGTTCAAAGACACCAACGCCACCTCCGGCGCGCAACGGGCCGACGCGTTCCGGTTTCTCACTCAGAATCTGGGACAGGCCTTCGACCTTGCTCTGGAAACCCGTGATCCGCGCTATCCGAGCATCCACGCATTCTGCAACCCGACCCGCAAGCTCGGCGGTGACTGTGCCGATTTCACCTATCAGCAGGCCTGGATCGACGGTGTGTCGGCCTACCGCATCACCGGAACCCGCGGCACCGCACGATTTTTCAACATCACGGTGCAGGGCGCCCGTCCGGCCGGCCCGCACGTACTGCATGAGCCCTTCGGCGACGTGCCGGAGGCCAATGTGTTTGGCCACCAGCTGCACGTCGAACCCGACGGCACCTTCGAGCTGTACATCGGCGGCCCCGAATGCGGCCCGAACTGGCTGCCGACCACCGCAGCCTCGCGAAAGTTGTTCATCCGCCAGGGCTTCGACAGCTGGGATGAGCGGCCCGGACAGCTGCGCATCGAGCGGGTCGACATGGATTCACCGAAGCCGGTGCCGACGGCCGCCACGATGATCGATGCGTTCGGCTGGGCGGGTGATTTCGTCACCGGGTTGATGACCAGCTGGCCCGAATTCCCGTTCACCTATGGCGGCGTCGATGCCACGCGGCCGAACAGCTTCCCGGCGATGGATGCCAGCGCGGCCGACGCCAAGCGCGGTCGGACCGCGGCGAATATGTACTGGGAAGTGGGCCCCGATGATGCGCTGATCGTCGAGTTCGACGCGCACGACGGGCTGTGGATGATCACCAACATGGGGGTGTTCTTCACCAGCATGGACTTCCTCTACCGTCCGGTCAGCTATACGCCCAGTCGGGCGGCCACCGACGCTGATGGCAAGGTGCGTCTCGTCCTTGCTCACGACGACCCGGGTGTGCACAACTGGGTCGACACCCAGGGTTTCGAACGGGGCAACCTCACCTACCGCCACATGCTCGAGGGGGAGCCGGCGGCACTGTCCACTCAGCTGGTCACCCGAGCTCAACTCGACAAGGTGTTGCCGCCGGACACCAAGCGGGTCAACGCATCCGAGCGCAGGGCGCAGCTCTGGGAGCGGTTCAACGGTGTGCGCGCCAGGTTCCCGCTGTAGATGCGGTTGCTACTTCGCGCGGTTCATCACCCGGTCGGCCGCTTCCCAGTGTTCGTCGGACACCCACAGTTCGGCGAAGGCATCAATCGCCTCGGTCGGTGTGACGCCGCCGATCACCTTCTTGATCTCCCCGGCCGGCCGGTTGGCCAACGATCTTGCCAGTGTGCGCCATTCGTCGTCGAACGACACTCTTGGAACCACCCGGTCGATCAGGCCCCACCGGTCAGCCTCGTCTGCGGTGAGAATCGTGCCGGACCCGGCGAGCAACAGGGCCTTGCTCTTGCCGACCAGTGCCGCCAGTCGCTCGGCACCTCCCCAGGCCGGCATGATACCCAGCGATACCTGGTTGAAGCCGATCTTGATGTCGTCGGCGGCGATCCGGATGTCGGCGGCGACGGCCACTTCGGCCCCGCCGCCGAGGGCGTGTCCGTTCAGTGCGGCGATGACGGGGGCGGGGAACGCGGCGATGCGGTCGCAGATCGCCCGCATGCGGGCGGCCATTGCGGCGGCTTCCTCGGTGGTGCGCAGCGCGCTGAGTTCCTTGAGGTCACCGCCAGACACGAATGCCCGGTCGCCGCCGCCGCGGATCACCAACGCCTGCGCCCCGGCCGCGGCGTCGAGCGCTTCTTCGAGCTCGCCCATGGTCGACAGCGCGATCGCATTGCGGGCCTGCGGACGGTCGATCGTGAGGACCGCAAGTCCGTCACTCGACTCCAGATCGACCATGGTTGCGTTCTCCGATTTCGGTATTGGCATTCTCGATGACGGAGAATAGCATCGCCAAGCGGAGGTGCTGCAGTTGAGGAATATCCCGGTTGAGCTGAGCAAACGCTACATCGAGGAGGGCTGGTGGACGCCGGATACTCTCGGTGAGCTGCTGGCCAATGGCCTGCGGGCGAACCCCGACACCGGGTTCTGGGTGCACTCCGCGGTGCGTCCGTTCAGCGGAACGTTCCGCGACGTGGAGATCCGGGCGCGCAGGCTCGCGGCGGGGTTGCGGGCACGCGGCGTCGGGCCGGGAGATGTCATCGCCTTCCAGCTGCCGAACTGGGTCGAGGCCGCGGTGACGTATTGGGCGACGTCGTTCCTGGGTGCCGTCGTCGTGCCAATCGTGCACTTCTACGGTCGCAAGGAACTGAGCCACATCATCGGTTCATCGCGGCCCAAGGTCTTCATCACCACCGAGCACTTCGGCCACATGAAATTTCAGCCGGACCTGTGCGCCGACGTCCCGATCGTCGGGTTGGTAGGGGACAACTTCGACGAGTTGCTCGCCGACGAGCCGATGGAAGGCGAGTTGCACACCGACCCGGCCGGCCCGGCGTTGATCGCGTTCACCTCGGGAACCACCCGCGACCCCAAGGGGGTGATCCACAGCCATCAGACGCTCGGGTTCGAGACCCGTCAGCTGCTGGCGAACTACGCACCCGATCGGGGTCGGCAGATCACCGCGACCCCCGTCGGCCACTTCATCGGCATGGTCGGTGCGTTTCTGATTCCCGTGCTCGAGGGCGCGCCCATCGACCTGACCGACGTCTGGGACCCGGGTCGCGTGCTGGAACTGATGGAGTCCGAAGGCATGTCGATCGGTGGCGGCCCGCCGTATTTCGTGACCAGCCTGCTGGATCATCCGAAGTTCACCGACTCGCACATGAGCCGCATCAAGCACGTCGGCCTCGGCGGATCCACGGTCCCGGTCGCGGTGACTCGCCGACTTGCCGATCTGGGTGTGCATGTCTTCCGGTCCTATGGCAGCACTGAGCACCCGTCGATCACCGGATCAGCCCCGGATGCACCGGAGGACAAGCGTCTGCTCACCGACGGTGACGCACGGCCGGGCGTCGAGGTCCGGCTGACCGAGGAGGGCGAAATCCTCTCTCGCGGGCCCGATCTGTGCCTGGGCTACACCGACGACGAGCTGACCAAGACGGCGTTCGACGATGAGGGCTGGTATCACACCGGGGACATCGGCGTGCTCGACGAGGATGGCTATCTGACGATCACCGACCGCAAGGCCGACGTGATCATTCGCGGCGGGGAGAACATCAGCGCGCTTGAGGTCGAGGAGCTGCTGCTGAGCATGCCCGCTGTCGCCGAGGCGGTCGTGGTGTCCGCGCCGGATGCCCGTCTCGGCGAGCACACCGCTGCGGTGCTGCGCGTGAAGGAGGGCCACCAGATGCCGTCATTGGAGGACGTTCGCGAGCACTTCGAGAGCTGCGGCGCGGCCCGGCAGAAGTGGCCCGAGGAATTGCACGAGGTTGCCGACTACCCGCGCACTGCCAGCGGCAAGGTGCAGAAGTATCTGGTGCGCAAGAGCATTACCGAGGGCCGGTAGCACCGAGTCAGAACTCAGGGCGAGATCTCGGCCCGAAAGTCGCGCTCAGTTCTGAATCAACGCGAAGACGCTGCAAGTCCGGCGCGGTAGCCGAACACCATGGCCGGGCCCAGGGTTCCGCCGGCCCCGCCGTAGGCGCGTCCGGTCACACCCGCCATCGCATTACCGGCGGCGAACAGCCCGGGGATCGGTTTCCCGCTGACGTGCAACACCCGGCCGTCGCGGTCGGTGCGCGGGCCGCCCTTGGTGCCCATGGCGCCGATGCCCACCGGCACGGCGTAGTACGGCGGGGTGTCCAGTGGGCCGAGGGTCTGCAGCGCGGGGGTGGCCGCCGAGTTGTCGCCCCAATAACCGTCGTAAGCGCTTGCGCCCCGGCCAAATTCGGGATCGACCTCCGCGGCGACGTTGTCGTTCCATGCGGTGAGCGTGGCGGCCAGACCGTCGGCGTCGATCCCGGTCTTGTCTTCCAGCTCGGCCAGCGTCACTGACTTGTTGAACCAGTCGGGCGCCTCGCCGCCGGGCTCCACCCCGAGGAAGCCATATCGCTTGAGGTGTTGGTCGTCGAACACGATCCAGGCCGGATCGTTGACGTACCCGTGCCGCGGGTCGAGCTGGTGGAACGGCCCGGACATCGAGTTGTATTCACCGGCTTCGTTGAGGAAGCGCTTTCCGGCCCGGTTGACGATGATGCTGCGCGGCCGGGTGCGCTCCAGTCGCACACTGCGGCTGCGCGGCTTACCGCCCAACGTGTCGCCGGGAATCTGGATGACCGGCACCCACCAGGCCTCGCCCATGTTCGCCAGGTCCGCGCCGTGCGCCATGGCCATCCGCAGTCCGTCGCCGGTGTTGTTCGGCGGTGAAACCGGACCCCGCAACGGCCCGCGCAGGTACGCCTCGACCAAGCGCTGATCCCATTCGAATCCGCCGGTTCCCAGGATCACCGCTTTAGCGGCGCGCACCCGGATCTCCTTGCCGCCGTGAGCGATCCGCACCCCGCAGATGCCCGCCGCCGATCCGATCAGCTCGACCGCGCGGGCCTCGGTGACGGGAGCGACCCCGAGGTCCAGCAGGCCCTTCAGCAGGCCGGCGATCAGCGCGGTGCCGGCGACGCAGTAGTCACCGTCCATATCGTCGACGGCGGCGTGGATGCGGGCCCGCGTCTCGGCGTCGATACCGACGTTGCTGAAGTCGACGGGGAATGACGTGATGCGCGAGGCCCATTCGCCCACCGCGGCAAGGCCGAACGGTTTGGCGTTCAGTGACCGTCCGCCACCAGGTTGCCCGCCCGGCAACTCTGGCTTGTAGTCCGGGAAACCCTCGGCGACCTCGAATTGCAGTGCACTGCGGGCCTCCACGTAGTCCAGCATCTCCGGGCCGGTCCGCACGAACGTCTCGACGAGTTCGCGGTCCATGACACCCAGCGATTGCGCCTCAAGGTATTTCAGCGCATCCCCGACGGTCAGCTCACCGCCGGCCGCCCGGTTGTGCGCGGGAATCCATACGATGCCGCCGGACACCGCGGTGGTGCCGCCGACGGTCGGAGCCTTCTCGAACACCGCAACCGAGGCGCCGTTGGCCGCAGCAGTCAGCGCAGCGGTCAGGCCGGCCGCGCCGGTGCCGAGCACCACGACGTCGGCTTCACGGTCCCACCTATGTGAGCCGGGTGCGCCTGAGTCCCAGGTGTCCGCCATCGCCTTCACTCCTATTGCCGCACACGAGCATTGGCGTGTGCATTTACCGAACGCGGGTGTTCGTTGTTGTCACGCTAACGACGCCGATCGCACAGTGTCAAGCGGCCGCATCGCCATTTGCCCAGTTCAGCGGGGTGCTTAACTCAGCACGGTCGAAAGGCGTTGGGCCGCCGCGATCGCGGACTCCCGGCCGTGCAGCACGACGTCTTCACGATGCGAGATCAGGTTGATGCAGGTGTGCGGCGAGCCGGGGGGCCGATGCACGGGGACCGCGAGGCCGTAGGTGTTGGGCTCGACCTCGCCGTAGGTGATGATCCAGCCCTGCTCGCGCGCGCGGGTCACCAGCGGGCGTTCGCCCGGGCGTGCCGGCATGCTCGCCAGCAGGGCAATCCCGGCCGCACCGCGGTCGAGGGGGTAGCGACTGCCCTCGTGGAACGACAGTTGATACGACACCCGGGTGGGCACTATGACAGCGATCGCGACCTGCTGATCGCCCTCGGCGACCAGCAGCGACACCGTCGTTCCGAGCTCGTCGGCCAGATCGCGCAGTGTCGGCATGGACAGCTCGCGGATGTTGTTGTCGAACGACGCGCCCAGGGCGGCCAGGCCGGCCGCGGCACGAAACCGTCCGTCCTCGGCCTTGGCCACCAGCCGGTAGGAGGCCAGGGTGCTCAGCAGCCGGTAGGCGATCGTCCGGTGCACACCGATGTGGTCGGCCACCTGCTGGATGGTGAGCCCGCCTTTGGTGGCCGCGACCAGCTGTAACGCGTGCAAGCCGCGGGCCAGGGTCTGTGATCCCGGCGCAGCGCTGACCGGGCTTTCGGTGGGTGTCTGCGTCATGTCGTTCCCGTGGCTGAGGTGCGAGATCGGGTTCGAGTCACCCCGAAGTGTCTTGACAGACGGCACTCCGAGAGTGATGCTCTTAAACTATCGCACACCATAGTTCAATAATTACACATACCGCTTACAAAAAGCGAGAATCCCATTATCACTGAGGATAGGGGCAGCTGGGTGCCGGAGTTCGAGAGCGTCTGGAGCGACCTGCAGGGCGTTGCATTCTCACAGGGCTATCTGGATGCCGGCGGCGTGCGCACCCGTTATCTCCACGCCGGCGATCCGACGAACCCGACGCTCGTGCTCCTGCACGGTTCGGGTGGGCACGCCGAGGCCTACGTCCGCAACCTCGAGGCTCACGCCGAATACTTCTCCACCTGGTCGATCGACATGCTCGGGCACGGCTACACCGACAAGCCCGGCCACCTGCTGGAGATCCCCCACTACGTCGACCATCTCGCCGCTGTCCTCGACGCGATCGGCGCGGAAAAGGCCTACATCTCCGGCGAATCGCTGGGCGGCTGGGTGGCCTCGCGCTTCGCCGTCGACCATCCTGACCGGCTCGAGCGATTGGTGCTCAACACTGCCGGCGGATCGCAGGCGGACCCCGAGGTGATGAAGCGGATCATCACGCTGTCGATGGCCGCCGCAGAGAACCCGAGCTGGGAAACCGTGCAGGCCAGGATCAAGTGGCTGATGGCCGACAAGTCCAAGGACTACGACGACATCGTCGCCAGCCGCCAGCGGGTGTACCGGCAGCCCGGCTTCGTCAACGCGATGCGCCACATCATGGCGTTGCAAGATCCGGAGATCAGGCAGCGGAACCTGATGACTCCCAGTGACTACGGTGCCATCACGGCCCCGACACTAGTGCTGTGGACCAGCGACGACCCGACCGCCGACACGACCGAGGGGCGCCGGATCTCGGAGATGATCCCGGGCGCCCGCTTCGAGGTCATGGAAGGCTGCGGACACTGGCCGCAGTACGAGGACCCCAAGACTTTCAACCGCCTGCACATCGACTTCCTGTTGGACCGGTGAGCATGACGGCGGCTGCGAACGGCAACGGCACGGTCCCCGGGGTCGACGTCGTTGTGGTCGGCGCGGGGCCGGTCGGGTTGACCCTGGCCAATATCCTTGGCCTGCAAGGCGTCCGCACGCTGGTCGTCGACGAGCGGGACGCGTTGATCGATTATCCGCGTGGAGTCGGTCTCGACGATGAAGGCCTGCGCACTTTCCAGGCGATCGGACTGGTGGACGCGGTCCTGCCGCACACGGTTCCCAATCAGATCCTGCGGTTCTACGACGGCAAGCGCCGGCTGTTGGCCGAAATGGCGCCGCCCGACGCGCGATTCGGCTGGCCCAAGCGCAACGGGTTCGTCCAGCCACTGGTCGACGCCGAGCTGTACAAGGGTCTCGACCGGTTCGACAACGTCGAGGTGGCATGGAGTCATCCGATGACCTCGATCACCGAAACCGCCGGCGGCGTCACCGTCGAGCTGTCGCCCGTCGGTGGCGGGCCGCGAAAGGTCAATACCCGCTACGTCGTTGGTTGCGACGGCGGTCGAAGCGCCACCCGGCGCCTGATGGGGGTGTCGTTCGACGGCACCACCTCGTCGACCCGCTGGCTGGTCGTCGACATCGCCAACGACCCGCTCGGACATCCGAACAGCGAGGTCGGAGCCGACCCGGTCCGGCCGTACGTCTCGATCGCCATCGCGCACGGCATCCGGCGTTTCGAGTTCCTGATCCACGGCCATGAAACCGACGAGCAGGCCGAGGATCCCGCCTTCGTGGCGCAGATGCTGTCGCGGCTGGTGCCGTACCCCGACAGGGTCGACATCATCCGCCGCCGGCTGTACACCCACCATTCCCGGATCGCCAGCTCGTTTCGCAAGGGCCGCATCCTGATTGCCGGCGACGCCGCTCACCTCATGCCGGTCTGGCAGGGCCAGGGCTACAACAGCGGCATCCGCGACGCGGCCAACCTCGGCTGGAAGCTTGCGGCGGTGGTCAAGGGTCAAGCCCGCGATGCGCTGCTGGACAGCTATGACGTCGAGCGGCGGAAGCATGCCCGGGCGATGATCGACCTGTCGACCACCGTCGGCAAGGTGATCTCACCGACCAACGCGCGCGTCGCCGCCGCGCGCGATGTGGTGATCCGCGCCGCGTCGCTGGTGCCGTCGCTGAAGCGCTACGTGCTGGAGATGCGGTTCAAACCGATGCCGCGTTACGAACAGGGCGCGGTCGTGCACAGTGAGCCGCGGCCGCCGTCCTCGGCGGTGGGCACGCTGTTCATCCAGCCGCGGGTGGACACCCGGGATCGGCAGAACGTTCTGCTCGACGACGTCGTCGGCCCGTGGTTCGCCTTCGTCTGCTGGAGCAACAACCCTCGGCAACTGCTGGGGGAAGAGGCCTTTGCCGCGTGGAAGTCGCTCGGTGCGGCTTTCGTCGCGTTGCGCCCGATCACTCAGTTGCACTGGACCGGACACGACGACCCGGACGTGATCGTGGTCGGCGACCGGACCGGGGCGCTGAAGGCGTGGTTCGACGCCCACGAAGAATCGGTGATGTTCCTGCGGCCCGACCGCTGCATCGCCGGCGCCTGCATCGCGCAACGCACACCGGAGCTGAGCGCGGCCCTGCTCGACAAACTCACCCTGACCCCGGGAGGAGGCACCGATGCCACTGGCGCTCTGTTGCATGTCACACAGCCCGCTGCTGAACCTTCCCGGCCCGTCGGCGGAACTGCTTGACGACATCAACGCCCGGCTGGCCGAAACCCGGGACTTCATAGCGGATTTCGACCCCGAGCTGGTAGTCATTTTCTCGCCGGATCACTACAACGGGTTCTTCTACCGGCTGATGCCGCCGTTCTGCATCGGCAGTGCGGCATCCGGTGTCGGCGATTACGGCACCTACGCCGGCCCGCTCGATGTGCCTGCCGATCTGGCCAACGAGATGGCCGCAGCGGTATGGGAAGCCGGCGTCGACGTGTCGCTGTCGGCGGCCATGGAGGTCGATCACGGAACGGTTCAGCCGCTCGAGGCACTGTTCGGCTCCGAAAATCTGCGCGCGGCAGCGCCTCCGGTGATCCCGGTGTTCATCAACTCGGTGGCGACCCCGCTGGGGCCGCTCAAGCGCACCCGGGCGTTGGGCACCGCGATCGGTCAATTCCTGTCGACCTTGGACAAGCGGGTGCTGGTCGTCGGGTCCGGTGGGCTGTCCCATGATCCTCCGGTGCCGACGCTGGCGACGGCGCCGCCGGCCGCGCTGGAGCGCATCGTCGCCGGGGCGCCGATGTCTGCGGAAGGGCGCGCTGCGCGGCAGCAGGCCGTGATCGCCGCAGCGCACGAATTCGCCCACGGGCAGAGCCCATTGCAGCCGCTGAACCCGGAGTGGGATCGCGCGCTGCTGGACCTGATCGACGGCAACCGGCTGGCTGAGGTGGACGGCTGGACCAACGACTGGATCGCCCGCGAGGCCGGCAACTCGGCGCACGAGATCCGCACCTGGGTGGCGGCTTTCGCCGCGCTGGCGGCTCAGGGTGACTATCAGACGCAGCAGCGTTTCTACCGCGCCGCTCCAGAGTTGATCGCGGGATTCGCGATCCGAACGGCGGTTCCCGAGTCATGACACAGTCGTTCGATCACTCCGTCGACGTTCTCGTCGTCGGTTCCGGCGCGGGCGGGATGACTGCGGCGCTGCGCGCCGACGCGTTGGGTTTCGACACCCTGATCGTCGAGAAGTCGGCCAAATTCGGTGGTTCGTCCGCGCTTTCCGGCGGCGGCATCTGGGTGCCCGGTGCGCCGTCACAACGCAAGGCTGGCTACTCCCCACATCCCGACGGGGTGTTCGAGTATCTCAAGACCATCACCGGGGGCCTGGTCAGCGACGAGCGGCTGCGCGCGTATGTCGACACCGCACCGGAGATGATGGAGTTCCTGGAGAAGTCGAGCAACTGGTTCGAATTCGTCTGGAAGCCTGGGTACGCCGACTACTACCCGGAGCTGCCGGGCGGGTCCGAACGCGGCAGCACCATCAACGTCCCCGAGATCGACCTGCGCAAGCTCGGCGACGAGGAGCAGAACCTGCTCGCGCCGCTGGCGCTGGCGCCGAAGGGAATCTGGTTCGCCCCCAAGGACCTTCGGTTGTTCTATCAGGTGCGTCAGAACTGGCGTGGCAAGGCCGTGCTGGTCAAGCTGATCTGGCGGATGTTCAAGGCCCGGGTCTTCGGCGAACGGATGGCTGCCATCGGGCAGTCCCTGATGGCGCGAATGCGGTTGGCACTCATGGAGAAGGACATCCCGCTGTGGCTGTCGGCGCCCATGACCGAGCTGATAATGGATTCAGACGGCGCTGAAGGACGAGTGGTGGGAGCCGTGGTGGAACGGGCCGGCAAACCACTGCGGATCGGCGCGCGGCGCGGCGTGGTGATGGCGTCCGGTGGGTTCGACCACGACATGGCGTGGCGTCGTGAGCACCTCCCGCTGCTCGAGAAGGACTGGAGTTTCGGAAATCCCGCGTCCACCGGCGACGGTATCCGGGCGGGCCAGAAAGTGGGTGCCGCCACCGATCTGCTCGACGAGGCGTGGTGGTTTCCCGCGATGTGCTGGCCGGACGGGCGCCTGCAGTTCATGCTCAACGAACGGATGATGCCCGCGCAGTTCGTGGTCAACGGCGCAGGCAAGCGGTTCATCAACGAGGCGGCGCCCTACATGGACTTCGCGCACGCCATGATCGAGGGCGAGCAGACGGGCGTGCAGCACATTCCGTGCTGGCTCATCACCGACATTGCGTCGTTCCACCGCTATGTGGTGGGTGGGCACCTGCCGATCCCGAAAGTGCCGTTCGCCCCGGTACCCACCGGGCGCAAGATCCCCCAGGCGTGGCTGGACTCCGGGATCGTGGTGGCCGCCGACACGTTCGGTGAGCTGGCGGCCAAGATCGGCGTCCCGGAAGACGAATTGCAGTGCACCGCAACCCGGTTCAACGAATTGGCGCGCAATGGCCACGATGACGACTTCAACCGCGGCGACAGCGCTTACGACAACTACTACGGCGACCCCACGCTGCCCAATCCCAACCTCGCGCCGCTGGGCAAGCCACCGTACCTGGCCTTCCAGATCATCCTCGGCGACCTCGGCACCTCCGGTGGCCTGCTCACCGACGAACATGCCCGGGTGCTGCGTGAGGACGGCTCCGTCATCGGTGGGTTGTACGCCACCGGGAACGCCTCGGCTGCGGTGATGGGTCGCAGCTACGCCGGCGCCGGCGCCACCATCGGACCCGCTATGACGTTCGGATACGTCGCAGCAGAACACATCTCCCACAATTCCAATCGAGAGGTAACCGCATGAAAATCTCGCTGTTCTACGAGTTCCCGCTGCCGCGGCCGTGGTCGGAGGACGACGAGCACCAGCTGTTCCAACATGGCCTCGACGAGGTGGAACTCGCGGATAAGGCCGGGTTCTCCACCGTGTGGCTCACCGAGCACCACTTCCTGGAGGAGTACTGCCACTCCACCGCACCGGAGATGTTCCTGGCCGCGGCCAGCCAGCGCACCAAGAACATTCGCCTCGGCTTCGGCGTCATGCATCTGCCGCCGCCGATCAACCACCCGGCACGTATCGCCGAGCGGGTCGCCACGCTGGACCACCTGTCCAACGGGCGGGTCGAATTCGGCACGGGTGAGGGCTCGTCGGTCGCCGAGCTCGGTGGCTTCGACATCGACCCCGCCGACAAGCGCACGATGTGGGAAGAAGCGCTCGAGGTGTCGATCCGGTGTATGACCGAGGCACCGTTCACCGGATTCAAGGGCGAGCATGTCGAGATGCCGGCCCGCAACGTCATTCCCAAGCCGCTGCAGAGCCCGCACCCGCCGGTCTGGGTGGCGTGCACCCGCCCGTCGTCGGTGCAGATGGCGGCCCAAAAGGCGATCGGTGCACTGAGTTTCGCCTACACCGGCCCCGAGGCGCTCAAGACGCGCGTCGACGGCTATTACCAGGAATTCGAGGCCCAGGGCGCACCGATCACCCCGGCGATCAACCCGAACCTGCTTGCGATCGGCGGTGACCTGTCGATGATGGTGGCCAAGACCGACGAGGAGGCGATCAAGAAGATCGGCATCGGTGGCGGCTTCTTCTCGTTCGGCATCATGCACTACTACATCAACGGCATGCACACCCCCGGCCGCACCGGTGTGTGGGAGCTGTACGAGAACGCGGTCAAGGAAGACCCCACCCTCGCATACGGTCCGGGCCGCGGTGCCATCGGTTCGCCCGAGACCGTGCGCGAGTTCCTGCGTAGCTACGAGGCCAGCGGGGTCGACGAGATCATTCTGCTGCTCAACCCGCGCAGCCACGAGGGCACGATGGAGTCCATCGAGATCATGGGCAAGGAGATCCTGCCCGAGTTCATCGAACGCGACGCCAAGGCCGTCAAGGACAAGGCCAAGCGTCTCGAGCCGGTGATCGAAAAGGTCGAGGCGCGCCGCCAGCCGCTCGACGCACCGTTGTTCGACGAGACCTACGCCTTCGGTGGGCTGCCGACCGGCCGCGGTGGAAAGTTCACTGCCGGAGAGATTCCCGAGGCGATGGCCGAGATCAACGAGGGTCGCGTCAAGGCCGCGCAACTGGAGAAGGAGAAGCGGGAAGCCAAGTAGGACATGGCCCCCATCGACGATCTGCTGCGCTACGACGGCCGCCGGGTGGTAGTCACCGGCTGCGCGTCGGGTATCGGCGCGCAGCTGTGCCAGCAGCTCACCGACTTGGGTGCCGAAGTGGTCGGCCTCGATGTCCGCCGCCCGGCGCCCGGGCCGGGGAAATTCATCGAGCTCGACCTGGCCGACCCCGGCTCGATCGACCGGGTGGCGAACGCAGTCGGCGACCGGGTCGATGCGCTGTTCAACGTGGCGGGAGTGTCCTCGGGCATCGGCAATCCGCTGCTGGTCGTCACGATCAACTTCCTTGGCATGCGGCACCTCACCGAAGCGCTGCTGCCGAAACTGGGGCCGGGCTCGTCGGTGAATTGCGTGTCGTCCCTGGCCGCCGCGAACTACCGTGAGAACCTGCCGCAGGCGGCCGGTCTGCTGGCGACGGGCTCGATGGCCGAGGGCATCGACTGGTGTCATAGCCACGCCGACGCGCTGGCCGACGGCGGGTACCGGCTGTCCAAGGAGGCGATCATCGGCTACACGGTGACCAACGCTGTCCCGCTGGGCGCCAGGGGTATTCGGATCAACTGCACCGGACCCGGCGTCACCGAGACGCCGATCCTCGACCAGCTGCGGTCGGCCTATGGGCCGGGTCTGCTCGACGACATTCCCAAGCCGCTGGGCCGGGTATCGGACCCCGCCGAGCAGGCTGCAGTGTTGGTCTTCCTGGGCAGTAAGGCAGCCGGTTACATCACCGGCCAGGTCATCTGGGCCGACGGCGGCACCATCGCGGCGCGGCAAGCGGCCGACTACGAGAAGGGATGACCAGCGTGGCCAGCATGAGCGATTTCCGTCGGGTCGCCGACGACGTCCGCAACTGGGGCCGGTGGGGCGATGACGACGAACTCGGCACGCTGAACTTCATCACCCCCGAGAAGGTCGCGCAGGCCGCCGCAACCGTCCAGCACGGCAAGGTGTTTCCGCTCGGTGTCGACTTCGGTTCCTCGGGACCGCAAGGCGCGTTCCAATACCGGCAGAACCCGACCCACGTGATGACGATCGACGGCGGCGACGCCAACACCCTGATGGAGTACGGACCGAAGTGGTTGCGTAACCCGACGGCCGTGCAGCTGGGCGGGTACACCGAAGCCGGGCCGATGCGCTTCAACGACGACATGATCATCATGCCGCTGCAGGCCGCCACGCAATGGGATGCACTGTCGCACGTCTACTACGAGGACAAGCTGTACAACGGGTTTCCGGCCGACTCGGTGACCAGTCTGGGTGCCTACTACCTGGGCATCGACAAGGTCGACAGCAAGGGCATCACGTCGCGCGGCGTGCTGCTGGACATCGTGAAGTTGCGCGGGGTGCCGACCTTTTGTGAACTCGGTCAGCCGATCACCCCGGCCGAGCTCGACGAGGCGGCCCGCACGCAGGGTGTCACCGTGGAGCCGGGCGATATCGTGCTGATTCGAACGGGTTGGTGGGCACGCTTTTTGGAGACCGGCGATGGGCAGGAGCCCGGCGCTGGTCTGGATTGGACGTGCGCGTCGTGGCTGGCCGACCAGCAGGTCGCCGCGGTCGCGGCCGACAACCTGATGGTGGAGAACCCGGCCTCCGGTGTCGACGGCGCGATCCTGCCGATGCACATGCTGTGTCTGCGGGACATGGGCCTGATGCTGGGCGAGTACTGGAATCTGACCGAACTCGCCGCCGATTGCGCTGCCGACGGCCGCTACGAGTTCCAGCTCGTCGCGCCCCCGCTCAGCGTCACCGGCGCCGTCGGCTCGCCGGTCAACCCGATTGCGATCAAGTGAGCTATCAGCACCGGACGATTGTCGTCGACGGTCTGCGGACGCATTTCCTCGAGGCGGGCGAGGGCGATCCCGTCGTCCTCCTGCACGGTGGTGAATTCGGGGTCAGTGCTGAAATCGGCTGGGAAAAGCTCATTCCCGCGCTGTCTCAGCACTACCGTGTGCTGGCCCCCGACATGCTGGGCTTCGGCGATTCGGCGAAAGTCGTCGACTTCACCGACGGTCGCGGCATGCGGATCCGGCATATCGCCCGGTTCTGTGCGCTGCTGGGCATCGACTCGGCACACTTCGTCGGCAACTCGATGGGCGCCATCAACCTGCTGGTGGACCTCACCTCGGATGCTCCGGTGCTGCCCGTGCGCAGCGCGGTCACGATCTGCGGCGGCGGCGAGATTCAGAAGAACCGGTACACCACCGCCCTTTACGAGTACGACGCCACGCATCAGGCTATGCGGGCGATCGTCGAGGCGCTCTTCTTCGACCCCGCCTACCCCTCCGATGAGGCCTATGTGCAACGGCGCTACGACTCCAGCACCGCACCCGGTGCCTGGGAGTCATTGGCAGCAGCGAGGTTTCGTCGCCCCGGGCTGGAGGCCCCGTCCACCCCGTCCAGCAAGCGGGCCTACGAGCGCATCGACGTGCCCGTCCTGGTGGTCGAGGGTGCCGGCGACAAGCTCCTGCCGCCGGGATGGGCGGTCGAGATCGCCGAGCAGATCACCGGAGGCCGTTCGGCGGTCGTCGACAATGCCGGCCATTGCCCGCAGATCGAGCAGCCCGAGGCGTTGGCTGAGTTGCTGCTGGACTTCCTCGGCGAGCAGACACAGACTCGCATGATCTGAGCCCGATTCGTGCGAGTTTGTGTCTGCTCGCGCCTAGGGCCCGACCCGCTCGATACCGACGTACGCCGAACTCAACGCCGGTGTCTGCGACAGCGGATCGACCGGCGACCCTTCGACGAGCAGATTGCGGTTGACGCCGAATGACATCGGCTCGGCGCCTCCGCGCGGGTCGAACACCCGGGAGCCCCAGCCATGGTCGACGATCACGACGCCGGGCCGGGGCCGGTCGCTGACGATGGCCGCGAGTTCGACCGCACCGACATCGGAGAACACCCGGACCCGGTCGCCGTCGGCGACAGCCAGCGCGGCAGCGTCTTTCGGGTTGATCACCGCGTGGTTGTTCTTGCCGGACGGGTGCAGACCCGGAATATCGTTGAGCCACGAGTTCATCGAATGTCGTCGCCTGCTGTTCGCGAGTTGGAAGGGTCGCCCGGTCGGCGACTGCGGATGCGGCTCGCTCAGCAGTTCGCGGGCTCGCTCGACGAACTCGGGAGGCGCGACGTGAATCTTCCTGTCAGCGGTGCGCAGGGCCTTTCGCAGATGACCGAATTCGCGCTTGCCGAAGACCCAGCCGTGCGGATGTTCCATCACGGCGCGCCAGCTGATTCCGCGACTCAAACCGACGATCATCCGGTCGATCCAATGCGGGCTGAATGCCAGCGACGGCCTGCGGGTTGCCTTGGCCAGGACCCGGGTTGTCTTGACGAACCCGTTGATGCCCCGCATCCCGAGGAAGGGCCGCTTCATTGCGAGCGTGAGATCGAGGAAGAACCGCCACTCCTCGCGAGCGTCATCGGGCGGATCGACCGCCCGCCGCCCGTACTGGACATACGGCTCGTCGTGCAGACCGCTCGTCAGCGCCAGGAGGTCGTCGCGTTCCAGCCAGTGCGCCGCGGGCAACAGCCAGTGCGCGTGACGGTGGCTTTCGCGCTGCAGGAAGTCGATTGCCACCAGCAGGTCGAGCTGAGCCAGCGCGGCGTCGAGCCGTGCGCCGTCGGGTCCGGAGATGACGGGATTTCCGGCGTTGATCACCATCGCCCGGATCTGCCCGTGGCCGGGAGTGGTGATCTCGTCCGGCAATTCGTCGAGTCCGTGATGGCCGGCGACCATCGGTCGCCCCTGCAGCCGGCTGCGGTGGTCTACCGGTTTGGCGAACGCCGCCAACTTCAGCGCGTCGACGTACCCGCGTTCGAACCGTCGTCCGCCCGGCCGGTCCATCCGTCCGGTGATGACATTGAGCACATGACCGAGCCACTCGCCGATGGTTCCCGCCAGGTGGAGCGACACCCCGGTGCGGGTGATCACCATCGCGCCGGGCGCCGCTGCGAAACCCCGCGCCAAAGCTTCGATGTCGGCACGGGGGATGTCGCAGCGGGCGGCGAGGTCATCGAGGTCGGCCGCTGAAGCCAGATCGCGCACATCGGCCATCCCGACGGCGAGGTCACGGCAGTCCTGGCGGTGCTCGAGGCCCTCGTCGAGGATCACCTTCACCATGGCGAGCATCAGCGCCCAGTCCTGCCCGGGCCGGATCGCGAGGTGGGTGTCGGCTTTCTCGGCGCTCTCCGTGCGGACCGGATCGACGACGACGATCTTGGCGCCCTGACGCTGCCGCGCCAGCGCCCGCTTCCAGCCGCCCGGCACGCTTTCGACCCAGTTCCATGCGCTGACAGCGGGATTCGCGCCCACCAGCAGGAAGAAGTCGCAGTTGTCGACATCCGAGACCGGAACGAACAACTGTGATCCGTACATCGCCTGCGCGACCACGTGCAGATTGTTCTGGTCGACCGAGCCGACGTAATACCGGTTCTGACTGCCGATCGCATCCAGCCAGCCGGTCATGAACAGCAGGTTCGACGACGAGAAGCCTGACGGGTTACCGGTGTACGTGGCGACGGCGTCGGGTCCGCCGGCGTCGAGGACCGCTGACATCCGAGCGGAGATGTCGGCGACCGCCTCGTCCCACGTCGACTCGACGTAGTCGTCGCCCACCCGCCGCATCGGACGGGTGATGCGGCGCGGATGCTCGACGAGCTGAGCCGCGGTGCGGCCTTTTGCGCAGAAATCGGCCCAGCTGTGCGGATTGTGTTTGTCCGCAGAAATTTTCACCACCCGCCCCGCCTCGACGGTGACTTCAACACCGCACGAGGCAAGGCAGTACCGGCAGAACGTGTGGACGGTCTGCCGGTCGGGGTGGGTTACTTCAAGCAACTGCCGCCGTCGACGGGCAGGGTGACACCGGTGATGTAGCGGGCCTCGTCAGATGCCAGGAACAGCACCGCGTTGGCGATGTCCTCGGGCTCCACCCAGCCGATCGGCAGCGTGTGCATCAGCTGACCGACGACCTTCATGTCCTCGGGTCCCGGGTTCTCCAGGTCGGGACGGAACAGCTTCATCGTGCCCTCATTCATGAACAGGGGAGTGTTCACGTTGGTCGGGTGCACGGAGTTGACCCGGATGTTCTGCGCGCCCAGCTCGACGGCGAAGGTGCGCATCAGGCCGACCACGCCGTGCTTGGCGGCGACGTAATGACCGGTGTGCGGGTAGGCCTTGAGGCCGCCGACCGAGCTGGTCAGGATGATCGAGCCGCCGTTGCCGCCGGCGAGGATATGCGGCACACCGGCTTTCACCGTCTTCCACACGCCGCCGAGATTGATGTCGATCATCGCGGTCCAGTCGACCTCACTGGTCTCGTGCAGCGTCTGCCCGCCGTTGCCGATACCGGCGTTGGCCACGATGATGTCCAGCCGGCCCAGCTGATCGACGCCGGTGTCCACGGCCGCCTTCAGGGCGTCGTAGTCACGGACGTCGACCTCGGCGGTGTAGATCTGCCGGTTGTGGCCCTTGACCAGATCAGCGGTCTCGGCCAGATCTTCCGGGGTGGACGCCGCGATCTTGTCCACGGTGTCAACCGGCTTACAGATGTCGACCGCGATGATGTCGGCACCCTCGGATGCCAGCCGCACCGCATGCGCGCGGCCTTGCCCGCGTGCCGCACCGGTGACGAATGCGACTTTGCCTTCTACCCGTCCTGCCATGGTTGTTCAATCCTCTTGTCGTAGTTGGTGGTGTCAGGGGACGATCGTGGGCATCGCGTCCCAGCCGCGAACCGCGGTGGTCTGCGACTTCTTCGCGCCTGCCCAGTCGACCTCCCAGGTGGGGAAGCGCTCGAGGATCTCCTCAAGCGCGATCCGACCTTCCATACGGGCCAGTGCGTTGCCCATGCAGAAATGGGTGCCGGCACCAAACGTCATGTGCGACTTCAGTTCACGGTGAATGTCGAACACGTCGCCGTCGGGAGCGAACCGCCGGTGGTCGCGGTTGGCCGCTCCGACGAGCATCAGCATCGCCGACCCCGCGGGCACGGTCTGGCCGTAGTACTCGACGTCACGGGTGACGTAGCGGGCGATCTGCAACGCCGGCGGTTCCCAGCGCAGGATCTCCTCGATGGCCTGCGGGATCAGCGCGGGATTCTCGGCGAGTTCGCGTCGCTGGTCGGGGTACTCGGCCAAGGTCTTGCCTGCCCAGCCGATCAGGCGTGTCGTCGTCTCCGAGCCGGCCGTCGCGATGACGGTCAAATAGAGCAACAGTTCTTCGCGGTGTAGCCGCCGCACGGTACCGGTTTCATCGGCGAACTCCGCGTTGAGGAGGTCGGTCATGATGTCGTCCGACGGATGGTCGCGGCGGTAGTCGATGAATTCGGCGAAGATCTCGCCGGTGGCCAGCAGGTCCACCTTGTCGGACTGAAGCGTCGCCTCGCCGTGGTCGGTGACCGCGCGCTGCCGGTCTTCCGGAATGCCGAGGAGCATGCCGATCACGCGCATGGGCATCTGCTCGCCGAGGTCGTTGACGAAGTCGAACTTGCCGGTTCCGACCAACGGATCCAGGCAGCGCGTGGTGAATTCGCGGATCTGGGGCTCCAGCGCGGCAACTTTGCGCGGTGTGAAAACCCGCGACAACAGGTTGCGGTGGATGTTGTGGATCGGTGGATCCTCGAAAATCAAAGTGCCGGTCGGAATTTCCATTCCGGATTTGATGATCTCCAGCAGCGCTCCCCGGCCGGAGATGAAGGTCTCGTGATCGATGACGGCCTTGTTGACGTCGTCGAATCGGCTCAGCGCGTAGAAGTCGAGCTCCGGGTTGTAGTAGAGCGGCGCTTCCTCACGCAGGCGCGCAAACATCGGAAACGGGTTGATGTTTTGGTCGACGTCGTAGGGGTCGTAATGCAGATCCCTGTCGGCACTGACTGTCACCGGAATGTTCCTCCCATGGGCCATCGGGTGTGAGCAACTGTTGCAGTTCTGTTCAAAACGTGTCAATGCCATGTCCGGAATGCGCAACGTTTGCTGATCAAGTGAGAGAACATGGTTCTCATCCTGCTCGGTTAGCCGCGCTAAAGGGTTCCGCCGCCTGTGTTCTGAGCGGTGCGCGACGCTGATTTAAATCACGCGCTTGACTTCGGTCGAGGGCAGCGATTGACTGCGTACGCGCACCGATCGGCGTGCGGACGAGAGGGATTGGGCCGTCATGGGCAACGAATTGGCAGGCAAGATCGCGGTCGTCACCGGGGGCGCGTCAGGGCTGGGCGCCGGCATCGTCGAGCGCTTTCTGGCCGAAGGCGCGACCGTCGTGTTCGGTGACATCGATGCCGAACAGGGCACGGCGCTGGCCGGCCGGCACGCTGAGAAGGCCGTCTTTCTGCCGACCGACGTCGCCGACATCGAGCAGCTCGCCAGGCTGATCGACACCGCGGCGGAGAAGTTCGGCCGGCTCGACGTCATGGTGAACAACGCCGGGGTTTCGGGGAAGATGCACCGGAGTTTCCTGTCTGACGATCTCGATGACTTCGAGCGCGTGATGGCCGTCAATGTGAAAGCCGTGATGGCCGGAACCCGGGATGCGGCCAAGCACATGAAGGAAAGCGGCGGCGGCTCCATCATCAACCTGACCTCGATCGGCGGGATCCAGGCCGGCGGCGGCGTGATGACCTACCGCGCGTCGAAGGCCGCGGTCATTCACTTCACCAAGTGCGCGGCGATCGAACTGGCCAATTACGAGATCCGGGTGAATTGCCTTGCCCCCGGCCATATCCGGACGGCCATCGTGTCGAAGTCGGCGCACGGCATGGACGCCGAGCAGGCCGCCGAGTTCGAAGCGGGTATCCGCGCGACGATGCGCGCCGACCGGCCACTGGAGCGGGAAGGCACCGCCGACGATGTGGCCGAAGCGATCCTCTTCTTCGCCGGTGACCGCTCGCCGTACGTCACCGGCACAGTGCTGCCGGTCGATGGCGGGACCGCGGCGGGCAAGCCGGTACCCAAGAAGAAGAAGCCGGAGATTTCTTAAATCAATCGCTTGACTTAATCATGATCACGGCGTTGACTGGCCAGCGATGACCACCGCTACCAAAAGCACCCGCACCGATCGGGCGAGCCTGACCCGCGAGGCGATCCTCACCGCCGCCGAACGGCTGTTTGCCGAACACGGCGTCTTCGCGGTGTCGAACCGCCAGGTCAGCGAGGCCGCCGGGCAGGGCAACAATGCGGCCGTCGGCTACCACTTCGGCACGAAGACCGACCTGGTGCGCGCAATTGAACACAAGCACGCCGTGCCGGTGGAGAAGTTGCGCGCGGAGCGGGTCGCGGCGATGGCAGGCAAGGACGCCGGGCTGCGCGACTGGGTGGAATGCCTGGTGCTGCCGCTGACGGATCATCTGACGGCCCTGGGCAATCCCACCTGGTACGCGCGGTTCGCCGCCCAGGTCATGGCGGACCCGGCCTACCAGCAGACGGTCACCCGGGATGCGCTGACGCTGCCGGCGCTGATCGTCGTGCTGGAGGGCGTCAATCGCTGCCTGCCGGATCTGCCCGGCCATGTGCGCATGGAACGCAACATCATGGGGCGCAACCTGTTGATCCATACTTGCGCCGAATACGAGCGGGCCCTTGCCGAGGGCGCATCTCTACCCCTAACCAATTGGCGCACAGCTGCTTCCGGACTGGTCGACGCGCTCGTCGGACTGTGGCTGGCGCCCGTGACACGACAGGGCTGAGCCACCATGAAGGTCACCGTCGACCAAGACAAGTGCGTTTCCTCCGGCCAGTGCGTGCTCAACGCGGCCGAGGTCTTCGATCAGCGTGACTCCGACGGCGTGGTCGTACTGCTCGAAACCAACCCGCCGGCCGATCAGGAAGACAACGCGCGCCGGGCCGCCGCGGCCTGCCCCGCGCAGGCCATCTACGTCGAGGAGTGAGGCATGTCGGACACTTTGACAACTGAGGCGACCGAGGCGGCAACCGCCCCGGAGTATCCGATGGAGCGGACCGGCCGGTGCCCGTTCGCGCCTCCGGAGCAGGTGATGGAGTTGGCCGCCACCGCACCGTTGAGCCGCGTGCGGATCTGGGACGGCAGCACGCCCTGGCTGATCACCGGCTACGCGGAGGCGCGGGCGTTGTTCGCCGACGCCCGGGTGAGCGTGGACGATCGCAGGTCCGGCTTCCCGCACTGGAACGAACACATGCTCTCGACGGTCAACAAGCGGCCTCGCTCGGTGTTCACCGCCGACGCCGAAGAGCACACCTTCTACCGCCGGATGCTGTCCAAGCCGTTCACCTTCAAGCGGGTCGAGGGTCTGCGACCGGCGATCCAGAAGATCACCGACGACGCCATCGACAAGATCCTGGCCGGGCCGAAGCCGGCCGAGTTGGTCACCGCGCTGGCGCTGCCGGTGCCGACCGAGGTGATCTGCGAAATGCTCGGTGTGCCATACGAAGACCACGGTTTCTTCCAGGAGCATGCCAACGTCGGGCTGGCCCGTTATGCCAAGCCCGAGGACAGCATGAAGGGCGCGATGAGCCTGGCGAAGTACCTGTCCAACCTCGTCGAGACCAAGATGGAAAGCCCGGCCGAGGATGCGGTGTCCGATATCGCCGAGCGGGTCAAGGCCGGTGAGATCAGCGTGAAGGAAGCCGCGCAGCTCGCCAGCGGGCTGCTCATCGCCGGTCACGAGACCACCGCCAACATGATCGGCATCGGGATTCTCGCACTGCTGGAGAACCCGGAACAGCTTGCGATCGTGCGCGACACCGATGATCCGAAGGTCGTCGCCAACGCCGTGGAAGAACTCCTGCGTTACCTGTCCATCATCCAGAACGGGCAGCGGCGCGTCGCCACCGAGGACATCGAGATCGGCGGTGTGACGATCCGCGGGGGAGAGGGCATCATCATCGACCTGTCCCCGGCGGACTGGGACGCCAAGGCGTTCCCGAATCCGGAACAGTTGCAGGTGCAGCGGGAGAATGCTCGCGAACACCTCGCCTTCGGCTACGGCCGCCACCAATGCGTCGGTCAGCAGCTGGCCCGTGCCGAGCTGCAGATCGTGTTCAGCACACTCTTCCACCGCATCCCGACGCTGAAGCTGGCCACGTCGCTCGACGAAATCCCCTTCAAGAACGACAAGTTGGCGTACGGCGTTTACGAACTTCCCGTCACTTGGTGAAAGCTCTACCCCGACAGCCTGATTGGAGCTGACATGACAACCGCAACGCTGTACCCGGCCGGTGGCCTGGGTGCCCCCAAGGACCGGCAGGGTCACGCCGGGGGTGACACCGGCCTGCCGGCCGGCACCGAGGTGTTTTCTGCCGACAACCACATCTCGTTGTCCGAGGACATCTTCTTCGACAAGTTCCCGGCGGAACTCAAGGAGAAGGCGCCGCGGATCTGGTACGAGGACGGCGCCTATATGGTCGGCCGAGCCAAGGGAAAGACCTTCCTGCCCTTGGACTTCAGCCGGGTGCTGATGCAGTACGACGACCTCGCCGGGGCGGCCACCACCAACATCGACGCCCGCATCCAGGAATTGCACGAGGACGGCGTCGACAAGGAACTCGCGTTTCCCAACGCCGTGCTGGCGCTGTTTCACTATCCCGACCTCGAGCTGCGCGAGCGGATCTTCCGGATCTATAACGAGCACATCGCCGAGGTGCAGGCCCGCAGCAATGGGCACTTCTACGGTGTCGGGCTGATCAACTGGTGGAATCCCGATGGTGCGCGCCGCACGCTGGCCGAGGTGAAGTCGCTGGGACTCAAGACATTCCTGATGCCGCTGAACCCGGGCAAGGGTGAGGACGGCGAGATCATCGATTACGGCAGCACCGCCATGAGCCCGATCTGGGACGAGATCGAAGCCGCCGGCCTGCCGGTCAGCCACCACATCGGTGAGACCCCGCCCAAGACTCCGTGCGAAGTCAACAGCGTGGTCGTCGGCATGATGATCAACGTCGACGGATTCCGGGAGACGTTCTCCAAGTACCTGTTCTCGGGCATCCTCGACCGTCATCCGGGGCTGAAGGTCGGCTGGTTCGAAGGTGGTATCGCCTGGGTCGCCACCGCGCTGCAGGATGCCGAACACCTGCTGGCCTCCTACCAGCACATGTTCAACCGCAAGGTCGAGCACGACATCCGCTACTACTGGGACAACCACATGAGCGCATCGTTCATGGTCGACCCGTTGGGGCTTAAGCTGCTCGACGAAATCGGCGTGGACAACGTCATGTGGTCCTCGGACTACCCGCACAACGAGAGTACGTTCGGATACTCCGAGAAGTCGCTGCGGCAGGTGGTCGACGCCGTCGGGCAGGAGGACGCGGTCAAGATCTGCAGCTCGAACATCAAGAAGTTCCTGGGTGTGCAGTGACCACATCGTTGACCGGACCGGTGCGCTCGCTGGCTGACATCCCGGCACAGCCCGACCGCTCCCGCATGCGCGCCGAGACCGGCGCGCGACTGCGGGCGGCGATGACCGAGCGCGGTGTCGATGCGCTGGTTTTGTTGGGCAACAACGCCGTCACGTACGCGACCGGTACCAGCTGGCCGCTCGGCGACGCCGGGCTGTCGCACGTCGAGCGCCCGGTCGGCGTAGTGCTCGCCGACGATCCGTCGCCGCACCTGTTCCTGCCGTTCCGTGAGGGTGCCGCCGAAGAGACCGATCTGCCCGCCGATCACCTGCACGGGCCGGTGTACGTCGAATTCGACGAAGGGGTAGAGCATTTCGCGAAGGCTCTGAGCGAGCTGATTCCGCGCGGCAGCACGATCGCTGTGGACGAGCTCACCGGGGCCATGCGCCGGGCACAGGGCACGCTGTTCGGCGACAGCACACCCGGCGATGCCGCCGTCGTCGTCGGGGCGGCCAAGAGGGTCAAGACCGCCGACGAGATCGCCTGCATCTACAAGGCGGTGCAGATCACCGATACCGCGATGGTCGACGTGCAGAAGGCACTCGCGCCGGGGATCCGTCAGATCGACCTGTCGGCCGAATTCATGCGGCGTGCTTTCGAACTGGGTGCGGTGGCCAGCATGCTGGAGCCCATCTGGCAGGTCATGCCCAACACCAAGGCCGACGGGGTGTGGACCACCCACGGTGACCTGGCGCTGCCGCTGCTGTCCACCGAGCGGGAACTGCGCGACGGTGACGTGCTGTGGACGGACGTGTCGATCACTTACGGCGGCTATTGCTCCGACTTCGGCCGCACCTGGACGGTGGGCGCCGCCCCGGATGCCCGCCAGCAGGCCAACTTCCGCCGCTGGCGCGACATCATGGCCGCGGTCCAAGAAGTCACCCGTGCCGGGGCCACCGCGGCCGATCTGGGCCGGGCCGCGATCGCGGCCAACGACGGCAAGAAGCCGTGGCTGCCGCACTTCTACCTGGGGCACGGCATCGGAGTCAACGCAGCCGAGATGCCGATGATCGGAACCGATCTCGGCGACGAGTTCGACGAGAACTACGTGCTGCAGGCCGGCATGGTGCTGGTGCTGGAGCCCGTGATCTGGGAGGACGGCACCGGTGGCTACCGCAGCGAGGAGATCGTGGTCATCACCGAGGAAGGCTGGATCAAATTGACCGACTACCCGTACGCGCCTTATGGCGACTGAGGTACTGGGCGACGAGCGCGCTCTCCGCATCGGGCGGCGGGAGCGGGCGCTGGCCCAGATGGAAGCCCACGATCTGGACATCCTGATCCTCGGCAGGCAGTCGAACATCCGTTACGTCAGTGGCGCTCAACAGCTCTGGGTGGCCGGGACGCGGCCGTTCGCGCCCTCGTGTGTGCTGCTGCGCAACGGGCAGGTTTACCTGCTGAGCACGTGGGACGAGGGAGTGCCCGAGGACATCCCGCACGAGAACCTCTACGGGATCGCGTGGAACCCGATGAACACGATCGAGAACCTCAAGAAGATTCCCGGTGCGGCCACCGCCCGCCGAGTGGGGTCCGATGCGTTGTCGCCGGGGTTCGCCCAGTTGTTGCCGATGGCGTTCCCCAAGGCTGAATTCGTAGACGGCGAAGCGGCCATGGGCGCGGCTCGTCGCATCAAGACGCCCGAAGAGATCGACGCACTGCGTGAGTCGATCCGGGTCGCGGAATTCGGTTTGGCGGCGGCAGTCGGCAAGCTGCACGACGGTGCGTCGCTGTCGGACCTGACCGCGGTGCTGCTGGAAACGATGACTGCGGGCGGCGTCAGCACGCCCGCCCATCAGGATGCCGTGTGGGTGACCGCCAAGGACCACCCGTGGCGGCGGGTCCGCGGCGACGAGCGGGTCCACGACGGTGATCTGGTGGCGTTCGCCTCCGGGGTGCTGGATCGCGGTTACATCGGCGAGGTCGGTCGGACGATTCCGGTCGGCGACGTCACCGGTGCCGACGCACTGTTCGAGCGCTCCGACCGGCTTCACGCCGCGCTGATCGAGGCCTGCCGTCCCGGCGCGCCGAATGCGGGCCTGCTGGCGGCTTATAAGGCTGTCGGGGAAGCGCTTCCGGTGGTGCCGGTGGCGCACGGCCTCGGCGTCGGATTCGACTCGCCGGTGGTGTCTCCGCAGCTGGCTGCCACCGCGGCCGGCGAGCATCTGGAACCCGGAATGGTCTTGGCCGTCACCGGTTACGTTTTCTCCCCCGGAGTCGGGGCGGTGTTTAGGCGCGACTCGGTGCTGATCACCGCGGATGGTTGCGAGGTACTGACGTCGAGTCCGGCGTACAGCGCCAATGGCTGAGGCGCGGCGCCCGTCGGCCGAGGAGATCATCCTTTACCAGAAGGACCCGAAGACCAAGATCGCGACGATCACCTTCAACCGGCCCGAGTACCTCAATGCGCCGACCGCCGCTGCGCGCCTGCGGTATTCGGATCTCCTCTACCAGGCCGGTGTGGACGATCAGGTAAAGGTCGTCGTCATCCGGGGGGCTGGCGAGGATCTCGGCAGCGGCGCCGACCTCCCGGAGTTCATGGAGCTGCAGAACGCCGAGGACGAGGGTCCGCGCCTCTCGGAGTTCCGGATTCCGCCGGGCGAAGTGAAGTACCCACCGAGAGGGACGTATCGGCGCGGCGCGTCGGTCGGCGCCTGGTACGCCAGCCCGCACTCGGGGATCAGGACCCTGCAGGACTTCAAGAAGATCTCCATCCTGGAGGTCAAGGGGTACTGCTACGGCTGGCACTTCTACCAGGCTGCTGACGCCGACCTGGTGATCTCCTCCGACGACGCGCTCTACGGCCATCCGTCATTTCGCTATTACGGCTGGGGTCCGCGGATGTGGTGGTGGACCCAGATGATGGGCATCCGCAAGTTCCAGGAGATGGTCTACACCGGCCGGCCGTTCACCGCCGCCGAGATGTACGAATGCAATTTCCTCAACAGTGTGGTGCGCCGCGAAGACCTCGAAGCCGAAGTCGATCGGTATGCACTGGCGTGCGCCCGGAACCGGCCCACCGACACCGTCTTTCAGCAGAAGATGTTCTTCGAGGTGTTCAAGCAGTTCCAGGGCGAGTACCTGGGCAGCCTGCTCGGCAGTACCTTCGAGTCGCTGGGCGGCACCGCCGCACGCGATGAGGACGAGTTCGACATGCACGAGGGTCTCGACACCGGCCTCGCCGGTGCGGTGAAGGACAACGACAGCAAGTTCCCGCCGGAGTGGCGGCTGTCGAAGGCCGCGCGCCCGAAGGCCAAGAAGGCGAAGAAGGCCAAGGTCGCGAAGGCCGAGAAGGCTGAGCAGGCTGACACCAAGACAAAGAAAAAGAAGAAGTAGTGATGGCCGACGCACCACTGACCGGTTTCGTCGTGGTTGACCTGTCGACGGGCATTCCCGGTGCTTACTGCACCAAGCTGCTGGCGGACGGCGGAGCCGACGTCATCAAAGTCGAGGCGCCCGAGGGTGATCCGCTGCGGCGGTGGTCGGCCTCGGGTGCGCGGCTCGGCCCGGACGAGGACGGGGCGCTCTTCAGCTTCCTGGCCGGTGGCAAGCAGAGTGTGGTCGCCGACCCGGCGGTTGACCGCCCGTTCGTGGCCGAGTTGCTGGCCTCGGCCGACGCGGTGGTGTGGTCACCCGGCTCACCGGTCGCCGACAGGCTGGCGCCGGAGGCGCTGCGCGACGCGCACCCGCATCTGATCGTCGCCGCCATCACCCCGTTCGGTCTGGACGGCCCCTGGAGTGATCGTGTCGCAACGGAATTCACGCTGCAGGCGTGGTCGGGTGGCATCGTCGGGCTCGGCCGCGGCGCACCCGACCGAGCGCCGGTGTACGTCGGCGGCCGTGTCGGCGATTACCTGTCAGGCTCCTACGCCACTGCGGCGATTCTGGCTTCGCGCATGCGCGTGGTGGCCGGCGGCGGCGGTGAGCTCATCGACCTCTCCATGCTGGAGAGCCATGTCATGGGGCTCACGTACTACCCGGTTACCTATTTCGAGATGCTCGGAAAGCCGTGGCGGGACGCCCGCAAGCTGACCGTGCCGGGGATCGCCCGGGTCAAGGACGGCTTGGTGGACGTCGGCTGTGGCACCGCCCAGCAATGGTTCGACCTGTGCGCGATGACCGGGCACGAGGACTGGATCGACGAAGACGCGCCGCTGACGATCACCGAGCAGGCAGGAGAGAAATCCGGCGAACTGTACGAGTGGATGGCCGAGCGCACCGGTGACGAGGTACGCGACCTGGCCACCGCCTTCCGCATCCCGAACGCCCCGGTCGCCACCCCCGACACCATCGAATCACTGGAGCACTTCGCCGCCCGTGGATCGTTCGTCGATCACCCCGCCGGCTTCCGTCAGCCGGCGCATCCCTACCGGATCACCGGCGTCGCGCTGCGTCCGCCGTCACCGGCGCCGCGGCTGGGTGAGCACACCGATCAGCAGCGGCAGGCGTCACGCACACCGCGGCAGGCCGGTACCGCCCCAGACCGACTGCCGCTGAGCGGTATTCGGGTCATCGACCTCACCACGTTCTGGGCCGGTCCGTCCGCCACGCACCTGATGGCGCTCCTCGGTGCCGAGGTGATCCATGTCGAGTCCGCCCGTCGGCCCGACGGCACCAGAATGATCGCCGGCGTGCCGGTGACCGAAGACCAATGGTGGGAAAAGCAGCCGATCTTCGCTGCGCTGAACACCAGCAAGAAAGACCTCACCCTCGATCTGGGCACCCAGCGCGGGCGGGAGCTGCTGCACCGATTGATCGCCACCGCCGACGTGGTCGCCGAGAACTACACACCGCGGGTGCTCGACCAACTTGGGCTGGATTATGCTGCGGTACACCGTATTAAACCCGATGTGGTGATGTGCCGGATGCCGGGCTTCGGGCTGGACGGCCCGTGGCGGGACAACCCGGCGTTCGCGTACGTGATCGAGGCGGCCGCAGGCATCAGCTGGCTTACCGGCTACCCGGACCGAAACCCCTACGAGCCGTACTCCCTTGGTGATCCCAACGCCGGGCTGCACGCGCTCACCGCGATGCTGCTCGCGCTCGAGCACCGCAGGCGCACCGGCGAGGGCGCGCTCATCGAGGCGGCGATGGTGGATGCGGCCCTGCACATCGCAGCCGAGCAAATCGTCGAATACAGTGCATACGGCGCGGTGTTGCAGCGCGCCGGCAACCGGGGACCGACGGCATCACCGCAGAACCTCTACCGCAGCAACGAGACCGACGAATTCGGACGCGACGACTCCTGGGTGGCGATCGCGGTCGAGACCGACGCGCAGTGGCAGGCATTGCGCGCCGCCCTCGGTGACCCGGACTGGGCCGCCGATCCCGAGTTGGCGACGACGAGCGGTCGGCGCGCCCGAGAAGACGTCGTCGACGAACGCCTGAGCGCCTGGTGCCGGGACCGCAGCGGGGACGAGATCGTCGACGCGCTGTGGCCGGCCGGTGTTCCGGTGGCCAAGGTCATGCAGCCGCACCGGCAGACCGAGCTCGAACAACTCGCCGCCCGCGGGTTCTTCGAGGTACTGGATCATCCGGTGAACGCGCCGGCCAGATTCACCACGATGCCGTTCCGGCTGTCTCGCGGACCGCGGCCCGTCCACACCACGCCGGCGCCACTGCTCGGCCAGCACAACCACGAGCTCCTCGCCGAACTCGGACTGTCGGCGGACGACGTCGCGGCCCTGGAAATCGAGGGGGTTATCGGCAGTGGGTATTGCAGTTAGTCCATAATGAGAATATCGTTCTCACGACTGAATTAGGAGGAAGCATGGGGCAACTTTCGCACCGGGTGGACGTCCCGTTTCCGATCTTTGACGCGGACAACCATCTCTACGAGCCGCCGGAAGCGCTGACCAAGTTCCTACCCAAGGAATACAAGGATTACGTCCAGTACGTGCAGGTCAACGGCCGCACGAAGATCGCGCTGCGCGGTCAGATCAGTAACTACATTCCCAACCCGACCTTCGAGGTCGTCGCCCGCCCGGGCGCTTGGGAGGAGTACTTCAAGTACGGCAACCCGGACGGCAAGACCAAGCGTGAGCTGTTCGGTGAGCCGATGCGCGCCATCCCGGCGTTCTTCGAGCCCGCTCCGCGCCTCGAGGTGATGAACGAGCTCGGCCTGGACAAGACGCTGATGTTCCCGACGCTGGCCAGCCTCCTCGAGGAGCGGCTGTCGGACGACCCGGTGGCCATCCACGTGCTGGTCCATGCGCTCAACGAGTGGCTCGATGACGTCTGGGGCTTCAATTACCAGAACCGCATCTTCACCACACCGGTGATCACGCTGCCGATCGTCGAGAAGGCGATCGAGGAACTGGAGTGGGTGGTCAAGCGTGGCGCCCGCTGCATCCTGATCCGGCCCGCGCCGGTACCCGGGTTCCGTGGCCCGCGCTCGTTCGCGCTACCCGAGTTCGACCCGTTCTGGGAGCGCGTCGTCGAGTACGACCTGCTCGTCGGCATGCACTCCAGTGACAGCGGCTACTCGCGGTACACCTCCGAGTGGGACGGTGCCGCCGCAGAGATGCTGCCGTTCCAGACGAATGCGATGGGGATCCTCAACGAGTGGCGTCCGATCCAGGACTCGGTGGGATCGTGGGTGATTCACGGTGCGCTGTACCGCCACCCGAAGCTGAAGGTCGCGATCGTCGAGGCCGGTTCGAAGTGGATGACCCCGCTGCTGGACGGCCTGGCCGAGGTCTTCCGCAAGGCCCCGGAGGCCTTCCCGAGTGACCCGGTGGAGATGGTGAAGAGCCGTATCCACGTCAGCCCGTTCTTCGAGGACGGCATCGACGATCTGGTCAACCTCGTCGGTGTGGATCAGGTGCTCTACGGGTCGGACTGGCCGCACCCCGAGGGGTTGGCGGAGCCGACCTACTACATCGAGGCGCTCCAGCACCTGAACGCCGATGATCAGGCAAAGATCATGGGCGGCAACCTGTCTCGCCTCGTCACGGTGTGACACAAGCGACCGGTCGGCGACCGATGCAGAGCGCGAAGCGCGATGGGGAGGAGCCGGCCAATCGAGCCTGAGTGGCAGACCATCCCCGAGATGGTCTTGAGCGCGGCGGACCGATTCGGCGACTCTGAAGCAGTCGTCGACGGTCCGCTGCGTCTCAGTTTCACCGAGGTAGCTCACCGGGTGCGTTGTGCCGCAGGCGCATTCGCCAGGCTGGGGGTCGAAAAGGGCGACCGGGTCGCGATCTGGGCGCCCAACTCCGCCCACTGGATGATCGCGGCCTTCGGAGTGCTCACCGCCGGCGGCATCGTCGTCCCGGTCAGCACGCGCTACAAGCAGGCCGAGGCCGCGGACATCATCACCCGCAGCGGCGCCAAGGCCGTGCTGATCGAGAAGGGCTTCCTCGGACAGGACTTCACCGTCCCCGCGGGCGTACCGGCGATCGACCTGAAGTCCGGCTTCCTCGACGGCGGCGAGCCGTTCCAGCGGGAGATCAGCGGAACCGACATCGCCGACATCATCTATACCTCGGGCACCACCGGACGCCCCAAAGGCGTGATGATGAACCATCTGCAGAACCTGCGAATGTACGCCGAATGGTGCGACCTCGCCGACCTGCGCCGCGGTGACCGCTACCTGATCGTCAATCCGTTCTTCCACACCTTCGGCTATAAGGCCGGCTGCATCGCCACCTTCATCCGCGGCGCCACGATGCTGCCAGTCCCGGTGTTCGAGGTCGACCGTGTTGTCGAGCTGATCGAGGCCGAGAAGATCACGATGCTGCCCGGGCCGCCGACGCTGTATCACTCGCTGCTCGCCGTGCCGGACAAGAGCAAGCTCGCCACGCTGCGTGCCGGGGTGACCGGCGCCGCCGACATCCCCGTCGAGCTCGTCCGCCGGGTGCATGAGGAGCTGCCCTTCCGGACCCTGGCCACCGGCTACGGCCTGACCGAGGCCGGCACCGCGACGTTGTCGCGCCCGGGGGATTCGTTCGAGGACGTCGCCACCACGGCGGGCCTGCCATGCGACGGCGTCGAGGTGCGCATCGCTGACGACGGCGAGGTGCTGGTGCGCGGCTACAGCGTCATGCAGGGCTACTTCGACGACCCGGCCGGCACGGCCGAGGTGATCGATGTTGATGGCTGGCTGCACACCGGTGATCTGGGCAGTTTCACCTCCGCGGGGCGCCTGAAGATCGTGGGGCGCAAGAAGGACATGTTCATTGTCGGCGGATTCAACGCCTACCCGGCCGAGATCGAGGGATTCCTCATGGAACACCCCGCCGTCGCACAGGCGGCGGTGATCGGTGTGCCGGACGAGCGACTAGGCCAGGTGGGTAAGGCGTTCGTCGTCCTCAAGGCCGACAGTGCGCTGACGGCCGACGACCTGATCGGGTGGAGCAAGGATCGGATGGCCGGATTCAAGGTGCCCCGTGTGGTCGTCTTCGTTGATGCGTTACCGCTCAATGCGACGGGCAAGGTGATGAAGGACCAATTGCGCTGAGATTGGTGAAAACATCATTTCCGCACAAAGATGGGGGAATCGGGGCCTACTCACAGCCCGCGCCGCCAGAGTACTTATCGCCTGGTGATAATCTCATTCTCACCGGATGTCGCGCGTTGGCCGTGGATGTGACGGACGACTCAGCCCCCGCCCGTACGCTGGCGGGGTGTTTGGACCCAGAGAGGAGTTCGACATGCGACGCATATTCGCTATTGCGCGCCGCGTGCCGACCTCGAACGACATGTGTGAGTGCCATGGCGGCTGATGTAGACGCAGAAGTGTTGGCGGAGCTCGCTGAGGCTGAAGCTGCCGAGGCCGAGGCCCGCGCGGAGGCTGCGCGCGCCAAGGCGACCGCGGCGCGCCTGCGAGGCGTGGAACCCGATGCCGAGGGCGGTGAGCTCACCGACGAGGACGCCGAGGACGCTGAGGATGACGTCGAACTCGAGCCCCGCGGCTGGTGGGCGCGCATCGGTGCGGTGAGCGTCGCGGTCGCCGCGATTGTGATCGTGGCCATCGGGTCGCTGGTGGTGACGGGCATGATGCTCGTCGCGCACCAGAAAGCCACCGCTCAACAGCACCACCAGGCCGAGCTCGTCGCGGCGGCGCGTCAGGGCGTGATAGCGCTGTTGTCGATCGACTACAACCGGGCGAAGGCCGACGTCCAGCACGTCATCGACCTGTCCACGGGAACGTTCAAGGACGATTTCACCCGAGGTGCAGACGATTTTGTCAAGACCGCTGAGCAGTCCAAGGCGGTCACCGTCGGCACGGTCAAGTCTGCAGCGTTGGAGAAGGAGAACGGCGACACCGCAGTGGTGTTGCTGGCAGCCTCTTCGACGGTAACCAATGCCAGTGGGGCACATCAAGATCCGCGCGCTTGGCGAATGAGCGTCACAGTTGCGCGCGATGGAGCCCAATACAAGATGTCGAATGTGGAGTTCGTGCCATGAGCAGTGACAAGCCCAACGGGCCCGTTGAGGGCGACGACAAGAACACCGATGTAGCGGTGGCCGACGAAGATTCCACCGCAACGGAACTCGACACGGCCACGACCGATGAAGCCACCGGGGACGACGAGGCCACGACCGACGCCGAGACTCAGGCGTCCGGTGCGCGGCGCGGTCCCCTCGGTTGGGCCGGCAGGCACTGGGCGGCGATCGTGCTCGTGGTGCTGCTGCTGGCATCGGCCGGCGCCGCAGGCGGCGTCTACTGGTGGCTGTACCGCCCGGATCAGCTGACCAACGCTGCCGCGCAACAGCAGGCGATCGGCGCCGCGCGGGACGGCACGGTGGCGTTGCTGTCCTACGCGCCGGACAGCCTCGACAAGGACCTGGCCAACGCCAAGTCCCATCTGACCGGTGAATTCCTCAAGTACTACAGCCAATTCACCGACCAGATCGTGGCACCGGCGGCCAAGCAGAAGGGCGTCAAGACCGAGGCGACCGTCGCACGTGCGGCGCTGTCGGAGATGCACCCTGACAACGCGACGGTGCTGGTCTTCGTCAACCAGGTGACGACCAGTAAGGACCGGCCCGATCCGGCCCTGGCGACCAGCAGCGTCATGGTGAAGCTGACCAAGACCGACGGTCATTGGTTGATCTCCGAGTTCAACCCGATCTAGGCCAGGAGAGCAGGAGGGTCAATCGATGAGCGTGGCACTGTTGTTGGAGATGGCGGCCTCCGACGCCGAGCGCGTCGGGGTGGTCAGCGACGACCAGCGGTTCACCGTTGGTGAGCTGAGCACGCTTGCCGACGGCGGGGCGGGCGTCATCGACTCCTCCGGAGCCGCCAGCGTGGTCTACGTCGGCCTCGGCGGTGTCATGTTGCCACTGCTCATCTTTTCCTCGGCGCGTGCTGCACGGGCCTTCACGCCGCTGAATTACCGGTTGTCGGGGGAGGCTCTTGCCGAACTGATCGAGCGGCTGCCCGAGCCGCTGATCGTCTTCGACGCCGAATACGCCGACGTGGTCGCCGGTTTGGGCATAGCCCGGATCGAGTCGCAGGAATTCCTGGCCGCCGCCGCGACCGCCGAACCGGTCGCCGAATTCCCCGACCCCGACGATGTGGCGGTGGTGCTGTTCACCTCCGGCACCACGTCGCGGCCCAAAGCAGTTGAGCTGTCTCACAACAACCTCACCAGCTACGTGACCGGCACGGTCGAGTTCGCCTCGGCTGAGCCTGGCGACGCTGCGTTGATCTGCGTGCCGCCGTACCACATCGCCGGCGTCAGCGCGGCGTTGTCGAATCTGTACGCCGGCCGAAAGATGGTGTACCTGCGCAAGTTCGATCCACGCGAATGGATCCGGTTGGCTTCCACCGAAGCCGTCACCAGCGCGACCGTGGTGCCGACCATGCTCGATCGCATCATCACCGAGCTGGAGACCAATCCCACGTCGCTGCCGTCGCTGCGGTCCCTGGCCTACGGCGGCTCGAAAGTCGCGCTGCCGCTGGTGCGGAAGGCGCTCGAGCTGCTGCCCGAGGTGGGCTTCGTCAACGCCTATGGGCTGACCGAAACCAGCTCGACCATCGCCGTTCTCGGACCCGACGACCATCGCGAAGCGCACCGGGCCGCCGACGAGTCAACCCGCAAGCGGCTCGGCTCGGTCGGGCAGCCGGTGCCGGGGATCGAGGTACAGATCCGCGCCGAGGACGGAACGGTTCTGGGTCCCGAAGAGGTCGGTGAACTCTACGTCCGCGGTGATCAGGTGTCGGGCCGCTACGCCGAGATCGGCTCGGTGCTCGACCCCGAAGGCTGGTTCCCCACCAAGGACGTCGCCTACCTGGACGCCGACGGATATCTGTTCATCGGGGGACGATCGGACGACACCATCATCCGCGGCGGGGAGAACATCGCCCCGGCCGAGGTAGAGGACGTCCTCGTCGAACACCCGCACGTGCGCGACGTCGCCGTCGTCGGCGTCGAGGACGACGAGTGGGGCCAGATCATGGTCGCCGTCGTCGTACCCGTCGCCGATATCACCCCGGACCCGGAGGACCTGCGCGCCCACGTGCGCACCCAACTGCGTGGTTCGCGCACCCCGGACCGGGTGGTGTTCCGCCACGAACTGCCCACCACGCCGACCGGCAAGGTGCTGCGCCGCCAGTTGGCCGACGAGCTCAAGTCGCCGACTGCAACATGATTCCAGGAGGACAACCATGATCAAGACCGGCACCCGACTGCAGAGCCAGGTCTGCGACACCCAGGTGATCGTCGTGCGCTCGTCGGACAGCCTCGACGACCTGCGCGCGGGCGGCGTCCCGATGATCCCGCTGGACGGCGAGAAAACCGAAGGTGCGCAACTGGATCCGAATTTCTCCGGTGGCACCGTGATGGGCAAGCGTTACGTTGACTCCGGCGGCGCCGAACTTCTCGTCACCAAGGCGGGGGCCGGCAGTCTGAGCGTGGGAAGCACCCCGCTGGAGCAGAAAACCGCCAAACCGCTGCCGGCCAGCGACTAGGCGAGTCGGCGTGGACGGCGCGGCGGAGGTGCACACCCGCACGCTCGTGCTGGCCATGGACTACCGGGTTCCCGACCCCAGCCGGGTATGGCCTCTCCTGCAACGCAGTAAGCCCGCGCTCGCCGACCTCGGCGCCCAGTACGTCCTCGTCTACACCTCGACGCGCGAGCACGGACGGGTCATGGTGACCATCTCGCTGCACAGCAAGGAACCCATTCTGGAGGTGCTGCGGTCGCGGGTGTTCCTGAACTGGTTCGACGCCGTGGGCCTCGACGACATCCCCGCGATCTTCGCCGGCGAGACGGTCGACAAGGTCACCATTGTCGAGCCCTCCGACACAACTCCACCGGGAGTGATCGTCGCCGCGATCACCGCCGTCGATGACGTGTCTGCGACGATCGACCGAGTTCACCAGGGACTGGCGCGATTTGAGGCCGCGGGTGTGCGCGCGGTGCGCATCTTTCAGGCTTTCGACGACGACCATGAAGTGATGATTCTGCAGGAGCTTGAGGACGAAGCCGATGCCTTCTCTTGGGTGAATCACCCCGACGTAGCGGCTGCGTGGATGAGCCACACCGGGGTCGGGGCGTACCCACCGGTCTTCGTCGGCCGATTGCAGCACATCATGCGGCTCGACGAGAACGTCTAGGGGCCCGTCGATGTTCGTCTGCCTCTGCAACGGTGTCACCAGCCAGGTGGTGGCCGAGGTGGTCGATGCCGGCGCCACCACCACCAAACAGGTCGCCCAGGCGTGTGGGGCCGGTGCAGAATGCGGCCGCTGCCGTCGCACGGTCCGTGCCATCATCGATGCGGCCGGTTCAGCTGAATCCAAGCGGCACAAGGGATTTCTACACAAGGGGTGAGGTATGGACCTGCAGCGCATCGGCGACGAACTCGAGATCGCCTCGGTGCTCCACCGCTACGCCCGGGCGGTCGACACCCATGACTGGGAGCTGCTGCGGTCACTGTTCACCGACGACGCCCACCTCGACTACAGCTCGATCGGGGGCCCGGCTGCCGGCCGGGACGAAGTGTGCTCCTGGCTGCAGCGGTCGCTCACGCTGATGCCGATGACCCAGCACTTCGTCACCAACATCGAAGCCGACATCGACGGCGACACCGCAACGGTACGGGCCATGTTCTACAACCCGATGCTGCTACCCGGCGCGAGTGAGACAAGCGCATGCGGTGGCTACTACCACCACGTTATGGTCCGCACCGACAGCGGATGGCGCAGCAGGCAGCTACGCGAGGAGAACCTCTGGTTCGACAATCCGCCGAGCCCGCGCAGGCGGGCGGAGTTGACCGAGGAGGCCCAGACATGAGTGGTGTCGTCGTCACCGGGGCCGCGTCGGGGATCGGCCGGGCATCTGCCGAGGCACTGATCGCCGACGGGCGCCGCGTCGCACTGTGGGACATCGCGCCGGCGGTCGCGGAGGTGGCCGACGGACTCGGCATGCCCCACGCCGTGATCGACGTCTGCGACGGCGCCGCGCTGACTGCGGCCGTGGACGCCGCCGCGACCGCACTCGGTGGAATCGACGGGCTGGTACACGCCGCCGGCCGGGTCATCCCCGAACCCGTAGGGGCCTTCACCGAAGAGTCGTGGGACGCGGTGCTCGACGTCAACCTGCGCGCTCAGGCGATCCTGTCGCAGCTTCTGCTCCCGCATCTGCAGGAGGCCGCTCGTGCCGGGGCCGCGCCCGCCATCGTCGGGATCTCCAGCATCGAGGGCCTGACCGCCAATCCGTTCATCCCGGCCTATTGCGCCTCCAAGGCCGGCCTGCTCGGACTGACCCGGTCGATGGCCGCCCAGCTGGGCCCGGAGGGAATCCGGGTCAACGCGGTGTGTCCCGGATTCATCCGCACCCCGATGTTGCAGATCGCGCTCGACGTCGACGAGGTCCGCCAGGGCTTTGAGGCGGCCGCGCCGATGGGCCGGCTGGGAAATCCGGAGGAGGTCGCGGCGGCAGTGGCGTTTCTGATGTCGCCGAAGGCGTCGTTCATCACCGGCTCGCACCTGGTCGTCGACGGTGGAGTGACCAGCAGGCATCCCTGACCCGCGGATCCGCTGCACAAGTCCTCGCAGCAAGGGACTTACGTCTCTGTCAGATACCGCCGGGCAGCGCGACAGTGGATGTATGAGCGCGCAGTTTCCCGAGCCCGAGACGATCCGGGCCGCATTGAGCCTGGCCATGCGGGCACCGTCGGTACACAATTCGCAGCCGTGGCACTGGCGGGTCGGATCGGGCTGCCTGCATCTGTACGCCGACTACAGCCGCCACCTGCCCAATACCGACCCCGACCGGCGCGACATGCTGGTCAGTTGCGGTGCGGCGCTGCACCACTGCACGGTCGCGCTGGCCGCGCTCGGTTGGCAGGCCAAGATCGCGCGGTTCCCGGATCCGGCGGACCCGGCTCTGCTGGCGTCGATGTATCTGCATCCCCTCGCCGCGAGCGAACTCGACATCACGCTGGCTGCCGCGATCGCCCGGCGCCGCACCGACCGGCGCAACTACAGCTCGTGGCCGGTACCCAACGGTGACATCGCTCTGATGGGCGCGCGGGCCGCGCGTGCCGGGGTGATGCTGCGCAGGCTGGACCTGCTACCGCATCTGACGGACATCGTCGCGCAGTCGGTGTCCAAGCACGCCGGGGATATCGATTACCTCAGTGAGCTCAGCGCCTGGAGCGGCCGGTACGGGTCGCTCGCCGGGGTGCCTGCGCACAACACACCGGCACCGGATCAGCACGCGACACTGCCGGCGCGCGTGTTCGCCGGCCCCGCGCTGGCCCAGCCGTCGCAGACGCCGGCCACCGAGGACAACGCCATGTTGCTCGCGTTGGGCACCGAGTTCGACGACGATGTGGCCCGGCTGCGCGCCGGGGAGGCGACCAGTCTCGTGCTGTTGTCGGCAACCGCGATGGGGTTGGCAACGTGCCCGGTCACCGAGCCACTCGAGATCAGCGAGACACGAAAAGCAGTGCAAGAAGACGTATTCGGAACATCCGGCTATCCGCAGATGATGGTGCGGGTCGGCTGGGCGGCGGTCAACGCCGACCCGTTGCCCGCCACTCCCCGGCGACCGCTGTCCGAGGTTGTCGAGTGGATGGCCGATGGTGACCTGGCCGGTGATGACGGAGTCAGGAGAACCGCAGCGACGACCCCGGCGTGAGTCGCTGCACCGTCCCACGGCACTCGATGTCGATCGGCGGATGATCGGCGGGGTCGACGCTGACCTCGGCAGTGCGGCCCTGAATCGTCAGGTGCAGGCGATAGCCCCGGTAGTAGATCGGCAGCCGAAGAGCCCCGAGGCTTTCCGGCCACATCGGCGCCAGAATCAGTCTGTCTGCACGGGTTTCGAGTCCGGTGAAGCAGCGTTGCAACAGATCGATGCTGCCCGCCATCGCCGCGATGTGAATACCTTCGGCGGTCGTCCCGCCCTGGATGTCGGCCACGTCGGACATCAGCACCTGCTGGAAGTAGCGCATGGCCCGCTCCCGGTCGCCGCGGGCCAACACCCAGGCGTGCACCACGCCGCTGAGGGTGGATCCGTGCGAGGTCCGGTGCAGGTAGTAGTCGACGGTTCTGGGAAAGTGGGCCGGCGTCAGCCGATATCCCAACCTGGCGAACAACTCCCGTAGCTCGTCGGCCGACAGCAGATAGAACAGCATCAACACGTCGGCTTGCTTGGAGGCCCGGTAACGGTTGACGCTGTCGTTCTCGGCTTCCAGGATCCGGTCCAGCCGTTGGATGTTGCCGTAGCGCTGCCGATAGCCGTGCCAATCGAGTTCCGCCAGCTCGCCGTAACCCTCGAACTGACTGATCACGTCCTCCCCGGCCGCAGACCCGGAAGTCGAGGCGGAGTGGAACGGAACGTACATGCGGCGGCTGACGTCGTCCCAGACATCCAGTTCGCGGGCGCGAATCCCCAAGCGCTCGATCAGATCCAACCGGTCGCGCAGGGGCAGGGCGTCGAGTGCGTCGAGCGCGCGGACAATCACCCACACGGCCATCACGTTGGTGTACGCGTTGTTGTCGACGCCGTCATAGGGAGCATCGGGGTAGCCGGAATGGAATTCGTCCGGTCCGATCACGCCCCGGATCACATAGCGGCCCAGCTTTTCGTCGAATTCGGTTCGGCTGACCCAGAACCGGGCGATCTCGGCAAGCATTTCGGCGCCGTTCTCGATCAGATACTCCAGGTCCCCGGTGACTTGGTAGTACTGCCAGACGTTGTAGGCGACGGCACTGCCGATGTGATGGGCGCGGGCGCTGGCATCCGGATTCCATCTGCCGGAGTTGGGGTTGAGATGCAACTTCTGGCTCTCTTCACGACCATCGCTGCCCGACTGCCAGGGGAACATCGCACCCGCGAATCCGGCCTCCCGGGCGGCGCGGCGGGCTTCCGGCAGACGCCGGTAGCGGTAGCGCAGCAGCGATCGGGTGGTCTCCGGCGCCCGGAGATTCAGCACGGGGAAGACGAACAATTCGTCCCAGAAGATGTGGCCGCGGTAGGCCTCGCCGTGCAGTCCGCGCGCCGGTACCCCGGCGTCGAGGTCGACCGCACGGTTGGGCACAGTCTGCAGCAGTTGCAACAGATGAAGGCGCACAACGCGCAACGCGTCGGGGTTGTCGTCGAAGGCGATGTCGAACTTCTCCCATAGCTGGGCCCATTCGCGGACATGTCCCTCGCGAAGATCACCGTAGCGGCCCAGCTGGCTCAGCAGGCGTGCGGCGGCGTCGCCGGGGTCGGAGATGGCGTGGTCGCGTCCGGTGAAGATCGTCGCCATCTTCTCCACGGTGACCGACTCACCGGCGCCGATTTCCACCGCATAGCGGTGCCCGGCGCGGCGGTGCTGGTCGACGAAGATACCGTCGGGTTCCGCCGACTGGGCGCCGCGCCAGACGGCGGTGCGGGCCGCTACCGCGATCGGGATCCTGGACTGTACGGTCTCGCACATCAGCAGGGCCGCGTTGGGCGCCAGTTCCTGGGTTGTGATCGCCACCAGGTGGTCGCTGGCCAAATCCCGGTAGCGCTCGACGCCGTCGTTACGAACGTCGCCGTCGATGGTCGAATCGAACTCTATTGTTCCCGACCAGTTTTCGGCGATAATGGTCGTTTCCAGAGCGCAGGCATGCGGTAGATGCATCGCTGCAATGCGGCGCTGAACCACCCTGGTGATGCGTCCGGCCGAATCACGAAACCGAAACTCGCGAGTGAGTTCTGCGTGCCGCAGATCCAAGGTCTGCCGATAGGTGACGATGTCGGCGGCATCGACGTCGAACCAGTCATTGCCGTCAATCCGGAACTTCAGCGACAACCAGTTCGGCAGATTGACCAGGCTCTCGTTGTCGACGGCCATGCCGCCGATCTGATTGGTGAGCCGGTTGTACAGGCCGGCCGCGTAGGTCCCCGGATAGTGAAACGGCCCGGCACCGGCCTCGGGTGCACAGCCGCGGGTGGCCCGGTAGCCGTTGCCGACCGTGCACAATGCCTCCCGGAGTCGCTCCTGTTCGGGAATGTAGCCTCCGAACGTGAAAGACCATGACTCGGAATGGGTCTGAGGATCTGGAGCGCATTCGTCGATCAATCGCTCGATGAACACGCGAACGCCGGTCGGGTCCGGGAGGGCGAATCGTGCCGCCGTCGAGCGGTCGCCGTCCTCGTCATGGCGCACCACTATCCCGATACCGGCGTGCAACACCGCGTCGAAGGCGTCTTCATCGGTCAGATCATCACCGATGAAGATGGGCAGTAACGGCTCCGGGCTTTCGATGTGATCGGTGATCCACTCCAGCGTCTTGCCTTTGTCCCAGTCCACGTCGGGTCGCAATTCGACCACTTTGCGTCCGGCTGTCACCTTGAGCCCATGGCGTGCTCCCGCCCGGTGGACCACGGCGGTCACCGCGGCAGAAGCCTCCGGTGCGGCGTTGCGGAAGTGTATGGCGACGGCAAAACGCTTGCGTTCCACGGACACTCCGCGAACTGCGGCCAGTTCCGCGGCCACCTCCTCGGCCGCGCGGTGCAAGCCCGGCGCCGCGGCGGAGGCGATGTCGTTCTCGCGATGCGAACCGTCCGGGGCGATCATCTCGAACCCGTGGCTGCCGGCGTACCACAGGCCGGGAATGTCGATGCGGGAGCGGACATCGGCGAGGTCGCGACCGGACAGCACCGCGACCGGGTATCGCTCGGCCAGCGACTTCAGCGCGTCAGCGGCGCCCGGCACCAGGGTTGCCGTCGCAGGATCGTCGACGATGTCGGACAACGTCCCGTCGAAGTCGAAGAACAACGCCGGCCGGCGCGCCGAAAGGACCCCGGCCACCTGTCTGAACGAGGCGATCGCGTCGGGCAACGAAGACATGCGCCGATCGATGGCGCGGACCATGATGTCGGCGAGATCTCCGACGACGGCGTCGGCCCCGGACCGCACGAGTTGGTCCTCGGCATGCCTGCCCCCGCCTACGCCGACCACCAATCCGAAACCCGCCGCGCGCCCGGCGCCCACACACTCCTCACTGTCGGCGAGGATGACGCAACGCCCGGGCCGCGCACCGAGGTGACGAGCGGCCGTCAGAAGAGCCGCGGACGCCACCTCCTCCGGCCTACCCGGTTCGTCGGTGCCGGTGCTGTCGACGCACGTCGCGAAGAGCTCGCCGAGATCGACCGATGCCAGCTGCCGATCCCCGTCGCGGCTCGTCGAGTACACCGCGGTGCGCACGCCTAGCGCGTCCAACCGGCGAACCAGGACCGCGGCCGACTCGACCGACCTGATCACCCCGGCGAGTTCGAACAGCACGGCGTCGTGATAGCGCGGATCGATAGTGACCGACAGACCGACATTGGTATTGCCGAACAGGAGTTCGCGCGCCATGGCACCGACATTGTCACAAAGGTTCGGCGACTATCAGGGTCTTGTGGCCATGCCGGAGGGGACCAACGCCTCATGATCGGCGACCTGGACAGGCTTAGCGTGATGGGTAGCGGCGTCGACAGCGCATGTGCTGATCGCCGGTTAGGTAAGGAGAAGCAATGTCAACTCCCGCAACCAAATACGACATTCTGGTGGGCGTCGATGGGTCACCGGCGTCCCGGGTGGCGGTGGACTGGGCCGCGCGCGACGCGGCGCTGCGTGGGATGTCGGTCAAATTGGTGCATGTGCTGAGTGCACCGGTGGCATTGACCTTTCCCGAAGCGCCGATGCCGGCGGGTTACCTGGAGTGGCAAGAGGATTCGGGTCGCGCCATCCTGGCCAGCGCGCGCGACACCGTCGCCGAGGCCACCAGAGACCATCCGGTCGACGTCAGCAGCGAGATGGTCACCGGCCCCGCGGTGCCGAGCCTGGTGGACTTGTCGAAGGACGCTCGGCTGGTTGTGGTCGGCTCCCGCGGGCACGGAGCGCTGGCGCGCAGTCTTCTGGGTTCGGTGAGTACCGGCCTGGTGCATCACGCGCACTGCCCGGTGGCCGTCATCCACGACGAGGATCCGCTGATGGCCCACCCGTCGAAGGCGCCGGTCGTGGTCGGCGTGGACGGTTCGCCGGCGTCGGAGCGGGCGCTGGAAATCGCGTTCGACGAGGCCTCGTTGCGCGGCGTCGATCTGGTCGCCGTGCACGCTTGGAGCGACACCGGTGTGTTCGAATTCCCCGGCCTGGACTGGTCGACCTTGCGGTCCCTGGCCGAGGAAACCCTCGCCGAGCGGGTCGCCGGCTGGCAGGAGCGCTATCCCGATGTACTGATACGCCGGGTGGTCGTCGCCGATCGGCCCGCGCGTCAGCTCATCGAACAGGCGGAGTCGGCGCAACTGGTGGTGGTCGGCAGTCACGGCCGAGGCGGCTTCGCCGGAATGCTGCTGGGCTCGGTCAGCACCGCGGTGGTCCAGGGCGTCCGGTCACCGGTGATCGTCGCGCGCAGCGGCTAAGCAGGGTTCACGGCAGTGGTGCGCTCCAGCGAAGGAGCGTGCCACCGCCGGGCGCGTCGCCCACCGCAAACAGCCCGCCGACCTCTTCGGCACGACGGCGGAGGTTGTTCAGCCCGCTGGCCGTGATGTCAGCCGGTATGCCGCAGCCGTCGTCGAGCACCTCGATGGCCAACTCGTCCTCAACCCGCACCGTGATCGTGAGCGTCTCGGCACGGGCGTGGCGGACCGCGTTGCTGACGGCTTCGCGAACCACGGCCTCGGCGTGGTCGGCCAGCGCGGCTTCCACAACCGACAGCGGGCCCACGTACTGAATCGTGGTGCGCAACCCCGAACCGGCGTACGCACTGACAGCATCATCGAGGCGCTGGCGCAGCCGCGTGGTGCCCGCCGACCCCCCGTGCAGGTCGAAGATCGCGGTGCGAATCTCCTGAATGACCCCCTGCAATTCGTCGACGCTGTTTTCCAGCCGCTGGCGCACCTCAGGTCGTGCGCTACGCGGAATCGTGCCCTGCAGTGAGAGCCCGATCGCAAACAGCCGCTGGATGACGTGGTCATGCAAGTCGCGAGCGATGCGGTCGCGGTCGGAGAGCACGTCGAGTTCACGCAGATGGCGCTGAGTGGTGGCGAGTTGCCAGGCCAGTGTGGCCTGGTCGGTGAATCCGGCCATCATGTCGAGTTGCTCGTGAGTGAAGGTCTGCCGACCCGGACGCCGGAGAATCACCACGACGCCGGCCGCGGTGTCGGTGGTCCGCAGGGGCAGCACCAGCGCCGGGCCCGCCTCGGGCATCGCTGCCAGTTCCTGGGCGATGCTGTCCAACCGCTGCGGTGTCTGCGTGGCGAATGCCGCGCCGACCGCGCTGCCTGCCACGGTGATCGGCGGCAATGAACCGGGCGGCCCGACTTTGCCGGCCGTCTCGACCACCAGGAGCTCTTGGACTTCGTCGACGTGGAGCTGAATGTCGCTGGGCACCGCGACCAGCACCACGTCGGCGGCGGTCAGCTTGAGTGCCTCGTCCGCGATGAGCCGGAACACTTGAGCCGGGTCGGCGCCGCCGAGAAGTTCGGTGCCGATGTCGCGGGTGGCCTCGATCCACGACTGCCGGGCGCGGGCCTGCTCGTAGAGGCGGGCATTGTCGATGGCGATGCCGGCAGCCGCGGCCAGGGCTTCGACCAGAACTTCGTCATCCTCGCTGAACGGTTGTCCGTCCGCCTTTTCGGTGAGGTACAAGTTGCCGTAGACCTCGTCACGGATGCGCACCGGGACGCCGAGGAAGGTTTGCATCGGGGGATGATTCGGCGGGAAACCCACCGACGCCGGATGCTGGGTGATGTTGTCCAGCCGGATGGGTTTCGGTTCGTCGATCAGATGGCCGAGGACGCCTCGGCCCGAAGGCAGCGGCCCGATCAGTTCATGGGTGTGCGCGTCGATGCCCTCGTACACGAATTCGATCAGCTCGTGACCCTCGCCGCGTACTCCCAATGCCCCGTAACGGGCGTCGACGAGATCGATCGCAGTATGCACGATGGTTTTCAGCGTGATGTCCAGCTCGAGTCCGGAGGTCACCACCAGCATGGCTTCGACGAGGCCGTCGAGCCGATCCCGGCCTTCGACGATCTGCTCGACGCGGTCCTGGACTTCGACGAGCAGTTCGCGCAGACGGAGTTGTGACAACGTGTCGCGCAGCGGCGACCCGGCCCTGGGGATCCCGTGCGGTCCGCCTGTGTCGGTCACAGGTTCATCGTGCCATTACGAAGTAGTGACCGGCTCAGTCTTGGGCGCGTTGATTGTGGTCGAGCTTCGAGATGAAGACAGCGGCCTGAGTGCGTCGCTCCATCCCGAGTTTTGCCAGTAATCGCGATACGTAGTTTTTCACCGTCTTCTCGGCGAGGAACATGCGTGCGGCGATTTGCTTGTTCGTCAAGCCTTCGCCGAGTAGACCGAGCAGCACCCGCTCCTGTTCTGTCAATCCCGACAGCGGGTCGGAGTGCTCGGCGGCACCGCGAAGCTTGGCCATCAGCGCCGCGGCCGCGCGGTTGTCCAGTAGCGACCGGCCGGCGCCCACGTCCTTGATCGCGTCGGCCAGCTCCATACCCTTGATGTCCTTGACGACGTAGCCACTGGCGCCGGCGAGGATGGCGTCGAGCATGGCCTCGTCGGAAGTGAACGACGTCAGCATCAGGCACCGCAGGTTGGGCATCTTCGAGAGCAGGTCGCGGCACAGCTCGATGCCGTTCCCGTCGGGGAGGCGGACGTCGAGCACCGCCACGTCGGGCTGCAATGCGGGTATCTGAGCCAACGCTTGTGACACCGAGCCGGCCTCACCGATGACTTCGAGGTCCGGATCTGCGGAAAGCAGATCGATCAGTCCACGGCGAACGACTTCGTGGTCATCGACGAGGAAGACCTTGACCATGGTGCAACGATATCGGTACCGCGCCGCTGAGTGTCACAACAAGCGCTGACGATCGACCACCAATACCGAACAATCGGTGTTGTGCAGGGCCGCCGAACCGGTCGGACCCAGCAGTTCTTCGATACTTCGCGGGTTGCGGGCCCCCACGACGACCAGCTGAATCGAGTCGCTGTGTTTGGCGAGATAGTTCAAGACGCTGCCGTGGATGGCGACCGGGCGCGCGTCGAGGTCGGGGTAACGGCTCCGCCAGTGCGACAACCGGCGGTCGAGCTGGGCGCGAATCATCCGGTTCCCGTCGGACACCGCGTGTGAGTCGTGTACGTCGGTGTACCGCGACTGCCATGACCCCAGGACCCGAAGTGGCGCCCCTCGTAACCGCGCTTCCTCGACACCGACCTGCAACACCGCGGCGCTGTCGGGCGACTCGTCGAGTTCGACGACGATCCAGCGTGGCGCGGATGGGGTCCGGTCGGCACCGCGCACGAGTGCGACGGGGCAATACGCCCCGGTGACGAGCGCTGTCGCCGTCGAACCGATGCGGTCGGAGTCGAAGTGTTTGAGGCCGACCTCTCCGACGCAAATCATTGCCGCCCACCGAGAAGCCTCCACCAAGCTGGCGATCGGTCGGCCCGGAACGATTTCCACCTCGACCTTGACCGGCCGCTCGGCGGCCTCGACGGCGTCGGCGGCGTATCGAACCGCCAGTTCCGCGGCGGCCCGCTCGCGCGACTGCTTGTCCGCATCCCCGGAACTTTCGACGGCGTGGAGCAGCCGCAGCGGGATGTCGCGGCTGACGGCTTCGTCGATGGCCCACAGGGCGGCATGCACAGCGCCGCGGGACCCGTCGACGCCGACGACGATCGACGGCGATGTGTACGGTTCGGGCATCTGTGGCTCCCCGGGGGATGACGACTCCCATTGTGCCCCGCCGGCGCCGTCGCGGTGTGACTCTGACATGAGGTCGCTCCAAGTTGAGTTGTGAACCGGCAGTGGTGCCGTGGTTCAACCGCCGACGGTGTCGAGGTCGATCGGGTCTGCTGCGAGTTCGAATAGCCGTTCGGCGTCGGCGCGGGTACAGGGCGCGGTGCCCGGCGTCAGCAGCATTGCGGCACCGGTGGCGATTCCCAACCGAACCGCCTTGGTCAGCGGCCACCCCCGGGTCAAACCGACGGCGACGCCGGAAACCATGGCATCACCGGCTCCGACGCCGCTACCCGCCGGCACCTCGACCGGTGAGAATCGGTACCCGCCCTGGCGAGTGGCGAGCAGCGCGCCCCGGGCGCCCAGCGAGACCAGGACGTGGTCCGCGCACCCCCGCTCGATCAGTTCGTTGGCGCCGGCCAGTTGTTCGGTCTCGGTGGACAGTTCGCGGCCCAGGCATTCGCGCAGTTCACGCAGGCTGGGCTTGAGAAGAAACACTCCGGAGGTGACGTGCTTGAGCCCGCCGCCCGACGTGTCGAGCAGGAACAGCGCACCGATGTCGGCACACACGTCCGCCACCTGCTGGTAGAAGTCCGGCGGCACCCCTGGTGGAAGGCTGCCGCTGGCGACCACGACCGCCGCCGACGCGGCTGCCTTGCGCAGTTGAAGCAGGCACTCGGTCTGCTCAGCCAGGGTGAGTTCGGGTCCGGGAAGCACGAACCGGTACTGCTTACCGGTGGCGTGCTCGTCGACGGTGAAACTCTCTCGGGTCGAGCCGCCGATCCGGACCGGATGCACGGTCAGCCCTTCGGCGACCAGCAGCGCCTCGATCATGTGCCCGGCCGATCCGCCGGCGGGAAAGACCGCTGTCGTCGACGCGCCAAGCACCTCGGCCACATGGGCGACATTGATGCCACCTCCGCCCGGGTCATAACGGGGGGTGGTGCAGCGCAGCTTGTCCGTCGAATGCACCACCTCGGTGCTGGTGGTGATGTCCAGCGCGGGATTCATTGTGAGCGTGACGATCCGGTGCCCGGCGACCGCGAAGTCGTTCATCGCTGCCGGCCCCGGCGGCTCTCCACGATGCGCGCGGCCGACTCTTCGCCGAGCCCGAACGACTCGGCGTCACTGTGGCTTCGCACTCCGGGGGGTCGGGTCACCGCTTATCTCCGGGCAAGGGGAGAAGGCGAGGAATGTCGTGTGATGGCCGCATCGATCTCCGACACCGAGGTGGCGAAGATCTGGTTGGCGAGATTGGAAAGCGCCCGCGCGATGGCCACCTCGTCGCGCAACGCCACGGTGTGTGCGTCGCCGGCATCCATCCGTGCCACGCCCATGCCCACGAACGCGGTATTCGCCCAAGACAGGTGTGCGCAGGCCCTGGTGCGGTCCGCGTCCTCGTCGACGGCGATCAGTACTGCCGAATGTTTCGTGTCGTCATGTTCCATTGCAGCCCCCTCAATTGTCTCGATCTGACCACTCAGCACCGGTCGCCGGTAGGGACCGAAGTCCCGTCACGCCGGGTACAAGGCCATGCGGGCGTCGGGCCCGGGATTGCAGAGGTCGGAAGTCACTTCAGTTGTGGCCGTAGTACCGCAGTGCGTCGGCTCGCCAGCGACGACGATCGACGGCATGGGATCGGTATCGCCTGTCGCGAATCCGCAGATCAAGGAAACTCACACCGGGATCGTCTTCCTGATCGGAGACCGCGCGTACAAGATCAAGAAGCCCGTCGTGACCGACTTTCTGGATTTCACCACGCTGCAGCGCCGGGAACACGCCTGTGCGCACGAGCTCGCCCTCAACAGCCGGCTGGCACCCGGAAGCTACCTCGGCATCGCCCACTTCACCCAGCCCGGTGGTGACTCCGAGCCGGTCATCGTCATGCGCCGCCACCCTGATGACTCGCGGTTGGCGACGATGGTGGCGCGCGATGAATCGGTCGACGACCACCTCCGGTCGATAGCGCTGGTGCTTTCCCGCTTCCATTCCTCGGCCTCCCGCGGCCGTGAGGTGGACGCCCAGTGCCGGGTGGACGCGATCGTCGAGCGCTGGCAGGAGAACCTCTCGGAACTGCGGCGCTACGCCGATGGCGTTGTGCAGGGGATCGACTCCGAATCGATCGACGAAATCGACCGACTGGCAATGGCTTTCATCGCAGGACGGTCGGTGTTGTTTGCGCGTCGCATCAGTGAGCGCAAGATCGTCGACGGCCACGCCGACCTGCTGGCCGACGACATCTTCTGCCTCGAAGACGGTCCGGCGCTGCTCGACTGTCTGGAATTCGACGATCGCCTCCGCTACGTCGACGTCATCGACGACGCCGCGTTCCTGGCGATGGATCTCGAGTTCCTCGGCCGCCCCGACTTGGCCGCGGCGTTTCTGGACGCCTACCAGCGCTCCGCCGACGAGGACGCGCCGGCCTCGCTGCGTGACTTCTACGTCGCGTATCGCGCGGTGGTGCGCGCCAAGGTGGACTGCGTGCGTCACACCCAGGGGTCGCCCGGCGCTGCTGCCGACGCCCGCCGTCATCTGGAGATCGCCCGCAACCATCTGCGCGACGGCGCCATCCGATTTGTTCTTGTCGGTGGCGGCCCCGGTACCGGCAAGACCACGCTGTCGCATTCACTGGCCGAAGAGATTGGCGCACAGGTCATCTCCACCGATGATGTGCGGGCCGAAATGGCGCGGCGCGGTGAGATCGCCGGCGCGGCCGGAGTCCTCGACCAAGGGCTTTACACGCCGGAGAACGTCGATGCCGTGTACGAGGGCGTTCTGCGCCGGGCCCACCTCGTTCTGTGCGAGGGACGCAGCGTCATCGTCGACGGCACCTGGCAGCATCCCCACCATCGTGAGCTGGCTCGGCGAATGGCCGCCGACGCCAGCGCGGTGATGGTCGAATTTGTCTGTGCCGCAACGCTTGATACTGCCATTGCCCGGGTTCGCGGCCGTACGGCGACCACCTCTCAGGTGACCCCCGAGATCGTGACCGCGCTGGCCGACAACGCCGAACAAACCTGGGCCGGGGTGCATCGCATCGACACACACAAGCCGGTCGCCGATGCCGTGTCACACGCCAGGGACATCTGCTCGGCGGCAGTCAGTCCCGCACCGTCTTTCGAGGAGATCTGAGATGCCGAGTCATTACGTCGAAGACATCGCCGACTTGGGAATGAGCGATGCCGAAGAGGCCGGCGGCAAAGGCGCCAACATGGGGGAGATGGTGTCGGCCGGCTTGCCGGTGCCACCGGGTTTCGTCCTCCTGCGCGACTGTTACCTCGAGTCGATGAAGTCCGCCGGAGTCGCCGACCAACTCAACGCCATGCACCGCGAGGCCATGACGGTGATCAGTGACACCGACCAGCTCACCGAGATGTGCCGGCAGATGCAGGAGCTCGTACTCAAAGCGGGTATGGCCGAGGACGTCCGCGCATTGGTCGTTTCCGCCTACCGCCGACTCGGACCGGACACCATTGTCGCGGTACGGTCCTCGGCCACCGGTGAGGACGGTGCGGACGCGTCGTTCGCCGGAATGAACGCGACGTTCACCAACATCAGCGGTGAGGAGGGCTTGCTCGACGCCGTCCAACGCTGTTGGGCGTCGCTGTTCGGCCCGCGCGTGGTGGCCTACCGCGCGAGCCGCGGATTCTCGGCTGACCCTGCGATGGCGGTGGTGGTTCAGACGATGATCGCCTCGGAACGCGCCGGGGTGGCGTTCACCGCCGACCCGACGACCGACGCCGAGGACCGAGTGGTGATCGAGGGGGCATTCGGTCAGGGCGAAGTGGTCGTGTCGGGCTCTGTCGAGCCGGACACCTATGTGGTCGCCAAGGAGACCGGGGAGGTGTTGTCCCGGCGCGTCGGTTACAAGTCGTTCAAGATCGTTCGTGGCGCAGACGGCAGCGACCTCACGGTCGACATTCCGGAGGAGGAGCGGCAAGCTCAGGTGTTGTCGGACGACGAGATCCGGGCGATCGCCGAAATTGCGGTCAGAAGTGAGCAGCACAGCGGCTGCCCGCAGGACACCGAGTGGGCGATCGCCGAGGGCAAGACCTGGATCGTGCAGACCCGGCCGATCACGACGCTGCACCGGGCGGGCAAGCCGGTGCCGGAGACTCACGATGTCGTCGCCCAAGGTCTGCCCGCCGTGCCGGGGGAGGCCTCCGGCGTCGTGCGGGTACTGACCGATGTCGCCGACGGTGGCCGCTTGCAGGACGGCGAGGTGTTGGTGGCCCAGATGACCAACCCCGACTGGCTGCCGACCATGCGGCGGGCGTGCGCACTCGTCACCGACACCGGCGGAATGACCTGTCACGCCGCGATCGTGGCGCGGGAACTGGGGGTTCCGTGCATCGTCGGGGCCCGGACCGCAACCGCCGACCTGAAGGACGGCATGGTGGTCACCGTCGACGGCACGCACGGCCGCGTGCTGAGCGGTCGCGCCACCGGCGGAGCCGAGACCCAACCGGTCGTCGCGCCGGCAGCTCCCGCCGCGGCCGTCTCCGAGGTGACCGCGACGAAGATCTACGTCAATCTCGCGATGCCCGACAGCGCCGAACGTGTTGCGGCGCAAGATGTCGACGGAGTGGGGCTGTTGCGTGCGGAGTTCATCCTGACCGACGCCCTGCGCAATCGGCACCCGCGTGACCTGATCGCACGGGGTGAACAGGAAACTCTGGTCGACGCTTTGGCGACCGCGGTGGGGCGGATCGCCACTGCCTTCGCGCCGCGGCCGGTGGTGTATCGGGCGACCGACTTCCGCACCAACGAATTCCGCGGACTGCAGGGTGGGGAAGAGTACGAACCCGTCGAGCACAACCCCATGATCGGCTACCGGGGCTGCTACCGGTATGTCAGGGAACCCGATGTCTTCGCACTCGAGTTGCGCGCGCTGGCACGGGTTCGTGAACAGAACCCTAACCTGCACTTGATGATTCCGTTCGTGCGGACCCGCTGGGAGCTCGAGGAGTGCTTGTCGCTGGTCGACGCCAGCCCGCTGGGCCGGCAGCGCGGTCTGCACCGGTGGGTGATGGCCGAGGTGCCCTCGGTGGTGCACTGGCTGCCCGAGTATGTGGGCATGGGCATCGACGGGGTGTCGATCGGCAGCAACGATCTGACCCAGCTGATGCTCGGTGTCGACCGCGATTCCGACCTGTGCGCTGAGCTGTTCGACGAATCCGACGCCGCGGTGCTCGACGCGATCGGTCGCATCATTTCCACGGCGCGCAGGTTGGGCATAACATCCTCGTTGTGCGGGCAGGCCCCATCGACCAAGCCAGAATTCGCCGAACATCTTGTGCGGATGGGGATCACGTCGGTCTCGGTGAATCCCGACGTCGCCGGCCGGGCTCGACGCATCGTCGCTGCGGCCGAGCGACGCCTGCTCCTGGAAGCGGCGCGACCCGGTGACCGCGATCGTCTCGGATGAACACCACGACGCGTCGGCCTTCCCCCCGCTGACTGCTGCGGACGTCGCAGCCGCGCCCCTTGCCGACGTGTTGGGCTGGCTGAACACTTCCGCCGGGGGGCTCTCGGGTACCGAAGCCGCCGCCCGGCTGGCCCGACACGGACCGAATTCGCTTCGCACACATCGGGTCAGTGCCTGGGCAGTGCTGCGCAGACAACTCAATAACGCGGTGCTGGCGTTGCTGGCCGCGACGGCCGTGCTGTCGTACTTCCTCGGCGATTCCACCCAGGCCGTGATCATCGGCCTGATTCTCGTGGTCAGCGTCGGGCTTGGCTTTCTCAACGAATACCGCGCCGAGCGGGCCACCGCGGCGCTGCACTCGCGAGTCCGCCACAACGCGGTGGTGCGCCGAGACGGTCACGACGTCAAGCTGGACGTCAACGAGCTGGTGCCCGGCGACGTCATCCGGTTGTGCCTCGGTGAGCTGGTCCCCGCCGACGTTCGGCTCATGGAGGTCAACGGGCTGGAGTGCAACGAAAGCATCCTGACCGGTGAGTCGACTGCCGCCGAGAAGTCGGTGACGCCGGCAGCGCCCGACGCGGCCTTGGCCGACTCGGCAGATCTGGCGTTCATGGGCACCGTCGTCAGCGCCGGTGACGCGACCGCCGTGGTCTATGCGACGGGTCTGGACGCCCAGTTCGGCAAGATCGCAGCCGGGCTCGGGGAGCGGCAGCCCGAAACCGACTTCCAGACCGGATTGCGCCGGTTCTCGTATCTGCTTCTGCAGGTGGCGATCACGCTGACGGTGATGATCCTGGCGACCAATCTGCTGTTGCGCCGCCCGGTGATCGACTCGGTGCTGTTCGCCCTCGCGATCGCGGTGGGCATCACCCCGCAGTTGCTGCCCGCGGTGGTCAGCACCAGCCTCGCCACCGGATCACGGCGACTGGCCCGGCTCAAGGTTCTGGTCAAGCGGCTGGTCTGTATCGAGGACCTCGGTGACATCGACATCCTGATCACCGACAAGACCGGAACTCTCACCGAAGGCCACATCACGCTCATCCAGGCCATCGACGCTTCAGGCGACGCATCGGATCACGTGTTGCGGCATGGGCTGCTGGCCACCGACGTCGATCCCGACTGCGGGGGCACCAGTGCCAACGAGCTCGACGCTGCGCTGTGGGACTGCGAGGCGGGACGTCGCGTGGTGACCAAGGGCGCTCGCCGGATCGCCGAGTTGCCGTTCGATCACACCCGGCGGGCCACGTCGGCTCTCGTCGATGACGCCGGTGCCCGGGTGCTGGTCGTCAAAGGCGCGCCCGAACAGGTATTGGCCCACTGTCGCGCGGGGCCCGACACAGCACAGCCACTGCTGGACAGCCTGTTTGGGCAGGGGCGCCGGGTGGTGGCGGTGGCCAGCCGGCCGGCGCCCGGCCTGACAACCGTCGTCGCCGCCGACGAGACCGGGCTGACGCTCGACGGTTTCCTGGTCTTCGCCGATCCGCCCAAAGACGCCGCGCGCGACTCGCTGGCCCGGCTCGCCGAGTTGGGCATCGAGGTGAAGGTCGCCACCGGGGACAACGCGCAGGTTGCCGAAAAGGTCTGTGCTGATCTGGGTTTGCCCGCCAAGGGATGTGTGAGCGGCGCCGAGCTGGCCGAGCTCGACGACGCCGGCTTCGAGGCCGCCGCCAAGACCGCCAATGTCTTCGCCCGGATATCCCCCGAACAGAAGGCGCGCCTGATCACCGTGCTGCGCCGTACCGGCCGCTCCGTCGGATTTCTGGGTGACGGTGTCAACGACGCATTGGCTCTGCACTCCGCTGACGTGGGCATCTCTGTCGACACCGCCACCGATGTCGCCAAGGACGCTGCCGACGTCGTGCTGCTGGAGAAGGATCTGGGCGTGTTGGCCACCGGAGTCGCGGAAGGCCGGCGGATCTTCGCCAACACGATCAAGTACGTGCTGATGGGTACGTCCAGCAATTTCGGCAACATGTTCTCGGCGGCTGCGGCATCGGCGGTGCTGACGTTTCTGCCGATGCTGCCCAGCCAGATCCTGCTGAACAACCTGCTCTACGACTCCTCGCAGCTCGCCATTCCCACCGATCGCGTCGACGAGGAGCAATTGCACGCGCCGTCGCACTGGAACATCGCGTTCATCAGACGATTCATGCTGACCTTCGGGCCGATCAGCTCGCTGTTCGATTTCCTCACGTTCGGACTGATGCTGGGCGTCCTGCATGCCGGACCGGTCGAATTCCGCACCGGCTGGTTTGTCGAATCACTGGCCACCCAGACGTTGATCATCTTCGCGATCCGCACCCGACGCATTCCGTTCGTGCGCAGCCGTCCGAGCGGGATTCTCACAGTGACGACGCTGACCGTCGTCGCGGTGGGTGCCGCCCTGACGGTGTCGATGCTGGCCCGCCCACTCGGCTTCACGCCGTTGCCGTGGCAGTTCTACGTCGCACTGGCGCTGCTGACCATCGCGTACCTGGCGCTCGTCGAGATGACGAAAATGGTGTTCTATGCCGAACCGATGCACCCGGCCGGGCCGCCGCAGCGGATTCGCGGTCGTGAGCACCGGATCGGCAGGCGGGCAGCACGTTTCAGCCATGGCGGCCCACTGCCGCAGCCTGGCCGTCCCCGATCAGTTGTTGGATAGCAACAGCAGGTCGCCCTTGCGACGCGACCGCCCGGTGTGCCTGGCCGACCGGAGCAGGCGCTGCACGCCGCGTTCGATGCCGGCTGCCAGTTCGTCCACATCCGGCGCGGAGTCGAAGTCGACCAGCAATCCGAAGGCCAGCTCGTCTGCGTAGCTGAAGATCGCGATGCCGGTGCGGAATCCCGCTGCGATGGGCGGAACGGGCAGCAGTCGCTCGACCTTGTGCCCCATCACGGTGAGCCGCTGACGCGGCCCCGGCACGTTGGTCACGACGGTCACCACTGATCGCTGGGGCAGCCGCGACAACAACCGCACCGTCCACGCGGTCACGGGGAAGGGGATCAGGTTGGTCGCCCACATCAGCACGCTGCCGGCTTGACGCTGGCCGCTGGACTTGACCACCTTCATCCGATCGCGCACGGCCTTCAGCCGCTGCAGCGGATCTGCGACGTCAACGGGCAGGAACGGCAACATCAGCGATACGCGATTGTCGGAGACGTCCATGGCATCCGCTGCCCGCACCGACACCGGCACCAATGTGCGCAACGAATCCGGCCGCGGTTCCTGGCCGCGACGCAGCAGGGCTGCCCGGTAGCTGTCGGCGACGGCGGCCAGCGCCACATCGTTGATCGTGGTTCCCATGACGTGGGCGATCTCTTCGACGTCGCGCAGTCGTACCACTGCCGCGCTGTAGCGGCGTAGGTCACCGACCGGACCGTTGAGTTCGGTGTTCGTGGCCGGACGTAGCAGCGCGGCGGCGAGGTTGGCGGCACCCGCGGCAACGCGCAGCGCCGCCTTGCCTGCGCCGGCAGTCAGGCGGGCCGAATCACCCAGCCAATTCAGCGGATTGGTGGTGCGGGGAGACTCCTTGTCGCGGCCGTCATGGTGTTTCGCGGCTCCGATCGCCGACGCGAACGTCGCGACGTCGGCGTCGTCGCACAAGCCGGTGAGCAGGTTCGTGGCCGCGATGCCGTCGGCCAGCGCATGGTGCACCTTCACCAACAGGGCCCAACGATCGTCGGCCAGTCCCTCGATGACCCAGCACTCCCACAGTGGCCTGTCACGGTCGAGTCGGCGTTCCATGATCGAGGCAACCTCGGCGAACAACGCCGCGTCGTCACCGGGCTGCACCAGAGCGGCCCGGCGGATGTGATGGGTGAGGTCGAATTGCGGATCGTCGGCCCACTCCGGTGCGGTCAGATCCAGGGGATGGCTGCGCAACACCTGGGTGGCGCGCGGGTTGGCAAGGCAGCGTTCGCCGATGGTGGCGCACAACTCGTCGAATTCCGGCGCGGGACCGGCCAGCACCGCGATACCGCCGATGGCCAGACTGACATGGCGGTCGGTGTCCTCGAGTTGCAGAAAGCCCGCATCCAGCGTCGTGAGATGCGTGACCTTGTCCGTCATGTCCGGCCTTTCGACTGCCCTGAGGTTCAGTCTTCAGGCCCGTGTCGCCCTCGCGGGAGGGCCGTAGGTCACCGGATGATGGGTCCTACCGCCGCGGCGGTGCGAGGACCTTCATGACCATGCGCATAGCCGGTTCCGGGACGCGGTCCTTCATCGCGAGTGCGGTGTCGGCGAGGCGCCCCCGCGCCGGGGTGCCCCGGCCGAACAGCCGGTTGAACGGACCCCCGGAGGGCTCCAGCTCGATGTGCATCGGCGGGCCGCCGTCAGCGGCGCCGAGCTTCGAGGAGATCACGATCCGCTGAATCTCGCTGGTGCCCTCGAAGATGGTGTACAGCTTTGCGTCGCGGTACCACTTCTCCACGGGGTGGTCGCTGATGTAGCCCCAGCCGCCCATGGTCTGGATGGCCCGCTCGGTGGTCTTGACGGCGATTTCACTGGCGGCCAGTTTGGCCATCGACCCTTCGCCGCGGTCGAAGGGCACGCCGTTGGCGGCCATCCAGGATGCGCGCCAGGTCAGCAGCCGGGCGGCGTCGATGCCGGTGGCCAGGTCGGCCAGCGGGAAGGCGATGCCCTGGTTGTCGATGATGGGCGCGCCGAACGCTTCCCGGCGATTGGCGTATGCCGTCACGTACTCCAGTGCGGCGCGGGCGATTCCGAGCGCTTGGGCCGCCACCATCGGGCGGGTCTGCTCGAACGTGCCCAGCGTTGCCGAGCTGGACCGCTGGCCGCCGGCAGCGATGGCTTCGCGGGTCTTGGCGAGCTTGTGCTCGAGCTTGTCCTGCCCTCCCAGCAGATTCTCGGCCGGCACCCGCACGCCGTTGAACTTCAGCTCGGCGGTGTGGGAGGCGCGGCAGCCCAGCTTGTCGAGCTTGCGCACGAGTTCCAGGCCCGGGGTACCACCGGGCACCACGAACAGCGCCTGCCCGCGGTGGCCGAGCTCTTCGTCGACGACGGCGTTGACGACGTGCACGTTGGCGATACCGCCGTTGCCGATCCACATCTTGTGCCCGTCGATGATCCAGTCGGCGTCCTTTTCCGGGCCGGCTCGGCGCGCCCTTGTGCGCAGATTGCGGACGTCGCTGCCGCCCTCAGGTTCGGAGATCGCCAGCGCAGCCAACTTGAGATCGCCCGGGGTGCCGAAGCATTCGGGCGCCCACGTCAGCATCTGCTCGGGGGTGGCTGCCTGTCCGATCGCCGACAGTGCCAGCGCCGGCATCACCACCGCCAAACCGATTCCGGCACAACCCCAGAACAGTTCCTCCATGAACATCGGCAGTGACAAGCCCGTCGGATCACCGATGAGGTCGCGATAGAACAGCGGGCTATAAAAGCCCCGAGCAGCCGCTTCCTCCAGCACCGGCCAGGGAAATTCCTGGCGACGGTCGTATTCGGCGGCAACCGGGCGGATGCACTGCTCGGCGAACTCGTGCGTGCGTCGAGCGAGGTCGTGCTGCGCCGTTGTCGGCGTGAGGTCCAAGCCCATCGTGCGTCCCTTCGACGCAGTGGGTGATACCTCGGGTACCGAAGGATCAAACGTCATGGCGACGGGACGAAAAAAGTTGGAGCCCGGGCTGCCGCGGAGTCGGATTGCACGGCAGCTCGGGGCTGACTGGAATATCGACCGCCCACGGCCGCGTGTTACTGACGTTTTTCGCCACTGACAGCCGGGTAGTCGACCGTTACGGAGGTGATTGCATGCCCAAGACAACCAAGAGCGGCGACGCCAAGAAGAGTGAGCTGCCCAGCACCCTGAAGAAGTCCCCTGCGAAGGCGCAGCGGACCTTCGCCAAGGCCCACGATTCGGCGGCGAAGGAGTACGGCGAAGGTGAGCGTGCCCACCGCGTGGCCTACAGCGCGGTGAAGCACAGTTATGAGAAGGTCGGCGACCACTGGGAGGCCAAGAGCTCCAAGGGGCCGTCCGACGCCCGTGCGCGCAGCGGCGGGCCGAACCCCAAGGGCGACAGCGCCGAAGGGGTGAATGCGACCGCGAGCAAGAAGCATCTGCTCGATGTCGCCAAACGGCTGGACATCAGCGGACGGTCGTCGATGAACAAAGACGAATTGGTCGACGCGATCAAGAAGGCCAACCGCCGGGCCAGCAGCCGCAACCGCTGATCAGCGCTCCCGACGAGGGGTGGCCGGTGCCAGTTCGGGGTCACTGAAGAACTCGAGCAGGTACCGGCTTTCCTCGATATCGCCGATCGTGCGCCGAGCCTTCCTACGGGTGATCAGGATGCCGGCGATGGCCAACGCCCACACCGCGTACTGCACGCACCAGGCCAGCCGGAACGAGTTGAACGAGTAACCGCCGGCCGCACCGATGATCAGGCCCATCGCCTGCATGACCAACAGCGAGGCCAGGAAGCCGCCCATGTTCACCGCTCCCTGTGCAGTGCCCAGCGTGGAGCGCGGGTTGAAGGTACGGGCGAAGTCGAACCCCACCATCGAGCCGGGGCCGCCGCACGAGATCACCACGATCAGGACGACGAGCAGCCAGTGCGGCGCTGCGGACGGCAGGGCCAGCACGACCGTCCAGATCAGGGCGTTGCTGCTGACGATGCCCAGCACGATCCAGGATCTGCGGTGAGGGTGCCGCCCGGTGACGATGCCGATCAGCACCCCGAAGACGATCGCGGCGACCACCGAGATGGTCAGCAGGGTGCCCGCCTCACTACGCGAAAGGTTCTGCGCCACCGTCAGATACGGGACACCCCACATCAACGCGAAGACGGTGACCGAGAACTGGGTGCCCATGTGGGTGAAGAAGCCCAGCCGGGTGCCTGGCCGCATCCATATCGTCTTCACGCTGGCCAAGGTCTCGCGCAGGCTCACCACCGGATCATGGACCGTCACCCCGCTCGGGGTGTTCTTCACCAGAAGCAACGTGAGCACCAGAGACAGCACGCCGAATGCCGCGACGACCGTGTACGCCCTCGTCCATCCCGACCCGATCAGTAGGGACAGGAAGGGCACCGCCGAAAGCACTTGTCCGAGTTGACCTGAGATGCCGGTCAGCTGGGTCACCAACGGAATCTGCCGCGGTTTGAACCAGTGCGGCACCAACCGCAGCACCGAGATGAACGTGAATGCGTCGCCCAGCCCCACCACCGCACGGGCGGCGATCGCGGTGGGCAGTGAGACGGTGAACGCCAACGCCAGCTGGCCCGCGACCATCAGCGTCGCGCCGGCCAGAATCATCTTCTTGGACCCGAAGCGGTCCAGCAGCAGACCTGCCGGGATTTGTGCAGCCGCATAGACGACCACCTGCAGCACGACGAAGGTCGACAGCACTCCGGGGCTGGCCGAGAACCTCTTGGCGGCGTCCAGCCCCGAGACCCCGAGCGTGGTGCGATCCAGCACAGCCACGATGTAGGCCAACGTTCCCGTCGACCACACAATCCAGGCCCGCACTGACCATCACCCTTTCGTCGCCGCTCCAATCATCTCCCAGGAGGCAAATTCATTCCCGGGCCGCAGCAGCTATACCCGCGTGGAAGCCGGATCCCCGCCGAAGCGCTGCGCCAGCCACACCGGGATGATCGCGAACACGGTCAGCGTGGCGGCGACGACGTTGATCACCGGAGCCTGATTGGGGCGGAACAGGTTGCCGAAGATCCAGATCGGCAGCGTCTGCACCGTCGGGCCCGCGGTGAATGTGGTCACGACGATCTCGTCGAAGCTGAGCGCGAAGGCCAGGATCGCGCCGGCGACCAGGGCGCCGCGCATCATCGGGAACGTCACGTAGCGAAAGGTCTGCCAGCCCGACGCCCCCAGGTCGGCCGACGCCTCCTCCAGGCCGGTGCCCAGCCGCCGTAGCCGGGCCTGGGTGTTGTTGAAGACGATCACGATGCAGAATGTCGCGTGGCCGACGATGACCGTCGCCAATCCCAGCGTCATGCCCAGCGCCGAGGTGAACGTGGCGTTCAAGGCGATGCCGGTGACGATACCGGGCAGCGTGATCGGCAGGACCACCAGAAAGCTGATGGTCTGTCGCCCGAAGAATTCGTAGCGCTGCACGGCGAAGGCGGCCATGCTGCCCAGCAGCAGAGCGATCAGCGTCGCGCACAGGCCGACCACCACCGAGTTCGCCAGCGAATGCCACATGCCGTCGCTGGCCCACGCGTCGGCCCACCACCGCAGCGTGAAGCCGCTCGGCGGGAACGCGAACGTCTTTGATGAGTTGAACGCGTTGAGCACGACCAACAGCAGTGGCGCGTACAGGAACACCAGCACCATTACGGTCCAGAAGCAGACCAGCCGACGCAGGCCGGGGGACAGCATCAGACGTTCTCCAAGGCCCCGGTGCGCCGCATCGCCAGCAGATACAGCACGATTGCGGCCAGCGGAATCAGCGACAGTGCCGCCGCCAGCGGCTGGTTGTTGGCGGTCACCAGCTGTCCGTAGATGATGTTGCCCAGCATCTGGGTCTTGCCCCCGACGATCGTCACCGCGATGTAGTCACCCATCGACAGCGAGAACGTGAAGATCGAGCCGGCCGCGATACCGGGAAACACCAAGGGCGCCACGATGGTTCGCAGTGTGGTGAGATCCGAGGCGCCCAGATCGGCGCTGGCGTCGATCAGCGGGTCGGGCACCCGCTCGAAGGCCGCGAACACCGGGATCACCATGTAGGGCAGCCACAGGTAGGCCAGCGTGAGCACCGTTGCGATCAGGCCGTAACCCGGGGTGTAGCCCGCCACCCAGTGCAGCGGACCCTCCGGTGACAGCAGCATCCGCCAGGCGTAGGCCTTGACGAGATAGCTGGCCCACAGCGGTGTGGTGACGGCGACCACGAGCGCGAGCCGCACCCGGGGAGAGGCCACCTTGGCCATGTAGAGGCCCAGCGGAACCGCGAGCGCGATGCAGATCACGGTGACGCTCAACGCGATTCCGATGGTGCGCAGGGTTGCCGTGCGGAACACCGTGTCGGTGACCACCCGCACGATGTTGTCACTGGTGTACGACCGCACCACCGCACCGGTGAAGGTGTCGGTGCTCCAGAAGGCCGAAAGAAGCAGTACGCCAAGCGATCCCAAATAGGCAACCACCAGCCAGGCCAGGGGTGGAACCAGCAGGAACGCGAGGCGCAGACGCCGGCTCACCCCGTGGGTCAGCCCTTGATCTGCTGCCATTTGTCGACCCACTCGCTGTAGGCCGTGCACTTGTCACCGCTGCCGTCCACGCATTGCTTCTGGGGCGTCGTCCAGTAGCTGATCTTCTCCGCGTAGGCGGAATCGGTTGCGTGGTAGGTGTCGCAGAACGTCTTGTCGCTGGTGAACTCGCAGGCCTTGGTCTGTGCGGGAGCCTCGCCGAAATACTCGGCGACCTGGGCGTTGACCTGAGGTGAGGTGATCCAGTCCATCCACTGGTACATGCAATTGGGGTTCTTGGCCTTCGACGACACCATCCAGGTGTCCGACCATCCGGTCGAGCCTTCTTTGGGCAGCACGGTCGCGATCTTCACCTTGTTATCGGTGGTGATCATGTTGGCGATCACCTGCCAGGTGGTGCCGATGGCCGAGGTGCCGGACTCGAAGGCCTGCACCGCCTTGGTGTAGTCCGACCAGTACTCACCGATGTTGCCGTGCTGCGCCTTCAGCAGATCGACCGCCGCGTTGAGCTGGTCCTCGGTCAGCGAGTACGGATTCTTGATTCCCAGTTCGGGTTTCGTCTTCGACAGGTACAGCGCGGCGTCGGCGATGTAGATGGGGGAGTCATAGGCGGTGACCTTGCCTTTGTACTCCGGCGCGCCGGGGAACACCGCACCCCAGGTGTCGGGGGCGCCCTTGACCACATCGGTGTTGTACATCAGCAGGTTGGCACCCCATCCGTGTGGGATGCCGTACATCTGGCCGTTCACCGAGTTCCACGGCTTGTCCTTGAGGAACGCCGAAATGGTCTCGTAATTGGGCACGAGCTTGGTGTTGACGGGGGCGACGTCACCGGCGTAGATCAACCGCAGGGTGGCATCGCCGGAAGCCGAGACACCGTCGTACTGGCCGGTGCGCATCAGCTGCAGCATCTCGTCGGAGGTGTTGCCGACCTTGATGTTGACCTTGCAGCCGGTCTTCTGCTCGAAGGGATGTACCCAGTCGACCTTGGGATCGTTCGAGCCGTCCTCGGCGTAACCGGGCCACGCAATCAAGTTGAGCTGGCCCTCGCCCTTACCTAGCGCCGAGAGCGGCTCCATCTTGGGCGGTGCGGTGGTGCCGCCGCCACCGGAGTTGTTCGAACTCGAACAGGCGGCGACCAGTGCGGCGCACACGGCCAGTGTGAGGCCGAGGCGGCGGGTGACGGTTCTCATGGCGAGCTCCTCGTGTTAGGCGGACAGGGATCGGACGGCGCTGTCTGGCCATGCCAGTACGACGGTGGCGCCGTGGGCGATGTCGGTGCGGGCTTCGGCCGACAGCATGGTGGCGGTCAGACCGACCCCCGATGCGTCGACGGCCACCCGGGTGATCGGCCCCGCGTACACCACCTCGGCGACTTGGGCTGTGACACTTCGCATTCCGGCCGGAACCGATTCCTCGGGTGCCAGCAGGACAATGCGCTCGGGCCGGATCGCGACGGTGCCGGCCCGGCCGACGAGCGCTTCGGCCGTCGTGCCGTCGACCACGTTCGAGGTGCCGACGAAATCGGCGACGAACCGGTTGGCCGGATTTTCGTACACCTCACGGGCGGGGCCGACCTGTTCGATGCGGCCGTCGTTGAACACCGCGAGGCGGTCGGACAGGGTGAGTGCCTCGTCCTGGTCGTGGGTGACGATCACGAAGGTGATGCCGACCTCGCGCTGAATAGCCTTGAGCTCAACCTGCATCTGTTCGCGCAGCTTGAGGTCCAGCGCGCCCAGCGGCTCGTCGAGCAGCAGGACCTTGGGCCGGCCCACCAGCGCGCGGGCCAGGGCCACGCGCTGCTGCTGGCCACCGGACAGCTGTGCGGGCTTGCGGGCGGCATGACCGGACAGCCGCACCATCTCCAGCGCCGCCCCGGTCCGCTCGCGGCGCTCGGCCTTGGGTACGCCTTTGACCTTGAGCCCGTATTCGACGTTCTGGGCCACCGTCATGTGCGGGAACAGCGCGTAGTCCTGGAAGACGGTGTTGGTGTCGCGCTTGGCCGGGGGCAGCGCGGTGACGTCGGCGCCGCCGAGGTGGACGGTGCCGGCCGTCGGTTGTTCGAAGCCGGCGATCATCCGCAGCACCGTGGTCTTGCCCGAACCGGACGGGCCGAGGATCGCGAACAGCTCACCGTCGCCGACGGTCAGGTCGGCGACTTCGACGGCGGTCACGTCGCCGAACACCTTCCGCACCCCACGCAATTCGATCTGCGGTGCGCGTGGGGGAGCAGGCGGCATGGGGGGATCCTACGGATTGAGTTGTCCACCCGCAGCGGCATGGCCGCTTTCGCCGGTCATCGAACCATCGGACCACCGGATTCGCGATCCAGACCGTAGTCGCTGAATGGTGATGCAGATGTGACCAGTGTCGATTGTGTGGCTGATGAGGTAGTTGTCATATCCTGAGGCGCATGTCCGTGTCGCGGCGCGACGTCCTGAAGCTGGCAGCCGTCACCCCGGCCGCATTGGGTCTGGGGACCCTGGCGTCGGCCCTCGTCCCATCCGTCGCGGCGGGCGCTCCGGCCGCCGCGACGACCGGCCCGCTCGGCGTGCTGCTGGATTACGCGGCCGGTGTCATCAGCGCCGCCGACCTGAAGGCCTGCGGCGCCGCCGGCGCCATCCGGTACGTCTCTGACCGACGGCCGGGCGGTGACTGGATGCTGGGCAAGCCGATTCAGCTCACCGAGGCGCGCGACCTCTACCAGGCCGGTCTGAAGATCGTGTCGAATTACCAGTTCGGCAAGCAGGACACCGCGGACTGGCTCGGCGGTCAACAGGCCGGGATCGTTCACGCCAAGCGCGGCTGGCAGCTGCACACCGCCGCCGGCGGCCCGGTCGGCGCCCCGATTTATGTGTCGATCGACGACGACCCCACCCTGGATCAGTACAAGACGCAGGTCGCGCCCTACCTGCGGGCCTGGGAGTCGGTGATCGGGCACCAGCGCGTCGGCGTCTATGCCAACTCCAAGACCATCGATTGGGCGCTGCAGGACGGACTCGGGTCGTGGTTCTGGCAGCACAACTGGGGTTCCCCGAAGGGCTATACGCACCCGGCCGCGCACCTGCACCAAGTCGAGATCGACGCGCGCAAGGTCGCCGGTGTCGGGGTGGACCTGAACAACATCATGAAGCCGCAATTCGGCCAGTGGGACTGAGGAAAAAGCAAAACTTACCGGCTGGTAAGGATTTGCCAGCAAACTCTGCGGCGCAATTTTGGTGAACAATTGTGGACTGAAAAACCTAGCAAGTGCTTGGCTCGGCTTTGCCAACTGCGACAACTGGCTCAAAAATCGAAGGTAACGATTCGATAACAATCGTGCTTTGAACAGCACTGTTTCGCCTACTCGACCGTAACCACCTGCATGCAGGACGTTTGTCCCGGATGGTCGCGGCTCCCGTTTAGCGCTGTGTTACCCGGCGTGCTGTTACCCGTCCGTAGAACTCGTCAGTAACCAATCTTGGACGAAAAACAGTGCTGGTTCTTATGCCACTCTTAGTACAGCGGGATGTCAGCCGGCGCCCTCCCCGGGGGAGCGCGCGGAGACCGTGATTCGACGGGGAATCGCCCACACCGACATACGAAACGAAGCCGCGACGACCGCGGCGACGAGCACGACAGGGAGATGCACAAGGTGACGATCCACGAGCACGACAGGCTTTCCACGGGCGACGGATCATGGCGCGGGGGCGCCAAGGGGACCACCACGCATGCGCTGGTTGACCGTCTCAACGCCGGTGAGCCCTATGCCGTGGCGTTCGGTGGGCAGGGCAGCGCCTGGCTGGAGACCCTCGAAGAGCTGGTCACCTCGGCCGGTATCGAATCCGAGCTCGCGACGCTGGCCGGCGAGGCTGAGCTGCTGCTCGAGCCCGTCGCAGACGAACTCGTCGTGGTCCGCCCGATCGGCTTCGAGCCGCTGCGCTGGGTGCGCGCGCTGGCCGCCGAGGAGACCGTGCCCTCGGCCAAGCAGCTGACCTCGGCGGCGGTGTCGGTGCCCGGCGTCCTGCTCACCCAGATTGCCGCCATTCGCGCGCTGTCCCGTCAGGGCATGGATCTGGCGGCCGCCCCGCCGGTGGCCGTCGCGGGCCACTCTCAGGGCGTGTTGGCCGTGGAGGCGTTACGCGCCAGCGGAGCGAAGGACGTTCAGCTGCTGGCTTTGGCCCAGCTGATCGGCGCCGCCGGCACCCTGGTCGCCCGTCGCCGCGGCATTTCGGTGCTCGGTGACCGCCCGCCGATGGTGTCGGTGACCAACGCCGAGCCCGAGCGCATTTACGAGCTGCTCGAAGAGTTTGCTCAGGATGTCCGCACCGTGCTGCCGCCGGTGCTCTCGATCCGCAACGGCAGGCGGTCGGTCGTCATCACCGGCACGCCCGAGCAGCTGTCCCGGTTCGAGCTGTACTGCGAGCAGATCGCCGACGCCGAAGCCGCCGATCGCAAGAACAAGAATCGCGGCGGCGCGGTCTTCTCACCCGTGTTCGATCCGGTTCAGGTCGAGGTCGGATTCCACACGCCGCGGCTGGCCGACGGCATCGACATCGTGGGCCGCTGGGCAGAGGCCGTCGGCCTGGACGTCGAACTGGCCCGAGCCCTGACCGACTCGATTCTCGTTCAGCAGGTCGACTGGGTCGAAGAGGTCACCGCTCTCGGCGACGCCGGCGCCCGGTGGATTCTCGACCTGGGGCCCGGCGACATTCTCACCCGCCTCACCGCCCCCGTCATCCGCGGCCTCGGTATCGGCATCGTGCCGGCCGCCACCCGCGGCGGCCAGCGCAACCTGTTCACCGTCGGCGCGGTCCCCGAGGTCGCCAAGCCGTGGTCGAGCTACGCGCCGTCGGTGGTCACCCTGCCCGACGGTTCGGTGAAGCTGTCGACGAAGTTCACCCGGCTCACCGGCCGCTCGCCGATCCTGCTGGCGGGCATGACGCCGACGACTGTCGACGCCAAGATCGTCGCCGCCGCGGCCAACGCCGGCCACTGGGCCGAGCTGGCCGGTGGCGGCCAGGTCACCGAAGCCATATTCGACAAGCGCATCGCGGAGCTCGAGACGCTGCTCGAGCCGGGCCGCGCCATCCAGTTCAACTCGCTGTTCCTCGACCCGTACCTGTGGAAGCTGCAGCTGGGCGGCAAGCGTCTGGTGCAGAAGGCACGCCAATCCGGTGCGCCGATCGACGGTGTGGTGGTCAGCGCCGGCATCCCCGATCTGGAGGAAGCCGTCGAGCTGATCGACGAGCTGAACACCGTCGGCATCGCCCATGTGGTGTTCAAGCCGGGCACTGTCGAGCAGATCCGCTCGGTGATCCGGATCGCGGCCGAGGTGCCGACCAAGCCGGTCATCGTCCACATCGAGGGCGGCCGCGCCGGTGGCCACCACTCGTGGGAAGACCTCGACGACCTTCTGCTCACCACGTACTCGGAGCTGCGTGGCCGCGCCAACATCACGGTCTGCGTCGGTGGCGGCATCGGCACGCCGGAACGCGCCGCGGAGTACCTGTCGGGCCGGTGGTCGGCGGTTTACGGCTACCCGCTGATGCCGGTCGACGGCATCCTGGTCGGCACCGCCGCGATGGCTTGCCTTGAGGCCACCACCTCGCCCGCCGTCAAGCAGCTGCTGGTCGACACCGTCGGCACGGATCACTGGGTCGGTGCCGGAAAGGCCGTGAACGGCATGGCATCCGGGCGCAGCCAGCTCGGCGCCGACATCCACGAGATCGACAACGCCGCCTCCCGTTGCGGCCGTCTGCTCGACGAGGTCGCCGGTGACGCCGACGCCGTCGCGCAGCGTCGCGAGGAGATCATCGCGGCGATGGCGGTCACCGCCAAGCCGTACTTCGGTGATGTGGAGGACATGACGTACCTGCAGTGGCTGCAGCGCTTCGTCGAACTGTCCATCGGCAACGGCGACTCGACCGCCGACACCAAGACCGACGACTCGCCGTGGCTCGACATCACCTGGCGGGACCGCTTCGCCGAGATGCTGCAGCGCGCCGAGGCTCGCCTCAACGCCGCCGACACGGGTCCGATCGAGACGCTGTTCGACGCGTCGTCGACCGACGGCGAATGGCTGCTGGAGAATCCGGACCAGGCCTTGCGGGCTCTTCAGGACCGCTATCCCGATGCCGGGTCGGTGCTGCTGCACCCGGCCGACGTGCCGTTCTTCGTCCAGCTGTGCAAGACACTGGGCAAGCCGGTCAACTTCGTTCCGGTCATCGACAAGGACGTGCGGCGCTGGTGGCGCAGCGACTCGCTGTGGCAGGCCCACGACGCCCGCTACACCGCCGACCAGGTGTGCATCATCCCCGGCACGCAGGCTGTCGCCGGCATCGACCGGGTCGACGAGCCGGTCGGCGATCTGCTCGACCGCTTCGAGCAGGCCGCTGTCGACGAGGTGCTGGCCTCGGGTGCGCAGCCTGAGCCGGTCGCCGCACGACTGCGGGTGCGCACCGACGCGACCGGGCCGCTGGCCATCGTGCTGGATTCGCCCGACGTGCTGTGGGCCGGTCGGACCGCCACCAACCCGGTGCACCGCATCGCGGCGCCGTCGAGTTGGCAGGTGCGCGACAACCGCACCGCCACAGATCATTCCACCGGTGCCCGGCTCGAGGTCACCGCGGACAACCGGGTTGTGCTGAGTGTCCCGCTGTCGGGCACCTGGATCGACATCGCGTTCACCCTGCCCGCAACCGTGATCGACGGCGGCATGCCGGTGGTCCGTACCGAGGACGCCGCGACCGCGATGCGAGCCGTGCTGGCCATCGCCGCCGGCGTCGACGGGCCGGATGCGCTGCCGCCGGTCGTCAACGGGTCCACCACGGTCACCGTGAGCTGGGACCCCGAGCGGGTCGCTGATCACACCGGCGTCACCGCGACGTTCGGCTCGCCGCTCGCGCCGACGCTGTCGACGGTTCCCGACGCGCTGGTGGGCCGTTGCTGGCCCGCGGTGTTCGCCGCCATCGGCGGTGCGGTCACCGACACCGGCTTCCCGGTGGTCGAGGGCCTGCTGAGCCTGGTGCATCTGGACCACGCGGCCCGGCTGCTCAAGCCGCTGCCCAAGGAACCCGCCCAATTGACAGTCACCGCAACGGCTTCCGTTGCCACCGACACCGAGGTCGGCCGGGTCGTGCCGGTGACGGTCAACGTCACCGACGCCAAGGGCATGATCCTGGCGGTCCTCGAAGAGCGCTTCGCCATCCGCGGCCGCACCGGCGCCAAGGAACTCACCGACCCGGTGCGCGCCGGGGGAGCGGTGTCGGAGAACGCCACCGACACCCCGCGCCGCCGTCGTCGCGATGTCACGATCGGCGCGCCGGTCGACATGCGTCCGTTCGCCGTGGTCTCCGGTGACCACAACCCGATCCACACCGACCAGGCCGCCGCGCTGCTGGCCGGGCTGGAATCGCCCATCGTGCACGGCATGTGGCTCTCGGCCGCGGCCCAGCACGTGGTGACCGCCACCGACGGCAAGCCCGCCCCGCCGGCCAAGCTGATCGGCTGGACTGCCCGCTTCCTGGGCATGGTCTCGCCCGGCGACGACATCGACTTCCGGGTCGACCGCGTCGGAATCGATTTGGGTGCTGAGGTTTTGGAGGTAACGGCCAAGGTTGGTACTGATCTCGTCATGAGCGCCACCGCCCGGCTGGCGGCACCGAAGACGGTGTACGCCTTCCCGGGGCAGGGCATTCAGCACAAGGGCATGGGCATGGAGGTGCGGGCTCGGTCCAAGGCCGCCCGCAAGGTGTGGGACACCGCCGACAAGTTCACCCGCGACACGCTGGGCTTCTCGGTGCTGCACGTGGTGCGGGACAACCCGACCAGCCTGATCGCCTCCGGTGTGCACTACCAGCACCCCGAGGGTGTGCTGTACCTGACGCAGTTCACCCAGGTCGCGATGGCCACCGTCGCGGCGGCCCAGGTCGCGGAGATGCGCGAGCAGGGCGCGTTCGTCGAGGGCGCGATCGCCTGCGGCCACTCGGTCGGTGAGTACACCGCGCTGGCGTGCGTGTCGAACGTCTACAAGCTGGAGGCGCTGCTGGAGGTGGTGTTCCACCGCGGCAGCAAGATGCACGACATCGTCCCGCGCGACGAGATGGGCCGGTCCAACTACCGGCTGGCCGCGATCCGGCCGTCGCAGATCGACCTCGCGGACGCCGACGTCAAGGACTTCGTCGCCGAGATTGCCGAGCGCACAAGCGAATTCCTGCAGATCGTCAACTTCAATCTGCGCGGCTCGCAGTACGCGATCGCCGGCACGGTACGCGGCTTGGAGGCGCTGGAGGAAGAGGTCGAGCGGCGCCGCGAGATCAGCGGCGGTAAGCGGTCGTTCATCCTGGTCCCCGGTATCGACGTGCCGTTCCACTCCGACGTCCTGCGGGTCGGCGTCGACGATTTCCGTCGGGCGCTGGAGCGTGTCATGCCCGCAGATCCCGACCCGGCGCTGATCGTCGGACGCTACATCCCGAACCTGGTGCCGCGCCCGTTCACCCTGGACCGCGACTTCGTCCAGGAGATCCGCGATCTGGTGCCCGCCGAGCCGCTCGACGAGGTGCTCGCCGACTACGACACCTGGCGCAACGAGAAGCCCGGCCAGCTGTGCCGCAAGATCGTGGTCGAGCTGCTGGCCTGGCAGTTCGCCAGCCCGGTGCGCTGGATCGAGACGCAGGACCTGCTGTTCATCGAGGAGGCGGCCGGCGGTCTGGGTGTCGAGCGCTTCGTCGAGATCGGCGTGAAGTCCGCGCCGACGGTGGCGGGCCTGGCCAGCAACACGCTGAAGCTGCCCGAATACGCCCACAGCACAGTCGAAGTGCTCAACTCCGAGCGCGACGCCGCCGTGCTGTTCGCCAGTGACGAGGACCCAGCCACGGACGAACTCGACGAATCGGCCCCCGAGGCCGAGGCGCCGGCCGAAGCCGTCGCGGCGGAGGCCGCACCGGCGGCCGCGCCCGCGGCCGCCCCTTCCGGTGGCCCGCGTCCGGACGACATCGGATTCGACGCCGGTGACGCCACGCTGGCGCTGATCGCGCTGAGCGCCAAGATGCGCATCGACCAGATCGAGCCGCTGGACTCGATCGAGTCGATCACCGATGGCGCGTCCTCGCGGCGTAACCAGCTGCTGGTCGACCTGGGCTCGGAGCTGAACCTCGGTGCCATCGACGGTGCCGCCGAGGCGGACCTGGCGTCGCTGAAGGGTCAGGTCTCCAAGCTGGCGCGCACCTACAAGCCGTTCGGTCCGGTGCTCTCCGACGCGATCAACGATCAGCTCCGCACGATCCTCGGCCCGTCCGGCAAGCGGCCGGCCGCGGTCGCCGAACGAGTCAAGAAGACTTGGGAATTGGGCGATGGCTGGGCCAAGCACGTCACCGCCGAACTGGCGCTGGGCACCCGTGAGGGGAGCAGCGTGCGCGGCGGCGCACTGGGCGGCCTGCACGACGGCGCGCTGGCCGATGCCGCCGCCGTGGACAAGGCGATCGACGCCGCGGTCACCTCGGTAGCTGCCCGCAAGGGCATTGCGGTGTCGCTGCCGTCGGCCGGCGGTGCCGGTGGCGGTGTGATCGACTCGGCCGCGCTGAACGAGTTCGCCGAGAAGGTCACCGGCCGCAACGGTGTGCTGGCCTCGGCTGCCCGGATGATGCTGGGCCAACTCGGCCTGGACAACCCGGTGACGGCCGATCCTGCGTCCACCGACGCCGAGCTCATCGACCTGGTGACCGCCGAGCTGGGCTCGGATTGGCCGCGGCTGGTGGCGCCGGCATTCGACGCCAGGAAGGCCGTACTGCTCGACGACCGCTGGGCCAGTGCGCGCGAGGACCTGGTCAAGCTGTGGTTGGCCGACGAGGGTGATATCGACGCCGACTGGCTCCGGCTCTCGGAGCGATTCGAGGGTGCCGGCAATGTCGTTGCCACTCAGGCCAACTGGTGGCAGGGCAAGGCTCTGGCGAGCGGGCGAACCATCCACGCCTCCCTGTTCGGCCGGATCGCCGCGGGTGCGGAGAATCCGGGCAAGGGGCATTACAGCGACGAGGTCGCGGTGGTCACCGGCGCGTCCAAGGGCTCGATCGCCGCATCGGTGGTCGCCGGTCTACTCGACGGCGGCGCGACCGTGATCGCGACGACGTCCAAGCTCGACGACGACCGGCTGGCCTTCTACAAGGCGCTCTACCGCGACCACGCTCGCTACGGCGCGTCGCTGTGGGTGGTCCCGGCCAACATGGCCTCGTACTCCGACATCGATGCGCTCGCCTCGTGGGTCGGCAGCGAGCAAACCGAAAGCCTTGGGCCGCAATCGATCCACCTCAAGGATGCGCTGACCCCGACGCTGCTGTTCCCGTTCGCCGCGCCGCGGGTGTCCGGCGATCTGTCGGAGGCCGGTTCGCGCTCCGAGATGGAGATGAAGGTCCTGCTGTGGGCCGTGCAGCGGCTGATCGGCGGGCTGTCGTCGATCGGTGCCGAGCGTGATATCGCCTCACGCCTGCACGTGGTGCTGCCCGGTTCACCGAACCGCGGCATGTTCGGCGGCGACGGTGCCTACGGTGAGTCCAAGTCCGCGCTGGACGCGGTGGTCAACCGCTGGAATGCGGAAACCTCGTGGGCGCAACGGGTCAGCTTTGCGCACGCGCTGATCGGCTGGACCAAGGGCACCGGCCTGATGGGGCACAACGACGCCATCGTCGGCGCGGTCGAAGAGGCCGGCGTCACCACCTACACCACCGAAGAGATGGCCTCGATGCTTCTCGATCTGTGCTCGGTGGAGGCCAAGGTCGCGTCGGCGAACGTGCCATTGAAGGTCGACCTGACCGGTGGACTCGGCGACGTCCAACTGGACATGGCCGAGCTGGCCGCCAAGGCCCGCGAGGAGATGACCAACGAATCAGCGGATTCGGCTGCCTCCGAGCCGGCGACGGGCACCATTGCCGCCCTGCCGTCACCGCCGCGCGGCTACATCGCGAACACGCCGCCGGCATGGCCTGACCTCGACGTCGACCCGGCCGACCTGGTTGTTATCGTCGGCGGCGCCGAACTCGGTCCGTACGGCTCGTCGCGCACCCGCTTCGAGATGGAGGTCGACCAGGAGCTGTCGGCAGCGGGCGTACTCGAATTGGCCTGGACCACTGGCCTGATCGTGTGGGAGGACGACCCGAAGCCGGGTTGGTACGATACGGCGACCGGTGAGATGGTCGACGAGGCCGAGCTGGTCGAGCGCTACCACGACGCCGTCGTCGAAAGATGTGGCATCCGCGAGTTCGTCGACGACGGCGCCATCGATCCCGATCACGCCTCGCCGCTGATGGTCAGTGTCTTCCTGGACAAGGACTTCAGCTTCGTGGTGTCCTCGGAAGCCGATGCCCGTGCGTTCGTGGAGTTCGATCCCGAGCACACCGTCGCCCGGCCGGTGCCGGACTCCGGTGACTGGGAGGTGATCCGCAAGGCGGGCACCGAGATTCGCGTGCCGCGCAAGACCAAGCTGTCGCGGACGGTGGGAGCCCAGATTCCGACCGGCTTCGACCCGACGGTCTGGGGCATCAGCCCGGACATGGCCAGCTCGATCGACCGGGTGGCGCTGTGGAACATCGTCGCCACCGTCGACGCGTTCCTGTCTTCCGGCTTCACCCCGACCGAGCTGATGCGCTGGGTGCACCCGAGCCTGGTGGCTTCCACCCAGGGCACCGGCATGGGCGGTATGACGTCGATGCAGACGATGTACCACGGCAACCTGATGGGCAAGGCCAAGCCGAACGACATCCTGCAGGAGGTTCTGCCGAATGTCGTTGCCGCGCATGTCATCCAGTCATACGTGGGCAGCTACGGCTCGATGATCCACCCGGTCGGCGCGTGCGCCACCGCGGCGGTGTCGGTCGAGGAGGGCATGGACAAGATCCGGCTCGGCAAGGCCGAACTGGTGGTCACCGGTGGCTTCGACGACATGACGCTGGAGGCCGTCATCGGCTTCGGTGACATGGCGGCCACGGCTGACACCCAGGTGATGCGGGCCAAGGGCATCAGCGACTCGAAGTTCTCGCGCGCCAACGACCGTCGGCGGCTCGGCTTCCTGGAAGCTCAGGGCGGTGGCACCATCCTGCTGGCGCGCGGTGATCTGGCGCTGAAGATGGGTCTGCCGGTGCTGGCGGTGGTGGGCTACGCCCAGAGCTTCGGCGACGGCGTGCATACCTCGATCCCCGCTCCCGGGCTGGGCGCACTGGGTGCCGGTCGCGGCGGCAAGGACTCGCAGCTGGCCCGTTCGCTGGCCAAGCTCGGTGTCGGCGCCGACGACATCGCGGTGATCTCCAAGCACGACACCTCGACGCTGGCCAACGATCCCAACGAGACCGAGCTGCACGAGCGGCTGGCCGACTCGATGGGCCGTGCCCCCGGGGCTCCGCTGTTCATCGTCAGCCAGAAGAGCCTGACCGGGCACGCCAAGGGCGGGGCGGCGGTCTTCCAGATGATGGGGCTCTGCCAGATCCTGCGCGACGGTGTCATCCCGCCGAACCGCAGCCTGGACTGCGTCGACGACGAGCTGGCCACCTCAGGACACTTCGTGTGGCCGCGGGAGACCCTGCGCCTCGGCGACAAGTTCCCGCTGAAGGCGGGTCTGGTCACCAGCCTCGGCTTCGGTCACGTGTCGGGTTTGATCGCGCTGGTGCACCCGCAGGCCTTCCTGGCCTCGCTGAGCGAGCAGGAGCGGGCGGACTACACCAAGCGGGCGCACGAGCGGGTGCTGGCCGGTCAGCGTCGACTGGCCTCGGCCATCGCCGGTGGGCGGCCGATGTACGAGAAGCCCGCCGATCGCCGGTTCAATCACGACGAGCCGGAGAAGCGTCAGGAGGCGGCGATGCTGCTCGACCCGGCATCCCGTCTCGGCGATGACGACCTGTACGTGCGATAAAGTCGCGGCGTGGCAATAGTCGGAGTGGGGCTCGACGTGGTCTCCATCCCCGATTTCGCGGAGCAGGTCGATCAGCCGGGAACGGTGTTCGCCGAGACGTTTACGCCAGGTGAGCGCCGCGACGCCGCCGACAAGAGCTCGGTGGCGGCGCGGCACCTGGCGGCTCGGTGGGCCGCCAAGGAGGCGGTCATCAAGGCCTGGTCGGGCTCGCGCTTCGCGCAGCGTCCGGTGTTGCCGGAGGGCATCCACCGCGACATCGAGGTCATCACCGATATGTGGGGCCGGCCTAAGGTCCGCCTCACCGGCGACATCGCCAAGCATCTGGCCGAGGTCACGATCCATGTGTCGCTGACCCACGAAGGGGACACTGCCGCCGCGGTGGCCATCCTGGAGACTCTCTAACCGCGAGCAGACGCACACTCGCACGATTCGTCGTGAATTCGTGCGAGTGTGCGTCTGCTCGCGCTCGGGTTAGCCGCTCTGGTGGGTGATCTGGATCAGGTTCCCGCAGGTGTCGTCGAGAACCGCAGTGGTCACCGGTCCCATGTCTACTGGTTCCTGGGTGAACCGGACGCCGAGTGCGTCCAGCCGCGCGAACTCGGCGTGGACGTCGTCGACGGCGAATGAGGTGAACGGGATGCCGTCGGCAGCCAGTGCCTCCTTGAACGGTTTGACCGCCGGGTGGCCGTCCGGCTCGAGGACGAGTTCGGTGCCGTCGGGATCGTCCGGCGACACCACTGTGATCCAGCGGTGTTCGCCCATCGGGATGTCGTGCTTGGCCGTGAAACCGAGGATCTCGGTGTAGAACCGCAGTGCTTTGTCCTGGTCGTCGACGAGCACACTCGTCAGGTTTATTCGCACGGTCATTCCTCGGCTTTCCTCAGCCACCGCTCGACGATTGGTGCTATCGGTGCGGTGTCGATGTAGTGGTACTTGTAACGACCTGAGCGCCTCGTCTCGACGAGGCCCGCGGTCTCGAGCATGTCGAGGTGCTGCGAAATCGCCTGTCGTGACGAGCCCAACCCGTGCTTGGTCGCCAGCCGGGCGCAGATCTCGAACAGCGTCTGACCATTTCGGTCGGTCAGCTCGTCGAGGATTTTCCGGCGCGTGGGGTCCGCCAAGGCCTTGAAGACGTCGCCCACGCGTCGCAGAATATGCAAGTGTTTGCTTGCCTGTCAACGGCGGCGTGCTGCTCCCGCTAACGTCGTTGGCATGAGCGATCTCATCGAACGCGTGCGGGCGGTGCTTCCCTCGGTGCGGGCCGATCTGGAGGATCTGGTCCGCATCCAATCGGTGTGGGCCGACCCGGCCCGGCGTGAACAGGTGCACCGTAGCGCCCAGGCCGTCGCCGACCTGCTCAAGGGGGCGGGCTTCAAGCAGGTCGAGATCGTCGCCGAGGGCGGTGCTCCCGCGGTGATCGCACACCATCCCGCACCGCCCGGTGCGCCGACGGTGCTGCTGTACGCCCACCATGACGTCCAGCCCGAAGGTGAGGCGTCACAATGGGATTCGGACCCATTTGAGCCGACTGAGCGGGACGGACGGCTCTACGGCCGGGGCACCGCCGACGATAAGGCCGGCATCGCCACCCACCTGGCGGCCTTCCGCGCGCACGACGGGAACCCGCCGGTCGGCGTGACGGTTTTCGTCGAGGGGGAGGAGGAGTCCGGCTCGCCGTCGCTGGGCCGGCTGCTGGCCGCCCACAAGGACAAGCTGGCCGCCGACGTCATCGTGATCGCCGACTCGGACAACTGGACCTCCGAAATCCCGGCGCTGACAGTGTCATTGCGCGGTCTGGCCGACTGCGTGGTCGAGGTCGCCACACTCGACCACGGACTGCACTCGGGGCTGTGGGGCGGGGTGGTGCCCGACGCGCTCAGCGTCCTCATTCGTCTGCTGGCCAGCCTGCACGACGACGACGGCAACGTCGCTGTGCACGGCCTGCACGAGACGACTGCGGCCGACGTCGACCGCGGACCGCAGTGGGTGCGCGCCGAGTCCGGACTGCTCGACGGGGTCCATGAGATCGGCTCGGGCCCTGTGGCGCAACGTATGTGGGCCAAGCCGGCGATCACCGTCATCGGCATCGACACCACACCGATCGGCAAAGCGTCCAACACACTGATTCCGCGCGCGAGCGCCAAGGTCAGCATGCGGGTCGCTCCAGGCGGGGACGCCGTGGCCCACCTGCACGCGTTGCGGCGGCACCTCGAGCAACACGCACCCTGGGGCGCGCACGTCAAGGTCATCCCCGGCGATGTGGGCCAGCCGTACGCGATCGACGCCAGTGGCCCGGTCTACGACGCCGCGCGGACCGCCTTCCGGGAAGCCTGGGGCGTCGACGTCGTCGACATGGGGATGGGCGGCTCGATCCCCTTCATCGCCGAGTTCGCGACCGCGTTCCCCGACGCCACGATCCTGGTCACCGGAGTCGAGGACCCGGGTACGCAGGCGCACAGCGTCAACGAGAGCTTGCATCTCGGGGTGCTGGAGCGCGCCGCTACCACGGAGGCGCTACTGCTGGGGAAGCTCGGCGAGCGCTAGATTCGGCGGGCAGGAGCGAAGCGACTCGGGGAACTAGATTCGGCGGGCAGGAGCGAAGCGACTCGGGGAACTAGACCGATATGTCGCGGCGCAGTTTGGCGACATGGCCGGTCGCCTTGACGTTGTACTGGGCGAGGGCGATCTTGCCCTTCTCGTCGACCACGAACGTCGACCGGATGACACCCTGCACGGTCTTGCCGTACATCTTTTTCTCGCCGTAGGCGCCCCATGCAGTGAGGACCTTTTTGTCGGGGTCGGACAGCAACGGGAACGTCAGCTCATCGCGCTCGGTGAACTTAGCCAACTTCTCGGGCTTGTCGGGGGAGATGCCGATGACGTCGATGCCTGCGCCGTTGAGTTCGGCCAGACTGTCCCGGAAGTCGCAGGCTTGCTTGGTGCAGCCGGGGGTCATCGCGGCCGGGTAGAAGTACACGATCACCTTGCGGCCTGCGAAGTCGGACAGCTTCACGGCCTTGCCCTCGGCGTCGAGCAGGCTGAACGCCGGCGCCTTGTCTCCGACTTCGAGGCGTGCTGTCTCGGTCACCTACTGATCCCTTCATCTACCGGTGCATCGGGGTTAGCCCGGGTTGATCTAGGGTAGTTCGGCAGGGCGGCAGTTTGGAGGACGGAAGTGGCGGACCGGGATCCCGAGGTCATCAAGGCCGAGATCGACCAGGCGCGCGATCGGCTGGCGGTCACGGTGGACTCGCTGGCCGAGCGCGCCAACCCACAGCGCATCGCCGACGACGTCAAGTCGGCGCTGCTGCGCTTCGTCAAGAAGCCCCCGGTGGCCGCGGCGCTGGCCGGAGTCGGCGTGGTGACCATCGTCTTGGTGGTGCGCCGTATTCGTAACGGCTAGGTCGCCGGATCAGCCGCCACAGCCGAAGCGGCAGCAGTCCGATCAGCGGCGCGCGCTTACCGACTGCGTCGCTGTCTCGTCGGTTGAACGCCGTCGCGTAGCGATCGGCATCTGCCGCGCTCGGATAGGTCTTGTGACCGGTTGTGCCGCAATTTCTTTCGCATGCCCACCGCAGCACCGGACCTTCGGCGGTGAACATGATTCGATGGCCCAGCACCCGGCAGGTCGCGCTCACCGCTTCGCCTCGTCGGCCGCGGTGAGCGGTGCCGCGATGTCCTCGAGCTGACGCCCCTCCGCCTTCACGCCCCAGGCGAGTTCGACCAGCCCGCCGATGGCCATCACCACCGCGCCGATCAGGAACGCCACGGCCACCAATCCGCGCTCACCTGACCCGATCAGCTGACCGAACAGCAGCGGACCGGTGATCCCGCCGATCGCGGTGCCGACGGCATAGAAGAAGGCGATGGCCAGCGCGCGGGTCTCCATCGGAAAGATCTCGCTGACGGTCAGGTACGCCGCGCTCGCGCCCGAGGAGGCGAGGAAGAAGGTGACCACGAGCACGGCCATGAACAACCACAGGCCGCCGGTCTGCGCGACGAACACCGCAGTGAGCACGACGGTGATCACCGCCGACCCCAGATAGGACAGCGCGATCATCGGCTTGCGTCCCACGGTGTCGAACAAGCGCCCCAGGATCAATGGCCCGGTGAAATTGCCTGCCGCCCAAACGATGAAGAAGGCCGGCACGATTCCGGACGAGACCCCGTAGAAGCTGTTGAGCAGGGTGCCGAGGTTGAACGTGACCGCGTTGTACAAGAACGCCTGTCCGATGAACAACGCCAAGCCGAGGACCGCGCGCTTGGGGTAGCGGGTAAACGCCACATGCGCGATCTCGCGGAAGCCGATGGTGTGGCGCTGATGGATGGTCAGCTCACGATCCGGCTCGTCGAGATCCGCACCGGTGCGGGCGACCACGTCGCGTTCGATGTCGTCGACGATGCGTTCGGCTTCTTCCTCACGGCCATGGATGAACAGCCAGCGCGGGCTTTCCGGAACGTTGCGGCGAACGAGTAACACCACGAGACCGAACGTAGCGCCAATCCCGAATGCCAGTCGCCAGCCGAGGTTCAGCGGCACCCAGTCTCCGTTGAGCAGGACCAGCGAGCCTGCAGCACCCAACGCCGCGCCAAGCCAGTAGGACCCGTTGATGGCCAGGTCGACTCGGCCGCGATTGCGTGCCGGAATCAGTTCGTCCACAGCGGAATTGACTGCCGCGTATTCGCCGCCGATACCCGCGCCGGTAAGGAAGCGGGTGAGGAAGAAATACCAGGGCGCGAATGAGAACGCCGTCGCGACAGTGGCCGCCAGGTAGAGACCGAGCGTCAGCAGGAACAGCTTCTTGCGGCCGAACCGGTCGGTGAGCTGACCGAACACCAGCGCGCCGAGGCAGGCGCCAACGACGTAGATGGCGGCGGCGACGCCGATCTGCCCGGCGGTGATCGCCAGTCCGCTGCCGGGTTCGGTGAGACGCGCCGAGACGTTGCCGACCATCGTGACCTCGAGGCCGTCGAGCACCCATGCCGAACCCAGGCCGATGACGACCCGCCAGTGAAACTTCGACCAGGGCAGGCGGTCCAGTCGCGCGGGAACGTTGGTCGTGATCGTCTTGGTCTGTCCGCCTATGGTCATCGTCGGCTCCCTGGAATTCGTGGGTCGAGCAGGAAGGTGAGCAGGACCTCGGACATCGCCGGGATTGCGTCGACGGCGACGACCTCGTAGCCGTGCGTACTCAACGTCGGCAGGCACAGCAGTCCCGCGCGTGCCGTCTGGCCAGCCGAAAGCGAGTGCGAGGCATCGGATTCGAAGGCGCCGAGGACCCCGGCCTGCGGGGCCAGGCCGAGCTCGGTGGCGATGTCCATCAGGCGGTCGGCGAGGGGTTTGTCGTAGACGCTCTGCTGATCGCTGTAGCCGACGATCGGGCCGCCGGTGACCGATGTCGAGTATTCCTTTTCGGTGGGGCCGACCTCGAGGGCCAGAGTGATCTCGCCGGGCAGTGTGCGACTGGCGTAGGTGCCGCCGATGCCGCCGATCTCCTCGTTCACCGTGCCGACGAAGTAGATGTCGCGTGCCGGTCGCCGTTCGCCCTCATGCAACAGCCGGGCGGTCTCCAGCATCGCGGTCAGGCACGCGCGGTCGTCCATGAAGTAACTGCCCAGGAACTTGCCGAGCTCGAAGAGGATGCGCTTGCCGCCGTCGATGCACACCCGGGTGCCGGGCCGGACACCGGCGGCCGCGAGTTCCGCGGTGGTGCGGCCGGTGAAGACATAGACGTGACTCCAGTCCAGTGACTTGTCACCCTGATCCGGCTTGGTCTCCCAGATCCGCTGGCTCTCCGCAGTGGTGTGCTCCGAGCCCAGGGTGAGCACGCCGGGCAGCGTCGTGTGATTCCCCAGCACCGCCACCGGACCGAGGCCGAAGTTTCCCGGATACATGGTGCCCAGCTGGGTCACGTGGAGGGATCCGTCCGGCTCCACCCGCTTCACCAGCATGGACAGTTCGTCGAGGTGGGCCATCACCCGGATCGGACCCAGCTCGTCATCATCGCCGGTGCCGCGGACCAGGCCGACCAGGTTGCCGGCGTCGTCAACCCACACCTCGTCGACCAAGGGTTCGAGTTCTCGACGGCAGATGTCGCGGACGGCGTCCTCTTGGCCGACCGGACCATAGGCCGAGAGCAATTCTTGCAACAGCGGGCGGTTCAGCCGGGCTTCGGAGGTGATTCCGCTGTTGGTCACGAGCCCTGATTTACCCCGGAGTTAGCCGGATCATGCCCACGACGAAAACCCGAAGAACTCGTCTACATGGGAGTCGGGGCGGCCGCGTGCTGAATGAATCCGGGTCGATCGTCGACCCTAGCGGCGGCGCAGCCAATCGCTGAATGAGCGGCGCAAGCCGGGGGGATTGGCCGTCAGACCGAGTCGGCCGCAGCTATGCACATGCAACGGGGTCACCGGTGCGGGTGCTTGCGGAGCTACCTCGCCATGGGAGCGGTGAACGAGGTCTTCCGGTTTCATACGGCTAAGTCCTCACATCGTCACTGGACCCTTGGTCCGTTGGCGGCTGCTGGTCAGTGCAGCTAACATCGACTATAACACCGCACGTGACATAAGTGCAGCGCAAAGCGCTACTTTTCGCATTCGATGAGGCTGCCGGTTATCTATCTTCGAGCGTTTTCGCTGGTCAGTCGGCTGGCTTCATCTTTTGCCCAGCAGATTCACAGCGATGCATCTCACAGCAGGCGTCACCCGGTGCCTCCGACACCTCCGGCAACGTCACAATTGCCGATCAGGGCAACAGAATGGGCAGCCGCTCCCAGCCCCGCACGGTGGACGTCGGAGCGAGTTTGGCACCTGCGTAGTCGATGTCCCATTCGGGGAAGCGGTTGAGCAGCTCGTCGAGCGCGACCCGACCCTCGAGGCGGGCCAGGTTCGCGCCGAGGCAGTAATGCACACCCTTGCCGAACGTGAGATGGCTGATCGTGTCGCGGTGGATGTCGAACGTGTCGGGGTTGTCGTAGCGGCGTGGATCACGGTTGGCCGCGCCGAACAGCAGCAGCATCGCGCTGCCGGCAGGGACCGTCGTGCCGTAGCACTCGAAGTCCCTGATCACGTATCGCCCGACATGCGGCCCGGTCGGTTCGAAACGCAGGGTCTCGTCGATCGTGCGGTTCAGCAGCGAGCGGTCGTTCCTCACGTCGCGGCGCTGGTCGGGGTGCTCGGCCAGGACCTTGGCCAGCCAGCCGATCAGCCGGCCCGTCGTCTCGTTACCTGCGCCGGCCACGACCTGGGTGTAGTGCAGCACCTCTTTCCGCGTCAGCTTGCGGGTCACGCCCTCGTCGTCGGTGAACTCGACGTTGAGCAGTGCGGTCATCAGGTCGTCCGACGGGTTGTGGGACCGCCACTCGACGTAGTCGGCGTAGATGCGCCCATCGGCGATACGGTCGGGATCGGCGACCTTCATCGGGGCGCCGGGCTTGGTGCGCAGGTTGGCATCGTTGGCGTCGCGCACCGAAACCTGTTCCGACTCAGGGATTCCCAGTAGCATCCCGATCACCCGCATCGGCATCATCGAGGCCAGTTCGGCGATGATGTCGAAGCCGCCGGACCCGACGAGCGGATCGAGGCAGCCGATGCAGTACCGGCGGATCTGGTCTTCGATCTCGGCCATCCGCCGCGGGGTGAACACCCGCGACATCAGGCCGCGCAACTGGGTGTGGGCGGGCGGGTCCTGGAACATCATCACGCCGCCGGGCATGTCGAAGTCGGACTTGATCAATTCCAGGATGTCGCTGCGGCTGTTGGAGAACGTCTCCCAGTTCGACAGCGCGGCCTCGACGTCGGAGTGCCGTGACAGTGTCCAGAAGTCGTGGCGTTCGTTGTGGTAGATCGGCGCCTCGTCGCGCAGGCGGGCGTACACCGGATAGGGGTCGGCGACGATGTCGACGTCATAGGGGTCGTAGTAGACGGTGTCGTTCGCAAGCGCCATGATCCATCCCCAGGTGTGGCCCGACGGGCGCTGAGCGATCGCTCAAACTCTCGGGTGGTGCCATGTTTAGCAGCCCTGGCGAGGGGCGGTCAAGGGATGCCCTCAGACGAAAACGACGCCGGGGTTCAGGATGCCGGCGGGGTCGAAGCCGGCCTTGATCCGCTGCATCAACGCCAGCTTGGCCGGATCCTCCAGCTCGCAGAAGTAGTCGGCTTTCGCTCGCCCGACGCCATGCTCGCCGGAGATCGCCCCGCCCAGCGACATGGCAAAAGCGAAGATCTCGGTGAGCAGCTTCTTGCGGAGTGCTGGGTCCTTGCAGAACAGCACGCCGTGCACATTGCCGTCGCCGGCGTGCCCGCACCCACTCATGCCGACCCCCTCGGCCAGCGCGATGTCGCGGGCCCGGCGGAGGAACTCCGGCATCGCCGCCCGGGGCACGACGACGTCGATGATGTCGTCGGCGCCGATCGCCTTGGCCGTCCAGAACACGTTCTCGCGTGCCACGATCAGTCGGCGCGCCGAATTTCCCTGCAGCACATAGGCATCCAAGGCGCCCCAGTCGCTGAGCAGCGCGCCCAGCGTGGCGGCGTCGTCATCGAGGCGATCGGTGTGGTTGTTCTCCAGGGCGACGACGAGGTAGGCCGCGCACGTGTCTCGGATCTGCGCGGGGATCCCCAGTTCCAGCTTCTCGGCGTTGACGATCGCGGCCATCACGACGTTGTCGATGTATTCGACGATCGTCGGGTTCAGTCCGCTTGAGATGAGCTTCGGCACGGCGGCCATGACCTGGTCGAAATTGTCGAACGGTGCCAGCACGGTGGCGCTGTGCGCCAGCCGGGGCACCAGTTTGACTGTCACCTCGGTGGCCAGGGCCAGCGTGCCCTCCGAGCCGATGATCAACTGGGTGAGGTCGTAGCCGGTGGAGATCTTCGACATCTTCCCGCCGGTGCGGATGATTTCGCCGGTCGGTAACACGGCCTGCAGGCCCAGCACGTTGTGGCGGGTGACTCCGTATTTCACGGCCCGCATACCGCCGGCGTTGGTTCCGACGTTGCCACCGACGCTGGAGGACAGCTCGCCCGGATAGACGGTGTAACTCAGTCCCACCCGTGCGGTCTCGGCGTCGAGCTCGGTCAGCGTGACGCCCGGCTGGACCACCGCGACGTGATTGTCGGTATCGATCTCCAGGATCGAGTTCATCCGCTCGAAGGAAATCAGCAGCCCGTCGGCGACCGGTTGGGCTGCACCGGACAGGCCGCAGCCCGACCCGCGCGCGGTCACCGGAACGCGGTGTGCGGTCGCGGTTTTCAGCAGCCCAGCGACCTCCTCGGCGGTGGCGGGCTTGGCGACATAGGCGGGCCGCTGCGGTGTTATGGTCAGCGCCTCGTCGTGGCCGTAGTCGTCGGTGATGGCGTCACCGGTCAGCAGATGGCTGTGCCCGACGATGTCGGAGAAGAGCGTCGCCAGGTCGGGCATGTTCTAGACGCTAGCCGCAGGGCTCAGAATCGACAGCTCGCCTGGGAAGATCGTCAGCTGGTAGATGGTGCCGTCGGGTCCCTGAGCGAGCTTGACGGTGCTGCCGGCGACGGCGTCGAACGTCGTCTCTCCTACCAACGTCGAGAAGTCGGAATTGAACGTCAAATTCTTGATCCAGCCCCGGATGTAGTCGGCGATGAACACCGTGTTCTGGTAGCTCGGACCGAAGGCGGTACCGGTGTAGTACAGGACCGAGGTGATGGCCGCATTGCCGGTGGAATGGTCGTAGGTATAGATCGGATTGGTGGAAGTGCAACTGGCGCAGACACCTTCGGCGCCCGGCCATCCGTAATCGCCGCCCTTGGTGATGAGGTCCAGCTCTTCGACGGCATTGTTGCCGACGTCGCCGGCCAGCAACCGGCCGTCGGGAGTGAATTCCAGTCGGAACGGATTGCGCAGGCCGTAGGCCCAGATCTGGGGCACGGCGCCCTGGCTGTTGACGAACGGATTATCTTGCGGTGCAGAGCCGTCCGTCGGGTTCAGCCGCAGGATCTTGCCGTGGATGTTGGACAGGTCCCGGGCGTTGGTGCCGACGGTGTTGTCACCGATGCCCCAGTAGAGCTTGCCGTCGGGGCCGAACACCAGTTCGCCGCCCTGGTGGTTGTTCGCCTCCACATCAACTGAACGGAACAGCGGCTTCACCGAATTGGGGTCGATGCCATCAGCGGTGACGGTGTAGCGCGACAGTTGGTAGTGCGCATCGGTGGTGGTGTACGCGACGTAGATGAAGCCGTTGTCGGCGAAGCTCGGGTCCGCGGCGATGCCGAGCAATCCGCGTTCGCCTTCGGTTCGCGTCGGCAGCACGAGGAGGGGGTCGGGGCGCAGCGCGCCGTTTTCATACACCCGAATGGCGCCGGCTTTTTCGGTGATCAGGATGCGGCCATCGGGCAGGACGACGAAATCGGTGGGGCTGGAAAGGCCCGAAGCGATTGGTGTGCGCTCGAATACGGGCGGCCCGGTGGGTGTGGTCCCGCACGCCATGATCGCGGCGTAGGTCCGTTCAGCGAAGCGTTCGACGGCCTGTACCACCTGCTTGACCACCGGCTGTGCGGCGATCTGCTCGATCGCACCCTCGGCTTGCTTGCGCACCCAGGCCAGCACGGTCCACGCGCCGAACGGGTCGGGTGGCGGCGGCGGGATGGTCGGTGGCCGCAGCTCGGACGCGAAGAGGGCGCCGTAGGTGGCGACGGTCTTGAGCAGGTTGCAGGCGCATGCGGTTACGTCCGAGACGATCGAGTTCGCCGATCTGGCCGGTGCGACAGGCGTGGCGTGGGCGGCTCGTGGGCGTGGAGTCGTGGTGACGGTGGTCGACTGGTTCGGCACCACGGTGTCGGGGGCCCTACGTGCGGTGGCGGACTGTGGTCGAGGGCGTGGGGCGGCCTTGCCGGTTCGGGGCGCATGCGATGCCGTCGATCCGGAGCCTGCCGCAGTGTCGGCCACCGCGATACCGGGGGAGGACAGCAGCGCCCATCCGAAGGCCAGCGTGATGGCGATGATGCCAATGCGCACAACATATTTGGTGTGCACCATGGGTGCCCCCCGGGACGGTGGTCAGAGAACTGACGGCTGCGCTGATTCTGTCACTGCAGGCCGGGCGCGAGGAGGGCTTTCTGTGAAGTCCCTGCATACGCCAAGAGCCCCGCCGAGGCGGGGCTCTTGCTGCTGTGCGCCGTCAGGGTTTCGAACCCCGGACCCGCTGATTAAGAGTCAGCTGCTCTACCAACTGAGCTAACGGCGCGTGAACCGCGTCAGCGACAATAACAAACACCACTGCCGAACATGAAATCCAGCTGGCGGCCTGAGTCGAGCTGCTGATCTGCGTAGTCGCCACCAGCCTAGGCGTTCCCTTAGACTATTGCCAAACATTCCCAGCGTTCGCACAGCTAGCAAGATTGAGGGCGTTATGTGGCAGGTCGGCACGGTGAACCGGCCGCGGTCTCGGACCCGGCTGGCTGCCCTTGCGATCCTTCCCGCCCTGCTCATCGGGCTCAGCGGGTGTAGTAGCAGTGAACCGGCGCCTGCGCCGGTGAAGGTCATTGCCGACAAGGGCACGCCCTACAGCGACCTGCTCGTCCCGCAGCTGACGGTGTCGGTCAAGGACGGTGCGGTCGACGTACCGCTCGACCGTCCGGTTTCGGTGAGCGCCAGCGGCGGCGTGCTCGGGTCGGTGACGATGGTCAGCGAGTCCGGCAAGCAGGTGGCCGGCACGCTGAGCCCGGACGGCGTGACGTGGTCGACCAGTGAGCCCCTGGGCTACAACAAGAGCTACACGCTGAGCGCCCAGTCGCTGGGTCTCGGCGGCGTGACGACCGAAAAGCTGACCTTCGAGACCCAATCGCCGGAAAACCTGACCATGCCGTACCTACTGCCCGGTGACGGTGAGGTCGTCGGTGTCGGTCAGCCGATCGCAGTGCGCTTCGACGAGAACATCCCCAACCGTGCAGCGGCCGAACGCGCGATCAAGGTGACCACCAACCCTCCCGTCGAGGGCGCCTTCTACTGGCTCAACAACCGCGAGGTGCGTTGGCGTCCAGAGAACTTCTGGAAGCCGGGCACCACCGTCGACGTCCAGGCCAACACCTACGGTGTCGATCTCGGCGACGGGTTGTTCGGTCAGGAGAATCTGACTTCGCGCTTCACCATCGGCGACGAGGTGATCGCCACCGCCGACGACGACACCAAGCAGCTGACCGTCCGGCGCAACGGCGAAATAATCAGGACCATCCCGATCTCGATGGGCAAGAGCAGCACACCGACCAACAACGGTGTCTACATCATCGGCGACCGGTTCTCCCATCTGATCATGGACTCATCCACCTACGGCGTTCCGTCCAACTCGCCCAACGGGTATCGCACCGAGGTGGACTGGGCCACCCAGATGTCCTACAGCGGCATCTACGTCCACTCCGCGCCGTGGTCGGTCGGAGCGCAGGGCTACTCCAACACCAGCCACGGCTGCCTGAATGTCAGTCCGAGCAATGCACGCTGGTTCTATGACAACACCAAACGCGGCGACATCGTCGAGGTGCACAACACCGTCGGCTCGACCCTGCCGGGCACCGAGGGCCTCGGGGACTGGAACATTCCGTGGCAGCAGTGGAAAGCGGGAAACGCCAACGCCTAGAGCGGTTGGTTGAAGGCTCGCACGAACGACAGCACCCGGGGCGACAGGTGTGGGGGAGTCCACAGTTCGTGTGTGGACCCGGGCGCAGATTTCAAGGCGTCTACGCCCTTTTGGCCACCGAAACGGACGATCAGATCTTTGACGGTCGCGACGTCATCGGCGACGGTCGGATACATGATTTTGTCGATCTGCGCCTGTAGGGCATGCATCTTCGGTTGGATCGCTTTGATCATGTCCAGCACGCTCGGATCGCGGGTCATCACCGCCAGCTCGCTGGGCGCGAGCAAGTTCGAGTTCGGCTGATCGGCGCGCAACGCCATGTATTGACGGTCGAGGTGGACGTCCACATGCGGCTCGCCGAGCCGGCGCCCGGTGAATTGGTATCGCAGTGCGTCACCGTCCTGGTGTCGCATCCACTGGTGTAGCTCGCTCAGCCAGCGGTAGTCGAACGAGGACCGCTTCAAGTCGTCGAACAGCGCACGGACCGCCTCGGCCTGCCTGCTGCTGTGGCCGAAGGCTTTGACCGCGTTCTCGATCGATTGCTCCTGGTGGTCGTGCAGCGCGCCGGTGACCGAGGTCAATGCCGCTCCGATCTTGCGCCGGCGCTCCTCGGTGATGCCTCCATCGAACGTGGTTCCGTGGGTGGTTTGTAGATCGAGCACGATCCCGGCCACCACATCGGACAGAGTGTCGATCTCGACAGTGATGTGCTGCAACAGGTCTCGGTTCACCATCGTCCGCAGTCGGCCGTACGCCTCGCGATACCGCTTGTTCTCCGCGTCGGTGAGTGCACAGACCTTGTCGAACATGATCCCGGCGTCCACCGTCGGCCGCGCCCCGGAGGCTTGCAGGCTGGCCACCATTTCGGTGCGGCGGGCGTCGATCTCGTCGGCCGGTGGCGGACCCTCCTCTAGCCAGCGCCGGCACTCACGCCGGAGCGCGCCCAGGCAGTGTCTGAGCGAGGCGTGCACCGCCTCGAGGGTCATGCGGTCGCGGACGTCCGCCGTCCGGTAGTAGTCGAGCGTCGCCGACGTCATCGCGTGTGCCAGCGCCTGGAGGGCGCCGAGGACCACCAGGACGGCGGGGTCGGCCACCGGCGGAGGATCGCTGGCCGCGGCCCCCTGCCAGATCTCCCAGGCCTCGGCGCAATAGTCGAAGGGGTCGTCGGCGTCGATCACATCGAGGGCGGCATAGAAGGCATCGAGCCGGTTGGACCAGACGTTCAGACGTTCGGCGTCTGCCGCGAACCCCCCAGGTTCGCGGATTGTGGAGTGACCGTCCACCCTGCAACCCTCCCCCAGCTAAGTGGTGCAGTTATTACTCGACGGTAACTCATGTTCGAATAATTGTCCCGCTTAACTGCGTCAAGCAGACGAAATCTTTACCGTTTCGCTGTCTCGACGGGTGAGATCAACGCTCGTCGGGCACACATAGCAGGGAATTGAACCGCTGGTCACAGAGGACGTCGATGCAGTCCGCCCAAGGGCGGAATTACTTCGTTGGCGCTATGCCGAAAGCTGGTTACCGAACCGCGTGGCAACCTGCAATCCGGTCATCGCGACGGCGCTCCTCGCCTTGACCGCGGTAGGAGCTGGCAAACCTTCATGCCGCCACCGTTCGTACTCACGACGAACCCCGTCAAGCCCCTCGAGCAGCGATGCATGGACAGTCGAAAGCGTCGGCCGATCTGTGCCCGCGGGGGTTCTGTGCTGACCCTGGGGCTCGGGCGTCATCGCCTCGGCCAACACCTCAAATACGCCCAGCACAAGAAGCATTGCCGGATCGGTGACCGACGGTGGATCGGAGATTGCTGCGCTCTCCCAGATGTCCCACGCATCCTCGCAGAAGGTATGCGGGTCGTCGGCGTCGATGGCATCGAGCGCTGTGACGAAGGCGTCGAGTCGATCGGCCCATGCAGCTAGTTGCCGCGAACCTTCGAATTTAGCGAATCCGTCAACACTCATCTCTCGGGTCCCTTCGCGAAGATGCGTCCCCCGAGACGCCGGACATTGTTGGGCGGTATACCCAGCGGGCAGGTTTTTGAATCATCAATGTTTGCCATGATCCCGCGGGCGGAACAAAGTCAGGTAACCAGCCCTGGCCGCGACCGGCGTGGAGCTGCCGGGCCCGGACCGCGGTGGCGCTCTCAGTGGTGCGGGATGTAGCGGCCCAAAGCCCAGCTTCTCTTGCCGGGCGGCTCCATCACATCGACCCGTTCACCGTCTTTGAACATTTCTTCTTGGCGGACGACTCCCGCGGCGATGGCTTCGGACCAGGCCCGCATGGGACCTTCACCCCATTCGAGCCACGGCGTCAAATCGTCCATGACCACGGCCGTTTTATCGGTGCAGAACTCACGCATATTGGCGATGTCGGCCTTGGCCACCTCGTACTCGTGACCGCCGTCGATGAAGGCGATGTCGAAACGCATGTCGGAGTTCTGGGCCTTGTAGTCGGGGACTGTCTTGGTCGAGTCCCCGAGGACCAGCGTGTGCCTGCCCGGGAATGTCTTGTCGATCAGCTTCTTCGCCGTCCGCGTGTATCCGTGCTCGCCGAGGTCGAAGGAAACCACGCGCGTGTCCGGGGCGGCGCTGAGGAAGGCGTAGGTCGAGAATCCGGCATTGAAGCCGATCTCGCCGATCACGCGAGCGTCGGTGCGCGACACCAGGTTCGCGAGGTACAACAACTCATCTGCGGAAGACGATCCCTCTACCAGACGGCGGCCGCGCAGCCAGTGGTGCATCAAGAGCCCTCGACGCATCCGCTTCACGTCCGCCAGTGTGATGGCCCCAGAGCGCGTTTTCGGCTCGCCAGTTGTCATGTGTCTGTGCCCCCCACGGTCGGAAATCGGTGAACGAAGCGTGCCGTTCCCTCCACCGCGTGTCTCACGACACGGCGAAGAGTTGATGTAACCCCCCCGCCGCCACACTACAACTCCTCGTTACGCCGGTGTCACCACCGCGACACGGCTCAGACGTAACACAGCGGCGATGAGATAGCGGAGGGCCGTGGGCGGGATAGCTCAATGTTTTGCCGGCCGCCGCGGTCCGGGCTGGCCGCTGCAGCGGCGTCAGAGCAACCGTGCACAAAAAAGTCAGGGAGCCGAAATGGCTCCCTGACTGGTAGGGGTGGCTGACGGGACTCGAACCCGCGACAGCCAGGATCACAACCTGGTGCTCTACCAACTGAACTACAGCCACCATCGCCGCGGACCGTCCGAAGGCGGAAGCAGCGTCGTCGATACTAGCTGTTGTCGGGCACTACAGCCGAATCTGTTTCGTCCGGCCCGTCGATCTCGCCCGCGGCGGCAGCGATTTCGCTGGTAGACGGCCCCGGCTGAGGCACGAACGCGGTGCGACGGTAGTACTTCAGCTCGCGGATCGATTCCCGAATGTCGGCCAGTGCGCGGTGGGCGAGGCCCTTTTCCGGCTGCCCGTAGTAGATCCGCGGATACCAGCGCCGGCACAGCTCCTTGATCGAGCTGACGTCGATCATGCGGTAGTGCAGGTAGTTGTCCAGCGTCGGCATGTCCCGGGCGATGAAGCCGCGGTCCGTGGCGATCGAATTGCCGGCCAGGGGCGCGGTCTTGGCCTGCGTCACGTGGGAGCGGATGTAGTCCATGACGATTTCCTCGGCGGCCGGCACGTCGATGACCGACGCGCGGACCTCCTCGGTGAGTCCGGACCGGCTGTGCATCTGGGCAACCACCTCGATCATGCCGTCGAGCGCCTCGTCGTCGGCGTGAATCACAACGTCGATGCCCTCACCGAGGACGTTCAGCTCGGCATCGGTCACCAGGGCGGCGATCTCGATGAGCTTGTCGGTCCGCAGGTCGAGCCCGGTCATCTCGCAGTCGATCCACACCAATTCTTCACGCACAGCGCTCAACCCTAAGCCCCCGGCGGCAAGTAGTGTCGTATGGCCATCACCCGAGCGACGACGGAGGCGGCCGATGACCAGCGAATCGACAGCGACCCCTGCCCAGCAGATCGCCGCCGGGTACGCGACCGCCGGGGCGACCCTCGACCTCGGCTCGGTGGTCATCGGTGGCGCGGCCGATCCGGCAGCACAGGTCCGCATCCCGCTGGCCATGATGAACCGGCACGGACTCGTCGCGGGTGCGACCGGCACCGGCAAGACCAAGACGCTGCAGGTGCTCGCCGAGCAGCTGTCTGGCGCCGGCGTGCCGGTGATGATGGCCGACGTCAAAGGCGACCTCTCCGGATTGGCGCGACCGGGTGAGTCCAGCGATCGAACCCTGCAGCGCGCCAAGGACACCGGCGACGACGGCTGGACCGGCGCCCCTTTCCCCGTCGAGTTCCTCTCGCTGGGCACCGGTGGCATCGGCGTCCCGGTGCGCGCAACCATCTCTGCATTCGGCCCGATTCTTTTGTCAAAGGTGTTGGGGCTCAACGCTACTCAGGAGTCGACACTCGGGCTGATCTTCCACTGGGCCGACCAGCAGGGACTTCCACTACTGGATCTCAAGGACCTGCGCTCGGTCATCACTTATCTGACCAGTGACGAGGGCAAAGAGACGCTGAAGACCATTGGCGGGGTGTCTGCCCAGACTGCGGGTGTCATCCTGCGCGCCCTGGTCAACCTCGAAGCCGAGGGGGGTGACACCTTTTTCGGCGAGCCGGAGATCGACCCTGCCGACCTGCTGCGTGTCGACGCGCAGGGCCGCGGCGTGATCACGCTGCTCGAGCTCGGCGACCAGGCGGCCCGGCCGGTGATGTTCTCGACGTTCCTGATGTGGGTGCTGGCCGACCTGTTCACCTACCTGCCGGAGGTCGGTGACGTCGACAAGCCCAAACTCGTGTTCTTCTTCGACGAGGCCCACCTGCTCTTCAACGATGCCTCCAAGGCATTCCTGCAGCAGGTCGAGCAGACGGTCAAGCTGATCCGCTCCAAGGGCGTCGGCGTCTTCTTCTGCACCCAGTTGCCCACCGATGTGCCCAATGATGTTCTCTCGCAACTGGGTGCGCGCATCCAGCACGCGCTGCGGGCCTTCACTCCTGACGATCAGAAGGCGCTGTCGAAGACGGTACGCACCTATCCCAAGACTCAGTTCTACGATCTGGAAACGGATTTGACATCGCTGGGCATCGGCGAGGCCATTGTCACGGTGCTCTCCGAACGTGGGGCGCCGACGCCGGTGGCGTGGACCAGGCTGCGCCCTCCGCAGTCACTGATGGACACCATCGGGCCCGACGCCATCAAGGCTGCGGCGCAATCCAGTTCGCTGTTCGGCAAGTACGGCCAAACCGTCGACCGCCAGTCTGCCTACGAGATGCTCGCGGCGAAACTCGCGCCGCCGCCGGAGAAGGAATCCGAGCCCGTCGATCTGCCACCGCTGCTGCCCACCGGGATCGACCTGCCGCCGATGCCGCCACCGGACAGGGCCGAGCCGGGTGTGCTGGATCAGGTGATGAACAGCCCGGCGTTCAAGAGTGCGATGCGCTCGGCCGGCACGGTGATCGGCCGCGAGATCACCCGCAGCATCTTCGGGACGGGTCGCCGCCGCAGGCGCTAGTCGCCACCCAGCTTCTTGTAGACCGCCCCGACGATCGGCGTGACGATCGAGCGCGGTGCGTACCCCGACGCGACCGACATCGCCTTCGACGTCAGCCCTGGTACCACCCGCATCTTGTTGTGCTCCAACCCATCCAGCGAGATCCGCGCCGTGTACTCGGTGTTGATCCACAGGAAGTCGGGGATCAGTCGCTCCACCAGTGACTGCTCCGCCTCATCGGGCAACTCGGTGCGCACCGGGCCGGGCGCCAACACCGTCACGTGCACGCCGGAGCTTTTCAGTTCGCCGCGCAGTGACTCGCTGAACGTGTTGACGAATGCCTTGGTCGCGGCATAGGTGGCGTTGTTCGGGATAGGCGAGTTGCCGGCGGCCGAGCCCGAGATCAGGATGCCGCCGGCCCTGCGGGCGACCATCCGCGGCAGGACCGCCAGTACGAGATCGTGCACACCGAGCACGTTGAGCTGAACCTGCGCGCGCTCGGCCGCCGGGTCCAGCTTCGACACCGGTCCGAACGTGGCCGTCCCCGCATTGGCGCACAGGATCGAGATCTCGCGCCCGGCGAGCTCGTCGGCGAACGCCATCCGGGCGTCCGGGTCGGCGAGATCCACCGCGCGCACCTCGACGTTGACGCGGTAGCGCTCGGTCAGGCGCGCGGCCAGCCCGGCCAGCACGTCGCCGCGGCGTGCGGTGATGAGCAGGTGGTGGCCACGGGCGGCGAGTTCGGTGGCCAGCGCCTCACCGATGCCCTGGGAGGCACCGGTGACGACGGCTCGGCTGTCGGGGGAGGGTGCGGGAACTGGCATGCGGCAATCGTAGGGGGAGTGAGTTCCGGCGGGCAGGAGCGCCAGCGACTCGGGGAGTGGATAGGGTTGCCCGCATGAGCAGGCCGCCGTCGGTTGCCCAGACCGCCGGTCGGTCGAAAGTTGTGGCATGGGCATTGTGGGACTGCGGCTCCACCGGCATGAACGCCATTGTCGCGACATTCGTTTTCGCGGTGTACCTCACCAGCACGGTCGGCCACGGTCTACCCGGCGGTACTTCGCCGGCCAGCTGGCTGGGTCGGGCGCTGGCCATCGCCGGCCTGACCGTCGCGGTTCTCGCGCCGCTCACCGGCGTATTGGTTCAAGCGCCGCAGCGGCGCCGCGCTGCCCTGACCATCCTGTCCGGTCTCGCGGTGGTGTCGACGGCCGCGATGAGCCTCATCCGGGCCGAACCGGCCTACTTCGCGATGGGCCTGGTGCTGCTGGCCTTCACCGCGGCATGCGGCGACCTGGCCAGTGTGCCGTACAACGCGATGCTGCGGCAGCTCACCACCCCGCAGAATTCCGGCCGAATCTCCGGCGTCGGCGCAGCCGCCGGATACTTCGGCAGCGTCGCACTGCTGATCGTGATCTACACCTGCTTCATCGCCGGCAACGGCCCCGAGCGTGGACTGTTCGGAGTCCCGATCGACGACGGTCAGAACGTGCGGGCGGCGATGCTCATGGCCGCTGCCTGGTTCGTCGTCCTCGCGCTGCCGCTGCTGATCACCGCCCACACCCTCGCCCCGATCGAGCTGGAACCCGCACCCGTCGCGCAGGCCAGCGGTTATCGCCAGCTGTGGAACGATCTACGCGCCGAGTGGCGGCGCGACCGCAACCTCGTCTACTACCTGATCGTCAGCGCGATCTTCCGCGACGGCATCGCCGGTGTCTTCGCCTTCGGCGCGGTGCTCGGCGTCGGCGTCTACGGAATCTCGCAGGCCAACGTCCTGATCTTCGGAGTCATCGCCAGCAGCATGGCCGCCCTGGGCGCGGTCCTCGCCGGTCCCGTCGACGACCGGATCGGTGGCAAGCCGGTGATCGTCGCCTCACTGACGCTGATGATTGCCGTCGGCCTGACCCTGCTGTCGCTGTCCGGCCCGATCGTGTTCTGGATCTGCGGGCTGCTGCTGGCGCTCTGCGTCGGGCCGGTGACGACGTCAGCCCGCACGGTTCTGTTGCGGATGGTCAGCGACGGCAAGGAGGCCGTCGCCTTCGGGCTCTACACGACGACCGGCCGGGCCGCGTCGTTCCTCGCGCCGTGGCTGTTCTTCATGTTCGTCGACGCGTTCCACGCCGACCGCGCCGGTCTGGGCGGCTTGTGTGTGGTGCTGACGGTCGGTCTGCTGGGCATGCTCCTGGTGAAGGTGCCCAACCACCGAACGGTCTAGCCGGCTCCGGTGCAGATCGTCAGGCCCCGCCCGGTGCGCTCGCGCACCGACGAGCCGTTCACCGACACGCTGCACGTCACGTCGCGGCCCACGTTGACCACCGCGACGCTGGCCGAGGCCCGCGCCGGCGAGGACAGGCTCACTTCTTTACTCCACGGCAGCATCACGTTGAACTCGGTCTGCATGATGCCGCCGGTGTCGACGTAGGTGATGTTGATCGCGCGGCCGTCACCGGAGACGGTGTAGACGACGGTGTCAGTGCCGGTCGGGCTGGTGGTTTCGGTGGGCGGCGGCGCCGCAGTACCCGGCACGCTGCTGGTGGTCGGCAGCGTGGGCCGCGTCGTCGACGGCGCCACGGTGGTGGCCCGCGGTGTGGTCGCCGTCTCGGACGACAGCGGTGGGAGCGGTGCCACCACGGTCGACTCGCGGGCCGAGCTGGTCACGATCACCAGGGCGATCACCAGTCCGACCACCAGCAGGACCGCGACGGCCGCGGCGATCCACAGCCACTTGGGCGACTTGGGCGGCCCGGGAGGCGGCTCGGGCGGCTCGTTGCCCGGAGGGCCGCCGCCCTGGTACCAGTAGGGGGGCAGCTGCTCGGTGGGCTGCGTCGTCGGTGGGACGCCGGTCTGACCGTAGCCGGGGGTCCCGTAGCCGGGTCCGTAATACTGACCGGCGTAGGCAGGATCGGTGCTCGGCGGATAGCCGTTGCCGGCCGACTGCGTCGGGTCAGACCACTCTGGTCGACGCGGATCGTTCATTCCCACCTCATGCTTGCAGGCTACCTGCGAGTGGCAGCTCCCGGCTCTTGCCTGTTGCTCAGCAACGTGTTTACCACCGGCAAGCAGTGTGGAACGTGTTACTCCAGTAATAGAAACCAAAGAAAGTGAGGTCGCGTGGAGCCCGACGTGCGTGCGACGTACGGCGCATCGCTGTCGCCAGACGCGACGGCATTCGCCCATATCGTCGACGACGGCGGATACCCGCGTGCCGTCCAGCGGTTCCTTCGGGGCTGGCGGGCAAGCTCGTCGCGTGACGTCGAACTTCCGGTAGAAGGCGCGGTCACCAGGGTCATCCACTCCGCCGACGGGCACTGGCTGGCGTGCCAGGTCGCCCCCGAGGGCAGCACCCGAAGCCAGATCTGGGTCGTCACCACCGACCCCGACGACCGGATGGCCCGCCGCATCGACGGCATGGGCTCCGACGGTATGGCCGGCACCGCCGAGCTCATCGCCTGGGACGGCACCCGGGTGTGCGCGATCCTCACCGGTGAGGACGGGGTCGGCCAGTCGAGCCTGATCGACCCGGCGGACGGCAACGTGACGGTGTTGGACCGCCGCTCCGGCGGCCGACTCGTCGACGCGTGGGCCGGTTCGGCACTGATCCGGGTCGGCCCGCGCGGCTACCGAGAGCTGATCATGCTCACCGGCCCGACCGAAATCGCTTTGCTGCCCTCGGATCCCGGCTCATCCACGGATATGGGCGTGATCCTCGACGATCACCATCCGCGACGGCTGCGCTCGGGTGCCGACGGCGAGCACACCACGCTGTACCACCCGGCCTATACCTATGGGCCCGACTTCGCCGACGGCTATGTGCGCGCGCTGATTCGCAGCGACAACGGGTCGGACAACAGCCGCCTGCTCGAAGTGACCGTCACCCCGGACGGGGTGGCTTACCACGTGGTCGCCGAGCGGCAAGGCTACGACCTCGACGAGTTCGCGGTCTCTGACGACTTGTCGACCGTCGCGCTGTTGTGGAACATCAACGGCTGCAGCGAATTACAGATCCTCGAGTACATGGACAACACGCTGAGCGAGCCGATCCCGCTGTCCAACCTGGTGGCCGGTGAACTATCGATCAGCGCGGGCGGGTCGATGGTTGCGATGACACTGCAGGGAGCCGACCTGCCGCGTACCGTCGAACTGGTCGACCCGAGGTCGCGGGAATGGGAACGAATCGATCGCAAGCCCAGCGTCGGTCCGGTCTCGGAGCGGCCGCGATTGCACTTCGTGACTGCCCGCGACGGTCGTTCGCTGACCGGCTGGCTCTATTGCCCCCCGCCCGGTGTCGAGCAGACCGGCATGATGATCTACCTGCACGGCGGCCCGGAAGGCCAAGCGCGCCCGTCGCACAGCGAGATCTTCCCGGGGTTGCTCGACGAGGGCATCGCGGTGTTCACGCCCAATGTGCGCGGTTCGGGTGGGCAGGGGCGGGAATTCGTTCACGCCGATGACAAGGACAAGCGGTTCGCAGCCATCGACGACGTCGCCGACTGCGCGCATTACCTTGCCGAGCAGGGGCTGGCGAATCCAGATCGGATCGCCTGTGCGGGTTGGTCTTACGGTGGCTATTTGACGATGGCTGCGCTGGCCTTCCATCCCGATCTGTTCGTCGCGGGCGTCAGCATCTGCGGGATGAGTGATCTGGGTACCTTTTACCGCAACACCGAGCCGTGGATTGCGGCGGCTTCCTATGCGGAATACGGACATCCCATCGCCGATCGGGATCTGCTGGAGGCGCTCTCACCGCTGCAGCGGGTGGACAAGCTGACCGCGCCGCTGCTGCTCGTACACGGCGGAACCGACACCAATGTTCCGGTCAGTGAATCCGAGCAAATGGTCGAGGCGTTGCGCGCCCGCGGCCGTACCGTGCGTTATCTGCTCTTTGCTGACGACGGTCACGAAATCGTCAAGCGGGAAAACCATGCGGCATTGGCCCGGGCGGTCGCAGATTGGCTGGCCATGGCGTTCGAGCGCAGTGAAAATCCGGATGTTTAAAAAACTTTCGGGCGGGTAAACCCTTGTCCGCCAAGTCCTGCGGATGTTCAAGGAGGCCAACCATGCGAGGCCGCGGAATCATAGGTGTGATCGTGATCGTGTGGCTGCTGATCGGAGTCTTCGCCACCTGGCAGCGCGGTTACTTCTCCAACAGTCAAACCAACTGTGCTACTGCGGGGTCCATCGCCCTGACAGTGGTGGCGGGACCGCTCAATTACGCCGGGGTCAATCCGAAGGTTGCGAGCTGCAATCTTCCGCAACCCAGTCAGTAATTGGCGAAAAGTGTTCAGCAAGTAAGTATCTGGAGGAAACAATGATCGTACTCGGAGCAATTTTGCTCATCCTGGGGTTCGTTCTGAAGGTCCAGATCCTGTGGACCATCGGAATCATCCTGCTGGTGATCGGCGCGGTGCTGTGGCTGCTCGGCGCAGTCGGCCGCCCGGTCGGCGGCAGACGCTACTGGTATTGACCGACGCGCCCGCGGGTGTGATGGTCGGCGGAGGACAACGCCGCCACCGTCATCGCCCGTAGCACGTCGCGTGAACGCCCCTGGTCGGCTCCCCTTGCCGCCAGGGGCTTCATGCTGTGTGGGGTCGAGTTGAGCAGACCGAACACCGCGTGCGCCATCAACCGGGCGTCCGCTTCCGCGATCTCGGGGTTCAGTTGGCGCAGTACCTCCACCCACACCTCGACGTAGCTGCGCTGCGCTCGCCGGACCTGACGCTGCGCCGAGGTCGGCAGGTGGGCAAGATCGCGATCCTGGATGCGGATCAGGTCGGACTCGCCCAGGGCGAAGTCGAGGTGGAATTCGATGAGCCCGGTCAGCGCCGCGGCCGGCTCACCCGCGCCGGCGACGACCTCGCGGGCCCCGGCCAGAAGTCGCGTGCTGATGCCGACCAGAAGTTCGACCAGCAGGGCTTCCTTGTTGGGGAAGTGCCGGTACACCGCTGGGCCGCTGACTCCGGCCGCGGCGCCGATGTCCTCGATGCGGACGGCCTGGAAGCCTTTCTCTGCCATCAACCGTTCCGCGGCCATCAGCAGGGCAGACCGGCGATCCGACTTCTGCCTGCTTCGACGGGTGGGCGTGTCGATGGAGACCCTCCTGCAACGGCTCTGGACGTTTCGGTTAATCTTCACTAACGTTACATCAGTTAGTCGTCATTAACTCAATTTGCGACGGGACATCGACGATGGCATCGCCCCACCGTGAAGCGCATCTGCAGCTTGTCGAGCAGTTGCGCGGCAAGCTGGCCACCGCGGCGCTCGGCGGGCCCGAACGTGCCCGGGAACGGCATGTCGCGCGCGGCAAATTGCTGCCACGCGACCGGGTGGACGGGCTGCTGGATCCCGGCAGCGCGCTGCTCGAGATTGCTCCGCTGGCCGCCGACGGCATGTACGACGACGAGTGCCCGGCGGCCGGGATCATCACCGGCATCGGGCGGGTCTCCGGGCGGGAGTGCATGGTCGTCGCCAACGACGCGACAGTCAAAGGCGGCACCTACTATCCGGTGACGGTCAAAAAGCATCTGCGGGCGCAGGAGATCGCGCTGCAAAACCGCCTGCCCTGCATCTACCTGGTCGACTCCGGCGGCGCGTTCCTGCCCCGCCAGGACGAGGTGTTTCCCGACCGCGACCACTTCGGACGGATCTTCTTCAACCAGGCCACCATGAGCGCGGCCGGCATCCCGCAGATCGCCGCGGTGCTCGGCTCGTGCACCGCCGGCGGCGCGTACGTTCCGGCGATGAGCGACGAGGCGGTGATCGTCCGCAACCAGGGCACCATCTTCCTGGGCGGCCCGCCGCTGGTGAAGGCCGCCACCGGCGAGGTGGTGACGGCCGAGGAGCTCGGCGGCGGCGACCTGCACTCCAAGACCTCGGGCGTGACCGACCATTTGGCCCACGACGACCGTGACGCCCTGCGCATCGTGCGCCGCATCGTCGCCACCCTCGGCCCGCGCGAGCCGCGGCCGTGGGACGTGCGCGCATGCGTTGAACCGATCGCCGACCAGCAGGAGCTCTACGACGTCGTCCCGGTCGACGCACGGGTGCCCTACGACGTTCACGAGGTCATCACTCGCATCGTCGACGGCGGCGAATTCAGTGAATTCAAAGCCGAATACGGCACCACTCTGGTCACCGGCTTTGCGCACATCCACGGCCATCCGGTCGGCATCGTCGCCAACAACGGCGTGCTGTTCGGCGAATCCGCGCTCAAGGGAGCGCATTTCATCGAACTATGCGACAAGCGGATGGTGCCGCTGCTGTTCCTGCAGAACATCACCGGTTTCATGGTCGGTCGCGACTATGAGGCCGGCGGCATCGCCAAGCACGGCGCCAAGATGGTGACCGCGGTGGCCTGCGCCCGGGTGCCCAAGCTGACGGTTGTGATCGGCGGATCTTACGGGGCGGGCAACTACTCGATGTGCGGGCGAGCCTACTCGCCGCGATTCCTGTGGATGTGGCCCAATGCCCGGATTTCGGTGATGGGCGGCGAACAGGCGGCCTCGGTGCTGGCCACAGTGCGCGGGGAGATGACGCCCGAGGAAGAAGACGCCTTCAAGGCGCCGATCCGCGCGCAGTACGAACATCAGGGCAACCCGTACTACTCGACCGCACGGCTGTGGGACGACGGAGTCATCGATCCTGCCGATACCAGAACTGTTCTGGGACTGGCACTCTCGGTGACCGCCAACGCTCCCGTAGAGGCCGTTTCCTACGGCGTCTTCAGGATGTGACGATGTTCAACACTGTGCTGGTCGCCAACCGCGGCGAGATCGCCGTGCGGGTCATTCGCACATGCAGGGCGATGGGCATTCGTTCGGTCGCCGTCTACAGCGACGCCGATGCGGGTGCGCGTCATGTCACCGAGGCTGACGTCGCCGTCCGCATCGGGCCGCCGCCGGCCCGGCAGAGCTACCTCGACATCCAGGCCGTCGTCGGCGCCGCGCTGCGTACCGGCGCCCAGGCCGTCCACCCCGGATACGGATTCCTCTCGGAGAACTCCGAATTCGCCGCAGCACTGGAACAGGCGGGCCTGGCGTTCATCGGGCCGCCGTCGGCCGCGATCCGCACCATGGGCGACAAGATCGCGGCCAAGGCGACGGTCTCGAAGTTCGGCGTCCCGGTGGTACCCGGTATCGCCCGTCCGGGACTCACCGACGCCGAACTCATCGAGGCCGCCGGCGACATCGGCTTCCCGATCCTGGTCAAGCCCTCCGCAGGCGGCGGCGGCAAGGGTATGCGTCGAGTAGACGACCCGACCGACCTACCTGCCGCGCTGGCCGCCGCCCGACGCGAATCCGGTGCGGCCTTCGGCGACGACACGCTGTTCCTCGAGCGGTTTGTGCTGCGGCCCAGGCACATCGAGGTTCAGGTGCTTGCCGACGGCTTCGGCAATGTCGCGCATTTCGGCGAGCGAGAGTGCAGTCTGCAGCGCCGTCACCAGAAGGTGATCGAGGAGGCGCCGTCACCGCTGCTGGATCCGCAGACCCGGGCCAGGATCGGAGCGGCGGCCTGCGACACCGCCCGCAGCGTCGACTATGTCGGCGCGGGCACCGTCGAGTTCATCGTGTCCGCGGACAAGCCTGACGAATTCTTCTTCATGGAGATGAACACCCGACTGCAGGTCGAGCATCCCGTCACCGAATTGGTCACCGGTTATGACCTCGTCGAGTGGCAGGTGCGGGTCGCAGCCGGGGAGAAGCTGCCGTTCACCTCCGACGACATCACGCTGACCGGGCACGCCATCGAAGCTCGCGTGTACGCCGAGGACCCCGGTGCGGGGTTCCTGCCGACGGGTGGGTCGGTACTCGGACTTCTCGAACCGTCCGGCGAAGCAGTCCGGGTGGATTCGGGCCTGGCACCGGGAATGACGATCGGCAGCGACTACGACCCGATGCTGTCGAAAGTGATCGCTTACGGTCCCGACCGTGCCGCTGCGCTGCGCACCCTGGACCGGGCACTGTCGCAGACCGCGGTCCTCGGTGTGGGCACCAACATCGAGTTTCTGCGTTTTCTGCTGGCCGACGACGACGTGGCGGCGGGCCGGCTCGACACCGGCCTCATCGACCGGACGCCGTTCGTTCCCGAGCCGGCCGGTGACGACACGTTCCTCGCCGCGGCGGCCTACCGCTGGCTACAACGCTGGCCGGCAGCGTCAGCGGACCTGTGGGATGTGCCGTCGGGCTGGCGAGTCGGGGCACCCGCACCGACCAGCATCCGGCTGCGCGCCGGTGAGCGGACCGACCACGTCCACATCACCGGAACTCCGGCCGGTGCGTCCGCGCGCATCGAGGACGGCGAAAGTCATTCACTGTCAGCACAGTTGGACGGCGACGAGATTGCTGTCACGATCGACGGTGTCCGCAGCGTGTTCACCGTGGCCGCCGGTGATCACCAGATCTGGCTGGCCGGTGACGGCCGCTCGGTAGTGCTGGAGGAAATGCGTGAAGCACCGGTGCGCCCGGACGACGAGCACAGTGGCGATGCCGAACTCGTCAGTCCGATGCCCGGTTCGGTTGTGGCGGTCGGCGTTTCCGACGGTGACGAGGTCATTGCGGGAACCGTGGTGGTCGCCGTCGAGGCGATGAAAATGGAACACTCACTCACAGCGCCGGTCGACGGGGTCGTCGAATTGCTCGTCGCCGTGGGCGATCAGGTCAAAGTGGGGCAGCTGCTGGCCAAGGTCGCAGCGAAAGAACAGAAAGCACAGTGATGACTGACTACCTGTCCACGGGAACACTTCCCGACGAATACGCGCAGCTCGCCAAGACGGTGCGCGACTTCGCGCGTACCGTCGTCGCCCCGGTGGCCGCCGAACACGATGCAGCGCACACCTTCCCGTACGAGGTCGTGGCGGGCATGGCCGAGATGGGCCTGTTCGGTCTGCCGTTTCCCGAGGAGTACGGCGGCATGGGCGGTGACTACTTCGCCCTGTGCCTGGCACTGGAGGAACTCGGGAAGGTCGACCAGAGCGTCGCGATCACACTGGAAGCCGGGGTCTCGCTGGGCGCGATGCCGGTCTACCGATTCGGCAACGACGCGCAGAAGCGGGAATGGCTGCCGCAGCTGACCAGTGGGCAGGCTCTGGGAGCCTTCGGCCTCACCGAGGCCGGTGGCGGCACCGACGCGGGCGCCACCAAGACCACCGCACGCCTGGACGACGGCCACTGGGTGATCAACGGCTCCAAGCAGTTCATCACCAACTCCGGTACTGATATCACCCGGCTGGTGACCGTCACGGCCGTGACCGGAGGCGATGGTGACAACCGGGAGATCTCCTCGATCCTGGTGCCGGTGCCCACGCCCGGCTTCACCGCCGAGCCGGCCTACGACAAGGTCGGGTGGAATGCGTCGGATACTCACCCACTGAGTTTCGACGATGTTCGCGTACCGGAGGAGAACCTGCTCGGTGAGCGCGGCCGTGGGTACGCAAACTTCCTGCGAATCCTCGATGAGGGCCGGATCGCGATCGCCGCACTGTCGGTCGGCGCAGCGCAGGGCTGTGTCGATGAAAGCGTGAAGTACGCCGCCGAGCGTGCGGCCTTCGGCCAGCCGATCGGGAAGTTCCAAGCCATCGAGTTCAAGATCGCCCGCATGGAGGCTCGCGCACACGCGGCCCGCACCGCCTACTACGACGCGGCGGCGCTGATGCTGGCCGGCAAGCCGTTCAAGAAGGAGGCGGCCATCGCCAAGCTGGTCGCCAGCGAGGCCGCGATGGACAACGCCCGTGACGCCACCCAGATCCACGGCGGCTACGGTTTCATGAACGAATACACCGTCGCCCGGCACTTCCGGGACAGCAAGATCCTCGAGATCGGCGAAGGGACAACCGAAGTGCAGCTGATGGTCATCGCCCGGCAGATGGGACTGTAGGTGAGCGAGTCGTCCGGGGAGAAGGTCGTCGTCCAGCGCGGCCTGTGGTACGAGGAATTCGAACTCGGAGTGCGTTACGTGCACGCCCCGGGTCGCACCATCACCGAGGCGGACAACGTCTTGTTCACCACGCTGACGATGAACACCCAGGCGCTGCACCTCGATGCGGCCTTCTCCGACGCGCTGCCACCGTTCAACCAGCGGCTGGTGAATTCCATGTTCACGCTGTCCACCCTCGTGGGACTGTCGGTGACGCAGCTGACCCAGGGCACGATCGTCGGCAATCTCGGTTTCTCCGACATCGCTTTCCCCAAGCCGCTTTTCCACGGTGACACGATGTACGCCGAGACCGTCGTCACGGACAAGCGGGAGTCCAAGAGCCGCCCCGGCGAGGGCATCGTCACGTTCGCGCACACCGCGCGCAACCAGCACGGTGACGTCGTCGCGACGGCGTCGCGCAAGACCATGGTCCGGAAGAAGCCCACCTGATGGCACTGGACAATCCGGGACCGGCCTGGCTGTTCTGCCCCGCCGACCGTCCTGAGCGCTTCGGAAAAGCCGCTGCCGCAGCCGATGTCGTCATCCTCGATTTGGAGGACGGGGTGGCGGCCAAGGATCGGGAGGCCGCACGCGAGGCGCTGGTGGCGACACAGCTCGATCCCGGCCGCACCGTGGTACGGGTGAATCCGTCGACCACGCCCGATCATCCGCTCGATCTCGAGGCGCTGGCCCGCACGCCGTACACCACGGTGATGCTGGCCAAGACCGAGTCGGCGCAGCAGGTGACCGCGCTGGCGCCGCTGGATGTTGTGGTCCTGATCGAGACCCCGTTGGGGGCGCTCAATGTCGTCGAGTCGAGTCGGCCAGACAACGCGTTCGCCGTCATGTGGGGCGCCGAGGACCTGTTCGCCGTCCTCGGTGGTACCGCCAACCGGTATCCCGACGGCTCGTACCGCGAAGTCGCCAAGCACGTGCGGTCGCAGAGCTTGCTGGCGGCCAAGGCATATGGCCGGCTCGCACTGGATTCGGTGTTCCTGGACATCAAGAATCTCGACGGGCTGCGGGCCGAAGTGGATGACGCCGTGGCCGTCGGTTTCGACGCCAAAGTGGCGATCCATCCTAGCCAGATAGCAGTGATCAGGGAGGGCTACCTTCCTGGCGCTGAGCAGGTAGGTTGGGCGCGACACGTGCTTGAGGCGGCCCGCAATGAACGCGGTGTCTTCCAATTCGAGGGCATAATGGTAGATGCCCCGGTGCTACGGCGAGCAGAGCGCATAGTCCAGCTAGCGCCCGACCCCGGTCACTAGCTGGAGCCTGCTACAACAGGTTTGCTCCGACCGCCTCTGCACCGGCAGAGGAGGCGGTTATGGATCAGCCGGTTCAACTCATCGGGCCCGACGGAACGACGACGGCCGAAAGCCGATATCGTCGTGATCTCCCGCCGGAGACCCTGGTCTGGCTTTACGAGAACCTGGTTGTCACCCGGGATCTCGACGTCGAGTTCGTCAATCTGCAACGCCAGGGTGAGCTGGCCCTCTACGCCTCCTGCCGGGGCCAGGAGGCCGCGCAGATCGGCGCGGCGGCATGCCTGCGCAAGACCGACTGGCTGTTCCCGCAATTCCGCGAACTCGGTGTCTTCCTGGTCCGCGGGATCGCGCCCGCGAACGTGGCGGCGCTGTGGCGCGGTGCCTGGCACGGCGGCCTGGACTTCACCAGCAGGTGCTGCGCACCCATCGCCATTCCGATCGCCACCCACACCGTGCACGCCGTGGGCGCGGCGATGGCTGCCCAACGGCTGGGCGAGGATTCACTGACGGTGGCATTTCTCGGCGACGGCGCCACCAGCGAGGGCGACACCCACGAGGCAATGAATCTGGCTGCCGTCGAGAAGGCGCCGTCTGTGTTCTACATCCAGAACAACCAGTGGGCCATCTCGGTTCCGGCGAGCCGCCAATATGCCGTGTCCACCCTCGCACACCGTGCGGCCGGGTACGGCATGCCCGGAATCCGGGTGGATGGCAACGACATCCTGGCCTGCTACGCGGTGATGAGTGAGGCCGCCGAACGGGCGCGGGCAGGGGAGGGACCCACCCTCATCGAGGCCGTCACCTACCGGATGGAACCGCACACCACCTCCGACGACGCCACCCGGTACCGAACCCCCGAGGACATCGCCGAATGGTCGGCGCGGGATCCGATCGCCCGGTACCGCATCTACCTGCAGCAGAGCGGCGTGCTCACGGACCGGATCGAGAAGCGGGTGCAGGCCCGGTCGGCCCGACTCCGAGCCGAACTTCGCGACGCGGTGGTCGACGCCCCGGATCTCGATGCCGGCGAGCTGTTCGATCACGTCTACGCCGAGATCACCCCCGAATTGTCCGCCCAGCGAGAACAATTGCGCACCGAGTTGGCGGGAGGGATGCGATGACCCAGATCATCGAACGCCCGCCGATGCGCGGTGACGGCACACCAGAGCCCGACGGCCCGATCCTGACCGAGTTGCCTGCCGTCACCACCCTCACCATGGCGCAGGCGATCAACCGGGCGTTGCACGATGCAATGGCCGGCGACGACCGAGTGCTGGTGTTCGGCGAAGACGTCGCCGCACTGGGTGGTGTCTTCCGCATTACCGAGGGATTGGCCGAAACCTTCGGCTCACAGCGTTGTTTCGACACTCCGCTGGCCGAGTCGGCGATCATCGGCATGGCCGTCGGCCTGGCGATTCGTGGGTTCGTGCCCGTCCCCGAGATCCAGTTCGACGGATTCTCCTACCCGGCGTTCGATCAGGTGGTGAGCCACCTCGCCAAATACCGGAACCGCACTCGCGGCCAGGTCGACATGCCTGTCACGGTTCGGATTCCGTCGTTTGGCGGGATCGGCGCAGTCGAGCACCACTCGGAGTCCACCGAATCCTATTGGGTGCACACAGCGGGACTGAAAGTCGTTGTGCCGTCGACACCGTCGGACGCCTACTGGCTGTTACGGCATGCCATCGCCGCCCGCGACCCCGTCATCTATCTGGAACCCAAGCGGCGGTACTGGGGGCGCGAGGCCGTCGACCTCGCCGTGCCCGGACCACCCATCGGGAGGGCCACGATCCGCCGGCCCGGCGACGACGTCACGGTGCTCACCTACGGCGGCTTGGTCGGCACCGCATTGAACGCCGCCGAGATCGCCAGCTGCAGTGTCGAAGTCGTCGACCTGCGCTCGTTGAGTCCGCTGGACTTCGACACCGTGGCCGCGTCGGTTCGCAAGACGGGTCGGGCGGTGGTGATGCACGAGGGGCCGCGCACGCTGGGTTTCGGGGCGGAACTCGCCGCGCGGATCTCCGAGGAACTGTTCTACGACCTCGAGTCACCGGTGCTGCGCGCCACCGGTTTCGACACCCCGTACCCGCCGGCGCGGCTGGAGAAGCTCTGGTTGCCGGGTGTCGACCGGTTGCTCGACTGCGTCGAGAAAGCGATGCGACGGCCATGAGCGACTTCCTGGTGCCGGACCTCGGGGAGGGTCTCGCGGACGCGACGATCACCAGCTGGGCCGTCGCGGTGGGTGATGTCGTCGAACTCAACCAGACCCTGTGCACGGTCGAGACCAATAAGGCCGAGGTCGAGATCCCCAGTCCCTACAGCGGGCGGATCGCCGAGCTCGGCGGTGCCGAGGGCGAAACCCTGGCGGTGGGAACACTGTTGGTCCGTATCGAAACCGAGGACCGCGCACCGGTTCTGGTCGGCTATGGAATCGACGACGGCATGGACCGAAGTCGCCGGGCGCGCGCGGCGCCCAAGACGCGAAAGCTTGCCGCCGACCTCGCGGTGGACCTGAACGGCCTGCAGCCCGGGTCGGGAACCGGCGGAGTGATCACCCACGAGGACGTGCTGGAAGCTGCCGGGACTACGTCGCAGAACATCCCGGTACGCGGCGTCCATGCCCGTATGGCCACCCATATGTCGTTGTCGCGCAGCAGGATTCCCGACGCCCACGCCAGCGTCGAGGTGGACGGCACTGCACTGCTGCGGTTGCGCGACCAGCTGGGCGTGACACCCTTCGTGCTGACACTGCGGTTGTTGGTCATCGCGCTGGGCCGGCATCCGATGCTCAATGCCACGTGGGTGGAAGCCGAAGCCGGACCGGAGATCTCGTTGCATTCCGACGTCCGCCTCGGTGTTGCGGTGGCCACTGATCGCGGCCTGGTGGTACCGGTCGTAGACACCCGGGGATGCTCCACCCGACGCCTGGCCGAGGTGGTCATCGACGTCGTTGCCCGAGCCAGGGCAGGCACACTGGCGCCCACGCAGTTGAGCGGCTCTACCTTCACCGTGTCGAACTTCGGTGCGCTGGGTCTCGACGAAGGCGTGCCGGTGATCAATTATCCGGAGGCCGCGATCCTGGGGATGGGCTCGCTGAAGCCTCGGGCCGTGGTGGTCGACGGCGCGGTGGTGGCCCGGCCGACGATGACGCTGACATGTGCGTTCGACCATCGCATCGCCGACGGGGCCCAGGCCGCGGCGTTCCTGACCGATCTTCGCGGCCTGATCGAGTCGCCCCAGACGGCGTTGCTCGAACTCTAGGCTGCGGCGCCCAAACCGCTAGGCCTGCGGGTACGGGGTGTACCGCTTGGTGTAACCCAGTTGCCGCGCGGCGATCTGGTCGGCTCGCCCATCGGGGGTGACGTAGACCGTATTGGCCGGCAGCACCGAGGCGAGATCGGCGATCTTCACCACCTGTGAGCTCACGGTCGGGTCGACGGTGGACAGCGGATCGAAGTCCTGGAACCGGATGGAGATGGTGCCCTGATTGAGGCCGCCGGTGGACACCCAGTTGGCCACTGCGGGATCGGTGGGGGAGACCACGATCGTGTACGTGCCGCTGCCGTCCGTGTTCTTCTCGGACTGGCTGACGTTGAGGCTGGTCTGCTCGTCCCAGTAGTTGTTGGTGATGGTCCAGTCGTTGGTCACCGGCACGCTGAAATACCGGGCTTTGCCGGGGTCGATGGTGAGCACCAGCGCCTCGTCGTCGGCCAGCTGGAAGTAACCGACGCTCTGCAGCTGGGTGGCGAGGAACGACGCGTTGTGGTCGGGGTCGGAGAACACATTGGGCGCCTTGGTCTGACCCGTGGTGGCGTCCTTGGTGGCGACGCCCATGTATTGGTCCTCGCCGGTGATCCCGAGCAGCAGCATGATGACCGCCGCCTCCACCGACTGCAGCAGGCGCGGTGCCGGCAGCGGCGGGACGAGCGAGACCAGCGACGTCAGCAGCGGGTTGCCGGTCACCAGCGGACCCAGCCCCGGGATCGCGAACCCGCCGAGCTGGCTGAACAGGCTGTTCGGCGGACCGCTGACCCGAAGGATCGACAGGCTCATCGGTTCCTCGGCGTTCCAGTCCGCCAACGTGTTTCGTGTCGTGATCAGGGTGGTGCCGGGCGGTAGGTACAGGTGATTCTTCTGACCCAGCAGCGTGGGTGTGGAATCTGCGATGATGGTGAAGCTGCCGTCAGCGTTGAGTTCGAGGTCCTTGCCGTTGATGTTGTCGGCCGTCGTCCCGCTCAAGCCGGTCAGGACGCTGAAGTTGGTGTCGGCCGGCAGGGTCCCGTCGAACTTTCCGGTGATCACATATGAACTCGCGTTGTTCACCCCCACGAACCGGTAGATGGTATCGGGGTTGTCATACCAGATTCGGGTGCCGGTGAAGTTCTGCAGATACCAGTCGTGACTGGGCGCGACTTGTTGAAAGAACTTGGGGGCGTTGGAGTTCAGCAGCAAAACCTCCATCGCGGCCTGGTTCGCGTATTCGGTGATGGCCTGGTCCAGCTGGGCCATGTTCTTCTCGTCCGGCCCACCGATCATGGTGAAGTTCTTCTGCGCGGCCAGCCACCAACCGACTTTCAGCACCTCCCTGGCCAGCCGGACGAACGGTGAGTTCACGATCTCGGTGACGGTCTGCTCGGCGTTGAGCTGGTCGGTGGTGGCCAGCACGGACGTTGGTTGGGGGACCCCGGGGTTCTCCAGGACGGTCACCTTGGCCGTCGCGGTGGCTCCGCCGTTGGGTGCGAAAAACGTTGCCAGACCGTGCCAATGAGTCTGGTTGCCCGGCTGGTCGTCGGCGACCACCGCGAAGGTGTCGGTGCCACCTCGGGTGATGAATTGCGCGTCAGGGGTGTAGGTGAACGTGCCGTCCTCGTGGATGTCGACGGTGCCGTGTTGCGGCGGCGCGGTCACGGTATAGGTGAGGGCGTATCCGTTGGCCTGTTCGGCGTTGAGCGTGCCGGTGATGGTGCCGTCACCGGCCTGGACGTTCTGGGCAGCGTTGTACCCGAGCGTGGGGGTGCGCGCAAAGAAGATGTTGCCGATCGTCGCAGGCGGCTGCGAGGTCGTCTGCTCGGCTTCGCGGCGGGCGTAGCCGAGAACGTCGGTCAGGGTGGCCGCGTTGCGCGGCGCCGACGGGTTGGTGCGGGCCGGCACACGTGCCCGCTGTACCGGGGCCGGCTTACGGGCGGTGAGCGACTGGTTGCGGGCCGTGGACTGGCGCGCCGAGTGCGCCGTCGAGTTCGATGACGTGCCGGTGTCGGCCACCGCAACTGCCGGGTTGTCGGCCACCACCAGCCCCACACCGAGTGCGAATGCCAACGCACCGACCCGGCCGACATACCGGACGTAACGGCTGGAAGCGGGCTGGGTCATGGATCGACTGTAAATTGACGCCGACCGTTACATCGCGGAATCGCCGGCGACGTCGAGGGTGTGCGGTTGCGTCAGAAGGTCGGGCCGCCGACGTGCAATGCGGCGCCCGTAGGGATCACGGCCAACACTGCGATGACACACAGGAAGACCCGCAGGTGGCGCCGCGTCGTGGGTCGATCGATCTCTGGCCTGGTGATCGTGTACAGAACGTAGACTAAGGCGACATTGAAGGTGATCAGTACCCACCAGCGCGTCCAATCGACGGCAGTGAGGAATAACGGCACCATGGCGGCGAGCCCGAGGAGGGGCGCGGTCAACCTGCCTTGGAACTCTCCGAGAAGGGCCGCGATGCGGGCACCCGAAAACGACTGAATCGCCCAGATGCTGACCGCGAAGTACAGCGCTCCCACCAGGAACGAGGCGATCAGCGGACCGGCGCCGAAGGAGCCGACCAGGTGGAAACCGTCGGTGACGCGGGCACCGAGAATGGCGTGTCCGGACTTGCACACCCAATCGTGAAAGTCCGCTTTGATCTCGATTCGGCCGGCCAGGTAGGCCATGTAGTCCGCCGGGTTGGATTGGGCCGGGAATGGATTGTCGATCTGCCTGTGGGGGATCTGCTCGCACAGGCGTGCCCCCATGTCGTTGCGTGAGAATGCCGCGATGGCTAGTACCGCCAGGAGACCCGGCCCCACGGCGGCGGTCGAGCACAGTCGCCGCGGCCCGGGCCCCAGTTGTGTGGGCAGCACCGACATCGCCAGAAGAGCCCCCAGCGCGACCTCGAGCGGAATCCCTTCGTGCACGAGCGCCAGGACGGCGATCGTCACGCCGTATACCGAACTGACGATGAGCATTGAGCGATCAGACTGGAGTCGGGTCAACGCGATGCACAAGACCACCAGGGCCGACATCGCATACAACTCAGGTCTCGGCGTGTACACGGCGTAAGAGAATGCAAAAGGCAACACCGGCAGGAGCATGGCCAGCATCACCCTTCGCGCCGAATACTCGCCGCTGCGAAGGATCAGCCATATCAAGGCCGCGAGCGCGACCAACCAAACGACGACCGGTGCCCACATCATCGTGTAAGCGGCAGTGAAGTATTCGGTGTCGGGCAGCATACGGATGACCGCACCGCCGAGCCCGCGGCGCACGAACCCGAACTCGTAATTGGGCACGTAGTAGGTCATCCAGTAGATCGCTGTCGGATACAGGACGAGCGTGACGAACAGATGACAGCCCGCCAGGACGACCAACCCGATCGCGGTCCACGCGAATAACTTGGTGTGCTTGTCCACGGCCACCGGGTGGCTCACGCCGTGCTCCCCGTCAGGCCGCGCTGACGAATCCTGCTCACACTGAGCCTGTTTCGTCGTAACATCCCGCCGAGTGATCGACTTCGTCTGCACGTTTCCCCCCAGAAAAGACGAATCTACGGCAGTAATGATGCCGCATATCGGCCCCCGCCGCGGCACGATTTCGAGGTTGCGTTGCCGCTTGCAACAAAATTTCTACCGAAACACGACCCAGCGCACCGGGCTGACGTCGGACTCAGGTGCGCAGCGGCGCCGCTACGAACCCTCGACAACGGGCCTGATTAGATTCGCGAATCTGTCGATCAGCTACTGGCCTACGGCCAGCTCTCGGCGCGGCGTACGCCGACGGCTCACCGCCACCTCCCTACCCGTACAACGGGTGCGAATCGTTGCTAATTCTCAACTTTCGCGCAGGGTTGACCGAGCCAGCTTTTTCCTTAGCGTGTGCTTTTCCATGTCCGAGGCTGCCAGACGCGACCGTGGCGAACTTCCGCACCTAGTCAATCCCGAGTTGCTGGATCCTACGACGGGCGACACATGTCGAGCCTTCGCACAGCTCGTCCAGCGCCAGTTAGGTGCGCTCACAGCGCATGTCGAGCAAGCGTCGCGTGCCGGTGTCGGCTCGCGCTTACCAAGACCGCATCTGCGTCCGCGGGCATTGCCGCCGACTGCATCGGTCTATGTCAGCGGCGCTGCGCAGCGGCCAGTCGGGCCTTGAACTCCGGCGACTCGATCGAGGTGGCCTGCGGGTCGAGTTCGATGTCCTTGGCCGCCTCGTGGTGGTCGGTGTCCACGAAGCCGGGGATGGCGGTGGCGCGCATGGACGCCTTCGTGGAGAGGACGACCTCGCGCGGGGCGGCCGCGGGGCCGGCGGACAGTTCGAGCGCGGCGGCGACGGGATCGTCGGCGACGGTCAGTGCGAGGCCGTGCCGGACGGCGGCCTCGGCGTCGAAACGCATACCGAACAGCAGCGCGGCGCGGGCGACCTGCGGGCCGACCGCACGTTGCAGCATCCAGGTGGCGCCGCCGCCGGGATGGATGCCGAGCTTCTGGAAGCGCGGATCGAACAATGCGTGCGGCCCGGCGATACGGACATCGGCGGCCAGGGCCAGATTCAGCCCGGCGCCGACGGCGGCGCCGTTCACCGCCGCGACGGTCGGCAGGGTGCAGCGGCCGACGGCCATGAACCCGGCGTAGATGCGCTCGAGCCCTTCCTTGGCCGCCGCGCCGAGGGCAGACAGATCCGCGCCCGCGCAAAACGCCTTGCCCGCGCCGGTGATCACTACGGCATGGGCCTCGGCCTCGGCAGCCTCGACCGCATCGCGCAATTGCTGGGACATGGCGTCGGTGACCGCATTACGCCGGTCGGGATCGTTGACGGTGATCAGCGCGACGCGCTCGCGCACTTCGTAAAGAACCAGGTCAGACATTCCGAGTCTCCATCGTCGGGAGGCTAGCAGTTAGGGTCTGATCATCATGGCGGCACCGCATCAGCAACCTGTTCGGGTAGCCGTCTTGGGGCCCGTCCGGGCCTGGCTCGGTTCGTCGCCGGTTGACGTCGGCGGACCGCGGCAGCGTTCCCTGCTGGCGCGGCTGGTCCTTGCCGAGGGCCAGGTGGTGTCGGTCGACCGGCTCATCGACGACCTGTGGCATGGTGAGCCTCCGCCGAAAGCGCTGTCTGCCCTGCAGGCCTACGTGTCGCATCTTCGGCGGGTGCTCGAACCCGGCCGGGAGCGGCGTGCCCCGGCCCGGGTCATCGTCAGCGCCGCGCCCGGCTACCGGCTGGTGCTGCCCATCGATGCGGTGGACGCGTGGTGGTTCGGCGATCAGGTTCGGTCGGCCCACGCCGAGCCCGACCCGCTGCGGCGGGTCGAACTGCTCACCGCGGCCCTCCAGCGGTGGGCCGGTGAGCCGTACGCCGAGGTGTCCGATGCCGCATGGGCCATCGCCGAGATCGCCCGCCTGGCCGAACTACGGCTCGCGGCTGTCGAGTTGCGAGCCTCGTCCGAGCTGGCGCTGGGCCGGCACAGCGCCGTCATCGGCGAGCTGGAACGCGTCGCCCGCGAACATCCCACCAGGGAGGGCGCCGCCGCCGTTTTGGCAACCGCGTTGTACCGGGCGGGTCGTCAGGCGGCCGCCCTGGCGGTGTTACGCGACACGCGTATTCACCTCGCCGACGAACTGGGGCTCGAACCGGGGCGGGCCCTGCGCGAGCTGGAGCACGACATCCTCAGCCACGCCGCACATCTCGACGATGATCAGCAGGGGGTGTTGCCGCTGCCGCAGGCGCCCGCCCAGGTAGCGACCGTCGCCGAACACCCGGCACCGCATGGCCGTTCCCGCGAACTTGCGGCCATCGACGATGCGGCCGGAGATGCGCGCCGCGGGGGCAGCCGGCTGGTGTGGATCAGTGGCGAGGCGGGCGCCGGGAAGACGACGGTGACCGGCGCCGCGGCGTTACGGTTGCGCGCCGCGGGCTGGACCGTCGCGGCGGGGAGGTGCCCGGAGGTCGACGGTGCCCCGCCGGGGTGGGCGTGGACCGAAGTGCTGCGGCACTTCAGCAATTCCTTCGCCGCCACCGACCCGCGCCACGTCCGCGCGCTCGCGCCGCTGCTGCACGAGACCGAAGCCGCCGACGATGCCCAAAGTACGTTCTGGACAGCGCACGCCGTCGCCGATGTGATCGGCCGGTCGGCCAGCGCCCAGCCGGTCGCGATACTCCTGGACGATCTGCACCGCACCGACGGCCTCACCCTGGAGCTGCTGCGATTGGTCGTCCACGAATTGCAGGACCAGCCGGTCCTCGTCGTCGCCACCTACCGGCCGTCGGAATCGGGCACCGAGCTGGAAGCGGCTCGCGCGGCGCTCGCGGTGCGGACCGTCGCGCACCTCAACGTCGGTGGCTTGGACGAAGATGCGACGACCGCACTGGCCGCCGACTGCGGCCTGACCGCTCTCACCGAGCAAGAATCGCGGCTGCTTCACGATCGCACCGGCGGCAACCCACTGTTCGTACGCGAACTGGCGCGCCTGATGATGTCCGAGGGATTGGACACCGCGCGGGTCGCAGTACCGGCGGGCGTGGCAGATGTGTTGCGCCGCAGGATTGTTCGCCTACCCGGTGCAACAGTGACCGCGCTTCGCCAGGCGGCCGTGCTCGGCCGGGAAGTCGACATCGAGCTGCTTGCTGAACTCGGGCAACACGACCCCGACGACGTCCTCGACGCGCTGGAACCCGCGGTGCTGATCGGTCTGCTCGAGGAACCGGGCCCTGGCCGGGTCCGGTTCGCGCATGCGCTGGTGCGGGACACGTTGTACGACGACACCTCCGTGCTGCGCCGGTCCCGTCTGCACGGCGCCGCCCTGAATTCGCTGTTGGCCGCGGGCCGGACGGCGGATCCATCGGCGCTGGCCTATCACGCCGTCGCGGCGGCGACACCGGCAACCGCGGCCGCCGCCGCCGAACTGGCGATGGCCGCCGGCCGCGAGGCCGACGGCGTCGGCGCACCGGTCGAAGCGGTCCGGCAATGGCAGGCCGCGGTCCGCATGCTGGCGCTGGCCAATCGCGCTGAGGCCGGGCCGCCCGACGTCGAACGGACCGTCGAGGCCTACTGCGGGTGGGTGGCCGCCTCGGCTCGCGTCGGCGACGTCGTCAATGCCCGCGACGCGCTGAAAGAGGCGCTGCCCCTTGCCAATGGGTCGAACGAACTCACGGCACAGTTGCTGACGGCATGGCATGCCCCGTTGATCTGGCGGGTTCGTATCAGTGACGACGCCGACGAAGACATCGTCGGCCCGCTGCAGCGGGTGCTCCGCGGCGAGCTGTCACCGGATGTCCGGGTGCGGTTGCTCACGACGCTGTTCGCCGAGCTCGAAGGCGCCGATCACGATGCCGCGTTGGCCGCGAGCGCCGATGCGCTCACGCTGGCTCGCGAGTTGTACGGACGCGATCCGCAAGCGCACGGAAGGACGTTGTGTGCGGCACTCAACGCTCGCGCCTACGCGGCGTTGGGTCCCGATCTGGCCGGCGAGCGCGAGCAGCTGACGAACGAATTCCTGGCCGTCGCAGAAGCATCGGCCGCCGTCGACTATCAAGCTGTCGCCCACTGGTTGGCGTTTCTCTCGGCGGCCGGCCGCTCGGATCTGGTTGCGGCCCTTGACCACGTCGACCTCGCGGTGGCTAGAGCGGGTACCGGCCAGCTCGCGTCACTGCTGACCGTGCTGGAAGTGTTCACCGCTGAGCTCACCGTGCTGGCGGGTCGCGTCGACGACGGTGAGCGCCGCTACATTGCAGCCGCACGCCAGTTGGTCGAGCGCGGCACCGCCAACGGCGCGCAGATGAGTCTGGTCGGCCGGTTCACCGCGGGTCTGGCTCGCGGTGATCTGGCGCCGCTGGCCGACGACCTGCTGGCCGTGCACACGCATGTCTCGACGATGATCGCCGATGGCGCAGTCCTGTCGCTGCTGAGCGCCGGCCGTGAGGCCGAAGCCCGCGAAATCTGGTCCAGCCGAGAGCCCGTCGAGCGGTCCTACTACTGGCTGGCCATGACGACATTGCGCGCGCACGCCGCCGTCGCGCTCGGTGATACCGAGGCCGCGACACGGTGCGCCGAGGAACTGCAACCCTTTTCGGGCCGGATGGCCGGGCTGGACAACGGCAGCCTGCTCACCGGCGCGGTTGACGACGCGCTGGCCGCGATCGCCGAATTGACCGGTAACGACAGCGACGCCCGACGGTACCGGTCCGCCGCCACCGCGCTGAGGACTCGGCTGGCGGCTGAGGCGGCCCGGCTTGTCGACCGGATCAGCCGCTGAACACCTCGTCCTCGAATTTGCGGTGCCGCCAAGCCAATACGCTCAACAGCAGTCGCAGAACCGGACTGACTTCCTTTGCCAGGGCGGAGCGTTCGTCGTCGGTGGCCGCCGCCACCGTCCGTGGCCCGTCGAACGTCAGCCGACCCGTGCGCTGGGCGGTCTTCTCGACGACCTGCCAATCGGCGACCGACACGTACTGGCGGATCACCGGAAAGATGTCGCGCTCCTCTTCGGCGATGTGCTCGGCGAGCAGATTGCGCAGATCGGCCAGTTCGGCGCCCAGCAGGGCTGCGGTGCGGCGATCGCCGGCGACCCGGAACGCGTTCGCCCGGTGGCCGATGATCTCCAAGCGCGGATCCAGGGCGGCATGGTCGTCGGTCAGTTCGGTCAAGTCGACGACGTCTCCGGCGCAGGCGTCGATCACGGGCCACAGCACGGTGTCCTCGACGGTGTGGTGGTGATGGATGGACTCGCAGAGCAGATCAGTGTAGCGGGCGATCGCCTGAGCGCGCCGGGCCGAGCAGCGCTGCCGCCCTTCACCGATCGCGGTCACCGCAGCGGCGAGGCGCCCGACGTCGGTGAGCATCGCCCGGTGAGCCAATGTGATGCCGATCAACTCGGGCTCGGGGTCGTGGGGTTGGCGGGGAGTGACGGTTTCGGGCTGCGGTGTTTTCATGCCACGACGATGGCCGGCCGCACTTGCAGGGCACTTGCGATCGACTTGCGATACGTCGATGGAGATTGTTTACACAGCGGAAATCTCCACCCGCGCGATCGGCCGCCGGTTTACGTTTCAATGAATCCGCCAGTCCGGCGGAAGGGGAACATAGGTGGTCACGATCAACGCGGAGCCCTTCGCGCTGGACTTCGACGTCTCGAGTGCCGCGCTGGTGATCATCGACATGCAACGCGACTTCGTGCTGCCCGGCGGTTTCGGGGAGGCCTTGGGCAACGACACCTCGCTGCTGCTGGCCGCGGTGGAACCGATCGAGCGGGTGCTGGCGCGGGCCCGCGAGATCGGCATGCTGGTCATCCACACCCGGGAGGGGCACCGTCCCGATCTGTCCGACTGTCCGCCGGCCAAGCTGCACCGCGGCGGCAAGACCTTCATCGGTGAACCCGGTCCGATGGGTCGCATCCTGGTCCGCGGCGAGCAGGGACACGACATTATCGACCAGCTGTATCCCATCGACGGTGAGCCGGTGATCGACAAGCCCGGCAAGGGCAGCTTCCACGCCACCGACCTGGGTCAGATCCTGGCCGACCGTGGCATCAAGACCCTGGTGGTCTGCGGGGTGACCACCGAGGTCTGCGTGCACACCACCGTCCGCGAAGCCAACGACCGCGGATACGAATGTCTGGTCCTGCGCGACTGCGTGGCGTCGTACTTCCCAGAGTTCCAGCGGGTGGCCCTCGAGATGATCAAGGCCCAGGGCGCCATTTTCGGCTGGGTCTCCGACGCCGACGAGTTCATCGCGGCGACGTCCTGACGCATGCCCACCGGTTCGCGGCGCTATCCCAACCTCTACAAGGACTCGGTGTCCTTGATGACGGTGTCGGCGCGGGTCACGTCGATCCCCGGCGTCGAGGCGGCCTCGGTGGTGATGGCCTCAGCCACCAACGTCGACAACCTCGCCCAAGCCGGTCTGGGTCAGTTCGACGTTCGGGCCAATGATCTGATCGTCGCGGTATCGGGCAGCCAGGAGGCCTGCGACGAGGCGCTCGCGGTCGCCGACAAGCTGCTGTCGGCATCGCCCGGTGACGGTGGCGAACCGAGCGCCACTGCACCGATCACCAGCATCCAGATGGCCGTTGCCAAGGACCCGGCGCTCAATCTCGCGTTGATCTCGGTGCCCGGCGACTACGCCGCCGCCGAAGCCATGAAGGCGTTGCGCTTGGGCCTGGACGTCATGGTGTTCAGCGACAATGTCAGCGCGGACGCCGAATTGGCGCTCAAGGAGTACGCGCGCGACAACGACCTGATGGTGATGGGGCCGGACTGCGGCACCGCGATCGTCAACGGTGTCCCGCTGGGCTTCGCCAACGTCGTGCGGCGCGGCCCGATCGGTGTGGTCGGCGCATCCGGCACCGGCACCCAAGAGGTCACCGTCCGGATCCACCAGAACGGATCCGGAGTGTCGCACGCATTGGGCACCGGCGGACACGACCTGGCCGACGCGATCGGCGGCATCTCGATGCTGCACGGCCTTTCCGCCCTCGACAGCGACCCGGCCACCACAGTCATCGTGCTGGTGTCCAAGCCGCCGGCGCCCGCGGTGGCCGCGAAAGTGCTTGCCGCGGCTGAAGATAGCGAGAAGCCCGTCGTCGTCATCTTCCTCGGCGCCGACCCCGCGTCCGTTGCCCGGGACGGCGTATACGGCGCGGCAACGCTGGCGCAGGCTGCGGACATCGCCGCGGAACTGGCCCGCGGTGAGCAGCCGAACCCCGGCGATTTCACTGTCCCACCCGAAATGAGCCGGACTCTTGGCGATCTCGCGGCCGCGATGGCGCCGAGCCAGCGATACGTGCGGGGCGTCTTCTCCGGCGGAACCTTCTGCTACGAGGCGCAGCTGATGCACCAGGCCCATGGTGTCCACGCTCACTCCAACACACCGGTGGCCGGCAACACCGCGCTCGCCGACATCCGCACGAGCCGGGAGCACACCATCGTCGATATGGGTGATGACGAATTCACCCGCGGCAAACCGCATCCCATGATCGACCCGTCGCAAAAGGACGCCCGCATCCGCGACGAGATCGCCGACCCGACGACGGCAGTCGTCCTGTTCGACGTCGTGCTCGGCTACGGCTCAGCCGATGACCCGACGAAGGAACTGATTCCGATCATCTCCTCGGCCCGCGCCGAGGGAAGCACCGTCGCGTTCATCGGCTATGTGTGCGGCACCGAACTGGACCCGCAGGACCGAGCCAACGCCGTCGCCGGCCTCCAGTCCGCCGGGGCGCTGGTCGCGTCGAGCAACGCCGAGGCCGCCCTGTGGTCGGCGACGGTGATCGCCGCGAGGGGAGGGGATCGATGAAACAGCTTCTCCAGCAAGATCTCAACGTCGTCAACATCGGACTGCAAGGCTTCGCGTCGAACATCATCGCGGCCGGCGGTCAGGTCACCAACATCACCTGGGCGCCGCCGGCGGGTGCGGATCCCGCGCTGGGCTGGACGCTGGCCACCCTCATCGGCGACCCGCGGATCGAGGCCGCCAACAACATCGCCTTCGATCGCTATCTGGCCGCGCAACCCCGGCTGATCGACCTGGTTCGCGCCAGCGACGTGATTGCCGGTCTCGGTCCTGGAGAGCGGCGCATCCTGCACTCCGGGCCACCGATCGACTGGATGGACATGTGCGGGCCGCAGCGCGGTGCGATCGCCGGTGCGATCCTCTACGAAGGCTGGGCAGACGATCTCGATGCCGCCGAAAAGCTTGCCGGCAGTGGGGAGGTGAAGCTGGCGCCCTGCCACGAGCACGGCGCGGTGGGGCCGATGGCCGGGATCATCAGCCCGTCGATGCCGGTGTGGGTGGTGGAGAACACCGCCGCCGGAAACCTTGCGTACAGCAATCTCAACGAGGGACTCGGCAAGGTTCTGCGGTTCGGTGCCAACTCACCCGACGTGCTCGAGCGGCTCCGGTGGCTGGGCAGTGACTTCTTCGCCACCATGCAGGTCGCGGTGCGCGGTCTTGCCGATCCCGACCTCAAACCGCTGATGGCCCAGGCGCTGCACATGGGCGACGAACTGCACAACCGCAACGCCGCCGCATCCGGACTGCTGTTCAAACGGCTGACACTGTCGCTGCTCAACGCCGACCTACCCTCCGACGCGGTGCGTCGCGCACTGGAGTTCGTCGCCGGCAATGACCACTTCTTCCTCAACATCTCGATGGCGGCGGCCAAGTCGATGTCGGACGCCGCGGCCGATGTGCCGGGCAGCAGCATGGTCACGGTGATGGCCCGCAACGGTGTCAACTTCGGCATCAAGCTGTCCGGGACCGGCGATCGATGGTTTCAGGCACCCGCCAATCCCGTTGACGGACTGTACTTCCCCGGCTACTCGGTCGACGATGCGGCCGCCGACCTCGGCGACTCGGCGATCACCGAAACCAACGGGCTCGGCGGCTTCGCGATGGCAGCGTCACCGGCGATCGTCCAGTTCGTCGGCGGCACCCCGGCCGACGCGACCGCCAACAGCCGCCGGATGCTGTCCATCACCCTGGGTGCCAATCCCGCATTCACGCTGCCTGCGTTGAACTTCGGCGGAACGCCGGCCGGAATCGATGCCCGACTGGTCGCCGATTCCAGGGTGCTGCCGATCATCAACACCGGCATCGCGCACCGGCAGGCCGGTGTCGGGCAGATCGGCGCGGGCATCACCACCGCACCGATGCAGTGCTTCAACGAGGCCCTGGCCGCGCTGGCGTCGGACCTCGAAAGGCAGAAGTGAGCACCGCGATCGTCGCGTTCGGTGGCAATGCCTTGGTCACCGACGCCGATCACGACTCCATTCCTCAGCAGTACGACACGGTCAGCCGGACGGTCGGTCCGCTGATCGACATGGTGGAGCAGGGCTGGAAACTCGTTGTCTCCCATGGCAACGGGCCACAGGTCGGGTTCATCCTGCGTCGCTCCGAGCTCGCCCAGGGCGAGGTCGATCCGGTTCCGGTGGACTATGCCGTCGCCGACACCCAGGGCGCGATCGGTTACATGTTCGTCAAAGCTCTGCGCAACGAGCTCGCGCGCCGGGGTCTGACGCGACCGGTGGTGGCGGTGGTGACCCACTCGGTGGTCAGTCTCGACGACCCGGCCTTCGACAACCCCACCAAGCCGGTCGGATCCTTCCTGACCGCGGATCGTGCCAGGGCTCTGGCGGACGCTCTGGGCTGGACCATCGCCGAGGACTCCGGTCGGGGCTGGCGGCGCACGGTGGCCTCGCCGAGACCGACCGCCATCCTGGAGGCCGACGTGATCCGGAGGCTGCTCGACGACGGGGCGATCGTCGTCGCGGCCGGCGGTGGAGGCATCCCGGTGTCGCTCGAAGCCGATGGCACGGTTGTCGGCGTGGAGGCCGTCGTCGACAAGGACATCGCCTCTGGTCTGTTGGCCCACGAGTTGGGGGCCGAGCTGCTGCTGATCCCGACGGGTGTGCCCCGAGTGGCCATCGGGTTCGGGACGCCGCAGCAGCAGTGGCTCGACACGATCACTGTGGAGCGGGCCCGCGAGTACATCGCCTCCGGCCAGTTCGCCGCGGGGTCGATGCAACCCAAGGTTCAGGCGGTCGCGGATTTTGTGGCCGCGACGCCCGGCGCCGTCGGCGTCATCGGCGCCGCGGAAGAGATCCCGGCAATCTTGGCCGGGACGTCGGGCACCCGGATCGTCGGCGACGCGGCGGTAGGAGAAACTGGTGAAAAGGAGAGTGCCGCAGTGCTATTGGCCGTCAACGGAACGCTCATGCGAGGGCTGAAGCTGTCGCCGAATATGGCCGCTGCCGGAGCCACGTTCGTAAAAGAGGCCGTCACCGAACCGGTCTACCGGCTGTGGACGATCAACGATGAGCATCCCGCGATGATCCGCGTCACCGACGGTTCTGGGGTCGGGGTGGCCGTCGAGGTGTGGGAAGTGCCCGCGGCCGGTCTGGCCGGGATCCTGCTCAACGAGCCACCCGGGTTGTCGATCGGCAAGGTGAACCTCGACGACGGGTCGACGGTACTCGGCGTGATCGGGGAGCCCGCGCTGGTCGAGGGCCAGCGTGAGATCAGCGAGTTCGGCGGCTGGCGGGCGTACACGGCAGCGAACAGGGGAGTCTGAGGAACAGCCCCATGCCGCGGGCGGGAAGCCAGCGCTCCGACTCTGGGATCAGCCCCGCACGCGGTCGCCCTCGCGGCGGCGTACCCCGGCCAGCAGCTCGGGCTCGGCGCGGAATTGGAGGCGGCGCACCTTCCCGTCCTCGATGGTGAAGTCAAACGCGACCTTGACCTCGCCGCGGTGTATCCACGCGGATCCCGGACGGTCCTCGACGAAGACCGGGAACGCCGCCGCGGCCGCCCCATTGAAGAAGTTGGCCACCTCGTCGCGGCCCTCCATATGGGCCGGCGTACCGAGCGTGGCCGCGGCAGCGTCGGCGGAGACCGTCACGTCGGGGGCGAGCAGCTGCAGCAGACGCGTGAAATCGCCCTCGCGAGCCGCGGTCATGAAGGCGTCGACGACCTCCCAGTCGGCGAGCGCATCCTCGGGCGACGCCGGGCGCACCTTGCCCCGAGCCCGAGAGGCCAGCTTGCGGGCCGCAACCGGGGTCGTGTCGAGCATCGAGGCGATCAGGTCAAAATCGACGCCGAAGCTGTCGTGTAAGACGAAGGCCACCCGTTCGGCGGGCGTCAGCCGGTCGAGCACCACCTGCAAGGCGATGCCCACGGTGTCGGCCAGCACGACGTCGTCGGCGGGGTCCGGTGCGGTCGCGTCCAACTCGATCGACTCCGTCGGCACCGGTGTGCGCGCTCGCAGCCGGTCGAGGCACAGCCGAGAGGTCACCGTGGTGAGCCAGCCCGCCAGGTTGTCGATCGGCTCGTCGGTCGCGTGCAGACGCAGCCACGCTTGCTGAACGACGTCCTGAGCTGCGTCGGCGTCGCCCAGGATCCGGCCGGCGATGCGCTGGAGCCGGGGGCGCTCGACCTCGAAGCCGTCGCGGAGCTGATCTTCCCTCACCATGGCGGTCACACTTTCGTCGTTGGGTGCGTCAACATCTTGACGCGCCCGGACGGCCGGGTGTGACACCGACAGGAGGAGTAAGCCCCGTGAAGACCATGACCTGCCAAGACCTGGGTGGACCATGCGGATTCGTGCACCGCGGTGACAGCGCCGACGACATCATCAAGGCGCAGGACCAGCACCTCAAGGATCTGGTGAAGGGGGGCGATGACGCGCATGTGCCCGCCCGTGAGGACATGAAGGGCCGGTGGCGCCATCCGATCAAATCGATGGGCTGGTACAACGACGTCAAGAAGCGCTTCGCTGAGCTGCCGGACAGTTGAGCGCGTCCTGGTGATGGGCTAGCTGGCTTGATCCACCCCGTCGAAGACCTCCAGCGAGTGCTGGAATGGCGCGGGTGTGACACCGAGTTGGTGGCCGAAGGGGTGGTCGAGCCAGTACACGACGAAGAGCAGCAGGCCGAGCAGGATGGCGACGGCACTGGACAACAGGATGTGGCCGCGCTTGCTGTCCATCCGGATGAAACCCAGTAGTGCGAGCACCACAAGACCGCCGAAGAGCAACCCCGTCCACAGCAGGCCGGGGATCCGTGGGCGGGCATCGAGGATCCGGGTGTTGCGCTGCGACGTCAGGACGGTGAGTTGACCGAGGAAATCTCCGCTGAGCGGGTTCGCCGCCTCGGGCTGACCCTGGGTGCCCAGGACGCGATACATATCGGTGATCGCGCCTCGGGCTGTCGCGGCGGCGTCGGTGCGGGTGCGCGGATCCCATTCATCCTGTACGGCTGTCGTGTAGGTGCGCAGCAGTTGGCGCATCTTGGCTTGGCTGGTGGTCGGCATGCCCACGGTCTGGCGGTACATCGTTGCCAGCGTGGATGATTCGCTGGTGACGTTCATCTCGGCTGAGGAGAACTGCTCCCAGGCCACGACGACGGTGAACCCCAGTAGCGCACCGTAGACCAGGCTCACGGTGGTCAGGAACGGTGACAGGGAGGCGTTGTAACCAGTGCCGTGGTCGGGCACTCCGCTGCGGTTGGCCAGCCAGATGCTTCCCACCGCCAGCCCGATCGACGCTGCAACCACCAACAGCAGGAACAGCCACAACCCCGGCAGGCCCATCCCGGCCACTGATTACCTCCTGTTGGATTGCGCGCTTCCGTGTGCCTGACGCTGCGACGGTGCCGACTTGGTGCGTCCGCTCTGACCCGTCGAGCTGTCACCCGACTTGCCGCTGACGGTGGGAACCTTGTGTGCGGCAGGCGGATTGGCTGCTACAGCGTCTGCCGGCGCCGCGGCTCTGCTTTTTGGTTCGGGGGTGAGGCTCGACGGCGTAGCAGTCTGGCGCGCGCTGTGGCCGGTGCCTTTTGTTGTCGGCGCGGAGCTTGGCTGGGCGATCTGGCTGGCGGTCACTTTGGTGGCCTGCCGGGCAGCGAGCGGGAGCGGGGGGAGTGGCGGTAGTGGCGGCAGGAAGAAGTTCCACTCATCGATTCCCAACTGCACCAACGCATTGAAGCTGTCGCGGGCCACGTTGGTCAAACCTTCCAGGAATGGCACCGGGCCCAACAACCAGTCGGCGACGTTGAATGTGATGCTTCGGGCGATGCGTTCGCCGAAGTTGTAGAAGATCATGATCTGACCGGACAGCCAGCCTACGTAGGGCACCCAACCCACGGCGTAGGTGGCCAATTCGAAGCCATAGCGAACCCACGGTTCGACCGCGAGGTAGATGTTTTTGACGGCCTGATTGGCGTTGGTCGTGCTCGGGATCGGTGTGTTGGGTGGTGGCGTCGGGGGTGCCTGGCCGAGGCTGGGAATGATGATGCCGTGTCCGATGAGGTCGAACAACGACGGACCGTCATACGGCGCATACGGGGTGGTCGGAAGCGCTGCCGCGGTCAACGCGATGGCATGCGTGGCGACGGGTGGTGGAGTTGGTGGGGCGGTTGATGGCGCCCAGACGACGGCCGCGGCAGTGCCGACGACGGTTGCTCGGATCGCACAGGCAGCCAGTGGGATCGCCATAGCTCCACCCCCTTGACAGGCTCAATGCCCAAGCTACGCCTGGGCTAAACACAAAGCTACAGTTTGCCAAGATCCACGGCGCCGCCTACGACCGATTGACGCGCAGAAAAACAGTCTGCTGATTGGGATGCCAGTTCGGTCGAGGGCTAGCCAGGTCTGCGGACGACCTTGATGAAATCTATTTCTCGAGGGTGAACTGGTTGACGTCGATCGAGCCGTTGCGAAACAGGTCAGCACAGCCGGTCAGGTACTTCATGAATCGGTCGTACACCTCCTGCGACTGCACCTGGATCGCCCTGTCGCGGTTGGCCGCCAAGTTGGCAGCCCAACTTTCGAGCGTCAGAACGTAATGCGCTTGCAGAGAGTGGGTGCGGGACAAGGTGTATCCGGTCTTGGCCACGTGTTCTTCGATCAAATCAGCCGACGGCAACTGGCCGCCCGGAAAGATCTCGGTCACGATGAATTTGATGAACCGGCACATCTCGAAGGTGAGCGCCAGGCCTCGACGATGCATCTCATACGGGTGGAAGCCGCAGATGGTGTGCAGCAGCATGACGCCGTCGGCGGGCAGCGCATCGTACGTCTTCTCGAAGTAGGCGCCGTACTTCCGATGACCGTAGTGCTCCATGGATCCGATGGAGATGATGCGGTCGACCTTCTCGTCGAAGTCCTCCCAACCTTGCAGCCGCACCTCGAAACGGCGCTTGGTCGGGACGCGCGCCAGCCGGGCCTGCGCCGCGTCCCGCTGTGAGCGGCTCAGGGTGAGGCCGATGACGTTGACGTCGTAGCGTTCGATGGCCCGCTGCATGCCGGCCCCCCAGCCACAGCCCACGTCGAGCAGGGTCATGCCGGGCTCCAGCCGCAGCTTGGACAGCGCAAGGTCGAACTTGGCGTTTTGGGCCTCGTCGATTGTCATGCCTGCGCGCTCGAAATACCCGCAGGTGTAACCCATGGTGGGTCCGAGGAAAAGGCCGTAGAACTCGTCGGAGATGTCGTAGATCGACTGCATCAGGTCGAAATCGGCTTCGAGCGCGGTCAGGGTGACACCCCCTGAATTGAGTTTGCCGTTAGGTTTGCCAACCAAGCGTAGATGAAAGCCATCGCGGTTGCCCCGTCCTGGGCCGCGGCCATGTTCGTGTTCAGTCCCATCGGTGGGAAAGTAGCCGCCAGTGCGCGCAATTTACTTCCCTGCGCAAGATTCTGCGCAGGTGCTGTACCCGGCCTCCGAGCGGACCGAATCGTCACGGCGCTCGACTCGTCGGAGCTGATGCCCCGGCCCGCCGACTTAGCCAGAATCCGATGGGCAGTTGCTCGGCGTGACCGACGTGACGTTGCACGGGTTCCGCGGCCCCGCGACCTCGGAGGGCCGCTCCTGTTTGCGCCCCGGCCAGGAACCGAACCTGCGGCCTCGGGATTTGGAATCGGGGGCTCCCGCCTGTTCCGAAGAAGTTCTTGTTTGTTCTGGTAAAGGGCAGTTTTTGCTTCCGGGTGATGTGGCCACGACCGGCTGACTCCGGTCGATTCTTGGTCATTAACGCCGAATAAGCGGCAATGCGATTCGAGGTATTCGCCGCCGGCCGATCGTCACTGCTTGCCGTAGGCGTCGGCGCGGCTGAAGGCGCCCACAACCGTGATGCGCCGGCACTCATGGTCAATGCGGTAGATCACGCGGTAGGTGCCCCGGCGGGCACTGTGACGATCGTCGAGCGGCGGCCGCAATCGCCCTACCGACCTGATGCGGGTTGTCCAGCAGCGGCCCGGTGATGAACTCATAAGCCGCGAACGCCACCGCCTCCGGCAGCGTCTGCGTCAACTGCCGTCGCACGGTCGGGGCGACGACCAACTCGTAGCGCTGATCGGTCACTTCCCGGCTCGACGAGCCTGCATCGCAGCGGCAAGATCATCCTCACTCACGCCTTCGCCTCGGGCCAGCTCGGCATCAGCCTCACTCAATGCCCGGACTGCAGCAGAGCTAAGGACCGCGGCAGGAGGCTCATGGACGGTGACCGTCACCCGTTGGTGTTGCTCTCCAACCCGCGCCACCAACTCCGACAGGTACTGCTCGCCAACTTCACTCGATCCCATAGCTGAAGTTAGCTCTGTTGTGACTTCGCTTCGCCCCATCCGCAACCGAGTGTGGCGTTCCCCCGAAGTGCTTGCAGCACTTGATGCCTTTGCCGAACGCGCTGGCCGCCGTGGCTAACTGGGGTGGCCTTCGTCAGCCGGGCGGCAGCGGAATCGACTGCAGGTCAACATTTTCCTCGACTTGCAGATTCCAGCTGTTGAATGCCATCGCGAGGCATGTGTAGGTGCCGGCGACGAATGGGATCTCGACTAGCTGCTCCTCATTGAAGTGCTGTGCCAGTCTTCGCCAGGTTTCGTCTGATATTCGATAGGAGTCGAGCATCTCGTCGGTCGCAGTGACGAGGTCTTGTTCACAAGCGGTCCAGCTTTTAGATGCCGTGCCGTCGACGATCGCGCTGATGTCATCGTCGGTGATCTCGTAGTCCGAAGCGAGCCGTACGTGGTGCACCCATTCGTAGCGTGCGCCGGTCCGCCATGCGACACGTAACAGCATCAGTTCTCGGTTGCGGTGTCCGATCGCCGGCTTCCTCAGCAGGACGTTGCCGAAGGTGGTGAACGGTCCTGCGAGCCTCGGATGATGAAGCATGGTCGCCAGGACATTTGGGGCCTGGCCCGACACGCGCATGTGATCGATGACGCCCGCGGGAAACGCCTGCCGTAATGCTTCCAGTGCTTCGTCATCCCACTCGTCAACGTGCAAGGGATGCAAGCGGGCCGGTTGCGTCATCCACCGAATGTACGTCTGAGTCGGATAGTTGTACAGTCGTACAGCGCGGGGTACGGTGCTCGCTATGACGCTCACTCCCGAATCATTGGGTACCGCACCCGGTCGCGGGCGATTGGTCGGTCGGCGCATCGTTGTTGCCGGTGCCGGAACCAGGGCATCGGATGACGCCGACGCGCCGATCGGGAACGGGCGTGCCATCGCTGTGCTGTGTGCGCGGGAGGGTGCCGACGTTGCATGCGTCGACGTCGACGCAGAAGCCGCTGAGCGCACTTCATTGCTCTGCAAGCAGGAAGGCACGAAGGCAGTGTCGGTGGTCGCCGACGTCCGGGATGCTGCCGCCTGCGAACGCCTCGTCGCAGAAGCTGCCGAAGGACTCGGCGGACTCGACGGCGTCGTTGCCAACGTTGGGTTCGGTTCTGGGCAGGGACTTGCGGGGACGACCCCCGAACTGTGGGATGACCTCTTCGCGCTCAACGTCCGGTCGCATTTTCTGATCGCCCGGGCGGCCATGCCCGTGCTGGCTGACGGCGGCTCGCTGGTGTTCATCGGGTCCGCAGCAAGCTTGCGGGCGGGCACCCGCTTTCCCGCCTATGACGCCTCCAAAGCGGCGTTATTCGGTGTGTGCCGCCACGTGGCGCTGGAGGGCGCCCCGCGGGGGATTCGCGCAAACCATGTGATCCCCGGTCCCGTCGACACTCCGCTCGGACGATACGGAAGCGCACACGTGAAGTCCCGCTCGCAGATCCAGTTCCCGTTGGGACGCCAAGCAACGGCGTGGGACATCGCCTATGCAACCGTCTTCATGCTCAGCGGCGAGGCCAGCTACATCACCGGCGAGTCACTGGTCGTGGCTGGCGGCCTCGGTCAGATTCGCTGAACGGCAGAAACGTATGACGACCTACGACTACATCATTGCCGGCGCCGGTTCGGCGGGTTGCGTCCTGGCCAACCGGCTGTCGGCAGACGCCGGGGTCAAAGTCCTGCTGCTGGAAGCTGGTGGAGGTGACCGCAATCCGCTGTTCGTGGTTCCAAAGGGCTCGGGCAAGCTCTTCGAGAGCGAGAAGCACATGTGGCACTATGAGACCACACCCTTCGGTCCGAATCCCCACGCGGAGAGGTGGATGCGAGGCAAGGTCCTCGGCGGTTCGAGCTCCATCAACGGGATGATCTACAACCGCGGGAGCCGAGCCGACTGGGACACTCTGGAACGCCTCGGCAACAAGGGCTGGGGATGGGACGAGATGCTTCCCATCTTCCGGATATTTGAGGACAACGAGTTCGGCGCCTCGCCTACCCGAGGCGCCGGTGGAGCCGTCCACATCTCGGTGCCGCGCGATCCCGACCCGTTGAGCGAGGAGATGGTCGAAGCCGGCGTGTCGACCGGTCTGGCCCGCGTGCAAGACATCAACGAGTCTGACGACGAACGTATCGGATACGCCACCTCAACGATCAAGAACGGCCGACGAGTCAGTGCGGCTACCGCGTTCCTGAAGCCTGTCGTGGATCGGCCCAACCTGACCGTGCGCACCCACGCCACTGTGCAGCGGGTGGTCTTCGAACACGGTAGAGCGGTCGGCGTCGAGATCTCGCATCGAGGCACGACCGCAGCATTCCGCGCCACCCGCGAAGTCATCCTCAGCATGGGTAGCCTCAATACGCCGAAGTTGTTGCAGCTTTCCGGCATTGGACCGCGCGAGGTCCTCACGGCAGCAGGGGTTGACCTGTACCTCGATCGAGGCAATGTCGGCCGAAAGCTCCGCGAACACCGGTGCGCCACCCTGAGACTTCAACTCAACGAAGACCTGGGTTACAACAAGCAACTTTCAAGCAGCCTGGCACAAGCGATGACGGGGATTCGATATCTGACAACACGCAAAGGCCCACTCGCCGCGCCGTCCTTCGACATCGTCGCTTTCGTGAAGTCCCAACCGGGTGCCGACCGTCCCGACGGGCAACTGATGATGGGCCCGTGGACTATTCCGCCCTACAACACTGGCGAACCGGTCGAAATAGAGCGGCAGGCCGGTCTGTCCTGCCTCGGGATGGTGCTGCGCCCTACGTCGGAAGGCTCACTGGAGATTACCTCCAGCGACCCGGACGCAGCATTACGGATCAACCCGAACTACCTGGCCACCAATTATGACCGGGAGACGGCGGCCAACCTGCTACGCACCATGCGGACGATCTTCGAGCGATCTCCTATCGCGCAACGCATCAGCCACGAAACATACCCGGGCGCGGAAGTCCGTAGTGATGACGAGTTGATTGAAGCCGCCTTCGACGGAGGATACTGCGGCTACCACGCTGCCGGCAGCTGCGCGATGGGCCCCAGTGACGACGACGTCGTCGACAATCAGCTCAGAGTCCGAGGCGTCGATGGCCTGCGGGTCGTCGACTGTTCGGTGCTACCCACCATGGTCGCCGGTAATCTCAACGGTCCGATGATGGCGATGGCCTGGCGCGCAGCTGATTTCATCCTCAACGGCCACTGAAGCCGCTACATCACCCCGAAGCCGGCGTCGACGGGCAACGTGACACCGGTGACGTAGCGGGCGGTATCGCTGATGAGGTACAGGACGGCGTTGGTGACATCGACGGGTTCGACGAACGGAACACGAAGCAGGTTGCCCGCCATCGCGCTGCTATTGGGGTCGGCCTCGAACACGCCTGCCATGTGCTCGTTGAAAATCATCGGGGTGGCGACGCCGGTGGGATGGACGGAGTTGACCCGAATGTTGTGCGGGGCGTATGCGTTGGCGGCCGATCGCATGAGCCCGACGACACCGTGTTTCGACGCGGCGTAGGCGAAGGTGGCCGCGCTTCCGTCGCCGCCTCGCCCGACCAGGCCCTGCATGGAACTGATCAGCACCATAGAGCCACCGCCCTTGCGGATCATCGATGGCGCCGTGCTGGCGATGGTGTGCCACACGCCTCGCAGGTTCGTGCCGAGGATATCGTCGAATACCGTCGTATCGAGCGGATCTGTCAAGCCTATGCCCACGACACCGGCATTGGCGATCATGACGTCGATGTCGCCGAACTCGGCTACACCTGAATCGATTCCAGCCCGCAAAGCGGACAGATCGCGGACATCGGCGGTGACTGTCTTGATCCGGCTGCCGGCGGCGCGCACTAGAGTCGCCGTCTCCTCGAACTCTTCCGGCGTCGCCAGCGGGTAGGGAATGGACGGGATGTCCGCGCAGCGGTCGATGGCGATGATGTCCATACCCAGGGACGCCAATGCGATTGCATGGCTTCGCCCCTGTCCGCGGGCGGCGCCCGTGACGACGGCGACCCTGCCGGTCGGAATGCTCATGTCAGGCGATGACCGCCGGCATGCTGTCCCAGCCGCGCACAGTGGAGGTCCGCGACCGTCGCGCACCTTCCATGTTGATCTCCCATTCGGGCCATCGCTTGAGGACCTCTTCGAGTGCCACGCGACCTTCCAGTCGCGCCAAGGGGGAGCCCACGCAGAAGTGTGCTCCGCGCCCGAATGTCAAATGCCCGCCGGGCTTTCGGTGGATGTTGAACCTGTCGGGCTCGTCGAAGTGTCGTTCGTCGCGATTGGCGGACGCCAGCATGATCAGCAGGGGCTTGCCTGAGGGAATCACCTGGTCCTGGAAGGTCACGTCGTCGGTGGTGACGTAGCGCGCCACGTGCGGACCGGGCGGTTCGAAGCGCAGCAGTTCCTCGATCGCGGTGGGAATCAGGCTGTGGTCCTGAGCCAATTCTTTGCGTTGATCGGGATGTTCGGCCAGTACCTTGCCCATCCACCCAAACAACCGGCCAGTGGTCTCGACGCCCGCGCCGGCAACAACGGCCAGGAACACGATCAGCTCCTGCTTGGTGAGCTTTCGCGTGACACGGTGTTCATCCTCGAATTCGACGTTGAGCAGTTCGGTGATCAAGTCGTCGGACGGGTTCTTCTCCCGCCATTCGACGTACTCGCCGAACATCTCGCCGGTGAAGTAACGGTCCTTCTTGATCGCCATTGGTTTGCCGGGCTCATTGCGCAGCACCTGGTTGGCGTGCTCCCGGACCGCAGGCTGCTCGGCATCGGGAATCCCGGCGAGCATGCCGATCGTGCGCATCGGTAGCTCGGCGCCAAGGTCCTCGACAAAGTCGAACCGGTCGCCGCCGACCAACGGGTCCAGGCAGGCCACACAGAAGGCGCGAATCTTGTCCTCGATGGCCCGCATCTTCTTGGGTGTGAAGGCGCGGGACACGATTGCGCGGTGGATGGTGTGCAGCGGGGGATCTTCGTTGATGAAGATGCCAGGAGGCATAACTGGATCAGTCATCACGACTTCAAGAATGTCGCCTTTGGCTGAGCTGAGCCGCGTGGTGTCCTTCAGCGCTGCGTCCACGTCGGCGTAGCGGCTGACACCCCAGAAGTCGTGGCGGTCGTTGTAGTAGACCGGGCATTCGTCACGCAGGCGCTTGTACGTGGGGTAGGGATCGAGATCTATATCGAAGTCCCAAGGGTCGTAATACAAGTCGCTCAACATCTGCTCCTCCGCAGCGGTTCCTGCCTATGCGCATCGCACGCATGCTGTACGACTGTAGTCCATTGCTATACGATCGTACAACGCAACATGTAACGTGAGGGAGCCCAATGAGCAGTCGGTTTTCACTCGATGGCCGCGTCGCTGTCATTACTGGTGGGGGCACCGGGATCGGGCGTGGCGCCGCCCTGGTCCTGGCCGAGCACGGCGCCGATGTCGTGTTGGCCGGTCGCCGCCCAGATCCGCTCGAGTCGACCGCGAAGGAAGTGACGGCGATGGGCCGCCGGGCCCTGGCAGTGTCCACGGATGTAACTACAGCAGATGCATGTCGGGGCCTCGTCGAGACGACGTTGGAGGACTTTGGGCGACTCGACATCCTCATCAACTGCGCGGGAGGCGCCGAAACCAAATCGATCCTAAAATGGCCGGACGACGACTTCGAGAATGTGTTGGCGCTCAACTTCAAAGCGGTCTGGCACTTGTCGAAAGCAGCGGCGAAGCCGATGATGGCCCAGGGCAAAGGTGTGATCGTCAACATCTCCTCCGGCGCGAGTCTTCTCGCGATGCCGCAAGCCGCGCCGTACGCCGCGGCGAAGGCTGCGGTGAATAACCTGACGGGGTCGATGGCGGCCGCGTGGGCCAAGAAAGGTATCCGGGTCAACGCCATTGCGGTGGGCGCTGTGCGTGCCGCGACGCTGACCGATGACGCCGCGCGGTACGGGCTCGATCCTGAAGCAATCGCCATGACAAACGGGGTCGGCCGGCTTGGGGAGCCTGACGAAATCGGTTACGGCGTACTATTTTTCGCCTCCGACGCGTCGAGCTTCTGCTCTGGGCAGACGCTGTACATGCACGGCGCGCCGGGCCCCGCAGGCGTGTGACCACCCCGAGCGGTCTTTCCGTCGGACACCAGCATTCGATGTGCATTGGGATAGCACTGAAAGGGAAGGGTTCAACGTGAACCGAACTGCAATAGTGACCGGCGGCGGATCCGGATTAGGCCAGGCGATCAGCACCCATCTTGCAGCTGATGGCCATCGCGTGGCGGTGATGGACGTGAACACCGAAGCCGCGGAAAAGGTCGTTGCGGCCATCCAGGCGGCCGGCGGGAGCGCCCTCGCAATCGGTGTCGACGTCTCAGACGAGGACGCTGTCGAGGCTGCGTTCGCGACCGCTCGTGGTGCGCTCGGACCGGTCGAGATACTCGTAACAAGTGCGGCCATTGCCGGCTTCACTCGGTTCGACAAGATCACCCTCGACGAATGGAACCGGTACTTGGCGGTGAACCTCACCGGGACGTTCCTGTGTATCCGAGCAGCGTTGTCGGACATGGTTGCAGCGGGGTGGGGGCGCATTGTGACCATCTCGTCTGCCGCCGGACAGCAGGGCGCCCCAGCGCAAGGCCACTACTCGGCTACGAAGGGAGGCGTCATCGCCATGACGAAGACAGTCGCCTTGGACTACGCCCGCAAGGGGATCACCGCCAACACCATTCCTCCCTTCGTCATCGACTCGCCGATGCTTCGCCAGCAACAGGAAGAAGGCAAGCTGCCCAGCACCGAAATACTCACCCGAGCCATCCCCGCCGGTCGGCTCGGCGTCGGCGACGAAGTGGCAGCGGTGTGCTCGTTCCTGTGTTCAGAAGGAGCGGGCTACGTCAACGGGCAGGTGATCGGCGTCAACGGTGGCGCTGTCGTCTGACGTGCTTCAACAAGTCCTCATCAAATCGTTCTTAGGAGAAATAGGTGCGCGTTGAGGTCGATTCGACACGCTGCCAGGGCCACACATTGTGTGCCATGATCGCCCCGGAGTCTTTCGTGCTGAATGATGTTGACGGTCACGCACAAGCCGCTACCGCCGACATACCAGACGTTCATCAGTCCGATGTGCGGGAGGCGGCAATCTCCTGCCCGGAACAGGCCATAAACATAATGGTGGATCACGTGGTGGCTGCCCGCGCAGCCCACGGCCGGCCGGCGGAGCACTGACGTGACCGCGCTCCCAGAAGATCCCACGGTCACGCCGCGCTATCACTTCGACCGTCACGCTGCCGGGTACCGAGATGAATTCCTCGACATCACCCATGAAATGCATCGACGGTGCCCGATCGCCTGGACGGATACCTACGACGGACATTGGGTCGTCGCGGGCAGCCAGGAGGTATTCGAACTCGCCCGGTGTCCCCACGTATCGAATGACCACGACGTCCACAACGAGCGTCGGGGCTACAAGGGTATTTCCATTCCACTGATGGTCGAGGCGGAGGGATTCCGTGGCGGCATGCTGGAGATGGACGATCCCGAGCACCGGTACTACCGCACCGCGCTGAACCCCTACCTGTCGCCGGCTGCGGTGAAGCGCTGGGAGCCGTTCATCGACGAGATCGTGCGGGCGTGCCTCGATGACCGCATCGAGTCGGGGCAGATCGACTTTGTCGATGACCTCGCCAACGTGGTGCCTGCCGTGCTGACGCTGGCCATGCTCGGCGTCCGGTTGGAGAAGTGGAGGCTCTACAACGAGCCGGCGCACGCATCGGTCTACACGCCGCCCGATTCGCCGGACGCTGCACGTGTTCGCGAGCTCTACATGGCGATGGGCGTCGACGTGTTCACGAACCTCGCCGAGATTCGGGAGAACCCCCGGCCCGGCATCATCGACGCCTTGGCCACGCTGCGTATCAACGGCGAGGCGCCGCCCGACATTGAACTACTCGGCATGCTGAACCTGTTAATCGGCGGGGGATTCGACACCACCACTGCACTGACCGCGCACGCGCTGGAGTGGTTGTCGAGCCATCCCGATGAGCGCACCAGGTTGAGCAAGGAGAGGGCGACCCTGCTCAACCCCGCCACTGAAGAGTTCCTGCGCTACTTCACCCCCGCGCCCGGTGATGGGCGCACGATCTCGGCGGACATGGACCTCAACGGCACGACGCTGCGGGAGGGGCAGCGGCTCTGGCTGTCCTGGGCGATGGCCAACCGTGACCCCGCAGTGTTCGGTCAACCCGACGAGGTGATCCTTGATCGGAAAGGCAATCGGCACTTCAGTTTCGGGCTCGGGGTGCACCGGTGCATCGGGTCCAATGTGGCACGCACAGTGTTCAAGGCCATGGTGACGGCGGTCTTCGACCGGATACCGGACTACCAGTGCATTGCCGAGGGGACCGTGCACTACGACAGCATTGGCGTGATCCAGGGCATGCGCCACCTGCCCGCGACCTTCACACCTGGCAAGCGGATCGGACCGGGTGTCACCGAAACCGTTGACCGACTTCAAATCATCTGCGAAGAACAAGGATTGGCCCGCCCCATCACCGAACTCAAGGAAGCGGCAAGAATCGATGTCTGACAACAACCCGGTCGCGGTGGTTACCGGCGCGAGCCGCGGTGCCGGGGCCGGAATCGCTCACGCGCTCGGCAGCCACGGCTGCACCGTCTACGTCACCGGCCGCACGCGCGACTCCAGCCCGGCAGGACCTAAGGGCACCATCGATGAGACCGCCGCTCGGGTGACCGCCGCCGGCGGCACCGGCATCGCCGTCGCTGTCGACCACGGCGACGATGCCCAAGTTGAGGAACTGTTTGACCAGGTGCGCCGCGACCACGGCCGAGTCGACATCCTGGTCAACAACGCCGCGATCATTCGCGACGAAATGATGGGGCGCACGAAATTCTGGGAAGAACCCATCAACGTGATCGACACCCTCAACGTCGGCTTGCGCAGCAGCTACGTCGCCACGGTTTATGCAGCGCCGCTGATGATCCCGCAGGGCAAGGGGCTGGTCGCGTTCTCGTCATCATCGGGCTCGGTGCACTATGCGTTCGGGCCGGCCTACGGTGTCCCGAAAGCCGGAACCGACAAGATGGCCGCAGACATGGCCGTCGACCTCCGAGATTTCGGTATCGCCGCAGTATCAATCTGGATGGGATCGCTGCTCACCGACAGAGTCCGCAAGATCATCGCCAGCAATCCTGAGAAGTTCGGCCACATCCTCGACAGCGCCGAAACGCCCGAGCTGACGGGTCATGTCGTCTGGGCGCTCTACAACGATCCCGAGCTGATGGGGGTGAGCGGTCGAACGCTGATCGGTGCGGAGTTGGCCGCCCTGTACGGCATTCGCGACGAGGACGGTCGCCAACCACCGTCATACCGGGACATGTTCGGTGTGCATCCACACAGCCAGTACCCCCACATGATGCGCTAGCGCGACTACCAAGGAGGAGCGGTGCAGCTGGCTTTCGATGCGGACGTCGAGGCGTTTCGCGCCGAGTTCGTAGATTTTCTGACCGAACATCTGCCTAACGAATGCGAAGCGGCGGCCTCGGATCGCCGATAACTATCGCCGACCGCTTGTCGGAAAATTGCTGCCAACCGAATATCGGCCGGGCATGCTCAGGGAGAAGCTTTTCGGCGCCGGGGCAGGCAACAGTGAGCGTCATCCTGCGTACGGATATCGCGGATGTTCGCGGGGGAGTGAGCGATCAGCGACCCGTTGCGGGTTTGCGTGCCGGGGATTTGCGTTTCGGTTTCGACGTCGTCGCCCGTGGCTCGACCAAATCGATGTATTGCTCAAAGGCTTCGGTTACCTCGGCATGTGCCGACTTGACGCCGATGCCTTCTTCGAGGTTGAGGAATTTCGGTAGGCCCGACATCAAGAGTTGCAGGGCCGGCAGGGACAAGCCGCCGATCGGCTTCGCGTTCTTGCCGAACTTCTTGACGAGCGCTTCCAGCTGAAGTCGGCGAACATTCTCGGTCACCGCTGCGATCTCGGCGCGGATCGATTTCCGGTGGTTACCGAGAGCCATGAACTCGGTGATCATTGCGCCCGTCGCCTCGTCCCAGCTGTACTCCCACACTGCACGTAGCGGATCGTCGGTCCGACGCTCCAGGAGATCGGTGAGGTGAGCCAGGCCCCGCTCGGAGTAGCGGCGGATCGCTGCGATGAAGATGTCGTCGAGGGTGGGGAAGTAGTACTGAACCAGGCTGGGCGTCACGCCCGCTTTCGCGGCTACCACCCGATACGTGACACTGGCATAGCCTTCCTCCAGCATCAGCTGCTCTACGCAGTCGAGCAGCGCGTCCCTGGTCTTGGACGTTTCGGCGCCAACGCGCCTTGACGATGTCGCCATATCTCCTCGCTCCGTCGGTACTCGCATTCTGGCACCCGACCAATGCTGTACGATCGTATAGTGTGTTGTTGGGGCGTCGACTCGGCGACTCAACGCGCGACATGCGCTGACATCCCACACATGAGGAGTGGCATGACTGAGACGAATGCCGAGATCGAAAGCCTCCAACGAGACGTGCGTTACCTCATGGACCGTACGGAGATCCTCGACTGCATCTCGCGGCATGCGCGTGGATGCGACCGGCATGACATCGACTTGATCACCTCGGCGTACCACGCCGACGGTGTGGACGAGCACGGTCATGCGGTCAACGCCGGCCCGGAGTATGGGGAATGGGCCAACGCGACCCATGCCGAAACGTCGCGGGTGCACACACATAACATCACCACCCACTCGTGCGAGATCGACGGCGACACCGCGCACGCTGACAGCTACGCCATCGTCGTTCTGATCGGCACAGACGGAAAGACAGCCCAATTCATCTCCGGCCGCTACATCGACCGCTTGGAGCGGCGCGACGGACATTGGCGCATCGCTGTTCGTCGTTCCACCGTCGAAGGCATGTTCATCGCCGACGCCAGAGTTCTGCAATCGTCATTCTTCACTGAGAAGGGCTACCTCGTCGGCGTCCGGGATCGTTCGGACCTGTCGTATGTGCGGCCGTTGTCCATCGATACGCCGGCACCGTCTCGCTGGTAGGCCGCGAGCATATGCTCAACCGTCGTGTGCTGGTTGCGCGGCGGGCTCTACGTCTTCCGAGACGCTCGGCCTCATCGCCTCATGTGCCCGCTGCCGCGACTCACGCGCTGATCCATACTCCACCGTCGGCATGGAGATTTTGACCGGTCATCCAATGACTTTCGTCGGAGGCGAGGAATACAAAGATCGGAGAGACGTCGGTGTACGGATCACCGATCCGCTTGAAGGGGTTGTCCTTGAATGCGGCAAGCGCCCATTCCTGAACTTCGGGGCTGCGCTTGTGGAGCTGACTGTCGACGTTGTCCGTCCATCCCCCGGGGCTAACTGTGTTGACGCGGATGTTGTACTCGCCCCACTCGCGCGCGACCACCCTAGACAGTCCGCGGATCGCTTCCTTGGCGGCTGCATATGCGGCATGGAATTTTGTGCCTTCGATGCCTCCTTTGGAGGAGGTGTTGATGATTGATGCGCCGGCACCCGGCTTGTCCCTGAGATAGGGGAAACACAACTTCATCATGTGCCAGGTGGCGTAGAGCGACGTGTGCAACTCGATGTCGAGATCCTCGACACTGAAGTCGAGGAAGATGCGGAGATCGGTGATCTTGTGGGCGTTGTTTAGGAGGACGTCTATGGTGCCGAACCGATCGACGGTCTGTTCGACGAAGCCGACCAGTTCGTCGTAGCGCCCGACGTCGCAACGGAGCGCCACGACTTCGGCACCGATTTCTTCGCACATCCGCTTGGTCTCCGCCAACTTCTCCGCCTGGACGTCACAGATGGCCAGATTGGCCCCTTCGGCGGCGAAGCGGAGGGCGTGCTGCTTGCCCAGTCCGCTCGCGCAGCCGGTGATCACCGCTACCTTGCCATCCAGTTTGCCCATCGTGTGGCTCCTCCTCGAATCATGTTGTTTGCGTTCGCTACTGGCTGTCCGGCGGCTGCTGGAGAAACACATCCAGATGGCGAATCTTTCCGAATTCATCGAACTCGAAGACGTTCATGGAGTTCACGACGAGCTTCATGTCACCGATCTGGTGGCGCTCTTCAACCTCGAAGTAGACCCGGTGCGGCAACTCGGAGATACGCCGCACAGTGGTGTCGAAGTCCTGTGTGCCCTGTGCCCACCCGTTCACCATCTCGGTGTACTGCGTGAAATTCTGGACGTCGAGAAATGGACCGATTCGTTCGAACCCGTCGACGGCGATGAACTCACCCAGCGGCGCGACCCAGTCTTCAGGCGACTTCGCGGTGGGCACCAGCCGCTTCACGGTGTCCTGGTAGTCGATGACCTTCTTCGTCAACGGCCCGTAGTCGTTCATTGCCCGCTCTCTTTCTCGTAGGTCAGCGTGATGGCTTGACGGGGACATGCTGCGGTGGCGGCACGAACGTCGCGCCAGTGCTGTTCGTCGGGGTGGATCTCGTGACGGTTGCGACGTCTTCGTCACCGAGGTTGAAAGCACGCGGCGACAACTCGGTGCAGGTTCCGTGCCCTTCGCACAGGCTCGGGTTCACGTGGACGGTGACGTGTTCGGTCACATGTAGATCCCGCCGTTGACATTGATCTGTTGCCCGGTGATGTAGCCGGCGTCGTCGGAGCACAGGAACTCGCACGCGGCGGCAATATCGTCCGCGGTACCCACTCGCTTGAGCGGCAGCATCGCCCCGATGTCGTCCAGGCTGACGGGCAACGTGCCCTCCGCTTCGGCGGCACGGGCCATGGGGGTGTCGACGAGTGCCGGTGGGATCGTGTTGACCGTAATCCCGTTTGCGGCAAACTCAGCCGCCAATGCTCTCGTCAGCGCGATGACGCCTCCCTTGGATGCCACGTAGTCGGCTTGTCCGGGTGCGGCTGTTTGTCCGGCGGCCGAGGAGATCATGACGACGCGGCCCCAGCCGGCGTCGATCATGTCGGGAATCGCGGCCTGCACGCAGTTGAACGTCCCGGTCAGATTGATGGCCAACGTGCGATTCCATTGTTCGAGGCTGAGTTCAGTGAATGCTGAGTGAGAAGTGATGCCGGCGCTGGTGACCGCGATATGGATCGGGCCGAGTTCGACACGGGCCGAAGTAATTGCCTCCTGTACGCCCGACCGGTCGGTGATGTCGACCTCGTATCCCCGTGCGTCACAACCCTCGTCCTGCAGTGCCGAGAGATGCTGCGCAAGGATGTCCCCCTCCAGGTCGAGGATCGCGATCTTGTCGCCTCGCCTAGCCAGACGCCGGCTAATGGCGGCACCGATACCGGACGCTCCGCCCGTAACCACGGCGACTCTGCTCATGCATCCTGCTCTCTATCGAAATGTCTTGTCAGTCAACCGGGGTCAGCACCAGGTGAAGGTTGCTCAGTCCACGGACGATGAAGGTGGGGTCGTAGTCGAAGTGGCGCCGACCCTCGGGTCCGTGGTGGGACTCGGAGAGGGAGATGTCGCTGGTGCGGTGCAGAAAACGTTCCAGCGTGACGCGGCCCTCGGCACGGGCCAGTGGGCCGCCCGGGCAGGAGTGTGCGCCCCGGCCGAACGCGATGTGTTCGCGTACGTTGCTCCGGCCAAGCAGACACTCGGTGGGTCGCTCGAAATGGGTGTCGTCACGATTGGCGGCCCCGGGGTGGATCATCACCGTGGTGCCGGCCGCGATGTCGACGCCGCCGAGCGTGGTTGCGACGCGGGCCAGCCTGAAGTCACTCATCGTGGGGCTCTCGAGCCGAAGCACTTCTTCGATGAACTCCGGGATGAGCCGGCGGTCAGCTCGCAGCCGTTGCTGAATCCCTTTGTCCTCCGCAATAAATCGAAGAGCGGCGGCCAACATTCGGGCGGACGTGTCCTGGCCCGCGCCGAAGATGAACGTCGCTGTTCGCACTATGGCATCGACCTCCGGCAGCGAGCCATCTTCATAGGTGGCGGTGGCCAACTGGGTCAGCATGTCGTCGCGGGGGTTCGTACGCCGGTCTTTGACGTACTCCCCGAACTTCTGGAAGAGGAACTCCAGCGGGTTTACGGGAAGGGTCTCCTCTTGGCCAACGACGCTAATCGTGCTCCCCACCAACACCTGCTGGACCTCCGCACGATCCTCCTCGGGCACACCGAGCAGGTCGGCGATGGCCCATGTGGTGAACGGTTTGCCGTACTCGTTAACCACTTCGCACCGGCCGGTGCCGATGAACACGTCCATGCATCGGTCGGCGATGCCTGCCAGCGCCGCCTCGTTCTCCTTCAGCCGGCGCGGTGTCAGCAGCTTGCGCAGCAGGGTTCGTTGGGCTTCGTGGTTCTCCCCGTCCATGGTCACCATGAACTCGCTGAACGGCCACTGGTCGCGGGAGCTGTTGATGACCTCGGTGATGTCGGTGACTGCGGGTGACGGCGTTACAACTGGCGGAAAGGGGCCGCCCACCGCGTTGCACGACGAGTAGGTGGCTGCGTCGCGGTAAACCTCGACCGCCTCGTTGTACCCCGTGACCGCGACCACTCCCGGGTGGGCAACCGGCTGTACCGGGCATCGCGATCGCAGCGTGTCGAAGTATCGGTACGGGTCGGTGACCAGTGCGGTGTCGGTGAAGAAGTCGGCGGCCTTCAGATCCGCCAAGCCTGTGCCCGCAGCCTCCGACGTTCGACCCTCCACATGACGTTCGTCGTTGACCACCAAGACTCCCTCATCATTCCGTGGAGGCCGCCGCCTCGCCTGTACAAGTGTATAGTTCATACAGGTGTACAAGCGCAAGGCGTACGGCGTATCGTTTGAATTGCGGCTTGTACAAACTATTTTCAAATGACAACGGGTGGCGGACCCACCTCCTGGCGGGAGCGGACTTGCGAGATGGCACGGATAGAACCGCTGACAAGCGACAGATGGCCACTGGAGATGAGCGACACCCTAAAAGCGACGAGGCCGCCGAAGCCACACTATGACCTGGTTAGTGAGGGGCGGCCGAAAGGCCTCAATATCCTGGGCACGCTTGCGCACCATCCCGCGCTCGCGCGAGCGTTCTGCACTCTCAACGGCCACCTACTGCGTGCCACCACCTTGACCGAGCGTCAACGTGAACTGGTCATCATGCGTGTCGCCGTCTTGCAGCAGTCCAGTTACGAATGGGCCCAGCATGTGCTGATGGCGCGGGATGCAGGCCTGACAGATTTTGAAATAGCAGGTGTTGCATGGGGTCCGGACTCGCCGGTCTGGGATGACGTCGACGCGTCCCTGATGCGCGCCGTGGACGGACTTATCGCGCACGGGTCGATCAGCGATGACACGTGGACGGTGCTGAGCACGCACCTCGACAACCAACAGATTCTTGACGTCATCTTCACTGCAGGTGCGTACACGACGGTCGCGTGGATGGTGGAAGCCTTGGGCATCGCCCTTGACGACGACCTACGGGACGCGGTCGCCGCCCTGATTCGGACGGCCAGGGATGACGGGTAGGCAATGCCACGCCGCTCGTCCGGGCCGACTTGGCCTTGCACGCAGTTAAACTGCGCGAGTCTTGCTCACAACTGGCGCCGATTGGCACCCGGGGCATTGACGTAGTGGGAGGGGGCGATTGCAACGGCTGCCAATCGGCGACTAGGCGCCGAGGCCACCCTGGACGAGCTGCTCGACGCTTCCGAGAAGGTGTTGTTCGAAAAAGGTCAGGCCAACGTGAGTTACCGTGCGGTTGCCGCCCAAGCCGCAGTGACTCCCAGCTTGGTGCAGTACTACTTTCCGACGATAGACAGCCTTTTCGCGGCCACGATCGGGCGCCTGATTGGGCGGCAGGCCGACAGATGGGATGACGCGCTGCGGCGTCGGCCGAACGAGCCATTGCGCGTGCTCTGGGAGTACAGCTGGGGTGAAGCCGCTGGCGCGCTGGGGACTGAGATCGTCGCGCTGGGCGCCCGCAGACCCTCGCTCATCCCCGACATCTCCGCGGGAACCGAACGCATTCGCACGATGCAACTCGCGGCACTCAAGGCGAAGTACCGCGACTTCACGTTCCTGGGCGACACTTTCCCACCGGACGCCATGGTGCTTTTGGTCACGAGCATTCCCAAGATCCTGAGTCTTGAGGAAACTGTCCACGTGAAGATGGGGCACCGCCGGCTCATCAAGGCATTCGAGGCTTATCTCGATGCCCTCGAGCCCAGGTCGCGCGCTCAAAGGCCCAAACGGCGCTAACCGTACGATCCCAAACCTTGACCAGCGCCCCCGGCAGTGTCTGGTTTCACGACATAGTTGGCAGCTGTCTCGGGACATAGTTGACACCTCGGCTTTTCGGGAGGTCAGCCCATGTCCAAGGCCCAGCTTGTCATCACCGCGGTAGTCCTGGAAGGGCGCAGCAAAAGCGAAGTCGCCCGCGACTACGAGGTCTCCCGCTACTGGGTCCACCAACTCGTCAAACGCTACGAAGCCGACGGGGCGGCCGCCTTCGAACCCCGGTCACGCCGCCCCCATACCAACCCCCGCGCCATCGACGCCGACCTTGAAGAACGCATCATCAGGCTGCGCAAAACGCTGCACAAAGAGGGCTACGACGCCGGAGCCACCACCATCGCCGAATACCTACGCCGCGACCCCGAAGTCGTCGATTCACCCGCGATTTCCACCATCTGGCGGGTGCTGTCACGACGGGGCTTCATCACCCCACAACCCCAAAAACGCCCCCGCTCAAGCTGGAAACGCTTCGAAGCCGACCTGCCCAACCAATGCTGGCAAGCTGACGTCACCCACTGGCGCCTCGCCGATCACACCACCGTCGAAATCCTCAACCTCATCGACGACCACTCCCGTCTGGCCATCACTTCGCTCGCCCGCCGCACCATCACCGGCATCCACGTCGTCGAGGCCTTCACCGAAGCCTTCACCACCTGGGGTGTTCCCGCCGCTGTACTCACCGACAACGGTGCGGTATTCACCGCCACACCCCGACGCGGCGGCCGCACCGCCCTGCAAATCCTGCTCGGCGAACTGGGCATCAACTACATCAACTCCCGGCCCTACCACCCACAAACCTGCGGCAAGATCGAACGCTTGCACCAAACACTCAACAAGCGGCTCAACGCGCTACCCGCAACCAGCACGATCGACGAATTACAAAGCCAGCTCAACGAATTCGCCGAACACTACAACAACACCAGGCCCCACCGAGCCCTGCAGCGGCGCACCCCGACCGAGGCCTTCACCGCCCGCCCCAAAGCCTTCCCCACCGGTTACCAAATCCCGCCGCACTTCCGCGTCCGCCACGACACCATCGACGCCGCCGGCGTCATCACCCTCCGCTACAACAGCCGCCTACACCACATCGGACTGTCCAAACACCTCCGCGGCACCCACGTCATCGTGCTCATCAACGACCGCGACATCCGCGTCCTGGCCCGCGACAGCGGAAAACTCATCCGCAAACTCACCCTCGACCCCCACCGCGACTACCAACCACGCGGCGTAAAACCCGGAAACAGCCCCACCAACAAACCCCAGATGTAAATGATGTCCCGAGACACCTGTCAACGGTGTCTCGAGACATCACACAGCGCCCCCGGCAGGAATCGAACCTGCGACCTAGGGATTTGGGATCTGGGGCACCGAAGGGTTCCCGAAGGGCGATCGTTTGTGCTGGTAGACGGTGGTTTTTTGTTCTGGCTGATTCGGTCCCGGACCGGCCGTATCCGATCGATTCTTGGTCATAATCGCCGAATAAACGGCAACGCAAGTCGAGCCATTTGGGCAGCCGATCACTACCGCTTCTGCGCAGGGACTGGACAGGTTGCGTTAGTCCATTGCGAAGCCGACATCCCGGATGCAACTGTGACGCCGAGACTTTCAGCGTCACTTCGAGTGTCGCCGCCCACCGCTACGGCAACGTCGCTACCGCCCACGATGTTGCGGTCGCCGATCTGGTGGCGAGCCGCCCCAGGCGGACCATGGCGTCAAGAGAGTCGAGAGACGTCATCGGCCCGGGTCCGCGGCGTTCAGCGCAGGGAGCGCGCGATGGCTTGAGCAGCGCCGGCCGCGAGGTCCAGCTAATCTGCGGTGAATTCACAGCTGCGAGCAGGGGAAATGCGACCGCCCTCCCAGACGCCCTTCAGCGGGCTTTAAGCCCCTGAGTGCGAGCATGCAGCATGCAGAATCCGGCTCGAACGCGGCGGCGCGGGAGTGCCGGTGCCTAGCTGCAGGCAACGTCGTCCGGATGTCCAAGTAACTGCAGGCCAATTCGACTCGGATGCAAGCCAATTCAGTTCGGCCAACGGTTCAGTGCACCTCCCGTTTGTCGAGTCCCTCGGCCTGCTGACGCCGTGCGGTCTCAGCTCGGCCAGCCGCGGAAGGGACGCACCACGTTGCTCGGAAAAGCCATTTCCGGGCAATCGCCCGTGCCCGGGCAGGCGAGGGATACGCCCACGTCATCACACCTGTTGGGCGCTAGAGCAATGGGCCGGCTAACAGCGATCGAGGCCGGTCGGGACAACAACCCGCCGGCGTTATCAGGAAAGGAACCCCACGATGATGTGGAACCGACAGAGTGCAGCCCCAGATTCATCGGCCAAACAGGCTGACTGCCGACAGTCGACACCGCGCCGCGCGTCCGGGTCCCGGCTCAAGGTCTTTGGGACGATCGTTGGCTTCGGCGCCATACTGGCCGCTGCGGCAATCACCCTGGCCCAGCACGACACCAGCGTCGACGAAGGCACCGTCCGCGGGGGGCCCGGTGCACTCATAGCGAGCGGTAACCACAATTCAACCTTCGATCCACCGAACGTACCCGGCATGAACATGGGCGGCACCGTTGTCTCGACGACACCGACCAACGTGCTGCCGGTCGAAAAGGCGGTCCCCCAAGTCAAAGCCGGCCACTAGCGCGATCGCCACGAATACGCAGAGCGTTGGTGCTGCGAGGCATCGGCATTCGTCGATGATGCGCGTGGGGCGTGTTGGTGCCAGTGTGAGGTGGTTCGCCGGGCCGTTATTTCGGCGGCCGAAAGTGATGGGCCCTGACGGTCTGGGCAGCAAGGTGTGCGGCTGGGTGCAGACCCGGTTTTCAGCGTCCTCTCAGCGCCGTGGTGCGATGCTCGCCGCCCGGACGTTCAACGCTGAACGCCCGGTATTGAGTTACGCGCCGGCTCGTTCGTTTATGACCGCGGGCATGGCTCAGGTGATGTCCACACGGTGACCGGCATACAGGTGCGGTCGCGACAACGGTGACGGAGGAACATGAAGATCATCGGTCGAATGCTGGTGGCGATGATCGCCGCCGTCGCGGCGTTGTTTGTCGGGACGGGCACTTCGCACGCAGGTTTGGACAACGAGCTGAGTCTGGTTGACGGCGGTGGCCGCACGATGACGATTCAGCAGTGGGACACCTTCCTCAACGGTGTGTTCCCCCTGGACCGCAACCGGCTCACCCGTGAGTGGTTCCACTCCGGCAAGGCCGTCTACAGCGTGGTCGGCCCGGCGGCGGATAAGTTCGCGGGCACCTTGGAGCTGGGCTACCAGGTCGGCTTCCCGTGGTCACTCGGTGTGGGTATCAACTTCAGCTACACCACCCCCAACATCCTGCTCGACGATGTGAGCATCTCGCCGACCAACTTCAACCCGCTCGCCCAGGTGATCACCCCGAACCTGTTCCCGGGTGTGTCGATCAGCGCCGACCTGGGCAACGGCCCCGGTATCCAGGAAGTCGCCACCTTCTCGGTGGACGTCTCGGGCCCCAACGGCTCGGTGGCCGTGGCCAACGCCCACGGCACCGTCACCGGCGCGGCCGGCGGCGTGCTGCTGCGGCCCTTCGCCCGCCTGATCTCCAAGGCCGGCGACAGCGTCACCACCTACGGCGAACCCTGGAACATGAACTGACCCGTGATGGGCGACGTGGCCGTTCAGCGAACTCTCAGCACCGTGTTGTCATCCTCAGCGGCGTCGGAAGCGGCGAGTCGGGGGCCGGCTCAACGCCTCGGACCTGTAGTGGGTCAGCCGATGGAGGCCGGCGCGCCATAGTGGAGATCTGCTCTCGTTGACCCCGTGCGGATACTCTGCCCTAGCGATGGCGCGCCGGCCGTCCGGCGTTACGGTGCCGTAGGTATGTGCGATTCGGTCGGAGGGGCCACACGGGATGAAGATTCTGCTGGTCGAGGATGAACCGCACGTGGCATCGAGTCTGAAACTGGGGCTCGGCGCGGAAGGATTCATTGTCGTGCATGTCGCGACGGGGACCGAGGGTTTGTGGGAGGCGACCGAAAACCATTTCGATGTCATCGTTTTGGACATCATGGTGCCGGAGTTGAGTGGCTATGAGGTGCTTCGCCGCCTGCGTGCCCGTAGCGTGTGGACCCCGGTGTTGATGCTGACTGCCAAGGATGGTGAGTATGACCAGGCCGACGCTTTCGCGTTGGGGGCCGACGACTATCTGGTCAAACCGTTCTCCTTTGTCGTTCTGGTTGCTCGGCTGCATGCGCTGGCCCGCCGTGGCGCGCCGGAGCGGCCGGTTGTGATGACTGCCGGTGATCTCACACTCGATCCCGTACGCCATGTGGTTGAACGTGCGGGTGCTCCAATTGATCTGAGCCCCAGGGAATTTAGCCTGCTCGCCTACCTGATGCGCAATAAGGATGCGGTGTGCACGAAGGCTGACATACTCCACAGGGTCTGGGATCCGCATTACGAAGGGCCCGACAATATCGTCGAGGTCTATGTTCGTTACCTTCGCCGCAAGATCGACATTCCGTTCGGCACCAGCACCATCGAGACCATTCGCGGGGTGGGCTATCGGTTGGAATCCGGCGTCGTCGCGGCCGGCAACTGAACCCTTACCACCGTGCCACCGCCCGGTCGGCCGGTGATACTGATCTGTCCGCCGTGCGCAGCGACGATTTCAGCCACGATGGACAACCCCAATCCGCTTCCGCCACCGCCACGCGACCGAGAGCTGTCCAGGCGCACGAATCTGTCGAACACGCGCTGACGGTCCGCGGCAGGGATCCCGGGTCCGTCGTCGGCGACAGTCAGGATCGCCGCGCCGCTTTCGCGACAGACTTCGACATCGATCTGCGACGTCGCGTGACGCGCGGCGTTGTCGAGCAAATTGCGCACCACCCGTGACAACGCGGCCGCATCGCCGTTCACCTCGACGGGGTCCGCGGCGATGTGGACCGGATGTCGGCAGGTGCGGCGCAGCCGGATCACTTCACCGGTGGCGACCTCGTCGAGCCGGGTCGGTTCGCGATGGAAGGTCAGTCCGCGCTCGTCGGCGCGCGCCAACAACAACAAGTCCTCGACGAGAGTGCGCATGCGTTGCGCCTCAGGAACCAGTGTGTCTCTGGCCAATTCGACGTCGAGCAGTTCGGGATGCGCGACGGCGACGTCGAGAGCCGAGATGATCGCCGTCAAGGGGCTTCGCAACTCATGAGAGGCGTCACCGACGAACTGGCGCTGCGCGACATGGCCGGCCTCGATCCGATCCAGCATGTGATTCATGGTGACCGCCAGCGCGGAAATCTCGTCGCGCCCTGCAGGGACGGGAACGCGCTCGGCAAGGTCTGCGCTGCTGATCGCCGCGACACGCGCGCGCATGGCATCCACCGATCGGAGTGATCGCCGGACGAGGCGATACGTGGCGCCAGCCGCTACGGCGACGACCACCGGGGCAGCGAGCAACAACAGAATGACCGCGGTACGAACGGTCGACTCGGCAGCGTCGTCGCCGCCGGCCACCACAACGATGAATGCCCCCTTGGGCGTGGTGATCGACTGCGCGCTGATCCGCATGTCGCCGTCGGGGGAGCTCGTTGGCGCCATCCCCGTCCGCAAGCCTGAGCCGACCTCATTCAGCGGGATCAACGGGGTGTCGGAGACGCTGTCGGACCGGCGCTGCACTGTGCCGTCGGGAGCGATGACCTGCACCGCGTCGATGCGCTGATCGGTGGCCAGCAACGGGTCGTCGAGATCGGCCGGAGTGTCCTCGATCAGGCCGGCCGACACATCGCGTACCCGCGCTGCTGCGGCGGCATCCACGCCTGTGATCAGGGAACGATAAAAGACCCCGGTCAAAGCTGCGCCGGTCAGAGTGAACGCAACGAACACGACGGTTCCGGCGATGATGGCAGACCGGGCAGCGATGCTCCACTGCGGCAACCGCAGTCGCAGTCGTGGGGGCGCCAATGGTTGCGACAGCTCAGATGATGGGATGACGGCGCCGTTCACTCCATCACTGTGCAACAGTCTCGGGCTGAAGTCATTGGTAACCGCACCGCGAAGCCACCCGCCGACAGCGGCGGCTCGGGAACTGATCAAACCTCGGTGTCATGGACTGCGACGCCGCGGAAGCGTCCCGGTCGAACCCGGCGACTCCTAAGGGCGGACTGCCACCGCCGCCAACAGCAGGCGGCGTAGCGCGCCGCTTCTCAGTAACGCGTTGCGGGCCAACCGTTTCTGCGATCGCATGGTTCGTCGCAACGCTGTCAGGCTCCGGCGACAGTGATGATCGCGTCAGTGGCGAAACCCGCCACTACTCCGATGAAGACGCCCCATGCCGTCAGCAATTTGAGATTGGCGTTCCGGGCTACGGCGAGAAGTTCGATGACGACGTACAGGATCGAGCCAGCCGCCAGGCCGAGAAACGCGACCGACACTGTTTCGCTGACGAAGCGCTGCCCGACGAGGGTCCCGATGAAAGTCGGCCCACCTCCGATGAGGCCCAACACCATCAACAAGCCCCACGACGGCCGCTGTCCCGCCAGGGGCGCGACAATACCGAACCCTTCGGTCGCGTTGTGCAGGGCGAACCCGACGACGAGCAGCACCGCCAGGGATAACTCGCCGCTTGCCGCCGAGTTGCCGATCGCCAGGCCTTCGGCGAAATTGTGCAACCCGATCCCGCTGGCGATCATCAGCGCCAGACGACGTGTGTGCGTCGCTGTCACGGTGCTGACAGTGTCGGTGGGGGAGGCCTGAAAGCTGCTGGGAGCAGTTGTGTTTCGACTTCGCAAACCGTCCACCCAGGCCAGCCCCAGAAGACCGATGCCGAAGGTCGCTGCCAACAGCGCGCCCATCACCAACACATCGGCGACCCGGCCAGTTGCCAGCGCCCGGTCGACCGGCTCCCACGCATGAGCCAACACGTCCCACAGCAGAAAGACCAAGATGCCGATCGCGACCGCGTTGAGCCCGGCCTTCAGCGTTGGCATCGGCGTGCGCAACCGCCCGATGGGCAGGCCAATGAAAATTGTGAACCCGGCGAAGGCGCCGAGCAGGGCAATCTGGCTGGCCGACATGCTCCCCACTTCGAACAATCGCTCACGACTGGTGAACCCACCGATGATGGTGAGCCTCACCTAAGCACATCGGCTTCCGGTCCGGCTACTGTCTCTCAGCGAGTACTCAGCGACCGCCGCCTACGGTCCGTGACGTGACGGAGACGACCAGGACTGGCACGCCGACGACCGGGCGCACCCTGCTCAGCAAGGTCCCCGAAGTCACCCTCTGGTTCTGGCTGATCAAGATCCTCTGCACCACCGTCGGCGAAAGCTTCGCCGATTGGATCAACATGACACTGGGCGTCGGATTGATCGCTACCGCGTTGATCTTCACCGCCGTGCTCGCCGTCGTCCTCGCCTGGCAGGTCAGCCTGAGCCGCTACGTGCCGTTCGTGTACTGGCCGACTGTCGTGGTGTTGTCGGTGACCGGCACGCTCTATACCGACATCCTCACCGACCACCTCGGTGTCCCACTTGCGTTGAGCACCGGCGCCTTCGCAGTCGCACTGGGTGTTGTGTTCGCCTCGTGGTATTCGCGAGAACGGACGCTGTCGATCCACAGCATCGTGACACGACCCCGAGAGCTCTTCTACTGGCTTGCGGTCCTCATCACTTTCGCGCTTGGGACGGCCGTCGGTGACTGGACGCTGCAGATCACCGGCTGGAGCCCAGGCATCGCGGTATTGCTGCCCGCAGGTTTGATCGTCGCGATCGCCATCGGTTGGCGGCTGGGTGCCAACGCGGTGCTGTCCTTCTGGCTGGCCTACATCCTCACCCGGCCGCTGGGCGCGAACCTCGGTGACTGGCTCGGATTGCCGTGGTCGCAGGGCGGCCTCGGCATCGGCACCGCCGTCACTAGCGCCGCCTTCCTGGCCGCAATCCTGGCGACGGTCGGCTACCTCACCTATAGCCGCGTCGACGTACTGGAGAGTTACGACGGCACCCATACACCGATCGTCACCACGACTCCCAGTCGAGAGCGTGTTCTACTCGGCTACTACCTGATCGTCGCCGCGGCCACCGCGGCCCTCCTTGTCTGGGCCGGCTCGCGGCCTCACGAAAGCCTCGCCGACGACGAAGAGTCAGATGTCCCGGCTGCAGTCGCCCCGACCGCCAGCGTGCCGACCCTGCCGGGGAACCCGGGGCCGTCAACCGCCCACTTTCCGGCACCCGAGATCGCGCGACTGCGCACGATCGCGGACGCCACTCTCGCCAAAGTCCGAACCGGTGACCAAAGCGGCGCGAAAACTACGATCACCGAGCTCGAAACCGCTTGGGACGACGACGAATCCACTCTGCGACCGATGGACGAGTCCGCATGGAGCCGCCTTGACAGTCAGATCGACCAAGCCCTGCACGCTGTGAGGGCAGCTAGTCCCGACCGTGCGAGTGAAATCGCCAGCCTCACCGCACTGTCCAATGCGCTTGGCTGACATGTTGTCTTGAGGTCCGTGACGGAGTTTTGCGGCAGACGGTCAGTTGCAGATCGTCTGTGCCGCAGCTGGAGAGGTCACCGGCGTGCCACTGCGGTGGTGGCGGTGCGATGGATAGCACCCCGGGCGATCAACTCGAGCGTGACGGCGACGGCACATGTCTGGGACAGCAGTATGGACAGCAGAATCAAGATCTGCACAGCACCTGCCTGTATTGCCGAACCCGTGCTCAGCAGCACGCCGACGAAGGCGCCCGGAAGTGTCACCAGACCTACTGTCCTGGTCTGATCCAGGTTCGGTAGAAGGGCGTCGGCGGCTGTAGGGCCGATCATCTCCATTCGAGCAAGCCGATCGGTGAATCCCAAGCTGAGGAGCGCTTCCACCTCACCGGCGCGTGTGCCGAGGGTATCCAGTGCACGGCGTGCGGCCACCGAGACCGCGGTCATGGTACTTCCCAGAAGGATTCCGACGATGGGCACCAAGGCGACGCCCGTGAGCGGCACCAGCCCCGACGCGAGCAGCAGGGGCAGCACCGCGGTCATGCCCGTCGCGAGTGCGGCGGTGAGAAGCCACGAGCGATTAGACTGGCTGCGTCGCGCCGCAGTGACCGCCGCCGCGACGAACATCACCGCGAGCACGCCCACTGACGTCCCCAGATTGCGCAATGCAGCCGTGAGAATCCCAGCCACAGCGGCCAACTGCAGCACTGCACGAGTTGCGGCGCGCGGCACCGTCGACGGCGAGCCCAGCGCCGTCGACCAATAGATCGCCGCGGCGGCAATCACCATCACCACGCAGACGACGATCAGCGTCGGGCCCACGATGTGTTGCGAAAGCTGCACGGCATCCATTCTGTCGGCTCAGATCACCGCCGGCGTTCGTGGCATGTCTGATCTGGTGAATGGGCCGACTCGCTCTCACTCAACGGGGTCTCTGGCCTCTTGACGTGCCACCGGCGTAGACGCAGTCTGAGTCTCTGGTCACTGTGACCGAGCAGCAGATCATGGACCAGCTGACGCAGGGGCTGGCCGGTGCATATCCCCATATCGAGCGTGACCAGGTCGCCCGTACGGTCAGCGAGGAGTTCGGGCGATTCGACGGACGTCCGATCCGCGACTTCATCCCGCTCTTCGTCGAGAAGCACGCCGCCAATCGTTTGGCTCAGCTCGTCAGGTCGTAGCGCGTTTTGTCGTAAACCCTGCGTTACCTTGTAAGGGCTATGACCGTCGAGCGTTTCGGGGTCCAGTCCGCCGCCAATCGGGCTGCTGACCAATCCCAGGCCGACTACTTCCGCGCTGAGCTACAGCGTGAATTACAGGCCGTTGACCAACAGATAGAAAAGCTGCAAAGCCAGCTGAGCGACCACGTCGCCAACCAAAGAGCTATGCAGACCTACGAGACCGAGGGCAATCTAACAACACTCGCGGTGGCCCGGCGCAGCCTCCTCGACATGCTCACGGCACTCGCGGGCCGTTTCCCGGGCGACACCGCCGCAAACTGATCCTCCACCCGCACCCGCTACTCCATGCCTAAAGAACCACCAAGTGTCGTCGACGCCGTGAACACCGCACCGTGCCATAGTTGAAGCTAACTCCGTCTTTTAACTTCATTAAGAATGCTAAGTGAAGTTAAACTGCAGTGGTGACTTCACTTAGCCCCGTCGTACGCGAGAACGTGCGGTGGGAGCCGCAAGGCAGGAGGTACGCCGGGCGAGCGCTGCCGAAGTACGGCACCTATCACCCCGTGCGGCCTGCCAGCATCGCCGACCTGGCCCTAGACCTTGCGCCGTCGGTGCTGGCCGGCGCGGAGTCGGCCAGCCGCGAGGTCGCGCGATTCGATGCCGAGCTCGGCGGAGAGATCGCACCCTTCGCGTCGGTGCTACTGCGGTCGGAGTCCGCCGCGAGTTCGCAGATTGAAAATCTGACCGCCTCAGCACGCGCAATCGGCGAGGCCGAGTTGCCCGGCGGAAAAGCCAAGCAGAACGCGGCCCTAGTTGTCGCTAACACCGCGGCGATGCAAGCCGCGGTCACCCTGTCCGACACTGTGGACGCCGACGCGATTCGAGCGATGCACCGCGCACTGATGACCAGCGATCCCCGCCACACGCCAGGCGAGTTCCGCACTGAACCGGTCTGGATCGGAGGTGGGACCACCCCGATCGGCGCGACGTTCGTCGGCCCGCGCCATGAGTTGATCCGGGGGGCGATCAGCGATTTGATCGCGTTCGCGAACCGGGTCGATGTGCCTGCGCTGCCGCAGATTGCGGTGAGCCATGCACAATTCGAGACCATTCACCCCTTCACGGATGGCAACGGCCGCACGGGCCGAGCGTTGGTACAGGCGATGCTGCGCAACAAGGGGTTGACGCGTCAGGTGACGGTGCCGGTCTCAGCCGGGCTGCTGGCCGATACCGGCGCGTACTTCGCCGCATTGACGAGCTATCGCGATGGTGACGCCGCGCCGATCGTCGAAAGCTTCTCGCGAGCCACCATTTTGGCGATCGACAACGGGCGGCAACTGGTCGCCGATCTTCGCGAGATCCGGGAGAGCTGGAACGGTGTGATCAGCGCGCGCTCGGACTCCGCGGTGTGGAAGGTCGCCGACTTGTTGACCCGGCGCCCGGTCGTCAACGCCGTCCTACTGGCGCAAGAACTCGGCATCGAGTCCACCAATGCTCACCGCTACCTCAACCCGCTCACGAAAGCGGGAATCCTCATCGAGACAACCAACGGACCCCGCAACAGAGTCTGGCGTTCTCCGGAAATACTCGCCGCGCTCGACGCATTCGCCGAACGCGCCGGCCGACGTGGCTGACCAAGCTCCTTTCTTCAATCAGTCACGGCATTCCTCTCATCTACAACCGATCATTCCCGTCCGTGCTCATCACCCCTCGGCCCGTCGCCGACTCGGTGGAAGATGTCCGAGCGGTACCGATAGCTGGGAAGGGCAGACTCATTCGCCACCAATTCAACGGTTCGGTGTGCGCCGGAAGTGACGCAACGAGGCTTGGTCTGCTACCACGGCGTACGGACGGGGTGTAGCACCGAGCGCTTGCCTTCTGGGTCGGGGAGGTCGCCCGGCGAGTCCCGGCGACAAGGGTATTGGTAGTGCGTATTGCGGACGGGACCGCGAAACGTCCGCGCGGTGGGTGACGCTGCGGGCAGCGAGTTTGGGCATCGCCGTAGCAGAGGCTGTCGGTGTGGACGCCGCCGCGCTAGCGCCGCACAGTTGAACCTTGAAGGCGCACGCAAGTGAATCGAAAATTATCTCACTGATCACCACAGTGACGAAGCCGGCGCCGACAGCCCAGAGGGCTAAGGGAACCACGGTGACTCCTACGCCAGCGACCACATAGTTCCACAAGTTGGCGACCGCATTGTGCAGGAAGTTGTTTAGGGCGCTCAGCACCGCACCCCCGGCATCCGTAGATGTGGTGACCGCGGGCCGAGTGCCTGCCGCTGCTGGGTAGATGTGCGCACGCGCCGTTGTTGTCGCAACGGCAAAAGGCACCTTCGGCGACGATAAGTTCGGTGCACCCGCGGACTCAGTCAGGGCTGTGAGTTGCACCCAATGAACTCGGAGTGGGCGGTTAGCCACAGCATCGAGCCTGGGCACTGCCAGCAGTGTCACGGCGAGCACGCCTGCCATGACAGCGGCGATTCCGGAAGTTGTGGGCTTCGGTAGCGCTAGACACATGATCTTCCCCGGCGACCAGTGACCGTCCTGTCTTGGCGGTCATCCAACTTTGGAGCTCCCTACACATCACATGGTCGCAATGGGGGTGCCGAAGCAACTAAGTAGTGAGCTACTTCAACCGAAAATGGCTCAGGTCAGTGATTCTCAAGGGTGACGACTTGGCGCGTCTAGTCGGCGGCACTTTGAGCAAACGGGCCGGGTGATTTCAGCAAACAATTGTCAGTCGTCAGCAAAGCACCTCGGCTGGCCTTATGTGCCACAACCGCAGGTCAATGCTCGGCACTACTCACACTGGCGTGCACACCGCGGAATGTATAACAGCTTGTCAACTAGCATGGGGTGGGCGGTCACCTCTGAGCGCCCTGCTTAGGCACCCTTCGGTTCGCCGTCTTCGTGGCAGTGACCAGTTCTGAATTTCATTCTTGTGGGAGCGGCTAGCTCCTGTAGCAAACTATATAGCAAATGCATTGGAGCACCTGTGACGGACAGTTTCGAGCCGCCTCGGCGGCTGGGCCGGGAGGCCGCAGCGGTCTTTGACCGGCACGCCCAGCGCCTCTACCGGGACGGCCTGTGGCCTTCGGCGAATCGGGAGTTACTGGCCGTGTTCGCTGAAACGCTCGTGCTGTATCAGGCGTTCTGGGCCGACATCGAAGAGCACGGCACGTTGGTGTCCGGCAGGGATGGCGGTCTCGTGAAAAATCCCTCGCTGTCGGGTCTGCAAGCCACACGCGGTGACCTGATCCGCCTGTCCAGAGCGATCCCGCTGCATCCGCCTGCCCGCCCCGGCGATGCCACCGACTACGTTGACCGGCTGCTGAGTGAGGTGCTGTGAGCTTTGAGCGGCGTGCTGCCGAGATTCGGTTGTTCACCCGCCCCGGCCACCCGGTGCCGACCAAGACGTTAAGCCGCTACTCACAAGTGGCCGCTGCGTGGGAAACGTATCGGGTGAAGGTGCAGCGCGATGACTGCCTCGGTGCCGATGCGGAGAAGTTCGTCGCGCTCACGGGCGAATTTCGTTCACTTGTTGACGAACTCGGCTTACCGCTGATCTGTACCGCCGAGAGCGCCTCGGCTGAGGCTGTGGTGGGCGTGACCGACCGCAACGGTTTCCTGAGTAAGGACCCGGTGCGCATCCTTTTCGCCACAACATGGCACCGGGATGTGGTGGCCGATGATTAAGCCACCTCGCCCATGTTTCTGCGGCAAGCCGGTCAAGAGGGGCGGCAAGTGCGCCGCCCACTTGGCCGCGTATGACCGTCGCCGCCGTCCCTCTGCAACGGAACGCGGTTACGACCGCGAGCACCGCGAACGCTTCCGTGCCGGTGTCTTAGCCCGTGATCCGTTCTGCGTGCTGTGCGGTGAGCCAGCGACCCCACCACGCAAGGGTGAGCAGGTGCCTTACCTTGGTGTGCGGACTGACTTAGTTAAGCCAATCCGATAGCTATGCTTCATATATGCTCTGAGCTGGTAAAATATTGCGCCCCCGGCAGGAATCGAACCTGCGACCTAGGGATTAGAAGCACTTTTCGATGTTTGCTAGCAAACCCCTAGCCACGGCTGTAATGTCCGCCGACCGTCTTATAGCAGCTGTAATCGCGATGTCTCCCTACGCTGCTACTAGCCAGCAAACTCATACAGGACAGCTATCCCCGTTTTCCCAGGTTGCGCGAAACGCCAGCAACTTTGCGGCGTATGTGGACGCGGTGTGTCCGGCGCAACTTTGCTGAGGCCTGCGCAAATCGCCACCCGAGGCTGAAACGTCGCTTTAGGGCGAAATCTGTCGCCCCGCCGCGCTAGGCTCCTGCGCGAAGGAGGGAAAGCGAGCGTTGGAAATCACTCGGGGTATTGCGACGATCGCCGGAAAGGCGCAGTTCGGGACCTCGCAGACGGAGGCTTGGGCTACCGTCGACTGTCCTTATTGCGATGCAAAGTCAGTTCTGGTCGTTGCGGTGCGCGACTCGACGAACCGGAACAGCGGCTACCCGCGAAACTATTGGCTCCTGTGCATTGCGTGCGGCGAAGCTTTCGTGATCAATGGTTTCGATGTTGTGCCGAACAAGATGCCATTTTCGGAGCCGGGTGGAACGCCAGAACGGGAGCTGGCGCTTTGGCGCGAAGTGCGAAAGTGTTTCTCCGTCAACGCATACAACGCAGTTGCGATGCTGTGCCGGAAGATACTGCTGCATATGGTCTTCACGCATCAACGAAGTAAGGACGGCGATGCGACCCCTCGCGATCTGAGCTTTGCGGCTGCCGTCAGGTACCTCGCCGACAACGGTGTGATCACCGAAGATCAGCGGACGCTGGCCGAGGGAATCAAGAACGTCGGCAATAAGGCGAATCACGAGCTTCCAGACATCACGAAAGAGGAAGCGGGCGATATCGCCCTGTTTACCTATTTTTTGTTTCTGAGCGCGTATGAGATGCCGAGTCGAGCTCGCTATCAAAGCAAGTTCGTTGGAGATGCGGCAGTTCCGTTTGAGGGCAACCTCGGTCCTGACGCCGAAAGCGATCTTGCGCCCAATGCTGCCGACGGCGAGTGACGATGTCTTGGCTTGAATTCATCGCGCAGATGTCGGACGTGTGGGCTTGGCCCGTTGTGGCTACCGGAACAATCGTGTTGCTGCGAAAGCAGATAAAGTCTGCTGCGAATGGGCTTGTCGGCAGGGTGCCAGATCTGCGGCGACTTAAAGGTCCGGGAGGCATAGATCTCGAATTTAATGTACGCGAGCTCGCAGCGTCGACCGCAGCCACGACTGAGGAACTCAGGGGGGACGCATCAAAGGAGTTGCCGGCAGCCGAGCCCGAAGATGTCGTGCTGCCGAGTGAAACCGCTGGAGAACGACTGAGTAAGTACGAACAGCTTGCGCAGATCGATCCGAGGGCCGCTATCCTCCTGCCGTTCTCCGACCTGGAGAGCTCCATTCGGGAAAGATTTCGACAGCTCTATCCCGACTTTCGGCCAAACGTCAGCTTTGTGCAGATCGTCAGGCGGCTCCACCAGGACGGGCGGCTTAACGACGAGATCGCGGATTCGTTAATGCAGATGTCCAAAATCAGGAATCAGGTGGCTCACGAAAAGTCAGACCTCGACCTAGATGTAGTCGATTACTTCCTCGCCTCAGTACGTAATACGATTCGCAACCTCTTCCTCTCGGGATTCTACGATGACCCAGAGGTGGGGTAGATGGAGTCGGTACTATTGGCCGCGAACTTGCTGGAGCGCAACTCGTGGGCGCCTGGTGTCGTGGTCGCGTTGGTGCTGTTCGGCTTCAGCTTGTACTTTCGACGCCGAGATAAGGACTCTAAGCACTTGGATTACCGAGTTCTCTCGGATACGCCGATCGTTACCAGCCGCGATCGGCCTGAAATTCTGAAAGTTGTTTACGGAGCTAGGGAAGTGAGCAATCCGTATATTACAGAAGTAAGGTTCAAGAACACTGGCAAGCAGGTCATTGAGCCAGACGACTTCCTCGAGCCGATGGCCATATTTCGTGAAGGGGCTAAGGTCCTGGATTTTAACGATGTCGATCAGTCAGAGGCGAAGCTTGTAGACCATATGGAGTACGTTGTAGATCCTCCGAGTCATATTCGGCCAGTTGGGGTAACGCCGCGCACGCTCAACCCTGGAGACTGGTTCACAATTCAAGTGATCTATGACGTAGAACAAGGCGCGGAAGTCGTAGTCAAAGGTCGAATCAGAGGACAGACACGGGCACCTCGAGCGTATGAGGATCGCGAGCCGCTAGGGGCCGCGAGTAAAGTATTCACATATGTGCTGGTAAGCACATTGCTCGGGAGCTATGCTGCATTATTCTATGTCTCGCGAAATCCGACGGCTAGTAACCACTACTTGGGAACGATTGCCCCTCTCTGGGCTGTTTTTGGCGTGAGCTTCGGGCTATTAGTGCCACGTTTTGTGCAGCTCATTTTGCGAAGATGGATGGTGCACGGGCGATTTAGTCTTTGGCCCTAGGGGCACAACGTTATTGGCGGTCAACGGCGCAGGTCGAGTAGTGGGCGTGGATTTTCCGCCGGTTTCGCTCTTGAGCACCGCTGCGTAGATGTCCATGGTGGTGCTGATCTTGGCGTGGCCAAGCCAGCGGGATACATCTCGAACGTGCTCTGTGGCCAGGGTCGATACAGCGGCGCTGTGGCGCAGGTCGTGCCAGCGTGAGTGCGGATAGCTCAGTGCGTCCAAGGCGGGAAGCCAGAACCGCTTGTACACGTTGGCCTCGTCGATTGGACGGCTCCAATCGAACCGGTCCTCACTGTCGCTGGCATCTCGGCCGACCTGCTTAGCGGCAGCCTTGCCGAGTCGGCCAGGAAACAGGGGAGCGCGCGGGTCACTTGAGCAAGGGTGCGTTCGGGACAAGTACTCCCTCATGTCATCTGCCAGCCAAGGATCGACCGGGACATCTCGATACGCATTCTCGGTCTTCAGCGGCTCGGCCTGCCAGCTGTTGGCGGCTCGCTTCTTGCGTCGAACGGACACCAGGCCGCTGGTGCCCGCCAATTCGCTGAGGGAAAGGTCGCCAACTTCCAGGCCCTGAAGTTCGCTGGCTCGCACTCCGGTCGCAACGCTAAATAGCACGGCCAGCGCGTATACGGCGTTAGCAGGTTTTGTCGTGACATACGCCGAGCGATTCTTCGGCGACACAGTGATGGTCTGCTCGCTGCCAATCCAATGTGCCACTGTCGCGACCTGCTCGACTGTGAGGCGGGTGTAGCTCTTGCCCTCGGTGAAATCTCGCTGTCGGCGGAGGCTGGGGAGCTTGACGGCGGCCGGATTGGTAGCGATGGCCTCATTCTCGACAGCTGTGTCCAGGATCATCCGGAGGACCGAGATGGCGTGCTTGATGGTTCCAGCCGACAGTGTCCGCTTGGTTCGGCTAGACACAGTAGAGGCGAGCTTGCTTCGCAGCTTCTTAACGTCGGCCACGCGAATGGCCGCAACAGGTCGAGGACCCAGAGTCGGTGCTACGTAGAGCAGGTAGTTGGCCCGATATTTGGTGATGGTCTCAGCGTCGATTGTGCCGGTAAGGCCCTCGAAGAACTGGACGGCATACTGTCCCAACGGCTTAGCGGCCAGATCCCGAGCTTGGCCGGGGTCTAGACGCATCTCTGCTAAAGCCTGATCTATCTTGGCCTTACGGGCGTTGGCCTGATCCTCGGTAGGGAATGCTTCGCCCCGATGACGATACTTGCCAGTGGGCACACCAAAGTCATCTCGCACTGGCTCACGCCAACGGACCTGATAGGTGGGGATGGCATTGCCCTGCTTGTCTAGCTTGCCAGTGGTGCGAGCGCGAATCGTCGCAGCCATTAGGCCACACCTTCCCGCTCGAGAACTCCTCGTACAGTGCTGTAACTCCATGTGTTGCTACGTGGTGCGGCGATGCCGGCGACGTCGAGAGCTTTCGCGATTGCCTTGGTTCCTAAACCGTCACGACGCAATTGGACGATGCGGTTAACGGTTGAGCGATCGATAGTGGAGGGCTTACCGAGTTGCTTTCCGGCCTGCCGAGCCTTGATCAGCCCTTGCTTGGTGCGCTTGGAGATCAGCTCGCGTTCTTCCTCGGCTACTAGGAGTCTGGCGTGGGCGGTCAGCTGAGACACTGTGTTGCTATCGGTTCCATCTAGACCGACGATGCGCCAACCTTCGGTCTTGGCGTCAGCTACCAGCTTTGCGCCATCTGCCATGCTCCGACTTGAGCGGTCTAAAGTGTTGACTACCAACACGTTCGCAATCCCAGATTGAATCGCGCCGACAGCGGCAATGCGTCCGTACAACTTATCGGTCTTGCGACCGCTCATCACATCGATGTGCAGGCCGACCAGATCCAGCCCGTTGACCGAGCAGAACTGCTGGACCTGATCTCGTTGTGCCTCAAGGGCGTAGCCATTCTCGGCCTGCCGGTTGGTCGAGATCCGTAGATAGCCTACTGCTCTGGTCGTACCACGATCTGTGTTTGCTGTTGCCATGTCCTGTCCTTGGTGTCGAGTGTGGCTGATGACGAGCGTCACCGACCTCACCCAATACTTATAGCCGACTGCTCTACCTCGATAGATATGCCAAATCCGGTTATGGCCGCCTGTACCGACGGTGTGGCGATTCCAGCTCCCGCAACGGCGGCAGCGCACCTATTTCGCGGTTAGCTGCGTTCGCGAGGTAAATCGCGGCCTCGCCTGTGATGTGCCGAACGGGTGGCTGGCGCGGCCTGTCGCGGGCGGCTCCGCGCGGCCTAGACGGTAGTGGCGGCTCGGGGTCTGAAGACTCCGGTGCGTCCTCTTCCGCTTCGGCCTGCGGTGCATCGTCGACTTGGGTGTAGGCAGGGGCCGGGGAGTCGTTCTGGCCGTAACCGACATTCGCTTCGAGTGATTCGCCAGGAGCGCCACCGATGCTGTCGAACACCGTCTCGAATGCTTTCGGTTCTCCAGGCGAGACAACGATTTCCGAGGGAGCTTTCAGGCCGGCACGATCCAGTGCGTCTCGGATAGCTGCGAGCTTGACGCTTTCGGTATCTGCCGTAAGTGCCATGCCTAGCAGTTGTTTGGCCATCAACTCGGCAGCATTTTCCAGTCGTGTACGGGCAGCTTGCTTCACTTGCTTCGCTGCCCCGCCGTGGTACCGGCAGACATGTGATCCGAGTATGGCGGCGTTCTTGCACAGGTTTCCGGTACGAGAACTTCTAGCGGTGCATCGACGTTCAGGTTTGGAATATGTTGACCAGTCGCGTCCTTCGATGGGTGTTTCTGCGCCATGGGTGCTCATCGAGTCGTCGGTCTCGGCCTCGATCACTGCAGGAGGGTTCTGTATCTCCATCAGTTCCACGACCTCTGCGTCGATGATTTCGGGTTGGTCGTCGGTGCTCATGGTCATTGTCCTCTCGGATCATGCTGTCCTAGTTCACAATTCGACATGTCACTTTCCTGAACTGCGCGTTTGCGCAGGTAGACGTGTTTTCTCCGCCAAAAACCTGCCCTGAACAGGGAAACGGAGAAAATGGATGCATCGTCGGACCTTTTTCAAAATTGCCATATAGGAAAAGATCCCGCGGGATGTCCATTTCGTCCTTTTTCCTGGTCAGCGAGGGTTTTCGGCGGGTCATGGGGCCAGCCGCACCCGCCGCAACGGGTCCTTCAGAGCGATTCCCAGGCGCAGCTTGTCTCCTCCGGTCTCCCGCTTGAAGCCGCTGCCGTCCATGTATCGGCCGAAAGCTCGGGCTCCATAGGGGCGTTCGATTCCTTCCCGCTCACACCAGCTGCGATATTCGGCCAACAAGGCGGGGTTGCTCTCCTTGAGGTGGCTGGCCTCTTCGCAGCAGTCTCGGCGGAACTGCAACAGTTCGTCGTTGGCTTCGTAGTAGGCCGTGGTCGCTTGGCGAACCACTTCGGGAACATCGGCCAAACCGTTGCGCTGATAGCGCACAAATCCCCGCAGGAGGAAATCGATGATGGCGTCGGCGTCTTCCTCCAGGCGAGCGCTGAGGCCGACGTCGGCGGCTTTGGGGTTCTTGGGGTCTGGGTCGGGAATGCGGACATTGAAGGGAATGACCACGATTCGTCGCCAGGATGCCTTGTCGTCACCGGAGACCTTGGGGCCATGGTTGGTCAGCAAAGTCAGGGTGTGGGTGGGTTCCCAAGACACGCGTTTCTCGTACAAATCCCGCCCGGTGAGAGTTCCGCCGCCCGACAGGCTTTTCATTTTGGCCTCGTCGATGCGTTCGCCGCGATTGGTCTCGTCGATGGACACGTACCGCTTGCGGAAGAGCACCATGTTGTCCGAGGAGTGGTTGAAGCGAGTTTCCATGACCAATTCGCGCGGCGCGATGCTGGCATAGTCTCCCAGCGCATACCGGATAGCGCCGTCAAGGACGGTCTTGCCGTTGTTGCCCAGCTCCCCGAGCCAGATGACGAACATGTCCTCCCGGTGCTCACCGAGAAGAGCGCTGCCCGCCACCTTCTGCAGGTACTTCAAGGTGTCGTCGTCGGGTTGGATACGTTCGAGCATGGGCCGAAAGGACTGGCTGTCCTTGTAGGCGTTCGTGCGGTGCTGGCCGCGAGTGATCTGCATCAGTAGGTCATTGGGATCGTGTTCGCGAATCTTGTGGTCTCGCAGATCCAGCGTTCCGCCTGGTGTATTCACTAACCAGGGCTTGGCGTCGAAGTCCTCGATGCGGGCCGAAAACCCTGGAAGTTTGGAGGCGATTTTCAGCACCCCGGAAATTCCGGCCGATGTGTGGCAACGCTGGATGTCGTCTTTGAGCTGTTGGTCGAACAGGGCTGAGGGCCACAGTTCCTCCAGCATTTCGACAAGCAGTTGCTGGATGTGGCTTTCGTTGTCGTCCAGGCGCCAGACCTTGCCGTCATACCAGTGCCATCCGCGTTTGGCGATAAACCGATGGCGCCCCGCCGATTTGGACTCCAGGCGGCCTGCCATGCGAAGGTCACGCGTCGCAACCTGGTCGTTGACACTGGGCTTGGCAGGCTCATCCTCGGGGAGCTCGCGATCGTCCGGATCTGCTACCATTGCAGTCACTTTCACCTCTCAACGAGTCTCCCGTGCTGTCCAGAAAACATTCGGGAGGCTCGTTTCTTATGTCCGCTAGGCTTCACCGCCTTCAGGGGATCCTGCTATGGCGACATCCGTCGCCTGCGACGTCAGTCGTCCGGTCGCTCTCCGGTCAACCAGGCCTCAATGTCTTCGATCTTGTAGTAGATGCGGCCCTGAATCTTGGTGCGCTTGAGACGCCCGTCCCGGTAGGCAGCGTTGATTACCGAGTTCTCGGTGATATGGCTGAGGCCGCGTTCACGTGCTAGACGGGTAACGCCCTTTTGGTCGTAGTACTGCTGCGCTGGTGCTGTCATCGGTTCTCTCCGTTCATGTTTCGCAGGAAGTGCGCGGGCCTGCGACAACATCCGATGGTAGGAGATCAACGCGTGTCAAGCATCCATCTGAAATCGGAAGCTATTGCGCTCCAACGTGATACAGCATCTACACTGCCGAATTCTGGCAACGCAGCTGCTGTGATGACCGAAAGCTCGGCAGATTCCTGTACCGAAGAGTCGTGATTGCAGCGGCCACAAAACACGAGCCGCGAAACGCGGGAGCTATTTGTTGTTCTCTCTTGCGCCCAAGGTGACTGGCCCACCCCGCCGGGCCGCCTCCAGCGCGGGAACCTCCCGGTTAGTAACGAGTTGGGACAGAACGTTGAATCAAGCTTCTTCGGGCTCCGTCATTGGTGGCAGAGATTTGGTGCCCGGCAGTTCGCCCAGGGGACCGGGGAGAATTCCTTGAACCCTCTGGCACAGTGCGAGTCTTTGTTGTACGTCCGAGTCATTGACGGCCATTACTCGTGCGCGAAGACTGTTCAACCGTCTGCGAAGACTGATCCGCGTCAACCAAGGACGCCAGGCGAGTTGTGTGACTATCTCCGCGGCGTGTCGCACAAGGCTCGCGTAGTAGCCGTTGACGGCACCGGCACCCATTTCCTCGTCGCCGTCGTGCTCCTCGTAAGAATCGTCACTAAGGCATCTCGCCGCATCGGCGAAGACGATGTAGTGCTGCACAGCGCTTCTTGGCACCCTGGCAACGAGTGCGGCGGTCTCCAATTCTCGGAGTCCGGCGCTGAATTCACGGTAGCCATATGCGCCAGCCCATCGCTTGGACTCAGTCGCCGCGATTGCATTAAGTACGCCGCCGCGCACTTCTCGACGCTGCCTGGAAGCGCCGACCCAGCCCCCGATAGCACCGCCGACGCCGAGAGCGCTTATTAACGGAATCCACTGCACGAAATCCACGCAGCTACGTTAACCCCTGCACTTGCTGATTCGACTGAACAGGGCAGGAGGCATGAACCGGTTCGACCTGGTGTGGCTATTACCTTCGCTGGCCGCGCTCGGGTCTGGTTTGCGCTCGGGGATCGTCCGCTTCGACCTCATGCAGGACGTAGCCGTGGTCCCAAATCGGGGAGCTGGTGTCTTGGCAGTGTGCCACTCTGTGTCCGTCGCCGCTGCCCGCAGGGCAGGTGCACACTCCGCGATTGCGGACAGCGTTGTCGTTGAATGTGCAATTGAAGAACTGCTGAAGGTAGGTCAGCCACCGATCAAGTGGCATCGGGGAGTCTGATCGCCCGTCATCGGCCTTCAGTCCGTGATGGCTGAGGTGGCGCCCATGGATATGGTGCGTCTTGCAGTACCTGCACCAGAACTCGAGTTGCGATCGATCCTTGGTGGGGTACGCGTGGATGACCGGGTACGTCAGAAGCTCCCCGTTCATGTCGTCGGCGAGAGCTTCCATCTGATCGCGTTCGGCCACAGTCCAATCCACATCAATGCCAGCGGCCTGTTTCGCCTCGTAGATTCTCTGCCAGGTGTCATCTAGATGTATCACAACAATCTCCTTGTCTTACTAAAAGTGCTGTTATTAAGTATGTTTGGGCAATTTCAATGTCTATCACGTCCTTGTCATGGGGAAGGTGAACGGCTTTGCGTCGAGGTGCGCACCGTCATTACAGGGCTTCAATTAGGGCGTCCAACGCCTTTCGGCTCCAGTAGTCTTTGCGTCCAACGATCTTCGGCCGAGGAAGCTTGCCGGTGTAATAGGCGTGGTACTTAACCGTCTCGGCGGTGGCCGCCGTGAATCCCAGGCTGTTGAGGTATTTGGCGGCGTCGGCCAAATCTAGATACTGTGCGAAGGATGCGGTTCTTGTCATAGCTGTAATGCACTCTCTGGCAATTGTTTCCGAGATGTTCGCGCGTGGGCGGCCCATCATCGCCGATGATAGCCTGCCGCTGCCAACGTGTCCGCACGTCAGCGGCATGATGCGCGTCGAATGATGATGTGCTATAACCCGTTTCAGGGGCGTCGGCGTGAACCGTATAAGATCCCTTACGACGTGAGTCGGCCGCCTAACACGGCACGGTTGAGATTGTCACCTTCCAGGTCCGTGCTTGTGGGCCTGGCGGTTACAAACGACTTTGGAAGGCTCACGTAATGAGTGCAATTACCACTCCCCGAACCAATCTGAGTGATTTTCAGTCTCTCTGGAAGCTGCCGCCCTTCGGCGGCGAGGGTAGCTATGCCACAGAAGGCGATATCCTCGTCAATACGACGGGCGATGGCGTGGACCTCAACGTCATCTGGGCTGAAGTAGCCGCAGTCATCAAGGCCTGGAACGCTGAACGCAGCGCCCTGACCAACCTGCTGACCTTCAACACTACCGATACCGCGACTGCGGTTCCCCAGAGCCGTTCTAGCGACAGTTTCGAGCCTAGCTCAGAATTCGGTGAACCGGAATCTATGCGGCCTCCTAGCGAATATCTGCTGACGGGCTACACCTTTGAGGACTACGACAAGCGATCAGCTTGGACGTGGAAGTTCCTGCGCGACAGCACTGCTGAGCAGGTTCGCGCCATCGCCAACTATGCCCTGGATGCTGACAATAAGTTAACGACCGGCACAATCTTGCAGCGCTTGTTTGATCCAGAACCGGATGAGAACGATTGGGGCCATACTTGTTACGGCTTCTACAACGGTGACTCACAGGCCCCGCCAGCCTACCTGGGCCGGGAATTCGATTCACCGCATCAACATTTCATCGTCAGCGGTGCCGCTGTGATCGACAGTGGTGACTTTGAGCTGGCCGTGCGTCGTGTGACTGAGCACGGTTACGGTACCGAACCGAACGCACGACTGTTGGCGTTGATGAACCCCGCACAGGCCGAGGTGGTGAGCCAGTGGAAGGCTGGCACCGAAAGTGCTGAAAACATTGTGGCACACCATGATTACATACCCAGTGCTGGCGCTCCCGCGTACCTTCAGCCCGATAACATCATGGGCCAGATTGCTCCCGAATCATACAACGGCCTCAAGGTCCAAGGGTCATACGGGCAGACTTGGGTGATAATGTCGGACTTCATCCCTGAGAACTACTTCACAGTCGTTGCCACCTACGGCCCGAACAGCTCTGACAACGCGATAGGGTTCCGGGAGCATCCCCAGCGCCAGTATCAAGGTCTGCGTACCATCCCCGGCCTGGTGAACGGGTACCCGCTGCAGGATGCGTACTTTCAACGCAGCTTCGGTGTTGGTGTGCGCCGTCGCGGGCAGGCCTGCATCACGCAGATTAAGGAAACCGGTACGTACGACATTCCTAACATCCCCAAGTAAATCGATGTCTAGAACTGGAATTGGCGGCTTCGGCCTCGGCAACGACCAACGTTGTCGACCGCTAGATCCGAACGAAATCGATCGAGATTCCTCCGAATTCAGCTGGGGTGAAGGTCTAGTGCCACCAGGACTAGAGAACGTGCAACCGTCCGAAGGCGGTATGTACAAAGGTCTCACGCCACCCTGTGAGCCGAACATCGGAGTCGGCCGGCAACGCTAAGCCCTCCTCAATTCCGGCAGCGCGCGGCCGTCAACCCCCGCAGCGCTCCACGCTTAGCCGTCCTGGTGTTCCCTTCGTCCTTGCGCCGGGGCGGCTAAGTGCTACGCCGAATAGGCAGACGCCGGGGAGTGCGTCAATCACTATGGAGTTATCAAGGATCGATTGCGCCAGTCGCAGAATCGAACCGCGATTTTCGGAGAGCATGAAGCCTCGAAAACTGTTTGGGCAGTCGGTATTGCGACGTCTACGCGACGTTGAAAGCCTGCTTCGTGAGGAGCCAATCGGTACCCGCCCACACCCAGAGCAACAGAGTTGGTCCATTGGGTATCGCAAACCCGACTGGATTCTCGAGGGGCGTTCCATCAGCTCGTCTGTCCATATCGAATGCGATCACTGCTGTACTCGCCTCGCACCACCCGTGTCCGACACGCTCAGAACGTGGAAGCAGTGTTTCCAGCGCTTGCCGCGCGGCCGACATCTGAGCATCGTTCGCAAAAGTCATTTCGGTTCCTTCGTGTACGCATACGGGGCACCTCGCACCAATTGGTGAAAGGCGGACCACGTCTTGCGCGTGCCTCCCGAAGGGCCGTGACTTAACGCATTGGCATTCGCATCCCCCGCGCGTGCCTCTCCCCGAAGGGGGCCGGTGACGTTGATGCGCACAGTTTCCTGCGCGGGTGCCGCTTGTCGGACGGCACGAATCACCCTACCGACGAACTTGGCTCCTGTCTTCACCTGCTCCGAGGAAACGCGGTCCGCTCCTACTGCTGCCCGCCCTGGGCTTGCCGGGCTTGGGCCGCCTGCTGCGCTTGCGAGATGACGGCGGGCGATTGGTAGACGTCGTTCAGAATCTCGCCCATCAAATGGATCACCAGTTCCGACTCCTCGGGCGTGATCGGGTCTACGAAATCACCATGCGCCATCTCGTTACCAAGTTCCCTGACGCCGTGAGCTGCATCCTTGATAACCGTTCTTATCAAGCCGCTCGTCGCCATCTTCTCGATCTTGTTGAAGAGCGTGCCAGTCGTGATGCTGTTGTCTTTGGCGGTGGCTTCGATCACGGCACGAGCGAGCATGATCGCCCCCCGGTAGTGCTCACAGCTATGGCACTCGTACGCCTCGGTCGCAGCTTCTGCAATGTGTTCCGGCACGTTGGGATATCTGTGCGTCTCGGTGTGCGACGGGCGCCACGTCAAATCATCACCGCGAGCTTTCTCAAAGAACGAGTTGAGCGTGCTTCGGCCGTACTCGGGTCCGACGACTGCGAGGGCTACTGATTGGCCGCGACAAATCGCACACACGAACGTCGCACAGGCCATCCTCCTGCCATCGGCTGTCTCAGGTACTACCTCGGGACCTACAAAGGTTGCGTCCCCGTGGAGGTCGTGTCCGGTGTTGGCCTTGCAGAGCCAACAAACGTGGTTTGGCACCCGGCGAACATAGCTGCTGACCACGGGTTTCTGGCGCAAATCGCCGATGACGGGTCCGTGTCCAAGTTGCTGACTGTTGTTGGCGGCCGAAGGTGTGTCCAAAGTGTGGACGTACACCATATTTTCGGGCTTCAGCAATGCCGCTAGCTCACCTAGATACACTGTTCTACCTGCAAAAACCGTAAGCGCCCCCGGCAGGAATCGAACCTGCGACCTAGGGATTAGAAGGCCCTTGCTCTATCCAACTGAGCTACGGAGGCAGCGCGCCAGACAGTCTAGCGTTGCAGAATTTGCCAGATGGGGCGCGTGTAACTCCCTGTGAATTGAAATCTCGCTGAGCAAAGATCCACGGCAGCGTCAATCAGTTCCGAAACGTGACTGCAACGCTTCCTGCAGCCGGCGAACTTCCTTGAGCTTTTCGCGCAGTCGCAACACGGGCTCGGGCGTTCGGGCGGCACCCCAGCCGGCGTCGCAGCGGCTGTTCCAACGGTCCTGCGCAATCGCGATCAAGTCCTCGAGGTCGTCGATCTCGGCCTGCATCAGCTCGGCAAATCGCCTGGCTTGAGCTGCGTCGTTGGGATGAAAGGGCCGTGTCAACGACGGACGGGGAAACTGCCGCCTGAGCGGCGCGGGCGCTCCCGGTGAAAAGGGGGACTCGATGCGGGCGGTCAGTCCTCCGGCGAAGGCGGGAGCGGGGTCCTCGAGAAGCATTCGTAAATCGTCCTGCGAATCGCTCGACGTTTCCTGACAGGCAAGTTCACAGACAACGAGACGCCACCGTCTGTTCACTTTGCCGGCGCGGCTGGCTGGACGACCGAGGGCCTAAAGACCCTAGTTCCTGAGAATTCCTCAGCTTTCGCCGAAGTTGGGTTATGGTGTGACGACTGGCAGGCGCCGACCCACCGCTTCCGCGGCTTGGCAAAGGCGTTAGGCGAGCTAAGGACAAGGGGGTCTGGAGCTCATGAGCATTCCAATCGAGCAGGTCACCGCGCGCTGTACGCAGGCCTTGCACACCGGATCATTGTTGCTACGCGGCTCACCGGCCGCTGCCGGCTGGGTGCTGGGGTGGCTCAACGCTGAGTTTGCCCCGCCTGTACTCACCGGTCATGCGCTGGCGACGGTGCACTCACCTCTGGAAAGGATGGCCTGCGCCCTGGCGGTCCAGAAGGCTGACAAGGTTCTCGACGCCGCCCTCGAGCAGACCTTCGGCAAGGACTACATCGCCTCGGTCCGCCATCCGCTCGAGCAGGATTCCGCGCGCCGGCCCAACGTCGTCGCCGTCCTCGAAGCCATGCGACATCGGCGCCGGTACGCAGCGACCACCCGGAACATCTCCTACGGCCCGCGCGGACGTGACAACACCCTGGACATCTGGCGCCGTGACGACCTGCCCGAGGCGTATCGCGCGCCGGTGCTCATTCAGGTGCCCGGCGGTGCATGGTCGGTCAATGACAAGCGCGGCCAGGCTTATCCGTTGATGGCACGCATGTCCGAACTCGGCTGGATCTGCGTCACCATCAACTACAGCCGCAGCCCGCGCAACGCCTTCCCGTCGCACATCGTCGACGTCAAACGGGCCATCGCCTGGGTCAAGGCCAACATCGCCGATTACGGTGGCGACCCGGACTTCGTCGCGATCACCGGGGGATCGGCCGGCGGCCACCTGAGCTCACTGGCCGCGCTGAGCGCGGGCGATGAAAGCCTGCAGCCGGGTTTCGAAGATGCCGACACCAGCGTGCAGGCCGCCGTGCCCTACTACGGCGTGTACGACCTCACCAGCACCAGCAACATGCACCCGCTGATGATGCCGCTGCTCGAGCACGTCGTGGTGCAGCGCAAGCTCGCCGACAACCCCGAGCTGTATCGGGACGCGTCGCCGATGCACCGCATCCATCGCGATGCCCCGCCGTTCTTTGTGCTGCACGGCCAGAGCGATGCCGTCATACCCAGTACGCAGGCGCGGGATTTCGTTGCGGCGCTTCGGAAATCGGGCTCCGACACGGTGGCCTATGCGGAGCTGCCCAAGGCGCACCACGCCTTCGACACCATCGCGACCCTGCGCTGCCAACTAGCCGCAGAAGCGGTCGCGAGCTTCATGGGCATCGTCTACGGCCGCCACCTCGCGGCGCGCGACGGCGCGCAGAAGATCGCCGTCGGCTCAGCGAGCTGAAATCAGGCCACCGTCATCAGATAGTCGGCGCCGCCGATGTAGACGATGGTCGACGGGCTCGGCGTGACCGCGGCGTTGACGATCGCGGTCGCAAACTCCTCGACCGTCGGCAGCGCACCCATGGTCCCGTCGCCGGAGACCACCGTGAGGTGAATGCCCGCGTGGTCGAGCGCAGAACGCATTGCGTAGAGGGCGGTTTCGCCGGCCCGCATGCTCGCGGCGACGCGCGCGTAGCCCTTCGGCACCGCCTTGTTCGGATAGAAGTGGGCCTGGTGGCTGGTGACAAACACGATCCGCGAGCCGGTCGGCATCAGCGGCATGGCCAGCAGCGCCAGCCGGCGCTGAGCATCGCGGTTGAGCCGCATCGCATAACCCGGGTCCGCGCCGAAGTCGAGTCCTCCCGACGCGTTGAGGATCAACGCATCCAGCTTTCCGAACCGGCTGGCGATGTAGCCCATCATCGCCGCGGCACCTGCCTCGTCGGAGATGTCGGCGGCCAGGGTGGAAGCGTTCCCGCCGGCGCTTCGGATGGCGTCGACGACCTCGTCCGCGCGGTCGGCTTTCTCCCGGTAGTTCACGATGACGTGAGTTTCGGGCGCGGCGAGCTGACGGGCGACTTCGGCGCCGATCCCTCGCGATGCTCCGGTGATCAACACGACGCGAGCGGGCTGCTGCATGGCGGGCTCCTTCCGTTTGCGGCAGTCCCCACCGTACACGAACTCTAAGAAAATTAAGATAAAAATAAGATAACGCTGAGGTTACGCGGGGCGGTATCAGGCCGGAGAATTGGCGTCCTGTGGCCTGAGCAACGGCACCACCAAGGCGATGACGATCAGCCAGCCGAGTGCCGCGACGGGAATTGCCCACATCCGCCGCACCGACAGAGCGTGCTGACACTCGTCAGCCCGACCTGCAAACGCTGCCTGAACCAGGTCGGCGCTAAAACCGCTGCCGCACTTGACCTGTACGCCCCACGGATCGAAATCGGGGAGATACACCGGCCATCGCAGAGCGAGCAGGCCGACCGTCAGCAGCACGATGGCGACGACGGCCGCGATGATCTGCCGAACGGTCACGTCATGCAGACATTGGCGAACAACAGCACCGGCCACGACACGATGGACCCCAGAAACGACACTACAAGGTCGGCTCCCCGCAGGGCATGCAGGTGATCGGTGTGAGTAGACGACCACACCAGACCCACAGCGAGATAAGGGATCCCGATCAACAGGTTGATGCCGATGAGTTCGGCGATGGTCAGCTTGTAGTTCAGAACCGAGCGAATTTTCGTCAACATGAGGTCCTCCCGCCCCGAGTGAGCACAATGCTAATGAGTACGGCCGCCCACGAGAAGCATTTGTGAGAAACTGTGTTTTCAGATTTGGGGAGGGGCCTGTGAACGAGCTGATGACCAAGTTGCGCACCGTGCTCAACTACGAAGTGACCATCGAAGCCGTCATCGAGATTCTGATGTGGCTGGCGATTCCGTACTTGGTGATCGGACTCGTCTGGGGCTTCTTCCATGTCGAAGCGGTGCAGCAGCTCGAAGGTCAACTCAATCGGGTCCTTCCGGCCGGTGCCGAGGTTGGTGCGTACGGGCTGGCCGCACTGCTGTGGCCGGTCCTCCTTCTGCTGCCACCGCTCTGCTTGGCGTGAAGTCGTAACCGACTCACAATCGAGACCCGCCACCCTCGCGCTCCGGCTAGCGTGGTTGGGGGCGTTCGCCGACTGGCGGACGCCTAGGGTGCCGGTGTCGATGAGGAGGGATCCATGAGCGGACCAGTCGATGTGAATGGTCTGCCGGACGAACTCGGCCCCCTCGACATGCTGCTGCACCGCGGTGAGGCCAACCCGCGGACGCGGTCGGGGATCATGGCCCTGGAAATTCTCGACAGCACGCCGGATTGGAACCGGTTCCGGACCGCCTTCGAGAACGCCTCCCGGAAAGTGCTTCGGCTGCGCCAACGGGTCGTGGTGCCGACGCTGCCCACGGCGGCGCCGCGCTGGGTGGTGGACCCCGATTTCAACCTCGACTTCCATGTCCGCCGGATACGGGTTCCCGAGCCAGGCACACTGCGTGAGGTACTCGACCTCGCCGAGGTGAGCCTGCAGTCGCCGCTGGACATCTCCCGGCCGCTGTGGACGGCCACCCTGGTCGAAGGGCTCGAAGGCGGTAAGGCCGCCACCTTGCTGCATCTCAGTCACGCGGTCACCGACGGAGTCGGCGCCACCGCGATGTTCGCCGAGATCTACGACCTCGAACGTGAACCGGCACCGCGGCCCGCGCCGCCACTGCCGGTGCCGCAGGACCTCACGCCCAACGACCTGATGCGCGAAGGGATCAACCATCTGCCCAGCGCCATCGTCGGCGGTCTGCTCGGCGCCGTCACCGGGGGGTTGGGTGTGGTCGGTCGCGTCGTGCGCAATCCCGGGACGGCCGTGTGGGACGTCGTCGACTACGCCCGCTCCGGGCGTCGGGTGGTGGCCCGCGCCGCCGAACCGTCGCCGCTGCTGCGGCGGCGCAGCCTGTCGTCGCGCAGTGAGGCGATCGAGATGCGGCTGTCCGACTTGCGGTCCGCCGCACACGCCGCGAGTGGCTCCATCAACGACGCTTACCTGGCTGGTTTGTGCGGGGCGCTGCGGCGCTACCACGAGGCGTTGGGCGTGCCGGTCAACAGCCTGCCGATGGCGGTGCCGGTGAGTCTGCGGGCCGAGGCCGACCCGGCCGGCGGCAACCGCTTCGCCGGGGTCAACCTGGCCGCGCCGATCGCCGTCGTCGACCCGGCTCTGCGAATCCAGAAGATACGGAAGCAGATGACCTCCCGGCGCGAGGAGGCGGCCATCGACTTGATGGGCGCCATCGCACCGGTGGTCGGGCTGCTGCCCGATGCCGTCCTCGAGGCGATGAGCGGGGCCGTGATCGGCTCGGACGTCCAGGCCAGCAATGTTCCCGTCTACGCCGGTGACACCTACATCGCGGGCGCGAAAGTGCTGCGGCAGTACGGTATTGGGCCGCTGCCCGGGGTCGCCATGATGGTCGTGCTGGTATCGCGCGGCGGCTTCGCGACGGTCACCGCCCGCTACGACCGCGCGTCGATCACCGACGAGGACCTGTTCGCGCAATGCCTGCGGGAGGGTTTCGACGAGGTCCTCGCGCTGGCCGGTGACCCACCGCCGCGGGTGGTGCCGGCATCGTTTCCCGACGCGAAAAACGACTCCGCCCAACCCAGCCCGAATGGATCGGTGGCCTACTGATGAGCGACACGGAGATGCGCCTGCCCGGTTCGGTGGCCGAGGTGATGGCCAGCCCGGAGGGCCCCAAGATCGGGGCGTTCTTCGATCTGGACGGCACGCTCGTCGCCGGGTTCACCGCCGTCATCCTGACTCGGGAACGCTTCCGCAGCCGTGACATGGGCATCGGTGAGCTGATCTCGATGATCGCCGCGGGCCTCAACCACCAGCTCGGCCGGCTGGAATTCGAGGAACTGATCACCAAGGCCTCGCAGGCCCTGCGCGGTCGGGCGTTGAGCGATCTGCACGAGATCGGCGACCGGATGTTCGTGCAGCAGATCGAGAAGCGGATCTATCCCGAGATGCGCGAGTTGGTGCACGCGCACATGGAACGCGGGCACACCGTGGTGCTTAGCTCCTCGGCGCTGACCCTTCAGGTCGAGCCGGTGGCCCGCTTCCTCGGCATCGAGAACACATTGACCAACCGATTCGAGGTCGACGAAAACGATGTGCTGACCGGCGACGTGGTGCGGCCGATCCTCTGGGGGCCCGGTAAGGCCAACGCGGTGCAGAAGTTCGCCGCCGACAACGACATTGACCTCAAGCACTCGTATTTCTACGCCGACGGCGACGAGGACGTCGCGCTGATGTATCTGGTCGGCAACCCGCGCCCGACCAACCCCGAGGGCAAGATGGCCGCGGTCGCTCGTCGGCGCGGCTGGCCGATCCTGCGGTTTTCCAGCCGCGGCGGCGGTGGCCTGATGGGTCAGGTGCGAACACTGCTCGGTGTCGGTGCGCTGGTGCCCGCGGCCACCGGCGCGATCTGGTGGGGGGCGCTGACCCGCAGCCGACGCCGTGGTCTCAACTTCTTCACCACCGCATTTCCGAACTTGCTGCTGGCGGTAAATGGCGTGCGGCTCAACGTCCTTGGTGAAGAGAATCTCCGCAAGCAGCGGCCGGCGGTGTTCATCTTCAATCATCGAAACAATGCCGACCCCGTCATCACGGCGTCGCTGCTGCGGGACAACTGGACCGGCGTCGGCAAGAAGGAATTGAAGGACGACCCCGTCGTCGGCACACTGGGCAAGCTCGTCGACACCGTCTTCATCGACCGGGACGACCCCAAGGCGGCGCTGGAGACCATGCACGAGGTCGAGAACCTGGTAGCCAAAGGCCTGTCGATCATGATCGCCCCGGAGGGCACCCGGCTGGACACCCGGACCGTCGGCCCCTTCAAAAAGGGACCCTTCCGGCTGGCCATGGCCGCCGGAGTCCCGTTGGTGCCGATCGTGATCCGCAACGCCGAGGTGATCGCCTCCCGCGATTCCTCCACCATGAATCCTGGTGAAGTGGACATCGTTGTCTACCCGCCTCTTTCGGTCGAGGACTGGACGCTCGAGGACCTTCCCGAGCGGATCGAGGAGGTTCGTCAGCTATATCTGGACACCCTGAAGAACTGGCCGACGGACAAGCTGCCGGTGCCCGAGATCTACAAGAAGGCGCCTGCGAAGAAGGCCGCGAAGAAAGCGCCGGCCAAGAAGGCCGCCGCCAAGAAGACACCGGCCAAGAAGACACCGGCCAAGAAGACGGCCACCAAGTCGCCGAGCGCCAAGGGCCGCCGATGACCCACACCGACCACCTCGCCGACTTCAGCACCACCGACGACGCGCTGGTGCTGGCGTCGGTGTCGTCGAAGGCAGAGTTCGAGCTGCTCAACGACTGGCTTCACGCGCAGCGACGGGCGCACCCGGACACCAAGGTCGAGGTGCTGCGCCTGCCCGCGGGGGATCCGCCGCCCGGGGTGGTGGCTCAACTCGTCGAAGAACTCGGCGGCGGGGAGGACCGGCTGGTCGTTCCGGTTCGGGTCTTCTGGGTACCGGGCGGCTTGCCCACCCGGGTCAAGATCGTCGGCCTGATCTCCGGCCGGGATACCTATCGCCCCCCAGAGGTCTTGCAGCGCAGGATCCTTCGCCGAGATCCGTCTCGCGCGCGCATCGTCGCCGGCGAGCCGGCGAAGGTGTCCGAGTTGCGTCAGCAGTGGAACGAGAACACTGTCGGGGAAAGCCCCCGTGACTTCGCGCGCTTCGTGCTGCGCCGCGCCCGGCTGGCGATCGAGCGGATGGAACTGCGGCTGCTCGGCCCCGAATACAAGTCGCCGCAACTGATCACCGACGAGCTGATGTCCTCGACGCGCTTCATGGAGGGATTGCAGCAGGTTCCCGACGCCGACCCCGCCAAGGCCGAGGAGATGCTCAACGAGCTCGCCACCGGCTGGAGCAGGTTCTCGGTGGATTTGATCCCCAACCTCGGCCGGGCGATCTTCAGCCGAGGCTTCGATCCGCGAATCGACTACGACAGCATGGAAATCGAGTCGATGCGGCGCGGATTGGAGGACCACCCGGCGGTTCTGCTGTGGTCGCACCGGTCCTATCTCGACGGTGTCATCGTCCCGGTGGCGATGCAGGAGAATCGGTTGCCCCCGGCGCATACGTTCGCCGGAATCAATCTTTCGTTCGGGTTCATGGGCCCCCTGATGCGCCGATCCGGTGTCATCTTCTTGCGCCGCAAGCTTGACGATCCGCTGTACAAGTACGTGCTGCGCCAGTTCGTCGGATACATCGTCGAGAAGCGCTTCAATCTCAGCTGGTCGATCGAGGGCACCCGGTCGCGGACCGGAAAGATGCTGCCGCCCAAGCTCGGACTGCTGGCCTACGTGGCCGACGCGTACTTGGACGGGCGCAGTGAGGACATCCTGCTGCAGCCGGTGTCGATCAGCTTCGATCAGCTGCACGAGACCACCGAGTACGCCGCCTACGCCCGCGGCGGCGAGAAGACGCCAGAGAGTGCGGAGTGGCTGTACAACTTCATCAAGGCGCAAGGCGAGCGCAACTACGGAAAGATCTACGTCCGCTTCCCCGAGGCGGTGTCGATGCGCCAGTACCTCGGCGAGCCGGGCGGCCCGGTCGCCACGGACGAAGCCGCCAAACGCCTTGCCATGCAGAAGATGGCATTCGAGGTGGCCTGGCGGATTCTGCGGGTGACTCCGATCAACGCCACCGGCCTGGTGTCCGCGCTGTTGCTCACCACCCGAGGCCGGGCGCTGACGCTCAATCAGCTGCATCACACCCTGCAGGATTCGCTGGATTACCTTGAGCGCAAACATTATCCGGTCACCAACAGCGCCCTGCGACTGCGCACGCCCGACGGGGTCCGGGCTGCCGTGGACGCCCTGTCCAACGGGCATCCAGTGACCAGGGTCGACGGCGGTCACGAGCCGGTGTGGCGGATCGCCCCGGAGCACGAGCACGAGGCGGCGTTCTACCGCAACACGTTGATCCACGCGTTCCTGGAGACGGCGATCGCCGAACTGGCGTTGGCACATGCCGGTCGGGCGCCCGATGGTGAGCGGGTTCAGGTGTTCTGGGACCAGGCGATGCGGCTACGCGACCTGCTGAAGTTCGACTTCTACTTCGCCGATTCCGCCGCCTTCCGCGAGCACCTCGCCGAAGAGATGTCGTGGCAAGACGATTGGGAGGTTCAGGTCGCTGCCGGCGGTGACGCGGTGGACAAGCTGCTGCGTGACAAGAAGCCGTTGATGGCACACGCCATGCTGCGGCCATTCATCGAGGCGTACACGATCGTCGCCGACGTGCTGTGTGACGCTCCGAGCGACATCGAGGAGAAGGAGCTCACGAAGCTGGCTCTCGGCGTGGGCGCGCAGTACGCGGCGCAGGGCCGGGTCCGCAGCAACGAGTCGGTGTCGGCCCTGTTGTTCTCGACCGCTCGGCAGGTGGCCGCCGACCAGAATCTGCTGGCGCCCGGCACCGATCTCTACGAGCGCCGGCGGGCGTTCCTGCACGAGTTGCGCACCATCCTCACCGACATGGACCGCATCCACGAGTTCTCCACCGCGCAGTTCTATGCCCGCGAGCTCGCCCAGCGCGAGTAGCCATACGCTGAGACGATGACCGCACCCGCCGCCCGCAGCGCCGCGGTCTGGCCGGTGCTGTCGATGGTCGCCGTGCTCGCCGGCGTCACCGCCGCCGGAATCGGCGCACTCTCGTTGGCCGATGCCCTGACCGCAACCGGCCTGCCCGATCCCGGCCCCGTCACCACGCTGGGTCTGCCGTTCGTGCAGGCGGCCGGCGAGATCGCGGCCGTTCTGGCCGTCGGCTCGTTCCTGTTCGCGGCGTTCTTCGTGCCACCTCAGGACAACGGAGTGCTCGACGCCGCCGGGTACCGCGCGCTGCGCATCGGTGTCACCGCCTCCGCGGTGTGGGCGGTGTGCGCCGCGCTGTTGGTCCCGCTGACAGTGTCCGACGTGTCCGGTCAGCCGCTGCGCGATCACCTCAACCCCGTGCAGCTGTGGTCGGTGGCCAGCCTGGTCGACACCGCCGGAGCCTGGCGGTGGACGGCGTTCTTGGCGTTGGTCGTCGCCCTCGCCGGCCGAGCGGTGCTGCGCTGGTCGTGGACGCCGTTCCTGCTGGCCGGCTCGTTGATCACGTTGGTGCCCCTGGGGTTGACTGGACACTCGTCGGCGGGCGGCTCGCACGATGTCGGCACGAACAGCCTGATGATTCACTTGCTTGCGGGTGCACTGTGGGCCGGAGGACTGCTGGCGTTATTGGTGCATGCCCTGCGCGGCGGCGAGCATGCCGACGTTGCGGCACGGCGGTTTTCGGCGGTGGCGTTCTGGTGCTTCGTGGCGATGGGACTCTCCGGAGTCATCAACGCCTTCGTCCGTATCCGCCTCGGCGACCTGTTCTCCACCGACTATGGCCGGCTGGTGGTGGCCAAGATCGTCGCGCTGGGCGTCCTCGGTGTCATCGGCTGGCGGCAGCGCCGAGGGCCGGTGGCCGCGCTGCAGGCCAACCCGGAGGCTCGTGGCGTGTTGTTCCGGCTGGCCTTGATTGAGGCTTTGGTGTTCGGCCTGACGTTCGGCATCGCGGTCGGTCTGGGCCGCACCCCGCCACCGCCACCCTTGGACGGCAACCCGTCACCGGCCGAGGTGGGGATCGGCTACGACCTCGCCGGACCCCCGACCGTCGCGCGCATCCTGGTGGAGTGGCGCTTCGACCTGGTCTTCGGTACCGCGGCGATCGTGTTCGCCGCGGTCTATCTGGCCGGGGTGATTCGGTTGCGACGTCGCGGCGACTCGTGGCCGCCGGGCCGGACGTTGGCCTGGCTGCTGGGCTGCGCGGTGTTGTTGTTCACCACGTCGTCGGGCGTCGGACGCTACATGCCGGCCATGTTCAGCGTGCACATGACGGCGCACATGCTGCTGTCGATGTTGGTGCCGGTCCTGCTGGTGTTGGGTGCGCCGGTGACCTTGGCGCTGCGGGCGCTGCCCACCGCGGGCAAGGGCAACCCGCCCGGACCGCGGGAGTGGTTGCTCGACGCCTTGCACAGCAAGTGGTCGCGGTTCTTCACCCACCCGGTGGTGGCCACGGTCGTGTTCGTCGCCGGGTTCTACGGCCTTTACTTCGGCGGCATCTTCGACGCTGCCGTGAGCCTGCACGGCGCCCATGTGCTGATGAATCTGCACTTCCTGATCAGCGGCTACCTCTTCTACTGGGTGGTCATTGGCGTCGACCCCACCCCGCGCCCGCTGCCGGCAGTGGCCAAGATCGCGATGGTGTTCGCCTCGCTGCCGCTGCACGCCTTCTTCGGCGTGGTGATGATGGGCATGGATCAGGTGCTGGGGGAGAGCTTCTACCGTTCGCTGAAGCTGAGCTGGCACACCAACCTGATCGACGACCAGCACCTCGGCGGTGGAATCGCTTGGGCCGCAGGTGAAATCCCGCTCGTGGTGGTGATGATCGCGCTGCTGATCCAGTGGAGCCGAAGTGACCGGCGCACCGCCACGCGACTGGACCGCGCTGCCGACCGCGACGATGACGCCGACCTGGCGGCGTACAACGCGATGCTGGCTGAGATGGCCCGCCGCGAAAATGGAAGCTGAGGACCGCGTCGGCCGCCGGCCGTAACGCCACGGCGGCGAAATCGCCGATTTGACACCCTGACGTTACTTTCGCGGCGGGGATCGACGAGACGTATCCACAGTTGGCGCTTGATCCACAGTCTCACCGATGGGGGTACGTCTCTTCGCGTGGCTGTCGGTGAGCTGCGGCCCACTCAGTGGGTACGGCATCACTCATCGAAAGGACCCATGTCATGTTCGAAACTCATCTGACCGTCGTCGGCCGCATTGTCACCGACCTTCGCCGACGCGTCGTCGGCGACCAGGAACTCATCAGCTTCCGGGTGGCCAGCAACTCCCGCCGCCGCACCGGTGACGGCACCTGGGAGCCCGGCAACTCGCTGTTCATCACCGTCAACTGCTGGGGCAAGCTGGTCACCGGCGTCGGGGCCGGTCTCTACAAAGGCGCCCCGGTGATCGTCGTCGGCGACGTCTTCACCAGCGAGTACGACGACAAGGAAGGTGTGCGGCGCTCATCGCTGGAGATGCGGGCCACCGCGGTGGGGCCCGACCTGTCGCGGGCGATCATCCGCTTCGAGCAACCGCAGCCCAAGCCGGCCGAACCGGTCGATACCGCGCCGCACACCGACGAGCAGGACAGCACCGGCGACGTCGAGGAGACGACGGAGCTGGCGTTCTCGGCGTGAGGCGGCGGCGGTCGCGCTGGTCTCGGCCAGCGCGGCCGCAAGGCCTCGTCCCGGCGCGCCTAGGATGGTCGACGAGCATTTCACGACGAAAACGGAAGGCACCCCCGCGGCAATGGCCGAATACATCTACACGATGCGCAAGGTCCGCAAGGCACACGGCGACAAGGTCATCCTCGATGACGTCACACTGGCCTTCCTGCCCGGAGCGAAGATCGGCGTCGTCGGCCCCAACGGTGCGGGTAAGTCCAGCGTCCTGCGGATCATGGCCGGCCTGGACCAGGCCAACAACGGTGACGCGCTCCTGGCGCCGGGAGCCACGGTCGGCATCCTCATGCAGGAGCCGCAGCTCGACGAGACCAAGACCGTTCGGGAGAACGTCGAAGAGGGCGTGGCGATCAAGGCCAAGCTCAACCGGTACAACGAGGTCGCCGAGTTGATGGCCACCGACTACACCGACGAGCTCATGGACGAGATGGGCAAGCTCCAGGAGGAACTCGACGCCGCCGACGCCTGGGACATCGACTCCCAGCTCGAGCAGGCGATGGACGCCCTGCGCTGCCCGCCTCCAGATGAGCCGGTGACCCATCTCTCCGGCGGTGAGAAGCGCCGCGTCGCGCTGTGCAGGCTGCTGCTGAGCAAGCCGGATCTGCTGCTGCTCGACGAGCCGACCAACCACCTCGACGCCGAGAGTGTGCTCTGGCTCGAACAGCACCTCGCCGCCTACAAGGGCGCCATCCTGGCCGTCACCCACGACCGGTACTTCCTGGACAACGTCGCCGAGTGGATCCTCGAACTCGACCGCGGCCGTGCCTACCCGTACGAGGGCAACTACTCGACCTATCTGGAGAAGAAGGCCGAACGCCTCGAGGTGCAGGGCAAGAAGGACCAGAAGCTGCAGAGGCGTCTCAAGGAAGAACTCGCCTGGGTGCGGTCCGGCGCCAAGGCGCGGCAGGCCAAGAACAAGGCCCGCCTCGGCCGGTACGAGGAGATGGTCGCCGAGGCCGAGAAGACCCGGAAGCTCGACTTCGAGGAAATCCAGATCCCGGCTCCGCCGCGGCTTGGCAACGTCGTGGTCGAGGTCGAACACCTCGACAAGGGCTTCGAGAGCCGCACGCTGATCAAGGATCTGTCGTTCACGTTGCCGCGCAACGGCATCGTCGGTGTCATCGGCCCGAACGGTGTCGGTAAGACCACCTTGTTCAAGACGATCGTCGGACTGGAACAGCCCGACAGCGGAACGGTGCGGGTCGGCGACACCGTCAAGCTCAGTTACGTGGACCAGAGCCGCGCCGGCATCGACCCGAAAAAGACGGTGTGGCAGGTGGTCTCGGATGGCCTCGACTACATCGAGGTGGGCCAGAACGAGATCCCGTCGCGCGCCTACGTGTCGGCGTTCGGTTTCAAGGGACCCGACCAGCAGAAGCCCGCGGGCGTGCTCTCCGGTGGTGAGCGCAACCGGCTCAACCTCGCGCTCACCCTCAAAGAGGGCGGCAACCTGATCCTGCTCGACGAGCCCACCAATGACCTCGATGTCGAGACGCTGTCTTCACTGGAGAACGCGCTGGAGAAGTTCCCGGGCTGCGCGGTGGTCATCAGCCACGACCGCTGGTTCCTGGACCGCACCTGCACGCACATCCTGGCGTGGGAGGGCGACGACGACAACGAGGCCAAGTGGTTCTGGTTCGAAGGCAACTTCGGTGCCTACGAAGAGAACAAGATCGAAAGAATGGGAGCCGACGCGGCCCGTCCGCACAGGGTGACCCATCGCAGGCTCACACGCGACTAATGTTGGCGGCTGCGGACCAGCGTCGGTTCGCACGCTGATCAGGAGCCGCAGGTATGACGGTTGACCCCAAAGCTACCGAGTCGCTCGGCGAGGCATACCTCGCCACCTATCGCGGTCCGCACGGCGGGGCTCCTGACGACGTCGATGTCACCGACACCGGACCGCTGGTTGCCGCGGCCGCCGAACGGGCGGTACCGGCGGAGCTGATCGCCGCGCAGGAGCGGTTGGCCAGCGTCCGGCCGGTCGGGGAGACCCTCGTCGCGATCTATCCCGCCGACGATCCCGGCGGGTTCGGTCCGGCGCTGCAGATCGTCACCGACCAGGCGACCATGCTGCTGGATTCGGTCACGGTGCTGATGCATCGCCTGGGCGTCGGCTATGTCGCACTGATGAACCCGGTCTTCCGGGTCCGGCGGAGCCCAACCGGCGAACTGCTGGATGTGCGCCCATTGACCGACAGCCCGGCCGATGCCGATTCTCAGGGCATCGACGAATCCTGGATCCACATCCAGCTTTCGCCGTCGGTCAATCGCAAGGCGCTGGCCGAAGCCGAGCGGATGCTGCCGATGGCCGTTGCCGACGCCCGGCAGGTGGCGCTGGATTCCACGGCGCTCAGCGCCGCGTTGCATGATCTCGCGCGCGACCTGGACACCGATCCGGGAGACCGATTCGTCGGGCCCGACCGCAGCGATGCCGCGGACTTGTTGCGGTGGCTCTCCGACGGTCATTTCGTGCTGCTGGGTTGTCAGGACTGCGCGGTGCGCGACGGAGTCGCCACCGTCGTCGAATCGAGCCGGCTGGGGGTGGCGCGGCTGCGCACCGAGGTGCTCCCGGAGCTCACCCGCCCCGGTGACTTGCTGGTGTTGGCACAGGCCACTATGCCCAGCTTCCTGCGTTACGGCGCGTATCCGTACATCGTGGTGATCCGCGAGCACACCTCATCGGGCGATGTCGAGCACCGGTTTGTCGGACTGTTCACCGTGGCGGCGATGAGCGCCAATGTGCTTGACATCCCGCTGATCTCGCGGCGGGTACGCGAAGTGCTGGCGATGTCCCAGAGCGACCCGAGCCATCCCGGGCAGCTGATGCTCGACATCATCCAGACCATCCCGCGCTCAGAGCTGTTCTCCCTGACCGCCGAACAGCTGCTGGCGATGGCAACCGCCGTCGTCGACCTCGGCTCGCGCCGCCGTGCGCTGCTGTTTCTGCGCGCCGCCCAGCTCGGCCACTTCGTGTCGGCCCTGGTGTACCTGCCCCGCGACCGCTACACCACCGCGGTCCGGCTGGCGATGCAGGACATCCTGGTCCGCGAGTTCGGCGGCCTGAGTATCGACTACACCGCACGAGTCAGTGAATCGCCCTGGGCGGTAGTTCATTTCACGGTGCGGCTGCCAGACAGCTCGACCCGTGAGTCAATCGACGACAGCGAGGGCAATCGCACCCGCGTGCAGGGCTTGCTGACCGAGGCGCTGCGTACCTGGGGTGACCGGCTGATCGGCTCGGCACGGACCGGCGAGATCGACCTGGGGATCGCCGAACATTACGCCGAAGCGCTGCCCGAAACCTTCAAGCAAGCCGTCACCTCGACCGAGGCGATCACCGATATCGGGATCATCGAAGCGCTGCAGGAAGATTCGGTCAAGCTGCAGTTCGAGGAGGGCGATGAGGGCAACGAGGCCTACCTCACCTGGTATCTCGGCGGTTCGACCGCATCGCTGAGCCACCTGCTGCCCATGCTGCAGTGCATGGGCGTGCTGGTGCTCGAGGAGCGCCCGTTCACCGTCGTACGCCCGGACGGGCTGAAGGTCTGGATTTACCAGTTCAAGATCCGTCCCGACGCCTCGATGCCCGACGCCGCCACCCAGGACGAGTGGGACGCCACCGCGCAGCGTTTCGCCGACGCCGTCACCGCCATCTGGCAGGGACGTGCTGAGATCGACCGCTTCAACGAACTGGTGTTGCGCGCCGGCCTGACCTGGCAGCAGGTAGCCGTGTTGCGCGCGTACGCAAAGTACCTGCGGCAGGCGGCGTTTCCCTACAGCCAGTCGCACATCGAGTCGGTGCTCAACAGCAATCCGCGCACCGCGCGTTCCCTGGTCACCCTGTTCGAGGCGATGTTCGACCCCGAATCCGCCGACAAGGGACTGGACGCGCTCGCCGCGGCCGACGCAGTGGCCGCCGACATCGACGCGCTGGTCGGCCTCGACACCGACCGCGTGTTGCGGGCATTCGCGACGATGGTCCAGGCCACGTTGCGCACCAACTATTTCGTCACCAGTGCCGACTCGGCGCACGCGCAGAACGTGTTGTCGCTCAAGTTGAATCCCCAGCTCATCAACGAACTGCCACTGCCCAGGCCGAAGTTCGAAATCTTCGTGTACTCACCGCGGGTGGAAGGCGTGCATCTGCGGTTCGGCTTCGTCGCCCGCGGCGGGCTGCGCTGGTCGGATCGTCGCGAGGACTTCCGTACCGAGATCCTCGGCCTGGTCAAGGCGCAGGCCGTCAAGAACGCGGTGATCGTGCCCGTCGGCGCCAAGGGCGGGTTCGTCGTCAAGAAGCCACCCGCGCCGCTCGGTGACCCCGCAGCGGACCGGGATGCGTTCCGCCACGAGGGAATTGCCTGCTACCGGTTGTTCATCGCCGGCTTGCTGGACATCACCGACAATGTCGATCGGACCACCGGCCAGGTCGTCGCCCCACGCGGGGTAGTGCGCCGCGACGGCGACGATGCTTACCTCGTCGTCGCCGCCGACAAAGGCACCGCCACGTTCTCCGATATCGCCAACGAAGTCGCCCATGATTATGGCTTCTGGCTGGGTGACGCGTTCGCCTCCGGTGGCTCGGTCGGGTACGACCACAAAGCCATGGGCATCACCGCCAAGGGCGCCTGGGAGTCGGTCAAACGCCACTTCCGCGAGATGGGCGTGGACACCCAGAGCGAGGACTTCACCGTCGCCGGTGTCGGCGACATGAGCGGCGACGTCTTCGGCAACGGAATGCTGCTGTCCCACCACATCCGGCTCATCGCAGCCTTCGACCACCGACACATCTTCATCGATCCCAACCCGGACGCAGGACGGTCCTGGGAGGAACGGCGGCGGCTGTTCGAGCTGCCCCGGTCCAGCTGGGAGGACTACGACGCCGCCTTGATCAGCGAGGGCGGCGGGGTGTTCAGCCGGCAGCAGAAGGCGATTCCGGTGAGCCCGCAGATGCGCACGGCGCTCGGCCTGCAGGGGGACCCCGCCGAGGTCACCCCGCCCGCCCTGATGAAGGCGATCATGCAAGCCCCGGTCGACCTGTGGTTCAACGGCGGCATCGGCACCTACATCAAGGCCGAGTCGGAATCAGATGCCGACGTCGGGGACCGCGCCAACGACACCATCCGTGTGAACGGGAATCAGGTGCGCGCCAAGGTGATCGGTGAAGGCGGCAACCTCGGGGTCACGTCACTGGGCCGGATCGAGTACGACCTGTGCGGTGGCCGCATCAATACCGACGCCATGGACAACTCCGCGGGGGTGGACTGCAGCGACCACGAGGTCAACATCAAGATTCTGGTGGACTCGCTGGTCACTGCGGGCAAGGTGAGCGCCGACGAGCGCACCGGGCTGCTGGCGTCGATGACCGACGAGGTCGCGCGACTGGTCCTGACCGACAACATCGACCAGAACGACCTGATGGGCACCAGCCGCGCCAATGCCGCGTCGCTGCTCAACGTGCACGCCCGCCAGATCATCGAGCTCGAGGAGCGGCGCGGGCTCAACCGCGAGCTCGAGGCGCTGCCGTCTCCCAAGGAGATCCACCGCCGCCAAGAGGTCGGGATCGGGCTGACCTCCCCGGAGTTGGCGACCCTGATGGCCCACGTGAAGCTGGCCCTCAAGGAGGACGTGCTGGCCAGCGACCTGCCCGATCAGGAAGTGTTCGCCTCGCGGCTGCCTCGATACTTTCCGAGCCAGCTGCGCGACCATTTCGCCACCGATATCCGCGGCCACCAGCTCCGCCGTGAGATCACGACCACGATGTTGGTCAACAACGTGGTCGACACCGGCGGAATCTCCTTCGCCTACCGCGTCACCGAAGACACCGGGGTCAGCTATGTCGACGCGGTGCGCACGTTCGTGGCCACCGACGCGATCTTCGGGATCGACAAAGTGTGGCAGCGCATCGTCGAGGCCTCCCGCACCGGCCTGCCGATCAACGTCTCGGACCGCATGACGCTGGACCTGCGCCGCCTGCTCGATCGGGCGGCACGCTGGCTGCTGAACTACCGTCCGCAACCGCTGGCCGTCGGCGCCGAGATCAACCGGTTCGCCGCCACGCTGGCCGAACTCACCCCGCAGATGTCGCAGTGGCTGCGGGGCGACGACAAGGCGATCGTGGCCAAGGAGGCCGGTGAGTTCGAGGCGCACGGCGCGCCGGCCGATCTGGCCTATACGGTGGCCACCGGGCTCTACCGATACAGCCTCCTCGACGTCATCGACATAGCCGATATCGTCGACCGCGACCCCGCCGAGGTTGCCGACACCTACTTCGCCCTGATGGACCATCTGAGCACGGACGGCCTACTGACTGCGGTCTCCGGCCTTCCCCGCGACGACCGCTGGCATTCGTTGGCCCGCTTGGCTATTCGCGACGACATCTACGGGTCGTTGCGAGCCTTGTGTTTCGACGTGCTGGCTGTCGGGGAGCCGGAGGAGACGGGGGAGGAGAAGATCGCCGAGTGGGAGCACACCAACGGATCGCGGGTCGAGCGGGCGCGTCGCACGCTGGCCGAGATCTACGCCGACGACGAACGTGATCTGGCCACGCTGTCGGTGGCGGCACGCCAGATCCGCAGCATGACCAGGACGAGTGGAACAGGGTCAAGTGGTTAACGGATTCACCACCGGCGTGCACGTGCGCTGGTCGGACATCGACATGTATCAACACATCAACCACGCCACCATGGTGACGATCCTGGAAGAGGCGCGGGTGGACTTCCTGGCCGAGCCGTTCGCCGAGGACATCACCACGATCGGCCTGCTCATCCACGAGGTGCAGGTGCTCTACAAAGGCCAACTGCGGTTGGCAGATTCACCGCTGCAGGTGACCATGTGGACCAAGCGGTTGCGCGCGGTGGACTTCACCCTCGGCTACGAGGTGCGGTCGGTGAACGCCGATCCGGACTCGCGCCCGTCGGTGATCGCGGAGACGCAGCTGGCCGCGGTGCACATCGAAGAGCAACGGTTGGTTCGGCTTTCGCCCAAGCATCGGGAGTACCTGCAGCGCTGGCAGCGATGAGCCTCACGATTCCCGATGCGGTGGTGCGCAGCGACTTGGCGGTGTTCGTCGAACACGCATTGCGCTTGGACGAGGCCGCTGTCGTGCGGTTGAAGCAGCGCGCCGACGGTCTGGTGACGGCCTGGGTGGCCACCGGATTGGACGTGCTCGCCGTGCGCGCTGTCGCCGGTGAGGTCAACCCCGGCGACTTATCCTGTGGAGCAGACGAATTGGCGCGTGGGTTACGCAATGCCGATGTGTCCGGACGGGTGAATCCCGGGTACCCGATGGACTCGGCGTGGCGCGGTGCGCTCCCCCCGGACACCGGCTTCGCCCATGTCGACGACGTGCCGGCCGCCGTGCTCACCGATTTGGCTCAGCGCGGCGCCGATGTGGCAAAGGAGCACAGCAGCGCGCATGGGCCACCCGCTTCGCTCCTGGATCAGGACGTACTCCAGGTGAGTTCGGGTGGCGCGCAAGTGGGTGTGCCGATGCGGTGCGTGTTCGCGCTCACCGCAATGGGATTCGTACCGGAGCGGCCGAGCGAGGACGAGATCGTGCGAGTGCGGCTGTCGCCGACGTGGCTGCGGATCGACGCGCGATTCGGGTCGGTGTATCGCCGACTCGGCAATCCCGCGCTGGTGCTGCGTTAGTATCCGCTTGTGACCGAAAAGGCGCACGGAAGCCTGTCGTTCTGGAAGCGCCCGGCCGCCCGCGTCGCCGTCGGGGTCGCCGTCGGCGCGGTCGTGACGGTGATTCTGTGGGGCCACAACGGAATGCTCTCGTTGCTTGGCGGGTGGACGGCGCTGGCTCTGATCTTCACTGGCTGGACGTGGCTGACGTTGTGGCCGTTCGACTTCAACGAAACCAAGCACCATGCCAGTCAGGAGCAGCCGTTGCCCTGGGTGGTCACGACCTTGGTGCTCGGCGGTGCGGCGGCCAGCTTGGTCGGTGTCTGGGTGCTGCTGGGCCGCAGTCAGGACGCTGCCGGCGGGGTCCGCCACGATTCGGGTGCGGGCTGGATGGCGGTCGGCAGTGTCGTGCTGTCCTGGCTGACGATTCACACGCTGTATTCGATCATCTACGCCAAACACTATTTCGACCCGGAGCAGCCGGGCGGAATCGACTTCAACAGCCCGCCGGGGCACAAAGACCAGCCTTGTTTCAAGGACTTCTTCTACGTCGGCTTCGCCGTCGGGATGAGCTTTGCGATCTCCGATACCAACCTGACCTCGACCCGGATGCGGGCCACCGCGCTGGGGCACGGACTGCTGTCATTCGTGTTCGGCTCGATCATCGTGGCCTCGGTGGTGAACCTGCTGGCCGCCGGCGTCTAGCCGGTCGCGATCCACGCCGCCGAATCCGGCGGCAACGTGCCGCCGAGCAATGGCGCACTGGCCGTGAGCAATTCGCCGGCCGGTAGCGCCAGCGCGGTACTACCTGTGTTCAGCACGCACAACACCCCGCCGGAGAGGAACGCCAGCGCGTCGTCGCGCAGCTGCAGCCACTCGACGTCGAACTCGGTGAAGTGGAAACTGCTGTGTCGCAGGTGCAGGATCGTCCGGAAGAACGCCAGCGTCGAATCCGGGTCGGCGAGCTGACGTTCGACCGTCCACGCCGACCATTCCGCAGGCATCGGCAGCCACGTCTGGGGACTCGACGAGAACCCGAACGGGGGCGCGTCACCCGACCACGGCATCGGGACCCGGCAGCCGTCTCGGCCGCGTTCGGTGTGCCCGGAGCGTTCCCACACCGGGTCCTGCAGAACCTCGTCGGGCAGATCGACGTTAGGCAGACCCAATTCCTCGCCGTTGTAGAGGAACATCGCTCCCGGTAGCGCCAGCATGACCATCGCCATCGCGCGGGCCCGCGCGAGCCCGGCGACGCCGTCGCCGTAGCGGGAGACCTCGCGCTCGACGTCGTGGTTGGACAGCGTCCAGGTTGGGCTGGCGTCGGCGAGGGCGGCCGCAGCCAACGCATTCTCGATTGCACCGCGGATGCTCGTCGGATCGAATTCGGCTCGCACCAAACGAAAATTGAAGCCCATGTGCAGTTCGTCGGGCCGCAGATATTTGGCGAAGTCCTCGTTGTCGAACACCCAGATCTCGCCGATGGTCACCGCGTGGGGGTAATCGTCGAGCACCGAGCGGATGCCGCGGTGGATGTCGTGCACGCCCTCGTGGTTGAACCGGGGGTCGTGGTCGTCGAGGGTGAGCATCTCGGCGTCCGGGTTCGTCATGTCCGGCAGGCCGGGCGGTTTGGCCATGCCGTGCGCGACGTCGATGCGGAAACCGTCGACCCCGCGGTCGAGCCAGAACCGCAGCGTCTTCTCCAGGTCGGAGAACACTTCGGGGTTGTCCCAGTTGAGGTCGGGTTGCTCGGCGTCGAACAGGTGCAGGTACCACTGGCCGTCGGCGACCCGGGTCCAGGCCGGCCCGCCGAACACCGACACCCAGTTGTTCGGTGGGGTAGAACCGTCCGGACCCAAACCGTCGCGGAAGATATACCGTTGTCGCTCAACACTTTCCGGTGCAGCAGCCAGCGCCGCCTGGAACCAGGTGTGTTGGGAGCTGGTGTGGTTGGGCACCAGGTCCATCGTGACGCGGATGTCGCGGGCATGCGCCTCGCTGATCAGCCGCTCCAGCGCGCCGAGGTCACCGAAGAGCGGGTCGATGTCGCGTGGGTCGGCCACGTCGTAGCCGTGGTCCGCCATCGGGGAGACCATGACCGGATTGAGCCAGATCGCGTCGACGCCGAGCAGGCTCAGATGATCGAGATGCGTGACGATGCCCTCGAGATCGCCGACGCCGTCACCGTTGCTGTCGGCGAAGGAACGGGGGTAGATCTGGTAGAAGATCGCGTTCGTCCACCACGGGACGGCTTCGGTCATCGGTGTCCTCTAGAACGGAGAATTGACCATCGACTGCGCAGCCATCTCGAGATAGGCCAGCAGCTCCCTGCGGTGCGCGTCGTCGAGCGTCTGGGAGTCGATCGAGGCTACCGCGGTGTGCATGCAACGCAGCCATGCGTCGCGCTCGATGAAGCCGATCTTGAACGGGACGTGTCGCATCCGCAGCCGGGGGTGTCCCCGTTGGTCGGAGTAGGTCCGCGGGCCGCCCCAGTACTGCTCGAGGAACATCCGCAGGCGGATTTCAGCGTCGTCGAGTTCGTCGGGCGGATAGAGCGGGAGCAGCACCTCGTCCTCGCGCACCAGTTCGTAGAAGCGGGACACGATCTTGCGGAACGTCTCGTGGCCGCCCACGGCGTCGTAGAAGGTCTGCCCATCCGCGTTGGCCTGAGTCTCGGTCACCCCACCATTGTGTACGTCTGCCCCAGATTGGGCCCACGTCACCCGATGTTCACGGATTTGACCTGCGAACACGGGACAAAATGTCGTGCGATCGCGGCGGATCCGTGGTGGACTGGTGGCCGGAGGACGCATGTCGCAGCGCAAACGGAACCGCGGTCACCGCGCCGCGGCGGGCCCGATCGGGTCCGTAGCCGGCTCCAGCCTGCACGCCGACCCTCACATAGTTGGCCCGGCCGACGGATCAGTGTGGGGACGTCGCCGGGTGTTGTTACTGAACTCAACCTACGAACCGCTGACGGCGCTCCCCATGCGCCGGGCGGTGATCATGCTGCTGTGCGGCAAGGCCGACGTGGTGCACGACGATCCCGGCGGCCCGGTGATCCATTCGGCGACCCGGGCGATCGTGGTGCCGTCGGTGATCCGGCTGCGCAGCTTCGTCCGGGTGCCCTACCGGGCGCGTATCCCGATGACGCGGGCCGCGCTGATGCACCGGGATCGCTTCCGGTGTGCGTACTGCGGCGCGAAGGCCGACACCGTCGACCACGTCGTGCCCCGCAGCCGCGGTGGTGAGCACTCCTGGGAGAACTGCGTGGCCGCCTGCGCGCCGTGCAACCACCGCAAGGCCGACAGGTTGCTGACCGAATTGGGCTGGACGTTGCGCCTGGTGCCTATGCCGCCGAAGGGCCAGCATTGGCGGCTGTTGTGCACCATCAAGGAACTCGACCCGGCTTGGGTGCGCTACCTGGGTGAGGGCGCGGCCTGACTGCTACGGTTTGCATCGTGAATGCTGCCGTCGTGCACGGGCTGTTTGTCGGCATCCCGTTGCTGCTCGTGATTCTCCTGTCTTTGTTGATCTTCCCCGGCCGGGGCAAGCATCCCAAGACGTACACATTGTCCGAGAAGTGGACGCACGCGCCGATCCTGTGGGCCTCCGACGAGGTGGTTCCCGGCGGTGGCCATCACGGCCACGGTGCGCACGAGGTGAATGTGGGAGGTGGAGCAAGTGGCAAGTGGTGAACACGGCACGGTAGCGACCGTCGATCCGGCCAACCTGCCCTACGGCTGGGCAGTGACCACCAGCGGCCGCCTGTCCGGAGTGACCGAGCCGGGTGAGCTGTCGGTGCACTACCCCTTCCCGACCAGCCAGCTGGTCGAACTGGATGACGCGCTTAAGTACGGCAGTCGGCAGTCCAAGGCCCGCTTCGCCGTCTACATCGGCGACCTCGGCGCCGACACCGCGGCCCGCGCCCGAGAAATCCTTGCCGACGTTGCGACGCCGAACAACGCGGTGCTGCTGGCGGTGTCGCCGGATCAGCGGGCCATCGAGGTGGTCTACGGCGCTGACGTGCGCAGCCGTGGCGCCGAGTCGGCGGCCCCGCTGGGGGTGTCAGCGGCCGCGTCGGCGTTCAAAGAGGGCAACCTGATCGACGGGTTGGTCAGCGCTGTCCGCGTGATGTCGGCGGCCATCTCCCGCCCGTAGCCCGCCTGTAGGCCGCCCGCTGGGATTGGGCGGCCCGGAACTCGTCGAGTGCACGTTTGTCGCTCGGAGGCGGGCAACAATGCCACCCCTAGGATCCCGCCGCCGTCATCAGCTCCGCGCGGATGCGGACGTAGCGCTCGAGGAACAGGCGTTCGTCGAGCCGCTTGCGTCGCAGCCAGCCCGTGACCTCGTCATTGCACTTGCTCGCGTTGCACGCGCCGCAGGCGGGGACGACGTTGTCGATCGTGTAGCGGCCGCCTCGCGATATCGCCATGACGCAGTCCCGTTGCAGCGGCCTGCCCGTGGCACCGCAGTAGGCGCAACCGTTCCAGGCGAGCTTGATCGCCGCCCACTGCTCATCGGTGAGGTCGTTGAGCGCCGCCTTGACGCGGCGGGTGCGTCTGCGCGCCGCGCGGGCTCGACGTGTGTTGGCCCCTGCCATGGCGTGATCATGGCAGCGCGAGGTCACCCAGCGTCGAAGGCGCGCGCTTTCAGTGAGCGTTCGACACCGGCCCGGCCCTCGAGCACCAGCCTGCGCAGCGCCGAGGGCAGCTCGCCGGCGAGGAACGTGTCCGCGGCCGCCAACGCCTCCTCGCTGATGTCCCATGACGGGTACAGGCCGACCACCACTGTCTGCGCCACTTCGCTGGACCGGCGCTCCCACACTCCCGGGATCGCCGCGAAGTACTGCTCGGTGAACGGCTGCAGCAGCGCGCTCTGGCCGATCTGAACGAACCCGCCGATGATCGCCCGCGCGGTGATGTTGGGCAGGGTGTCGTCCTCGATCACCTCGCGCCATGCCGCATTCTTGACCTCGATCTGCGGGCGCGCCGCCGACGCCGCGGCCGCGTGCCTGCGGCCGGCCGCCGTCGGATCGTTCTGTGCCTCGGCGTCGAGGAACGGCGTCTGCGGGCCGTCGCCGTCGATGTCGCCGGAGGCGGCCAGCGCGGTGACGATCCGCCACCGCAGATCGGTGTCGATCACCAGGCCGGGCAGGTTCACCTCGGCCGGCTCGTTGTCCAGCAGGGTCGCCAGCACCGCCACGTGATGCAACTGCAGCACCGACGAGCACAGCGCGTTGACGAACGCGAGCTGGTGATCGGATCCGGGCGACGATTCGCGGGCCAGATCCAGCAGCCGATCGGCGAACGCCGGCCAGCCATTCGAGCAGGCCCATGCCGGGTCGGCGTAGGAATTGAGCGCGGTCTGCGCCTGCAGCAGCAGCCGTTGCGCCACGCCGACCTCGGTCTCGGCCTGCACGCCGCTCATCACCAGGGCCACGAAGTCGCGCGCCTTGAGCTCGGCGTCGCGGGTCATCTCCCACGCCGCCGACCACACCAGCGTCCGCGGTAGCGGCTCGGAGATATCGGCGATACGGCTCAGCGCCGTCCGCAGCGAATCGTCATCGAGCCGCAGCGAACAGTAGGTCAGGTCGTCGTCGTTGACCAGTACCAGCTTGCCGCGGGAAACGCCCTGCAGTGCAGGCACTTCGGTGACCCGCCCGGAGATGTCGAGCTCCTCGCGGTGCACGCGCACCAACTTGCCCGTCGTCGGGTCGTCGTCGTAGATGCCGACCGCCAGCCGGTGCACCCGGGTCTCGCCGGCACCTGGTGCGGCTCCGCCCTGTTTGATCGCGAAGCGGGTGAACTTGCCGTCGGCGTCGACGTCGAAATCGGCGCGGACCGTGTTCAGACCGGTGGTCTTGAGCCACTGCCGGCCCCAGTCGGACAGGTCGCGGCCGGACGCCTTCTCCAACGCGCCCAACAGGTCGTCGAACGTGGCGTTGTCGAAAGCGTGCACGGCGAAGTAGTCACGCAGGCCGGCCAGGAAGTGCTCGAGCCCGACGTAGGCGACCAGCTGCTTGAGCACGCTGGCGCCCTTGGCGTAGGTGATGCCGTCGAAGTTGACCTCGACGGCGTGCAGGTCCGGGATATCGGCGGCCACCGGATGCGTGGACGGCAGCTGGTCCTGCCGGTAGGCCCACGACTTCTCCACGTTGGCGAACGTCGTCCAGGCCTGGTCGTACTCGGTGGCCTCGGCCTGGCACAGCACCGAGGCGAACGTCGCGAACGACTCGTTGAGCCACAGGTCGTCCCACCAGGTCATCGTCACCAGGTCGCCGAACCACATGTGCGCCATCTCGTGCAGCACCGTCTCGGCCCGGCGCTCATAGCTGTAGCGGGTCACCTTCGACCGGAAGACATAGTCCTCCAGGAACGTCACCGCGCCCGCGTTCTCCATGGCGCCGGCGTTGAACTCGGGGACAAACAGCTGGTCGTACTTGCCGAACGCATACGGCACCCCGAAGTTGCGGTGATAGAAGCCGAAGCCCTGCTTGGTTTCGGTGAACAGTCGCTCAGCGTCCATGTACTCCGCAAGCGAGGAACGGCAGAACAGCCCGAGGGGAATCTCGCCGTGCTCGTCGGTGTAGACGTCGTCCCAGCGCGCGTACGGACCGGCGATCAGCGCCACCAGATAGGTGCTCATCCGCGGGGTGCTGGCGAAGGTGTGCACCTTCACCTTGGCGTCCTCCTCGGCGGAGACGGTCGCGCCGTTGGAGATCACCTGCCAATGCGACGGCGCGGTGACCGTCACGTCGAAGGTCGCCTTCAGGTCGGGCTGGTCGAAACAGGCGAACATCCGCTTGGCGTCGGCCGTTTCGAACTGCGAGTACAGGTACACCTCGCCGTCGACCGGGTCGACGAAGCGGTGCAGACCCTCACCGGTGTTGGAGTACCGGCAGTCGGCGTCCACCACCAGGACGTTGGACTTCTGGAGCCCCTGCAACGGAATGCCGCTGGACTCGTCATACCCGGACACGTCGATGTCGCGGCCGTTGAGGACGGCACTGTGCACGGTGTCGGCGGCCAGGTCGATGTAGGTGTCGGCGCCGGGGAGCGCCTCGAACTCGACGGTGGTGGTGGACCGGAAGTTCGTCTCGCCGGTCGTCAGATCCAGAACGATTCGATAGTTGCCGACGGTGACCAGAGCGGCGCGCTCGATGGCCTCGTCACGGGTGAGGTTGGGTAGTGCCACGCGTTCCAACCTAACGTGACTTACCTACACGTGCGGCGCCTGGATCCAGACGAACCGCTGGTCGTGAATTGTCACCGCGCGGTTCCTGTGCGGGCAATCCCAAATTTCTGGTGTTCACGCGCCGATGCGGGAACAGTGATGTATCGGCACGAGTTGAGTTGAGAGTCTGCGTTCACCGCTGGGAGGAGCCCGTATGTCCGAGAAGTCAGTAGCCGGTTTCTGGTTCGACCCGCTGTGCCCCTGGTGTTGGATCACCTCGCGCTGGATTCTCGAGGTCGAGAAGGTCCGCGATATCGACGTCGACTTCCGGGTGATGAGCCTGGCCGTCCTCAACGAAGGCCGCGACCTGCCCGAGGAGTACCTCGAGATGATGAAGAAGGCGTGGGGTCCGGTCCGGGTCGCCATCGCCGCCGAGCAGGCCCACGGTCGCGAGGTCCTCTCGCCGCTCTACACCGCGATGGGCACCCGCATCCACAATCAGAACAACAAGGATTTCGACGTCGTCATCAAAGAGTCGCTGGCCGAGGTCGGCCTGCCCGCCGAACTCGCCGAGGCGGCCACCACCGACAAGTACGACGACGCACTGCGTAAGAGCCATCACGAGGGTATGGACGCCGTCGGCGAGGACGTCGGCACGCCGACCATCCACATCAACGGGGTGGCATTCTTCGGGCCCGTCCTCTCGAAAATTCCGCGCGGCGAGGAAGCCGGCAAGTTGTGGGACGCTTCGGTGACGTTTGCGGCCTACCCGCACTTCTGGGAGCTGAAGCGGACGAGGACCGAAGCCCCGCAATTCGACTGAGGTTTCCGGCACGTTTCCTCCGGTTGCGCGCCGGCTCGCTTGGGTCGATTTTTAGTCCATGACAGTGGCTGACCCGACCGAGCCGAGCGTGCAGAGCGATGGCACCTACCGCGACAAGCTGGTGGCGGTCGAACCCGGTGGCAATGAGTTCATCGCGCACGAGGACCGGCACGGGCAGCCACGCCAGCTGTTCTGGACGTGGACGTCACCCAACCTCGAGTTCGCGACGATCTTCGTCGGCGTGCTCGCGGTGGCCGTCTACGGCATGACCTTCTGGCAGGCCGTGGCCGGCATCGTGGTCGGCACCGGGCTCGGCGCGCTGGCCCACTACTTCTTGTCCGCCCGTGGCCCGCTGCACGGCGTTCCGCAGATGGTGTTGGGACGCTTGGCATTTGGGTTCAAAGGCAACGCCGTGCCTGCCGTCCTGATGTCGGTGACCGCCGGTGTCGGGTGGTTCGCCACGAACAGCGTCAGCGGCGCCTTCGCGTTGTCCACGCTCTTCGGAATCGGCCCCTTGCCGGCGTTGGTGATCGTCGTGCTCATTCAAACCGGGTTCGCGTTCTTCGGGCACAACCTCGTTCAGGCCTTCGAACGCTGGTCGTTCCCGGTGCTCGCGGTGATCTTCGCGGTCGCCTCGGTGGTGATCCTGACCAAGTCGCATTTCAGCGCTCCGGCGGTCGACGGCGGCGTCGGCGGGCTCGGCGGGTTTCTGTTGACGGTGGGCACCGCGTTCGGCTACGCCGCGGGCTGGACGCCCTACGCCGCGGATTACACCCGGTATCTTCCAGCGACCGTCTCGACCGCGCGCACCGGACTGTTCGCCTCGCTCGGACTGTTCCTGTCCTGCGTGATCCTCGAAATCGTCGGCGCCGCATCGGTGACCATCGGACCGGCCACCTCCGACAACCCCACCGAGGCGTTCACCAGTGAGCTGGCCTCGCCGTTGGCCAAGGCAACCCTGCTGGCCATCGCGATCGGTGCCATCGCGGCCAACTGCATCAACATCTATTCCGGCGCAATGGCTTTCGTGACCATCGGAGTCAAGCTTCCGCACCACGTCGCACGTGCGCTGGTCACGGTGTTCTTCGGCGTGGCGGGCTTCGGCATCGCGTGGTGGGCGTTGGCTGACGCGGCCGCCAGCTATGAGGCCTTCCTGTTGATCATCGCCTACTGGATCGGTCCGTGGCTGGGCGTGGTGTTCGCCGACCAATATCTGCGCAAGGGGCAATCGATCGCGGGGTTCCTCTACGATCGCGGCTACACCAACTGGGGCGGATTCGCTTCGTTCGGCCTCGGGCTGGTGGTGTCGGTGCTGTTGTTCTCCAATCAGGAGAAGTTCGTCGGCTATATCGCCAGGGAACTGCCGGAGCTCGGCGACATCACCTTCTTCGTGGGCTTCTTGATCGCCGGTGCGAGTTATCTTGTGCTATGCCGTTCGAAGATCGCCGCCGAACGCCTAGCGGTATGACGCCGGAAGCGATGCTCGACGTCGCCTATGACGAGGCTCGAAAGGGATTGGCGGAGGGCGGAATTCCGATCGGCGCCGCATTGTTCGGTGCCGACGGGGAGTTGCTGGGCAGCGGGCACAACATGCGGGTGCAGCTCGACGATCCGTCCATCCATGGCGAGACCTCGGCGTTCCGCAACGCTGGCCGCCAGACCGACTACCGCTCCACGATCATGGCCACCACGCTGTCGCCCTGCTGGTACTGCTGCGGTCTGGTCCGCCAGTTCAACATTGGGGCGCTGGTGATCGGCGACGCCCGGACCATCGTCTGGGGACACCCGGAATTGGCCGAACTCGGAGTGAAGATCACCGTGCTCGACGACGATCGCTGCTTCGACATGCTCAACCAGTTCATCGCCGACAAGCCGCACCTGTGGAACGAGGACATCGGAGTGGCGGATTGATCGCGAGCATCGACATCTCCCGCTGGTATGCCGGGGGAGCGCAGGCCGACGCCGTCGCCGCCGAGCTCGACGAGGGGCTGCAGCAGGCCGGTTTCATCCTGGTCACCGGTCACGGTATCGATCCGGACCTGGCGGCCGGCGTGCGAGCCGCCTCGCGGACGTTCTTCAGCCTGCCGGACGAAATCAAGCGCCGGTATTCGGTGCCGGTCGGCGGCCATGGCTGGATCGCTCCCGGGGCGGAAGCCAACGCCTACGCCGAGGGCACCGAGACGCCGCCGGACCTCAAGGAGAGTTACAGCCTGGGCGCCGAGACGGCCGTCGGCGATCCCGAGGTCGACCGGATCTGGTTCGCGCCCAACGTGTGGCCGGCCGAGGTGCCCGAGTTGCAGCCGCTGGTCGACGCCTACACCGCGGCCGTGCACCGGCTGGCCGACGATCTGCTGGCCCTGATGGCGCATGCGCTGGGGCTGGCTGCGAACCCGTTCGTCACCCTGGCCGACCGGCCGACCTGGACGATGAACATCAACCACTACCCACCGGTGAGCGTCGTCGGGGAGCCGGAACCCGGCCAGTTCCGCATCGGGCCGCACACCGACTTCGGCACCGTGACAATCCTGGACCGTGAGCCCGGAGCCGGTGGCCTGCAAGTCTTTTCCGAGGCCGGCGGCTGGGAAGACGCGCCGTATGATCCCGCTGCGCTGACGATCAACATCGGCGACCTCCTCGAGTACTGGAGCGGACGACGCTGGCCGTCGGGCCGGCATCGGGTGCTGCCTCCGCAGCCACACGCCCCGGAGGAGGACCTGATCTCGCTGATCTACTTCTACGAGGCCAACCACGACGCGCTCATCACCCCGCTGGAACCGCCGGTCGGCCGGGTCCCCGGGCTGTCGCCGGTGACCTCGTCGGCGTTCATCAAGGAGCGGCTGGACGCCATCACGGTGGGCTGAACCGAGCGCGCAGTAAGGTATCGGCCATGCGTGTCTACCTCGGTTCTGACCATGCCGGATACGAACTCAAGCAAGCCATCATCGAGCACCTGAAATCCGGTGGTCACGAGCCGATCGACTGCGGTGCGTACACCTACGACGCCGACGACGACTACCCGGCCTTCTGCATCGCCGCCGCGCAGCGCACGGTCGCCGACCCGGGCAGCCTCGGGATCGTGCTGGGCGGCTCCGGCAACGGGGAGCAGATCGCGGCCAACAAGGTGCCTGGTGCCCGCTGCGCGCTGGCGTGGAGCACCGAGACCGCGTCGCTGGCCCGCGAGCACAACAACGCCCAGCTGATCGGCATCGGTGGGCGCATGCACACCCAGGAGGAAGCACTGGCGATCGTCGACGCGTTCCTGTCCACGCCGTGGTCGAAAGCCGAACGGCACCAACGTCGTATCGACATCCTCGCGGAGTACGAGCGCACGCACATCGCGCCGCCGGTTCCCGGCGCCCCGGCCTGAGCCGTGCCGGAAGGGCACACACTTCACCGGCTCGCGCGGCTGCACCAGCGCCGGTTCGCCGGCGCCCCGGCGGTGGTGTCGAGTCCGCAGGGCAGGTTCACCGACGCCTCAATCGTCAACGGCCGGGTCTTCACCCGCGCCTCGGTCTGGGGCAAGCACCTGTTCCACCACTACGACGGCGGTCCGATCGTGCACGTGCACCTCGGGCTGTACGGCACCTTCACCGAGGCGCCGGTGCCGATGCCGCTACCGGTCGGCCAGGTGCGGATGCGGATCGTCGGCACCGAATGGGGTACCGACTTACGCGGCCCGACGGCGTGCGAGGTGATCGACGAGGCGCAGGTTTCGGCCATCGTGGCCCGGCTCGGGCCGGACCCGCTGCGTCGGGACGCCGATCCGGCGCTGGCGTGGGTCCGAATCTCCAAGTCCCGCAAGTCGATCGGCGCGCTGCTGATGGATCAGAGCGTGATCGCCGGAGTGGGCAACGTGTATCGCAGCGAATTGCTGTTCCGTCACCACATCGACCCCTACCGTCTGGGTCGCGACGTCTCCGAGGCCGAGTTCACCGACATCTGGACCGACCTGGTCGAATTGATGAAGGTGGGCGTGCGGCGCGGCAAGATCATCGTGGTGCGGCCCGAACACGATCACGGCCCGCCGTCGTACGCGCCGAACCGTCCGCGCACCTACGTCTACCGGCGCGCCGGCGAGCCGTGCCGGGTGTGCGCCACCCCGATCCGGACCGCCGAACTGGAAGGTCGCAACATGTTTTGGTGCCCCACCTGCCAGGTGTGAGCACTGCATCCGCGGCCACGAACGTCGACTTGTTGTCGTCACACCGGCGATTTTCCCGCAACAACTCGACGCTCGGCGCGAAGGCCGGGGCGGCACCCGCGAGAATGCTTGCATGGAACTGATTCTCGTCGTCGTCGGCGCGATCGTCGTCGCGGCGATCGCCAAGCAGCGTGGCGTGGAGCCTGCCCTGATGATCGTCGTCGTCGGCATTGCCGTGTCGTTCGTGCCGGGATTCGTCGCACCTGAACTGGAGTCGTACGTTCTGCTGAGCGTGGTGCTGCCCCCATTGCTGTATTCCGCGGCGCTCGACTTCTCGTTCCCGGCGTTCATGCGCAACATCAAGCCGATCCTCGGCCTCGGCGTGGGCCTGGTCGTGGTCACCGCATTCACCGTCGCCGCGGTCTCCGCGTGGCTGGTCGTGGTGCCGTTGACATTCGCGACCGCGCTGGTCCTGGGCGCCATCGTTGCGCCACCCGACGCCGTCACCGCCGTCGCGGTGGGCCGCAAGCTGGGCCTGCCGAAGCGGGTGATGACGATCCTGACCGGAGAAAGCCTGATCAACGACGCCGCGGCGCTGGCGTTGTTCTCGATCGCCGTCGCCCAGGTCGCCGGCACCCACATCTTCATCAACAACCCGCTGCTGCTGTTCGGCTACAGCGCGGTGCTCGGCCCGGTGGTGGGTGTTGCGCTCGGCTACGTGACGCTGTGGATTCGTGAGCGACTCAACAGCGCGAGCCTGGAAACCATCCAGGGTCTGGTGGTGCCTTTCGCCGCCTACATCACCGCGGAGCGGTTTCACGCCTCGGGAGTGCTGGCCGTCGTGGCCGCCGGATTCGTCGTCGGCAGCGGAACGCTGAGTGCGGGTTACCAGACCCGACTGCAGGAGCGTTACGTCTGGAACTCGGTCGACGTCCTGCTGGAGGCATTCGTGTTCGCCTACATCGGGCTGCATCTGCGGTTCGTGCTGGAGGATCTGCGCGACGCTCACGAGTCCCTGGCGGAGGTCGCCGTTGCCGCGGCGGTGGTGCTGGCGATAGTCCTGGTGATCCGTCCGCTGTCGGTGTTCGTGATGTTCGGCCGTGGAGTTCTCTCCCGCCACGTCGACCGCAAATTGAGCGTGCCGATCCCCGAACGAGGCGGCCGGGGGGCGCTCGGTGTCCGAAAGCGGGAAAAGCCAAAGGGCAAGTGGCGGTCGATGATTGACCACACGTCATTGACCTGGCAGGAGAACGTGGTGGTCTCCTGGACGGGCATGCGCGGCGTGGTGACGCTGGCCGCCGCGGCCGGCATCCCGCCGACCATCGCCAGCGGGGAACCGTTCCCCGAGCGGGCCACCATTCAGGCGATCGCGTTCGTGGTGGCCGTCGGCACGCTGCTGCTGCAGGGCTGGACTCTGCCGCCACTGATCCGGCGGCTGAACCTTTCTTCGCCGGCCGACGACCGTGCGTACGACCGGGAGGAAACGGCCAAAGCGGAAAGCACCGTCCACGCCGCGGCCGACGAGGTGCTCGCTTACTTCGAAGCCAACCCGCCGAACGGGCTCGACCCCCATGTGCTGACCGATATTCGCAACTGGATCGCGCGGCACTCCAAGGACGCCGATGAGATGCCCGATCCCGAGGAACACGACCTGCGAGCCGAGGTCTTCTCGACGATGTACCGCAATGTCCTTGCCGCGCAGCGCGCGGCCCTGATCACAGAACGCGATGAAGGACGCATCGACGACGAGGCCGTGCGCGCCATGCTGGGCCGGCTGGATCTGCAGGAGGCCAGCGTGACCGCGCGAATGGAGAGCAGACTCTAAATCCTCGGGTCGCGCCGGATCTCTAGAAGTCGCCGAACCCGCCGCCGAAGTCGCCGCCGCCGAAGTCGCCGCCGCCCCAACCGCCGCTGTCGCCGATGCCGCCACCGTCCCAGCCGCCGCCGCCGTCGCCGCCCCAGCCGCCGCCGTCGCCCCCGTCGCCACCCCAGCCGCCGCCGTCCTGGCCGGCCGCGTCGAGACCCTGGTCATAACCCTGGTCGAAACCCGAGCCGAACCCGTTCTCGAATCCCGAAGCGCCGTAATCGACTCCGTGCATGCCGGAGAACAACGCATCGAACAACAGCACCGAGCCCACGCCCCAGGCGCCCGCGACCAGTGCCGTCTTCCACCAGGGCTCGGAGTACCACCCGGCGGGCACCGGACGCCCTGCGACCCGCCCGCCGGGGTAGTAGTTCGGAGTCCGCTGGCTCGGCGTGGGGGAAGCCTCGATCTCGCGGCCCTCGAACTGCACCCTGCGGTCCTCGGTCACCGCGCCGGCCGCCTTCTGGCCGGACACCGCTTCCAGTTCCGGGCCCGGGTCCATGCCCATCGCGGTACGCGCGGCACGCACGTAATACAGCCCCTCGATTGCGCTTTCCTTGGCCAGCATCGCCTGCTTGGCGGTGGTGGCCTGCTCGATCTGTGAGGAGGCGGCGGTGAAGCGTTCGGAGGCGTCAGCCAGCGCCTGGTTGGCGGCGTCGTTGTTACCCGACAGGTTGAGCACTTGCCCGCCAAGCCGCTCGATGACCCTCCTCGCATCGGCCTTTGCATCGGCCAGCGAGGCCGCGTTGCGATTGCCCGAGGCCCGCGACGAACTCACCACCGCCAGCACGATCACGGCGACGACAACCAGGATGAGCACGACCAGCACACCATTCATGGCGTCCACAGTACCGATCCTGTGAGAGTGCTCCGGAGAACGAAAATTTGCCTGTCAGAGCACGCCGAGAGCGCGGTAGACCTCGTTGGACAGCGCGGTGCTGCGCGGATCGGCGTTGCACTTGGTGGCGTCGAAATAGTTCATCACGTAGGCGTAACCGATGCGGTGTTCGAGGTCGACGAACCCATACGAACCGCCCGACCCGCCGTGGCCGAAACTGCGCAGGTTCGGTCCGGCCACCCCACGCTGGTTGAGCATGTAGCCCAGTCCCCAGCCGTGATCGGCGACCCGTGGCCCGAGCACGACGTCGGTGTCAAAGCCGCCCTGCGATACCCGCACGGCCTCCAATTGCTCGCGGCTGAGCAGCTTCTCCTGCGCGAGGCCGTTGTAGAACGTGGCCAGGCCGAGCGCCGAGACGTGCCCGTTGGTGCTCGGGAACTCGCTGCAACGCCACTGCTCGAGTTCGTGGGACCCCAGTTCGTCGTCGGGGACGAAGCCCATCGCGACCGCCATACCGGCCATCGGATGTTCGGCCAACGACGTCGGGTGGCCGGGCGCTTGGCCGTTGGCGAGGACATCGCGGATGTGCGGTTTGTTGACCATGTCCGCGCACCGGTGGTGTTCGGCGGTGGGCAGGCCGATGTGCACGTCGATGCCCATCGGCTCCGCAATCTCGGTTCGCAGGTACTGACCGATCGTTCGCCCGGTGGCCCGGCGGACCACCTCGCCGAGGATGAAGCCGAAGCTCACCATGTGGTAGCCCTGCGCCGTCCCCGGCGTCCACCACGGCTCGGCGGCGGCCAGAGCGGCGCACACCCGGTCCCAGTCGGTGGTGTCCCCCCAGTGCATCCGGGTGCGGGGTCCGATCACCCCCGAGCGGTGCCCGAGCACCGACGCGATCGTGATGTCGTGCTTGCCGTTCTGAGCGAACTCCGGCCAATACCGGGCGACCGGCGCGTGCAGGTCGAGCTCACCGCGATCGGCAAGCAGATGCACACAGGTGCTCGTCAGCCCCTTGGTAGCAGAGAAGACGCTGGCCAGGGTGTCCTGGCGCCATCGGCGGCGCCGGCGGCCGTCGGCGTAGCCGCCCCACAGATTGACCACCAGGTCGCCGTCGACCCACACGGTCACGGCGGCGCCGATCTCACCGCGAGCGGTGAAGTTCTTCTCGAAGGCCTCGCGTACGGCGTCGAAACCCGCGGCGCACTCACCGCGGATGGGGATCTGGTCGCTCAACGCGCCTCCTGGCCGCCGGGTCTTCGGCATGAATCTACGGAAAGTCACGGTAGCCAGCAAAGTTGTGCGGACGATTGGAGCGCAATTGCAATCGGCTCGTAATTAGCGCGGGAGCCCACACATTTTGTTCACCTGCAGTTTCCGGTCGATTTCACGGACTCGCAGGTGGTTGCGTCAGGATCGGGGGGTGGAGATTCCCGATACGGGCATTCCGCCGGCGCTCGCCGGCCGGATGACGATGACTGAGCAGCACGAATGGCATCGGGCGTACCTGCGTGCCCGCCCGGTCTCGCGGCGCAACTTTCTGCGCGGCTCGGCGGCCGCGGCCGCTGTTGCCGCGTTGGGGGCTTCCCCGCTCGGGCACCGGGCCTACGCCCAGGACGGACCCCTGGCAGTGGCCGGCCGGCGAGTCGGCTACGGGCCGGACGCCTCGAGTCAGCTACGGCTGGCCGCTCAGCTTTCGCGCAATCCCGGCACAACCAGGGTCTTCGTCGACCATGGTCCGACACCGGGGCTCGGCGCAACGATCGAGGCCGAAGTCCGCAACCTCGTGACTCAGATCCCGGACAGCAGCGGCGGACTGCTCTCGGCAGAGCAGTTCTACGTCCACGCGCCGGTGAACGGGCTACCCGGGCGCACACCGCACTTCTATCGCTGGCGCACCGGCGATGGGTTCGTCAGTGACGTGCGATCCGCCGCGACCGCCATGCCCAGTGCGCGAGATGCAGTGGGCTGGTTCCGGTTCACGATGATGGGGGATCAGGGCACCGACGAAACACCGTTAGCGCCAGCAGGTCTCACCCGCGGTGACTACGACGACAGCTACTACAAGCCCGACAACGATCCGGCGGTGTCGCACACCGGCAACGTCCTGGACCAGATCGTGGCGTCGCGGCCCGACTTCCACGTCCTCGCCGGTGATATCGCGTACGCCGATCCGTCCGGGGCGGGCAAGCAGCCGCAGTTCGTTCGAAAAGGTGATCCTCCCAAAGGTTTTGACAAGTTCAACCCCTACGTGTGGGATGTGTACCTTAATTCCATCGAGGCCAGCGCCTCGACGACGCCATGGATGTTCGCTACCGGTAACCACGATATGGAGGCCGCCTATCCGGTGCACGGGTATGGCGGGCATCTGGCCAGACTTGATCTGCCGGGCAACGGGCCGACGGGTTGTCCGTCGGTCTATTCCTTCACCTACGGCAATGTCGCGGTGCTCTCGCTGGACGCCAACGACGTCAGTTACGAGATCACGGCCAACACCGGATACTCCGGTGGCTCCCAAAACAACTGGGTGGAAAGGACATTGGCAGCGCATCGGACCAACCCCGATATCGACTTCATTGTCTGCTTCTTCCACCACTGCGCCTACTCCACCACCGAAGCGCATGCCAGCGACGGGGGAGTGCGCGCCGCGTGGGTTCCGTTGTTCGACCGCTACCAGGTCGATCTGGTGTTGCAGGGTCACAATCACGTCTTCGAACGGTCGGATCCGATCCGGGGCGGGGCGCCCACCAGGGCGGCCGAGGACAACGCGATCGTCTACCCGGAAACCGATGGCACCGTCTACTACACCGTGGGTTCGGCAGGGCGCCCGCGCTATAACTTCCAGCCCGGCGAGCCGGAGAGCTACCGCGGCAACGAGGCCCCGGACACCTTCGTGGCAAACAGCTACGTCTGGACGGCCGACGGGCACAAGCAGACCGAAGCGGTCGGCTGGTCACGAGTGCGATTCCGCAATTACGCGTTCATCCGGGTCGATGTGCGGCCGGGTAACTTCATGAGCGAGATGGACGTGATCGCCGTCGATGAATACGGCCGGGAGTTCGACAAGCTGACTTACCGCCGTCACGTTCGCGCCTGATCTCTTCGGCCAGGTCCCAGCGCCCCGTACCGAGGTGCACTATGGTTCGGTTCAGCCATGACTCGTACGGTGTTAGCGCTGCTGGTGGTGAGCGTGCTCGCGCTCGCCGGATGCGGGGTGCGGTCCAACACCGGTTCGCCTTCTGGGCAAGCTATTTCGGGGCCGTTTGCATTGCTGTTGCAGGCGTCGGCCAATCTCGGTGATTCACGCGCGCAGGTGGTGCAGTTGACCGCAGAACTGCGCGACAGGCAGGCTCCGGATCGTTTGCAGCGCTGGGCAACCGCCAACGGCCTGTCGGTGCGGTGGGAACCGGGTGCCGGATGGGCGGTACTTCAAGGACCACCCGCCAGTGTCAGTACGGCCCTGGGTGTGCCGGTGCACGACTACCGCAATTCGTCCGGCGAGCAGTTCTATGCTTCTCCCGAACAGCCGACAGTCCCTGCAGCGCTGCGTGATTCGGTGTCGGCACTGGGTCGCATCCTGAGCTACACCCCCTATCACTCGAGCAGCCCGTCGATTCGGCCGCTTCCCACCGACGTCCCCGATCACAGCCTGCCGCCGGACGCGCTGCGCAGGATCTACAACGTTCGCCCGCTGACCGACTCCGGTTACACCGGCGAGGGCACGACGATCGTGGTCTTCGCGTTCGACGGATTCGACCAAGCCGACCTCGACATGTTCACCGCGACCTACGGACTGCCGAGGTTCGCCCCCGAAGTCGTGGGCGGGATGCCCGAGCAGCGCAACAACGAGGCATCGATGGATTTGCAGGTCGCCCATGCCCTGGCACCCGGTGCCCGCATGGTGCTGGTGAACGCGCGGCCGACGGTCGGCACTGGCGGGACCTACGTCAAGATCGCCGACATGATGCGAGACGTCGATCGGCGGTTCCCCGGTGCGGTGTGGAGTCTGTCGATCGGCTGGGGCTGCGACCGGATGATCACCGCGGCCGACTTGGCGCCCGTGCAGGAAGCGGTGGCCGATGCGGTGGCCAGGGGCACCACCGTGTTCAACGCCACCGGCGATCTCGCCGGCCTGGAATGCAAACGGGGCCATGACTGGTCGGCCCCGCCCGGCCCGTCGGACGTCGGACTGGACGCCGTCGCCTCGCTGCCGGAGGTCACCACGGTAGGCGGAACGACGTTGTCGACGGACGAGAATTACCGGTGGCTCGCCGAACTCGGGTGGAGTGACGGACCGCTGACCCAGGGCAGCGGTGGCGGAACCTCGGCGTTGTTCGAGCGGCCGCCGTGGCAGAGCGCGGCACCGGATACCGCGTTGCGCCGCCTGACCCCCGACATCTCGGCCGTCGCCGACACCACCACCGGCGCCGTGATCGTGCTGAACCGACAACTGGTCGTCGGCGGCGGCACCTCTCAGGCTGCGCCGCTGTGGGCCGGCATCGCGGCGGTGATGAACCAGTTCTTGATCGACAACGGCGGACGCGCGCTGGGTGACTTCAACCCGACCCTCTACCGGATCGCTGCCGGGGCGACACGACCGGCCTTTCACGACATCGTCCTCGGTACCAACGCCGTCGCAGTCGCAGGCCCCGGCTACGACATGGTCACGGGTCTGGGAAGCCCAGACACCGACAACCTGGCCCGCGACATCCTCGACCTGCAGCGCGCGGGTGCGGCATGAGCAGGCAGGCCGAAACAATGCCGTGCCGGCTGTGTGGCCACGACGTGCCGGCGGGCCGGTTCTGCGGACGGTGCGGTGCGCGCTTGGTGCGTGAACAAGGCGCCGGACCGGACTGGCTGCGGGGCAACGCCTTTGTCGCGGCACCAGGTGAAAACGTCTTGCAGCCTTCCCTTGTCAGCTCGGTGTTCCCCCATCTGCCGCGCCGCTCGCTCAGTACGTTCCGGTTCGGGCTCGGGCTGGTGTTCGTCCTGCTTGTGGTGTCCTGCGTATTCCACTGGTATGTGTCGATGGTGGCGGTGGCCACGTTCGCGCCGCTGCTACTGTTCGCGATCTATCTGGTCGAGACGGGTGTGATCTTCGATCTACCTTGGCGAGTCTGGGGTTTGACGGTGGGACTCGGTATCGCGGTCGGGCTGGGCTGGGCGCAACTGACCGCCGCGATCGTCACCGAGTCCTACAGCCTGGGGCTTGGCACGGAGGTGCCCACGGCCCGTCTGGTGCGCGATGCGTTGGTGATCCCGTTTGGCGGACTGCTCGTGATGCAACTGCCTACCGTGATGGTTCGACTGACCCGACCGCCGGCTCGGGAGTCGTTGTACGGGTTCGTGATCGGAGTGCTTGGGGCGACGGTGTTCGCGGTGACGGTGACGATGGTCCGCCTGGTGCAGGAGATCGACTCCGGGATCACGATCAGCGGACAGTCGGTCACCGACCTGTTGATCGAAGCTGGCGTGAGGGGGCTGACGATGCCGCTGACCGCGGCGTCGGTAAGCGGACTGGTCGGGATTGGTCTGTGGTATTCGCGACGTCCTGGTGTCTCCCGCACCCGTCACCTGGCGGCCGGTGGCCTCGTGTTGGTGGTGGTCGCCGCGGCCTACGCGAACGTCGGACTGGTGGAGGTGCTGGCGATCGCCTCGGAATTGCAGCTCCTGGTGCATGTGGCGTTGGCGCTGGCGGCGGTGATCGCCTTGCGGGTCGGGATCCAGGTCGCGGTGCTGCACGAGCCGCAGGACCGGCCGCATCCAGACCTGCCGATCCTGTGCCCGGGATGCGGGCATGTGGTGCCCGACGTTGCATTCTGCCCGGCCTGTGGTGTCGCCGCGCACACCGCCTCACGCGCGTCGCGTGATGCCCGCCGCCGGGACCGTCCGCGACCGAGCACCGAGTTGGTGGAGCCATGAGTGCCCCGGCAGTGGTGCGCGAACTCGCGCCCGGGTACTCGGTGTTGTCCGGGTCGTATTCGGCAGCGCCACTGCGTTATACGTCATTGCGCCGGTTGTTGTTCCTGTTGACGGCGGGGCTGACCGTCGTGGTCGGCGCGATGACGGCGGCCTCGTTACTGACGGCGGCTCCGGCGGTGCGGTACACCTGCCCGCCGGAGTGCGGCCGGCCGCCCACCGGCATTCCGGTGCAAGCGAATCCGCGCTTCACCGCAGCCGACGGCTCGTTCTCGGTGGCGTACCCCGGTCCCGGGTCGGCGTACGAGATCACCAAAGAGGACGACGGCGTCTCGGCCAAGTTCACCGCGGGCGACGGCGGCGAGATGGACCTGTTCGCCGTCCCCGCCAAAGGCCGCACCGCCGAGCAGGTCGTCGATGACCTGTTGCGTGAGAAGCAGCCCGATGCCACCGTGGCGTACGTTCTCCCCAACGCGACTGTGGGTTATCAGCTTGGCTACGGGGCGGTGCTCGATGTGTACCCGCAAGGGACGTCCGGCACCGTCCGGCGCAACCGAATCGTGGTGTTGGCCGCGGTCAAGAATGATCTGGCGCTGATCGGCGGTGCGATCGGTCCGTATCGCCCGTTCCGTCCCGGCGACGGTCCGAATCTCCCGTCAGGTGCGAACCTGCAGCTCGCGCAGGATCTGGGCAAGTACATCAACAGCTTTCAGTGGAAGGGCGATTCGCCGCGGTAGCGGTCAGCCCGGCCCGCTCATGATCGCCGGGTGACTGCGAGCTCGAGGTCCGTGACTTCCTTGGCCGCCCGTTCACCCGAGCGCACCGCGCCGTCGACCCAGCCGTGCATGACGCCGGATGTTTCGGTTCCGGCCCAATGGATTCGGCCGCAGGGTTCGGTTATGGCGGGGCCGAACTCGGTGAGAACACCCGGCGGACAATGACTCAGCATGCCTCCGCCCGAATACCGTTCGACGCTCCAGTCCTGATCGAGATACGCCACCGGTGTCGCGGCCTTCTCGCCGAAACGCTCCACCAGGTTGTTCAGCACCTCTGTCTTGCGCGCGTCGGGGTCCATCTTGGTGTACCGGCGCGCTTCGGGGCCCTCGGTGATCACGCACATCACCCCGGGTCGCGGCGCATCGGTGGACGCGTCGATGGTCAGGTTGGCCAGCGAGCCGGGTGCGAATGTCTGGCCGGTCAGTCCGTCCTTTCGCCAGAACGGCTCGTCGTACACGATGTTGATCTTCACGACGGCGCCGCTGGGGATCCGCTGATGCAGGAAGGATCGGTCCACCGGGAGCATCGGCTCGTAGAGAATGTGGCTGGCGATAGCGATCGGCACCGCCACGATCACGCGCTGCGCTCGCACGGTCATGCCGTCCGCTTCGACCGTGACCCCGTCATCGTCCTGTTTGATCCGCCGAACGGGCTGATTCAGGTGCAACGAGTCGCCGATCTCGGCGGCCATCTTGCTCGAGACCGCACCCATGCCGCCGATGATGCGCGAGTCTTGGGACCCGTCCTTGATGCCAAGCACGAACGACGGGCCACCACCGGAGGCCAGCTGTCGTAGGACGAACAACATCGAGGTCTCTGATGCCGCCGACGTGTAGAGGCCGGCGATCGCGGCTTCCAGCAATGTGTGTGCGGGCTTGGACAGTGTGCGGTCGTTGAGCCAGGAGGCGTAGGTGATGCGGTCCAGCTTCTCGGCATTCTTGGCTTCCCAGGGAGCCTCGAGCGGAATCGTTTTGCACAACCGGGTCAGATCGAGGAAAACCGCGCCCATGTTGAGCGCCGCCCAAGGGCTCATCGTCAGCGGGATGGTGCCCTCGTAGCGATAGTGCTTACCCTCGACGACCATCATGGCCTCGCCGTCGACGTACTGCTTGTAGCTTCCGACGCCGAACTCTTTCATCAACCCATAGATAGCGTCCTGACCTGGCCCGATCCACGCGCCGCCCCGGTCGATCCAACTGCCTTCGGGGCCTTCCACGGTGAATGTTCGCCCGCCGATCCGATCCCGGGCTTCCAGAAGGGCCACCGATCGGCCCGCTTGTTTGAGGCGCAAAGCGGCGGTCAGTCCGGCGAAACCCGCGCCGACCACGCAGAAATCCACATCAGCCATGGCTTATGGTGCGCCTCGCTGTGTGCATCCTGTCGGCGTTTTGGCAAAGTATCAACCAGCCGCCACGTGGCTTCCGGGAGGACGATGAGCACCGACAGCGCCGTACGCACCGCCGTGGTCTTCGTGCACGGTTTGCTCGAACGCCGGCCCATGGACGTTCTCGATGATTTCGCCAAGACGGTGCTGACACCGGAAGGCGGCCGGTGGGAGTACTACCCGCAGCCCATCGAGATCACCGATTCCTATGAGGCACGCCGCTATACCGCCACGGTGGGCGTCGATCTCTATGAGTACGACTGGTCGTTCCTGATGACGAGCGCTCGCTACGCGGGCTTCATCCCGGCCCTGGCACGGATGTTCCTTCGCCGTCCCCGCCACGTGCCCGACCAGCTGTTCGGCATCTGGCGTGCGGTCCTGCTGACGGTGCTCGTCCCAGTCGCCGTGCTCGTGGGATTGTTTGTGGTGGGCGGATACTTCCTGCACACCGGTGTAGCCGGCTGGATCATCGGGGTCGCCACCAGCGTGGTGGTGCTGACCGTCGCTCTCGCCGTCTTCCGCCTTCTGCCGCGAGCATTGACACGCAGCTTCCTGACCACCGGCTTCGTCAACGTCGCCCGGTACTTCGACATAGCATCGGAATCCCAGGCGGCACGGCGCGCGGTCCGCGGCGGTCTCGTCGACTTGCTGTACACGCTGCAGCAGGGCCGCTACGCGCGTGTCGTCGTAGTGGGCCACGGTATCGGTGGCTACATCGCCTACGACGCGCTGACGTCGTTGTGGGCCGAGACGCACGAACTTCGGGCGGTACCGGGACCGCCCCTGCCGTCGCCGATCGAGCCCGACGTCCACGGCTCGGTCGTGGAGTTCCAAGAACGGCAATTCGCGTCGTGGCAGGACCTGCGCCGTCAGGGAAACCCTTGGCGGATAACCGATTTCGTGACTGTGGGGACCCCGATGGCGTTGGCTGATCTGTTCGTGGGCCGGCCGCCGATCCTCAGTGGCTGTGGTCGTGTCGACCGACGGCACGTGTTGTTCGACTCGTTGATCCGCCGGGGTGTGGTGTCAAGTTGCCCACCTCGGTTCGACGGCTCCGAAAAGCCGGCGACGGTGGGCGGACTGTCGCCCTTCGCGGTGACCCGCTGGACCAACATCTGGTTTCCGGTGCGTCGTGGCAGTATTCGCGGCGACTGGTTTGGTGGAGCACTGGCGCCGTTGTTCGGGCCGGGCATCCGCGAGATCGCCGTCAGTGGCAACCAGCCGGATCGGTTGGCTCCGGGGCTGGCCCACACCCGTTACTTCAAGTATCCGGAGCGCGACGGCGACGGCGACGTGGCGTTTCACCTCCGGAAAGTGCTTGGTGTGGAAGATCATTTGGGCATCGATGTTGTGTTGAACGCGCCAGATCCCGACCCCACCACGGTCGGCCGTGTGGTGTACCGGTCTTGGCAGCGAAGCATGTAATGGCGACTGGACGGGCGGTTGCTGTGCGCGCGGCGTGCGTGCTCTGCGCCCTGGCCGCGCTGCTGCTGGCCGTCGTCGCGGGAAATGATCTGTACTTCACCGGCTTCCCCGACTCGCATTACACCGACTACGACACAGCGGCCGAAACGCCCAAGCGGGTACTGATGTGGGTGGAGTGGGGATTCGTCGTCGGCTTCCTGCTTCTGGCGATTCCCAGGCTCAGCGGGAAGGCGCGCTCCGTGGGGTTGCTCACCGGCGTGGTCGCGCTTGTTCTCGTGGTGATAATTCAATGGGTCGGCATCCCTTGGTATTTCATCGACCACCTGGGTCTCGACAATGGGGTTGGCGGATAGCGATTGTGACGTAGATCACTAAATCGCTGTGAACCAAATCGGCGGCCCCTGTCGTGAACCGAGGGAGTCAACGAAAACGGATCCACGGAAGGGCCGGGGCGATGACGCATGCCACAACGAGGGTGATCACAGTTACGGCGATGAATGTACTCGCCACGGCTGCAATGCATTTACCAAGCAACTCACCATCGGCGCCGCCCCCCATGCACACCCGTCCGTTGGTCCTGGCGGCGTCGTCGAACCGAGCACCCGGTCCGGCCAGGCCGAACAGGCTGATCGCTGCTGGTCACGAAATTGCCACTGCTAGTGGCGATTTGGAAACCGACATGCTCGTTCGGCGCAACGAAGCAGTTCGCTCCTTTGCATCGAGCGCGCCCCGGATCATAGGGTCCGCGCCTAGGCCCGTGGTCGTCGTGCACCCCCGAGTGAGCGTTGTGGACACCGGTGGCCATCGGCAGGCGGCCGCGGTGCCGGCTCTTCCGACCCCCGAGGCGGTCGCTGACCAACTCCGTGCGTTCGTCGCCGTGTACATCAGTAACGGCACGGCGGCGCATCCGGACGCCGGGCTGTTGATCGGCAACGGTTTCGACGGTGGCCCCGGCCAGGACGGTGGGCGCGGCGGCATGCTGTTCGGCAACGGCGGCCGCGGCGGCGACGGGATCATCACGGTCAACAACGGGAGGGCCGGCAACGGCGGCAGCGCCGGGCTATTCGGCAACGGCGGTGACGGCGGCCGCGGCGGCGACTTGACCGCGACGGGGGGCGTCGCGGCGTTCGGTCGCGACGGCGGCAAGGGTGGCAACGGCGGCCTACTCGTCGGCAACGGCGGCAAGGGGGGCGACGGCGGCACCGGCCAAAACCCCGACACCGGTGGCACCGTCGGGGGGCGTGGCGGACACGGTGGAGATGCCGGTGTGTTCGGTCGCGGCGGTGATGGTGGCCAAGGCGGAAAGGGCAATGCGGGAACCGGAACGGCCCGAGCGGGTGTCGGAGGTGACGGAGGCCGTGGCGGCGTCGTGGGCGACGGCGGCAACGGAGGCGACGGCGGAATCGGCTCGAGCAAGGGCAATGCCTTCGGCGGTGACGGCGGCACCGGAGGAGAAGGCGGATCGGTCGTGGGCACCGGGGGCCACGGTGGCACCGGTGGTGCGGCGAACAGCAACGTCCAGACGAGCACCGCGACCGGCGGCCACGGTGGCAATGGCGGCGATAGCCACGGTATTCGCCAGACCGGTGGCGCCGGTGGAGGTGGTGGCAACGGTGTGGCCACACCTGGCACAGGCATCGGCGGCGATGGTGGCAATGCCGGCCGCAGCGGGCCCGGTGGCGGAACAGGCGCTGCCGGGATCGGCGGCATCGGCGTCGGAAACACTCCCGGCACGCACAACGGCAAGGCGGGCAGCGGCGCCCCGTAGTCCGGGGATGAAGCAGGTTGCGGAGAAGCACCTGGCGGCGGCTCGGCCGGCTCTACCATCGCCACATGGCCGATATGACGACAATAAAACTAGGTCTCGTCGGCGTCTTGACCGGTGCGATGCCGATCGTGCCGGTTGCCCACGCGGATCGTGTTGAGCCACAGCCGATTTACGGCTACTACAACCTGCTGATCGACTTCTCCAAGCAGACGTTCAATGGCGCGCCGACGCCGATGAGTCCGATCACGGTGCCCGTGCCGTTCACCACGCACTGCGGTGCCGACGGGTGTGTCGCGACCCTGGACAACACGGACGACCATGCCCGGAATCCGGGCGCGCCCATGGCATACGACTACCGCTGGACCGGTGACCGATGGGAAACCAGCGGTGAGTATCCGTACTTCTGCGACCGCAACGATCCCAACAGCGTTGTAATTGCACAACGCTCGGATTACTGGGTTCCGAAGCCCGGCGGTGGCTTCTCCGGCGAGCGCACCCTCGTCATCAGGGGAGCGGGCTGCCCGGGCGAGGGCCCGGGCACCCACTCGGTGCCGATTTCCCTGACACCGATCGATCCGCCACCGACGGGCTGACCCACTCAGGGCGCGGCTGCGCTCTTGACTCGCTTGCTGCCGCCCTTGCCCGCCCCGGCAGACGGCGTCGACTTCCTGGCGCCGGTGATCTTCGCCGCGGTGGCGCTGGCGGTCGCCCGGCCACTCGCCGCCGTCGAACGTCGGGTGCTCCCCGTGGGGCGGTTGACTGTCGCCACCCCACGGCTGGCCGCCTTGATCTGCGCCTGCGCCTGCGCCGAGCCGGAGCTGCTGCAGGTCTGGCCGGCAAAGCAGACGGGGAACTTCGGCACCGGTGGGATGTGCAGGAACCTCAGGCCCGGATTCACGGTGTCGGCGAAGCCGTTCCAGGCGTAGGCGGTCGCGGCGAACGCCACCACGAGGCCGCTGAGCCCGATTGCCGCAAGACCTGGGCCTGCGCCCAGCCCGAGGCTGTTCAGATATTCCAGGATCGACGCCGCGAACGCGAGGAAGTCCGGCGGTGCGGAAGTGTCGTTGGCGGTTTGGCTCGCGGCGGGCCGGGGCACCGACGTCGGGCGCGCGGTCGCGGGGTTATCGACCGAAGTGACCGCGACGAGCTGCACCGCATGCGCCTCGGTGCGGGGGAGCGTGGCATCCGGTGGCGCCGTCACAAGCCCGAGAGTGAGAATGCCGGCCACCGCCGCGGCGGTGAAAGGACGAACAGCCGTGCTGTGGATTCCTCGGCGCATCATTACCTTTGGTCGGCGGCCAGGCGATCGGGCGAATTGATCATGACAGCTCTGCATCCGAGCGGATTTGATTTCTCGAACATTATTTGCGCGTTCGTCAGTGCAGTTTGGGCACCCGCCGATCTGGACATCATGGAACCGTGAAACTGCTTCCGACGCCCGACGTGACGATCGCCGACTCCGACGTCGAAGACGCGCTGGGTCGGGCGGTCACGGTCATCAATCCGTTGCTCGACGTCCTGTGGGGAACGGATCCGCTCGGACTCAAGCGGCAAGACCCGCCGACCGCCGTCTCCCGCGTCCTCAACGCCGTCGACATCCCGGGCACCCTCGCGTGGGATGACATGAGCACCGACGACCGGATCAGCTGGTGGGTCTGGCGGGTTGGCGCGCTGAACACCGTCGTGGTGGCGGCACCCGGTGTGCTCGGTGTTATCGGACGGCGGTTGCCGATCCAGGATCTCCTCGGGTTCGCCAACCAAGCGATCGTGCTCTGCGCCGTGGCGCGCGAACTCGGCGTCACCGATCACCGGCGGCAGGCCCGGATGCTTGCGGCGGTGTTGTGCGGTCGGGATCTGTCGGTGGTGGTTCACGACCCCGGCGATTCTCCGCCGCACATCCCGTTCACCCCGCAGGGCATCGCCTCGGCGGTGTGGAAGCTCGTCGGTGTGCTTGACGCCGTCGGCGACGAACTTGAAAAGCGGCCGCACCCGCGCGCGCTGTTCCGGTATGTGGCGATGCTGCCGGCCGTCGGCGTCGTGGCCTCGTACCTGGGCGAATGCGGCGCGCTGGCCCGGGCAGCGAAGGCGGGCCGGCGGTGGATCGAACAGCAAGAGCCGCCCGGTTAGAGCGGCTTTTCCGAGCGGGCGACGGGAATCGAACCCGCGTAATCAGTTTGGAAGACTGAGGCTCTACCATTGAGCTACGCCCGCGTGCATGCGCGTGCCCAAATGTACCGGTCGACGTGATCAAATCCGAATCGGCCCACCTGGAAGCGCGTCGCCGAGGTCGATTGCCGCTGAGCAGGCATTGGGCCGTAGGATTCGGACGCGAGAAATACAGCACCGGGGTGTAGCGCAGCTTGGTAGCGCATCCGCTTTGGGAGCGGAAGGCCGCAGGTTCAAATCCTGTCACCCCGACACGCCCGAACAATGTCCCACGAGAAGAAGACTGAACCGAGGAGTACCGCAGTGAAGAGCACCGTCGAGAAGTTGAGCCCGACCCGGGTTCGCATCAACGTGGAGGTGCCCTTCACGGAATTGCAGCCGGACTTCGACCGGGCCTACAAGGAGCTCGCCAAGCAGGTTCGGCTGCCCGGTTTCCGTCCCGGCAAGGCCCCGGCCAAGCTGCTCGAGGCCCGCATCGGCCGTGGCGCGGTCCTTCAGCAGGTCGTCAACGACGCGCTGCCCACCCGCTACAGCGAGGCCGTCACCGCCACCGAGGTGACGCCCCTGGGTCAGCCCGAGATCGAGGTCACCAAGATCGAGGACGGCGAGGAGCTGGTCTTCACCGCCGAGGTCGACGTCCGGCCGGAGATCGAGCTGCCCGACTTGAGCGCGCTCAAGATCGAGGTCGACGCGATCGAGATCAACGACGACGAGGTCGACGCCGAGCTGGAGTCGCTGCGCGCTCGCTTCGGCACCCTCAAGGGCGTCGAGCGTCCCGCCCAGACCGGCGACTTCGTCTCCATCGACCTGTCGGCCACCGTGAACGGCGAAGAGCTTCCCGATGCCGCCACCGAAGGCCTCTCGCACGAGGTGGGTTCCGGTCAGCTCATCGAGGGCCTCGACGACGCCATCGTCGGCCTGTCCGAGGGTGAGTCGAAGGTGTTCACCACCAAGCTCGCCGCCGGTGAGCACGCCGGTGAGGAGGCTGAGGTCACCGTCACCGTCAAGTCGATCAAGGAGCGCGAGCTTCCCGAGGCCGATGACGAATTCGCCCAGCTGGCAAGCGAATTCGACACCATCGAGGAGCTGAAGGAAAACCTCGTCGAGCAGGTGAAGCGGGTCAAGCGCATCCACCAGGCCGAGAAGATCCGCGACAACGCCCTCGAGCTGCTGCTGGAGAAGACCGAGGTGCCGTTGCCCGAGGCGATCGTGCAGGCGCAGGTCGACCAGACCGTGCACAACGCCATCCACGGCCTGGACCATGACGAGGACAAGTTCGCCGAGACGCTCGAAGCCGAGGGCAGCTCGCGTGAGAAGTTCGACGCCGAGACCCGCGAGGCCGCCGAGAAGGCCGTCAAGACGCAGCTGCTGATGGACGCCATCGCCGACGACCTCGACATCCAGGTCGGGCAGAACGACCTGACCGAGCGCCTGGTGCTGATGTCGCGGCAGTACGGCATCGAGCCGGCGCAGCTGCTGCAGATCCTGCAGCAGAACAATCAGCTGCCGGCGATGTTCGCCGACGTGCGCCGCGGCCTGACCGTGGCAGCGGTGGTCGAAGCGGCCACCGTCACCGACAGCGAGGGCAACGTCGTCGACACCGCGGAGTTCTTCGGCCCGCCGGCGGGAGCCGAGGACGACGAGGTGATCGAGGACGCCGACGACGTCGACGTCGACGAGGTCGCCGAGATCGCTGAGGCCGTTGAGCAGGAAGCCGAGAAGTCCGAATAACGCCGACAGCGAAAGCGCACTCTCCCGGGAGTGCGCTCCGCTGTGGGTTCGTTAGGGTCGGGTAGAACGAAGTCCGTAGAAAGCAGGTATCAAGTCGTGACTCATATGCGTTCGAGCGCACCAGGGCTGAACCTCACTGACTCGGTGTATGAGCGGTTGCTCGCCGAGCGCATCATCTTCCTGGGCTCCCAGGTCGATGACGACATCGCCAATCGGCTGTGCGCGCAAATCCTTCTGCTGGCCGCCGAGGACCCCACCAAGGACATCAACCTCTACATCAATTCCCCCGGTGGCTCGATCAGCGCCGGCATGGCGATCTACGACACCATGGTCCTCGCGCCGTGTGACGTCGCCACCTACGCGATGGGCATGGCCGCGTCGATGGGCGAGTTCCTGCTCGCAGCCGGGACCAAGGGCAAGCGCTATGCGCTGCCGCACGCCCGCATCCTGATGCACCAGCCGCTTGGCGGTATCACCGGTGGCGCGGCCGACATCGCTATTCAGGCCGAGCAGTTCGCGCTCATCAAGAGGGAGATGTTCCGGCTCAACGCCGAGTTCACCGGCCAGCCGATCGAACGCATCGAGGCCGACTCCGACCGCGACCGCTGGTTCACTGCTCAGGAAGCGCTGGAGTACGGCTTCGTCGACCACATCATCACCCACGCGAACTTCAACGGAGCCACCAATGCCTGATTACACCGATGCGCGGCTCGCACCGCAGGGCCGTTACATCCTGCCGTCGTTCGTCGAGCACTCGAGCTGGGGCGTCAAGGAATCCAACCCCTACAACAAGCTGTTCGAGGAACGCATCATCTTCCTCGGTGTCCAGGTGGACGACGCCTCGGCCAACGACATCATGGCCCAGCTGCTGGTGCTGGAGTCGCTGGATCCCGACCGCGACATCACCATGTACATCAACTCGCCCGGTGGCTCGTTCACCTCGCTGATGGCGATCTACGACACCATGCAGTACGTGCGTGCCGACATCCAGACCGTGTGCCTGGGCCAGGCCGCCTCGGCCGCCGCGGTGCTGCTGGCCGCGGGAACTCCCGGCAAGCGCCTGGCGCTGCCCAACGCCCGCGTGCTGATCCACCAGCCGTCGCTGGGTGGCGTCATCCAGGGCCAGTTCTCCGATCTGGAAATCCAGGCCGCCGAGATCGAGCGCATGCGAACCCTGATGGAGACCACGCTGGCCCGGCACACGGGCAAGGACCCGGCCGTGATCCGCAAGGACACCGACCGCGACAAGATCCTGACCGCGGCCGACGCCAAGGAATACGGGATCATCGACACGGTTCTGGAGTACCGGAAGCTTTCGGCTCAGAACGCCTGATAGCCCGCCGACGTTGTTCGCGCCCGCCGCGGCCCATTGGGTCGCGGCGTTCGCGTCGAAGGGGCCATCGCCGGGCCGGCCATCGTTGGACCTTCGCTGCGTGCGAATCCGCGCTCGGCGAAATTGCGGGACAGCGATCAGCAACCGGGCCGATCAGAGGTCGTCGGGCGGCCGTGCGCCCCGCGTCCAGCTCAGTGGCCGGACGGCGTCGTCAAAGGGGACGGTATCGTGGAGAACGGCGAACACCACGACGCAACTCCACGGTCGCCGCAGCTCACCGCCTCTCAGTTCGGTAACGGCGGCGACACGCCAAAACACAGCGGCGCGTTCCGAGGGGACGAGAACCGCGTCAGGGGATATGTTCACCACACGCACGAATACCACCGACGCGATTCGGCTTTATCTGTCGCACCGTGGCAGAGCAAGCGGGTAGCGTCGGGGCTGAGCCCAACGCAGACTTGATAGCAACGATCGAAGACCCGGCGAAGGAAAGTAGGACCCCACCACCATGGCGCGTATCGGAGACGGCGGTGACCTGCTGAAGTGCTCGTTCTGCGGTAAGAGTCAGAAGCAGGTGAAGAAGCTCATAGCGGGTCCGGGCGTCTACATCTGCGACGAGTGCATCGACCTCTGCAACGAGATCATCGAAGAGGAGTTGGCCGACGCCGACGACGTCAAACTCGATGAACTGCCCAAGCCGGCCGAGATCCGCGAGTTCCTGGAGAGCTACGTCATCGGCCAGGACACCGCCAAGCGCACGCTGGCCGTTGCGGTCTACAACCACTACAAGCGCATCCAGGCCGGCGAGAAGCACCGCGACTCCCGCTCGGAGCCGGTGGAGCTGGCCAAGTCGAACATCCTGATGCTCGGTCCGACCGGCTGCGGCAAGACCTACCTCGCGCAGACGCTCGCCAAGATGCTCAACGTGCCGTTCGCGATCGCCGACGCCACCGCGCTGACCGAAGCCGGGTATGTCGGTGAGGACGTCGAGAACATTCTGCTCAAGTTGATCCAGGCCGCCGACTATGACGTCAAGCGCGCCGAGACCGGCATCATCTACATCGACGAGGTCGACAAGATCGCCCGAAAGAGCGAGAACCCGTCGATCACGCGCGACGTCTCCGGCGAGGGTGTGCAACAGGCGCTGCTGAAGATTCTCGAAGGCACGCAGGCGTCGGTTCCGCCGCAGGGCGGCCGCAAGCACCCGCATCAGGAGTTCATCCAGATCGACACCACCAACGTGCTGTTCATCGTCGCTGGTGCGTTCGCCGGGCTGGAGAAGATCGTCTCCGACCGGGTCGGCAAGCGCGGCCTGGGCTTCGGTGCCGAGGTGAAGTCCAAGGCCGAGATCGACACCCAGGACCACTTCGCCGAAGTGATGCCCGAAGACCTGATCAAGTTCGGTCTGATCCCGGAGTTCATCGGTCGTCTGCCCGTCGTGGCCTCGGTGACCAACCTGGACAAGGAATCGCTGGTGCAGATTCTCTCCCAGCCGAAGAACGCCCTGGTCAAGCAGTACACCCGCTTGTTCGAGATGGACGGCGTCGAGCTGGAGTTCGACGAGGATGCCCTCGAAGCGATCGCCGATCAGGCGATCCACCGCGGCACCGGCGCCCGCGGCCTGCGCGCGATCATGGAAGAAGTCCTGCTGCCGGTGATGTACGACATCCCCAGCCGCGACGACGTCGCCAAGGTCGTCGTGACCAAGGAGACCGTCCAGGACAACGTCCTGCCGACGATCGTGCCGCGCAAGCCCGCGCGTCCCGAGCGTCGCGACAAATCCGCCTAGCGGTTTCCTGATCTCCTGCAGACGGGAGGTAGGGCATGACCTATATGGGCCAGCCGTACTACCCGCGGTGGCTGGACAATCTGGCCGAGGACGTCACCCTGGAAGCCGCGGCGATGGACGGCACCGCGCACGGCGCGGCCGATGTCCGCTCGATTGTGGTCACGGCCAAGGAGCTCTACGACAATCAGCAGTTCAGTTATGCCGGACCGTTCGGTGACAACGAAGGCTTCCTGGAGATTTACACCACCGAGGTGCGCGGCGTGCCGGTCGCGGTCAACGTCGTCGTGACGTTCAACGCCGCGGGCCAGACGCACCACATCACGGTCAATCACCGACCGCGCAGCGCGCTGCTGTTCGTCGCGCGAGTGTTGCGGGAGAAGTTCGCAGGTACCCCACTGGTGAAGCACTGGGAGAGCACGCCCTAGGTCAGGGTGCGGTGGCCCGGTCCGGGAGAAACGCATCCCGATTGCTCGCGAGGAACTCTCTGAGGGTGACGGCGGGGCGACCGGTCAGCCGCACGATGTCGTCGGTCACGAGATGGGTGTTGTGTTCGCGTAGGGCTGCGCTTTGCGCCGACTGGTGCGCGGCGACCGTCGTATCGGTACGGCCCGCAGCGGCAGCGCTCGCGACCAACTCATCGCGCCACTCGTCCCGGGTGAGTGCGTGGTAACGCACCGGGTGGCCGGTGGCTTCGCTGATGATCGCGGCGACGGTGGCGTGGTCTGCCCGTTCGGCCGCCCCGACGACGGTCGTTCGGTCGGTAATCGAGGCAGGGTCGGCCAGCAACGCCGCACCCACTGCGCCAACGTCTGACGCGGCGATCCAAGACGGTGCGAAGTCACCGAAGGAATTGCGGATCTCGCCGCGCTCGCGGATCTGGCGGGCGTAGAGCGTCAGCAAGTTCTCCATGAAGAACGCGGCGACTCGCAGATGGGCGCCCCCGTAACCGGCCCACTCGAAGATCTGTTCGGCGACCCACTCGGCGCGGCCCTGTGGGCTCGGGCTCTCCGGAAAGGCAGCGTCCAGCGACAGATCGACCACCCGATGCAGGCCGCATTCGCGACCGGCGGCAGCGAAAAACCCTGCGGCTTCGGTCAATCCGGCACCCACCGGGTAGCTGAAGTAGGCGGCCTGTACATTTTCCAGTGCCGCCAGCAGGCTGGGGTAGTCGGTGAAGTCACCGGCCACGACCTCGATTCCCATGCGCTGCAGAGCTTCTGAACGATCATCGATTCGGTGCACGAACGCTCTGACGGGCAGGCCGCGACTGATGAGTTCGCTCGCGACGTGGCGGCCTACCCCGCCGACACGGCCGGTTGCTCCGGTCACCAGGATCGGCTGCGCGGGCGGTGTCATTGGTGTGCGTGATCGTGGTCTGGCGGCCGCTGCGCCAATTCCTCGGCGCGCGCGGTGACGGCGTGCTCGGGTAGTGTCCCCTGGCTGGCGAGCACATCGGTCAGCGCGCCGAGCCAGTGGCTGTAGTAGCACCAGTCCGAGGAACTCTCGTCGTGGTCGGCGATTCGGGCGATCAGCTTCGCCTGGAACTCATTCCAGGTGAGTTCGCCTGCCTCGCACAGTGCGACTGCCATGGCGAAGGCCCGGCTCTCCCACGGCTCGGCGAACACCAGTTCGCCGTTGACACGCGGCGGGGCGGCAGGACCGTCGATGTCCACGGGCACGCTCACGGCGCGCCGACCTTGGCCACACCGACCATCGCGTCGCGGGTGATCAGCGGTACGAGTTCCTCCTCGGTCAACCCTTCCGTGCCTGCCGGACGCTCCGGCAGCACCAGCCACCGGACTTCGCTGCTGGAGTCGTGCACGGTGATCTCGACGTCGTCGGCCAGGTCGAGTCCCATCTCGGAGAGGACTCGTCGCGGCTCTCGCACGATGCGGGCACGGTAGGCCGGATCCTTATACCAACTAGGCGGCAGGCCCAGCAGTTGCCACGGGTAGCACGAGCACAGCGTGCACACCACGACATGGTGGCTGGTCGCGGTGTTCTCCACCACCACAACGTGTTCGGTCTGTGCGCCAAGGTAGCCGAATTGCCCGATCGCGGCCGTGCCGTCGTCGAGCAGCCACCGCCGGTATTCCGGGTCCTGCCATGCCTTGGCGACGACCCGGGCCCCGTTGAGCGGGCCGACGTTGGTTTCGTAGTTGGTGATGATGGCGTCCAGCGCTCTGGGGTCGACGAGACCCCGTTCGGTGAGCAACTGTTCGAGCGCCTCGGTGCGAAGCGACGGGGCAAGGCGGTCAGCGGATCCGGTCATCGTCATGGGCTTTCCCGAGATAACTTTCGAACATTTCGATGGTGAGGGTGAACGGTTCGGCCTCGGAACCCCACAGTTCGCGTGAGTCGAACGCGACCGTGTACACGTATTGCGGATTCTCACCCAGGAACTCGGCGTTGGTGTCGGGCAGAACGGAGGCGGGTTGGACGAGGCTGACCACACCGGTGTGGCCGCGCACGTACCTCGGCAATCGGGTGTGTCCCGGCGACGACTCGGCCTTGACCCGCACGTGCTCACCGACGGCGTAAGCCGGCGCCGAATCGACGGTGCGCAAAGATCCCGCGGCGGTCGGCATGTAGTCGGGCCGCACCGGTACCGGGATCGGCGGTTCAATGATGTGTTCGCCGAGTAGGTTGCGAGCGCGCACGTCGATGGCCGCCGGCGCCAGGATCGAGCTCTCCGTGAGAATGAGCTCGGCCGCGTTTAGCCAGCGTCCGAAGTAACCGTCATCGAGATAGGCAGTGCGGCTTAGTCGCTCGAGTGCGTGCCGGAACGCGTCGAGGTTCCAGCCCGCCAGCCGCGCCGCCAGCAATGCCAGCGCGAACGCACGGCCGTGCCAGGGTTCCGGGAACACCGGCTCGTCGACGGTTGGCGGATGTGTCGGGCCCCACCCTTCGGTGCCGCCCATGTCAGCGATCCCATCCACGACATCACCTCTCGTAGACTCCACGCACAAGATTAGGCTCAACTCGCGAGCGCCGTGCGGCGTTCGGCGACCATCTCGGCGTGCAGAAGGGCGTTCTCCGCGACGCCGTCCCTCTGGGCGGACGCGGTCTGGTGGGGGTGGTAGCCAAACGTGTTGCGGCATAGTCGAGGACACCGGTCGGACCGCCCACCACACCGATCTCGACTGATGACGTTCCGCGCCGATTACCGACTTCCCGTTACCTGTTCAGTATTGGATGCGGTCGGCGCGGCTGTAGACGTTCATCGATTCCCCGCGCAGGAACGCCACCAGCGTCAGCCCTGACTGGGTGGCCAGGTCGACGGCCAGTGAGGACGGAGCGGACACCGCCGCCAGCACCGGGATGCCGGCCATCACGGCCTTTTGCGTGAGTTCGAAGGACGCACGGCCGCTGATGAGTAGGACGGTGCCGGTGAGCGGGATGTGACCGGCTTCCAGCGCCCAGCCGATCACCTTGTCGACGGCATTGTGTCGGCCAACGTCCTCGCGCACGGCGAGCAGGGCGCCGTCGGTGGTGAACAGCGCTGCGCCGTGGAGTCCGCCCGTGCTGGCGAAAACCTTTTGCGCTGATCGCAGTTGGTTGGGCATCGCGGTCAGCACTGCGGTGTCGACGGTCGACGGGTCGTCGCCGGGGGAATGCCGGCTGGTCAGCCGCACCGCGTCGATCGAGGCCTTGCCGCACACTCCGCACGACGAGGTGGTGTAGAAGTTTCGGGTGACGTCGACGTCGGGCATCGGTACGCCGGGGCGCAACGAGACGTCGAGGACGTTGTAGGTGTTGAGGCCGTCGTTGCCCTCGGCGCCGCGGCAGTAGCGGACGGTCAGCAGGTCGTCGCGGTGGGTGATGACTCCTTCGGTCAGCAAAAAGCCCTGCGCCAGCTCGACATCCGATCCCGGAGTGCGCATGGTGACCGTCAGCGGGGTGCCGTTCACCCGGATCTCCAGCGGCTCCTCGACCACCAGGGTTTCCGGACGCTCGGTGGCGGTGCCGTCGAACACATGACTGGCCCGCCGCCGCGACGTCACCCGCCCCATGCCGTCCCACCTTCCAGCTCTTGGCCACCGGGCTCGAGGCGGATCACGACAGCCTTCGACACCGGTGTGTTCGACCGAGCGGCAACATGATCCAGTGCCACCAGAGGATTGGTCTCGGGGTAGTAGGCAGCCGCGTTGCCGATCGGGGTGGAGTAGGGCACCACCATGAAATCCTTGGCCCGGCGCTCCTGCAGCTGGCCGTGCCCGTCGGTGAACTCCGAGACAAGATCGACGCGGTCACCGGCTGCCAGTCCGAGTGATTCGATGTCGGCGGGGTTGACGAACACCACGCGGCGGCCGCCCTTGACCCCGCGGTAGCGGTCGTCGAGACCGTAGATCGTGGTGTTGTACTGGTCGTGGCTGCGCAGTGTCTGCAGCACCAGCCGCCCCGGCGGCACGGGCACCCAGCGCATCGGGTTCACCGCGAAGTTGGCTTTGCCCGTGGCGGTTGGGAACTCTCGGGAATCCCGTGGCGGATGGGGCAATTGGAAACCGTCCGGCTGGCGCACCCGAGTGTTGTAGTCGTCGCAGCCTGGCACCACGGCCGCGATCGCATCGCGGATCGTGTCGTAATCGGCGGCGAGGCTTTCCCACGGCACGGGATGGTCGGCGCCCAGCACAGTGCGGGCGAGCTGACAGACGATCGCGACCTCGCTGCGGACCTGGTCGCTCGGCGGGGTCAGGCTGCCACGGGAGAGGTGCACCATCGACATCGAATCCTCAACCGAGACAACCTGTTTGCGGCCACCAACGAGATCGCGGTCGGTGCGGCCCAGGGTGGGCAGGATCAACGCCGTGCGGCCGTGCACCACATGACTGCGATTGAGCTTCGTCGAGATCTGCACCGTCAGCGCGCAGGCGCTCAGCGCGGCCTCGGTCACCGCGGTGTCCGGGGTGGCCGACGCGAAGTTGCCGCCCATGGCGAAGAACACCGAGGCACGTCCGTCGCGCATCGCCCGGATCGCGTCGACGGTGTCGAAGCCGTGCCGTCGCGGACTGACGATGCCGAATCGGGTGTCGAGCGCAGCCAGGAACCTCTCGGGCGCCTTCTCCCAGATCCCCATCGTGCGGTCGCCTTGAACATTCGAATGCCCACGCACCGGACATACCCCGGCACCGGGCTTTCCGATCATGCCCCGCAGCAAGAGCAGGTTGGTCATCTCAGCGATGGTGGCCACCGCATGGGTGTGCTGGGTGATGCCCATGGCCCAGCACACGACCGTGCGCTGCGAGGCGGCCAGCATGTCGGCCACGCGGTCCAACTGCGGGAGGGCGATTCCCGTGGCTTCGGTGACGGTGCCGAGATCGACCGTGCGCGTCTCGGCGAGGTACTCGTCGAATCCGTGGCAGTGCGCGGCGATGAAGTCGCGGTCGATCACGCTGCCGGGGGACCGGTCGTCAGCCTCGAGCAGGAGTCGACCCAGCCCCTTGAACAGGGCCAGGTCGCCGCCCAGCCGGATCTGGACGAACTCGTCGGCGATGGGCACGCCGTTGCCGACCACCCCGTGCACCTTCTGCGGGTCCTTGAACCGGATCAAGCCGGCTTCGGGCAGTGGATTGACCGCGATGATCTTGGCGCCGTTGGCTTTCGCCTTCTCCAGCACGTAGAGCATCCGCGGATGGTTGGTGCCCGGATTCTGGCCGGCGATGACGATGACGTCGGCGTGCTCGATGTCATCCACGGTCACCGAACCCTTGCCGACGCCGATCGAATCGATCAGCGCGGTGCCTGATGATTCGTGGCACATGTTGGAGCAGTCCGGCAGGTTGTTGGTGCCGAAGCTGCGCACCATCAGCTGATAGAGGAACGCGGCCTCGTTGCTGGTGCGCCCGGACGTGTAAAACACCGCCTCGTCCGGGGACGCCAGGCCGTTCAGGTGCTCGGCGATCAACCGGTAGGCGTCGTCCCAGCCGATCGGGCGGTAGTGCTGCTCACCGGGCCGAAGGACCATCGGGTGGGTGAGCCGGCCCTGCTGGGACAGCCAGTACTCGGGTTTGTCGGCCAATTCGGCGACCGAGTGACGGGCGAAGAAGTCGGGGGTGACCCGGCGCTTCGTGGCCTCCTCGGCGACCGCCTTTGCGCCGTTCTCGCAGAACTCGGCGAGCTTGCGGTTGTCGTGTTCCTCCGGCCACGCGCAGCCCGGGCAGTCGAAGCCGTGCCGCTGATTGATCCGCGCCAGGGTCGCCACGGTGCGGGCGGGTCCCATCTGCTCCAGCGCGCGCCGCATGGTGACGACGACTGCTTCCATTCCGGCGGCCTCGTTCTTGGCGCCGGTGACCTCGACGGCGCGTTCGTCGTAGTCCGCGTCGACGTCTTTGGCACGGGTCATGACTCCAATCTAAACCTCGAGATCGGCGACTCCCACCTCATGCAGCAGGTTCGTATTCACTATTTGACATGCGGTGATAGACGACGTCTATCGTCTACAGCGATGGCCGGCGATGTGTTGCTGCAGCAATTGGACTATCTGCTGGCGCTCGCCGCTGAGCGCCACTTCGGTCGCGCGGCGGCGCGTTGCCACATCAGCCAACCGACCCTCTCGGTGGCAATCCGCAGGCTGGAGCGCGATCTGGGCATCGTGATCGTGCAACGGGGCCGCCGCTTCGAGGGCTTCACCGAAGAAGGGCAGCGGGTGGTGACCTGGGCCCAGCGCATCATCGCCGAGCGCGACGAGATGCTCGCCGACCTCGAACGGATCCAGGGGCGGCTGACGGTGACCGCCCGCATCGGCGCGATCCCGACCGCCGTTCCGGCCAGCCCGTACATCACCGCCGAATTCCTGCGCCGCAACCCGGCGGCCTCGGTGCGGATCGAGGCATTGTCGTCACGGGAGATCGCCAGGCGACTGGCCGACTTCGAGATCGACGCCGGACTGACCTATCTGGACGAAGCGCCGCCCGGCACGCGGTCGGTCGAGCTATACCGGGAGCAGTACGTCCTCGTGGCGTCCGCCGACGATCCTTTGATGGCCAAGACGGACGTGACATGGGCCGAGGCAGCCGGGCTCGAGCTCTGCGTGCTGACGACCACGATGCGCAACCGCCGAATCCTGGACGCCAACATGGCGGTTGAGGGCGTCCGCTATCGCCCAGTGGTGGAGGCGGATTCGGTCGATGCGTTGTATGCACACCTGACGAAGCGACGGGCCACCATCGCGAGCACCGCGTGGCTGCCGCAATTGAGTGTGCCGCAAGGCTTTACCGCACGGCCGATGGTCAAGCACGGGCCCAGCCCGGCGATCGGGCTGGTGGTGTTGGATCGCGCCCCGGCCTCGATCGTGGCGGGCGCGCTTGTCGCGGTGGCGACGGATATCGACATCGCCACGCGAGTCGACGAGTTTTGGGCGCAGACGCAGCGAGACGAACTCCACTGACAACGGAGTTCGTCTCGCCTCGCCCTCGTGCTCAGGTCGATCCGGCCTTAACGCTCATTCGGCCGACTTGGCCGCCCCTTTGCCGTGGGACCGCGCAGTGTCACGCTTGCCGGACGCCTTACCCGCGTTGGCGGAGTGGTCGGCACCAGACTGACTTCTTCTGCTACCCGGAGCGGCCGCCGATCCCTTGGTCTGACTCTTGCCCTTGGTCGTGGGTGGAGCCTCGGTGTCGGTGCCGTCCTTGACGGTGTCGGACGTGTCGTCGGTGGCGTCCTCGGGCGCGGTGGTGCCGCCTGTCGTGGCGGTTTTGACGGTTGTGGCGGCGCCAGCGGTCTTGGCGGCGGCGGGCTTGACGGCAGCCGCAGTGCTGGTGCTACCGCCGAGGTTCAAACCGGTCAGCGCCGAGCCGATGTCCGTCACCACCTGCCGAACCACCGGAGTGATGTTGGTGATCGCCTGACCGACAGCCGACACCACACTCTGGAACCCAGCCGTCACGGCTGCCCTCAATCCATCTGAGCCCAGCGCTGCCACCACGCTGCCGACCGCGGCCGTTACGGCGGTGACAACCGGGGCGAACGCACCCGGCACGGCGGCGGCGATCGTCAGCGCGCCCTGGACCAGGCTCGGGGCGATCGTCAGCACCCGAACGACGCCCGTGAGACCGTTTTGGATGGCGGTGCCCAGGCTGCCGCCGACGGTGCCGGCGAGCTGCCCGCCGATGTCGGTCAGCACCTGGCTCAGCGAGGCGCCGGACTGAAGCTCGGTTATTGCCGTCGCCACGGCGGCCTGGATCGCGCTCAGAAGCCCGGGGTTGGCCTGGAGGAAGGAGTTCAGCAGGTTGCCCAACCCGGAGAATCCGCCGCTCCACCAGCCGGAATCACCACCGCCGCCCGACAAGCCGCCACCGTCGTCATGGTGCCACGGGGAATCGGATTGCTTTTGCCCGGAGGCTCCGCCGAAGACATCGGACCACTGATCAGTCGCCCGGGTGAGCGAGTAGTTGATCGAAGCGAGCTGCGGCGACTGAACCGGCTGTAGGAATGGAACCGCTCCGGCGACGACGGTAGCGGCGGCGAAGGGCGCGACAAATCGAGAAACGTGCATGGTGCTTTCCCCCAACGACATTGAACACTGAACTGAAGCGACCCGACGATATAACAGCTTTGCTGACCACGTTGACGTTTCGGCAACGTTATTTCTCGCCGTGTCGTTGACGGATACGTAAATAGCCACCGGCAACGGATTTCGGTCGATGAGGCCGTTGCTCTGAGCCTGAAACGTGTTGGCAGACAACCTGTTCCCGGCTGTCAGTCCCGTGAACGGCGACTCTTGTTTCGTTTGGTGGATACCTCGCCGCCCGGCCGACGACGGGCAATCCGCGTCGTTTGCTGCGCATGGCCCGCGCGCGGAGGGCGCATGTCGCGTCGATGAGTCGCGCTATCTGACGTTGACGCCGCCGTAACAATACTGGCATCGATGGTCCCTACTGTTGGCCGGTCACGTCCGCGAAGCAGACGCGGGTGTCTTGGTGCAGAGGAAAAAATCAGTTGAGCGGAAATGCGGCGCGACTCCAAGCGATTGTCAACGTCGAGGGCTACCAGCCCCCGGCGGTCAGCTTCGTCCCCGGCGAGGCACCGGGTGAGATCTTCGGATCGAACGTGTTTACCAAGGCCGAGATGCAGGCCCGGCTGCCGAAGTCGGTCTACAAGTCGGTGGTCGCCACGATCGAGAAGGGCGAGAAGCTGGACCCGTCGGTCGCCGACTCGGTCGCCGCGGCGATGAAGGATTGGGCACTCGAGAAGGGTGCCACTCACTACGCCCACGTCTTCTACCCGATGACCGGGCTGACGGCCGAGAAGCATGACAGCTTCCTCGAGCCGGTGTCCGACGGCCAGACCTTGGCCGAATTCGCCGGCAAGACCCTGATTCAGGGTGAGCCGGACGCATCGAGCTTCCCGTCGGGCGGCCTGCGCAGCACGTTCGAGGCGCGCGGCTACACGGGCTGGGACGTGACCAGCCCCGCCTACATTCTGGAAAACCCGAACGGCAACACCCTCTGCATTCCCACGGTGTTCGTGTCGATGACCGGCGAGGCGCTCGACTACAAGACCCCGCTGCTGCGCAGTCAGCAGGCGATGGGCGCGCACGCCGAGCGGATCCTGAAGCTGTTCGGGCACAAGGACTTCGAGCACGTCGTCTCATTCTGCGGTCCGGAACAGGAGTACTTCCTGGTCGACCGGCACTTCTTCCTGGCCCGCCCGGACCTGATCAACGCCGGCCGGACCCTGTTCGGTGCGAAGCCACCCAAGGGGCAGGAGTTCGACGACCACTACTTCGGTGCGGTGCCCGAGCGGGTGCTGGGCTTCATGATGGACACCGAGCGGGAGCTCTTCAAGCTCGGTATCCCGGCCAAGACCAGGCACAATGAGGTCGCGCCCGCACAGTTCGAGGTGGCGCCGATGTTCGAGCGGGCCAATATCGCCTCCGATCACCAGCAGCTGCTGATGACGGTGTTCAAGACGATCGCCCACAAACACGGCATGGAGTGCCTGTTCCACGAGAAGCCGTTCGCCGGGGTCAACGGCTCGGGTAAGCACGTCAACTTCTCGGTCGGCAACGCCCAATTCGGCAGCCTGCTGGTGCCGGGCGACACGCCCCATGAGAATGCCCAGTTCCTGGTGTTCTGCGCGGCGGTGATCCGCGCCGTGCACAAGTTCGGTGGCCTGCTGCGGGTCTCGGTGGCCTCGGCCACCAACGATCACCGGCTGGGTGCCAACGAAGCCCCGCCGGCGATCATTTCGATCTTCCTCGGCGAGCAGCTGGCCGACGTGTTCGAGCAGATCGCCAAAGGCGCGGCGACGTCGTCAAAGGGCAAGGGAGTCATGCACATCGGCGTCGACACACTGCCGACGCTGCCGACCGACCCGGGCGACCGCAACCGCACCAGTCCGTTTGCGTTCACCGGCAACCGGTTCGAATTCCGTGCTCCGGGCTCAGGTCAGACCGTCGCGGTCCCGATGATCATCATCAACACGATCATGGCGGACTCCCTTGACTACATGGCCACCGTGCTGGAGAAGGCGGTCGGCGAAGGTGAGGACTTCGACACCGCGGTGCAGAAGCTGCTGACCGACATCATCACCGAGCACGGCGCGGTGGTGTTCAATGGCGACGGATACTCGGACAACTGGCAGATCGAGGCGGCCGAGCGTGGGCTGCCGAACCTGAAGACCACACCGGACGCGATCCCGGAGCTCATCAAGCCCGAGGCCATCGCGCTGTTCGAGAAGTACGGGGTGTTCAGCGAGCGCGAACTGCACAGTCGCTACGAGGTCCGGTTGGAGCAGTACGTCCTGACCATCGGCGTGGAGGCCAAGTTGGCTTTGGAGATCGGTTCGACGGTGATCCTGCCTGCAGCGATCCGCTATCAGACCGAGCTGGCCCAAAACGTCGCCACCCTGAAGGCCGCGGGTATCGAGCCCGACACGACGCTGCTGGAACTGGTTTCGGGACCGATCGCGTCGCTGACCAAGGCGCTGGGCGCGCTGAAGTCCGCGATGGGTGTGCATATCGAGGGTGCGGCCGAGGAGGCGCTGCACTACCGCGACGCGATCCTGCCGGCGATGGCAGCGGTGCGGGAGGCCGCCGACGAGCTGGAAAGCGTTGTCGCCGACGACCTCTGGCCGCTGCCGACGTATCAGGAGATGCTCTTCATCCTGTGAGGCTTGCGCTGAGGCTGTAGTTGCCGACACCGCCACTCGGGGCGTTCGTGACGGCAACTACAGCTTCGGCGATGAGTTTTGCAGCGGTTGGCAGTCTGTATCTGCATGACTGCTATCTACACGTTCGACGTGTTCTCCAGCCTCGACGGCTTCGGCGGGGTCAACGGCGGCGACTGGGGCGGCTACTGGGGCAAGCAAGGCCCCGAGCTCTTGGACCGCCGCCTCGCCCTGTACGACCAGCCACAACGAATGGTATTCGGCGCCAACACATATCGGGCGTTCACCCAGCTGCTGGACCTGGGCGAAGAGGCGTCGGTCAATGACCTCTGGGTCACCCGGATGCGGCATCTGCCCGCGACGGTCGTGTCGACCACGCTGGACGGCCCTTTGAAATGGCCGGATGCGACTGTCGTGAGCGGTGACGCCGTCGACGTCATCGCCCGGCTCAAGGAGGAGTCCGATGTGCCGCTACGCTCACACGGCAGTTTGTCGATGAACCGGGCGCTGATGGCCGCCGGCCTTGTCGACCGGGTGCAGGTGACGATCTTCCCGGTGATCACCGGTCAGACCGGCGACGACCCGATCTTCAAGGGCGCCGCCGATTTCGACCTCGAGCTGATCGAGAGCCGAACACTCGACGCTCGCATCCAGGAGCTCACCTACCGGCCGACTCTGCATTCTTGAGGTGTTGGCCGAAGAACGCGAACACCCGCTGCCAGGCGTCCTCGGCCTCGGGGCGTGAGTAGGCCATTCCCGCAACGCCGACGATGGTCTGCACCGGCCCGGGAATGTCCCAGTCGTTCATGAAGGAATGCCCGACCCCCGGATACTCCTTGATGTCTCGGGGTACGTCACGCTCGGCGAGCAGGTGTTCCAGCTTGCCGGCCGCACCCTTGAGCATCCAGTCCTTGGCGCCGTAACTGGCCACCGTCGGGCACGAGTTCGGGATCGAGGAGATGTCCTTGGGCCATTCCCCATAATTGGGGGCCGACGCGTCAAACAATCCCGTCGGTGCCAGCACGAGGCAGAACCCGCCGCCCATGCAGAAGCCGATCACGCCGACCTTCCCCGTGCACTGGGGATCGGCGACCAGGTGATCGCGCGCGGCGATGAGGTCGTCGACGGCAGTACCTTTGCCATTCTTGAACGCCTGCAGCGTGCGCACCACGCAGAGCAGCCGATTGCCCCGGTGATACAGCGCCGGTGTGATCGCGAGGTAGCCGTTGGCGGCGAACCGGTCGGTGATGCGTTTGATGTCGCTCGTCATCCCCATCGCGTCGTGCACGATGACGACACCGGGCCACGGTCCTTCACCGGCCGGCCGCGCCTGGTATGCCGGCAACGGACCCGCGGGGGCGGAAAAGGTGGTGTCCATTCAGGCATTTTGGCACCCGCCGTCGCGATTCGGCACTGCGGGGATCCCTAGTTCGTCGGGAAGCCCAGGTTGATGCCACCGTGGCTGGGATCGAGCCAGCGGCTGGTGATGGCCTTCTGCCGGGTGTAGAACTGCACACCGTCCATCCCGTGCGCGTGGCTGTCACCGAACAGCGACGCCTTCCAGCCGCCGAAGCTGAAGTACGCCATCGGGACCGGGATCGGCACGTTGATGCCCACCACGCCGACCTGCACCTCGTTCTGGAACCGCCGCGCGGCACCGCCGTCGTTGGTGAAGATCGCCGTGCCGTTGCCGTACGGGTTGTTGTTGATCAGCGCCAGCGCATCGTCATTGTCCAGCAGCGTCGGGCCGAGCCAGAATCCGCTTGCCTCGCCGTCGGGCGAAACCTGCCGGCCGTCGACGACGACCTTCGCGCCTTCGGATTCACCGGCGTCGATGTAGGACGCCACCTTGTCTCGGTGCGCCTTGGTGACCAGCGGCCCCATGTCCGAATCCTTGGTGCCGTCACCGGTCTTCAAGGTTGCGGCCCGCTCGGCGATCTTGGCGACCAGGTCATCGGCGATCGGGCCGACGGCGACTGCCGCGCTGATGGCCAAGGTTGTCGCGCCACTGCGGGAAGGCCGCGGCGGCGGCGTCGATGACGTCCTGTGCGTCGGCGACGCTGGCCAGCGTCACCTCGCCGGTGACCGCACCGGTGGCGGGGTTGGTGACAGGTGCCCAGGCACCGCTGGTGCCTGCGAATGACTGGTTGTTGCGTCAGTGGCTGATCGTGTTCGTCATTGTCTCTCTTCAGCTCGTGTACTTCTTGACGTAGTCCGTCATCGTCGACAGCTGGTAGCGCGAAACCTCGTGGGCGTTCTCGTCTTCGGCAAAGACCGACGACACCATGACTGTGTCGGGCCGGTCGTAGAAGCCGATCTCGGCCAGGCCGGAGAAGAATTCGTCCCAGTTGATGTCGCCGTCACCGATCTTCAGGTGCTGGTGCACCCGGACCGGGTTGCCCGGCGGATTGGTGATGTAGCGCAGGCCGTGGCTGCGGTGGTGGTCCATGGTGTCGGCGACGTGCACCAGGCGCAGCTTGTCGCGGGCGGCCCGCATGATGTCAATCATGTTGCCGCCCATGTGGAAGGCATGGCAGGCCACAAAGACCATTCCGATATTGGGGGAGTTCACACCGCGGATGATGCGCAGCGCCTCCATCCCGTCCTCGACGAAATCGTCGGGGTGCGGGTCGATCCGGACGTCGAGACCCTCTCGCTCGATGATGGGCAGCAGTTCCTCCATGGACCGGAAGAACGCGCGTTCGGATTCCTCGGCCTTTTCCGGACGGCCGGAGAACTCGGTGTTGATCACGTCGACTCCGAGGTCCACGGTGATCTGGATGACGCGCTTCCAGTTGCGCACCGCGGCCTCGCGGGCGTCCTCGTCCGGCGCGGACCAGCGCAGCACCGGCAGCACCGAGGCGATCCCGACGCCCGCGGCGGTACAGGCTTTGCCGAACTTGGCCACCAACTCGTCGTCGGCACGTGGATGGTTGAAGAACGGGATGAAGTCCCGGTGGGGGGTCAGCTGCAGGTACTCATAGCCGAGATCGGCTACCAGTCGCGGGAATTCGAGCAGTTCGTAGTCGTGATGGAACGGAGTGGGGTCCAGCGCGATCTTCATCTCACGCGCCGTTGATCGAGTCGCGCGCAACCATCGTGACCTCGACGGGCAGGCCGCTGTTAAGCGACCGCACACCGGCCTCACACACCGCGGCGGCGGCGTAACCGTCCCAGGCCGAGGGGCCATCTGTGTAATTTCCGGTCCGACGCCCGCGCTGAACGGCGTCGACCCAGCGCTGGAACTCGGTGTCGTAGGCCGCACCGAACCGCTCCCGGAAGCCGGGGGTGATCTGGCCGCCCCAGTTGCCCGGCGCGGTCCTGCGGACCAGACCGACATCGAGACCGATCATCGCGCTGCCCTTTTCGGCGACGACCTCGGTGCGCACCTCGTAGGCGACGCCGGTGGTGACGAACAGCTCGACGTCGACATGTTTCCCGGACGCGGTCCGCATGACGGCGATCTGCGGATCGGCCAGGCCTTCCGGGGCGCCCGGATTCGCCGACGGCTTGATGATCTGGATCGAGACGATCTCCTCGTCGAACAGGAAGCGCGTCACGTCGACCTCGTGCACCAGCGAATCCCGGACGACCATGGCGCTGTCGAACGACGGTGGCACGGCGGGGTTGCGGTGCGCGCAGTGCAGCACCAGCGGGCGGCCCAGTTCGCCCGAGTCCAGCATCGCCTTGAGTGCGGCGTACTCGTGGTCGAAGCGACGCATGAAACCGACTTGGATGAGCCGCTTTCCGAGCTCGGCCTCGCGCCTCACAACCTCCAGCGAGGTCTCCACATCGGTGGTCAGCGGCTTCTCGCAGAGCACCGGCTTGCCGTGCTCCAGACAGGCCAGCAGCTGCTTCTCGTGGGTGGGGCCGGGCGTGGCGAGCACGACGGCGTCGATGTCGGGGTCGGCAATGGCGTCCAGCGGGTCGGCGATCACGCGGCACCCCGGGATGCCGGCGGCGATGTGCTCGGCCTTCTCCGTGAGGTAGTCGTTGATAACGGTCACCCGGGCGCCGGAGATCTTTGAGGTCAGGCGGGCGACGTGGTCGGCGCCCATGATGCCGACACCGAGTACGGCGACACGAAGGTCAGACATGGCGTGAATCTCCTGGATCAGAATCGGACGGACGGGACGCCACACGACCCGAGGTAGTTGCGGGTGCGCTTGGCGATGGGCAGCGGGGCGTCGACCTCACACGGGTACATGTCCTGCTCCACGATCGCGAACACGTCGATACCGAGCTTTTCGATCTCGGCGAGAAGTGGTGGCATGTCAGGGATTCCGCGTGGCGGCTCGGTCATCGCGCCGAGCTTGACGGCCTCGCCGAACGGCAGGTCCTCGGCTTCGACCTTGGCCCGCACCTCGGGGTCGACCTGCTTGAGGTGCAGGTACCCGATCCGTTCGGGTGCGCGGCGGATGATCGCGATGTTGTCTCCGCCGCAGTAGGAGATGTGACCGGTGTCCAGGCACAGGTTCACGAACTCGCCGTCTGTGCCGTCGAGGAAGCGGTAGACGTTCTCCTCGGTGTCGACGTGGCTGTCTGCGTGCGGGTGGTACTGCGCCCGCACCCCGTACTGCTCGAACATCGCCTTGCCCAGCTCGTTCATGCCCTGAGTCTTCTTGCGCCACTGCTCGGGGGTCAGGGTGCGGTCTTCGAGCACCGCTCCCGACGACGGGTCACGCCACATCTCGGGGATGACCACGACGTGCTTACCACCAACGGCGGCAGTCAGTTTCGCGACATCCTCGATCTGCTTCCACACCGAGTCCCACGAATCGTCCTGGTGGAGGTGCTCGAAGACGGTCCCTGCGGAAAGCTTGAGGTTGCGAGCCGCCAGCACTTCGGCGAGCTGCGTGGGATCGGTCGGCAGGTAGCCGTATGGGCCCAGCTCGATCCACTGATAGCCGGACGCGGCGACCTCGTCGAGGAACCGGGTGTAGGGCGTCTGCTGCGGATCTTCTGGGAACCACACGCCCCAGGAGTCCGGAGCCGATCCGACGAGAATAGTGCTCACGGTGCTTTCCTCTTAGCGCTCTGACGGGTTGACCGATGGCTTGACCAAGGGGCGTTGAACTTTCTTCCAGTCCGCATACCGTTGGTAGGCGGTCTGGGTGGACTCGAGAGTGGAGACTTCGCTGACGGGCACGTCCCACCAGGACTGGCTGTCGGGCGCATGAATCAGCGGGTCGGTCTCGACGTGAATGACGGTGGTGTGCTCGCTGGCCTTGGCGACCTTGACCGCGTCGGCGAACTCTGCGGCGGTGCTCACCTTGATGACACCGGCGCCCAGGCTGGCCGCGTTGGCGGCCAAATCGACCGGCAGCTTGTCGCCGTCGAGCCGGCCGTCGTCGCTGCGGTACCGGTAGGCGGTGCCGAACCGCTGCGAACCCAGCGACTCGGAAAGCCCTCCGATGGAGGCGAATCCGTGATTCTGCACGAGAACCGCGATGACCTTGACGCCCTCCTGGACGGCGGTCACCAGCTCGGTGGCCATCATCAGGTAGGAACCGTCGCCGACCATGATGAACACGTCGCGGTCGTCATCGGCCATCCGCACACCGATGCCCCCGGCGATCTCGTAACCCATGCACGAGTAACCGTATTCGACGTGGTAGCCCTTGCGGTCGCGGGTGCGCCACAACTTGTGCAGGTCGCCGGGCATCGACCCGGCCGCGCACACCACCACGTCACGCGGATCCGAAAGTGTATTGACCAGGCCGATGACCTGATTCTGGTTCAACGCCGCGTCATCATCTGAAGTGGCGTATACCGACGAGACGGTGTCATCCCACTCTGCGGCCAGTTCGGCGACCCGCGAGCGGTATTCGTCGCTGACGGTGTGGCCCTCGAGGGCGGGTCCCAGCGCCTCGATGGCCTCCCGCGCATCGGACACCACACTGATGCCGCCCTGCTTGACCGAATCGAGTGAGGCCACATTGATGTTGACGAATCGCACATCGGGGTTGTTGAACGCGGTGCGCGACGCCGAGGTGAAATCGCTGTAGCGGGTGCCGATTCCGATGACGACATCGGCCTCGGCGGCTAATTCGTTGGCGGCGGTGGTACCCGTGGATCCGACCGCCCCGACGCTCTGGGGATGGTCGAAGCGCAGCGAGCCCTTGCCGGCCTGGCTCTCGGCGACCGGGATTCCGGTCTGCTCGCAGAACGCGGCCAGCGCGTGCTCGGCCTCCGAGTAGTGCACACCGCCGCCGGCAATGATCAGTGGATTGCTGGCCCCGGCGATGATCTCGGCGGCCCGTGTGATCACCGAACGCTCCGGCAACGGGCGAGCGACGTGCCAGATGCGCTCGGCGAACAGCGATTCCGGCCAGTCGTGGGCCTGCGCCTGCACGTCCTGGGGGATCGACACGGTGGCCGCACCGGTTTCGACGGGATCGGTCAGCACCCGCATGGCGCCGAGGAGCGCGGCGGGCAGTTGCTCGGGCCGCCACACCCGGTCGAAGTACCGCGACAGTGGCTTGAACGCGTCGTTGACCGTGACGTCGCCGGACGACGGCAGCTCGAGCTCCTGCAACACCGGGGAGCTGACCCGGGTGGCGAAGGTGTCGGCGGGCAGCAGTAACACCGGCAATCGATTGATGGTCGCCAACGCGGCGCCCGTCAGCATGTTGGTGGAGCCGGGGCCAACGCTTGCGGTCACTGCCCAGGCTTCGAGCCGATCCTTCTGCCGCGCATAGGCGACCGCGGTGTGCACCATGGCTTGCTCGTTGCGGCCCAGCACGTACTTCAGGCCCGGCTGGCGGCGCGGTTTCGACTCGGCCGATTCAATTTCGTCCTGCAGCAGCGCCTGACCCAATCCGGCCACATTCCCGTGGCCGAAGATGCCGAAGCACCCGGCGAAAAATTTCCGGCGCACCCCGTCGCGCTCGACGTACTGGTTGGACAGGAAGCGAATCGTGGCCTGGGCCACGGTGAGTCGCACGGTGCCTTCAGTGTCGGCAAGCTTCCCCGTCGACTTCGGCGCGGTGGATACCACGATCAGACTCCTTGCCCGGACGGGCCGCCCATCGGCAGCCGGGGATCGATCTCCTGGTGCTCCCAGCTGCCGCGCAGCCAGGTGTGGTTCGGGTCGTCGCAGATCAGCCAAGCCCGATTCGGTCCGGAGCCGGCCATGACGTTGAGGTAGTACATGTGATGACCGGGTGCCGCGATCGACGGTCCGTGATAGCCGTGCGGCACCAGCACCACATCACCGGAGCGGACCTCTTCGAGCACCTCGATCGGGCGCTGTGGAGTGCCGTAGACGCGGTGATAGCCGGAGCCGGGCGTGCCGGCCGGGCTGTCGTCGATCTCGAAGTAGTAGATCTCCTCGAGTTGCGTCTCGACGTCGGTGTTCTCCTCATGCTTGTGCGCGGGGTAGCTCGACCAATTGCCGCCGGGGGTGATGACCTCGCACGCGATCAGCGAGTCCGCCTCGAATGTCGTTGCGGTGCCGAAGTTGTGCACCTGACGGCTGCAGTTGCCGGCCCCGCGCAGTTCGACGGGCACGTCGGCCGCCGCAACCCGGCGGTTCGGGAACGAGCGGGCAGCGCGGGCACCACAGATCGCGAAGCGACCTTCACCGGACAGGAGGTAGGTCTGGCCGATACCGAGATAGACCATGTCGGCAGGTCCGTGGAATACCGATTCGCGCCTTACCAACTCGAATGTCTCTCCGCCACAGTCGATCCTGCCGCCTCCCGATAACGGCAGGATCATGACCTCGGTACCACCGGTGGGCAGCTCTATACGTTGGCTGTCGTCCAATTCGACAACCTGCAGCGAGGACTCCGCCCAGCCTGCGGACTCGGGTGTGACATCGACGGTGAACGGCAGCTCGGCGCTGCGGGCGGGGATGTAGTACTTGCTGTTCATCTGTCCTCACCTCACCATCGCCACCGCGGTCGCCACCGCGGAACTCACATCGTCGTCGGCCGGGTACAACAGTGTGCGGCCCACGATGAGACCCCGCACCGAGGGCAGCGACAGCGCCTTCTCCCAACTGGCGAAGGCCTCGTCGGGATCGGTGGGGTCACCGCCCAGCAGCAGAGTCGGTAGCGTGGTCGCTTCCATCACCCGGTCCATTTCGGAGACGACCGGCAGCTTCATCCAGGTATAGGCCGACGTCGAGCCCAGGCCCTGGCTGATGTGGATCGACTTGATCACCGCATCCGGGCTCAGGTCGTTGCGGACCTTGCCGTCCACCCTCGTGGACAGGAACGGTTCCAGCATCGCGATCAGGCCGTGCGAGGCGAGCTCGTCGACGGCCTGCGCGCACGCGGCCATCGTCGAGACCGTGCCTGGATCGCCGAGATCGATGCGGCACAACATCTTTCCGCCGTTCATCTTCGCCGCAGCGGTCGAAGCGGCAGTGGCGCCGGTCATCCGGTCGTCGAGCTCGAAGCAGGCACCGGACAGACCGCCGCGGTTCATCGAGGAGAACACCACCTTGTCCTCGAGTGCGCCGAGCAGCAGCAGGTCGTCGAGGATATCGGAGGTGGCCAGCACACCGTCGACTCCTGGATCGGCCAGCGCGGTCCGCAGCCGGTCGAGCAGGTCGGTGCGGCTGTTCATCGCGGTGGGTCGCGATCCGACGGCCAGGGCACCGCGGGCCGGGTGGTCGGCGGCGACGATCATCAGTCGTCCATTGCCCCGCACGACCGGCCGGGTGGTGCGCTCCTGCCATGCCTTCGCGATCGCCGCGGGGTCGGTGGCGCGCAGATCGGTGAGGTCCGCGTAATCCTTACAGGGGCTAGACATTGACAGCCTCCACGGCGATCTGCTCGGCCAGTTCGGCGACCTCGCCTGCGGTCGGCATCGCCGTCGAGCACTCCAGCCGGGTCGCGACGATCGCGCCGGCCGCGTTGGCGTAGCGCAGTGTCTTCTCCAGCGACCAGCCGTGCAACAGCCCGTGGGATAGGCTTCCGCCGAAGCTGTCGCCGGCCCCGAGTCCGTTGATGACGTCGACCTCGATCGGCTGTACCGTCACCGAGGCGCTGCGGGTTTTGCCCAACACCCCGCGCGGGCCCTGCTTGACGATCGCGAGTTGCACGCCCAGGTCGAGCAGTGCGTCGGCGGCCTTGTGCGGGTTGGTTTCCCCGACGGCGATCTCGCACTCTTCGCGGTTGCCGACCGCCACCGTAACGTGAGCCAGCGCGCGCTGAACCTGTTCGGAGGCAGCGGCGGGAGACTCCCAGAACATCGGCCGGTAATCGAGATCCAGGACCGTCAACGGCTGCCGGTCGCGAGCTTCCCAGGCGGCGAAGTGCGCGCTGCGGCTGGGCTCTTCGGAGAGTCCGGTCACCGTCGACCAGTACAGCCGGGCGCTGCGCACGGCATCGAGATCGATCTCGGAGGCGGTGATCTGTAGATCGGGTGCCGACGGCTTACGGTAGAAGTAGAGCGGGAAATCGTCGGGCGGGAAGATCTCGCAGAACGTCACCGGCGTCGGGTATTCCGGGTGGACCGTGACGTAGCGGTTGTCGACTCCGAGCCGTGCCAGCTCTTCGCGCACGAAACGGCCGAACGGGTCTGCGCCGGCGCCCGAGATCAGTGCGGTGCGATTACCGAGGCGAGCTGCGGCGACCGAGACGTTGGCTGCACTGCCGCCGAGGAACTTGCCGAAGGACTCCACGCGCTCCAGGCCGACGCCGACCTGCAGCGGATAGATATCGACGCCGCTGCGCCCGATGGCGAGTACGTCGAACGGTGAGTTGGTAGTCACGGCAGCTCTCTTCAGGGCTCGTTGGGGACTTGTTAGAAGGGTGCCCCGCGCCACAGCGGTATGTCAATACTTTGTCCTGACATTCTATCTTTGTGTCAATCGGTGTTAGAATTCAGCTACTGTTGGGTTTTCGAGTTCGAGATCGGAGTCGATGTGCCGTTGGCGGTTGAATTGGACAGGTCAAGCCCCATTCCCCTCTACTATCAGCTCGCCCAGGCAATTGAGGCAGCGATCCGTAGTGGCGAACTCGCGCCCGGCGACCGGTTCGAAAATGAACTCGCTTTGGCCAAGCGGCTGACGCTGTCGCGACCCACCACGAGGCGTGCGATACAGGAGCTCGTCGACAAGGGTCTGCTGGTTCGCAAGCGCGGTGTCGGTACTCAGGTCGTCCAGAATCCGGTCCACCGCCGCGTCGAACTGACCAGCTTGTTCGACGACCTGTCCCGCGCGGGCCAGGAACCGACCACCAAGCTGCTGGAGTACCAGGTCGGCCCGCCCGGCGAGGACGTCGCCCGTGAGCTGAGCCTCGCCGAAGGCCGCGAGGTCGCCCGCATCAAGCGACTGCGGTGCGCCAACGGCGAGCCGCTGGCTCTGATGATCAATTACCTTCCGGTCGAGATCGCCCCGGACGCCGAGGAACTCGAGCGAAGCGGTCTGTACCAGTCGCTGCGCGGCCGCGGGGTGCACATCCGATTGGCCAGCCAGCGCATCGGCGCCCGAGCGGCCAGCCGAAGCGAAGCGCGACTGCTCGACGAGAAGCCGGGTGCTCCGCTGCTGACCATGGACCGCACCGCCTTCGACGACTCCGGTCGTGCGGTCGAATTCGGTACCCATTGCTATCGGGCCGCCCGCTACTACTTCGACACCACTCTCGTCGACCGCTGACCCGGGGCGGTGTCCTAACGGCAGTCTCCTGCGGTTTTTTGCCGGCTGGGTGAATTTCGGCGAATGTCAGGCCTTCACCCGCCATGGCGTGCACAGTGCAGAAACGCAACCCGATCGCTGTTGTGGCAAATCCGATCAAGATCAAGCATGAAATCCGCTCGCCGCCTTGATATTTCGAGAAAGTTGATTTGATCGGCTAACTCGTCCGACGCGTGTGACAATTTCACTTTCCGGCTGCGTCGAATCGGCGGGGGGACAGTGACAGAGAGCCGCTCGTTCCGCGCGTTGTGGGCGTTGATGGTCGGCTTGTTCTTGATCGTGGTCGACTCGACTGTCGTGGCGGTGGCCAACCCCGTACTCAAAGACGACTTCGGCGTCGACTACGGCTCCGTCCTGTGGGTGACGAGCGGCTACCTGCTGGCCTTTGCGGCACTCCTGCTGGTCGGCGGTCGGCTCGGCGACCGCTTCGGACCCAAGGGTGTCTATCTGGTCGGGTTGGCGATCTTCAGTGCGTCGTCGGTGTGGTGCGGCCTGTCGTCCTCGATCGGGATGCTCACCGTCGCGCGCGTCCTACAGGGTGCAGGCGCGGCACTGCTTGCCCCGCAGATCTTCACGACGATCACCCGCATGTTCCCGTCCGAGCGCCGCGGTATGGCGATGAGTGTCTGGGGTGCCACGACGGGGGTGGGCCTGTTCGCCGGGCCGATCCTCGGCGGTGTGCTGCTTGATCAGCTGGGCTGGCAATGGATCTTTTTCGTCAACGCCCCGATCGGTGCGCTGGGACTGGCGCTCGCGGTGTGGCTCGTCCCAGCACTGCCCGGTAGGGGGCTGCACATGGACGTTCTCGGTGTGCTGCTGTGGGGAGCCGGCATCAGCCTCATCGTGTTCGGTCTGCAAGAAGGGCAGCGCGACAGCTGGTCGGTATGGATCGTCGGCGCGATCCTCGGCGGACTGGCCTTGCTCGTGGCCTTCGCCGGTTGGCAGGCCGTCTACCCGAACGAGCCACTGATTCCGCTGCGGCTGATCCTGCACCGGAACTTCATTCTGTCCAACGCCGGCATCGCTTTGGTCAGCTTCGCCTTCGTCGCCTTCGTGGTCCCGCTGATGATCTTTCTGGAAGATGCCTATGGGCTCTCGCCAGTCCGGGCCGCGCTGCTCACCGCGCCGATGGCTGTCGCGACCGTTGTGCTGGCGCCCGTGGTCGGCAAGATCGTCGACCGCGTGCATCCCCGTCCGATTGTCATCTTCGGCTTCGCGCTCCTGGCGATCGCGTTGCTCTGGCTGGCGCTGGAGATGACGCGGACCACCTCGGTGTGGCAGCTGGTGTTGCCGCTGACCGCGGTGGGCGCGGCCAGCGCATTCACCTGGGAGCCTTTGGCAGTCATCGCATCCCGCGCGCTGCCGACGGAGCTCGCGGGTGCCGGATCAGCCCTGTGCAACACGGCCAGGCACCTCGGGGCGGCAGTGTCGAGTGCCAGCGTCGCCGCGCTGACAGCCGCTCTGCTGATAGGCCGAGATTCGCAGGTGTCGCTGGCGGGCGCAATGTCACAGTCGATGTTGCTACCGGCGGTCGCCGCCGCGCTGGGCGCGGTGACGGCACTGTTCTTCGTCGAACGACACTGTGTGGCCGCTGCGGCCGCCCCGGTCCGCGGTGATGTGAGCGTGCCGTTATGACAGCCGTTGCCGGAACGCCGCATTCGACTGTGCACGAGGCCGAGTCGCTCACCGATGACGGGCTGCGCGACCTCCTCGCGTACCCCGAGGGGCTGAGTCAGCCGTTGTTCCGGGCCAACCTCATCGCGAGCATCGACGGGGCGGTAACCCTCGAGGGGTCCGGGCGAAAGCTGGGCACACCCACCGATCGCCGGGTGTTCAGCCGGTTGCGGGAGGTCGCCGACGTCGTCCTTGTGGGTGCGACGACGGCGAAGTCCAAACCCTACGAAGACCTTCACCTGCCGGCGGACGCGCAAGCATGGCGCTTGTCGAGGGGATTGGCAGCCGGTCTACCGGTCGCCGTGGTGTCCAGTCGCGGTGTAGTCCCGCCCGCGGTGCTGCGCAATGCGGTTACTCCGGCGGTGGTGTTCGTGTCCGCGAGCGCTGACGTGGCGGCCCGACGGTTGCTCGCGGAGTCCCGAGCCCATGTCATCGAGATCGGGGGAGGGCGAGTCGATTCGGCCGCGATCCGGGACGGGCTCGGGGCATTGGGGTTGCATCGGGTACTCGTCGAGGGTGGACCTGTGTTGTTCTCACAGTTGGTGTCGGACAACGAGATCGACGAGCTATGTCTGACCACGAGCCCCAAGCTCGTGGCCGGGCCGGCACGCCGCATCGCCGCGGCCGATCATCACGTCGAGATCAACATGGCCCGCCGCGGCATCGTGGTTGGCGGCGACGGGACGGTCATCGTCCGGTGGGCGCGTTACTGAGACTCAGGTGAAGGCGGCGCGGAACGCTGCCAGCGCTTCTTCGGTGTCGCCGGACGCCCACGCCTCCAGGCCGATGGTGCCCCGATAACCAATGTCGCGCAATGCCGTTGCAATCGCGGGATAGTAGATCTCGCCGGTGCCCGGCTCGCAGCGACCCGGGACGTCGGCCACCTGAACCTCGCCGATCGCCGGGCCGCACCGGCGGACCAGCTCGACAAGATTCCCTTCGCCGATCTGGGCGTGGTAGAGGTCGAGCATCATCTTGACGTTCGGGTGGCCGACCCCCTCGACGAGGGCCAGCGTGTCCTTGGCGCGGGCAAGCGGTACGCCGGGGTGGTCGACGATCGTGTTCAGATTCTCCACACAGAACGTCACCCCGGCGTGGGCGCCGAGCTCACCGATCCGCTCCAGCGTGCGCTGAGCGGTCAGCCACATCCGTCCGGTGGCCCGCTGCCGGGGGCGGGCGGCCTGACCGTCGACGAGTTCGGCGGTGTGCAGGTTCAGCCGCGGCACGCCCAGAGTCTCAGCGGCTTTGATGCTGAGCTCGGCGGTCTGCACCACCTCGTCGGCGTTCGCCGGGTCGATCAGGTCACCGTGCAGGTAGCCGGTCATCGAGGAGAACCGGCCGCCGGTGGCGCTCAGCGCGGCCAGGTCCTTATCGTGCCAGCTCCAGATCTCCACCGCGAAGCCGAGCTCGTGGATGCGGCGCACGCGCTCGAGAATCGGCAGGTCGCGGAACACCATCTCGGCACATACCGCCAGGTCGAAGTTGCTCATCGCAGCATTACTTTCATCGACACGGGTGCGCCGGTCTCAACGGATTCCCTTGCTGCAAGTGCGATTTCAAGTGCCGTACGTGCATTGTGTCCGGTCACTGACGGCTCTGTCCCCGTGCGGATGCACTCAGCGAAGTGGGCGAACTGCGCAACGTAGGCTCCGGCGAACAGGTCAATGTTGGCAGGGGACGCGTGATCGGGGGAGCGCCCGGCCAGCAGCACCCCGCCCGAGCCGAACACCTCACCACGTACGTCGTATCCGTAGACGGCCTGGAAGTTGGCCTCGGCGACCGCGAACGCCCCGTTGTCGAAGCGCAGCTGGACGACCGAGGTGTCCAAGAAGCCGGACCCCTTGAATTGGGGGTGGACCAGCGCGTCGGCCTGTGCGTAGACCTCGGTCACGCGAGCGCCGGGGTTGAGCCAGCACAACGTGTCGAAGTCATGGATCAGGGTTTCGTTGAAGATCGTCCACGGTTTGACCCGCGCCGCTACCTCGGCGCTGATGCCGGGGTCGCGGGTCAGCGACCTCAACAGCTGCGGCGTCCCGATCGCGCCGTCGGCGATTTTCGCGTGCATGGCGGAGAAGTCATCCGCGAAGCGCCGGTTGAACCCGACCTGCAGTGCCACGCCGGCGCTCGCGGCGGCCTCGATGGCGCGGTCGGCGTCGGCCAGGGTGAGGGCCATCGGCTTCTCGCAGAACACGTGCTTGCCCGCGCGGGCCGCGGCGACCACGAGGTCGGCGTGCGAGGCGGCGGGCGAGCAGATCGCGACCGCGTCTACCGACGGATCCGCGATCAGGTCGGCTGGACTGTCGTACAGCCTCGTCCCTAACGCGCGCGCCGCGTCGGAGGGTCGGGGATCGGCGATAGCGGCAAGGCGGGCACCGGGCAGACGCTCCGCAAGCGTCCGCGCGTGGAACGTGCCGATCCAGCCGGCGCCGATGAGGCCGAAGGTCAACGGGGTGGACATGGTGACGACTCCCATTTCTACTAGAACGTTCTAGTCACGATATGCAGTTTCGTGAGTTTTCGTCAATGGGATCGCTAGATCGTTCTAGAATTGCCCCGTGGAACGCCGACCGACCCTCGAAGACGTGGCCGCTCGTGCAGGGGTGTCCCGGGCGCTGGTGTCGATCGTCATGCGGGATGCGCCGGGTGCCAGCGATGACACCCGCGCCCGAGTTCGCCGCGCTGCCGACGAGATCGGTTATCGCCCCGATCCGCGGGCGCGGCGTCTCCGGCAGCTGCGGACCAAGCTCATCGGAGTCATGTTCACCGTCGGCCAGGAGTTTCACGCCGACTTGATCGACGGTGTCTACGTCGCGGCCGACGAGCTTGGTTACGACGTGGTGCTCAGTGGAGTGACGCCGCACCGCGATGAGGCGCGCGCGGCTCGCACACTGGTGGACGATCGCTGCGAGGGGCTGGTGCTCGTTGGGCCACAGATGCCAACGCGGGCACTGGGCGAACTCGCCGCCCGCATCCCGCTTGTGGTCCTGGCCCGCCGGGTCAGCGCAATTGATGCCGTCCGTAGCGACGACACTGCCGGCGCGATCCTCGGCTGCGAACATCTGCTCGGGCTGGGGCACCGCGAGATCGTGTATCTCGACGGCGGCCGGGCGCCGGGCGCGGCCGAACGGCGCCGCGGCTACGTGAAGGCGATGCGATCAGCCGGGTTGCCGGCGGCCATCCGGCCCGGTGGCCTGACCGAACGCGACGGCGCTCTCGCTGCGCAAGCCTTGCTGAACGCCGATTCCCTGCCGACCGCCGTGTTCGCCTTCAACGACCGCTGCGCCCTCGGTGTGCTCGATGTGTTGATTCGTGCTGGAGTTCAAGTGCCGCAGGATGTTTCGGTGGTCGGCTTCGACGACAGCCCGCTGGCGAGCTTGTCGCACGTCGACCTCACGACCGTCCGCCAGGACTCGGCAGGACTGGCTGCCGCCGCGGTGCGGCGGCTGGCGCGGCGACTTGACGGTGACGACGACGGCGGCCGAGCCGCGGACGTCGCAATGACCCCCAGTCTGATCGTCCGAGGCTCCACCCAATCTTTGACCTGCAGTCCGAATGTCCTAACAAAGTCTTGACTTTCTGCTGTGAGCCGTATTACATCGAGACAAGGCGTGTGATGCGCGGTGTGGTGGAGGACTAAGGAGTCGACATGAAGTTCAATCGGCTAGCGGCCGTGGCCGGAGCCAGCGCGCTGGTGATCGGGTTGGCCGCGTGCTCCGCCACCGGCGGCAAGCCCCGGGACAACGGCGGCGGTTCCGGCGGCGGGACCGTCGACACTCCGCGATTCACCGTCGCGATGATCACCCACGAGGTGCCCGGCGACTCGTTCTGGGACCTGGTGCGCAAGGGTGCCGAGACGGCCGCCAAGAAGGACAACATCGAGCTCCGTTACTCCAACGACCCTGAGGCGCCGAACCAGGCCAACCTGGTGCAGAGCGCGATCGACAGCGGCGTCAAAGGCATTGCCGTGACGCTGGCCAAGCCCGATGCCATGGCTCCCGCCGTCAAGGCAGCCGAGGCCAAGGGTATCCCGGTGGTGGCGTTCAATTCCGGGCTGGACGCGTGGAAAGCGATGGGCGTCCAAGAGTACTTCGGCCAGGACGAGAAGATCGCCGGCGTCGCCGCCGGAGAGCGCCTGACCGCCGACGGCGCCAAGAAGGTGCTCTGCGTCATCCAGGAGCAGGGGCATGTAGGTCTCGAATCACGTTGCGCCGGTGTGCAGCAGGGCTTCAAAGGCCAGACCGAGGTTCTGAACGTCAACGGCAAAGACATGCCGTCGGTGGAGTCGACGATCACCGCGAAGTTGCAGCAGGACCCCTCTATTGACCGGGTGTTGACGTTGGGCGCACCGTTCGCGCAGACCGCCGTCCAATCCAAGAACAACGCGAACAGCAAGGCCGAAGTGGTCACCTTCGACACCAACGCGGCACTCGTCAGCGCGATTCAGAAGGGTGACGTGCAGTGGGCCGTCGATCAGCAGCCATACCTGCAGGGTTACCTCGCGATCGACTCGCTGTGGTTGTACCTCAACAACAAGAACGTGATCGGTGGCGGCCAGGCGACCCTGACCGGGCCGTCCTTCATCGACAAGTCCAACATCGACGCCGTGGCCGAATTGGCCAAGGGCGGAACCCGATAGCGATCCAGGGGAAGAGCAATGACGACGCAAGCAGACCTCGAGGTCGGCGACCACAAAGTCGTTCGCGACGAACGGGTCAAGGAGCGGAACAGGCTGCAACGCCTATTGATTCGCCCCGAGATGGGGGCGGGCATCGGCGCCATCGGGATCTTCGTCTTCTTCCTGATCGTGGCCGATCCCTTCCGGCAGGCCTCGTCGCTGGCCACCGTGTTGTACGCCAGCTCGACCATCGGGATCATGGCGTGTGGCGTCGCCGTCCTGATGATTGGCGGTGAGTTCGATCTGTCGACGGGCGTCGCGGTAACCTTCAGCTCGCTGGCGGCGTCAATGCTGTCCTACAACCTGCACCTCAATCTGTGGGCAGGCGCCGGGCTGGCGCTGATCCTGGCGTTGGGCGTCGGCTTCTTGAACGGCTTCTTGGTGATGAAGACCAAGATCCCCTCGTTCCTCATCACACTGAGCACCTTCTTCATGCTCGCCGGTATCAACCTTGCCGTCACCAAACTCCTTGCGGGTCAGGTCGCTACGCAGAGCGTCAACGACATGGAAGGCTGGGATTCCGCGCAGAAGGTGTTCGCCTCGTCGTTCACCCTGTTCGGTGTGAGTATCCGGATCACCGTCGTGTGGTGGCTGGTCTTCACCGCGGTGGCCACCTGGGTGCTGTTCAAGACCAAGATCGGCAACTGGATCTTCGCTGTCGGCGGCGACGCCGAAAGTGCCCGCGCGGTGGGCGTTCCGGTGACCAAGGTCAAGATCGGCCTGTTCATGTTCGTCGGCTTCTGCGCCTGGTTCGTTGGCATGCACCTGCTGTTCGCGTTCAACACCGTTCAGTCCGGCCAGGGCATCGGCAACGAGTTCTTCTACATCATCGCCGCAGTGATCGGCGGCTGTCTGCTGACCGGCGGCTACGGCACCGCGATCGGCGCTGCGATCGGCGCGTTCATCTTCGGTATGACCAACCAGGGCATCGTCTACGCCGGGTGGAACCCCGACTGGTTCAAGTTCTTCCTGGGCGCGATGCTGCTGTTCGCGGTGATCGCCAACAACGCCTTCCGCAACTACGCCGCCAAGAGGTGAAAGAGAAGTGACCGCGACCATGGACCGTCCCACCGAAGAAGCCCCGTCCGGGGGCAAGGTGCCCCTCGTCGAGCTTAAGAACGTCGGCAAGAGCTACGGCAACATCACTGCGCTCAAAGACATCTCGCTGCGAGTGCACGCCGGTGAGGTGACCGGCATTCTCGGCGACAACGGAGCAGGCAAGTCCACGCTCATCAAGATCATCGCAGGGTTGCACCAGCAGAGCGATGGCGAGCTTCTGGTCGACGGTGAGCCGACGAAGTTCACCTCACCTGCCGACGCACTGGGCAAGGGCATCGCCACGGTGTACCAGAACCTCGCCGTCGTCCCCTTGATGCCGGTGTGGCGAAACTTTTTCCTGGGCCAGGAGATTCGCAAGAGGGGCTTCCCCTGGGCGCTGGATGCCAACGCGATGCGCGCCACCACGCTCACCGAGTTGTCGAAGATGGGCATCGACCTGCCCGACGTTGATGTGCCGATCGGTTCGCTGTCCGGCGGGCAGCGCCAGTGCGTGGCGATCGCGCGGGCGGTGTTCTTCGGTGCCCGGGTGCTGATCCTCGACGAGCCGACGGCCGCGCTCGGCGTCAAGCAATCCGGTGTTGTGCTCAAGTACATCACCGCGGCCAAAGAGGCCGGTTTCGGCGTCGTGTTCATCACCCACAACCCGCACCACGCGCACATGGTCGGCGACCACTTCGTGCTGCTGAACCGCGGCCGCCAGAAGCTGGACTGCACCTACGACGACATCACGCTGGAGCACCTGACCCAGGAGATGGCCGGCGGGGACGAGCTCGAGGCTCTCACCCACGAGCTGGGTCGCTGAGCAAGCGGGGCGTCAGCGCGAACAGCCTCAGCTCCCGATCGGTTCGGGTGCGGTAGGCCTGATACATCGGGTAGGCCAGGAAGCGCTGAAGCCCGGCGTCCCGCTCCGGCCCGGTCACCAAGGCGGCCGCGACCGGGATCTCGATGCCGTTGATGCCACGACGGCCGCCGAGTTGGCGAGCAGGTTCAGGCTGCCGTCAGGGAATTGTTGCGGCATGTCTGCCATCGTGCCCGACGGCGGCCCGCCGCAGAAGCCCGATCAGCGTGCTGACATGCCGGCCGCGCGGTAGGCGGCATCCACGTAGTGCATGTTCTGCACCGCGTCCTCGACGCCGATCGGCAGCTGCCCGCCGTCGCGGATGTGCGCGGCAAACGCCTCGAGCTGAAAGGTGTACGACGGGCGGGTGCCCAGGTGCTCCACCCTGCTGCCGCTCGGGGTGCGGATCGTGATCCGGTCGTCGAGGTGGGGCCTGATGAAATCGTGCACCATGGCATCGCCCTTGGTGCCGACCACCTTGAGGGTGAACGAATACGCCTGGGCGACCATGGTATTGGCGCTGCAGCCGGTGGCGCCGGAAGGAAAGCTCAGCTCAATGTCGCACCACTCGTCGACACCCGCGGTGCGCTGAGAGGCGTGGGCACCGGTGATCGACGGACGGCCCAGCCCGCGGGAGCCGAGCTGGCGCATGATGTGCAGGCCGTAACAGCCGAGGTCCATCAATGCGCCGCCGGCCAGCTCCAGTGACCAGCGCGGGTCGCCGGGCTCAGGGGCGGGCATCGCCATCCGCACCTCCACGTGGTGGATCTCGCCGAGCTCGCCGTTGGTCGCCAGCTCGAAGATCCGCTGGGTCACCGGATGGAACAGATAGTGAAACCCCTCCAGCACGCTCACCCCGGCGCTGGTGGCGGCGTCGGCGACCGTTCGTGCCTCGGTGTGGTTGCGCGCGAACGGCTTTTCGGTGAGCACGGGCTTGCCCGCGTTGACCGCTGCCAAATTCCACGGAGCGTGCAGGGCATTGGCCAGCGGGTTGTAGACGATGTCGACCTCGGGGTCTTCGACCACGTCGGCGTAGCTGGTGGCGACTCGCTCGACGCCGTATAAGCCGGCGAAGTCCTTGGCTCGCTGCGGGTCCCGGGCAGCCACCACAACAAGTCGGTGGCCCAGGTCGTGGGCTGGTCCGACGACGGCACGCTCGGCGACTCGCGATGCCCCGAGTATGCCGATCCGCAAACTCATGCCGGCACGCCGCCCACAATGCGCTGAAGGTAGGCCACGCTGGCCAGCACGTCGCGCAACGGCCCCTGTCCCTGAGGTCTGCCGTCGAGGATGGTGTCCTGCTCGAGCACGAACCAGCCGTCGAAACCGTTGTCCCGCAATGCCTGGACGATGCCGGCGATGTCGACGTCGCCGGCGCCCAGCGGGGTGTACATGCCCTCGGCCACCGCCTCGGTATAGGTGAGTTCGCCCGACTGCACGCAGGCCGCCAGGTCCGCTTCGACATCTTTGAGATGGACGTGAGCGACCCGGCCGGGCACCGCGCGGGCCAGCTGCAGCGGATCGGTGCCGCCGATCAGCAGGTGCCCGGTGTCCAGACACAGGGAGATCGACGATCCGGCAAGAACCCGGGCCACCTCGTCGCCCTGCTCGACCAGGGTGCCCACATGCGGGTGCAGGACAGCGGTGATGCCGCGCTCGGCGGCTGCGGCCGCAAGCCGGTCGAGGTTGGTCAGCAGAGTGGACCATTGTTCGTCGTCCAGGACGGGCCGCGAGTCGTAGCCGTCGCTACCGGTTGCCGCGGCGAGCACCAGCATCGAAGCACCCGAAGCCACAAGGCAATCCAGCACCGCAGCGATGTCAGGCACCGGATCGTGGGCGGGGTCGTGCAGCACCACCGGCGCGAAGCTACCGACACAGCTCAGGCTGTGCCGGCTGAGCAGCGCGGTCAGCTCACCGGGCTCGGCGGGCAGGAATCCTTCCGGGCCGAGTTCGGTAGCCGTCAGGCCGGCGTGGCCCATCTCGGACAGCACCCGCTCTGAGTCGAGCTGATAGCCCCAGCCCGGCACTTCGCACACTCCCCAGGAAATGGGTGCTCCGGCGATTTTCACTGACGTACCTCCTCGATACGAACGGGTGCGTCACGGCGCAGCGATTCGGTGGCGGCTTCGGCGATCCAGGCGACCTCGACGGCGTCAGCCACGGTGGCACCGCGCACCGGCGCCCCCTTGACGACATCGACGAACCCGCTGAGCTCGGTCCGAAACGCCTCGGTGAATCGATCCATGAAGAAGCCGTGCGGCTGGCCGGCGGGAAAGTCGTTGCGCGGGTCTGTGTTCCGCACCGGAACTCCCTGATCCCAGCCGGCGACGACGGTGTCGTTGAAACCGTGCACTTCCAGCCGGCAGTCGTAACCGCGACCGTTGTAGCGTGCGTTGGAGATGACTCCGAGCGCACCGCCGTCGAACCGGACGACCACCGCCGCGGTGTCGACGTCGCCCAGTTCGGCGAACAGCGGATCACCCTGCACGGTGCCGGTGGCGTATACCTCGACGGCTTCCTGCCCGGTGATCCACCGGACGATGTCGAAATCGTGGACCGCGCAGTCGCGGAAGATTCCACCGGAGCCGGCGATGTAATCCATCGGCGGGGGAGCGGGATCCATCGTGGTGCTGCGGATCGTGTGCAGCGCGCCCAGCGCCCCACTGTCGACAGCGGCCTTGGCTGCGGCGAACGCGGTATCGAACCGGCGCTGATAACCGATCTGCACCGGCACGCCGGACCGCTGGATGGCGGCGGCGACCTTCGCGCTCTCGGCCGCGGTGGCGGCCACCGGCTTCTCGCAGAAGGTCGGCAGCCTGCGTTCGACGGCGGCCAGCGTCAGTTCGGCGTGTGCCGGGGTGGCAGCGGCGACCACGACACCGTCGATACCGGACGACAGCAGAGCGTCGACCGAATCAACCGATCGGACACCGTATTTTGTCGCAACTTGGGCGACGACGTCGGGACGCTCATCCGTGACGACGAGGGCGTCGACACCATCGAGTTGGCTCAGCGTGTCGGTGTGGAATGCACCGATCCGGCCCAGGCCGATAACACCGAGTGTGGTCACGGGGTTCTCCGTTCGTTCTGGTCGCGCAGGGCGACGTCGAGGGCTTCGGGGGTCAGGTCGTCGGCCAGTGCGCCGAGCACCACGTCGACTTGGCTAGGCGGAGCCAAACTTCCGATCGGCTGGTCGCGATCCAGGTTGGTGGGGAAGGGATAACCCTCGGCCGTGGCCACTACGGCGTTGAGCAACTCCGCCGCCGGCCTGCCCGCGGCCTTCATGGCCCGCAATGCCGGGTACACCGCCCGCACCATCGCGGTGCGGTCGAGTGCTTCCATCGCCCGGCCGAACGGGGACGAGATCTGCAGCAGGTTGGCCATCCGGCGCACGTCGGCGGAGGTGTTGGCACCTGCGCCGTGATAGAGCGCGGGATTGAAGAACACCGCGTCGCCCCTACTCAGCGGGATCTGCACCCGATGGGCGGCGAAGTAGTCGATGAACTCGGGACGATTGAACGCCACATACCCGCCCGCAAACAGCTGCGAGTACGGCAGCAGCATGGTCGGCCCGCTCTCCAACGGCATATCGGTGTGCGCTACGGCCCCCTGCAGGGTAAGCGTCGCCGACAGCCGGTGCACCTGGGCGGGGTAGTCGGTGAGCTGGTCGGGCGCAACGAACCCTAGGTGGTAGTCGCGGTGCGGAACCTGCGCGGCGCCACCGGGATTCACCACATTGACCTGAGAGGTGACCTGGTATCGCGGACCCAGCCACGCCTGGCAGACGAGAGCCAACAGATCGTTGGCGTAATAGTCGGCGTAGACGTCGGGGGAGTGCAGCGCGAGTTTCTGGGCCGCGTTCCACACCCGGTCGTTGACACCAGCCGCGCCGAAGTGATCGCCGGCCGCGCCGCCGGCCTGTCGCTGCTCGTCGATCAGCGCCGAAAACGCCGCGCTGGCCGCATCGACGACGGGGGCCGAGAACGCACCTCTGAACACGACGACGCCGGGCCCTTCGGTCAGCGCCGTGATGAGCTCGGTCTGCAACGCCCGCCGGTCGGCGCGTGCCATCTCGGCCGCGGAGTACACCACGACGTTCTGCCGGACCTCGGCGGCGTGCGGGTAGGCGCCGAGATCGGTGTCCCGCTCGGTCAGGCTTCGCAGCTCGTCGAGCTGAAATGCCGCGTCGCTCAACCACGGCTGCGCCCGTGCGCTCAGGTCGATCATGCAGTAAGTCTTGCTGTGACTGAGGACGCAATCAACACCAGAAACCCATCAAAAACCCATCAGAACGATAGAGTGCGATCATGGCGCACCGATTCAAGGTCCGCGAGATCGCCCAGCAGTCCGGGCTGTCCGAAGCGACCGTTGACCGCGTGCTCAACGACCGGCCCGGCGTCCGGGCGGCCACTCGCGCCGAGGTGCTGCACGCGATCTCCGATCTCGAGAAGCAGCAGGCCCAGTTGCGGCTCAACGGACGTCGCTTCCTGCTCGATGTGGTGATGCAAACACCACGCCGGTTCTCGGATGCGTTCCGTGCCGCGGTCGAGGCCGAGCTGCCTGCGTTCGCGCCGGCCATGCTGCGCGCCCGCTTTCACCTCTGGGAGGCCGGATCGACCGACCAGATGGCGGAGACACTGGACCGCATCAGGGGCAGTCACGGGGTCGTGCTCAAGGCGCAGGACGAACCGGAGGTGGCAGAAGCCGTCGACCGACTGGTGGCCGCCGGTGTTCCGGTGGTGACGTATGCGACCGACATTCCGGCCAGTGCGCGGTGTGCCTACGTCGGTATCGACAACCACGGGGCCGGCGTCACCGCGGCCTACCTGATGGACCAGTGGCTGGGTGAGACGCCGGCCGACGTGTTGATCACATTGAGCCGCAACGTGTTCCGCGGCGAGGCCGAACGTGAAGTCGGCTTCCGGACGGCACTGCGCAAGTCTGGACGCGGCATCGTCGAGGTCAGTGACAGCGACGGTATCGACGCGACCATCGAACGCCTGGTGGTCGACGCCCTCGAGCGTCACCCGGACGTGGCTGCGGTCTACTCCGTCGGCGGGGGCAACACGGCGACGGTGGCGGCGTTCGAAGAGTTAGGACGCGTATGCAAGGTCTTTATCGCTCATGATCTCGACGCCGACAACCGGCGCCTGCTGCGCGAAGGCCGCATCTCGGCGGTGCTGCACAACGACCTGCGCGCCGACGCCAGGCTGGCGATGCGGCTGATCCTGCAGCAGCACCGGGCGCTGCCCAGCGAGCCCGCGCGACCCGTCCCGATTCAGGTGATCACCCCGTACAACCTGCCGGGCTGAGCTCGCCGAGTCGTGGATTCGGAGAATTCGCGACTAGCATTCCGCGCCGACGGCCACGATGGATGCGCCGAATGTTTGAGGAGATCGATTCGTGCCACGACACCGCGCTGAGCTGGTTGCCGGCGTGACCGTGCTGGGCAATCTCGCCGTCGACGTGATCAACGGCGGCCCGAAGACTCCGGGCGGGTGTGCGTCGTTCTCCGGTGTGGCCATGGAGGCCGCCGGCGCTCCGGGTGGAATCGTCGCCCTGGCGGCCGACGAGGACCACTCGTTGTACGAGCCGCTGCTCGAGCGATTCCGCTCTCTGATCCGAATCCTGCCCGCGGAGTGCACGAGTGCATTTCGGCTGGACTACGAGGATGTCGATCATCGTCGAATGTCGGTGGAGGCCATCGGCCCGGTGTGGAGCGCGGCGGAGGTGGCGGCGGCGGACCCCGAGACCACGTGGGTTCACCTGGCCCCGTTGCTGCGGACCGATTTCCCCGCCGAGACGCTGGCCCTGCTGGCCCAGCGCGGCCACCGGGTCGCCTACGACGGCCAGGGCCTGGTTCGCGCCGACCGGCTCGGACCGCTGGTGGTGGATCGGCACTACCCGCCGGAGCTGCTGAAGCACTTGAGCATTCTCAAGCTGGCCGAGGACGAGGCCGTCATCGTGGCCGACGGTCCGTTCGACTCCTCGACCGCGGCGCGCCTCGGCGTGCCCGAAATCCTGGTCACTTACGGATCCGAAGGCTGTGACATCTATACCGGCGACACGCGGGTGCGGGTACCGGCCGCGTGGCGGGTCGAAGGAGTACAGACCACCGGGGCCGGGGATATGTTCACCACCTGTTATGTGGCAAATCGGGCGGCCGGCGCGGACCCGGTCGCGGCGGCCGGGGAAGCCAGTGAACTGGTCGCCAACGAACTCGAGAAACGCCTGGGGGCGCGCCGCAACTGATAGCTACTCGCCAGTAGCCACTCTCTTAGAGAATGGCATTCTCGGAGAGTGACGAACGACACACTTTTGTCTCATGCGGGCTCTCGATCATGTCCGTGAGCTGTGACTTCCCCGCAGGCTGCACGGCGTGTCAGGAGCGCGCCGCAGCCGGGCTTGCCTAAGAAAGTGCAATAATCGGTACTGCGAGTGACAGCAACTCCTGGGCTGTCGATTCCGTCGGCGCGTCCCACTGACAGCGACGCGGGATCTACGCCCGGCGGGACAGGACGAAAGGCGGGGACGTGGGTCCGAACGGCAACGGGGCTACGGGGGACCGGCAGAAGCTGGAAAAGGTGGTCATCCGGTTCGCCGGTGACTCCGGTGACGGCATGCAGCTGACCGGCGACCGGTTCACCTCGGAGGCCGCGCTGTTCGGCAATGACCTTGCTACGCAACCGAATTACCCTGCCGAGATCCGGGCACCACAGGGCACGCTGCCGGGCGTCTCGTCCTTCCAGATCCAGATCGCCGACTACGACATCCTCACCGCCGGTGACCGTCCGGACGTCCTCGTCGCCATGAACCCCGCGGCGCTGAAGGCCAACATCGGCGACCTCCCGCGCGGCGGGCTGGTGATCGCCAACTCCGACGAATTCACCAAGCGCAACCTCGCAAAGGTCGGCTACGAGGCCAACCCGCTCGAGAGTGGCGAGCTCGACGACTACGTCGTACAGGCCGTCGCGATGACGACGCTGACCCTCGGTGCCGTCGAGGCGATCGGCGCAACCAAGAAGGACGGCCAGCGCGCCAAAAACATGTTCGCGCTCGGCCTGCTGTCGTGGATGTACGGCCGGCCGATCGAGACCAGTGAGACGTTCATCCGGGAAAAGTTCGCCCGCAAGCCCGATGTCGCCGAGGCCAACGTCCTCGCGCTGAAGGCCGGCTGGAACTACGGCGAGACCACCGAGGCGTTCGGCACCACCTACGAGATCTCCCCGGCCAAGCTGGCTCCGGGCGAATATCGGCAGATCTCCGGCAATACCGCCCTGGCTTACGGCGTGATCGCCGCCGGTCAGCTCGCCGACACGCAGGTGGTGCTCGGCACCTACCCGATCACGCCGGCGTCGGACATCCTGCACGAGCTGTCCAAGCACAAGAATTTCAACGTCCTGACCTTCCAGGCCGAGGACGAGATCGCCGGCGTCGGCGCCGCGATCGGTGCGTCCTACGGCGGCGCACTTGGCGTGACCAGCACGTCGGGTCCGGGAATCTCGCTGAAGTCCGAGGCCATCGGCCTGGCCATGATGGCCGAACTGCCGCTGCTGGTGATCGATGTGCAGCGTGGCGGACCGTCCACCGGCCTGCCCACCAAGACCGAGCAAGCGGACCTACTGCAGGTGATGTTCGGCCGCAACGGCGAGTCGCCGGTGGCCGTGCTGGCCGCAAGCACTCCCTCGGACTGCTTCGAGGTGGCCATCGAGGCCGCCCGCATCGCGCTGACCTATCGCACGCCGGTGATCTTGCTGTCCGACGGGGCAATCGCCAATGGATCGGAACCGTGGCGGATCCCGGACATCGACTCCTTCGAGCCGATCGAGTCCAACCATGCCAAGGCAGGCGAGGAATTCCAGCCCTACGCACGGGATCCCGAGACGCTGGCTCGCCAGTTCGCGGTACCGGGCACGCCCGGCCTCGAGCACCGCATCGGCGGCCTGGAATCGGCCAACGGTTCGGGCAACATCTCCTACGAGCCGGCCAACCACGACCTCATGGTCCGGTTGCGTCAGGCCAAGATCGCCGGCATCACGGTGCCCGACATCAAGGTCGACGACCCGACCGGCGACGCCGAGCTGTTGATCCTCGGCTGGGGAAGCTCGTTCGGACCGATCGGCGAGGCATGCCGGCGGGCGCGCCGCCGCGGGATCAAGGTCGCCCAGGCTCACCTGCGGCATCTCAACCCGTTGCCGGCCAACCTCGGGGAGGTACTGCGCAAGTACCCGAAGGTCGTGGTCCCGGAGATGAACCTCGGCCAGCTGGCGCTGCTGCTGCGCGGCACGTACCTGGTCGACGTCCAGTCGGTCACGAAGGTGGAAGGCATGGCGTTCCTGGCCGACGAGCTGGAAGGCATCATCGATGCCGCCCTCGACGGGACGCTGGCTGAAAAGGAAAGCGACAAAGCGAAATTCGCCAGGCTTGCGGCAGCTACCGTGAGTACTGGAACCGATGTTGGCGCGGGAGTGAACGCATGACTGACCTGATCGGCTCGGACCTGCTGGCACCGAGTGTGTCCAAGACGGCGTGGGTGCCGACCACCGACGAGCCGCAGAAGGCCAAGGACTTCACCAGTGACCAGGAGGTCCGCTGGTGCCCCGGCTGCGGCGACTACGTCATCCTGAACACCATCCGCAACTTCCTGCCGGATCTGGGTCTGCGCCGGGAGAACATCGCGTTCATCAGCGGTATCGGGTGCTCGAGCCGGTTCCCGTACTACCTGGAGACCTACGGTTTCCATTCGATCCACGGTCGCGCCCCGACCATCGCCACCGGCTTGGCGCTGGCCCGTCCGGACCTGTCCGTGTGGGTGGTGACCGGTGACGGTGACGCCCTCTCGATCGGCGGCAACCACCTGATCCACGCGCTGCGCCGCAACGTCAACATCACGATCCTGCTGTTCAACAACCGGATCTACGGGCTGACCAAGGGCCAGTACTCGCCGACCTCCGAGGTCGGCAAGGTCACCAAGTCCACCCCGATGGGCTCGCTGGACCATCCGTTCAACCCGGTTTCGCTGGCGCTGGGTGCCGAGGCGACATTCGTCGGCCGGGCGCTTGACTCCGACCGCAAGGGCCTGTCCGAGGTGCTGAAGGCCGCTGCCGAGCACCGCGGTGCCGCGCTGGTCGAGATCATGCAGGATTGCCCGATCTTCAACGACGGCTCCTTCGACCTGCTCCGCAAGGAGGGCTCCGAGGAGCGGATCATCAACGTCCGCCAGGGTGAGCCGGTCACGTTCGGCGCCAACGGCGAGTACTGCGTCGTCAAGACCGGGTTCGGACTGGACGTCGCGAAGACGGCCGACGTGGCGGCCACCGACATCGTGGTGCACGACGCGACGATCGCGGACTCCGCCTACGCCTTCGCGCTGTCGCGGTTGAGCGACCAGAACCTCGAGCACACGGTGATGGGCGTCTTCCGGCAGGTCAACCGGCCGACATACGACGACGCCGCCCGCGATCAGGTTCGCCTGGCTCGGGAGGCCACCCCGCATGACCGGCACGCACTGCAATCGCTGCTGCGTGGCCGCGACACCTGGACCGTCGACTAGCCGGGCCCAGACGCACCCGTGAGCACGCCCGCCCCGCTGGCCGCCGTAGTACTGGCTGGTGGGGCGTCGCGGCGCATGGGCCGCGACAAAGCCACGCTGCCGCATCCTGACGGCGGTACCACGATGGTGGAATACACCGTTGCCGTGCTGAGCTCCCGCTGTGCGCCGGTGTTCGTGATCGCCGCACCCGGTCAGGCGCTGCCCGCGCTGGAAGCGCAGGTGCTGCGTGACGAGGTTCGCGGGGTGGGTCCCTTGCTTGCCACCGGACGCGGGCTCCGGGCTGCCGCCGCGGCCGGGGCGGAGCGTGCGTTTGTCAGCGCCGTCGACATGCCGTTCCTGTCCACCGGCGTCGTCGACGAACTCGCGTCGCACCACGGCGTCGACGTCGTGCTGCCGTGGGACGGCCGCGATCACTACCTGGCCGGCATCTACCGCACCGACTTGGCCGACCACATCGATGCCCTGGTCACGGCCGGGGATCGAAGTATGCGGGCGCTGGCCGAAACGGTCGTCACTCAGCGGATCGTGATCCCGGCCAGTCGGGCACTGGCTAACGTCAATTCACCGACCGATCTGGCGCAGCAAATCGCCGGATAATCGGCATACGCGTTGACATCGCTGCCGATCAAGAATGCGATCGAAACCGATATTCACACGCCGTGGCTGCCTCCCGGCTCGATGTTCAGGACCGCTTGAGCGGCAACATAATTCAGGTAATGCCGGGTGCGTCTCGCCGCGGTGTCAAGGGCTCGCCGCCCGGTGCTGAGCTGCCCCGGAGAAATCAACCGCGTCTTTTTCTCGCAGACTGCGCCGCCAGCTAACCAATGGCGTGGCCGCGGGGCTGTTGGGGCAGGTGAGACAGGGTGGCTTGCTGTGGTCTGCAGATTTCGCAAATCCTCATGCCTTGCGTTATCAAAAACATGTGTCGCACGCCACAAATAGTGCGTGATTAACGTCACTGAATTTACGGGCGTGTCAACAAATTGCCTGGTCGCGAAATGGCGAGCTGACCTGCACAGACAACTCATAGCTTTGACTTGTAACCATCTCGTGATCTGACCGAGATAAGCGCATCGCTGATGTGACTTCGCTTCTGAGGCTTTGTACGGTCCTACCCGATCCCTTTAGGGAGCAAACAACTGCAGATATGACTCCACACATTTGAACCCTGCGTGTGAGCGGGGCCGGGGAGGTCGCAAGCGACCTTCTGTGGATCACCGGGTGATCAATTCCGCGGTGATGCCGGCCGTCCCGCTGTCGTGCCCGACCGAGACGGCGCGACCCGAAATCCGGCTGTCCTGAGAAGGACTGCATCCGTCGGAAACGACGAGCCGGTTGTTGGCACGTGCGCGGCGAAAGGAAAACCGTTGAACAACGTCCGCAAGACGCTCGCTCGATCCCTCGGCATGGCCGCCATCGGTGGCGCTGCCGTCATCGCACCCTTGACCATCGGCACCGGTACCGCTTCGGCGGACGGCATGAACTGGGATGCGGTAGCAGCGTGCGAGTCCGGCGGAAACTGGGCGATCAATACCGGTAACGGCTACTACGGCGGGTTGCAGTTCACCCTGGGCACCTGGCGCGCCAACGGTGGCGCGGGTTCGCCGCACCAGGCTTCGCGCGAGGAGCAGATCCGCGTGGCGGAGAACGTCCTGCGCAGCCAAGGTCGTGGCGCCTGGCCGGTCTGCGGTCGGCGCGGCTGATACAACGCCTCACAAGAGTGGCGCCGGGTCGAAGACCCGGCGCCACTCTTATTTCTTGGATCACTTCCTTATCAAAATTCTCAGAGAAATCAATCGACGCGCCCGTAACAACTGCATCACAAGCTGCGATTCACATCACAGCGGCACACCACGTGCCCCCTTTGTCGGGAAGGGACACACCAATGAGCACTTTGCGCAGGATCGTCACCCTCGCAGTCATCTCCGGAGCGCTTGCCCTCGCCGGGTTCGTCCTGAGCATCGGAAATGCCAGTGCAGACAGCGGTGTGAACTGGGACGCGGTCGCTCAGTGCGAATCCGGTGGCAACTGGGGTGCCAACACCGGCAACGGCTTCTCGGGTGGGCTGCAGTTCAGCGACGCGACCTGGAAGGCGAACGGGGGCATCGGCAGCGCGGCCCACGCGTCGCGTGAGGAGCAGATCCGGGTCGCCGAGAATGTCGCCCGCAAGCAGGGCATGGGTGCGTGGCCGAAGTGCGGCCAGGCGGCCGGCGCGCCGGCCTTCGCCACTCCCGTTTCTGGCGGCGTCGCCCCGGCTCAGGGTGGCGCTTGCGCCAACGTTCAGAGCGGCCCGTTCAAGTCGATCGACTTCAACAAGATGTGCCAGGCCTTTCACGACCCGGCCGGCGCGATCGCCAACGCCCTCGGCCTTCACTAAATCTGTCGCTGACGACGCCCAGCCGGTTCAGGCCGACTGGGCGTCGTTGCGTGTAGGCAACCGGAACGCCGATCGTGCGGCGATCGAGGCCAGGTGGCGGGTCACCAGGAACTCCGGCAATACGACTGTCGACCGGCTGGCCAGCGCGCTCAGCGCCGCAGGGCGCAGATTGACCACACGGCCGATCAGCTGCGATTCACGAGCGATTGCTCGGACCCGGCCGCGGCGGAACGCCTCGAAGGCGGCGAAGGCCGTCGGCAGGTCGGTAGACAGGTCGACGAACGCACCCAGTACCGCGGCGTCCTCCAGCGCTTGACAGCCGCCCTGGCCCAAATGTGGCCGCATGGGGTGGGCGGCGTCTCCGACCAGCACCACCGGTCCCGCCGCCCAGCGTTTGGCGGGGCTGCGGTCGTAGAGGTCGTTGCGCAGAACCTCGGCGGGCTCGGTGGCGGCGAGGATGGCGGGGATCGGCGCGGCCCACGACGCAAACTTCCCCCGCAGATACGCGAGCTCGCCCTGCGGCGCCGATGCGCCCTCGGTAGCGCGTTCGGTGGCGAACCAGTACGTCCGGTCGGCTCCCATCGGGACGTGGCCGACCTCCGCGCCTGCTCCCATGGTCTCGCCGGCCAGGTCGGGGTCGATCGCGAACACGGCAACCCCGCGCCAAGCCGTGTAGCCGGCATAGCGGCGCGGGAGCGGGCCGTTGAGGTGGCGGGCCACCACCGAACGGGTGCCGTCCGCGCCGACCACCGCGTCGACGTCGCGGGTGGAGGAGTCCGCCAGGTGCAGCCGCACCCCGGTGGGTGTGGTGGTCAACTCGCAGACCGCCAGTCCGTTGACGACGGTCCCAGCCGCGAGCGCCCCGGCCAGGATGTCGCGCAGTGCGGCGCGCTGCAGTACGACCAGCGGTTCGCCGAGCGCGGTGACGATCCGCTCGCCGGCCGGGCGCCGCAACCATCGGCCGTCCTTCCAGCGGATCGCGCCCGCCGCGATGCGGCCGCCGGCCGCGCGCACCTGCTCGCCCAGCCCGAGGTGGTCGAGGGCGGCCAGCGCGTTGGGCCAGATGCTGATGCCGGCACCTGAGCCGGTGTCGGTGCGCTCTTCGATCACGGTGACGTAATGACCGCGCTGGGTCAGCGCCGCAGCGGTAGCGAGTCCGGCGATGCCAGCCCCCACGACTGCGATCTCGGCCATGCCCTGAACCTACGGGGCGTGTGCTACCAACAGGGCATGACCTCAGGCCCGTTCGACGATCTCGACGACTACATCGCCCTACCACGGGTTTCCGGGCTGGCGGCGTCGGCCGACGGATCGCGCGTCGTCGCAGGCGTCGCCGAACTCAATGCCGCCAAGACCGAATACGTCACCGCGCTGTGGGAGCTGGACCCCGAGGGGGCGGCGCAGGCCCGCCGGCTGACGCGAGGCGCCAAGGGGGAATCGTCACCGGCGTTCACCGCAGCCGGCGACCTGGTCTTCACCTCCGTGCGTCCGACCGAGGACGACGACACGCCGCCGGCCGCGCTGTGGTTGTTGCCTGCCGCGGGTGGCGAGTCCGTTCAACTGGCCGAGCTACCCGCCGGGATCACCGCCGTGCGGACCGCACGCAACGCACCCGTCGTGGTGATCGGTGCGCCGCTGCTGCCGTCGTCCGACTCCCTCGACGAGGAGCGCCGACTGCGGAAAACACGTAAGGACAACAAGATCAGCGCCATCCTGCACACCGGGTATCCGGTGCGGTACTGGGACAAGGACTTGGGCCCGGAGGAGACGCACCTGTTGCGCGTGGCCGCTGACGGTGAGCTGACCGACGTGACGCGCGATCCTGGGCCGGCCCTCGGGGAGGCGGATTTCGCCGTGAGCCCGGACGGCAGCTTCGCGGTCGCGACGTGGCGGGTGCCCGCGCCGGGAGTCGCATTGCGGTCGGTCCTGGTGCGCATCGACCTGCAGACCGGCGAGCGCGCGGTGATCGCTGACGACCCCTTCGCCGACCTGGAACACCCGGCCATTTCACCCGACGGCACCCAGGTGGCCTTCACCCGCGAAACCGCGTCGACGCCCGACCAGGCTCCGCGAATCACGCTGTGCCACTTGAATCTTCATTCAGGAGACTGGTCGCAGACGGCGACCGACTGGGACCGGTGGCCGACCACGGTGACCTGGGCGCACGACGGCTCGGCGATCCTGGTCACCGCCGACGACAACGGCCGGTGCCCGATCTTCTCGGTTGGACTCGATGGCGTCGTCCGCCGGCTCACCACCGATGACTTCAGCTACAGCAACGTCATCAGCGCACCCGACGGCGTTCTCTTCGCACTGCGTAGCTCATATGCCGCGCCGCCGCACCCGGTACGGATCGAGTCCACGGGAACCATCACCGCGTTGCCGTGCGTCGAATTGCCTGAACTTCCAGGTGAATTGACCGAAATCGTCGCTACCGCCGCCGACGGCACCTCGGTGCGGTCCTGGCTGGTGCTGCCTTCCGGCGGGCAGGAGGTGACCGACCGAGCGACCCAGCCCGCGCCGCTGCTGCTCTGGATCCACGGCGGACCGCTGGGCAGCTGGAACGCGTGGTCATGGCGGTGGAATCCGTGGCTGATGGCCGCTCGTGGGTATGCGGTGCTGCTGCCCGACCCCGCGCTGTCCACCGGCTACGGGCAGCAGTTCATCCAGCGCGGCTGGGGGGCGTGGGGCGGCCCGCCGTACGAGGACCTGATGGCCGCCGTCGACGCCGCGGTGGCCGACCCGCGCATCGACGAAGGCCGCACTGCGGCGATGGGCGGCTCGTTCGGCGGCTACATGGCCAACTGGGTGGCCGGCCACACCGACCGCTTCGCGGCGATCGTCACGCATGCCAGCCTGTGGGCGCTCGACCAGTTCGGCCCGACAACCGACGGCGCGTACTACTGGGCGCGCGAGATGACACCGGCTATGGCACAGGACAATTCGCCACACCGCTTCGTCGAGCACATCAAGACCCCGATGCTGGTCATCCACGGTGACAAGGACTACCGAGTGCCCATCGGCGAGGCGCTGCGGCTGTGGTACGAGCTGCTGACCACCTCTGGACTGCCGGCCGCCGACGACGGCACGTCGGTGCACCGGTTCCTGTACTTCCCGTCGGAGAACCACTGGGTGCTCGCTCCGCAGCACGCGAAGATCTGGTACCAGGTGGTCACCGCGTTCTTGGCCGAACACGTGCTGGGGGAGCCGGCGCAGTTCCCCGAAACGCTGGGCTGACTCGCCCCGGTAAGTTGGCCTCATGACCGCACCAGAGCGAGAATTCGACATCGTCGTATACGGGGCCACCGGATTCGTGGGCAAGCTCACCGCCGACTACCTGGCCCGCAAGGGCGGCGATGTCAAGGTCGCGCTGGCCGGTCGGTCCCCGGAGAAGCTGCTGGCCGTTCGGGAGACGCTCGGCTTAGCGGCCCAGGACTGGCCGATTCTGACAGCCGATGCCGCCTCGCCGTCGTCGCTGGCCGACATGGCCGCGCGCACCCGCGTCGTCATCACCACCGTCGGCCCCTACAGCCGCTACGGTCTACCTCTGGTGGCGGCCTGTGCCGCGGCCGGCACCGACTACGCCGACCTCACCGGTGAGGCGATGTTCGTGCGACAGAGCATCGACGACTACCACAAGCAGGCCGTCGACACCGGCGCACGAATCGTGCACGCGTGCGGATTCGACTCCATCCCTTCGGATATGAGCGTCTTCGCGCTGTACCGGCGGGCGCAGAAGGACGGCACCGGCGAGCTCGGTGACACCGACTTCGTGCTGCGCGGATTCTCCGGCGGCGTGTCGGGCGGCACGGTCGCCTCGATGATCGAGGTCTTCCGCGCCTCCTCCAATGACCCGAACACTCGGCGCATGCTCGAAGATCCGTACACGCTCACCCAGGACCGGGCCGCCGAGCCTGAGCTCGGTCCGCAGCCCGACCTGCCGTGGCGGCGGGGCCGCGAGATCGCGCCGGAGCTCGCCGGGGTGTGGACCACCGGCTTCGTGATGGCCATGTACAACACCCGCATCGTGCGCCGCAGCAACGCGCTTCTGCAGTACGCCTACGGCCACCGGCTGCGCTATGCGGAGTACATGAGCGTCGGCTCGTCGGTCGCCGCGCCGGTGGTGTCGGCGGTGGCTAGCGCGGCCAACAACGGTGTCGTCGCGCTGGGCAGCCGGTTCTTCCGCCTTCTGCCGCGGCGCCTGGTGGAGCGCATCGCGCCCAAGCCCGGCACCGGGCCCAGCGAGCAGGCCCGCGAGCGCGGTTACTACCGCGCCGAGACCTACACGACCACGACGACCGGCGCGCGCTACCGCGCCACCATCCACCAGGAGGGTGATCCCGGTTACAAAGCGACGTCGGTGATGTTGGGCGAATGCGGGCTGGCGCTGGCACTCGACCGCGACAAGCTGTCGGATCTGCGCGGGGTGCTGACCCCGGCCGCCGCCATGGGCGATGCCCTGCTCGACCGCTTCCCGGCGGCCGGGATCTCCCTGGAGACGGTCCGCCTCGACGGCTAGTGCGCGCGCATTCCTAGAATTGTCGGGTGACCACCACTGACGACTCCCGCGCCGACGCCCTGCCCAAGTCCTGGGATCCGGGTGCCGTAGAGGGGGAGATCTATCAGGGCTGGGTCGATGCGGGCTACTTCACGGCCGACGCCACGAGCGATAAGCCCGCGTATTCCATCGTGCTGCCACCACCGAACGTCACCGGCAGCCTGCACATGGGGCACGCGCTGGACCACACGCTGATGGACGCGCTGACCCGGCGCAAGCGCATGCAGGGCTACGAGGTGCTGTGGCTGCCGGGAATGGATCACGCCGGGATCGCCACCCAGAGCGTCGTCGAGAAACAGCTCGCCGTGGACGGCAAGACCAAAGAGGACTTCGGCCGCGAGCTGTTCGTCGACAAGGTCTGGGATTGGAAGCGCGAATCCGGCGGCACCATCGGCGGCCAGATGCGTGCGATCGGAGACGGCGTCGACTGGAGCCGGGACCGCTTCACCATGGACGACGGTCTGTCCCGGGCGGTGCGCACGATCTTCAAACGCCTCTACGACGCCGGCCTGATCTATCAGGCCGAGCGGCTGGTGAACTGGTCTCCGGTGCTGGAGACCGCGATCAGCGACCTCGAGGTCAAGTACGAGGACGTCGAGGGCGAATTGGTGTCGTTCCGGTACGGGTCGATGAACGACTCCGAGCCGCATATCGTCGTGGCCACCACCCGTGTGGAGACCATGCTCGGCGACACCGCGATCGCGGTGCATCCCGACGACGAGCGCTATCGGGCCCTGGTTGGTCAGACGTTGCCGCATCCGTTCCTCGACCGGCAGATCATCATCGTCGCCGACGCACACGTCGACCCCGAATTCGGTACCGGTGCAGTTAAAGTCACCCCCGCGCACGACCCGAACGACTTCGAGATCGGCCTGCGACACCAGCTGCCGATGCCGACGATGCTGGACACCAAGGGCCGGATCGCCGACACTGGAACGCAATTCGACGGTATGGACCGTTTCGAGGCCCGTGTCGCGGTGCGCGAGGCGCTGGCCGCCCAGGGTCGCATCGTCGCCGAGAAGCGACCCTACCTGCACAGCGTCGGACATTCCGAGCGCAGCGGCGAGCCGATCGAACCGCGCCTGAGCCTGCAGTGGTGGGTGAAGGTCGAATCACTGGCCAAGGCGGCCGGCGATGCGGTGCGGCGCGGCGACATCGTCATTCACCCGAAGAGTCTCGAGCCGCGCTGGTTCGGCTGGGTCGACGATATGCACGACTGGACCATCTCTCGGCAACTGTGGTGGGGCCACCGCATTCCGATCTGGCACGGGCCCGACGGCCAGAAGGTCTGCGTCGGGCCCGACGAGACACCGCCGGAGGGCTGGGAGCAGGACCCCGACGTGCTGGACACGTGGTTCTCGTCGGCGCTGTGGCCGTTCTCCACGATGGGTTGGCCCGACCGTACTCCCGAGTTGGAGAAGTTCTATCCGACAAGCGTTTTGGTGACCGGATACGACATCCTGTTCTTCTGGGTGGCGCGCATGGTCATGTTCGGCACGTTCGTGTCGGGCGACGAGGCGATCACGTTGGGCGGCGCGCGCGGGCCGCAGGTGCCGTTCGAGAATGTCTTCCTGCACGGGCTGATCCGCGACGAGCACGGCCGCAAGATGAGCAAGTCGAAGGGTAACGGCATCGATCCGCTGGATTGGGTGGAACAATTCGGTGCCGACGCGCTGCGGTTCACCCTGGCCCGCGGCGCCAGCCCGGGTGGTGACCTGTCCATCGGTGACGACGCCGCTCGCGCGTCGCGCAACTTCGCCACCAAGCTGTTCAACGCCACGCGGTTTGCGCTGATGAACGGTGCCGCGCCGGCACCGCTGCCGGATATCGCCGAGCTCACCGACGCCGACCGCTGGATCCTGGGCCGCCTGGAAGAGGTTCGCGCCGAAGTGGATTCGGCCTTCGACAGCTACGAGTTCAGCCGGGCCTGCGAATCGCTGTACCACTTCGCCTGGGACGAGTTCTGTGACTGGTATCTGGAGCTGGCGAAAGTGCAGCTCGCTGAGCAGCTTTCGAATACCACCGCAGTGCTCGCCGCGGTGCTGGACACCCTGCTGAAGCTGCTGCACCCGGTGATGCCGTTCGTCACCGAGGCGCTGTGGAAAGCGCTGACGGGTGGGGCCGGGGCGAGCGAAGCGCCGGGAAAGGCGGCGTCGCTCGTGGTCGCGCAGTGGCCGACCTCCTCGGGCATCGCACTGGATATTGCTGCCGCCCAGAGGATTGCCGATGTGCAGAAGCTGGTGACCGAGATCCGGCGATTCCGCAGCGACCAGGGCCTGGCCGACCGGCAGAAGGTTCCGGCCCGCCTGACCGGTCTCGATGCGGCCGGTCTTGGCGCCCAGGTCGCCGCCGTCACCTCGCTGTCCTGGCTGACCGACGCGGGCGCGGACTTCAACGCCAGTGCCCACATCGAGGTGCGGCTGTCGACAGGCACCGTCAACGTCGAGGTCGACACCTCGGGCACCGTCGACGTGGCCGCCGAACGCCGGCGCCTGGAAAAGGACCTGGCCGCGGCGAACAAGGAATTGGCAGGCACCACAGCCAAACTCGACAACGAGGCGTTCTTGGCCAAGGCGCCCGACGACGTCGTCGCCAAGATCCGCGGCCGCCAGCAGTTGGCCGGCGAGGAAGTCGAGCGGATCACCGCCCGACTGGCTGCGCTCGCATGACCCAGCCGCCCACACCTGATGAGATCGCCGCACTGTTGCAGGTGGAGCACCTGCTCGATCAGCGCTGGCCCGAAACGAAACTCGAGCCCAGCACCGCGCGGATCGAGGCGCTGATGGAGATGCTCGGCTCACCGCAGCTGGGCTACCCGTGCATCCACATCGCCGGGACCAACGGCAAGACGTCGGTGGCCCGCATCGTCGACGCGCTGCTGACCGCATTCAGCCGCCGAACCGGGCGGACCACCAGCCCGCACCTGCAGTCTGCGGTGGAGCGCATCGCGATCGACAACGAGCCGATCAGCCCCGCCCGCTACGTCGAGGTCTACCGCGAGATCGAGCCGTTCGTGCAGCTTGTCGACGCCCAATCGCAACGCGACGGCGGCCCGGCGATGAGCAAGTTCGAAGTCCTGACCGCAATGGCGTTCGCCGCGTTCGCCGACGCACCCGTCGACATCGCCGTCGTCGAGGTCGGGATGGGCGGGCGCTGGGACGCCACCAACGTTGTCGACGCGCCCGTTGCCGTGATCACCCCGATCGGCATCGACCACGCCGAGTATCTCGGTGACACCATCGGCGAGATCGCCGCCGAGAAGGCAGGCATCATCGGGGCGCCGCGCGGCGAACTGGTGCAGACCGACACCGTCGCCATCATCGGCCGCCAAGCTCCTGAAGCGATGGAAGTGCTTCTGGCCCAGGCGGTCTCCTCCGACGCCGCGGTGGCGCGCGAGGATTCCGAATTCGCGGTCCTCGGGCGCCAGGTCGCCGTCGGGGGACAGGTGCTGCAGCTGCAGGGCCTCGGCGGGGTGTACTCCGACATCTTCCTGCCGCTGCACGGCGAGCATCAGGCCCACAACGCCGTCGTCGCGCTGGCCGCGGTCGAGGCATTCTTCGGCGCCGGCGCCGACCGGCAACTCGACGTCGACACGGTGCGGGCCGGGTTCGCCGCAGCCGCCAGCCCCGGCCGGCTCGAGCGGATGCGCAGCGCGCCGACGGTGTTCCTCGACGCCGCGCACAACCCGGCCGGCGCTGCCGCCCTGGCTGACGCGTTGACGTCGGAGTTCGACTTCCGGTTCCTGGTGGGCGTGCTGTCGCTGATGGGGGACAAGGACGTCACCGGCATCCTCACCGCGCTGGAGCCGGTCTTCGACGAGGTTGTCGTCACCCACAACGGCTCACCCCGGGCGCTGGAGGTCGACGCCCTGGCGCTGCGGGCCGAGGAGATATTCGGGCCGGACCGGGTCGCACGAGCCGACACGCTGCCCGATGCAATCGAGATCGCCACCGCGCTGGTCGAGGACTCCGCGGCCGAGGACGGCTTCGCCGGGGCCGGGATCGTCATCACCGGCTCGGTGGTGACCGCCGGCGCGGCGCGCACCCTGTTCGGGAAGGACCCGCAATGAGCGACACCCCCGAGTTGCCGGCGCCACAGGAGCCCAATGTCGCAGGCCCAGCGGCTCCGGACCCCTGGAAGAGCTTCCGGGGCGTCATGGCCGGCACCCTCATTCTCGAGGCGATCGTCGTGCTTCTGGCGTTGCCGGTGGTCAGCATGGTCGGTGGCGGCCTGAACGGCTGGTCCACGGCCTACCTCGTGGGATTCGCGGTGTTCCTGGTGCTGCTGGCCGGCGTGCAGGGCAGGCCGTATGCCATCTGGCTCAACCTGGGCGTGCAGCTCATCCTGGTTGCCGGATTCGCCGTCTATCCGGCCGTCGGGATGGTCGGAGTGCTGTTCGTGGTGGTGTGGGCGATCCTCGCCTACCTGCGCGCCGAGGTCCTCCGCCGGCAGCGCCGCGGCCTGCTGCCCGGCCAGCAGCAACAAAGTGACTGACGGGTACGCTGTGCGCCGTGAGCGAGCGGACCCTAGTTCTGATCAAGCCCGACGGTGTCCAGCGGCAGGTGGTCGGGGAGATCATCAGCCGAATCGAACGCAAAGGCCTCACCCTCGTCGCCCTTGAGCTCAAGCAGGTCGGTGACGAGCTGGCTCGCGCGCATTACGCCGAGCACGAGGGCAAGCCGTTCTTCGACTCGCTGCTGGAGTTCATCACCTCCGGCAAGGTGGTGGCGGCGGTCCTGGAGGGCCCTCGCGCGATCGCGGCGTTCCGGCAGCTCGCCGGTGGTACCGACCCCGTCGAGAAGGCCACTCCCGGCACGATCCGCGGCGATTTCGGCCTGGAAACACAGTTCAATCTCGTGCACGGATCGGACTCGCCGGAGTCAGCCGAACGCGAGATCAGCCTCTGGTTTCCCAACATCTGATCGCACTTCCGGCGCCACTGTCGTCCGAACCGCGCCCGCGGTGTGGGATACTGGCTGCGGATGAGCCCCCAAAGCCCATCCGGATGAAGACTTACGACGTGCGCGACCACCATCTGGTGAGGCGCCGACCGTCACAGCCGTCATTCAGCCAGGCACCGAACGTGTTCATTACGAATGCCTCGGAGCGAGACCATATAAAGCCCGGGGAAGTTACCGGGCACATAGCGGAAGCCCTCGCGTGGCCGCGTCGATAGGACGCGCCCGGGGGCTTGAGGAGAATACGTGGCCAACGATGACCTCTATCAGGATCTACCCGAAAACCCCACCCCGTCGCAGTGGGAACCCCCGGCGCCGGCCGCTGGTGACGACCTGCCCGAACGCCTGAGGGTGCACTCGCTGGCACGCGTCCTCGGCACCACCAGCCGGCGCGTGCTCGACGCCCTCAGCGAGCTCGACGGCCGTACCCGCAGCCCGCACTCCAGCGTGGACCGCACCGACGCGGTGCGGGTGCGCGACGTCCTGGCGGCAGCCCCCGAAGACACCGCCGACGAGCCCGTCGAGGCCGCGGCCGTCGTGGCGGAGGACACCGCGGCACCCGAGGCCCAGACGCCCGACGTCGCCGAGGCGCCCGCCGTCGCCGAGGCGCCCGAATCGGCCGAGGAGCCGGAGTCGCGGCTGATTCTGGAGACCACCACCATCGTCGAGACCGTAGAGCAGGCGGCCTACATGCCGCTGTTCGTGGCTCCCCAGCCTGTCGAAGCCGAGCGCAAGACGCGCAAGGTCGAGGACGACGACGAGGCCGAGGACGACGACGAGGACGACGAGGACGAATCCGGCGGCGAAACTGACAGTGACCAGTCCGAACGTCCCGCCAACCGGCGGCGCCGCCGCGGTCGCCGTGGCCGTGGGCGTGGCCGTGGCGAGCAGGGTGGCCCCGAGGGTGACGGCGGAGATGACGCCGAGGGCGACGAGACTGCCGAGTCCGGCGACGAGTCCGACAGCGACGACGACGACAGCGACGACGAGTCGAGCACCGGTGAGGGCGCGACCCGGCGCCGCCGCAGGCGGCGGCGCCGCAAGACCGGTGGCGGTGACGACTCCGAGAACGGGTCGTCCGACGACCCGCCGAACACCGTCGTCCACGAGCGCGCCCCCCGGGCCAAGGCTGAACGCGACCCGGATGCGATCCAGGGCATCAGCGGCTCCACCCGCCTGGAGGCCAAGCGTCAGCGCCGCCGCGACGGCCGCGACGCCGGCCGCCGCCGCCCGCCGATCCTGTCGGAGGCCGAATTCCTGGCCCGCCGCGAGGCCGTAGACCGCGTGATGGTGGTGCGCGACAAGATCCGCACCGAACCGCCGCACGAAGGTGCCCGCTACACCCAGATCGCCGTCATGGAAGACGGGGTCGTCGTCGAGCACTTCGTGACCTCGGCCGCCTCGGCGTCCCTGGTCGGCAACATCTACCTCGGCATCGTCCAGAACGTGCTGCCCTCGATGGAGGCGGCGTTCGTCGACATCGGCCGCGGCCGCAACGGTGTGCTCTACGCCGGCGAGGTGAACTGGGAGGCCGCCGGTCTGGGCGGCGCGCAGCGCAAGATCGAACAGGCCCTCAAGCCCGGCGACTACGTCGTCGTGCAGGTCAGCAAGGACCCGGTCGGTCACAAGGGTGCGCGGCTGACGACCCAGGTGTCGCTGGCCGGGCGCTATCTGGTCTACGTGCCGGGGGCATCGTCCACCGGCATCAGCCGCAAGCTGCCCGACACCGAACGGCAGCGGCTCAAGGAAATCCTGCGCGACGTGGTGCCCGACGACGCCGGAGTGATCATCCGGACCGCCTCGGAAGGCGTGAAGGAAGAAGACATTCGCGGCGACGTCGAACGCCTGCAGGAACGCTGGAACAAGGTCGCCGAGGAAGCCGAGCGGGTCAAGGGCAACAAAGCGGGCGCCGCCGTCGCGCTCTACGAAGAGCCCGACGTGCTGGTCAAGGTGATCCGCGACCTGTTCAACGAAGATTTTTCCGGCCTGATCGTTTCCGGCGACAGCGCCTGGGAGACCATCAATGACTACGTCAATTCCGTTGCGCCCGATCTCGTTTCGAAGCTGACCAAATACGAGCCGGCCGGCGGGCCCGATGGCCCGGATGTGTTCGCCGTGCATCGCATTGACGAGCAGCTGGCCAAGGCCTTGGACCGCAAGGTGTGGTTGCCCTCGGGCGGCACGCTGGTGATCGATCGCACGGAGGCGATGACGGTCGTCGACGTCAACACCGGGAAGTTCACCGGCGCGGGCGGCAACCTCGAGCAGACGGTCACCAAGAACAACCTCGAAGCGGCCGAGGAGATCGTGCGCCAGCTGCGCCTGCGCGATATCGGCGGCATCGTGGTCATCGACTTCATCGATATGGTTCTGGAGTCCAACCGCGACCTCGTGTTGCGGCGGCTGACCGAAGCGCTGGGCCGCGACCGCACCCGCCATCAGGTGTCGGAGGTGACGTCGCTCGGCCTCGTTCAGCTGACGCGCAAGCGGCTGGGTACCGGACTGGTCGAAGCGTTCTCGACCACCTGTACGCACTGCGCCGGCCGGGGCATCGTGCTGCACGCCGATCCTGTCGACAGCAACTCGGCCGCCGGGCGCAAGTCCGAGCCCGGCAGCAGCGGCGGTGGCGGTGGCCGGCGCGGTAAGCGGGGCAAGCGCGGGCGCACCGAAGAGGCGCCGGTGGCGAAGGTCCCGCAGCACACCAGTGAGCACCCGATGTTCAAGGCGATGGCGGCGGCCAACGGCAAGCACGAGGATGACGAGGCCGAAGAGGAGCTGGCCGACGAGATCGAGCGCGAGACCGAGGCCGAAGACTTCGATGAGTCCGAAACCGATACGGACACCGCCGAGCAGGTCGGCGACGAGGTCGCCGACGAGGACTTGGACGACGATGACGACGAGGACTCCGACGACGACGAGGATTCGGACGACGACGAGGACGAGATCGACGTCGACCTGGACGAAGACGACGAGGACCTCGACGAGGACAACCTGGACGTCGACGACGACGACGAAGACGATGACGAAGACGACGACCTCGACGACGAGGACGACACCGATTCGGACGAATACGACGATGACCAGCCGGTCGTGACCCAGGCACCGGTGGCGTCGGCAGGTCGGCCCCGGCGCCGGTCGGCGGCCCGACCAGCGGGGCCGCCCACGTCCTAGAGTGGCGGTTTGACCCTCCCGGTGCTGGTCACGTACCCTTGACCAGTTGTCGCCAGGCGTCCGTCGCCGGTGGCAGCGGGCTCAAGATCCCGCACCCCAAGACCCGCGCACGCAGCTTCGGTTAGCGCGCGCCCGCAGAGCAAGGCAGAGGACACGATGGCGACGTACGCAATCGTCAAGACCGGTGGCAAGCAGTACAAGGTCGCCGTCGGAGACATAGTCAAGGTCGAGAAGCTCGAGGTCGAGGCCGGCGGCTCCGTTTCCCTGCCTGTCGCGCTCGTCGTCGACGGCGCGAAGGTCACCAGTGACGCCAAGGACCTGGAGAAGGTCGCGGTCACCGGTGAGGTGCTCGAGCACATCAAGGGCCCGAAGATCCGCATCCACAAGTTCAAGAACAAGACCGGCTACCACAAGCGGCAGGGTCACCGTCAGCCGGTGACCGTGCTCAAGGTCACCGGAATCAAGTAGCTAGAGGGAGCGAACTGACATGGCACACAAGAAGGGCGCTTCCAGCTCACGCAACGGTCGCGATTCCAACGCCCAGCGGCTCGGCGTCAAGCGCTTCGGCGGCCAGCTCGTCAAGGCCGGCGAGATCCTCGTCCGCCAGCGTGGCACCCACTTCCACCCCGGCGTGAACGTCGGTCGCGGCGGTGACGACACCCTGTTCGCGACGGCCCCGGGCCTCGTGGAGTTCGGCGTCAAGCGCGGTCGCAAGACCGTCAACATCGTTCGCGCCGCGCGACCGGAGTAGGTCTGCATCGCGAGTGTGAACCCACTGCGAGCTCGAGACCCATAACTCGCACCAGGTTCACACCCGACGATTGAAAGGACGCTCCGATGCCCCGTTTCGTCGACCGCGTCGTCATCCACGCCCGCGCGGGCAGCGGTGGGCACGGCTGCGCCTCGGTCCACCGGGAGAAGTTCAAGCCCCTCGGCGGGCCCGACGGCGGTAACGGCGGGCGCGGCGGCAGCGTCATCCTCGTCGTCGACCCGCAGGTGCACACCCTGCTGGACTTCCATTTCCATCCGCACGTCGCGGCGCCGTCCGGCACGCAGGGCATGGGCAGCAACCGCGAAGGCGCCAACGGGTCCGATCTCGAGGTGAAGGTGCCTGACGGCACCGTCGTGCTCGACGCCAATGGCCGTCTGCTCGCCGACCTGGTCGGCGCAGGCACTCGTTTCGTCGCCGCCGAGGGCGGTCGCGGCGGTCTGGGCAACGCTGCGTTGGCGTCGCGGGCCCGCAAGGCTCCGGGGTTCGCGCTGCTCGGCGAGAAGGGTGAGGAACGCGAGCTCACCCTGGAACTCAAGACCGTCGCCGACGTCGGTCTGATCGGGTTCCCGTCGGCCGGCAAATCCTCACTCGTATCGGTGATCTCGGCGGCCAAACCCAAGATCGCGGACTATCCGTTCACCACGCTGGTGCCCAATCTCGGCGTCGTGTCGGCGGGCGACCACACGTTCACCGTCGCCGACGTCCCCGGTTTGATCCCCGGCGCGTCGGAAGGTCGCGGTCTCGGTCTGGACTTCCTTCGTCACATCGAACGCTGCGCACTACTTGTGCATGTGGTCGACTGTGCCACCTTGGAACCGGGCCGCGATCCGATCTCCGACATCGACGCGCTGGAAGCCGAACTGGCCGCGTATCGCCCCACGCTGCAAGGCGATACGACGTTGGGCGACCTGGCCGACCGGCCGCGGGCGGTGGTGCTCAACAAGATCGATGTCCCCGAAGCCAGAGAGCTGGCCGACTTCGTACGCCCCGATATCGAGGCGCGCGGCTGGCCGGTGTTCGAGGTGTCGACCGTGAGCCGGGAAGGCTTGCGCGAGTTGACTTTCGCGCTGTGGGACATGGTGGCGGCCTACCAGGCGGCTCTGCCCGAGGTGGTGCCTCGCCGCCCGGTGATCCGGCCGGTCCCGGTCGACCAGACCGGGTTCACCGTCGAGGCCGATCCGCACAACCCCGGTGGCTTCGTGGTGCGCGGCGTCCGGCCGGAACGCTGGATCGCGCAGACCAACTTCGACAACGACGAAGCTGTCGGCTATCTGGGCGACCGGCTGGCCCGGCTCGGCGTGGAGGATCAGTTGCTCAAGCTCGGTGCCAAACCCGGCTGCGCCGTCACCATCGGCGACATGACCTTCGACTGGGAGCCGCAGACCCCGGCAGGTGTCGACGTCACGCCGACCGGACGCGGCACCGACGCCCGGCTGGAGCAGAACGACCGGATCGGGGCGGCCGAGCGCAAGGAGGCCCGCCGCCACCGCCGGGAGCACGAGGACGAAACGTGAGCGAGTACCGCGACGCCGTGCGCGCTGCGCGCAGCGTCGTCGTCAAGATCGGCACCACGGCACTGACCACGAAATCCGGGTTGTTCGACGCCGGCCGGCTGGCGAAGCTGGTCGAGGCGATCGAGGCGCGGATGAAGGCCGGCTCCGACGTCGTGATCGTGTCCTCGGGCGCGATCGCGGCCGGCATCGAGCCACTCGGGCTGAACCGGCGCCCAACCGATCTGGCGACCAAGCAGGCCGCGGCCAGTGTCGGGCAGGTGGCGTTGGTCAATGCGTGGAGCGCGGCCTTCGCCCGCTACGACCGGACGGTCGGCCAGGTGCTGCTGACGGCGCACGACATCTCGATGCGGGTCCAGCACACCAACGCCCAGCGCACGCTGGACCGGTTGCGGTCGCTGCATGCGGTGGCGATCGTCAACGAGAACGACACCGTGGCCACCAACGAGATTCGCTTCGGCGACAACGATCGGCTCTCGGCGCTGGTGGCCCACCTCGTCGGCGCCGACGCGCTGATTCTGCTGTCCGACATCGACGGGCTGTACGACGCCGACCCGCGCAAGGCCGACGCCCGGTTCATCCCCGAGGTGGCCGGGCCCGACGACCTCGATGGAGTGGTCGCCGGTGAGGGCAGCCGGCTGGGCACTGGCGGGATGCGCTCAAAGCTGTCCTCGGCGCTGCTGGCCGCCGACGCCGGGGTTCCGGTGCTCCTGGCGGGGGCTGCCGACGCCGCGGCCGCGCTGACCGATGCATCGGTGGGCACCGTGTTCACGCCGCGGCCCGATCGGATGTCGGCGCGGCGCTTCTGGGTCCGGTACGCCGCCGAAGTGTCCGGCGCCCTGACGCTGGACGTCGGCGCGGTGCGCGCGGTGGTCAAGCAGCGGCGCTCACTGCTGGCGGCGGGGATCACCGGAGTGTCGGGCCGATTCTTCGGCGGCGATGTCGTCGAACTGCGTGACCCGGACGGGGAAATGGTCGCCCGCGGGGTGGTGGCCTACGACGCCGCCGAGCTGACGACGATGATCGGCCGGTCGACGTCGGACCTGCCTGCCGAGATGCGCCGTCCCGCGGTGCACGCCGACGACCTCGTCGCCGTCTAGCTCGCGGAGGTCAGGCCGGACAGTTCGTCGGCGAGCAGCGCCAGCATCGGTGAACATCCGCTGTCCACGGTGACCGTGGCGAGGTTGTCACCGCGGGTGCTGCCGCGGTTGATGATCGCGATGGGCATGCCCAGGGCGGCGGCGTGTCGCACGAACCGATATCCGGAGAACACGGTCAGCGAGGAGCCGGCCACCAGCAGCGCATCCGACTCGTCGACCAGTGAATAGGCTTGGTCGACAATGTCTTTGCGCACACTCTCACCGAAGTACACGATGTCGGGCTTGAGCATGCCTGCGCACGCCGGGCAGTCGATGAAGCGGAACGATTCGGTGTCGGTGACCACGGCGTCCGCGTCCGGCGCCACGGCGATGCCGCCGAGCCGCTCGGCGCGCTCGGCAAATCCCGGGTTGGCCGCCTCGAGTTCATCGGCCAGCGCCGCGCGCGACATCGTGTACCCGCAGCCCAGGCACACCACCTGCGCGTAGGTGCCGTGCAGATTGATGACGTTGCGGCTGCCGGCCTTGGTGTGCAGCAGGTCGACGTTCTGGGTGATGATGCCGCTGACGACGCCGGTGCGCTCCAGGTGAGCCAGCGCCCTGTGCCCGGCGTTGGGCAGCGTCTGCGCCATGTGCCGCCAGCCCAGATGGTTGCGTGCCCAGTAACGCTGCCGGAACGCGCGACTCGAGGTGAACTGGCGAATCGTCATCGGGTTGGCCGGCGGTGAATCGGGGCCGCGATAGTCGGGTATGCCCGAGTCGGTGGAGATCCCGGCACCGGTGAGCACCGCGAGGCGCCGGCCCGTCAACAGCGCGACGAGTTCGGGGCTTTCCACAATCTCCAGAGTAGGCGGGCGCACCGACGCTGGTGAGCTGGCTCAGTACGCCGTGAACGAACTGCGCTCACAGGTGTTCCATCGCCCGAGCCATTGCGGAGTGCTCCAGGAAGTCGTAGTGGACGATGAGCCGCTGGTGGTTGATTCGAGCCTCGTGCGCCGCCCGGTGAGCCGCAATCCATCGCGAGACCATGCTCGCCTTGGCCGCGGGAGCGACGGTGGCCGCCGTCAGCATCTCGGCGTCGTGCGCGGCGATCAGCACGGTCGGCCGGGTGTCGACGACTCGATGCTGCGGACGAATAGGTGCGTGTATGGACATTTCGATCCCCCGATCTGCTCGGCCGGCGAATTCCGGCCCCTATGGGGAACGTACGACCCCAGCCACGGATCCGAGCGGGTAGAGCACTACTCGAAAACGGTGCGCATCGCAGGTAAGGCCTTGCACCACAACACGACTGGTGATGTGATCCAGATCACCGATGATGTGCTGGCCGGTCAGCGCATGGCGTCAGGGCAGACACTTCGCCGCCGAGACGATCTCGGCGCTCATGTTGCGCTCCATCATCGCCAGGGCTGCCGCGCCGAGTTCGGCGTCGATGTGGGCGACCGCGTCTTTGGGCACCACGACCGCGTAGTGGCGGACGTAGGCATCCAGGGCGCTGTAAAGGATGCACTGCTCGGTGACCTGGCCGGTGAGGATCACCCGCTCGACCTCGAGCCTCGTCAGCAGATAGTCCATCGGGGTGGCGTAGAAGGCGCTGTGCCGAACCTTCGTCATCACCCTGGCGCCCTCGTGGGGGGCGATCGGTCGGACGAGATCGGGGCGAGCGCCGTCGAGTGCGCCTCGGATCAGGTCGCTGGGCTCCGCGGTGAAATCACCGTAGTTGTCATTGACGTAGATCAGCTCGACGTCATCGCGGCTTCTGGCGTCGTCGATCAGTCCGGCGAGAGGTTCGACGATGTCGGCCACGTTGCCGGACAGCACGTCAGCGTCGGGATGCTGGTAGGCGTTGAGCATGTCCACCACCAGGAGTGCTGTTTTTGCCATGGCAGGCCGATTACCCGTTCCGGGGCCGAAGACACGCCTGACGACGCGGAAGGGGTGGTTATCGTTTCCGGGGCCGCGATGACGGGCAACAATGGGGCCATGGATTTCTACTCCGCCTACCGGCACGGGTTCGTGCGGGTGGCTGCCTGCACCCATCGCACGGTGTTGGCGGAGCCTGCTGCCAATGCAGAGTCGGTGCTGCGGATCGCGCGGGAAAGCCACGACGACAGCGTTGCGGTGACGGTGTTCCCTGAGCTCACGCTCTCGGGCTACTCGATCGAAGACATCCTCCTGCAGGACTCCCTCCTGGACGCCGTCGAGGACGCCTTGCTCGACGTCGTCGCGGCGTCGGCCGATCTGTTCGGTGTGTTCGTGGTCGGTGCGCCGCTGCGGTATCTGCATCGCATCTACAACACCGCGGTGGTCATCCACCGCGGTTCGGTGCTCGGGGTGGTGCCCAAGTCCTACCTGCCGAACTACCGCGAGTTCTACGAACGCCGTCAGGTTGCGGCCGGTGACGACGTGCACGGCACGATCCGGATCGGGGGTGCCGACGTGCCCTTCGGTTCAGATCTGCTGTTCGCCGCCGACGACGTGCAGGGGTTGGTGTTGCACGTCGAAATCTGCGAGGACATGTTCGTGCCGATTCCGCCGAGTGCCGACGCCGCCTTGGCGGGTGCAACGGTGCTGGCCAACCTCTCCGGAAGTCCGATCACGATCGGACGTGCCGAGGACCGCAAGCTGCTGGCCCGTTCGGCGTCGGCGCGCTGCCTGGCGGCCTACATCTACGCCGCGGCCGGCGAGGGTGAGTCCAGCACCGACCTGGCCTGGGACGGCCAGACGATGATCTACGAGAACGGCCGCCTGCTGGCCGAATCCGAACGGTTCCCGACGGGTGAGCGGCGCTCGGTCGCCGACATCGACCTGGACCTGCTGCGTTCCGAGCGCCTTCGGATGGGCACCTTCGACGACAATCGACGCCACCATCACGACCGACTGAAGTCGTTCCGGCGCATCGGTTTTCAGCTCGACCCGCCAGCGGGTGACATCGGGTTGAAGCGGGAGGTGGAGCGGTTTCCGTTCGTGCCGAGCGATCCTCTTCGGCTGGAACAGGATTGCTACGAGGGTTACAACATCCAGGTCGCCGGCCTCGAACAGCGACTGCGTGCGCTCAACTATCCCAAGGTCGTGATCGGTGTGTCCGGCGGCCTGGACTCGACGCACGCCCTGATCGTCGCCGCCCGCGCGATGGACCGAGAAGGCCGGCCGCGCAGTGACATCCTGGCCTTCACCCTGCCGGGCTTTGCTACCGGTGACCGCACCAAGAGCAACGCAATCAAGCTCTCGGAGGCCTTGGGGGTCACGTTCGCCGAACTCGACATCCGGGACACCGCCAAGTTGATGCTGACCGAGATCGGCCACCCCTTCGCCCGCGGTGAGAAGGTGTACGACGTCACCTTCGAGAACGTGCAGGCCGGTCTACGCACCGACTATCTGTTCCGGATCGCCAACCAGCGCGGCGGTATCGTCCTGGGAACCGGTGACCTCTCCGAGCTCGGCCTGGGCTGGTCGACCTACGGTGTCGGCGACCAGATGTCGCACTACAACGTCAATGGCGGTGTGCCGAAAACCCTTATCCAGCATCTGATCCGGTGGGTGATCTGGTCCGGGCAGTTCGAGGACGAGGTGGGCGAGATCCTGCAGTCGGTGCTCGACACCGAGATCACGCCCGAACTGGTGCCGACCGGTGAGGACGAGGAAATCCAGAGCAGCGAAGCCAAGGTGGGGCCGTACTCGCTGCAGGACTTCTCACTGTTCCACGTGTTGCGGTACGGCTTCCGGCCGTCCAAAATCGCGTTCCTGGCCTGGCACGCCTGGAACGATCCCACCAGCGGCAGCTGGCCGACGGGCTTCCCCGAAGGCAAGCGCCCGGCCTACTCGCTGAAGGAGATTCGACACTGGCTGGGGGTCTTCGTCCAGCGGTACTACTCGTTCAGCCAGTTCAAGCGTTCGGCATTGCCGAACGGGCCCAAGGTATCCCACGGCGGGTCGCTGTCGCCGCGCGGCGATTGGCGGGCTCCGTCGGACATGTCGGCCCGGATCTGGCTGGCCGAAATCGAGCAGGAGATTCCCGAGGACTGACCCGCGGCGCGGGTCACTACAACCTCCCGTCGATGCGCAGAGCCGGATGAACCCAGTCCGGCGAGCGTCGTTCCTTGAACGCCATGAAACCCTCGATGGACTCGGGTGATCCGAGGCTGCGCTGCATCCCGATCCGGTCATAGAGCCCGAGGTAGTTGTCGATGCTCGACTTCACCACCGACCGCGCCTCCGGGGCGGTGCGGCAGCACTGGGCGAGGATCTCCCGCGCGGCCTCGGCCAGCTCGTCGTGCGGAACCACTCGGGCGACCATGCCCCAATCCAGCGCCTCCTCGGCGTTCAGCGTCCGACCGGTGAACATCAGATCGCGCGTCCGGACCGGGCCGATGAGCCGGGCGAGCATCTGGCTGTAGTACGTGTCGGCAATGCCGCGGTAGAGCTCGGGGACGCGGAACGTTGCACGATCACTGACCACCGCCATGTCGGCGCACAGTGCGATCTGCAGTCCGCCGCCCTGGCACAGGCCGTTGACGGCGGCCACCACCGGCTTGGCGGACTGCCGCAGCGTGTCGAAGGGCAGCGCGTCCATCCCGAGCGCGGCCCCGAAGGTCAGCCAGTTGTCGGCCCCGCCGCCGCCCATGTCGCCGCCGGGTGCGAACACGTCGCCGGTGCCGGTGATCAGCAGGCCGGCCAGGTCCGGGTCCGACCCGACGTGGTTGACCGCGTACTTGATGCCGAAGTACATCGCCGGCGTCATCGCGTTGCGCGCCTCTGGCCGGTCCAGGGTGCACACGCCGAAGGCGCCTTCCCGGCTGAACTTCAGGAACGGGGTGCCGAGCCAGTCACCCTCGGGCGGTCTGGGAGTGTCGCTGTGTGTCATCGAGTGCACACTATCGCTGCAACCGTAACGACTTCAGTATTGGGTCAGTACATCCTCGATCGCCTCGCTGCGCGGTGCGCAATCGCCGGCGCCCGGGATCAGGGTCGCCAGCGCGCCCGCAGCACACGCCCGCCGAAGGGCGCGGTCAGGGCCCGCCAGCCAGGAGGAGGCAAGTACACCGGCGAAGACATCGCCCGCGCCGGTGGTGTCGATCGCCTCCACCTCGGGACTGGGTATGTCGACGGCGCCGTCCGAGCTGCGGTAGGTCGCCCCCCGACGTCCGCGAGTCACAACGAGATGGCTTGTGGGCCAATGCCAATGGGGTTCCTCTGCCTCGTTGAGGATCACGACGTCGGTGACATCGGCCAGCGCAGCCAGCGCCGGGTCCGCGCTGACGGGGGAGGCGTTGATGATCACGGTCGCCCCGGCCGAATGAGCTTCACGCGCGGCGGCCACCGCCGTCGCGATCGGCACCTCCAGCTGGACCAGCAGCACCTCGCACTCGGCGATGACGCCGCGGGCGGCCGCACTCAGCGTCAGGTGCCCGTTGGCGCCGGGCGCCACCACGATCATGTTCTCGCCGTCGTCGTCGACCAGGATCACAGCGCTGCCGCTGGGGGACGACAGCTCCTCGACACCGTCCAGGCCGACATCGTTCGCTATCAGGTGAGCCCGCAATTCGGCGCCTGCCGAGTCCGCGCCGACCGCGCCGACGAACTGCACACTGGCTCCGGCGCGGGCGGCGGCCACCGCCTGATTTCCGCCCTTCCCGCCCGGTGCGGTCGCCACCGACGAGCCCAGAATCGTCTCCCCGGCCCGCGGCAGCGCCTTCACCCGGAACACCTGATCGACGTTCACGCTGCCCACCACACACACCCGCGTCACGGCGTCCACGCTAGTTTGCTACTTCCCCTCGCAAACGGTTGACAAAATCTTTGGGGCAACTTGAAAAGTCGCCGACGTCAGTACTAGCAGCCGTGTTAATTTATCGCAGTGGCCGGCTGCCATCATGCCAAGAAGAGCCCAAAACCGAGATCGGGTCGGCACCGGAAACGGTCGCGAGGTCGTATCGAGCCGTTCGCCTGGCTGGGTGCGGGGGTAGCGGCCGTCGCAGTCGGGGCGGCCTTTGCTGCGGGCCCGGCAGTTGCTTACGCCGACAACGCCGACTCCGGGGGAGCGAGCTCAGCCGGCAGCACCGCTACCGGACACCAGGCCTCGCGTACTGCATCGCCGGCCAAGTCAGGACCGCGCCGTCCGGGCAGCACCCCGGCGGCCGGCGTGACCGGAGGCACGGCTCAGGACCCACCGGACGCAGCGACGGCGTCGCGGCGACCTGGCATCGGCGCGTCGGGGCGGGGACGCCATGCTTCGGAATCCGATTCGTCCGACACCGGACCGTCGACGTCCGGCGCCGACGGCGCTTCCACCGGCCACCCGGCACCGTCCGCGGCGTCCGTCGCGGCCACCACACGCTCGGCTGCGCCGGCTGCGGCCGATTCGGCCGCCGGTACCGATACTGCCAAGTCCGTTCAGACTTCGGCGCCTGCCGAGCTCACCGTCGCGGCCGTTGAAGTCCCCGTTGCCTCGGCCACCGCCGCGGTCACCGAGGCCCCCGTGATGGCTGTCGCTTCACGCTCCGCAGCGGCTGCCGACCTCGCCGGCGGCTATCAGGCGCTGGCCGACGCCCTGAATGCCTGGGCGGCGTCCATCTTCAGCCAGCTGGCCGCCGGTACGTTCCAATCCCGGTTGCGCACCGCACTCGGAATCCCGCTGATCACATCGGCATTGAGCCTGGCCGGCGTCAACTTCGGCCTCGGCAACGTCGGCTCGTCCAACCTCGGCAACGGCAACGTGGGCAACCTGAACCTGGGATCCGGCAACCAGGGCAGCTCGAATGTCGGTGACGGGAACGTCGGCAGCTCGAACATGGGCTCCGGTAACGCCGGTAACGACAACGTTGGTTCGGGTAACAACGGTAGTTCCAATGTTGGGTTTGGGAATCTGGGTAGCTCGAATTTTGGTTGGGGGAACCTGGGGGACTTCAACTTTGGGTTCGGCAATATCGGGTCGGGGAACATCGGGTTCGGTAACTCGGGTACCGGCAATATTGGGATCGGGCTGACGGGTACGAATCAGGTCGGGTTCGGTGGGTGGAATACCGGGACCGGGAACATCGGGTTGTTCAACTCGGGTAACAACAACATCGGGTTCTTCAACTCTGGTGATGGCAATGTCGGGTTCTTCAACTCCGGCAACAACAACTGGGGGTTGGGCAACGCCGGCAATCTGAACACCGGTTGGCTCAATGTCGGCAACTACAACACCGGCGGCGCCAACGTCGGTCATTCCAACACCGGCTACGGGAACGCCGGCAACCACAACTCGGGCGCCTTCAACGTCGGTAGCACCAACACCGGTTTCGCGAACGCCGGCAACACCAACACCGGCTTCGCCAACTCCGGCAACTCCAACACCGGTTTCGCCAACTCCGGCAACCTTGACACCGGCGCCTTCATCTCCGGCAACTCGAGCAACGGCTTCTTCGTCACCGGCGACAACCAGAACCTGATCGGCATCGATCTGTCCATCGGCATCCCGGCCATCCCGATCAACTTCCAGATCAGCATTCCGGTCAACCAACAAATCGTCATCGAAGCGCGGGACATCGACATCAACGGGGTCACCGTCCCTGCGTTCACCTATTCGGTGACGGGGTTCTCGGCATTCTTCGGGCCCATCACCATCCCGGCCTCCACATTCGCGACCCCCGGCGTCACCATCAACGTCGGCTCGGCGACCACCTCAATCGATATTTCCATTGTTGGACAAGCCGATCCGTACACGATCACCTTCCTGAAGATCGCGCCGGCACCCGGCTTCTTCAATTCGACGACGAATCCGACATCGGGCTTCTTCAACGCCGGTACCGGTGGAGGCTCAGGATTTTTCAACTTCGGCGCTCTTTCATCCGGCTGGGCCAACATGGTCACCGACGCCGGCTCAGGCCTCTCGGGTCTGCTGAACACCGGCGCCCTGTCATCCGGTTTTGCGAACTTCGGCAACACGATGTCAGGCTGGTTCAACACCAGCACCCTGAGTTCAGCCACCCCGGCGTTCGTGTCGGGGCTCGGGAACGTGGGCGCGAATCTCGCCGGCGTCCTCCAAGGTATGCCCGTCAATCTCGGGTTCGGTGACCTCGGTTCGCTGAACTTCGGGTTGGGCAATGTCGGGAACCTGAATCTGGGCTTCGGTAATGCGGGTAGCGCGAATGTCGGTTCGGGTAATGAGGGCAGTTCGAACCTCGGGTCGGGGAACCTGGGTAGCGGCAACGTTGGTTCGGGTAACAACGGTAGTTCCAATGTTGGGTTTGGGAATCTGGGTAGCTCGAACTTTGGTTGGGGGAACCTGGGGGACTTCAACTTTGGGTTCGGCAATATCGGGTCGGGGAACATCGGGTTCGGTAACTCGGGTACCGGCAATATCGGGATCGGGCTGACGGGTACGAATCAGGTCGGGTTCGGTGGGTGGAATACCGGGACCGGGAACATCGGGTTGTTCAACTCGGGTAACAACAACATCGGGTTCTTCAACTCTGGTGATGGCAATGTCGGGTTCTTCAACTCCGGCAACAACAACTGGGGGTTGGGCAACGCCGGCAATCTGAACACCGGTTGGCTCAATGTCGGTAACACCAACACCGGCGGCGCGAACGTCGGGCATACCAACACCGGGTTTGGCAATGTTGGCAGTAGTAACTCCGGTGGGTTCAATGTTGGTGACACCAACACTGGTGGGTTCAATCCTGGTGATCTCAATACCGGTTTCGCCAACACCGGTAACTCCAACACCGGTTTCGCCAACTCCGGCAATGTGAACACCGGTGCCTTCATCGGCGGCAACTACAGCAACGGGATCTTCTGGCGCGGCGACTACCAGGGACTGTTCGGCCTCACTCTGGGCCTGAAACTCGACCCGTACACAGTCCACGCCGTCATCACCGTTCCTCTCGACATCCCGATCACCACCACCCTCGGCGACGGCACCTTCACGATGCCGACAATCCCCAGCATCCCCTACGGCATAACACTTCTTGGCTTCCTGGACCTCACTGGTCAGTTGACGTCCGTGACCATCCCACCCGTCACAGTCGTCGCCAACGGGGCGGCGCCGCAAATCCAAATCGGCGGCCCAGGTACCCAGCTCGTGGTCGTAGCGTCCGCGGCCATCGGCCCCATCACGATCCCCTTCATTGACATCCCCGCGGCACCGGGTTTCTTCAATTCGACGACGAGTCCGACGTCGGGCTTTTTCAATACTGGTGCCGGTGGTGGGTCGGGGTTCTGGAACGGTGGCGTGGGGGCGGCGTCGGGGTTGTGGAATGTGGCGATGTCGCAGTTGGTGGGCTCCGGGGTGTCGGGGTTGTTCAACTATGGGGCGGTGTTGTCGGGGTTCTCTAATCTTGGGAATACGGTTTCTGGGTTCTTCAACACCAGCACGCTGAATCTGGCGACTCCGGGGTTTGTTTCTGGAATCGGCACGGTGGGAACGCAATTGGCGGGTTGGTTCCGCGATGCGACTGGTAGCCGCTTCAATCTGGGGTTCGGCAATATCGGCGGGTTGAACGTCGGCTGGGGCAATGTGGGGGATTGGAACCTGGGCTTCGGTAATGCGGGTAGCGCGAATGTCGGTTCGGGTAATGAGGGCAGTTCGAACCTCGGGTCGGGGAACCTGGGTAGCGGCAACGTTGGTTCGGGTAACAACGGTAGTTCCAATGTTGGGTTTGGGAATCTGGGTAGCTCGAACTTTGGTTGGGGGAACCTGGGGGACTTCAACTTTGGGTTCGGCAATATCGGGTCGGGGAACATCGGGTTCGGTAACTCGGGTACCGGCAATATCGGGATCGGGCTGACGGGTACGAATCAGGTCGGGTTCGGTGGGTGGAATACCGGGACCGGGAACATCGGGTTGTTCAACTCGGGTAACAACAACATCGGGTTCTTCAACTCTGGTGATGGCAATGTCGGGTTCTTCAACTCCGGCAACAACAACTGGGGGTTGGCAATGCCGGCAATCTGAACACCGGTTGGCTCAATGTCGGTAACACCAACACCGGCGGCGCGAACGTCGGGCATACCAACACCGGGTTTGGCAATGTTGGCAGTAGTAACTCCGGTGGGTTCAATGTTGGTGACACCAACACTGGTGGGTTCAATCCTGGTGATCTCAATACCGGTTTCGCCAACACCGGTAACTCCAACACCGGTTTCGCCAACTCCGGCAATGTGAACACCGGTGCGTTCATCGGCGGCAACTACAGCAACGGGATCTTCTGGCGCGGCGAGAACCAAGGCCAATTCGGCGGCACCCATCGGGCTGACCATCCCCGAGATCCCCATCACCCTCGACATCAACACCACCATCGACATCCCGGTCAGCGTCACCCTCGGAGACCTTGCCCTGCAAGGATTCACCATCAACGGGTTCCCCATTGAGATCCCTGCCTGGCCACTGCCGCTTGGCTTCCCATTCAACTTCGGCGCCGACGTCACGTATCCAGTCAGCAACATCAGCATTCCGACCACGACAATCACGCTGCCACAGATCAGCGCGCTCGTCGGCGGTCCGGGCACCAATATCCACGTCGGCGCGACCGGTGGCGTTGGTCCGATTGTGATTTCGTTGTTCGATATTCCGAAGGGTCCGGGTTTCTTCAATTCGACGACGAGTCCGACATCGGGCTTTTTCAATACTGGTGCCGGTGGTGGGTCGGGGTTCTGGAACGGTGGCGTGGGGGCGGCGTCGGGGTTGTGGAATGTGGCGATGTCGCAGTTGGTGGGCTCCGGGGTGTCGGGGTTGTTCAACTATGGGGCGGTGTTGTCGGGGTTCTCTAATCTTGGGAATACGGTTTCTGGGTTCTTCAACACCAGCACGCTGAATCTGGCGACTCCGGGGTTTGTTTCTGGAATCGGCACGGTGGGAACGCAATTGGCGGGTTGGTTCCGCGATGCGACGGGTAGCCGCTTCAATCTGGGGTTCGGCAATATCGGCGGGTTGAACGTCGGCTGGGGCAATGTGGGGGATTGGAACCTGGGCTTCGGTAATGCGGGTAGCGCGAATGTCGGTTCGGGTAATGAGGGCAGTTCGAACCTCGGGTCGGGGAACCTGGGTAGCGGCAACGTTGGTTCGGGTAACAACGGTAGTTCCAATGTTGGGTTTGGGAATCTGGGTAGCTCGAACTTTGGTTGGGGGAACCTGGGGGACTTCAACTTTGGGTTCGGCAATATCGGGTCGGGGAACATCGGGTTCGGTAACTCGGGTACCGGCAATATCGGGATCGGGCTGACGGGTACGAATCAGGTCGGGTTCGGTGGGTGGAATACCGGGACCGGGAACATCGGGTTGTTCAACTCGGGTAACAACAACATCGGGTTCTTCAACTCTGGTGATGGCAATGTCGGGTTCTTCAACTCCGGCAACAACAACTGGGGTTTGGCAATGCCGGCAATCTGAACACCGGTTGGCTCAATGTCGGTAACACCAACACCGGCGGCGCGAACGTCGGGCATACCAACACCGGGTTTGGCAATGTTGGCAGTAGTAACTCCGGTGGGTTCAATGTTGGTGACACCAACACTGGTGGGTTCAATCCTGGTGATCTCAATACCGGTTTCGCCAACACCGGTAACTCCAACACCGGTTTCGCCAACTCCGGCAATGTGAACACCGGTGCGTTCATCGGCGGCAACTACAGCAACGGGATCTTCTGGCGCGGCGAGAACCAAGGCCAATTCGGCGGCACCCATCGGGCTGACCATCCCCGAGATCCCCATCACCCTCGACATCAACGCCCCCATCAACATCCCGATCACCGGCACCTTGGGAACCGGACCGGGCGACGGGACCATCACGGTCCAGGGCATCACCATCCCGACGATCAGCGCGCAGATCAACTTCGTCGGCTACCCGGCAACGGCCGCTAGCGTCGGGCCGATCACCATCCCCAATATCGTTATCACCGGCCAGAATCCGTTCATCACCGCGACAATCGGCGGCCCCAATACGGCGATCCACATCACCGGCACCGGTGGCGTTGGTCCGATTGTGATTTCGTTGTTCGATATTCCGAAGGGTCCGGGTTTCTTCAATTCGACGACGAGTCCGACGTCGGGCTTTTTCAATACTGGTGCCGGTGGTGGGTCGGGGTTCTGGAACGGTGGCGTGGGGGCGGCGTCGGGGTTGTGGAATGTGGCGATGTCGCAGTTGGTGGGCTCCGGGGTGTCGGGGTTGTTCAACTATGGGGCGGTGTTGTCGGGGTTCTCTAATCTTGGGAATACGGTTTCTGGGTTCTTCAACACCAGCACGCTGAATCTGGCGACTCCGGGGTTTGTTTCTGGAATCGGCACGGTGGGAACGCAATTGGCGGGTTGGTTCCGCGATGCGACGGGTAGCCGCTTCAATCTGGGGTTCGGCAATATCGGCGGGTTGAACGTCGGCTGGGGCAATGTGGGGGATTGGAACCTGGGCTTCGGTAATGCGGGTAGCGCGAATGTCGGTTCGGGTAATGAGGGCAGTTCGAACCTCGGGTCGGGGAACCTGGGTAGCGGCAACGTTGGTTCGGGTAACAACGGTAGTTCCAATGTTGGGTTTGGGAATCTGGGTAGCTCGAACTTTGGTTGGGGGAACCTGGGGGACTTCAACTTTGGGTTCGGCAATATCGGGTCGGGGAACATCGGGTTCGGTAACTCGGGTACCGGCAATATCGGGATCGGGCTGACGGGTACGAATCAGGTCGGGTTCGGTGGGTGGAATACCGGGACCGGGAACATCGGGTTGTTCAACTCGGGTAACAACAACATCGGGTTCTTCAACTCTGGTGATGGCAATGTCGGGTTCTTCAACTCCGGCAACAACAACTGGGGGTTGGCAATGCCGGCAATCTGAACACCGGTTGGCTCAATGTCGGTAACACCAACACCGGCGGCGCGAACGTCGGGCATACCAACACCGGGTTTGGCAATGTTGGCAGTAGTAACTCCGGTGGGTTCAATGTTGGTGACACCAACACTGGTGGGTTCAATCCTGGTGATCTCAATACCGGTTTCGCCAACACCGGTAACTCCAACACCGGTTTCGCCAACTCCGGCAATGTGAACACCGGTGCGTTCATCGGCGGCAACTACAGCAACGGGATCTTCTGGCGCGGCGAGAACCAAGGCCAATTCGGCGGCACCCTCGCCATTACGATCGCCGAGATCCCGGGCCACCTCGACGTCAACATCCCTATCAACATCCCCATCACGGTCACCGCCACCCCGGTTGAGATCCCCCAAATCGTCATCCCTGCAGTGAGTGTCGGACCTGGACCGGTCCTTGGCGCGTCCCTCGGAATATGTACCGTTGTCTGCGTCATCGACCAGGTCGGACTCAGTGCCACCTTTGGTCCGGTCGCCGTCGGGCCGATCAGCGTCGGCTTCACCGACAACAAAGCTGCAACCCTGACGATCGGCGGACCGAACACCACCATCCCCATCACCGCAACGGGTGGCATCGGCCCGATCGTGATCTCACTGCTGGATCTCCCCGCGGCACCCGGGTTCTTCAACTCGACGGCGAACCCGACATCGGGCATCTTCAACAGCGGTACAGGTGGCGGTTCCGGCCTCTTCAACTTCGGCCCGGATTCGTCCGGGTTGTGGAACGTGGCGGTCTCGCAGTTGGTGGGCTCCGGGGTGTCGGGGTTGTTCAACTACGGGGCGGTGTTGTCGGGGTTCTCTAATCTCGGGAACACGGTTTCCGGGTACTTCAACACCAGCACGCTCAATCTGGCGACTCCAGGGTTTGTTTCTGGAATCGACACGGTGGGAACGCAATTGGCGGGTTGGTTCCGCGACGCCACCGGTACCCGCTTCAATCTCGGGTTCGGCAACATCGGCGGCCTGAACGTCGGCTGGGGCAATGTCGGCGACTGGAACCTCGGCTCCGGTAATGAGGGCAGTTCGAACCTCGGGTCGGGCAACCTGGGTAGCGGCAACATCGGTTCGGGTAACAACGGTAGTTCCAATGTTGGGTTCGGGAATCTGGGTAGCTCGAACTTTGGTTGGGGGAACCTGGGGGACTTCAACTTTGGGTTCGGCAATATCGGGTCGGGGAACATCGGGTTCGGTAACTCGGGTACCGGCAATATTGGGATCGGGCTGACGGGTACGAATCAGGTCGGGTTCGGTGGGTGGAATACCGGGACCGGGAACATCGGGTTATTCAACTCGGGTAACAACAACATCGGGTTCTTCAACTCTGGTGATGGCAATGTCGGGTTCTTCAACTCCGGCAACAACAACTGGGGCTTCGGCAACGCCGGCAACCTCAACCGAGGCCTGCTGAACGTCGGGCACACCAACACCGGCTACGGAAATGCGGGCAACAACAACAGCGGAATGCTGAACGTGGGCAACACCAACACGGGCGGCTTCAACCCCGGTGACACCAACACCGGGTTTGCCAACACCGGCAACTCGAACACCGGTTTCGCCAACTCCGGCAACGTCAACACCGGTGCCTTCATCGGCGGCAACTTCAGCAACGGCATGTTCTGGCGCGGCGATTATCAAGGGCTCCTCAGCTTCACCTACTCGATCAAGATCTCCGAGATCGACTACCACTACGCCGTCCACATTCCGATCGACATCCCGATCACCGGCACCGTCGAAGCGCTGAACCTGAGCAAGTTCGACATCTCGATTCCGTTCGTCATCACCAGTTGGAACCGCACCGGCGGTTGCGCCGGTGCCGGCATCGGCGGCGGTTGCTACTACGTAGGCGGCTGGTACGGGGCAATCGACCTCTACAGCGGCACCATTGCGGAGACCATCGACCAAACCGCCATCCTCGACCCGACGGCCCTGAGCTTCGCCTTCCAAAGCCTTATCGACCTCATGGGCAACGGGACATTGGGTCCCTTCGAGTTCGAGGTGATCGACTTCCATCAAACGCCCGGCTACTTCAACTCCACCGCCAACCCGTCATCCGGGTTCTTCAACAGCGGGACCGGCGGAAACTCCGGGGCCTTCAACTCCGGCTCCCTCGATTCGGGTCTGGCCAACGCCGGCAGTCAACTGTCAGGCATCTTCAATCGGTAGGTTGAGTTCCCATGTACCCCAACGCCGAGACAGCCGGCAATGCAGCAGTCGTCGCCGTGATCGCCGAAATCCGGTTCACCGATGCGCCACGGCTGCGCCAGCAGGAGACCCTCGACGCCGTGGCCATCGCCGTCGAGGGACGATTCCCGGTCAACGAACCGCTGACCGGCGTGAACCTGGCCAACGCCGGGCCGGGCCTTCCACCGCGGGTTGAGCCCAGGCAGGGAATCCTGCTGCGCAACGCGGAGGCCACCGAATCGCTGACCCTCACCGCGACCACCCTCAGCTACGAGACGACCGACTACACCGGCCCCGACGCGATCCGCACCGCCATCGCCGCCGGATGCAACGCCCTGGTCGAGGCGCAGGTGGCCTCCGGACTGCAACGCATCGGCCTGCGCTACATCGACGAGATCAGGGTGCCCCAACCACCGACCGACGCACGCGGATGGGCCACCTGGATCGATGGCAGCCTGCTCAGCCCACTGGCGATCGCCCCCGACCACGTCCCGTCCAGAGGCATCCAGGGGGTCGCCGCGTTCGACCTCGGAGGGCGAGCCGGCCTCAATGTGCAATATGGCGCGTTCGCCAATGGCTCGGCGACACTGCCCCAGCATTTGCGCCGGCGGCCCTTCCAGCCCGGGCCGTTCTTCGGCCTGGACCTCGACGGCTTCTACGAGTCCGGCAACGAGGAATTCGTCCGCCTGGACTCCGGGGTCATCACCGACATCCTGGCGAAACTGCACGCCCCGATCCTCTCGGTGTTCCAGCGCGCGCTCACCGACGATGCCCGGACCCTGTACGCGGCGGCCGCCGGCGGCCCGAATGGTGCCGTCCGGCATCCCGACGACCCGCTCGCCGGGCCCGCCTAGACCGGCCCCCACCTGCCGGTTGGTAGGCAGACCGATACCCTGAGGGGATGAGTGTCGAAGCGCCGTCCCTCGATCGGGGCTTGCGCGGTCAGGTCCACGATGCCGCTCGTCGGGCGCGGGTCGCCTCGCGCACCCTCGCAACCCTGACGACCACCGCCAAAGACCGCGCCCTGCACGCCGCCGCCGACGCCGTTCTCGCTCACGCCCACCAGATCCTGGCCGCCAACGCCGCGGACGTCGACGCCGCGCGTGCCGCGGGTACGGCCGAAGCGATGCTGGACCGCCTGGCGCTCAACCCCCAGCGCATCGACGGCATCGCCGCCGGCCTACGCCAGGTCGCCGGGTTGCCCGACCCGATCGGTGAGGTGCTGCGCGGCCGCACCCTGCCCAACGGGCTGAAACTGCGCCAGCAGCGGGTTCCGCTCGGCGTGGTCGGAATCGTCTACGAGGGCCGGCCCAACGTCACCGTCGACGCGTTCGGTCTCACCCTCAAATCCGGCAACGCCGTGCTGCTGCGCGGCAGCTCGTCGGCCGCCAACTCCAACGCCGCGCTGGTCACCGCACTGCGCGGCGCCCTGGCCGGCGAAGGCCTTCCTGAAGACGCGGTGCAACTGTTGCCCAGCGCCGACCGCTCCAGCGTCACCCACCTCATCCAGGCCCGCGGCTTGGTCGACGTGGTGATCCCGCGCGGGGGCGCCGGCCTGATCGACGCCGTGGTGCGCGACGCCACGGTGCCGACGATCGAGACCGGCGTCGGCAACTGTCACGTCTACGTCCACTCCGCCGCCGACCTCGACGTCGCCGAGCGAATCATCCTCAACGCCAAGACCCGTCGGCCCAGTGTCTGCAACGCTGCCGAGACCCTGCTGGTGGACCAGTCGCTCGCGGCGGCCGCGCTGCCCCGGCTGGTTGCCGCCCTGCAGCAGGCGGGTGTCACGGTCCACGACAACCCGACGGACGACGACCTGCGGGCGGAATTCCTGTCGATGGACATCGCGGTGGCCACCGTCGACGGACTCGACGCCGCCATCGAGCACATCAACACCTACGGCACCGGGCACACCGAGGCCATCGTCACCACCGATCTTGAAGCGGCGCAACGCTTCACCGAACGCGTCGATGCCGCCGCGGTGATGGTCAATGCCTCGACGGCGTTCACTGACGGCGAGCAGTTCGGCTTCGGAGCCGAGATCGGCATCTCCACCCAGAAGCTGCATGCCCGCGGCCCGATGGGTTTGCCCGAATTGACGTCAACCAAGTGGATCGTCTGGGGAGACGGCCAAACCCGACCTGCCTGACGCAACAACAGGAGAATCCGTGACTGAAACTCCGGCCCGCCCGGCGCCGCTGTTCACCGACATCGACGATGTCGCCAAGCGGCTGGCCGAGACCGGCTACCTGCCCGATACCGCCACCGCCACAGCGGTGTTCCTCGCCGACCGGCTGGGCAAGCCGTTGCTGGTCGAGGGGCCGGCCGGTGTCGGTAAGACCGAGCTGGCCCGCGCCGTCGCCCAGACCACCGGGTCGGGCCTGGTGCGCCTGCAGTGCTACGAGGGAGTCGACGAGGCCCGGGCGCTGTACGAGTGGAACCATGCCAAGCAGATTCTGCGGATGCAGTCCGGGTCGAATGACTGGGACCAGGCCAAGTCCGACATCTTCAGCGAGGAATTTCTGCTGTCGCGCCCGCTGCTGACCGCGATCCGGCGCACCGAGCCGACCGTCCTGCTGATCGACGAAACCGATAAGGCCGACATCGAGATCGAGGGTCTACTGCTCGAGGTGCTCAGCGATTTCGCGGTCACCGTCCCGGAATTGGGCACCATCACCGCCTCGCGTACCCCATTCGTGGTGCTGACCTCCAACGCCACCCGCGAGCTGTCCGAGGCGCTCAAGCGTCGCTGCCTGTTCCTGCACATCGACTTCCCGGACCCCGACCTCGAGCGCCGCATCCTGCTGTCCCGGGTGCCCGAGCTGCCCGAATCGCTGGCCGCCGAACTGGTCCGCATCATCGGGGTGCTGCGCGGCATGCAGCTCAAGAAGGTGCCGTCGGTCGCCGAGACCATCGACTGGGGCCGCACCATCCTGGCCCTCGGCCTGGACACCATCGACGACGCCACCATCGCCGCGACGCTGGGAGTGGTGCTCAAACACCAGTCCGACCAGCAGCGCGCGACCGGCGAACTGCGGCTGAACTAGATCGATGGCCGTCCGCAGGGTGCGCCCCCCTCAGCCGCTTGCCCCGCATGGGCTACCCGGCCATCTGGTCGGCTTCGTCGAAGCGCTACGCGCCCAAGGGATATCGGTGGGACCGTCGGAGACCGTCGACGCGGGCCGGGTGCTGACCGTGCTGGGGTTGGGGCAGCGCGAGGCGCTGCGCGAGGGGCTGGCCTGTGCGGTGTTACGTCGCGCCGACCACCGGCAGACCTATGACGCGCTGTTCGACCTGTGGTGGCCCTCCGCGCTGGGCGGCCGGACCGTCCTGCAGGACGACGACGCCGACGAGGAGACCCAGCAGGGCTTGCCGCCGGAGGACATCGAGGCGATGCGGGAAATGCTGCTGGACCTGCTGGCCGACAACCCCGACATCGGCGACATGGATGAGCGCCTGGTCGCGATGATCGCGCAGATCGTCGAGGCCTACGGCCGCTACACCTCCAGTCGCGGCCCGTCGTACTCGTCGTTTCAGGCGCTCAAAGCGATGGGCCTCGACGAACTGGAAGGCCGGCTGTTGGCCGGCCTGCTGGCTCCGCACGACGACGACCCGACACCGACCCAGGAGCAGATCGCCAAAGCGCTTGCCGCGCAGAAGATCGCGCAGCTGCGCCGGATGGTGGAGAGCGAGACCAAACGGCGCACCGCCGAACAACTCGGCCGCGACCACGTCCAGATGTACGGCATCCCGCAGCTGGCCGAAAACGTGGAGTTCCTGCGGGCATCCGGTGATCAGCTGCGCGAGATGCGCAAGGTCGTGGGCCCGCTGGCGCGGATGTTGGCGACCCGGTTGGCGGCTCGCCGCCGCCGGTCCCGCGCCGGGTCCATCGATCTGCGCAAGACGCTGCGCAAGTCGATGTCCACCGGCGGTGTGCCGATCGACGTCGTGCTACGCAAGCCGCGTCCGGCACGACCGGAACTCGTTGTGCTGTGCGATGTCTCGGGATCCGTCGCCGGCTTCAGCCACTTCACCCTGCTGCTGGTCAATGCGCTACGTCAGCAGTTCTCCCGCGTGCGGGTGTTCGCCTTCATCGACACCACCGACGAGGTGACCCACCTGTTCGGTCCGGACGCCGATCTCGCGGTCGCGATCCAGCGCATCACCCGGGAAGCCGGGGTGTACACCCGCGACGGGCATTCCGACTACGGCAATGCGTTCGTGTCGTTCACCGAGAACTTCCACAACGTGTTGTCTCCGCGCAGTTCGTTGCTGGTGCTCGGCGATGGTCGCACCAACTACCGCAACCCGGCCGTTGACATCCTGGCGCACATGGTGACCTCGAGCCGGCACGCGCACTGGCTCAACCCTGAGCCGCGGCACCTGTGGGGCAGCGGTGATTCGGCGGTGCCGCGTTACGAAGACGTCATCACCATGCACGAGTGCCGCTCGGCCAAACAGCTTGCCGCGGTGATCGACCAGCTGCTGCCGGTCTAGCCGGCCTTCTTCGCCGACGGCCGCGCGCTTCCCCCGGTCGACTTCTTCGGTGCGTCAGTGCTGGAGGAATCCGACTGGGCCGCAGGGCTCTTCGTCGCGCCGGCAGTGGCCTTCTTCTTCGGTGCGCCGGCCTTCGGCGTCGTGGTGGCCGCCGCTGTGCTCGCATCGGGCTTGCTGGCCTCCGGCGTGCTCACCGACTGCGGTTCAGCAGCCGCCGCGACGGTGGCGGTGCTGACCGCCGGTGCCGGGGTGACGGCCTTCTGCGCGGCGGTGGCGCCGGGCAGGCTGGGCAGGCTCGGGAGGCTGGGCAGGCTCGGGAAGCTGGGCAGGCTGACTCCCGGGAAGAGCCTCGCCCTCGTCGGCTGGCTGTAATCGGTTCGGTCATAACCCATTTCGATGAATGTCCGCAAGACCGGATCGATGGCGCCGAGGATCGGGTCGGGCACGATTCCCTTGAGCGGCATCAGCAACGGCACCAGCGGGGTCCGGACGAGGTAGTACGTCGTGGTGCCGTGCTCCTGGTAATACATGTTGCCGCCGGCCCTGGCGGCGTCGAGATCGGCGGCGGTGAGCTCGGTCTGGGTCGGCCCGTGAACGTAGACCATGCCCATGATCGCGTTGACCGTCGCGAGCACATTCAATGGATAGGTCGGGAAGTCGGCCCAACCGTCGTACTGGCGGGCCACGTCGACCGTCGTATCGCCGTTGTCAGGGGTGGCTCCGCTGACGCTGATATCGAGAATCGGGATGTACAGTCCGGCGAATCTCTCCAGGATCCCGCCGTTGGGCCGGCTCGGGTTCTCGACGAGGACGAAGGTGTTTCCCGTTCCTTCCGGGTGTGCGGCCTTGTATTGGGAGAGAACGACCGCGCCCTGCGACAGCCCGAAAAGGACCTCGCCCGACGGATTGCGATCCTCGACCGCCTGCACGCCCGCGGCGACGGACTGATTCCACGTCGGATCGAAGATGTAGTGGTTCGAAAATGGCCAGAAGCCGGCGGGGTAGGCGATGTTGCCGGACGAGGTGGGCGCCGCGGCGTCCGGCCCGGTGCCGTCGAGCACCCGCGAGATGAAGTCGCGGTACTGCTGATCGGTGGGGGTCCAGCCGATGTTGGTACCGCGCAGGTAATCTACGGTCGCGGCGGTCAGCACCGGCGCCGAGGACACCGTCGGCGTCAGCCCCACCGCAATAGCGGCGGCCACAGCAGCCACAGTTGTCACAGGCGCAGTCATACGTCGGCTACCGAACTTCTTCATCAATGGCCCCCTGATCGGCATAACTCGACTCGCCCAAAATGGTACCTGAACCGGAGTGATATCCCTCATACGCCTTTGCCAGAGCAGAGACTCCGCGACGGGCTACGAGCGCCGGGAAACGGCTGAGCGCCTCCCGTAAGCTGGTCAATCGTGGTTTCCTCGGCTCGACGCAGGCTCGGCGTGATGGGTGGGACGTTCGATCCCATCCACAACGGCCACCTGGTCGCGGCCAGCGAGGTGGCCGATCTCTTCGATCTCGACGAGGTCGTGTTCGTCCCCACCGGCCAGCCGTGGCAGAAATCGCGGGAGGTGACCCCGCCCGAGGACCGCTACCTGATGACGGTCATCGCGACGGCCTCGAATCCGCGGTTCTCGGTCAGCCGCGTCGACATCGATCGCGGCGGACCTACCTACACCAGCGACACCCTGCGCGATCTGCGGGCCCTCAACCCGGACGCCGATCTGTACTTCATCACCGGAGCCGACGCGCTGGCCTCGATCCTGTCCTGGCAGAACTGGGAGGAGCTGTTCGCGCTCGCCAAGTTCGTCGGTGTCAGCCGGCCCGGCTACGAACTCAACGGCCAGCACATAGTCGCCGCATTCGACCAGTTGCCCGAAGAGGCGCTGAGCCTGGTCTCGGTGCCGGCTCTGGCCATCTCGTCCACCGACTGCCGCGTCCGCGCGGCCAAGAACCGGCCGATCTGGTACCTGGTGCCCGACGGCGTCGTGCAGTACGTATCCAAGCGCGGCCTCTACCGCGACCTGGGCCTGGCGGGCCGGCTGCCCGTCACCACAAGCGAGGAGACCACCACGTGACCGCGTCCGACGAAGCCGTCCAGATGGCAGAAGTGGCCGCGCGCGCCGCCGCCGCCAAGCTTGCACAGGACGTCGTCGTCATCGACGTGTCCGGCCAGCTGGTGATCACCGACTGCTTCGTGATCGCGTCGGCGTCCAACGAGCGCCAGGTCAACGCGATCGTCGACGAGGTCGAGGAGAAGATGCGGCTGGCCGGATACAAGCCCGCGCGCCGGGAAGGCACTCGTGAAGGCCGCTGGGTGCTGCTCGACTACGTGGACATCGTGGTGCACATCCAGCATCAGGAGGAGCGCAACTTCTACGCCCTGGACCGGCTGTGGCGCGACTGCCCCTTCCTGACGGTGAATCTGGATGACGTTCAGGTCGAGGACGCTCCGTGAGGGTGCGCAGGCTGGTCATGCTGCGCCACGGCCAGACGGAGTACAACGCCGGCAGTCGCATGCAGGGTCAGCTCGACAGCGAGCTCACGGATCTGGGCCGCGCGCAGGCCGTGGCCGCCGCCGAGGTGCTGGCCAAGCGCCAGCCGCTGCGCATCGTTTCCTCAGATCTGCACCGCGCCTACGACACTGCGGTGGCGCTGGGGGAGCGGACGGGTCTACGGGTCGAGGTCGACACCCGGCTTCGGGAAACCCACCTCGGCGACTGGCAGGGGCTCACCCACCACGAGGTGGACGCCGTCTCGCCGGGCGCGCGGCTGGCCTGGCGCGACGACGCAACCTGGGCCCCGCACGGCGGCGAAAGTCGGGTCGACGTCGCCGCCCGAAGCGTGCCACTGGTCGCTGAACTGGTTGCCGCCGAGCAGGATTGGGGCGTCGAGGCCCCCGATCGGCCGTTGGTGCTGGTGGCGCACGGCGGGCTGATCGCTGCGCTCTGCGCGGGCCTGCTCGGGCTGCCGGTGGACACGTGGCCGGTGCTGGGCGGCATGGGAAATGCCAGCTGGGCGCAGCTGTCGGGGCATGGCGCCGACGACGCCGCATTCGCGGAGATCCGCTGGCGCCTCGACGTCTGGAACGCTTCGGCACAGGTGGCCAACGATGTCCTCTAGGCCGACACTGCTGATCTTCGCAGATTCCCTGTCCTACTACGGACCCCAGGGCGGCCTGCCCTCCGATGACCCCCGGATCTGGCCCAACATCGTTGCCCGACAACTTGATTGGGATGTCGAGCTGATCGGTCGGATCGGCTGGACCAGCCGCGACGTATGGTGGGCAGCTACCCAGGATCCGCGAGCGTGGGCAGCACTGCCGCGCGCCGGTGCGGTGATCTTCGCAACCAGTGGCATGGACTCGCTGCCCTCGCCGTTGCCCACCGCGCTGCGTGAGCTCATCCGATACGTGCGGCCGCCTTGGCTGCGCCGCTGGGTTCGGGACGGGTATGGCTGGGCCCAACCGAGATTCTCGCCGATCGCACGGCCGGCGTTGCCGCCTCACCTGACGGTGGAGTATCTCGAAATGACCCGTGGTGCAATCGACTTCAACCGTCCCGGGATTCCGATCGTCGCCTCGGTACCCTCGGTGCACATCGCACCCACCTATGGCATGTCCCATCGCGGGCGGCCAGGCACGGTCGCCGCGATCAATGAATGGGCGGCCCAGCACAGCATTCCGGTGGTCGACTTGAAAGCCGCAGTGGCCGAAGAGGTTCTGGCTGGGCGCGGCAATCCGGACGGAATCCACTGGAATTTCGAAGCGCACTCCGGCGTCGCCGACCTGATGCTCAAAGCGCTCGCCGAAGCCGGCGTCCCGCTCGGCAACCTGCGAGACTGATCGATGGCTGTCGTCGTGGTCACCGATTCGTCGGCGCGGCTGCGGACCGATGACGTCCGGGCCTGCGATATCCGCGTTGTGCCGCTACACATTCTGGTCGACGGCTCCGACCTGCGCGACGGCGTCGACCCGATCCCCGCGGATCTCTACCAGCGCGGGCACGTGACGACGGCAGGGGCCACCCCGAGCGAACTCGCCGAAGCCTATCGGGAAGCCCTGCGCGACAGCCGCGGTGACGGTGTCGTGGCCGTGCACATCTCCGGTGCGCTCTCCAGCACGCTGGGCGCCGCCGAATACGCGGCGCGCGAGTTCGGCGGTGCCGTGCGCGTGGTCGATTCGAAGTCGACGGCGATGGGTACCGGTTTTGTCGCGCTGGCCGCCGCGCGCACCGCGTGCGCCGGTGCCGACTTGGAAGCCGTTGTCGCCGAGGCGGAATCAGCGGTGTCCCGGATCCGGGCCTATATCGTCGTGCAGCGGCTGGACAATCTGCGCCGCAGCGGCCGGATCGGCGCCGCCGCCTCCTGGCTGGGCACCGCGCTCGCGTTGAAGCCACTGCTGCGCATCGATGAACAGGGCCGGCTGGTGCTCGCCCAGCGGGTGCGCACGGCATCCAAAGCGCAGGCGGCGATGATCGAGCAGGTGCTCGACGTAGTGGGGGAGAGGCGTGCCGCGCTCGCGGTCCACCACATCGACAATCCCGGCGCCGCAGGCGAACTGGCCGCGACGCTGGCCGCAGCCCTACCGGGCTGCGGGGCCGCGGTCGTCACGGACCTGGGTCCGGTGCTCGGCGTGCACGTCGGCACCGGCGCGGTGGGAATCGTGGTCGCCCTCGACCCCACCCCGCCGGATCGCCTCACGCCTGCTTGAGAGCTTCGATCTCCAGGGTGATGGTGACCTTGTCGCCGACGACCGCCCCGCCGGTCTCCAGCGGCATGTCGATATCGATGCCGAAGTCCTTGCGATTCAACACCACCGACGCCTCGAATCCCGCCACCGCGCCGTGCCCCATGCCGGGGTTCACGCCGTTGAATTCCACAGGCAGGCTGATCCGGCGTGTCACGCCCTTGAGCGTGAAATCGCCCTCGACCTGGTAGCCCTCACCGTCGGAGGTCACCGACGTCGATACGAATGTGGCGGTGGGGTACTTCTCGACATCGAAGAAATCGGCCGCGCGGAGGTGGGCATCGCGCTGCTCGTTGCCGGTGTGCACAGAGGCAACATCGATCTCCGCGGACACCGTCGGGGTACCGTCGGCCGCGACGGTCACCGCACCGCTGAACGCACCGAAGGTGCCGCGGACCTTACTGACCACGAGGTGACGTACCGAAAAGCTGATCGACGAATGAACGGGGTCGATAGCCCAGGTTCCAGTGAGATCGGTGGTCTGCGCCGGTGCGGTCATGGTGGATGCTCCTTGATAGGTGCGCCGTGCCTGTGCGCGGCGCGTCACCAAGGACTAACCGGACCGTGGTCCGGATTAATTCCCGCGCGGTCTAGGACGGGCTGAATCGCCCGGTCACCGGCGGCAGGTCAGCCAGGGTGACAATGCCGGGTCGTGCGGCGACGACGGCCGGCACAGCATTGGTCACCGGCATGGCGGTGTAGATCATGCCCAGACCCATGAAGCCCTCCTCGGGCCAGTTCTTCGGCGGCAGGCAGTGCAGCACCGTGCGCATGTTGGGCACGCCGAACACCTGGATGACATGGCCGTGCTCGAGCGGTTTGGGCGGCACGACGTGGCTGCCCATGATCCAGTTGAAGCCGACGCTGACCACATTGCGCGTCCCCACCCACCCTCGGTGGTAGCCGTACACCCCGCCGACGGTGCCTTCTGGGATCGTCATGAACCCGAGGTCGCTGTCTCCGGTGGCGGTGGTGAACGTGACATCGAACGTCATCCGGTCCAGCTTCGCGCCGATGGCGTCGGCCATCATCGCCGCGGATTCGGCGAACACCTCGCTCTCCACCCGCACACTCTCGGCCAAGCCCTCGGTGTCGGGGTCGCAGCCGAAGCCCATCGCGGACTGGGTGCCTGCCGACTCGTAGCTCGAACAGTCCACCGACTCGGTGATGCGGATTTCGTCGACGCGTTCGCAGGCGCCGGAGAGCACCATGCCGACCATGTTGGTCATGCCGGGATGCGCCCCACTGCCGAAAATTGTCGAATTACCCTGTGCGCAGGCCTTTTCGATGCGGGCACGATCCTCGGGTGTCTGCTTCCCGCCGGTGATCCAGGCCGCCGACGAGCAGACGTTGACCCCGGCCTCCAACAACCGCACCAACTCGTCGACGTTCGGCCACAACGGGTTGTAGCAGCAGGCGTCCGGCTTCGCCGCCAGCAGCGCATCGATGTCGTTGGTCGCAGCGACGCCGGTGGGTTCGGGCCAGCCGGACAGCTCGGCGGCGTCGACACCGAGCTTGTCGGCGCCGTGCGCGTAGACCCCGACCAGTTCCAGGTCTGGCCGGCTGATGATCGCGTGCAGCGACCGGCGGCCGATGTTTCCGGTGGTCCACTGGATGACCCGGATGGGGCGGTCGGTGATGGCGGTCATGGGCGGTCCTCCCTGGCTAGACGCTGTGTACACAGTTCCGGATTCATCCACAGGTTCGCCACCGGACGTCCCGCACAGCGGATTCGGGTGACCGGCGAGTCATACGGTCGCGACATGCGAACCGAGCTACCGCTGGCCAATCTGCACCGCCGCCTGCGCCCGCACGACGCCACGGACGAGCCCGACGACGACGATGACGACGAGATCCCGGTGCCCAGTTGGATTCCCGACGGACGCACCGATCAGGGCAGGAGCTGGCTGGCCGCCATCCGTGCCGACCCTGGCCGCTCCGGCGGCATCGCACTGGTGGTGATCGCCGTTGTCGCCGTGCTCATCACGGTGTTCGCCCTGATGCGCGACGAGCCGCCGCCCGTCGTCTCGGCCAAGCTGCCGCCGGTGGAGATGGTGTCCTCGGCCGCGGCGCGACCCGGGCCGGATCCCAATCAGCCGGTGGTCGTCAGCGTCGTCGGACTTGTCACCAAGCCCGGCCTGGTGACACTGGCGCCCGACGCCCGTATCGCCGACGCGGTATCGGCCGCCGGGGGTGCACTCAACGGCGCCGACACACTCGGGCTCAACATGGCCCGTCACCTCACCGACGGCGAACAGATCGTCGTCGGCATCGGTACCCCGGCTGGTCAACCGACCGCACTGGGCAGTTCGGTCAGCGGCGGGCCACCCACCGCGCCCACTCCGTCGGTGGCTCCCGGGAAGGGGCCGGCCGCCGAGCCGGTGAATCTGAACACCGCCACCGTCGAGCAGCTCGACGCGCTGCCCGGAGTGGGACCGGTGACAGCCGCCGCGATCGTTGCCTGGCGTGATGCGCACGGAAAGTTCAGCAGCGTCGATCAGCTCGGAGACGTCGACGGCATCGGGCCGGCCCGGCTCGACAAGCTGCGGGCGCTGGTGCGGATTTGACCGATGCCGGTGCCCGCCTGGATCTGCGGCTGGTGCCCGCCACGCTCACCGCCTGGGCCGTGACGGCAGCTGGCATCACGTGGGCGGTCGGGTTCCTCCTGGCCGTCGGGTGCGCGGTGGTCGGGCTGGGTTGGGCGGCGCTGGTGCGCTGGCTCGGGGAGAGTCACCCGACGCTGCGCGCGACCAGCGTCGCTGTCATCGGGGCGGCCGTCGTCGGTACGGGTTTCGCGCTGGCGGCCGCGATGCGCAGTGACGCGGTCCGTGAGCATCCCATCGGAGAGCGGTTCGGCGCGGTGGCGCGCGTGACGGTGACACCGGCGGAGGACCCGCGGCCCCTGGGCAACGGACGGCTGATGTTGCGCGGCACCCTCTCGCAGCTGGACGGCGCCGAGATGTCCGGCCGCGTGGTGGTCTTCGCTTCGGCGCAGGGCTTCGGCGAGCTGATGGCCGGCCAGCCGGTTCGCTTCAAGGCCCGCATCGGCAGGCCGACTCGGCGCGACTTGACGGTGGCCGTTCTCAACGCATCCGGCGAACCCACCCTTGGGCGGGCGTCGCCCCTGCAGCGCGCGGCCAGGTCGGTGCGCACCCGCTTCGCGCGGGTGGCTCGCGACGTGCTGCCGCCCGATCAGGCCGCGGTCCTGCCGGGGCTGGTGCTGGGTGACACGTCGGCCGTATCAGCCGGCACCACAAACGAATTCAAAGCTGCTGGGCTGACCCATCTCACTGCGGTGTCGGGCGCCAACGTCACGATCGTCTGCGGCGCGGTGCTGCTGTCGGCGGGGTTGGTCGGACCGCGCGTCGCCGTGGGCTTGGCCACCGTCGCGCTGGTGGCGTTCGTCATCGTCGTGCAGCCGACGGCCAGTGTGCTGCGCGCCGCGGTCATGGGGGCCATCGCGCTGGTGGCCATCGTGAGCGCCCGCAGGCGTCAGGCGGTTCCGGTGCTGGCGGCCACCGTGCTCGGATTGCTGATCGTGGCACCGCAATTGGCGGTCGACGCCGGTTTCGCGCTGTCAGTCTCCGCGACCGCCGCACTCATCGTGCTGGCACCCGGGTGGTCGGCCCGGCTGATCGCCCATGGCTGGCCCAAGCCGCTGGCCGAGGCGTTCTGTATCGCACTGGCCGCCCAGCTGGTCACCGCGCCGTTGGTCGCCGCGATATCAGGCAAGTTCAGCGTGATCGGTGTGCTCGCCAACCTGGCTGTCGCCGTAGTCATTGCGCCGATTACCGTTTTGGGCACCGCGGCAGCCGCGCTGTGCTGGGTGCTGCCATCCGCGGCCGGGCTGCTGATCCGGTTCACCGGTCCGGAGCTGTGGTGGCTGCTGCGCGTCGCATCCACCGCCGCGGACGTGCCCGGTGCCGCACTGACCGTGCCGTCCGGAGTCGGCGGGGTGGCATCAGTGGCGGCAGCGACGCTGGCCGCGGTGGTGCTGTGGCGCGGGGTCAAGGTCGGTGTCAGCCGGTGTCGGCCGGTCATGAAACGATCGTTCGGTGAGCGCGACAGTGGACGGCCTGCATCTGATCCTGGGTGATGAGGAGCTGCTGGTCGACCGTGCTGTCTCCGAGGTGCTGCGGCAGGCCCGTGACGCGGCGGGCAGCGTCGACGTTCCGGTGGACCGGCTGCGCGCCGGCGACGTGTCGGTCAACGAGCTGGCCGAACTGCTCAGTCCGTCGCTGTTCGCCGACGAGCGGGTGGTGGTGCTCGAGTCCGCGGCCGAGGCGGGCAAGGAGGCGGTCGACCTGATCGCCACGGCGGCCGCCGATCTGCCGCCCGGCACCGTGCTGGCGGTCGCGCACTCCGGTGGCGGTCGCGCCAAGGCGCTGGCCGATCAGCTGAAGAAGCTCGGCGCCCAGGTCCACCCGTGCGCCAAGATAACCAAGGCCGCCGAGCGCGCCGACTTCGTGCGCGCTGAGTTCCGCCGACAGAAGGTCAAGGTCGACGACAACACGGTCAGCGTGCTGCTCGATGCCGTCGGCTCCGACATCCGGGAACTCGCATCGGCATGCTCACAGCTGGTGGCTGACACCGGCGGGCATGTCGACGCAGTTGCCGTGCGGCGCTATCACAGCGGTAAGGCGGAGGTCTCCGGCTTCGACATCGCCGACAAGGCCGTGGTCGGGGATGTCGCCGGTTCGGCCGAGGCACTGCGGTGGGCGATGCTGCGCGGTGTTCCACACGTCGTGCTGGCCGACGCGCTCGCCGAGGCGGTTCACACCATCGCGCGGGTGGGCCCGGTCTCCGGTGACCCGTACCGGTTGGCATCTGAGCTGGGGATGCCGCCGTGGAAGATCCAGAAGGCGCAGAAGCAGTCGCGGCGCTGGTCACGCGACAAGGTGGCGACGGCGATGCGGCTGGTTGCGGCGTTGAACGCCGACGTCAAGGGGGCAGCGGCGGACGCCGATTACGTGCTGGAAGATGCGGTGCGCAAGGTCGCGCAGTTGGCCGCCGGAAGCGGCCGGGACTGAATCAGATCTTGTTGAAGGCCTGAGCCAGCGCGGACTTCTTGTTGGCCGCCTGGTTCTTGTGAATGACGCCCTTGCTGGCGGCCTTGTCCAGTTTGCGGCTGGTCACCACGAGCAGCTCGGCGGCCTTGTCCTTGTCGCCCTCGGCAGCAGCGGTACGGAACCCGCGGATCGCCGTGTGCAGCGCACTCTTCACCGACTTGTTGCGCACCCGGCGCCGCTCGTTGGTGCGGATGCGCTTTTCCTGCGACTTGATGTTGGCCACGCGTTAGTTCCTCGTCTTCAAGCTTGGGGGTCTCGGTCTCGCCGGGGCCGTAGGGCCCTCGGGCAGCGACTGTTCAGGGTACCAGCCAGCGTCCTGAACGCCCAAAACGAAGGTCACTGGCCTGCCGAAATGTCGAAGGTCAGGCAGAGTGTGACCCGTGAGTCTTCGTACCCTGCCTTCGGAAACCAGCCGGTCGTCGCGCAACGGTTCGCGACAACCGCGGCGCCACGACCATATCTTCGGCGGCTACAACAAGCTGGGCTCCTATGCCAAGGCCTTCGACGAGATGTTCGACAGCCAGGGCAACGTCCGCGGGCCGTACAAGGGAATCTTTGCTGAACTGTCGCCGTCCGACGCCGACGAACTCGAGGCCAGGGCCGAGGCGCTGGGCCGGGCGTTCATCGACCAGGGCATCACGTTCTCGCTGTCCGGTCAGGAGCGGCCTTTCCCGCTCGATCTGGTTCCGCGGGTCATCTCCGCCGCCGAGTGGTCGCGGCTCGAACGCGGCATCACCCAGCGAGTCAAGGCACTGGAGATGTACCTCGACGACATCTACGGCGACCAGGAGATCCTGCGCGACGGGGTGATCCCACGCCGCCTTGTGACGTCCTGCGAGCACTTCCACCGGCAGGCGGCCGGGATCAACCCACCGAACGGGGTGCGCATCCACGTCGCCGGCATCGACTTGGTCCGTGACGCCCAGGGCACGTTCCGCGTGCTCGAGGACAACCTGCGGTCCCCGTCGGGGGTCTCCTACGTCATGGAGAACCGGCGCACCATGGCGCGGGTCTTCCCGAACCTGTTCGCCACCCACCGCGTGCGCGCGGTCGGCGACTATTCCTCTCATCTGCTGCGGGCACTGCGCAACGCCGCAGCGACCAATGAGGCCGACCCGACGGTCGTGGTCCTCACCCCGGGCCCGTTCAACTCCGCCTACTTCGAGCATTCTCTGCTGGCCCGCCAGATGGGTGTGGAGCTCGTCGAGGGCCGCGACCTGTTCTGCCGCGACAACGTCGTCTACATGCGCACCACCGAGGGGGAGCGCCAGGTCGACGTCATCTATCGCCGGATCGACGACGATTTCCTCGACCCCATGCAGTTCCGCCCCGACTCAGTGCTCGGCGTGGCAGGCCTGCTCAATGCCGCCCGGGCCGGCAACGTCGTGATCTCCAGCGCGGTCGGTAACGGCGTCGGTGACGACAAGCTGGTCTACACCTACGTGCCGACGATCATCGAGTACTACCTCGGCGAGAAGCCGCTGCTGGCCAACGTGGACACGATGCGCTGTTGGCTCGACGACGAGCGCGAAGAGGTGCTCGACCGGATCGACGAGCTGGTGATCAAGCCGGTCGAGGGCTCCGGCGGCTACGGGATCGTATTCGGGCCGGACGCTTCCGAGAAGGAGCTGGCCACCATCCGCAGAAAGGTCATCGCCGACCCCCGCGGCTGGATCGCCCAGCCAGTTGTGCAGCTGTCGACGGTGCCCACGAAAGTCGGTGACGCCCTTGCTCCCCGCCACGTCGACCTGCGACCGTTCGCGGTCAACGACGGCGAGGACGTCTGGGTGCTGCCCGGCGGACTGACCCGCGTCGCGCTCACCGAGGGATCGCTGGTGGTCAACTCCAGCCAGGGCGGCGGTTCCAAGGACACCTGGGTGCTGGCCTCTCGAACGTCGGGCGCGGCCCGCGAACTCGGCGACGCCGAGGTGGTGCGCAAGCTTCCCAAACCGGCCAAGGCGGCGCCCGCCGAGAAGGCCGCCGACCAGACGTCCAGTCAGCAGCAGGGTCAGCAGCAGCAGAGCCAGCAACAGCAGCAGGCGGTGATGCGCTGATGTTGGCCCGCAACGCCGAGGCGCTCTACTGGATCGGACGCTACGTCGAGCGCGCCGACGACACCGCCCGCATTCTCGACGTGACGGTCCACCAGCTGCTCGAGGACTCCAGCGTCGACCCGGATCAGACGTCCCGAATCCTGTTGCAGGTGCTGGGTATCGAGCCGCCCGAGCATCAACTCGACCTGTGGTCGTTGACCGATCTGGTGGCGTTCGACCGCGGACTGACAGGTGGTTGCTCGATCGTCGACGCGATCTCGGCGGCACGCGAAAACGCCCGCTCCGCACGGGAAGTCACGTCCAGTGACATGTGGGAGTGCCTGAACACGACCTACAACGCGCTGGCCGAACGCGAGCGCGCGGCTCGCCGGCTGGGCCCGCACGAGTTCTTCAGCTTCATCGAAGGTCGGGCGGCGATGTTCGCCGGCCTGGCCGACTCCACACTGTCGCGCGATGACGGCTACCGGTTCCTGGTTCTGGGCCGCGCCGTTGAACGGGTCGACATGACGGTGCGACTGCTGCTGTCCCGGGTCGGGGACAGTGCCTCCTCGCCGGCCTGGGTGACGGTGTTGCGTTCGGCCGGCGCCCACGACACCTACCTGCGCACCTACCGGGGCGTGCTCGACGCCAGCCGGGTCGTCGAATTCATGTTGCTGGACCGGCTTTTTCCGCGATCGATCTACTACTCGCTCAGACTGGCCGAACACAGCCTCGACGAACTCATGCACCGACCGCACAACCGGCTCGGGTCGACCGCCGAGGCGCAGCGGCTGCTCGGGCGTGCCCGCAGCGAGCTGGAATTCATCCGGCCCGGTGTACTGCTCGAGTCGCTGGAGGAGCGCCTCGCCGGCCTGCAGGAAACCTGTCGCGACGTCGGAGAAGCGGTGGCACTGCAGTACTTCCACTCCGCGCCGTGGGTCGCCTGGTCCGACGCCGGGCAGAACGGCGAGCTGGTCATCGAGGAAGGAGAGATCTGATGTGGCGGATGCGGGTCGTGCATGCCACGGGGTACGCCTACAAGTCGCCGGTCACCGCCTCCTATAACGAAGCTCGGCTGACACCGCGCTCGGACTCCCGGCAGAACGTCATCCTCAACCGCGTGGAGACCATCCCGGCCACCCGGTCCTACCGCTACGTCGACTACTGGGGCACGGCCGTAACGGCTTTCGACCTGCACGCGCCGCACACCGAGCTGGAGGTGACCGCATCCTCGGTAGTCGAGACCGACAAACCGGAAGCCCCGACCGAGGACGTCTCGTGGGAGGAACTGGCTTCCGAGGCGGTACGGGACCGCTTCGACGAGGTGCTCGGACCCACGCACTACACGCCGGTGAGCAGGCGGATCCAGCGCGTCGGCAAGCGCATCATCAAAGAGCACGATCCGCAGCAGGCCGTGATCGCCGCCGCCCGGTGGGCGCACAGCGAACTGAATTACGTTCCCGGAACCACCGGCGTGCACTCGTCTGGTCTCGACGCGCTGCGCGAAGGTAAGGGTGTCTGCCAGGACTACGCCCATCTGACACTGATCTTGTTGCGGGGCATGGGAATTCCGGCTCGGTACGTCTCGGGCTATCTACACCCCAAGCGCAATGCCGTGATCGGTGACACCATCGACGGGCAGAGTCACGCCTGGATCCAGGCGTGGACCGGCGGCTGGTGGAACTACGACCCGACCAACGACAAAGAGATCAACGAGCAGTACATCAGTGTCGGTGTCGGCCGGGACTATGCCGATGTCACCCCGCTGAAGGGGATCTACTCCGGCGAGGGCTCCACCGATCTCGACGTGGTGGTCGAGGTCACCAGGCTGGCCTGATCGGGCGGCGGCCGACGGGCGGAGATGATCCCCTCGACCACGAGCACGACGAGTAGCGATATACCGAAGGCCGGGAAGAGGATTCCGAGAACGACCGCCGCGGCGGTCACCACGAGCATCGCCTTCTTCGGTGTGTTCGCCCGGGTGGTATCACCGGTCGGGCCGGGCAGCCCACTGCGCCCTGCCGGGCGCCGCTTCCACCACATCAGCAATCCGGTCGCCACACTGAGCAGGACCCCGAGGCAGGCGATGGTGGCGGAAATGCGGGTGAGCCAACCCATTTGGTTGCCCATGTGCAAGGCGATCCCGAAACTCGTCAACTTCGACAGCGCCCCGTCCTGGGCGGCGGTCGCGGTGGTGATGGTGGTGCCGGTGAACTGGTTCAGATACAGCGTGCGCTGTTCGGACACCCGCTGCGGCCAGCGGTTGACCACCGTGTAGCTGCCGTACGTCGTGGTGCCGTCCCGGGTCGAATCCGACGGCGGGAAGATCGCATAACCGGGCACCATGTGCTCGTCCTTGGCGATCCGGTCAATGTCGTTGTAGGACAGCCGGGCCGCGCCCTCGGTGGGTTGCGAGGCGTAGATGGGGTCGTCGGTGCTAGCCCAGGCGATACGACGGCCCAGCCGGTCGTAGTCGCCGAGCTTCGCCGGCGTTGAGGGAGCGTCGATTGCGGTCGATGGGGTCAGCGTTGCGGTCACCGCGCGCCAGTTCTCGCCCCAATACCGCGTCCACGTCATCCCCGACAGGATGTAGCAGATCAAGATGACCGCGATCACCACGCCGGTCAGGGCATGCACGTCGCGCCAACGGATTCGGCCGCCTTCGCGCCACCGCACTGTCAACAGCGGTTTTCCTGCTTCGATGGCGCGCGGCCACCACAGATAGATCCCGCTGGCCAGGAGGACCAGGATCCAGGTCGCGGTCATCTCCATCCAGAGGTTGCCGACGCCGACCGGGATGCTGGATTGCGGATACGCGGACGGGTCGATCAGGTGTCCCAACGACGGCAGCTGAATGTGCGGCCCGTCGTTGCCGAACATCCGGTGCAGCTGATTCGCCCAGCCGACCAAGCCGGAGAGTTGATCGCGCTGCCCCAGATAGGCGCCGGTGTAGGGATCGACGAATACCTGGATGACGTTGGCTTCGGCCTGCGGGTAACCCTCGGTGTCGGCGGCGGAGAAGTCCACCCGGGTCGAGGAGTGCGGGCCGTCCGGCGGGGTGACGGCCTCCAGGGAATCGCCCGCACCGACATGCTGCCTGGCGGTGGCCACCTGCGTGTCGAGCGGCACGGTCTGCGGGCCCTGTTCGACCACGAGGAGATGCCGGTTGAGCAGGGCGTCCAAGGGCTGGCTGTAGAGGATCACCAGACCGCTGCAGGCCAGCACCACCAGCACTGGGGCGGCGAACAGCCCGACCCAGAAATGCAGCCGCCAGATCCGGCGCAGGACAGCCGCATCACCGCGGCGGGTGGGGGTTTCCGTCGTCGTCATCGCCCATAGGTCGGGCGATGGCCTGGCTTAGTTCCCGACCGGCACGTGGAGCAGGTCGTTGCCGATCTCGACCGGGCCGCTGAACTCGGTCGCCGCCTGGGCGCGCCACTGATCCTCCTGCCCGGGCACCAGCGGCGGTACGTAGTGCGTGAGCACCAGTGTGCCGACCCCGGCGCGCGCGGCTGTGGCAGCGGCCTGCTCGACCGACGAGTGGTAGTCGAGGATGTCCCGGATCCGCTGAACCGGCATCTGTTGCACCAGGTCCGCACGGATCACGGTGTGCACCAAGGCATTTGCTCCCTTGGCAAGCTCGTCCAGGCCGGCGCAGGGCACCGTGTCGCCGGCCAGTACCACCGAGGCGCCGCCGTGTTCGACGCGGAAGCCGAGCGTCGGTTCGACAGGGCGGTGGTCGGTGGGCGCCGCGGTGATCTGCACGCCGCCGTCGTCCCACACCTGGCCGTCGGTGTATTCGTGTACCTCAATCGCGGGTGGTTCGGTGATGTCGGCGTGATGGTGGATGCGGTAGGAGATGTCAGGTGCCAACGCCGCCAGCGTCGCGTCAACCACGGCCTTGGTGCCGGGCGGGCCGATGATAGGCAGCGGTGTCCGCACGAACGTCGTCACCCAGCGGGTGGTGATGACATCAGACAGATCGGTGATGTGGTCGCTGTGCAGATGGGTGAGCAGTAGCGCGGTGATGTTGGCCGCGCCGACGCCCGCCGCCGCCGCGCGCATCAGCACGCCGCGACCGCAGTCCACCAGGAACACCGAGTCCCCGGCTTTGACCAAAGTCGACGGTCCGGCCCGGTTCGGGTCGATCATCGGACTTCCGGTGCCGAGCAGCGTGATGTCGATCATGGCGTTAATTACTACCCTGCTCGGGAAGCTGTCGGGAGGTGATTGGCCCGCAGCACGACACGGTGTCGCGACGCCCGGAATTTTCAATGGCCTATTGACACGATCCAATCGGATCCGCCGCTATCTTCGGTGTTCATCGGCATCTACATACGAGAGTTTTCAATAGGTCATTTACTGATCGGAAACGGCCTGGTTACAGAGCGTGGCTAGCGTGGCGTCGATCGGCTGAAAGGGAACAGATGACCACCACGCTCAACGGGCAGGCACCGAGCACCGACGTCCGCGAAGTCACCGAAAGGCTGGCGGCGGCGGGTGTCCGCTACGCGGCGATCAGCTTCGTCGACATGCACGGTAAGCCGAAGGCCAAGATGGTCCCGCTGGCCCACTTGGCGCAGGCGGCGAATGGATCGGAGATGTTCACCGGGGCCGCGCTGGACGGAGTGCCGCAGGACGTCAACGACGACGAGGTCGCACCCCACCCGGACCTCGACGGCGTGATCGTCATGCCGTTCAACCGCGAGATCGCCTGGTTTCCCGGCGACCTCTTCATCGGCGACAATCCGTTCGAGCCGTGTAGCCGGCAGATCCTCAAGCGGGTGACCGCCGAGGCGGCTGCCTTGGGTTACACCTTCAACCTCGGGATCGAGACCGAGTTCTTCCTGCTGTCGGACCAGACCGGGGTCCCGGAGCCGGCCAGTTCCGACGACAACCTCGACAAACCCTGCTACGACCTGCGCGGCATGCTGCACAACTTCGGCGTTGTCGACGACATCGTCTCGGCCATGAACGAACTCGGTTGGGACGTCTACTCTTTCGACCACGAGGACGGCAACGGTCAGTTCGAGACGGACTTCACTTACACCAACGCGGTGTCGATGGCTGACCGGTTCGTCTTCTTCCGGATGATGGTCGGGGAGATCGCCCGCAAACACGGGTTGTTCGCGTCGTGGATGCCCAAGCCGTTCGCCGATCGCACGGGTAGCGGGGCGCACTACAACATGTCGTTGGCCGGCACCGACGGGACCAACCTCTTCGCCGCCGACGACGACCCGCGTGGATGCGGGCTCTCCAACCTGGGTTACCAGTTCATCGCCGGTGTGCTGCGCCATGCACCGGCGATCTGTGCGGTGATCGCGCCGACGGTCAACAGTTACAAGCGACTCGTCAAGCAGGGGAGCATGTCCGGACTGACGTGGGCGCCGATCTTCGCCTGCTACGGGGACAACAACCGAACCAACATGCTGCGGATCCCTCGGGGCGGCGGCCGGGTCGAATGCCGCGCCGCTGACAGCGCCAACAATCCCTACCTGGGCGCCGCCCTGATGCTGGCTGCCGGACTGGAAGGGATCCGGGAGGGGCTCGACCCGGGTGAGCCCAACCGCGACAACCTCTACCGGCTCTCCGAACCGGACCTGATCGAGCGCGGTATCACCTGGCTGCCCCGTTCACTCGGCGAGGCCATCGAAGCGATCGAGGCAGACCCGCTGGTGCGCAGCGTCTTCGGCGCGACGATGTGCGAGTCGTTCATCGCGGAGAAGAAGCTCGAGTGGGAGTCGTACAACGCTCACGTCTCGTCGTGGGAGTCCGAGCGCTACTTGCGGTTCTTCTGATGAGCCAGCGCTGGGAAGACCTCAGCTCGGTGCAGATCGCCCAGCGGCTGGCCACCGATCCCGACACTGTGGCCCTGATTCCGGTCGGCGCCACCGAGCAGCACGGCCCACACCTGCCGGTCGGCACCGACACGATCATGGCCACCGCCGTGGCGGAGGCGGCGGCCGCCGACCTCGCCCTGGTCTTGCCCGCACTCGCGTTCGGCGCCAGCTTCTTTCACGGGACGACGTTGCCCGGCACCGTCGCGTTCGACGGGGAGGACACGGCGGCGGCGGCAGTTCGCGTCGCCGAGGCGTGCGTGGACTCCGGCGTGCGCCGCATCATGTTCGTCAACGGCCACGTCGGCAACAACGCGCCATTGTGGTTGGCCTGCGACCGGTTTCGCAGGCGGCACCCCGACCGGCGGATCGGGGCGATGCAGTGGTGGGACCTGACCCCCGACATCGCCCGACGCGCCACCGAGGACGCCGACGACTGGCACGCCAACGCCGCGGAAACGTCACTGATGCTGGCGGTCCGGCCCGAGCTGGTGGACATCGATGCGATGCATGAGGCCGACGATCCCGACCGCACCGCGGGTACGGTGTTCCGCTATCCCGTCCACCAGGTCTCCACGAACGGGGTGACCGGGTACCCGTCGCGCGCATCGAAGGTGGTCGGCCTGCAGCTGTGGGCCGACGTCGTGGCCGCCGCGCGTAACGTGGTCGAACGCGCGCACAGTGAGGATCCACCACTGGGATGAGGAGACAGTGATCGGACGCCCCCGCAACGATGCCGAGTCGGCGGTGAAGTTACCGCCGCGCACCGGCATCGTCAACGCCGCGACGCGGCTGTTCTCCGAAAAAGGTTATGCGCAAACCACAATGAGCGACATCGCGCGTGCGGCCGGGCTGCAGCAGTCGTCGCTGTACTACTGGTTCCGCAGCAAGGAACAGCTGCTGGGGGAGACGCTGCTGGTGAACCGCGCACCGCTGAAGTTCATCGCCGAGGTCGGTGCCGGTTCGGGGCCGCCGGCGGTCAAGCTCTACCGGCTGCTGCGGTTCGACACCATTCAACTGGCGCTGTCACCGATCGATTTCAATGAGATTCAGCGCATCGCCCACGACCAGCGCGCCGATTTCCACCAGTTCTGGACCGACTATGAGCGGCTCAGGGACTGGGTGTCCGATCTCATCGGCGCGGCGATCGCCGAGGGAAAGTTCATCGACTGCGACCGGGACGAAACGGCCGGATTGCTGTTGAACTTCGACGAAGGCGCCCAGAAGCGCACCCGCCTACACACCGACTCTTCCGACCGCGTCGCCGAGGCGATCAAGGTCGGCGAACAGGTTGCGGTCATCGCGGTTCGCGGTCTGCTCAAACGGCCCGGCGACATCGGCCGGATCACCGCACAGGCCGCCCAATTCGACGACGCCGCGATTGCCTTGCAGGTGAGCCAGTCGCCGCCGGAATCTCGATCGGCCGGGCTCACTCCCGTGCCGAGGACACCCAGTTCGGATCGATCGACCGGTGACCCGACACGCTCGCGCCGGCGGTCTCCAGCGCGATCACCTGATCGGGATTGAGCTGCACCGACAACGACGCGGCGTTCTCGTCGACGCGCGCGGCGCGCCGGGTGCCCGGGATCGGCACCGACGCCACGCCGAGGGCCTCGGCGCGCTGCCGCAACCACGCCAGCGCCACCTGAGCCGGCGTCGCGCCCACCTCCTCGGCGATCGAGGAAACTACGTGCACGACAGCGAGATTGGCGTCCAGCGCTTCGTCGGCGAAGCGGGGGATGCGGCTACGGAAGTCGCCGGCCCCCTTGAGATCGGCGGCCGACCGGATCGTGCCGGTGAGGAATCCGCGACCGAGCGGCGAATAGGGCACGAAGCCGACGCCCAGCTCGGCGGCGGCCGGCACCACGTTGCGTTCGACATCACGGCTCCAGATCGACCATTCACTCTGCACCGCGGCGATCGGGTGCACGGCCGTCGCAGCACGCAACTCGTCGGCAGTCACCTCCGACAGCCCCAGATGGCGCACCTTGCCTGCGGCGACCAATTCGGCCATGGCCCCGACAGTCTCCTCGATCGGCAGCGAGACGTCGCGCCGATGCATGTAATAGAGGTCGATCACGTCGGTGCCGAGCCGGCCCAGGCTCTCGTCGACGCAGCGCTGCACGTACTCGGCGTCGCCGCGGGCCCTGAGCTTGCCGGTCGTCGGGTCGCCGTCGATCCCGAACTTCGTCGCCAGCGTGACCTCATCGCGGCGGTCAGCCAGCACCTGGCCGATCAGCCGCTCGTTGGCGCCGCCGCCGTAGACGTTGGCGGTATCGATGAACGTCATGCCGACGTCCAGGCAGTGGTTCAGCGTCGCCAGCGATTCCGCGTCGTCGACCGCGCCGTACACCGGGGTCAGCGCCATCCCGCCGAACCCGATCGCGCTGACCGTCAAACCGTCGCCCAACTCCGTCTTCGGCAGCGTGCCCATTCCATACCTTTCGTCTCGGCCTGTTCTGTCCCAACGCAACCGTTGCGGTTTGCTTCCCCGCCGGTGAAATAAGCTTTAGCCTGGTGTGACATCCATCACAAGGAGGTGGCGATGCGTATCGCCGACATCCTTCGCGGCAAGGGAGCGACGGTGGCCACGGTCACCGAGACCACCACGGTCACCGGCCTGTTGGCCGAGCTGGTCATCCACAACATCGGCGCGATGGTCGTGGTCGGCCCCGACGGCGGCGTGGTGGGCATCGTCTCGGAGCGCGATGTCGTGCGCAAACTGCACGACCACGGCCCTGACCTGCTTCGCAGTCCCGTCGCGGACATCATGAGCAAGGTCCTGGTGACGTGCTCACCCGACGACCCAATCGACGATCTGAGCGCCCTGATGACGAACAACCGCGTCCGGCACGTGCCGGTGATGCAGGGCGGGAAGCTGGCCGGCATCGTCAGCATCGGCGACGTGGTGAAGAACCGGATGGAACAGCTGCAGGCCGAGCAGCAGCAACTGCAGGCCTACATCACCCAAGGCGGTTAGCCGCGCTTCTCCTCGGGCTCCGCACACTCCGCCCGCATCGGCGCCACGGCGGCGGCTAGCTCCAGGAGTATTCGGCGCGCAGCCGGGCTGCGACGAGCTCGAACGTCGGGCGGTCCAGGATCGCGCCCTCGCGACGGATGCCCTCCTCGGGAACGTCGAGCACGCGGTCCAGCCGCACCCAGCTGGGGCGGCCGTCGTAATCCCAGCCGCCCGTGCCGATCGCGATCCAGTTCCGGTCTCCTGCGTGGTGGTCCTGGCTGGACAGCATCAGGCCCAGCAGCGTGCGTCGGTCCCGGCCGACCACCAGCACCGGGCGGTCCTTGCCCCTGGTGGGGTCATCCTCGTAGACCACCCAGGTCCAGACCACCTCGCCGGGGTCGGCACGACCGTCGAGATCGGGCGCATAGACCAGCCGGCGGGCGCGGTGCGCGGTGGGGACGCTGTTGTTGGTCACCGGCCGGCCTGCGGTGATCGCGGCGGGCTGATCGGGGGCGACGGTGCTGGCTGCCAGCACTTCGATGCCCAATCTGAGGCCCTGCTGGATGGTCCGCGGCACGGCCTGCGGTATCGGCAGCTGCCGAATGAACTTGGGCGCCTCGTTGAACACGAGGTGCTCTGCGATCCTCTGGAACGTCCTCCACTGCGACGCCATTCTCGACAGCATAGGCGGAACGCGACCGGCCCGTGGCGCGCGATTGTGTCCCGGAGGGCCCCAGTCGATACCCTGGAGAAACCCGAGGGCCCCCTCGAAGCACGACCCGACCAGGAGATTCCCATCAGCAGCTTCGCCGACAAGACTTTCACTGCGCCGGCGCAGATTCGGAACTTCTGCATCATCGCTCACATCGATCATGGGAAGTCCACGCTGGCCGACCGGATGCTCGGCATCACCGGTGTGGTCGCCGACCGCGACATGCGTGCCCAGTACCTCGATCGGATGGATATCGAGCGTGAACGCGGCATCACGATCAAGGCCCAGAACGTGCGCCTGCCGTGGAAAGTCGGGGACACCGATTACGTCCTGCATTTAATTGACACGCCTGGCCATGTTGATTTCACCTACGAGGTGTCGCGTGCGCTCGAGGCCTGCGAGGGGGCGGTGTTGCTGGTGGATGCCGCCCAGGGCATCGAGGCGCAGACGCTGGCCAACCTCTACCTCGCGCTGGACCGGGACCTGACGATCATCCCCGTGCTCAACAAGATCGACCTGCCCGCCGCCGACCCGGAGCGCTACGCCGCCGAGATCGCCCACATCATCGGCTGCGAGCCGGGCGACGTGCTCCGGGTTTCCGGCAAGACCGGTGAGGGTGTGTCCGAGTTGCTCGACGAGGTGGTCCGGCTGATCCCGGCGCCGGTCGGGGAAGCCGACGCTCCCGCGCGGGCGATGATCTTCGATTCGGTCTACGACATCTATCGCGGCGTCGTGACGTACGTCCGCGTGGTGGACGGCAGGCTCACTCCGCGCGAGCGGATCAAGATGATGTCCACCGGCGCCACCCACGAACTTCTCGAAGTCGGCATCGTCTCGCCCGAGCCCAAACCCAGTGACGGCCTTGGCGTCGGTGAGGTTGGCTATCTCATCACCGGTGTCAAGGATGTGCGCCAGTCGAAGGTCGGTGACACTGTGACCACCGCCCGGCACGGCGCCACCGAGGCGCTGACCGGCTATCGCGAACCCAAGCCGATGGTGTACTCCGGGCTGTATCCGGTCGACGGTTCCGACTACCCGAATCTGCGTGAGGCACTGGACAAGCTGCAGCTCAATGACGCGGCGCTGACCTACGAGCCGGAGACATCGGTGGCGCTGGGATTCGGGTTCCGGTGCGGCTTCCTCGGCCTGCTGCACATGGAGATCACCCGCGAACGGCTCGAGCGCGAGTTCGACCTGGACCTGATCTCCACCTCGCCCAACGTCGTGTACCGGGTGATCAAGGATGACGGGACCGAATTGATCGTGACCAACCCGTCGGACTGGCCCGAGGGCAAGGTGCGCGAGGTCTACGAGCCGGTGGTGAAGACCACGATCATCTCGCCAAGCGAGTTCATCGGCACGATCATGGAGCTGTGCCAGTCCCGGCGCGGCGAACTCGGTGGGATGGACTACCTTTCGCCGGAACGCGTCGAGCTGCGCTACACGATGCCGCTGGGCGAGATCATCTTCGACTTCTTCGATTCGCTGAAGTCACGCACGCGGGGTTATGCCAGCCTGGATTACGAGGAGGCCGGCGAGCAGGAGGCCGCACTGGTCAAGGTGGACATCCTGTTGCAGGGCGAGGCCGTTGACGCGTTCAGTGCGATCGTGCACAAGGATTCCGCGCAGGCTTATGGCAACAAGATGACCACCAAGCTCAAGGAGCTGATCCCGCGCCAGCAGTTCGAGGTGCCGGTACAGGCCGCGATCGGGTCGAAAATCATTGCCCGCGAGAACATCCGGGCCATTCGCAAGGACGTGCTCGCGAAGTGCTACGGCGGCGACATCACCCGTAAGCGGAAGCTGCTGGAGAAGCAGAAAGAGGGCAAGAAGCGGATGAAGACGATCGGGCGGGTCGACGTACCCCAGGAAGCCTTCGTCGCCGCGCTGTCCACCGACGCCGGCAGCGACAAGGCCGGCGACAAGGCCAAGAAATAGGGGGCTTCATCACACGCGACCACGCTGTCGTTCGGGGGCGATCGATTGCCGGTGCCGTGATGGCCATCGCTGTGCTGGCGAGTTGTTCCAGCACGGTCGACGGCTCCGCGGCGCGGCCAGACCAGAACGTTGTACTGCGCGATCTCACCGAGGTGTTGCCCACTGGTGCAGAGGCCAGTCGAGCAGCGGGAAACCAGTTGTCCGACAGTGAATCTCCCACTGTCGGAGGGATCGACGTCCTGCCCAACGGAATTCGCGACGACGCCGCCGCCAACCCCATCGAATGTCTGGGACCCGCCACGCCATTCATGCGCGTGGTGTACGAGGTGGGTGATGTGCGCCGGGCCGCCTGGCAGGAATTCTCGAACTTTGGCGGCGGCCAGACCGTTTCCAGCATGGATGCCGGTGTTGTCCAATTCGCGTCCGATACCGAAGCGCAACGAATGTTCGGTGCTTTCGTCAGCCAATGGAAGGCGTGCGAAGGCAAGACGGTGCGCTCGGCACTACCCGGCCCGGCAGGCGCCGAAATGCGCCAGAAGATCACCGACGTGAGAGTCGATGGTCCCGTGTTGTCGGCGACGGTGATCAACTCCGACAACCAAGGGGACGCCACCTTCCCCACCGAGCGGGCCATCGGGCTGGCCGCCGACTGCGTCGTCGACGTGGACGCCGCCGTCACCGGCGGCCAGCGGCGCGCCATGGGCCGCGCTGCCGGCCTGGCCAGGACCATGCTGGAGAAGATCACTCACGGTCGATGATCCGCCGTTGAGCCCCCGGGACGGGCATGCCGGGGGACAATGTCGACCGTGAGCTGCGCGTCCGTGTTCTGCACCGCCGTACTGGTCGGCGCGACGTTATCGGGATGTGTGTCCACTGTGGGCGGCACGGCATTGCGCGGGGAGCCCGCGAGCCCTGCCTCTTCTGGCGTCCCCATACTCACCGAATCCGACCTCGACCGGGTGCTGCTCACGGCAGGCGAGGTGAACGGGGTCATGGGTGCCACCGGGATCCGGGTGACCGCGTCCTCGCAGAACATGAGCGACAACTCCGACGGGGTCTCGGATGTCGACTGCCTCGGCGCGATCTATGGCGCCGAACAGTTGGTCTACCAGGGCAGTGGTTGGTCCGCTCTACGCGATGAAGTGCTCCAGGAGCCCTCCGGCGACAATGCTCACTGGGTCGAACAGATCGCGGTGCTCTTCCCGTCGACCGAGAAGGCGAATGCGTTCGTCGACAAGTCCCGCACCATCTGGCAGAAGTGCGGCGGCACCTCGATCGACATCGACAACTCCGACGTCCACTCCACCTGGAAGATCGACCAGCCTGATGCGGGCGGCGACATCCTGACCCAGGTTTCCACCCAGCGCAACGCCGGCGGATGGGGGTGCCAGCACGCGCTCACCACGGCGTCCAACGTGGTCATCGAAGCGTGGGCGTGTAGCGACTCGATTGCCGATGAGGCAAGGGTGATCGCGTCGGACATGATGAAGAACGCGGCCAAGAAGAAGTAGTCTTCCTGCTTCCCCCTGGGCGGCAATTCAATTCGGCGCGGGTTTAATCGGTGTGTGCGGGGGCGGACCGGTCCTAGGCTGCCTGGGTGGCCCGTGAAGTGCACCTCCTGGCTTTCGGCAGCACCCGCTCTGCGGGTCCGTGGCGACACCCGGACATCGACAACAGCACCGCGGCCGTGCGCCGGCGGCTGATCGAGCGTGCCCGGATCGCGGAGAAGGGAACCTTCGACGCGCTGTTCTTCTCCGACGGTCTCAACTTCGGCCCACCGGAAACGTGGCCGTACAAGACAACTGAGGACTTCGAACCGCTGACGGCGACGGCGGCGCTGTCGTCGGTGACCGACCACATCGGCTTGGTCGTCACCGGCTCGGCGACCCTGGCACATCCGTATCACCTTGCCCGGCAGCTGTTGTCGCTTGACCACCTCAGCGGCGGCCGGGCCGGGTGGAACCTGGTCACCAGCTTCGCCGCCGCGGCGGCGGCCAACTTCAGCGACAGGGGAGTGATCGAGCACGATATCCGCTACGAGATCGCCGACGAGGCGATCGAGTTGGTGAAGAAGTTGTGGGACGGCTGGGGCCCAGACACCATCATTGAGGATCGTGTAAGGGGAATCTTCAACGACATCAATGCGATTCAGGTCGCCAACCACCACGGCACGTACTTCGATGTCGCCGGACCGATCGGCGCGGCCCGGTCGGCGCAGGGCCGGCCGGTGATCTTCCAGGCGGGATCCTCCCCGCGGGGAACGCAGTTTGCCGCGCGGCACGCCGAAGTCATCTTCACCGGGCAGGGCACCATCGCCCGCGCGCAGGAGTTCTACCGCCAGGTCCACGCCGAGGCCGCTCGGGCCGAGCGCCCGGCGCCACTGATCACCCCGTCGCTGCGGTTCCTCGTCGGCTCGACTGAGGATGAGGTTCGCCGGATCGAGCGATCGGCGTTCGAATACTTCAGTCCCGAGTACCAGGCCGGCTGGCTGCTCGAGGTGGATGTCGACGTGGTCGGTGCCGATCTGGATGGTCCGGTGCCCGATTCGGCGTTTCCCGACAACACCGAAACACACCAGACCGCGCTGGCGGGTTACCGAGCGTTGGCCCGGGACGGCAACCCGACGGTGCGGGAGTTCCTGTACCGCACCATCAATGGCTGGGGTGCCCAGGTCATCGGCACACCCGAACAGATCGCCGACGAGATCGAGGCGTGGTTCGAATCGAACGCGGCCGACGGTTTCGTGTTGACCGACTCCGGGCTGCCCGGACAGCTCACCGATTTCGTCGAGCAGGTGGTCCCGGTCCTTCGCAAGCGCGGGCTGTTTCGCCACGAGTACACCGGCGCGACGCTGCGGGCGCATCTCGGACTGCCGGTCCCGCAACGTCAGGAGCTGTCGGCATGACCCGGTCACCGTTCATCCTGTCGGCGTTCTCGATGTCGACGGTGTCGCACGGCAACTTCGGCCTGTGGCGCCATCCCGAGGACCGCACCGCGCAGTACACCAGCCTGCGGTATTGGGTCGACCTGGCGCGACTGCTCGACGAGGGTGGATTTGACCTGCTGTTCATCGCCGACGCGGTCGGCCAGCTCGACGTGTTCGGCGGCAGCGCGGATGCCGCCCTCACCCACGGCGTGCAGACCCCGGTGACCGACCCGTTGCTCGCCGTGTCGGCGATGGCTGCCGCGACCCGGCGGCTGGGCTTCGGGATCACGGTTTCCACCACCTACGAGAGTCCCTACCTGCTGGCCCGGAAGTTCAGCACGCTCGACCATCTCACCGGCGGGCGGATCGGCTGGAACATCGTCACCTCGCTACTGGACAGCGCTGCCCGCAACATCATCGGCCGGCAGCGCCAGATCCCGCACGACGAGCGCTACGCCATCGCCCAGGAATTCCTCGACGTCACCTACAAGCTGTGGGAGGGCTCCTGGGAGGACGGCGCCGTGGTGCGCGACCGCGCGGCCGGGGTGTTCACCGATGCGACCAAGGTGCACCCGATCGGCCACGAGGGCCGGTATTTCAGTGTGCCGGGCGCGCATCTGGTAGAGCCGTCGCCTCAGCGGACACCGGTTCTTTTCCAGGCCGGATCATCGACCTCTGGCCGGGAATTCGCGGCCCGCAACGCCGAGATCGTGTTCGTATCGGACCCACGGCCCACCGTCGTGCGGGCCCGGGTGGACGATGTGCGCCGCCGGGCGGTCGAGCACGGACGCAGCCCGGACTCGGTGCGGTTCCTGAGCTCGGTCGAGATCGTCGTCGACAGCACGCAGCGCGCCGCGCAAGCCAAGGCGGACGAATTGTCGCGCTACACCGATCTGGAAGGCGGCCTGGTGCTGCTGTCCGCGCTGAGCGGTGTGGACTGGTCCACCTACGGTGTGGACCGTCCGATCGAGCAGTTCGAGACCGAGGCCTCACAATCCATCCTGGCCACCGTGGACGACTCCGATGGGCTTCGGCGGCGGATCACCCTGCGCGACTACGTCGGTCGGCTCGGTGGTTTCGGCGGCCCGCTGTTCATCGGTGATGCTGCGACCGTTGCCGACGGTCTGACCGACTTCGCTGAGCGCACCGGCATCGACGGCTTCAACATCGCCTATCACGTGACGCCAGGCAGCTTCGCCGACGTCGTCGATCATCTCATTCCCGAGTTGCGGCGCCGCGGGCTGGCCGGCACCGAGCAGGCGGGCACTCTTCGGCAGCGGCTGTTTCCCACCGGCTCGGCGCTGCTGCCCGACGAGCACCCCGGTGCGGCTCCGCGGAAAAGAATCTCCGCGATCCGATAACTGACGCCGGACGCAAGTTTCCGGCACCGTATCCGATACACACGTTAAATCCCTGTGCGCCAAGCGAATGCATGGTCTTGCTGGTGCACGCGGGCAGGAAGGTCCCAATATGTCCACACCACAACTCGGCCTCGGTGGCCGCTCATTGACGTCGGCGGATTCGACCGGCCTGGAGCGAGAAGCATTGGGGCCGTGGGGCGTTTTTGCCCAGGGCCTGGCAGCGGCGGCGCCGAGCGTTGCCGTGGCCGTCGTCCCGTACTCGCTGTTCGTCGCTGCCGGCAAGGGTGCCTCCTGGGCGGTCCTCGTGGGATTGGCGCTGACCATCCTGATCGCGACGACGATCAGCTTTCAGGCCAAGCGGACCGTGTCGTCGGGCTCGCTGGGCACTTACACCGGTAACGGTCTGGGACCGGGCTTCGCCTATGCGGCGGGCTTCAGCCTGCTGCTCGGCTACATCGGCTTCGCGATCACCGGCACCCTCGGCGGCGTACTGTACCTCGACTCATTCCTGGAATCCCTCGGATTGGGCACGCAGGCAACGTGGTTCCGCCTGCTGCTGGTAATCGCGGTGGTGGCCGCAGCGACGTATCTCCCGTTCCGCGGTGTCGCGATCGCCGCCAAATACGAGCTGGCCTTCGAGGTGCTGGCGATCGCCTCGATCCTGGTGATCATCGTTGCCTCCTACATCAGCTACGGGTTCCACATCGACACCGAGCAGTTCAACCTGGCACACCTGGGGTCGAGCACGACCTTCATCGCCGCGGTCACCGCGGTCGGCTCCTATGCGGGCTTCGAGAGTGTCGCCTCGCTGGGCGCGGAAGCCAAGAACGCGCATCAGAACATCGCCCGGTCCCTGCTGCGGGTCGTGCTGCTGATCGGTGTGCTCTACATCTTCGCTACCTACCCGCAGATCCTGCACTTCGGTGACATCGACGGTGACAAGGCGGTGCTGCCACAGCTGGCCGACGTGACCGGGGTGCCGTGGGTCAACTACCTGGTCAGTGCGGCAGTGGCCATCGCATTCATCGTGTTCGTCACCGCGGTCACCACCGCGGCCGCCCGCTCATTGTTCACCCTGGCGCACGAAGGAGCGCTGCCGAAGGCGCTGACCAGAGTGCACGCCAAGCACAAGACCCCCTGGGTGGGCATCGTGCTGGTTGGCGGACTGGCGTTGGTGTTCTCGGTGACAGCCACCTTCAGCTCGGTGGGCCGGCTGGTATTCGACGTCTACGGTGGCTACGTCGCAAACTGGGGCTTCCTGGTGAGCTACCTGCTGGTTGTCATCGCCACCCCGATCTGGCTGCGAAAGATCAAGGCGCTGAACACGACTCGATTGGTCGTATCGGTCGCCGCCACGCTGGGGATCGGCTACGTGATCTTTTCCAACTTCTATCCGGTGCCCGAATTCCCGTTCAACATATTGCCGTTCGTCTTCTTCGGGCTGCTGTTCGTCGGTCTGCTCTGGTACTGGTACCTGCGTAAGACCCGCCCGGAGGTCGCGGCCCGGCTCGGCAGCATCCAGACGCTGTCGGAGGCCGAGCAGCAGCGGCTCATCGACGAGGGAATCCTCGACGTGCTCAGCCACGAGGCCGTGCAGCCGGACCGCGACAAGGAGGCGGTGGCGCCATGAGACGGCTGGGACGACTCGCCTCGATGCTTCGCGCCGGCTTGGTCCGGGCGAGCACACCGGCCGTAGCCGGCTCGGCACGGTCTGAGTTCGCACTGACGTGGCTGAACGAGGCGACGCTGGTCGGTATTTCGGTGCCGCCACCAAGGAGTAACCGATGACCGTGCTCGTTACCCGCGACACCGGACACTGGTCGGTGACACCGGTCGACACCATCGACCATCCACCGATCGCGGATTTCCTCGCCACCACCCACGGGCTGAGTGGCCGCAAGTTCGGCGCCGACTCCCGCGACGTCGCCGAGCAACTCGCCTCGGCGTTCGAGGCGACGGTGCTGCGCGATGGTCTCCGACGGGTGCGCGGCTACGCCGCGGTCCATCACCCACATGGCGGCGAGCGTGAGGTCATCGGCGACATCGTGATCGATCCCGGCGTCCCGTCCGACATCATCGACGACGTCGTCGCGACGGTGGTGGACCGGTTTCACCGTGAGTCGGCAAACCTTCCCGGCGCGTACCTGCGGGTGATCATCGGGGCCAACCAGCCCGCGGCGATCGATGCGCTCACCCGCCGCGGTGCGGTCCGCGAAGCCGAATTCATCCGCACCCGCAAGCCCCTGCACGGTGAGGACCGCGGGGCGCTGGAACGGGCCGGCGCACCCGGGATCACCGTGATCAGCTGGCCGGAAGTCACGAAAAGGGGCCTGGGTGAACAGGTCCGCCGGTTGCAGCACAGCACTTTCGAAGAGCACTTCGGAAACATGTCCAAGAGCCCGGAGGACTGGGAGCACCACATAACCAGCCGGGCGTTCACGCCCGACTTCAGCAATGCCGCACTCGACGAGTCGGGCGAGGTTGTCGGGTATGTGCTCGGCTCGACGTTCACGTCGGGAGTCGCGGGCGCGCAGGAGATCAGTGCGCATACCGATTACATCGGTGTGCGACCGGACCTGCGCAGGCACGGGCTGGGGGAACTGCTGCTGAAGAAGACCTGGCTCGCTGCGTTGCGGCGCGGGCTGACCGTCGCCTCGCTGGGCACCGATATCAACAACCGCAGCAAGGCTCATCTTCTCTATCGCCGCCTCGGGTACGTCGCGGTCGAGGAGCAGTACTCCTATCGGATCGACGCGGCAGGGCCGGGACAATGAGCACACCGACGACGTATCTGGCCGAGCCGACCGCCTCCGACGACGGGCTGTTCTCCGTATTCAGGCCGGTGTTCGACAAGATCGCCCAAGGCAACCTCGAACGGGAACGAGACCGGGTGTTCCCGCACGAGCAGGTGCGCTGGCTGGTCGACGCAGACTTCGGCTTGCTCCGAATCCCAACTGTCCATGGTGGATTCGGGGCGTCACTGGAGCAGACGTTCGCTCTGCTGGCCGAACTGGCGCAGGCCGACCCCAACGTCGCGCACATCTGGCGCAACCACCTGGCTTTCGTGGAGGATCGGCTCAACGCGCCCCGCTCGGACGCAGGTGACACGTGGATCAAACGATTCCGGGACGGTGAATTCGTCGGCGGTGGGTGGACCGAGGCCAATAACGTGACCTTGGCCAACCTGACCACGAGCATCAAAGCCGAAGGTGACCACTGGGTGGTCAGCGGTGCGAAATACTATGCCACCGGCAGCCTTTACGCAGACTGGCTCGATGTGCTCGGACGTGGCGATGACGGCGAGTTGCTGACGGCGCTGGTCCGTCGAGACGACGCGGGGGTGACCCTCGTCGACGACTGGGAGGGTTTCGGCCAGCGCACGACCGCAAGCGGTACCGCCCGCTATGAGCGGGCCCGCGCTGACCGCGGCGACGTGTTCCCGGCGACCGACCGCTTCGGCTATCAGGCGCACTTCTATCAGACCGCCATGCATGCGGTGCTCACCGGGATCACGAAAGCCGCTCTGCGCGATGGCTCAATCGCTCTGGCCGAGCGAATCCGCAATTACCCGCAGGGGCTCACGACGGTACCCGCGGTCGATCCGCAGCTGCTGCAGGTGATCGGCGAGGTGTCGGCTGATGTGTTCGCCGCAGAGGCGGCGTTGGCGCGCAGCACCGCCACGCTGGATCGGATCGTCGAGGGCCGACTCGCCGGTGACGAACCGGGCGCGCGGCGCAGACTCATCGATGCGGCGGTCGCCGTCGACCAGGCTCAGCTGGTGATCATCGAGGCGGCCCTGTCAGCCACCACCCGGATCTTCGATGCGCTCGGTGCCTCCGGGGTGTCGGAGAAGCGGGGCCTGGACAGGCATTGGAAGAACGCCCGAACGCTGGCATCGCACAATCCGCGCGTCTACAAGGCACGCATCATCGGCGACTGGCTGATCAACAGCGCTGACCCAGTTGCCGACCTGGCTTCACTCGGACGCGGGGGCCAGGGGAACTAGGCGCTCGCCGCACGGCCGGGTGTCACTCGAGTATCGGATCTGCCGCGTTCTCGAACTCGTCGTCGACCAGAACGACGTCGCGGCCCCGTGCGTCGAGCAGCGACGCCGCGATGGATGCGCGGTATCCCGTCGCGCAGTGCACCCACACCTCGCCGGCCGGTAGTTCTTCGATCCGGTCGGCGAGCTCGTGGACCGCGATGTTGAGGGCGCCTCGCACGTGGCCGGCCTGATGCTCGTGGGGCTGGCGCACGTCGACGACGACGATCTCGTTGTCGCCGCTGCGCGCGGTTGCCAACTCGGTGAAGTCTGCCACTCGGTAGGACCGCAGGGCGTGTCCGTCGGCCAAGACGTCCACCGGCTTACTGCTCGCGCCGGTGATGCGGTCGATGCCGATGCGGACGAGTTCTCGCTGTGCGTCGGCGATGTCGTCCTCGCTGTCACCGATGAGGGTCAGCGGAGCGCCCCACGTGTAGAGCCAGCCGACGTAGGCGACGAACGATCCGGACAGCTCGAATCCGAGTGAGCCACCGAGGTGACCGGCGGCGAAAGCCGTCCGGTGCCTCAGGTCGATGACCCACTCCCCGGCGTCGATCCGGCGCCGCAGTTCGGCCGGCTCGACCGGCTCGGGTGGGGATAGGTCTAGCGGGGCGGGTCCCGTTCGGTTGATGACGCCCATGTGTGTGTAATACGCCGGATAGGCCGCAAGACCGGCAAGAAGCTCAGCGACGTAGGTCTGCTCGTCCTGAGTGAGCGCCGGATTGGTCTGTCGCTGTTCACCGATCGTCGACGAGTCGCCGGTGGTGGGCGCCGCCGAGCAGAAGCTGCCGAAACCGTGGGTGGGGTAGACGGCGGCCTCGGCGGGCAGCTCGTCGACGAGTCGGCGGGCTGAATGGAACTGCGCGTGACTGAGCTCCTCGGTGTGCTCGGGGCCGAGCAGATCGGTCCGCCCGGTGCTGCCGTGCAGCAGCGAACCACCGGTAAAGACCGCCGCCGCGTCCGACGCGTCGTCCAAGAGCGCATAACTCACGTGGTGATGGGTGTGGCCGGGAGTGTGGATGGCGCGCAATCGAATCGGGCCGGCGTCCACGATCTCGCCGTCGCTGATCGGGCGTCGCGAATAGTGGACGTCCTCCCCGGCGGGCAGCACATACTCGGCACCGGTGACACGGGCCAGTTCGAGCCCTCCGGTCACGTAGTCATTGTGAATATGGGTCTCCAGCACATGCGTGATGCGCACCCCGCGCTCGCCGGCGACGGCCAGTACCCGGTCGATATCGCGCTGCGGGTCGATGACGACCGCAGTGTCGGCGACACTGATCAGGTAGCTGCGGTCACCTAGTCCAGAGGTCTCGACGATCGACACGTCCATTCTTGCCGGCTCCTCTCCTCATCCCCGACTTGGCCTGTCAGATCATGTATTCCAGCTGCAGCTGGCTTTCCTGTTCGGCGCGCACGCTGCCCAGGATCGTCTCGGCGACGCGCCTGGCTTGCACACGCAATTCCGGTACGGCGATGGTTTCCCAGTAGGTGCCGCGCAGCAGCGGCCCGAGCGCGAGGAGCCACGGAGAACGCTCACCGGTAACGGTCACCGCCGTGTGGTCGGGGTCGACGGCCGCGCCCATATCGGTGTCGTCGGGAGCAATGGCACCGCGGCGCAACAGGTTCTGCAATAACGCTGACCGGGTGGCGGTGAACCGCGTCGAAGGGCCGGTGGCATTGATCACCAGATCACCAAGGACTGGTTCGTCGTCGGCGAGCTCGACGCGGACGCGGTTACCAGCCGGGACGAGCTCGGTGATCGAAGCGGCGTGCACCTGGAGCTGACCGGTGAGCTGGGAACTGGTGATCTGCGCATGGATGTCCGGCGCGATGCGGTGCCGGAACACATTCCAGCGAGCCGCGTACCGCTTCGCGAACGTGATGCGCTCTTCCCGGCTGAAGCCACCCCAGATTCGTTGCGTGTGGGGCCGTAGTTTGTCCACGATGATGGCCGGGTTGGCGTCGAGCTCGTGCAGCGTCGCGCAGTGGCTTTCGATGAGCACAACCAGCTGCTCGAGTCCCAACTCGGCCAGATCGACACCGGCAGGCGGGAATTCCGGGTATTCGATTCCGCGGAAGTGCGCGTGGGGGAACCAGCCGTGCCGGGAGATGGCATGAATGGTGCCCAGCCACCCCAACGCACGCAGCGTGATGATGGCGTCGACGGATGTCAGTCCGGTGCCGAGTAGGACGACGCTGCCGTCGTGTGGTAGGTGTTGTTCCCATGCCCGCCATGGATTTTCGACCCAGGCCGGGTGGCCGGACAGTCGCTCCGAGCCGGGCAGGGGTGCAGGTGGCTCGTTGCCGGTGGCCAAGACGACGCGGTCGGCTTCGATCGCCGTTCCGTCCGCCAAGCGGACGACGCACCCGGTGACGCCGGGCTCGAGGTCGACCACTTCACCGTCGACCAACGTCGATGACGCGAAAGTGCCTTCACCCGGGCTCTGCAGATGATGCTGGGCGATGGACCGCACGTAATCGCCATAGATCTGGCGGGACACGAACTGCTCTCGTAGCTCGATTTCGGGCGTGCGTTCGAATTCCGAGCGGGTGCGCAGCCAGTCCAGGAAGTGGTTCGGCTCATGAGGGAACGCGGACATGTTCCGGGCCGCGACGTTGAGCAGATACTCCGGGCGGCGCAGTCCGTAGGCGACTCCGCGTCCCACCGGGCCGTGGTTGTTGACCACGGTTATCTTGACCGGGTATTCGGTCAGCCGGGCGATGTTGACCGCGGCCATCGTGCCACTGAAACCGCCGCCGACGACCACGATGCGGCCGGGCCGTGACCGCCGCGTCGGCGAATGGCCGGATCCCAGTATCGACACCGGGTGATGATAGGTAGATTTCGGCGGCGTCGTGTCGGGTGCCAAGCTCAACCACCGTCGGCGCGGGTGTGCCCGAGCCGTCTGACGATCCGCGAAGCGTCTGCGGACGGTGTGCGGTTGTAGGGCAGCTTGGACAACGCGGTCCCCATCGCACAGGTGTTGCTGAGGGCTGCATAGGTGAGGCCCGCACCGATGCCGGCAGCCAGCCACTTGAGTTTCGGGATCGCGATGCTGCCCACAACAGAGGTGAGAACGATCGATCCGGCCACCATTCGCACCTGCCGCTCGATCTCCCAGTGCGCGGCACCGCGGTCGACGTCGAGGCCATGGCCTTCCCAACCGAGAATCCCACCTTCGAGTACCGAGCCGGTGGTCAGACCGGCATCGTGCAACAGCTCCGCGGCCTGGGTGGCCCGCTGACCGGACCGGCAGACGAAGACGACATCACCATCGAGCCGGCCGACGACCTCCGAGGTGTGTTCGCGTACGACGTCGAGCGGAACGTTGTACGCGCCGGGAATATGGGCCGTCTCGAATTCGCCGGGCGTGCGGACGTCCAGCAGACGGGGCGGTGCCGGTGAGCCGAGCCGATTCTGCAGTTCGTGCGGACTGACGGTGCCCGCGCCCGGTACGCCCATGGCTCGCTCCTTGTTATGGATGCGTTGTCTGGTACTCCAATACCCCGGTGCGCTCGGGCGTCACCTAGTTCTGCTCACCGTGGATTTTTGTCCCGGGCCAGTCGAGTAATCGGTGAGGCTTCAGTTCGAGCGCATCTCGTTGCAGCGAGCTGGAATCGGATGGGCACTGAATCTGTCCGCCACCGTCGTCATATCTACTGCGCGGAGACCGTGATCGCACGCGCGGCGAGCAGGTCAGCCCACGCGTCGAATGCCTCGGCCTGATGCGGAACCGAGGCGTCGGACGGTCCGGCGATCGCCACCAGTGCCCGCGCGATGCCGCCCAGGCTGACCCCGGTGCGCTGCACCACGGCCACCAGCTCGGCGAACGCATCCCTCTCCGTGCAGCCACGCAGACCCACCAGAATGCCGGTGGCCAAGTCGATTTCCCGGCGCGACGTGCTGACGGTGTGATAGCTCATGGGATCCATCGTCGGCGCGACGGTCACCGCAGGCAAGAGATCGAAGCACCGTGATTGCTTCACAGCCCTGCAGTTCAGGTGAACACCCGTGGCGCGGCGGCACGCCACTGCCGCACAATGACACTCGTGCTTCCCGTACTCGACCTCGCCGAAGCCGACCGGAACGCAGACATCTTCCGCTCGCGGCTGCGCGAGGCCGCCCACGACATCGGATTCTTCTATCTGGTCGGCCACGGGGTGCGGGACGCTCAGATCGACGAGGTGCTGACGCTGGCCCGGACCTTCTTCGCGCTTCCGCCGGCAGCCAAGAACGAGATCAGCCAGCTGAAAAGCCCGCAGTTCCGGGGCTACTCGCGGGTCGGGGGAGAGCTCACCAACGGCAAGGTGGACTGGCGCGAACAGATCGACATCGGGCCCCAGCGCCCCGTCATCGAGGACGCGGCCGGATACTGGCGACTGCAGGGACCGAACTTGTGGCCGGCCACCCCAGCCGGTTTTCGCGCCGCCTTCGAGCGCTGGGATGCCGCGCTGTCCAAGGTGGGTGTGCGCCTGCTGCGGCACTGGGCGGTGTCCCTGGGCGCCTCGGACGACACCTTCGACGCCGCTTTCGCCGACAAGCCCGCCACTCTGATCAAAGTCGTCCGCTATCCGGGGCGGGGCGACTACGCGCAAGGCGTTGGCGCCCATAAGGATTCCGGTGTGCTGACTCTGCTGTTGCTCGAGCCCGACTCAACCGGGCTGCAGGTGGAATCGGCCGACGGGGGATGGCTCGACGCGCCGCCGCTGGCCGGCGCGTTCGTCGTCAACATCGGCGAGCTGCTCGAGGTGGCGACCGGGGGATATCTGCGGGCTACCCGGCACCGGGTCCTGACGCCACCCCCGGGCACCGACCGGGTGTCGATTCCGTACTTCGTCAATCCGGCGCTGGACGCGACGATCCCGATCATCGCCCTGCCGCCCGAGCTTGCGGCCCGCTCCCGCGGGGTTGAAGCGGATCCGGACAATCCGATCTTCAACACCTACGGTGAAAACGCGTGGAAGTCCCGTACCCGCGCCCACCCGGATGTCGCCGAGCTGCATCACGGCACCAAGCCCTTGCTCTCCTCGCCCTGAGCGCAACCAAGGGCAGTAGCTGCTAGCGACCGCAAGCCGGCGTTGGTCAGCTGACTCGTCGCCCGGCGAGGAAGGCGGTCAGCGCCAGCACCGCCAGTGTCACCATGACCAGGGCGAGGGGTAAGGCGGTGTGCTCGCCGCCAAGGCTGACCAGTGGTGAAACGGCGGCGCCCAGGCCGAATTGCAGCGCGCCCAGCCCGGCCGATCCCGAACCTGCTGCGCGGGGGACGGCGCCCAGCGCGAGCGCGGTGGCGTTACCGAGGATCAATCCCTGGCTTGCGACGGCCACGAAGATCGGGATGGGGAGCAGCCAGGTCGGGGCCCCGGTGAGGACCAGCGCGAGCAGGCTCAGCGTCGCGATCATGGTCAGTACCAAGCCGATTCCGAGCAACGTGGCGGTGGAGATGCTCCGGTTCAGCCGCGCCGACAGTGAGCTGACGGTGACGATGCCCAGCGCGTTGACGCCGAACGCGATGCCATATTGGGCCGGGGTGAGGCCCACCATCACCTGATAGACGAACGGCGAGGCCGAAATGTAGGCCATCATCACCGCGAAGCCGAACGCGAACGCCAGCGTGTTGGCGATGTACGCCCGAGAACACAGTGCCTGCCACGGCGAGTTACCTTGTGCGGCAGTAGCTTTCATTTCAGCGCGCCGATGTGCCGGGTGGGATTCGCTTACGACGGCCACGGATGCGACCAGCATGGCGACCGTGATGGCGCAGACCACCCAGAGGATCCCTCGCCACCCGACGGGGCCGACGAGCAGTCCACCGGCGAACGGCGCGACCACCGGCGCGACACCGCCGACGATCATCATCAGGCTGAATGCCCGCCCCGCGGCCTTCCCGGCAGCCAGGTCGGAGATCACCGCGCGACCGATCACCATGCCGGCCGCGCCGGTGAACCCCTGGGCGAACCGGGCCGCGATGAGGACGCCGATGGTCGGGGCGGTAGCGGCGATCACGCTGGCGAGTACGCACAGCACCGCGCCGACGATCAGCGGCCCGCGCCGGCCGAGGCGGTCGGACAGCGGACCGAACAACAACTGCCCGAAGGTCAGCCCGAGCAGGAAGGCCGTCAGGGTGAGTTGCACGGCGGTGGCGCTGGCCTGCAGCTCCGCGGTCATCTCCGGGAATGCGGGGAGGTAGAGATCGGTGGCCACCGGTGCGACCGCATTCAGCAGAGCGAGCACCACGAGGAGCCACGGCGAGATGCCGTCGCGCTGGGGTGCCTGGGCGGCCTGGGTGGCGGTCGTCATCAAAGTCCTCGATCAGGTAGTTATGAGATAATAACTATTAAACCATAACTAGTGCGCTAGTATTTGTCCATGGATGGTGAGCTGGCCGATTTCGCCGAGGCGATCATCGGCGTCGGGCGGGAGCTTCGGCTTCGCCGCTATGCCGACGTCGTCGAGTTGACGCCGTCGGAGGCCAATGTGATGCGGCATATCGATCACCACCCGGGCGTCACGCCCAGTGACCTCGCGCGGGCGACCGGTCTGCAACGTAGCAATATGTCCACCGCGCTTCGAACCTTGGAACGCCGCGGCTTCGTCGAGCGCCGCACCGATCCGCACGACGCCCGCGGGGTGAATCTGTTTCCTACGGATCGGGCCGCCGAAAATCTCAAACGCCTGCGGCGGCAGTGGGCCGAGCAGATCCAAAGCGCCCTCGGCGGCGACCGGCAGGGCGCTGCGGCTGCCGCCGCCCTGCTCGAGCGGATCGAGGCGGCGTTGATGGCCGACCGCCTCGCCTGACTACATCGGCGCGTTCGCCGGCTGGAACCCTCCGGTGCTGTCGGCTTCTTCCTCGGCGCGGATCACGTGCACCACCGCGTTGATCAACGCCAGGTGGGTGAATGCCTGCGGGAAGTTGCCCAGGTGCCGGCCGGTCCGCGGCTCGATTTCCTCGGCGTACAGATGCAGCGGGCTGGCGAACGACAGCAGCCGCTCGCACAGATGCCGGGCCCGGCTCACCTCGCCGATCTCGACCAGCGCCGACACCAGCCAGAACGAACAGATCGTGAACGAGCCTTCCTCGCCGGAGAGGCCGTCGTCGGTCTCCTCGACGCGGTAGCGCAACACCAACCCGTCCTCGGTGAGCTCGTCGGCGATCGCCAGCACGGTGGCCCGCACCCGCGGGTCGTCCGACGGCAGGAACCGCACCAACGGGACCAGCAGCAGTGATGCGTCCAGGGCGTCATCGCCGTAGCGCTGGGTGAGCACCCCGCGCTGGTCGACCCCGTGCGTCAGGATGTCGGCCTTGATCTCCTCGGCGATCGCCCGCCACTGCTGTGCGTAACTCTTCTCGCCGACCAGCTCGGCCAGCTTGGAGCCGCGATCCAGCGCCACCCAGCACATCACCTTCGACGAGGTGAAGTGCTGCGGTTCGCCGCGCACCTCCCAGATCCCGCGGTCGGGCTCCTTCCAGTGCTTGATCGCCTCTTCGACCTGCTCCTTGAGCACCGGCCAGAGCTGATCGGAGATCTGCTCGCGTGACTTCGCGTGCAGGTACACCGAGTCGAGCATGGTGCCCCAGATGTCGTGCTGCATCTGGTTGTACGCGCCGTTGCCGATGCGCACCGGCCGGGCATTGTCGTAGCCGGAAAGGTGGTGCAGTTCTTCTTCGACGAGTTCACGCTCGCCGCCGACGGCGTACATCACCTGCAGCGGATGCCGTTCACCGTTGTTGGCGCCCGACACATCGGCGATGAAGGCGAAGAAATCGTCGGCCTCGCGATCCAGGCCGAGGGTGTAGAGGCCCCACAACGCGAACGTCGAGTCACGCACCCAGGCGTAGCGATAGTCCCAGTTGCGTTCGCCCTGCGGAGTCTCGGGCAGAGATGTGGTTGAGGCGGCGAGCAGTGCGCCGGTCGGCGAATACGTCAGCCCCTTGAGGGTGAGCGCACTGCGCTGGAGGTAGGACCGCCACGGGTGGTCGGGGAAGTCGCCGATGTTGATCCACTGTCGCCACGCCTCGCTGGTCTGCCACATCTTGTCGGCGGCTTCTTCGTAGGTCTGCGGCGACGGATGCTTCGACCAGGACAGGGCGACGAAGACGTTGTCGCCCTCCTTGAGGCGGGTACGCGCGCGTGCTTCCCGGCCCTCGAGACCGATGCGCAGATTGGTGGTCAGCCGCAGTGTGGGGTTGGCGTCCGGATCCTTGCGGGCCCGTGCGATCGCCTCGCCGTAGGCATTGGCGGAGTACTCCCAGGTGGCGTTGACCCGGCCGTAGTCGAACGAGGGCTCGCAGTTCATCACCACCTCGACAGTGCCGCTCACACAGCGCACGGTGCGCAGCAGGATGTGCTCGGCATCCCAGTCCATCGGGGTGCGCCGGTGCGTCCTGGACCGCGCCTCGATGTCGTGCCACGGACCCATCACGAGGGCCTCCCGCACGATCAGCCAGCCGGTGTGGGTCTGCCAGGTCGTCTCGAGGATGAGACTGCCGGGCAGATAGCGGCGGGCCGCCGGAACCGAGACCCCGTAGGGCCCCAACCGGAAGTGCCCGGCGCCGCGGTCCAGAATCGCCCCGAAAACGCTGGGGGAGTCAGGGCGGGGAACGCACAGCCATTCCACGGCGCCCGCCGACGAGATCAGGCAGGTGTTCTCGCAGTCGGAGAGGAAACCGTAGTCCGCGATCGGCGGAAAAGGGTTGCGCAGCGCAGCGGGCGAGGCATACGGTACCGGGGCCGTCACGGACAACGGCGGGGGCGTCTGGACGCGCACGGTGTCGGTGTTCTCTCCGGCCGGCTGGGCTTGCAGAACCATGGGGACATCATCGACCGCGGAGCCGCTTGGCGTCCACTTATGCCTTGATCCGTGGCTTTGCTGTTACCACCGGCAAGTAGTCGGCGGCGGCCGCGGCATACGCTGGTGCGATGCAGGGACTGCTGAGTTGGTGGGACGGCGTCGAACTGTGGTTGTCGGGCCTGGGTTTCGTCGTCCAGACGATCATCGTCATGCCCGTCGTCCTGGTGCTCGCCTATCTCATCGCGCTCGTCATCGACGCCATCCTGGGCAACGGCATCCGGCTGTTGCGCCGGGTGCGTCACGCTGACCGGCCGCAGGAGTGAACGGGATGCCCCGATCACGCGTCACGCTCGCCCTGGTAGCACTGCTGGTATTGGTCGTCGTGCTGTGGCTGGTAAACCGCTGATGGGTCGACTGGTCGTCCGCTGATTCTCTGTTAAGCTTCGCGCCATGCAATCGGCGACCGGCTACGGCGAGGGCCACATTCTGGCTCTCATTGCCGTCGGTGCGTTGGCCGTTGCTGATGTTGCATGTTGTCGCTGACACCCTTACCCGTCCTCGGTCTGGTGTCGGTGATTGTCATGGCATTCGTTTGTCGAACATCGCCATTCCGTTGCGACGGGGCTCGATTCGCCCGTAACCCGCAATGAGAAAGGCAAGCAATGCCCAAGATCCACATTCCCGTCCGTCGGTGGAGTACAGCCGTCGCGTTAGCGACGACCGCTACGGTGCTCGCCGCCTGCGGTGGCGGCGGCTCGAGCGATGTCGCCGGCGGTGGAAACCAGCCCAAGGCTGACACCACGCTGACGCTGGTGGCCTACGCCGTGCCCGAGCCAGGCTGGAGCAAGATCATCCCGGCGTTCGCGGCCACCCCCGAGGGCAAGGGTGTCGCGGTGACGACCTCCTACGGCGCCTCCGGTGACCAGTCGCGCGGTGTGGTCGACGGCAAGCCTGCCGACATCGTGAACTTCTCGGTCGAGCCGGACGTCACCCGTCTGGTGAAGGCCAACAAGGTGTCCGCCGACTGGAACAAGTCCGCCACCAAGGGCATCCCGTTCGGCTCGGTGGTGACGTTGGTCGTCCGCAAGGGCAACCCGAAGAACATCAAGGACTGGGACGACCTGCTGCAGCCCGGCATCGAGGTGGTCACGCCCAGTCCGCTGAGTTCCGGCTCGGCCAAGTGGAACCTGTTGGCGCCGTACGCCGCCAAGAGCAACGGCGGTCAGGACGAGCAGGCCGGCCTGGACTTCGTGACCAAGCTGGTGGCCGAGCACGTCAAGACGCGACCGGGTTCGGGCCGGGAGGCCACCGACGTGTTCCTGCAGGGCACCGGTGACGTTCTGATCAGCTACGAGAACGAGGCCATCAACACCGAGCGTCAGGGCAAGCCGGTCGAGCACATCAATCCGCCGCAGACGTTCAAGATCGAGAACCCGGTGGCAGTGGTGACCACCAGCGCTCACGTGGACAAGGCGACCGCGCTGAACAACTACCTCTATACAGCCGAGGGACAGAAGATCTGGGCCCAGGCCGGGTTCCGTCCGGTCGACCCGGCGGTGGCCGTCGATTTCGCCACCGACTTCCCGACGCCGCAGAAATTGTGGACAATCGCCGACCTCGGCGGCTGGAGCAAGGTGGATCCCGCCCTCTTCGATAAGGAGAATGGCACCATTACGAAGATCTACAAGCAGGCCACTGGATGACAGCAGCTATCGAGCCAAATCCACAGGCGGTCCGGCCCGAGCTCACCCCGAGTGAGCCGGGCGGGCCGTCCGGCTTCCTGACCCGCAGGCACGGCACCACGAGCCTGCGGGTCGGTGCCGCGTCGATCTGGCTGAGCGTCATCGTCCTGCTGCCACTCGCCGCGATCGTGTGGCAGTCGGCCAAAGGCGGTTGGCACGCCTTCTGGCTGACGGTCAGCTCGAACGCCGCGCTGGAGTCGTTCCGGGTGACGCTGACCATCTCGGTCGGGGTCACACTGATCAACGCGGTGTTCGGGCTGCTGGTCGCCTGGGTGCTCACCCGCGACGACTTTCCGGGTAAGCGTCTGGTCGACGCGGTGATCGACCTGCCGTTCGCACTGCCCACCATCGTGGCGAGCCTGGTCATGCTTGCGCTCTACGGGCCCAACAGCCCGATCGACCTGCACCTGCAGCACACCAAATGGGGTGTGGGCGTTGCGCTCCTGTTCGTCACGCTGCCGTTCGTGGTGCGTTCGGTTCAGCCGGTGCTGCTCGAACTCGACCGGGAGGTCGAGGAAGCAGCGGCGTCGCTGGGTGCGACGAATTTCGTCATCTTCACCAAAGTGGTGCTGCCCGCGTTGCTACCCTCCCTGCTGTCGGGCGCCGGGCTGGCGTTCTCCCGCGCGATCGGTGAGTTCGGCTCGGTGGTGCTGATCGGTGGTGCGGTGCCGGGGGAGACCGAGGTCTCCTCACAGTGGATCCGCACGCTGATCGAGAACGACGACCGCACCGGCGCGGCCGCCATTTCGATTGTGCTGCTAGTGCTCTCGTTCATCGTCTTGTTCATCTTGCGGGCGATCGGTTCGCGCGCCGCCAAGCGGGAGGAGTTGTCGGTATGATCCTGTCCCCCCTGGTGCGCTTCCTGCTCCGCTATGTCGCGCTGGCCTACATCCTGGTGCTCGTTCTGGTGCCGGTCGGGCTGATTCTGTGGCGGACATTCGCGCCGGGCTTCGGCGCGTTCGTCGCGTCCATCAGCACGCCCGCCGCGATCTCGGCACTGGAGTTGTCACTGCTCGTGGTGGCGATCGTGGTGCCGCTCAACGTGATCTTCGGGGTGCCGACGGCGCTGGTGCTGGCGCGCAACAAGTTCCGGGGCAAGTCGGCGCTGCAGGCCGTGATCGACCTGCCGTTCGCGGTGTCGCCGGTGGTCGTCGGTGTGGCCTTGATCCTGCTGTGGGGAAGCGCGGGGTTGTTCGGATTCGTCGAGAACAACCTCGGCCTGAAGATCATCTTCGGCTTTCCCGGCATCGTATTGGCCAGCATCTTCGTCACCGTTCCCTTCGTGATCCGCGAGGTCGAGCCGGTCCTGCACGAGCTCGGCACCGATCAGGAGCAGGCGGCGGCCACCCTGGGATCCAGCTGGTGGCAGACCTTCTGGCGGATCACCCTGCCTTCGATCCGGTGGGGACTGACCTACGGCATCGTGCTCACCGTCGCCCGAACCCTGGGTGAGTACGGGGCGGTGATCATGGTGTCCTCCAACCTGCCCGGCACATCCCAAACCATGACCTTGCTGGTTTCCGATCGTTACAGCCGCGGCGCCGAATACGGCGCCTATGCCGTCTCGACGCTGCTGATGGCCGTCGCGGTACTGGTCCTGGTCGTCCAGGTGATCCTGGATGCCCGGCGGGCCAAGGCGAGCGAGTAATCCGACTAGGAGAACGTCTTTCATGACCAATGCCATCACCGTCACCGGCGCCAACAAGCGCTATGGCGACTTCGCCGCCCTCGACAACGTCGATTTCGTGGTGCCTGCCGGCTCGCTGACCGCGCTGCTGGGCCCCAGCGGATCGGGGAAGTCGACGCTGCTGCGCGCCATCGCCGGATTGGACCAACCCGACACCGGCAAGATCACGATCAACGGGCGCGACGTCACCAACGTGCCCCCGCAGCGGCGTGGAATCGGCTTCGTGTTCCAGCACTACGCCGCGTTCAAGCACCTGACGGTGCGGGACAACGTCGCGTTCGGACTCAAGATCCGCAAGAAGCCGAAGGCCGAGATCAAGGACAAGGTGGATAACCTGCTCGAGGTCGTCGGGCTGGCGGGGTTCCAAACCCGCTATCCCAACCAGCTTTCCGGAGGCCAGCGCCAGCGGATGGCGTTGGCTCGCGCGCTGGCCGTCGATCCCGAGGTACTGCTGCTCGACGAACCGTTCGGCGCGCTGGACGCCAAGGTCCGCGAGGATCTGCGGGCCTGGCTGCGTCGCCTGCACGACGAGGTGCATGTCACGACGGTGCTCGTCACCCATGACCAGGCCGAGGCACTCGACGTTGCCGACCGGATCGCCGTCCTGAACAAGGGACAGGTAGAGCAGGTCGGCACACCGACCGAGGTCTACGACAGCCCGGCCAACGCGTTCGTGATGTCGTTCCTCGGCACGGTGTCGTCGCTCAACGGAATACTGGTGCGCCCGCACGACATTCGCGTGGGCCGCAACCCCGAGATGGCGATCGCAGCCGGCGACGGCACGGCAGAATCGACCGGCGTCGTGCGCGCCACCATCGACCGGGTCGTCTATCTGGGCTTCGAGGTGCGCGTGGAGTTGACCAGCGCCACCAATGGGGCGCCGTTCACCGCGCAGATCACCCGCGGTGACGCCGAGGCGCTGGGGCTCAAGGAGGGCGACAGTGTGTACGTGCGGGCCACCCGGGTGCCGCCGATCGCCGGTGAGGTCCAGGTCGCGGCCAGTTAGGCCGCGACCCTGGAGGCTGACGCCTGATCAAAGCGGTCGAGCACCGTCTCGGCGACCAGCCGATGCGCGCCCAACGGCTCGACCATGAGAAGGCCTGCGGCGTCGGCGATCGCGGCCACCCGGTCGGTGATGCGGCCCGGCGCGATGAACCACGGCGCCACGACGATCCGACGCGCGCCACGCTGACGCAGCAGCTCGATGCCGTCCTGCACCGAGGGCTGCGGCCCGGTCGCATAGGCGACCTGGACTCCCGACCAGCGGGTGCCGCGGCCCAACGTGTCGGCGAGCGCCGCGGTGCGTGCGTTGGCTGCGGCATGCGACGAGCCGACCGCCACCACGAGCACGCCGAGCCCCCGCTCGAACTGATGAATGTGGTACTCCGCCAAGCGTTCCCGCATGACCGCCAACAGGCGGAGATCTTCGCCCAGGGTGTCGGCTTGGAGCACGTCGACACCCGCATCGGCGATCATCGCCGGGATGTCGACGCGGGCGTGATACGCGCTCGCCAACAGCAGCGGCGCGACCACCCCCGGGCCGTCAAGTGTGCGCAGGACATCACCGAGATTGGGGGCGTGCTTCTCGCAGAACGCCACTCGCACGTCGAGCCCGGGCCGCAGCGCGCGGACATGCTCGGCCACCGCGTATGTGGTGACCGCCGAGCGCGGATCGGCACTGCCGTGCGCGGTGAGGATGAGCCTCACGAAACGTGAAGGCCGCATTCTGTTTTCGCCAAACCCTGCCAGCGTCCGCTGCGCGGATCGGCGCCCTCGACCGGCTTCGCTGTGCACGGGGCGCAGCCGATCGACGGATACCCTTCTTCGACAAGGGGATTCACCAGCACACCGTTGGCCTGGATGTAGGCATCCATGTCCTCGTCGCTCCATGCAGCGAGCGGGTTGATCTTCACCAGCTTGAAGCCTTCGTCGAAGCTGATGAGCGGCGCGTTGGCGCGGGTGGGCGCCTCGACGCGGCGGATACCGGTGACCCAGGCGGTGTAACCCTGAAGAGCCTTGCTCAGCGGTACCACCTTGCGTAGCCGGCAGCACTCGGTCGGGTTGCTGGCGAAGAGGTCCTTACCCAGCAGCTGGTCCTGCTCGGCCACAGTCTGCTCGGGTGTGACGTTCACGACGTGGATGTCGTACACCGCCTCGACCGCGTCGCGGGTGCCGATCGTCTCGGCGAAGTGATAGCCGGTATCCAGGAACAGCACGTCCACGCCGGGGCGCACCTTGGCGGCCATATCGACCAGCACCGCGTCCTGCATATTGGAGGCCACCACGTATTCACCGCCGAAATGCTTGTCGGTCCAGGCCAACAACTCCAACGCACTGGCGCCCTCGAGTTCGGCGGCGCCACGTTCTGCAAGCTCCCGCAGCTCAGCCTCGGTCACTCGCTCCACCCCAATACTCATCGCAACTCTTCTTCCTGTGCCCGTACGGCCCACTGGGCGAAACGCTCTCCGTCGTTCCTTTGTTTCACGAAGTTGCGGACCACCCGCTCGATGTAGTCACCGAGCTCTTCGCTGGTGACCTTGTGCTGGCGCAGTTTGCGTCCGAAACCGCTGTCCAGGCCCAGGCTGCCCCCCAGATGCACCTGGAAGCCCTCCACCGAGTCACCGTCGCCGTCGTCGACCATCTGGCCCTTGAAACCGATGTCGGCGACCTGAATGCGGGCGCAGGAGTTCGGGCAGCCGTTGATGTTGACCGTCACGGGTACATCGAGCTGGGCGTTGAGATCCTCCAAACGCTGCTCGAGTTCGGGTACCAGTACCTGAGCGCGGTTGCGGGTCTCGGCGAACGACAGCTTGCAGTACTCGATGCCCGTGCAGGCCATCAGATTCTTGCGCCACGACGACGGCCGCGACGGCAGCCCCAGCGCGTCCAGTTCTTCGGTCAGCCTGGCCAATTTTTCATCGGCGACATCGAGGATGACCAGCTTCTGATACGGCGTGAGCCGGATCCGGTCGGAGCCCGCGGCCTCCGCGAGGTCGGCGACCTTGGTCAAGATCGTGCCCGTCACGCGGCCCGCGATCGGCGCGACGCCGACGGCGTTGAGCCCGTTTTTCTGCTTCTGGACGCCGACGTGGTCGATCGGGTGCTTCAGCGGCTCCGGCGCGGGGCCGTCGATCAGCTTGCGACCCAGGTACTCCGTTTCGAGAACTTCCCTGAACTTCTCTACGCCCCAGTCTTTGATGAGGAACTTCAGCCGCGCCTTGCTGCGCAGCCGGCGATAGCCGTAGTCACGGAACACCGAGGTGACGGCCTCCCACACCTCGGGCACCTCGTCCAGCGGCACCCACGCGCCCAGGCGCTGGGCGAGCATCGGATTGGTGGACAGCCCGCCGCCGACCCAGATGTCCAGGCCAGGACCGTGCTCGGGATGGTTGACCCCGATGAACGCGATGTCGTTGACCTCGTGCGCGACGTCCTGCAGACCCGAGATCGCGGTCTTGTACTTACGCGGCAGGTTGGAAAACGACGGGTTGCCGATGTAGCGGCGCACGATCTCGTCGACCGCCCAGGATGGATCCAACACCTCGTCGACCGATTCGCCGTTGAGCGGGCCGCCCAGCACCACGCGCGGGCAGTCGCCGCACGCTTCGGTGGTCTGCAGCCCCACCGCGGCCAGCCGCTCCCAGATCTGCGGGACGTCCTCGATCCGAATCCAGTGGTACTGGACGTTCTCGCGGTCGGAGATGTCGGCGGTGTCGCGGGCAAACTCGGTGGAGATCTCACCGATGGTGCGCAGCGCGGCGGCCGACAGCGCCCCGCCGTCGCAGCGCACCCGCATCATGAAGTACTTGGCTTCCAGCAGCTCGGCGTTCTCGTCGCCGGTGAAGGTGCCGTCGTAGCCCTGCTCACGCTGGGTGTAGAGGCCCATCCAGCGCATCCGGCCCCGCAGATCGGTCTTGTCGATGCTGTCGAAGCCCTGCTTGGAGTACGTGTCGAGGATTCGTGCGCGCACGTTGAGTGCGTCGTCATCCTGCTTGAACTGCTCGTTGGGATTGAGTGGCTCGCGTTCGCCGAGGGCCCACTGGCCCTCACTGCGCTTCTTCGGCGCGGCCGTTGTCGGCTGACTCATGAAATGTGCTCCTCAAGGTCAAGGAGCTGGCGTTCGAATCGCGCTAATCCACCGGTGAGCTGTGTTCCGGCGGCGCAGATCCGGTCGGCCAGCTGAAGTACAGGTGGGCGGGTCTACGGCGTCAAGCCAGACAACAACAGGTACAGACGCGCTTGAAATCGACATGCCGCCGCACCACCAGCGCAGGGCTGCGCAGGGTCTGGGGGGCTGTCATGCGGGCCATTCTGCCACGAACCCCGTCGATAGCTCTAACCGGGCCAAATTTTGGCTCGCCGTGAGTAAAAGTCCGCTCTGCGACACTGGAAGCATGTCGGTCCGTCCCGCACCGACCGCCCTACCGGAACTGGCCCTCACGCCCGGCACGGCGTTCGGGGTCTATGTCCATGTGCCGTTCTGCGCCACGCGTTGCGGGTACTGCGACTTCAACACCTACACGGCCGGCGAGCTGGGCGGTGCCTCACCGCAGGGCTGGCTGACGGCACTGCGCACCGAGCTGGAACTGACTGCCGAACTGCTGGGCGAGGTGGCAGTCGATACGGTCTTCGTCGGCGGCGGCACCCCGTCGCTGCTCGGGGGTGCGGGCCTGACCCAGGTGCTGGGCGCTGTGCGGGACAACTTCGTGCTGGCCGACGGGGCGGAAGTGACCACCGAGGCCAACCCGGAGTCGACATCGCCGGAGTTCTTCGAGCAGATCCGGGCCGCCGGCTTCACCCGGGTGTCGCTGGGCATGCAGTCGACTGCGCCACGGGTGCTGGCGGTGCTGGACCGGACCCATTCCCCGGGCCGCGCGGTGCAGGCCGCTGCCGAGGCGACGGCCGCGGGTTTCGACCACCTCAACCTCGACCTCATCTACGGCACGCCGGGGGAGTCCGATGACGACCTCATGCGCTCGCTTGACGCCGCGCTGACCGCCGGCGTCGACCACGTCTCGGCCTACGCACTGGTCGTCGAGGAGGGCACCGCGCTGGCACGCCGGGTGCGCCGGGGCGAGATCAGCGCGCCCGACGACGACGTGCTCGCCCACCGTTACGAACTGATCGACAAGCGGCTGTCGGCGGCCGGCCTGGACTGGTACGAGGTGTCCAACTGGAGCCGGCTCGGCGGGGAGTGCCGGCACAACATCGGCTACTGGAACGGCGGGCAGTGGTGGGGCGCGGGGCCCGGAGCCCACGGGTTCGTCGGCGACACCCGGTGGTGGAATGTCAAGCACCCGAGCGCTTATGCCGAGCAGCTCGCCGAGGGCCGGCTGCCGGTGGCCGATTTCGAGCGCCTCGACGCTCACGCCCGCCACATCGAGAGCGTGCTGTTGGGGATTCGGTTGGGCGGTGGGCTGCCGGTATCGGTGTTGACGGAATCCGAACGGGCGCGCGCCGGCCGGGCGGTGGCGGAGGGTTTGTTGAGCGGTGTCGGGGATCGGCTGGTGCTCACCGACAGGGGCCGCTTGCTGGCCGACGCGGTGGTGCGCGACCTGCTCGACGATTAAAGTTCGCCGCTTCCCTGCCTCAGGACAGCCTGCGGGTCCTCGGTCTTGAGGGCTTCTTTGGCCTGATCCATCTTCGTCATGACGACCCGGGCGTTGGTCAAGATCTGTTCGGCCTCGGCGCCGGGGATCACCACGGCCGTGGAGCCTTTCGCGAAGATGACGTCTCCGGGGACGACGGTGACGCCCCCGACCGCAACGGGAACGTCGGCCAGGTACGGCTGGATTTCGTTGCCGCCGGCGCGGACCGTCTCCCCGCGACAGTAGGTCGCGAAGTTGTAGGTTCGCAGCTCCTCGAAGTCGCGGAGCATGCCGTCGGCGAGAATGCCCGCCATACCCAGGTTCTCGACGCGGCTGAGCTTCGTGCCGCCACCCAGCGACGTCGCGTGATAGCCGTTCGCCGCCATCACGAGTACGGCGCCGGCCGGATCGTGCCCGGCGACGGCCCGGTATATCGCCGGACCGAGACTGTGCTTCTGCGGGTCCATGAGGTCGGCGCGCACCGGCAGAAACGAGACGGTCACCGCCCGACCCACGAGCACTCGCGACGGGTCCGGACTGGCGAGCTCGATGATGTGAGCGCGATGGGGGTGCTGCATCTCCATGGCGTCGACGACGTCGGCGACGCCGAGGCCCTCAACCAGTTCTGGCAGCTGCATGGCCGGTTCCAACCTTTCGATTCAGGCGATCAGTCGGGCATGTGCTCGCGCATGTAGTTGATGGCGAGGTTCATCGCATCCGCCTTGACTTTGTTACGGCGCATCATCGTCGCGTTGAGCTCGGCGATGTTGATCTGATACGGGTTGTCGCGCAACAGTTTCGCCCCGAAGAGGAGGTTGATGGCGGTCAATTCGGCGTTGCGCCGGACATAGGGCGACAACTCGCCACCCGCCTCGATGTAACTAGCGCCCGGCCCGGCGTCTCCGACCCAATAGAGGTCGGTGTTGGGCGGGACGGTCACACCGAAGTGCAGCAGGTTCGCGAAGGTGTTCGCCACGCAGTCGTGGCTGCCGTCCTCGTTGCCGGTGACCACACAGCCTGCCACTGTCCCGTACAGCGGAAACTGTCCGGTCTTCTCGCACATCACCGTCTTGGTTGTGCCGTCGAGCCTTTCGATGACCCGTTGCATCACCGAGGAACGCACACCCATCCAGATCGGCATCGCCGGCACGATGATGTTGCAGCGCTTGACTTTCTCCAGGATCTGCGGCCATTCGTCGCCGTCACCCTCGTCGTTGCTGACGCCAGGCTTGACGTTGTAATCGACGACGCGGACGACCTCGGTCTCGATGTCGGGTTCGTGGGCCCGCAACCGCTCGATGAGCAGATCGCAGAGTGCGTCGGTGTTCGATGTCTCGGGAGAGCTCTTGAGTGAACAGTTGAGAAACAACGCGTAGAGCGGTCCTTCTCTTTTCATGTCGTGGAAGATCGAGGTTGCCAATTGCGGGCTCCGGTTGCCGGTCGTTGGGATATCGAAGGGCACTGCCGAGACGCAGAGTAACCGGGCCGTGGTCGCCGTTGGGTGCTCTCGGTGAAATCAGTTGAATCAATCTGTGCCGGCGACCAGCTGGTGCGGATACGGCAAGGCCGCGGGGAGCCTTGGGGGGTAGGCGCTTCCCGCGACCTTGCCTGCGGACCTGCCGGTTAGCCAAGCACCCACATCGGGATTCCGTTGAACCCGAACGACTGCTGTGGTGACGTGGCAGGAGGTGTGGCGTGAATCCGCGCGTGCCCGTTCTTCTGGCACATGGTCGCACCGCCCTTGTCCAGGCAGTCGACCGGGTTGGGCGTCGCGCCGGCGCTCGGCGCGAGGCTGACGGCCAGCGCTGCGGCGCCGGCGGCGACGAGCGGGGCGAGTTGGCGGAGTTTGATCGTCATTGATCGTCCTTTCCTGTGTCGGGAGAGAAACCGTTGCGGGAGTGTAGGTTTCGGTGATCTGCCCGATAACTTCACTCTATGCGGCGATTCGGAGCTGGTCACTGTTTTCATGTCAACATCAAATCTATTGAATGCCAATCGGACTCGATTATCGGACAGTGAACCCGTTGGTCTGCAATGCTGCGGCAGCCGTCGGCTCGACGTGCAGCACTTTGGCACTGGCGATGTCGTAGAACAATCCGACGACCTTGAGTCGGCCTTGCTGGTGCTGGTCAAGGATCAACGGGTGCCGCACCAGAGTGTCTACTCCGACCGCCACGCTGACCATGCTCAGCTGGTCCGCGATGTCGAAGCCCTGCTCGGCGGCCGACTGCGCGATGGGATGCCGGCCTTCATCGAAGGCATCCAGAGCCGGCTGGGCGTACTTCAGCCACGATCGCAGATGTTCCTCTCCGGGCAGCCCATCGCCCGCGACTCCCTGCTCCCGCAGTGCGGCATGCATTGCGCCGCAGGCGGAATGGCCGCACACAACGATCGAGGACACCTTCAGCCTGCCGACCGCATACGCAATCGCCGCTTCCACCGATTGATCGAGCTGTTCGGCCGGCACCAGGTTGCCGACGTTGCGCACCGTGAACAGGTCGCCGGGCCCGCTGGTGGTGATCGCATGGGGCACGATCCGGGCGTCGGTGCAGGTGATGAACAGCGTCTCGGCTTGGTGGGCGTGAGCCAATTTTTGCATGTGGGAACGTATTTGGGGGGCGGTCCTGCGGTGGTAGACCTCCAGGCCGTCGAGAACCGACTTTGGTGGGGTGTCGTGCCGTTCCCGGCCGTTGGTCGTGTGCGGGTCCTGCCAGGAACTCCACGGCACCATTCCGAGCCGCTTGTCGATCAGGGAAAAGGCGCGCTGCGGCGGCCCGTCAAGCGCACTGCGAAGTTCGACCGAGCCGACCTCCTGCACCAGCACGCTTCCGCCGGAAGCCTCATGCTGCCGCTGCCAGTCCTCGATGACCTGGTGTGCGGCGTGGTCGATGAAGTCGACGGAGATCTCCAGCGTTACCCGCACGCCGGGAGGTACCGACGCCAGCGTCTTGTGCAGCTGGGGAAGGGACAGGAACGTGGCCGACCCTTCCACCGCGACCCGCCAGTCATCGTTGCCCGCGTCGTCATCGGCCGGCGCGGCATGGATCCTCGCGCGCGCCACCCGCCACACGGTCAACGCGATCGCCAGGGCCAACCCCAGCAGAACGCCCTCGAGGAGGTTGAGGAAGACCACTCCGGTAATCGTCACCAGGTACACCGCTATATCGCCGGTCCGCCGAGCCGTCTTGATGTGGCTGAGCTTGACCAGCTGGATCCCGATGACGATCAGCAGCCCGGCCAGTGCCGCCGTCGGGATCTGCTGGGCCAGGCCGGCGAACGGCAGCGCGAAGACCAGAACCCACACGCCGTGCAGGATCGCCGAGGCGCGGGTCTTTGCACCGGCGGTGACGTTGGCCGAACTGCGCACGATCACACCCGTGATCGGTAGGCCGCCGACCGCACCCGATACGACGTTGGCGGCGCCCTGGCCCACCAGTTCGCGGTTCAGGTTCGACCGCGGGCCGTCCTGCATGCGATCCACCGCGACCGCGGTGAGCAAGCTCTCGACGCTGGCGATGAGCGCGACGGTGATTACGCCCGTCGCGAACGCACCCCAGTTGCCGTCCGGGAGGCCGGGCGGTTGCAGCGCATCGAGCAGGGAACCGTTGAGCTGAATGCGGGGCACAGTCATCGCGAAGAGCAGCGACACTGCGCTGGCGACGACGATCGCGACCAGCGGGCCGGGCACCTTGCGAATCGGTGTTGGCACCCAGCGCCAGGTCACCAGTATTGCGATCACCAGCAGCCCGACGGCCAATCCGGCGTGATCGGCGGCGAGCAGCTGGCCGGGAAGTTCGGTGATATTGCGCCAGGCCGAGCTCTCGGAGCTGCCGCCCAGCAGGACGTGGACCTGCTGGAGCGCGATCGTGACGCCGATGCCGGCCAGCATGGCGTGCACGACCATCGGCGAGATCGCCAGCGCCGCGCGCCCCACCCGGCTGACGCCCAGCAGTACCTGCAGGATGCCCGCGCAGACCGTGATTGCGCAGGTCACCGCCCAGCCGAATTCAGCCACCAGGCCCGCGACGATCACGGTCAGGCCGGCGGCGGGACCGCTGACCTGCAGCGGCGATCCGCCCAGGGCGCCGGCGACCACACCGCCGACGATCGCCGCGATCAGGCCCGCCAGCACCGGTGCGTCGGAGGCGATGGCGATGCCCAAAGACAGTGGCAGGGCCACCAGGAAGACCACCAGCGACGCCGGTAGGTCGTAGCGCAGGATCCTGGACATCCTGCCCGGGTCGTCAGAACCCTCGATTGGCGCGGTTGAACGCTGCAAGGCCAGACTCCTGTCTGCATATGCGAGATCGTGTGATTGACAGTCGATTCACGGATCGGGCCGCCGATGCGGCACGAATTCACAAGCGCGACAGTAGGTGTGGTGTCAGGCCGCCTTCAAGGAATCCATATCGGATCCATATCTACCCGCACCCAGCGTCGTCGAGTCGTGACGAAAATGTGTCGCGCCTAACAGCGAATCGCGGAAAGCCATGGCTCCGAACGCAATTCGTCGACGTCTGCGTAAGTGCTACGACCGGCCAAAATATGAAACAGATATGGGGTCCATGACAGATTCGTGTGTTTTCACCAGAATCGAAGTATGGCTATACCGGTCGCACCGTCTTCCTCCCGTCCACTCCGCCCCCGTCAGGCCATCCTCGGTCAGCTTCCGCGCATCTCCCGAGCAGACGGCTCGCCCATCCGCGTGCTGCTCGTCGACGATGAGCCTGCGCTCACGAATCTGGTCAAGATGGCCCTCCACTATGAGGGCTGGGAAGTGGAAACAGCCGGTGACGGCCGCGACGCGTTGACGAAGTTCCGGGACTTCGAGCCGGACCTGCTGGTGCTGGACATCATGCTGCCCGACACCGACGGACTGCAGATCCTCAAGATGACCCGAGAGGCAGACGGGTACACGCCGACGCTGTTCCTGACGGCCCGCGACTCGGTGATGGACCGGGTGACCGGGCTGACCGCGGGTGCCGACGACTACCTGACCAAGCCGTTCAGCCTCGAGGAGTTGGTAGCCCGGTTGCGCGGCCTGCTGCGGCGTTCGAAGGCCACCACCGCACCCGAGGACGAGGTGCTGAAGGTGGGGGATCTGGTGCTCGACGGTCCGAGCCGTGAGGTCACCCGCGGTGACGAACCGATTTCGTTGACCACCACCGAGTTCGAGTTACTGCGCTATCTGATGCGCAACCCGCGCCGCGCGGTGACCCGCGCCGAGATCCTGGACCGGGTATGGAACTACGGCTTCGGCGGCCGGTCCAGCATCGTCGACCTCTACATCTCCTATCTGCGCCGCAAGGTCGACGCCGGACGTGAACCGATGATCCACACGGTGCGCGGCGTCGGCTACATGCTGCGGCCAGAGCGGTGAGGCAGACCAACGACACGAGGCGGTGGCATCCGCGCTCGCTGCGTCGGCGCTTGGTGATCTGGGTATCGGCGATCAGCAGCATCGCGATGATCGGCATCGGCGCGGTTGCGGTGATGAGCCTGCGCGACGAGGCGGTCAGCCTTGCCAACAGTCAGGTGTCCAATTCGCTTGCCGCCTTTAGCTATTCGTACGCAAAGGCCAAGCGGTACGGGGAGATCGAACAACCTGCCGCAGACGGTGGCCATAGCGACCTGAATGAGTTCCCTGGCCAGGGGCCGGGCACCGTGATCGCGATGCTGCGCGACGACCGCGCGGTGTACGGCAGTGCATTCACCGACGGTGAACCCGTCCCCGCCCCGTCGGACGTCCTGCGGGCGTTGGAGACGATCGACTGGCGCAAGGGCGACCCGCAGACCGTCGACCTCGCCAGCATGGGTTCGCATCGGGTGGGGCACCGGGATTTCCCCGGCGGCGAACGGCTGGTGTCGGCAGTGTCTCTGGATCTGGCGAACAAGACCGTCGCCGGCAAGGGCCTGACCGTGGCGGTGCTGGTGATCCTCGCCGTCGCGGTGACCGCGATCGGGACGATGATCGTGGTGAATTACGCCTTGCGGCCGCTGCGGCGCGTTGCCGATGTCGCCGGACAGGTCGCCGCGCTGCCGCTCGATGCCACTGACTACCGGATCACCGCCCGCGTCAGCCCGGCCGACACCGACCGCCGCAGCGAGATCGGCGTCGTCGGCCACACCCTCAACCGGCTGCTGGCCAACGTCGACTCCGCGCTGGGCGAGATTGCCGCGTCCGACCGCCGGACCCGCCAGTTCCTCACCGACGCCAGCCACGAGCTGCGCACCCCGCTGGCGGCGATCCTCGGGTATGCGGAACTGACCCGCCAGGACAGCGAGGTGCTGCCGCCGACCACCGAATACGCGTTGGCCCGGATCGAGGCGGAGTCACGGCGGATGACCTCGCTGGTGGCCGATCTGCTGCTGCTGTCGCGGCTCGACGAGGGCGGCGACCTCGAGCTCGAGGACCTCGATCTGTGCGATGTGGTCGCCGATGCGGTCAACGACGCCGCGGTGACCGCGCCCGATCACCACTTCATGCTCGACCTGCCCGAGCGCGCGATCTGGGTTCGCGGTGACCGGGCCCGGCTGCACCAGCTGTTGGCGAACCTGCTCGGCAACGCCCGGGTGCACACCCCCGCCGGAGTCACCGTCAGTACGTCGCTCACCACGGGCCGCGACGGGCAAGTAGAACTGGTCGTCAGTGACGACGGGCCCGGCATCCCCGAGGAGATCATGCCGAATCTGTTCGGCCGGTTCGTCCGAGCCGACAAGTCGCGGTCGCGAGACCTGGGTTGCAGCGGCCTCGGGTTGGCGATCGTGTTGTCGATCGTCGAGGCGCACGGCGGGACCGTCAGCGCGCAATCAGGTCCGGGCAGAACGCAATTCAGGGTGCGGCTGCCGGCGGCCGGTCAGCTGGCCGAGAACTGGTCGGCCTCGCTGCCGTCCATGTCGTAGACCCGTGCGTGCAGGACCGTGCGATTGCGCAGGGCGGCTCGCACCGCCCGGTGCAGGCCGTCCTCGAGGTAGATCACGCCCCGCCAGCGGACTGCGTGCGGGAACAGATCTCCGTAGAAGGTGGAATCTTCGGACAGCAGGCGGTCCAGCGCCAGGACCGTGGTCGTGGTGACCAACTCGTCGAGGCGGATCTGTCGTGGCGGAATCTGCGACCAGTCGCGGTAGGACAGGTTGTGCTCGGGATATGGCTTGCCGTCCCGAACGCCTTTGAAGATCATCGGGCCGTCGTCCCGGCGCCACCCGCCCGAACCCGCATCACCATTCGAGCAAGGCTAGTCGCTGGTCGCCGGAACGTCAGCGCTGGGCGAACATCCGTGCGCCTGCGCGCACCCGCGCGGTGGCACTCGGGGTGCGTGGGTGCTAATTGTGCTGATTATGTCCGTAAAATGGAGACGAATTGGAGGTGTACCGGATGGGAAGTGCTGACGACCGTCGTTTCGAGGTGCTCCGCGCCATCGTCGCCGACTTTGTTGCGACCAAGGAGCCGATCGGATCCAAGGCCCTCGTCGACCGCCACAACCTGGGCGTTTCCAGCGCCACCGTGCGCAACGACATGGCGGTTCTCGAGGCCGAGGGATACATCACCCAGCCCCACACGAGCTCCGGGCGGGTGCCCACCGAGAAGGGCTATCGCGAGTTCGTCGACCGCATCGACGAGGTCAAGCCCCTGTCGGGTTCCGAGCGCCGGGCGATCCTGGAGTTCCTGGAGTCGGGTGTCGACCTCGATGACGTGCTCCGACGTGCGGTGAAGCTGCTCGCGCAGCTGACCCGTCAGGTGGCGATCGTCCAGTACCCGACGCTGTCGACCTCCACGGTGCGGCATCTCGAGATCGTGGCCCTGACGCCGGCCCGGTTGCTGATGGTGGTGATCACCGATTCCGGCCGGGTCGACCAGCGCATCGTCGAGCTGGGCGACACCATCGACGAGCATCAGCTGTCCCAGTTGCGGGAGTTGCTCGGCCAGGCGCTGGAAGGCAAACGCCTGGCGGCGGCCTCGGTCGCGGTGGCTGACCTGGCCGCGCGACTTGATGGGTCGGGCGGATTGGGCGATGCGGTCGGCCGCTCGGCGACCGTGCTGCTGGAGTCGTTGGTCGAGCACAACGAGGAACGTCTCCTGATGGGTGGCACCGCCAACCTGACCCGCAACACCGCCGACTTCGGCGGGTCGCTGCGCTCGATCCTGGAGGCCCTCGAGGAACAGGTGGTGGTGCTTCGGCTGCTGGCCGCGTCCCAGGAAGCGGGTAAGGTCACGGTACGTATCGGCCAGGAAACCGAGGCTGAACAGATGGCCGGAACGTCGGTGATCAGCACGACCTACGGCAGCTCGGGCACCGTGTACGGCGGAATGGGTGTTTTGGGACCCACCAGAATGGACTATCCGGGAACTATCGCCAATGTCGCGGCGGTTGCGATGTATATCGGCGATGTCCTAGGACACCGAGCCGGCTAGCCGCCGGGGAATTCGAAAGGTCAAGAGTGGCACGGGACTACTACGGCTTGCTCGGGGTGAGCAAGGGCGCCAGTGATCAGGAGATCAAGCGCGCCTATCGAAAGCTGGCCCGCGAATACCATCCCGACGTCAATCCGGACGAGGAAGCGCAGCACAAGTTCAAGGAGATCAGCGCCGCGTACGAGGTGCTGTCCGATCCGGAGAAGCGGCGGATCGTCGACCTGGGCGGCGACCCGTTGGAAGGCGCCGCGTCGGCCGCCAACGGATTCAGCGGCTTCGGCGGTCTGGGTGACGTGTTCGAGGCGTTCTTCGGCGGTGGCGGCGGATCGCGCGGTCCGATCGGCCGGGTGCGGCCCGGCTCGGATTCACTGCTGCGGATGCGGCTGGACCTGGCGGAGTGCGCGACCGGAGTCACCAAGCAGGTCACCGTCGACACCGCAGTGCTCTGTGATGTGTGCCAGGGCAAGGGAACCCACGGCAACTCCAGCCCGGTGGCCTGCGACACCTGCGGCGGGCGCGGCGAGGTGCAGTCGGTGCAGCGTTCCCTGCTGGGGCAGGTCATGACGTCGCGACCGTGTCCGACCTGCCGCGGTGTCGGAGAGGTCATCCCCGACCCGTGCCACCGGTGCGCCGGTGACGGACGGGTGCGTGCCCGCCGCGAGATCAGCGTGAAGATCCCGGCCGGGGTCGGTGACGGCATGCGGGTCCGGCTGGCTGCGCAGGGCGAGGTCGGCCCGGGCGGCGGTCCGGCAGGCGACCTCTATGTCGAGGTTCACGAGCAGCAACACGACGTCTTCGTCCGCGATGGCGACGACCTGCACTGCACCGTGTCGGTGCCGATGGTCGACGCCGCGCTCGGCACCTCGGTCACCGTCGACGGCATCCTCGACGGACTGACCGAGATCACCATCCCGCCGGGGACCCAACCCGGCTCGGTGACGACGTTGCGCGGGCACGGCATGCCGCATCTGCGTTCGGGTGTGCGGGGTGACCTGCACGCGCACATCGAGGTCACGGTGCCCGGCAAGCTCGATGCGCGTGCCAAGGAACTGCTCGGCGAGTTCAAAGCCCGCAGCCACGCCGAACCCGAGGTCAAATCCACGCACGCCGTGGCCGGCAATGCCGGCGGACTGTTCAGCCGGCTGCGCGAGACATTCAGCGGCCGTTAGGCGTTGGCCGACACGCTGTTCTACGCCGACGCCATCCCGGCGGTCGGTCAGTGTGCTGTCGTCGACGGCGACGAGGGTTTCCACGCCGCCACGGTCCGGCGCATCCGGCCCGGGGAGCGACTGGTCCTTTCCGACGGCGCGGGCACCCTGGCCCGCTGCGAGGTCGACGAGACCACCAAGCGCGGGTTCTCGGCTCAGGTGCTGCAGCGGTGGACGGCTACGCGCCCGCATCCGCCGGTGACGATCGCGCAGGGCATTCCGAAATCCGAGCGTTCTGAGCTGGCGATCGAATTGGCCACCGAGGCCGGCGCCGACGACTTCATTGCCTGGCAGGCCGACCGGTGCGTGGCGCGCTGGGACGGTGAGCGCGCGGAGAAGGGCCTGCGCCGTTGGCGTGCCGTCGCCCGTTCGGCGGCCCGGCAGTCGCGGCGCGCCTACATCCCGGACATCGACGGACCGATGACGACAGCGGCTCTGGCGGGCGAGGTCGCCGAGCGGGCGGCTGCCGGTGGACTGATCCTCGCGCTGCACGAGTCAGCTGACCGTCCACTCGCGGAACTGCCGGTGGCGCAAGCGGATTCGATCATGTTGATCGTGGGCCCCGAAGGCGGGATCAGCGACACCGAACTCGCCCGACTCGCCGATGCAGGTGCGACGGCCGTCCGGCTCGGCCCCACGGTGCTGCGCACCACAACCGCCGCCGCGGTGGCGCTTGGTGCGCTCGGCGTCCTCACCGAGCGGTGGTCGAGCAGCTGAGTCAGGCCGGATCGGGCCGGGCTGCCAAGCGCGCGTAGATCGACGCCGCCTCGGCGCGGTTGCTCGCGTGCAGCTTGCGAAGTACCCGTTTCACATGGGATTTCACCGTGCCGGGGGTGATCACCAGTTCGTCGGCGATCTGCTGGTTGGTGCGCCCGTCGGCCATCAGCCGCAACACCTCGGCTTCGCGGCGGGTCAGCATCTCGTGCACCCGCGATTCAACCTCCGCCAGCCGGCGGCTGGCCGTGCTGCGCTCGGCAGGTTCGACTTTGCGCAGTTCCAGGTCGGCGTCCTGGAGGGCTTGGGCGGCTTGCTCGGCGGTGGCCAGCGCGTTGCGCACGTCAGCGTGCTGGCGGCGCATCCGCTCCATCAGCACGGTCCGCTCGAAGGCGTAGCCGAATCCCTCGGCGAATGCCCACACGGTGTCGCGGTCGATTTCGTCGACGGTGCGCCCGGAGTACAGCCGGTCCGCGTGCAGGAATCCGATCACCCGTCCGGTCGGCATGACGGGCGCCGCGACGTAGGAGTGGGTCAGCGAGAAGTCGATGATCGGGCGGTTGACGCGCGGATCGTTGCGGGCGTCGCGCACGATTTCCGGTGCGTGCCTGCGGATCATCTGCGTTTCGAGGAGCATGTGGTCCAGCGGCGGGGCGACGGACTGGGCGAAGGCGACCATCTTCTCGGCGCCCTCGACGTCGTCGCCGAAGTACGCCGACTCCATCACCATTTTGCCCTGGTGCACCCGGAACAGCACCGCGCGGTCGAAGCCGCACGACTCGACCAGTTCGCGCGGGGCGCGGTCGACGATCTTGGCGATCTCGTCGATGCCGCGCAGCTTGGATAAGCCTTCCTGCACCCGCAGCAGCGCCAGGGTGCGGCGCCGCGCGCTGTCCTCGATCAGCTGGCGTTCCAGTAGGGACAAGTCGAGTACGGCTTCCAGAGCGGCAAGCGCTTGTTCGTCGCCGAGCGCTTCGAGCGCCTCGCGTACCAGGGTGGCCTGCGCGTCGACGGTGTCCGCGACGGCCCGGACCGGGTCGTCGGCAGGTTCGACGATACCCAGCCGGCAGGCCTCGTCGTAGCGGCGGGATACCGCACTGACTGGTTGGGCTTTGGATGCCCAGCCAGGGTGATTGCCGTCGATCAGCGCGGTCACGGGCAAAGAGTCGATGGAGGTGGTCACAGTGAGGCGATGGTCTCACCGCGATCGTGGCCGTGGGGGCAAAACCGCTCCGTAGGGGGCGCAAGTGACCTCCATCGGGAGATCGACCAGGCCTGCAGAAGCATTGAGGCTGTTCGCATGACCTCGACGACCGCCTCTGCGCTGCACCTGCTCACCACCCCGGAGGGGATCGCGAATCCCTATCCGCTCTTCGAGCAACTGCGGGGCTCTTCGCCGGTCGCGGGTTACCAGGACTGGCCGCCCGGCACCGTGCCCGGCGCCGACGAGCCGGTCACCGCCTGGGCGTTGTTCCGCCATGACCAGGTGCTCGCGGCCGCTCGCGACGGCGAGACGTTCTCCTCCCGCGACCCCATCCAGGAGGCGTCGTCGGCCCCGAGCCTGATGCTGGTCAACACCGACCCGCCCGCGCACACCGGCGAACGCAAACTGGTCAGTCAGGCATTCTCACCGCGGCGCATCCGCCGTCTCGAGAACTGGCTCACCGAACTGGTGCCGGCCCTGCTCGCCGATTTCGATGCCCGCACCGGCGGCGGCGACCCCGACGTCATGAAGTTCGCCGACGAGGTGCCCACCCGCGCAATGGTCCGGCTGTTGGGCCTGCGCGACGGTGACCACGTCCGATTCAAGAACTGGGCCAATGCCTTCATGCTGTCGTCGACGATGACACCCGATGAGCGGATGGCGAGCAACGCCGACATGGTGGCCGCGTTCACCGAAAGGGTGACCGAACACAGTGCCCGCCTTGATGATTCGCAGGACGTCGAGGACGCCGAGGACTTGATCTCGGCACTGCTGCGGGCCGAACTCGACGGGCAGCGTCTCACTCCGGAGCAGATCGTGCGGCTGTGCGTGACGCTGGTGGTGGCCGGCAGTGAGACGACGACCTACCTGATCGGCAGCGTCCTGCACGCGATGGCGCGAGAGCCTGCGGTGACGGCCCGGCTGCGGGCCGACCGCTCATTGGTGAGCACCTTCATCGAGGAGGTGGCGCGGCTCACCGGGCCACAACGGTTGTTCCGCATCGCGACCCGCGACGTCGAGATCGATGGCGCCCGGATCAAGAAGGGGGAGTGGGTGGCCCTGTTCTTCGGATCGGCCAACCACGACCCGGCCGTCTTCGACGATCCCGAACGCCTGGACCTGGACCGGGCCAACATCCGCCAGCATCTGGCCTTCGGTCACGGCCTGCACTTCTGCCTGGGTGCACCGCTGGCGCGGCTCGAGGTGTTGGCGGTCGTCAACGCAGTGCTGGACCGCTACTGCGTGATCGGCCTGTCCGAGGAACCCGCCGAGCGGCAGACTGCCAGCCTGCTCACGCACGGCTTCGTCCGCCTTCCGTTGCAGCTGATCCGATGAGCGAAGCCACGAACATCGCCGCCACCCGGGCCATCTATGCGGCGGTACCGGCCGGTGATCTGATGACGGCGCTGAGCCACATGGATCCCGAAGTCCGCATCACTTACTACGGCAGCGACGCCATTCCCTACGCCGGGGATTACCACGGCATCGAGGCGGCAACAGAGTTCTTCAGCACCGTGGGCGCGCACGTCGAGATCGTGGCGATGGAGCCGTGGCTGTTCATCGGCGACGGCGACAACCTGGCGGTCTGGGGGCATCAGACGTTTCGCCGGCCCGCGACCGGGCGCACCTGGGAGTCGGAATTCGCCCACATCATCACGCTGCGCGACGGCAAGTGGCTGCACTTCCGGGACTTCATGAACTCGGCGCTGACCCATCAGGCGTTCACTCAGAGTGTGGGTTAACCAGTGGGAGGCGCGCCGTTCGGACGGTAAACTGGTGTTTCGACCCAACCGGAACCCAGGAAGCAGGCTTCGAAGACCACGTGACGCCCCGCGAGACGACCGCTGCTCGCCCTGATGACAGCCAGGTGCGCAGCAGCATGACTGTTCCGCCCGACCTCGTCGTTGGCCTGCTGGGTTCCGCTGACGAAAACCTGCGCGCGCTCGAACGCAGCCTGTCGGCCGACGTCCATGTCCGAGGAAACACCATCACCCTGTCCGGCGAGGCGGGCGATGTCGCCATGGCCGAGCGGGTGATCTCCGAACTCATCGCGATCGTCGCCGGCGGGCAGACCCTGTCCCCGGATGCGGTGCGACGCAGCGTCGGGATGATCGCCGGAGCCGACAACGAGTCACCGGCCGAGGTGCTGACGCTCGACATCTTGTCGCGGCGCGGCAAGACGATTCGGCCCAAGACGCTCAACCAGAAGCGCTACGTCGACGCGATCGACGCCCACACCATCGTGTTCGGCATCGGGCCGGCCGGCACCGGCAAGACCTACCTGGCCATGGCCAAGGCGGTCAATGCGCTGCAGACCAAGCAGGTCACCCGGATCATCCTGACCCGTCCCGCGGTGGAAGCCGGTGAGCGCCTTGGGTTTCTGCCCGGCACGCTGACCGAGAAGATCGACCCTTACCTGCGGCCGCTGTACGACGCGCTGCACGACATGATGGATCCAGCCGCCATCCCGAACCTGTTGAGCACGGGTGTGATCGAAGTTGCGCCGCTGGCCTTCATGCGTGGCCGCTCGCTCAACGACGCGTTCATCATCCTCGACGAGGCGCAGAACACCACCGCCGAGCAGATGAAGATGTTCCTCACCCGCCTCGGGTTCGGGTCCAAGATCGTCGTCACCGGCGACATCACCCAGGTCGACCTGCCCGGCGGCGCCAAGTCCGGCCTGCGGGCGGCGATGGATGTTCTCGACGGCATCGATGACATCCACTTCGCCGAACTCACCAGCGCCGACGTGGTGCGCCACCGCCTGGTGTCGGAGATCGTCGATGCGTACGCCAAGGCCGAGCAGCCCGCGCTGATGAATCGCTCCCAGCGCCGCTCGACGCGGCGGTAGGGGTCAGATGACTATCGAGGTTTCCAACGAATCCGGCCTCGACGTTTCCGAAGAGGAACTGATCAGCGTCGCGCGTTTTGTGATCCGTCGTATGGACGTCAACCCGGCCGCCGAGCTGTCGATGGTGTTGCTGGACACCAACGCGATGGCCGATCTGCACATGCGGTGGATGGACCTGCCCGGCCCCACCGACGTGATGAGCTTCCCGATGGACGAGCTCGAGCCCGGCGGACGCCCGGACGCGCCCGAGCCGGGGCCGTCGATGCTCGGTGACATCGTGCTGTGCCCGCAGTTCGCCGCCGACCAGGCGGCCTCCGCCGGGCACAGCCTCGGTCAGGAGCTGGCGCTGCTCACCGTGCACGGCGTGCTGCACCTGCTGGGGTACGACCACGCCGAGCCGGCCGAGGAAAAGGAAATGTTCGACCTGCAGCGCAAGCTCCTCGAGGAGTGGGTGGCCGAGCAGGTCGAGGCGTATCACCAGGATCGGCAGAACGAGAAGGACCGGCGACTGCTCGACAAGTCACGGTATTTCGACCAACCGTGACCGGATGGAGTGCGCTGCTCGGCGCCATCGCGCTGGTTGGGCTGGGCGGTCTGTTCGCCGCGATCGACGCAGCGATCAGCACGGTGTCGGTGGCCCGGGTCGAGGAATTGGTGCGCGACGAGCGGCCCGGTGCGCTGCGATTGGCCAGGGTCATGGCCGAGCGCCCACGCTACATCAATCTCGTTGTCCTGCTGCGTATTGCGTGCGAGGCCGCCGCGACCGTGCTGCTGGTCGCCTTCCTGTGGGATGACCTCGGCCTGAAATGGGGGCTGGTCGTCGCGGCGGCGATCATGACGGTCGCGAGCTTCGTCGCCATGGGCGTGGGACCGCGGACCATCGGCAGGCAGAACGCCTACGTGATCGCATTGGCGTCGGCGGTTCCGCTGCAAGCCATTTCGGTGCTCCTCACTCCGATCAGCAGGTTGCTCATCGTGATCGGCAACGCGCTCACTCCGGGCCGGGGCTTCCGCAACGGACCGTTCGCCTCCGAGATCGAGCTGCGTGAGGTGGTCGATCTGGCGCAGCAGCGCGGTGTGGTGGCCGACGACGAACGCCGGATGATCCAATCGGTCTTCGAACTCGGTGACACCCCGGCGCGTGAGGTGATGGTCCCGCGCACCGAAATGGTGTGGATCGAGAACGACAAGTCGGCCAGCCAGGCGACGTCTCTGGCGGTGCGCAGTGGCTACTCGCGGATCCCGGTGATCGGGGAGAATGTCGACGACGTCGTGGGCGTGGTTTACCTCAAAGACCTTGTCCAGCGGACCTATTACTCGGCCGACAGCGGCCGCGGCACCAAGGTGGCCGACATCATGCGCCCCGCGGTGTTCGTTCCGGACTCCAAACCGCTCGATGAGCTGCTGCGCGAGATGCAGCGCGACCGCAACCACATGGCTTTGCTGGTCGACGAGTACGGCGCTATCGCGGGCCTGGTCACCATCGAGGACGTCCTCGAAGAGATCGTCGGCGAGATCGCCGACGAGTACGACACCCGCGAGGTGGCGCCCGTCGAGGAATTGGACGACAACAAGTTTCGGGTCTCGGCCCGATTGCCGATCGAGGACGTCGGCGAGCTGTACAACGTCGAATTCGAGGAGGACCTCGACGTCGACACCGTTGGCGGTCTTCTGGCCCTCGAACTCGGCAGGGTGCCGCTGCCCGGGGCCGAGGTCGTCTCCCACGGGCTACGGCTGCAGGCCGAGGGTGGCCGGGACCACCGAGGCCGGCTCCGTATCGGCACGGTGCTGGTCAGCCGGACCGAGCGGGAAGGAAGCGACGAGGATGAGTGACGCGCTCGAGGACGAAGACGCCAAGCTGGTGGTGCTCGCGCGTGGCGCGATGGGGCGCGCTGAAACTTCCGAGGGTGCCGCGGTACGCGACCTCGACGGCCGCACCTACGCCGGCGCCCCGGTCGCCCTGTCGGCATTGCGACTGACCGGCCTGCAAGCCGCGGTCGCCGCCGCAGTCTCCAGTGGGGCAACGGGTTTCGAGGCAGCCGTGCTGGTCGGCGGATCAGCCGATGACGGCGGTCTGGCAGCGGTGAAGGAACTGTCTCCGGACGCGGCGATCATCATCACCGATCGCTGCGGGGCGCTGAGATGAGCGAATTCCGTTCCGGCTTCGTCTGTCTGGTCGGCCGGCCCAACACCGGGAAGTCCACGCTGACCAACGCCCTGGTGGGCGCCAAGGTGGCGATCACCGCCGACCAGCCGCAGACCACCCGGCACACCATCCGCGGCATCGTGCACCGGCCCGACTTCCAGATCGTCCTGGTCGACACCCCGGGACTGCACCGCCCGCGCACCCTGCTGGGCAAGCGGCTCAACGACCTGGTCCGTGACACCTACTCCGAAGTCGACGTCATCGGGCTGTGCATCCCCGCCGACGAGAACATCGGGCCCGGCGACCGGTGGATCTACGAACAGATTCGGGACGTCGCGCCTCGCACCACGCTCGTCGTCATTGTCACCAAGATCGACAAGGTGGCCAAGGATCGGGTCGCCGCACAGCTGATCGCGGTTCACCAGCTCGTTGGTGACACCGCAGCCGAGATCGTCCCGGTGTCGGCGACACGAGGGGACCAGGTCGACGTCCTCATCGACCTGCTGGCGGCCCAGTTGCCGCCCGGCCCGGCGTTCTACCCCGACGGTGAGCTCACCGATGAACCCGAAGAAGTACTGATGGCCGAGCTCATCCGCGAGGCCGCGCTTGAAGGTGTGCGCGACGAGTTGCCGCACTCGCTGGCGGTGGTGATCGAGGAGGTCGAGGAACGGACCGGGCGCCCGGCCGATGATCCCTTGATCGACGTGCACGCCGTGTTGTATGTCGAGCGGGACAGCCAGAAGGGCATCGTCATCGGCAAGGGGGGCGCCCGCCTGAAAGAGGTGGGGACGGTGGCCCGCACGCAGATCGAGAAGCTGCTCGGCACCAAGGTGTATCTCGATCTGCGCGTCAAGATCGCCAAGAATTGGCAGCGCGATCCCAAACAGCTTGGCCGCCTTGGGTTTTAGCGGTTAGGCGTCAGGCATCCCGGCGCCGGTCCAGACCTGACAGCTGCATCGCCAGCGCGCGCCGCACCATGGGCACTTTCCCGGCGAGCCGCATCACCACATTCCGGATCGGCCTGCGTCGCGGAGAAGCGATGGCCAACTCCGTCAGCCGGCCTGCCAGCGCGACGACGCGTTCGGCGCTACGGCGCCGGCTGAGCGCATAGTCGTCGAGCAAGCTGTCGGATTCTCCAGCGAGCACGCGCGACAGGCATTCGCCAAGCAGGACGGCGTCCTCGATCCCCAAATTCATCCCCTGACCGCCCGCGGGCGAGTGCACATGGCCCGCGTCCCCGGCCAGCACAATGGCGCGGTCGCGGAAGGACTCAGCGATACGGTGATGCACCCGGAAGCGAGAACCCCACACCACCTCCTCAACCACGGCCGGGTGTGCCTTCGGTCCACGTTCGTCCAACAAGTGCTGGACGAACCCGAGATCGGGATGCTGCGGCGCCTCGTCGACGGTGGCGACTATGCGGTACCGCCCATCGGGCAGCGGGGCCACGACGACCAGACCTGCGGGGGAGAAGTACAGGGTTACCTCGTTGGCGGGGACCCCGCCGGAGAGCCGCACATCCGCGAGGGTGAAGGACTCGTCGTAGGTGCCGCCGACGAAGGCGATGCCGGCCTGCTCCCGCACTGTGCTGTTCATACCGTCGGCGCCGATGACGTAGCGCGCGCGGATGCGATGCCCGTCGGCGAAGCTGACCTCGGCGCCGTTCCGGTCCTGCCGAATCCCGGTGACGGTCCTCGGCCGGAGCACCTTCGCGCCCAATTCTTCGAGGCGCTGCAGCAGAAAGGCCTCGGTTTCGGCCTGCGAAATCATCAGCGTGTACGGAAAGCGGGTGGGTAGTTGGTCGAACGGCACGGTGATCAGCAGGGTGTCCCGGTCGCGAATGGCGAACGTCGGGGTGTGCACGCCGCGCTGCACCAACTTATCGGTGACGCCATACGGTTCGAGTAACTCCAACGTGTGCGGGTGAACCACTGCGGCGCGGGAGGTGTTCGCACCCTCGGCTTGGCTGTCCACCACGGTCACCTGGCGGCCGTATTGGGACAGCACGATGGCGGCGGTCAGTCCGGCCGGTCCAGCACCGACGACGAGCACGTCAGTTTGGGAAATCTGCATGATGCCTCCTTGTCAACATCTGTTGGCCAACGGCCGTTGACAAAACGTTATCGCCGGTGCGCCACGATGTCAACGCGCGTTGGCCTACAATCGTTGGCATGAGACGCTCCGCGACCGAAACGAAGGCGGTGATCCTCGCGGCGGCCCGCGAGCGCTTCGCCGCCGACGGCTACGACAGGGCCACGATCCGGGGTATCGCCGCAGACGCCGGCATCGATCCGTCGATGGTGATGCGCTATTTCGGTAACAAAGAGGCGCTGTTCGGGGCGGCCGCAGAATTCGACCTCGAGCTTCCCGATCTCACCGATGTGCCCGTGGCCGGGCTTGGGGCCGCCCTTGCGGCTCACTTCGTCGAGCGCTGGGAACGCGATGAAGCACTGCTCATCCTGCTTCGTGTGGGCGTCACCAATGAGGCTGTGGCGGAACGGATGCGGACGATCTTTGCGACACAACTAGGCCCGGTGGTGGCCAAGGCGACCGGGGACACGCCCGATACGCCGGTGCGGGCTGGATTGGCAGCGTCGCAGGTGCTCGGAATGGCGCTGTGCCGGTACGTGCTGGCGTTCCCGCCGCTCGCGGCCATGACAGGTCAAGAGGTCGTCGACTGGATCGGTCCTACGCTGCAGCGCTACTTGACTGAATAGATTGCAGCACAACGACGTTCATATGGAGTCGGTCGGCACCGGCGTGTTCCACCAGATCTCGGGCTGCTTGTTGGCCCAGCCGTTGATGGCCTCCAGCTCGGCGGCCAGTGAGATCAGCAGCGGTTCGCTGTTGGCCGGGCCCATCAGCTGCACGCCGATCGGCAGACCGTCGGAGGTGAAACCGGCCGGGACGCTGATCGACGGCCAGCCCAACAGATTCCACGGGAACGTGACCGGGCAGGCCGCGATCATCGCGCGGTCGGTGCCGATCGGCCCCAGTTCGTCGAATCTGCGGGCCGGTGGAGGCGGCTGTGCGGTCGTCGGCGCCAGCACCACATCGACGGAGCGGAAGATCTCCCCGACGCGGCGGTGCAGTCTCGGCTCGCTGGCCCGGGCGCGGCGCAGCATTGCCCCCGACAGCAGCCGGCCCATCCGCATGTTCGACTCGGTGCGGGGATCGAAGACGACGTCGTCGCCGAGGCGGTCGGCCCACTCCAGCAGCCCGGCGGTGGAGCGGGGCAGGAACGTCAGCGGCAGCCGTAGGCCGTAGTTGGGGTTTCCTTCCATCACGGTGTGGCCGAGCATGCCGAGTTGCTCGGCGACCCCGCTCAGCGCGACGCGGATCTCCGGATGCAGCTTGGCGCTGAAGAAGGTGAACGGAAACCGCGTGGACAGCGCGATCCTCAACGGCCCGGGGGCGGCGCCGACGGAGTCCGACATCCGTACCGGGGGCGGCTTGAACAGGTCGTCCTCGTGGTTGCCGGAGACGGCGTCGAGGAGGAGCGCAGCGTCAGCCACCGTGCGCGCCAGCACGCCGTTGACGGTGATGCCATTGAACGGGTCGCGCACCGGCCAGGTCGAAATGCGGCCACGCTGCGGCTTGATCCCGACGAGGTGGGTCCACGCGGCGGGCACCCGGACGCTGCCCGCGCCGTCGGAGCCGATCGCCCCGGCGACCAGTCCGGCCGCGACCGCGGCGGCGCTGCCGCCCGACGAGCCGCCCGGAGTGTGCTTGCGCGACCACGGATTACGGGTGTGGCCGAAGGCCGGGCCGCTGGTGAACGGCCACTGACCGAGCTCGCAGCAGTTCGTCTTGCCGACGATCACCGCACCCGCTTCGCGCAGTCGGCGGACCACCTCGGAGTCCTCGGTCGCCGGGCTGACCCGTCCACCGGTGCCAAAGAAGGTCGGTACACCCGCGATGTCGACGTCGTCTTTGACCGCGATGGGAACGCCCAGCAGTGGTGCCTGCTCCCCGGCGGCACGACGGCGATCGGCGTCGGCGGCCTCGGCGAGCGCCGACTCGGTGAGCACCACCCGGAAGGCGTTGAGGGTGGACTGGCTCGCGGTGATCGCACGCAGCGACCGGCGGACCAGTTCGGCGGACGTAACCGTGCCGCTGGCCAACTGATAGAGCTGCTCGCCGATGGTCGGAAACCGCGGTGGGCTGCCCAAACTCCCGTGAGCTGTCATGGCGACGTCGAGACTAACGGCGCGCGTCCGCGCTTATGTCGCATTGCGGTGGGAAACTTGTCGAATGCGGCTGTATCGGGATCGGGCGGTCGTGCTGCGCCAGCACAAGCTCGGTGAAGCCGACCGCATTGTCACCCTGCTGACCCGCGACCACGGTCTGGTCCGCGCGGTTGCCAAGGGTGTGCGCCGGACCCGCAGCAAATTCGGTTCCCGGCTGGAGCCGTTCGCTCACATCGACGTCCAGCTGCACCCAGGTCGCAACCTGGACATCGTCACCCAGGTGGTGTCGATCGACGCGTTCGCCACCGACATCGTCAGTGACTACGGCCGCTACACCAGTGCCTGCGCGGTCCTGGAGACCGCCGAGCGGCTGGCCGGCGAGGAACGCGCCCCGGCGCCGGCTCTGCACCGGCTCACGGTCGGGGCGTTGCGCGCGGTGGCCGACGGCACGCGCAGCCGCGAGCTGGTCTTGGACGCCTACCTGCTGCGGGCCATGGGGATCGCCGGCTGGGCGCCGTCGCTGACCGAGTGTGCCCGCTGCGCGGCGCCGGGCCCGCACCGCGCGTTCCACATCGCCGCTGGTGGCAGCGTCTGCATGCATTGCCGTCCATCCGGTTCGACCACGCCGCCGCAGGCAGTGCTGGATCTGATGTCGGCGCTGCACGACGGCGACTGGGAGCTCGCGGAGGCCTCGACGCCGTCGCACCGCAGCCACGCCAGCGGGTTGGTGGCCGCGCATCTGCAGTGGCATCTGGAACGCCAGTTGCGCACCTTGCCGCTGGTGGAGCGGGTCTACCGGCGGGCCGCTAATCACGGTGAGGAGATGTTCAGGCAGGATGAGGCCCATGGCGATGAACCGGGTGACCAGCTCGTGGCGGGGGGCTGAGCGCAGGCGGAAAGAGACCTTTCCGCAACTGCCCCCGGCGCCCGACGACTACCCGGTGTTCCCGGACACCTCCGTGTGGCCGGTCGTGTTTCCCGAGCTGCCGGCCGCGCCGGACGGCGGCCCGCGCCGGCCACCCCAGCACACCTCCAAGGCGGTGCCGCCGGCCATCCCGGCCGACCAGATGCCCAAGCACGTCGCTGTCGTGATGGACGGCAACGGACGTTGGGCCACGCAGCGCGGGTTGAACCGCACCGAAGGCCACAAGATGGGCGAGGCGGTGCTGATCGACATCACCTGCGGCGCCATCGAGATCGGTATTCAGCACCTGTCGGTCTATGCGTTCTCCACCGAGAATTGGCGGCGCAGTACCGAAGAGGTCCGGTTCCTGATGGGCTTTAACCGCGAGGTGGTGCGCCGGCGGCGGGAAAATTTGGATGCCATGGGCGTCAACATGCGCTGGGTGGGGTCGCGGGCGCGGATGTGGCGCAGCGTGATCAAGGAATTCGACATCGCCGAAAACATGACCGTCGGCAACAACGTCATCACGGTGAACTACTGCGTGAACTATGGCGGCCGGGCCGAAATCGCCGAAGCGGCAAAGCAAATCGCCCGCGACGCGGTGGCCGGCCGGGTGGACCCGGAACGGGTGAACGAGGCCATGCTCGCCGAGCACCTGCACCGGCCCGACATTCCCGACGTCGACCTGTTCATCAGGACATCGGGGGAGCAGCGGGCGAGCAACTTCATGCTGTGGCAGGCCGCGTATGCCGAGTACGTGTTCCAGGACAAGCTGTGGCCCGATTACGACCGGCGCGACCTGTGGGCGGCGTGCGAGGAGTACGCCGAACGCAACCGGCGTTTCGGCCGGGCCTGACCGATGGATCTGAACGCACGCCTGGCCGACGCGTTGATCGCGGTGCTGCCCGTCGAGGTGGAACCCGATGGTGCGCTCACGGTGCGCTACGAAGGGACGTTCGCCTCGCTGCGGACGGTCACCATCGCCGAAGACATCGAGATGGTGTCGGTGACCCAGGTGCTGGCCTGGGATTTGCCGCTGAACGCCGGCTTACGCAAACGTGTTGCCGCACAAGCGCAGTCGACGATGCTCGGGACCGTGACGTTGGTCGAGTCCGGCAAGAAGGGCGACGTGATGCTGCGGTACAACTTCCCCGGTGATGGCCTGGCCGACCGGGCGATGCAGACGCTGGTGCTGATGGTGCTGGCCGGTGGGGCCGATGCCCGCCGCGCGGTCGTTGACTAGGACCGGTGCCCGCCTCTGAGCGACAAGCCCGGTCGTGAGATTGACGCCACGCAGCGGGTTACTCGAACTTTCTCTGCGGGACTTCAATTTTGGCGAAAGCCTGTCGCAGTCGCCGCGGATTGTCGCGCAGGGGCGGGCACCGACCCTATAGGCCGGATGAGGTGAGCCCGTCAGCCCCGGCACTGCCCGCAGGTGCCGAACAGCTCGATCGTGTGACTCACATCCGAAAACCCATGCTGTTGCGCCACTTCCGCGGCCCAGGCTTCGACTTCGCGGCCGCTGACCTCCACCGCCGCACCGCAACTGCGGCACACCAGATGGTGATGGTGGTCGTCCCCGGCGCAGCGCCGATAGACCGACTCCCCGGTGTCGGTACGGACCATGTCCACCAGATCGGCCGACGACAGTGACTGCAGCGTCCGGTACACCGTTGTCAGACCGATGTTCTCGCCGCGGCGGCGCAGCTCGTCGTGCAGCTCCTGCGCCGAGCGGAACTCATTGACGGTGTCGAGAAGCGCGATGATCGCCGCCCGCTGACGGGTGGCGCGCACTCCGCCCGCACCGGCGCGCGGACGCGTCTCAGCTCCGGTCACGAGTGCTCCTCGCCGGCATGGTCGAGGGCGGCGACGATGATCTCTGCCAGGTGCTCGTCGACCAGCCGGTACATCACCTCGCGCCCCGATCGTTCGCCGGCCACCACCCCCGCGGCCTTCAGGATCCGCAGGTGCTGGCTGACCAGAGGCTGCGGGACGTCCAGGGCGTCGACGAGCTCGTGCACGCAGCGCTGCGATTCACGCAGCTCCAGAACGATCGCAATGCGCACCGGGGCGGCCAGCGCGCGCAAGAGCTCACCGGCGCGTTCGAGGAGGGCAGCATGGTCGGTGGCGGTGGTCATGTGGCACCTCCACGCTATTGGAAACGATTTCCAGTTGCTGCTCCACTTTTCCATGCACGATTACGCATGTCAAAAGTTGGTTCGGCGGGTCGTTAGGCTGTATGGCTGTTGTCCGCACACAAATAAGGAGTGGCACCCTCGTGGCGTCCGTCATCGATTCCGTCGTCAACCTGGCCAAGCGTCGTGGCTTGGTCTATCCAGCCGGCGAGATCTACGGCGGGACCAAGTCGGCCTGGGACTACGGGCCACTGGGTGTCGAGCTGAAGGAGAACATCAAGCGCCAGTGGTGGCGGTCCGTCGTGACCGGCCGCGACGACGTCGTCGGCCTGGACAGCTCGATCATCCTGCCGCGTGAGGTATGGGTCGCCTCCGGGCACGTCGAGGTCTTCCACGACCCACTCATCGAGTGCCTCAACTGCCACAAGCGTCATCGGCAGGATCATCTGCAGGAGGCCTACGCCGAGAAGAAGGCGGCCAAAGAAAAAACCGAAGTCGATCCCGAATCGGTCGCGATGACCGAGATCGTCTGCCCGGACTGCGGCACCAAGGGCCAGTGGACCGAGCCGCGCGAGTTCAACATGATGCTCAAGACGTACCTCGGTCCGATCGAGTCCGAAGAAGGCCTGCATTACCTGCGGCCCGAGACGGCGCAGGGCATCTTCGTGAACTTCGCGAACGTGGTGACCACCTCGCGCAAGAAGCCGCCGTTCGGCATCGGCCAGATCGGCAAGAGCTTCCGCAACGAGATCACTCCGGGCAACTTCATTTTCCGCACCCGCGAGTTCGAGCAGATGGAGATGGAGTTCTTCGTCGAGCCGGCCACCGCGCCCGAGTGGCACCAGTACTGGATCGACACCCGGCTGCAGTGGTACATCGACCTCGGCATCAACCGCGACAACCTGCGGCTCTTCGTGCATCCCCAGGAGAAGCTGTCGCACTACTCGGCCGGCACCACCGACATCGAGTACAAGTTCGGTTTCGGCGGGAACCCGTGGGGTGAGCTCGAAGGCATCGCCAACCGCACCGACTTCGACCTCAAGACCCACTCGCAGCATTCCGGCACCGATCTGTCGTTCTACGACCAGGCCGCGGACACCCGCTACATCCCGTATGTCATCGAACCCGCAGCGGGACTTACCCGTTCGTTCATGGCGTTCCTCGTCGACGCCTACGCCGAAGACGAGGCGCCCAACGCCAAGGGCGGGGTGGACAAGCGCACGGTGCTGCGGCTGGACCCGCGGCTGGCGCCGGTGAAGGCCGCGGTGCTGCCGCTGTCCCGGCACGCCGATCTCAGCCCGAAGGCCAAGGACCTGGCCGCGGAGCTGCGCAAGAACTGGAACATCGAGTTCGACGACGCCGGTGCGATCGGCCGGCGCTACCGCCGCCAGGACGAGATCGGCACGCCGTACTGCGTGACCGTCGACTTCGACACCCTGGAGGACCACGCGGTGACCGTGCGCGAGCGCGACCAGATGACCCAGGAGCGCATCAGCATCGACTCGGTGGTCGACTACCTGGCCACCAAGCTGGCCGGCGGCTGACCGCAGGGGTGACGCGATGAAAGGGCCCACAGATATGCGGTCCCGATGATCGTTGCCGCGATCTTTCTGATCGTCATCGGGGTGGTGGCGCTGTTCCTGTCCGCCCGGCCGAGGCTTGCCTTCTTCCTCGACGAAGGGTGGAAGTTCCGGAACAAGACCGAGCAGTCCAGGACGTACGAGGCTGTCAGCTTCACCAAGTTCTTGGTGCTTGGTGTCGCCGCGGTTGTCGGCGGCCTCGTGCTGCTGGCAATGAACGCGACGTTCAGTAGGCAGGATGCGGCCCGCGCCGCATTTGATCGATGCCAGTCTGAGTTCCTACCGCAGTTCACCAGGACCATTCGTTGGGACGGCGGCGAACTCGGTAATGAGGACGAGGTGCGGAGTCTCGCGAACAGGCTCGGGGTCAAAGTGGTCTTTGCCACCGGCGAAGTGATCGTCCTCGACCCGAAACGGCATGGAGACGACAAAGAAGTTTTGCGTTTCCTCGCCGCGAACCACGATCAATCCTGGGCCGGACCGTTTCGGTGCAACGATTACGACAAGTGAATGCGGCGGCGCTAGAAGCGGCCCCCGCCGCCAAGCATCCCCCCGCCGTCGGACCCGCCCGAGGATCCGCCGAACGTCGTCGACGACCATCCGCCGCCGAAGCCACCGCCGAATCCGCCGCGCATGCCGCCCGACAGGATGTTGCCGAGGATGATCCCGCCGATCACGGCGCCCATGTTCGACGAACCACCAACTCCGCCATAGTGATTCATGTACGCCCGCTGAGCGTTCTGGACGTCGGTGTTGGCCAGCTGCTGAGCTTGGGCGGCCAGCATCGACGCACCGTTGGCATGCGCGATCGCCTCGGCGACGTCGGTCTTCCGTTTGGCCTGCGCGGCCTCTAGTTGTCGAACCGCCTCGTTGAGCCGGGTGCGCGCCTCGGGCCCGACGCTGCCTCGGCGGGTGTCGATGTAGTCCGACACCGAACGCACCCGCGACTGTGCGGTGAACAGCGCCTGGTCGTAGGACCGACCCAGCCGCTCGGCGTTCTCGCGCTCCTCGGCCACGCTGGCCAGCAGCCGGTCCAGGTCCGCGTCGGCCTGCGTCAATTGGGTGAATGCGCCCAGTGGATCGGCCGATCCGGCTGTCTGCGCGGCGGTCACCGCCTTGACCGCGGCATCGCGGGCCGCCGTCAGCTCGGCGGCATTGGCCAGCCCGCCCCGCGACAGCTGGGCGACGGCCTGATTGATGCCCTGCTGGGTGTCGGCGATCGCCGCAGGCAGGGTGGCGACCGCGCGCCTGATGTCGCTGGCCGCGCTGTCAACCGCGTTGAGCATCGAACTTGCTTGCTGCAGAGCGGCTTCGGCGCCCCGCACACAGTCGACCAGTTCACTCTGCTCGCCGGCGACCGGCTTGGCCACCAGTTCGCGGGCCCGGCTGATCGAGTGGTCGGCGAAGTCCAGTCGCTCCTTGGCGGCGGCGACATTGCGACCCACCGAAACAAGCGCCGACTCGGCGAATTCGGTGTGCAGCTGGGTCAAAGCCGACTGTGCCGGGTCGATGCGAGCGCTCACATCGACCAGCTTCTGGGTGAGGGCGTCGAGCCGGTCGGGGGCGTTGATGACGAGGTCGCGCAGCTGGTGGAACGCCTGGTTCTGGGCGTCCAGCTCGTGGTTGGCCCGCGCGGCGGCAACGATCACCCGGGTCAGCAGGTCGCGACGCTGCGCCGGCGTCTCGGGAACGGCGTCGTCGAGCTGCTGGCGCACGTTGAACGCCTGCTGCAGCGTGGCTTTGGCGTTCTCGACGGCTCGGGCGAACGGTTGCGTCTGTTGCTCACCGAATTCCTCGGCGGCCAAGGCCAATTCGTTGGAACTGGTGCGTACGGCGTTGTCGACGTCGACGACGATTGACCGGGACAACTCGTCAAGGGCGTCGAGCGGAACCGACGCCAGGGCGTTCGGGTCGGTGGGGTCCACCCGTTTGGCGGCGGCGACCTCGGCGTCGTGCCGCTTGCGTCGGCGCCGGCGGCTCCACGCCAGCAACACCACCACGGCCAGCACGATGACCCCGAGAATGATGACCAGCGGTAGCAGCGACATCCCGCCGGAGCTGCCGGTACTCTTCGCCGCCAACCCGTCGGCCGCCGCGATCGCCGCGCCTGCCCAATCGCCGCTGTGCAGCGCGGGCTCGATCTTGTCGTGACGCAGATCGTCCACCTTGGTGCCGCCCGCCGCCGCGCTGGGCACCAGGAAGGCGTACGAGCGCTGCGTCGTCGCGACCGCCAGGATCGCGTCCTGATCGCTCAGATCACTGGCCAGGCGGGTCTCCTCAGTCCAGCCCACCGCCGTCTTCGGTGCGAACGAGTCGACGAAGACCACCCACAGCCGGACATGGCGCTCGCGGTAGAGGCTGTCGACGCTCGCCTGGACGTTGGCGATCTGGCCGCCGCTCAGGACACCGGCGTTATCGGTGACGTAGTCCGGCAGCCGAAACGGCGGCTCGGCGCTGGCGGCGGGCGCCACCAGGGTGGCGGCGGTCAGGATGGCCGCGAGCAGGCTGAACAGACGAGCAAGGCGCATGACCGTCAAATGTAGTAGGGCCGGTGCTGGCAGACTGTGCGTCGGTGACGACGAATGAGCACGGCCACTACGACGAGGCCGACCGCGAGCGGGTGGTGCACGAGCCGCCGAAGACTGCCGGGCTGCCCGGTACGTCGACGGAGCACCGCACCGACTTCGCTCGCGACCGTGCACGCGTGCTGCACTGTGCTGCTCTTCGTCGGCTGGCGGACAAGACTCAGGTGGTCGGGCCGCGAGAGAGCGAGAACCCTCGCACGCGGCTGACTCATTCGTTGGAGGTCGCCCAGATCGGGCGCGGGATGGCGCTGCCGCTGGGCTGCGATCCCGACCTCGTCGACATGGCCGGCCTCGCTCACGACATCGGCCATCCGCCTTACGGCCACAACGGGGAGCGCGCGCTCGATGAGTTCGCCGTCGCCTGCGGTGGGTTCGAGGGCAACGCCCAGAACTTCCGCATTCTGACCCGGATCGAGCCCAAAGTGCTTGACCCGCAAGGTCGCAGCGTCGGACTGAACCTGACGCGGGCGGGTCTGGATGCCGTAACCAAGTATCCGTGGTTCCGCGAACCGAGCGTCCGGAAGTTCGGCTTCTACGAAGACGACCGGGCGCTCGCCGAGTGGGTCCGGGGCGCCGCGCCCTCGCGTCGCCCATGCCTGGAGTCCCAGGTGATGGACTGGGCCGACGACGTCGCCTACTCCGTACACGACGTCGAGGATGGCGTGGTGTCGGGTCGTATCGACCTGCGGGTGCTGGCAGACGCCGACGCCGCGGCGGCGCTGGGCACGCTGGGGGAGTCGGAGACGATCGATGCCGCCGACCTGGAGGCCGCGGCGCAGCGGCTGTCCGAGCTCCCGGTGGTCGCCGCTGTCGGCAAGTACGACGGCACGCTGACGGCGTCGGTGGCGCTCAAGCGATTGACCAGTGAGCTGGTGGGACGCTTCGCCTCAGCGGCGGTTCGCCTGACCCACGAGGTCGCCGGGCCGCAACCGTTGGTGCGCTACGAGGCCGATCTGCAGGTACCTGCGACGGTCCGCGCCGAGGTCGCACTGCTCAAGACGCTGGCACTGCAGTTCATCATGTCCGACCCGCGGCACCTGGAACTTCAGGCGCGGCAACGGGAGCGGATTCACCGGGTGGCGAACTGGCTGCTGGACGGCGCGCCTGCGACGCTGGATCCGGTGTTCGCGCCGGAGTTCAGTGCCGCCGCCGACGACGCAGCCCGGATGCGGGTTGTCGTCGACCAGCTTGCGTCGTTCACCGAGGGCCGGGTGGAGCGCATCGACGCGCACATCGCCGACGCGCGCGAGTCTTAGACTGTGCCGATGGCTGCAGCGGTGGGCGGGGGTGGAGACCGGAAGGGCCGGATCTCCGATCGCGATATCGCCGCCATCCGGGACCAGGTCCGCATCGAGGACGTCGTCGGTGACTACGTTCAGCTGCGTCGGGCCGGCGCCGACTCGATGAAGGGCCTGTGCCCGTTCCATGACGAGAAGTCGCCGTCGTTCCACGTCCGGCCCAATCACGGCCACTTTCACTGCTTCGGGTGTGGCGAAGGCGGGGACGCCTACGCCTTCATCCAGAAGATCGAACACGTCAGTTTCGTCGAGGCCGTGGAAATGCTGGCCGATCGCATCGGTTACACCGTCACCTACAGCGGCGGCGGCACCAGCGTGCAGCGGGACCGCGGCAGTCGCAGCCGGTTGATCGCCGCCAACGCGGCCGCGCAGGAGTTCTATGCTGCCGCACTGGAATCCGAGGAAGCAGCACCGGCGCGGCAGTACCTGACCGAGCGCAACTTCGACGCGGCCGCGGCCCGTCAATTCGGTTGCGGCTTCGCGCCGTCGGGCTGGGATTCGCTGACCAAGCATCTGATCCGCAAGGGCTTCGAGTTCAAGGAGCTCGAGGCCGCCGGGTTGTCGCGGGAGGGCAGGCGCGGCCCGATGGACCGGTTCCACCGCAGACTGCTGTGGCCGATCCGGACTGCCAGCGGCGAGACCATCGGCTTCGGTGCCCGTCGGATCTTCGACGACGACCAGATGGAGGCCAAGTACGTCAACACCCCCGAGACGGTGCTCTACAAGAAGTCAAATGTCTTGTTCGGCCTGGATCTGGCCAAGCGGGACATCGCCAAGGGGCATCAGGCGGTCGTCGTCGAGGGCTACACCGACGTGATGGCCATGCACCTGGCCGGGGTCACCACCGCGGTCGCCGCGTGCGGCACCGCGTTCGGCGACGAGCACCTGTCGATGCTGCGGCGGCTGATGATGGACGACAAGTTCTTCCGCGGTGAACTGATCTACGTCTTCGACGGCGATGCGGCCGGGCGGGCGGCCGCACTGAAGGCGTTCGCGGGGGAGCAGAACCTCGCCGGACAGAGCTTCGTGGCCGTGGCTGCCGACGGGATGGACCCCTGCGATCTGAGGTTGGCCCAAGGCGACGGAGCGCTGCGCGATCTGGTGGCCCGCCGCACGCCGCTGTTCGAGTTCGCCATCCGCACCTCGCTGGCCGAGCACGACTTGGACCAGGCAGAGGGCCGGGTGGCGGCCCTGCGGCGCTGCGTGCCGATGGTTGCTCAGATCAAGGACCCGACGCTGCGCGACGAGTACGCCCGCCAGCTGGCCGGCTGGGTGGGCTGGGACGACGTGGCCCAGGTGATCGCCCGGGTTCGTGAGGAGGCCGGCCACAAGCCGGGCGGCCGCGACAACCGGCGCGCGCCGGCCGCACGCGCCAAAGCTGAGGGTTTGGCTCGTCGCCCCGACCCGCGCGATCCGACACTGTGGCCGCAGCGCGAGGCGCTCAAGGCCGCCCTGCAGTACCCGGCGCTGTCCGGGCCGGTGTTCGACTCGCTGACCGTGGAGAGTTTCACCCATCCCGGCTACGCCGCGGTGCGCACCGCGATCGAGGCGGCCGGCGGGACGTCGTCGGGCATCATCGGTGGCCAGTGGATCGACAAGGTGCGGGAACAGGCCGGCGCGCCCCTGACCGAAGGCCTGATCACCGAGCTCGGTGTGGAGACGATCCGGGTCGACGAGGAAGAGAAACTGCCCCGCTACATCGGCGGTGTGCTCGCCCGGTTGCAGGAGGTCTGGGTGGGCCGACAGGTCGCCGAGGTGAAATCCAAGCTGCAGCGGATGTCGCCGGTGGAGCAGGGCGACGAATATCACGCGCTGTTCGGCGACCTGGTGGCGCTGGAGGCTTATCGACGCAGTCTGCTGGAACAGGCCAGCGGAGATGACCTCACTGCGTGAAAACTCCCGCCGGGTTATGGTTAACGTGCTGCCTGTCTTGAGCGAAAGGTCAGATATGACTACCGCGAACACTCGTGCCCGGCGTATCGCCACCTTCGGTGCGCTTGCCGTGGCTGCGGCTGCGGTGCCGGCCCTGGCCGCTCTGGCTGCCCCGACTGCGTCAGCGAACCCCGGCGGCACCTGCCTGGCCTGGTTCGGCTCGCGCGGCGACGGGCAGTGCCTGTCGTACTCGAACAACAACGTGAGCATCGGCACGCCGCAGTTCGGCGTCTACGGTCCCGACGCGGGGTCGATGCCCGGTGGCGGTATCGGCGTGAGCACCGGGCCGCTGCTGCCGGGGCAGACCATCAGCATCCCGCTGGGCTGAATTTCTCAGGTCGCGAGACCGACCTGGGGGCTGTGAATTCGTGCACTTGACGACCGTCAGGTCGATTTCGTCGTGCCTACTTCTCCGACCGCTGCGGTTCCACCACGGTGGTCTCGGCGTCGATCTCGGTCAGCGTGACCATTTTGGGGTCCGGATCCGGTGATACCCGGTCGGCGAGCTTGCGGCGACCGGCGTCGATCACGGTTTTCGTGGCGGGATTGTCAGTGATGGCGCGATAGGTGCCGACGATCTGCTCGTAGCGCTTACGGCCAGCCTTGGTGCCCAATACATAACCCACGCCGAGCACCGCCAAATACTGGATCACTGCGTTCCCTTCCTGAATCCTCGCCTCTCCATCCTGCCTGACGTACCTGTGTTGGCGCGCGCCCGCCGGTTTGGCATCCGGGGTCCCCGGTAAGCTAGAGTCACTCTCCGGTCCGCATCAGCGTAGGAGCGGGCAGATAGTCCCCTGTAGCTCAATTGGCAGAGCTTCCGACTGTTAATCGGACGGTTGATGGTTCGAGTCCATCCGGGGGAGCCAGGCAGGTCAGCCGACATCGGCGGCCGAACCCACGGCGGCACGAACGGCACCCGCAAGACAGCCGCTTTCGCCTGTGCAACCGTCGCATAGACCGGCGTGGTGAACTCGTTGGGTGTGCGCGTATAGGTGAACCTTCGACGCAGAATCGAACCGGTCACCTGTGGCGAGAATCGGCATCGCGCAGGGACTTTCACAAGAATCGCCCCGCGAGGTCGTAATCTCAGCTCAGTGTCAAGGTGAGATTGCCGCTCTTGCGGTGGTTGGATCCTTTACACCTGGTGTCTGGCTCGTAATCTCGGTGCCGCCTTCGGGTTGGCGTGCATGGGTTTTGTCGGCATCAGGTGTGAAGGACCGGCCGGCGTGACTTGATAGGAGCGTGGCATCGCCCCCACTGAGATGTGTCCGCCGACCGGCCCAACCGTCACCTCACAGTGAATGGAGGCAACCACCATGGTTGTTGTTGGAGCCGATGTACACAAGCGCACGCACACCTTCGTCGCCGTCGACGAGGTGGGCCGCAAGCTCGCAGAGAAGGTGGTCAAGGCCACCACTGACGGGCATCGTCAGGCCGTGCAGTGGGTCCGATCCCAGTTCGGGGTCGAGGTGGTGTGGGCGATCGAAGATTGCCGGCACTTGTCGGCGCGGCTGGAGCGAGATCTGCTGACTGCTGATCAGAAGGTGGTGCGGGTGCCGCCGAAGTTGATGGCCTATGCCAGAGCCTCGGCACGGACCCGGGGTAAGTCTGACCCGATCGATGCGCTGGCCGTGGCGCGGGCCTACTTACGGGAGCCCGATCTGCCGATCGCCTCACACGACCAGACCTCACGCGAGCTGAAGTTGCTGATTGACCGCCGTGAAGACCTTGTCGGGCAACGGACTTCGACGATCAATCGGTTGTTGTGGCGGGTTCATGAACTCGATCCCGACCATGCCCCGAAATCGGGCTCTTTGGATCTAGCCAAGCATCGCAGGTTGCTCGGCGACTGGCTGGACACTGTGCCTGGTCTGGTCGCTGAGCTCGCCCGCGACGAGCTGGCGGACATCACCCGGCTCACCGAACAGATCGATGTGTTGGCCAAGCGGATCGGTGAGCGCGTGCGGGTCATCGCACCGGTACTGCTGGCGATGCCGGGGTGCGGCGAGCTCACCGCGGCCAAGATCGTCGGTGAAACCGCCGGTGTGACTCGCTTCAAAAGCGAGGCGGCTTTCGCCCGTCACAGCGGTGTGGCGCCGATACCTGTGTGGTCGGGCAATACCGCCGGACGGGTCCGCATGACCCGCACGGGCAATCGCCAACTCAACGCCGCGCTACACCGCATCGCCGTGACCCAGATCCGCCTTCCCGGCCTCGGACAGACCTACTACCGACACCGACTCGCAGAAGGCGATTCCAGCACCGAGGCCTTGCGCTGCCTCAAACGCCGCCTGGCCCGCGTCGTCTACAGCCATCTCCACACCGATCACAGAAATCGAACACAGCCTTGCCAAACGGCAGCGGCTTGACATAGGAGAAACCCGTGGCTACCGAGTCACCCGGGGCTACCGGTTGACCCATTTCCGGCGCCGCCGGACCCGCCGCTGCCGACGCCGCCGCCCGGCGTGCCGCCGTTCCCGCCACCACCGCCGGTGCCGGTCACACTCGTTCCTCCCGGGCCGGTGCCGCCGCTACCCGCCGGCCGAGAACCGGAGCTAAGTGTCACGCTTTTCACGGCTACCGTTAGGTGTGATCCCATGGCACTACGGCGGGCTGTGCGCCCGCGCGTGTATTCCGGGAAACTACGGGTGGGGAGCAGGCGCGAAGCCTGATGGCGTGGTCGCGGTCACCGTCGGGCTTGCGTAGCTTATCTGCAGCGTGCTCGGAGCTGTCGTTGACGTGACTGTGGGCTCGGGCGAGCCCTGGGGCGCTATCGCACCCACCGCTTGTTGGGGCTCGGCCGCCATCACACCGACTACCCCCATCGCGACTGCTGCGCTGACGCCGCCAGCGGCTATCGCCAACCTCCACTTGTTTGCCTGCACTTTGACCACTCCAATCCGTGCGGTGGTTCTTCTTTTGCCCACGGCATCGGGGGCTGGGACCCTGAGTACTGCGGCAGGGCCAGAGCCATGACTCTGATCTGATTGATCTGGGGTAACCGATGCGGCTGGCGCCGAAACCGGAGTTGACGAGAAGTTCGGCCCGGCGGTTCCAGCAGGTCGGCCCGCCGCCACCCCCGGGTTACAGGCTGAAAAGCTGGTTCGGCCTGGGAACCGTTGCCTGCCAGCCGAACTCGCGATCAAGGCGGGTGCGCAGGGTGTCCGCCGGCTGGGGTTCGCCGTGGACGACGAAAACCTGTCGCGGCGGCGCGCTGAATCCGGAAGCCCAGCGGACGAGTTCGTCGGCGTCGGCGTGCGCCGACAGCATCGCCAGGTTCGCCACCTCGGCGTTGATCTCGATCCATTCGCCGTGGATCCTGACGTAACGCTGGCCGGCGGCGATGGCTGCGCCGCGGGTACCCGGCACCTGGTAGCCGGTCACCATGATCGTGTTGCGCGGATCCGGGGCGAACGCCTTCAAGTGGTGCAGGATCCTGCCGCCGGTGGCCATCCCGCTGGCCGAGACCACGATCTTCGGCTCGCGGCTGGCCGAGATCTGCATCGACTGCTCGGGTTCGCGGGTATACATCGCCAGCTCGCACATGCCCTCGTAGACCTCAGGGCGCAGGCGGTGATCATCGCGGTAGGTACTCAGCAGGTCGCTGGCATTGATCGCCATCGGACTGTCCAGATAGACCGGGACGTCCGGCAGCCTGCCCGCGGAGCGCAGTAGCCACAGGTAGTAGAGCAGCGTCTGAGCGCGACCCACCGCGAACGCGGGTATGACCACCGTGCCGCCGCGGCTCACCGTCGCGTCGATGACCTCGGCGAGTGCGTCGGCCGGGTCAGTCCGATCGCGCAGGCGATCGCCGTAAGTCGATTCCATGACCAGGTAGTCCGCCGCGGTCACCGGTTCGGGGTCGAGCATCACCGGATCGTCGTAGCGCCCCAGATCACCGGAGAACACGATGCTGCAGCCGTGCCAGCGGACCTCGACCGTCGCCGCCCCGAGAATGTGCCCGGCGCGGCGAAACGTCACCACCGGACCGTCACCTGGCACGGTGAACTGCTGGCCGAATGGATGGGTGTCGAACAACTCCATCGCGCGCCGGGCGTCCTCGCTGTCATAGAGCGGCAACGCGGGGTGATGCTTGGTCGCCTTGTGCTTGTTGAGGAACGCGGCGTCTCGCTCCTGCAGGTATGCGCTGTCCCTCAAAATGATCTCGGCGACGGCGGCGGTGGCCCGGGTGGACAGGATCGGCCCGCTGAAGCCGTCGCGCACCAACCGCGGCAGGTAGCCGGTGTGATCGAGGTGCGCATGGGTCACGACGACCGCATCGATGCTTGCGGGGTCGACCGCCAGGGGTGCCCAGTTCAGCTCGCGCAGGTTCTTCGCGCCCTGAAACAGGCCGCAATCCACCAGGATTCGCTTGCCCTCGGCTTCCACCAGATGTTTGGAGCCGGTGACCGTGTTGGCCGCGCCCAAACTGCACAACGTGAGTGGCATGGGGCCAGCCTGTCAGATACGGCGCCGATTGTGAGCAAGTGACTCAAACGGCGACGGAGGCCTCTTCGCGGAGATGATCAAAGGTCACCCGGTCCGGGACTTGTGGCCCTGTCGCAGGCACATTGAGTGAGTGGACGGTGGGTTCGCCGAGCACCGACGGCAATGGAGGGAGTGGACATGCGTGACAGAGATCAGCGGTTGCGCAATGAGGTTGAGCACCCGAAGCGCTACGAGGAGGTGACGATCACTTCCGCCGGGGCGGAGATAGTGCTGTCGATTTGGCATGGCCGGTCGGCTGGTCCGGTCGTGGTGTTCCTTCCGGGAACCATGACTCATCCCCTGTTCTACGAAGAGTTCTGCGACGGGCTTGCCCAGCAGGGCATCAACGTCGTGGGGGTGCACTTCGAAGGGCACGGCAAAAGCCCGCGCGTGGGTCGGCTCCTGCGCTTGGAGAACCTTGTCGCCAACGCGCTCGACGCAACCGAGTGGGCGCGTGAGCGATACGGGCGTCGTCCCGTCGTCGTGGGGTCCAGTCAGGGCGGTGTGCTGGCGATGCTCGTCGCCACCCGCGACCGCGAGCTGGCGGGTGTGGCGGCGCACAACATTCTCGATCCCGAGCTGCCTGATTCCATCACCGTGTCGCGGTTTCCGGCGTTCCTGCAGCGGGGCTACCGGCCATTCATGCGAGGCTTGCGGGCCCTGGCCACGATCTCGCCCCGGCTGCCGGTTCCGTTCAGCGTCTACCTCGACATGAAGCGGGTGTGCCGCGAGCCGTGGACCGCTGAGCAGTTCCTGCTGGACCCGCTGAGCCTGAGGTCCTATCCGGTTGCCTTTCTGGCCGAGTTGTTGACCGCCGACGTGAGCGCGGTCCGCAACGGAACCATCACCTGTCCGGTCGTGGTCGTTGCCGGCCGAGGCGATCCCCTGTTCAGCCTGGACTACACGAAGAAGGTCTACGCCCGAATCGCGGCCCCCGCAAAAGAGCTGGTCGTCTTCGACACCGAACACCACCTTCTGTTCAACGAGTGTCTCCCGCTCGTGCTCGGCCCGGTCGCGGAGATCATCACGCGACTTGACGCCTCAGCGGCCGAGCGCGCGGGCAATCCCACCGGTGGCCCGAAGCCCGTAGAGGGCGGCGCGCCTGGACGCCAGGCCTGAGACCGGGGCCAGAACCACGTGTCGCAGGCCGGCTGCGCGGAACCGCGCAAGCTTGGCCACCACCTGATCGGGGGTGCCCCACAGCAGCGGCCCCTCGGTCAGCACCTCGGTTGGCACCGCAGCGATCGCGTCGTCCATCGTGCGGCGGTCATAGTGGTCGGGGACGAAGTCGACGAGGGGATTGAAATGCTCGCCGAACGGATGGGTGACTCCGGTTTGTCGCCACAACTCGGCGGGCGCCATGAGCCCGAACGCGCGAATCACCTTGGTGCCCAGTATGGCCCGCACCTCTGGTTCGGAGCGGCCAACCACCATGAAGCGATGCAGCGCGGGAGTGACCGCGTGCGGGTCCCGTCCGGCGTTGCGAGCCGCGATGCGCACCGACTCGAGTTTGGCGGCGTATTCCTCGGGGGAGGCCACTGCGGTCGGATACCAGCCGTCCCCGTAGCGTCCGGTCAAATCGAGCATGCGCGGACCGTGTCCGGCTACCCATATCTGCGGAGCCCGCCCGCTGGCCGGTTTGAGGTCCATCGCCGCGTGCTCGAGCTGATAGTGCTTGCCGGAGAACGTGATCGGTCCTGAACCGTGGAAGCACGCACGGATGATCTGTAATGCTTCGTCCAACCGGCCGACCGGATCGGATGGGTCCAGTCCGTAGGGGTCGATGTTCATCCGCTCACCCGCCCCGATTCCGAGGATCGGAGCGCGCTTGGTCAGATGCGACAGCGTCATCATCGCCTGGGCGATGACCAGGGGATGGCGCCGGATCGGTTCGGTAACACCGACTCCCAGACGCATCGGCCCGACGCGGGTGGCGAGATGCCCCAGCAGGACCTGGTAGTCGAAGAATTCGTTCGGCGTCGAGCGTTGGGCGGCGAGCCACGTCAGCTCACGATCCCAGATCGCCGTGGGAAAGATGTTCTGGAAGTGATCGATCACCATCACCGAGTCGAGTCGCATCATCCGCGCTCCCAGCAGAAAAGCGCGCAGCGCCGACAGCGGCGGTTGCGTGCCGACCTGCAGACCGACCGTGAGCGACCCAAACCGCTTCACGACGTCACCTGCTGTCGCGGTGCCGCAACGGCTTTGTAGACCTCGAACCAGGCGACACCGGCAACCCCGGCGCCTACCGCAATGAGCCAGCCGAGCGCAGGCATCGGTCCGAAGTTGAAGGCGTGCCGCAACGCCGGGACCGTCAGGACCAGAACGAGAAGAGCCGGGGCGCCGGCGAGGACCCATTTGAGGGCATTGTTGCGACGCTCCCGGAACGTTCGCCACACCGTGAGCCGCCAGGAGCGGTTCACCAGGATGAGGGCCACGTTGCCGATGAGGAGCGTCGCGAAGGTGACCGAACGCACGACGTCATCGCCGAGATGGCTCCACACGGCCCACAGGTAGACGCAGACCGTCGCCGCCAGTGCCGAAAGCCCCTGCAGACAGGCGATTGTCAATACCCGTGGCCCGAACATGGGTTCGTCGACGCGTCGGGGCGGCGCGGCCATGATGTCGGGATCGGTCTGCTCGGCTTCGAAGACCACCGAACAGGCAGGGTCGATGATGAGCTCGAGGAAGGCGATCTGGACCGGCAGCAGCACCAGGGGCCAATCCGCGACGAAAACCGGCAGGAGTGACATCCCCACGATGGGCAGGTGAACGGCGATCACGTACGACATGGCCTTGCGGAGGTTGTCGAAAACGCCGCGACCCTGTCGCACCCCGGCGACGATCGACGAGAAGTCGTCGTCGGTGATCACCAATCCGGCTGATTCGCGGGCGACATCGGTTCCCTTGGCTCCCATGGCAATCCCGATATCTGCCGCCTTGAGGGCGGGTGCGTCGTTCACCCCGTCGCCGGTCATGCCGACCACCTCGCCGTTGGCCTGCAACGCACGAACGAGCTGAAGTTTCTGGTCCGGCACCATTCGGGCGAACACGCTGACGGTCCGGATCCGCTCGGCCAACTCCTCGGCGGGCATCGTCTGCAATTCACGTCCGGTGATGCAGCCCGCCTGGTGGTCCAGTCCGATTTCGCGGGCTATGGCCAATGCCGTCCCGGGGTAATCCCCGGTGATCATGATGGTCCGCACCGATGCCCGCCGACACTCGGCGACAGCATCGGCCACGCCGGGCCGAACGGGGTCATGCAACCCGACGAGGCCGAGAAAGTGGAAGTCGTAGTCGTGCTGATGGGCAGGGAGCGCGGCGTCTCCATCGAAATAGGCGTAGGCCACCCCGAGCAGGCGCTGGCCACCCGATGCCGCGTTTTCGACCTGCTCGGTCAGCTGCGCGAGACGACCGGAGTCGAAGTGGCACAGGTCTGCGATCGCTTCCGGCGCGCCTTTGGCGGCGATGACGAATCGGCCGCTGTCAGGTGAGCGCCACACGTGCGACAGTGCCAGAAGCTTTTCCGAGAGCGGGTATTCGCGCACCAGGGTCCAGTCGTCGTGCAGGTGCTCGGTTCCGGCCAGATGTGTGGCGCCGAGTTCGCGGAAGGCCTTGTCCATCGGGTCGAACGGGTCGACGGGCGAGGCCAGCATGGCGAATTCGGTGATCATGTGCAGCTTTTCGGGTATCGGCCGGTCATCGACCGGGTAGGCGTGCCCGTCGATGATGAACTCCCGCACCGTCATTGCGTTCATCGTCAGCGTTCCGGTCTTGTCCACGCACAGTGCGGTGGCCGACCCCAGGGTCTCCACGACAGGTGGACGGCGGGTCAGCACATGTTTCTGCGACATCCGCCAGGCCCCGAGGGCGAGAAACACGGCGAGCACGACCGGGAATTCCTCGGGCAGCAGTGCCATCGCGGTCGCGATACCGGCCAGCAGACCGCCGAGCCAATGTCCCCGGGTCAGCCCGTACACCACCACGACAATCGCGGCGGCCAGCACACCCACGATGGCCAGGGCTGCGACGAGCCGGTCGATCTCGCGCTGCAGCGGGGTGCGTTCGGCTTCGATGGTGCGCAGTGCTGCACCGATCTTGCCCAGTTCGGTTGCCGCACCGGTTCCCTTGGCAACCGCAATGGCGTGGCCCTTGACCGCGAGCGTGCCGGAGAACACCCACGGCGTGGCATCGCCGCCGGGCTGGCCCATCTCCGCCGAAAGCTGTGCGGCCGAGGCCGCGACTTTGCGCACCGGAACCGATTCCCCGGTGAGGGCCGACTCGTCCACCGAGAAGTTGGTGCCGTCCACCACGATCGCGTCGGCCGGCACCCGGTCGCCCTCGGCCAGCATGATGACGTCGCCGCGGACCACGTCTCGCCCGGCGATGCGGACCTGCCGGCCGTCGCGGATCACCAGGGCGCGCGGCGAAGACAGGTCACGCAGCGCGGCCAGTGCATTCTCGGTCTTGTGCTCCTGGTAGATCGAGATGGTCAGGACCACGAGCACGAAGGCCATGAGCATCGCGCCGTCGAGCGGCTCGGCCAGCACGAAATTGATGGCGCCCGCGCCGAGTAGCAGCAACAGCATCGGCTGTCGGACGACGTCCCAGGCCTCCTGGGCGAGGTTGCGTCGCTTGGCCGTCGGTAACTCGTTCGGTCCGTCGGCCGCCAGCCGCCGGGCGGCCTCCTCAGTCGATAAACCTTCCAGTACCGGGGCCCCCATGGTGCTGATTGTGTCGTACGTTGATGGCGGTATGACGGCTTTCGCGGTGGCCTGGGACGCGTGGCGCACCACACGGGGTGGCGCCCGCGCCGTCACGGCCCGACAGGCGAGCCGATTGCAGGCGCTGGTCGCGCACGCCCGCACCCATTCGCGGTTCTACGCGCAGCACTATCGGGGTGTTCCGGACGGTCCGGTGAGCCTGGCTGATCTGCCGTCGCTCCCCGCGGTGTACAAGCCTGAGCTGATGGCCCACTTCGACGAATGGGTCACCGATCCCCGGCTGACGCGAACCGGCGTCTCGGCGTTCGTCGCCGACCCCGCCAACACCGGCCGCGACCTGTTCGGCGAGTACGTCGTCTTCACCACCTCCGGGTCGACGGCCGAGCCGGCGCTGCTGATCCAGGATCGTCGGGCGATGGCGGTGATGTTCGGCCTGACCTACGCACGCTCCGCCGGGGTGCTGCCGCCGGGGCTGCTACTTCGCGTTCTCGGGCGGGGAGCACGACAGGCCGCAGTCTTCGCGACCGGCGGCCATTTCGTGTCGACGGTGATGTACGAACGGCGGCTGCGCGCACATCCGGTGCGTCGCCGCTACTCTCGCTTCTTCTCGGTGTTGGAGCCGCTCCCGGAACTCGTCGCAGAACTCAACGAGTTTCAGCCGGCGCTGCTGGGCACCTACGCCAGCGCGCTCAGCGTGCTCATCGGCGAGCAGGAGGCCGGCCGGCTCGACATCCACCCACTCGTCATCTCCAGCGGCGGCGAACTGCTGCTCCCGAGCGTCCGGCAACGCGCGCACGACGTGTTCGGTTGCGTCGTGACGGAGACCTACAACGCGTCGGAAGCCACCCCACTGTCGCTGCCCTGCCGTCTGGGCAAGCTGCACCTGAACACCGACTGGTATCTCGTCGAGCCCGTCGACAGCTGCGGTGAGGTGGTGCCCGCCGGCCAGCGATCCGATTCCCTGCTGTTGACCAACCTGGCGAACTATGTGCAACCGCTGATCCGGTACGAAATGGGCGACAGCGTCGTCATCGATGCCGACGCGTGCCCGTGCGGCAGTCCGCTGCCCACCGTGACACCGGAGGGACGGACCGACGAACTGCTGAAAGTGCCTGGGCGACAGGGCGGTGAGGTGGTGCTGTTGCCGATGGCGATCGCCACCGTGGTCGAAGAGACACCCGGTGTGCTGCGCTACCAGATCATCCAGAGCGCGCCCACAGGCCTTTCGGTCCGCCTCGACGAAGCCCCCGGCCGAGATCGCTCAACGGTCTGGACCGAGGTGCGCGGACGCCTCGAGCGCTTCCTCGCCGCCCAGGGAACCGCGCCGGTGACCATTTACCTGGCCGAACAGCGGCCGCAGGTGAATCCCCGCAACGGAAAGCTGCGACACGTGGTGCGTGCCGTGCGCTGATCGATGCCGTCACAGCCAGAGATACAGCCCGGACAGCAGCGCCCACAACGCCACGCAGTACACCTCGAAGGCCGCCCGCAGCGGGATCGGCGCGTGCCGCAATTCCATGAAGTCCAGGCCCACCAGTCGCACCTTGATCGCCGCGATCGCCAGGACCGCGACAGCCACCAGCGAGCCGGTGCCGTGGTCGGCGCCGAGGGCGAACGACGCCAGTGTGGCGGCCACCAGGATCAGCCAGCTGCCGCCGGCCCGGTTGAGCATCAGCGCCAACATCAGCTCACCAGATACAGCAGTGGGAAAAGGACGATCCACAGCAGGTCGACCAGGTGCCAGAAGCAACCGCCGCCCTCGATGACCGCCAGCCGGGTCGCCGACAGCTCGGTGCGCCGCGTCTGGGTCAGCATCAGCACCAGCACGAGGATCCCGATGCAGACGTGCAGCAGGTGCAATCCGGTGAGGATGAAGTAATACAGGTAGAAATGATTGGCGCCCGCGGTGTGCCCGTCCTGAACAAGCAAGACGTATTCGGTCACCTTGAGCGTCACGAACATCACGCCGAAGCCGGCTGCGATCATGAGCGCCCTCGCGGCAACAGCACGCAAGCCGGTCCGCAGTGCGCCGATCGCCGCCACGACGAACAGCGAACTGGTCAGCAGCACCAGGGTGTTGACCAGCCCGATGTTGATGTGCAGCGTCTTGCGGGTGGCGTCGAAAACCTCTGGTGCCTTTGATCTTTCGACCATGAAGGTCGCGAAGAACGCCGCGAACACCAGCATGTCACCGAGCAGGAAGACCCAGGTGCCCGCTTCGCCGGGGATGCGGCGGCTGATGGCGGTGGCTGAGCCCGCCGTCATGCTCGTTCGGCGAGCTGCTGCGCCTTGATACCGCGGTTCAGTACGTATGTGGTCGCGAACAGCCACACCACGAGCGCGAAACCGGGGATGTAGAACGCGAACACCCCGTGCCAGGCCAATGGTCCGTCGTTGAACACGACGACCACACAGCCCGGAAGCGAGAGCAGCGCCACCCAGAGGTTGAGGTAGCCGTACCAGCGCGGGAAGGTCTGCGGCTCGGTCTTGTCGACGAACGACGCGATCGCCAGCGTGATGTTCTGCATGATGATCGTGCCGACGATGCCGATGAACATCAGCCAGAACACGTCATTGAGCGCCTGCGTGATCTCGGCCGACCTGCCCTCGGGGCGGAAGGCCGCGGCGGCCAGGACCAGAAATGGAAACAGCAGCGCGGGAACGAAAATCGTCGCCGCGAACAACTGCGTCATCGAGAGCATGCCCCACTGCCCTTCGATGCGGCGGATGCGCAGCACGATGGTGGCCAGGAACGGCAGCGCGATCACCGAGGTCAGCAGACAACCGGCGATACCGATGCGGATCCAGATCTTGTGGTCGACGAAGAAGTCGGCGACCTCGGTCGGTGACCACATCGGCGAGATCGGCGGGAACAACCGCGCCAACCCCGACATGCAGGTGCCGTACAGCAGGATCATGATCGTTCCGCACCATGCGCCGATGCGCTGCAGCCTGAGCTCCACGGCGGCGACGTTACCGCCTCAGGCCGCACTTCTGTCAAAATTGTCGAAACCACGTGTCCTGGGGCCGCCGCACAACCGCGTGCTTCGTTTCGTGTTCGCGCGACTCTCGTCCTGTAGCCCAGTTACAAGTTGCTGCAAGGGGATTCGCCGCTGCACTCGGATCGGTGGTGCGCCTGGACAGCCCGTGAGCTCGTACCGGTGCGAATCGTTCGTTGCCCGCACTGCACCTTGGCTGGTCGGGGTGCACGTGAAAATGCGCTATCCGGTCCGAAGTCCGCACCAAAGTCGCATCCTGAGGGGCACGTACGCGGTGAGGAGGTGTGGTGGCTCCGAGCCTTCGATCTGCGTCAATCATGTGCGCGTTTGCCGTGGCATACGCCCTGTCGGTGATAGTCGGTCGTGCCACGCGGTTGGCCGGTGGCGAACTCGCGCTGGTCTGGCCGGCCGCAGCCGTCGCAATCATTTGGTTGCTAGCGGCCCGTAGCTACGGCCGTCGTGCCTGCCTGTTCAATGTTGCGGTGCTGGCTGTTCTGAACTTCGGCACGAATTTGGCGACGGGCGCCTCGATGCCGCTGAGCGCGTGGTTTGTGATGGTGAACGTCGCATTGGCTGTGGTGAGCGCCGCAATCCTGACTTATCACCGCGATGAGGTGCCACTGCGTGACCCCGCCGACTTCGCGCGGCTGGTCGTGGCGGTGTCTGCTGGCACTGTCTGCGCGGCACTTCTGGCCACCGCCTACATGGTTTACGCGTTGCAGCAACCGCCGTGGCAAACGTTTGCGCTTTTCGCAGTGCGCAACGGCGCCACGGCTCTACTTGGCGTGGCCGCCTGGCTGCGGATGCGTGACGTCACCTGGAAGCGCCCGCAGGTGTCGGCGGCGGCGCTGGCGGAGGCCCTGCTGGTCGTGCTTGTTGTGGGGTCCGTCTTCATCTGGGCCTTCTGGCTGAACAGTGGTGTGCCCCTGGCTTTTCTAACGTTGCTGCCCGCGGTATGGGTGGCGCTGCGGTACAGCACCACCGTGAGTACCGTTTTTTTGCTGGCGGCGGGCATCTGGATTATCTACGCCACTCTTCTGGACAGAGGTGTGTTCATCGTCCCCAACGTTCAGACACGTGCCTTGCTGGCGCAAGCGATGGTCGGGAGTCTGACAATCGTCGTTCTGACGTTGTCGTTATACCGGGACTCGAGTGTTCGCCTCGTCTCACAACTACAGCTGGCGCGGGATCAGGCAGATCGCGATTCCGAACTGTTCGGCGCCGTGCTCGACAGCATCCACGACAGCGTGCTGCTCATTGATCCGGCCGGTGATGTCGTTCTGCAGAACGTGAGGGCGTCCGTTTCGGGAATTGTCGACAGCGTGGCCTCGGCAGCCCGACGCGACAGCGAGCCCAGCGGTTCAGCCTCGCCAGCGCCTAAAGCACCTCGAGACATCGTGATTCCCGCTGAACAACCCCGAGTCGTCGAACTCACGACGGCTCCTCTCGTCCACCAGCCATTGTTTCAGGTTGTCGCCTACCAGGATGTGACCGAAGAACGAAAGACTGCGCGTGCGCTGCGTGAGGCGCGTGACCTATTCGCCGGAGTTCTGCACGCTGCGTCTGAACAAGCGATCATCGGCACCGCTCCCGATGGGCGAATCACTGTGTTCAACAACGGTGCGGAGCGCCTGCTCGGCTGGACCGAAGCAGAGATGCTAGGTGGCACGCCGATGGCCTTTCACGATCACGCAGAGGTCTGCTCCAGGGCGACGGAACTTGGGATACCGGTCGGCTTTGGGGTGTTTGTGCACAATGTGACCCCGGAGCGGGCAGAGGTACGTGAGTGGACCTACGTCCGGCGTGACGGCAGCAACGTGACGGTCAGCCTGGCCGTTTCCCAGATCACCAACACGGACGGCAGCTGCGGTGGATACATCGGCGTGGCCACCGACATCACCCAGCAGAAGGCAGCCAAACAGGCGCTGGCGGAAAGCGAAGAGCGGTTCCGGCTCGCCTTCGACACAGCCCCGATGGGCATGTTCATGTTCGAACCCGCGCCGCGCCCCAATGGACGAATCACGCGATGCAATCAGGCCATGGCCGACTTTCTAGGACGCTCGCCGACCGAGCTGCTTGAGATCGGGGTGACCGAACTCGTGGCGGATCACCGCACATCCGGGTCGGTAGCGCTCGACCCACTCCTCGCGCTGCACGTCGGCCAGCACTATCAAGCCGAGACCGCTTTCCAGCGCGCCGACGGTGCAACAGTGTGGGGTTCGATCTCGGCATCGATCATCGCCTCCGGAGGGGCGGGCGCGTACGGGATGTGCTTGGTCGAGGACATCACCGGCCGAAAGCGTGTCGAAGCTGAGCTGCAGCACCTGGCCATGCACGACCAGCTGACCGGATTGCCCAACCGCGTGTTGTTCATGGGTCGGGTCGAACACGCGCTCGCAGCCGCAGAACAGCGAGGTTCGGGCCGGGTGGGGCTGATCTTCCTCGACCTTGACCGGTTCAAGGCGGTTAACGACACGTGGGGTCATGGTGAGGGTGACAACGTGCTGAAGGCAATGGCGGAGCGCATCCTTACGTCGATTCGGCCGGGGGACACCGCCGCACGGTTGGGTGGCGACGAATTCGCGGTGCTGTGTCCGTCAGTGTCCGGCATCCGTGAACTGGACAGCGTGGCCGAACGCCTCCAGGACACGCTGCGTCGGCCCGTGGAAATTGCCGACCACGCTCTCTACGACCAGCTGTCGGTGAGTGCTGGCGCGGTGCTCTCTGAGTCTGGATGCACTGCGGAATCGCTCCTGCAACGCGCGGACATGCTGATGTACCAGGCCAAGAAGTCGGGTAGGGGCCGGGTGACGATTGGCGACCCGTTACAGGAGGCGGTCGTGGTCCGCGCCGTGCAGCTGACGCGCGATCTCGAGCAGGCCTTACCACTCCGCCAGCTGGCCCTTCAATTCCAGCCGATCATGAACCTTCAGCGGGGCGAATGTGTTGCGGCCGAGGCTCTTTTGCGCTGGTCGCATCCGAAATGGGGTCTACTGGCTCCCGACGAATTCCTGGACCTTGCCGAAAGCTCTTGCCAGATGCCGGCTATCGGCCGTTACGTGCTCAACGAGGCGTGCAGGCAAGCGGTCCGATGGGGCGGGGTCATGGCGGCAGCGGCCGTACACGTCAATGTGTCGCCCCGTGAGTTGGCGGACAGCAATTTTCGGGTGGGTGTCATCAATGCCCTTCGTGTTACGGGTCTGGCGCCGCACCGGCTCGTACTCGAGATAACCGAAAGCCATGTCGGGCAGATTGCGGAGTCGGCCAATGACGATCTGGACGCGCTTCGCCGGACCGGCGTGCGCGTCGCGATCGACGACTTTGGCGCCGGTTTCAGCGGTCTGTCGAGGATCGTCGCGTTGCCATTGGACATCCTCAAGATCGATAAGCAGTTCATCGCTGGCCTGGGTCACGATGTCCGCTGCGAGGCGATCACCAGGGCGGTGATAGGACTCGGAACCAGCCTGGGGCTGGAGGTGATCGCAGAGGGTATCGAGCGACCGGACCAGCAGGAGGCCCTCGTCGAGTGGGGGTGCGAGCTCGGTCAGGGATTCTTGTTTGGAGATATCGCTGCAGTGTGTGGCCAGTTCCCGGCGCCCGACAACACCCCCGCAGACTGACCGCTAGTCGGTGAGGATGTTCTCCGGGTGCAGCATCTCCGCGTAGCGCAGCTGCTCGGGGATCCCGAACCCGTCGACCAGGAGTTCGGCGTGCGGCCGCAGATCGCGGCAGCGTTGGTTGATGCCTCGGGTCACAGCCTTGGCGCGCTCCGTCGAAAGGAACCGGTGCTCGATGAACCAGGCCTTGTCGTCCTCGATTACCGACAGGGCGTACAGGTCGCACACCATGCCCAGAATGTTGCGGGCCTCGTCGTCCTCGCAGGCGTCGATACCGGCGACGAATGCCTCGAGCACGATCCGATCGATGTGGGCCTTGGCGGTGTGCAGCACGTGGTCCTGCACCGAATTGAATGCGTCGAACGCCGACATCTCCTTGGACTTGCCCTGCAGCCGGCGTGCCACTGACGACAACAGGTACTGCTCTCGATCCTCGAACATCTGGACCTGCGTGCCGCGGTTGAACAGGCTGCCTTCTTCCTCGTTGTCCTGGCGGGAGTCGAGGATGGTCTGCATGATCGTCTCGGCCGCAGTTCTTTTCAGCACCCGACCGCCGGCAAAGTTGGCCGCGAAGCGTACCCACTCGACCGGGCTCATGCCCTTGATGTCGTCGGCGTAGGCAGTCAGCAGCTCCTTGGCCACCAGCTGGGTCAGCACGTGGTTGTCACCCTCGAAGGTGGTGAACACGTCGGTGTCGGCGCGCAGCGCGATCAACCGGTTCTCGGCGAGATAGCCTGCGCCACCGCATGCTTCGCGGGCTTCCTGGATCGCGGTGCTGGTGTGCCAGGTGTTGGCCGCCTTCAGGCCCGCGGCCCGGGACTCGAGCTCGCGCTGCTCCTCGGCGTCGGGATTGTCCGCGGTCTGCAGGTCGTGCAGCCGGGCGACCAACTCGTTCTGGGCGAACTGCAACGCGTACGAGCGGGCGATCAGGGGGAAGAGCCGGCGCTGGTGCACCAGGTAGTCCATGATCAGCACCTCGCCTTCGTCGTCCGGGGCGCTGAACTGCTTGCGCTGCAACGCATAGCGCACCGCAATGTCCAATGCCACCCGTCCGGCGGCCGCTGCGCTGCCGCCGACGGTCACGCGGCCGCGGATCAACGTTCCGAGCATCGTGAAGAAGCGCCGGTTGACGTTCTCGATCGGTGACGAATAGGTGCCGTCGGCCGCCACGTCGCCGTACTTGTTCAACAGGTTGTCTCGCGGTATGCGGACGTTGTCGAACATGATCCGGCCGTTGTCGACGCCGGGCAGGCCGCCCTTGTAGTGGCAGTCCGAGGTGGTGATGCCAGGTAGGTCGTTGCCGTCCTCGTCGCGCAGCGGCACCACGAAACAGTGCACCCCGTGTGATTCGCCGTTCGTGATCAACTGCGCGAAAACTGCTGACACCCGGGCGGTTTCGGCAGCGCCGCCGATGTAATCCTTGCGCGACGTCGGAGTGGGGGAGTTGATCACGAATTCCTGGGTCGCCGGGTCGTAGGTGGCGGTGGTCTCCAGGGACTGAACGTCGCTGCCGTGCCCGGTCTCGGTCATGCCGAAGCAGCCCACCAGATCCAGGTCGATGATGCGCTGCACGTACGCCTTGTGATGACGCTCGGTCCCGAGGTTCTCGATGGCCCCGCCGAACAGGCCCCACTGCACGCCCGCCTTGACCATCAACGACAGGTCCGACATCGCGAGCATCTCGATGCGGGTGACCGCGGCGCCCACGTCACCATTGCCGCCGTGCTCCTTCCGGAACCCGTCCTCGGCGGCGCCGTGGGCCGCCATGATCTTCATCTGCTCAGCCACCTTCGCGCGGGCGATGACGGTGTTGGGCGTGTAGTGCGGCCGGAATACTTCGGTGGAAAGTTCGGCGCGCACGGCGTTCTTGACGTCTCGCCAACGGCCGTCGAGCGCGTTCCGCAGGTGCTCCGCAGTGGTGGTCATGGCATGAAGGTATCCCCGCTGCGCTTTCGGCAAACGCGGATGTGGCAAACACAGGTAAACCTGAGTCCATGTGAGCCGGCGGCCTGGCGTTCAATGGCGCTATGTCGGAGTTCGAGGGGGACACGGCGCCGGATCAGTTGCCCCACGAGATCGATCACTCACATCCCGACGTCACGGGAGGCTGGCTGCGTGCGGCGACGTTCGGAGCGATGGACGGATTGGTTTCCAACAGCGCTCTGATCGCCGGGGTCGCGGCCGGTGGTGGGGCCCACACGGTGGTGCTCAGCGGGGTGGCCGGACTGCTGGCGGGAGCGTTCTCGATGGCGCTCGGCGAATATACGTCCGTCACGACGGCCAACGAACAAATCGACTCCCAGGTGCGTATCGAACGGCGTTCTTTCGAGCGCCATCCGCACGCCGAACGCGACGAACTCGTGTCGATGTTGATGGACATGGGAATGTCTGAGGCCACTGCGCGGCAGGCCACCGAGGAAATTCACCGCGACGAGGACCGGGCGGTGCACTTTCACCTGGCCCAGGAGCTCGGAGTCGACCCGCGGGAGAAGCCGTCGCCGAGGGTCGCCGCCATCTCGTCCTTCGTGATGTTCGCGCTCGGGGCGGTCATCCCGCTGCTGCCTTATCTGTTTGGCGCCGAGAAGCTCTGGCTCGGTCTGCTGTTCAGCGCGGCCGGGTTGGTTGTGGCCGGCGCGGTGGCTGCCCGATTCACCAAGGGGTCGCTCTGGTTCGGCGCCGGGCGGCAGCTGATGTTCGGGGCGATCGCGATCGCCGCGACCTATGCGGTCGGAAATCTCGTCGACGCTGCCTTATGAGCAATACGCTGACGCGGTGATCCGTAGCGTCGGGAAACTGGGCCCGCTCAAGGTGTCCGGTCTCGTGTGTTGGCAGATGCGCTGGGATCTGCTGGCCATCGTCGTGGTGGCCGCGATTCTGATTCCCATCCCCGACCCCACCCAGATCGACTACGCCTCGGCCGTGCTGTCGGTGTTGGGTATCGGCGCCTCGGTGTTCATCGGTTTCCGCAACACCACCGCCTACAACCGGTGGTGGGAGGCGCGCACGCTGTGGGGCAACGTCATCATCAATTCCCGCGCCACGTACAACGCTCTGTGCTCTGTCGACTCCGGTGCGCCCGAGATGGCGGGCATCGTGAGTCGGATGCGCCGCCGCCAGGTGCGCTACGCCTGGCAGCTGGCTGCGGACCTCCGCAAGATTCCTGCGCTTCCCGGCGTCGCCGATCTCACGCCCGAGGATCCCGCCGACATCAACGCCACCGATTTGATGACTCGCCAAGCAGTCGACATCCAGACCCTGTCGGCGAAGGGCCACATCGACGATCAGGCCCGCGTGATGCTGATGAGCGTCAACACCGCTCTGGTCACCGCCCAGAGCGGTCTGGAGCGCATCCGCAACGAACCGATCCCGCTGCAATACGAGGTATTCATCCGCGGGCTGGCCTGGTTCTTCGCGGTGATGGCGTTCAGCCGGCTGGACGGCTCGTCGCATCCCTACGCCGGGGTGATCATCGGCCTGTTGTTGATGGCCGTGTTCATCGGGGCCGAACGGCTTGGGCACTTCATCGAACAACCCATGCACAACGGGATCTTCGACATCGCGATGTACCGATTCTGTGCCGTCATCACCGGCGACTTGTTGGGGAAGGGTCACCCGCTGGCTCAGCCCAGGGAAAGCGCGAACGCGACCATCTGGATGTGAGCGCTCAGTGGCATTGGGCGACAACCGTTTCAGCGAACCGCTCGATCGGCCCGCGATAACGCTCGACGTCGCTGCCGGTGGCGACGGCAGGGTCCGTCATCCATGGGGCGCACATCACCGCGGTGATGCCGATGTCTTCGGCACGCTTGTAGAGGTCCGCCGACGGCGGATCGATCAACGCGAGCATGATGTCGAAAGGTTCCTCGGCGCGGCCGAATTCGCGGCGCAACGCGTCCAGTTTGGACACGTAGCCCTTCGCGTCGTCCCAGGCGTAAGCCGTACCGATCCACCCGTCGCACAAAGCTGCGGCGCGGCGCAGCGCGGCATCGGATTCCCCGCCGCACAGGATGGGCACCGGCTGCGGCGGATGCGGCTCGATCATCATCTCCGGCACGTCATAGTAGCGACCACTCCACGACACCCAGCCGCCCTGCCATAGCGCCCGCAGTGCGGGAATCATTTCGTCGAGACGGTTGCCGCGGTTGCCGAAATCCTGACCCAGCAGCTCGTATTCCTCACGCATCCAACCGATTCCGACGCCGAGAGACACGCGGCCCTCCGACAACGAGGCCGCTGTCGCCACCACCTTGGCGACTTCGATCAGGGGGCGGGCCGGCGCGACATAGACCGCGTTGGAGAACCGTAGATTCGTTGTCACGGCGGCCATTGCCCCGATCAGCACCCAGGTGTCCGGCCACGCGGTCTCCGGGGGCCAGCCCGGCTTACCGGTCGGCGACGGGTAGGGCGAGCGTAGGTCCCGCGGATAGATCAGGTGGTCGGCGCAGATCATGCCGTCGTAGCCGGCTTCATCGACCATGCGTGCGACGGCCACAGATTCCGTCGGTTTCATGAACGGGGTGCCGCACCAGAACTGCATCGTTCTCCTCTGGGTCGGCCCCCGCGTCAGCTCTCGCTGCCGACGGTCACCGCGGTGGCCTGTTCGGTGATCTCCTCGAGCTCATCATGCTCTGTGTCAATAGCGCTCAGATGGCGACTCGCCAAAGCCAGCACCCCGGCGCCGAGCAGCACCGCACCGGCACCTACCCAGAACGGCAGGTGCACGCTGACCCGCTCGCCGAGCACACCAGCCAGCCACGGGGCGACGGCGGCGCCGCCGAACCGCATGAAGCTGTACGCCGCCGACGCCACACCGCGTTCGACGGGCGCGGCCTTCATGACGGTTTCGGTGATCAGCGTGTTGTTGATGCCGATGAACAACCCGGCGATCACTACGCAGGTGGCCAGAGCCGCCTTGTCTTCGGTGAAGACGGCCATCACAACCAGCAGCGCCGAGAAGCACAGCAGGTTCGTCAGCAGCACCCGGACGGTTCCGAACCTGTGCTGCAGCCGCGGAGCGACGAACACCGAGGTGAACGCCAGCGCAACGCCCCAACCGAAGAAGATCAAGCCGATCTGGTGCGCGTTCATGTCGAGTGGGAATGGGGTGAACGCCAGCAGGGTGAAGAAGCCAAAGTTGTAGAGCAGCGCGGCGATTGCGACGCCGAGCAAGCCGCGATGGCGCAGCGCGCGGAACGGGTCGGCCAGCGTCGTCATCCGCTCCGGACGGGGCGTCTCAGGCAGCAGCACCGCCGTGACCACCAGAGCCACGGCCATCAATGCCGACACCCCGAAAAACGGCCCGCGCCAAGAAATTCCGCCGAGTACGCCACCGGCCAGCGGGCCGACTGCGATGCCCAGGCCCAGCGCCGCCTCGTAGAGGATGATGGCTTGGGCCACCGACCCGCGCGCCGAGCTGACGATGGTGGCCAACGCCGTCGCGATGAACAGTGCATTGCCCAGTCCCCACAGGGCCCGCCACCCGACGATGCCCGTCACGGTGTCGCTCATCCCGGCCAGTCCGGCGCCGGCGATGATGATCACCAGGCCGAGCAGCAATGTGCGCTTCGGGCCGATGCGGCTGGACACCACGCCGGTGACGAGCATCGCCACGCCCATGACGGCCATGTAGCTGGTGAATAGCAGCGACACCTGTGACGGTGTGGCGTTGAGGTTGTCGGCGATCGGTTTGAGGATCGGGTCGACGAGTCCGATGCCCATGAACGCGATGACGGCAGCGAACGCGACGGCCCATACGGCCTTGGGTTGGCGCCACATGAGTGGCTCACTCCTTACTACTTGTCGGGGGAGCTGTCGATGTCGTCGACCAGGCGACGCATCGCCTCGACGGCGGCGGACAGAGTTTCGCGGTCCTCTTCGGAAAGCCGCTCGATGCGCGGGTCGATGACCGATGCGCGGTCCGCGCGGACTTGGGCCAGCACGGTTTGACCCTCGGGGGTGATGCGGATGCGGACCGCGCGCGCGTCGGCGGGGTCGGGGGTGCGGGCCACCAGGCCGGCGTCTTCGAGGCGACGAACTTGGGTCGTCATCGTCGGCTGGGAGCAGTGGTCGAGCTCGGCGAGGTCGGAGATGCGGGCCTCACCCTGGTCGTCGATGGTGCCGAGCAGTCGGGCCTGCGCCCAGGGCAGCGGCAGCCGGATGCGCTGGGTGGCCAGCCGGTTGAGCCGGGCAACGACTGTGAGCAGATCAGAACCCAGGCCGGCCTGGCCGGAGGCAGCGGCGCCGGGACGTCCCTGAGTGGGCGTCGGACTCATACATCTATATTTACATAGAAATACTATGTTGTCTCCCGCCGAGCCGGGTGGGCTTTCTCACAGCATGTGCACAGCCGGCGCCTGCCGCGGCAGGTCGAACCGACTAGCAGCCCGCGGCGACTGGCAGAATCAGGTGATGACCGCGACGAGACCGGAGGCGCCCGCGCAGCCGTCCCGCCCGACGGTCGATCGCCGGGCCGCCCGCGCGCTGTCGCCGGTCGAGATGGCCCAGGCCTCCGTGATGGCGGCGCTAGCCGCCGCGCTGGCGATCATCTCGGTCATTGTGCCGTTTGCGGGGGGTCTGTCGCTTCTCACCACCGTGCCGATGGGTCTGCTCGGTTACCGCTACCGCATCCGGGTGCTGCTGGCCGCGACCTTCGCCGCCGGCGTCGTCGCGTTCCTGATCGCGGGGATCAGCGGACTGATGGTCGTGGTCAACTGCGCGTACGTCGGCGGCCTGGCCGGCATCATGAAACGCCGCGGACGCGGCACCCCGACCGTCATCGCGGTGGGGCTGGTGGCCGGTGTGGTCTTCGGTGTCTTCATCATCGCCGCGCTGACCGTGCTGGTTCGGCTGCGCACGCTGACCTTCTCGGCGATGACCGCCAACTTCGACGGCGTGGTCTCGGTGATGTCGCGCTTCGAGCCCTTCCGGCCGGCAGCCGAAGACGCTCGGCACGTGTTCGGTGTCGCCTTGCAGTACTGGCCCGCGCTGCTGATGGTCTACGCGATCTTCTCGATCATGGTCGTGACCCTGGTCGGGTGGTGGGCGCTCTCGCGGGTGCTGGATCGGTTGCGCGGCATTCCCGACGTACACAAGCTCGAAACCCCGGACGAATCGGGGCCGGTCGCACCGGTTCCGGTGCGCCTGGTCGACGCCCGCTTCCGCTATCCCAACGCTGCGCACGACGCACTCCGCCCGCTGAGTTTGGACGTCGAGGCCGGGGAACACGTGGCGATCACCGGTGCCAACGGCTCCGGGAAGACGACGCTGATGCTGCTGCTGTCCGGGCGGCCACCCACATCGGGTTTGATCGAGCGGCCCGGCGCCATCGGTCTAGGGCAGCTCGGCGGGACGGCCGTGATCATGCAGCACCCCGAAAGTCAGGTCCTGGGAACGCGAGTCGCCGACGACGTCGTCTTCGGCCTGCCGCCGGGAACCCGCACCGACATTGCGGCGTTGCTCGACGAGGTCGGCCTGGCCGGCATGGAGGAGCGGGACACCGGTGGGCTGTCCGGCGGCGAGCTTCAACGTCTGGCGGTGGCCGCGGCGTTGGCCCGCCAACCGTCGATGTTGATTGCCGACGAGGTCACCAGCATGGTCGACCAGCGCGGGCGCGAAGCACTGCTCAGTGTGTTGTCCGGTCTGACCGAACGTCATCAAATGGCCCTGGTGTCGATCACCCACTACAACAACGAAGCCGACAGCGCCGACCGCACCGTCAATCTCACCGAGTCGCTCGACAACACCGACATGGTCGAAAGCGCCGCTGCACCCACCGCGACGGTGAGCGCGACGCCGCGCGCCGCCAAACCGGTGCTTCAGCTCGGGCACGTCACCCACGAATACGCCGCGGGGACACCATGGGCCAAGCCCGCGTTGACCGACGTCACCTTTTCCGTCCACGAGGGTGACGGTCTTCTGATTCACGGCGGCAACGGGTCAGGAAAGTCCACGCTCGCCTGGATCATGGCGGGTCTGACCACACCAACGGCTGGTTCGTGCCTGGTGCGCGGGCGCCCTGCACCGGACTGTGTGGGTGAAGTGGCGATCGCCTTTCAGGCTGCGCGGTTGCAGCTGATGCGCAGCCACGTCGACTCCGAAGTTGCTTCTGCTGGCGGCTTTTCGCCGCATGACACCGCTCGGGTGAGCGCCGCGCTGGCCAAGGTGGGCCTCGATGCGTCGCTGGCCGGGCGCCGCGTCGACCAGCTCTCGGGCGGTCAGATGCGCCGGGTGGTGATCGCCGGGCTACTGGCCCGCTCACCGCAGGCGTTGATTCTCGACGAGCCGCTGGCCGGGTTGGACGCCGCCAGCCAGCGTGGCTTGCTGCGGTTGCTGAGCGACCTGCGCCGCAACAGCGGCCTGACCGTCGTGGTGATCTCGCACGACTTCGTCGGGTTGGAAGAGCTGTGCCCGCGCACCCTGCACCTGCGCGACGGTGTGCTCACCGAGGGATTGTCATGACACCCGCCCGCCAGCCCCGCCCGGTGGTGTTGCTGCGTCCGGTGCCCGGCACCTCGCCGATCCACGAACTGTGGGCGGGCACCAAACTGATTGTTGTCCTCGGCTTTTCGGCGCTACTGGCGTTCTACCCGGAGTGGGTGCCGATCGCCCTGGTCGCGATCGTCGTCGGCATCGCGATCAAAATTGCGCGGATCCCGCGCGGTGCGGTGCCGTCGGTGCCGAAGTGGTTGTGGGCCTTGCTGCTGCTCGGCGGGGTGACCGCGGCGCTGGGCGGCGGAACGCCGGTGGTGCATCTGGCCTCCCACGCGTTCGAACTCGGTGGGCTGCTGAAATTCCTGCGCATAACCGTGGTCGCGATCGTGCTGTTGGCGCTGGGGATGATGGTGTCGTGGACGACGAACGTCGCCGACATTGCGCCCGCGGTGGCGCGGCTGGGGCGGCCCTTGAGAGTCTTCCGTATCCCGGTCGACGACTGGGCGGTGGCACTTGCCTTGTCGCTTCGGGCCTTTCCGATGCTGCTCGACGAGTTCCGGTTGCTCTACGCCGCGCGACGGCTGCGGCCGCGGCCGGTGTTGACCAGTCGCAGGGCACGGCGCCGTCGGTGGGCGATAGAGATGGTGGACCTGATGTCGGCCGGTGTCACTGTCGCGCTGCGGCGCGCTGACGAGATGGGCGATGCGATCACCGCGCGCGGCGGGACCGGCATGATCTCGGCCGCGCCGTCGGGGCCCAAGCGCGCCGACTGGCTGGTGCTCGCGATCTCGGCGATCGTGTGCGCGGTGTCGATCGGCTTGCAGGTGACGGTGCTCGCGGGTACCTAGTCGGCTTGTGCGGCGAGCCGGTAGTTACCGCGAAGAAGTTCGAGTAACCATGTCGATAACTACAGCCTCGCCCGCTGCTAGCGCGAAGTTGCCGAAAGCGCGCCGCCGACTTCGCTCGGCGCGGCGTCTAACGCGCGGCCGCGGCGTTGGCCGCCCGCTGAGCCGCGGCCAGGGCCTCGCCAACCGGCATTCGACCCAGGAACATTTCGTCGAAGTACGGTTTGATCGCCTGATACCCCGCGGCGAAGCCAGGTCCACCCGGTGCGGGAATCCGCGGGCCGTCGAGCACCCGGAAGAACGGTGTGACGTCCACGCCCTTGCCCGACCAGTAGTCGAAGTACACCTGTTGGGCGGGCAACACCGCCGGAATGGCCGCGCCACGCCTGCCGACGTAGGAGTTGCCGCGAACGCTGCCCAGCCACGCCAGCACCTGGCGGACCGCGTCGGGATGACGGCTTGCCGGATTACCTGCGGCGACAATGCCATTGGTGACGCTGACCCGGCCACCCGGTCCGGCGGGCAGCATCGCTACACCCCAGCGGAACGTAGCCTGCTCGGCCACCTGAGCAAGGTTGTACGTGCCCGACTGGAACAGCGCCATCCGCCCGGCCAGGAACTGGTTGCGGGAGAAGTCACCGTTGTCGTTGGTGTCCGAGGCCGGCGGGGCGACGTGGTCGGTGTTGATCAGCCCGACAACATACCGGAATGCGATTGCGGATTGCGGGTTGTCGAACGCGAACCGGTCCCCGTCGGAGAACACCCCGCCCGCCGAGCCGATGTAGTTGAGGTAGATGCCCTGTAAGTCGTTGGCGGCGTTGTATCCCCACTGCCTGCCGTGGGTGAGGTGCTTGAGCAGGGGCCGCAGGGTATCGACGGCGAGGTCGGGATCCCAGCGCAGCGTGTCCAGCTCGGTGGCGTCGACGCCGTCGGCGGCCAGCAGGTCGGCGTTGTAGTAGAGGGCGATTCCGGCGTCGGTCAGCTGCGGCACACCCCACAGCGTGGCGCCGCGGGTGAATTGGGCGACCACCGACGGGTCCCAGTCGGTGTTGGGATCGACGGCCATCAGCCGCATGTTGTCGGCGTATTCGGCGAAATTGGCGTTGTTGAGCCAGAAGATGTCGTCGGCGCCGCCGGCGGCGACGTCGGTGCGCAGCGTGGTGAAGTAGTTGGCGTAAGGGACGACGCTCGCGCGGACCTCGATGCCGGGGTGGGTGCGGCTGAATTCGGCGAAGGATTCGGCGTAGGCGGCCGCGACCTGCGGGTCCCACAATCGCACGGTGACGACGGTCTTACCCGACCGCTCGGGGGACCGCCCCAGTACCAGCGCTCCGGCGACCAGCAGCAGCGCGACGGCAATCAGCCCGGCCAGCATCCGGGAGGAGAACCGTGGTGGCCAGCTCATTTCAGCCCCGTGACCACAATCGAGCGCACGATCTGGCGCTGGAACACCAAGAACAACGCGATCAGCGGGACAATCGCCACGGTCGTCGCCGCCATCACCAGCGTCCATTGCGCGTTGTATTGCGTCTGCAACCCGGCCGTCGCGACCGTCAACACCCGCCAGGTGTTGCCGCTGGTGATGACCAATGGCCACATGAACGAGTTCCATTGGCTGACAACGGTGATCAGAGTCAGGGTGACCAGGATGGGCTTGCTGGCGGGTAACACCACGTGCACGATCACATCGAGGGTGTTGGCGCCGTCCAGACGTGCGGCGTTGACCAGGTCGGCGGGGATGGCGCGAAAGTACTCGCGCAGAAGGAAGATCGCGTATGGGGAGCCGAACAGGAACGGCAACACCAACGCCCAGAACGTGTTCCGCAAGCCCAGCTCGGCCATCATCAGGTACAGCGGCACCACGGTCACAGTGCCCGGCACCATCAACGTGGCGATGTACACCCAGAACAACCCGTCCCGGCCGCGGAACTCCACACGGGCAAAGGCGTACCCCGCCAGCACCGAGAACGTCAGCTGCCCCAGCGTGATGATCGCCGTCATCAAGGCGGTCACCGCCAGCGCTCGGCCGAAGCCGGCGTCACCCAGTGCGGCGTAGTTGGCCAGCGTCGGCGGGCTCGGCAGCGACAGCGGGGTACCGGTCGCGAACTGCTGCGCGGACGTGAACGACGTCAACAGGCCGAGCCCGAACGGGGCCAGCGTGACCAGCGCACCGGCGAGCAGTCCGAGGTAGATCAGCGCGCTACGTGAGGTCATAGCTGATCCGCCGGCGGAAATAGAGATGCTGGACGACCGTGGCACCGACCAGGATGACGAACAGCACCAGCGCCATCACCGCCGCGCGCCCGATCGCGGCGGCGCCGAACGCCTCGGCATAGATGCGGTGCGCCACCAGATCGGTACGCCCCGCGGGGCCGCCGCCGGTCAGGGCGTACACGGTGTCGAACACCTGCGCCGCGCTCACGATGCCGGTGACCGAGACGAAGAACAGGGTCGGGCGCAGCATCGGCAGCGTGATGTGCCAGAACCGCTGCCAGCTCGTCGCGCCGTCGAGGAGGGCCGCGGCGTGGATCTGCGGCGGAATCGCCAGGATGCCGGCCAGGAAGAACAGCGTCACGTAACCGACGTTCATCCAGACCGTCACGGCCGAGACGACAGGTAGTGCCAGCCCCGGATCGGTCAGCCATTCGATCCGCCGATTCAGCAGGGTGCTCACCGCGCCGTCGGTCGGCGCCAGGATCCAGTGCCACAGCACCGCGACCGCCAGCGGCGAACACACCCACGGCAGCACGTACAGGGTGCGGAACAGCCCGCTGCCCGGCAGCTGACGGGTCAGCAGCGCGGCCGCGAACAAACCCAACACGATCTGCACCGGAACAACGATCGCGACGAACGCCAGCGTCACCAACAGCGAGTTGCCGAAGCCGGCGTCGGTGAGCACCGACCGCCAATTGTCCAGCCCCACATAGCGGATGGGGCCGAGCAGATCCCAACGGTGCAGACTCAGCCACACCACCACCAGCATGGGCAGCAGCAGGAAGCAGACGACGCCGAACAGGCTCGGTGCGAGCAGCGCGTACCCGAGCACGGTCGAGCGCACACGCCGAGTCGTCACCTTGGCCATTAAAGCGGGTCGCTGACCCGCCCGTTACCGTGTAGCACGTGAGTCCCCGTGATGTTGACGCCGACTTCCTGGCCCTGCCGCGCCATGAACTCGCCGATGCGGCGCTGTCGGCCGCGCGTGCCGCCGGAGCGAGCTACGCAGACCTGCGCATCCACGCCACCACCAACGAGGTGGTGCAGCTGCGCGACGGCGAGCTGCAGAGCGCGGTGACCGACCGTGAGATCGGGTTCGCGGTGCGGGTGATCGTCGACGGCACCTGGGGCTTCGCCTCGCACGCCGAACTGGCGCCCGAGGTGGCCGCCGACACCGCCCGCCGCGCCGTCGAGGTGGCCACGACCTTGGCGGCGCTGAACGCCGAGCGCATCGAGCTCGCCGCCGAGCCTGTCTACAGCGACGTGACGTGGGTGTCGACTTACGCCGTCGACCCGTTCACGGTGCCGACCGCCGACAAGATCGCGGTGCTGGGGGAGTATTCTGGCCGGCTCCTGGCGTCCGACGGGGTGGATCACGTCTCGGCAATGGTCATCGCAGTCAAGGAGCAGACGTTCTACGCCGACACCTTCGGCTCGTCCATCACCCAGCAGCGGGTGCGGGTGCAGTCCGCCCTGGACGCGGTGGCCGTCGACGCCGCCGCCGGCAGCTTCGAGTCGATGCGCACGCTGGCCCCGCCGACCGCTCGGGGTTGGGAAGCGGTGGCCGGCGAGGACGTCTGGAATTGGACGGCCGAGCTCGCCGAGTTGCCGAGCCTGCTGGCCGAGAAGACCAAGGCGCCCACGGTGGTTGCCGGTCCGACGGATTTGGTGATCGACCCGACCAATCTGTGGCTGACCATCCACGAATCGATCGGGCATGCCACCGAGTACGACCGGGCCATCGGGTACGAGGCCGCCTACGCGGGCACGTCGTTCGCCACCCCGGATAAGCTGAACACCATGCGCTACGGCTCCCCGGTCATGAATGTGACCGCTGACCGCACCGTCGAATACGGCTTGGCCACAATCGGATACGACGACGAGGGGGTGGCGGCCCAAAGCTGGGATCTGGTGCGCGACGGCATCTTCGTCGGCTACCAACTCGACCGGGTGTTCGCGCCGCGGCTGGGCCACACCCGATCGAACGGTTGCAGCTACGCCGACTCCCCGCACCACGTTCCGATTCAGCGGATGGCCAACGTCTCGCTGCAGCCGGGTAGCGACAATCTGAGCACCGACGACCTGATCTCCCGAATCTCCGACGGCATCTACATCGTCGGGGACAAGTCCTGGTCGATTGACATGCAGCGCTACAACTTTCAATTCACCGGGCAACGGTTCTTCCGGATTCGCGACGGCCGGCTGGACGGCCAGCTGCGTGATGTCGCCTACCAGGCCACCACGACCGACTTCTGGAATTCGATGGAAGCCGTTGGCGGGCCAGAGACCTGGCGCCTCGGCGGGGCGTTCAATTGCGGCAAGGCTCAGCCGGGTCAGGTGGCCGCGGTCAGCCACGGCTGCCCGTCGGCGTTGTTCCGCGGGGTCAACGTGCTCAACACGCGCGAGGAAGCGGGCCACGCATGATTCCCGCCCAGCAAGTCGTCGAACTGGCGTTGCAGGCCGCTACCGTCGACGAAACGATCGTCATCGTCACCGATCGCGCCGAGGCCTCCCTGCGGTGGGCCGGGAACTCGATGACCACCAACGGTGTTTCGACCACCCGGTCGACCACCGTGATCTCGATTGTGCGCAAAGGCAATACATCCCACACCGGCGCCGTGCGCAGCAGTGACGTCAACCCGGGCGCGATCTCGGTGTTGGTGGCAGCAGCCGAACATGCCGCGCATGCCGCTCCCGAGGCCCGCGACAGCGCTCCGCTGCTTACCGGCAGCGGCCTGCCCGACGACTGGAACGAGCCCGTGGCCGAAACGGGCGCAGCGGTGTTCGCCGATGTCGCGGAGTCGTTGTCGGGCGGCTTCGGCCGCGCCGACCGGTTGTACGGCTATGCCCACCACGTCGTGGAGACGACGTTCCTGGCCACCTCGACCGGAATCCGCCGGCGCTTCACCCAGCCGACCGGGACCGTGGAGATCAACGCCAAACGCGACGGCGCCAGTGCGTGGGCGGGCATCAGCACGCCGTGGTTCACCGAAGTCCCGACCGACTCGCTGCTCGAGGATCTGGCAATGCGGCTCGGTTGGGCGAAGCGAACCGTCGAACTGCCCGCCGGGCGCTACGAAACGCTGATGCCGCCGTCGACGGTCGCCGATATGATGATCTACCTCGGCTGGTCGATGGACGGCCGCGGCGCGGAAGAGGGCCGGACGGCCTTTTCGGCGCCCGGTGGCGGCACCCGGGTCGGGGAGAGGCTCACCGAGCTGCCGCTGACCATGTACTCCGACCCGTTCGCCAAGGGCCTGGAGTGCACACCGTTCGTCGCGGCCACCAGCAGCTCGGAGACGATCTCGGTGTTCGACAACGGGCTGGACATCGGGCGCGTCGACTGGATCCGCGACGGTTCGATCAATGCGCTGGCCTATCCGAGAGCCGCGGCGGCCGAGTTCGCGACGACACCGGCCGTTCCGGCCGACAACCTGCTGATGACCGGTGGCAGCGCGGAACTCGCCGACATGGTGGCCGCCACCGAGCGCGGCCTGCTGCTGACCACGCTGTGGTACATCCGCACCGTCGACCCGACGACGCTGCTGCTGACCGGGCTGACCCGTGATGGTGTGTACCTGATCGAAGACGGTGAGGTCACCGGCGCGGTCAACAACTTCCGCTTCAACGAGAGTCCGCTGGATCTACTGCGGCGGGCCACCGAGGCCGGTGTTCCCGAGCAGACGCTGCCGCGCGAGTGGGGCGACTGGGCCACCCGTGCGGTGATGCCGACCCTGCGAATCCCCGACTTTCACATGTCCTCGGTCAGCCAAGCGCAATAATCCTCAGCATGAGTGACGATCTCGACGCCGTCCTGACTCAGCTGGTGGTGCAGTCGCCGGCCGACCAGCAGCGGCTGGTTGGTTTGATTCGCACCACGTGTGGTGAAACGCTGTCGCTGACGCCGCTGCCTGCACAGACGCTGGTTCGCGCGCCGGAGTCGGACGCCGAGAAGGTGGTGGCCGAGTTCGCCGAGCAGTTCAGCGTCGACGTGTCGGCGATCAACGATCGCCAGCGGGAGTCGCTGACCACCGCGCTGGGCGCGGGAAGCTTCGGAGCCGTCATTCAGATGTTTTTTGCCGACTTCCTGCCGCGGGTGCGCAATGGCCTGGAGCTGTTGGGCTTGCCGGTGCACTGGGTCCCCGACCACCCGGTGTGGGACCCAGGAATCGACGCTGCCGACCTGTTGTTCAACCAGCTGCTGCCGGGGGTGGCGCGGCTGCGGTCACTGGACCCGGTGACCACGGAAGTGGTGCGGCTGCGCGGGGCCGTCGCGCACAACTGCCGGTTGTGCAAGTCGCTGCGGGAGAGCACGGCCCTGGACGCAGGCGGTAGCGAGTCGATGTACGACGACATCGAGCATTTCGAGTCCTCCGAGTTGCTCAGCGATGCACACAAGGCGGCGCTGCGCTATGCAGACGCGCTGATCTGGTCACCGGGGCGGATCAGTCCGGCCGTGGCTTCCGGTGTGCGGGAGCACTTCTCGCGTGAGCAGGCCCGCGAGCTGACACTGGACGTGATGCGCAACGCCAGCAACAAGATCGCGGTGTCGTTGAAGGCCGACGCAGCGCGTGTCGAGGAAGGCACCGAGCGCTACCTCATCGACGCGGACGGTCAGACCGTCTTCGCCTGAGCGAGTGTGGTCAGGGCGGCGTCGACGTCGTCGTCGGTGGTCGCCCACGAGCAGACGAACCGGACCGGTGGCTTGTGTGGGTCGGGTGCGTGGACCGCGAACCGTTCACGAACGGCGGCCAGCGTCTCGGCGGGAAGGTCGATGAACACCTCGTTGGCTTCGGTGGGGGAGCTCAAGTGCAGGCCGAGATTCGTGACCCCGGCGCTGAGCCTCTTCGCCATGGCGTTAGCGTGGGCTGCCGCCTCGAGCCAGACGCCGTCGGTGAGCATGGCGTCGAATTGCGCTGAGACATAACGGTGTTTGCTGGCCAAGTGGCCGATCTGTTTCTGGACGAACTCGATGCCGGTGAAGTGTTCGGGACGCCGCACCAGGATCGCGTCACCGAACAGCATCCCGTTCTTGGTGCCGCCGATCGTGACGATGTCGGCGTCGCCGACGGCGAGCGCGGGTGGAACATCCAGGGCGGCAATCGCATTGGCGACACGAGAGCCGTCGACGTGTACCAGCAGGTCGAGTTCGTGGGCGTGGTCGATGAACTCGGTGATCGCCTCGGGCTGCCAGAGCCGTCCGTTCTCGGTGGACTGGGTGATGGTGACGATGCGCGGCTGGGAGTGGTGCACGTCGCTTCGGCGGGTGATGCGGCGGTCGAGGAGCGTCGGGTCGATGAGGCCGTCATCGCTGGGGAGTGCGAGCAGGCTCGCGCCCGAAACCAGAGTGGGGCCGCCGGCCTCGTCGAGCAGCGAATGCGCGATGTCGCTGCAGAGGATCTCGTGGAACGGCCGCACTGCCGAGGCCAGCGCGATGATGTTGGCTCCCGTCCCGGTGAACGCGAACAGTACCTCTGCGTTGGGGGAGTCGAAGGTTTCTCGGACACGCTCGGCGGCGCGTCGGGTGATGGGGTCGCCCCCATAGGACGTGGTGGTTCCGGCGTTGGCCGCGAGGATCGCCTCGACAGCGGTGGGGTGTGCGGGAGCGGCGTTGTCGGAGGCAAAAGCGCTGGATACGGCGGGCACCCCACCCATGATGTCACCGCCTGTGTCACCATGGTGGCCGCGATATGCGCGCCAAGGGGCGGTAGCTCAGTCGGTTAGAGCCGTGGACTCATAATCCATTGGTCGCGGGTTCGAGCCCCGCCCGCCCTACTTCAGAGCTGTATGACCTCGGCTGATGCTTGACGGTGGGTCTTCGGGTGATGGGCGACAGTGTTTCGTCTGATGCTTTACACCTACTTCGATTGATTCTTGACACTCATCGTCATCGTTCACCGTCATCGGCGGCGTCAGCGGGGGTGCTGTCGGTGCGAACCGTCCGGTTCAGGAGATCGGCAACCTGGTTGTGGATTCGCCCGCACGGTCATTGGTCGAGGCTTCGCGATTACAGATGTGCCCCTGTGGGTCCGTTGACCCCATCGGCGCCCAGAAGCAAGCCGCCGTTTCCGCCGGCTCCCCCGGCACCTCCGCTACCGGTGCCCGCGGGACCGCCCTCTCCACCGTCACCCCCGCGGCCGAGCAGCCCTACCGCGTTGCCGCCTGGTCCGCCGGCACCACCACCACCGAAAACTGCACCCCCACCCATTCCACCGCGGCCACCGTCCCCCTGCAGTAGACCGCCGTTGCCGCCTGCGCCGCCGGTTGCTCCGGGCTGTGCATTGGAATACTCGCTGCCGCCGGTTCCTCCGACACCGCCATAACCGATCAGCCCAGCGCTGCCGCCTCGACCACCGTTGCCGTTCAACGAGCCGTCACCACCGTTGCCGCCACCGCCGAATAGCAGACCGCCCGCACCGCCTGAACCGCCCACGTTGCCCGTGGCGGCGTATCCGGCGTCGCCGCCTTTACCCCCGATGCCGTAGATGATCCCACCGTCGCCGCCGCTCCCGCCGGCACCGCCCGGAGTGTTCACGCCGGAATTGGAGTAGCCGCCGCCACCACCGGCGCCGCCATTGCCGAGCAGGCCGATGGCACGGCCGCCAGATCCGCCTGCGCCGGCACTCCCGCCGACGAAATTGTTGTATCCGCCCGTGCCGCCCAAGCCGCCGTTACCGAATAGCAGTCCGCCGGTACCGCCCGTGCCTCCGGCACCAGCGATGCCACCGGCAACGTTTGTGGGCCCGCCGGTGCCCCCGGTGCCACCGTTTCCGATCAGCCCGGCGGCTCCGCCGTTGCCACCTTTTTGGCCTCCCGCGCCCGACCCGCCATTGCCGCCGTTACCCCAGAGGATTCCGCCAGCCCCGCCGTTCTGTCCGGTTCCCGGCAGTCCGTCGGCGCCATTGCCGATCAAGGGGCGCTGAAGGAGTAGCTGGGTGGGAGCGTTGATCACGTCAAGCAAGTCTTGCGCAACGGCTTGCAGTGGCGAAACATTGCCTACGACAAGCTTGTTCGCATCGCCTACCCTCACCAGGGCAGTGCTGCCAAGGCGGCTTTTGTTACGGCCCATGCCCGAGTAGGCGCTCGGATCAGACGACGCCGACGGCAGATGTCTGGTCGGGGACGTGACCCTTGGTTTGAGCCTTGTGTTTACCGACCCCGCCGCGGTGTGGGCGGGATGAGTGGCGCCGACGGTGTTGGGGTTGGCACCGGCGACCGGCGCGGTGACGACCGCAGCGCCGACTGTCAAAGCGACGCCGAGGGTAACGAACGGTTGGTGAATGCGTTCCACCATGGCCTCCGCGTAGTCGGCTTAGCTGAATATAGACTTTTCGTAGTGCGTGTGGGCAGGAATTGCGTCACTCTCGCCTGCAAGCAGACACATCGGCCGCAGGACCTGGGCGACAAGCATCTAAATGCCTGTGCGACATGCACCGTAGAAGCGTCTGGTCGTCGACACGATTAGGTGACCCGCGATGCGATCCAAATTCGTTGTGGCTCAAGCCAATGAGAACATTGCAGAGATGACCCCCAAAAGAATCTACTGGTCGCGGGTTAGAGCCTAGCCCTCACGGCGTATGGGCATCGAAGACGGCGTGATCGACCTGTTGGTCGCTCATCGGGTTGAACGCGTGCACCAACTCTCCGTTGGACGGGTTCACCGTGGCAATCGGCGAACGGTGTTCGATCTTGACCGAACGTGAGTTCATGGTTTCCTCCAGAAAGTGCAGTGGCGTGCGCCGGCCTTTGTGAGGCTGTTCTGTGCAGTGTGGCGATCCCACGGTCGCTATCGTCAGCCCAGCAGCACCAACCCCGGCCGGCCAAGTCAACCTCTCGGGGCGACCGGTCCAGGTGCACACTCTTGGCGGAGGGACCGCGCGGCCCGGCATCATGACTTCAAGTGATCTGAGCACCACCTAGAACCAGGAACGAGGCACAACCATGGCCGCAGGTCTGCTTGAGAAAGCGCTCGAGCTGCGATCGCTCGTCACCTCTGCCGGCGAACTGAAGCTCTCGCTGCACGAGGTCGACGTCCCCACACCGCGAGACAACGAGGTGCTGGTACGGATCGAGGCCTCGCCGATCAACCCCTCTGACCTCGGCCTTCTGGTGGCCGGCGCCGATATGGCCAAGGCGACCGTCAGCGGCACCCCGGATCGTCCCGTCGTCACCGCCCCTATCGAAACGCCAAGAGCGTTCGCCGCACGGCTCGACCAGTCCCTCCCTGTCGGCAATGAGGGTGCGGGCACCGTCGTCGCCGCCGGATCATCCGACGCGGCACAACATCTCCTCGGCAAAACCGTAGGCATCGCCGGCGGTGCGATGTACTCGCAATACCGCGCAGTCGATGCACGAGCCTGTCTCGTCCTTCCCGACGGCGCCACCGCGCGCGACGGAGCTTCGTCGTTCGTCAACCCGTTGACCGCGCTCGGCATGACGGAAACCATGCGCCGCGAAGGACATTCGGCCCTTGTGCACACCGCCGCCGCATCCAACCTCGGGCAGATGCTGGTCAAGCTCTGCCAGAAAGACGGTATCCCGCTGGTCAACATCGTCCGCAAGCCCGAGCAAGAGGAACTGCTGAAGTCCCTCGGCGCCGAACACGTCCTGAACTCCACGTCGCCGTCCTTCGAGACCGATCTGGTCAAGGCGCTTACAGCGACCAAGGCGACGCTTGCGTTCGACGCCATCGGTGGCGGAACCCTGGCCGGCCAGATCCTCAATGCCATGGAAGAGGCGGTCAGTGCCACTGCGGCGGAGTACTCCCGCTACGGGTCGGGCGTCCACAAGCAGGTGTATGTCTACGGCGCGCTCGACACCAGCCCGACGGTCCTCACCAGGAATTTCGGTATGGCGTGGGGGATCGGCGGATGGTTACTGACGCCATTTCTGGCGACTGCGGGCGCCGAGACCATCGGTCGTCTCCGAGCCCGTGTGGCTGCCGAGCTCACGACGACCTTCGCCAGCAATTACACCCGCGAGGTGTCCCTGGCCGGCATGCTCCAACCGGAGGCGTTCAAGGAATACGTGAAGCGGGCAACGGGGGAGAAGTTCCTCGTCACACCGCAGGTCGTCGCTTAGCTACTCGCAATAGAACGCCCCTGGGCACGTGGCCCAAGGGCGTTCTATCAGCGAGACATCAACTGGCGCAACGAGTCCCGCTAAAACCAGACTTTTCGACCACCGACCGGGCGGCCGACGGCCCCGAGGATCCACAGCACGAGGCCGACCACGACGAGGATGCCGCCGATGGTGTACAGGATCGATAGGCCAGTGAAGTAGCCGATCAAAAGCAAGATGATGCCGAGAACGATCATTGTTCCGTCCGATCCGTGGGGCTACTGATATGTACTGCCACTAGGGAATTGCCGGATCGGTCATTTTTAAACCCACTTATGTCCTCAATACATCGCGGGAATGCGCGGCGACTCTGTCGCGCAACGCATCCCCGCGATGGAATGACTACTCGGCGGCCTTCTGGCGTGCCTCGGCCGCCTTTTCGGCAGCGCGCGCAGCGTCGGCCTCGGCCTCTTTCTTGGCTGCATCGCGTGCGGCCTCGGCCTTGTCCTGCTGAGCACGGCCTTCTTCGCGCAGATCGTCCTTGTCGGTGACGATGCCAATGACTTCCTTGGCCTTGCCCTTGACGTCTTCGACGACGCCTTTGACGGCCTCTTCGGGTCCGCTATCGCCCACGGTCGTTCCTTCCACTCAGGTCGGTTACCAGCGGTGCTTACATACCCGTCAACAGCTAAGGTTCAATCCTCGAATTTTGTGACTCGCCACACCGTCAGCAGTCAGCGGGATGCACCGACGAACGGGATGGACACACTGGGCGCTTCGGCAGCGCCGGCATTGAACAGCCCGCGCTCACGCAGGATCGGCACCACGCCTTCGCCGAACCAATACAGTTCTTCCAGGTGCGGATAGCCGGAGAAGATGAACTCATCGATTCCGATCTCGGCGTACTCCGCGATCCGGTCGGCCACCTCGGTGTGGCTGCCGACCAACGCGGTCCCCGCGCCGCCGCGCACCAAGCCCACTCCCGACCACAGGTTCGGAGCGATCTCGAGGGTGCGCGCGTCGCTCCAGGTGCCGTTGGCGCGGTTGGCCTCGTGCAGTGCCAGCATCCGTCGCTGTCCTTCGGACTGGCTGCGCGCCAAGCCTTCCTGGGCCGTGCGGACGGTCTCTTCATCGAGCGCCGCCACGAGCCGGTCGGCCTGCTCCCACGCCGTGGCTGAGTCGTCGCGGGAGATCGTGTGCAGCCGGATCCCGAAGCGCACTGTGCGACCTTGCTTCTCGGCTTCCGCGCGGATCCACTCCACCTTCTGCTGGACCGCAGCCGGCGGTTCGCCCCACGTCAGGTACACATCGGAATGGCGTGCTGCGACCGGACCCGCGGCCTGCGAGCTACCGCCGAAGTACAACGGCGGCACCGGGTTCGGCGGTATCGCCAGATTGGCTTCCTCGACGTCGATGTACTCGCCTTTATAGGTGACGGTCTCGCCGGCCCAGAGTCGGCGCACCACCTCGAGGAATTCGTCGCAGCGCTGATAGCGCGCATCCTTGTCGAGATGATCACCGAAGGCGCGCTGCTCGTGCGCCTCCCCACCGACCACGACATTGAGCAGGATGCGACCCGGCGCGTGCCGGGAGAACGTCGCCGCCATCTGAGCCGACAGCGTCGGGCTCACCAATCCCGGACGGAACGCCACCAGGAAGGCCAGCGACGTCGTTTCCCGCGCCAGAAGGGCGGCGGTGATGAACGCGTCTTCGCACCATGCGCCGGTCGGGATCAGTGCACCCGTGAAGCCGAATTGTTCGGCAGACCGCACGATCGAGGCCAGATAGTCGATGGAGGCCTCTCGATCGCCCCCGGCGGCACCCGCGGGCGTGCCGTGACCTCCGCCCACGATGTTCCGGCTGTCGCCGTAGGTCGGCAGAAACCAATGCAGCTTCACCGTCATGGTGACTGTCTCCTAACGACTCGAGGCAGACGACGTCGGCGTCGATGCCGCCCGCGCAACTCTAGGTGCGGCGAAGCGGCGGGGCCGCCAGTCCGTTGCCGTCGGCGCCGGCCCGCGCCGCTCATCTGGCCGAGTCGCGAGCCGAACTAAAAATTTCGGTGATCGAATCCCGCCGTTGCGACGCGCTCCGGTCGCGCTCGACTCGTTGTTGGTAACGAATAAGTCAAATAACCGCAGGCTGGTGACCGGCCTCGTTTAGGCTGCCCTTGGCCCTCCGCCAGGGTGTGGCCGGAGGGGAGTTCGCTGTCATGGATCCTGTACGAACGCGAGCAATCGTTCGAGTCACGGCAGCCGCCGTTGCTCTCGGACTGGTTGTCGCCGGCTGCGGCAAGGACGACGAGAAGTCGTCATCGACGACGAGCACCTCGACGTCAACGTCGACGTCGACCACGACCGCGGCGGCCACCACGGGCGCCGAGGCCTCGACGCCCGCGGGCACGCCGAACTACGCGTCGCTGCTGGTGAAACCGGCCGACATCCCGCAGGTGGGGAACACCCCGTGGGCGGGCGACGCGCCGAAGACGACGCTGACGCCGCCACCGCCGGACGTCTCGCAGACCTACACCTCCGGGACTGACGCGATCAACATCTCGGTGATCATCAGCGATGATCCGGCGCAGGCCGCGACCGGCCTGACCGGCGCCGCGAACAGTGTTCCCAGCCAGGTCACCGGCTCGCCGGTGGCGCTGCCGGCGGTCACCCCGGATGCGAATGTGACTATCGGTACGTCGCTGGACGGCAAGTCGGCAATGGCCGCCCTACTCTTTACGGTGGACCGCACGGTCGTGGTGGCGATCTTCAGCAGCGCACCCGGTGACCTCAACCCGGTGCCGCAGGACTTCGTCGAGGCCGTCGGCAAGGCTCAGGTTGCGGCGATCCAGCAGAACCTGCCGAACCTGAAGTAACCCGCCAAACAACCGCAAAAGGCCGGGGGCGTTGCGCCCCTGGCCTTTTCGCGCTGCGCTGGGCAGGCAACCCGTAGCGTCGAGTTGCCCTTCGTCCGCGGTTGTGGTGACCAAAGGCCGTAGCCATCAAGCGCTGACGCTTGTCGAATGGGTTTAACGTCGTGAGTCGAGACTGCGGCCACGCCCCGGGGATAAGGGGGGTCGCCATGCGGAGGGCGAGCCTATCGGTCGCTGCCACGATGATTGCGCTGTGCATCGTCGTGATCGTGGCATCGACACCGGTGACCCCGGTGCTCATCGCTTCCGCCGCTACGGCGCTGTTCATGGGTGGTACCGGCCACCCGCTGAGCATTCCTCAAGACACATCCGAGTACATCGCAAACTACGTGGGCAGCGCGAACAGCCTGTACGTGGCGCCGTCGGGATTGTGTTCCGGGGGTAACCCTGGTTGTGCCCAACTGGCGGTGTACACCCCCGAAGAGTTCCCCCTCGCGACCGGCCTGCAGGCCATGCCGTTCGATGAGTCTGTCGCAATCGGGCTGGACAATCTCAACGCATGCCTACGCGGGCAGCCTTGCACCGTCACCGAACCTCCCTTCACCACAACGGGATCGCAGACTCTGACCGACACTTCCTATGTGGTGTACGGGTATTCGCAGAGTGCGACCATCGCCGCGAAAGAGAAATACGATTTGATTGCGCATCCGCCGGTCGGCGCGACAGTGAGTTTCGTTCTCACGTCGAATCCGAACCGGCCCAACGGGGGCATCCTCGAGCGTTTCGTCGGCGCCTATCTACCGATCTTCGGCGTGACTTTCGACGGCGCGATGACCACCAATTCGCCGCAGCCCACGCCGCTGACAACCGTCGACGTTGCGCGCCAATACGACCCGGTATCGGACTTTCCAACCAACCCGCTCAACCTGTTGGCCGACCTCAACGTGGCCCTTGGCTACCTCTACTTCCATCCCGAAACCGCCTACTTCGCGGCGGACACCGTTGCACTGCAGGGCCAGTATCAAGACACCACCTACTATCTGATCCCGGCCAAGACGCTGCCTCTGCTGATGCCATTGGAGAAGATCCCGGTCATCGGGCCGCCGATTGCGGCGACGCTCGATCCGCCGATACGAGTCCTGGTGGAGGCGGGCTACGACCGCACCATCAATCCCGGACAACCGACGCCGGCCAAATACCTGTACAGCCCGAACCTCATCAAGACGGCCATTGATTTCGTCACAGCCATCCCAACCGGTTGGGACAACGGCATCGCCATGGTCACGGGTGATCCGGCGAATCGGCCGTTTCACACCACACCCCAGGGCGCATACGGCGTCGGGGGACCACCGGTGTATGCCGGTGCCGTTGATCCCTACGGTGCGCCGACGCCGTACACCCCGGCGGTGCCGCATCAGGTGGTCTCGGCCACGACCAGCCGGACGCCACCATGGGCAGGTGCGCATGTGGGCAAGGTGGGTCACCGGTCGAATCGCAAGCCGTCGGTCCTGCGCGCAGAGCCGACCGTCGCAGCAACTGATGGAGCTAAACCCCGGCCGGCACCCGTTCCCGCGCTGCGGAACTCCGCATCTCGGCGCGCAACGTCGTGAAGTCGGAGATCGTCTTCGACACCACCGTGGCGACCGGCCGCGCACTGCGGCTGGTGGCCTCGGTCTTGGACACCATGATCACGCTGTCGATGTAGGGCTGAATCGTGGTGGCGTTCTGCACCGTGGCCACGATGACGAGCTGAAACCCGAACTTGCGGAACGCCTGCAGCGCCTGCTGCGCGAACTGCGGATCGGACTTCGAGAACGCCTCGTCAAGCATCAGCTGCGCGAAAACCGGCTTGTTGTCCGAACTCTCGGGGCTCGCCAGGTTGAAGCTCAACGCACCGGCAAGACAGAACGCCATCAGCTTCTCCTGCTCGCCACCGGAGTTGTCGCCGGCATTGCTGTGCGTACGGATCAGCTCCTCGGTCCGGACATCCCACTCGGCGCAGTCGAACGTGAACCGGTTGCGGACGTCCAATGCGTCGCGCGTCCACGCCTTGTCCTCCGGTGCCGTCGACGCCAACCGGTTGCGCAGCCGCAGGATGTCGGCGTATTGGTCCAGGATCGCCTGCTTGTCGCCAAGGCCGACCTCGGCGATGCGCCGCGAGATCGCCCGCACGATCTCGGTCAGCTCGGCCACCGCGGTCAGGCTGCGCGGCGTCGCCCGCAGCGTCAGCCGGGTGCCGCTGTTGAACTCGACCGCACCCAGGCCGGTGTTGACCCGGTCGATCTGCTCGCTGATCCGCCGCGCCTCCTGCTCGGCCACTCGGTGCAACGTGAGGATCGCGTCGGGTGCCTGCTCGGTGACCAGCCGCATCATCCGTTCGTAGGCGTCGGGCAGTTCCCGTTCGTCGATGTGCCGACACAGCGCCACGTAGTCGTGCACCCGCTCGTCGAACACTTCGCTGTCGTTCGGAATCGCATCGGGGAACGCCGTATCGAACGTGTTCAGGATGCGAGCCAGCTCATCGTATGAGCGCCTTCGACTTTCGCGCAGCTGCTCACGTTCCCGGCGGATCGTGTTGAACACTGCCTCGCGGTGCGGCTCGGGGTTGAGCACTTCCAGCGCCACCGGGATCGCGGCGGCGTAGCGGTTCAGCAGCTCGGTCAGCGGCTCAGAGACGAACGCGGGTGTCAGCCGGTCCTGAAGTTCAAGCAGCTGGGTGCGCCGGCTGTCGAGATCGTCGCGGCGGGTTTGGATAGCCCCGCGCCGCGTCATCAGCGTCTGGATCTCCTCCCAGCACTCGTCGGCCCGCGCGGTCAGTGCCTCGATGTCGGGGTTGTCGGCCAGCAGCAGCTCGAACTGCTCGCGCAACCGGTCGGCGTGCCCATCGGCGGTGTCGATGTCGACCTGGTTCCACTGCGGGAACTGTTCGCAGATCGCCTTGCAGGCCGCGGCCCGATCACGCCATTGCTGACGCTGCGCGGCGATCTCGTCAGCCTTGCGGCGCGCTTGCTGGTAGGTCTCTTCAGCGCAGGCGAGGTCGACGGTCAGGGCGTCGATCTTGGCCCGCACGTCACCCTGGTAGATGTAGTCGGACTGCTTGAGCGGGCGCCGGTCGTCCTTGACGGCCAGCCGCTCGGAGTCCTTGTACAGACCCGTGTCAGTCACGGCGCGCCGGAACCGGGAGAACACATCCGGGGTGTCGACGCAGAGGTGGTCGCCCGCGGCGGCAATGACATCGGCGGCCTCGGCCGCGCATGGATGAGTCGGGTCGACGACGAACAGCTTGCCGCCCAATGTGTTCGGCTCGGCATCGGCCGGGACCGCACCGACGAGCGAGGCACGCACATGATGCAACTGCAGCCGTCCGCCCATATTGGTCTCGTTGACGAAGCGCAGCACCGCCGAATACCGGTCGTCGGGCACCAGCAGCCGCAGGCCAACCCCGCGCAGCACCTTCTCCACAGCCACCCGCCAGCGGCTCTGGTCGGGACGCAGGTCCATCAACTCCGCGATGTAGGGCAGTTCACCGGGGTCGACACCGACTGCGGCGCAGATGTGTTCACGCATGGTGATCGCGAACTCGGGCAGCGCCGACCCGACGTGCTCGACGCGCTTGAGCTCCTTGGCCGCGTCGTCACGGGCGATTCGGGCCGCCTTCTGCGCGTACTCGGCATCGGTGGACGCCTCGCGGCCCCGGTCGAGTTTGGCCAGCAATTCGGTGACCTCGGTCGCGAGTTCCTCACGCAGATTCCAGAACTCGTCGGCGCTGTCGGGAACATCGATGTCCTGCGCGGCCAGCATCGCCTCGTAAGCGGCGCGGCGCCGCGAGACCTGCTCGGCCTGCGCCTCGGCGCCGGCCAGTTGCGACTGCAGGGGTCCCAGGCTCGCGCTGGAGCCGCTGATCTGCGCGTTGAGCGAATCACCTTCGGCCTTGGCCAGATTCAGCTGCCGGGTGACGTCCTCATACTCGTTTCCGAGCTGGTCGATGGTGGCGTCCATCGACTCGATCTGCGGCCCGCACTGCGCGAGCCGGACGTGGTCGGTGTAAGCGCGGACCATGGGTTGGTCCACCAGATCGATGATGCCCAGGTCGGAGGACTCCGAGGCGTAGCGCTGCTGGATCTTCTCGATATCGCCGAGGATCTTGCGCTTCTTCTGCGCGACGGCCAGCAGCTCACGTGCTTCCACGAGCGGGTCGATCTGCCTGAGCGCATCGGGCAGCCGGGTCAGGCTGCTCGGCTCGTCCAGCATGAACTCGCGCACGAACTGCTCAAGCCCACCAACGCTTTTCAGCGACTTGGCCTTACCGAGCAGCTGCTGAGCGGCGTCGGAGGCACGGATGCCGATGGTGGCATACAGCTGGGCGAGGTACTGCGACTCCACCTTGGTGGAGAACCGCCACTCGTCGTCCTTGAACACCCCGGAGTCGAAACGTCCGGCCGCCCAGCGGTTGCAGACGTCCTCGATGTCGCGGTCGCCGTCGGCCAGCACGAACCGGCTCGACGAGTCCGAACGCGACTCACCGGTCAGCCATTTCAGCACCAGGCCGGTAACCGTGCGGCCCGTGTTGCTGCGGTAGCTGACGGCGATGGCCGACCAGGCCGTGCCCTCGCCGCGCAGGTACATCACCTTGCTCGAGCCGCCGTCGCTGCGCTGGCCCCAAGCCCCGCGCACGTACTTGTCGACGGTGCGGCGCCCCGCGCTGGACCCGGCAGCGGTGTTGTCGCCCGAGGCGTTGAAGTTGCGGCGGTTGAACGGCAGGAAGCCGAGCGAAATAGCGTCCAGTAGTGAGGACTTCCCGCTTCCGGACGCACCGGCGATCAGGGCGCCGCCGTCGCTGAACGGGATGTCGTGGTAGCCGTCGAACACGCCCCAGTTGATGACCTGCAGCCGCGACAGGTGGAACTGTTCAGCCATCGAGTGCGCTCTCCTGTTCGTCGTGGTCCGGGGATGCGCTGCCGGACAGCAGCAGTTCGAACTGCTGCTGCAACTCGGCGATCACCGATGCGGTCATCACGGCATTGATCACCGGGCTGACGGTGTAACTGTCTTCGTCGTCTCGGGTCTTGCGCAGAATGTCCAGCGCGGTGAGCCGGGCGATGGCCGCATCGATGCGCCCGGTGAAGGTGACGATGTCGCGGTCGACGCCACCCCGCACCCCGGAGAACAGCCCGTGCACCTCCTCGCGGCTGATCAGCACGGCCTGCCCGCCCGCGGCGCGTGACATCTGCGCCAGGTGCAGCGCCAAAATCGAATCGTAGGTGCCCAGGGGCTCGCGACGCAAAAGCTTGACGCCCCTGGCGGATTCGTAACGGGCCTGTTCGACGAACGCCACGTCAGTGCCGTCGACAACCCGCAACATCAAATCCAGCTCGGAAAGCCGCACCGACAGTTGTGCACGGTATTCCAGCACCCAGCTGTACAGGTCGGCGTCGGCTTCGGCACTGATGTAGCGGCGGGTCAGCAGCTGCTGCAGCGCCCAGCAGGCCCGGTCGGGCAGCTCGCTCACATCGCCGTCGAAGCGGGGCCGCCGCTGATGCGGGGTGCGTGCGGTCTGATCGACCTGCGGCAGCGAACTGAAGTCGATGTCGGCGTCGGTAGTCGTCATGCGCTGGCTCCCAACAAGCTCGAGATCGGTTCGGTGAAGACCAAATGCGGTACCTCCATCTCGCGGTCCCGTCCGTCGAGCGACTGGAACCGGACGGTGACCGGCTCGGCTGTCGTGGATGCGTCCGGTTGTTTGAGCGCCCACGACCACAGCACGATGACATGACCGAGGTAGGCGGCATCGAGCATCTCCACAGCCTCCGGCAGCGACAGCCGACCGTCCGCGTCGAGCGCGGTGTTGATCATCTCCGACATCGCCGGTGCGTCGACCTGGGTGGTCAGCGCCGCGAAGCTGGTCAGGTCCAGCTCACCCTCGGCTGCCTGGGCGGGTTTTGGATCAGACAACTCGCCGATCCGGAAGCTCAGTGCGCCAACCGAACTGAACGCGTGCCGGGCCAGGGGGAGTTCGATGTCCAGGCGGGAGTCCGTCAGCGAACTCTTGAGCAGGGCGCGGGCGGCACCGATCGCGTCGTTGAGCTGACGGGCCACGCCGCGGCTCTGCTCCAGGGTGCCGAACGCGGTGAACCGCTTGACCCGCTGCGCGCAGCGCTGCTGGATGCGCTCCACCTCGTCGATCTGCTGACCGACGAGCTCGAAGAACCCGGCCATCACCTTCCGCAGCGCGGGGTCGAGGGCGGGCAGGGCATGCGCGACGGCGAGCACGTCGGCCTCGAACTCCGCGCGCTGGTCGGGATCGTTGATCATCCGCAGGAACGCGCGGTGCGAATCGCGGCCCTGGGAGTCCCACGCGGCCTGGTAGTCGGCGTACATCTGACGCTGCCGGTCGCGGTAGGCCAGGTTGCTGTCGATCGGCTCATCGAGGGCGGCGGTGGCCCGCTCGATCATCGTGCCGTACTGGCCGATGTCGGTGATGAGCCGTTCCATCTGCAGGGCGATGGCGTGGGCCTCGTCGTACATGTCGGTCATGTCGACGTCGGCGGAGCGGTCGAGGTCCTCGCCGCGTTCCAGCGCATCGAGTTCTGCCTGCAGCGCCTCGATCTCGGCCTGGATGCCCGCGCGGATGCGGACCGGGTCGTTGCCGACCCGCAGGGCGATCTGCTTGAGGCGCGACGCGATGCCGTTGATCGAGCCGCCGGTGGCGATCGTGTCCTGGCGGCGCAGGCCGCGCAGAAAGTCCAGGGCGCGACGGGCATCCTGGGTGAGGTAGCAGAGATTGCGTTCGACGCCGGTGCGCTGGTCGGCCACCCGGTGCAGCCAGCCCTGACTGGCCCAGCTCTTGATCAGGCCCAGGCCGGACTGTTCACCCGCGGGCCGGCCGAGCTCGTCGAGGTCGCGTTCGAGTCGGACGACGAGCTCGGTTTCGCTGATCACACCCTCGTTGAGATGGCGCTCCATCAGGGTGGCGTAGCCGCCCAGGTTGAGTGCGGCCAGCAGCCGGATCGTCGGGGAGCCCTGGATCTCGCGGTTGATTTCGAGGAGGTCGACGGCCGACAGGGTGGTGTCGTCGTCCACGTCGATTTCCCCCTCGATGTAGTTGGTTGGACGGTCCAAGATAGGCGATCGTGCGGACATCGGACGACGCCCTCTTCGGGGTGTCGGACGGCCGCCTGAAAAGGTTCGTCACACGAGTCTCAGGGGCCTCGCAGGCCACATGACGCGTTCGCGAGTGTGCGTCCTGGTACGCCTGACGCGGCGTGTTGCGTACGAAACTGCACGCTCGCGAAAGCGTCCCGGTCGATGTCACCCCTCGGGATTAGCGTCCGCGGCATGACGAACAATCGACGGTCGCGCAGGCGCAAGAAGGCCTGCCGGGATGTGTGGCGGAAGACCCCGCGGCACAGGCGACCCGTTGAGGCGGAGCGCTGACCGTGTCGAGCACCTTCTCGGCTCGCCGCTGTATGCCGACCACATCCCCTTGGAGATTGCGCTGGACACTCCGGATCTGTTGCGCGCGTTCATTCCATACGCTCACGCGCAGAGCGGGATTCGAGACGAACTTACGGCGCGCGCGATCGCTGTTGTCGACACTCATAGGTCGCGGTTTAAGCGGGAGCTTCTGCGGGAAGCGGCTTATGGCGACTTCGGTGATGCGGTGTAGCACCGCCTCGAGTGTGCGCCCCGGTACGCCGAGCACGGTGTGTTGCGTACGCAACGGCACGCTCGCGCCAAACGCAGGCCGTCAATCGACGAAGTCGATGCGCACGCTGATCGGATCGGACTGCAAAGCCTTGAACGTGGCGGTCACGAGGGGGAGGAGCAACCGCGATGTTGCAAACGTCCGAACCCGGGCCGCCGGGTCGTCGTCCGGAACAAATCGTGCAGTCCCGCTCCGCCATTGTTGGCCCTGCCGGATCCGGACCTGGGGGTCATCGGTGACATTGAGCGCCCACCCGGACCGGCGCCCATGCTGGGAGATCACCCAGGCGCCGGTCGCGTCGAAGCGCGCGGACACGGGCACGGCACGCCAACGGCCCGACTTGCGGCCCATCGTCTGCAACTCGGTCGCGAAGGTGGTCCGCAGGCCAAGACGTCCGAGCAGTGCGACGAGCGGATTGGCGACGTAGCGACCGACGATGCGCTCCCGACGAAACTTCCGCAGTGCTGGGTTGGCCGTACTCATGAAGGTCTCCTTCTCGATAGTAGACCGATCGATCTACTAGACCGGAGGATAGTAGACTGATTGGTCTACCGCAATGGACGGAGGCTGCAATGTCTGCTCGGCAACGCCTGATCGATACCACCATCGAACTCGTGCGTCGGCGCGGGGTGGGCAGCGCGAGCGTCTCGCAGATCTTGGAACACAGCGGCCTGGCACGCCGCACGCTTTACCTGAACTTTCCGGACGGCAAGCCCGAATTAGTAGCTGCGGCAACAGAGTTTGCCGCAGCAGGGTTTGCGTCGATGCTGGATGGCATTGTCGCCGAAGGCGATCCGATCGCAGCCGTCGACGCGTTCGTGAAGTCGTGGGAGTCGGCGCTGGCCGAGAGTGATTACACCGCCGGATGCCCGATGGTTGCGGCGACTCTCGGTGGTTCAGAAGCGCCCGCGGCGGCGCAGGCCGCTGGGAGTGCGTTCACCCAGTGGGTGAATCTTCTCGCCGCACCGCTTGAACGGGCCGGACTCGGTCGGGAGGCTGCGGAGGGGCTTGCGACCACCGTCGTTGCGACTGTTGAAGGAGCTGTGATCATGTCGATTGCGACGCGTTCACCAAAGCCGTTGCAGCGTGCAGGAAGCGATCTGGGCGCCCTCATGCAATTGAGGCTGGCCGAGGCTACCTGAGCAACGCCCCATGAGGCCCGCGAGTGTGCGTCCCGGTACGCCTGCCGCGGCGTGTTGTGTACGAAACCGCACGGTCGCGGGTCCTGGACCTACCTGAGCAGCTGGCCATTCGGCCGCGTGGACAGCGGCCGCGGCCGCACGATGCGCGGCCACCAGAACCACCGCCCCAGCAGGGCCGCCAGCGCCGGCGTCATGAACGCCCGGATGACCAGAGTGTCGAACAGCAGGCCGAGCCCGATCGTCGTCCCCACCTGGGCGACGACGATCATGCTGCTGACGGCCATCGCCATCATCGTGAACGCGAACACCAGGCCGGCTGCAGTGACCACCGACCCGCTGCCGCCCATCGCGCGGATGATGCCGGTGTTGATGCCGGCCGGTATTTCTTCCTTCATCCGCGCGACCAGCAGCAGGTTGTAGTCGGCCCCGACGGCGAGCAGGATGATCACCGCCATCGCGATCACGATGAATTGCAGCGGCATCCCGAGGATGTGCTGCCAGAGCAGGATCGACAGGCCGTAGGACGCTCCCAGCGACAGCACCACTGTCCCGACGATCACCATGGCAGCCACCAGAGCGCGGGTGATCAACAGCATGATGATGAAGATCAACGACAACGCCGCGATGCCGGCGATCTTGAGGTCGTAGGAGTTGCCGTCCTCCATGTCCTTGAACGCCGACGCGGTGCCCCCCAGGTAGACCTTCGAGCCTTCCAGCGGCGTGCCCTTGATGGCTTCGAAGACGGCGGCCTTGATGGCGTCGATGCGTTTGATGCCGTCCTCCGACATCGGGTCTGCCTCGTGGGAGATGATGAACCGCGCCGCGTGGCCGTTGGGGGAGATGAAATTCTTCATGCCGCGCTTGACTTCGTCGTTGTCGAAGATCTCCGGCGGCGCGTAGAACGTGTCGTCGTTCAGCGAATCATTGAACGCCGCCGCCATCGCCGAGGAGCCGTCGTTCATCTCCGCCATCTGGTCCTGCATGCCGGATTGGGTGGCCTGCAGTGTCAGCATCATGATCCGCATCCGCTTCATCGATTCGATCGACGATCGCAGCAGCGGAATCATCTGCGGCATAACTGAATCGAGATCGCGCAGGTCGGGTACCAACCGCTGGATGTCGTCGGTCATGGTGTCGACGCCATCGAGCGCGTCGAAGGTTGACCGCACCGCCCAGCACATCGGGATGTCGTAACAGTGCGGCTCCCAATAGAGGTAATTGCGGATCGGGCGGAAGAAGTCGTCGAAGTCCGAGATGTGGTCGCGCAGTGCGGCGAGGTCGACGGCGGTCTGCTCGGTTTTGCCGACCATGTCGTGTGTGGTCGCGCTCAGCTGCTCCATCAAACCGATCATCTGCGTCATCGTGTTGATGGTGTTCTGCATCTCCTGGCCTTGAACCAACATGTCCGCCATGCGGTCCTGCATATAGGAGCGGTTCATCGTCTGCAGTGAGCCGCTGATGCTCATTTGAGCCGGAATCGTGCTGTACTTCAACGGTTTTCCATCAGGACGGGTGATGGACTGGACGCGGCCGATACCGGGAACCCTGGCGACCGCCTTGGTGATGCGCTCGAGTACCAGGAAGTCGGCCGGGTTGCGCAGATCCTGACCGGTCTCGATGAGCAGCAGTTCCGGATTCATCCGGGCGACGGGAAAGTGGCGCTCGGCGGCCGCGAATCCTTCGTTGGCCGGCAGGTCGGCAGGCAGGTATTTGCGGTCGTCGTAGTTGGGGCGGTAGCCGGGCAGCGCGATCAGCCCGATCAGGGCGATGAACACAGTCAGGAACAGGACCCAGCCCGGCCAGCGGACCACGACCGCGCCGAGGCGTCGCCAGAACCGAATTCGCATCGCCCGCTTGGGTTCCAGCAGCCCGAAGCGGCTGGCGACCGTCACCATCGACGGTCCGAGCGTCAGCGCCGCCACTACCGCGACCACCATGCCGACGGCCAGCGGAATACCGAGCGTGTGGAAGTAGGGCAACCGGGTGAAGGACAGGCAGCACGTCGCACCGGCAATCGTCATGCCAGAGGCCAGCACCACATGCGCGGTGCCTCGAAACATCGTGTAGTAGGCCGACTCTCTGTCCTGGCCGTCCACGCGGGCTTCCTGGTAGCGCCCGATGAGGAAGATCGCGTAGTCGGTTGTGGCAGCGAGTGCCAGGGGCACCAGTATCTGCGTGACGAACGTCGTCAAGCCAATCAGGTTGTGGTACGCCAGGAATGCCACCGCGCCTTGCGTGACCGACAGGCCCATGACGAGCATCACCAGAACGGTGCCGACGGTGGTGATCGACCGGTAGAAGAACAGCAGCATGCAGATGATGACCGTGACGGTGGCGATCTTCACCACCTGGATGCTTCGCCCGCCCTCTTTCTGCTGGTCGGTCTGCATCGCCGAACCGCCGGTCACGAAGGTTTTGACGCCCGGCGGCGCAGGCAGATCCTTGACGATCTTCTGGACCGCGGCGACCGACTCGTTGCCCAGTGACTCACCCATGTTGCCTGCCAGTGAGGCCTGCACGTAGACGGCTTTCCCGTCGGCGCTCAGGGCACCCGCCTCGGTCAGCGGATCACCCCAGAAGTCTTGGACGTGTTGCACGTGCTTGGTGTCGGCATGCAGTTTGTCGATGAGCTCGCCGTAGTACCGGCGGGCCGCCGCGTCGAGTGGCCGCTGCCCCTCCAGGACGATCATCACCGCGTTGTCGGAATCAGACTCCTCGAACACCGCGCCGTTGCGCATCAAGGCGATCACCGATGGGGATTCCTTCGGTGAAAGCGACACTGCGCGCATCTCGCCGACGACGTCAAGGGGCGGCACGAATACGGTCAGGGCGGCGATGACGGCGAGCCAGCCCAGGATGATCGGTATCGCCAGCCGGCGGATCCAGCGGGCCACCCCGGGTCTCCGCTCGTCGGAGACCTCACCGCGGCGGGGCGGTACCTCGGTCTGAGTCCCCACGGCTTTCCCCCGGGCCGCAATGATGCGGCAGTGCTCCTCGGCCGCGAATCCGCCGCGGCGATCCATTGCCGACAGTCATAGCAGACTGGGGTAGCGCTAGCGCAGCAATTGGCCGTGCGGCCGCGTGGACATCGGCTTGGGTCGCACGATCTGCGGCCACCAGAACCACGGTCCCATGAGCGCGGCGATCGCCGGCGTCATGAACGCGCGAACCACCAGTGTGTCGAACAGCAGGCCGAGGCCTATCGTCGTACCCACCTGGGCGACCACCACCATGGCGCTGACCGACATCGAGATCATGGTGAACGCGAACACCAGGCCGGCCGCCGTCACCACCGACCCACTGCCGCCCATGGCGCGGATGATTCCGGTGTTGATGCCCGCCGGTATCTCTTCTTTCATCCGGGCGACCAGCAGCAGGTTGTAGTCGGCGCCGACCGCCAACAGGATGATGACCGCCATCGCCATCACCATGAATTGCAACTCGATACCCAACAGGTGCTGCCACAGCAACACGGACAGGCCGAATGACGCGCCGAGGGACAGCACGACAGTGCCGACGATCACCGCGGCCGCCACAATGGCCCGCGTGATGATCAGCATGATGATGAAGATCAGAGACAGGGCGGCCACGCCGGCAATCAACAGGTCGTACTTGTTGCCTTCCTGCATGTCCTTGAAGGCGGACGCGGTCCCGCCGAGGTAGACCTTGGAGCCTTCCAGCGGCGTGCCCTTGATGGCTTCGAAGACGGCGTTCTTGATGTCGTCGATGCGTTTGATGCCATCGGCCGACAACGGGTCATCCTCGTGGGAGATGATGAACCGCACCGCGTGGCCGTTGGGGGAGATGAAGTTCTTGATGCCGCGCTTGAATTCGTCGTTGTCGAAGATTTCCGGCGGCAGGTAGAACGTGTCGTCGTTCAGCGAATCGTTGAATGCGGTCCCCATCGCCGCCTGGTTCTCGCTCAATGCTGCTTGCTGGTCCTGCTGGCTGGCCTGGCTGGCCTGCTGGGTCAGCATCATGATGCGCATCCGCTTCATCGAGTCGATGGTCGGACCCATCAGTGAAACCATTTGCGGCATAAGGGCATCGAGGCGGTGCATGTCTGGCAGCAACTGCTGGATGTCGTCGGTCATCTTGTCGACGCCGTCGAGAGTGTCGAAGACCGAACGCGTCGACCAGCACAGCGGGATGTCGTAGCAGTGCGGTTCCCAGTACAGGTAATTGCGGATCGGGCGGAAGAAGTCGTCGAAATCGGAGATGTGATCGCGCAACTCCGCGATGTCGACCGCCGTTTCGTCGGTCTTCCCGACCATGTCGTGGGTGACGGCGCTGAGTCGTTCCATCAAGTTGATCATCTGCGTCATCGTGTTGATGGTGTCTTGCATCTGCTCGCCCTGGACCAGCATGTCGGCCATCCGGTCCTGCAGGTAGGACCGGTTCATCGTCTGGCTGGTGCCGCCCATGCTGATCTGGGACGGAATCGTGCTGTACTTCAGCGGTTTTCCGGCGGGGCGGGTGATCGACTGCACCCGGCCGATACCGGGAACCTTCGCGATGGCCTTGCTGATCTTCTCGATGACCAGGAAGTCGGCCGAGTTGCGGGTGTCCTGGTCGGTTTCGAGCAGCAGCATCTCGGGATTCATCCGGGCGATGGGGAAGTGTCGCTCCGCGGCGGCGAACCCTTCGTTGGCCGGCAGGTCGGCCGGCAGATACTTCCGGTCGTTGTAGTTCGGCTGGTAACCCGGCAGGGTGATGAGCCCGATCAGGGCGATCATCACCGTCGCGAACAGGATGGCAACCGGCCAGCGCACCACGGCCGCGCCGAGGCGCCGCCAGAACCGGATCCGCATCGCCCGCTTGGGCTCCAGCATTCCGAAGCGGCTGGCCACCGTGACGATCGCGGCGCCGAGGGTCAACGCCGATATCACCGCGACCACCATGCCGACGGCCAGCGGCACACCGAGCGACTTGAAGTACGGCAGCCGGGTGAAGGACAGGCAGAACGTCGCCCCGGCGATCGTCATGCCCGAGCCGAGCACCACATGCGCGGTGCCGTGGTACATCGTGTAGTAGGCGTCTTCGCGGCTCTCGCCGAGCGCTCTGGCCTCTTGATATCGGCCGATGAGGAAGATCGCGTAGTCGGTTGTCGCCGCTATCGCCAATGTGACCAGCAGCTGAGTTGCGAACGGCGACAGGCCGATCAGATTGTGGTATCCCAGGAATGCCACCGCGCCGCGCGTCACCGTCAGGCCCAGGATCAACATCACCAGGACCAGCCCGACGGTCACGATCGATCGATAGAAGAACAGCAGCATGATCAAGATGACCGCGATGGTGGTGAGCTCGATGATCCGGATGCTCTTGTCGCCGGCATGTTGTTGGTCGGCCTGCAGCGCGGGGCCGCCCGTCACGAAGACCTTGACGCCCGGCGGGGGAGACAAGCCCTTGACGATCTTCTGGACGGCCTCGACCGAATCGTTGCCCAGCGTCTCGCCCATGTTCCCGGCCAGTGCCACCTGCACGTAGACGGCCTTGGAGTCGGCACTCAGTGCGCCGGCTTCGGTGAGCGGATCCCCCCAGAAGTCCTGGATGTGCTGCACGTGCGTGGTGTCGGCCCGCAGCTTGGCGACCATGTCGTTGTAGAAGCGGTGGGCGTCGTCACCCAGCGGCTGGTCGCCTTCCAGAACGATCATCGCCGAGCTGTCGGAGTCGGACTCTTCGAAGACCTGCCCCGAGCGCATCATCGCAATGACCGAGGGCGCCTCCTTGGGCGACATCGACACCGCCCGCAGCTTGCCGACTTCCTCGAGCTGCGGCACTGCCATGTTCAGCACGATGATGAGGCCGACCCAGCCGAGGATGATCGGTACGGCCAGGCGCCGGATCCACTTGGCCAGAGCCGCTCGTTGCGGCGGCTCGGCGTGAAGGACGCGCTCTTCGGTCGGGGCGCTCACCAGCCCAAGTCCTCCCCGCTACGGCAATTTACTTAGACAGTTTTACCAGACGCCGCGAGGTCGGTGTGGGGTTGGTAACGCCGTTCTACCCGACGTCCAGCCCTCGTCAGATCGCTGAGTGCAGCGGCGGCGGCGTGCCGTGCAACAGAGCACGGCCGATGTGCTGGTACTTCCAGCGCACCGCATCGTGCAGGGTGTGGGTGCGTGCGTTGCGCCAAAAGTGGTCGAGGTTCAGGTCCGCCGCCGCGCTGCGAGTGCCGCTGACCTCGAACAGCGCGCTGGAGACCTCGTTGGCGGCCTTGTCGGCCAGGATCTTCGCGCCCGCGACGGCCAGCGACGCCTCCGCCGCGACCGCGCCGTCGACCGTCGCGCCGGCGACCGCGAGTGCGGACTCCGCGGCCTGGACCGTGACGGCCAGTTCGCCGAACCGCTGGATCAGCAGCGGATCGTCACCGGCCCGCGTTACGCCGGCCTCGAACCACGGCCTGCTTTTCTCCCGGACGAACGCCGCGGCCGCCTCCAACGCCCCTCGTGCGATACCGGCGTCGATCGCGGCGTGCAGAAGCTGCGCGAAGGCGCCGTAGCCGGTCGGCTCGCCGACGGCCGGCGCCCGCGGCACCAGCGCCGATCTCTCGACCAGCACGCCGTCGAGAATCACGGAGCCGCTGCCGGTCGTCCGCTGGCCCAGCGCGTGCCAGTCGTCCACGATCCGGACCCCGGGGGTATCGGCCGGCAGGAAGGCGACGTATTGGCCATCGGCCAAGCCGCTTTCGCCTTCCGGGTCGTCGAGACGGGTGAGCACAGCCAGGATGTCGGCGAACAGCGAGCCGGTGCAGTAGTACTTGGCGCCGTCGATGCGAAAGCGGCGGTCGGCCGGACGCACGGTCGTCGCTATGTCGGCCACCGTGGCGGTGCCGCGCTCGGACTGCGCGTTGGCGATGCGCGCTCCCCGCAGAATCCGTTCCGCGTGGTGGCGTAGCTGATCGTCCGAACCGGCCAGCCGCAGCAGGTTGACGTATACGAAATGGCTGTGCGGGATCTGGGCGATGTTCGGGTCGGCAGTGGCCAGGATCCGCACCACTTCGGCGACGGTGCTGGCCGGCAGCCCGGCCCCGCCGTAGGCGACGGGCACGGTGATCGCCAGCAGGCCGCTGGCCGACAGCCGGTCGATCTCACGAAATGGCAGTTCGCGCTGCCGGTCTCGCGCAGCGGCGTCGGTGGCGAAGTCGGCGGCCAACTCCGTCGCGGCCGCGACCGCTTCGGCCGTCGTCGAGAGGATGGGACAGGCCGAGATCGCGGTCATGCCGATTCGACCGCCGCGGCTTTGACGGCTCGGCTGACGTCTTGGCGCAGCCGAACGTATTCGGAGCTTCGGCGCAGTTCGTCGGCGTCGATCCCGGTTCGGGGCAGGTCCACCGACAGGTCCAGGGCGATTCGGCCTGGACGGTGGGTCAGCACCACGATCCGCGATCCCAAGAACGCCGCTTCGTCGGCGCTGTGTGTGACGAACACGGTGGTGCGACCCGATTCCGCGCTGACCTCGCGGATGTCCTCCTGCAATCGTTCTCGGGTCAAGGCATCCAACGCGGCGAACGGCTCGTCGAGCAGCAACAGGGACGTCTCCGGACGTTCGGAGGCCAGCGCACGCGCGATCGCGACTCGTTGCTGCTGGCCGCCACTGATCTCCCAGATCTTGCGGTGCGCAATGTCTTTCAGGCCTACCCGGCTCAGCAGCTGATCACGCCGCTCGACCCGCCGTTCTCGTGGCGTGCCGGCGTACTTCAGGGCCAGTTCGACGTTGCCGCCGACATTGCGCCACGGGAACAACCGCGGCTGCTGGAACACCACGCCGGCGGTCTGACCCGGAACCGGCCGCCGCCCCGACACTTTGAGCTCGCCGCTGCTGGGTGACTCGAATCCGGCGATCAGTCGCAGCAGGGTGCTCTTGCCGCACCCCGATGCGCCGACCAGAACCAGGAATGAGCCTGGCTCCACGTCGAGGTCGACGGGCCCGAGCGCCGTTGTGGTGCCGTATCGGTGCTCGACACCGCGGATCTGGATTCCGCCGTCCTTGTGCGACTCCGACACCGGTGTCGACGCGGCCGTCCTACTGGGCGATGACACTTGGCAATCCCTGCGTGTAGATGGCGTCGGCGAAGGTCTTGAGCGCAGCGGCGGTCGGGATCTGCTTCTGTTCGGCCAAGAACTGCGACGCGCTCTGCAGGTTCACCGCGATGTTGCCGGGGGTGCCCTGGCTGCCCAGCCATTGCGGGGACGCGACTTCCTGCGGCGTCAGGTACACACCCTGCTTGAGCTGACCCTCGACGTCGGCAGGCGGCAGGCCGATTTCGCCGGCGATGGCGTTGGCTGCCGCGGCCGGGTCGCTGTGGATGACGGTCAGCGCGCGGGCTTCCTGCTTGCGCCAGACATCGACGACCTCGGGGTGGTCCTTGGCGAACTGGTTCGACACCACACCCAGATCCAGGGTCGGCTTGCCGTCCTTGGCCAGCTGACGGCTGGTGATCAGATCCCTGCCGGTCCTGCGCAGCTGATCCAGCGTCGGCAACCAGGTGTAGGCAGCCTCGATATCGCCGCGCTCCCACGCCGCCAGGATCGCCTGCGGCTGCAGGTCGATCAGCTGGACATCGCTGGGCGACAACCCGTTCTGGGCCAGCGCGGCAAGCAGACTGTAGTGCGCGGTCGAGGCGAACGGGGTGGCCACCCGCTTGCCCTTCAGGTCGGCGATGGAGTTGATATTGCTGCCGTTGCGGGCGACCAGCGCCTCGTTGTCGCCCGCCACGTCGAGCACGAACGCGACGCTGTAGGGGATGTTCAGCGGCGCCGAGAGTCCGCGGGCGACGGGGCTGGAGCCCAGCGCGCCGAAGTCCAGCTCTTTGGCGATGAACGCGGTGTTGACGTCGGCGCCGGAGTCGAACTTGACCCACTTGATGTTGTAGTCCGGCAGCGCGTCTTCCAGCCACCGATTGTTCTTCACGATCAGATCGCCGCTGGGGAAGGCCTGGTACCCGAGCCGAAGTGTGGGCTTGCCGGCGTCCGACTTCGAGTGATCGACCGAGCAGCCGGCCATGCCGATCACCGTGAGGGCGGCGGCAGCCAGGGCGACGAGCTTCTTGTAGGTCATACTTTTCCTCTCCAGGGGACGGCGCGACGCTCGACAGCGCGCAGTAGACCGTCGATGACGAGCCCCGAGACGCCGATCGCGAAGATGCCGACCAGCACGACGGGGGTGTTGTTGTAATTGCTGGCGTCCTTGACCAGGCCGCCGACGCCGGGAATGCCGTTGAACAGTTCGGCGGCGACCACCGAGGAGTAGGCCATGCCGACGGCCAGCCGGATTCCGGTGAAGGTCTCCGGCAGAGCCGACGGAATCACGATGTCGCGCACGACATCACGGCGGGAGGCGCCGAGCGCGCGGGCCGCTTCGACCAGGCTGACCGGTACCGCGACGACCGCGGCCGTGGTGGCCACCGCCGCAGGCGGCAGGGCCGCCAGCGCCAGCAGAGTGATCTTGGGCGCCTCGTCGATGCCGAGCCAGATGACGAGCAAGAAGAAGTAGGCCAGCGGGGGCAGTGCGCGCAGGAACGTCAGCCACGGCTCGAGAACGCTGCGGACCCACGGGATGGAACCCATCAGCAGACCAAGGGCGACGCCGGCGGCCACACCGATCACGACACCGACGGCCACCCGGCGCAGCGTCATGTAGAGGTGCTCCCAGAGGAGGTAGCCGGCGTACCCGCGGCTGCCGTCGTGGGTGGTCGACACGTCGATGAAGGCGCGCCACACCGTGCTCGGATACGGCACGAAGGTCTGATTCCAGATTTCGCTGGCCGCGGCGAGCTGCCACACGACGAAGAAGACCAGGAGCGAGAGCAACGGGAGCCCGAGGCGAGTGACCCAGGAGGACCACCGGGTGCCGACCGGGGGATCGGTGGTGCCGGTGGGAGCGACGTCGACGAATACAGACACCCCGACACCCTTGCCTGCTGTCAGCCGGCTGTGAATCTCTGCGCTCAGCGAGAATGAAAGTCCGCCAGGTAGTTGCGCTCACGCCGACGCAAAATCTGTCACGTCGCGATCCGCGCGGGGGAAGGTTGGGGCCACCCGTCGCAATGTCGAGTCTCAGGAGGCCAGAACGTGACGCAGGACGCCGAGTCCGAGCTGTTGCGCGCCCTGCACGATGGCTCGTTGACCGAAATCGAGGTCGCCTGGAGCGACCCGTTCGGTCACGCTGCCGGAAAGCGGATCCCCGCAACGCAATTCATCGATCGCGCCAAGCATGGCTTTGCGTTCTGCGAGGCCGCCCTCGGGTGGAACACCGACGGAACGGTGATCGACGGTCTGCGGCTGACCAATTGGGACGACGGATACCCCGACGTGCACGCCATCCCGGACTTCTCGACCTACAAGCCGCTGCCGTGGCGCACGGGTGTCGGGCATGTGATCTCCGATATCGTCCGCCCGGACGGCACCCCCTCGCTGCTCGATCCGCGCGGGGTCCTGCGCCGGGTGATCGCACGACTGGGTTCGCTCGGCTTCACCGCGAAGGTCGGTGTCGAGTTGGAGTTCTATCTGCTCAATCCCGACGGTTCGCCGATTCAGAACGACATCCACGCCTACTCGCTGGAAAACGCCAACGGCCTGGACCCCCTGATCTCGGACCTGCACGACACCCTCGGGGCGTTCACCCGACTGGAAGGCATCCAGACCGAGTACGGGCCGGGCCAGGTCGAGACCAACCTGGTGTACACCGACGCGCTCGCCGCCGCCGACGACGGCGCACGCCTGAAGTATGCCGCCAAGGAGGTGGCCCGCAAGCACGGCAAGGTGGCCAGCTTCATGCCCAAACCGTTCTCGGAGCATTCCGGAAGTTCGGCGCACCTGCACATCTCGCTGTGGCGCGAGGACGAGCCCGCCTTCGCGCCGGTGGACGGTGAGGAAGGTGAGCTGACCCTGCTGGCCATCGCCGGTCTGCTCGAACACCTTCCGGCGATCACCCTGTTCGGCGCACACTCGGTCAACGCCTACCGGCGCTACACGCCGGATTCGTTTGCTCCTGACACCGTCAACTGGAGCCGGGACAACCGAAGCGCTGCGATCCGCTCACTGGTGGAATATCCGCCCGGCGCCAGCCGCATCGAATTGCGTTCGGGCGCTTCGGATGCCAACCCATACTGGCTGATCGCCTCGGCACTGGCAGCGGTGGTGGCCGGGCTGGAAGCCGGCCGGCCCCCGGCGGCCGCCGGGACAGGCAACCTGTACGGCAAGGGCTCTCCGCTGCCGGAATCACTCGGTACGTCACTGGCGCTGGCCGGACAGGACGACACGATCCTGGAGATCCTCGGCCGAGACTCGGTGCTCGACTTCATCTCCATCGCTCGCAGCGAATGGCAGGCCTACACCGGTCACGTCAGTGACTGGGAGCGGCAGCGCTACCTGACCACCTCATGAGCGGACCTCGTTTCGGCGTGTGGGCGCCGGTCTACGGCAACCACGGCGCCCGCACCCACCCCGACGACCTCCCGGACGCCGGCTACCGGCGTACCCGCGACCTGTTGGTGCACGCCGAAAGTCGGGGATTCGATGCCACTCTGGTGGCCCAGCATGTGATCCATCCCAGCGACACCGAGAACGATGTGTTGGAGACGTGGTCCACGCTGGCCGGCGTGGCCGAAGCTACCGACCGGATAGAGCTCATCGGGGCGATCAAGCCGCTGCTGTTCAACCCGCTGGTGTTCGCCAAGGTCGCCGCCAACATCGCCGAGATCTCCGGCGGCCGGTTGTCGATCAACGTGGTGACCGGGTGGTTCCTGCCCGAACTCGAGGCCTTGGGCATCGACCCGCTCGCCCACGACGACCGCTACGCCTACACCCGCGAGTGGTTGGACTCCGTCCTCGACTTGTGGAGCGGCAAGCACGTTTCGGTCGGGGATCGCGGTGGACAGCAAGCTCTGGTGCGGCCGGTCCCGAAGGACGTCCCGCCGGTGTACATCGGGGGTGAGTCCGAGCCGGGCCGGGCGCTGGGTGCTTCACACGGCGATGTGTATTTCATCAACGGCCGGCCATTCGTGGACACCGTCGCGTTGATCGAGGATCTGCGCGCCCGGCCTCGAGACCGCGGGCCGCTGCGATTCGGGTTGTCCGCCTTCGTGATTGCTCGTGCCACCGAGGCCGAGGCCAAGGCCGAGGAGGCACATCTGCAGGCACTGATCGACGCCGAGTCGCGGCCCGAGATCTCCACCGGCACCGATCCGAACACGGCGATGTACCAGGTGCTCGCCGGCAGCAAGCGCATCGGATCCAACGGCGGCACGCTGGCCGGTCTGGTCGGCAGCTACGAGCAGGTGATCGAGCGGATCGATGCCTTCCACGCGGCCGGCATCGAACTGTTCATGCTGCAGTTCCAGCCGATCGAGTCCGAGCTGGACCGCTTCGCCGACAACATCATCAGTCATTACCGCGAAAAGCCTTGAGGACGCCCAATGACCGCGATAACGCAGACCTCCGAAGCTCCCCGGCCGGTGGCGCCGCGCCCGAGGTTCACCACCGAACCACTGGGCGGGACGCCCGCCGAGCGGCTCGCGCGGCTCGCCGATGTCGTCGAAGACCTACGCCACACTGATGCCGCCGCCGAGCGCGAGCGAGTTCTTCAGTACGAGGCCGTCGAGGCGATCCGCCGCACCGGTGCGCTGACGCTGCGGGTGCCGTCCCGCTTCGGCGGCCCGGGCGGCTCCGTACGAGACGTTTTGACCGCCGTCATCCGGATCGCGCGGGGCAGTTCCAATGTGGCACAAGCGCTTCGGCCGCATTTCGGCTTCGCTGAGCGACTGCTGAGCAACCGCGCGACCGAACCCGAACGCGAGGAATGGTTCCCGCGGGTCAACGCGGGCGTCGTCGTCGGCAACGCGATCACCGATGCCAAAGGCAAGGCGCCATCGGGTGCGGACACCACATTGCTCGCCGACGGTGCCGGCGTGCTGCGGCTCAACGGCTACAAATTCTATTCCACCGGAACACTTTTCGCCGACCTGATCGCGGTCTCAGCCAACGATGCCGAAGGGCGTGACGTGCAGGCAATCGTGCCCGCCGGACGCGACGGGGTCGAGCTGTTCGACGACTGGGATGGTTTCGGCCAGCGCACCACCGCGAGCGGCGGAACCCGATTCACCAACGTGGAGGTCCGCCCGCACGAGGTGATCACCGTGTCGGACGGCCAGCACCTCGGTCACAGCACCGCATTCCTGCAGCTGTATCTGGCCGCGGTCGCGGCGGGTATCGCGGCGGCGGCCCGCGACGACGCCATCTGGTACGTGCAGAACAAGGCCCGCCCGGCGTCGCACTCACTGGCTGACACCGCCGCCGGAGATCCGTTCACCCTGCACGCCGTCGGTGAGATCGCCGCGAACGCGTCCGCGGCCGAGGCCCTGGTCCTCAATGCCGCCGACGCGCTCGACGCGCTGGTGGACTCCGGGCGCGTCGACGACGCGGAAGAGCTGGCTCGGGTGTCGATCGTCGTCGCCGAGGCGCAACTGATCGCGGAACGGCTGAGCCTCGCGGCGGCCGAGCGGCTGTTCGACACCGGCGGGGCGTCGGCCACCGCGCGCGCCCTCAACCTCGACCGGCACTGGCGCAACGTTCGTACCGTCTCCACCCACAACCCGCTGGCGTACAAGGCACATGCGGCGGGAAACTACGCGGTCAACGGGGTGTGGCCACCGGCCAACGGTTACTTCTGATCCAGGCTGCCCAGGTCGTCGGGAACGTCGACAGCGTATTCCTGCAACGTCTCCAACGGGACCACGTCCAGGGTCCGTTCATGGGTGCAGGCCAGCACGACCGGCGCGGCATGCCCGTCGGTGTGGGCCCGCAGCCAGTTGAGCGCGGTCACGCACCAGCGGTCGCCGGGCGTCAGGCCGGGGAACCGATACTGCGGCATCGGGGTCGACAGGTCGTTGCCGATCGAACGCTGATGTTCGAGGAATTCAGCGGTCACGACCGCGCAGATCGTGTGCCGGCCGGCGTCCTCCGGACCGGTCGAGCAGCAACCGTCGCGGTAGAAGCCCGTCATGGGTTCGGTTCCGCACGGTTCGAGTGGGCCGCCGAGCACATTGCGATCAGCCATGTCAGTCAGTATCGCCCAAGATCAGCGGCTCGGGCCTCGGTTGCGCCAACCGCGGTACCCGCGGTGGGCGGCGAACGCCCCGATGATCGCGGTGATGCACCACACCACGATCGCGGCATAGCCGAGGGGCGACGACAGATCTGAGATCGATGCGCCCAGCGCGGTATACACGAACGCCCGGGGCGCCGATCCGATGAATGCACCGGCGGCCATCTGCCACAACGGCATTCCGAAGGCGCCGAAGGCGTAGGACGCCAGCGCGTCGGAGATACCCGGCACAAACCGCTGGCCGACCACTGCCCACAACCCGCGTCGCTGGATCTGGGCGTCGATCCGGCTCGACCAATCGGGACCCAACAGCGCCCGCGCGCTGTCCCGGCCGGCTCGCCTGCCGAGCAGGGCGGCGATCATCGCCGTCAACACCGTCGAGCCGAGAGTGACGAACGTGCCGAGCCACGGGCCGAACAGCACTCCACTGCCAGCGGCCAGCAGCGGTCCCGGGACGAATACGGCGGCCAGTCCCGCCGACACCACCAGGTATGCCAGCGGAGCGGCTGGACCGGTCGCCGTCATCGCGGCGCGAATGCCAGCCGGGTCGATCACCTTGGTCACTGCAACCAGATAGAACAGGACCGCCAGGACGGCGACGAACAGCACAAGCCGCAAGACGTGCGGCCATCGCCGGGCCTGCGGTGGTTCGGTGTCCTGCGCCATTCAGTCTTTGTAGTAGACGATCTGGTGACTGGTCGCCAGCAGGGTGCCGTCACGGCCCCAGATCTGCGCGGACTGGTCGAAGTAACCACGCGCGAAACGCTGGGCGTGCGCGCTGGCCAGGATGTAATCCGCGCCTTGCCGGGCAAGTTCGGCGCCGTCGACGTGGAAGTATGTCGTCAGCGAGATGGTGCCGGCCGGCAGCATGCGGCCGCGGCGCAGGAACACCCGCGGGTAGAACACGTCGGTCAGCGCGCTGAGAGCCGGGAAGTCCAGCGCCCGGGCCGGTCGTTGTCGCACCCACAGCGTCGTCGTCGACGACGGACTATCTTCCGATTCGGTCGGCAACCCACCCTCGACGTAGTGCATGTCGTAGTTGCGCATCCACGGAACTACCTCCGAAGCTGGTGCATCCGAAAGGCGTTCGGGCTCAGGAGCCACGGGCATGGTGGCTTCGGTGTCCGACCAGGCATCGCGCCGAAGGCCGAAGACCGCCGTCGCGGTGGTGGTGACGCCGTGGTCCTGGCTCACCTCGACGGTCCAATGCTGATTGGTGCGATTGGTCCGCACGGCGCGCACGGCGATGTCGAAGGAACCGTCGTTGACCGGAGCGAGGTAGTTGACGGTCAGGGCGACGGGTTCGCCGATCCGGTCGGGATGCTGGGCGATCGCACGCACGATCGCGGCGGCTGTCACCCCGCCGAACGGGCCCACCATGTTCGCGTACTCCGGTGTGGTATGGCCGATATAGCGCCCAGAAGCGGCTTCCGACAGGCTGATTGCGGTGTCGAAGGCATGGGCGGTGGTGGTGGTCATCGGCTCGTCTTTCCGGTTTTGGCTGGGCGGGCTCCGGGGCCGGGCCGCGGCTCGGTGTCGTGGGCGGTCAGCGGGGTCTGGTCGTTGCTACATCGCAGGCGCAGTTCGACGGGGTGCCCGCAATCGCGGTGAACGACCTGCACCGGTGGTCCGGCCGGGTCTGCCTCCCACTTGTCGCCCCACTGCATCAGTGCGATCACGGCCGGCAGCAGATCCCTGCCCTTTTCGGTCAGGCGGTATTCATGACGCTCGCGCTGACCGGGCTCCTGGTAGGGCATCTTTCGCAAGACTCCCGCTGCGACCAGGGTGTTGAGCCGTTCAGTCAGGACCTGGCGGGGACAACCGATGCGAGCCTGGAATCGCTCGAAGCGCCGGGCGCCGTAGAACGCCTCGCGCAGGACCAGCAACGTCCATTTTTCGCCGACGATGTCCAGTGCCCGCTTGACTGAACAGTTTTCGGCGCTGATGAGGTCGCGGTCGACGGACACATCAGCCAGCGTAGCAGAGTCTGAATTCTAGACGCAGGCGGGGCGACGAGCGTCACTGACAGGGGCGGCCCGGTGGATCAGACCAGCGTCGCCTTCAGCGAGGACAGGTCGGTCTTCATCAGCGCTACGTTGTAGTTGCCCCACAGCGACATGTTCCAGTAGAGCGTGCTGGTGTCCGGATTTCCGTTGCCGTCGACCAGCTTTCCGGTGCCCGACCACGGGTGAATCATCGGCGCGTAGAGCCCGGGATAGGTCGCAGAGGTCGCCACCGTGATCGGAGCCGACCAGGTGTCTTCCGGCGAGTCGGCGTAGCGCAGCTTGACGTTGTTGTTGCCGTCGGCGTACATCATCACGTACTTGCCCAGGTACTCGTTGTACTGGACCGACATTTCGCTGACGTTGCCGCCGGTCTTGGCGCCAAACAGTCCGCCGAGCATTCCGCCGAACACATTCGGGTCGTTCGCCCAATCGATGATTGGTCCGAAAAGCCCTGCGGAGTGCGTGGAATCGCCGATGATCGGCGTGGCCGCGACCGGCGCCCCGGTGACCCAGTCGTTGCCGTTCCAGTATTGGTATTTGGCGAGGTCGTTCACGTTGTCGACGGCGACCCGCGACAGGTAGGCCGAGCCCGCGCGACCCGACGGCGTGCCGAACGCGTAGAGGTACTGGGTGTCTCCGGCTGCGACCTTGTCGGCCGGCTGCAGAACGTAGGCCGCCTGTTGGAAATTCTGATTACCCGGAACGTAGGGCGTGGTTGAGCCGAACCAGCTCGCCGAACGGATTGTCGAAGGCACCAGCACCCAGTTGCCGCCGTTCGGGCCATCGACGAAGTGCGAGATCGCGGAATAGTTAGTGGTCCACCGGCCCGGGGTGTCCCACGACTTGACCGACATGTAGTTGACGTACTGCTCGTTGTTGACCGAGACGGCGGAGGTCGGGATGACCGTCACCTCGGAACCGAAGAACGGGAACAGCACGCCAGAGTTGCGCCGGATGAATTGCCCGGCATACCCGGTCTTCAGCAGATCGAGGCCATCCCACAGCTGTGTGTCGGTGCTCAGAAGCAAAACGTTGGAGCGCCAGTCGCCGGTCATGCCGGGCTGGCTGAAGGTGTCACCGAACGCCAGTTGGATCTTGCCGGTCAGCCCGTTCTCCCACATGATGCCGAGGTCGGTTCCGTAGATCCCGAAGCCGGCGGTGTTGTTGGTCTGCCGCCAGCCGCTGCCGGGGTAGGCGTTGTTGAACTGGCCGGTCACCCAACCGACCGGCGAGGACGGGATGCTGGTGGGTGGCGCAATCACCACGGCGGCAGTGGATACCGCGGCGCCGGCGGGGGAGATCTCGCGTCGCCCGGACGCGGCGACGCCGGTCTCGCTCGTCACGTCGACCGCGGACAGCAGCCCGGTGACCACCTTCGGTGCGGTGGGCTTTGCTTCGGCGCTGACCGTGCTTGCCTTGGGTACCGTCGCGGCCTGGGGAGCCTTGTTCGCGGTGCGCGTGGTGGTCAACTTGTTGGATGTCCGGGCCGATGAGGCGGTGGCCTTCGGCTTCGACGGTCCGGCGGCCCCGGTACCGGACGAGCTTTGCGACGGCGAGCCCGAGTCACTGGAGCCGGACGTCTCGGCCCACGCCGCGCCCGCGCCGGCGAGGATCGCCACCCCGACACCCAAACCCACTGCCAGACCGCCGATGCGACCCACATACTTCGAGGCACTATTTGTCGAACCCATCACTGCTCCCCTTAGAAAACGCTGAGAAGACGGTACCGCAACGGGCAAACCTCGTGGCCGACTCGGAGTCACAAGTCTGCAAACAAATTCACCGATCAAACGAAGCCGAGAAGCCCGGCTGGCTTGGTGATCACGGCGCGGGGAGCTGCTCCTGGGCGAATCCTGCAGGCGCCGTGTGTGCGCCGCGAGGAAACATCTCCGGAGCGCACAGGTGATTGCCAAGTTCACAAAATCATGGAAAGATCTGCAGCTCGAACAGGCATTCCGGCCTATCTAAGGCCCCCGGCGAGGGCGAGTTCGCCGCTTTCGGTAAAGGATCGTCATGAATTCGCCCTCTATCCCTGCCCGTGTTGCTGCGCTCATCGGTGGTGCCGCGCTCATTTCCATGGCGTCGTTCGTCGCGTCGTGCAGTAAGAACGAGAGCCCGGCTCCGTCGCCGTCCACCTCGACGACTACGACGACGTCACCGGCGTCGCCCAGTCCATCCGCGACGCCGACCGAGAAGCAGCTCAGCCCGACAGACGGCAACAAGTTCTCGCCGACGGTGATCGCACCGCCCGCGCCGACCGAGCCGCCCGGCAACCACCACCACGGTCTCAACTGATCGCGGCGAGCTCCCGCGCGATCGCGGCGTGATACCGGTCGATGTTGGCCGGGTTCACTATTCGAAAGAAGCCGTCGGGCATCGGCGCGTCCTTCGGCGCTTCGATGGTCATGGTGCGAGAGAACAGCGTGACGTCCGCGCCGGGCTCAGTGAAGTGGTACTGAACGGTGATCCGGCCGTCCATTCCGCCGTTGCCCTCCCGGTCGTGGCCGAGCCGGCCCACGGAGTTGAACACCCACAGCCTCGGGCGCACGGCGATCGCCAAGTGCCAGGTGAAGATCCGATCTCCATCGGGGCCGCCCTCTTCCCAGGTGTCGCCCACGGCCAGCGGCAGTTGGTCCAGCTTTCCCACGTAGTTGCTGCCGGGGTAGGTCTTGGTCCAATTGGCGGGATTGGTCACAAAGTCATAGATCGTCTCCGGTGACTGGCTGAAAGCCGTCTCCGAGCTCGTGGTCACGATGCCCAATTGCGTTGCCTTTCTTGTCCGCTGTGCGGGAAGTTTACACTTTCGCGCGGATTTGTAACTGTACGTGCCGCAACGGCGGTATGGTCCATCGGTGCGATCAGTTGCGCGCTTCGGCGCCCACGTCGGCCGCGGTGTGCGGCGACTCGCCCTCGACAGCGCGCTTGGCGGCAGGAGGTCGTTTCCGCGTCGGATGGCCGACCTCACGCCGACGGCGTTGTCCGCGATCATTGGCCGCCGCGTCGATTCGGTGGCGATCCGCGACGGCGCCGCGGGAACCTCGAGCCGCGCCCGACTGGCGCTCACCGGCGATGATGTCCCGGCATCGGTGTTCGTGAAGATGTCCGCCGACAGTGCCGGCATCAGGATGCTGGGGGAGCTGGCCGGCCTTGGTGAGACCGAAGCTCGGTTCTACCGGGAATTGGCACCCGAACTCGGGGCGGGAGTTCCGAGGTCGTACGGCTCGGCATTCGACCACCTGACGGGGCGCTTCGTGATCGTCCTGGAGGATATGACCATCTCGCCGTGCGAGTTCCCGGACACGCTGAACCCGCTGTCGACCGACCAGATGGGCCAAGTCCTCGAAGTGTTGGCCGAATTGCACGCGACGTTCTGGGGTCGTTTGCCCCAAAAGTCCGGTGGCGGTGGTCAATTCGCCTGGCTGGTGGCGCCCTCGGAGGACCCGGCCAATCTCCTGACACCCGCGGTCATGCGCACCTCGGCGCGCCGCCTGGCGGGCTCGACGACGATACCGGTACGGGCCGGCCGCTACATCTGGGAGAACTTTCCCGCCATCACCGCCCTGATCGACCGCGGCCCGCACACCGTCCTGCACGGAGACGCCCATCCCGGGAACACGTTCTTCCGCAATGGGCGGGCAGGGTTGCTGGACTGGCAGGTGCTGAGACGCGGTCATCCGGCACGCGACCTCGCCTACGCGATCGTCCTCGGTACTCCGGTCGGTGACCGGGCGGGCGTCGAGCGTGACCTACTCGACGTGTATCGAACGGCACTGGCCGCCATGGGTGGACCGCAATTCGACCGCGACGACCTGTGGACGCGCTATCGGCAAGCCGTTGCGCACCCGTATCTTTCGGGCCTCGCCACCGCAGGACTCGGCGGCATGCAATCCGAGCGCATCGCGCTGGAGGGCCTGCGGCGCGCGGTGACCGCGCTGGAGGAACTCGAGACCGTCGACGCGCTACAGCGAGTGCGCTGAGACTACTTGGCGCAGTTGATGGTGACGTAGGCGATGCCCTGGGCGCCCGCCGAGCCTTGCGTGTTGATGTCCGTCACGGTGCACGCCGACAGCCCACCGTTGGGGACGCCGTTCTCGTACTGCAGGGAGACGTCGTAGCCTGCGGCGTCCAGGTCACGAATGGTGGCGGCGGCCGACTCGGAGCCAGGCTCGGGGATGCTCGGGGGATCGGCAACGGCCAACGGGGTCAAAGCAACGGACGCGCCGACAGCGATCAGCAGCGGTGCGACGTAACGCATTTGGAGCGACATCAGAGTCCTTCCTGGACGGCCGGCCGATAAGGGCTGCCGTCAAGGATGACAGCAAAGTCATGGCCGGACTTGCCACTGTGCGAACGGCGGCTGAACAGGTATCGAACAGCCGACGACTCGTCAGGTCAGACTAGACCCACCGATCAGGTGGAGACACCCGGTGCGCTCGCGTCGACCGAGCGCCGCTCGGCCGCCTCCTGCGGCGTCGGCCATGGTTCCGGCAGCGGACGCTGACGCACCTTCTGGGGCCACCAGAACCAGCGTCCCAGCAGGGCCGCGATGGACGGCGTCATGAACGAGCGGACCACGAGGGTGTCGAACAACAGACCCAGGGCGATCGTCGTTCCCACCTGGCCACCGACCCGCAGCGGACTGATGGCCATCGAAGCCATCGTGAAAGCGAACACCAGACCCGCCGAGGTCACCACCGAACCACTGCCGGCCATGGCCCGGATGATGCCGGTGTTGAGCCCCGCGTGGATCTCTTCCTTGAACCGCGCGACCAGTAGCAGGTTGTAGTCCGAGCCAACCGCGAGCAGGATGATCACCGCCATCGCGATCACGAGCCAGTGCAACGGCTGCCCCAGAATGTGTTGCCACAGTAGGACCGAGAGCCCGAACGACGCACCCAGCGACAGCACCACCGTGCCCACGATCACCCCGGCGGCCACCACGCTTCGGGTGATCACCAGCATGATGATGAAAATCAGGCAGAGAGCCGCGATTCCGGCGATCATGAGGTCGTAGTTGGCGCCGTGCTGCATGTCTTTGTAGACCGAGGCGGTGCCACCGAGATACACCTTCGAACCCTCGAGCGGGGTGCCTTTGATCGCCTCGAAAGCGGCGTTCTTGATCTTGTCGATATGCGAGATGCCTTCTGGCGTCGCGGGGTCTCCTTCGTGGGAGATGATGAACCGCACCGCTTTTCCGTCCGGCGAGACGAACATCTTCAGGCCGCGCTTGAATTCCGGGTTGTCGAACACTTCTGGTGGCAGATAGAACGAGTCGTCGTTCTTGGACGCGTCGTAGGCCTGGCCCAGCGCAGTCGCGTTCTGCTGCATGGCGTCCATCTGATTCTGCAGGCCGCCCATGGTCGACTGCATGGTCAACATGGTGGTCTTCATGGTCTTCATCGTCGCGATCATCGGCGGCATGACCTGGACCATCTTGGGCATCAAGACGTCGAGCTTGTCCATGTCGACCATCAGTGACCCGAGATCGTCACTGAGAGTGTCGATTCCGTCGAGCGAATCAAAGATCGACCGCATCGACCAGCAGATCGGGATGTCGAAGCAGTGCGGTTCCCAGTACAGGTAGTTGCGGATCGGCCGGAAGAAATCGTCGAAATCGGAGATGTTGTCCCGGATTTCGTTGGTGTCGGCGACCATCTGCTTGGTCTTCTCCACCATGTTGTGGGTGATTCCGACCATCTCTTTGGTCAGCGCCAGCATGCGCTCCATGGTGTCGATGGTGACCTGGAGCTCGTCACCCATCTTCAGCATGTCCTTCATGCGGTCCTGCAGATAGGACATGTTCATCGTCTGGTTGGTGCCCTGCATGCTGATGATGAACGGAATCGACGTGTGCTCGATCGGGGTGCCGAGCGGACGCGTTATGGTCTGCACGCGGCCGATGCCAGGAATGTGGAAGACCGTCTTGGCGATCCTGTCGACGACCAGCATGTCGGCCGGGTTGCGCACGTCGTGGTCGGCTTCGAGCAGCAACAGTTCGGGATTCATCCGCGCTTGCGGGAAGTGCCGGTCGGCAGCCGCATAGCCCTGGTTGGCCGGAATGGTGCCGGGCAGGTAGTAGCGGTCGTTGTAGTTGGTCTTGTAGGTCGGCAGCGCCAGCAGACCGATCAGGGACAGCGCGATCGAGGCGACCAGGATCGGTCCTGGCCAGCGGACCACCGCGGCCCCGACCCGTCGCCAGGTGTGGGTGTTCATCTTCCGCTTGGGCTCGAACATGCCGAACCGGGCGCCGATCGAGATGATGGCGGCACCCAAGGTGAGGGCTGCGAACACCACGACCAGCATCCCGATCGCCAGCGGGAAGCCGAGCGACTGGAAATAAGGCAGCCGGGTGAAGTGCAGGCAGAACGTCGCGCCGGCGATGGTCAGGCCCGACCCCAGGATCACATGGGAGGTGCCGTGGTACATCGAGTAGAAGGCAGTCTCGCGGTCCTCGCCGGCCAGCCTGGCCTCGTGATAGCGGCCGATCAGGAATATCGCGTAGTCGGTCGCGGCCGCGATGGCCAGGGTCGCCAGTAGGTTCACCGCGAATGTCGACAGGCCGATGATCTCGTAATTTCCGAGGAAGGCGATGACCCCTCGGGCCGCCGTGAGTTCGGTGAAGACCATGACGAGCACGAGGATCACCGTCGTGATCGACCGGTAGACCAACAGCAGCATCACGAAGATCACGCCGATGGTGAGGGCTTCGATGAGCTTGACGGCGGAGTCACCCGCGTTGTGCTGGTCGTGGCTCAGCGCGGTCGGGCCGGTGACGTAGACCTTGATTCCGGCCGGCGGCGGATTGTCCTTGACGATCTTGGTGACCGCGTCGATCGACTCGTTGGCCAGCGCCTCGCCCTGGTTTCCGGCCAGGTACAGCTGGACGTAAGCCGCCTTGCCGTCAGCGCTTTGGGATCCGGCGGCGGTCAGCGGGTCGCCCCAGAAGTCCTGGATGTGTTCGACGTGCTTGGTGTCCGCGCGCAGCTTCTGCATCAAGCCGTCGTAGTAGCGGTGTGCCTCGGGGCCCAGCTGTTGGTCGCTTTCCAGCAGCACCATCGCACTGCTGTTGGAATCGAATTCCTGAAAGTCCTTGCCGACCTTCTTCATCGCCTTCATCGATGGCGCGTCCTCGGGCGCCAGCGAGACGGTGTGTTCCTGACTCACCTGTTCCAGCGACGGGACGGCGACGCTGAGCACAACGACCAGACCGAGCCACAGCAGAACGATCGGCACCGAGAACGCCCGGACGAACCGGGGTATCAACGGATTCTTCTTGGGCGGGCTCTGGAGGTCGGTCATGCGGACTTCACCAGGCAGAAGGTCTGGGCGTTGACGCCGGTCGACGTCTTCTCATCCTTGAGCACGCCGTCGACCAGAATGCGGCAGCCGATGGTGTCGGTGTCGCCTTGGGCCACGATGTTGGCGCTGGCGGCGGGAGCTGTCGTGGTGAGGGTCAGCGACCAGGGCAGCGTGATGTCGCGGGCGATCTGGGGCTGCGCGTCCAGGTCGAGGTAGTTGATGGTTGCCACTGCGCCTTCGGGGCCGAAGATCTGATAGGTCACTTGCTTGGGGTTGAACGGCTTGGTGTCGTTGGCCAGGCCGCTGCCGGGGCGGGTCAGCTCGGTCTTACCGAAGACGCCGTGCAGCCGGAACACGCCGAACGCTGCGATAACCACCACAATCACGATGACCAGCGGTATCCAAGCCCGCCCCAGTGCCTTGACCATAGGATGCCTCGACGAAACTACGACGCCGGCACGGACAGCGCTGGGACTCCCTCGGCGCCGATCCTGAACGCGGCCGTCCGTCCCATCTCAACCCCGTTTTCCTGTGTGTCGCGACAGCTTAGCTTAGTTAACGTAAGAGATTAGCTCACTTAATTGATCGGACGATACCCCCGGTAGCGCCGCCGATCGATTCTCTCCGGACGTTCGTGCCCGAGGTCACATCGCCGGCCGGTGTCAGCTGCGGTCACACCGCGGGGCGCGCCGACTACAGTGCCACGCCGTCAATTGTGTGGATGGCTCTTGCGGCAGTGTTTAGCTGTCCTACAATCTTGGCCATGAACGTTACGAGGCTTGCCATGGCCGCCGTTGCGGCCGTCGCGGCGCCGATCGTGCTGGCCGCGCCGTCGCACGCCGACCCCGACACCGATTTCGCCAATCAGCTGCACACCTTCGGGATCTACGGGCCTCGTGACTACAACGCGTGGATCGGCAAGATCACCTGCAAGCGATTGGCCACCGGCCTGGACAAGGATGCCTACGCCTCGGCGAAGTTCCTGCTGACCAATCTCCCGATGGGCACCAACCAGGGCCAGGCTCTGCAGTTCCTCGGCGCTGCGATCGGCACCTATTGCCCGGACCAGGTCGGCGTTCTGCAGAGGGCGTCCGTCGGCTAGCAGTCTGCCGATGGCCGGTCCCGTCGACCGGGTGGTCAGTGCTGATGTGCCCGGCGCGCCCGCCGCGGTTCGCGCCTATTACGTCGACCTGGACAACATCAGGGACGTCCACCCACTGGTGGTGTCGGTCGAGACCCTGTCCCGCACGGTCGTCGAGGACGGCTACGTACACGTCTATCGGGTGCGCGACCGCATCCCGCTGGGCGCGGTGAAACTTCCGATCACTTACACGGCGCGGTTGGAGGTGCCGTCGGCGGGACCGGTGCGCACCGAGGCCCGTCAGTTCCCGGCCGTCCGCCTGGATTCGGTGGTGTCTTTCGACCCGATCCCGGCTGGGACCCGGCTGACCGAGCGGATCCGCTTCACCGCACCGCGGCCGTTGCTCGCCGTCACCGTGCGACAGGCGATCGCGGCGCATACGGAGATGCTGGCCGGCATCCGCCGGCATTTCGAGGGGGTCTAACCCGCGGTCTTGCCGTTGTCGACGTTGTACACCGCGCCGTGGATGGTGATCGCGTCGTCGCTGGCGAGGAACGCGATCACCTTCGCCACATCGGCCGGCGCCATCATCCCGCGCGGCGCGGCGATGCGCATGATGAGATCCCAGTTGGCGTCGTCGGGAGTCTTGAAGTCGGTGACCTGGGGGGTGAGCATCCCGCCCGGGCAGATGACGTTCACCCGCAGCTGTTCCTTGGTGTACTCGATCGCCAAAGCTTTGGTCATCCCGACCAGTCCGTGCTTGGCGGCGCAGTACGCGGCCGAATACACCTCGCCTTCGATGCCGGCGATCGACGCGACATTCACGATGTTGCCGCCGACCTCCAACAGGTGCGGCAGTGCCGCGCGGGTCAGATAGAAGGGCCCGTTCAGGTTCACGGCAAGGTCGTAGTCCCAGTCCTCGTCGGTCACCGACGTGGTGTGTCGCATCTGGTGAAAGCCCGCCGCGTTCACCAGCACGTCGAGCCGGCCGAATCGTTCCACACACTGCGCGACGGCCTCTCGGCAGGCTTGGGCGCTGGTGATGTCGACAGACGAATATGCGCCGCCAGGAACGGATTCGAAAACCGTCGCCATTCGCTCGTCGTCGCGGGCGATGCCGAACACCGTCGCTCCCCGCTCGGCGAAGACCTGCGCGGTCGCGGCCCCGAGGCCTGACGACGCGCCGGTCACCAGGGCGACTTTTCCGTCCAGCTGTGTCATGTCCGACCCTTCACTCAAGCGTGTACGTCGCGAAGACCTTTCGCGTTGCGCAGTCCCGAGCAGTTGTAGCACCCGACGCAGCCGACGCAGTCGGTACATCTCACACAGCCGACGCAGGCCGTGCAGCGACGGCATGCCACGCATGCCACGCAGGCCACGCACTTGCGCAGTTGGACCGACAGCACGGTGAGTACGCTGCCCGCGACCATGGCGCTGCCCGCGGTGGCCACCGACCCGACGACGAGTGCGCTGCCCGCGGTGGCGATCGAGCCGACGACGGCGGCGCTGCCCGCGGTCGCGATCGAGGCGTTGACCGCCGCGCTGCCTGCGGTAGCGATGGATCCGGCGACGACCGCGCTGTTGGCGGTGTTGACCGATCCGGCCACAACCGTGCTGTCGATGGTGTCGATGGAGCCGGCCACCGCGATCGGCTCGGGGGGATTCATGACGGCGAATGTTTTCACGCCACGAGCATGTCAGCCCGAGCGCGGTCGTGCGGGTGGGACGGCCGCCAGCAATGTGCGGGTGTACTCGTGTTCCGGTGCGTTGAGCAGGTCGGCGGCGGGCCGGTATTCGACCGCCGCGCCGTCGCGAAGCACGAGCACGTCGTGGCTCATCTGCTCGACGACGGCAAGGTCATGGGAGATGAACAAGTAGGTCAGGTCCAGCTCGCGTTGCAGATCGGTGAGCAGGTCCAGGACCCGGGCTTGGACCGAGACGTCGAGGGACGCCGTCGCCTCGTCGAGGATGACCAATTCCGGTTCGACTGCCAGCGCGCGGGCGATGCTGACGCGTTGCCGCTGGCCACCGGAGAGCTCATGCGGATACCGCGATGTGAAGTCGGCCGGCAGACCGACCAGCTCCAGCAGTTCGGCCACCCGCTCGTTGCGGGCTACCTTGCCGCGCCGAATTCGATGCACCACAAGCGGTTCGGCGATCGCCGCACCCACGCGGGCGCGCGGGTCAAGTGCCGCGAACGGGTCCTGCAGCACGAGGCTGATCCGCCGGCGCAAAGCCTTCTCGTCCGCGCCGCGCACCCCGAGGATGTCGACTCCGTCCAGCGTCGCCGTACCTGAGGTGGGGGAGACCAGTCCGGTCAGTGCCCCGGCCACCGTCGACTTGCCCGACCCGGACTCACCGACAAGACCCAAGGTGGTGCCGCGGCGGATCTGGAATGTCAGGTTCTTGACGGCCGGCACACCGCCGAACTCGACGTCGAGCTTCTCGACGTCGAGTAGGACGGCCGCATCGGTTGGGGCCGGTTGTGGGCCACCGGCTCCGATCAGCGGCCGGGCGTCGAGAAGTTCACGGGTGTAGGCGTGGCGCGGCCGGTCGAAGATGTCGAGGACCGGCGCCTGCTCCACCGCGAGCCCGTCCTGCAGCACCGTGACCGTATCGGCCACCTGGCCGACAAGTCCCAGGTCGTGACTGATCCACACCACGGCGGCCCCGAAGTCGCGCTGCAACTCTTTGATGAGTTCGACGATCTGCGCCTGCGTCGTCACATCCAAGGCGGTGGTCGGTTCGTCGGCGACCAGGAGCTCGGGGTCGCAGGCCAACGCGATCGCCACCATGACGCGCTGCCGCTGACCGCCCGACAACTGATGCGGATAACTGTCCAGGCGGCGCTCCGCCTCGGGTAGCCCGACGGCCTCCAGAAGTTCCAGAGCCCGCTGGCGGGCGCTCCGACGGGTCAGATTGCGATGTGCCTGCAGGGATTCGGTGATCTGACGTTCCAGCGTGAGCAGCGGATTGAGCGACGTACCGGGGTCCTGGAACACGAAGCCGATGCGCCCGCCGTGCACGCTGCGTAGCACGCGCGGCTTCGCGCCGACCAGCTGGATCGTGTTCGAATCAGCCACTGCGCCAAGCTGACTCGAGCCGGTCGTCACCGCCCCCGGGGCATCGAGCAGGCCGGTGGCCGCCAGTGCGGTCATCGTCTTGCCCGACCCCGATTCGCCGACGATCCCCAGCGTCTGCTCGGCTTCGACGTCGAATGAGATGCCGCGGACGATCTCCCGGCCTCCGAGCCGCACCCGCAGATCGCGCACACTGAGCACCGGCGTCATGAGCCACGCCCGGCTTCGGTCGATGTGCGCTGCTTGGGATCGAGCACATCCCGCAGCCCGTCACCCAAGAGGTTGAACGCCAGCACGATCACAAAGATCGCCGCTCCGGGGAACACCGCCACCCACCACGCCAGCGTGACGAAGCCCTGCGAATCGAAGATCATCCGGCCCAGGGACGGCTGAGGTGGCTGCAGACCCAGCCCCAGAAACGACAGCGCCGCCTCCGAAAGAATCGCGAACGCCAGCGACAGGGACGTCTGCACGATCAACGGTCCGGAGATGTTGGGCAGCACGTGGCGGGCCAGGATGTAGCGGTGTGGGCTGCCCATCGAACGCGACACCGCGACATACGGTTCGACCCGCACACCTAGCGTGCTGGCGCGGGCGACGCGGGCGAAGATCGGCGTGTAGACGACACCGATCGCCAGCATTGTGGTGGTCAGGCCCGGCCCGAGAACGGCGACGATTGCCAACGCCAGCAACAGAACCGGGAACGCGAACATCACGTCGACGCACCGCATCAGCACCGTGTCGAGCCAGCCGCCCCGGTACCCGGCGAGCAGGCCGACGCTCACCCCGACGATCAGTGCGAACGCGACGCTGACGACAGCCACCTGCAGCGAGGCTCGGGTGGCGACCAGGACCCGAGAGGCGATATCGCGGCCCAGTTCGTCGGTGCCGAACCAGTGTGCGCCGCTGGGGGCCTGCAGGGCATTCGGTACGTCGACATCATTGACACCCGACGGTGCGAACCAGTGTGCGCCCAGAGCGGCGACGACGATGGTCAGCAGCAGTATGGCACTGATCAACGCGACCGGATTGCCAAGCAGCAAGCGCCAATTCGACACCCTCATGACAGCCTGATCCGGGGATCGACCACCGCATACAGCACGTCGACGATGAGATTGATGAGCAGGAACAGCGCCGCGATCAGCAGCACCGCACCCTGGATCACCGGATAGTCGCGGGCGGCGACGGCGTTGTAGGTCAACCGTCCCAGGCCCGGCCACGCGAACACCACCTCGACCACGATCACTCCGCCGAGGATCGTCGCCAGCTGGATGCCGGTGATGGTCAGCACCGGAATGAGCGCGTTGCGCACGATGTGCCGGGACGTGACCACCGCGGGGGGAAGTCCTTTGGAGCGGGCGGTGCGCACGTAGCCGGCATCGGCGACCTCCAGCACGGCTGAGCGGACGTAGCGGGTCATGATGGCCCCGGCCACCAATCCGACGGTGAGCCCGGGCAATACGATGTGGCGCAGCCAACCGCCGGGATCCTGCAGCAGCGGCCGGTATCCGGAGGTCGGCAACCAGCCGAGCGTCGAGGCGAACAGGCCGATCAGCAGGATGCCCATCCAGAAGTCCGGAACCGACACGCCGAATTGGCTTGCCACCCGGACGATTCCGTCACCGGGCCGCCCTCGGTGCAACGCCGAATAGATGCCGGCGGGCAGGGCGATGACCAAAGCGATCAGGATGCCGACCAGCGCCAGGGACACCGTGGCCGGCAGCCGCTCGAGCAGCGTTGCGGTCACCGGCTCACCGTTGCGGAAGCTGACGCCGAGATCGCCGGTCAGCGCAGAGCCGGCATAAGAGAAGAACTGTGTGATCAGCGGTCGGTCCAGGCCGCTGGCCGACCGCAACGCCTGATAGGCCTCCGGTGTGTAGCGCGTGCCCAACGCGATGCGCACGGGATCGCCCGGGACCAGATGCACCAGCGCGAACACCACGACAAGCACGCCGAACATCACCACCGCCGAATACAACAGCCGCCGCAGCAGGAACGTGATCACGTCGCACCACCGGACTTCAATTGGGCGGAGCGAAATCTCACCGCACCGTCGCGCCGGGCCTCGTACCCGGTCAGGTTCGTTGACCAGCCCTGGATCACCGAGGGGTTGTACAGATAGATGTAGCTGGCCTTGTCGGCGATGATGGTCGCCGCCTTGGCATAGTCGTCCCGGCGGCGGCCTTGGTCGGTCTCGATGCGCGCCGCGTCCAGCAGCCGGTCGACTTCGGCGTCGGAGAACTTCTGGGCGTTACTCGTGCCGCCGGTGTGGTGCTGGGCGTAGTAGAAGTCGTCAGGATCGATATTGCCCAGCCAGCCCATCATCAACATGTCGAAGTGACCGCTGTTCTGCTCGTCGAGCCAGGTCGCGAAGTCGACCGTGCGGATGTGCACCGCAATGCCGACCGCCCCAAGGTTGTCGGCGATGATCTGCGCCGCGGTGACGGTCTCGGGGTATTCGCTGGTGACCAGCATGTCCAGGTTCTGGTCGCCGACCCCGGCTTCGCGCAACAATTCTCTGGCGCGAGTTTCGTCCCGGCGGTAGCGGTCGTACGGGGTGTACCACGGGTTGCCTTGTGGAATTGCAAGCTGATTGGCGGTCGCGGTGCCGTAACTGGTGGCTTGCACGATCGATCCGCGGTCGATCGCGTAGGCAATGGCCTGCCGCACCCGGACGTCGTTCCACGGTTTGCGGGCCTCGTTGAGTGCCAGATACCAGTAGTCGTTGCTCGGGGTGACAGCCAGGTGTATGGACTCGTCACCCTTGAGTTGCTCCACGCGCTGGGGCGGAATCGCATCGGTCCAGTCGATCTCGCCGGCCTGCAATGCCGATAGCGCCGTCGATGGTTCGGAGATGAACCGGAACGTCACGCCGGGAATCTTCGGTGCACCAGCCCAATAATTCTTGTTCGCGGTCAGCGTGATCGAGTCACCACTGGTGCGTCCCGCGAAGGCGAACGGCCCGGTGCCCACCGGATGTGTTGCGATCTGGCCGGTTTCGACGTTGTGGCGCTGCACGATCGCCATACCCTTGAACCCGCCGAGGTTCGTCAGCAGATTCGGGGTGGGGTGTGCCACGTTGATGACGACGGTCTGCGGATCCGGCGCGCTGACGTCGCGGACCGCGCTGAGTTTGTCGGCGTTGGCGAGCTTGTCGTCGATGATCCGTCGATACGAGTAGACGACGTCGGCGGCGCTGAAGGCGGAGCCGTCGTGCCAGCTGATTCCGGGGCGCAGGCGGAAGGTCCAGGTGCGTTGATCGGGGGAGACCTGCCAGGACTGGGCGAGGGCCGGTCGCATCTGGAGGTTTTCGTCCGGCTCGACGAGGGTGTCGAAGACGTTCTCGAGCACCTCGAAGGAGAAGTAGGCGGTGCTCTTCTGCGGGTCGAGCTGATCCGGCTCGCCGGCGATCGCCGCGGTGAGGTTGCCCGCCGACGGGCCCCCGAGATCCACCCGCGAACCCGTCGAACATGCCGCCAACAAGGCGAACATCACGAGGGCAGCGGTCAGCACCGCCGAGCGTCTCATCGTCGAACGAGTTTCCCGAACCGTTGATCTCCTAAACGCCCAGCTGCGATAATCGGCGCGGGTCAGGGACCGGAGGGGACATGATTTCCGTAGTGCGCGCGTTGGCCGCGGCGGTTCTGTTCATCGGTGCACCAGTGGGACTGGCCGTCCCCGCAGCCGCTGACCAGCCGTTGGAGGGCAGCTACACCTACACCGAAGCCGGTCTGCCGCCGGCTACCTGGACGTTCTCGCCGACCTGCGTGCCGGTGTGCCCGGTCAGCAGCCCGGAGTGCACCCGGCCCTTCGGCGCGGGCGGGCCGACCGGGTGCGTGTTGCACATGTCCAGTTCGACGGCGCAGCACATCAACCGCGACGAGCGGGAGATGAACTTCGGCGCTACCGCGCGCATCGTCAACGGAACGTGGAGCTTCACCTACCCACAGCCCGAGGGCGTGCGCTGCCCGGACGGCAGCTACGCGCTGTCGACCGACACCTACGCCTTCGACGACGCCAGCTTGACCGGCACCCACACCGTCACCTGGACGCCCGAGTGCGGCATGCAGGCGGGGATGACCAAGACGCCGTTCACGCTGTCCTACACGGGCCCGTTGCCCGCACCGGTGACCCGCTACCCACTGCAATGCTCGCAGTTCGGTATCTGCAGCTAGAGGCGCTACAACAAAAATTACGCGTGCGTGACCAAGTGCCCTCGCCTACGGCGCGGGGACCGTTACTCGCCTTGAATGGAGACGACACCGCAGCCATCTGATTGCAAGTGCATCCGGCGGGGTATCGCCTAGGGGCTCGGCCGGGGCGAACCAAGCCCTTGGCGAGAGAGGAGCGTTTGATGCGTAGCGTCCCGGGCGCCACTGATCATGTCGTGGTGGTGGGCGCGGGCCTGTCGGGGCTGTCAGCAGCGCTGCAACTCGCCGGTCGCGGGCGATCGGTCACCGTGCTCGAGCGCCACTTGTTCCCGGGTGGCCGGATGGGGCAGGCCGACATCGCCGGTTACCGCATCGATACCGGTCCGACCGTGCTGACGATGCCGGACATCATCTCCGACGCGTTCGCCGCGGTCGGCGCTTCGATGGCCGATCACCTCGAGCTGGAGTTGGTCGCTCCGGCTTACCGCGCCAGCTTCGCCGACGGCGGCGCGCTGGACGTGCACCCCGATGCCGCCACGATGGCCGCGGCCATCGAAGCGTTCGCCGGGCCGGAGCAGGCGGCCGGCTACCTGAGACTGCGGGCCTGGCTCACCAAGCTCTACCAGCTGGAATTCGACGGCTTCATCGCGGCCAACTTCTCCTCGCCGTTGTCGCTGCTGACCCCGCAGCTGGCCCGGCTCGCCGCGATCGGCGGGTTCCGCGGCTGGGAACGGATGGTCAGCCGTTTCATCACCGACGAACGCGTGCAGCGGATCTTCACGTTCCAGGCGCTCTACGCCGGTGTCCCGCCCCAGCAGGCGCTGGCCGCCTACGCGGTGATCGCTTACATGGATACCGTTGCGGGCGTGTACTTTCCGCGCGGAGGCATGCGCGCGGTGCCGGAGGCCATGGCCGCCGCCGCGGCCGGGGCCGGCGTGCAGTTCCGCTACGGATCGACGGTGAGCGAGCTGGAGCGCTCCGGCTCCCGCGTGACCGCGGTGCGCACGGACGACGGTGAGCGAATCCCTTGTGACGCCGTGGTTCTCACCACCGAGCTGCCGCTGACCTACCAGCTGCTCGGCCGCACACCGCGGCGACCGATCAAGGTGCGGCCGGCGCCGTCGGCGGTCGTCGTGCACGTCGGTGTCCCCGCGGTCGGCGACCACTTGCTCCACCACAACATCAGCTTCGGGCACAACTGGGCGCGTACGTTCGACGAGATCATCCGCGACGGTGTGCTGATGAGCGATCCCTCGCTGCTGGTCACCAGGCCCACCGCGGGGGACCCGAGCCTCGCCCCGCCCGGTCGCGACCTGCTCTACGTCCTCGCTCCCGCGCCGAATCTGCAAGCGGGCGTGGTTGATTGGAAGTCGACCGGTGACAGCTATGCGCGTCAGGTGCTGGCCACCGCCGCCGACCGGCTGATGCCGGGGCTCGACAGCGACGCTGAGATCCTGGACGTCGTCACACCCGCGGACTGGGCTGCGCAGGGCATGGCCGCCGGGTCACCGTTCGCACTCGCGCACACCTTCGCCCAGACTGGTCCCTTCCGCCCCGCCAACCTCGTTCGCGGCATCGACAACGCGGTCCTGGCCGGCGGGTCGACCGTGCCCGGGGTCGGTATCCCGACGGCCGTGATCTCCGGGCGGCTGGCTGCCGACCGCGTGACCGGCGCCCTCACCGATCGTTCCGCCAAGAGCACTATCGTCAGCTCCGGAAGCAGGTAGCGATGATCCACACCGAGTTGCACGCCGCGGGCATCGACGACTCGCGACTGGTCGAGTCCTACCGCTATTGCCGGCGTCTCAACGCGCGGCACGGCCGGACCTACTTCCTGGCCACCCGGTTGCTGGCCCCGTCGCAGCGACCGCCGGTGCACGCGCTGTACGGGTTTGCGCGATACGCCGACGACATCCTCGACGACATGGACACCGACGCCACCACCGCCGACCGAGAGCGCCGCCTCGACGAGCTGTCGGACAAGTTCTTCAGCGGCGACGAGACCGAACCGGTGCTGGCCGCGGTCCTGCACACCGCCAGCACCTACCGCATCCCGCTGGACTTGTTCGAGGATTTCCTGACCTCGATGCGGATGGACCTGACAGTCACCGACTATCCGGACCGCGCGGCGCTGAATCACTACATGCGGGGTTCGGCCGCGGTCATCGGCCTGCAGATGCTGCCGATCCTCGGCACCGTCGGCCCCCCTGAGGAAGCCGCGCCCTACGCCGAGGCGCTCGGGCATGCGTTTCAGCTGACGAACTTCCTGCGCGATGTCGACGAGGACCTGGCCCGCGACCGCATCTACCTGCCCGCCGACGAACTGGCCGCCTTCGGTGTGGACCGCGAGCTGCTGACCTGGTGCCACGAGAATCAGCGCACCGATCCGAAAGTTCGTCGCGCGCTCACCGCGCAACACGACATCGCCCGGGGTGTCTATCGCCAGGCGCGCAAGGGCATCGCGCTGCTGGCTCCGCAGTCGCGGCCGTGCGTGACGACCGCGTTCACGCTGTACTCGGAAATTCTGGACCGCATCGAGGCCATCGATTTCGCAGTGTTCAGCCGACGCGCCTCGGTGGGGGTGGGTCGGCGTCTGCAGGTCTTCACCTCCGGACTGGTACGGGCCCACAACGCCCGCGGCGCCGCCTGATGGATCGCTGGCAGTACCTGATCGTGCTGGGCGCATGCCTGCTGATCACCGCGCCGTTGGAGATCTTCGGACCCGGGGTGTACCGCCAGCCGATGCGGGTGCTGCGTTCCGTCGCTCCGGTGGCCGTGGTATTCGTCATCTGGGACGCGATCGCGATCGCCGGTCACGTGTGGACATACAACCCGCGCTATATCAGCGGGGTGCACGTCGGTTTCGCGATCCCGCTGGAGGAGCTGCTGTTCTTCGTCGTGATCCCGATCTGCGGGCTGCTGACCTACTCGGCGGTGAGCGCGATTCTCGACACTGTGCGCAGGCGCCGATGAGCGGGCTGGGATACACGCTGCCCGCCGTCGTCGCGCTGATCGCGGTCATGGGGCTGGAATTGGCGATATTGCGCACCGGGTTGTTCACGAAGGCCGAATACTGGATATCGATGGGCATCGTGGTGGCATTCCAAGTGATTATCGACGGCTGGTTGACCAAGCTGTCGGCGCCGATCGTGATCTACAACGAGCAACACACCAGCGGCGTGCGCTTCCCGTGGGACATCCCGGTGGAAGACTTCGTATTCGGCTGGGCGATGGTCACCGCGGTCCTGTTGCTGTGGGTGAAGCAGCGGCCCCGTCGCGATGATGAGGGAGATCGATCGTGAGCGTGAGCAACAGCGGCCTGGATCGCGGCGAGGTCCCGGGCGCCTTCGATGTCGGCGCCCACGCGTACGACAAGCTGGTCGGCGCGAACCCCGGCTATCACGACCATCTGCGAATCTCCGCGCGACGGATGCGGATTCCGGGCGGCGGGCGTGGATTGCGACTGTTGGACGCGGGTTGCGGGACGGGCGCGTCCACGGCCGCGCTGCTGGATGCCGCCCCGCACGCCGAGATCGTCGCCGTCGACGCCTCGGCGGGCATGCTCGCCGAGGCTGGTGCCAAGCCATGGCCAGACTCGGTTCGCTTCGTGCACAGCCCGATCGAGACGATTGCCGACGCCGGGGTGCACGGTCCGTTCGACGGCATTTTCGCGGCGTACCTACTGCGTAACCTTGCCGACCCCGATGCTCAGCTGCGGACGTTCCGGGAGTTGCTGCGGCCGGGTGGGACGCTGGCCGTGCACGAGTACTCGGTGCGGGATTCCCGTGTCGCCGCCGCGATTTGGAATGCGGTGTGCTGGGGCATCATCATCCCGTCCGGCTGGCGGCAGACCCGGGACAGCACCCTGTATCGGCACCTGTGGCGCAGTGTGAACACGTTCGACGGCGCTGCCGCGTTCCAACGACGGCTGACCGCAGCGGGCTTCAACGGTGTGCACAGCGAAACCATGCCCGGCTGGCAGCGCGATATCGTGCATACCTTCTTGGGGGATGCACCACGATGATCGATCCCCGCCGTGTCACCCATCCGGCGCCCACCGGGGTGCCGCACGCTCACGCGTTGCCCGCCACACCGCACGTCGTCGTCGTGGGCGGCGGGATCGCGGGGCTCGCGGCGGCCACGGGACTGGCCGAACGTGGTGTCTCCGTGGAGATTCTGGAACGTCAGGACTATCTGGGTGGGCGAGTCGGCGGCTGGACCGAGCGGATTGCCGACGGCATGGACGTGGCCAACAATCGCGGCTTCCATGCGTTCTTCCGGCAGTACTACAACCTGCGGTCGTTGTTGCGCCGCACCGACCCCCACCTCGACCGACTGCGGGCGGTCGAGGACTATCCGCTGGTCGACGGTGAAGGGCGTCGCGACACCTTCCGCGGTCTGCCGAAGACCCCGCCGTGGAACGCGCTCGTCTTCGCCCTGCGCAGCCCGACCTTCCGGATGCGAGATTTGATGCGGCTCAATGCCGTTGCCGCCGCGCCCTTGGCCGCGGTTTCGGTACCGGAAATCTACTCCCAGCTCGACGGGCTCGATGCGGAGACCTTCCTGACCAACATCAATTTTCCGGTCGCGGCCCGCCATCTGGCGTTCGAGGTGTTCGCGCGCAGTTTCTTCGCCCGGCCGGAACGGCTGTCGGCGGCCGAGTTGGCGACGATGTTCCACATCTACTTCCTGGGCTCCAGCGAAGGTCTGGTCTTCGATGTCGCCGGGTCGAATTTCGACACAGCGTTGTGGGAACCGTTGGGCCAGTATCTGATCGAGCACAGTGTGCGGGTGCAGCGCGGTGTTTCGGCGAAATCGGTGACACTCGGCGGGAGCAGGGTGCTGCAGGTGCACGACTCGACCGGAACGACGATCGACGCCGACGGTGTCGTGCTGGCCACCGATGTCGCTGCGCTGCAACAGATCGTCGCGGCCTCGCCGGGCCTCGGCGACGACACCTGGCGTGACCAGGTGACGCAACTGCAGACCGCACCGCCGTTCGTGGTGCAGCGACTGTGGCTGGACCGCCCGGTCAACGCCGACCGTCCAGCATTCCTGGGAACCGGGGGACTGGACCCCGTCGACAACATCAGCGTGGTCAGCAGCTACGAAAGCCAGGCCGCCGAATGGGCGCGCGCCCATGGCGGTTCGGTGGTCGAGGTGCATTCCTACTCGGTTGGCGACTCGCCACAGTCGGAACTTCGCGAGCGCATGCTGGCCCGGCTGCACCAGCTCTACCCGGAGACCGCGGCGGCCGGCATCGTGGGCGAGACGCTGCTGCTCCGCGACGACTGCCCGTTGTTCTGGCCGGGGGCCTTTGCGAACCGGCCGACCGTCGAGACCCCGGTCGCCGGCCTGATGCTGGCCGGCGACGGCATCCGCATCGACCTGCCGGTGGCGTTGATGGAGCGGGCGGCCACCACCGGGTGGTCGGCAGCCAACCGACTGCTCGCCGGCTGGGGGATCGCCGGGCACACCCTGCACACCGTGCCGGTGCAGGGACGCTCACCGGTTCTGCGCCGGCTCGCCAGCCGAGAGAGGCGTGCCTCATGAGTTTCCGATCCCGCATGAAATCGATTCCGCTGCAGGTTATCCCGAAGTCCGACTGGGCTCGCCAGCGGCCCACCTATCAGGATGCCCAGCCCGCGCTCATCAACGCCGCACTCCGCCGCGCCGAAGGCCGGGCGAGCGGTAACTGGTATGTCTTCGGCGCCAGCACCGATGTGCGCGCCAACCGGCCGTTCGGCGCAACCGTAGGCGGGCTGGAGATCGTCGCGTGGCGAGATCAGCAGCGCCGCTTGCATGTCGGGCCGGCGGCTTGCCCCCATCTCGGCGCCGACCTGGCAGCAGGAAAGGTGGAGTGCGGCGGCTTGATCTGCCCGTGGCATGGGCTGCGGCTCGAGGGCGGACGCGAATTCGGCTGGAAGCCGTTGCCCGCCCACGACGACGGTGTGCTGGTGTGGGTCCGACTGGACAAGGTAGGCGGTGAACACCCGCTGGACGCCCCGGTGATCCCGGCCCGCCCCGCCGGGGCGCGGCTGGCGGCGGTGACCCGACTGGACGGCGTGTGCGAACCGTCCGACATCATCGCCAACCGCCTCGACCCATGGCACGGCGCCTGGTTCCACCCGTATTCGTTCACCCAGTTGGAGGTGTTGAGCGCGCCTGCGGTCGATGCCGAGGAGGACGCCGACCGGTTCCTGGTGGCGGTGACGTTCCGCATGGGGCGCCTCGGTGTGCCGGTGATCGCCGAATTCACCGCACCGGAACCGCGAACCATCGTCATGCGGATCGTCGACGGCGAGGGCGTCGGCAGTGTCGTCGAAACCCATGCGACTCCGATCGGGCCGGGCCGCGACGGGCGGCCGCGCACAGCGGTGATCGAAGCCGTCGTAGCACAGTCCGACCGCACGGGCTTCCGTCATTCGCTGCGCGCGGCGCCACTCATCACCCCGTTGATGCGGCTGGCCGCAACCCGCCTGTGGCGTGACGACCTCGCCTACGCCGAGCGATTATTCGCCTTGCGCGAGAACGCATCCGGCTAGCCGGCTGTCAGGATCGTCTTGCCGGGCAGCCGGCCCGCGTCGGCGTCGGCATGCACTGCGGCGATCTCGGACAAGGGTCGGCGATCCGCGACCTCGATCAGCAGTTGGCCGGCATCCACCCGGGCGACGAGGCCGGCGAGTTGCGCGGCGTCGCTGCGGACGAACACCCGCTGGCTGCGCACTCCCCGCGGCGGAGTCTGCGGGCCTGCGGTCATGGTGCCGACCAGGAAGCCGCCGTCGGTCACCAGGCCCGCCAGTGCCACGTCCTGTTCCGGCGTGGTGCTGACGAGATTCAGTATCACGTCGAACGGCTGTCCATCCACCGTGACCGGGGCGGCCGAGTAGTCGAGGTAGTCGATCAGGCGATCGGCGCCGTAACCGCGAAGCCGGTCGGCGGCGGCCGCCTTCGCGGTCGCGGTGACGACGGCGCCGGCCCGCTTGGCGAGCTGAATCGCGTAACCGCCGACCGCTCCGCCTGCGCCGTTGATCAGGATGGTCTGCCCTGCCGTCAACCCGGCCACCTCGAACAGGGCCTGCCAGGCGGTGAGGCCGACGGTCGGTAGAGCGGCGGAGTCGGCCAGCGGCAACGACTTTGGAGCCGCGGCCAACACCTCAGCCGGCGCGAGCACATACTCGGCGGCCGCGCCGCGCGCGTTCATCGGCAGTAAACCAACCACCGCGTCGCCGATCTGCCGACCGGTGACGCGAGCGCCGAGTTCGGCGATCGTGCCCGCCACATCGATGCCGGGCACGTGCGGGAAGGTGATCGGGAAGACGTCGGACAGGTAGCCGCCGCGGATCCCGGCGTCGACCGGGTTGAACGACGTCGCGGCGACTTTGACCAGAACCTGGCCGGCGCCGGGCATCGGCCGCTCGATGTCGTCGTAGCGCAGAACGTCGGCGTCGCCGTAACGGTGGTAGAGCGCTGCCCTCATGATGATCTCCCGTCGTTGAGTGCTTCGAATTCGAAGCAGTTATGCAATCGACAACTTGCTTCGACTTCGAAACATTCCTGGCTACGATGACTGGGTGGCCAAGGCACTCGAGCCCTCGCAGATGCGCACCTACTTCGCCCTCACCGAGGCGGCGAGCCTGCTTCAGTACACCGTCCAACAGCAGCTGCGAGCCGACGGCGGCCTGAGCTACGTCCAGTTCGAGATCCTGGCCAAACTCGTCGATGCCGCGCGTCCTATGACCATGACCGAACTGGCAGATGGTGTGGTGTACAGCCGCAGCGGGCTGACCCATCAGGCCGGAATCCTGGAAGCCGACGGCCTGATCACCCGCCAGGCCAGCGCCGCGGACCAGCGCGCCACCATCGTGACCATCACGAAGGCGGGCCGGCACCGTCTCGCCCACGTGCTGCCCGGCCACATCGAGGTCGTCCGCGGACTGCTGTTCGACGAGCTTTCGGTCCACGACGTCCGTGTCCTCGGCGACCTGATGACCCGCATTCGCGACCACATGCGGGACCAGCCGCCCCGATCCGCCGCAGCGCGAAAGAGCCGCGGATCCAGCGATCGGGACAACTGAACTAACCCGAGCGACAACCCGGCTAACCTCCGTCCATGGCCAAGCGCGTCGTGATCTGGGGTACTGGTTTCGTCGGCCGGATGGTCATCCCCGAAGTGCTGGACCATCCCGACTTCGAACTGGTCGGCGTCGGTGTGAGCAACCCGGCCAAGGTGGGCGTCGACGTAGGGGAGATCTGCGGCATCGGCGACGTCGGCATCACGGCCACCGACGACGTCGACGCGCTGATCGCGTTGAAGCCCGATGCGCTGGTGCACTACGGGCCGACCGCTGCGCAGGCCGATGCCAACATCGACCTGATCGGGCGTTTCCTGCACGCCGGCATCGATGTCTGCTCGACCGCGATGACGCCGTGGGTGTGGCCGAAGATGCACCTCAACCCGCCGAACTGGATCGACCCCATCACCCGGGCCTGCGAGGCGGGACAGTCGTCATGCTTCACCACCGGCATCGACCCGGGCTTCGCCAACGACCTGTTCCCGATGACGCTCATGGGCCTGACCTCCCAGGTGAGCCTGGTCCGCGCCTCCGAGCTGTTGGACTACACGAACTACGAGGGCGACTACGAGTTCGAGATGGGCATCGGGCGCGAGCCCGAGTTCGAGCCCCTGCTGCAGAACTCCGACATTCTGGTGTTCGCCTGGGGTGCGACGGTGCCGATGATCGCCTACGCCGCCGGCATCGAGCTCGACGAGATCACCACCACCTGGGACAAATGGGTCACTCCAACCGAGCGCAAGACCGTCAAGGGCGTCATACCGGCCGGCCATGTCGCGGCAGTCCGGTTCACGATCAACGGCGTCTACAAAGGCGAGATCCGCATCCAGCTCGAGCACGTCAACCGCATCGGCCAGGACGCCGCCCCGGACTGGCCGTCGGGCACCCAGGACGACGTCTACCGCGTCGACATCCAGGGCACTCCCAGCATCTTCCAGGAGACTGCGTTCAGGTTCACCGACGGTTCGGGACGGGACGCCGCGACTGCGGGTTGCCTGTCGACCGGGCTGCGCGCGCTCAACGCAGTCCCGGCTGTCAATGACCTGCCGCCAGGCTGGGTCACCCCGTTGGACCTGCCCCTGATTCCGGGCCGCGGCACTATTCGCTGACGTAACGTCCCACGGCTTCGGATCGACATATTCGATGAATCCGAAGATCGCGCTGGGGTTGCCCGCATGCCCATGTTGCAGGCTGGGCGCCCGGATTGGACGACATGACAGACCCAACGAGGCCGGCGGTCGGCCTGTCGGTCGGGGCAACCACACTGGCCGCAGTCACACCGGATAACTCGGTCACCCGACCTCCCGTCATCACGCTGCCCAGCGGTGTGGTGATCAGTGACTTCGTCGACCGCGTCGGCGACCCGGTCGGGATCGTGGCGTCCGACGGCTCGGTGCACCACGCAGAAACTTTGCTGGCCGAAGCGCTGCGTGCGCTGGCCTATGCCGCGACGGCGGGGCGGCCACTGCCGCCCACCGCGGCGTTCACGTACCCCGCGCACTGGCGGCCAAGTGCGGTCGACGCGCTGCGCCGCGCCGTTCGGCAGGTTCCCGAGTGGTCGGCCGAGGAGCCGCTGTTCATCCCGGACACCACCGCCGCCCTGACCGCACTCGCCGCCAATCCCGGGCTGCCCACCCGGGGCGTGATCGCGCTATGCGATTTCGGTGGCAGCGGAACGTCGATCACCTTGGTCGACGGCGCCACGTCCGCGCCGATCGCGCCGACCCTGCGGCACCCCGACTTCTCCGGCGACCTCATCGACCAGGGCCTGTTGGCCCACGTGATCGCGGAACTATCGGCCGGCGGATCGCTCGACATCACCGGCACCTCGGCGATCGGGTCGCTGACCCGGTTGCGGGCCGAGTGCCGCGCAGCCAAGGAACGGCTGTCGACGGTCACGGTGACAGCTCTGCCCGCAGAACTGCCCAACTTCCGCGGTGACGTGCGGCTCACCCGCACCGAGCTCGACGGCGCGATGGGCCACGCGCTGAACGAGTTCACCGCACTCCTGCAGGACACCCTGGCCCGCAACGGCGTGCGGCCGAGCCACCTATCGGCGGTGGCCTCGATCGGCGGTGCCGCCGCGATGCCGGTTATCACCACGACCCTGTCCGAGCACCTGCGCGTTCCGGTGATCACCACCCCGCGGCCGGCTCTCACCGGTGCCATCGGCGGCGCGCTGCGTGCAACCCGCGGACCGGCCGATGACAGCGCCACCGCGTTGGCGCCGGCGCCGGTTGTACCGGTCGCCCCGTTCGACCCCGCACCGGCCCCCGCCACCGGTGTCGCGCTGGCCTGGTCAGAGGCGCCCGATGGGCCGGACCCGGTGCCCGCCGTCGAATCGGTGCCACCGTCCGGCGTACGACCGCTGTTGGACTTCGAGCCGGACCCCGAGCCGGCCGGCTCGGCAGAAGCCGCGCCTGCCTGGTACCGCCGGCCGATGCCGGTGGTCGCAGCGGCGCTGCTGGTGATCCTGATGGCCGGCGCGGGAACTGCGGTCGCGCTGCGAGCCGACAGCAGCTCCGAGCCCGTCACGCCCGCACCGAGCGTGACCACCACCCCGCAGGCCGCCGCGCCCGCCGCGCCCGCGCCGGCGCCGGCCGGTGACCCGACGGCAGCGCCGGTGCAGAACCAGGCGGTGCAACAGGCCCCGCCACCTCAGACGGTGGTGCAGCAGGCACCCGCGCCGGTGACCCAGACCCAGGTCGTGCAGGCGCCGCCGCCGCCACCACCACCGCCGCCGGTCACCGAGACACAGACGACGACGGTCGTCACCACCGAGGTATCCACGCCGCCGCCGGTGACGCAGACCGAGACCCAGACCGTTCCGCCGCCGACCCAGCAGTCGCAGCCGCCGCGATACATCCCGACGATTCCGCCGATCCCGACGATTCCGGGCCTGCCGCAGATCTTCGTGCAGCCGCCGGCCTAGGCTGACCGGCGCCGCTTCTCCAGCACGACGAGCGCCAGCGGGATCGACATCTGCGCGGGTGCCGCGGTGAGCGCAGCGGCCAGGGCGGCGTGCAGCTGGTCGACGAAATCGCGGCGCCGCTTACTGCGCCGGTCACGGCCCCGCCCGGCGTCAGCGTCGGCGTCGACTGCGGCGGCGAGCGTGGGAAACATCGAATCACGAAGGAAGTCAGCCCAATTCGTGCCGAAGGCGGCGGCATCGTTGTCCTTCTGGTACTGCGCCCAGAATCGGTCCTCGCCGTTGAACAGTTCCAGGTCTTCGATCGATAGACCTTCGAATCGACCCGACGGATGGAACGGGGCGCGAAAGTCCTTCTCGTCGCGGCCGACCGAGGGGATCGACATGCGATGCACCTCGTCGGGGGTGATCAGGCCGTCGCTGACGAATTGGTCCAAGGCCGTCATGATGGCCGCGAAAGCAGCCTCGAATCCTGAGGTGCCATCAGGTTTGAGGCCGACGGTCAGCACCAGCAGCCGGCCGCCGGGCGCCAGTTCACGACCGCGGAAAGCGATGAAGTCCCGCCAGTCCTCGGCGGCCTGGCGAGCGTAGGCGCGGCGTGCGTCGGCGTCGGCGCTGTAGGAGATCTCGACATGGTCGGGGATCGGCATCGACACTTGGCGCAACCAGTGGATAGCCCACGAACTCCAGCCCAGCACGATGCTGTCCGAGGGCAGGATCTGGCCGTAGAACGAGCGCCCCACCACCGAGGCGTAGGTGGCCGGATCCTTCTTCAGGTAGCTGTCCTGGTCGTCGGCCAGCGTGGAAAACAGGGCGGTGAAATCGTTGCCCGGCACGTCGGTGTGGGCGACCAGGATCGCGTGGTCGGAGCGGGTGCGTTTGCGGATGATGTCGATGGCCGCCCCGATCGGCAGCAGCGAGTTGTAGCCCGTCGCCGCCCCGTAGTCGGCGATAGCGATGGGCTGCGGCGCCCTGGGAATCGTGATGTGGCGGGCCGCTTCTTCGAATCGGGCTGTGGCAGTTCGTAATCCGGCTGCCTGTAATCGTGACGATTCGGTGTAGGTGTGGCTGCCCATCGGCTGTGGGCGCACCACGTTGCTGGATTCGCGCATGTCAGCTCCTGCGACGACGGTGCAGCAGCAGCCCGACCACGAGGCCCACGACCGCCATCGCTGTCAGCAGCAGCCACATCGGGTATTCGACGGTGATCCAGAGGACGTGTACCCGCTGTCGCTCGCGATTCTGGGCGATGAAGATCGTCGCCAGCACCACCAGGGTGATGGCCAGCCAGTAGCGCAGAGCGAAGCGCCGCACCGCGCCTCCGGCGGGCTTGTCAGCTTCGTCTCTGGACATCGCAACCTCCCCGTTCGTCAGACGGTTGACGTTAGTCGCTGTCAGCTACTCCGTCGGATAAGTCACGCCGGTGAGCTTCTCGGACAACTCCCACAGCCGCCGGCAATCCTCGACGTCGGCGGCCCGGCCGGGGATGACCGCCTCGGTGACTCCGCCGCCCGCCAGCTCCTGGAAGCCGCGGGGACCGTAGAACTCGGCGCCGCGGGCCTTCGGGTCGGCGGCCGCATACAGCACCGGCACGATGCCTTCGTCGACCTCCTGCCACATGAACGGCAGGTAGCGCCAACTGAACTGGTAGAACCGCGCCAACGCGGTGGGCTTCTCGCGGCCGTGCGAGGGTCCGCTGATCTGGAGGTTCGTCTTGCACAGGCCGGGGTGGGCGGCGTTGGACAGCACACCCCATCCCAGCCGTCGGCTGAGCCGGTCGAGTTCGAGGGCGAACATCAACGTCGCGATCTTGGACTGGCCGTAGGACAGATTCGCCGAGTAGCCGCGCTCGAAGTTGGGATCCTCGAAGTTGATTCGCCCGAAGCGGGCCGCCAGGCTGCTCAAGGACACCACTCGGGGATTGTCGGCGGCACGCAGTAGCGGTAGCAGATGGGCGGTCAGCGCGAAGTGGCCGAGGTGGTTGCTGCCGAACTGCAGCTCGAAACCGTCGGAGGTGGTGTCACGCTGCGGCGGCTGCATGACGCCGGCGTTGTTGACCAGGATGTCGATCGGCCGGCCTTCGGAATTGAGCTCCTCGCCGAGCGCGGCGACGCTGGCCAGCGATGACAGGTCCAGATTCTTGATGGTGAGGTTGGCCTCGGGGACGTCTTTGCGGATCTCGGCGATCGCCGCCTCGCCCTTGGCGCGGTTGCGGATAGCCATGACCACGTCGGCACCGGCAGCGGCGAAGCGTTTGGTGACGCCGAGTCCCAGGCCGCTGTTGGCGCCGGTGACGACGGCATGTTTCCCGGAGAGGTCGGGGATGGTGAGCGCGAGGGCAGTCATGTCGGCGACATTAACAGAACAATGGTCTGATAACAAGAGAACGGTGGTCTGCTAAATTGGAGCCGTGACCTCGACGTTCCAGCGCGCCCGCCGGCCCGAGCAGTTGGCCGCCCGGCGCTTGGCGATCCTCACGGCGGCGCGTGCCGCGCTGTCCGGCAAGCGGGTCGACGAGGTCACGCTGCGCGACATCAGCGAACAGGTCGGCCTGGCGAAGTCCAACGTGCTGCGCTACTTCGACAGTCGGGAAGCGATTTTTCTGGAACTGCTCGACGAGGAGTGCCGTGACTGGCTCGCCGAGCTGGAGGAGCGGCTTGGACGACCGCGGGCGCGGAAAGCGGAGTATGCCAACGAGATTCGCTTCGCCGGGATCGTCGCCGACACGCTGGTGGAACGGCGGTTGCTGTGCGAGTTGCTCGGCGCGATGGCCGGTGTGCTGGAGCGCAACATCTCCGAGACCTATGCCCGCGACTTCAAGGTCCGGGCGATGCAGAGCATCGCGGCCGTATCCGACCTGGCCGGGCGGCAGCTGCCGTGGCTGCCCGCTGAGTTCGTGGCGTTCTTCGGTGAGGGTGCGTTGAGTCTGGTGGCCGGCATGTATCCGTTTTCGATACCGACCGACCCGGTGCGTCGGGTGATCGACGAGCTCGGCTTCCCCGACCCGCATGCCCGGTTCGTCGACGGGCTGCGCACCGGGTTGGTGACCTGGCTGATAGGAGCCGCGGCGCAAAGCCCGGCGTGACACACTTTCTCACCATGGCCGGCACCAAGACTGTTTCCCGCATTCTGACGCTCTCGGGAATCTTGATGATGGTGATCGGCGGCGTCGGCTTCATCATCGTGATGGTCCTCAACGCGTTCGTGCTCGACGAGTTCGATGCCTACGGCGAGGTGCCGATCCCCGGCTCGAGTCAGGTGCAGCTGCCCGCCGGACCGGCGCAGATCAGTTTCCACACCTCGGTGACCGGTTCACCGTCGAGCGGCTTCCCATTGCCCACGTTGCGATTGAACATCGTGCCGCCGGCCGGGGTGGCCGATCCGGTGCTGACGGAAAACCATGGCACCCTAACAACAGTCAACAGCGACACCCACATCCGGATCTGGACTGCCGAGATCCCGGCGGCCGGCACCTACCAGATCCGCACCGACGGGCAGGTGAACGGCTACATCAACCCCCGGCTGGCGTTCGGCAAGGAAAGCGGGTCGGGATATCTGCCCTGGGTCTTCGGGGGAATCTTCGGACTCGGCCTGCTCGATCTGATCGCGTCGCTGTTCCTGCGCAAGCAGCGGCCGCTGAGCCAGCCGCTGCCCTTCGTTGCCGACCCGCCACCGGGGCCGTTCACCCCGACCAATCACTACACGCCTACCGATCAGGGGGTGCGGCTGGAGCAACTGAAAACGCTGGCCGCCCTGCGTGATTCCGGTGCATTGACGCAAGACGAATTCGATGCGGAGAAGCGCCGGATCCTCGGCGAGTAGGCTCGGGCGGCGTGAGGGCTGTCAGCTGTGTACATGGAGCGTTGTCGGTGGTCGAGTTGCCCGACCCGGTGCCCGACGACGGTCAGCTGGTGGTCAACGTCGCCAGCTGCGGCATCTGTGGATCGGATCTGCATGCCAAGGACCATGCCGACGAAGTGCGCAGCAACGCCGAAGAGATGGGCTACCACGACTTCATGCGCAGCGACACCCCGGTGGTGATGGGCCACGAATTCGCCGGGGAGGTCGCCGACCGCGGTCGTAAGACCCCGAAGGAATTCAGGGTCGGGACCCGGGTGGTGTCCTTCCCGCTCGTGCGAGGTCACGGCGGTGTGCACCTGACCGGGCTGTCCCCGCTCGCGCCGGGCGGGTACGCCGAGCAGGTCCTGGTCCAGGCGGCCATGACGTTCCCGGTTCCCAACGGTCTGTCTCTGGACATCGCGGCGCTCACAGAGCCGATGGCGGTCGCGTTGCACGCCGTGCACCGAAGTGAGATCAAGAAGGGCGACACCGCGATCGTGATCGGATGTGGCCCAGTTGGTTTGGGGATCATCTGCCAGCTCAGGGCGGTGGGAGTGAGCACCATCATTGCCAGCGACTTCTCCGCGGGCCGCCGGGCGCTGGCGTCCCGGTGCGGCGCACACGTCGTGGTCGACCCGAAGGTGGACTCGCCCTACGACAAGGGATCGGGCGCGCTCCGCGATGCCCCGACCCTGTATGAGACGGGCATGAGTGCCATGGAGAAACTGCGGAAGCTTCCCGGCTGGCAACACGTTTACCGTGCCGCGAGCGCGCTCGGTGCGGTGGGACCCAAGCGGCCGGTGATCTTTGAATGCGTCGGTGTTCCCGGCGTCCTCGACGGGATCATCGGTGCGGCGCCGCTGAACTCACGGGTGGTCGTCGCCGGGGTGTGCATGGGTGCCGACCGAATGCGGCCGTCGATGGCCAACGTCAAAGAAATCGACCTACGGTTCGTATTCGCTTACACGCCACTGGAATTCCGCGACACCCTGCACATGCTGGCCGACGGCAAGCTCGACGTCTCCGCGATGCTCACCGGCAAGGTCGGTCTGGACGGCGTCGCGGCGGCCTTTGAGGCGCTGGGTGACCCGGAGCAGCACGCGAAGATCCTCGTCGATCCTTACAGCACGGTGACACACCTCCCGGCGAACGGTCCAACGGTCGAACGCCGGGAGGGATGATCACTATCCGACGGGTTGGCCCGCGGCGAGTGCCCTGACGTCGGCAGCGTGCAGTGGATTACCGCCGACGCCCCAGTCACCACTGGTGACCTCCTCGACGACCACCCAGGTGACAGCCCGCATGTTCTCGCCCTCGATCTCAACCATGGCGTCGGTCACCTTCCGGATGATCTCCTGCTTCTGCGTCGCCGAGAACACTCCTTCGATGACCTTCACGTTGACGAATGGCATCGTCTTCTCCTTTTCTATTCTCCTGCCGGCCAGCGGAATTGCCGGCCGGAACTGTTGCTCGCGGCATGTCCGCGAAGCGTGGTGTGTTCGGTTCGAGCGGTAGTCGAAGTCCGTTGACGAGGTAACTGACCATGCGGTAGTAGCCGGCAAGCATGAGCAATTCGATGATCGACTCGACCGAGTGGTAGCGGAGGAGGCTTTCCCACAGGTCGTCGTCGACACTGCAGGAATCCTGCAAGCTGTCGCACAGTCGGATGAGTACTCGGTCCTCGTCGGGCCAATGTTCGTCGTTCGCATCGCTTTTGACGAGTGATGCGATCTGCGGTGCATCTAGCCCGGCCTTGGTGGCATACGCCGCTACGTGCACGCCCCATTCGTATTCGGCACCGCACTGTGCGGTTGTGCGGTCGATGACGATCTCGCGCTGCCGGATGGTCAGGTGTCCCCGATCGAGAAGTCCCGAGTTGAACAACTTGAAGAACAGGCGACGATCGCGGGCCAATGTTGTGAACAGAACCAGCGGTTCCTTACCTCGCATGATTGCGTCGATGGCGCCGTGGATGTCCGCGGGGAGTGGAGCGGAGGCCGGGGCAACCCGGGCGCTATGATTATTATAGCGTGTCATGGTTGCGACGATACCCACGCGTGCTACAAAATGTAAAGCATGGATGTTCCCAAGCTTGGCCGGCCGGCGCGTGGCTCGTCGACCGGGCGCCCGATCATGGTCGTTCTCGACGTGCTCGGTAGGCGCGGCGCGCTTCGCGTGTTGTGGGAATTGCGTGACGGACCATTGAATTTCCGCGCGCTTCAGGAGGCGTGCGAAACCAATCCCGGCTCGCTCAACGCGCGCCTGAAGGATTTACGCGAGCTTGGCACCGTCGCGCACGAGGACGGCGGCTACCGGCTCAGTGACAGTGGTCGTAGCCTCATGAAGACTCTCAATAATCTCCAAAGCTGGTCTGAGGACTGGGCCTCAGGCGCTAAGCGGAAGAGCTAACTGCCTTTGGCCGCCCAGTCGTCGTAGTTCACCAGCTCGTCGCCGATCCGCGTGGTGTCCCCGTGGCCGGTGTAGACGACGGTGTCGGCAGGCAGCTTGCCCAGCTTGTTCTTGATCGAGCCGAGAATGGTCGGGAAATCAGAGAACGAGCGGCCGGTCGCGCCGGGCCCGCCCTGGAAGAGCGTATCGCCGGAGAACACCGCTCCCAGCGCCGGGGCGTACAGGCAGGTGGAGCCGGGGGAGTGCCCGGGCGTGGCGATGGCGTGTAACTCGATTCCGTCTGCTTTGAGCACCTGGCCGTCTTCGAGCGTGCCAAAAGCCTTGTCGCCGTGTGTCATTTGCCACAATATGTCGTCGGCGGGGTTCAGCAGGACCGGGGCGTCGAGATCGGCTGATAACTGCGGTGCGACGGTGATGTGGTCGTTGTGGCCGTGGGTGCACACCACCGCGACGACGTGACGGTTGCCGACGGCGTCCTCAATGGCCTTGGCGTTGTGGGCGGCGTCGATGACGATCACCTCTGAGGAGTCACCGACAATCCAGATGTTGTTGTCGACTTCCCAACTGCCGCCGTCGAGTTCGAAGGTTCCGTGGGTGACAACCCGCTCGATGCCGCTCACAGCACGACCACCGAGCGCAAGACCTCGCCCACGTGCATCTTGTGGAAGGCGTCTTCGATGGCGTCCAGGCCGATGCGTTCGGAGACGAATTTCTCGAGCGGCAGCCGACCTTCGCGATAGAGGCTGATCAGGGTCGGGAAGTCGCGCTCCGGCAGGCAGTCGCCGTACCACGACGACTTCAGCGATCCGCCGCGGGAGAAGAAATCGACCAGCGGCATGTCCAGGCGCATGTCCGGGGTCGGAACACCCACCAGCACAACGGTTCCTGCCAAGTCACGGGCGTAAAAGGCTTGCTTCCACGTCTCCGGGCGCCCGACGGCGTCGATCACCACGTCGGCGCCGAAGCCGTCGGTCAAGTCCTGGATGGTCTCGACCGGGTCGAGTTCTTTGGCATTGATGGTGTGGGTGGCGCCGAATTCGCGGGCCCAGTCCAGCTTCTTGTCGTCGGTGTCCACGGCGATGATCTTCTTGGCGCCGACCAGGGCGGCCCCAGCGATCGCGGCATCGCCGACGCCGCCGCAGCCGATGACGGCGACGGTGTCGTCGCGGCCCACGTTGCCGGTGTTGACCGCCGCACCCAGCCCGGCCATCACGCCGCAGCCCAGTAGCCCGGCAACGGCGGGGTCGGCCTCGGGATCGACCTTGGTGCACTGTCCTTGGTGGACGAGGGTCTTGTCGGCGAAGGCCCCGATGCCCAGTGCGGGGGTCAGTTCGGTGCCGTCGGTCAGCGTCATCTTCTGGGCGGCATTGTGGGTGTCAAAGCAGTACCAGGGGCGTCCGCGCTTGCAGGCGCGGCACTGGCCGCACACCGCTCGCCAGTTCAGGATCACGAAGTCACCGGGCTCGACATTGGTGACGCCCGCCCCCACCGACTCCACGGTGCCGGCGGCCTCGTGGCCGAGCAGGAAGGGGTACTCGTCGTTGATCCCGCCCTCGCGGTAGGTCAGATCGGTGTGGCACACCCCGCAGGCGATGACGTCGACGACCACCTCGCCCGGGCCCGGGTCGGGGATCACGATGTCCACCAATTCGACGGGCTGCTTCTTCGACCGAGAGATCACACCACGCACTGTCTGACTCATGGGCCAAACACTAGCGCGGCGGATGCCGAATGCGCCGTGCGTGTCCCGGTCGGGAGATACGGTGGAGACTTGCTTACCGCGATACTTCAAACCCAGGCCGACCTGCTGATCACGGCCCGTGCCGCCTACCGCGGCGGCGACTTCGAGACCAGCTACGCGGCGTTCTCCCGTGCCGGTGCTGTGGGGCCGCTGACGGTCGACGATCTCGATGCGATGGCGACCGCCGCGGGCCGGCTCGGCCACGGCCGTGAGGCGATGCGCGTGGGTGAACTCGTCTATGTCCGACTGGCGCGGACCGATCCGAATGCGGCCGCAGGCAAGGCGGTCGAGCTCGGCTCGGCGTGGTTGTCGCGCGGCGAGGTGGCCATCGGTCAGAGCTGGATTCGCCAGGCGCGCGGCCTGTTGGCCGATGTCGGAGGGGGGCCGGTGCTGGTCAAGCTGACACACCTGGAGACCATCGTGGCGGTGCTCGGCGACAACGCCGACCTTGCTGCCGAAGGCTCTGCTGTCCTGCGGGAGTTGTCGCTGGAGAACGAGCAGTCCGCGGTGGCCGGCGAGGCGTACTACCAGCTCGGCGAGATCCGACGGCGCCGCGGCGACATCGACGGGGCGTTCGCGGCGTACGCCCGGGCGCAGGAGTTGGGCGCCGTGCCGCAGCCCGGTGTGGCGCTATTGCGCTGTGCGCTGGGCGATGTGGACACCGCGCAGACGGAGGTGCGGTCTGCGATCGCGGTGGCAGATCCGCGTGATCTGCCGCGCCTGCTGCGTGGTGCGGCCCAGATTGCCTTCGCAGCAGGTGAACTCGATGAGGTTGAGCACTATCTGCGTGAGTTGGAGTCTGTCGGCGACGTCGATCCGGTGCTGCGCGGGGCGGTGCTGGTGCGCCGCGGCCGCTATCGCGAAGCGCTGACGGTGCTGCGGGCGGCGCTGCGAGAGCCGCGGCTGCGGGAGTCGGCATCTGCGGTGGCCGAGGTCCATGGGTGGATCGAGAAGGCCTACAACGGTCTGCTGACCGCCCCCGCGTAACCTGCTCTTGATGGCCACGCCACTCGACTCGATCGCCGACTGGCCGTGTTCGGCCGCAGCCGCCGCGGTGGTGGGCAGCACCGGGGTGCTCGCCGAATACGGCGACACCACTCATCAGTTTCGGCTGGCATCGGTGACCAAGCCGCTCGCGGCGCGCGCTGCCCAGGTGGCGATCGAAGAGGGTGTGGTGGAGCTGGACACCCCCGCGGGTCCCGAGGGCAGCACGGTCCGGCATCTGCTGTCGCACGCCTCGGGGCTCTCGATGCACTCCGCGGAGTTGATGGCCGAGCCCGGCAAACGGCGGGTGTATTCCAACTACGGCTTTCAGGTGCTGGCCGAGACGATCGAAGCCAACTCCGGGATCGAGTTCGGTCGGTATCTGGCCGAGGCGGTCTTCGAACCCCTGGGCATGACGGCGTCGCGGCTGGAGGGTGGCGCCGAGGCGGCCGGCTACGGCGGTATCTCCACGGTGGCCGACCTCGTCGCATTCGCAGTGGACCTGCTGGCGCCGACGACCGTGTCGGCGCAGCTGCACGAACAGGCGATCAGCGTGCAGTTTCCCGGTCTGACCGGGGTGTTGCCCGGCTTCGGCGTCCAGCGGCCCAATGACTGGGGGCTGGGCTTCGAGATTCGTGACGACAAATCGCCCCATTGGACGGGTTCGTCGAACTCGCCGAGGACGTTCGGCCATTTCGGCCAGACGGGCACGTTCATCTGGGTGGATCCGGAGCGGGCATTGTCGCTGGTCGCGCTCACGGAGCGGGATTTCGACGACTGGGCCAGGCCGCTGTGGCCGGCGATCTCTGATGAAGTTCTGAGAGAGTACGGGCCGCACTAGCGCAACACAGGCCTCACAAGGCACAATAAACACGCACGACACACTGCACACTTTGGAAACACCAGGTCGTTGGGGAAGACGTCCCTCGTGGAGCCGAAGGAGTTAGGTGATGCGTGCGTCGAACCAGTTCGCCGATGCGACGACTGGCGTGGTGTACATCCACGCCTCTCCTGCAGCGGTGTGCCCACACGTTGAGTGGGCACTGTCGTCGACCCTGAACGCCAGGGCGAATTTGAAGTGGACCCCACAGCCGGCGATGCCTGGTCAGCTACGGGCGGTGACCAACTGGGTTGGTCCCGTCGGCACCGGTGCCCGGCTGGCTAATGCGCTGCGCTCGTGGTCTGTCCTGCGGTTCGAGGTGACCGAGGATCCCAGCGCGGGCGTGGACGGCGAGCGGTTCTGCCACACGCCGCAGCTGGGTCTGTGGAGCGGGGCGATGAGTGCCAACGGTGACACCATGGTCGGCGAGATGCGCCTGCGCACACTGATGTCCTCGGGCGCCGATACGTTGGCCGCCGAGTTGGACTCGGTATTGGGCACGGCGTGGGATGAGGCATTGGAGCCGTACCGCGATGGCGGTGACGGTGGCGAGGTGAGCTGGCTCAGCCGCGGAGTCGGCTGAGCCGCATTCGGGCCATTGCCACCGACCGCCCATCGATCTACTATCACTCGTAGTAGATCGATGGAGGTCTCATGTCAGCGACGACTGTCACTCGCTCCCAGACCTTCCTGCGTGCGTCCGCCTGGGCGTTCTTGTTCGGCTGGGGCATCCACGTCGTCGATCATCTGCGCCGCGGCATGGCCGCATCGCCGACGTTCATCATGGCCGGCGGAACGGTTCAGGGGCTGATTGTTGTCGTTGCGATCACCCTGGCGTTGCGCGGACATCCCCGTGCGCCCGCCCTTGCGATCTTCGCGGGCGTCGCCAGCGCCCTGGTCTTCACCTACGCGCACCTGCTGCCCAGTCTCTGGCCGTCGTATCAGGACAGCTACATCACTGGCCCGCGCATCAACGTGACGTGGTTCTCCTGGGTGACCGCGCTCGCCGAGATCGGCACCGGGCTGTTGTTCGCTTACGCCGGTTTCCGCGCGCGAACGGTTAGTAGGTGACGCCGGGCTACACCGGGCGGGTCAGAACGGTGGTGGCCTGTTGCGTTCGGCGACGTGGGTGTCGTTGAGTTTGCGTTCGCGGGTGATTCGTTGCGTGCGTTGGGCTGCCCGGGTTGTGCGTCGGGTGGGCATCAGGATGCCGATGGCGGGTGGGGGCTCGCGTGGTGGTGGTGGCAGGGTGGCGGTGGTGGTGTTCCAGGTGGGCAGCAGCAGGTGGCTGCCGGGCCTGGTGGTGTAGGTGCGTCCGGTTGGTGAGGTCCAGGTGATGGTGCCATCGGGGTGTTGACGGTCCGACCAGCCGGCCCAGAAAGTCTTGAGCAGGTGGTGTTTTCGGCACATACACGCCAGGTTCGACGGATGGGTGGGGCCGAAGGGCCAGGCGATGGTGTGGTCGACATCGCAAAATTCGGCGGGCACGTCGCAATTCGGGAATCGGCACGTCATGTCCCGCATCCGCACCCATTCATCCAATGCAGTGGAGGGCCGATACTGCGGTTCGGGTTCGTCCTTCGGGCGGCGCACCATTCGCACTGTGGCCCCGGTGTTGATCAACTCGGCCAGCAGTGGTGCGGGCACGATGCCCCGGTTGCCGGTGATCGCCGCACTGGCCGCCGGCGGGCGTGCCGGCTCAGCGGGTTGCGCCTCTTGACCGTCCCCGTGCATCTGCGGATCCGGCGCGGCGTCGAGCACGTCGGCCTCGGCGAGCACGTGGACCACCACGGCGGCTGCGCGTGCGTCGTCGACGGCAGCCGGGCAGTCGGGGTTGCCGCACAGGCACGCCAGCCGGTCCGCGCCGGCCCCCAGGGCGCCCATGGCGTCGGAGCGGCGCTGGGCGATGGTGCGGGGGTCGTCGTCGCACACCGAATACGCGATCCGGGTCAACCTGCGCTTGACGATCTCACCGTCGGCGGCCGAGAGCCGACCGGCGATCTCGGCAGTGCCGGCAGCGGCGTCCACGGTGACGATCACGTCGCGCTCCCGGACCCGTGACTGCACCCGGCGCACCGCCCCCGGGTCGTAGCGATCCACCCAGTGATCGATGGCGCGCTGCAACTTCAGCACCGACAACGCACCCCAGGTCAGCGCATCTTCGGCGATCGCTTTGTCGACCAAGGCGAGGGTCGGGCGATCTTGGATCAAGTAGGTGCGATCGGTGATTGCCTCACACACCCGGTAACTCAATAACCCTGCCGAGAACAGATTGGCCACCCGCGGCAGCCGGTGCCGCAACGACATCGCCATCAACATCTCACCCGACGCGCGGCCGGCGGTGATTCCTAACGCTGCCGAGACTTCGGCCACCGCAGCGTCCCACTCGTCACAGGCCCAATGCGCACGTTCATCATCTGCGCAACGTCGCGCGACCAGCTCCGCGATCGCGGCTACCCGCCGGGCAGCGTCCTGGTTCTCGGCGCGGGCAAAGTCGACGATGGCATCCACCACCGCGACATCGCTCGCCGAGCGCCACACTGAATCGAACACATGTTCGAGTATGCCACTGGGGTGTGACATGACGCCTAACCTGATCGCATGGTCCACCTCCACGTCGAGAAGACGATCGCAGCGCCGCCAGAGAAGGTCTTCGCCTGGTTAGCCGAGCCGGCGAATCTGAAGGCCGCTCCGCTGATTGTCACGGCCGAGTGGGCGAGGGATTCGCCGCCGCCGGGCCTCGGCGCGATCCGGACGGGGTTTGCGATCGGCTTGTGGTTTCGCGAGGAGATCGTCGCCTACGACCCGCCGCACAGCTACACCTATCTGATCGTCGGATCGGTTCCCGCGTTCGAGCACAAGGGCGGCAAGCTGACGTTCACGCCAGAAGGGGCCGGCACGCATGTTGATTGGGTGAGTACCTACACCCATCCAGCCCGTGGCGGCGGCAAGGCCATGGAGATACTCAGTTCCAAGCTTCTGCCGTGGAACTTCGCAGCCGTCCTCGATGGCTGTGCGAAGGCGCTGGAGCCTGCGGCATAAAGTTCTGAACGCAACACCGTGATCCAGGCATGGTTTGCCGTCGACGCTTACAGGGTTGCGAAGCCGCAGCACACCGGAGTCAACATAAAGACTCCGGTGAACGACAACTAAAGCCTTTCCGGCACAATGATTTTCAGCGCTCCGGGAACCGCTGAGATCTCAGCGGGAAGTGGGCACACGTAGTCGCCGTCGGCGTAGGCGTTGATGCCGGGGGAGTCGACGCTGATCGTGCGAGCACGGTCGGTACTGACCTCCGCAAGGTTGATGTGCGTGCCCTTGAAGACGGTGGGGAACAACCGAATCAACTTGGTGCGCGACGACGCGTGCACCATCGTGATGTCCAGCAGTCCGTCGCAGTGGTTGGCCCCGGGCGTGATCAGCATGCCACCGCCGTAGCTGCGGGTATTTCCGAACGCGGCGAGCGTCAGATCGGTGACGATTTCGCGTTCACCGTCGAGCACCAATCTGAATGGCAGGGGTCGCAACTGGGAGATCTCAGCGATCAGCGCGACGTTGTAGCGCATCCGCCCATGCGGCCAGCTCATCCGGTTCACGCGATCGCTGACCAGTGAGTCGAACCCCGTCGCGGCGACCGTCCCGAACCAGGTTCTGGACCCGTCGGCGCCAGTGATGTGCCCGAGGTCGACGGTCTCGGTGTGCCCGGCCGCAATCACGTCGACGGCCGCCACCGGATCGGCCATCGGCAACCGGTACTCGCGGGCGTGGTCGTTGCCGGTGCCGGCCGGCACGATACCGAGCGGAATATCACTGCGCGCCAAAGCCTGAATGGCCAGACGGATCACCCCGTCGCCGCCAATCACCACGAGCGCGTCCGTGTCTCGGGTCAGCGCCTCGTCGACCAGCTGGCGGGCATGGGCGGCGTCGCGTCCGACGATCCCGGTCACGTCGATCCCGAGTTCCTGGAAGCGGGCCACCGCCAGCTCCCCGGCGTGCGGCGCATTCCCGTGACCCGATTTGGGGTTCGTCAGGACCGTGACACGGGAGATCATGGAATCAGCTTGCCCGGGTTAAGGATTCCCGCCGGATCGACTGCCTGTTTGACGGCCTGCAGCACTTTCACGCCCAGGTCGCCGATCTCGGCGGCCATCCAGGGCCGGTGATCGGCGCCGACCGCGTGGTGGTGGGTGATCGTTCCACCGGTACGGGAAATAGCATCAGAGGCAGCGACTTTGGCGGCCAGCCATTGTTCGGCGACGTCGCCGCGCTGACCCGCGACCACGGTGAAGTAGAGCGATGCACCGGTCGGATACACATGCGAAATGTGGCACATCACCAACGCAGGTGTGCCACTTTCGGCGAGGGACGACGTCAGCGCCTCGGTGACTGCGGTTTTCAGCGTTGTCAGGTTGGCCCACGTCGTGGCGGTCTCCAGCGTCTCGCACAACGCCCCGGCGGCCAGCAGCGAGTCCCGCAGGTACGGGGCGTCGAAACGGCCGTGCTCCCACGCCCGTGCCGGCGCCTCGCCCAGCGACGTGCCACCCTGGGCCTGCAGGACGGCGCGGGTTTCGGCGTGCCGGCTCTCGGTGTGTGCGGCGCTTCCTTCAAACAACGTGAGCGCCAGGCACCCACCGGTGATGCTCTGCTCGCCGATGTTCCCGGTGGTGGCCAGGTTCACGCCGGTCTCGGCCTCGTCGGACAACCGCAGCACGGTCGGGCCGGTGCCGATCTGGGTGACGGCGCGCAGCGCCGCCGCGCCGGTGGCGAAGTCGGGGAACGACCACGCCTCGTAGCACGTCGTCTCCGGGACCGGGTGCACCCGAAGGCGAACCCTGGTGATCACACCGAAGATGCCCTCGGAGCCGGAGAACAGCTCGCGCAGATCAGGTCCGGCGGCCGTCTCCGGCGCGCGGCCGAGGTCGAGGACGCCGACCGGGGTCACCACCGTCAGTCCCCGGATCATGTCGTTGAACCGGCCGTAGCCCGCCGAGTCCTGTCCCGAGGAACGGGTGGCCGCGTACCCGCCGATGGTGGCGAACCGAAAGCTCTGCGGAAAGTGTCCGAGCGAGAAGCCGTGCTCGCCGAGCAGTCTTTCGGCGTCCGGCCCGGTGACGCCGGCGCCCAGTTCGGCCTGCATCGACGTCTCGTCCAGCGAGTGCAGCGCATCGAGACGGCGCAGGTCCAGGGAGATGACGGCGGCGAACCCGCCGCGGATCGGGTCGAGACCGCCGACCACGCTGGTGCCGCCGCCGAACGGCACCACCGCGATGCCGTGCTGCGAGCAGTAACGAAGCACCGTCGCGATCTCGTCCTCGCTGCCGGGCAGCAGTACCGCGTCCGGAGCATCCTGATGAGTTTGCTTGCGGCGCAACAGGTCCAGGGTCGATTTACCGCCCGCGTACAACAGCCGGCCGTGGTCGTCGGTGCGGATGTAGTCGGCGCCGACGAATTCGGCGAGCGCGTCGCGGTGTGCGTCTGGCAATGCCGACGGGCGCACCTGCACGTCATCGATGGCGGGGGCCGGGATCTCGCTCGCCGTGACGCCGAGTGCCTGTTCGAGCAGCGTCTTGATGCCGTCCGAGAGGGGTTTGGCGGCCGCGGGGTCGCCCCAGGCGTTCCAGGCCATCGGGGGAACCAGGGTGCGGGCATCGTCGTTCATGCGTTACAGTATTACAGATGCTGTCAATCAGTAACGACGAATCGGTGGATATCGGCGACCGGATCCTGGTCGCCGCGGCCAGCTGTGTCCGAGACTTCGGGGTCGAGCGCGTGACACTGGCCGAGATCGCCCGACGAGCCGGCGTCAGCCGTCCGACGGTGTATCGCCGCTGGCCGGATACCCGCACGATCGTCGCGTCGCTACTCACCGAACGGATCACCGGCACCTGGCGCGCCGTCCCGACCGGGGCGCCTGGCCGTGCCGGACTGGTAGAGCGAATCGTCGAGGTGGCCCGTCGCCTGCGCGACGACGAGCTGATCACCTCTGTACTGCGATCTGCCCCGGACTTGGCGATGACCTACATCGCCGGACGGCTGGGCACCAGTCAGCAGATCCTCATCGACCTGCTCGTCGATGCGCTTCGGGAAGCGCAGGCCGACGGCAGCGTTCGGGCCGGCGACGTCCGCCAGCTCTCGGCAATGGTGCTGTTGATCGGCCAGTCCGCGATCCAATCCGCCCATATCGTCGAACCCATCCTCGACGCCGACGCCTTGAGCGCCGAGTTGTCGCACGCCCTGAATGGATACCTCGCCCCATGAGTGACCTGACTGCCCTCAGCGCCACGCGCCGCACCGCCGACCTGACCAAGCTCGGTGACGGTGCCCGCGTCGACGTCGTCGTTATCGGCGGAGGTATCACCGGGACCGGTATCGCGCTCGACGCGGCGAGCCGCGGTCTGTCGGTGCTGCTCGTCGAGAAACATGACCTGGCTTTCGGCACCAGCCGGTGGAGCTCCAAGCTCGTGCACGGCGGCCTGCGCTATCTGGCCACCGGCAATGTCGGCATCGCACGCCGTAGCGCGATCGAGCGCGGCATCCTGATGACCCGCAACGCGCCGCATCTGGTGAGCGCCATGCCGCAGCTGGTTCCGCTGCTGCCATCGATGGGGCGCGGCCAACGTGCTTTGATCCGAACAGGTTTCGTGGCCGGCGACGCGCTGCGAATTCTGGCGGGCACCAAGTCGTCGACATTGCCGCGTTCGCGGCGGGTCGGTGTGCCGCAGGCGCTGGCGATGGTGCCCACGGTACGTCGTGACGGCCTCGACGGCGGCCTGCTGGCCTATGACGGCCAACTCATCGACGACGCCAGGCTGGTAGTAGCCGTCGCTCGCACCGCCGCGCAGCACGGCGCGCGCATCCTCACCCGGGTGTCCGCAGCGTCGGCCACCGGCACCTCGGTCCGGTTGGTCGACGAGCTCACCGGTGAATCGCTGGACGTGAACGCCCGCGCGGTGATCAACGCGACGGGCGTATGGGCCGGCGAGGTGGACACCGCGATCAAGTTGCGGCCGAGCCGGGGCACGCACCTGGTGTTCGATGCCGCTGTGTTCGGGAATCCCACTGCGGCGCTCACCATTCCGGTTCCCGGAGAGATCAATAGGTTCGTGTTCGCAATGCCCGAACAACTCGGCCGCGTGTATCTCGGACTGACCGACGAGGACGCGCCCGGGCCGATTCCCGATGTCCCCGAACCGACTTCGGGCGAGATCGGCTTCCTGCTGGACACCGTCAACACCGCACTGGGAATCGCGTTGACGACCGCCGACGTCAAGGGCGCATACGCGGGGTTGCGCCCATTGATCGACACGGGCCAGGGCAGGACATCGGATCTGTCCCGCGATCACGCGGTGATCGAATCGTCCAACGGCGTGTTCAGCGTGGTGGGCGGCAAGCTCACCGAATACCGGCATATGGCCGAGGATGTCCTCGACCGTGCACTGACGGCCCGGGGGATGACGGCCCAGCCCTGCCGCACCCGGAACCTGCCGCTGGTCGGCGCGGCCGCCAATCCGGTTGCCACGCTGCGCACGACGAGCGATTTGCCGGGCTCGCTGGTCGCCCGCTACGGCGCCGAGTCGCTCAACGTGATCGCGTCGGCGCGGTGCGGCCGGCCCACCGAACCGGTGGCCGACGGAATAGACGTCACCCGTGCGGAATTCGAGTTCGCCGTGACGCACGAAGGAGCGCTGAGCTCCGATGACATCATCGACCGGCGCACGCGGATCGGACTGGTCGAGGCCGACCGGCAACGGGCGCTGGACGTGGCCGAGGAACTCCTCGCCCGGGCCTGAACCGCCGCAGGAATTACAGCGGGATGTTCTTGTGCCGCCCGCGCCGGGCCGGGGCTTCGGCGAGCGCCTGCGTCAGCTTGCTGCGAGTGTGCGCCGGGTCGATCTTCTCGTCGACCACGCCGATCTCCACCGCGCTGTCGACGCCGCCCGCGATGCGCTCGTGTTCGGCGGCCAATTCCTCGTGCAGCGCTTCACGTTCGTGATCAGGCGCGGCAGCAAGCTTCTTCTTGTGCAGGATGCCGACCGCGGCCTTGGCGCCCATCACGGCGACCTCGGCGTCCGGCCAGGCGAACACCTTGGTGGCACCCAGCGACCGCGAGTTCATCGCAATGTAGGCCCCGCCGTAGATCTTTCGCGTCACCAACGTGACGCGCGGGACGGTGGCCTCACCGAAGGCGTGCAGCAGCTTTGCGCCGCGGCGCACGACGCCGCCCCACTCCTGGTCCACGCCGGGCAGGTAGCCGGGCACGTCGACGACGACCACCAGCGGAATGCCGAAGGCGTCGCACAGCCGCACGAAACGCGCTGACTTCTCGGCACTTTCGGAGTTCAGGCAGCCGCCGAGACGCAGCGGGTTGTTCGCGATGACGCCCACCGTGCGCCCGGACAGCCGACCCAGGCCGACGACGATCGACGGCGCCCACTTGCCCTGGAATTCCTCGAACGGGGTGTCCGCATCGAGCAGTGCCTCGACCAGCGGGTGCACGTCGTAGGCGCGGCGCGCGGACTCCGGCAGCAGCGCGTGCAGATCGGAATCCCCGGCCTCAGCCTTGCTGCGGTCGAAATGACCCTGCTGGGAGAACAATCCGACCAACCGGCGGCCGCGCTCATAGGCGTCGAGCTCGGAGTCGGCGACGATGTGGCACACACCGGACTTCTTGTGGTGGGTGTCAGGCCCGCCGAGGGAGGCCATGTCGACGTCCTCGCCGGTCACGCTGCGCACCACGTCGGGCCCGGTGACGAACACCCGGCCCTCCTGGGCCATGATGACGATGTCGGTCAGGGCCGGGCCATATGCGGCACCGCCTGCGGCGAAGCCGACCACGACCGAGATCTGCGGGATGTAGCCCGATGCGCGGATCATGGCCTCGAAGACCAGCCCCACGGCGTGCAGCGCCTTGACCCCTTCGGCCAGCCGCGCGCCGCCGGAGTGCCAGATGCCGACGATCGGGCTCTGCTCCTCGATGGCGGTGTCGTAGGCGTTGACGATGTGCTGGCAGCCCTCCACCCCCATGGCACCACCCATGACGGTGCCGTCGGTGCAGAAGGCGATCGTGCGCACACCGTTGACGCTGCCGGCCGCGGCCAGCACGCCGGAGCGGTCACGCTCGTGCAGCAGCTGCACGCTGCCGTCGTCGAAGAACGTGGACAGCCGCAGCAGCGGGTCGCGAGGGTCGAGGGATTCGCCGACCGTCTCAGGGGCCATGATCGTCATCTAAACCTCCATATGTGCGCGGATGCTTCGAGTCCTGAGGAATTCAGTACTTCCCGAAGGCGATCGCGACGTTGTGACCACCGAATCCGAACGAGTTGTTGATCGCGTACTGGTAGTTGCCTGGCCGGGGTTCGCCGGCCACCACGTCCAGATCGATCTCCGGATCGAGGTTGCGCAGGTTGAGCGTGGGCGGCACGACGCCGTCCCGCAGCGCCAGCACGGTGAGGATCGACTCCACCGCTCCCACAGCGCCCACCGAGTGGCCCAGCGCCGATTTCGGCGCGTAGACGGCCGGCCGGTTATTGCCGAGCGCATTGTTGATGGCCTTGCCTTCCGCGACGTCGCCCACCTGGGTCCCGGTCGCATGGGCATTGATGTGATCGATATCGGAGGGTTCAAGACCCGCGAGCTGGATTGCCCGCGTGATCGCGTGACCCGCCTGCTCACCGTTCGGGTCGGGCGCCACGATGTGGTACCCGTCCGAGGTGATTCCTGCCCCCATGATGCGGGCGAGGATGTTCGCCCCGCGGGCCTTGGCGTGCTCTTCGGTCTCGATGACCAACAGCGCACCGCCCTCACCGAAGACGAACCCGTTGCGGTCTTTGTCGAACGGGCGGCATGCACCGGCCGGGTCGTCGTTGGTGGTGGACAAGACGATTCGCATCTGGGCGAAGCCTGCGATCGGCACGGCCTCGATCCTGGTCTCGACGCCACCGCACACCGCGATGTCGGCTTCGCCGAGAACGATCTGTCGCCAAGCCTGCGCGATGCCTTCCGAGCCCGAGGCGCACGCCGAGACCGGAGTGATGACCCCGGCCCTGGCCTTGAGCTCCAGCCCGACGGCCGCCGCGGCGGCGTTGGGCATGTACATCTGAACAGCAAGGGGCGAAACAGCTTTCAGCCCCTTGGCGCGCATCCCGTCATAGGCGAAGACCAATTCCTCGGTGGAGCCCATGCCGGTGCCGATCGACACCATCAGCCGCTTGGGATCCACCTCGGGGGAGCCGGCGTTCTGCCACACCCGCCGGCTCAGGACCGTGGACATCTTCTGCAGGTAAGACAGCCGACGAAGTTCGACGCGAGTCAGCTCGCCGTCGAACTCCTCGACCAGATGCCCACCGATACGCACCGGCAGGTCGTACTTCTCGACGAACTCGTCGTTGAGGAGCCGGATACCGCTCTGCCCGTCCAACAGCTTCTTCCACGTGCTGTCGGCATCCGATGCCAGGGCGGTCGTCATGGCAATGCCCGTGACGACCACGTCGGGGAATCCGTTCCCCGTTGACAGACGAGTCAACCCTGCCATTGCTTCCTGCTAGTCCTTTCCCCCCGGAACGGCGTCAGTACCGCCCGAAGGCGATCGCGACGTTGTGTCCTCCGAATCCGAACGAGTTGTTGATCGCGTACTGGTAGTCGCCGTAACGCGGTTCTCCCGCAACGACATCCAGGTCGATCTCCGGATCCGGTGTCTCGTAGTTCAGTGTCGGCGGAATGACGCCGTCACGCAGTGCCAGCACGGTGAGGATCGACTCCAACGCGCCGACGGCACCGATCGAGTGGCCCAGGGCAGACTTCGGCGCGTACACCGCGGCGTGCCCCACGCCGGCCACCCGCAGGGCGTTGGCCTCAGCGGTGTCGCCGATCGGAGTGGCCGTGGCATGGGCGTTGACGTGGCTGATGTCCTTGGCGGACAGGCCCGCCGTCTCCATCGCCCGCTTCATCGCCTGGCCGGCCCGCAGGCCGTCCGGCGCCGGAGCCACCATGTGGAAGGCATCTGAGGTGATGCCGGCACCCATCACCCGAGCCAGCGGCTTGGCGCCGCGGGCCAGGGCATGCTCCTCGGTTTCGATGATCATCAGCGCACCGGCCTCACCGAACACGAAGCCGTCACGGTCCTTGTCGAACGGACGTGAGGCCCCGGCCGGGTCGTCGTTGCGGGTCGACATGGCGCGCATCATCGAGAATGCCGCAATGGGCAGTGCCTCGATGCCGCCTTCCACGCCGCCACAGACGGCGAAATCGGCGTCACCCATGACGATCTGACGCCACGCATGGGCGATCGCCTCGGAACCGGAGGAGCAGGCGGACACCGGGGTGATGACCCCGGCGCGCGCGCCCAACTCCAGACCGGCAACCGCGGCGGCGCCGTTCGGCATGATCATCTGAACGGCGAGCGGGGACACCTTGCGGGGCCCGCCCTCGTTCATCGCGTCGTAGGTCTCGACGATTTTCTCGCCGCCACCCAGACCGGTGCCGATGACCACCGCGAACCGGTCGGGGTCGACCTCGGGTTTCCCCGCGGTCTCCCACAACCGGCCCGCCAGCAGCTTCGACATCCGCTGGACGTAGGACATCCGCCGCATATCGATACGGGTCATGTGCTCGTCGATGTTGTCGACGAGATGACCACCGATACGCACCGGCAGGTCCCACTTGGTGACGAAGTCGTCCTCGAGTACGCGGATACCGCTATCGCCGGCCAGCAGGCCCTTCCACGTGCTCTCGATGTCCGCAGCAAGAGCCGTGGTGGCCTCGACGGCGGTCACCACGACGGATGGAAAACCGCCGTTAGCAGTGGAAGGCCTCGTCATTCTGCTGCAAACTTCTCGCGCAGCGCGGCGGCGGCTTCGGGGTTCTCTTCCTCGAGCTTCTGGATGTAGGAGACGACGTCACCGACGGTGCGCAGACCGGCCAGGTCCTCGTCGGGGATCTTCACGCCGTACTTGTCCTCGGTCTGAACGGCGATCTCCACCATCGACAGCGAGTCGATGTCCAGATCGTCGACGAAGGACTTCTCGGGGGTCACCTCAGACGGCTCGATGCCGGTGACCTCTTCGATGATCTCGGCGAGACCGGCGATGATTTCTTCTTGACTGGCGGCCACAATGGCTCCTTCGTAATCGGTTGTGTTACTTGGTTGAACGCTTGATATGTGGTTGTCCTGGACAGCCACCGACTCCTACAGGTCGGTGATCCCGTCCAGATCTGCGGGGGTCTTGATCGCACGGTTGGCGACTCCCCGAAGTTCTCGTTTGGCGATCCCGGCCAGAGTGCCCGCTGGCGGGAACTCGACGATCGCTGAGCCCTCTGCATTCTCAAAGAGCTGCCGCATGGTTTCGGTGCACAGATCCCAGCGCACCGGGCGGGTGAGTTGCGCGACGAGCTTCTCCATCGCGTCTGCCGCAGAAGATACCGGCTGACCGTCGGCGTTGCTCAGCAGCGTGGTGGTCGGCTCGTTGGTCGCAACGCCGGCCGCAGCTGCCGCATACCCATCGAGCGCCGATGCCATGTAGTGCGTGTGGAAGGCGCCTGCGGTGGCCAGCTGGCGCACCCGGGCCTTGGCCGGCGGATCCTCGGCCAGCTTCTCCAGCGCCGCGACCGCTCCCGCGGCCACGATCTGGCCCGCGGCGTTGCGGTTGGCGGGAATCAGGTCCAGTGACTCCAGGCGGGCGAGCACCTCAGCCTCGTCACCACCCAGGACCGCCGACATGCCGGTCGGCTCGGTGGCGCACGCCGTGGCCATCTCGGCGCCGCGGACGGCGGCCAGCTTGACCGCGTCGTCGGCGGAGATGACGCCGGCGATCGCGTATGCCGCGATCTCACCCACGGAGTGCCCGGCGACGACCGTCTTGCGGCCAGTGAGTGTGCCGCGCTTGGTCAACTCGACGTTGGCCAGCAGGGTCGCTGCCACCACGAGCGGCTGGGTGACGGCGGTGTCGGTGATCTCGTCAGCAGATGCAGTGGTCCCCAAACGGGCAAGATCCAGACCGGCGATGTCCGACCAGATCTTGATCTGGTCGGCGGCGCCGGGCAGCTCCAGCCATGGCTCGAGCATGCCGGGAGTCTGGGAGCCCTGTCCGGGCGCCAGCAACGCGATCACGGGTTCATGCGGCACTCATTAAGAAAACATTGTGAAACCGGATTTGCACGGTGTAAGAGATTATGAACCTCGTCTTAGGTTTTTGTGGGAGTCCCACAAAAGTGCATGTGATGCGACTCCATCGATACCTGGCCGCGATCTATTCCCCTTATCAGACGTTCCCGGCACTTCCGATCAGGGGCGGTGTGAGTTGGGCAACAGAACTGTTTGCCGTGGTGTGAGCGGGCGCAGGGTAGCCGAGGCGGCCGACTGAGGACGCCACTCGCAGAACGTACGCATCGCGCGGCAGAGTGGGATCCCGGCCGGTGAAGTCGGCGATTCGCTTGAGTCGGTAGCGCACCGTGTTTGGATGAACGAACAGTTTTCGGGCGCAAGCTTCAATTGCGCCGCCGCTGTCGAGGTAGGCGTCGAGGGTCTCCGTGAGCGCCGGGCCCGCGTCGGCCAGCGGACGCATGATCTCGGTGTGCAGCGCTGCGACGGCCGTCGCGTCGCCCAACAGGGCGCGTTCGGGAAGGAGCTCGCGGGCCAGTACCGGCCGCGGGGCACCGCTCCAGCCGACGACGGCGTTCATCCCCGAGATCGCTTCGCTGGCGCTGTGATAGGCCGCGGTCAGCATGGGTGCGGTCGGCCCGATCACCACCGGACTGTCGGAGAACGCATTGATGAGGTCGTTGAAGAACTTGTCAGTGGGTCCGAGGGGTCCGGAGATGATGCCGATGAGCCAGGTGCCGTGCACGTCGGCCAGGGCCGCCCGGTTGTGCCGCGCGGCGATCTCGCGGACGTCCTCGCTGGCGAGCTCCTCGCGACCCGGCGGTGGGGTGCCGACCACGACGGTGGCCGGCGCGGTGGTGTCCCAGTTCAACGCTGCGGCGCGGGAGAGCAGCTCCTGTCCGGTGTCACCGCGGACGACGGCGTCGACGACGCTGGCCTCCATCCGGCTGTCCCAGGAGCCGCGTGCCTCGGCCGCGTCGGCGTACGACGCCGCCGCCGCGAAGGCGAGGTCGCGGCTGTAGCGCAGGATGCCGATCGACAGCGCGATGCGCTGCTCGTCGTTGCGCCCCAGTGCGGGCACGGCCACCTCGAAGTACTGCATGCTGACCCGGACCATGTCGACGGTCTGGGCCAGCGCGATCCGGCGGGTCAGATCCTGGGGGACGAGGGCGAACGCGTCGGCGGTGTAGCCGACATTGCTGAGCGGGTTCCGGATCCACTCGGCGAAGTTCACCACCGCGGTTTGCAGGACCAACTGGACGCTGGCGCGCTGCGAGGCTTCCAGCTCGCCGAAGAACGGCAGATGCTCGTGCATGGCCTGAACGGCCTGAGTGGCCAGCCTGCCGGAGTACTGCTTGAGCCGGCGCAGCGTCGAATCCGGCACGTTCTCGAGCAGCTCCAGAGCCGAGGGTGGCAGTGGCTCGAGGAGCGGGTTGTCACTCACCCCTAAAAGCTACGCCGCTTTTCTGGATGTTCCCACCAAAACCGCGCCCACCCCACTCGCGGCAGGGGAGGCGCCTATGCGCTGCCGGTGTCGACGAACGAGACCTCGGCGGCCAACACGTCGTCGATCCGGTACTCCGTGGCCGCGGCGATCGCCACCGACGGGTCGATCTCCCCGTCGCGGGCCAGCGCCTCGAGCACTGCCACCACCACGGACTCGGCGTCGGTGTTGAAGTACCGGCGCGCCGCGGGCCGGGTGTCGGAGAAGCCGAACCCGTCAGTGCCGAGCGTGACGTAGGTATTGGGCACCCACGGGCGGATCTGTTCGGGCACCGCACGCATCCAGTCCGACACCGCCACGACCGGCCCTGCGGTGTCGGCGAGCACCTGCGTCACGTACGGCGTCCGCGCGGGCCGGTCCGGGTGGCGCAGCAGTTCCTTCTCGACCTCGACGCCGTCGCGGTTGAGCTCGCCCCAGCTGGTCACCGACCACACGTCGGCGGCGACGTCCCAGCGCTCGGCCAGCATGTCCGCGGCCCGCAGCGCCTCGGGCATCGCGACGCCGGAGACCAGGATCTGCGCGACGTTCGTGCGCTTCTCGCCGGCCGCCCGGTAGCGGTACATGCCGCGCAGCAGACCCTCGGGGTCGAAGTTCTCCGGCTCCGGCGGCTGGGCGTAGGGCTCGTTGTAGATGGTGATGTAGAAGTAGACGTTCTCCGGGTCCTCGCCGTACATGCGGGCCAGGCCGCTTTCCACGATGTAGGCGATCTCGTAGGCGAACGCCGGGTCATAGGCCACCACAGCGGGATTGGTCGCGGCCAGCAGCAGCGAGTGACCGTCGGCGTGCTGCAGCCCCTCACCGGTCAGGGTGGTGCGCCCGGCGGTCGCGCCGAGCACGAAACCGCGGGCCATCTGATCGGCGGCCGCCCACAAACCGTCGCCGGTGCGCTGGAACCCGAACATCGAATAGAAGATGTAGACCGGGATCATCGGCTCGTTGTGGGTGGAGTACGAGGTGCCAACGGCGGTGAACGACGCCGTCGAGCCGGCCTCGTTGATGCCCTCGTGCAGGATCTGGCCGATTTCGCTTTCCTTGTACGCCAGCATGAGTTCGGCGTCGACAGCGGTGTACAGCTGGCCGTTGCGGTTGTAGATCTTCAGGCTCGGGAACCACGAGTCCATGCCGAAGGTGCGGGCCTCGTCGGGAATGATCGGGACGATCCGCTTGCCGATCTCCTTGTCGCGCAACAGTTCTTTGAACGTGCGCACTGTGGCCATGGTGGTGGCCACCTGCTGATGTCCTGACCCCTTCTTCAGTGCCTTGTACACATCGCGCGGCGGCAGGGGAAGCACTTTGGTCTTGGTGCGCCGCTCGGGCAGGAAGCCGCCGAGCGCGCGGCGCCGGTCGATGAGGTAGCGGATCTCCGGGGCTTCCGGACCGGGGTGGTAATACGGCGGCAGGTAGGGGTTCTCCTCGAGCTGCGCGTCGGAGACCGGAATCCGGATGGCATCGCGGAAGTCCCGAAGGTCTTGGAGCGCAAGCTTTTTCATCTGGTGCGTGGCGTTGCGGCCCTGGAAGTGGGCGCCCAGCGAATAGCCCTTGATGGTCTTGGCCAAGATCACCGTGGGCTGGCCCTTGTGCTCCATCGCCGCGCGGTAGGCGGCATAGACCTTGCGGTAGTCGTGGCCGCCGCGCTTGAGGTTCCAGATCTCGCTGTCGCTCATGTCGGCCACGAGCGCCTTGGTCCGCGGGTCGCGGCCGAAGAAGTGGTCGCGCACATAGGCGCCGTCGTTGGCCTTGTAGGTCTGGTAGTCGCCGTCGGGCGTGGTGTTCATCAGGTTCACCAGCGCGCCGTCCTTGTCGGCGTGTAGCAGCGCATCCCACTCGCGGCCCCACACCACCTTGATGACGTTCCAGCCCGCGCCGCGGAAGAAGGACTCCAACTCCTGGATGATCTTGCCGTTGCCGCGTACCGGTCCATCGAGGCGCTGCAGGTTGCAGTTGATGACGAACGTCAGGTTATCGAGTGCTTCCAGGGCCGCGACGTGGGTCAGCCCGCGGCTTTCCGCCTCGTCCATCTCGCCGTCGCCCAGGAACGCCCAGACGTGCTGATCGGAGGTGTCCTTGATGCCGCGGTCGTGCAGGTAGTGGTTGAACCGCGCCTGATAGATGGCGTTCATCGGGCCCAGGCCCATCGACACCGTGGGGAACTCCCAGAAGTCCGGCATGAGGCGCGGGTGAGGGTAGGAGGGCAACCCGCCGCCGGGGTGGCTGTGTTCCTGGCGGAAACCGTCGAGTTGGTCGGCGGTGAGCCGGCCCTCGAGGAAGGCGCGGGCGTAGATGCCAGGGGAGGCGTGGCCCTGGATGAAGATCTGGTCGCCGCCACCCGGGTGGGCCTTGCCGCGGAAGAAGTGGTTGAAGCCGACCTCGTACAGCGCGGCCGACGAGGCGTAGGTGGAGATGTGTCCGCCAACGCCCACGCCGGGTCGCTGCGCGCGGTGCACCATGATCGCGGCGTTCCACCGGATCCAGGCGCGGTAGCGGCGCTCGACGTCCTCGTCGCCGGGGAACCAGGGCTCCAGCTCGGTGGGGATGGTGTTGACGTAGTCGGTGGAGGTCAGCGCGGGGATCGCGACGCGCTGCTCGCCGGCGCGCTCCAGCAGCCGCAGCATCAGATAGCGTGCGCGGGCCGGTCCCGAACGGGCAAGCAGGTCATCGAACGACTCCAGCCATTCCGAGGTCTCCTCGGCGTCGATATCGGGCAGATATGACGCGACACCCTCGCGGATCACCCGTACTCGATCGGAATCATTTGGGCTGCTTGAGTTTTGGGCCAGATCGTGGCGCGCGAACTCGGTGGTCAACTTCAGCTCCTTCGTGGGAGGTGCAGGTTTTGCACCGTCCGCCTTCTATCGTGCCGCAATCGAGGCGGTACCGACGAGTAGTCAACTCAGGGGTTGGTGAATTTCTCGCACCGCGCCGAGCAGGGCCCTTACCCGGTAACCTGCCGGGGTGCTGATCAGACACGCGCGCAGGCTGCGGATCGGCGGGCTGCTGGTCGGCGGTGCGGCGGCGGTGTTGGCCGGTGTGATCGGCTGCACCAGCGTCACCGGTGGCGAGCCGTCGGCCAACGGCCGCGACGCCCCGGCTTTCCGGACCTCGATGTCGGTGTCGGCCTCGGAGTCGGCCGCCTCGTCCAGCGCCCGGGAGTCCGAACGGCAGGCCTCACTGACCACCCAGGCCATGCACGACACGTGCGAGACGCTGTCGACGTCCAGCGCCGACGCGATCGACGCGGTCAACGCCTACGTGAGCGCTTTCAACCAGGCCACCTCCGATATCGCGACCACCGAGGGTCCGGCGGTCGACGCGCTGAACAAGAGCGCGGACGCCGTCGCGGCCAGCGTCACCGATGCGATCCCCGCCGCGTTGAAGGCTGCGTTCAAGGATTGGGTAGACGGTGCACATGCAACAGCCAGGGCGATCACCGCACACGCAGGCCCGGCGGAGTTCAACCAGACCATCCAAAGTCTCAACGACACCAGGTCGAATGCGTTGAGCTTGTGCGACGCGACGTATTGATTCCCACCGCACGGCGAGTAATGAACGTCGTCGTGCGACGATAGGCCTTAGACAGCCGACCCTGATTCCAAGGAGGTTCCGACGGTGGTCGCGGAGGGTGGCCCCCCGAACTACGCCCAGAAGCTGGGCATCCAAAAAGACCAGGTCGTGCAGGAGCTTGGCTGGGACGAGGACACCGACGACGACATCAGGGCCGACGTCGAGGACGCCAGCGGCGGGGAACTGCTCGACGAGGACGCCGACGAAGTCGTTGACGTGGTCCTGCTGTGGTGGCGCGACGGCGACGGTGACCTGGTCGATCGGCTGATGGATGCGATTGCGCCGCTGGCCGACGACGGCATCATCTGGGTGGTGACACCCAAGACCGGCAAGCCCGGTCATGTGCAGCCCGCCGAGATCGCCGAATCGGCGCCGACCGCGGGGCTGATGCAGACGTCGTCGGCCAATCTGGGGGACTGGATCGCAAGCCGACTGGTGCAGCCGAAGTCGAAGGCGGCCGGGAGGCACTCGTGACAGGTGGGGTCGGATCCGACGCCCCTGATTTCACGCTCAAAGACCAGAACGGTCAGCCCGTCACGCTCAGTTCGTTTCGTGGCGAGAAGGACGTGCTGCTGGTGTTCTTTCCGCTGGCATTCACCGGCATCTGCCAGGGCGAGCTCGACGAGATCCGTGACAACCTCCCGGTGTACTCCAACGCCGACACGGCCACGCTGGCGATCTCGGTCGGGCCGCCGCCGACGCACAAGGTCTGGGCCACTCAGAGCGGCTTCCAATTTCCGGTGCTCTCCGACTTCTGGCCGCACGGCGCGGTGGCTCAGGCGTACGGGGTGTTCAACGCCGACGCCGGCTTTGCGAATCGGGGGACCTTCGTAATCGACCGCGCCGGCGTCATCCGGTTCGCCGAGTGCAAAGAGCCCGGCGAGGCCCGCGATCAGTCGGTCTGGACGCAGGCCCTGGCCGCGCTGAGGGCCTGAGCAGGATTTCCCTGCACCCGCGCCCGCCGTGTAACCTGCCCGGGCACGGGCGCGTAGCTCAGTGGTAGAGCTCTGGTTTTACACACCAGCGGTCGGCGGTTCGATACCGTCCGCGCCCACCAACAAAACGCGGTTTGTCTGCCTCGAGCACGGGTAGGCGGGCATGGTGACCGGTAAACGATCGTCAATCCTGCTCATCGCTGATCCCGGAGCGCCTGCGGGGATCGCGGAGCGCCTGTGTGATTCGCTACCGACAGCGCTGACCGACCGCGCTTCGGCGGGTGTCACCTGGGACGTGTCGGTGCGGCGTCACGCGTATCCCATCGACGAAAACGCCGACGTCTCTGACGTCGTCGCCGCCATCGACCCGGCCGGCGAAACTGAAGACGTCGTCATCTACCTCACGGACCTGCCCCGACGACTGGGCACAACGCCGGTGCTAGCCGACATCAGCTTGCCTGATCGGCTCGGAGTGATTTCTGTCCCCGGCGTCGGTGGAATGTTCATTGATCGCCGGGTGAGGAGTTTGGCGCAAACCATCGTGGGTGAGGTGACCGACCAGGCGGACCAAGGCAATTCGGTGCGACAACTGACGCGGACACAGGATCATGATGTCGTCCGCTACGTCGCGCCGACACCTCTGTCGCGGCTGCGACTGCTGGCCGGCATGGTTTACGCGAATCGGCCGTGGCGCCTGGTGACCGGGATGTCCAAGGTGATGATGGCGGCGTTCGCCACCGGCGCAGTAAGCCTGGCGTATCCGACCATGTGGCAACTGTCGGCCACCATGGGGCCCTTGCGACTTACCACAGCGACCATCCTGGCCATGGCGGCCCTGGTCGCTTGGCTGATCATCGAGCACAAGCTCTGGGAACGCCCGCATTCCGCCGACGAACGCGAACGCGCGGTCCTGTACAACGCGTCCACTGTCGTCACGCTGATCATCGGGGTCGTCATCTTCCACGTCGGGTTGTTCCTGCTGCTGTTGCTGACTGCGTGGTGGACGCTTCCGCCGCAGCTGGTCGAGCACAACATCGGTAGACCCGTGAATCTCTCGACCTTGTTATTGATGACCTGGTTGGTGTCCGCGGTTGCCACGCTGGGCGGCGCCCTGGGCTCAGGCATGGAGGATGACGAGGTCGTGAAGGCCGCGGCATATGGAGTTCGGCAACGCCAGCGGTTCGACCAGGACAAGTCGGCGCCCGCCCCGCGGTGATTCGGCTGGCATGGCTGGCCGCTGGATCACGGGAGCCTGGTGTGCATCAGCAGGACGTTGTAATCGCCCCACATCGACATGTTCCAGTAGATGTCCTGCCCCGTCGACCAGGGGTCCATCATCGGCGCGTAGAGACCGGGGTATTGCGTGGACGTCGCCAGGGTCGTCGGCGCCGACCACGGTCCCTCGGGCCGGTCGGCAGTGCGCATCACCACGTTGTTGTTGTTGTCCGCGTACATCATCACGTACTTCTTGAGATAAGTGTTGTACTGCACGGACATCTCGCCGGCGCTGGGATAGGTCTTGGTGGTGCCGCCCCCGAAGAGGCTGCTGAACCAGCCCAGCAACCCGGTGTTGGTCGTGGTGGTCGCCGGCAGGACGGGCGTCGCCGCCGACGGCTTGTTCGCGACCCAGGTTGTTCCGTTCCAATACTGGTACTTCGTCTGGTCCAGGATGTCGGCCTGCTGCACCCGCGACAGGTAGACGGTTCCGCCACGACCGGACGGTGTGCCATAGACATAGACGTAGTTGGCGTCGGCCGATCCGGCCGGAGGTCGAACGAAAGCGCTCTGCTGGAAGTTCTGATTGCCCGAGACGTAACCCGTCGTGGTGCGGTAGGACGCGGCTGATCGGATCGAAGACGGAGCGATCGTCCAGGTTTGACCGTTGTCATCGGAGTAGGCGATCGCCGAGTAGTTCGTCGTCCAGCGTCCCGGGGTGTCCCACGACTTCACCGACATCACGCTCACGTACTGACGCGACCCGTAGGCGTTGTTGTAGGGAACCGAGACTCCCGAGGTCGGAATGATCGTGACCTCGGACCCCTGCGGTCCCAGATAGCCCGGGCTGTTGATGATCTGCTTGGAGAAGTTGGGACTCGACAGCGGTGATCCGCTGAACACGTTCCCCAGCTGGCCGGGCGCGACGCTGATGCCGTCGGAAAGCACTGGATCTGAACTGCGCAGCAGCGTGTTGGACCGCCAGATGCCCGACTGGCCGGTCCCGCTGAATGTGTCACCGAAGGCCATCAGCACCTGGTGCTCGTTGACGGGTGTGGCCGGATCGTCTTTGATTCCGTTGTCCCACATGATCCCGAGGTCGGTGCCGCCGATGCCGAACATCGACCCGGTGTTGTTGGTGCGGGTCAGCAGGTAGGGGCCGGTTGTTCCACTGCCCGTCACCCAGGCGACGGGTGTCGTCGTGGGTCCCGTGGCCACCGCGGCGGTGGCGAACGATTGCGCGGGAACCGATCCCGGGGCGGTCCCGCCCAGCCTGGACACCGTCGAGTCGAACTCTCTTCTGGCCCAGGCCAACAGGCCCCACAGCACGGGTGGATCGCCGGGTGCCAGCGGTGAGTTGGCAGCCAGCGGACCGAGACCCAACGCGGCGAGCACGCGGCCGAATGCGGGCAAGCCGCCTGTGACCGTCGATGCGGGCGCTTCGACCGCGGCCGCCGCCGACTGCCCCGTGATCACGGGTGCGGCCGCGGTGGTGACGATCGGCGCAGCGAGGGCGGCGACGTTCTGCGACACGGCGTCGACAGGTTTCTCGCCGGCCGCTTGCAGTGGCACGCCGACGCGGTGCACCATGTCGTTGATCGGATTATTCTGCGCCGCAGTCTGTTTGCTTGCGGACGGCGTGCTCGCCGCAGTGTCAGCCGTTGGTGCAACTGCCGCCCGGCGCCGGGAGGGAGCCGGGGCGCTCGACTTGCTGCTGCCGGAGGTATCACCCTGCGCTCGTTGGGAATTCATCACCATTCCGAGTGTGGCGAGTACCTCCGACGGGCTCTTCGGTCGTGTGGCGCCACCGAATAGGGGAGACGTCGCGGCGCCGGTCACGGTACCGGCCGTAGCGCCCGCGGGTGACGGTAGGGCCGGCTTGGCCGCGCCGGCCGAGGAGTCGGCGACGGTGTTCTTCGGCTGGCCGTCCACATTCGATGATGTCGTATCCGACGCCGGCGGCGAACCGGTTTCGTCAGCCCACGCCACCCCGGAGCCGGATGCCACGGCAACCCCGACACCGAGAGTGATTGCCAATCCCCCTACGCGACCTATATACGATGCTGCGCTCATTACCCACCCCATGATCGAATTCGCTCCGACCCACATCCATGGGACAGCCTCGGGCTCCACCGCAAACAGAGGCAAAGGTCCCTTCCTCAGGATTCTTTGGCGTTCGCAAACTCGATGTTTGCATTGTCAAGGTTGCCGAGTGCGAGGCGGTTCACGCGGTCGGCGCTAGCATGACTGGCATGATGCGGCTCGATCACGTCGTCTTGTGGACCGAGAATCCGGCTGCGGCGATGGACTTCTACACGCGCGTGGTCGGTCTCGAGCCGGTACGGTTCGACGAGTTCCGCTCTGGGGACGCGCCCTTCCCCAGTGTGCGGGTGTCGCAGGATTCGATCATCGATCTGTTACCGATGGACAGGGCCGCCGACACCGAAACCCAGACGCGCGTGGCGGACAGTGCCGGCCACCGCGTCAATCACGTCTGCCTGGCGATGACCAAGTTCGAGTACGACGCGCTGGATCAGCGCCTGCAGGCCGAGGGCATCGACACCAGCGCCCGGCTGGCGCCCACCTTCGGTGCCCGCGGTTGGGGGCCGGAGGGGATGTACTTCCCTGACCCCGACGGCAACGTGGTCGAAGCCCGGTACTACGAGGACTGATCTCCGACGGGCTGGGCGGACCGGCCGCAATCGCTACGTGTAATCCATTGCGGCGCTGAGCAATTCGTCGAACGCCAGTTGCATGCAGTCGGCGTAGTGTCCCGGGTCGGGCAGCGCGCTGCGGTCTGCGGTCGCACCGATCGAAATCGAGCCGTTGTAGCTCGCCACGACGTGGAACAGGTTCAAGCCCGCGATCAGGGGGCCGAGCCCGGTGACGCGATGAAGCCGGGCCCCGGCGAAGTAGATCGGCTGGTTGGGTCCCGGCACGTTGCTCACCGTCGTGGCCGCAATGGCCGGGGCGGAGAAGGGCAGCGCGCTGGCGGCCTTCACCGTGAGCCCGAGCAACGTCGTCGGTACCACGCCGACGAGGTTCATCAACCGGGCACTGCCCTCGGTATCAGTGTTGTCGCGGAAGACCGATGTCTCTTCGACGATGGCGTGTAACCGTTCCAGCGGATCGGCGATCGTCGTCCCCAGCGGGTGCAGCCTGCCGAAGAGCCTGTTGCCGCCCGCGCCACGCTCGTCGCTGCTGCGGATCGACGCCGGACACGCCGCGAGGAGGCTTTCGTCGGGCAGCTCACCGTGACCCTGCAGATAGTGGCGAAGCGTCCCACCCACGTAAGCCAGCGTGACGTCGTTGATGGTCGCCCCGGGCACACAGGCTTTGATCCGCTTGAAGTCGGCGAAATCGTGGAACCGCGCTTCGAACACCCGGTGGGGGGTCACCGATCCGTTGAATCGAGTGGGCGGGGAGAAGACCGACCCACTACTCGGCCCCAGTGCCGAGGTCACACCGGACACCACTGCACCGGGCAGAGCATGCAGGTGTCGCAGCGCGTTGAACGCGCTGGGGATCAACACCTTGCTCACGCGCAGCGGGTACCGCGCGATGTTGGTCGCCGTTCGGGCGACCAGGTCCGAGGTCGACGGAAGAGGGCGGGGTGCGAACCGATGCGGGGGCGGGGCGGGTCGCGGTGCGTCTGCGGCGAGGTCGTGCATGGCGGCCATCAGTTCGACGCTTTCCATCCCGTCAACAACGCAGTGGTGCAACTTGAGCGAGACGGCGAACGATCCCTTGGGCACGCCCGGTACGGCGTTGAGCCCCTCAATGACCGTCATCTCCCACGGTGGGCGGCGAAGGTCGATCTGGCGGCCGTGAATACGCGCGATCTGGATGCACAGTTGGCGCCAATCGCCGGGCTGCGGAAGTGCGATGTGACGCACGTGGTACTCGAGATCGAAGTCCGGATCGTCCACCCAATACGGCATGTGCATGCCGCCGGGCAGCTCGGTCAGACGGCGGCGGAAGGTGGGCGACAGGTGCAACCGGGCGTCGATCTCCTCGAGGATGCGCTTGAAGGTGACCTTGCCGCCCGGGGCGGTCGACTGGTCGTAGATGAGCAGCATCTGGATCTGAATCGGCGTTTCGGGCCGTTCAGCGCGCAGCATCATGTCATCGGTCCAGCTCAGCTGCTCCACGTCACGCCCTTCTATCGCGCAGTGGTTAGCCAAAACCATGACATTGGAAACAATGGCCAGATCGAAGCTCGTGCACCGTAGGCTGCAGCCATGCGCGGAGTCTGTTCCTACGCCCGGTGGGTGGCGAGAGCCAAGCCGGGCGATTACGTGATCGCGCTGGGTGCCGCGTCGGCTTCCGTGCCGCTCATCGGACGTCATCTCGAGATACTCGCCGGCTTTGCGGCTCTCGGAGTGGGTGGTCGACGCTATGTGTCCAGCATCGGCACCGGGATGACCCGCGCACGGCTGCGCCCCGGCAGTGCGGAAGAGCGAAACGCCCAGCGCGCGTTGACACCTCACGTGTTGAGCGAGGCGTTGGACGGTATCGTCGCCGCCGACCAGCTGGCCGAACCGTGGCCCACACATCGCGACCGCGCACCGTTTCTGAAGGCGGCCGGGCAGCGGCGATATGTCTACCGTTCTTCGGTGCCCTACGGCGACCGTCCAGGTCAGCTGCTCGACGTCTGGCGAACCCCGGATTCGGCGGACCTCCAGCAACCGGCCCCGGTGCTCGTCTTCGTCCCGGGCGGTGCCTGGGTTTTCGGCCGTCGGGAGCTGCAGGGGCACGCGCTGATGTCGCACTTGGCGCGGCGCGGATGGGTGTGCTTGTCCATCCAGTACGGGGCGAGCCCGCGGCACCGCTGGCCGCGCCAGATCACCGACGTCAAGGCGGCGATCGCCTGGGCCCGGGCCAACGCCGCCCAGTTCGGGGGCGACCCGAGTTTCGTCGCCGTCGCCGGCTGCTCGGCAGGCGGGCACCTGGCCAGTTTGGCGGGGCTGACCGACGGCGACCCCCAGTGGCAAGCCGACCTTTCCGTGGACGCCGACACGTCGGTCGATGCCGTGGTCAGCGTGTACGGCCTCTATGACTGGCACGACCGCAGCACCCCCGAGCGTGACCGCTTCCTGGAGTTCCTCGAACGTGTCGTGGTGCAACGGTCGCAGGCTCGCCGCCCGGAGATCTTTCGCGCGGCATCGCCGATGGAACGCGTGCACTCCTCGGCGCCGCCGTTCTTGGCGGTGCACGGGAGCAATGACGGTCTGATCCCCGTGGGGGAGGCGCGCAGCTTCGTCGAGCGACTGCGGTCGGTGTCCGAGTCGGCCGTGTGTTACATCGAATTGCCCGGTGTCGGACATGGTTTCGACCTCATCGACGGCACCCGCACTGCGCCGGTAGTGGCAGCGATAGGGCGATTCCTCCACCACGTCCATCAGGACCGGCGCCGGGCCGAGGCGACTTCCGCGGTCTGAAGAAAGCAAGCCGTGGGTGTGTTGTCGACCGAATGGTCGCGGTCGGTGGGCATCGACGTGCCGATCGTCAATGCCCCGATGGGTGGGGTCGCCGGTGGTGCGCTAGCCGCGGCGGTCTCCCGGGCCGGCGGCCTCGGGATGATCGGGATGGGCAGTGCCGGCACCGCCGAGCGACTTGCCGCAGAGCTTCATCACGTGGCAAAGCTCGATCGGCCCTTCGGAATTGGCCTCGTGGGCTGGGTGGCGGCCAGCCGGCCGGAACTACTCACGACGGCGCTGGCCGCCGGCCCGGCGCTGCTGTGCGTCAGCTTCGGTCAGACGTGGGAGTGGGTGTCACACGCCCACGATGCGGGTGTGATGACCGCGACCCAGGTCGGTGATCTGGCCGGCGCCGAACGTGCGATCGCCGCGGGCGTCGACGTCGTGATCGCCCGCGGGTCTGAAGGCGGCGGTCACGGTCAGCCCCTGGTCAGTACGTTGCCACTGCTGACTGAGGTGTTGGATGGTGTGGACGTTCCGGTCCTGGCGGGCGGGGGGATCGGGTCCGGACGCGGGTTGGCCGCCGTTCTGGCCGCCGGTGCGTCGGCGGCATGGCTGGGCACGGCGTTCTGCGCGTGCACCGAGTCGCTGCTGTCCGACAAGGCGCGTGACGCGATGCTCGCGGCAGCGGACACCGATACCGTGCTCACCCGGGTGTTCGACATCGCCCAGGGATATCCCTGGCCGCCGCAGCTACCAGAACGCGTGCTGCGCAACAGTTTCAGCGGTCGCTGGCATGGCGACGAGGACGCCCTGAGGGTCGACTCCGGCGCGGCCGCGGAGTTGGCGCAGGCAATCGCGTCTGAGGACTATACGAAGGCGCCGATCAACGCCGGCCAGGCTGTCGGAGCGCTCACCGCGGTCCAACCCGCCGCTGATGTGATCGCCGCGCTGAGTTCGGTTGCAGAGGAACTGCTTTCGCGCTGGGCTACGCGGGGTTGAACGCCTGGCGGGGGATGGTCAGCGGCAGGTCCACCGAACTCACCAGCCCCGGCTGCGCGTCGACGACATAGGGGATGGCGTTGACGACGCGCATCGCGGTGGCCACCATCGCGCCTGCTCCGGAGGTCATCGATTCGATGCCGGCCTTCTTGCGGTCGCGCAACGTCACGTCGAAAGTGCAGTCGATGTCCGGGGTTCCGGTGATCACCACGCGATAGCCGAGCGCGTTCGGCAGCGTCGGCCAGTGCGGCGCGACGTCGGGCGCCAGCCGTGTGACGTGTTCGATGATGATCGCCTCCTTGCCGTCGACGATGCCGATCGCCTGCATTCGGAGCGCACCGCAGGTGCCCGCCTCGACGGTGCCCATCGCCACCTCGAGCGTGCGCTCCGTCACCGCCCGGTCGAATGTCTCCCGCACTTCCTGCAGTTCAACTCCGAGGGCTTCGGCGACCATGCGCATCTGGCCGTGCCATTCCCCGGCGATCGCGCCGGGGAAACTGATCCACGGCGTGTAGTCCAGCGGCCTGCCGAAGCCGAGAGCATCGCTCATGATGTCCGGCACGCCGTAGTCGTCGTACAGGCCGATCTCGTAGGAGTGGATCTTCTCGATCTGTGAGGACTGTGTCGAGAGGACCAGCGGCAGGTAGTCGGCGGCGAACCCGGGTTCGATCCCGGATGCGTAGAGCGTCACCTGACCCTGTTTCGCCGCCGCCGCGATCTGATCGCGCCACTCGGCGGGCTCGTAGGCATGTGGGTTGACCAGTCGCGTGGTGCTCGTCGTGACGACGTTGATCCCGGCGCCGAGCAGCTTCACATAGTCGGGGATGGCCAGCGCATCACGCTCGGGACCGCTGGCGGCGTAGACCACACAGTCCGGTTTGAGCGCGATCAACGCGTCGGCGTCGGTGGTGACGGCCAGGCCGATCGGCTCGCCGTTGGCCAGTTCGCCGGCGTCGCGACCGTCCTTGCCCGGCGAGTGCACCCAGACGCCGACGAGGTCGAGATTGGGGCGCTCGTGGATCGCGCGGATCGCGATCGATCCGATACCGCCGGTGGACCACACGACCACCCGGTATTGACCCTCAGCCATGACTGCCTCCAAAACCTAACGTTTGATCCGGAACGTAACAGTCAGCCGTCGACATGGTCAAGGATGCAGCCGAAGTCAAGTAGCAAGGAACAAAGTTTAGGTTATGGTGGGGCGGATGTTCACACTTCGGTTCGACATGCGCGCGCCGGCGGGTTCGGCGCCGACGACCGACTTGTACGCGGCCGCGGTCGACATGTGCGGATGGGCCGAAGACCGCGGTGCCCTCATCGCCGTGCTGTCCGAACATCACGGCACCGACGACGGACATCTACCGGCGCCTCATCTCCTGGCCGCGGCGATCGCAGCGCGGACCACGCACCTCGCGATCCTGCTGGCCGCGGTCCCGATCACCTTCTGGGACCCGGTGCGCCTCGCCGAAGAGATCAGCGTGCTGGACATCATCAGCAAGGGCCGGGTCTCCTACGCCCTCGGCATCGGCCATCGGGTGCAGGAGTACGAGCACTTCGGCGTCGATCCCCGTGGGCGTGGAAAGCGTGCGGACGAATCGCTCGATCTGCTTCGTCGACTGCTGCGCGGCGAGCCGGTCGACCATGAGGGTCGGCGGATTCACGTGACGCCTCCGCCGGTGACACCCAGTGGCCCGTACATGTTGATCGCCGGTGGCAGCGCGGCGGCCGCGCGGCGGGCGGCGCGCTACGGACTGGGGTTCATTTCCCAGGTCGCCTCGCCCGACCTCAAGGACCTGTACGAAAACGAATGCCGGGCCAACGGATTCGAGCCCGGTATGGCGCAATTCCCGGTCGAGGGCTCGCCGACAACGGTATTCGTTGCCGACGACGTCGATGCCGCGTGGCAGGAACTGGGCTCCTACCTGCTGCACGATGCGGTGACGGCTGCGTCGTATCGGCACGGCGACGATTCGGTGGCCAGCATCTCGCGCGCGTCGACCGTGGCCGAGCTGCGCGATGCCGGCGGCCCATACCGCATCTTCACCACTGACGAGGCCGTCGACCATATTCGCGGCGGCAAGCCACTTCCGCTGCTGCCGCTGTGCGGTGGCCTACCGCCAGACGTTGCGTGGCCCTATCTGGAACGTGCCGTGACGGCGAGCCAACGAGCACAGGAGGAGTCATGACCGCACCCCTGCGGACTGTCGTGTGGTCAACTGGTGGCGTCGGCTCGATCGCGATCGACGCGATCCGGGTGCGGCCCGATCTGGAGCTGTCGGGAGTGTGGGTGCATTCTCCCCAGAAGGCCGGCAGAGACGCGGGGGAGCTGGCCGGTGGCAAGCCGATGGGCGTCATCGCGACCAATGATGCCGCTGAACTCATTGCGCTCCAGCCTGATTGCGTCGTGTATGCGGCCAGCGGACCCGACCGCGATGCCGGTGCGGTACCGGACTACCTGATGCTGCTCGAGGCTGGCATCAACGTGGTCTCGACATCGTCGACCAGCCTGGTCTACCCACCGTCCTATTACTCGCCTGAGTGGCGCGACCAGATGGAGCAGGCCGCACAGGCGGGCAACTCGTCGTTCTACGCCTCGGGCATGTTCCCGGGCTTCGGCTCCGATCAACTGGCGCTGTTGATGGCGACGCAGTCCAAGAAGATCCGACAGGTGAGGGTCACCGAGGTGGCGCTCAACGACCATTATCCGGTCGCCGACGTGATGATGAACGGCATGGGGTTCGGGCATCCGCTCGATTTCGAACCGCTGCTCAAGACGCCCGGTTTCATCGAGATGGCCTGGCGGGCGCCGATTCATCTCATCGCCGACGGTCTGGGCGTCGAGATCGAAGAGGTGCGGGGCACCCTCGACCGCCGCGTCACCGACCGCGACATCGAGGTGGCGTTCGGCACGATCAAAGCGGGCACGTGCGGTGCGGTCAGCACCAGGGCAGCTGGTGTGGTCAACGGTCGTGAGGCCATCGTCGTGGAGCACATCATCCGGATGGCACGTCACGTTGCCCCCGACTGGCTGGCATCGGAGTTCGACGCCGCCTACCACGTCGACATCGAGGGCGATCCCGACATCCATTGCGCCATGAACGTCGGCGCCGCCGAAGGGCACGGTGCCGGCCATGCCGCGATGACGGCCACCGCGATGCGCGTCGTCAATGCGATTCCCTATGTCGTGGAAGCACCCGCCGGGCTGTTGAGCTCGCTGGACCTGCCCAATACGTTGCCCAGGCACGCGATCGACTGAGGGAGGCTGACGATCTTCTCGATGCGATTCGACATGCGGGCGCCCGCCTTCGGCGCACCTACGACGGACCTGTACACGGCTGCGATCGAGATGTCGGCGTGGGCCGAGGACCACGGCGGACTTGCGGCGGTGTTGTGTGAGCACCATGGATCCGAGGACGGGTATCTGCCGGTGCCGCTGATACTCGGGTCGGCGATCGCGGCGCGCACCGAACGGTTGCTGCTCACACTGGTGGTGATCTTGCCGCTCTACGATCCGGTCCGGCTGGCCGAGGAGATCGCGGTCCTCGACATCATCAGTAAGGGGCGCGCATCATACGTGTTCGGATTGGGCTACCGTCCAGAGGAATTCGAACATTTTGGACTCGACGTCAAGCACCGGGGCCGCCTCGCCGACGAGAAGCTTCCAGTGCTGCGAGCTCTGCTCGCCGACGGCGCCTCGCCGCCGCCGCACACTGCGGGTGGGCCGATGATGATGTGGGGCGGCGCGAGCCTGGCAGCGGCGCGGCGCGCGGGCCGGTACGGAATCGGCTTACTGGCCAACGGAACCGTCGACGGGATGCAGGAAGCCTACGAGGCGGCCTGCCGCGAGCATTCCCACGAACCCGGCCCCACCCTGCTGCCGCCATCGGATACGCCGACCGTCACGTTCGTCGCCGACGACCTCGACCGGGCATGGGACGAGATCGGCGCCTACCTGCTGCACGATGCGCAGATGTACGCGCAGTGGAACCCGGACAACGACATCTCGGCCGGTATCTCCAACGCCCACGACGTCGACGACCTCCGACACAACTTCCCCTCGCATCGCATCATCACCGTCGCCGATGCCGTCGAATCCATCCGCGCCGGTGAGCTTCTCAATCTATCGCCGTTGTGCGGCGGTATCCCACCGGACATCGCGTGGCCCTATTTGATGCGGGTCGGCGACAAGGTCCTTCCTGAAGCGCAACTGTCAACCGTAGGGAGCAATGAATGACCGGCGCGAGTGCCCTCGACCTGTACTACGACCCGTTCGATTTCGCGATCGACGACAATCCCTACCCGATCTGGAAGCGGATGCGGGACGAGGCCCCGCTCTATTACAACGAGAAGTACAACTTCTACGCGTTGAGCCGATACGACGACGTCAGCCGGGAGCTCCACAACTGGGAGACCTACCGGTCGGGTCGGGGTACCACGATCGACGTCATCATGAGCGGCCTCGAAGTGCCGCCCGGCGTCATCCTTTTCGAAGACCCGCCATTGCACGACCTGCATCGGCGGCTGCTGTCCAAGGTGTTCACGCCCCGGCGGATGGAAGCCATCGAAGACCTGGTGCGGCAGTTCTGCGTCCGGGCCCTGGATGCCCTGACCGGCGCGACGCAATTCGACGTCATCACCGATTTCGGTGCGCTGATCCCGATGCGGACCATCGGCTACCTGCTGGGCATTCCCGAAGAGGGGCAACAGCACATCCGGGACAGCACCAACGCCCAAATCGACCTCAAGGACGGCGATTTCCAATCGGTGTCGGCCGACGCGTTCGAGAACGCCTACCAGTTGTTCGCCGACTACATCGAATGGCGTGCCGAGCACCCGTCCGACGACCTGATGACGCAGCTGCTGAACGCGGAGGTCGAAGAGGACGGACAGCTCCGAGCGCTGACCCGCCTCGAGGTACTGACCTACACCAGCATGATCGCCGGGGCGGGCAACGAAACCACCACGCGCCTGATCGGTTTCATCGCCCAGATGCTGGCACAGCACCCGGATCAGAGACGTGAACTGGTCGCCGACCACTCCCTGATCCCCGGGGCGATCGAGGAAACGCTGCGCTACCAGGCGCCGTCACCGGTCCAGGCCCGCTACGTCGCGCGTGACGCCGAATGTCACGGCCGGCGCATTCCAGAGGGCTCGATCATGTTGCTGCTCAACGGTTCAGCCAACCGCGACGAGCGTCACTATCCGCGGGGCGAGGAATTCGACATTCACCGCACGGGTGCTCACCTGTCCTTCGGCCAGGGCCTGCACTTCTGCCTGGGTTCGTCGCTCGCGCGCATGCAGGCCCGAGTCGCCCTAGAGGAAATGCTCCGGCGCTGGCCGGAGTGGGAGGTCGATCTGGAGAACGCCGCAATGGCCCATACCTCCAGCGTTCGGGGCTGGGGCAAGCTCCCGATGATCGTCGGCTGATCTCAATCGCGGCGGGCGGCGACCCCGCGCAGTGACGTGTCGCGGACGTGGATGAGCGACGCCCGCGTCCCGAGCTCACGCAGGATGTTCTCCGGGATCCAGCCGACGCCGATGACGGCACGGGCGAGCATCTCGTTGGACGGACCGTCGATCGCGATCTCACCGGACCTGATGCCATCGGCCAGAAGCGTTTTCATCTGATCGACGCGCGTCGAGAAGAGCCAGCCGGGGTTGGGGGTGTCGGGCGGCGACTGCCGCATCCACGCCAATTGGATGCGGAACTCGTCGCCGAACCGGTCCAGGACGTTGGTATGGATCCACGACACCGCGTCGAGCTTCTCCAGCGGTGAGGAATCCGAGCGCAGGACAGCGGTCCACCCCGGTTCCATCTTCTCGCCGAACGCCCGCATGATGTCGGTCAGCAGTTGGTCTTTGGAGCCGATCAGCCGGTACACCGTTCCGGTTCCCACGCCAGCCGCGGCCGCGATGTCCCTGATCGACGTGAATTCATAACCCTTGCGCCCGAACTCGGCCCGGGCGACCGCCCTGATGCGGGCCGCATCGTCGTTCGGGTCGTCCGGTTCTTGCCAGGAGCGTACGACCTCATCGGCGGCGAGAAACGCCGCGGAGGCGTCGAGGTCGGCATCGCTGACGGGATGGGTAGCCAGGCCCTCCAGCAGGATCGTGCACAGCAGGGCGGCGACCTTATCGGGTCCCGCGTCGTTTCGGATGACGTCGAGACCGACGTGCAACATGGTCTGGACGAAGCGGTCGGCGAGAATCGAGATGTCGACGTTCGGCCCGATGTAGCCGCTCCACCGCGCGGCCCGCAGCGTCTGCAGAGCGGCTTGCAGTATGGCGCTCGGCTGTTGGCGGGCGAGTTCGGTCAGGTCCGGATCGGCGGACGGAAACTCGTAGAACGTCATCTGCAGCGCCGCGCGGTGGGTCACCGCACATTGGGCGATCGCCGAACCAAGGTCGACCAGGCGGTCGAAGGCTGACATCGAGCCGGGACCGTCGAGTCGGCTCTCGGCCTGCCGAGCGATCTCATTCAAATCGTCGTGGTAGTGCCGGAGGAGTTCGACGAGTATCGCTTCTTTGGATTCGAAGTGGTGATAGAGGCTTCCGGGCAGGATGCCGGCCGCATCCGCGATCTCCTGCAGCGAGGTCCGCAGTCCCGAGGCGGCGATCAGCGCGGCCGCGGACTGCAGTATGTCGCTGCGCCTGCTCACGGCACCTCCAATGCGGACCGGATATTTGGTAACGGTAGCAGAAGCAGGTGCTTTGTCATCGTTGACGGCTCGGGAGGGACTAGGTAGGGTCTGAACAAACGTTAGGTTTCGGGGTTCCGTCGTCAGTGGGGTTCATGTCATACGAAAGTGCCGCAGAACCGATCAAAATCGGATATCTGATGGACTTCAAGCTGTCCGACGACTATCCGCAGGATCGGCGCGACGACCTGACGATCCCGTTCGACATCGTTTTCGGTGAGGCCCTCGAGAGTGGGCAGATCGACCGTCCGGTGAAGATCGTCTACCGGGAGGTCGAAGGGCTGCCCAAGGGTTCGGTGAAGAACGTCATCGACGCCTACGCCGAACTGGTCGACGAGGGATGCCTGGCCATCTTCGGCCCGCACATAGGTGACAACGCGGTGGCGATTCGCGAGGACATCGTCGATCGGTTCAAAGTGCCGTGCCTCAGCGTGACCGGTTCCGACGATGCCCTCAGTGAATGGTTCTTCGCATTCCCGATGGGCTCGCACTACGACGAGCCGATCTTCTGGGCCGACCTGCTTGCCAAAGGTGGGCACACCCAGGTGGGTGTTCTCATGGAGCAGTCGCTGGTCGGCGAAGCCTATGTGAAGAACTTCCGGAAAGCCTGTTCCCGCAAGGGCCTTCGCATCGTCGCCGAGGCGGCGATCGCCCAGACCGCCCAAGACGTCACCGAGGCGGTCCGCACCCTCTACGATGCGAAAGCCGAGGCGATCGTGCACTGCGGCTTCGGCTTCGGGATCGTCATGCTGAATCCTGCGTTGGCCGAACTCGACTGGAATCCACCACGATTCGCCGGCACCGCGTGGCAGAACGCGTGGATCAACCCGGTGATGTGGAACGCCTTCATGGGCTGGACCGGGGTCGACCAGTACGACGAGGCCAACCCGGTGGGGCAACGCTTCCTGGACACGTTCAAGGAGAAGACCGGCCGCAGGCCGGAATGGTGTGTGCCGGTCGTCAACTGCGACGTCGCACGGACGCTGCTGCATGCGCTGTCCGATGCGCACCCGCTGAGCCCGCGTGGGGTCAAGGAGGCGCTGGAACGGGTGAAGATGATGCCCGCGGCGTCGGGGGCGCCCGGCACGCGGGTGTCGTTCGGCAACTGGACCAGGCGGGCGTGGATGGGAGCCGGGTATCTGGTCGCGCGCCAACTCGACGCCGACGGCTCGAACTCCCACCTGGTCGATCGATTCGGCGAGGAATGACAGGAGATAGCGGAAGTGACTGACAGCGCAGGCGTCCGGTTCGAGACCAAGATGATGATCGACGGCAAGCTCGTCGAGGGTCAGGCGGGCACTTTCACCAACATCAACCCGGCCACCGAGGAGGTGCTCGGTGAGGTCGCCGACGCGTCGCAGGCCGATATGCACCGCGCGATCGACGCCGCGCGGCGCGCCTTCGACGAGACGGATTGGTCGACGAATCATGCCTTCCGCCAACGGTGTCTGCTCCAGTTGCAGGAGGCGCTGGAGTCCGAGCAGGAGGAGCTGCGCGAGGAGCTGATCCTCGAGGTGGGCTGCCCGCGCGCCATCACCCACGGACCGCAGCTCGACGCGCCGCTGGCCGACGGGCTGCGCTACCCGGCCAAGCTGATCGACGAATACCCCTGGGAGACTTCGCTGGGTGACGCGGTGGTCTCGGTCACCGGCGTCAACACCACCCGCAAGGTCTGGCGGGAGCCGGTGGGTGTGGTCGGCGCGATCGTCCCGTGGAATTTTCCGTTCGAGGTCTCCATCCAGAAGATCGGCCAGGCGCTAGGGACGGGCAACACCGTTGTGCTGAAGCCGGCGCCCAACACGCCGTACAACGCGACCAGGCTGGGCCGGCTGATCGCCGAGAACACGGACATCCCACCCGGTGTGGTCAACGTAGTCACGGCTTCGGACCACTTCGTCGGCGAGGAGCTGACGTTGTCGCCGAAGGTCGACTTGATCTCGTTCACCGGCTCCACGGTCGTCGGGCAGCGAATCATGGAGAAGGGCGCCGCCACCATGAAGCGGCTGTTTCTTGAGCTGGGCGGCAAGTCGGCGACCATCGTGCTGGAGGACGCGGACTTCGCGCTCGGCTGCATGATGGGAATCGCCCCCTGCATGCACGCCGGCCAGGGCTGCGCCAACCCCACCCGGCTGCTGCTGCCGCGCTCCCGATACGAGGAGGGCGTGGAGATCCTGCGCGGCATCTACGAAGGCGTCTCAGCCGGTGACCCGCAAGACCCCGGCACGCTGTGCGGTCCGGTCATCTCCGACCGCCAGCGCAGCCGCATCCGCGGCTATATCCAGAAGGGTGTCGAGGAGGGCGCGACCCTGCTCGTCGGCGGTGCCGACGCGCCTGAGGGTATGGACAAGGGATTCTTCGTCAAGCCAACGCTGTTCGTGAACGTCGACAACTCGATGACGATCGCGCAGGAGGAGATCTTCGGCCCGGTCCTGTCGGTGATCCCCTTCGACGACGAGGACGATGCGGTGCGCATCGCCAATGACAGCCCGTACGGTCTTGCCGGAAATGTCATGGCGGGTTCACTCGACCGAGCGCTGTCGGTGGCCAGGCGGCTGCGCGCCGGGTTCATCGGCCTGAACGGCACCGCCGGTTACGGCGCCGACACCCCGTTCGGCGGCTATAAGGCGAGCGGAGTGGGGCGCCAGAACGGCATCGCCGGATTCGACCAATACACCGAAATCAAATCGGTTGCCTACCCAGCGAGTTGAGGAGTTCTTTGTTGTGACCGATTTCGATGTGGTGGACTTCTTCACCGACGAAACCCTCGTCCCCAATCCGTACCCCTACTTCGATCACCTACGGTCGAAGTGCCCGGTGACGCCGGCGACGGCCTTCAACGTGCTGGCGGTCACCGGATACGACGCGGCGCTCAGCGTGTACAAGAATCCGGCATTCTCGTCGTGCGTCTCGGTGGCCGGACCGTTCTCGGGTATGCCGATAACCCCGGGCGAGTCCGACGACGTCTCAGAGCTGATCGAGCAGCACTGCGCCAATGTGCCGATGGCCGAACACATCACGTCGCAGGATCCACCGCTGCACACCCGCACCCGCAGCCTGATGAACACGCTGATCACGCCCAAACGCCTCAAAGAAAACGAAGACTTCATGTGGCGGCTGGCCGATCAGCAACTCGACACTTTCCTGGCGAAGGGCGAGTGCGAGTTCCTCACCGACTACGCGAAACCGTTCTCGCTGTTGGTCATCGCAGACCTGCTCGGCGTACCGGCGGAGGACCACGAGGACTTCAAGTCCGTCTTCGCCAACGAGACCGTCGGCGAGCTCGGTAAGGACGCGCCGACGTCGCACAACCCGCTGGAGTGGCTCAACGAGCGGTTTTACCGCTACCTCGACGACCGCAGGCGCGCACCGCGCGAGGATGTGCTCACCGGGCTTGCGCTGGCGAAGTACGACGACGGGTCGACTCCCGATCTCGATGATGTGGTGAACCTGTCGACGTTCCTTTTCGCGGCCGGCAGTGAGACGACGACGAAGCTGGTGAGCTCGGCGGTCCGGTTCATCGGCGACAACCCGGGATTCGAGGAGATGTTGCGCCAGGACCGCAGCAAGATCCCGGCCTTCTGCGAAGAGACCTTGCGGATGGAGAGTCCGGTCAAGGCGCACTTCCGGATGGCGCGCACGAACACCACGATCGGCGACGTGGAGGTCCCGGCCGGAACGACGGTGATGCTGCTGCCCGGTGCCTGCAACCGGGACGCCGAGAAGTTCGAGAATCCCCACGAGTTTCACGCCGACCGGCCGAATGTGCGCGAGCACATCGCCTTCATCCGCGGCGCGCATTCCTGCCCGGGCGCGCCGCTGGCGCGGGCGGAAGGACGGATCTCGCTGAACCGCATCCTGGATCGTATGAAGGACATCACGATCTCGGAGTCCGATCACGGTCCCGCCGAGAACCGGCACTACACCTACGAGCCGACGTTCATCATGCGCGGACTCAGCGAACTGCACATCACATTCACGCCGGTCGACTAGCCCGGAGACAAGGAGCCCACAATGACCGGAAAGCTGGAAGGCAAAGTCGCTTTCATCACCGGAGCCGCCCGTGGCCAAGGCCGCGCGCATGCGATCGCGATGGCCCGGGAGGGCGCCGACATCATCGCGGTCGACATCTGCCGGGACATACCGTCGAACCCCTACCCGCTGGCCTCCCCGGACGACCTGGCCGAAACCGAGCGCTCGATCAAGGAGATCGGCCGCCAGGTGTTGGCCCGGGTGGCCGATGTCCGCGAACGCCACGAGCTGCGCGACGCGGTCGAGGCGGGTGTCGCTCAGTTCGGCAAGATCGACATCGTGGTCGCCAACGCCGGCATCCTGCCGATGGCGATGGGCCGCCCGCACGATGCGATGTCCTTCGTCGACGCCAGCGACGTCGACCTGCTCGGGGTGATGAACACCGTCGCGGTGACGGTGCCGCACCTGCCGAACGGCGCGTCGGTCATCATCACCGGTTCCACCGCAGGCATGATCCGGGGAACCACCGACAACCCGAACATGGGCCCCGGCGGTCGTGGCTACGGCTGGAGCAAGCGGGTGATCATCGAGTACGTCGAAGAGATGTCACTGGCGCTGGCCGACAAGATGATTCGCGTCAACGCCATACACCCGACGAACTGCAACACCCACCTGCTGCAGAACGACGGGATGTACAGCATGTTCCGGCCCGATCTGACCCAGGCGGGTCAGCAGGCCACCCGTGAGGATGCCGAGCCGTTGTTCACGATCTTCCAGGCGATGCCGATCCCGTACATCGAACCGGAGGATATGGCCAACCTCGGGGTGTTCCTCGCCAGCGACGACAGCCGCTACATCACCGGACAGCAGATTCGGGTCGATGCCGGCTCGCTGCTCAAGTGGCCCAACGGCCCGGGGTGACAGCGGTACTCAGCCGGGCCGGTGCAGGAAGCCGTGAAGGGTGGCCTGCACAAGCTCGTCGATGATCGCCTCGCGCGACGGAGGGTTACTGCCGAAGAACGTGGACCGCAGCGCCACCATGCCGACGATCATCGCGACGGTCGAGTGCGCGGGAAGATCCGGCTGGTTCGACCTCAGCCCGCGCAGGCTCATACCCTCGGCGCTGATCTGCCCGAGCACGCTCAGAGCCCGCCGGATATCGGCGATTCCGGCCGTCTCGATCTCCTCGTCGCTGAGTCCTTCGGAGGCGACCAGCGTGAGCACGAGGCCCTGATGCTCGACGAGCACGTCATACAGGGGGCCGATGAACTGGCGGGACAGTTCGGTCTCGTCCGTGTGGTCGGGATCGACGGACTGCCAGGTCTGGCGGAAGTCGTCGAGAGAGGTCGTGAACGGCACGACGAGCGCTTCGCGGAAAAGCCCGGCCTTCGAGCCGAAGTGGCGGAACATCAGATACTCAGTCACCCCGGCGGCTTCGGCGATCTCCCGCGTCGTGGTCGCGCGATAATCCTTGCGCGCGAACAACTCACGCGCGGCGGCGAGCAGGAGCCGACGCGCCTCACCGGCCGGCCGGCGAGCTGACGACGAATTCTTTTGAGGCACCGGGTTTCACCATAGTCGGCCCTTGACTACGCGAGTTCTAATAGTGTCCACTATTACAAAGGAAGGGTGCGGATATGGGAGCAGTAATCATGCTCGGCACACTGCTCGGGCTGATCGTGTTGATCTTCGGGTTGGTCATCTACTTCGACCCGGAAGCGCGCGATAGATGACCCCGGTGATGATCGCGGGCCAGACGTTCGCCTACGTCGGCGGGTTTGTGCTGCTGGCCGTTGGCATCTACCTGAGCGTGCGTCGCGGCCGCATCCACCCGCTGCTGCTGGTGTCGATCTCCGCGATCTCGTTCTCGTGGATCGAGGCGCCGTATGACTGGGCGATGTACGCGCAGTTCCCGCCCGCACTCCCACGCATGCCGTCGTGGTGGCCGATGAACATGACCTGGGGTGGCGGGCTGCCGTCGGCGGTGCCGATCGGGTACATCTCGTACTTCGTGTTCCCGGCATTGATCGGTGCGGCTCTCGGCCGTTGGCTGGTCAAGCGGTTCGGCTGGCGCAGGCCGCAGACCCTGCTGATCGCGGGCTTCGGCGTCGGGTTCAGCTGGGCACTGTTCTTCAACGCGGTCATCGGGGCCCAGCTCGGTGTCTTTTACTACGGCTACGTGATCCCCGGGCTGGCGATCTTCGAAGGCACCAAGCATCAGTACCCGATCTACGACTCGATCGCGATGGGCGTGCAGATGATGGTGTTCGCCTACTTGCTCGGCCGCACCGATGACCAGGGGCGCAACGTGATCGAGGCGTGGGCCGACAAGCGGTCGTCGAGCAAGGTCGGGTCGGCCGCGCTGTCGGTGGTGGCCGTCGTCATCGTCGGACACCTTCTGTACGGGGCGGTCTTCGCGCCGCACCTGGTGACGAAGCTGGGCGGCTACGTGACGGTTGGGCCCACCGAGCAACTGTTCCCCGGTGTGCCCAACCAGCCGCGATAGTTACGGCGCGTAGCAACGCTCGTCGTTGTTGACGTTGATCCAGCAGTTGGGGCTGATGAAGTGAGCGTTGGGACCCGGCACGTTCAGGACGCAGTTGGGTCCGTCGAGGTGGTAGCCGATTCCGCAGCCGTCGGCTGCGCTTGCGGTGGGGGCGAAGCCCAGGCCCAGGGCCAGCGCGCCGGCGGCGACGGCACTGGCGAAAAGTCCTGTGGCACGCTTCGAAATCTGTGCAGTCATCGTGTCCTCCGAATTGTCAGGTATGTGGTTGGTGGTCCGCCCTGGTTGAGCGAGGCACGAGAGGAATCGTGCGCCGGGTCAGATCGCTCGTCTGTCCGCCGAGTGGATGGTGAGCGGGACGAATTGTGGATCCACCGATCGGGGGACGCTCGGGGTGCGCGCGCAGCCGCCGTCGAACGATGACGAAGGGGACCGTCCAGCCCAGCCATCCGCCCAGGCCGGCGATGAACCACACGTAGTGCCCCGTGTTACCGTCAAAGATGCTGTGCTGCAACGGGTGTAGCGCAATAAAAAGGGCCGGAGTCCAGATCCGGTTGGTGATGATGGACAGCGCCAGGGTGGCGCTGAGGGCCATGTGCCGGCGGTGGTCGTCGAACCGACGCCGCCGGGCGGCGAGGTAGCCGTTGATCGTGAATGACAGCCACAGGGTGGCCAGGACGACATTGCTCCCGGCGAGGAACGGTCCGAACGGGGTCGACGCCCCGATGATGAGCGCGCAGACCGCCGCAGGGATGGCGGCGGCCACGTACACGCGACCGCAACGGCGGTGCAAGGCCGGCCGCCGGGTGCGCAAGCCGGGCCAGATCTGCACCAGGGCTGTCACCATCGCGACGGCGGCGAACATCACGTGGGCGACCAGCAACGGGTAATGCAGCCCGAATGTGGCCGGCACCCGGGTGTGGCCGGTGAAATAGGGCGGCAGGGAGAAGGCGAGGAAGGCCACGGCAACCACGGCAAGCGCGGTGGGCAGAGCAACGGACCGCTTTGCGTATGTCATACGCAAAGCGTACGGTATACGCATTCGTGATGTGGGTCGTTTACGCTGATTGCGATGTCCGACCAGACTGTGCCCGACGCACTTGCCGAGTTGTGGCGTGAGCCCGCTCCGACCCGGCGGGCCGGCGGGCTCAGCCGCGCGCGCATCGTCGCGTCAGCCATCGATATGGCCGACAGGGACGGCCTGGGTGCGGTCTCGATGGCGAAGCTCGCGGAGCGGCTGGGTTGCGGCACGATGTCGCTGTACCGGCATATCGCCAACAAGGAGCAGTTGATCGCCTTCATGCTGTCCGCGGCACCCGGACCGCCTCCGGCCACCGTTGCCGGCGCGGATTGGCGCGATGCCCTGCAAACCTGGGCCTCGGGTTTGTGGGATGTCTATCGCACGCATCCGTGGGTGCTCGCGGCGTCGGCTGCCGGGCCTCCAGTCGACCCGGGGCAGTTGGCGTGGCTCGACGCCGGTCTGGCCACACTGCAGAACACCGGGATGGTCGAAAGCGACAAGCTGGCCGGGGTTTTGGCGGTGTTGCATTTCGTGCGCGGCGCCGCGGCCCTGGCGATCGAAGCGCCCACCGAGGGCCCCGACTATCCCGGTCTGCTGCGCAGCGTCATAGACAGGGATCGGTTTCCCGCGCTGGCCTCCGCGCTCGAAGCGGGAGCCTTCGATGACGACGGCGACGAGAGCTATGCCGATGCGTTTCGCTCCGGGTTGAGCCAGCTACTCGACGGCCTGTCGCTGAAACTCTGAGGAAATCCCCCCATTCGTGACGGGACCGGCAAATACTGGAGGGCGAACGACAGGGGGGCGCCATGCGTACAGCGGCGTATATCGGGGGAATCGGTGGATTCGCGGTGGCACTGGGTGTCGGCGCCGCGGTCACCGCGGGCTGTGGAGTGGCGTCGGCCGACTCGACGGACGCGGGATCGTCGGCGACGCACTCATCGTCAGCCCGCTCGGCCGTCGGTCACGCGCAGCGAGCAAAACCCAAGGCCACCGCCGCATCCCGGCAGCGCGTAGCGGCGGCGACTCCAAAGCCGCCGAACTCGTTGGTGATCAAGCAAACTCAAGCGGCGACGACGCAGGTGAGTGCGGCTGCGGTCGTCACGTCACCGGTCACGACCAAGGTCGGCTGGGTGACCGGACCCACCACCTCGACGCCGAGCCGATTCGGCATCTATGGCACCGACGTGGGCATCATGTGGGACAACGGCATGACCGGTGACCGGCGCCAGGTCCTGATGATGTTCGGCGACACGTTCAGCGGCCCGAGTATGTCGGGAAATTGGCGTTCCAACGTTCTGCTGCGCACCACCGATCCGATCAACCGCGTCTTCGCTCCAGGTTCGACCACCGACCCGTTCGCGGGGTCGCCGTTGATGTCACCGGGAATGTCCAAGCAGGCGATCGCCGGCAGCGCGCGCAACCTCGGCTTCTTCGGCTCACAGGTGACGGTCATCCCGACCGCGGCAATCTCAGTGCCTTACGACAACCAATACGGCGCAAGGCAATACGTGAACTTCATGTCGGTTCGATCTTGGGATTTCGGTGGTGCGTGGACCACCAACTACTCCGCGCTCGCCTACTCCGACGACAATGGCCAGAACTGGACCGTCGCGCCACAGACCATCCGGGCGGCCAGCTGGCTGCGCTCGTCCACTCCATTTGTCTACGGGAATCAGAACTTTCAGCAGGGTGCCTTCGTCAAACCGCCCACTGATTCGCCAGACGCGGGATACGTGTTCTCGTACGGCACACCCTCGGGCCGGTTCGGTTCGGCATACGTCTCGCGGGTCAGAGAAGCCGACATTCTCGATCTGACGAAATACGAGTACTGGGACGGTGATACCTGGGCGGCCAATAACCCGAACGCGGCGGTTCCCATCCTGCCCGCCCGCGGCAACCAGTACGCGGGCGGGTTCCTCGGGCAGCTGGGCCTGTTGTTCGGCGGCTGGGTGGCGGGGCTGTTCGGGGTGGGCGGACCCAACGGCCACGTCAGCGAGTTGTCGGTGCAGTACAACACCTATCTCAACAAGTATGTGGCGATGTACTCAGACGGTGTCGGCAGCGTGGTGATCCGTACCGCCGACTCCCCGCAGGGCACCTGGTCGGACGCCACCACGCTGGTGACGTCGCTGCAGTACCCAGGGCTGTACGCGCCGATGATGGATCCGTGGTCGACCGGCCAGGACGTCTACTGGAACTTGTCGCAGTGGGGCAGCTACAACGTGCTGCTGATGAAGACGACGTTGGGGGCGGCTGCGATTCAGGCGTGAGCGGGCGGTGCAAAGAACTCCAGCGTGATGCCGTCGGGGTCGCGGAAGCTCAGCCCGGAACCGTAGTGCGCGTCGACAATTCCGCCATGCGCCAGCCCCAGTTCTTCGAGCCGAGCCTGCCAGCGTTCGAGCTCGGCGCGATCAGCGACACCGAACCCGACGTGGTCCAGCCCGACATTGTGCTCGCTGAACGGCTGGTCTGACGGGGCGGTGGTGTGCTGATGCAACCCGAACAGCGTGCCGTTCTCGAGCAGGAACACCGAGTGGTGGAAGCCGGCGTCGGTGTCCTCGTCGAGCACTGGATCCGAACCGATCAGCGCTCGGTACCAGGGCACGCTGACCGATAGGTCACGCACCGTGACTGCGACGTGGGCGAGGGTGGGAAAGGTCATGGCGCATCCTTGTCTTCGATTTTGAGTAGCCGACTACTTACGGCGGCTGCATTCGGCGCACCTACGGTCCGATTATGTCCGACACCAATCCGTCGGGGGGCGCGAATCAGGAGGGTGGAAATGACTGTAAAAGCTGCGTACTTGGTGAAGAAGTCGCTCGTGGCAATATCGGCGATCGGCGTGACCGGTTTGGGTCTGTTCGTCGGTTCGGCAACGGCAGCTGCCGATGGGCACGACGTGGTCAACCCCGATGCAACGTTGGGGGCCGCCGATGTGAACAACAGCTACGGCACCGACTGGGTTCCGGCGGTCCACTCGCGCATCACGTCTTCTTTTGGGCCCGGCAGCAATTCGCCGACTTCGTCGTATCCGGCCGGCGGATCGTATCCGGCGCCTAGTTCGTATCCGGCCACGCCATCATGGCCGGACAACAGCTGGGGTGTCGCCGACGGCGCTTAGCAGCACGACTGGTGCGCGTGGCCGGCCAGGTGGGCATGCGGCCCAGGATCGGTACCGCTGATCGCTCCGACGAAGGTGCTCAGGTCGATGCGCTCGCCGCTGAGCCACGTCCCGCCGACGCCGGCTTTCTCGGCCAGCTGTGCGGGGTCCACCGCGTAGGGGTCGGCGGCCAGCTCGGTGAAATCAGCGAGCTTGCCGATCTCGAGTGAGCCGATGAGCTTGTCCCGGTGCAAGGTTCGGGCGGCATCGATGGTGTGGGCGCGCAATGCTTGATCGAGGGTGATGCGTTGGTCGGCACCGTGGACGGTGCCGGCCCGAGTCCGCCGGGTCACCGCCGTCTGGATGTTGAGCACCGGTGTCGGTGGCGAGACCGACCCGTCGTTGTGCAGCGAGACCACTGCCCCGGAGGCCACCGCGTCGGCGAAGGCCGCCCACTGGCTGCCGTGCTCGTGGTCGAAGATCTGTCCGTCCAGCAGATCGCCCCAGTAGTAGTACTGGAACGGCGCCATCGACACGTGGACACCAAGGCGTGCGGCCCGGTCGAACTGCCGGCGGGTGCCCGCTCCGAGATGTTCCAGACGCCAACGATGGTCGCTGCCTTGCAGATTGTGCCGGTGCAGCGCCCCCTCGTAGGCGTCCAGCGCCAGTTCGACGGCCAGGTCGCCGTTGGCGTGGAAGGCCATCTGCCAACCGGTGGGGGCCGCGACGTCGAGGACGGCGTCGAGTTGGTCCAGGCCGTAGTTCATCGACTGCGGCCCGCCGGCCACCGCGGGGTCGATGCCGGCGGTTCGCGTCGCCTCGGTGCTCAGGTAGGGAAACGAGATCGCGATGTTGCCGATCCAGGGTGAGCCGTCGGTCCAGAGCTTGACGCCCTGCTTGACCAGTAATTGCTCTGCGACAGCGAAGCTTTCCGTGGCGTTGTAGGTGTCGGTGGTCGACATCTCCCACATGCTGACCCGCAGTGGGCAGGACGGCGCGGCGGCCAGCGCCTCGTAGGCGCTTTTGAACTTCGGGTCGTACGTCATGTCCGAGGTGGACGTGTAGCCGCCGCGAGACATCCAGGCGTAGTACTCGGCGGCACTGACCAGCGGGTTGCCCAGTTGAGCCAGCACCGGCCCGGCGACGGCGAGCAGCACCGCCGTCTCGAACCCCTGGCCGTCGAGGCTGCCGTCCGGATTCCGGCCGAAATGAGCGCCGACGGGATCGGCGGGCGGATTGACGTCCCAGCCCCGCTGTTTCATCAATGCGGTGTTGAAATACACGCCGTGGCCGGAGTTGTCGGTGACCACGGCGAGCCGTTCGCCGAAGATGCGGTCGAGTTCGGGGGCCTTCGGCGAGGGGCGCTTGTGCAGCAGCGCGTCGAACCCTGCGAACAACAACGGAACGTCCGGATCGGTGTTTGCCTTCGCATCGGCGAAGATTGCTTCGGCGTCCGACCAGGCCGGTGCGTCCCACGGCGCGATGGAACGGGCCGGCGGCTGGGTGGCAATCCCGCTCATCACCGGATGACTGTGTGGTTCAACCAATCCCGGTAGCAGCGCCGCCGCGCCGGTGTCGATGATCTCGGCGTCGGGGCATCCCGCCTGACACTGCGCCAGCGACCCCACCGCTACGATGAGCCCGTCGTCCACCGCGACGGCCTCCGCCCGCGGCTGGTCGGGATTCATGGTGATGACCGTTCCGGCGGTGAGGATCTTCCTCGACATGTTCCCCCCCTGTCAGACGATCCGCTGGCCCCGGCGGGCTCTGGCCCGCATGTCCCACAAGTAGATCTGATAGCCCAGAATCCAGGCCTGGTGCGGGATCAATCGGTCGGCCAGCCGCAGCGCGGCAAGCAGCCACGCGAAACGGCGCTGCTGCGCGGCTCCCCACGGCAGGCGCATCATCGTCCGGAATTCGGGCGGCAGAAAGCCGGCGGTGGCGAACAGGTTGAACCGGCCCACAGTCTCCCGGATGGGAAAGGGCATGAACGCCATTCCCGCAACGCCTTTCAAGTGCTCGCGGACCGGGGGATCGATGCGCAGATCGTCCAGTGAGCGCTTCCAGTACTCGTCGAAGGCCGCGCGGTCGGACGGCCACATGCCCTCGCGCACCTGAAGCGTGGTGCCGAGCCGGCTGGCGTCGGCGTACACCGCGTCAGCCGCCTCGTCGTCGAGTGGGCCGTACAGGAACTCGTGCTGGTCGACGTAGTAGCGGTATAGGCAGGCCGCCACCCACAGTTGTAACTGCGGGTCGAAGGCGCGATAGGCCACCGGACTGGCCGGTGTCGAGCGGACCTGGGCGTGCGCGGTGTCCACCGCGGACCGGATGAGAGCGCGGTCGGCGTCGGTGCCGATCGTGGCCGCCGCCAGGTATGTGCCGGTGGTGCGGGCCCGCTTGATCGGATGCTTGTAGACGTTGCCGCTGTCCACCGGGCTCTCGAGGACGCCGTAGCCGACGCCGGGGTGAGCCAGCTGCATGATGACATTGGCTGCGGGCGCCAACACCGCGGCCGGATTGAGCAAATCTGATACCCGCGTCGGGTGTCGCGTCATCGCGGCCTCACCCACGCAGTACATCACGTGTGAGAGAGTGCCGGGGTGTTTGCGCGCAGACGGGCCCGCGGTGTCGGCATCCTGATGGCTCAGCTGGCGGACCTGGGCTTCGCTGATCCGGTGCGTGGTCATCCGGTCGCGGGGTTCGGTTGGTGTGCAGCCACACTCGAGAAGTTGACCTACCGTGACAGCCGGACCGCCGGCGCGGTGCACACCGGTGTGCTGCTGGCCGGGCTGGCCGTAGGCGGCACGCTGGTGCAGCGCGGCACGCGCGGACCGGCGCTGGCGGCCGCGACCGCCGCCGCCACCTGGGCGTCACTCGGCGGAACCACGCTGAGCCGCACCGGAGACAGGCTGGCTGATCTGTTGGTCGCCGGGAACATTGACGGCGCCCGGGCGCTGCTGCCGTCGCTGTGCGGGCGTGACCCATCCGCACTGGACGCCGACGGATTGGCGCGCGCGGCCCTGGAGTCGGTGGCCGAGAACACCTCCGACGCGCACGTTGCACCGCTGCTGTGGGCGGCGGCTGGGGGAGTACCGGGTGTGCTGCTGTACCGCGGGGTCAACACGTTGGACGCGATGATCGGGCACCGCTCGCCCCGCTATGCCCGCTTCGGTTGGGCGGCAGCGCGTTTGGATGACGTCGCGAACTTCGCGGCGGCCCGGGTGGCCGGCGCTCTGGTGGTGGTGTGCGCACCGCTGATCGGCGGTTCGCCGGCGGGGGCGCTGCGCGCCTGGCGCCGCGACGCGGCGCGCCACCCCAGCCCGAACGCCGGTGTGGTGGAGGCGACCTTCGCGGGCGCGTTGGGTGTGCGTCTCGGCGGCCCTACCCAGTACCACCATCAGCTGGAGATCCGCCCGACTCTCGGGGACGGTCACATCCCCGACGTCGAAGACCTGCGCCGGTCGGTGCGGCTGTCCCAGACTGTTCAGATCGCCGCGGCGGTGCTCGCGATCGGTCTCACTGCCGTCGGCCGTAGCGGTCGGCGAGCTTGTCCTCGACGGTGACCGGTTCGGACGAGCTCCCAGTGCCAGCCGCGTTCTCCCGTCGGCGCGCCTTGATCTCCGAGTACACGAAGTAACCCAGGCCGATCGGGGCGACGATACCGAACGCGATCCACTGGATGCCGTACGACAGGAACGGTCCGGCGTCGAGGTGCGGCAGTTCCGCGATGCCGAGACCGCCGGGCTGGTTCTCCACCAATTGGAGGTACGAACCCGTGACGCGCACTCCGGTGGTCGCGCCGACCTGCGCGGTGTCGATGGCGTACAGCTGGGTGAAGCCGCCTTCTGTGAATGGTGGTTTGTCTGCGGGCGCGGTCTCCGAATCGCGCAGCCGTGCCGTGATCGTCACCGTGCCGGACGGCACCGGCGCGATCTCGGGCACCTTCGAGCCCTGCACCGCAAGCACGTATCCCCGGTCGACCAGAACGGTGGGGCCGCCGTCGACGATGAACGGCACCAGCACCTCGAACGCCGGGGCGCCACCGACCACCCGCAGGCGCGCCAGTACCTCAGCGGACGGCACATAGCGCCCGCTCGCCGTCACCCGTCGCCACTGCGCGTCGGGTGCCGACGAATCCTGATGCGGCAGAAGCGTTGTCACCGCCACGGGCTCGGCGGTCAGTGAGGACGCGATCTGGTTGTTCTCCCGGCTGGTCTTGGTGTTCTTGCCCAGCTGCCATGGCGCCAGCACGGTGAAGCAGAGGTAGGCGAAGGCAACGACCACCAACGCCAGGGCGATCCAGCCCGGGCGCAGCAGGAACAACAGGCGCTTCATCAACCGGTCAGGCCCGCCCCGGCCAGCCGTTCGTCGACCCAGGCGTGCAGGCCCGGCAGGGCCGCCTCGATCACGGTGAACGTCTCCTCGAAATCTCTTGGGCTGCCGTAGTACGGGTCTTCGACATCGTCGGCGTGCGCCCCCGAGCGCGGGTCGAACGACCGCAGCAACCGCACCCGCTCGGGCTCCACCCCGAGGTGGGTCAGCATCCGCACGTGATTGCGGCCCAGCGCGATCACCAGGTCGGCCGCCAAGTGGTCATCGCCGACCTGAGCCGCGCAGTGCTCGGTCGGGTAGCCGTGCCTGCGCAGCACGGCGTTGGCGCGCTCGTCGGCCGCGTTGCCGGCATGCCAGTCACCGGTGCCTGCGCTGGTCACGCGCACCAGGTGGGCCAGGCCGCGCTGGTCAATCTGGTGGGCGAACATCTTCTCGGCCATCGGCGAGCGGCAGATGTTGCCCGAGCAGACGAACGTCACATGAATCAGCTGAGTGTCAGACACCGAGCACCTCGCGCAGGGCCGTGACGGTCGGGACGTGAGCTGCTGCCGCCTCGGCGACGTGTGGGTCCCGGAAGTCGCTCGCGCCATAGCCCCACTCCACGACGATTGTGTCGATGCCGTGCTCGGCGGCACCCTCCACGTCGTGGGCGCGATCACCGACCATCACCACCCGTTCGGGCAGTGGCTGGAGCTGACCGAGCGCACGCGCCAGCACGTCGGCTTTGCTTGCGCGTGACCCGTCGACGCCGGCACCGGCGATCACGTCGAAGTGCTCGGCCAGAGCGAAGTGCTCGAGGATCTGCCGGGCGGTCGGCTCGGCCTTGGAGGTGGCTACCGCCAGGCGCACCCCGGCCGCCCGCAGGTCGGCCAGCAGCTGCGGGATGCCGTCGAACAGGCTGTTCATCGCCCAGCCGCGGGTGGTGTAGTCGGCGCGGTAGGCCGCGATCGCATCGCCGGCACGGTCGCCGAGGCCGAGCCCGTCCAGGGTCTGCTTCATCGGCGGTCCGACGATCCGGCCGACCAGGTCACCAGCGGGCACTTCGGCGCCGACCGCGGCCAAGGCGTAGCGGAAACTGGCCACGATGCCCTCGGCCGAGTCGGTGAGGGTGCCGTCGAGGTCGAAGATCACCAACTGGGGGCGAGTGTCGGAGGCCGTGCGTGTCACCGCTCCATTGTCGCCGATCGCCGCGCACTACTGTTCATGGCGTGGTGAAGGTGACGAGATGAGCGTGAAACTGGCCGAGGTCATCGCCGTGCTCGACGCCGCATACCCACCCGGTCTGGCGCAGAGCTGGGACTCGGTCGGCCTGGTGTGCGGCGACCCGGACGAAACCGTCGACTCGGTGACGGTGGCCGTGGACGCCACCGCCGGCGTCGCCGCGACGGTCGGCGCGCGCGGACTGCTGCTGGCGCACCACCCGCTGCTGTTGCGCGGGGTGGACACGGTGGCGGCCAGCACCCCAAAGGGTGCGCTGATCCATCAGCTCATCAAGGCCGGAGCGGCGTTGTTCACCGCTCATACCAACGCCGACTCGGCCAACCCCGGCGTGTCCGACGCGCTGGCCGAGGTCCTCGGGCTGGAGGTCGACGGCGTGCTCGACCCGATCAGCGCGGGTGGGGACATCGACAAGTGGGTGATCTTCGTACCGGTCTCTGACGCCGAGGCGGTCCGCGACGCGCTGTTCGCCGCCGGGGCCGGCCACATCGGTGACTATTCGCACTGCAGTTGGAGTGTCGCCGGCACCGGCCAGTTTCTGCCACTCGACGGGGCGACACCGGCTATCGGAGCGGTCGGTTCGGTGGAACGGGTCAGCGAGGACCGTGTCGAAATGGTGGCCCCGGCCCGGCTTCGCCCCCAGGTGCTTTCCGCGCTGCGCGCGTCCCACCCGTACGAGGAACCGGCGTTCGACGTGCTACCCCTGGCCGCCCTGCCGTCCGGAGTGGGCATCGGGCGGATCGGCACCCTGGCCGAGTCGCTGCGGTTCGCCGACTTCGTTGCCCGGGTCGCTGCCGTGCTGCCGAAGACGACCTGGGGGGTGCGGGCCGCGGGTGACCCGGATGCCCCGGTGAGCCGGGTAGCGGTCTGCGGCGGCGCGGGCGACTCGCTGCTGGGTGCGGCCGCCGCTGCCGGCGTGGACGCCTACCTGACCGCTGATCTTCGTCACCATCCCGCCGACGAGCACCGGCGCGCCAGCGACGTCGCGTTGGTGGACGTCGCGCATTGGGCCAGCGAGTATCCGTGGTGCGCACAAGCCGCCGCGCTGCTGCGGGATCATTTCGGGGCGGCGCTGCCGGTCACCGTCAGCGACCTGCGCACCGATCCGTGGAATATCGAATCAGTGGAAGGCGCTTCGTGAAAGCTGAACTGACACAGCAGCGTTCGCTTCTGGAGTTGGCCGATCTGGATGCCGAGCTCGCTCGTCTGAGGCATCGGGCAGCCAACCTGCCCGAGGAGCAGGAATATGGCACGGCGCACAGCGATCAGCGGGCTTCCGCTGACCGGCTGGCCGCTCTGGCCGTTGCGCTCGAGGACATCGACGCCCAGGTGGCGCGCTTCGAATCCGAAATCGACGGTGTGCGCCAGCGTGAGGACCGGGACCGCAATCTGCTCGACTCCGGCACCGTGAACCCCAAGCAGCTCGAGGAGCTGCAGCACGAGCTGGACACGCTGCAGCGCAGGCAGGCCAGCCTGGAAGACTCCCTACTCGAGGTCATGGAGCGCCGCGAACAGCTCGCCGCTGAACAATCCGAAGAGCAGGCGAAAGCCGGAGCGCTGCAAGCGAATCTGACCACTGCGGGCCACAACCGCGATGAAGCGCTCGCCGAGATCGAGCGAGTGCGCGCCGAGCGCGCGGCCCGCCGCGCGGAGATCGTGTCCGGGCTGGACCCCGGATTGGCTCAGCTCTACGAGCGGCAGCGGGCCGCGTCGGGTGCCGGCGCGGCGCGGCTGCTCGGCCGCCGGTGCGGCGCCTGCCGCATCGAACTGGATCGGGGTGAGCTGGCGAGAATTTCGGCGGCGGCGGATGACGAGGTGGTCCGCTGCCCGGAGTGCCAGACGATCCTGCTGCGCATCGATGGGGCGCAGCGGTGAAGGTTCTGATCGAGGCCGACGGCGGGTCGCGGGGTAACCCTGGGCCGGCGGCCTACGGGTACGTCGTCTGGTCGTCCGACCACCAGACCGTCCTGGCCGAACACGGCCAGGCGATCGGGACCACCACCAACAACGTCGCCGAATACCGCGGGCTGATCGCGGGCCTCGAGGAGGCCCGCCGGCTCGGTGCCAATGAGGTTGCGGTGTCTTTGGATTCGAAGCTCGTAGTGGAGCAGATGGCCGGGCGCTGGAAGGTGAAGCACGCGGCGATGGCCGAGCTGCACCAGCAGGCGCGCGCGCTGGCATCGACGTTCGATTCGGTTACCTACCAATGGATTCCGCGCGAGCAGAACCGCGAGGCCGACCGGCTGGCCAACGAGGCCATGGACCGCGAAGGTCAGGCCACCGTCGCCGATCCGCCGGCCGGGGCGGTCGCCGTGCCGCCCGCGGCCTGGACCGGCAACCAGGGTGCCCCGACCCGCATGCTGCTGCTGCGGCACGGCCAAACCGAATTCTCCCGCCAGCGCCGCTATTCCGGTCGCGGCAACCCCGAGCTCACGGACGCCGGCCGTCGCCAGGCCGAGGCCGCGGCACGCTACCTGGCCGAGCGCGGGGGCGTGGACCTGGTGCTCAGTTCGCCGCTGCAGCGTGCTCTCGACACAGCATCGGCCGCCGCGACGGCGCTGGGCCTGGATGTGACGGTCGATGAGGATCTGATCGAAACCGATTTCGGGGCCTGGGAGGGTCTGACATTCGCTGAGGCCCGAGAGCGCGACCCAGACCTGCACGGCCGCTGGCTGCGGGACACCGGTCTGCGGCCGCCGGACGGCGAAAGCTTCAACGACGTCGGAGAGCGGGTCCAGCGGCTCCGTAAGCGGATCATCGCCGAGCATCCGGGCGCCACCGTGTTGCTGGTCTCGCACGTCACGCCGATCAAGACGCTCCTGCGACTGGCGCTCGACGCCGGGCCCGCCATTCTGCACCGGCTGCACCTGGACCTGGCGTCGCTGAGCATCGCGGAGTTCTATCCCGACGGGGGTGCCTCGGTGCGGCTGGTGAACCAGACTTCGTATCTGGTCTGAATACCGCGCGTCGCCGTGGGTATGCCCCCGTGCCATGACCGCTGAATATGACTGCATCGTCGTCGGTGGTGGCGCCGCGGGCTTGAGTGCCGCGTTGGTGCTGGGCCGCGCCCGGCGCCGCACGCTGCTGGTTGATGCCGGTGACCAGAGCAATCTGCCGGCCCACGGCGTGGGAGGTCTGCTCGGATTCGACGGTCGACCCCCGGCGGAGCTGTACGCGCTGGGCCGTGAGCAGCTGACGCAATATCCGAGCGTCGAGGTGATCACCGGCGAGGTGGTGGACGGCGCCGACCTCGGCAACGGTTTTCGGCTGGTGTTGGCCGACGACAGCGAGCGGACCACCCGCCGGGTGTTACTGGCCACCGGCGTGGAGTATCGGCCGCCGGGTGTGCCGGGGCTGCGCGAACTGTGGGGGAGCACCGTCTTCCACTGCCCGTTCTGCCATGGCTGGGAGGTGCGGGACCAGCCGCTGGCGGTGCTGGCCAACGGGGAGAAGGCGCTGCATGCGACGTTGTTGATCCGGAACTGGACCGACGACGTGGTGCTGTTGACCGACGGACGAGTCGACATCGACGCCGACGGGCTCGCGCTCCTGGACCGGGCCGGAGTGCCGATCGATGCGCGGCGCGTCGAAGAGGTGGCGGCCGAGAACGGGCGATTGTCAGCGGTCGTCTTCACGGACGGTTCGCGGCTGGAACGCAGCGGCCTGATGGTGGCAACGACACTGCACCAGCGCACCAAGCTGGCCGACCAGCTCGGCGCGATGTCGCACGAACACGGGCCGGTGGTCACCGATCCCATCGATATCGACGGCCTCGGCCGTACCACCGTGGCGGGACTTTTCGCGGCAGGCGATGTATGCACCCAGGCGCCCCAGGTTGCTACCGCGATCGCGACCGGATCGGTGGCGGCGACTGCGGTCGTGCAGAGCCTGCTGACCGATGACACCGGTCTGCCGTTCCCCCCGCGCAATATCTGACAGGCGCTACTGCCGCACGTGCACTCGTTCCCCGTGCGGGCCGAACAGGATGATGGCCTCCACCGGGCCGTCGATGGCGCCGAACCAGTGTGGCGTCCACGTGCTGAACTCCACCGCCTCGCCCGGTTCGATCACGTAATGCTGCTCGCCCAGGATGAGTTGTAACCGCCCGGATAACACGTAGAGCCACTCCTGCCCCTCGTGGGTGGGCAATTCGGCCGGCGGGGTGCGCCGCCGCGCGCTGATCCGGATCTTGAAGGCCTGCGGGCCGCCCGCCCCGCCGTGACGCGTCAGCGGCCAATAGGTGACCAGATGGCGGGTGTGCGACGGCGCCCGCACTCGCGGGTCGACCGTCGTTGGCGCGCCGAGTAGTTCGTCGGCACTCACCGACAGCGCCGCGGCCAGCCGGGGCAGGTGGTCGAGGGCGAGCCTGCGCTTTCCCGATTCCAGCCGGCTCAGTGTCGAGACGTCGATCCCGGAGCGGGAGGCGACGTCCTCGAGGGTCAGGCCGAGGCGGGCGCGCAGTTCGCGCAGTCGCCTGCGCACCCGCAGGTCGACATCGTCGTTTGCCTGCATGGCAAAAGACATTGCCAGTTGTAGCGGGCAGCGGCAAGCTCGACAGCATGACCACTGACCACCACACCCACTGGGAGACGCGCTATGCGGAGAAGCCGCGGATCTGGAGCGGACGGCCCAATGCCCACCTCGCCGACCTCGTCGGCTCGCTGAACGGTTCGCGCGCATTGGATCTGGGCTGCGGTGAGGGCGGTGACGCCATGTGGCTGGCCGAACACGGCTGGCACGTCGTGGCCGTCGACGTCTCCACCACCGCGCTGGCCCGAGCCGCTGAAGACGCGGCAGCGCGAGGAGTGCTGGAACGCATCGACTTTCAGCAACACGACCTGACTCAGACGCTGCCTGAGGGGCCGTTCGATCTGGTGTCGGCGCACTTCTTCCACACCACATTGGAAATGGACCGGCCGGCGATCCTGCGCCGCGCGGCGGCGACCCTGGCGTCCGGGGGAGCGCTGCTGATCGTCGACCATGGCGGTGCCCCGGCGTGGGCGCCGGAGGAGGTTCACCACCACGAGTTCCCGTCCCCCGAGGAGGTGCTGGCCGGCTTGGCCCTGGACGACACCCAATGGGAGACGGTGCGGGTCGCAGCGACCGAGCGGGATGCGGTCGGGCCCGACGGTCAGCACGCCACCCTGGTCGACAACATCATCCTGGTGCGCCGCAGATGAGCTACCGTGTTCAGGCGAACGAGTTGGCCGGGCGGCCGCGGCTCCTAGAGTCGAGGAAAGTCCGGACTTCACAGAGCAGGGTGATTGCTAACGGCAATCCGAGGTGACTCGCGGGACAGTGCCACAGAAAACAGACCGCCACCCGTAGCGGTGGTAAGGGTGAAACGGTGCGGTAAGAGCGCACCAGCATTCCGGGTGACCGGGATGGCTCGGTAAACCCCACCCGAAGCAAGGCCAAGAGGCCGCACCTGGTGCGGCTGCGCAGGCGATCGAGGGCTGCTCGCCCGAGCCTGCGGGTAGGCCGCTCGAGGCACCCGGCGACGGTGTGCCCAGATGGATGGTCGCCGCCGCCCTGCCGCGGTTAGCCGAGGCAGGGCGGGACAGAATCCGGCTTACAGGCCAACTCGTTCGCCCCTTGGCTCAGTCGAGACATTCTTACTCGGAGGAAGCGAAGCCGGCACCCGGACGCGTCGACCTGAGGCAGTATTGGGCGCATGAGCGAGGTCAAGATCACTGCCCTGGAAAACGGTCCGCTCCAAGTCGACGGCGAGTCCATCGTGCTGGCCAGTGACGGCACCGTCGTCAAGGAAGCCGCGAAGCTCTTCCTTTGCCGATGCGGCCACTCCGCCAACAAGCCCATGTGCGACGGATCGCATAAGCGCGAAGGCTTCATTGCGAGCTGACCATTCGCATTACGGTGGCGGTGGAAACACGACGAAGCAGTTCCAGCCGCCGATTCCGAGCACATATACCGAGACACAGCGCTGGAAACTGCCGTCTGACTGGACGGGACCATCGCATTGCGATCCCCCATTGCCGAAGACGACTGCGCCGCCGCATCCGTCCGTAGGGATGTTCGGTGGCGGTTGAGCCTCGACGACCGACAACGCGCCGGTCACGAGAAGCACCGGAGGGAGCATGGTGATCAGCCCACCGACGAATGCCGCAAAGACGAGAAGGGTTCGCTTCACGACGTCGGTGCCGATGGGTGTTTTGAGTGTGGTCATAGGTTCGTCACCCCTTTCGGCGTTCGGGGTACTGCTCGTAGTCGCCGAAAACATCGATATTCCGCGCGTGCCGCCGGTCGGCAAAGGGTCTTTCGGCCCTGATGGGTGCGCCTGAATACCCGGTTGGCGTGGCGGAATTGGAGCAGATCGTCGATGACGCCCACCGACTCGGAGCGGGTTCGTCCGTTCGCTCAGTGCGTCTTCTTGAACGTCTTCCGCAAGGCGCTCAGCGCGTCGTCGAGCTGTTCGCGGCAGCGCTGCGCGAGGTCGTCCTCCTGCTGGTAGAGCAGGCCGTAGGTGAACGTGTCCTCGCCGGCCGCGTGCGCCGCCAGCGACTGCTGAGCCAGGTGCGTGCGGCTGACCACGCTGTCCTGGTGGTCGCCGAGCAGCGTCTGAATTGTCTTGGCCCGGTCCGACACCTTAGGCTCGCCGGTGGCCGCGGCGACATAACGAAGTCGCTTGGCGCCCTTGCGAATCCGGTGTAGCGCTTCATCGCGGTGCTCGGTGGCCCGCTCGGCGTTTCTGGCGGCCTTGCGCACCCGCTTGTACGCCGAGTTGATGCTGACCGGCTTGGGCTCTTCGCCCGGCGCGGCCTGCGGCGGTTGCGCGGCCACCAGTCCTTCCAGCGCATCGAGCAGCCGGAAGTAGCGAGTCGAACGCATTGCGCTCAGCGACCGCCGCAATCCGGCCTGATAGCTGCGCTGGGCCCCCGAGACCAGACGCTCGTACACCGGGCCGCGGACCAGATCGGCCGGCAGCGCCTCCAGCGCCGCCTCATAGCGTTCGGCCAGCACCTCGGCGTCGCGAGCAACACCCAGCACGCCGGCCAGCTGGCGCAGCTCATCGAGAATCCATGCGTCATCGCTCAGGCCGAAGGCCTCCTCGGACGCTTGCAGCAGGCTGCGGATCTTGCGGGTCGTCACCCTCATCTGGTGGACCGAGTCATAGGTGTCGGCCCGTACGGCCCGGTCCCACACCAGCAGCTCGTCGACCTGCTCGGCCACCGCCTGATGTACGGGATCGCCGGATACCTCGTTGTCCTCGGGCACGTCCGGCCCGGTGCCGGAGGTCTCCAAGACCTTCGTCAGCTTCGACCCGTGGCCGGCCGGTACTGCACCGGCGTCGAGCAGGCGGTTGCTCAGTCGCTTGAGGACGTCGCGGCCGCCGTCCATCTCGCCGTCGACAAGCTCCAGCTCCCACTCGTGCCAGCGCTGTTCCTCGTCGTCACCCGAGCCGAGCGCCCACGCGCTGACCTCGTCGTCGCAGAACTCGGCCAGCGCGGCGCCGTCACCGTCGTAGAGCATCATCACGTTGCGGGTCGTCGAGATCCGAGCCACCGGCCCCAGCGGACGGTCCCGCACGATGGCGAGGACGATGTCGAGCAAATCATCGGGCACGGATTCGCCGCCCTCGGCGGTGCCGTCCAGCGGCGCGTGCACCTCGGTGCGGGCATCGGGGCCGGCGGGCAGCTTCAGGTGCCAGCCGGCATCGGGGCCCCCGGTGCGGCGGCGGAGCGTGATCCGGTGGGCGTTGAGGTCTCGGCCGGGTGTGTCGAAGTACACCGCGTCCAGCGACTGCGCCGGCTGCCGCTCGACGCGCCCCACCGCTGAGAGGCCGTCGAATGACGGGAACACCGTTCCCGCGGGGACGTCGAACTTGCGCTCCACTTCGACATGACGGTCTTTGCCCGAACCCATGTCGCTCAGGGTGTCACATCAAGATGAACACCGCGTCAGCTGGCCAGTTGCCCGGCGAACTCCCCGGCCCGGTCCCAGGCCCGTCGCTCAGCGGTGAACGCCTCGGCCTGCTGTCCCCGGAACGCGGCGATGCTTTCGGCGTTGTGTGTCAGGAAGCGCTGGTACTCGGCCATCGAGAAGGTTCCGTCGACGATGTCAACGGAACCCCGGCCCGCGGCCATGTCGGCGCGCAGGTCGAGCAGCTCCTCGGCGCTGACCGGATAGAACCCGATCCGGTCGAAGTAGCGCAGGAGCCATGGGGTTCCGGGTTCGAAAGATCGGGCGTCATGCGGATGCCGGTGGTTCCACACCTGGGTGGTACGGCCGACGAACTGATAGCCGCCCGGGCCTTCCATGCCGTAGATGCACAGGTAAGCCCCGCCGATCCCGACGGCGTTCTCCGGGGTCCAGGTGCGTGCCGGGTTGTATTTCGTGGTGACCAGGCGGTGACGCGGGTCCAGCGGGGTGGCCACCGGCGCACCGAGGTAGACGTCACCGAGGCCGAGCACCAGATACCGGGCGTCGAAAACGGTGTCGTGCACCTGTTGCACATCGGCCAAACCGTTGATGCGCCGGATGAATTCGATGTTCCACGGGCACCACGGCGCGTCGGCGCGCACGCCGTGGATATAGCGCTGGATGGCTTCGTGGGTGGCCGGATCGTCCCACGACAGCGGCAGCCGCACGGTGCGGCTGGGCACGACCAACTGATCGGTGGCCGGCAGCGACTCCTCAGTGCGAGCCAGCAAGTCGACCAACTCGGGCGTGCTCAGTACGGCCGGATCGAACTGCACCTGCAGCGACCGTACCCCGGGGGTCAACTCGGTGACACCGGGAACCGCACTGGCCGAGAGTGATTCGTACAAAACATGAACCCGGGCGCGCATGGCCAAGTCGAGCACCATCGGGCCGTACTCGACGAGCACGCCGCCGTCACCGTCGCGGCGCACGGTCACATCGGTTCCTTCGGCACCGACGAAACGGGTCAGCACACCGTCGTCGGCGTCGCTGGAGGTCGAGATCACCAGCGGCATCGACGCCCGGCGGTCGGCGGCGATACTGCCCAGTGACGGCGCGCGGTCGGCGCGCACCGGCACGAATCGCACGGTGTCGCCGGGCGCCATCTGCCCGAGTTTCCAGCGGTCGCCTCGCACGACGGTCACCGGGCAGACGAACCCGCCCAGGCTGGGGCCGTCCGGGCCGAGCAGGATCGGCGTATCGCCGGTGAAGTCCAAAGTGCCTACGCAGTAAGCATTGTCGTGGATGTTCGACGGGTGCAAGCCGGCTTCGCCGCCGTCGGTGCGGGCCCACTGGGGCTTGGGGCCCATCAGCCGCACCCCGGTGCGATCCGAATTGAAGTGCACGGTGTAGTCGGTGCTGACGATCGTCGCCATGTCGGCGCGGGTGAAGAACTCCGGTGCACCGTGCGGACCCTCGGTGACGGCGACCTGCCAACGGTGACCGATCGCGGGCTGCTCGTCGAAGGCGGCGCGGGCCGGCCTGGCCGAGGCCGGGCCGGGATCATCACCGATGGTCAGCACGTCCTCGGTAAGCAACGGGCGGCCGTCGTGGCCGCCGAAGCAGCCAAGGGTGAATGTCGCTGTGCTGCCGAGATATTCGGGCTCACAGATACCGCCGGCGACTAACACGTAGCAGCGCATGCCCGGGCCGTCGACCGCACCGATGTCCAGCAGACCGCCCGGCGGTACGGTGACCGACTGCCATTGCGGCACCGGTTCACCGTCGAGGGTCACCGGCGCGGCCGCCCCGGTGACGCAGATCCGCGCGCCGTCGGGAAAGCGAAGTGCCGGGCCGACTTTCGTGCATTCCAGGCCCGCCATACCCTCGGGGTTGCCGAGCACCCGGTTGCCGAGTCGAAAGGACAGGTCGTCCATCGGGCCCGACGGCGGCACTCCGACGTGCCAGAAGCCGACGCGCCCGGGCCAGTCCTGCACGGTGGTCAGCAGACCCGGCCGCTGCACCTCGAGTTGGGTCATGAGGCGGTGATCACCATCCGCACCGGGGTCGGGTCGAACCCGTTGCAGGGGTTGTTGATCTGGGGGCAGTTCGACACCAGCACCAGGGTGTCGGTGTCGGCGCGGACCGTCAGCGACTTGCCCGGCGCCGACAGGCCGTCGACAATCCCCAGCGTGCCGTCGGCCTCGACGGGCACGTTCATGAAGAAGTTGACGTTGGAGACGATGTCGCGCTTGCCCATTCCCCATTTGGCGCCTTCGGCGAGGAAGTTCTCCGCGCAGGCGTGTTGATGCACGGTGTGGTGGCCGTAGCGCAAGGTGTTGGACTCCTTGGAGCAGGCGCCCGCAATGGTGTCGTGGTTGCCGACCTCATCGGCGACGATCGTCACCAGCGGTCTGCCGTCGGCGGCCCGCAGCACCGAGCCGGTGGTCAGGAAGATGCTGCGCTGCGCGGCGATGGTCGCCTGCGCGCTGTAGCGTGCCGCGGGGTCGACCGTGTCGCCGGTGACCCCATAGAACAGGGTGTCCACCGCCTGGTTTCCGTGCAGGTCGATGATCTGCAGGCGCTGGCCGGCGCGCAGGATCTTCGACCACGGTGCGCGGGCCGCGACGATCTCGTCCACAATCATTGTGCTGCCGCCCAAGTGGATTCGGTGTTGAACAGGGCTCGGAGGTATTCAGGGTCATCGTTGACCGGTGTGGTCAGTTCCTCCTCGGCGCGCCAGGCCACGATGTCGAGGTCGGTCACCTCGGGCTGCGGGTCCAGCGGGTGGGCGGTGTTCACCACCGCGACGACCACGGGCAGATGGATCAGGAGCTCGATAGCCGCGCCGGGTCCGGCGGATCCGGTGAACACACATGCGCCGGAATCCTCGACTCGGACACCCTTGAAGAGCGTCGCCGACGGTGCCACATCGCGAATGTCCATGCCGTGCTTGATCGCGGCCAGCAGCATCGTGGGCTGGCCCGCCGGGGGCAATCCGCAGAGCAGGTCGTGGTGGCCGGAGGTATCGGCGACGACGGTCGCGAGCAGGCGGCCCTGATCGGAGAGCAGCGGGTGGCCCACGCCGAGGTAGGCCTGCCACGGGACCTTCATGGTGTCGGCGACGTTCAGCCGCTCCCACGAGGCGTCGGCCCGGAACAGCAGCAGGTGTGCGCAGGCGCCACCGTCGGGATCGGCCAGCCGCAGGCGGGTGCCGCGGCCCAGCACCCGGGTTGCGTAGGACTGCGCCGGCACGGTCTCGGCCCACACGAGCCGGGCACCGTCTACGCCGTCGGGCAGGGGAGGCACCCGCATGCTGGCCTCGCTCGCCTGGGAACGGGCGTGTGTGCGAGCGCCGTCGGTCGACGCGGTCGTCATGTGCACTCCTGAGTCGAGCCGATTACCTGTCAACTGAAAGTTTTCTCATGCGCGGTTCCCGGGGAATGTCGCCGATGTAACGAGTGGATTGACTGGATTTCGATCAAGTGACAGGTATTCGAAGCCGGCGATCACCTGCGGGTGTCTGCCGCTGGAGCCCTGGAAATCCTGGGTTGCTAACGTTCGCAACCGTGAGCGACTACCAGATGTTGTCCTTCGAGCAATCCGGCCCCATCGCACGGATCGTGCTGAACCGGCCCGACGCAGCCAACGGCATGAACGACGTCATGACCGCCGAACTAGCAGAGGTCGCGGCGCGCTGCGACGTGGCGGAGACGAAAGCCGTCATCCTCGCCGGAGCCGGCCGCTTCTTCTGCGCCGGGGGAGACCTCAAAGCGATGGCGGCCTCCCCGCTGGGCCCGGGCCGGTTCGTCAAGGGCATCGCCGACGACCTGCACCGCGCCATCTCGACGCTGGCCCGGATGGACGCCGTGGTGATCACCGCCGTCAACGGGGTGGCCGCGGGCGCCGGGTTCAGTCTGGCGATCGCGGGGGATCTGGTACTGGCCGCCGACACCGCGTCGTTCACCATGGCTTACACCAGGGCCGGGCTGAGCCCGGACGGCAGCTCCTCGTACTTCTTGCCGCGGATCATCGGTGTGCGCCGCACCCAGGAACTGATGCTCACCAACCGGACGCTGAAAGCGGCCGAAGCCGCGGAATGGGGACTGGTCAACGAGGTCGTCCCGGCCGATGGCCTCGAGGCGCGCGCTCAGGCGCTGGCGGAAAAAATTGCTTCTGCCGCAAGGGGTTCCAGCGCGGCGGTGAAGAAGCTGATGCTCACCACCTTCGGCAGCGGGCTCGAGGAGCAGATGGAACTCGAAGGCCGGCTGATCGCCGCGTGCGCCGACAGTGCGGACGGCCGCGAGGGTATTGACGCGTTCCTGAACAAGCGCGCCCCCGAATTCAGCTAGAAGCTGTGCTCCTCGGCCGGGAACGCACCGGTCGCCACCTCTTCGGCGTATTGCATTGCTGCCCGGCGTAATTCGCCGCCGACGTCACCGAATCGCTTGACGAACTTGGCGGTTTTGCCGCTGGTGAGTCCGGCCATGTCCTGCCAGACCAGCACCTGCGCATCGCAGTTCGGCCCGGCGCCGATGCCGATCGTCGGGATCGTCAGCTTGCCGGTGATCTGGGTGGCCAGCTCGGCGGGCACCATTTCCATCACGACGGCGATGGCGCCGGCCTCCTGGACCGCGATCGCGTCGTGGATGGTCTGCTCTGCGGCGTCACCGCGGCCCTGGACGCGGAACCCGCCCAGACCGTTGACGCTCTGCGGGGTGAAGCCGATGTGGGCGACCACCGGGATGCCGGCGGCGCTGAGCGTCGCGATCTGATCGGCGACCCGCTCGCCGCCCTCGAGCTTGACCGCGTGTGCGCCGGTCTCCTTCATGAAGCGGGTGGCGGTCGCGAGGGCTTGGCGGGGGCTTTCCTCGTAACTACCGAACGGGAGGTCGGCGACGACGAGCGCATGCTCGGCGCCGCGGACGACCCCGCGGACGAGGGGGATCAGCTCGTCGACCGAGATCGGAACCGTGGTGTCGTAGCCGTAGACGACGTTGGCGGCGGAATCGCCGACCAGCAGCACCGGGATGCCGGCCTCGTCGAATGCTCGGGCGGTGGAGTAGTCGTAGACGGTGAGCATCGCCCACTTGTGTCCTTCGGACTTCCACTTCAATAGGTGGTGCGTGCGGACCTTCGTGCGCGAAACGGATGGCAAGCTGGCGCCGCCGTAGACAGTCTGTTCAGACATCTGTGTCCCTAAGATCGTCTTTGTCGATCCTCGAGGCCCATCCGGGTCCCCGGGTTCGTTGACGCCTTCCAGTGTGCCACCACCGGACCGCAAGGTGAACGGCAGAGTGAAGTGGACTTTCTCACACCTGTCCTCGGTTCACCGGCATACCATCGGCGGCATGGTGCAACACCTGCAGCGGCTCAGCGGTCTCGACGCCAGCTTCCTCTATCTCGAAACGCCCTCCCAGCCATTGCATGTGTGTTCGATATTGGAGCTCGACGCCTCCACGATTCCCGGGGGTTATAGCTTCGAGCGGCTGCGTGACGAATTGGCCTTGCGCGTCAAGGCAATTCCGAGTTTCCGCGAACGGCTCGCCAACAGCTTCCTCAATCTCGACCATCCGGTGTGGGTGGAGGACGAGCACTTCGACATCGACCGCCATCTGCATCGCATCGGACTGCCGGCACCCGGCGGTCGAGTCGAATTGGGGGAGATCTGCGGGCATCTCGCGTCACTGCCCCTGGATCGCCGTCACCCGCTGTGGGAAACCTGGGTCATCGAGGGCGTCGGCGGTACCGACGCGCGCAAGGGCGGCCGGCTTGCCGTGCTGACCAAGGTTCATCACGCCGCCGTCGACGGGGTGACCGGTGCCAACCTGATGTCCCAGCTGTGCAGCACCGAACCCGACGCCCCGCCGCCCGACCCGGTCGAAGGGCAGGGGGACACCAACCAATTGCGCATCGCGCTGGGTGGGCTCGGCCGCTTCGCCACCCGGCCCCTGACGCTGGCCACCAGGGTGCTGCCCGCCACCATCACGACTGTCGTGGACACCGTCCAGCGCGCGGTCGGCGGGCGGGCGATGGCAGCCCCGTTCGCGGCGCCGCAGACCAAGTTCAACGCCAGCGTCACCGCCCACCGCAACGTCGCGTTCGCCGAGCTGGACCTCGAGGACATCAAGACGGTCAAGAACCACTTCAACGTCAAGCTCAACGATGTGGTGATGGCCCTGGTCGCCGGGGTCTTGCGACAGTTCCTCCTCGACCGTGACGAGCTCCCCGAGTCGTCGCTGGTGGCGATGGTTCCGGTATCGGTGCACGATCGCTCGGACCGCCCGGGCCGCAATCAGGTGTCCGGCATGTTCACCAAGCTGGAGACCCACATCGCGGATCCGGCCGAGCGCCTCAAGGCGATCGCCACGGCGAACACCACCGCCAAGGAACACAGCTCCGCCATCGGGGCGACCCTGCTGCAGGACTGGAGCCAGTTCGCAGGCCCGGCTGTCTTCGGTGTCGCCATGCGGGTCTACGCCCGCAGCAGCCTGACCGAGTCCCGCCCGGTGCACAACCTCGTGGTGTCCAATGTGCCCGGGCCGCAGATACCCCTGTACTTCCTGGGCGCCGAGGTGAGCGCGATGTACCCGCTCGGACCGATCTTCCATGGTTCGGGTCTCAACATCACGGTGATGTCGCTCAACGGGAAACTCGACGTCGGACTGATCAGCTGCCCCGAACTGTTGCCGGATCTCTGGGATATGGCCGATGACTTCGCCGTGGGCATGAAGGAACTGCTCGACGCCACCAAGTGAGCCGCCCGGGCGGGTCGGAATGCGAGGCACCCCAGCTGAGCATGGCAGCATGTTTGCCATGAGCCTTGCCCGCCGACCGCGCGCTGTCCGCACCGCCCTGGTGCTTCCCGCCGTGGCCGCTCTCGTCGTGAGTGCCGGCTGCAGCTCGACGGTGACGGGGACGGCCGTGCTCGCCGGACCGCAGGTCGGTCAGCCGGTGCAGTGGGGGCCGTGCCGGGTGGCCGGCGGCGGCGGGGGCAATTCGTTGCCGATCCCGGCCGGTGCGCAGTGCGGCAAGATCGCCGTGCCGGTCGACTACGCCGAGCCCGACGGTCCCGCGGCGACGCTCGCGCTGATCCGCTTCCCGGCGACCGGTCAGAAGATCGGCTCGCTGATCATCAACCCCGGCGGCCCGGGCGAGTCGGGTATCGAAGCCGCGTCCAGCATCGTGGAGAACCTGCCGAGCAATGTCCGGCAGAGCTTCGACATGGTCGGCTTCGACCCCCGCGGTGTCGGCGCGTCGACCCCGGCGCTGTGGTGCAACTCCGATGCCGACAACGACCGCCTCCGGGCCGACCCGCAGGTCGACTACAGCCCGAAGGGCATCGAGCACATCGAGGGCGAGACCAAGGCCTTCGTCCAGCGCTGTGTCGACAAGATGGGCAAGAACTTCCTCGAGAACATCGGCACCGCCAATGTCGCGAAGGATCTGGAAGCGTTGCGCGCCGCCGTCGGCGACGACAAGCTCACCTACCTCGGGTACTCCTACGGGACCCGGATCGGCTCGGCGTACGCCGAGGCGTTCCCGGACAAGGTGCGGGCGATGATCCTCGATGGGGCGGTCGACCCGAACGCCGATCCGATCCAGGCCGATATCGATCAGGCCGCGGCGTTCCAACAGGCCTTCAACGACTACGCCGCCGACTGCGTCAAAGACCCGAGCTGCCCGTTGGGTAACGACGCCGACAAGGCGGTCGACGTGTACCGCAGCCTGGTCGACCCGCTCGTCGACAAGCCGCTGCCGACCACCGATCCGCGCGGCCTGAGCTACAGCGACGCGATCATCGGCACGATCATGGCGCTCTATTCGCCCAACCTGTGGCGGCACCTCACACAGGGGCTGACCGAGATGACCAACGGCCGCGGCGACACCATGCTGGCGCTGGCCGACATGTATATGCGCCGTGACGCGAAGGGGCACTACACCAACGCCACCGACGCACGCATCGCGGTGAACTGCGTGGACCAGCCGCCGATCACCGACCGCGACAAGGTGATCGCCGAAGACAAGAAGATGCGCGAGGTCGCGCCGTTCATGAGCTACGGCGACTTCACCGGACATGCCCCGCTGAGCACGTGCGCGTTCTGGCCGGTGCCGCCGACCAGTACGCCGCATTCGGTCAAGGCACCGGGGCTGCCTCCGGTTCTGGTGGTGTCCACCACCAACGACCCGGCCACGCCGTATCAGGCCGGCGTCGACCTGGCCAAGCAGCTCGGCGGCGCGCTGCTGACCTTCAACGGAACTCAGCACACGGTGGTGTTCCAGGGCAACACCTGCGTGGACAACTACGCGGCCGCGTACCTGGTCGACCTGAAGCTGCCACCGCCCGGCGCCACGTGCTGACGCGAAATACCCGCTGGTGATGAGGATCTGAGATCGGAGTGTGACCGGCTCGCTGTCATACCGAGTACGCGGCCGTGCGACGATGACTGCCATGGGACGCACGAGTCGGCCTGGCTCGGCTGTGTTCTTGGGTTCACTCTGTGTTTCGCTGGCGGCCGGTGTCATGGCCCCGTCTGCTGTCGCGGCCCCGAACCCGGGAGCCGGTCAGACGACGGCGCCACAGGTCACGTGGGGAAACTGTCAGCGTTTCCTGGGTGACAACACCCGCGACGTCCCCAGTGCGCAGTGCGGAGTCGTGCCGGTGCCGTACACCGACGCCGATCCCACTGGGCCGCAAGCACAGTTGGCGGTCATCAAGGTTCCGGCAAGCGGTCGACGGATCGGCGCGCTGTTCGTCAACCCTGGCGGACCCGGCGCCTCCGCGGTGAACTCGGCCGCCGGAATGGCCGTCGCGTTGGCAGGCAGTCCGATCGCCGAACACTTCGACATCGTCGGCTTCGACCCCCGCGGTGTCGGCTATTCGACGCCGTCGGTGCGCTGCCGAACCGATGCCGAGTTCGACGCGTGGCGGCGTAACCCAATGGTCGACTACAGCCCGGCCGGGGTGGCCGCGATCGAACAGCTGAATCGCGACTACGTCAAAGAGTGCGCCGACAAGATGGGTGCCGCCTTCCTGGCCGGAGTCGGAACCGATTCGGCCGCAAAGGATATGGACACCGTCCGCCAGGCTCTCGGCGACGACAAGATCAACTACCTCGGATTCAGCTACGGCACCGAGGTGGGCACCGCGTACCTGGAGAAGTTCCCGGACCGGGTGCGCACGATGGTTCTGGACGGGGCCATCGACCCCACCGAGAACACCGTCGACTCGATCATCCAGCAGATGACCGGGTTTCAGGTGGCGTTCAACGACTATGCCGCCGACTGCGCGAAGTCGTCGGGCTGCCCGCTGGGCGCCGACCCGGCGCACTGGGTCGACAGGTACCACGAGCTGGTCGACCCGCTGGTGACCAAGCCGGGTCCGACGTCGGACCCACGCGGCCTGAGTTATCAGGATGCGATCACCGGAACATTCAATGCCCTCTACACACCGCAGTATTGGAAGTTCCTGACGAGTGGCCTGCTGGGCTTGCAGCGCAAGACCGATGCCGGTGACCTGTTGATGCTGGCCGACGAGTACCAGGGTCGCGATTCCTACGGGCACTACACCAATGGGCAGGACGCGTTCAACGCCGTGCGTTGCGTCGACGGTCCGACTCCCGGTGATCCGGCAACCTGGGCCGACATCGATCGGCGCACCCGCGAACTGGCGCCGTTTCAGTCCTACGGTCAGTTCACCGGGCTGGCGCCGCGTGACATCTGTGCGTTCTGGCCGGTGCCGCCCACCTCGCAACCCCACCCGGCGGCGCCCGCTCCGCCCGGCAGCGTCGTCGTCGTGTCCACGACGCATGACCCGGCCACGCCCTACGAGGCGGGCGTCAACCTGGCCCGCCAGCTCAACGCACCATTGATCACCTTCGAGGGAACTCAGCACACCGCCGTGTTCAACGGCGACGAATGCGTCGACTCGGCGATCGTGAAGTACTTCGTCGACCAGATCGTGCCCCCCAACCTGCGTTGCTGAGCTAGCGGTGGCGGTGGATCGGCTCAGTATCCGGAAGACGGCGTCGATTGGCCTGGTGATGCGGCTCTTACCGCCTGCGTAACACGGAATTAACACCCGCTGCATACGCTCGCATTCATGGACCGCCAGAAGGAATTCGTGCTGCGCACGCTGGAGGAACGCGATATCCGGTTCGTCCGGTTGTGGTTCACCGACGTGCTCGGTTACCTGAAGTCGGTCGCGATCGCGCCCGCGGAACTGGAAGGCGCGTTCGAGGAGGGGATCGGCTTCGACGGATCGTCGATCGAGGGCTTCGCGCGGGTCTTCGAATCCGACACCGTCGCTCGCCCGGATCCCTCGACTTTTCAGGTGTTGCCGTGGACCACGAGTTCGGGTCAGCACCACTCGGCCCGGATGTTCTGCGACATCACGATGCCCGACGGCTCGCCGTCGTGGGCCGACAGCCGCCACGTACTTCGTCGTCAGCTCGCCAAGGCCAGCGATCTCGGGTTCTCCTGCTACGTGCACCCCGAGATCGAGTTCTTCCTCCTCGAGCCGGGCCCGTACGACGGCTCCGTGCCGGTGCCGGCCGACAACGGCGGCTACTTCGACCAGGCCGTCCACGATTCGGCGCCGAACTTCCGCAGGCACGCCATCGACGCGCTGGAGCAGATGGGTATCTCGGTCGAGTTCAGCCACCACGAGGGTGCGCCCGGCCAGCAGGAGATCGACCTGCGCTACGCCGACGCACTGTCGATGGCCGACAACGTGATGACGTTCCGTTACCTCATCAAAGAGGTGGCCCTCGGTGAGGGAGTGCGGGCGTCGTTCATGCCCAAGCCGTTCGCCGAATACCCCGGCTCGGCCATGCACACCCACATGAGCCTGTTCGAGGGCGAGACCAACGCCTTCCACAGCGCCGACGATCCGCTGCAGCTCTCCGATGTCGCGAAGTCGTTCATCGCAGGCATTCTCGAGCACGCCAGTGAGATCAGCGCGATCACCAATCAGTGGGTCAACTCCTACAAGCGGCTGGTGCACGGCGGTGAGGCGCCCACCGCGGCATCGTGGGGTGCGGCCAACCGCTCGGCGCTGGTGCGGGTGCCGATGTACACCCCGAGCAAGGCGTCGTCGCGACGCATCGAGGTACGCAGCCCCGACTCGGCCTGCAACCCGTACCTGACGTTCGCTGTCCTGCTGGCGGCCGGGCTGCGCGGTATCGAGAAGAATTACGTCTTGGGCCCGCAGGCCGAGGACAACGTGTGGACGCTGACTCCCGAGGAGCGCCGCGCGATGGGCTACCGGGAGCTGCCGTCGAGCCTGGGCATCGCGCTGTCGGAGATGGAGAATTCCGAGCTCGTCGCCGAGGCACTGGGCGAGCACGTCTTCGACTACTTCCTGCGCAACAAGCGCGCGGAGTGGGAGGAGTACCGCAGCAACGTCACGCCGTATGAGTTGAAGGCTTACCTCTCGCTGTAAAACCCGTGCGATACCGTCGTGCACGTGGCCAAACCAGCGACGCAGCGCCCACGCGTACCGAGCGTGGGCCGACTCGGTTTGGTCGAGCCGACCGCTGCTGCTGATCTGACGAGACTGGGCTGGTACACCGACGAACACGTCGAACTGTTGTGGTCGCTGTCGCGTGCACCCGACGCCGACTCGGCCCTGCAGACGATGGTCCGGCTGGCCGAGGCGCTGGGCGACGACTGGCCGGAGCTGAATTCCGCGCTGCTCTCCGACCGCGGCCTGCGCGGCCGGTTGTTCGCGGTGATCGGTTCCTCGCTGGCCCTGGGCGATCACCTGGTGGCCAACCCGCGCTCGTGGCGTTTGCTCTCCGGTGATGTGACGCTGCCCGATGTCGCCGGACTGCGGCAGCTGTTCGACGACCGGATCGCCGAATTCGGCACGGACCCAATGGTGGTCATGCCACAACTGCGCGTCCTCTATCGCGATCGGCTGTTGGTCTTGGCCGCCCTCGACACGGCGCCCACGGTGGAGAACGAGCCGGTGCCTGCGTTCTCCACGATCGGCGAACATCTCGCGGACATCGCCGACGCCGCACTGGATGCCGCTTTGAAGGTGGCGGTGGCCACGGTCTGCAAGGACGGCACCCCGGCACCTCGGCTCGCAGTCATCGCGATGGGCAAATGCGGTGCGCGCGAATTGAATTACGTCAGCGACGTGGACGTCATCTTCGTCGGCGAGGTGGCCGACGCGGTGGCCACCCGCGTCGCCGGGGAGATGATCCGGCTGGCGTCGGACACTTTCTTCGAGGTCGACGCCGGCCTGCGCCCGGAAGGCAAGCAGGGCGCCCTGGTGCGGACCCTGGAGTCGCACGTCGCCTACTACCAGAGGTGGGCCAAGACGTGGGAATTCCAGGCTCTGCTCAAGGCCAGGCCTGCCGTCGGCGACGTCGAGCTGGGGCGTCAGTACATGGCTGCGCTCATGCCGATGGTGTGGAGTGCCTGTGAGCGTGAGGATTTCGTGCCCGAGGTGCAGGCCATGCGCCGGCGGGTGGAGGCACTGGTGCCCGCCGAACTTCGCGACCGTGAGATCAAATTGGGCACCGGCGGGCTGCGTGACGTCGAATTTGCCGTTCAGCTCTTGCAATTGGTGCACGGCCGCACCGACGAGTCACTGCACGTTGCGTCCACGGTTCCGGCGCTTGCGGCGTTGGCGGAAGGCGGTTACGTCGGCCGCGACGATGCCGCGAACTTGACCGCTTCCTATGAATTCCTGCGGTTGCTGGAGCACCGCCTGCAGTTGCAGCGCCTCAAGCGAACTCACACGCTGCCGCCGCCGCAGGACGAGGAGGCGCTGCGCTGGCTGGCCCGAGCGGCGCACATGCGGCCCGACGGCACCCACGACTCGCTGGGCGTGCTGCGTGAAGAGCTCAAGCGCCAGAACGTGCGGGTCTCGCGGTTGCACGCCAAGCTCTTTTACCAACCGCTGCTCGAGTCGGTGGGCCCGTCGGTCGAAGGCTTCGCGGCCGGACTTTCCCCGGCGGCCGCCGAACGGCAGCTGGCCGCGCTGGGATACGAAGGCCCACAAAGCGCTTTGACGCATCTGAGCGCCCTGGTCAACCAGAGCGGCCGTCGCGGCCGGGTGCAGTCGGTGTTGCTGCCTCGGCTGCTGGATTGGCTGTCGGATACCCCCGATCCCGACCGCGGGCTGCTGGCCTACCGGCGGGTCAGCGAGGCGCTGTCCGAACATCGTTGGTATCTGAGCACTTTGCGCGACGAGAGCGCGGTCGCCAAGCGTTTGATGCGGGTTCTGGGAACCTCGGCGTACGTGCCGGAGCTGTTGATGCGCGCGCCGGAGGTGATCCAGCAGTACGCCGACGGTCCGTCCGGACCCAAGTTGTGCGACGTCGACGTCGAAAGCGTGAGCAAGGCACTGATCGCGTCGAGCGGCAGGCATGCCGATCCCATGCGGGCGATTGCGGCGGCGCGCACGTTGCGGCGCCGGGAGCTGGCGCGGGTGGCATCGGCTGATCTGTTGGGCTTGCTCGAGGTCCGGGACGTCTGCGCGGCCCTGACATCGGTCTGGGCGGCGGTGCTGCAGTCGGCGCTCGAGGTGGTGATCCGCGCGAACACTCCTGCCGACGGTGTCGTCCCGGCCAAGATCGCGGTAATCGGTATGGGTCGGCTCGGCGGAAGGGAGCTCGGCTACGGCTCCGACGCCGACGTCATGTTCGTCTGTGAACCGAATCCCGGCGTCGAGGAGTCGCGCGCCGTGAAGTGGTCGGTGGTGATCGCCGAACAGGTGCGTACGTTGCTCGGAACACCCAGCGCCGACCCGCCTTTGGAGGTCGACACCAACCTGCGGCCGGAAGGCAGGCAGGGTCCACTGGTGCGCACCCTGTCCTCGTACGAGGCGTATTACTCGCAGTGGGCGCAGCCATGGGAGGTCCAAGCGCTGCTGCGCGCACATCCGGTGGCCGGCGACCCGGATCTCGGGGTCCGCTTCGTGCTGATGGCGGACAAGACGCGTTACCCGGCCGGTGGCGTGTCGGCTGAGGCTGTGCGGGAGATTCGGCGCATCAAAGCGCGGGTGGACGCCGAGCGGCTACCGCGCGGGGCCGATCCGAACACCCACACCAAGCTCGGCCGCGGTGGCCTGGCCGACGTCGAGTGGACGGTGCAGCTGCTTCAGCTGCGGCACGCCCACGAGGTGCCTGCGCTGCACAACACCTCGACATTGGAGACGCTGGACGCCATCGGTGCCGCCGAACTGCTCGCCGAAGAGGACGTCGACCTGTTGCGTCAGGCCTGGCTGACGGCGACCAAGGCCCGCAACGCGCTGGTGCAGGTGCGCGGCAAGCCGACTGACCAGCTGCCCGGCCCCGGCAGGCAGCTCAACGCGGTCGCGGTGGCCGCGGGCTGGCACAACGATGATGGCGGAGAGTTTTTGGACAACTATCTTCGGGTGACGCGGCGGGCAAAAGCCGTGGTGCTCAGAGTGTTCGGAAGTTAGGTCGGGAATGGATTTTGAATTTGGCGTGATCAGCGCCGACGAGTACGACCGGGTCAAGGCGCTGCACGAGCCGCTCGCGGAGGCATTGCGCAGACTGATCGATGCCAGCCTGCACAGCGGGGCTGACGCCGAGACCATTCAGCGTGCCCGCCAGACGATCGACGAGGTCAGCGAGATCCTGGAACGTACCCCGACCGACCGGCCGCGGATTCTGCGGCATGAGGAGTCGGGACTGCCGGTGGTATGGCGCAATCCCGCTGTGGGCCGGCATAATCCGCTCGCGCCGCCGATGATCACCCATCATGAAGAAGGCCGGTGCTGGACCGAATTCACTCTTGGGCCGGTGTACGAAGGACCACCCGGGTTGGTGCACGGCGGCATCTGCGCCTTGCTGCTCGACCAGCTCCTCGGCGAAGCCGCCACCAGTCAGCTCAGCAAGCCGAAGTTCACCGGCACGATCACGCTGAAGTACCTGCGGGGCACGCCGCTGGGGCCGTTGCGTGGTGAGGCGTGGCATGAGCGCACCGAAGGCTACAAGACCTACGCGCGCGGATTTCTTGCCGACGCGCAGGGGCCAACCGTCGAAGCAGAAGGAGTTTTCATCATGCCGGCGTGGGCGAGGGACGCAGGATGAAGTTCTATGTGAGCGTTGCGTTTCTGGAGACGCGCGAGGCCGTCGAGATCGCGAAGGCCGCCGACGATCTTGGGTATGAGGGCCTCGGCATCCCCGACCACGTGGTGAACCTCGAAACCCTGGCCACGCCGTACCCGTACACCAAGGACGGCGAGCGGCGCTGGCAGCCGTTCACCGATTGGCCGGATCCGTGGGTGCTGGTCGGCGCCCTGGCGCAGGCCACCCGGCAGATCAAGTTCGTGACCACGGTGTACATCCCCGGCATGCGGGACCCGTATTCGGCGGCGAAATCCATTGGCACCGCGGCATATCTGGCCGACGGGCGGGTCGAGCTCGGCATCGGTGTCGGCTGGTGCGAAGAAGAGTTCACGTTGATGGGCCAGCAGTTCGCCAAACGGGGCAAGCGCACCGACGAGATGATCGAACTGATGCGGGCGCTGTGGCAGCCCGGGTGGACGGAGTTCGACGGCGAGTTCTACCAGACCCCGCGCCTGGAGATGATGCCCACGCCGCCGCACATCCCGATCTACAGCGGGGGACTGTCGGACATCGCGCTGCGGCGGGCTGCCCGGCTCGACGGCTGGATCGGCGACCTGATCAGTCTCGACCAAGCGATTGTCCGAGTCGACAAGCTGCGTGAGCTGCGTGCCGAAAACGGCCTGAGCATGGACGGTTACGAGGTCCTGACGCCGTTGACCGATGCGTTCACGATCCCGCACTACGAGCGGGCCGCGGCGGCTGGCATCACCGGCATCGTGACGATGCCGTGGATGTTCTACTCCGGACCCGACGCCTCGCTGGCCGACAAGATCGACGGGATGCGGCGTTTCCGCAAGGATCTGGCGCTGGACGCCTAGCGCCTGCCGCGAACGGCATCGAGCGCGTAGGCGCCGCCGCCGGTGAAGACCAGCAGCAGGAAGCCGAAGCACAGTGCGACAGCCAGCTCGCCACCGTTGACGACGGGCCAGAAGCCACCACCGGGGGCGTCGTGCGGGTTCTTGCCGAAATGCTCCATGAAGTAGGCGAACGCCATTTCTCCGGAGGCGATGAACGCGGCGATCCGGGTGAACAGACCGACGGTGATCAGTGTGCCGAGAATCAGTTCCAGAATGCCGGCATACCAGACCGGCCACGATCCAGTCGGGATCGAATAGCTTGCGGGCCAATTGAAGACCTTCGACAGGCCTTCGAACAGAAATAGCAGACCGAAGAAGATCCGGAACACGGACAGGACGGCGGGCTGGTAGCGGTCGATGCGAGCGTCGAGTCTCTGCGTCATGCGCCAACCATACTGGGCTTCGGTCGTGCGGCCGCTCAGTAGCGCGGGCGGCGGAACCGGCTCAGCAGGCCGGCGCGTCTGACGGGCCGCCCGGTCGAGTAACCCGCGGACGCCATCCCGCCCGCGCCGACGCGGCCGCGGCGGCGCGCGTCGACCGAAATGGAGCCCGCACCGAGCGCGGCGATGGCCAGGAAGCCGAAGCAGTACAGCAGCGCCGGTTCGCCGTTGTTGGCCAGCGGCCAGAAGCTGCCCTTGGGGCCTTCGAGCGGCGGCCAGTGCATCCAGAGATACGCCACCGCCATCTCTCCGGAGGCGATGAACGCCGCGATCCGAGTGAACAACCCGATTGTGATGAGAAGCCCGGCAATGAATTCGATCAACGCGGCCCACCACATCGGCCAGTCGCCGACCGCGATGGGTGCGGGGGCCGCGACCGGCCAACCGAACAGTTTCTGCGAACCGTGGATCGTGTACGCCAGTCCGAACACGATCCGGAAGATGCTCAGGGCGGGGGTGGAGTAGCTCGCGAGCCGTGCGTCGAAGTTGGTCGCCATAGGTTGACCTTACGCGCAGAGTCCTCTTTATTTCGAGAGCTCGGGCGATCCAGGCGGTAAAAGCCGGCCTGTCCACCGTCGAGAATTCCTACCCGCCAACGCTTTCCGAGCGGGTGTCCGCTTGAGGTCGATCAAGTGCCTGAATCCGCAGGTGTACTACTTCGCTCGGCCCGCTCCTGCCGCCACCATCGACGCTGTCCTCGACGCGGTCGCTTCAGGATTGCCGCAAAGCATGTTCCGGCGGAACGCAGCCCGCGCCGGCGGTGACGATCGCCAGCGGAAACCCGGATCACCGAACCCCCTTGGGCCGTGATCGCTGGGGTGGTTCGACCATGATGACTGCGTTTCTGTCTCCTGACTTGGCTTGGTACATGGCCGCGTCTGCCCTGGCGGTGATCGAGGAAGCGGGCTCGCCGGTAAGGGCGATAGCGGCACCGATGCTCAATGTCGCGTGGATCGTGTTCCCGGATACGTGGATCGGTTCGGCGGTACGACAACGAATCTTCTCGCCGATCTGGGCGAGCTCATCGATGCTGCGCAGGCCGGGCAACACGACGAGAATCTCGTCACCCCCCGTCCGGCCAACCGTGTCGCCCTGACGGACACACTCGCGGATCCGGGCTGCCAACGTGGTAAGCACGGCATCGCCCGTACCGTGTCCCCAGGTGTCATTGATGTCCTTGAAGTGGTCGACGTCGCAGAACAGGATGCCGAGGTGGGTTCCCGGAGCCTGAGGTTGCTCCAGAGCGGATTGGAGGCGGTCCAGTGCCTCGGCACGGTTTGCGAGTCCGGTGAGCGTGTCAAAGCGGGCCAACCGTTCGAGTTGCTGCTCAATCTGGACTCGATCATCGACGATACGCAGTGCGGCGATCAGCCCATCCGTATGGCCTTCAGCATCCACATAGGGCTTCCCGTGGCCATCGACCCAGTGGTAACCACCGTCGGCAGCGCGGACCCGGAACCGTTGCACAACCGCTTCGCCGCCGGCGATCCGCTGCAGCACGGTTGAGAGTGCGTCGAGGTCGTCAGGATGGATCTGACGTCGGATGTCCGAGCCGATCCACCGCTGAGGCGGCCTGCCCAATGCAGCCTCTACTGACGGCGAGACCCATACGATCCGGGTGCCGCGAAGGTGAACGATGATGTCGACCGCGTTGTCGGCGAGGATGTGATACCGCTCTTCAGCATCAGCGCGTTCCCTGCTCAGCTGCTCCTTCTCGATCAACACATCCTGTTCTTGACGGCGTAGGTGAAACCCGACCAGCAGAGCGACGACCGTGCACGTGATTACCGACAGCGCAAAGGCCTCATTCTCGCTACGGCCCATGGCCAGGAAGGCCAGGCGCGACAACGCAACCAGGATCGGAAAGCCGACGGCAAGGCCATACAACCGAACTAGAGGCTCCCGATCGTGTCGGGCGAGCAGCCAGCCCAGCGGAGGCCGGTCAGGGCGGACCACCGCCGTCGCCGCGACGAGCAGCAATAATGCCAGCGCAGTCGAGATTGCCTGGCCGGTTGACGGCCTGACATCCACCAGCGCCATCGCACCAAACAGGTATGCCGACACCGAGACAAGCGGGATGGCTCCGCCACCGACTATGCACAACGGCCAGACCACCCCGACCCAGCGGCGATCCAGTCGCACCAGCCCGATAGCACCAGCCAGGAACAAGACCGACAACGTGGTCTGCGGGCTGGGACGCCCAGGCCAGGACGACTGCAAGGTACGTACCGCGTCTGCGAACCACACCTGGTCCACGCCCCACGACCTGGCAGTCGCGTACTCCAGGAGAACCACGACGCCCAGCGCACCCACCACCATGGCCACGCCACGCCCCACCCACACCCGACTGCGCGACGGCTGACCCAACTGCACCAGGATCGCAACCCCCAGTGCCGCCAGCCACACCGCCGTCCACGGCGTCATCTGCGGCCACGTTGGGTAGATGCGCGTCAACTCGTGGACGCCAGTGGCCCAGCCCACCCAGTCCAAGGCAGCAACAACAAACACGACCACAACCGCGGCGCGGCCCCATCGAGCCAACGGCACCGGTTCCAGTGCACCGCCGATGTCGGGGTTGTCCATCGGCCGACTCCCTCCCCCGAGCGGTGCCCGAGAACAACGTCGCACCCCAGGCCGAGCAACCCGACGGAGGGATCGCCAGTCATCTTGTGGATCCGTAGACCGCTCGATCACCATGCCCTCCCGAACCGGCACAGCGCGACTTTCGTCGCGTCATCGTCGCGGTCGGCGGACGTCCCGACCTAGAGGCCAAGGTCACCGATGGCGTACAAATACGCAACACACTCGCGCTCCGTGCGTGCTATCCCGTGCGCAGTTATCAGGTGCCGCTGGTACCTCCCCAGCCGCCGAGATGTACATCAAGCCCCAGAAGCGTAATCGTCGAGGTATGCCCATGGCCTGATGCAGACGAGTCCACCCGCTCGACAATCGGAAGTGTGATCGCCGAACGGATGGACTCGTTACGAAGCTCCGCGGACCAACTGCGGACCAGCAGGGCCTATTGAGGCCGTATCAATCGGTCAGCGTATTAGCCGACTTAGACGTCGTAGTACAGCGCGAACTCGTAGGGGTGAGGCCGGATCTGGACGGGCATGATCTCGTTCTCACGCTTGTAGGAGATCCACGTCTCGATCAGGTCGGGCGTGAAAACGCCACCCTCGGTGAGGTATTCGTGATCGTCCTCGAGGCGGTCGATCACCGCCGACAGCGAGGTCGGCGCCTGCGGGATGTTGGCGGCTTCCTCCGGGGGCAGTTCGTAGAGGTCCTTGTCCACCGGCGTCTGCGGCTCGATCTTCTTCTTGATGCCGTCCAGGCCGGCCATCATCATCGCCGCGAACGCCAGGTACGGGTTGCCCGAGCTGTCCGGTGCGCGGAACTCGAGGCGCTTGGCCTTCGGGTTGTTGCCGGTGATCGGGATGCGCACGGCGGCAGACCGGTTGCGCTGGCTGTAGACCAGGTTGATCGGAGCCTCGTAGCCCGGCACCAGGCGCTTGTAGGAGTTCACCGTCGGGTTGGTGAACGCCAGCAGCGACGGCGCGTGGTGCAGGATGCCGCCGATGTAGTGGCGGGCGATGTCCGACAGGCCGGCGTAGCCCGACTCGTCGTGGAACAGCGGCTTGCCGTCCTTCCACAGCGACTGGTGCACGTGCATGCCCGACCCGTTGTCGCCGAACAGCGGCTTCGGCATGAAGGTGACGGTCTTGCCGGCCGCCCACGCGGTGTTCTTGACGATGTACTTGAACAGCAATACGTCGTCGGCCGCATGCAGCAGCGTGTTGAACTTGTAGTTGATCTCGGCCTGACCCGCGGTACCCACCTCGTGGTGACCGCGCTCGATCGTGAAGCCGGCGTTCTGCAGGTTCGTGGTGATGTCGTCGCGCAGGTCGACGTAGTGGTCGTACGGCGCCACCGGGAAGTAGCCGCCCTTGGGGCGCACCTTGTAACCGCGGTTGGCCGATCCGTCGGCCTCGAACGGCTCACCGGAGTTCCACCAGCCGGACTCGGAGTCGACCTCGTAGAAGGTGCCGTTGATCTTCGAATCGAAGCTCACCGAGTCGAAGATGTAGAACTCGGCCTCGGCGCCGAAGTAGGCGGTGTCGGCGATGCCGGTGCTGATCAGGTAGTTCTCCGCCTTGCGGGCCACATTGCGCGGGTCGCGCGAGTAGGCCTCACGGGTGAAGGGGTCGTGCACGAAAAAGTTGAGGTTCAGGGTCTTCGCCGCGCGGAAGGGGTCGATGCGCGCAGTGACGGGATCTGGCAGCAGCAGCATGTCGGACTCGTGGATCGACTGGAAGCCGCGCACGGATGAACCGTCGAACGCCAAGCCGTCCTCGAAAACGCTCTCGTCGAACGCTGAGGCGGGGATGGAGAAGTGCTGGACCACACCAGGCAGATCGCAGAACCGGATGTCGACGTACTCGACTTTCTCGTCCTTGATCAGCTTGAACAGGTCGTCAGCGTTCTTTTCTGCCAACTTACTAACTCCTTCGGTGCAGCCGGTTTGACGCAGGGATCGGCACGTGAGTTTGTTAACCCGCGGCTGACGGTATGGATCCGATGTTGCACGGTCGTCAAGCTCATGTTGCGCCGACGTTACGCAATGGGCCTGCGGCGCGGGACGGGGGGTTGCCGCTGGTCCGCATATCCTGGGGCCATGGCGCGTGAAATCGGATCCTGGCTGTCCGGACCGGAACCGGTGAAGCCGGGTGACGCCGCTGACTGGCCTGGCCGGGGGTTAGGCCTACCGGAGTCCGGGCCGCGTTCGCTGGCGCGGTCGGGTCGGCGTTTCCTGGCGCTGCTGATCGACTGGTTGATTGCCTACGGCCTGGCGGCGCTGGGGATGACGCTGGGTCTCATCAGTGTCTCGGTGCTGTCGACCGCGGTCCTGGGCATCTGGTTTGTGTTGGGTGTGCTGTCCGTGCGGCTGTTCGGGTTCACACCGGGGCAGTACGCGCTCGGGCTGATGGTGATCCCGGTCGACAACCGCCAGCACGTCGGCAGCGGCCGGGCGATCGGGCGAGGCCTGCTGCTGTCGCTGGTGATTCCTGGGCTGTTCACCGACGCCGATGGCCGCGGTCTGCAGGATCGGCTGACGGCGACGGCCGTCGTTCGGCGCTGAACGATTCTGTCACACCCCGGTGGCATACTCGAACACATGTTCGAGATACTGTCTGATTTCGACCCGGCTGATCAATCGGCAATGGTCGAGGGCATCGCAGAGCTGGAACGGCTCAAAGCCGCGGCGGCTGCCGGGCAGGCGCGGTTGACCGCCGCGCTGGACGCCGCCAGGCGCGCGGCGGAGGAATCGATTGGGGTGCCGGCCAAGCGGCGAGGCCGCGGCTTGGCTGCGGAGGTGGCGCTCGCGCGGCGGGATTCGCGCGCCCGTGGCGATCAACATCTGGGGTTCGCCAAGGCTCTGGTGTACGAGATGCCGCACACGCTGGCCGCTTTGGAGGCCGGCGTGCTGTCGGAATGGCGGGCGACCATCGTGGTGCGGGAGTCGGCGTGTTTGGACGTGGAAGACCGGCGGCAGCTCGACTCCGACCTGTGCTCGGATCCGGACACCCTGGTGGGAGTCGGAGACGCGGCCCTGGCGGCGAAGGCCAAGGCGATCGCCTACCGGCTGGACCCGCACGCGCTGGTCGACCGGGCAGCCAAGGCTGCGGGCGAGCGCACCGTCACGATGCGCCCAGCGCCGGACACTATGACGTATGTGACGGCGTTGCTGCCGGTGGCGCAAGGAGTCTCGGTGTATGCCGCGCTCAAGAGGGAGGCCGACGTCTGTGGCGACGCCCGCTCTCGTGGGCAGGTCATGGCCGACACACTGGTCGAGCGGGTGACCGGCCGGCCGGCGGATGAACCCGTGCCGATGGCGGTGAACCTGGTGGTCTCCGACCAGATGCTGCTCGGGGCAGAGAACGGCGCGGCCGTGATCGCCGGTTACGGTTCGGTCCCTTCGGCAGTGGCCCAGAAGATGGTCATGGACACGGTGACCGACGATCGCTCGCGAGCCACACTTCGCCGTCTGTATGCCAATCCGGCCGGTGGCGCACTGGTTGCGATGGACTCCCGGTCGCGAGTGTTCCCGAAAGGCTTGGCGGACTTCATCGAACTGCGGGACCAACGGTGTCGGACGCCGTACTGCGATGCACCCGTTCGGCACCGCGACCATGCGACACCACATTCGCGCGGCGGCGCCACCAGCTCGGAGAACGGGCTGGGGATGTGCGAGGCGTGCAACTACACCAAGGAGTCGCGGGGTTGGAAGGTCGTGACCGACGTTGATGACAACGGCACGCACACAGCGGAATTCACCACCCCGACCGGGGCGCACTATCGCTCAGCCGCACCGCCGATGCCTGGAACGCCGAACAGGCCGATGACCGCGGTAGAGATTTACCTCAACGGCGAGCTGCTGAAGGTGCTCGCCGCCTGAGCTAGATCTGGTGGCGGACTACTCCGTTCATCATGGTCATCGTGACGGTCGCGCGGTGGATGTCGTGCGGGTCGACCTCGAAGATATTGGAATCCAACACAATCAAGTCGGCGCGCTTACCCACCTCGACGGAGCCGACCAAGGCGTCAAGCCGGACCTGGTAGGCGGCGCCCATGGTGTTGGCGTGCACCGCCTCCGCTACGCCGAGCTTCTGCTCGGCCGGCGCCAGCACGGGTGCGTCGGGGTCTCCGATCAGCTGGCGGGTCACCCCGATCTGGATGGATTCGAGCGGCTTGTAGGTGGAGAAGTAGCCCGCCGCCGGCCAGTCTGTGCCCAAAGAGATCCGGCCACCCGAGCGCAGGACATCTTGCGCGCGATAAAACAAGTCCTGGCGGGGCTTGCCGCAGCGCGCGGCCATGTTGAGCACGGTGTCCGGATCCGCAGACATCCAATTCGCCGAAAACTGTGCCGTCACACCGAGTTTGCCGAATCGCTGATTGTCCGGATCCTCGACGTACACCAGATGGGCGATCGTGTGCCGGCGGTCGCGCGGCGGGTTCGCCTCGATCGCCGCCTCGATGGAATCCAGCGCGGTACGCGCCGTCTGCTCTCCGCACGCGTGCACGTGGACATCGAAGCCCGCGGCGTCGACCTCGCGGACAAGCTGGCGCCACTGATCGTCGGTGAACGGTGATGCGCCGATCGAATCGGGTTTGTCGGCATACGGCTCGATCAGCCACGCGGTGTATCCGCCTTGCGTCCCGTCACCGATGATCTTCACCACCCCGAAATTGACCAGCTCGGTCGATAGCCGGTTGCGGATGTCGGTCAGCTTGGCGACCGCGTCGTCGACCGGCGGCCCCTTCACGCTGTAGGACGCCGCCACCCGGAAGGGCAGCGCCCCGCGCTTCTCCAGATCGGTGTAGAGCGCGATCAGCGCTCCCTGATCCTCACCGATCGGAGGCACCCCGGCATCGAAGACCGTGGTGATACCGGCCGCCGAGGCCTTCGGCAGCCAGGTTTCCAGCAGCGCCTGCATCGACCGCGGCGAGATCGGCTCGACCGCGTTCACCAGACTCAGTACGGCGTCGACCTCGAGGATGTAGCCGGTGGGTTCACCGTGTTCGTCGCGCATGTAATAACTGAAGCCGGGAACCGGATCGGGGGTGTCGCGGCCGACGCCGGCGATCCGCAGAGCCATGCTGTTGGCCCACATGCTGTGGCCGTCGATCGCGAAGAAGAAGCCGGGCCGGTCCGGCAACACCCTGTCCAGCTCGTGGCGGTTGGGCCCAGCAGGGCCGAACATATCGACGCGCCAACCGAATCCGCGTACCGGGCCGTCTGTGTGCTCCTCTGCGTACGCGGCGATGGCGGCCAGCGCTTCCTCACCGGTCGGCACCTGCAGGTCGACGCCACTGGTCAGGAACGAGCCGAGGAACGGATGGATGTGCCCCTCGACGAACCCGGGCAACATCAGGTTGCCCTCCAGGTCGACGACGCGAGTGTCCGGACCGGCGAGCGCATTCGCGCCGGCCTCGTCTCCGACGTAGGAGATGGTGTTGCCGGTGACGGCCACGGCCTTTGCCCACGGCTGCTTCGGCGAGACGGTGTAGATCGGTCCGCCCCGAAACACGACGTCGGCGTACGCCCCCGTCGCGGGCTGTGCCGCGGCGGCCGCACGCAGCGCAGTCCGCCGCGTCAGAACCCCGGTTCCCAAGGCGCTGAAGTGCGGCGCCCACTCACATGCAGTACAGATCGCGTCCCCCCGGAACAGCTCTTAGCGCCTGCGCACCGTGCGTTGCACGCCCTTCATCTTGGCCTGCGCGGGCATCGGGCCCTTGGGCATCGCGGCGGGGCCCACTCGAGAGCCCAGGGCACCCAGCTTGGATTCAAGCGAGTCCATCTGCTTGACCGTTATGTTGGCCGGCAGCTTCGTCAGATGCCGCTCGAGCTTCGACAGCGGCACCTCGCCCTCGCCATTGCCGACGATCACGTCGTAGATCGGGACGTCACCGATCAGACGGGCGGTGCGCTTCTTCTCCTGCGCCAGCAGCGGCCGGACCCGCGCGGACGAGCCCTCGGCGACGAAGATCACGCCGGGCCGTCCGATCACCCGGTGCACGGCGTCGAAGTGCCCGGTGGCCGCAACCCCCGGGGTCACCCGCCACTTGCCCCGCAGATTGTCCAGCGCCCACGCCGCCGCGCCGGTCTGGCCCTCCGCTTTCCGGAACACCGACTTCTGTGCGCGCCGCCCGAAGATGATGAACGCCACCAGCGCGCCGAGCAGGACGCCCAGCACGATCAGCATGTACATCGTGATCCCGCCGGCGAAGACCCCGGCCACCACCGACGCTCCCACGATCAGCACGAACGCACCGATCATGTAGGGGAGCAGCCGCTTGTCTTCTTTGCGCTGCATCTGGAACGCCTGCCACAGCTGGCTGCGGCGCTGCTTGGCTGCGGCCTTGCTGGCGGCTTTCGCCTCGGCCTTGGCCGCCTTGTTCTCGGCGGCGCTACGGGTTTTCGCCATAACTACCAAGAATACGGAAGGGCGATCACCGCGATGCCGCGACGGCCTGTTGATACAGCCGGCCGGCGCGGTAGGAGGACCGGACCAACGGCCCAGACAGCACCCCGGCGAAACCCAGCCCCTCGGCGTATTCGCCGAGCGCGACGAATTCCTCCGGCTTGACCCAGCGCTCCACCGGGTGATGACGCACCGACGGCCGCAGGTATTGGGTGATCGTGACGATGTCGCAGCCGGCGCCGTGCAGATCGGCCAACGCGGTGTGCACCTCGTCGATGGTCTCGCCCATACCCAGGATCAGGTTGCTCTTGGTGACCAGCCCGGCCGCGCGGGCGGCGGTCAGCACATCGAGGCTGCGCTGGTAGCGGAATGCCGGACGGATTCGCTTGAAGATCCGCGGCACCGTTTCGACGTTGTGCGCGAACACTTCTGGCCGCGCCGCGAAGACCTCGCCGAGGAGGGCGGGCTCGCCGTTGAAGTCCGGGGCCAGCAGCTCGACGCCGGTGGCCGGGTTCAGTTCCTTGATGGCGCGGACCGTCTCGGCGTAGAGCCACGCCCCACCGTCGGGCAGGTCGTCGCGCGCCACCCCGGTCACCGTCGCGTAGCGCAGCCCCATCGCGGCCACGCTCTCGGCCACCCGGCGCGGCTCGTCGCGATCCAGTTCAGCGGGCTTGCCGGTGTCAATCTGACAGAAGTCACAGCGCCGAGTGCACTGCTCACCACCGATCAGGAACGTCGCCTCCCGGTCTTCCCAGCACTCGAAGATGTTGGGACAGCCCGCTTCCTCACACACCGTATGCAGCCCCTCACGGCGCACCAGGCTTTTCAGCGCGGTGTACTCCGGACCCATGCGCGCGCGGGTCTTGATCCACGGCGGCTTGCGCTCGATCGGGGTCTCGGCATTGCGGACCTCCAGGCGCAGCAGCTTGCGGCCGGCCGGAGCCGCCGGGCCGGTGACATTGGACTGGGCAGGGACTGTCACGCCTTCAACCTTACGGGCAGGCGGCCGTCGAGGGCGTCACACACCGCCTCGGCGACCTGGCCGCGGACATCGTCGACGCCGACGTGGCGGCCCAGTTCAGCCGTCAGCGAAGTCACGCCGGCATCCGTGATTCCGCACGGCACGATCGCCGAGTACGCGCTCAGATCGCAGTCGCAGTTCAGGGCAAAGCCATGCAGCGTGGTTCCGCGAGCCACCCGGATGCCGACCGCGGCGATCTTACGGGCCGGGCGCACACCCTCAGCGGGGAGCCAGACGCCGGAGCGGCCCGCCACCCGGCCGGTATCCAGGCCGTAGTCCGCGCACACCGAGATCAGCGATTCTTCAAGACGCCGAACGTAATTCACTACATCAAGCGGCTCGACCAGCCCGATCACGGGATACCCGACCAGCTGCCCGGGGCCATGCCAGGTGATCTTGCCGCCGCGATCGGTGTCGACGACGGGCGTGCCGTCCATCGGCCGTTCATGGGCTTCGGTGCGCTTACCGGCGGTGTAGACCGCAGGGTGTTCGAGCAACAGCAGGGTGTCGGGTCCGCCGGCGATCCGGGCGTCGGCAAGTTCACGCTGCAGCTGCCAGCCATCCAGGTAGTCGACGGTCTCCAGCTGGCGCACCTGTATGCCCGCTGAGCTCGACCGGATGGATTCCCGCACCCAATCGACGCTACTACCCCTGAGCGGACGTTGTGGCGTAGGCCAGTGCCTCGCCGATGGTGTTGTGGTGGAAGACGAACCCGGCCCGCTCCAACGCGGCGGGAATCGCCCGCTGACCGTCGAGCAGCCCCTCCTCGGCGAACTCGCCGAGCAGGGTGCGCAGCGCGAACCCGGGCACCTGCAGGAGGGTCGGCCGATTCAACGCCCGGCCCAGCGCGGCGGTGAACTCCGAATTGGTCACCGGTGCCGGTCCGGTGAAGTTCACCGGCCCCGACAGGTCGCTGTTGTTGATGGCGAACAGCAGCGCACGGATCTCGTCCTCGAGGCTGATCCACGGCATGTACTGCCTGCCGTTGCCGAGGCGGGCGCCCAGGCCGAGGCTGAACAGCGGCCGCAGCCGGGAAAGCACGCCGCCGCCGGGGGAGAGCACCAGACCCGTGCGGGCCAGCACCACGCGGGCGCCGGCGTCTTCGGCGGCCAACGCCGCGGCTTCCCAGTCCAGGCAGAGCCGGGACAGGAATCCGCCTCCCGCAGGGGCGGTTTCATCGACGACGCGTCCGCCGGTATCGCCGTAGTAGCCCACCGCGCTGGCATTGATCAGCGTGGGCACCCCGGCGTCGGCGACCGCCGCCGCGATCACCTCGGTCGGTCCGATGCGGCTGTCGCGCAGGCTCTGTTTGAAGGAACCGGACCACCGTTTGTCGCCGACGCCGACGCCGCACAGGTTGATGACCGCGTCGACGCCCTCCAGCCCGGAAGGATCGAACTCACCGCTGTCGGGATTCCAGTGCAGCTCGTCGCCGTTGGCCGGCGCGCGGCGCACGATGCGCAGCACCGGATGATCGGCAGCGCGCAGCGCTGACACCAGCGCAGAGCCGATGAGACCCGACGAACCGGCGATCGCGACTACAGGTTGGCCCATGGCGTCACAAGCCCAGGTCGGCCTCGAATGCCCCTTCTTCGAGACGCCGCTTGACGGTGGTCAGGAATCGGCCGGCATCCGCGCCGTCGATCAGTCGGTGATCGTAGGTGAGCGGCAGGTAGCAGATGGATCGCACGCCGATCGACTCATTGCCTAAGTCGTCGACGATGACCCGGGGACGCTTGACGATCGCGCCGGTACCCAGCATCGCGGCCTGCGGCGGCACCAGGATGGGGGTGTCGAACAGCGCACCCTGGCTGCCGATGTTTGTGATCGTGAACGTGCCACCGGAGAGCTCATCGGGTTTGAGGTTTCCGCTGCGGGCCCGGTCGGCGATGTCGTGAATGGCGCGCGCGAGCCCGGCCAGCGACAGGTCCCCGGCGTTGTGCACCACCGGCGAGAGCAGGCCCTGCTCGGTGTCCACCGCGAAGCCGAGGTTCTCGGCGTCGTAGTAGGTGATTTCTTTGGTGTCCTCGTTGTAGCTGGCGTTGATGTTCGGATGCGCCTTGAGTGCATCGATGACCGCGCGGGCGATGAACGGCAGGTAGGTCAGATTGACCCCTTCCTGCTCGGCGAAGGTGGTCTTCGCCTTGGCCCGCAGCGCCACGATCTTGGTCATGTCGACCTCGTGGGTCTGCGTCAGCTGCGCGGTGGTCTGCAGCGATTCGCGGGTCTTCTTGGCTGTGATCTGGCGGATCCGGTTGGCCTTCTGCGTGGTGCCGCGCAGGTGTGACAACGGCGACGAGCTGGTGTCGGCGTCAGCCTGCGCCGCGGCCGCTGCCGGCGCCTTGGCGGGAGCCTCAGCGGGCGGCTCGGACTTCGACTTCTTGGCGTCCGCGGCGGCCAACACATCCTGCTTGCGGATGCGTCCGCCGACGCCGGTGCCCTTGACACCGGCGAGGTCAATCCCGTTCTCGACGGCTAGCTTTCGCACCAGGGGCGTGACGTAAGGGCTGCCGTCTCCTGCCTCGCCGTCCTCGGCTGCGGCCGGGGCGGGCGCCTGCTTGGGTTCCGGCTTGGGCTCGGGCTTGGGCTCCGGTTTGGGTTCGGGCTTCGATTCGGTCTTGGGTTCCGGTTCGGGCTCGGGCTCGGGCTCCGGTTCCGATTTCGGCTCGGGCTTGGGTTCCGGTTTGGGTTCCGGTTTCGTCTCGGCGCCGGCGTCGCCGATCTTGGCCAGCTCGCCACCGACCGCGACGGTGTCGTCCTCCTCGGCGGTGATGGACAGCAGCGTCCCCGCCACCGGCGAGGGGATCTCGGTGTCGACCTTGTCGGTGGACACCTCGACCAGCGGCTCGTCGACCTCGACGGAGTCGCCGACCTTCTTCAGCCAGCGAGTCACGGTGCCTTCGGTGACCGACTCGCCGAGTTCGGGCATCACCACCGGCGTCGCCGACCCCGACGACTGCGAGGACCCCGAGGACTGCTCAGGTTCGGGTTCGGGTTCGGGTTCGGGTTCGGGTTCCGGCTCGGCTTCGGTCTCTTCGCTGGCTGTCTCGGTCTGGGCCGCAGGCTCCTCGGCCGGCTTCTCCTCCTCGGCGGGGGCGGAGGAGGACTCCGACTCCTCGCCGGCCTCGCCGATCACCGCGAGCTCGCCACCGACCTCGACGGTGTCGTCCTCCTGGGCAACGATCTTCGTCAGCACACCCGACGCGGGCGAGGGGATCTCCGTGTCGACCTTGTCGGTCGACACCTCGAGCAGAGGCTCGTCGACCTCGACGGTGTCGCCCTCTTGCTTGAGCCACCGGGTGACGGTCCCCTCGGTGACGCTCTCACCGAGTGCCGGCATCTGGACGGAGACGGCCATTGTGTTGACTCCCTCGAACGGTCAGTCATGCGGTCGGACTTCTGGCATACCACAGCGTCGTGTACCCATCCTGTCATTGCCGAGCCACCCGCATGCACTCAGGGCGACGTGTGATTTCTCTGGCACCATCGAGGGAAAGGACCACCGAGAGGAGTGCATCGGAGTTGGGGCTGTTCGACAGGTTCCGGGCTTCCCGCCGGGCCGAATCCGGAGTTGCCGCCGACCGAAGGCACCTGTACGAATGGGCTGCGCAGCGCACCGGCGTGGAGGCCTACGTCGAGCCCGAAACGAGCGTGACCCCGATGACCGTCGTGCTCGTTGCCGCCGACGGCGAGTGGACCCGCCGCCCCGCCGACGGTGCAGCCGGCGCCCGTCGGCTCGGCGAAGAGCTCGGCATTCCTGTCTATGACGTACAAAAAGTCGGGTATCCGCAGCGGATGCGCGACTATGACGCGCGCCGGCGGATCGAACGCCGCCGCCAACGAGACCTGGAGACCTGATGACGACCATGCGCTATGTCGACAGCACCGACGGCACCCGGCTTGCGGTCTACGAGGAAGGCAACCCAGACGGCCCGCCCGTCGTCCTGGTCCACGGCTGGCCCGACTCGCATGTGCTGTGGGACGGCGTGGTGCCGCTGCTGACCGACAAGTTTCGCGTCATCCGCTACGACAGCCGCAGCGCCGGCGCGTCCAAGGGGCCGAAGTCATTCTCGAAGTACACGATGGCCGATTTCGCCGATGACTTCGCCGCCATCGTCGCCGAAGTGAGCCCCGGCCAGCCGGTGCACGTCCTGGGACACGACTGGGGGTCGATCGGCTTCTGGGAGTACCTGCGCCGGCCGGACGCCGGCGACCGGGTCGCGTCGTTCACCTCGGTGTCAGGGCCGAGCCTGCACCATCTGATGCGCTACATCCGCGACGGACTGAAAAGGCCATACCGGCCGAAGCTGTTCGGCCATGCGCTCGCTCAACTGCTGCATCTCACTTACACCCTGCCGCTGTCGGTTCCGGTGCTGGCGCCCGCGACGCTGCGGCTGACCGCCGGAGTCCTGCGCGCCGGAATCACCCTCGGGATCCCCAAGGATCTCCAACACCACGGCGGCACATTCGCCGCCGATGCCGCCAACGGTGCAAAGATATACCGCGCCAACGCATTACCCGCGCTGATCCGCACGCCGGAGGAACTTCACGTTGACGTCCCGGTGCAGCTGATCGTCAACCTGAACGATCCTTACGTGCGGCCGTACCTGTACGAGGAGACGCCGCGCTGGGTGCCCAGGTTGTGGCGCCGGGAATTGCGCGCCGGGCACTGGTCTCCGTTCTCCCATCCGCAGGTACTGGCGGCAGCGGTCAGCGAACTGGCCGACTATCTGGACGGTAAGCCGGCCAGCCGCGCACTGCTGCGGGCCGAGGTCGGCCGCCCGCGAAAGGACTTCAGCGACACACTGGTGTCGGTCACCGGCGCGGGCAGCGGCATCGGCCGGGAGACGGCGCTGGCGTTCGCCGCCGAGGGCGCCGAACTGGTGATCAGCGATATCGACGAGGCGAGCCTGAAGGAGACTGCGGCCAAGATCGGCACGCGCGGCGGCGTCGCACACACCTATGTGCTCGACGTCTCCGACGCCGACGCCGTGGAGCGGTTCGCCGATGAGGTGTGCGCCGCCCACGGTGTGCCGGACATCGTCGTCAACAATGCCGGCATCGGTGTGGCCGGCGCCTTCTTGGACACTCCCGCAGAACAATTCGACCGGGTGCTGGACGTCAACCTCGGCGGCGTGGTGAACGGCTGCCGGGCATTCGCACGCCGTCTCGTCGAGCGCGGCACCGGCGGCCACATCGTCAACGTGGCGTCGATGGCCGCCTACTCGCCGCTGAAAGGGCTCAACGCCTACTGCACGTCCAAGGCGGCGGTGTACATGTTCTCCGACTGCTTACGGGCCGAATTATCTACTGCCGGAATCGGATTGACCACGATCTGCCCTGGAATCATCGACACCAACATTGTGTCCACCACCCCGCTGATCGCGCCGTCGGCCAAGCGTGCCGCCGTCAAGACCCGCCGCGCGCAGCTCGAGACGATGTTCCAACGGCGCGGCTACGGTCCGGACAAGGTGGCCAAGGCGATCGTGTCCGCGGTGAAGAAGGACAAGCCGATCCGGCCGGTCACGCCCGAGGCGTACCTGCTCTACGGGACATCCAAGGTCCTGCCGCAGGGGATGCGCAGCATCGCCCGAACCGGCGTGGTCTAGCCGTTTGCGGCTAACCGTTTCTTGCGATGTCCTCCAGCACGGCGAACATCGTCCGCGTCGGAACCCCGGTCCCGCCCTTGGGCGTGTAGCCCCACGGGCCGGAGGTGTTGTAAGCCGGGCCGGCGATGTCGATGTGCGCCCACTGCACGCCGTCGGCGACGAATTCCCGCAGATACACCCCGGCGACCAGCATGCCGGCGAAACGCTGCGAGCTGACGTTCGCCAGATCGGCCACACTCGACTTGAGATCGTCTTTAAGTTCCTCCGGTAGTGGCATCGCCCAGGCGTTCTCGCCTTCGGCCTGCGAGATACGTGCCACCCGGTCGCGGAAGTCGTCGCTGCCCATCACGCCCGGGGTGCGGCCGCCCAGTGCGACGGTCTGCGCGCCGGTCAGGGTCGACGTCTCGATCAGATAGTCGGGGTTGTCCTCGCAGGCCCGCACGATCGCGTCGGCCAGGATCAACCGGCCCTCGGCGTCGGTGTTGAGCACCTCGACCGTGATCCCGCCGTACTGGGTCAGCACGTCGCCGGGGCGCTGCGCGGTCGACGATGGCATGTTCTCGGCCATCGGCACCGTGGCGATCACGTCGATCGGTAGTCCCTGCTTGGCAGCCAGCACGACTGTGGCGATCACCGCCGCGGCGCCGCCCATATCGGAGGTCATGTGGTGCATCGACGCAGCCGGCTTGATCGAGATGCCGCCGGTGTCGAAGGTGATGCCCTTGCCCACCAGGGCGACGGTCTTGCCGCCCTTGCCCTTGGCGCCGCGGTAGGCCAGCCGAACCAGCCGCGGCGGGCGCGAGCTGCCCTTGCCCACCCCGATGATGCCGCCGAAGCCGGCCTTGGTGAGTGCCTTCTCGTCGAGCACCTCCACCTTCAGGCCCGCGGCCTCGCCCAAAGCCTTGGCGCGGTCGGCGAATTCGCCCGGGAACAGGTGGCTGGGCGGGGTGTTGACGAAGTCGCGCGCGGTGGCCACAGCCGTCGCGATCGCAGCGGCCCGAGCGGCGTCCTTCTTGGCGCTGGACACCGTGCTCAGCGCGATGATCTTGCCCAGTGCCGGCTCCTTCGGCGCGGTCTTGGCGCTGCGGAACGCGGTGAACCGGTAGCTGCCGAGGATCAATCCCTCGATCGCGGCCTCCAGGTGCAGCTCGGTCATCGTGGTGATGACGGTCTCCACCCCGGACAGCGACCGGGCCGCCACTCCGGCGGCGCGGCGGATCACATCGGCCGACCACTCGTCGCGCGGGGCGCCGAGCCCGACGGCCAGCACGCTGCCGACCGCGAGCGACGGCACGTGCAGCCGGGTGACCTGCTCGGCGCCGGCCTTGGCGCCAAGCGCACATAGGCCGACCTGAATCTCGCCGATGGCCTCGGCGTCGAGAAACGGGCCGCCGACGACGGTCGGTGAGGCGTCGCCGGCTTCCCCTGCCGTGCCGGTGACGACCGGGACGATCAGCACGGCCGACTGCGCCCGCTTGGGCAGCGACGTCGCGACGGTGACAGTGGGGGCGGCGTAACCAGGTTCGGTGCTCACGAGGATTCACAGTAGACGCGGGGCACTAGTGTTGTTGGCCGTGACCGACACATCCGATCTGTTGCTTGGGCCGCTCGACAGTCAGCACCGCGAGCTGGGCGCCACCTTCGCCTCATTCGGCGGCTGGCTGATGCCGGTGTCGTACGCGGGGACGGTAGGTGAGCACACCGCCACCCGCGAGGCCGTCGGCCTCTTCGACGTCAGCCATCTGGGCAAGGCGCTGGTGGTCGGTCCGGGCGCGGCGGATTTCATCAACTCCACGCTGACCAACGACCTGCGCCGGATCGGTCCCGGCAAGGCGCAATACACCCTGTGCTGCACTCCCGAGGGTGGGGTGATCGACGACCTGATCGCCTACTACGTAAGCGATGACGAGATCTTCCTGGTGCCCAACGCCGCGAACACCGCCGCTGTCGTCGAGGCGCTGCAAGCCGCTGCGCCGCAAGGTATTTCGATCACCGACCTGCATCGCTCGTATGCGGTGCTTGCGGTCCAGGGGCCGCGCTCGGCCACCGTGCTCGCCGCGCTGGGCCTGCCCACGGACATGGACTACATGGGCTACGCCGACGCCACGTACTCCGGTGTGCCGGTACGGGTCTGCCGCACCGGATACACCGGTGAGCACGGCTACGAGCTGCTGCCGCCATGGGAATCTGCGCCGGTCGTGTTCGAGGCGCTGGTGGCCGAGGTGCAGGGTGCGGGTGGGCAACTCGCCGGCCTGGGTGCCCGCGATACCCTGCGCACGGAGATGGGGTACCCGCTGCACGGTCACGAGCTGTCACTGGACATTTCGCCGCTGCAGGCGCGAACCGGCTGGGCGATCGGCTGGAAGAAAGACGCGTTCTTCGGCCGCGATGCCCTGCTGGCCGAGAAGGAGGCCGGCCCGCGCCGGTTGCTTCGCGGCCTGCGGGCCACCGGGCGCGGCGTGCTGCGCCCCGACCTGACCGTGTTCAACGGCGCACTGCCGGTGGGTGTCACGACATCGGGCACGTTCTCACCGACGCTCAAAGTCGGTATCGCCCTTGCCCTCATCGACACCGATGCCGGTATCGACGACGGGGCACTGGTCACCGTCGACGTGCGCGGCCGCCCGCTGGAGTGTGAGGTCGTCAAGCCGCCGTTCGTCGAGGTCAAAACTCGGTAGCGGCGGGCAGGGGCGAAGCGACCCGGGGAAATTGGATGGCTTGCCGGTCTACAATTTCACCATGACCAACGGCCCCCTCGAGTTCACGGTTGAGCGCAACGCGAATCCGGCGACCGACGAGGTACGGGCTCAAGTTCTGGCCGATCCGGGGTTCGGGCGCTTCCACACCGACCACATGGTGTCGGTGCTCTACACCGACGAACTGGGTTGGCACGACGCCCGCGTCGTGCCCTACGGCCCGATCGAACTGGACCCGTCGGCCATCGTGCTGCACTACGCGCAGGAGATCTTCGAAGGGCTCAAGGCCTACCGCTGGGCCGACGGCTCGATCGTGTCGTTCCGCCCGGAGGCCAACGCGCGACGGTTGCGCGCTTCGGCCCGTCGGCTGGCGATCCCGGAGCTGCCCGAGGAGCTCTTCGTCGAATCGCTGCGTCAGCTGATCGCCGTCGACGGCCAGTGGGTGCCGCCTGCCGGTGGCGAGGCGTCGCTGTATCTGCGGCCCTTCGTGATCGCCACCGAGCCGGGCCTAGGTGTGCGCCCCGCCACTGAATATCGCTACCTCGTGATCGCTTCGCCGGCCGGCGCCTACTTCAAGGGTGGGATCAAACCGGTCAGCGTCTGGCTGTCCACCGAATACGTGCGGGCCAGCCCCGGCGGCACCGGCGCGGCGAAGTTCGGCGGCAACTACGCCGCCTCGCTGCTGGCGCAGGCCGAGGCCGCCGAGCACGGCTGCGACCAGGTGGTGTGGCTGGATGCGATCGAACGCCGCTACGTCGAGGAGATGGGCGGGATGAACCTGTTCTTCGTCTTCGGCAGCGGCGGCTCCGCGCGGCTGGTCACCCCGGAACTGTCCGGCTCGCTGCTGCCCGGCATCACCCGCGATTCGCTGCTGCAGCTGGCCAGTGACGCCGGCTTCGCCGTCGAGGAACGCAAGATCGACGTCGAGGAATGGCGCAAGCGCGCGGCCGCGGGCGAGATCACCGAGGTGTTCGCGTGCGGCACCGCTGCGGTGATCACCCCGGTTTCGCACGTGAAGTCCGGAGACGGCGAGTTCACGATCGCCGACGGCGAGCCCGGCGAGGTGACGATGGCGTTGCGCGACACCCTCACCGGCATCCAGCGCGGCACCTTCGCCGACACCCACGGCTGGATGGCCCGGCTCAGCTAGCTTCGCACCGGTTTCGTCCAGACCGCTTGGCCCGGTAGAGCGCTTGGTCGGCGCGTGCCAGCCAGGAGGTGAGGTCGTCGGCATCGGTCAGTTCGGCCACGCCGATGCTCACCGTGACGGAGGCGACGGCGCCGAACGGGCTGTCGGCGATGCGGGCGCGAATCTTCTCGGCCATGTTGAGCGCATCGTCCGCGCCGCAGTTGCGCAGCATCACGACGAATTCCTCGCCGCCCCAACGCGCGACGACCGCAGTGGTGTCGACGGTATCGAGGACCCGACGGCAGATCTCGGCAAGCACCCGGTCGCCGGCTTGGTGGCCGTGGGTGTCGTTGATCAACTTGAAGTGGTCGATGTCGAGCATCAGCACCGTCAGCCGCTGGCGGGAGTCGCGGGCCTGCTCGAGGTCGGCGACCATGAGCTCCTCGCCGTGCCGGCGGTTCCACACGCCCGTCACCGGGTCATAGACGGCGAGCCGCCGCAGTTCGGCTTCGAACTCCTTGCGCTCACTGATGTCGCGCGTGACCCCCAGAATCTCCACGAGTCGACCGTCTGCGTCCAGCTGGGGGATCACCTGTACCTCGCCGACCATGATCGAGCCGTCTTTGCGGTAGTACTCCTGTTCGCCGCGGAAGACCGGGAGCTCGGTCCCCGACCCGGCGGCATCGAACAGCCGCCGATAGAAATCCAGGACGCTTGCCGCCGTGGCGGGTGGATGGGTCTGTGTTATCGACAGGCTCATGGCTTCGGCCGGGGTGAAGCCGCGGACCCGCTCGACCGAGGGACTGATGTAGGTGATGGTGCCGTCCGGTGCGGCCGTCCAGATGACTTCCCAGGCATTCTCGGCCAGCAGGCGATAGCGTTCCTGGGACGTTTTCAAGTCCGCTTCGGTCTCGCGCAGCTGGGTGATGTCCCGGGTCACGCCATCGAGGACCACCGACCCGTCGGGTCGTTGACGGCACTGGACCCAGGTGCGGCTGTAGATCGGCCGGCCGTCGCGATGGTGCCAGGTCAGCTCGACCGTGGTCGCACTGCCAGGCCGGAGCGCCAAGGTTTCGGCGAGCCGCCCGGCGTGGGAATCATCGATCCGGCCGAGCACCGCGGCCGGGTCGGCGAGCCCGTCGGCGGCCGGGCAGCCGAGCTGATGCTCGACGGCATCGGTGAGGAACTCGAATACCACGTCGGGGTTCACCCGCAGGATGAAGTAGACCAGGCTGCCACCTTTCGATACGCACTCGTACCAGGCGGCGTCGGGCCGATTGTCCGATGTATCCATAGCCTGGACCCCCCGGGGTAAACGCGCTGCGGGGCGCACTTCGAAGATTGTGCTCCGTCTGACTGTTCGTCGCGGGGAGTTCACCCGGAAGGGACGTCAGGAACTCAGTGCGTCCCGGCCTGCTCGAATCGACCGGTCTTGCGGCCCAACTTGATCCGGTACACCGAACCGCGGCGCAGACCCGTGTGGTCGGGCGGGGGTTGCCCCTCGGGCAAGGTGAGCAACGGCATGATTCGCTCGACGAGCAGCGCCAAGCCGGCGTCCCAGTCCTTCCCCCGGCACTCCTCGAAGGTTCCCCACGCGATGACGCTGCGCCAATTCGACAAGTCGTCTACCTGCTCGACCTCGACGCAGACCTGCGGATGGGCGCGCATCGCGCGCAGCTTGTCGCCGTCCATGGCGTGGCCGTACACGTAGGTCCCGTCGTAGACGTAGGTGACCGGCACGACGTAGACCTGCCCGTCGCTGATGCAGCCCAAGCGCGCGATCACCTCGGCGTGAAGCACGTCCTCGATCTGCCGGTCGTTGAGTTCACCCAGCACGAATCACCAATCCGAGGATGGTCAGCGTCGTCGTCAGTTCGATCACCGCACCCAGCACGTCGCCGGTTATACCGCCGAAGCGGCGCACGCAGTGACGCACCAAAAACACGGCCAAGGTCAGCGTAGCGAGCACGACGAGCGGGCCCTGCCAGATTCGGGGCGTCGCTATGGCGGCCAACCCCGCAACCAGGGCTGCCCAGGCCAGGGCAACCGCGGGCCGCTGGCTGCCTGCGACCTGTCCGCCAAGCGCGCTGCCGCTCGCCGCGGGCACCCCGCGGCGGCAGGCCAGCACCGCGGCCGCCCGCCCAGCGGCCAGCGCGGTGACGACCGCGAGCGCACCGGTCCAGCCCGGTGGCGCCGCCGAGAACGCCATCGCCTGGGCGGTCAGCACCACGACGACGGCCGCCACCCCGAAGGGGCCTGCCGTCCCGTCGCGCATCACCTGCAGCGCGCGCTCGGGCGGTCCGTAGCAGCCCAACGCGTCGACGGTGTCGGAGAGCCCATCGATGTGCAGACCACGGGTGACGAGCAGCAGCACCGCGACCGCGAGCAGCCCGGACAGGGCGTGATGCGTGCCGAACGCCCAGTCGCCGGCCCACACCACGACGGCGGCCAGCGCGCCTAGCGTCACCCCCACCACGGGCAGCGCCGTCATCGTCGAACGCCCGAACGTGCCCCCTCGGAGCGGGACGGGCAAGACCGTACCGAAGGCGAAAGCCGTTGCCAGCGAACGGAACACGGTCAGTCCGCGGACCTCTCGGAGACGCCGGCGCCCTCGAAGGTGGCCATCGATGCCAGGGTCGCGACGGCCGCCCGCAGCACCGGTAGCGCCACCGCGGCGCCGGTGCCCTCACCGAGGCGCAGGCCGAGGTCGATGATCGGCTCCAGCTCCAGGTGGGCCAGCGCCAGCGTGTGCGCCGGCTCGGTCGACCGATGCCCGGCCTGCCACCACGCGCGGGCCCCGGGAGCGATCCGGTCGGCGACCAGCGCGGCGGCTGTCACCACGACGCCGTCGAGCAGCAGGGGAGTGCGGCGCACGGCGGCCTGCGCGCAGAAGCCGGCCATCGCAGCGAGGTCCGCGCCACCGCAGGTGCGCAGCAACCCGACCGGATCGGGCCGGAACTGGCGCGCCCGGAACATCGCGTCGCGCACCGCCGCGGCCTTACGGGCCCAGCCGGCGTCGTCGATACCGGTGCCGCGGCCAACGACGGCCACCGGCTCGGTGTCAGTCAGGGTGGCGATCAATGCCGTTGCAGCCGTGGTGTTTCCGATGCCCATGTCACCGGCGATCAACAAGTCGGCGCCAGCGTCCACCTCGTCGTCGGCGAGCCGGCGGCCGGCCTCCAGTGCGGCGATGACCTCCTCGGCGCTCAGCGCGTCCTCGACCGCGATGTTGCCGCTGGATCGGCGAACCTTGTGCGCGCCGATCTCCGCGGTCAGCGGCTGGTCGCAGTCCACCGCGATGTCGACCACCCGCACCGACGCGCCCGCGACCTCGGCGAGCACGTTGATCGCCGCGCCGCCGGCCTCGATATTGGCCACCATCTGGGCGGTGACCTCCGGCGGGTACGCCGAAACGCCGGTGCGCGCGATCCCATGGTCACCGGCGAACACCACGACCCGGGCGCGCTCGAACTGCTTTGGCGGACACGATGCCTGGCACGCCGACACCCAGATCGAGAGATCCTCGAGCCGGCCCAGTGCGCCGGTCGGCTTGGTCAGAATGTCCTGACGGCGCTTGGCCGCGGCCGCGGCACGAGAATCTGGCGGGGAAACCGCGGGAAAGTCCATCAGCTCAACGCTTTCGTCGGTTTGACCCAGACCGGCAATCCCGCAACCACCAGGACCACCTGTTCACAGCACTGGGCGAGTCGTCGGTTGAGTGTGCCGAGCTCGTCTGTGAAGCGCCTGCCAGCCGCCGTCGCCGCCACGACGGTCAGCCCCACTTCCGGACTGACCAGCGCCAGCGGTCCGGTGAACCCTTCGACGGCGCTCATCAGCTCGTCGGCATCGGGTGTCACCGAAGCGCCGTCCCAGCCTCGGCGATCCAGTGCCGCGGTCAGCCAGCCGCCCAGGTCGTCGACGAGGGTGGCCGTCATCGGATCGTCGCGCAAAATGCCTGCCACATCCGCGGTTTCGACGGTGTGCCAGGATTGCGGCCGCCGCTCCCGGTGGGCGGCGACCCGTTCCGCCCAAGATGGGTCGGCCTCGGCGGCCGGACCGGTCGCGACGTAGCGCATGGAGGAATGGCCGGCCATGATCTCTTCAGCCCAACGTGATTTGCCCGACCTGATTCCGCCGAGGACCAGTGTGCGCACCGCGTCGGTGGACTCAGACAACCTTGGCGCCGCGCTCGACCTGCGGTCGCGGCGCGCGCATGCGGCGGATCTGAGAGGCCCGGCCCGCGGCATACATGCCGAGCTTGAAGGCGCCTTCTTCATTGTCCGGGAACTTGGCGTCGACGGCCTTGTTGACTTTGCGGCCCAACAGGATTCCGTCGATCGCCATGACCGCCATCAACACCAGCATCGCCGGTGAGATGAACAACTGCACCTGCGGCACGGCCAGCATCACGAAGATCAGGGCCAGCGCGGCGGGCATGAACAGCCCCAGCACGTTGCGCCGGGAGTCGACGATGTCGCGCGCGTAGCGGCGGACCGGCCCTTGATCGCGGGGCAACAGGTAGGCCTCTTCGCCGGCCATCATCCGCTCGCGCCGGTCGTTCATCGCCGTGCGGCGCTGCGCCTTCTCGGCCTGGCGTTCCTCTTTGGTCAGGGTGGCGCGCATCTCCTTGCGCCGCTTACGGGCCTCGGCCGTGGTCATCGGCGCCGGAGCGACCGGCCCGCGGCGCTTGGCGGAGGCATTGCGCTTCGGAGTGGGCTTGCCCTTGGGTGCGGTGGTGCGCGCCGCGCCGGCAGGCTCATCGACCTCGACCGGTTCGGCCTTGGCGGCACCTTCGTCGTTCTTGCGGCCCAGCAGCTTCACGCCTGCCAGGTTACCCTGCACGAATGCGGGTGCTGATCGCGCCGGACTGCTACGGCGACAGCCTGACTGCGGTCGAAGCCGCCCAGTCCATCGCCGCCGGTTGGCGACAAGCCCGGGCTTGTGACGATCTCGTTCTCGCGCCGCAGTCCGACGGCGGCCCCGGTTTCGTCGGCGTGCTGGCCGGGCGGCTCGGCGAGGTGCGTCGCACCCGGGTGTCCGGCCCGCTCACCGACGAAGTCGACGCCGACTGGGTGGACGACCGCGCGACATCGACGGCCTACATCGAGTGCGCGCAGGCCTGCGGGCTGGCGCTGCTGCCCGGGCCGCCCACCCCGGACACCGCCGTCGCAGCCCACAGCCGCGGGGTCGGCCAGCTGATCGGCGCTGCGCTGGACGCCGGCGCGCAGACGATCGTCGTCGGTCTCGGCGGCAGCTCCTGCACCGACGGCGGCCGGGGAATGGTCGAGGCGCTCGGCGGACTGGCCCGGGCGAAGGACAAGCTGGCCGCCGTCGATCTGATCGCTGCCACCGACGTCGAGCATCCGCTGCTCGGCCCGATGGGTGCGGCGCGGATCTTCGGCCCGCAGAAGGGCGCGGACGCGGGTGTCGTCGAGATCCTCGAGCAGCGGCTGACGGCATGGTCGGCCGAGCTCGACGCGCTGGCCGGGTACACCGTCGGCCCGCTGCCCGGCGCCGGTGCTTCCGGGGGATTGGGCGCAGCGCTGCTGGCCCTGGGCGCGCGCCGGGAATCCGGGGCGGCCGTCATCGCAGAGCACACCGGGCTGGCCGCGGACATCGCTGCGGCCGATCTGATCGTCACCGGAGAGGGGCGATTCGACGACCAGTCGCTGCACGGCAAGGTGGTCAGCGCGCTGGCCGGCGGTGCGCAGGCGCGGGGCGTCCCAGTGCTGGTACTGGCCGGTCAGGTCAGCCTGGGACCTGCAGAACTGGCTGAGGCGGGAATCACGGCGGCGTACGCCATCGCGGACTACGCCGGGTCGGTGCAGGTCGCGATCGACGACGCCGCTGCTCAGCTCACCGGCCTGGCCCGCGAGACCGCGGCATCAACTCGGGAATAGCGCCCGGACAAGGTACCGTTGATCAAGTGGGCCAAGCCCTGCATAGACATCTGCTTTTGAGGGAGACGCAATGACAGTTTCCGATCAGTCGACCGAGACCCAGACCCACGGCGCGGTGCTGACCGAGGCCGCAGCCGCCAAGGCCAAGGCTCTGCTGGACCAGGAGGGCCGCGACGACCTCGCGCTGCGCATCGCCGTGCAGCCCGGCGGCTGCGCCGGCCTGCGCTACAACCTGTTCTTCGACGACCGCACCCTCGACGGTGACCTGGTCAGCGAGTTCGGCGGCGTGAACCTGACCGTCGACCGGATGAGCGCGCCCTACATCCAGGGCGCCACCATCGACTTCGTCGACACCATCGAGAAGCAGGGCTTCACGATCGACAACCCGAACGCCACCGGCTCCTGCGCCTGCGGCGACTCCTTCAACTGATCCGAACTTTCAGCTCGGCGTCAACGGCCGTCCAGTCTCAGTACTGGGCGGCCGTTCGCAGTAGATACGAGCACACCAGCAGCTGATTGCCCTGGCGCAGCAGCTGCGCCACACCCTGCTCCTCGCCACGGTTGCCACGGCTGCCCGACGAGGCCACCTTCATGGTGAACAGCACCTGGGCCTGGTAGGACGACCACGGCACTACCGAGTCGATCGACGTCACCTCGGCGCCGGCGAACTGCCTGCGGAAGGCGTCGCTGGCCAGCTTGGCCAGCGCCAGATCGGACTTGCGGTCCTTCACCCCGTCGTACATGCCGCACAGGTTGTTCCGCGCGATGGTTTCGGTATCGCCCTTGGACAACGCGTTCAGATAGTTGGTGATCGAGGTCTTGGCCGCCTCCTGGCTGAACCCACCCGCCGTCGTCGTGCCGGACTCTCCGGTCCGGATGGTCAGGACCGCCGCGACGACCGCGCCGACGAGGACCAGTGCCAGCAGGCTCAGCCACAGCGCCGTGCGGCGCTTGCGCGGCTTCGGGGGGTAGGCCACCGGCGGCGGCAGGGCGCCGGGGTAGACACCGGGGTAGGGGACCGGCGGGATCGCGCCGGGCGGTCCGAACGGCCCGTCCGGGTACGGCTCGCCCTCGGCCCCGACCTGCTGATGCGGCGGAATCGGGCCAGCCATCGATAAGTCTCCTGAGGTCGCGGGAGGCCAAGACTTCAAGCACCCGCCGCAGCGGGACTGATGTCGGGCCATATAGTCGGCTCTTGTACGCAGGCTAGCGCACGGCCAGGGTGCTAGTCCCACTAGCGAATGAAGGGCGGCACAACGTGGCGATCGCGGTGACCGGATCCATTGCCACCGACCACCTGATGCGGTTTCCGGGGCGGTTCTCCGAACAGCTGCTCGCCGAGCACCTGCAGAAGGTCTCGCTGAGCTTCCTGGTCGACGACCTGGTGGTCCACCGCGGCGGCGTCGCCGGGAACATGGCCTATGCGATGGGCCTGCTGGGTGGCAAGCCGGTGCTGGTGGGCGCTGTCGGGTCGGACTTCGACCCCTACCGGCAGTGGCTGGAAGCGCACGGGGTGGACACCTCCGGCGTGCTGGTTTCGAAGACCGCCTACACGGCCCGGTTCGTCTGCACCACCGACGAGGACATGGCCCAGATCGCGTCGTTCTACCCGGGCGCGATGTCGGAAGCCCGCGAGATCAAGCTCGCCGACCTCGTAGAGCGAAGTGGCGCACCGGAATTGGTGATCATCGGCGCCAACGACCCGGAGGCGATGTTCCTTCACACCGAGGAGTGCCGCAAGCTCGGTCTGGCGTTTGCCGCCGATCCCAGCCAGCAGCTGGCCCGGCTCAACGGCGAGGAGATCCGCAGGCTCATCGACGGTGCGACCTACCTGTTCACCAACGACTACGAGTGGGATCTGCTGCTGCAGAAATCAGGCTGGTCCGAAGCCGAGGTGATGAGTCAGATTCAGCTGCGGGTCACCACGCTGGGCGAAAACGGCGTCGACCTCGTCGGTCGTGACGGCACCTTCATCCACGTCGACGTGCTACCCGAGACGCAGAAGGAGGACCCAACCGGCATCGGTGATGCCTTCCGCGCCGGATTCCTGACCGGCCGCGGTGCCGGCCTGAGCCTGGAGCGCGCCGCACAGCTCGCCTCGCTGGTCGCCACGCTGGTCCTGGAAGCCCCCGGTCCGCAGGAGTGGACGTGGGACCGCGACGCCGGGATCGCGCGGATCAAGGACGCCTACGGCCCGGAGGCCGCCGACGACATTGCGGCAGCGCTGAGCTAGAGCCCCGGGTCGCTTCGCTCCTGCCCGCCGAGCCTAGAGCTGCACGGGGTAGTGCGGCTCGCTGATCACCGGCACCACGCTCTCCTCGACGAAGATCGCGTGCCACAGCATGAAGATCAGCACGGTCCACAGCCGGCGGCTGTGATCACCCTCGCCGGCGCGGTGCGCGTCGAGCATGGCTCGCACCGCGGGAATTTCGACGAGATGACCGGCCTGCGAGGTGTCGATCATTCGGTAGGCCCAGTCCATCAGTTCACCTGAGCGCAGCCAGTGCCTGATGGGTACGGGGAAGCCGAGTTTGGCGCGATTGAGCACGTGTGCGGGCACGATCGGCTCGAGCGCGCGGCGCAGCGCGTACTTGGTGGTGGTCCGGGTGATCTTCTGGTCGTACGGCAAGCGGGACGCGACCGCGAACACCTCGGGGTCCAGGAACGGCACCCGCAGCTCCAGCGAGTTGGCCATCGTCATCTTGTCGGCCTTGACCAGGATGTCGCCGCGCAGCCAGGTGAACAGGTCGGTGTGCTGCATCCGGGCGACCGGGTCCCAGCCCGCCGATTCGGCGTAGATCGGGCCAGTGACGTCGGTGTGCGTCCAGTCCTCGCGAAAGCGGGGCAGCACCGCGCGCAGCTGTTCGTCGGAGAAGCTGCGGGCGTTGCCGTAGTAGCGCTCCTCGAGGGTCAGCGACCCCCGGTGCAGCAGGCTCTTGCCGCGCATACCCTCCGGGAGCGGCTTCGACGCCCGGCCCAGTGACTTGCGGACCGGCCGGGGAAGGTAGTCAAACGGCTTGAGCGACAACGGTTCCCGGTAGATCGTGTAGCCGCCGAACAGTTCGTCGGCGCCCTCGCCGGACAGCACCACCTTGACGTGCTTGCGGGCCTCGCGGGCGATGAAGAACAACGGCACCAGCGCGGGGTCGGCGACGGGTTCGTCGAGATACCAGACGATTTCGGGCAGCGCGGCCACGAACTCGGCCTGGCTGACCACCTTGGCCACGTGCCGCGCGCCGATCGCCTCGGCCGATGCGACCGCGACGTCGACCTCGGAGAAGCCTTCCCGCTCGAACCCGGTGGTGAAGGTGATCAGACGCGGGTTGTGCCGGATGGCCAGCGCGGCGATCGCGGTCGAATCGATGCCGCCGGACAGGAACGCCCCGACTGTGACGTCGGCGCGCATGTGCTTGGCCACCGAGTCCTCGAGGACCGCGGTGATCTCGTCGTACCGGGCTTGCTCGCCGCCCGCAGTGAACGGTGTGGCGGCGAAGCGGGGCGTGAAATAGCGCTTTACCCGTGGCTCCTCGCCGGGGCGGATGATCGCGTAGCTGCCCGACTCCAGCCGGCGCACGCCGCGGTGCAGCGTCTCGGGCTCGGGGACGTACTGGAGCACCGTGTAGTGCTGGATGGCCCGGGCGTCGAGCCCGTCGTCGAATCCGATCTCGGCGGCCAGCCCGAGCAGACACTTCTTCTCACTGGCGACGGCGGTGCCCGCCGACCCGGTCGCCATGAACAGGGGCTTGATGCCGAAGGGATCCCGGGCGCAGAACAGTTCGGAGTTCTTGGTGTCCCACAGCGCGAACGCGAACATGCCGCGAAGCCGGGTCAGCGCCTCGGTACCCCAATGGTGATAGGCGGCCACAATCGCCTCGCCGTCGCCGTCGGTGGCGAAGCTGGCGCCGAACTCGGCGCTCAGCGCCTGCCGCAGTTCGAGGTAGTTGTAGATCTCGCCGTTGAACACCAGCACGTAGCGGTCGGGTTCTTCCCGGGGGCCCCACCGCAGCGGCTGATGGGAATGGGCGATGTCGATGATCGACAACCGGTTGAATCCGAGCACCACCCGTTCGTCCGACCACGTGCCCGGCTCGTCGGGACCCCGGTGGCGCATCAGATGCGACGCGCCAGCCACCGCCTCGACGACGCCGGGTGTGACGGTGCTTGTGGGGTCTGTAACCAGGGCAAGCAGTCCGCACATCGGGCCTAGTATGCCGCAACTGCCGGATGTGCCGGGCTGGGTGTTCGGGCGTGGTCTACGCTGCGTAGTATTCGATGCGCGGAAAGTTCCCGCGACGACGAATATGCGGTGTGTGGGCCCCATAGTCCCCGATACAGGAGGCGCCAACGTGAAGACCCGCGGTTCCCGGTTCCGGGTGCTGGCGCTAGCCGTCACCTTTGGTGCGCTGGCGCTGACCCTCAGCGGGTGCAGCTGGCAGGAAGTGTTCGGTCTGGGCTGGCCCAAGGGCATCACTCCGGAAGCGCACACCAACCGCGACCTGTGGGTCTGGTCGGTCATCGCCGCGTTCGCCGTCGGCATCATCGTTTGGGGCCTGACCTTCTGGGCGATGGCGTTCCACCGCAAGAAGAAGGGCACGCCCGCCGACGCGCCGCTGCCGCGCCAGTTCGGCTACAACATGCCGCTCGAGCTCGTGCTCACGGTCATCCCGTTCCTGATCATCTCCGTGCTCTTCTACTTCACCGTTGTGGTGCAGGAGAAGATGATGCACCGCGACCCCAACCCCGAGGTCGTCATCGATGTCACGGCCTTCCAGTGGAACTGGAAGTTCGGCTACCAGAAGGTCGACTTCTCCGACGGCACGCTCAACTACGACGGCGCTGATCCGGCCCGCAAGGCCGCGATGGTCTCCAAGCCCGAAGGCAAGGACGAGCACGGCGAGGAGAAGGTCGGCGCAGTGCGCGGCCTCAACCCGCAGGACCGCACCTACCTGAACTTCGACAAGGTCGAGACCGAGGGCACCAGCAACGAGATCCCGGTGCTCGTGGTGCCGGCCGGCAAGCGGATCGAGTTCCAGGTCGCCTCGGCAGACGTCATCCACTCGTTCTGGGTGCCGGAGTTCCTGTTCAAGCGCGACGTCTTCCCGAATCCGGAAGCCAACCACACCGAGAACAAGTTCCAGGTCGCCGAGATCACCGAGACGGGCGCGTTCGTGGGGCGCTGCGCTGAAATGTGCGGCACGTACCACTCGATGATGAACTTCGAGGTGCGGGTGGTGTCAGCAGGAGACTTCAAGGCCTACCTGCAGCAACGCATCGCGGGCAAGACCAACGCCGAGGCGCTGAAGTCGATCAACCAGCCGCCGTTGGCCACCACCACGCACCCATTCGACACCCGTCGGGGCGAGCAAGTGATCCCGCAGGCGAGCAAGTAGGGGATTAGCAGATGCACATTGAAGCCAGGCTCTTCGAAATCCTGACCGCCTTCTTCGTCCTCGCCGCAATCGTCTACGGCGCGCTGACCGCGATCTTCCAGTACGGCGGCATCGAATGGGCAGGCACCACCGCGCTGGTGCTCACTGCCGGCCTGTCATTGATCACCGGCACCTTCTTCCGGTTCGTCGCCCGTCGCCTCGACACCCGTCCCGAGGACTACGAGGACGCTGAAATCAGCGACGGCGCAGGGGAATTGGGCTTCTACGCACCGCACAGCTGGTGGCCGATCCTGATCGCGCTGTCCTTCTCGACCGCCGCCGTCGGCGCCGCGCTGTGGCTGCCCTGGCTGATCGCGGCCGGTGTGGTCTTCGTGATCGCCGCGGTCTGCGGTCTGGTGTTCGAGTACTACATCGGGCCCGAGAAGCACTGAGACCTGTTTCGAAGGTCACAATCGAGACATCACTTGGCTGCTCAGGCGTGCTGCGTCCTATCCGGTGTGCCCGGTTGGGTAGGGTCTTGCCAGGGCAACGGGAGCCGTCGGCACGCTGCGTGCCAATCCTTGGCCCGCGTGCCGCGGTGATGTAGTCGAAAGAGGACAGCGAGCATGAGCGGGCCGAATCCGCCGGATGAGGAGTCGGGCGAGGTGGGTGAGACACCCACCGGTACAGGCTTTGAGGCCTACTCTGCGCCCGAATCCGAGCAGTACACCGCCGGTCCCTTCGTCGCGCCCGATCCCGCGTTGTACGACTACGACAGTTATGACGCGGGTACCGAGTACATCGAGGAACCGCAGCCACCGAGGTGGCCGTGGGTCGTCGGCGTCACCGCAATCGTTGCCGCCGTCGCCCTGGTGGTGTCGGTGTCGTTGTTGGTGACGAGTACCGACACCAACAATCTGGCTACGCCGGCGACGACTACGACGGTCAAACCGCCGCCGGTTCAGGACGAGATCACCACGACTGCGCCGCCGCCCCCGCCGCCACCTCCTGCCACGACCGAGCCGCCGCCCCCGCCGCCTCCGGAGACGGTTACGGTGACGACCGAACCGCCGGCACCCCCGCCACCCCCACCCCCGCCAGCGACGACGGAGGCACCACCACCCGTGACCACGACCACCGCCCCGCCGCCACCGGCCCCCACCTCGACGACTCCGGCCGGCCCGCGCCAGGTCACCTACACCGTGACCGGCACCAAGGCGCCCGGCGACATCATCTCCGTGACCTATGTCGACGCTTCAGGCCGCCAGCGCACTCAGCGCAACGTCTACATCCCGTGGTCGCTGACGGTGACGCCGATCTCCCAGTCTGATGTCGGCTCGGTGCAGGCTTCCAGCCTGTTTCTGGTGAGCCGGCTGAACTGCTCGATCACGACCAGCGACGGCCAGGTTTTGTCGTCGAACCAGAACAACGCTGCGCAAACGAGCTGCTGATGACTACAGATACCGAAGACCGCCGGTCACCGGAGACCACCGACCGGCTGCTGGTCGGCGTGTGCGGCGCGATCTGGCTGGTGCTGCTGGCCGTCACGGTGATCGCGATCGTCGCGCTGGTGGACATGAGCCGCGGCCATGCCGCAAGCACGGGCGGCTCACACACGCCGTGGTTGTTGTACAGCATCATCATCGTGTCGGCGGTGATCATTCTCGGCGCGATCCCGCTGCTGATCCGGGCACGCCGCGCGGCGCAGTCCGATTCGCGGCTGACGGCCGAGCCGGCCAAGGTGCCCCCACCGCGCCCCACGAGCGCTCCAGGCGCCCCTGTGCGTGGCACCGAGGCGCCCACGGAGAAGATGAAAGTCTTCGGCTCGACGGTTGATCCGTACGAGCGGTATCAGCCCGATTTCGCCCAGTCGTCGGCGTCGCGGCGGGCTGATCCGTTGATACCGGCCACCGAACTGGACCGGCTGTGGCTGCGCTGCACGGTGATGCTGGCCGGTGCGATCGGTCTGGCGCTGGTCGGGGTTTCGACCGCGACCTACCTGATGGCAGTGAACAACGACACCGCGGCGTGGGTGGCCCTAGGCCTGGCGGCGGTCATCACGATCGCGATGCCGGCGATCCCGGTGACCTACCTACGTCAGCTGCACGGCGCAGTAGAAGACGCAGTTCCGGCGTAATTGGGCGTGCGCTGGCTGCACCGTGTGCACCCAACAGGCTCAACAAGAGAACCCCGGGCCCTGTGGACCCGGGGTTCTCTTGGTTGGTGCTAGTGGTGGTGGCCGTTGCCACTTCCGTTGCCGTTGCCGTTGTGCTCGCCGTCCTGCCATTCCTTCAGGGCGGTGAGCGTCCGGAGCTCGGAGGCGTGTGCTGCCTCGTTGAGCGCGGCATCCTCGGACGCCGGGTCGGCGGTGAGGAAGCTGCCGTGGCCGGTTCGGCCGCCGGAGCCGAGCTTGTTCATTCGCTTGGGCAGAGCCGCTCCCTGGTACGCCAGTGGAATCGGGTGGCCATGCTCGTCGACCGGGCCCAGCGGCTGGTGCAGCTCGATGTAGGCACCGTGCGGCAGCCGCTTGATGATGCCCGTCTCGATGCCGTGCTCCAGCACCTCACGGTCGCTGCGCTGCAGGCCGACCGCCCACCGGTAAGCGATGAAGAAGATCAGCGGCGGCAACACCAGCGAGCCGATGCGGCCGATCCACGTCGTCGCGTTCAGGGAGATGTGGAACTTCAGCGCGATGACGTCGTTCATCGCGGCCAGCGTCCACACCATGTACAGCGAGATCGCCATCGCACCGATCGCGGTTCGCGTCGGAGCGTCACGCGGACGCTGCAACAGGTTGTGGTGTGCGGTGTCCCCGGTGAACTTCTTCTCCAGGAACGGGTACGCGATCAGCAGCCCGAACACCAGGCCCATGACCAGTGCGACCCAGAACGCCGCCGGGATCGTGTGGTGCCCGAGGTAGAGCTCCCACGGCGGGAAGATACGGGCGAGGCCTTCCGTCCACATCATGTAGAAGTCGGGCTGGCTGCCGGCCGACACCTGCGACGGCTTGTAGGGGCCGAGCTGCCAGATCGGGTTGATCTGCAGCAGGCCACCCATCAGGCCGAGGATGCCGACAGTCACCGCGAAGAACGCGCCGGACTTCACCGCGAACACCGGCATGACGCGCACGCCGACGACGTTCTTCTCGGTGCGGCCGGGGCCGGGGAACTGGGTGTGCTTCTGGAACCAGACCAGCGCCAGGTGAACACCGATGAGCGCCAAGATGATTCCGGGGATCAGTAGGATGTGCAGTGCGTACATCCGGGGGAGCAGGGTGCCCACCGCGCTGCACTGGTAGCCCAACCCACCGCAGGGGAAGTCACCGCCGAACAGCGCCCAGTGCAACCAGGTTCCGACGATCGGCACGCTCATCGTGATCGACGACAGTGCCGCGCGAAGGCCGATGCCGGACAGCAGGTCGTCGGGCAGTGAGTAGCCGAAGTAGCCCTCGAACATGGACAGGATCAACAGCAGCGAGCCGATCACCCAGTTGGCCTCGCGGGGGCGGCGGAACGCACCGGTGAAGAAGATGCGGGCCAGGTGCACCATGATCGACGCGGAGAACAGCAGCGCGGCCCAGTGGTGGATCTGCCTTACGAACAGCCCGCCGCGGATCTCGAAGCTGATGTCGAGGGTCGAAGCGAACGCCTTCGACATCTCCAGGCCCCGAAGCGGTTGGTAGACACCCTGATACGTCACCTCGGCCATTGACGGGTCGAAGAACAGCGAGAGGTACACGCCGGTGAGTAGCAGCACGATGAAGCTGTACATCGCGATCTCACCCAGCAGGAACGACCAGTGCGTGGGGAAGACCTTGTTCAGCTGGCGCCGAACCGCGGCCGACGGGTGGTAGCGAGAGTCGATGGCGTCGCCCTGCTTGGCCAGGGCATCGTTGAGTTTCGGACTCATGATGTGCGCTCCCAGAATGCGGGTCCGACGGGCTCGGCGAAGTCGCCGTTGGCGACCAGATACCCGTCCTTGTCAATGGTGATCGGCAACTGCGCCAACGCGCGCGCAGCCGGACCGAAGATCGGCCGTGCGAAATGCAGTGCGTCGAACTGCGATTGGTGGCACGGGCACAGGATGCGGTAGGTCTGCTGCTCGTACAGCGAGGCCGGGCAGCCCAGGTGCGAGCAGACCTTGGTGTAGGCGAAGAGTTCACCGAAGTTGAAGCTCTCCTGGCCTTGGCGCTTGACCACCTTGGATATGTCGGCCGGCTTGATGCGGATCAGCATCACCGGATTCCGGACGCCCATCGCGATTTCCGACAACCGCTCATGGCTTTCGACGGTGGTGCCGTCACCGTCGCTCTCACGCCACGGGAACACCGTCTCCATGCCGCCGGCGTCGATGTCCTCGGGCCGCATCTTGACGAAGGGCGACTCGCCCGGCAGGCCGGTGGCCCGCGCCAGGAAGATCGTCTCGCCGGCGAATCGCGGGGTCCACCCCGAGGTCCACAGCACCGCCTTCTTACCTTCGGCGGTGGGTACCACGGGCTTCCACGGGTTCTTTATCAGACCGCCGATGAACGCCACCAGCGTGCCCGCGCCGAACGCGCCGAGCCCGATGCCGAACGACAGCCCGACCAACTTGCGCCGCTTGATCGTCGAGCCCTCGAGTGCGTCAGTGAGGTTGGCGACGACGGTCTTGCGGGCGATCTCCGGGGAGGCGCCGTCGTGGCGCTCCTGGACCGAGATCTCCTCGGGGATGAACTTCTTCTGGTAGAGCACCGCGCCGATGCCGATCGCCAGGATCGACATGCCGAAGGTCAGTCCGTAGAGCGGGGTCGCCAACTCGGACAGGGAACGCTCGTTGGAGCCGTCCCACTGCCACGGCCAGAACAGGAACACCAGCAGCAGTGCCAGCCCGAACAGGCCGCCGATCAGCAGCCAGAGCGACACCACCCGCGCGGCACGCTTCTCGGCCTTGGTTCCCTCAACCGGCCAGCGGGGCTCCTTGAGGATGGTCTCGACGCCGTCGATCCGGCCGCCGAGATTGACCAATTCGTCCCGCGACATCGTGGCCAGCTCGGCGTCGGTGGGTTGGCCCGGTACGCCGGCGTGCTCGGGGACGTCGGTTCCCTTGTTCACGTCGTCACTCATGATGATCTCGCTCCGATCCACAGAGCCGCCGCGATGACAGCGACCATGCCGATGATCCAGGCCGCCATGCCCTCCGAGGACGGTCCGAAGCCGCCGAGGCCGTAGCCGCCGGGATCCGGCGCGCGAGTGGCCATGCGCACGTAGGCGACGATGTCCCGCTTCTCCTCGGGAGAAAGCTGGCGGTCACCGAACTTGGGCATGTTCTGCGGACCGGTCAGCATCGCGGTGTAGATCTGGGCCGGGGTGGCCGGCTCGAGCTCGGGCGCGTACTTGCCCGACGACAGCGCGCCGCCCTTGCCGGTGAAGTTGTGGCAGGAGGCGCAGTTCAGCCGGAACAGGTCGCCGCCACGGGCGACGTCGTTGCCGACCAGCGAGTGGTCGGCGATCTGGCCGTTGGAATCGCGGGGAACCAGCGGTCCGCCGCCATTGGCCTGCACGTAGGCACCGAGGGCGTCGATCTGGGCTTCGTCGAAGATCGGGTCCTTGCGCGGAGCCTGGGCCTCGCCGCGCATCGCCGGCATGCGGCCGGTGGAGACCTGGAAGTACACCGCGGCCTCGCCGACACCGATCAGGCTGGGCCCGCGACCCTCGACGCCCTGCAGGTTGGCTCCGTGGCAGGTGACACACGAGGTGTCGAACAGCTGCTTGCCGGTGCGCAGCAGCGCGGACTGCGATTCGTCGGCCACCGCCACCTGCGGTGTGGGCGTCAGCGTGGCGGCCAGGCCGCCGGCGACACCGAGGCCGACCAAGAGCAGTACCGCGCCGGTCAGGCGGCGACGAAGCCGGCGACGCGACTTGTCACTCATCGCCGGAGCCTTCGGCTGCCCCGATCTCTTCAGCATCGAACCCCTTCTCATCGGATGAAGTAGATCGTCGCGAACAGGGCGATCCACACGATGTCGACGAAGTGCCAGTAGTAGGACACGACGATGGCGGCGGTCGCCTGGGCGGGCGTGAACTTGCTCATCGTGGTGCGCAGCAGAAGCAGGATGAACGCGACCAGACCGCCGATCACGTGCAGACCGTGGAATCCGGTGGCGAGGTAGAACACGCTGCCGTACGCGCTGCCCGGAATCGTCGTTCCGTGGGTGACCAGGTGGAAGTACTCGTAGCCCTGGCCCAGGACGAAGAACAGGCCCATCAGGAACGTGATCACATACCAGCGGCGCAGCCCGTAGACGTCGCCACGCTCGGCCGCGAACACACCCATCTGGCAGGTGAACGACGATGCGATCAGCACCAGCGTCACCGGAACCGCCTGATACAGGTTCAGTTCGGTAGGCGGCGGCGGCCATACCCCGCCGGCCTGCGCACGGGCAGTGAAGTACATCGCGAACAGTCCAGCAAAGAACATCAGCTCACTGGAAAGCCATACGATGGTGCCAACACTGACCATGTTCGGCCGGTTCAGCGAATGTACGCGCGATGTGATCGCAGTTCCCGAGGTGCCAACAGCGCTCGTCACAAGAAGAAGTATGACGCTTTGTAGTTGTCGAGGTACAGCCAGGGCCCCAATTGGTCACAACTGTCGGGAAACCGGCGTGTGGAGATGCCCGGCGGCATGGGAACATCGGCGCGTGACTCACCCGCTTTCCTCGCCCGGCGCCGGCCCGTCGGACACATCATGGCCGCAGGTCCTGGACCGGTTGACGGCCAGCCTGGAACTGACGCCCGGGCAGGCGGGCTGGGCGATGGACCAGATCATGAGCGGGGTCGCGACACCTGCGCAGATCGCCGCCTTCGGCGTGTCGATGAAGATGAAGCGGCCGACCGCCGCCGAGGTGCGCGAGTTGGCCGACACGATGCTGTCCTACGCGCGCATGGTGCCCACCGACGAGATCGGTACCGACACGGTCGACATCGTCGGCACCGGGGGCGATCGCGCCAACACCGTCAACCTCTCGACGATGTCGGCGATCGTGGTTGCGGCCGCCGGTGTGCCGGTGGTCAAACACGGCAACCGTGCGGCGTCGTCCAAGAGCGGTGGCGCCGACATGCTCGAGGCGCTCGGGGTGCGCATCGACCTCGGTCCGAGCGAGGTGGCCCGCTGCGTCAAGGAGGTGGGCATCGGGTTCTGTTTCGCGCCGGTGTTCCATCCGTCCTACAAGTTCGCCGGGCCGCCGCGCCGCGAGATCGGGGTGCCGACGGTCTTCAATCTGCTTGGGCCGCTTACCAATCCGGCAAGCCCGCGCGCCGGGCTGATCGGGTGTGCGTTCGGTGATCTGGCCGAGGTGATGGCCGGGGTGTTCGCCGCCCGCCGCAGCAGTGTGCTCGTGGTGCACGGCGACGACGGTCTCGACGAGCTGACCACCACGACCACCAGCACGATCTGGCGGGTGCAGGCCGGCACCATCGACAAACTGACGTTCGACCCGCTGGGGTTCGGCTTCCCACGGGCTCGTGTCGAGGAGCTGGTCGGCGGGGAGGCCGACGAGAACGCCGAGGAGGCGCGCAACGTGCTCGGCGGCGCGAAGGGACCCGTGCGGGACGCGGTGATCCTCAACGCCGCGGGGGCGATGGTCGCCCACGGCGGACTATCCAGCCACGCCGAATGGCTGCCGTGCTGGGAGGATGGGCTGGCCCGTGCCGCCGAGGCGATCGACTCCGGCGCGGCCGAGCAGCTCCTGGCGCGTTGGGTGCGGTTCAGCCAGCAGCTCTGAGGTGAGTTGTTCGGCCGCCAGTCGGGCCGATCGAGCCGTCGCCGCCCACTGGGCCCACGGGCCCGCGGAAGCCAGTGGTGAGGCCAAACCCGTTGTGGCGCTGACGATTCGCACACCCGGCGCGTTGATCCAGCGTGCGATCAGCGCGGTCTCTTCAACCAACGCGCCGGCCAGGGGTGCCGGCCGGGGAAGCACGACTTGCGCCCCGGCCTGCAGTGCTTCGATCACCGGCATGGGCGGGACCCGACGGGGGGCAACGCCGGCTCCGGCGAGTTGCCCGTGCCGGATCACCGCAAGCTGCCAGCCGCCGGCGCCGTCCGGCGCGGCGGCAACGAGTTCTTCGACGGTGGTGAGGGCACGCAGGCGCTGGCCGCGCCACAGCACGTCGACGGCAGCGGCGATGTGGTCGCGCAGCCGCGCTGCGCTCTCGTAGCGCGACTTCTGCGCCAGCTCGCCGACCTGATCGACGGCCGCACCGAGCGCGCCGTTGTCCAGGCCTTCGATCAGTGCGGCCGCGCGCTGTGGGGCGGCCGCGTATTCCGCAGCGGTGATGCCGCGCGGTGCCGGACAGGGGGATACCTCGCGTTCCGGACAGGCAGGTCCGTGCTCGCCCGTGCGGCCGACGCGGCTGGTGCAGGTGCGCACACCGGTGAACCGGGCGATGAGTTCGGCGGTGTCGAGCGCGTCGGCCCGCGACCGAAACGGGCCGACCGCGCGGTCGTGGCGCGGCTCGCGGACCACCGAGAGCCGCGGGAAGGCCTCGTCGGTCAGCACCACCCACCACCAGCGGTGCGGGAAGCGGGAGCGGCGGTTGTAGGGCGGCGCGTGCGCGGCCAGCAGTCGCAGCTCGCGGACCCCGGCTTCCAGCGCGTGGGCGCATTCGACGTGGTCGACCGCTGTCGCCAGCGCCACCATCTCCTTCATCCGCCCGCGCGGATCGGCGCCGTTGAAGTATTGGCTCACCCGGCGGCGCAGATCGGTGGCGGTTCCGATGTAGAGCACCTCGGCGGCCGGCCCGCGGAACAGGTACACCCCGGGCCGGTGCGGCAGGTTACGGGCCAAAACCCGTTTACTGCGTTGGGCATTCGAGATGTTGGGCAGAAACCCGCGCAGGTCGGTGTAGGTGTGCACACCCTGATTGCCGACGCGCTCGATCAACGCGTGCAAGACGTCGACGGTGGCGCGGGCGTCGTCGAGGGCGCGGTGGGTCGGTGTGGTGGCGGAGCCGACGAGTGCGGCCAGCGTGGACAGCCGCACGCTGGGCGCCTCCTCCCGGGTCAGCACGCGGCGGGCCAGCTTCACCGTGCACAACACCGGCGGTCGGGGCCAGGGGATGCCGCATTGTTCGGCGGCGGACTTCAGGAAGCCGATGTCGAATCCTGCGTTGTGGGCGACCAGCACTGCGCCCCGGGCGAATTCGAGGAACATCGGCAGCACGGCGGCGATGGTGGGGGCGTCGTGGACCATCGCGGTGGTGATCCCGGTGAGCCGGATGATCTGCGGCGGGATGGACCGCTGCGGGTCCACCAGGGTGGCGAACTCGCCGAGCACCTCGCCGCCGCGGACCTTGACCGCACCGATTTCGGTGATCGCATCGCGGGAGCCGTCCGCCGATGCGGTGGCCCGCCCGCCGGTGGTCTCCAGGTCGACGACCACGAACGTGGTCTCGCGCAGCGACAGATCCGCCGCCGGGTCGACGTCGGCGAAGCTCAGCTGCGCATCGATCCGGGAGCCCGCCACAGCGATTGACGGTAAGCAGCCCCACCGACACCGCGGCGTTGACACTCCGCACGGCCCGGACTTGTCGGTGGCCGGCGATAGCGTGCGGCCAACTCGATGAGAGGAGTCCCGTGATGGGAATGGAGCCAGCCGAACCGGTCGTCATCGACTGCGACGACTGTGCAGTCCGCGGCACGGGGTGCCGCGACTGTGTGGTGAGCGTTCTACTCGGTGTCCCCGAGACTTTGCTGGAAGACGAGCGGGCGGCGCTGGAGGTGCTCGCCGAGGCGGGCTTGGCGCCGAAATTGCGGCTGGTGCCGATCCACCGCGACGGCGGACGGGGGCTGGCGAGCTAATGTCCTGCTAGGTTGGTTGGCAGGTTGTGACTGGTGTGGCTTACGTCCCTGAGATTCTGCTGAGTTTCCGGCCCACGTTTGGACAACGTCGATGCCATTTCGTAACCTAAACGAGACCTAAGGCACTCGATGCAATAACGTCGACGGCACTTAAAGGAACGCAATCTTGAGCTTTGACCGCAGATACCTGACTAAACGCGTTCTTAAACGCCCTCTGGTTGGTGGGATTGCGAGTCTGGTCCTTCTGTCCGCCGTTATCTCCGGTGCCTCCCACGCCGACCCTGCTGAGGACGGCGTAGCCAAGCTGAATGAACTGTCACGACAGGCAGAACAACTCACCGAGTCGATGCATTCCGCTCAGCTTGATCTTGACCAGAAGCTCCGCGCCGAGAACGTTGCCGAGAAGAAGCACACCGACGACCTCGCCGCAGCTGACAGCGCAAAGGCCCAGCTGGCTACGTACCAGGGTGCGGTCGATAAATTTGCTGCCGCGGTCTACATGGGTGGCCGGACCGACGGCCTGAATGCCATCCTCACCGCCGAGTCGCCGCAAGGCCTGATCGACAAGATGGCCGTGCAGCGGGTGATGGCCACCGAGATGGCCGCCCAGATGCAGAGCTACCGCCGGCTGAACGACGAGTTGCATCGGGCGGAGGCCGAGTCGTCCAAGTCCGCGGCCGACGCCAAGACAGCCGCCGAGCAGGCCGCCGCGGTCCGCGCCGACCTGCAGCGCAAACAGTCGCAGCTGCAGGTGCAGATCGCGGTCGTGAAGTCGCGTTACCAAACGCTCACCCCGGATCAGCGCACCGCGCTGGCTGCTCCCGGACCGCCTCCGCCGGCCGAGATCCTCGCCGCGCCGGCGCCTGAAGGCCTGCCGCCGCTGAACGACGTGCCGCCGCCCGACGCGCTTCCCCCGGCGCCGGATGCCGCCCAGGTGACCCCAATGGCCGCCGTTCCGACGCCCGGTCCCGGTGGCGAGCAGGGTGCCGTTGCCGTGCAGGCCGCTCTCACCCGGATCGGCGACCCCTACGTGTGGGGCGGTTCGGGTCCGAACCAGTTCGACTGCTCCGGCCTGGTGATGTGGGCCTTCCAGCAGGCCGGCATCTTCCTGCCGCACTCGAGCCAGGCCCTGGCCCACGGCGGCCAGCCCGTCTCGCTGGACCAGATGCAGCCCGGGGACGTGGTGAACTACTACTCCGACGCCTCGCACTCCGCGATCTACATCGGCGACGGGATGATGGTCCACGCTTCGACGTTCGGCCGGCCGGTGATGATCTCTCCGGTCAACAACGCCCCGATCTACAACGTCCGTCGCTACTGACCCACCGCGACGGCGCGCACTGGCCGCTGTCCTCACGGTCGTCCTGATCGCCGAACTTCTCGGTGGCTCGGCGGTGATCGCCGCTCCGTCCGCGCCTGCACCATCGCCCCGCTCCGTCGTTCCCGCGCCGGCCCCGCTTGTCGTCGACGGCCGCACCGTGCGACTGATCAGCCTCGGGGGCGAGACCACCGATGGCCTGCTCACCCGGATCGCCAGGGATGTCGGCGATGCCGTGGCCGCGGTCGACAAGTTCTGGGGCACCGACTGGGACCGCGAGATCGTCATCATCGCCACCGGCTCCCAGCAGGAGTTCCTCGCCCAGGCCGGCCTCGACCCGAACCGGCAGTGGCAAGACATCGCGGCGGTTTCGGTGGCCGACCACGTCGACCTCGCCCGCCGACGCGCCACCGGACAGCGGATGGTGTTCGCCCCCGGTGCCGCCGCCATGGGCGATCAGGCCCTGCGCATCGTCTTGACCCACGAGCTGTTCCACCTCGCCGCCCGCGCCGACACCGCCCTCGACGCACCCCGCTGGCTGGTCGAGGGAGTGGCCGACTTCGTGGCCCGCCCGGCTACGCCGCTGGGGCCGGGGGCCGCCGCCGACACGGCCCTGCCCACCGACGCCGACCTGGACGCCGCCGGACCGCAGCGCGTGCGCGGCTACGACCGGGCCTGGTGGTTCGCCCGGTTCGTCGCCGACACGTACGGCGTCGACGCGTTGCGCCGGCTCTACGTCGAGGCCTGCGGAGCCGGCCACGGCGACTTCGAGACGGCCGTGCATCGTGCGCTGAACACCGACACCGCCGGGCTACGTGCGCGCTGGGCGCAGTGGCTGACCGGCTAGCGTGTACGGCGATGACGCGAGTCCTGCTCGTCACCAATGACTTTCCGCCCCGCCGGGGCGGCATCCAGTCCTACCTGGAGCAGTTCGTCGGGCGCCTCGCACACAGCGGCGAACATCAGCTCACCGTCTACGCCCCGAAGTGGAAGGGCGCGCACGACTACGACCAGGCGGCCGGATACCGCATCGTGCGGCACCCCGGCACGTTGATGCTGCCCGAGCCCGGCGTGGACCGCCGGATGCGCGAGCTGATCGGCGAGCACGGCATCGAAACGGTGTGGTTCGGCGCCGCCGCGCCGCTGGCGCTGCTGGCCGGCCGCGCCCGCGGCGCCGGGGCCCGCCGCGTGCTGGCCAGCACCCATGGCCACGAAGTGGGGTGGTCGATGCTGCCGATCGCCCGCTCGGCGCTGCGCCGGATCGGCGACACGACCGACGTCGTGACGTTCGTCAGTCACTACACCCGCGGACGGTTCGCCTCCGCGTTCGGCCCCGGCGCGGTGCTCGAGCACCTGCCGCCCGGCGTCGACGCCGACCGATTCCATCCCGACCCGGGCGCCCGAGCCGACCTGCGCCGCCGTTACGGCCTTGGCGACCGGCCGACCGTGGTGTGCGTATCGCGGCTCGTTCCCCGCAAGGGCCAGGACATGCTCATCAAGGCGCTACCCGGCATCCGACGCCGGGTGCCCGATGCCGCGCTGGTGATCGTCGGCAACGGGCCGTACGCCGACGATCTGCACAAGCTGGCCGGCCAGGTCGGAGTCACCGACGATGTCGTGTTCACCGGTGGAGTGCCCAGCGCCGAGTTGCCGGCTCACTACGCAATGGCGGATGTGTTCGCAATGCCTTGCCGCACAAGGGGTTCGGGTTTGGACGTGGAAGGACTCGGCATCGTGTTCCTGGAGGCTTCGGCCGCCGGTGTGCCGGTGGTCGCCGGCGACTCCGGCGGTGCCCCCGAGACGGTGAAGAACGGCGAAACCGGCCGCGTGGTCGACGGGCGTTCGGTCGAGGAGATCACCGACGCGGTGTCGGGCATCCTCGCCGATCCGGACCTCGGCGCACGGATGGGGGAGGCCGGCCGGCGGTGGGTCGAGGCGGACTGGAGCTGGGCGACGCACACCGCGCGGCTCGCGGAGCTGCTGGCCTGAGCTGCGGCTCAGTGATTTCACGGGTTGGTTGGCTACCCTCGCCACGTGCTGGCCGGCCCCGATCTCGTCCAACGCAGCGGCCAGTCGCAGTCGGTGCGCGAACGGCTGGCGTCGCTGACCGGCCTGCGTGCCATGGCCGCACTCATGGTGGTCGGCACCCACGCGGCGTTCGCGACCGGCAAGCTCAGCCACGGTTACCTCGGGTTGGTGGCGGCGCGGCTGGAGATCGGGGTTTCGATCTTCTTCGCGCTGTCGGGCTTTCTGCTGTTCCGTCCCTGGGTGGTCGCCGCCGCCGACGGCGCGGCCGCGCCGTCGACGCGAGCCTTCGCGCAGCGGCGGCTGCGCCGGGTGATGCCCGCCTACGTGATCACGGTGCTGCTCGCCTACGGCGTCTACTCCTTCTATTCGACCGGCCCCAACCCCGGCCAGAGCTGGTCGGGCCTGATCCGCCACCTCACGCTGACCCAGATCTACACCGACAACTACCTGCTGACCTACCTGCACCGGGGGCTGTCGCAGACCTGGAGTCTGGCCGTCGAGGCGGCGTTCTATGCCGCGCTGCCACTGCTGGCCCATCTGCTGCTGGTGATGCTGTGCGGCGGGCGGTGGCGGCCGGCGCGATTGCTGGCCGGCTTGGCGGGGCTGGCCGCGATCAGCCCGCTGTGGCTGATCGCGCTGAACGCAGGCGATTGGCTGCCCAACTCGGCCGGGATGTGGCTGCCGGCACAGCTGGCGGCGTTCGCCGGCGGGATGGCGTTGGCGGTCCTGCAGGTGATGGGGGTGCGTTGTCCGGCGGTATTGGTCATGGCCGCCGCCGTGGCGCTCTACCTGCTGGTGTCCGCGCCATGGGCGGGTGCGGTCACGAGGACACTGCTCTACGCCGTGATCGCGATGCTGGTGGTGGCGGCCCCGACCCTGGCCGTGGGCGGGCCGTTCGACCGGCTGCTCAACAGCAGGCCGATGGTGTGGCTCGGCGAGATCTCCTACGAGATCTTCCTGGTGCACGTGCTGGTGATGGCGGTCGTGGTCGGCGCGCTGGGCTGGCCGTTGTTCACCGGCTCGCTGGCCGGTCTGTACCTGCTGACCCTCGGCGCCACGGTCCCGTTGGCCTGGTTGCTGAAGCGGCTCACCGGAGCGCGGCTAGGTGCCGGGGCAGCCTGCCCACGCTGAGGAATTCCAGTCCGGATGCGCCTGCATGTTCTCCGCGCACCACTGCGCGCCCTCTTCGGTCGTGCTCTTCCACTCGTAGGCACGTTGATCTTTGAGCGCCTGCTGGCCTTGCGGGCTGGCCGCGGAGTTGCCGGGCTTACCGGCCGACGCGACCGCCTGGTTGCAGTTCAGGAACAGCAGCATGGTGTTGTTCACGGGCTGGAAGCTGTCGCCCTTGACCCACGGCGCCTTCTGCGACCGGGTGACAACGCATTTGTCGGTGGGGAGGTCGGAGCCGACCCGGCCGCCGACGACGACGGTCATGCCCGCGCCGCTCAACGCGCTGGCAGCGTGGCCGTAGGTCTCACCGGCGTAAGAGTCGGCGGATGCGGCTGCGCACCCGAACACCGACGCCGCCAACACGCCGACGGCACCAGCCACGACAAACCTACTTCGCATAGATCGCTCCGATCTCGTCAGCAAACTTCTGGGCCACTATATTGCGCTTGACCTTCAAGGTCGGGGTCAATTCGCCGGTCTGAACGGTGAAATCGCACGGCAAGATCCGGAACTTGCGGATCGATTCGGCATGGGAGACATGCCGATTGGCGTCTTTGACGGCCAACTCGACTTCGGCCACCAGATCCGGATCCTCCCGCAGGTCGCCCACCGAGGCGTCCGCGGGCTTGCCGTGCTGGCTCTTCCACCCCTCGAATGCCTCGGGGTCGATGGCGATCAGCGCGCCGATGAAGGGCTGGTTGTCGCCGACGGCCATCGCCTGGCTGATCAGGGGATGGGCGCGCAGGGCGTCCTCGAGCACGGCGGGGGCGACGTTCTTGCCGCCCGCGGTGACGATGATTTCCTTCTTGCGGCCGGTGATCGACACGAAACCGTCGGCGTCCACGCTGCCCAGATCGCCGGTGTGAAACCACCCGTCGACGATCGCTTCGCCCGTCGCCTTGTCGTTGCGCCAATAACCGCCGAATACGACGCCACCCTTGACCAGCAGCTCGCCGTCCTCGGCGACCGCCATGCTGTTGCCCGGCACCAACTTTCCGACGGTGCCGACCCGGAGTTCACCGATCCGGTTCACGGTGATCGCCGCGCTGGTCTCGGTCAACCCATAGCCCTCGTAGATCGACAGCCCGGCGCCCCGGTAAAAGTGGCCGAGTCGCTTACCCAGCGGCGCGCCGCCCGAAATCGCGGCGTGGCAGTCACCGCCGAGGGCGGCCCGCAGCTTGCCGTACACCAGCCGGTCGAACACGGCGTGGCCGAGCTTCAGCAGCAGGTTGGGCCCGCCGCTTTCCAACGCCTCGCTGTAGGCGATCGCGGTCTTGACAGCCAGCTCGAAGATCGGGCCCCTGCCGCTATTGCGAGCGTTCAATTCGGCTGTGTTGTAGACCTTTTCGAATACTCGGGGCACCGAAACCACGATGGTGGGTTTGAAGGCCTGCAGCATCGGCACCAGGTTCTTGATGTCGCTGGTGTAGCCGAGGGTCACCTTGTTGGCGAACGCGGTCATCGACAGCGCGCGGGCCAGCACATGCGCCAACGGCAAGAAGACCAGCAGCCGCTCGTGCTGGCGCAGCAATGTCGGGAAACAAGCTGTGGTACCGCGGGTTTCGGATAGCAGATTGGCGTGGGTGAGCTGCACACCCTTGGGCCGACCGGTGGTGCCCGAGGTGTAGATCAGGGTCGCGGGGTCGGTCGACCGCAGCGCGGCCAGCCGGCGTTCCAGCTCGGCAACGTCTACTCCGGCGGCGGCCTCGGCCAGCTCGTCGAGCGCGGTGGGGCCCGAGGACTCGATCCGCAGTGCCCTGCGCAGGTCCGGCAGCGCGTCGTGGAGCTCTTTGACCATCTGCGCGTGCGCGTCGGTCTCGGTGAACACCAGCACGGCCCCGGAATCTTCCAGCACCCACCGGACCTGGTCGGACGAGGAGGTCTCGTAGATGGGCACGGTCACACCGCCGACCGAGAGAATTGCGTAGTCGAGGATCACCCACTCGTAGCGGGTCGCCGACAGGATCGCCACCCGGTCACCGGCCTGCACACCTTCGGCGATCAATCCCAGCGCCGCCGAGCGGATCTGGGCGGCGACCTCGGCACACGTCACGTCGGTCCAGCCGCCGTCCACCAGCCGCTGGACGATGACGTAACCCGGATCGGTGCGCTCGTGGTCATACACCGAGCTGACGACATTGTCGTGCTCACCGATGGCGAACGACGCCGGAACGCTGTACTCACGCATGTGACCAGCCTAGTCACCGGCGGGCGGTCGACCGACCCGCGGACCCGGTATGTGAAGCTGTTGGCATGAACAGCATCCAGGTCGCCGACGAAACGTTTGTCGCGGCCGATCCGGCGGCAGTCGGGCGCACGGTCGCGGACCGCGCGAACTGGCTGCGATGGTGGCCGGATCTGCGGCTCGAGGTCGTCGAGGACCGCGCCGACAAGGGCGTGCGCTGGACCGTGACGGGCCCGCTGACCGGCACCATGGAGATCTGGCTGGAGCCGGTGCTCGACGGCGTGCTGCTGCACTACTTTCTGCATACCGAGCCGTCCGGGGTCGCGGCCTGGCAGCTGGCGAAGATGAACCTCGCCAAACTGACGCATCAGCGTCGGGTCGCCGGGAAACGGATGGCGTTCGAGGTGAAATCCACGCTGGAGGCGTCCCGCCCGGTGGGCGTCGCGCCCGGCACCTGATATCAGGTCAGACCCTCGGGCGGGAGGGTACCTTTGTGGCCGAGGGAGCGGACCCCCTTTTCGGGTCGCGCAGCGCAAGCGATGGGAATTGGCAATAGTGGCGGACAAGACGGCGCAGACGATCTACATCGACGCGGATCCCCGCACTGTGATGGACGTCATCGCCGATATCGGGTCGTACCCGCAGTGGGTCTCCGAATACAAGGAGACCGAGGTCATCGAATCCGACGATGCCGGCTACCCGCTGACCGCCCGGCTGGTGCTGGACGCCGCCGTGCTCAAAGACACGATGGTGCTGTCCTACGAGTGGCCGACTGACCGCAAATCGGTGCGCTGGTCGCTGGTTTCAAGCTCGTTATTGCGGGCACTCGATGGCGCATATACGTTGCGACCCAAAGGTTCTGGAACCGATGTCACTTATGAGCTGTCCGTGGATCTGATGATTCCCATGATCGGGCTGCTCAAGCGCAAGGCCGAGCGGCGACTGACCGACACCGCGCTCAAGGACCTGAAGAAACGGGTCGAGGGCTGAGTTGACTGGTCGGGCCCGGATCAGTTTCTTCGTCGGCAAAGGCGGCGTCGGCAAGTCGACGCTGGCCGCGGCGACAGCGGTCCGTGCCGCGCTGGCCGGTGAGCGGGTGCTGGCGGTGTCCACCGATCAGGCCCATTCGCTCGGCGACGTGTTCGGTGTCGCGGTCCCGCCGACCGGTGGTCGAGAGCCGGTGCGGATCCTCGCCGAGGAGGGCACCGACGACACCGCGGGCGGCCATCTCGACGCACTCGCCCTGGACACCCTGGCACTGCTGGAGGCCCGATGGCGCGCGATCGCGCCGGTGCTGGCCGCCAGGTTCCCTGAATCTGAACTCAAAGATGTTGCCCCGGAGGAACTTTCCGCACTGCCGGGAATTCAGGAGGTGCTCGGGCTGGCCGAGGTCGCCGGGCTGGCCGACTCCGGCCGGTGGGATTACGTGGTCGTCGACTGCGCCTCGACCGCCGACGCCATGCGGATGCTGACCCTGCCGGCCACGTTCGCGATGTACGTCGAGCGGGCCTGGCCCCGGCATCGCCGGCTCAGTGCCGCCGTCGACGGCGCGCACGCCGCGGCCACCGTGGCCGTCGTCGAGGGCATCAGCGGAGCCGTCGAAAGGCTGTCCGCACTGCTCACCGACGCCGAGCGAGTCAGTGCCCACCTGGTGCTCACCGCCGAACGGGTGGTGGCCGCCGAGGCCGTCCGGACCCTGGGTTCGCTAGCGCTGATGGGCGTGCAGGTTGCCGAGCTGATCGTCAATCAGGTTCTGCTGCAGGATGATTCGTATGAGTACCGCAACCTGCCGGACCATCCGGCGTTCGGCTGGTATGCCGAGCGGATCTCCGAACAGCAATCGGTGCTCGACGAGCTCACCGCCGCGATCGGTGACGTGCAGTTGGTACTGGCACCGCACCTGGCCGGCGAGCCGATCGGCCCCAAAGCGCTCGGACACTTGCTCGACAGTGTCCGCAGGCGGGGTGCCTCGGCGCCGCCTGGACCGCTGAAGCCCGTGGTGGACCGCGAATCGGGCTCAGGACTCGAAGCCATCTACCGGATGCGACTAGAGTTGCCGCAAATCGATCCGGGCACTTTGACACTGGGCCGGGTCGATGACGACCTGATCATCGGCGCCGCAGGGATGCGGCGCCGGGTACGACTGGCCTCAGTTCTGCGGCGCTGCATCGTGGTGGATGCGGCACTGCGCGGGACCGAGCTGACCGTGCGTTTTCGACCCAACCCGGAGGTGTGGCCCGCGTGAACGGCCCGCATCCCGATCTCGGGCCCGAACTGCGCGCGCTGGCCCAGGCGATCCTGGACCGGCTCGACCCCGCCGTACGGGCCGGGGCCGCGATGGCAGCCGGCGGCGGCCAGGGCAAGTGCCAGCAGGTCTGGTGCCCGGTGTGCGCGCTGGCCGCGCTGGTCAACGGCGAACAGCATCCGCTGCTGACAGTGGTGGCCGAGCACAGCGTGGCGCTGGTGACGATGATCCGGACGATCGTCGCCGAGGACGGCTCGGTGCCACCACCCGGGCCGGACGGCACACCCACGAATCCGCCAGATCCGGATCCGCCGGAACGCCCGGCCGGCCGCTACCAACACATACCGGTCAGCGTCGAGGACTGAGCTGTGGTAGCCGCAGGCCGGCCTGGGTACAGTTGCACCAAAGCGCGTGACTGATCGGGAGGCTCCATGTGGTACTGGTTGTTCAAGTACATCTTCATGGGCCCGTTGTTGTCTCTACTGGGTAGGCCGAAAGTCGAAGGGCTGGAACATGTTCCAACGAACGGCCCGGCGATCTTGGCCAGCAACCACCTTGCGGTGGCCGACAGCTTCTACCTCCCGCTGGTGGTCCGCCGGCGGATCACCTTCCTGGCCAAGTCCGAATACTTCACCGGCACCGGCATCAAGGGCTGGTTCACCCGGTGGTTCTACACGGCCGCCGGCCAGGTCCCGATCGACCGCACCGATGCCGATGCCGCACAGGCGGCGCTGACCACCGCCGAGCGGTTGCTGTCTCAGGGCAAGCTGATGGGGATGTATCCCGAGGGCACTCGCTCACCCGACGGCCGGCTGTACAAGGGCAAGACCGGGCTGGCCCGGCTGGCGCTGGAAACCCAGGTGCCGGTGATTCCGGTCGCGATGATCGGAACCGACGTCGTGAACCCGCCGGGATCCAAGATGTGGCGCTTCGGCCGCGTGACGGTGCGCTTCGGCAAGCCGATGGACTTCTCCCGTTTCGACGGGCTGGCCGGCAACCGCTTCATCGAGCGGGCGGTCATCGACGAGGTCATGTACGAGCTGATGGAACTGTCCGGCCAGGAATACGTCGACATCTACGCCGCGACGCTTAAGAACAGCGAGGAACCCGTGGACCCTAAGCGGGGTGGACCAGGTGAGCCACCGGCGCGGATCCCGGAGACCGCCGCAGGTTAGCGACGGGCGTGATCACCGTCAGCCCAGCGACGACGATCACGGCCAGGGCCCACCAGACGTACGACATCCCCAGCAGCTGGCGCCACCACGACGCGGTCTCCTCGTGATGCTGGGGCAGCAGCTCCAGCGGGATCCACACCATCAGCGCCACGCCGACGGCGGTCACCAGGCCGAGGGCGATGTTGCGCCGCCGGTAGGCGGTCACGGCGGCAGTGATGACCGTCGGCAGCGCCCATACCCAGTGGTGTGACCAGGAGACCGGCGAGACCACCAGCCCGAACAGGGCCACACACATCAGCGCCAGCGTCGGCTCCTCGGCGGACAACAGCCGCCGGACCGCCCAGATGGTCAGGGCCAGGACCGCGAAGCAGGCCAGCGTCCACAGGGCGAAGTGGGTGCTCTTGTCCAGCCCCAGCCGAGCCAGCGCGCCCGCGATGTTCTGGTTGGTGTTCAGCGCCGCGCTGCCGATGCGGTCGGTGTGCCGGATCGTCGTGGTCCAGTACTCCAGCGAATCCCGCCAGGCAAGCGCGCAGCCCAGCAGGCTGGCTCCCACAAACGTGCCGGCCGCGGTCAGTGCGGCGCGGCCGTCCCGGCGCAGCACGAAGTACAGCAGGAACACCGCCGGGGTCAGCTTCAGCGCGATCGCCACGCCGAGCAGCATCCCGCGCGGCCACGGGGTGCGCCGCGGCACACAATCCGCGATCACCAGCGTCATCAGCACGACGTTGACCTGGCCGAACGCAAAGTTGGCGTCGATCGGTTCGAGGTACATCACGGCCAGCGCGACGATGGCCGCCGACAGCCAGGCCCGGCGAAGCCACGCCGGCTCGCGGGTCAGCGTCGACTCGGGCCATACCGCCAGGCGGGTCAGCACGATCCAGGTGGACACCAGTACCAGCACCAGGGTGATCGCCGTGATGATCACGCTGGCCGCTGACAGCGACACCAAGGCGAACGGGCTGAACACGATCGCGGCCAGCGGGGGATAGGTGAACGGCAGGCCCAGCCCGACCGTGGTGCGGAACGTCGCGTCGCCGGAATACAGCGACTGACCGTGCAACCACGCCTGGCCGCCCATCCGGTAGACCTCGATGTCGATGCGGTACGGAATGTGCCCGAACAGCAACCAGCCGGCGTAGACCAGCAGCGCGATGATCGCGACCTGCGAAACTCGCCACCCGGCGACCAGCCAGGGCCGCGTCGCACTGCCCACGTCGCTACTCATCTCGCAAACCAGACTATCGGGGCGCTGCGACGTGCCGGCGCGTATGTTCCCTCCCGTGTCCTACCACCTGCACTTCGACGTCGTCGCCCCCGGGCGCGTGCCGCTGATGTGGTGCCTGATCGCGTTCATCCTCACGTTCTTCGTGACCCGCACGATCGTCCGCTACATCCGGCACAACGCCGGCAACGATGGCCCGCGCAAATGGTGGCAGCCGCGCAACATCTCCGGCCACGGCGGCTTGCACATCCACCACGCCGTGTTCGGCGTCGTCCTGGTGATGGTCTCCGGAGTCGCAATGGTGACGATGGCGACCGAAGGTGGAACTGGTGAATTCACAGCTGCCGCAATAGTTTTCGGTATCGGCGCCGCGCTGGTTCTCGATGAGTTCGCGCTCATCCTGCATCTGGAGGACGTCTATTGGGCCGAGGATGGCCGGGCGTCGGTTGACGCGGTGTTCGCCGCGATCGCCGTCGCGGGGCTGCTGGTCATGGGCTTCAACCCGCTGTCGTTCTTCGACATCGGGATCTGGCGAGCCGACGATACGGTCGGCGCCCGCACGCTCGTCGTCGTGCTCGCGGCAGCCACGCTGGCGCTGGCGGTGGTGGTGCTGCTCAAGGGCAAGGTGTGGACCGGCCTGGTCGGGATGTTCATCACGCCGCTGCTGTTCATCGGCGCGATCCGGCTATCCCGCCCGCACGCACCCTGGGCGCGTTGGTTCTACCAGGACCGCCCGCGAAAAATGCACCGCTCGCTGGAGCGGGAGCGCTACATGCGCCGCCCGGTGGTGCAGGCCAAGCTGTGGCTGCAGCACATCATCGCCGGTGAGCCGAGCTTCCCCGCCGATGCCGAGGTGGACGCCGAGCTCGACAAGGAGATTCACGCCGCCCCAGCGCCGCCGCACCGCGTCGAGGCGAAGGGATAGGGTGCGGCCGGTGCGGTTCTTCTACGACACGGAGTTCATCGACAACGGCCGGATCATCGATCTGATCTCCATCGGGGTGGTAGCGGAGGACGGTCGCGAGTACTACGCGATCTCCACCGAGTTCGACCCGGAATCCGCAGGTAAATGGGTCCGCACCAACGTACTGCCGAAGCTACCGAGCCCATCATCGAAGCTGTGGCGATCGCGCCGGCAGATCCGGGAGGACCTGGAGGAGTTCCTCGGCATCGACGGCGACGAGCCGATCGAGCTGTGGGCCTGGGTGGCCGCGTATGACCACGTCGCGCTGTGTCAGCTGTGGGGCCCGATGACCAGCCTGCCGCCGCAGATCCCGCGGTTCACCCGCGAGTTGCGCCAGTTCTGGGAGGACCGGGGCAGCCCCCGCATGCCACCGCGACCCCACGACACCCACGATGCCCTGGTCGACGCCCGCCACAACCTGCGCCGGTACGTGTTGATGACCACCGGAGTCGACGTCGGGGTGACGCCCGTCAGCCGGTAAATGGGCATGCGCGACCCGGTTACCATGGACGGGTGAATTGGACCGTTGACGTACCGATCGAGCAGCTGCCGTCCCTGCCGCCGCTCCCCGCTGACCTGCGCGGACGGCTCGATGCGGCACTGACGAAGCCGGCGGTGCAGCAGCCCAGTTGGGATCCCGAGCAGGCCGCCGCGATGCGGACCGTACTGGAGAGCGTGCCGCCGGTCACGGTGCCCTCGGAGATCGAGAAGCTGAAGTCGCAGCTGGCCGATGTGGCCCTCGGCAAGGCGTTTCTGCTGCAGGGCGGCGACTGCGCCGAGACCTTCGTCGACAACACCGAGCCGCATATCCGTGCCAACATTCGCACGCTGCTGCAGATGGCGGTGGTGCTGACGTACGGCGCCAGCATGCCGGTGGTCAAGGTGGCCCGCATTGCCGGCCAGTACGCCAAACCGCGCTCCTCGGACACCGACGCGCTGGGGCTGAAGTCCTACCGCGGCGACATGGTGAACGGTTTCGCCCCCGATGCGGCGGTGCGCGAACACGATCCGTCGCGCCTGGTCCGCGCCTACGCCAACGCCAGCGCCGCGATGAACCTGGTGCGGGCGCTGACGTCGTCGGGATTGGCGTCACTGCACGCCGTGCACGATTGGAACCGCGAGTTCGTCCGGACCTCACCGGCGGGTGCCCGCTACGAGGCGCTGGCCGGCGAGATCGACCGTGGCCTGCGCTTCATGACGGCCTGCGGGGTCAATGACCGCAACCTGGACACCGCCGACATCTACGCCAGCCATGAGGCGCTGGTGCTGGACTACGAGCGGGCCATGCTGCGGATGGACATCGGAGATCCAGCGGCTGATGGGCCGCCGAAGCTCTACGACCTGTCGGCGCACTACGTCTGGATCGGGGAGCGCACCCGCCAGCTCGACGGCGCCCACGTGGCGTTCGCCGAGGTGATCGCCAACCCGATCGGCGTCAAGATCGGCCCGACCACCTCGCCGGAACTGGCGGTGGAATACGTGGAGCGGCTCGACCCGAACAACGAGCCCGGCCGGCTCACACTGGTCAGCCGGATGGGCAACCACAAGGTTCGCGATGTGCTGCCCCCGATCATCGAGAAGGTGCAGGCCTCAGGCCACCAGGTGATCTGGCAGTGTGACCCGATGCACGGCAACACCCACGAGTCCTCGACGGGTTACAAGACCCGCCACTTCGACCGCATCGTCGACGAAGTGCAGGGCTTCTTCGAGGTGCATCGTGCGCTGGGCACCCATCCGGGCGGCATGCACGTCGAGATCACCGGTGAGAACGTCACCGAATGTCTTGGCGGCGCACAGGATATCTCGGATACCGACCTGGCCGGCCGCTACGAGACCGCTTGCGATCCGCGACTGAACACCCAGCAGTCACTGGAGCTGGCGTTCCTGGTAGCGGAGATGCTGCGCGACTAGTTCGACGGGCCGGCCCCGGTAGCTGATGTACTTGTCCGGCCTGATCACGAATGCGCTGGGCTCCGTGACCCCGTACTGACGGTGTGCCGATCTGGTCGGATCCCAAAGGGCCGCAGGGTGATCGGCGAGGCGCTCGGTGCTCACCACGCGCGCCGTGACCAGCCCGGGGTGGTCCTGCTCGAGCTGTTCGGCCAGGCGGCACAACTCGACAGCCGGCCGGGCGTCGTCATCGACGCCGGTGAACAGCAGCACGGTGTGATGGGTGCCGCGGAACACGTCGTATAGGCGTCCTGGGTGGCCGTCGATCAGGATGTCGGCCTCGCGGGCCCGGTCGCCCGGGGCTGGAGCGCCGTGCCACCCGGAGCCGTCCTCGGCATTCAGCGGGCTGTCCGGGTAGTGCAGACGCAGTTGAGCCAACATGCCGATGAAGCGCCTGCGCACCCAGTCGCGAGTGAGCACCCGGCCTGCCAGTACGGGCGCCACCCGGCCACGGGCCAAGCGCGCCAAGGGATTCTGGCCGCCGAAGACCGAGAACAATCGATCCGTGGTCTTGAGGAGTTGGGCGCCGATCGGATGGCGCTCGGCGTCGTAGGTGTCTACCAGAGACTCGTCGGCGAGTCCCCGCAGCACGAAGGCCAGTTTCCAGCCCAGGTTGTAGGCGTCCTGGATTCCGGTGTTCATGCCCTGTGCGCCCGCCGGGCTGTGGACGTGGGCGGCGTCGCCGACGAGCAGTATCCGGCCATCGCGGTAGCGCGGCACGGTGCGACTGTGCACCCGGTAACGGGTGACCCAGAACTCCCTGACCACGGTGGCGGGGAACGGGACTCGCTCGTCGACCATGGCCTGGAACTCGTCGTGCGTCGGCTCGCTGTACTCGGCACTGGGTCCTTCGGACTGGGGCGGGAAGTTGCCGAAGATGCGATAGCGGTTGGTGCCCGGCATCGAAAAGGCCGCGAAAATGCCAGCCGGACTGGGGAATCCGTAGAGTCCGCCGTGCGGTAGCTTCCAGTCGAGTTCGGCGTCGGCCATGATGAACTCGTCGCGGTAGGTGTCACCGGAGAACGGGATGCCGCTGGCCTTGCGCACCGCGCTGTGCGCGCCGTCGCAGCCGACCACCCATTGGCACCGCACCGATTCGGTCGAGCCGTCGGCGCGGCGCAACGACGCGATCGCCGTGTCGCCGTCCTGGACGAGGTCGGTGAGTGCGACGCCGCGTTCGATCGAGATGCCGTGGGAGGTCAGCAGGTCGGTGAGAATGCGCTCGGTGTCGTGCTGAGAGAGCGTGCGCGGCCCGGGGTAGGTGGTGTGGTTCTGCGGCCCGGCCAGCTGACCCGCGAAGTCGAGGTTCATCGTCTTGTCCGCGAACACGATTGTCAGCTCCGACGCCGAGGTCCCCGCCGCGACGGCCTGCTCGATCACGCCGAGATCGTCGAAGATCTCGAGGGTTCGCGGCTGGACGACGAGCGCTCGGGAGGTGGTCGCCGGTTCCGGCGCCCGATCGATGATCCGGGCGGTGACGCCGTGGCGGGCCAGTTCATTGGCCAGCAGCAGTCCGGTCGGACCCGCGCCGACTATCAGGACGCCGAGATCGGATGCGCTCATGTCCATCACCTCACAATTCATCGCAGGATGAATTGAGTATCACTACGGATGTAGTGCATGTCAAGGGTGCTAGATCAGGCCCTGCAGATTGCTGCCCAGCGCCCAGCCGGCCGCGGCCATTGCGCCCGTGAGGAGCACGACGATCAGCGTCCAGAACATCAGTGTCCGCCTGGCGCGCTGCCGCTCCCAGATGAACTCACCGATGTCGATACCGGCGAATTGGCTTGCCAGCTCGGGGATTTCGTCATTATCGATGACGGGCTGCCAGTCCTGCGGGTCGCGGATGAGCTGGCGGGTGGGATTTTTGACCGGGGCGGGAGGTGGGGCGGGTGCGGCTGCCCGGTGCCCGGCCGCCGGCCGGCTGTGCACGGCCGTTGCCGCGGCGTGCTGCGCGGAATTCTGCGGGGCGGGCACCCGGAACCTCGGTAGTGCCAGCTCCACGGCGATCGCATCCAGGCCCTTGGCCATCTCCGCGGCGTCGGCGAACCGCGCATCGGGGTTGCGGGCCGTCGCGCGGGCGATGAACTCGTCCAACTGGGGCGGCACCCCGGTGATCGCCGCGCTGGGCGGCGGGACGTCGTGATCCATCCGCTGATAGGCCACGGTCAGCGGATTGTCACCTGTGAAAGGTGTTGTACCGGTGATCAATTCGTAGGCCAGCACGCCGACGGCGTAGACATCGCTGCGGGCGTCGGAGGAACCGGTGCTGACCTGCTCGGGGGACAGGTAGGCCGCGGTCCCCAGGATCACGCTCGTCGAGGTGATCCCGGCCTCGGCCACCGCGCGGACCAACCCGAAGTCGACGAGCTTGACCTCGCCGTCGTCGGAGATCAGCACGTTCTCCGGTTTCACGTCGCGGTGCACCAGTCCGGCGCGATGCGCGGTGGCCAGCCCGCCCAGCACCGGGCGCAGCACCGCCGCCGCGGCGTGGGGGGGCATCGGGCCACGCTCGCGCAGTAACTCGCGCAGGGTGCCCCCCTCGATCAGCTCCATGACGAGGAAAGGTGGCTCCTGGCTCGATCCACCGCCACCCTGGTCGTAGACCGCAACGAGGCCGGGATCCTTCAGTCGGGCGACCGCGCGGGCCTCGCGCTGGAAGCGGGTCAAGAACTGGCTGTCACCGGCGTAGCGCGCGTCCATCACCTTCAGCGCGACCGGCCGGTCCAGGCGTACGTCCAACCCGCGGTACACGGTGGACATGCCGCCGGTTGCGATCTTGGCGTCGACGCGGTACCGGCCTTCCAGCAACACGCCGTTGAGTGGGTCCGACGTCACCGACACATGGTATGCCGCGATGAAGGAGTTCTAGACTAGGCCGGTGAGCAGCATTCCTGCCGGCGAAGACGTATTGGATCCCGACGAACCCGTGTACGACCTGCCTGCGGTCGCCGAGATGTTGGGAGTCCCGGTGACCAAGGTGCACCAGCATTTGCGCGAAGGGCACCTCGTCGCAGTCAAACGCGGCGGCGTCCCGATGATCCCGAAAGCCTTTCTCACCGCACACGGCGAGGTGGTCAAGAGTCTGCCCGGCCTGCTGGCGGTGCTGCGCGACGGCGGCTACCGCGACACCGAGATCCTGCGCTGGCTGTTCACCGCCGACCCGTCATTGACGATCACCCGCGATGGGGCGCGCGAGGCGATCAGCAACGCCCGCCCGGTTGATGCGCTGCATGCTCACCAGGCTCGTGAGGTGGTTCGGCGCGCGCAGGCGATGGCCTACTGACCTTCAGCGAGTACCAGGCCGCCAGTGCGCAGGCGGTGGCCAGCAGTACGTGGATCCACGAGTACATGCCGTGTGAGCCGTCTGGCTTGAAGATCACCATGATCCACGTCGAGAACCCGGCGATCAGTGCGATCGCCGCGCGAGACTGCGCCAGCGCCGACAGGACCGCGAGCGGCCAGGTGTAGTACCACGGCAGTGCGGCGGGAACGAACAGCACCACCACCAGCATCGCCCACGCGATGCCCGTCAGCGCTTCGCGATCGTCGTGCCGAAACCGCCACCACAGCAAGGGAAGTGACACGGCAATGATCGCGATCCCGACGATCCGGGTGACGTCGAGCACCGCATAGAAGTTCACCGGCATGAAGAGTCCGCCGATCGCGTTGGTGAGGTTCGCGATGGCGGTCGGAATCGTCAGCCAGTTGATGATCTTCACCGAGCCGGCCAGTGCCGTGAGCCAGCCCAGTCCCACCCCCGCGACCCAGGACAACACGGCGAACACCGCGACGAAGATTGCCACCGAAGCCGCCGCTGCGGTCGCGAAAGCCCTTGCCGCACCTATCTTCTGCGCGCGTAAATGTCTCATCCACACCCACACCATGAACGGCAGCGCCAGCACCGCGGTGGCCTTGACCGCGACGGCCACGGCGATCAACGCCGCTCCCGCAGCGTGGTGGCGGGCGAACGTCAACGCGATGCCGGCCATCATCAGCCCGACCATCAGCATCTCGTTGTGCACGCCGCCCATCAGATGGATGATCACCAGCGGATTGAGCGCGCAGATCCACAGTGCCACCGCGCCGTTCGCGCCGATGTGGCGGGCCACCCTGGGTGCCGCCCAGATCAGCATTGCCAGCCCGGGGAGCATGCACAGCCGCAGCAGCATCGTGCCTGCCACCACGTGGTCACCGACCAGGCTGGTGACGAACCGGGCGACCAGGATGAACGCCGGCCCATAGGGTGCGGTGGTGGTGGTCCATATCGGACTCACGTTGTCCAGCAACGAATTCTGGTTCTCCACCGGACCCACGGCGTACGGGTCTAGACCGTCGCGCAGCAGCGCGCCCTGGGCCAGATACGAGTAGGTGTCGCGACTGAACAGCGGAACGCTCAACAGCAGGGGAGCCAGCCAGAACCCGGCGGTCGCGATCATCGTGAACTCGCTGACCCCGGCGTCGTCCGAGCTCGATTCATCCCCGGGTCGCTGCGCTCCTGCCCTCTGTACCCGCCGGCCCACCCACAGCCATGCCACCAGCATCAGCACAACGCCGACCCACAGCAGCACCGACGACACCACCAGGCCATGACCGAACCGCAACCAGGACAGGTGCATCGACTCGAGGAGAGGGTCGTGCTGACGGGTGCTGCCCGCACCCAGTCCGCCGAGCGTGAGCAGGATCGCGCCGAGGAAACCGAGCAGGGCCGGGCGGCCCTCGTCGGCGGCGGTGAACGCTGCCAGGCGCGTGAGGCCGGCCCGGCTGGTCGATGTGGTTGGTGTGGTGGCGGACATGGGCCTAGGCGGACCGGTTGGCGGCCAATCTGGCGAGTTCGGTCAGACCGGCCTTCGCCGGCGCGTTGATCGGCGCGCTCTCCAGCAGGCTCAGCGCGCGGTTGGTGAGCAGTTCGATGCGGCCTTCGACCGCGGCCAGCGCGCCGACCGACTCGATCACGTCGCAGAGCTGACGCACGGCGGCGTCGGACAAGTCGGTGCCGATCCCGGAGCGCAGCCGGTTCGCCGCGGCCGGATCCGAGGTGGTGGCCCGCTGTACGGCCTCGGCCAGCAGCACGGTGCGCTTGCCGGAGCGCAGGTCGTCGCCGGAGGGCTTACCGGTCACCGCGGGATCGCCGAACACACCGAGGACGTCGTCGCGCAGCTGGAACGCGACACCGAGGTCGGTGCCCAGTTCGTAGAAGATGCGCTGCACTTCGGGCCGGTCGGCGCCGGCCGCGGCGCCCAGCTGCAGCGGCCGGGAGATCGTGTAGGAGGCGGTCTTGTAGGTGTTGACGTTCATCGCCGACTCGATCGACTCCGCGCCGCTGGACTCGTTGACGATGTCCAGGTACTGACCGCCGAGCACCTCGGTGCGGATGTCCGACCACACCTGCCGGACGCGGCGCCGGCCTTCGGCGTCCAGGTCCGCCGCGGCGACGATGTCGTCGGCCCACACCAGTGAGAGGTCACCGAGCAGGATTGCCGCGGACCGGCCGAACTGCTCGGACGAGCCGCTCCAGCCGCCACCGCGGTGCAGGTCGGTGAAGTGGACGTGGACCGTCGGCCAGCCGCGCCGGGTCGCCGAATCGTCGATGACGTCGTCGTGGACCAACGCGCAGGCATGCAGCAGCTCGAGGGCCGAGAACAACAGGAACATGTCGTCGTCGACCGGCAGATCGGGGTCGGCGGTCACCGCGCGATAGCCCCAGTAGGCGAAGGCGGGCCGCACCCGTTTGCCGCCGCGCAGCACGAAGTCCTCGAGGGCCGCGATGAGCCCGTCGTAGTCGGCGCCGATGTAGGCGGCCTCGGCCCGGCGGCCGGCCAGGTACTTCCGAAGTTGATCGGTGACGGCGCCGGCCAGCTGGACGGCAGACGGAGCTGCTTCGACGCTCAGCGCAGCGCCCCTTTCTGTGTACGGCCCGCCGTGAAAAGTCCGGGTGCAACCAGAGTAGAACGTCAGCTAGCCGTCGGCCTGATCGGAGCTGGCGAACCGCGGCGAGCGATCCCGGCTGACCCAGGCCAGGCTGCCGACGACGCCGCACACCACCAGGGCGCCGAGGCCGAGCCAGAGCGCCGCACCGGTGAATGACCTGGTACTGGGATCGGTGTAGCGGGCCTGAGCGCTCATCGTCGAGACCACGCCAGGCTTGAGTTTCCACTCGACGACGTCGGTGTCGAGGCGGTCGCCGTTGGTCGAGGTGACCTCGCCGGGGAAGGAAACCGTCAGCGAAACGTCAGCGTCGCTGTCGGTGACGCTGGTCAGGTCGACCCGGCCCTCGAGGATCACCAGATTCCCGGCCCGGCGCAGCGAGATGTCCACCCCGGCGGCCTCACGGTTGAGGTTCGCCAGCTGCGGGACCTCGGAGAAGCTCAGGTTCGAGAACACCGCCTCGGAGCCGACGAAGTCGTCCGAAGAGTACTTCGACACCGAGATCTTCTGGCTGAACGGCACATTGAGGTCGAACTGCGGCCCCTGGTCGTCCGAGTCGCGGGCTTTCGCCGCGGCGATGATCTGCCCGGAGACCTGGTCGTCGGCCGACACCGTGATCGAGGCGTGCACCCGCACGCAGCCGACCGCCAGGGGCGCGACAAGGAGCAGCAACAACGCCAGGGCCCGCAATCGCAGGCGGCGGGATCGGTCGCGCACGTGGGTATCGTGCCAGATTCGCGCTAGAGCGGGAGGCTGCGGCCCAGAATGGCGAACGCCCGGGGGTCGCCGGCGAAGTGGTAGCCGCGGATGACGTCGGTGAAGCCGAGCCGCCGATACAGCCGCCAGGCGCGGTTGGACTCGCCGATGATCTCCGGGGTGGACAGCAGCACGTGGGACTCGCCGCGGTCGGCCAGCAGCCGTCGGGCCAGCGCCTCGCCCAGTCCGCGCCCCTGAGCGCTCGGGTGGATGTGCAGCTCGGTCAGCTCGAAGTAACTGCTGGTCAGTCGGCTGATCTCCGCGGCGGGCACGCCGATTCGGTGCAGCCCCGAGACCACCTGTTGCTGCCACCACTGGTCCGGAGCCCCGCAGTAGCCGTAGGCGATACCGAGCAGCGGAGCGCCCTCCAACTGTGCGGAGCCGGCTGACTCGCCGGCGGCGGAGTCGGTTTCGACCGCGGCGACGGCTTTCCAGCCCCGTCTGCGGGTGTGCTCGAGCCACATCGCCGCGCGCTGCCCCTCGGTGCCGCGCGGGTAGCGCATCGCGTCGACATACACGCTCAGAGCGTCGTGAAGCCGCTGCGCCATGTCGGAAGGCGACAGATCGATGAGGAAAGTCGCCAACGCCTCGATGCCCTTCTTGTCTCGCGGATCGGTCCGGGTCTGCATGGCCATTATCGGTGCAGTCTCGGCCCGGCTCACCGGTGCCGGGGTGACCAGCCCCTTACGTGGTGATGGCGAGGACTGAACAACGCCTGGACACAGCTACAATCGGGTGGACCAACTAGGTGGTACGCGGCAACTTCTGCTCGTATCATTTGGTTAGTCGCCCCGTAATCGCTGGGCAGCCAAGTTCTATCGGAATCGTGACCGGCCGTGTCGGCAAGGAGGGACGAATGCCACTCTCCGATCATGAGCAGCGCATGCTCGATCAGATCGAGAGCGCTCTCTATGCCGAGGACCCCAAGTTCGCCTCCAGTGTGCGGGGCGGAACTCTGCGGGCCCCCTCCACGCGCAGACGATTGCAGGGCGCGGGCCTGTTTGTGATCGGTCTGGCGATGCTGGTTGCCGGGGTTGCGTTCAAGGCCACGATGATCGGAAGCTTCCCGATTCTGTCGGTGGTGGGCTTCGTGGTGATGTTCGGCGGTGTCGTGTACGCGATCACCGGCCCGCGTGTCGCCGGTGGCCGGGACCGCTCCGGTCCGTCTTCGTCGTCGGGCGGTCAGCGTCAGCGCCGGCCGAAGGGCGGCGGCGGATCGTTCACGAGCCGGATGGAGGATCGCTTCCGGCGTCGTTTCGACGAGTGACCGCCAGCGTCTCGCATACGGGGTAGCCGATCCGGCTGCCCCGTTTTTGTTGCCCCACTTCGCCCCACCGTGCCCTGAACTGGGCGTTTGTGGGCTGCGACGGCACTGCCTGGGGTCCGTAATTGTTTTCGGTGGCAGAAAGTGGTGGAACCGTGCCAAAACGAGGGCGATCTGTGGAGCAAAGTGGGGGATTGTGGGGTATTGTGGCGGTTAACGGAGCGACGGCTCCGGAGGGGCTGGGGCTCCAGCAGGTGTGAAGGAGATGTGCACAGCATGTTTCTCGGCACCTACACGCCCAAGCTCGACGACAAAGGGCGGCTGACACTGCCCGCCAAATTCCGCGACGCACTGGCAGGAGGGCTGATGGTCACCAAGAGCCAAGACCACAGCCTTGCCGTCTACCCGCGCACGGAATTCGAACAGCTGGCCCGGCGGGCTTCGCAGACCTCGCGCAGCAATCCGGAGGCGCGTGCGTTCCTGCGCAACCTGGCGGCCGGCACCGACGAACAGCATCCCGACTCCCAAGGCCGGATCACGCTGTCGGCGGACCACCGCCGCTACGCCAACCTGTCCAAGGAATGCGTGGTGATCGGCGCCGTCGACTTCCTCGAGATCTGGGACGCCCAGGCCTGGCAGGAATACCAGGAGACCCACGAAGAGAACTTCTCCGCGGCCAGCGATGACGCACTCAGCGACATCATCTGAGCTGGCTGCCCAGCCGGAGGTAGCCCGTGCATCGTGGTCTCTGCCCGAACCGACCCTGACGTACTTCCCCAACGCCAGGTTCGCCAGTTCGGACAGGGACCTCGATGCAGGGGCATACCCAGAGTCATCGGGAGGTCCGGTCGTGGTTGACGCATCCGACCACGGGCACATCCCCGTCCTGCTGGACCGCTGCGTCGAAATCCTCGGCCCGGCGCTGACCCGCCCGGGCGCCGTCCTGGTCGACGCGACCCTCGGCGCAGGTGGGCATTCCGAGCGATTCCTGACCGACTTCCCGGAGTTGCGGCTGATCGGCCTGGACCGCGATCCCGCCGCGCTGGCCGGGGCGCGGGCGCGGCTGGCGCCGTTCGCCGATCGGATCACCCTGGTACACACCCGTTACGACGGCATCGCCGACGCACTCGTCGAAGCAGGCTGCGGGACAATCGAATCGGTCGACGGCGTGCTCTTCGATCTCGGTGTCTCGTCGATGCAGCTCGACCAGGCCGAGCGCGGATTCGCCTACTCCAAGGACGCGCCGCTGGACATGCGGATGGACACCGACGCCCCGCTGACCGCCGCGGAAATCCTCAACACCTACGACCGCGCCGAACTGACCGACATCCTGCGCCGCTTCGGCGAGGAGAAATTCGCCCACCGGATCGCCGGGCTGATCGTCGAGCGCCGCCAGCAGGCGCCGCTCACCACGACCGGCGAACTCGTCGAGATCATCTACAAGGGCATCCCGGCTCCCGCGCGGCGGACCGGCGGTCATCCCGCGAAGCGAACCTTCCAAGCGCTGAGGATCGCGGTCAACGCCGAGCTGGAGTCGCTGACGGCGGCCCTGCCCGCGGCGCTGGCCGCGCTACGGACCGGCGGCCGGATCGCGGTGATGTCGTATCAGTCGCTGGAGGACCGGATCGTCAAGACGACATTCGCCGCCGCCACCGCATCCCGCTCGCCGGCGAACCTGCCCGTCGAACTGCCCGGCTACGAACCGGAATTCAGTGCGATCACCCGCGGTGCCGAACGTGCCGGCGCCGACGAAGTCGAACGCAATCCACGCAGTGCCCCGGTTCGATTGCGGGCACTGCAGCGCGTGAAGTCGAGCAACCCGGGACGGGGAGGGAAAAGCTGATGAAGGTGGGGCGCAAGCCGGTTGATTCGATGGATCGCGCAGGGGTCAAACGGGACGGGGCCAAGCGGGACAAGAAGGAACCCAAGAAGTCGGCCAAGAAGAAGGCGGGCGCCGCAACCGCCACCGCGCGCCGCCGCGGCACGGAGGCGCCGGCCCGGGGTGGGCGTGCATCGGCCCGTCGGCCCCACGAGCCGCGCGCCGTGCGGCAGGGCCCGCAGACCGCGCCCGTCGCCCGGCCCACCGAACGCCCGACCCGCGCCAAGAACGTCAATCAGGCCAAGGCGCGCGCGAAGGCGCGTAAGGCCAAGGCGCCCAAGGTCGTCCGGCCGCCACTACGCGAGCGGCTCATCGCCCGCCTGGCCACCATCGACCTGCGCCCGCAGACTCTGGTGGCGAAGGTCCCGTTCGTGGTGCTGGTGATCGGGGCGCTGGGCCTCGGGCTCGGGGTCACGCTGTGGCTGTCCACCGACGCCGCGCAGCGGTCGTACCAGCTGGGCACCGCCCGTTCCACGAATGAGGCGCTGTCGCAGCAGAAAGAAGCCCTCGAACGCGATGTGCTGGAGGCCGAGTCCGCTCCGGCGCTGGCCGAGTCCGCACGCAATCTGGGCATGATCCCGTCCAAGGACACCGCGCATCTGGTGCAGGATCCGACGGGCAACTGGACCGTGGTGGGCAAGCCCAAGCCGGCCGAAGGCGTTCCGCCGCCGCCGCTGAACAGCAAGCTGCCCGACGATAAGCCGCAGCCGCCTGCCGCGCCGGTGCCGGCCCCGGTGGCCGCGCCGAAGCCGGGAAGTTCGCCGGAGGTTCCGGTGCGTGTCGCACCGACTCCGCTCGGTGGTTTGCCGTTGAATGGTGCGATGCCCTTTGGCGTTCCACTGGCGGCGTTGCCAGGCACAGTTCTGGCGCCCGGCGCGCTCGCAGCACCACCCGCCGCGGCGCAGGCACCTCTTCCCGGCACGCTGGCGGTCCCGGCTCAGGCCCCCGCAGCGGTCCCCGCTCCAGCGCCGGCGGCGGTCCCGGCTCCGGTGGACGCCACACCGCCGGCGATGACCCCGGATGTTCCGGTGGCGGCGCCGGCCGATGCACCCGTGCCGCCCGCCGGAGCCGGGCAGTGAGTCGCCGCGAAACCAAGCGGCAGCACACGTCGGCGGTCAAGGCTCAATCGGACAGCGGGCCGGGCCGCCCGGCGAAGGCGCGACGTACTCGCAAGCTGGTCGAGACTGGCAGTCGCACAGCATCATTCGTGTTCCGGCACCGCGCGGGAAATATCGTCATCTTTCTGGCGCTGGGCGTGGCCGCCGCCCAGTTGTTCAACCTCCAGGTGCCTCAGGCCGCCGGCCTGCGTGCCGAGGCCGCAAGCCAGCTCAAGGTGACCGACGTCGAGAAAGCGGTGCGCGGCAGCATCGTCGACCGCAACTTCGACAAGTTGTCGTTCACCATCGAGGCCAGGGCACTGACGTTCCAGCCGGCCAAGATCCGCAAGCAGCTCACCGAGGCCAAGGACAAGTCGCCCGCAGCACCGGACCCCGACAAGCGGCTCACTCAGATCGCCACCGAGGTGGCCGGCAAGCTCGGCAACAAGCCCGACGCGGCCACCCTGCTGAAGAAGTTGCGCAGCAACGAGACTTTCGTCTATCTCGCGCGGGCCGTCGATCCGGCCATCGCCAACGCCATCACCAAGAAGTTCCCCGAGATCGGCGCCGAGCGGCAGGACCTGCGCCAGTACCCCGGCGGTGCGTTGGCGGCCAACATCGTCGGCGGCATCGACTGGGACGGCCACGGCCTGCTCGGTCTCGAGGATTCGATGGACTCGAAGCTGTCGGGCACCGACGGCTCGATCACCTACGACCGCGGCTCCGACGGTGTCGTCATCCCCGGCAGTTACCGCAACAAGCACGACGCCGTCAACGGCGCGACCGTGCAGCTCACTCTCGACGACGACATCCAGTTCTACGTTCAGCAGCAGGTGCAGATGGCCAAGGACGCCTCCGGCGCCAAGGACGTCTCCGCGGTGGTGCTGGATGCGAAAACCGGTGAAGTGCTTGCGATGTCCAATGACAACACCTTCGATCCCAGCCAGGACATCGGGCGCCAGCAGGACAAGCAATTGGGCAACCTGCCGGTCACTTCGCCGTACGAGCCGGGATCGGTGAACAAGATCGTCACCGCCTCGTCGGTGATCGAGTACGGGCTGTCGAACCCCGACGAGGTGCTCCAGGTACCCGGCTCGATCAACATGGGTGGGGTCACCGTCAACGACGCGTGGAACCACGGCACGATGCCGTACACCACCACCGGCGTGTTCGGGAAGTCCTCGAACGTCGGCACACTGATGCTCGCGCAGCGGATCGGGCCGGAGCGCTATTACGACATGCTCGGCAAGTTCGGCCTCGGGCAGCGCACGGGAGTCGGTCTGCCCGGCGAAAGCTCGGGTCTGGTGCCGCCGATCGACCAGTGGTCAGGCAGCACGTTCTCCAATCTGCCCATCGGACAGGGCCTTTCGATGACACTGTTGCAGATGACCGGGATGTACCAGGCGATCGCCAATGACGGGTTGCGAATCCCGCCGCGAATCGTCAAGGCCACCATCGCCGCCGACGGCACCCGCACCGAAGAGCCGCAACCCGCAGGCATTCGCGTCGTTTCCCCTGACACCGCCCGCACCGTGCGGAACATGTTCCGCGCCATCGTCCAGCGCGACCCGATGGGTTACCAGCAGGGCACCGGGGCGCCGGCCGCCGTCGACGGCTATCAGATCGCCGGCAAGACCGGTACCGCGCAGCAGATCAACCCGGCCTGCGGCTGCTATTACAGCGATGTCTATTGGATCACCTTCGCCGGCATGGCGCCCGCCGACGACCCCCGCTACGTCATCGGCATCATGATGAACAACCCGCAGCGCAACCCGGATGGCACACCGGGTCACTCGGCCGCACCGCTGTTCCACAACATCGCGGCCTGGCTGTTGCAGCGGCAGAACGTCCCGCTCTCGGCCGATCCCGGCGCACCGCTGATCCTTCAGGCCACATAGCGAGGCTGCCCAGCTCGCTGGGTAGGGTGACAATCCGATGACCAACGCCCTGCGGCCCCGCACCACGCCGGCGCTGACCCTGCCGACGCTGGCCGCCCGTGTCGGCGCGGTGCCCGCGGCCGGCGGCACCGCCCCCGACGTGCGGGTCACCGGAATCACCCTGCGCGGCCAGGACACGTTGGCCGGTGACCTGTTCGCCGCGTTGCCCGGTTCGTCGGCACACGGCGCCGAATTCGCCAGGGAGGCCATCGCGGGTGGCGCCGTCGCGGTGCTCACCGACGCCGACGGCGTGGCCGTCATCCACCGCCTGGTCGGCCAACCGGCACCCGTCACGGTTCTGGTGCACCCGCAGCCCCGCGCGGTTCTCGGTGAGCTGGCGGCCGCTGTCTACGGCCACCCGTCGGACCGTGTCGTGGTCCTCGGCGTCACCGGCACGTCCGGCAAGACCACCACCACCTACCTAATCGAGGCGGGCTTGAAGTCCGCCGGCCGCGTACCCGGCCTGATCGGCACCGTCGGTGTCCGAATCGCCGGGGACGACGTGCCCAGCGCTCTGACCACCCCGGAAGCCCCGGCTCTGCAGGCGCTGCTGGCCGTGATGGCCGAGCGTGGTGTCGACACCGCGGTCATGGAGGTCTCCAGCCACGCCCTGGAACTCGGCCGCACCGACGGCATCCGCTTCGCGGTCGGCGGGTTCACCAACCTCTCCCGCGACCACCTCGACTTCCATCCGACGATGGCCGCCTATTTCGAGGCCAAGGCCCGGCTGTTCGACCCGGCCTCACCGGCGCACGCCGCCGTCTCGGTGATCTGTGTCGACGACGACGCCGGCCGTGACATGGCCCGCCGCGCCGCCGATGCGGTGACGGTGTCCGCCGACGGTCGCCCGGCGAACTGGCGCGCCGAGGACATCGAGGTGCTCGCCGGCGGCGCCCAGGAGTTCACCGCGGTGGACCCGGCCGGGGTGCACCACCGGCTCCGGATCCGGTTGCCCGGGCATTACAACGTCGCCAACGCGCTGCTGGCGCTGGCGATGCTCGACGCGGTCGGGGTATCACCCGAACAGGCCGCACCGGGGCTGCGCGAGGCATCCGTGCCCGGTCGGCTGGAACCCGTCGAACGCGGGCAGGACTTCCTTGCCGTCGTCGACTACGCGCACAAGCCCGGGGCGCTGCGAGCCGTCCTGGAAGCCCTCAAACCCGCGCAGGGCCGGCTGGCGGTGGTCTTCGGCGCCGGCGGTGACCGCGATCCCGGTAAGCGAGAACCCATGGGCCGCACCGCCGCCGACCTGGCCGACCTGGTGATCGTCACCGACGACAATCCCCGGGGTGAGGATCCCGCGACCATCCGGGCCGCGATCGTGGCAGGCACTCGCGGGGCCGAGGGCGCTGAAATCGTAGAGATCGGGGACCGGCGCGCCGCGATCCGGCATGCGGTGGCCTGGGCCCGGCGTGGCGACGTCGTGGTGATCGCGGGCAAGGGCACACGAGACGGGGCAGACCGCGGCCGGGCACACCCGCCCGTTCGACGACCGCGCCGAACTCGCGGCCGCCCTCGACGCGCGGGGAGCGGGCGAATGATCGCGCTGTCCGTCGCCCAGATCGCCGAGATCGTCGGCGGTGAGCTCGCCGACATCACGCCCGAGGAGGCCGCCGCCCGGTTCGTCACCGGCACCGTCGAATTCGATTCGCGCGCAGTCGGTCCCGGTGGGTTGTTCCTGGCGCTGCCGGGCGCCCGCAGCGACGGTCATGACTTCGCGAAGGCCGCCGCCGCGGCGGGTGCCGCCGCCGTGCTCGCGGCGCGGCCGGTCGGGGTGCCCGCGATCGTGGTGCCGCCGACGCCGGCGACCGACGCCGAGGCCGGGGTGCTCGAACACGACGTGGACGGCTCCGGGGCCGCTGTGCTGGCCGCGCTGGCCCGACTTGCCAAGGCGGTCGCCGCCGAATTGGTGGCCGGTGGGCTGACGATCGTCGGGCTCACCGGGTCCTCGGGCAAGACGTCGACCAAGGATCTGATCGCAGCGGTGCTGCGGCCACTCGGCGAGGTGGTCGCCCCGCCCGGCTCGTTCAACAACGAACTCGGTCATCCGTGGACGGTGCTGCGCGCAACCGAGGACACCGAATATCTGGTCCTGGAGATGTCGGCACGCCATCCCGGCAACATCGCCGCGCTGGCCGACATCGCGCCGCCCTCGATTGCGGTGGTGCTGAACGTCGGGACCGCGCACCTCGGTGAGTTCGGCTCCCGTGAGGTCATCGCGGCAACGAAAGGCGAACTCGTAGAAGCTGTTTCGGCCTCCGGCGTGGCGATCCTGAACGCCGACGACCCACTGGTGGCTGCGATGGCGGACCGGACGGCCGCGCGGGTGGTCCGGGTCGGGCAGTCCGAGACTGCTGATATCCGTGCGTCCGACATCGAGCTCGACGAGCTCGCCCGCCCTCGCTTCACGCTGACTTCACCGGCCGGCCGGGCCGAGGTCCAGCTGGCCGTGCACGGCGAGCACCAGGTGGGCAACGCGCTGTCGGCAGCGGCGGTGGCGTTCGAATGCGGAGCGACGCCCGAGCAGGTGGCGGCCGCGCTGGCGGCCGCCGGCCCGGCCTCGCGGCACCGGATGGAGGTGCACACCCGTTCCGACGGGGTCACCGTCGTCAACGACGCCTACAACGCCAACCCCGATTCGATGAAGGCCGGTCTGCAGGCGCTGGCTGTGATGGCACGCTCGGGTGAACCGCGCCGTAGTTGGGCGGTGCTCGGCGAGATGGCGGAGCTGGGGGAGGAGTCGATAACCGAGCATGATCGTGTCGGCCGACTCGCCGTGCGCTTAGATATCAGTCGACTCGTCGTCGTTGGAACCGGGAGGCCCATGAGCGCCATGCACCACGGGGCGGTCATGGAGGGATCCTGGGGTTCGGAATCCACCATGGTCGCCGACGCCGACGCCGCACTGGCGCTGTTGCGCGCCGAACTGCGGCCCGGTGACGTCGTTCTGGTCAAGGCGTCCAATTCGGCGGGCCTCGGCTCGCTGGCGGAAGCCCTGCTCGCCGAGGGCGAGTCATGAGGTTGATCCTCGTCGCCGTCGCGATCGCGCTGGCGGTCTCGATCCTGCTGACGCCTGCGCTCATCAAGCTGTTCACTCGGCAGGGTTTCGGTCATGAGATCCGCGAGGACGGGCCACCGAGCCACAAGACCAAGCGCGGCACACCCTCGATGGGCGGCGTTGCGATTCTGGTCGGCATCTGGGCCGGCTACTTCGGCACCCACCTGGTAGGCCTCGCGCTCGACGGCGACGGCCCGTCCGCCTCGGGTCTGCTCGTGCTCGGCCTGGCCACGGCGCTCGGCACGGTCGGGTTCGTCGACGACCTGATCAAGATCCGGCGCTCGCGCAACCTCGGCCTGAACAAGACCGCCAAGACCGTCGGGCAGATCACCGCCGCGGTGCTGTTCGGCATTCTGGTGCTGCAGTTCCGGAACTCCGACGGGCTCACCCCGGGCAGCCCCGAGCTGTCGTATGTGCGCGAGATCGCCACTGTCACACTGAGCCCGTTGCTGTTCGTGCTGTTCGCCGTCGTTGTGGTCAGCGCGTGGTCCAACGCGGTGAATTTCACCGACGGTCTCGACGGGCTGGCGGGCGGCAGCATGGCCATGGTCAGCGCCGCCTACGTGCTGATCACGTTCTGGCAGTACCGCAACGCCTGCGCGACGGCCCCCGGACTGGGCTGCTACAACGTGCGCGACCCGCTGGATCTGGCGCTGCTGGCGGCGGCCACCGCCGGGGCGTGCATCGGTTTTCTGTGGTGGAATGCCGCGCCGGCCAAGATCTTCATGGGCGACACCGGGTCGCTGGCGCTGGGCGGCATGATCGCCGGGCTGTCGGTGACCAGCCGCACCGAGGTGCTGGCGGTCGTGCTCGGCGCGCTGTTCGTGGCCGAGGTGACCTCGGTGGTGGTCCAGATCCTGGCCTTCCGGACCACCGGCCGCCGGGTGTTCCGAATGGCGCCGTTCCACCACCATTTCGAATTGGTCGGCTGGGCGGAGACGACCGTGATCATCCGGTTCTGGCTGCTCACCGCGATCGCCTGCGGGCTGGGTGTGGCCCTGTTCTACGGCGAGTGGCTGTCGGCCATCGGGGCCTGACGTGCCCGGGCTCGAACCGCTGACGTCGGGGGCGCAGGTGCTGGTGGCGGGCGCCCGGGTCACCGGGCGTGCGGTGGTGTCGGCGCTGGCGTCGTTCGATGTGCACATCGAGGTCTGCGACGACAACGCGGAGTCGCTGAAAGCGTTGGCCGACAACGGTATTGGCACGATCACTCCGGCCGCCGCGGTCGCGTCGATCGATGGCTACGCCCTCGTCGTCACCAGCCCGGGCTTCCCGCCGACCGCCCCGGTCCTGGCCGCGGCCGCCGCCGCCGGGGTCCCGATCTGGGGCGACGTCGAACTGGCCTGGCGACTCGACGCCGCCGGTCACTACGGGCCGCCGCGGCGCTGGCTGGTGGTCACCGGCACCAACGGCAAGACCACCACGACCTCGATGCTGCACGCCATGCTGGTCGCCGACGGCCGCCGTGCGGCGCTGTGCGGCAACATCGGCGACCCGGTGCTCGACGTGCTCGGCGAGCCGGTCGATGTGCTGGCCGTGGAACTGTCCAGCTTCCAGCTGTTCTGGGCGCCGTCGCTGCGCCCCGAGGCGGGCGTGGTGCTCAACGTGGCCGAGGACCACCTGGACTGGCACGGATCGATGGATGCCTACGCCAGTGCCAAGGCGCGAGTGCTCGATGGCCGGGTGGCGGTGGTCGGGATCGACGATCCGGTCGCGGCCGGCCTGCTGCCGCACGCCGCCGCACCCGTCAAGGTGGGTTTCCGGCTGGGGGAGCCGACAGCAGGGGAGCTCGGCGTCCGACACGGCATGCTCGTCGACCGCGCGTTCGGCGGAGACCTCGACCTCGCACCTGTCGCCTCGATCCCGGTTGCCGGCCCGGTCGGGGTTCTCGACGCACTCGGCGCGGCCGCGCTGGCCCGCGCCGTCGGCGTCGCGCCCGCCTCGATCGCCGACGCACTTGCGCACTTCCGGGTCGGCCGCCACCGTGCCGAACGGGTTGCTGTCGTCGACGGCGTGGCGTACGTCGACGACTCGAAGGCGACCAACCCGCATGCGGCGCAGGCGTCGATCACCGCCTACCCGCGAGTGGTGTGGGTGGCAGGCGGCCTGCTCAAGGGCGCCTCCGTCGACGAACTGGTCGTCCGGGCCGCGGATCGGCTGGCCGGTGCGGTGCTGATCGGGCAGGACCGCGCGGTGGTTGCCGAGGCGTTATCGCGACACGCGCCCGATGTCCCCGTCATCGAGGTGGTGACGCGGGAGGATGCTGTGGTGCATGAGACCAATGAGTCAGGTGTTACTCACGAGACTCGAGTGGTCGACGCCTCCGCTCCGGGCCTGGGCGCCCGGGTGATGACCGAGGTCGTTGCCGCCGCCGCCAGCCTGGCCCGCACCGGCGATACGGTGTTGCTGGCCCCCGCCGGCGCGTCGTTCGACCAGTTCGCCGGCTACGCCGACCGTGGCGACGCGTTCGCCACCGCCGTGCGCGCCGCGGCCCGGTAGACGCCGTGGCCAAGATGCTGTCCCGGCTGCGCCGTCGTGGCTGGTCGGATGCCGCCGACATCACACCCGACACCGATGCGGTCGAGCCGACGGACGCCACCGACGCCGAGGTCACCACCACGCCGGTAGCTGTGGCCGCGGCGCCCGCCAAGAACCGGTTCGAGGTGCACCGCAGGTTCGGCGCCTGGCTGGGCCGGCCGATGACGTCGTTCCACCTGATCATCTCGGTGGCCGCGCTGCTGGTCACCCTCGGTCTCACGATGGTGCTGTCCGCGTCCGGGGTGCACTCCTACGACGAGGACGGCTCACCCTGGGCGATCTTCGGCCGCCAGGTGATGTGGACGATCCTGGGCCTGTTCGCCTGCTGGATTGCACTGCGGCTGCCGGTCAGGTTCCTGCGCCGCACCGCGTTCTCCGCATTCGCGATCACGATCGTCATGCTGGTGCTGGTGCTGATCCCGGGCATCGGCCACGAGTCCAATGGTTCTCGCGGCTGGTTCGTCGTCGCCGGCTTGTCGATGCAGCCCTCGGAGCTCACCAAGATCGCGTTCGCGATCTGGGGCGCGCACCTGCTGGCGACCCGCCGCCTGGAGCACGCCTCGCTGCGCGAACTGCTGATCCCGCTCATCCCGGCGGCTGTCGTTGCGCTGGTGCTGATCGTCGCCCAGCCCGACCTGGGGCAGACCGTGTCGCTGGGCATCATCCTGCTGGCGCTGCTCTGGTATGCCGGCCTGCCGCTGAAGGTGTTCGTCACCTCGCTCGGGGCGGCGGTTGCCGCCGCCGCCGTACTGGCGGTCTCCGAGGGCTACCGCTCTGACCGGGTGCGGTCCTGGCTGGATCCCGGCGCCGATGCGCAGGGGTCGGGATACCAGGCCCGTCAGGCCAAGTTCGCGCTGGCCAACGGTGGCGTCTTCGGCGACGGGCTCGGCCAGGGCACCGCGAAGTGGAACTACCTGCCCAACGCCCACAACGACTTCATCTTCGCGATCATCGGCGAGGAGCTGGGCTTCGTGGGGGCCTTCGGGCTGCTGGCGCTGTTCGGGTTGTTCGCCTACACCGGCATGCGGATCGCCCGGCGCTCGGCCGATCCGTTCCTGCGGCTGCTGACCGCGTCGGCGACCATGTGGGTGGTCGGCCAGGTCTTCATCAACGTCGGTTACGTCATCGGCCTGCTGCCGGTCACGGGTATCCAGCTGCCGCTCATCTCGGCGGGCGGAACATCCACGGCAACAACACTTTTCATGATCGGTCTGATGGCCAATGCCGCCCGTCACGAACCCGAGGCGGTGGCCGCCCTGCGGGCCGGCCGCGAAGACCGGATGAACCGGATTCTGCGGCTGCCGTTGCCCGAGCCCTACGTACCCTCGCGGGTGGAGGCGGTGCGCGACCGGTTGCGCACCAAGTCCGGGACCCCGAAGTCCGCCAAACCGGCCAAGGCCGCCCGGCCGGAGAAAAAGCCTGCCAAGAAACCGGCCCGCAAACCCCAAGCCGCCCGAGACCGCGCCGCTGTCGGCGCAAAAAGCCGGACGGCCAAGCGACCCACCCGGCGCTCAGGGCATCATGGTGACGCTCCGCGTAACAGCGCGCAGCATCCGGATCCGGGGAGCAGCCGCGCACGGCGGTCGCGCACATTGGAAGGTCAGCGTTACGGGTGAGTGTCTCGGTGTCGGTCGTCCTTGCTGGTGGAGGCACCGCAGGGCATGTCGAACCGGCAATGGCGGTGGCTGACGCACTGAGGGCCCTGGATCCCGACGTCCGGATCACCGCGCTGGGGACCCCGCGCGGGCTGGAGACCCGGTTGGTACCCGACCGGGGCTACGATCTCGAACTGATCACCCCCGTTCCGCTGCCGCGCAAACTCAGCGGTGACCTGGTGCGATTGCCGCTGCGAGTCCGTCGCGCGGTGCGGGAAACCCGGGCCGTGCTCGACGACGTCGACGCCGACGTGGTGATCGGCTTCGGCGGTTACGTGGCTGTTCCCGCCTACCTGGCCGCACGTCGTCGCGTTCCGGTCGTCGTGCACGAGGCCAACGCGCGCGCCGGTATCGCGAACAAGCTCGGCGCCCGTACCGCGCGCAAGGTGCTGGCGGCGGTGCCCGGCTCGGGACTGCGGCACGCCGAGGTGGTGGGCATGCCGGTGCGCGCGTCGATCAGCTCGCTGGATCGCGTCGCTTTGCGTGCCCAGGCCCGCGAGCACTTCGGCTTCGCCGATGACGCGACCGTGCTGCTGGTGTTCGGTGGCTCGCAGGGCGCGGCGTCGATCAACCGCGCGGTATCGGCGGCCGCGGGCGAGCTGGCCGCCGCCGGGATCTCGGTCCTGCATGCGCACGGGCCGAAGAACTCCCTCGACCTGCGCAGCCCGCAGCCCGGCGATCCGCCCTACGTCGCGGTGCCGTACCTGGACCGGATGGACCTGGCGTACGCCGCCGCCGACCTGGCCATCTGCCGGTCCGGTGCGATGACGGTGGCCGAGGTCGCCGCGGTCGGCTTGCCCGCCGTCTACGTGCCGCTGCCGATCGGCAACGGCGAGCAGCGGCTCAATGCGCTGCCCGTGGTCGACCCCGGCGGCGGGCTGCTGGTCGACGATGCGCAGCTCACCGGAGACTTCGTCGCCCGCGAGGTGGTCGGTCTTCTGACCGACGCGCCGCGCCTGCAGGCGATGACGGCGGCGGCCGCGCGGGTCGGGCACCGGGACGCGGCGCAACGGGTGGCCGAGGTGGCCCTGGACATCGCGCGGGAGGGCCGCCGATGACCGCGCCGAAGGGGCCCAGGGAACTGCCGCCGGAATTGCAGCGGGTGCACATGGTCGGCATCGGCGGCGCGGGGATGTCCGGGATCGCCCGGATCCTGCTGGACCGCGGCGGTCTGGTGTCGGGATCCGACGCCAAGGAGTCGCGCGGTGTCGTCGCGTTGCGAGCGCGCGGCGCGGTGATCAGCATCGGCCACGACGCCGGGAATCTCGATCTGCTGCCGGGCGGTCCGACGGCGGTGATCACCACCCATGCCGCGATCCCGAAGACCAACCCCGAGCTCGTCGAGGCGCGTAAGCGGGCGATCCCGGTGATCCTGCGCCCGGTGGTGCTGGCCAAGCTGATGGCCGGCTTCCGCACGCTGATGGTCACCGGCACGCATGGCAAGACCACGACGACCTCGATGTTGATCGTCGCGCTGCAGCATGCCGGGCTGGACCCGTCGTTCGCCGTTGGCGGCGACCTCGGTGAGGCAGGTACGAACGCGCACAACGGAAGTGGCGATTGCTTCGTCGCCGAGGCCGACGAAAGCGACGGCTCGCTGCTCGAGTACACCCCCGATGTGGCGGTGGTGACCAATATCGAGGCCGACCATCTCGACTTCTTCGGCAGCGTCGAGGCCTACAGCGAGGTGTTCGACGCGTTCGTCGAGCGGCTGGCCCCCGGCGGCGCTCTGGTGGTGTGCGCCGACGACCCGGGTGCGGCCGCGTTGGCCGAACGCAGTGCGGCACTGGGGGTTCGGGTGCTGCGCTACGGTGGGGGCGCCGATGACGGTTTGGCGGGTGCGCTGGTCGGCTGGGAGCAGCACGGCACCGGCGCGGTGGCCACAATCCAGCTGGCCGGCGAGGCGCACCAGCGGGTGATGCGGCTGGCGGTGCCGGGCCGGCACATGGCGCTCAACGCCCTGGCCGCGTTGCTGGCCGCGGTCGAGGGCGGTGCCCCGGTCGACGAGGTACTCGACGGGCTGGCCGGCTTCGAAGGCGTGCGACGGCGGTTCGAGCTGGTCGGGACTGCCAACGGGGTTCGGGTCTTCGACGACTATGCCCATCATCCGACCGAGGTCAGGGCCGCGCTGACCGCGCTGCGAGCGGTCGCCCAGCAGGATCGCACCGGGCACCCGACGATCGTCGGCGCCCGCAGCATCGTGGTGTTCCAACCGCACTTGTATTCGCGCACAAAGACTTTCGCCCGTGACTTCGGCACCGCATTGGACATCGCCGACGAGGTATTCGTACTCGACGTCTACGCCGCACGTGAACAGCCGATCGCCGGGATCAGCGGGGCGACGGTCGCCCAGCACGTCAGCGTCCCGGTGCACTACGTCGCCGACTTCTCGGCGGTGGCCGCGCAGGTGGCGGCGGCGGCCCGCCCGGGTGATGTCGTGGTCACCATGGGTGCCGGGGACGTGACGATGCTGGGACAGGAGATCCTGACGGCATTGCAGGCCAAGGCGAATCGCTCGTGGTGAGCGAAGACGGGGCCGAGGGGCCGCCCATCCTGCCCAAACCGACAGATGGCAGTGAAAGTGCGAGTGACGACGCGCAGAACGTCGATCTCGACGACGACAAGCACGAAGGCCCCCGCATGCGGGAGCGCCGCGAGCGTGCCGAGCGCCGTGCCGCACAGGCCCGTGCGACCGCAATCGAAGAGGCCCGCCGCGAGGCCAAACGGCGGGTGCACGGTCAGCCGGTGGAGTCGCCGAAAGCCTTGGGCAAGAGGACCGTTCGAGGCCTGAGGCTGTTGGTCTGGCTGATCGTGCTGACGATCATCAGCGTGGGTCTGGGGCTGATCCTCTATTTCACGCCGGCCATGTCGGCGCGCTCGCTGGTGATCACCGGGATCGGTGCGGTGACTCGCGAGGAGGTCGTCGACGCCGCGAAGGTCAAGTTGGGTACGCCACTGCTGCAGGTCAACACCGACCAGGTGGCGGATCGGGTGGCCGGTATCCGGCGGGTGGCCAGCGCGCGGGTGCAGCGCGAGTATCCGTCCACGTTGCGGATCACGATCGTCGAGCGCATCCCGATCGTGGTGAAGGACTATCCCGACGGACCGCACCTGTTCGACCGCGACGGCGTGGATTTCGCGACCGCTCCGCCGCCGCCCGGACTGCCTTATATCGACGTTGACCGCCCCGGCCCGAGCGACCCGCCCACGCGTGCCGCGCTCGAGGTGATGACGGCGTTGCGCCCGGAGGTCGTGGCGCAGGTGAGCCGGGTGGCTGCGCCGTCGGTCGCGTCGGTGACGCTGACGCTGACCGACGGCCGCACGGCGGTGTGGGGCACGACGGACCGTACCGAGGAGAAGGCGGAGAAGCTGGCCGCGCTGCTCACTCAGCCCGGCAAGGTCTACGACGTGTCCAGCCCGGATCTGCCGACGGTGAAGTGAGAAATTCGCTCGCGACACCCCGGCGCGCCTCCCACATCCAGCCCCCACCGGCCATACCGTTCTGTTCACACGGCACTACTTGACATAACTCTAAATCTCTGGTTGAGGTTTAGGGTTTGCCGGGAAGAGTCGTAGAGACCCGATCCCCACCTGGGAGGAAGACAGACGATGACCCCCCCGCATAACTACCTCGCCGTCATCAAGGTCGTTGGCATCGGCGGCGGCGGCGTCAACGCCGTCAACCGAATGATCGAGCAGGGACTCAAGGGCGTGGAGTTCATCGCGATCAACACCGACGCGCAAGCGCTGTTGATGAGCGACGCCGACGTCAAGCTCGACGTCGGCCGTGAATCGACCCGCGGTCTCGGCGCCGGCGCCGACCCCGAGGTCGGCCGTAAGGCTGCCGAGGACGCCAAGGACGAGATCGAGGAACTGCTGCGCGGCGCCGACATGGTCTTCGTCACCGCAGGTGAGGGCGGCGGCACGGGTACCGGCGGCGCACCCGTCGTCGCCAACATCGCCCGCAAGCTGGGCGCGCTGACCGTCGGTGTGGTGACCCGGCCGTTCTCCTTCGAGGGCAAACGCCGCTCCAACCAGGCCGAGAACGGCATCCAGGCGTTGCGCGAGAGCTGCGACACCCTGATCGTCATCCCCAATGACCGGCTGCTGCAGATGGGCGACGCCCAGGTCTCGCTGATGGATGCCTTCCGCAGCGCCGACGAGGTACTGCTCAACGGTGTCCAGGGCATCACCGACCTGATCACCACCCCCGGCCTGATCAACGTCGACTTCGCCGACGTCAAGGGCGTCATGAGCGGGGCGGGCACCGCGCTGATGGGCATCGGCTCGGCCCGCGGTGACGGCCGCGCGCTCAAGGCCGCCGAGATCGCGATCAACTCCCCGCTGCTGGAAGCGTCGATGGAGGGCGCCCAGGGCGTGCTGCTGTCGGTGGCCGGCGGCAGCGACCTCGGTCTGTTCGAGATCAACGAGGCCGCCTCGCTGGTCCAAGAGGCCGCGCACGCCGAGGCCAACATCATCTTCGGCACCGTGATCGACGATTCGCTCGGTGACGAGGTGCGCGTGACCGTGATCGCCGCCGGCTTCGAGTCGGCCACCCCGAGCCGCAAGCCGGTGGTCGGTACCCCGACGACCGGCCAGGGGATCGTTCCCGGTGCGGCAGGCAAGCTCAGCTCCTCGCTCTTCGATCCGAGCGATCCCGCCAGCGTGCCGGTGCACACCAACGGCGCGACGGTCAGCATCGGCGGTGGCGACGACGGCGGTATCTCCGACGACGACGTCGACGTGCCGCCGTTCATGCGGCACTGACCCGTTCGGCACCCCCGCAATACTGGGTCTGTGACTGTTCGCATCCGTCGCGTGACCACCACCCGCGCCGGTGGTGTCTCGGCGCCGCCGTTCGACACCTTCAACCTCGGTGATCACGTGGGCGACGATCCGAAAGCCGTTGCGGCCAATCGGAAACGGCTGGCCGCCGCGATCGGGCTGGCCGAGGACCACGTGGTGTGGATGAACCAGACCCACAGCGATCATGTAGCCCTCGTCGATGGGCCTCGTACCGATGCCGTCGACGACACCGACGCGCTGGTGACCACGACGCCGCAGTTGGCGCTCGCCGTGGTGACCGCCGATTGCGTGCCTGTGCTGATGTCCGACGCCCGCGCCGGGGTGGTGGCCGCCGTCCACGCCGGACGGGTGGGTGCCGCCGACGGTGTGGTGCTGCGGACCCTGGAGACCATGTTGGCCAATGGCGCGCACACGCAGGACATCTCGGTGTTGCTGGGCCCGGCCGTCAGCGGCGCCAACTATGAGGTGCCCGCGCAGATGGCAGCCGACGTCGAAGCGCGGCTGCCCGGCAGCCGGACTCGGACCGCCAAAGGCACACCGGGGCTGGACCTGCGGGCGGGGATCGCCCGGCAGTTGATCGATGCCGGTGTGGAAGCCATCGACGCCGACCCGCGCTGCACGGTGACCGACCCGAAGTTGTTCAGCCACCGTCGTGATGCCCCGACCGGTCGACTCGCCTGTCTGGTGTGGATGGAATGACCGACCGGGAAGCCGAGCTCGCCACCGCGCTGGCCGCGCTGCAGGACCGGCTCTCGGCCGCCGCACGGGATGCCGGCCGGGATGTCGACGAGATCGACCTGCTGCCGATCACCAAGTTCTTCCCGGCCACCGACGTCGCGATCTTGTGGCGGCTGGGCTGCCGGACGTTCGGCGAATCCCGCGAACAGGAAGCTTCGGCCAAGATCGCCGAATTCACCGACCTCACCGCAGCACGTGACGTCCGCTGGCACATGGTCGGCCAGATCCAGCGCAACAAGGCCAAGGCAATTGCGGGATGGGCGGACACAGTCCACTCGCTGAGCACGGCGAAGGTGGCCGCCGCGCTGGATCGCGGTGCCGCGCACGCCATCGACGAGGGCATCCGGACCGCACCCGTCAACGTCTTCATCCAGATCAGCCTCGACGGCGACACCTCCCGCGGCGGTGTGGACATCGGCGATTCAGGCGCGGTGGACGAATTGTGCGCACAGGTCGCGCAAGCCGGGGGATTGCGGCTGACCGGGTTGATGGCCATCCCGCCACTGGGTGCCGACCCCGACACGGCGTTCGCGGCGCTGGCCGAAGAGCACCGCCGGATATTGGTCAATCACCCGGAGGCGACAGCGTTGTCGGCGGGGATGTCGGGTGACCTGGAAGCGGCGGTGCGACACGGATCAACGTGTGTGCGTGTCGGAACCGCGCTTATGGGACAACGTCCTCTAACGTCTCCCTGAGTAGTCACTCCAGTCACATCTTCATCACAGACACCGAACTTCACGGCTTCAGAAGGGTCCAGCGATGAGCACTCTCCACAAGGTCAAGGCCTACTTCGGTATGGCTCCGATGGACGACTATGACGACGAGTACTACGACGATGACGACCGCGGCGCTCACCGCGGTTACGCCCGCCGTGAGCGCTTCGCCGACGACGAGTACGAGCGTCCGGGTCGCTACGAGGACCGCGACCCCCGGATGGGTCGCGAGTACGACGACCCGCGTGAGGCCGACTACGCGCCGACGGGCGGCTTCCGCGCCCAGTACGGCGACGAGCCGCGGTTCCGCCCGCGGGAATTCGAGCACCCCCACGACATGCCGCGCGCCTCGCGGTTCGGCGCGCTGCGCGGCTCGACCCGTGGCGCCCTGGCGATGGACCCTCGCCGGATGGCCGAACTGTTCGAGGCCGGCAGCCCGCTGTCGAAGATCACCACGCTGCGCCCCAAGGACTACAGCGAGGCCCGCACCATCGGTGAGCGCTTCCGCGACGGCCAGCCGGTGATCATGGACCTGGTCTCGATGGACAACGCCGACGCCAAGCGGCTCGTCGACTTCGCCGCCGGCCTGGCCTTCGCGCTGCGGGGGTCCTTCGACAAGGTGGCAACGAAGGTGTTCCTGCTCTCGCCGGCCGACGTCGACGTCAGCGCCGAGGAGCGCCGCCGGATCGCCGAAGCGGGTTTCTACAGCTACCAGTAAGCAGGCCGGGTGCTCGGCGTCGAGGGGCGCCGACAGACTTAGGTAGGCTGACTGCGTCGCGCTGGCCCCAAACCAGCGATGTCGGCAATGTCACATCCGCTGTTGATTAAGGACCGGCTCTAGTTGTCGCTGTTCTTCGAAATTCTGGGCTTCGCGCTGTTTGTGTTCTGGCTGCTCCTGATCGCCCGGGTCGTCGTCGAGTTCATCCGGTCGTTCAGCCGGGACTGGCACCCGCGGGGTGTAACCGTGGTGATCCTCGAATTGATCATGACGATCACCGACCCACCGGTGAAGCTGCTACGTCGACTTATTCCGCAGTTGACCATCGGCGCGGTCCGGTTCGACCTGTCGATCATGGTGCTGCTGCTGGTGGCGTTCATCGGAATGCAGCTGGCATTCGGCGCTGCCGCCTGAGGGCGGGAAAAATACCTCATTGAGTCGTGAATCGCGATTAGCCACGCCGTGCGAGTGGTATCGAAAGATTGAAAATCGCTCTTATTTATCGGACTGACGGTTCTGGTGTGACAGGATGGACGCCAGTTACAGTACGGACCGAACGTTGGACGCGTTCTACACTTTTGCAGACGGTTAACGCCCAGACCCGAGGGGGCAGATGATGCCGCTTACACCGGCCGACGTGCACAATGTGGCATTCAGCAAGCCGCCCATCGGCAAGCGAGGCTACAACGAGGACGAGGTCGACGCCTTCCTCGACCTGGTGGAGAACGAGCTGACGCGGCTCATCGAAGAGAACTCGGATCTGCGCCAGCGGGTCTCCGAGCTCGACCAGGAGCTGTCCGCCGCCCGCTCCGGCGGCGCGGTCCCGCAGCCCACCCAGGCCATCCCGCTGTATCAGCCCGAGCCGGAACCCGAGCCCACCCCGGCTCCGGCCCCGCAGGCCGCCCCGGCGCCTGCACCCGCGCCGAGCCCGGCTGCCAGCGAGGAGCAGGCGATCAAGGCCGCTCGGGTGCTGGCCCTGGCCCAGGACACCGCGGACCGGTTGACCGGCACCGCCAAGGCCGAGGCCGACAAGCTGCTGGCCGACGCGCGCAGCAATGCCGACCAGATCCTCTCGGAGGCTCGCCACACCGCGGAGACCACGGTCGCCGACGCCAAGCAGCGCGCCGATGCCCTGCTCAGTGACGCGCAGAACCGGTCGGAGACCCAGCTGCGGCAGGCCCAGGAGAAGGCCGACGCGCTGCAGGCCGACGCCGAGCGCAAGCACACCGAGATCATGGGCACCATCAACCAGCAGCGCACTGTCCTGGAAGGACGGCTGGAGCAGCTGCGGACGTTCGAGCGCGAATACCGCACCCGGCTCAAGACCTACCTGGAGTCCCAGCTCGAGGAGCTCGGCCAGCGCGGCTCGGCCGCACCGGTCGATTCCGGTGCCGCCAGCGACGGTGGCGGGTTCAACCAGTTCAACCGGGGCAACAACTGAGCGCTGCGCGCGCTGGAGGTTGATCGATGCTGATCGTTGCGCTGGTTCTGGCGGTGATCGGCCTCGCGGCCCTGGTCACAGCTGTCGTCACCAGCAATGAGCTGGTCGCGTGGGTATGCATCGCGGCCAGCGTGATCGGAGTGATCCTGCTCATCGTCGACGCGATCCGGGAGCGCCAGCACCGCCGCGTCGGCGAGGCGGCGCCGGTGGCACCGGCCGAGGAGCCTGTGGAGTCCTCGGCGACCGCCGAGACCACCGCGTACTCGGAGACCGATGAGAGCGTCGACGCCACGTACTCGACGTTCGACGCCGACTATCCCGAGGACGACGCCCCGGCCTCCGAGGCCAAGACGGCCGAGGACGCCGAAAAGGCCGGCGACGACGCCGCGGAGCCGGAGGGTGACGCCAAACCGGTCGCGGAAGAGCCCGAAGAACAGAAATCCGGCGAGTCAGGCTCACGCTGACCTTTTCGTGACGCCCGCGGGGCAGTCATTGAATTCGTTGCCCGCACGGGTACAAGGGACACCATGGGCATCCGCTACTCGAGCGTCGTCGACCATCCGATCGGTGAGGTCTTCGCCTGGCACACCCGCCCCGGCGCGATGCGTCGGCTCATTCCGCCGTGGCAGCCGATGCACGCCGTGGCCGAGACCGAGTCACTGGCCGACGGGCGCGCGGTCCTCGGCCTCCCGGGCGGCCTGCGCTGGATCGCGCAGCACGACCCGGCCGGCTACGACCCGCCGAACCAGTTCGTTGACGTGCTGTCCTCGGACGGGCTGATGACATTGCCGCCGCGCATCATCGGGTGGTGGCGGCACACCCACCGGTTCAACGACACGGGCGACGACACCACCGAGGTTCACGACGAGGTGGACACCACGGTGCCCGGCGCCGCGCTGCGGTCCACATTCGTCTACCGGCACCGGCAGCTCGCCGACGACTTGGCGGTCCACCGAGACGCCGCACGGGCGGGCGCGGGCACGCTGGCCGTCGCGATCACCGGTTCGTCCGGCCTGGTCGGCAGTGCCTTGACCGCGCTGCTGACCACCGGCGGGCACCGGGTGGTTCGGCTGGTGCGCAGTGATCCGGCCCGGCCCGATGAACGACGTTGGGAGCCAAGCGATCCCGCTGCCGACCTACTCGAGGGAGTCGATGCCGTCGTCCACCTTGCGGGCGCGTCGATCGCTGGGCGGTTCACCGACGCCCATCGCAGGTCGATTCGCGATTCCCGCATCGAACCGACCCGACGGCTGGCCGAGCTGGCGGCGACGGCCGGCGTGCGCAGCTTCGTCAGCGCGTCGGCGATCGGAATCTACGGCTATGACCGCGGCGACACCGAGCTGTCCGAGGGCAGCGCCCGAGGAGACGGTTTCCTCGCTGACGTGGTCGCCGACTGGGAGGCAGCCACCGAGCCCGCCGCTCGGGCCGGGGTGCGGACGGTCGCCGTGCGGACCGGCATTGTGCAAGCCGCCCGTGGCGGGACGTTGCGGCTGATGCGCCCGCTGTTCGCGGCGGGCCTCGGCGGTCGGCTGGGCAGCGGCGAGCAATGGTTGTCCTGGATCGGCATCGACGACCTGCTCGACATCTACTACCGCGCCCTATACGACGACAGGCTGACCGGTCCGGTCAACGCTGTCGCGCCAAACCCGGTGCGCAACAAGGCATATACCACGGCGCTGGCGAGCACCCTGCATCGGCCCGCAGTGTTGCCGGTGCCATCGTTCGGCCCCCGGGTGCTGCTCGGCAAGCAGGGCGCGCAGGAGTTGGCCGAAGCTGACCAGCGAGTCCTGCCGGCCAAGCTGCAGGAGCTGGGCCATCGCTTCCGGCATCCGCGGGTCGAGGAGGCGCTGGCCCACCAGCTCGGGCGCGACCCCGCCTAGGTCAGTCGGCGGCTCGCCACGAGTGCAGACTGCGTAGCAACGGACTCTTCTTGTGCTCGTGGCCGGCCATTCGTCCCAGGACGTCGTCGAGCAGGAGGACAGCGTCGGTGATGTAGGGACCCTTGTTGAGCATCACGCATTCGGCGCGTTCTGCCATTGCCGCATCGCTGATTTCGGCGCGTGAGGGCAGCCCCGTGTTGGCGAGTTGCTCGAGCACCTGGGTCGCCCAGATCACCGGCAGGTGCGCGGCCTCACACACGCACAACGTCTCTTCCTGCAGCTCGGCCAATCGTTCGTAACCGACCTCGACGGCCAGATCGCCACGGGCGATCATCACCCCGACACGGCGTCGGCGCATCGCGGTCAGCAGCAGCTTCGGCAGTTGTTCGAAGGCCTGCCGGGTTTCGATCTTGAGCACCACCCCGAGGTCGCGGTCACCGAGGCGGTCCAGCTCCTCGAACAGCCGAATGACGTCGGCGGCTTCACGGACGAACGAGAGCTGGACGAAGTCGGCCAACTCGACCACCGTGGGCAGGTCGGCGATGTCCTTCTCGGTCAGTGCGGAGATGAGCAGGTCGGTGTCGGGGACGTTGATTCCCTTGCCGGCCCGCAACTTTGCCGTGCCGTGGGCGGGGCGTTCGATGCGCACGTCGAGGGTGTCGGTCGCCACCGCGATCACCACCCCGCCGAGCTTGCCGTCATCGAAGAACACGCGTTCGCCGACCTCGGCGGTGTCGAACACCTCGGGCAACGTGCACCCGATCCGCGGCGGCTGGCCGTCGTCGACGTGTGCCGGTGCGCAATCGCGGGTCAACCGCACGACGTCCCCGGCGGCCAGTTGCAGGCTCTGCTCGACGGCGGGCAGCTCACCGACTTTGGTGGAGTCCTTCCGGCCTCGCTTTGTCCCCGAGTCGCTTCGCTCCTGCCCGCCGGCCTTCAACACCGTTCCGCTGCCCACATACGTCGTCTTCTCGGCCGTGACGACGAATCCGCCGGGCGCCGCGGCAGCCAGCAGCAGCCGCCGCTTCGATCCGCGGGTATCGCGCAGCACCAGTTCGTCACCCTCGGCGCGGTTGGCCAGCCATTCGGCTTTGACCGGCAGGGCGATCAGGCCGGGCTCCGGCGGTCGGGCCGGCCGTCGCGCCGACGTCAGCCAGCCGCGGCCGGCGGCCACCACCTGGCCGCGGGCGTTTCGCGTCGGCCGCAGGCGCACCACCTGGGGTCCCGGTTCGAGCGGGCCGGTGCGCAGTTTGGGGCCGCCCAGATCCATCGCGATCAAGCACGGGCGTCCGGCCGCTGCGGCCGCGGCACGGACGTTGGCTGCCATGGCTTTCCACGCGGTGGCGTCGTCGTGGGCGCAGTTGATTCGAGCGATCCGCATGCCGGCGTCGATGAGTGTGCGTGCCAGCGCGGGGTCGGCGGCGGCCTCCGATGGCAGGGTGACCATGATCCGGGCGGCGCGGTCCTCGGCCGCCGGCCCGAGTAGCTCCGCGGCGTTGCGTTCGAGCAACCGGGTCCCCTCGGGGATCTCCACGCAGACCTCATCGGACGGCGTCCAGCCCTGCCCACGCAGCGCGGCGATCGCCGCGGAGACCAGTCGCAGCGTCGCCTGTACGTGTGCCTCGCTGCGCCCCAGCGACGACAGCCCGAGTTCGGCGAGTTGCTGCTGCACGTTGCGCAGGTCGACCTGCCTCAGTGCCCAGTAGTGGACGAGATTTGTTGCACTGCAGCGGTTCTCGTCGGCGACCGGGTCGGTCCACGGCTGCCATTTCAGTTCGGCATCGGCCAGTTGAGCCAGCAGGGCGTCGACGTCACTTTGCAGCTGAGCGAGCTGCTGCGCGTCGGTGGACATGACCCGGCACGCTAGTCATTCCAGGTTGCGGTTGGGTGAACGGTCCGCCGCCGGTAACAGGCTCGCACCCGGCTGGCCCTATGTTATCTTCGCCGATTACGAAACCTGTGCTGTTCAGCGGCGATTAGCATGTTGCTGGTCGCGGGCTGTTCGGGGGCGAAGCACACGGCCGACGCGGGTAGCTCCGACTAAGCGGGTCACGAACTGTGGTGGCAGGCAGCTAGCGGGCGACCTTCGTCAGGAAGCCCCGCACCAGTAACCGGAGGCGCCGGGCGGCGTCGTCGACGTGCGTCGTGGTGTCGGCACGCAGATCGTCAGCCCGCAGACCGAGTTGGGCCAAGTCGCCCTCGCCGTCGCGGTTGCGGTCGTCGTCGATCCACAGCTCCAGCAGCTTGTGGTCCAGTTCGGGATGGAACTGCAGGCCCATCGCTCGGCCATGGACGAAAGCCTGTGTGGCACGGTCATTTCGGGCTATCACGGTCGATCCGGCCGGTGCAGTGAACTGGTCGAAGTGCCATTGGAACCACGGCCCGTCGTCCGGCACCAGGTCCGGGTCGCTGCTGGACACCCGATGCCAGCCGATCTCGGGATCGGTCGACCGCTGTACCGAACCGCCGAGTGCGGTGGCCACCAGCTGGCCGCCGAAGCACACCCCGAGCACGCCGACGCCGGCGTCGACGGCGCTTCGCACGGTGTCGATCTCACCGGCGACCCACGGCAGCCGTTCGTCGTAGACCGCCCATCGCGAACCCAACGGCACGATCACGTCGTAACGGGTGGGGTCGGGAAAGCTGACGTCGATTGCGGGGTCACTCGCCCGCGCCGCGGGAACCACCTCGAATATGTCGACGTCGAAACCGAGTTCGGTGAACGTCTCGCCGAGCAGCGCTTCGGGGGCGATCGGATCGTTGTAGATGAACAGGACCTGACGGGGCACCCGCATACGGTACGGCAGGTGTGCGGCTACACGCAGTCCGAGGCGCCGTCGACGACCAGCACCGCGCCGTTGATGTAACTGCTCTGCGCCGTGCACAGGAACGCGATCGCCGGGGCGACCTCGTCGACGGTGCCCATCCGGCCGGCCGGGATGTGCGCGATCTCGGTGGAGACGATCTCGGGCACGGCCTGCATCGGCGCGGTCATCGCGGTCTCGATGGTGCCCGGCGCCACGGCGTTGACCCGAATCCGGTGCTTGGCCCACTTGACCGCCAGGTTGCGGGTGATGTTGACGATCCCGGACTTGGCCGCACCGTAACCGGGAACCATCGTCACCGCACGCAGCGCCGACATCGACGCCAGGTTGACCACGCTCGCCCCGCCGGCCGCGGTGGAGGCCTTCAGTGCGCGGCGCAGCCCGACCGTCAGCCGGTACGGCCCGGTGAGATTCAGCGTGACGGAGGCGGCGAACCCGTCGGGGGTGGACTCGTCGAGCCCGCCGGGGAAGTTGGCGCCGGCGTTGTTCACCAGGACATCGAGCTCGGCAATGCTCTGGGCCAGACTGTCAATGGATGCATTGTCGGTGAGCACAAGTTGCCGGTAGACCATCCCGGAGAGGTCGGTGTCGTAGTCGGCGGCAGCGGGTTTGGTGCCGGTGACGGTGACGTCGGCACCGGCGTCGCGCAGCAGCACGGCGACGGCGTGCCCGATGCCGCTGGTCGCCCCGGTGACCAGCGCCCGGGTTCCGGTGAAGTCGAAGCTCAGCTGGGCGGTCATGTGTACCTTTCGATCTGCTTGGTGAGCCAGGCGCTCTCCCAGAAGTTGGCGCTACCTGCCAGGAGTTGTTCGTGGGCGGCTTTGAGCACCGCGCGCGCCGCGGGATCGTCGGGGATGGTGTGGGTGACCAGCTCGGCGAGGTGGATGGCCTCCAGCGGACGGCCATCGGCGAGGTGCGCGCGGGCGCGTTCGGTCAGTGCTTCGGCGCCGGCGAGTTCCACCACGTCCGCGCTGACGGCGTCGGGTCCGACCGGGTAGAGCTCGGTGGTCGAATTGTGGTGGAACCAACCGGAATAGTTCTCCCAGATCGCCCGGACGTTCCAGGCGACTTTGCCGTAGCCCTCTCCGACGTCGAGATGCTCGGGCAGGGCGATCTCACGCATCAGCGTCCGGACGTCCTTGCCGCCGTTCATCCCCGCCACGGTCTCGTCGTGCAGGTACTGGACGGCATCGCGCAGCCGACTCAGCTCGGCGTCGATCAGCTCCGCTCCGCGGATGGGCTCGAAGTGTCCGGTGAGCAGCACCTCGGGTTGCAGCGCCCGGACCCGTTCGATGGTGTCGATCACGGTCAGCGCATCCCGGTAGCGGTCGCCGCGCATCGTGACCAGATTGGGGATGTGGCCGAAGATCGGCCCAAAGGTGTTGCTGCACAGACAGACCCGCTCGTCTGGTAACCAGACCACCATCGAGTCGGTGGTTTCGCCGCCGGGCGTGGCGATCAGCTCGAAGCGACGCTCGCCGACGGTCAGCGACAACCGGTCGTCCACGACGATGTCGGCGCACCCGATGCTCTGGGGCGGCAGCTTCTTGCCGAAGCGCTGTTGGATCTTCGCGATGCCGTCGGCGAGCTTGCCGGAGAACGCGAACGCGCTGCGGTTGGCGCGGTAGGGCAGCAGCCGTTCGTTGTCGTCGCGCCACTGTTCCCAATGTGCCTGCGCCACCACCTTGGTCTCCGGGTCGCGTAGGGTGTCGAGTCCGCCGACGTGGTCGTAGTGGCCCTGGGTGATTAGGATGTAGCGCACCGGCGAGGAGTCGACGACGTCGAAAACCGCACGATGCACCGGGCTTTCGAAGCCCATGCCGGTGTTGACGACGACGCGCCCGTCCGAGGTGGTCAGCAGGTAGGAGTTGGTCAGCCCGGGTGAGCACCAGATGCCCGGGGCGACTTCCTCGGCGTGTTCAGCCGAGGCGGGCGCCATGGCGTCGGCGCCGGGCCGACTGCGGTAGAGGGGTTCCACGACAGTTCCTTCAGATCTCGGGGCGGACGTCGAAGCGGTCGAAGTAGAACGCGAACCGGGACCGCAGTTGCTCGGGGTCGACGCCGAAGTGGCGTCTGATGTCGTAGGGGATTCGGCCCTTCGCGCCGCGGCGGTTGTTGTCGATGTAGGCGCCGAACCGCTTGGCCACCTTGGGCGTTATCTCGATCCCCGCGCGTTGGTAGTAGTCGGTCAACACCGGCATCTCGTTGCCGTTCAAATGGTGGAAGCCGATGTCGACACTGCGGTCGGCCGCCACCAGGTCCCGGTCGCGGACGCAGGCACTCAGCAGCCGGTGGATGCGGTCACTCCAGTACTCGACCAGCCAGTCGGGGTCGATGCTGGTGCGGCGCAACCGATCCGAGTACGCCATCATCGTGATCGCCGACTGGATCACTGCGACCGGATCGCGGTGGGTGAACGCGACGGTGGCATCCGGGAAGGTGGCCATCAGCGGTCCCAGTTGTTCGGCATGCTGCGGCGACTTCAGCACCCAGGTACGCGGCCCGCGCAGGAACGTCAACGCCTGCAGGATCTTCTTCAGATAGGCGTAGTGGCGGATGTGGTCCAGCCCGAGATAGTAGTCGCGCCAGCCCGGCACCCGGGCGTGCCATTCCAGGACATAGCCGGCCATGTCGAGGTCGAGCAGTTCGACCTCTTCCTCGATGGCCTCCGGGAACCGGTCGTGCATCGCCGCGACCTGGGGTGTGCTGGCCATCAGAGCCTCGTGTTCGGCCTTGACCCGGGCATAGCGGGGATCGACGCCGAACACGTCGGGCCCTTGTCCGAGTGCGGGAATGGGGTCCTCGGCTTCCCAGTAGGGCAGGGCGCGCCGACGCGGGTCCTCGGCGATCAGGTTGACCAGGTGGGTGGTCCCCGAGCGCGGCATACCTACCACGATCATCGGCCGCTCGATCGGGATCGATGCGATCTCCGGATAGCGCTTCAGCAGATCGGTCAGCGACAGCCGGTTGCGCACTTTGCGAATCACCCTGGCGCGCAGGCTGCTTCGGATCAGTTGGCGCAGACCGGTGTCGGACTCGATGGCCGCTACGTGGGCTGCCAGCCGGTCGGCGAAGCCGTCGTCGTCGGCCAGGTCATCGGCGCCGGCTTGTTGCACGGCTTCGGCGAGCATCTCGTCGATGTCGAACGTGACTTCGCGGGCCTCGGTGTAGTCGAGGATCTGCCGCTGGGTGTCGGTCAACACCGGGTCGGTGAGGTCGTCGAGGTTCAGGGTCTCCGTTGACGCCATGTCCAGGGACCTTAATGCCCGACACCGATCGTGGACGTCAGTTCTCGCTGGCCGAGATCAGGCGGCAGGCCAGCCGCTCTCTCGCCAGCACACCCAGTCGATCTCGACGCGTGCGCCGACCGCCAGCCCGGTCGTGCCGACGCAGGTTCGGCTCGGGAGCCGCTCGGGAAACCACGGCGCGTAGGCGGCGTTGAATGCCGCGTAGTCGTCCCAGTCGGTCAGATAGGCCCGCACCGACACCACGTCGGCCAGCCCGCCACCACAGAGCTCGGTGACCCGCAGGAGGTTGCCCAGCACCTGGTCAGTCTGGGCCGCGACGTCGTCGCCGACGAGCGTACCGGTGTTGTCGGTCGGCATCTGGCCGGTGACGTACAGGGTCTGGCCGGCGGCGGTCGCGTGGGCGAACGGTGCCACCGCGGGCGGGACGCCGTCGGCCGGGGTGAACGTGAACGCCCGGATGCCAGTCATGCCGCGGGATTCTGCCAGCGCGGGAAACATCGCTTGTCGATTCGGCCGTGTACGCCCTGGCGCTGGTCGACCACCTGGGTCACGGTGAAGTCCACCGCCACCGACAGGAACGAGTACGCATCCGCCGGAGACAACCCGAAGTGGCACTGCAGCAGCTGCAGTGTGCGCAGCGTCGCGCACTTCATCGCGGCATCCAAACTGTCCCCGAAGCCGTGCACCAGCAGCTCGGTCGACGTCTCGAGCACCGGCACCGTGAACGACACATCACGGCGAATCGTCAAGCGCAGCAACCCATTCAGCGACGACTCCAGTGCGGTGCCGCTGACCTCGCCGTCACCCTGCGAGACGTGCGGATCGCCGACGGACAGCAGCGCGCCGGGCACCTGGACGGGGTAGTACATCCGGGCGCCGGCACCGATGCGCCAGTTGTCGACGTTGCCGCCATGGTCACCCGGCGGCACCGAGGAGACCCGGACCGGGTCGGCGGGCGCCACACCCATGGTGCCGAAGTGCGGGCGCAGCGGCACCACGACTCCGCGCAGGGCCGGTTCGCGGCGCGCCGGGTCGGGCTCGACGATCGTGCCGGGCACGTTGGCCAGCGGGGTCGCGGTCCAGTCGTATCCGAATAGCGCCCGTCCCAGCAACGCATCGGTGTCGAGCTGGTAGACGGTGACCCGCTCGATGGGAATCTCGTGGTAGAGGTAGCCCCAATGCCCGGCGAGATTGGATCCGTAGGGCAGCCGCGGAGTGGCCTCCAGAATGTCGACCTGCAGCACGTCACCCGGTCGGGCGCCGGCCACGGCGATCGGTCCCGTGAGGATGTGCGGCCCCGGTCCACGGTCCTCGACCTCGGCGAACACCTGCTCGATGCCCTCGTCCATCAGCAGATCCGGGGCATCGCCGGCGTGATGGGTGAGCGTCTCGATCGACACCAGATCGCCGGATTCAACCGTCAGCGCCGGGGTCTGCCGGGGGTCGAAATATCCCCACTGCACCGTCTGCGCGGTGGCCGGGAGATGGTGCACTGCCATAAGCGTCAGATCATGCCAGGAGCCCAGCCCGGGCGCGCGCCGAAGAATTACACCATGTGGTAGCGGCGCTCAGGCCGCCCCGCGCCATACTGCAAGCGCAGTCCTACCGCGCCGGTGGTCAGGAAGTATTCGAGGTAGCGGCGTGCACTGACCCTGGAGATGCCCACCAGGTCAGCGCATTCGGCTGCCGACAGCTCGCCGGCTCCGCGTACCGCGTCGAGGACCAGCCGTGCGGTTTCGGCGCCCAGCCCTTTGGGCATCGGCGGTGCGTCGCCGGATGTGGGCGAGTGTCCGAACAGGGTGTCGACAAAGCTCTGGTCGATGCCGTGGCCGGCGCCCAGCGCATCGGCACGGGCGGCGAAGGACGCCAGTTTGGCCTTCAGCTGCTCGAACTCGAACGGCTTGATCAGGTAGTCGGCTGCGCCGCCGTCGAGGGCGCCGGTGACGGTGTCCAATTCCCTTGCGGCGGTGATCATGATGACGCCCACCGGGTCACCTTCGGCGCGCAGGGTCTGCAGCACCTGCAGGCCGGTCATGTCGGGGAGGTAGACGTCGAGCAGGATCAGATCCGGGCGCACGGTACGGGCGGCGTCGAGTGCGGCGGCGCCGGTATGGGCCACCTCCACGGTGCGGAAGCCCTGGATGCGGTCCACGAAGCGCCGGTGGATGTCGGCGACCATGAAATCGTCGTCGACGACCAGTACCTCACGCATGACTCACCGACACGATCCGGGGCAGCCGTGCGACGAACAACGCGCCGCCGCCGGTGGCGTCGTGCACCTCGGCAGTACCGCCGTGTTGAGCGGTGATCAGCCGCACCAGCGCCAGGCCGATTCCACGACCGCCAGGGACGTCAGGCTTCGACGTCACGCCACGGGAGAAGATCTGCAAGCGAAGGTCTTGCGGCACACCGGGTCCGGAGTCGGCGACCTCGATGGTGAGGCCGTCGGCGTCATCGATTCGCACGGTGACACGGGATGCCGCGGTGCCTTCCGAGACGTCGACGGCGTTGTCGATCAGGTTCCCCAGCACGGTGATGACGTCGGTCGCCAGTGCCGGGCTCAGCGCCGTCAGGTGCGAGTCGTCGGCCAGTTGAAGCGACACGCCGCTCTCGGCGGCCAGAGTGGTTTTCGCGATCAGCAGCGCGGCCACGGCGGGATCCGAAATGTGCTGTGTGACAGCAGCGTCGATCTCGGCCCGGCGGCGCGTCAGCGCGCCCACCAGATCCCGTACCGAGTCGTACTCGCCAAGTTGGACCAGCCCGGAGATGGTGTGCAGTTGGTTGGCGAATTCGTGGGTCTGCGCGCGCAGCGTGTCGGTCACGCTCTTGTGCGAGGACAGCTGGCCCTGCATCGACGCCAGCTCGGTGCTGTCGCGCATGGTGGTGACCGTACCGATGCGCTGACCCTGGCTGGTGGCGGCCCGGCGGTTGAGCGCCAGCACCCGATTCGGCGTGGCGATGACGACGTCGTGCCCGTCCTCGCCGGATACCAGGAAGTCGGCCACGGCCGGGTCGATGCCGGCGTCGCGGACCAGGCGGTTGACGGCGTCGGCGCCGATGCCCAGCAGATCCTGGGCGCTGTCGTTGACCACCGTGATCACCCCGTCGGTGTTCACCCCGATCACACCCTCACGAATGCTGTGCAGCAACGCTTCTCGATGTTCGGCCAGCCCGGCGATCTCGGCGACCTCCAGACCGCGGGTGTGGCGTTTGATCCGCCGGGACAACAACCAGGAGGCGACCAGTCCCAGCGCCGCTCCGAGACCCAGGTACGCCAGGAGCCGCTCACCCGCGCCGCTGAGGAGTTGCCACACCGAGGGGTAGGGCTCGCTGACCGACACCACCGACAACACGGTGCCGTCGGTGGACAGGATGGGGACCTGGCCGGCCAATGTGTGGGTGCCGTCGATGTCCAGGTCGCCGAACCAGGCCCTGCCCTCGACGACCCTTGACGGGCCGAAGTCCGCGTTACGCCCTACGCGCGACGGATCGGTGGACACCCGCACCCGCCCTGAGGGATCGATAATTTCGGCGAGGCCGGCCCCGGACAGCGCGATCGCCCGGTCGACATCCGGCGCCAGGATCTGGGACGCGAAGGGGTCGCCGTACCGGTCCCGCACGAGCGGTGTCGACGCCACGTTCTCGGCGACGGCGATCATTCGCTGCCCGCGCACGTCACGGAATTCCTTGGTCGACTGGGCGATCGACACCGCCGCCACCGCGACCAACACGACCGCCACCACAAGCAACTGGAAGGCGAGGAACTGGCCCGCGAGGCTACGGCCGCTACGTACCAGCGATGACCACAACGACCACAACTTCCTCTGCGTCCGAAAGAGTGACTGGCGTCACTTCCTCGACCAGTATTGCTGAACATCACATGTGGACGAATTCTTCCCAGAAGGAGACGGGGTCGACGAATGGTGCGACGACGCACGAAGCGGTTCGCGGTGATCGCCACCGTGCTTGCCGTGACGTTGCTGCTCGCCGGTTGCGGCGTGACGCGAGGCGACGATCCCTCCGGTCTGCACCGGCTGCGGATGATGGTGCCGAACAGCCCGGGCGGTGGTTATGACCTGACGGCGCGAACGGCGGTGAAGATCATGGAGGACCGCGACATCACCGGGCGGGTCGAGGTGTTCAACGTGCTCGGTGCGGGCGGCACCGTGGCGATGGCGCGGCTGATGAACGAGCGGGGCAACAACGACCTGATGATGACGATGGGCCTCGGCGTCGTGGGCGCCACCTATACCAATGGGTCCAAGGTCAAAGCCTCCGATGCGACCGCGATCGCCAAGTTGATCGAGGACCCGGGTGCGATCTTCGTGCCCGCGGATTCGCCGTTCAAGACGGTGCAGGACTTCGTCGCGGGCTGGAAAGCCGATCCGAGCAGGATGACGATCGGCGGGGGATCCTCACCGGGCGGACCCGATCACCTGTTCCCGATGGAAGTCGCCAAGAAGGTCGGCGTCGACCCGAAACAGGTCAACTTCATCACCTACGACGGCGGCGGAGACCTGCTGACCGCGCTGCTCGGCAAGAAGATCACCGTCGGTACCTCCAGCCCGGGTGAACTCATCGACCAGATCGAGGCGGGCCAGCTGCGGGTGCTCGCGGTGTCCAGCGAGCAGCGCGTGGAGGGCATCGATGCGCCGACGCTGAAGGAGGCCGGCATCGATCTGACCTTCGCCAACTGGCGCGGTGTCCTTGCGCCGCCGGGCATTTCGGACACCGCCAAGAACGACATGGTCAAGGCGCTCGAAGAGATGCATGGCACGAAGGAATGGAAAGAGGCGTTGGCCAAGAACGGTTGGACAGACGCCTTCGTGACCGGTGCGCAGTTCGAACAATTTCTCAAAGACCAGGACAACCGGGTCTCGTCCACGCTGACCGAATTGGGGCTGCTGTGAGCATTGATGAGAAACAAGCAGAGCCGGCCCGCAACGTGGATTATGCGCAGTACATCGTGGTCGCCGTCCTGGCGATCGTCGGCGGATTCCTGGTGTACAGCGGAGTGACGCTCCAAGAGGGCTTCGCCAAGGTGGATCCCGTTGGGCCCAAATTCTTTCCGTTGATCATCGGTGTCGCCGCGTTGCTGCTCGCGGTGATCCTGGCCGTCGCGATACCGCGCGGCAGTAAGGGCGAGGCCGACGCCGGAGAGGACATCGATCCCGAGGCGCCGGGCGACTGGCGCACGGTCGGCCTGCTGATCGCGTTGTTCGTCGCGATGATCCTGCTGGTCAATCTGCTGGGCTGGGTCATCATGAGTGCGCTGTTCTTCGCCGGTGCGGCAACGATTCTGGGCAGCAGGCACTACGTGCGCAATCTCATCGTCGGCGTGGTGCTCGCACTGGCCAGCTTCTACGCGTTCTACTCCGGGCTCGGAATCCCGCTGCCCGCAGGCATCTTGGACGGGATTCTCTAGATGGACAATTTCAACTGGCTACTGCAGGGTTTCGCCGAGGCGGCGACCCCGATGAACCTGTTGTACGCCGTGATCGGGGTGCTGCTGGGCACCGCGGTCGGGGTGCTGCCCGGCATCGGGCCGGCCATGACGGTGGCATTGCTGCTTCCGATCACCTACAACGTCAGCCCCAGCGCGGCATTCATCATGTTCGCGGGCATCTTCTACGGCGGCATGTACGGCGGATCCACCACGTCGATCCTGCTGAACACACCGGGGGAGTCGTCGTCGGTAATCACCGCCATCGAGGGCAACAAGATGGCGAAAGCAGGCCGAGCCGCGCAGGCGTTGGCGACCGCGGCCATCGGCTCGTTCGTCGCGGGCACCATCGGCACCGTGCTGCTGGCGGCGTTCGCCCCCGCGATCTCGCGGTTCGCCGTCACCCTCGGCGCGCCGTCGTATCTGGCGATCATGCTGTTCGCATTGGTGGCGGTGACCGCCGTGCTCGGCTCGTCGAAGCTGCGCGGCGCCATCTCGCTGGTGCTCGGCCTGGCGATCGGAATCGTCGGCATCGACTTCCTGACCGGCCAGCCCCGGGCTACGTTCGGCATTCCGCAGCTCTCCGACGGCATCGACATCGTGGTGATCGCGGTCGCGATCTTCGCTGTGGGAGAAGCGCTTTGGGTGGCTGCACACCTGCGTCGGCGCCCGGCTGATGTGATTCCGGTCGGCCGGCCGTGGATGGGTCGCGATGACTGGCGGCGGTCCTGGAAGCCGTGGCTGCGCGGCACCGCGTTCGGGTTCCCGTTCGGTGCACTCCCCGCAGGCGGCGCCGAGCTGCCGACGTTTCTGAGCTACATCACCGAGAAGAAGCTGTCCAAGCATCCGGAGGAGTTCGGCCGGGGTGCCATCGAGGGGGTGGCCGGACCCGAGGCTGCCAACAACGCCTCCGCCGCAGGCACCCTGGTGCCCATGCTGTCGCTGGGCCTGCCGACCAATGCCACCGCCGCGGTCATGCTCACCGCCTTTGTCTCCTACGGAATTCAGCCCGGGCCAACGCTTTTCAGCAAGGAGCCGCTGCTGATCTGGACGCTGATCGCCAGCCTGTTCATCGGCAACTTCCTGCTGCTGGTCCTCAATCTGCCGCTGGCACCGCTGTGGGCCAAGCTGCTGCGCACGCCGCGACCGTACCTGTATGCCGGCATCCTGTTCTTCGCCATGCTCGGGGCGTTCGCGGTGAACATTCAGCCGCTCGATCTCGCACTGCTGCTGCTGTTCGGGCTGCTCGGGTTGATGATGCGCCGGTTCGGACTCCCGGTACTGCCGCTGATCATCGGCGTCATCCTGGGCCCGCGTATCGAACGTCAGTTGCGCCAGAGCCTGCAGCTCGGCGGCGGCGACTGGTCGAGCCTGTTCACCGAGCCCGTGGCGATCGCGACCTACGTGTGTATGGCGGTGCTGCTTGCCATCCCGCTGGTGCTGCGACTGCTGCACCGCGACGAGGAGACGCTGCTGGTCGTCGAGGACGACAAGGATCAACGAGAGAAGGCGCAGACGACATGATCGTTGTGGGATACACCAACGACCAGTTCGGCAAGGCGGCGATCGATGCCGGCATCGCCGAGGCCGCGCTGCGCGGCACCGATCTGCTGGTGGTCAACTCGACGCCGGGGGATTCCTACGTCGACGCCGCGTTCGCCCAGCCGGGGCAGGTGCGCGACCTCGAGGAGCGACTGCGGGACTGCGGGCTGCGGTACGAGCTGTCGCAGCCGGTCGGGGTGTACGCCGCCGATGCGCTGCTGGACGCGATGGAGCGTCCCGAAGCCGAGTTGCTGGTGATCGGGCTCAAACACCGCAATCCGGTCGGCAAACTGCTGCTGGGCAGCGTCGCACAACAACTGCTGCTTGAATGCCCAAAACCGGTGCTGGCGGTCAAGCCTGGCTAATCACGAATAATGGATGGCATGGACGTCACCGGAGCGGTCTGGTTCATCACGTGCGCAGTCATCATCGGGTTGTTCGTGTTCGACTTCTTCGCCCACGTGCGGGTGCCGCACGAACCGACGTTCAAGGAGTCGGCGATCTGGTCGGCGGTCTACATCGGCCTGGCGGTGGCGTTCGGGTTCGTCGTGTGGTGGCTGTGGGGCGGGGAGTACGCCGGTGAATACTTCGCCGGCTATGTCACCGAGAAGGCGCTGTCCGTCGACAACCTGTTCGTGTTCACCGTCATCATGGGCACTTTCGCGGTACCGCGGGAATTTCAGCAGAAACTGCTGCTGATCGGGATCGTGCTGGCGCTGGTGATGCGCGCCGGGTTCATCGCCGTCGGTGCCGCTGCCATCAGCGCCTTCAGCTGGGTGTTCTACCTCTTCGGAGTCTTCTTGGTGCTCACCGCAATCAAGCTTGCGAAGGAGGCCGGCCACGAGAAGGAGGTCGAGGAGAAACGCGACAGCCGCATCATTGCCCTGGTGCGCCGCGTCGTTCCGACAACCGACGACTACGACGGCGACAAGTTCCTCACCAAGCTCGACGGCAAGCGGACGGTCACGCCGATGTTGTTGGCGCTCATCGCGATCGGATTCACCGACGTGCTGTTCGCGCTGGATTCGATTCCCGCGATCTACGGTCTGACCGAGCAACCGTACATCGTGTTCACCGCCAACGCGTTCGCGTTGATGGGCCTGCGGCAGCTCTACTTCCTGATCGGGGGCCTGCTGGACCGACTGGTGTACTTGTCGTACGGGCTGTCGCTGATTCTGGCGTTCATCGGCGTCAAGCTCGTGCTGCACGCCCTGCACGAGAACACGCTTCCGTTCATCAATGGCGGAGAGCACGTCGCGGTGCCGGAGATCTCGACGGGCATGTCGATGGGCGTCATCGCTTCGGTGCTGCTCGTCACGACGGTTGCCAGCCTGGCCAAGACCCGGGGACAGCCGAAGCTGACTTAGTTGTTGCTGTTCGGGCAGGACAGATCGACATAGACGACGCCGGAATTGGCGGGGTCCATCCGCATCATGAGCGACGCTGCGGATCGCCGACGGCATTGCGGTGGCCGTCCGTCTGAAGTTGAGCTGCGGCTACGCCTCGATCGGGCCGTTGTTATCGCCCAGGTGGCGCAGGATTCATCGCCGGAAAGCGGTAGGGACGTTTGACCCGTCAGCTCGGATCGTCTCCGGCGACGGCGTGTCGAACGTGTTCGGCGATATGGGCGTAGCTTCGCCGGGTGATGTCGGTCGCGTCGCTCATGATGTTGTAACCGTGGTCGACGCCAGGCACCTCGTAGTACTCCGCCAGGGCGCCGACGGCATCGAGCCGGGCGGCGTACCGGCGGGCTTCGTCGCGCAGGCGGTCGTGCTCGGCGGTGACGATCAGCGCGGGGGCGATCCCCTTCAGATCTGTGGCGTTGTCTCCCCAGGCCGGTGAAGCCAGCCGGTCCCGGCGCTGGGCCGCATCGGGGATGTACGCGGTGTCGAAGATTTCGCCCATCCATGGCTTCATCACCGCGCGCCCGCCGATCGCTGAGGGTTTGGCGCGTGTCGGCGTCACCAGGTCCAGCGGGGCGTAATGCAGTACCTGCAAGGCGATATCGGGCCCGCCATTCTCGAGGGCCAACCGCGCGGCCGCGGCGCTGAGGCTGCCACCCGCGCTCTGCCCACCGATGCAGAGCCGGGATCCGTCCCACTCGTGACCGGACTGCGCGGCCCAGCACACGATGTCGTAGAGCTGCCGCGGGGCAGCGGGGAAGCGGTGGCCGGGCGCCAGCACGTAATCGGTGTTGATCACGATCACCCCGGCGGTGGCCGCCAGATATCTGCACCACGGATCATCTTGCTCGCGGTGTCCCACCACGAAGCCGCCGCCGTGGACATTGAGGTACACGGCGGACAGGCCCGCGCCTGGCGGTGGGTGGTAGACCGTGGCGGGAGTCGGCCCGTTTCCGGTGGGGATCTCGATTTCGGTGGTGCGACCGATGATCTCCGGAAATCGCACGGCCACTTTCGGCGCCGGATTGACAGTGGCGGCGAACAGGCGCGCGAGCGCGTCAGCCACGAGTGGGATCGACAGCAGCGACATTCGTTGGGGTCCTTGAGTTAGCGGTTGATCATCCGGTCGACGTCGACGACGGCCGCGGCGAATTGCTCCGGCGCTTCCTGGGGGACATCGTGTCCGACCCGGTCGAGGACACGGTGCTCGTAGGGGCCGGTGTAGATGGCGCGGTAAGCTCTGCCGTCCTTGGCGGCTCCGTCGAAGTCGCTGGCGATGGTGATGGTCGGCACTGCGATGCGCGGTCTGGTGGCCAGGCGTTGTTCGTCTGCGTCGTAACGGGATTCGCCTGGGGCGAGGCTGAGGCGCCAGCGGTAATTGTGGATCACGATGTCTGCATGGTCGGGGTTGTCGAATGCCGCTGCGGACAGGTCGTAGGCGGCGTCGTCGAAATGCCATAAGGGTGAGGCGCTTGACCAGATCAGTCGGTTGAACGCCTTCGTGTTGCGGCGATAGCCCAGTTCGCCTCGCGGGGTGGCGAAGTAGTACTGGTACCACCAGCCGTGTTCGGCCTCGGGAGGCAGCGGTTCGCGGTTGGTGGCCAGGTCGACGACGATGTAGCCGCTCACCGCGACGAGCCCGGCAACCCGCTGCGGCCACAGCGACGCGACGACGTTGGAGGTACGACCGCCCCAGTCGTAACCGCCGAGGATCGCCTTGTCGATGTGCAGGGCGTCCATCAGCGCGATCACATCGGCACCCAGGGCGGCCTGCTGACCGTTGCGGAACGTGTCCATCGACAGAAACCGGGTCGATCCAAACCCGCGCAAGTACGGCACGATGACGCGGAAGCCTTGGCCGGCAAGGATTGCCGACACGTCGGCGTAGCTGTGGATGTCGTAGGGCCAACCATGCAACAAGATGACCGGTCGTCCGTCGACCGGTCCGGCCTCGGCGTAGCCGACATCGAGCAGGCCCGCCTTGATCTGCTTGACCGGGCCGAGCGCGTGCCGAGGCGAGCTGGGCGGTGTGTCGGTGCGCGCAGGGGTGGTCGCACACGACGAGAGGAGCGCCGCGCCCCCGGCGATCGCCGTCAGTCGGCCGAGGCTTCGTCTGCTGATGCCGTTCATGCCTCCAGTTCACGTGATCCCAGTCATCGCGTCCAACGATTTCTGTCGATCACTGTCATCTATAGAATCGATAGGATGGTCTCGTGGAACTGCGCCAGATCGAACACTTCGTGTTCGTCGCCGAAGAGATGAGCTTTACCCGCGGGGCGCAACGGGCCCACATCGTGCAGTCGGCGTTGTCATCTTCGATTGCCAGGCTCGAACGTGAGCTGGGCGTCCAGCTCTTCGACCGCTCACGCCAGCGCATAGGTCTCACTGCCGCAGGTGAACGCTTCCGGTCGCACGCCTACGAAGTGTTGAGAACGAGCCGACTGGCCGCCGAGTCGGTTGGTGAGTTCGCCGAAAAACTCTCCGGAACAGTCGAATTCGGATCGCTGATCGCAACGGGGCCATTGGATGTGGCCGCTGCTCTCGGGCAGTTCCACCGAGCCCATCCGTTCGTGGGGCTCCGGTTGCGTCTGAGCCAGACGGGAGCGTCGTCGTACCTGTCGGCCCTGCTCGAGGGATCGCTGGACCTGGCCCTGGTCTCGGCTCCCGACCGTCGCCCGCCGCAGCTGGACATTCGGTTGCTGTTCGAGGAGCCAATGGTTTTCGTCTGCCGTACCGACCATGAGCTGGCTGGAAGGTCACGGCTCGAGCTTTCCGACGTCGGGGCGGAGGACCTTGTCGGTTTCCCGCCCGGCTTCGGGCTTCGGCGGCTGATGGACGGTGCACTGCACGCTGCCGGCGTCAGCGCGCGCACGCAGTACGAGGTCCCCGCCGGCTTCGCCGCGATCGCCGAGTTGGTACGCAATGGGCTGGGCACCGCGTTCATGCCTCGTTCGGAGGCTCACCGGTTGGATGGACTGGCGTCGATTGCACTGAGCGATCCTGTGCTGTGGCAGGTGTACCTGGCGTCCCGGCCGACCGATCAGCTGACGGCGGCAACCAGCGAGCTGGCCGAGACGATTCGGGAGGCTGCCGCCGACGTGTGGAAAAAGAGTGTCCGAGGGGGGACTTGAACCCCCACGCCCGTTAATAGGGCACTAGCACCTCAAGCTAGCGCGTCTGCCATTCCGCCACTCGGACTCAGTGAGCAGCTAAGGCTAACGGATCGGGGACCGCAGCCCAAAACCAGCCCAAACTAGGCCGACGGCAGCCGCCCGGCGATCTGTCCGGCGATTGCACTGGCCGCCGCCGTCGGCCCGTCCAGGCTGCACGCCTCGACGTCGACCGCGACATTGCTGTGCACGGTCAACGCCCGCTGGCAGGCCCATCGCTGCGGGCTCCGCTGCACCCGCGACACCGCCAGCACGCCGTGGTCGGTGGTGGTCTGCCCGACGGACCACACCTGCGGCGGCCCGATCGGCTGGGCGTAGTTGAGCTCCCGGTTCGAGCAGGCCGCCCACCCGTGCTGCGACGCCGTGAAGAAGTCCGCAGCGGCTTGGGCGGTCGGGAACGAGACCACCGCCTGCACGGCGAAATGCGACCACTGCGGGGCCGTCGGAGCCTCCCGCAGAACCTGGCCGTGGATGGCTGTCGACCCGCTGCCCGCGTAGACACCCTGCTGAGCGGCACCGGCGATGGCCAGGCAGTTCGCATCGGCGAAGTGGGCGCTGTCGTTCCACGCCTTGCTCACGTCGGTGGTGACGACGACGTCGTCGCTGGCCAGCGCCGCGCCCACGTCCGGCGCCGACAACAGCAACGCAGGCAACCCGTCCGGGCTCGTCAGGGGCACCGGGTCAGCCCGCAATGCGGTACCAGTCGTGACGGCCGAGCAGCTGCTGACCGACAGGCACAGCAGCGCCGCGATCACGGGCAGGCGGGGGGTCACCCGCTAAATCAAACCCTAAATCGGCGTGTTGCGCGAGTGGTTCTTGGGAAACGTGTGGTAATGGCCGACCTCCGCGCCGACGGCCGCTTCGCGCCAGTGGTAGGAAAGGGGACTGTGACACACGCCGTCGACGAGGTGGTCGATCTCGTCAGTTCCCTGATCCGGTTCGACACCTCCAACACCGGCGAGCTGGCGACCACCAAGGGTGAGGCGGAGTGTGCCCATTGGGTGGCCGAGCAGCTCGGCGCCGTCGGCTACACATGCGAGTACATCGAGTCCGGAGCGCCGGGCCGAGGCAATGTCTTCGCCCGGCTGCCCGGCGCCGATCCCAGTCGCGGTGCGCTGCTGATCCATGGTCACCTCGACGTCGTGCCCGCTGAGCCTGCGGACTGGAGCGTGCACCCGTTCTCCGGCGCCGTCGAGGACGGCTATGTGTGGGGCCGCGGTGCGGTCGACATGAAGGACATGTGCGGCATGATGATCGCCGTCGCTCGGCACTTCAAGCGTGCCGGCATCGTGCCCCCGCGTGATCTGGTGTTCGCCTTCGTCGCCGACGAGGAGCACGGTGGCACCTACGGTGCGCAGTGGCTGATCAAGAATCGCCCCGACTTGTTCGACGGCATCACCGAGGCCATCGGCGAGGTGGGCGGCTTCTCGCTCACGGTGCCCCACAAGGACGGCGGGGAGCGCCGGCTCTACCTGATCGAGACCGCTGAGAAGGGGCTGTCCTGGATGCGCCTGACCGCCCGGGGTCGCGCCGGGCACGGTTCGATGGTGCACGACGACAACGCCGTCACCGCCGTCGCTGAGGCCGTCGCCCGCCTGGGGCGCCACCAATTCCCGCTGGTGTTAACCGATTCCGTGGAACAGTTCCTCGCCGCCGTGGCCGAAGAGACCGGCTACAGCTTCGATCTGGAATCGCCGGATCTGGACGGCACGATCGCCAAGCTCGGCGGCATCGCCCGCATCGTCGGCGCGACGCTGCGCGACACCGCCAACCCCACCATGCTCAAAGCCGGCTACAAGGCCAACGTCATCCCGCAGACCGCCGAGGCGGTCATCGACTGCCGGGTTCTGCCGGGGCGCAAGGAAGCCTTCGAGCGGGAGATCGACGAGCTGATCGGTCCCGACGTAACCCGAACCTGGGAACGTGACCTTCCCTCGTACGAAACCACGTTCGACGGCGACCTCGTCGACGCGATGAACGACGCGCTGCTGGCCGTCGATCCAGAGGCTCGGACCGTGCCCTACATGCTGTCCGGCGGAACGGACGCGAAAGCCTTTGCCAAACTTGGCATTCGGTGCTTCGGATTCATTCCGCTACGCCTGCCGCCCGAGTTGGACTTCGCCGCACTGTTCCACGGCGTCGACGAACGGGTACCCGTGGAGGCACTGCACTTCGGCACCCGGGTGCTCGAGCACTTCTTGAAGAACTGCTGAAGAGACAACGAAAGGAAAACCAGCACATGGCATTTCCGTACAACCCCTACGAATTCCTGCCCAAGCTGCCCAGTTTCACGCTCACCAGTACCGATTTCGCCGACGGCGAGCAATGGAAGAACGCTCAGGTCAGCGGCATCATGGGTGCCGGTGGTGAGGATGTCTCACCGCAGCTGAGCTGGTCGGGCTTCCCCGAGGAGACGCAGAGCTTCGCCGTCACCGTTTACGACCCCGATGCCCCCACGGGTTCCGGCTTCTGGCACTGGGCGGTGGCCAACCTGCCCGCCACCGTCACCGAATTGCCCTCCGGTGTCGGCGACGGCTCGGTTCTCCCGGGCGATGCGCTGACCCTCGTCAACGACGCCGGCATCCGCCGGTTCCTCGGCGCCGCCCCGCCGCAGGGTCACGGCTACCACCGTTACTACGTTGCCGTCCACGCGGTGAAGGTGCCGAAGCTGGAGCTGACCGAGGACGCCAGCCCGGCTTACCTCGGATTCAATCTGTTCATGAATTCCATTGCGCGCGCGGTCATTCACGGGACCTACGAGCAGAACTAACGCGCCGCCGACCCGACTGCTTCACTCAACGAGGAAAATCCGCCGGCATGCAGTCGGGCGGCGATACCGTCGTGGATCTCCTTGGCCCACAAGCCGCCGCCATAGATGAACCCGGTGTAGCCCTGCAGCAACGTCGCACCGGCGGTGATGCGTTCCCACGCGTCGTCGGCCGTCTCGATGCCGCCCACACTGATCAGCACCAGGTCCTTGCCGACCCGGCCATACAACCGGCGCAGGATTTCCAGCGACCGGCGCGCCACGGGGGGCCCGGAGATCCCGCCGGCGCCGAGCTGGTCGACGCCGGGCGTACGCAGGCCGGCCCGCGAGATCGTGGTGTTGGTCGCAACGATCCCGGCCAGGCCCAGCTCGACGGCCAGATCGGCGACGGCGTCGACGTCCTCGTCGGACAGGTCGGGGGCGATCTTCACCAGGACCGGCGTCGACGTCTCTTCCAGCACGGCCGACAGGATGGGCCGCAGCGATTCGACCGCTTGCAGATCGCGTAGGCCGGGCGTGTTGGGGGAGCTGACGTTGACCACCAGATAGTCGGCCAGCGGGCCGAGTAGTCGTGCGCTGGCACGGTAATCGTCGGCGGCTTCCTCCGGCGGGGTCACCTTCGACTTGCCGATGTTGACCCCGACGGGTGAATCGGGCCGGTAACGGGCCAGCTGCAACGCCAGCTGTCCGGCGCCGTGATTGTTGAAGCCCATTCGGTTGAGCAGCGCGCGGTCCTCGGGGAGACGGAACAGCCGCGGCAGTGGATTGCCCGGCTGCGGCTGCGCGGTCACCGTGCCCACCTCCGCGTAACCGAATCCCAATGCGCCCCAAGTCTTCAGGCCCAGACCGTCCTTGTCGAAGCCGGCGGCCAAGCCCATCGGGCCGGGGAATCGCACCCCGAACACCATGCTGGCCAGCACCGGGTCGCGGGGTGCGAGCCGGCGGCGCAACCTCTCGCGGGTGGCGTTGGTGGCCGTCGCGGCCCGCAGCGAGCTGAATACGAATGTGTGAATGCGTTCGGCAGGCACCAGGAAGAATGCCCGCCGCAGCGCGTCGTACATCACAGCTCGGGTTGGTCGGCGGCTTGACCGTTGAACCGAGACTTCTTGCGCCGCAAGAGGACTCGACGGCTACCGTCGGTATATAGGCGAACGCGAGTCAGCTCCCAGCCGCGGTACTCGGCTTCGATCGACAGTCGGGTCGACGCGCTGATGCGGGTGACGTCCGGCGGTAGCCGCAGGGGGATCCATTCGTAGTCATCGGACAGCTCGACTTCCCAGCTCGCCGGCATTCCGCCGCGATGCGCAGCGCTCACCGGCCACCCGCCGCGTTGCGGATGACCTGCACCCCGGCACCGGCCGCCGACACCACGTAAAGCGTGTCGGACTTGTCGTCGAAGGCCAACGAGTTCGGTTGCTGCACGGTCGGGTAACGCACCTTTTCCACAGGGATACCAGTCGTCAAATCGTAACCAACAACCATGTTCGACGCGGTCTGCGAAACCCAGGTCAGATTCCGCGATCCGGCCAACCCGTACGGCGCCTCCGGGACTGGGTAGGCCTGCCGCTCGATCAGGGGATCGACACCGAACACCAGCAGCTGACCACCGCGGGTGTCGGTGACGAGCACCCGCCCCTGCGGATCCGCCACCAGGGTGGTGGCGCCTTCACCGGCGCGCAACGACTGCTGGGTGCGGCCCTCGGTGTTCAGCGAGGTCACCGAGGTCTGCCCGCGGTCGAGGACCACGGCGTTGTTGCCCTCGGTGACCATGGCGTCGACCCGCGCGAAGATCTTCACCTTCTCCGACACGGCGCTGTCCGAGCCCAGGGTGTAGGCGGTTCCGTCGGCGCTGCCGAGCACCAGCCGGCCGTCGGCGCGGCGGGCGATGGCGGTGAAGTCGGTGCCGGCCTCATCGTTGATCGACACCGGCGTCGCGGTGCCTGCTGCCAGGTCGACGGTGACGTACCCACCACGGGTGGACAGGTATGCCGACCCCTGCCCGTCGCCGGCAAGCGCGCTGGCCGAGCCGGGCAAGGTGAGTTCACGGGGGACGCCGGAGGAGTTGAACAACGTCAGCGTCGCGGCGGCCTGGGCGTCGGCGCCCGGCGTGAGAACTGCCAGCGACCCGGTGCGTTCGTCGAAAACGGCGGCTTGCGGGTTTGCGCCGAGCGGCAGGATCTCACCAGTAGGACGAGTGGCCGGTGGCGGGGACACTGCGGGGCCGGCCGGTTCGATCGTCGGCGGCGCAGTGGCCAGCGGATTTGATGAGCAAGCAGTCGAGCTAGCGACCGTGAGCAGGGCAAACGCCGAAAAAATGGCCGTGTACCTGCGCAAGCTGGTCCGGTTTACGACTTCTGCCAACGGGTAGCCCCCGATTGTGTTCAAGATCGAGCGACTCAGTCGTCGCCACCTGTCGATCGGGAAGTCTAGGCGGACGCAGGGAAGACAAATCGACGTGTTTGTCTTCTCTTGTCCCGTAACTGGCGTTATGGTGAGCTCATGACGCTGGCCATTGACGGGCGAGAGTTCGCGATCGAAGACATTTCCACTGGTGTGTTCGCCAGCGGCTTCGGTCACCTCGGCGATGGTCGCAGCTTCTCTTTCTGGGTCCACCGCGGCCAGCTTCTGGTCGAGGTCTACCACCCGCGCCTGGCCGGTCCCGTGCCGCACGAGGAGGACGTGGTCGCGACCGCGGCCCGCAGCCTGACCGACTTCGACGTCGACGACGAGCGCAGCCTCACTGCGGCGGTGCGCGACGCGGTCGCCCACGCTCAACCGGTGCGCTGAGCCCCCAGCTCTATCCAGTACGGTCGGCGACGTGGATGTCGCGCCGATGTCGTGGTTGCAGGTCGTCGTCTTGTCGATCGTTCAGGGCCTGACCGAGTTCCTGCCCATCTCGTCGTCGAGCCATCTGGCGATCGTGTCCCGCGTTTTCTTCTCTGCGGATGCCGGCGCATCGTTCACGGCGGTGTCCCAGTTGGGCACCGAGGCCGCGGTGGTGGTGTACTTCGCCCGCGATATCTGGCGGATTCTCAAAGCCTGGTTCAACGGGCTGTTCGTCAAGGCCCACCGGGACAACATCGACTACCGGATGGGCTGGTACGTCATCATCGGCACGCTGCCGATCGTCGTGATCGGTGTGGCATTCAAAGAGGCGATTCGCGGCGAGGTCCGCAACCTGTGGGTGATCGCCACCGCGATGCTGGTGTTCTCGGCCGTGATCGCCGCCGCCGAGTACTTCGGCAAGCAGACCCGCCATATCGAGCAGCTGACCTGGAAGGACGGCCTGCTGGTCGGCTTGGCGCAGTGTCTGGCGCTGGTGCCGGGCGTGTCCCGGTCCGGTTCGACGATCAGTGCGGGCCTCTTCCTGGGCATCGACCGTCCGCTGTCAGCGAGATTCGGCTTCCTCCTTGGCATTCCGGCTGTCTTGGCCTCGGGTCTGTTCTCACTACCCGATGCCTTCCATCCGGTCACCGAGGGAATGAGCGCCACCGGGACGCAATTGCTGGTGTCGGTGGTCATCACGTTCGTCGTCGGCTACGCGGCGATCTCCTGGCTGTTGCGCTTCGTCGCCAACCACGCGATGTACTGGTTCGTCGGCTACCGGGTGGTGCTGGCGCTGGTTGTGATGGCACTGCTGAGCGCCGGTGTGGTGGCGGCCAGTTGACCGTCATCCTGTTGCGGCACGGCCGCTCGACGTCCAACACCGCGCACACCCTTGCCGGTAGGACCGAGGGCGTCGAACTCGACGAGAAGGGACAGGCCCAGGCCGCCGCTCTCGTCGACCGGGTCAAGGGCCTGCCGATCAAGGCGCTGGTGCGGTCCCCGCTGCTGCGCTGCCGCCTCACCCTCGAACCGCTGGCCGCCGAGCTCGACCTCGAACCGGTGATCGAGGAGCGGCTCGCCGAGGTGGATTACGGCCAGTGGACCGGTCGGGCGCTCAAGGACCTGGTGAACGAGCCGCTGTGGGCGGTGGTGCAGCAGCAGCCCAGCGCGGCCGTCTTCCCCGAGGGCGAGGGCCTGGCCCAGGTGCAGGCCCGCGCGGTGGCCGCGGTGCGCGAGCATGACCGCAGGCTCGCCGAAGAGCACGGTCATGACGTGCTGTGGGTTGCCTGTACGCACGGCGACGTGATCAAGGCGGTCGTCGCTGACGCGCTCGGCTCGCATCTCGACAGCTTCCAGCGGATCACCGCCGATCCGGCGTCGATGAGTGTGATTCGCTACACGCCGTTTCGCCCATTTGTGGTGCATGTCAACCACACCGGAGCCGAACTCGCGTCCGCGCTCAGTGCGCCGCCACCGGCGGAGGATGACAAGACCGCCGACGACGCCGTCGTGGGCGGGTCGACGGACTAGGGCCAACAGTCTCGCTTCTCCTCCGCCTCGTTCCTCGGCGGCATCGTCGACTCGACGGCGTCCAATTACAGCGCCGCTGCGTGAAGCCGGTATTTTGGAAATAACATGGCCCGCGCAATTCACGTCTTCCGCACACCCGACCGATTCGTCGCCGGGACCGTTGGGCAGCCCGGAAACCGGACTTTCTATCTGCAGGCAGTTCACGACAGCCGGGTCGTCTCCGTCATCCTGGAAAAACAACAGGTCGCGGTGTTGGCCGAACGCATCGGGGCGCTGCTGGTCGAGATCAACCGCCGGTTCGGCACGCCGCTGCCACCGGAGACCGATGTCGAGGACCTCAGCCCGCTGATCACCCCGGTGGACGCCGAGTTCCGGGTCGGCACGATGGGCCTCGGGTGGGACTCCGAGGCGCAGACCGTCGTCGTCGAACTGCTCGCCGTCTCCGAAACCGAGTTCGACGCCTCGGTGGTGCTCGACGACGCCGAGGAGGGTCCCGACGCGGTGCGGGTTTTCCTCACGCCCGAGTCGGCCCGGCAATTCGCCTCCCGCTCGACCCGGGTCATCTCCGCCGGACGTCCGCCGTGCCCGCTCTGCGACGAGCCGCTCGACCCGGAGGGGCACATCTGCGTGCGCACCAACGGATATCGGCGTGGCGCCCTCGGCGAGACCGACGACGATCTCGACTCGTGACCAACGCCGACGAGGCCTCGGCCCGCGATGCGCTGCGCTGCGGCGAGCTGACCATCCTCGGGCGGATCCGCTCGGCGAGTAACGCCACCTTCCTGTGTGAATCCACCTGGTCTGATCACACCGTGCACTGCGTCTACAAACCGGTCGCCGGTGAGCAACCGCTGTGGGATTTCCCCGACGGCACCCTGGCCGGCCGGGAGTTGGGCGCGTATCTGGTCTCGACGGCATTGGACTGGAACATCGTGCCGTACACCATCATTCGTGACGGTCCGGCCGGCCCCGGGATGCTGCAGCTATGGGTCGACCAACCCGGCGACAGCGGCGACAGCGAACCCGAAGGGCCCGACCTCGTCGACATCTGCCCACCGGGATCCATTCCGCCGGGCTACCTTTCCGTGCTGCGCGCCTACGACTACGCGGGCAACGATGTCACTCTGGTGCACGCCGACGATCAGCGACTGCACCGGATGGCGGTTTTCGACGTGATCGTCAACAACGCCGACCGAAAGGGCGGGCACATTCTGGCCGGCGTCGACGGCCGGGTGTACGGCGTCGATCATGGGGTGTCGCTGCACGTCCAGGACAAGCTCCGCACCGTGCTGTGGGGCTGGGCCGGCAAGCCGATCGACGACGAGACGCTGGAGTCGGTCGCCGACCTCGGTGAGGAGCTGGCCGGCCCGCTCGCCGACCAGCTGCGCGAACACATCACCCCGGCCGAGGTCGCGGCGTTGCGGCGGCGGGTCCGGACGCTGCTGGCCGAGCCCGTCATGCCGGGCCCTGACCGCCACCGGCCGATTCCCTGGCCGGCCTTCTGAGGAAGTGATACTGACCTGATGAGCATGACCGACGCCGCGCTGGCTGCCGACCTCGCCGAGGAGGCCGGCCGGCTGCTGCTGTCGGTGCGTGACGAGGTCGGGTTCAATTTCCCGCCGGCCCTGGGCGATGCCGGCGACGTGCGCGCCAATGCTCTGATCCTGCGCCGGCTGCGCGCCGAGCGGCCCGATGACGCCGTGCTCTCCGAAGAGGCCTACGACGACCTGAAGCGACTCCAGGCCGACCGGGTGTGGATCATCGACCCGCTGGACGGCACCCGCGAGTTCTCGATGCCGCGCCGGGCGGACTGGGCCGTCCACGTCGCGTTGTGGCAGCGCACCGGTGGACCCGACGGCAGAATCACCGACGCCGCCGTCGCGCTGCCTGCGATAGGCGAGGTGCATCGGTCGGACACCGTCACCGCCCCTCCGCCGGCGCCACCCGGACCGATCCGCATCACGGCAAGTTCCAATCGGCCGCCCGCAGTGCTGTGGCGGCTGCGGGATCGCCTCGACATCGAGTTCCTCCGGATCGGGTCGGCCGGCGCCAAGGCGATGGCAGTGGTGCGCGGCGACGCCGACGCCTACATCCACGCCGGCGGCCAGTGGGAGTGGGACTCGGCCGCCCCGGCCGGGGTGGTGCAGGCCGCGGGTCTGCACGCCACCCGGATCGACGGGTCGCCGCTGCGCTACAACCAGCCCGACCCGTACCTGCCCGACCTGTTGATGTGCCGGTCCGAGGTGGCCGATCTGCTGCTTGATGCCATGTGGCTGGCGAGCTAGGGAATCAAACCGGAACTTTCGTTGTCAGTGTCTTCGACAGAGTCCCGGTCACCACACCACCTGAGAGCGCCGTGAACAGCGAAACCCTTAGAGTCGAGGCCATGCAGTCCTGGCCGGCCGTCGACATCCCGCAGCTGCCCGGCCGTGGGCCCGCCCTGCGGTTGTATGACACCGCCGACCGTCAGGTCCGCCCGACGTCGCCGGGGGACACCGCGACGATGTACGTCTGTGGCATCACGCCGTACGACGCGACGCACCTGGGCCATGCCGCGACCTACCTGGCATTCGATCTCGTGTACCGGATCTGGCTGGACGGCGGACATCGGGTGCACTACGTGCAGAACATCACCGACGTCGACGACCCGCTGTTCGAGCGGGCCAACCGGGACGGGGTCGACTGGCGCGAACTGGGCGCCAGGGAGATCCAGCTGTTCCGCGAGGACATGACGGCCTTGCGGGTGCTGCCGCCGCACGACTATGTCGCCGCCACCGACACCATCGGCGAGGTCGTCGAGCTGGTTGAGAAGATGCTGGCGTCCGGGGCTGCCTATGTGGTCGACGACGCCGAGTACCCCGACATCTACTACCGCGCCGACGCGACCACCCAGTTCGGCTACGAGTCGGGCTACGACCACGACACGATGACGCGGCTGTTCGCCGAGCGCGGTGGCGACCCGGATCGGCCCGGCAAGGCCGATCCGCTCGACGCACTGCTGTGGCGGGCCGCCCGGCCCGACGAGCCCAGCTGGCCCGCGCCGTTCGGACCTGGGCGGCCCGGGTGGCATGTCGAATGTGCGGCGATTGCCTTGAATCGCATCGGCTTTGGTTTCGACGTGCAAGGCGGCGGCAGCGACCTGATCTTTCCGCATCACGAGTTCTCTGCCGCCCATGCCGAATGTGTGGTGGGGGAGCGTAGGTTCGCGCGGCACTACGTGCACGCGGGGATGATCGGCTGGGACGGGCACAAGATGTCCAAGAGCCGGGGCAATCTGGTTTTGGTGTCCCGGCTGCGTGAGCAGGGTGTGGATCCGGCCGCCATCCGGCTCGGCCTGCTCGCCGGGCACTATCGCAGCGACCGGTCGTGGAGCGCCGCGGTGCTCGACGAGGCCAGCACCCGGCTACATCGGTGGCGCGGCGCCGTCGCACTACCCGCCGGTCCGGATGCCGGCGACGTCATCGGCCGGCTGCGCCAGTACCTGGCCGACGACCTGGACACCCCCAAAGCGCTTGCTGCCGTTGATGGTTGGGTCACCGACGCGTTGGAGTACGGCGGCCACGACGACGCGGCGCCCGCCGCGGTCGCGGCCGCGGTCGACGCGCTGTTGGGTGTGCCGCTCTAGGTGTACTTTTGACGGCCATGGGTTCCGTCAACGACAAAGTCGTCTTCATCACCGGGGCTGCCCGCGGGGTCGGCGCCGATGTGGCGCGCCGGCTGCGGCGCAAGAATGCCAAACTCGTCCTGACCGATATCGACGCCGAGCCACTGGCTGAACTTGCCGCCGAACTCGGTACCGACCACGTGCTCACCGCCGTCGCCGATGTGCGCGACCTGGCGGCTATGCAGGCGGTGGCCGACCAGGCCGCCGAAAGGTTCGGCGGTATCGACGTCGTGGTGGCCAACGCGGGCATCGCGACATACGGGTCGGTACTGCAGGTCGATCCGGAAGCATTCAAGCGCCTGCTCGACATCAATGTTCTCGGCGTTTTCCACACAGTCCGCGCCACGTTGCCGTCGATCATCTCCCGTCGCGGTTACGTGCTGATCGTCTCGTCATTCGCGGCCTACGCCGCTTCGCCCGGACTCGCGCCGTATCACGCCGCCAAAGCCGGCGTCGAGCACTTCGCCAACACCCTGCGTCTGGAGGTGGCGCACCAGGGCGTCGACGTCGGCTCGGCGCACATGTCGTGGATAGACACCCCGATGGTGCAGGACGCCAAGAACGACCTCGCCAGCTTCAAGGAGATGCTCTCGCGGGTGCCCAAACCGCTGGGCAACACGACGAGCGTGGACAAATGCGGCGAGGCGTTCGTCAAGGGCATCGAGGAACGCAAGCGTCAGATCAACGTGCCCGGCTGGGTGAGCGCGTTCCGCTGGTTGAAGCCGCTGTTGTCAACGCCGTTGGGAGAGAAGCCGATCGCGGCGCTGGTTCCTCGCATCCTGCCCAAGATGGATGCGGAGGTGGCCGCGCTCGGCCGCTCGACCAGTTCCCGGTTGGAGGAGCTGGAAAGTCCCTGACCTACGGCGTCTTACAACGCGACGGCGCCGTAGTTGCCCACCTGCGAGCTCAGGAAGCGCAGCTGATCGGTGGCCGATCCCAGGGTCTGGTCGATCGCGGTCAGTCGTGCGGCGTAGTGGGCCACCGGGTATTCCGCGGTGACGCCGATACCGCCGTGCATCTGGATCGACTCCTGGGAGATGTGTTTGCCCGACCGCCCGATCTGCAGCTTGGCTCGGGCCGCGACCACGGGATCCAACCGGCCGTCGGTGATGCACATCGCCGCGTAGTAGTTCATGCTGCGGGCCAGTTCCAGCGAGACGTACATGTCGGCGGCCCGCTGGGTCAGCGTCTGGAATGTCTTGAGCGGCACTCCGAATTGCTTGCGGGCGTTCAGGTACTCCGTGGTCAGGCGCAGTGATTCATCCATGGCGCCAACAGCTTCGGCGCACAGCGCCGAGGAGTAACGGATCAGCGTCGCGTGGATTCGCTCACTGGCATCGCCGCCGTCGCCGAGCGGCTGCGCCGGGGTGTCGGCGAAGTCGATCTCGGCTCCGCGCTGCCCGTCGAAGGTTCGGTACGAGCGACGGGTGGTCGCTTCTGCGTCGACGAGGAATGCGCCGACGCCACCGTCGGGCAGGCTCGCAGTGACGACTAGAGTATCGGCACTGTCACCGGCCAGCACCGGATTCTTGCGACCGGTGATAGTCCACGAGTCGCCGTCTTTGGTTGCCCGAGTTGACAACTCGTCGAGGCCGCGCAGCCCCTTCTCGGTGTGGGCCAGTGCCAGCAGGCGCTCACCGGCGGCGACGTCGTCGAGCTGAGCGCGTTGTTGGTCGCTGCCGAGTTCGGCGATCAGGCCGCCCGGGATCAGTGCGGCGGCCGCGACCGGCTCAGGCGCAAGGCGGCGGCCGAGCTCGGTCATGACCACGATGATCTCGATCTGGCCGGATTCCTCGGGCTCGAAACCCAGTCCGAGAATGCCGATTTCGGCCAACTGGCGCCAAACCTCGCGGCTCCAGCCGAGCTCGGAGTCGACGGTCTTGTTGCGCGTCTCGATGTCGTAGGTGCGGGAGAACACCTCGCGAGCGGTGTCGCGCAGGAGTTCTTGTTCGTCGGTCAGGTCAAAGTTCATGGTCGGCCCTCTCCGCCGTTGATGTCACAGTCCCAGGATCGTCGAGGAAATGATGCTGCGTTGGACCTCGTTGCTTCCGCCGTAGATCGAGGTCTTGCGATAGTTCAGGTACTTCGGCGCCGCGTGCTGCGCCCACAGCGGAGATTCGATGTCGGCGCCGCCGTCGAACGGGAGCGCATCCGGCCCGGCCACCTCCACAGCCAACTCGGTGACGGCCTGCTGCAGTTGGCTGCCCCGGAGCTTGAGGATCGACGACGCCGGGTTCGGCTTGCCGGTGCCCTCGTCACCGCTGACCCGCAGCTGCGTGAGTTCCAGTGCCAGCAGCTCGTTTTCGATCTCGGCGACCTTTGCAGCGAACAGCGGATCTTCGAGCAGGCTGCCCGCGCCGACGCGGGTTTCGGCGGCGTGCTCTTTGACATCGGCCAGCCACAACTTGGTGGTGCCGATTCGCGCGATGCCGGTGCGCTCGTTGGACAGCAGGAACTTTGCGTAGCTCCAGCCCTGGTTCTCTTCGCCGACGAGCTGGTTGGCGGGCACCCGGACGTCGGAGAAGAACACCTCGTTGACCTCGTAGCTGCCGTCGATCAGCTTGATCGGCCGCAGCGTGATACCCGGGGTGTTCATCTCCACGAGAATGAAGGAGATGCCGGCCTGCTTCTTCGGCGCCTCCGGGTTGGTGCGGGCCAGCACGAAGATCCAGTCGGCGTACTGGCCGAGCGTCGTCCAGGTCTTCTGGCCGTTGATGACGTAGTCGTCACCGTCACGCACGGCGACGGTGCGCAGCGAGGCGAGGTCGGAGCCGGCTTCGGGCTCGGAAAAACCTTGGCACCACCAGATGTCGAGGTTCGCCGTCGGCGGCAGGAAGCGTTCCTTGATCTCCTGCGAGCCGAAGTGCGCGATCACCGGTCCGACCATGCTGGCGTTGAAAGCCAGCGGCTCGGGGACGCAGGCCATGCGCATCTCGTCGGCCCAGATCTGGCGCTGCAGCGGAGTCCAGTCCTTGCCGCCCCATTCGACCGGCCAGTTCGGCACGCCCAGGCCGGCCTTGTTCAGGATCCGCTGAGTCGTGATCGCGTCATCGGGGAAGTTCAGGCTGTCCGTGCGGGCCCGCTCGCGGATCTCGGCGGGGACTTCGGTGGTGAAGAACTCGCGCAGCTCGTCGCGGAACTTCACGTCCTCGTCACTGAGTGCCAGTTTCACGAGTCCAACCTCGATTCTTGTTACTCGGCAGTATCCATTGCACGTTAGCGCAGCCCTACCAACTGGTCGGCAGGACCTCCCGGCCACCGCGCAATTCTGTCAGGGGACGGTCATTGAATCCGAACATGAGTTCGATAGCCGAGGCGTTGGATGCGCTCGTCGCGGCGGCACCAACGCAGATCCGTGACGTCAGCCGCGAAAGCCCGGACCCCGCCGGCGCAGATACCGTTCGAACTCCGCGGCCAGCGCGTCACCGTCCACCTTCGACAACGCCTCGTTCATGTCCACCTCGGCGTCACCGCGCTGCTCGAGGGAGGCCACATACTCGGCGATCTCCTCGTCGTCGGCGGTCATCTCCGTGACGGCCTGCTCCCACTCCTCGGCCTGGGCAGGCAGGTCGGCCAGCGGCACCTCGATGTCGAGCACGTCCTCGACTCGGCGCAGTAGCGCGACGGTGGCCTTCGGATTGGGTGGCTGCGACACGTAATGCGGAACCGCCGCCCAGAACGTCACCGCCGGGATGCCCGCGGCCACACACGCGTCCTGGAACACGCCCGCGATTCCGGTCGGGCCCTCGTACCGGGTCTCCTCGAGTCCGAAGAACTTCGCCGATTCGGGAGAGTAGGCCGCGCCGGACACCGGAACCGGCCGGGTGTGCGGCGTGTCGGCCAGCAGTGCCCCGAGGATCACCACGGTGTCCACGTTCAGCTTGTCGGCGATCGCCAGCAACTCGGCGCAGAAGGTGCGCCACCGCATGTTCGGCTCGACCCCGTGCATCAGCACGATGTCACGGTCCGACCCGGGCGGCCGGCAGTGTGAGATCTGCATCGACGGCCACACCAGTTCGCGCGTCACCCCGTCGACCTGCCGGATCACCGGACGATTCACCTGGTAGTCGTAGTACGCCTCGTCGTCGATCTCGATGATCGTGTCGGCCTCCCAGATGGCGTCCAGGTGCTCGAGCGCGTCACTGGCAGCGTCACCGGCGTCGTTCCAGCCCTCGAAAGCCGCGACGATGATCGTGTTCTGCAATTCGGGCAGGTCCGGGCCTTTCGTGCCGCTGAAGTTCGAGGCTGTCACAACCTCAGCCTAAGGCTTGCTCGGCTCCGGTGAGCCTTCTCGGACCGACTACCCTGGTGTGTTGACGTGTGTGCGACTGCACGGGTTGGGCGTCCAGAAGTCGATTGCATGGCGACGTAGACTTTTCACCGTCGAGAGGCGTTGCAACGGATCCGGCCAGCTACCGGTGTCCGCCACGCTCGGCAGAGTCAAGGACGCCTTCCGTCATGGAAGGAACGTTTGTGAGCACCTCTGAGTCGAACGGCTTTGAGCCGAACCTCCGGCCCGACTGCACCGACGAACTGACGGCTGCGCTTCGCCGGCGGATCATGGTGATCGACGGCGCGATGGGCACGGCGATTCAGCGCGACCGGCCGGACGAGGCCGGGTACCGCGGCGAGCGGTTCGCCGACTGGCCGAGCGATCTCATCGGCAACAACGACCTGCTCACGCTCACGCAGCCGCACATCATCGAGGGCATCCACCGCGAATATCTCGAAGCCGGCGCCGACATACTGGAGACGAACACGTTCAACGCGAACGCTGTCTCGCTCTCCGACTACGGCATGCAGGAGCTGGCCTACGAGCTCAACGTCGCCGGCGCCGCCCTGGCCCGCACGGCCTGCGACGAGTTCAGTACGCCCGACAAGCCCCGCTACGTGGCCGGGGCCCTGGGGCCGACGACGCGAACCGCGTCGATCTCACCCGACGTCAATGACCCGGGAGCCCGCAACGTCTCCTACGACCAATTGGTCTCCGCGTATTTCGACGCCGCCAGAGGTTTGATCGACGGTGGTGCCGACCTGCTCATCGTCGAGACGATCTTCGACACCCTGAACGCCAAGGCCGCGATCTTCGCGATCGAGACGCTGTTCGAGGAGCGCGGACGCCGCTGGCCCGTCATCATCTCCGGCACCATCACCGATGCGTCCGGGCGGACGCTGTCCGGTCAGGTCACCGAAGCGTTCTGGAATTCGATCCGGCACGCGAAGCCACTCGCGGTGGGTCTCAACTGCGCGCTGGGCGCGCCGGAGATGAGGCCCTACCTCGCCGAGATGTCACGCATCGCGGACACCTTCGTCTCCTGCTACCCGAATGCCGGGCTGCCCAACGCCTTTGGTGAGTACGACGAGTCCCCGAAGCGTCAGGCCGGCTACGTCGCCGACTTCGCCGACGCGGGTCTGGTCAACATGGTCGGTGGCTGCTGCGGAACGACGCCGGCGCACATCGCGGAGATCGCCAAGGTCGTCGAGGGTAAGGCTCCGCGTGAGGTGCCGCGGATCGAGGTGGCCACCCGGCTTGCCGGCCTCGAGCCGCTCAACATCACCGACGACTCGCTGTTCGTGAACATCGGTGAGCGCACCAACATCACCGGCTCCGCCCGGTTCCGCAACCTCATCAAGGCCGAGGACTACGACACCGCACTGTCGGTGGCGCTGCAGCAGGTCGAGGTCGGTGCGCAGGTCATCGACATCAACATGGACGAGGGCATGATCGACGGCGTCGCCGCGATGGACCGGTTCACCAAGCTGATCGCGGCCGAGCCGGATATCAGCCGCGTCCCGGTGATGATCGACTCCTCCAAGTGGGAGGTCATCGAGGCGGGCCTGAAGAACGTGCAGGGCAAACCGATCGTCAACTCGATCTCGATGAAGGAGGGCGAGGAGAAGTTCATCCGCGAGGCCCAGCTGTGCCGCAAATACGGCGCCGCGGTCGTCGTGATGGCCTTCGACGAACAGGGCCAGGCCGACAACCTGGAGCGCCGCAAGGAGATCTGCGCGCGCGCCTACCGGGTCCTGACCGAAGAGGTCGGCTTCCCGCCCGAGGACATCATCTTCGACCCGAACTGCTTTGCGCTCGCGACCGGCATCGAAGAACACGCCTCCTATGGCATCGACTTCATCGAGGCCTGCGCATGGATCAAGGAGAACCTGCCCGGGGTGCACATCTCCGGCGGCATCTCGAACGTCTCGTTCTCGTTCCGGGGCAATAACCCGGTGCGCGAGGCGATCCACGCGGTGTTCCTGTTCCACGCCATCAAGGCCGGACTGGACATGGGCATCGTCAACGCCGGTGCGCTGGTGCCGTACGACTCGATCGATCCCGAGCTGCGGACGCGCATCGAGGACGTCGTACTCAACCGTCGCGAGGACGCGGCCGAACGCCTCTTGGAGATCGCGGAGCGCTTCAACAGCACGGAGAAGGGCGAAGACCCCGCGGCTGCCGAGTGGCGATCGCTGCCGGTGCGCGAGCGGATCACCCACGCTCTGGTCAAGGGCATCGACGCCCATGTCGACGATGACACCGAGGAACTGCGGGCCGAGATCGCCGCTGCGGGCGGGCGCCCGATCGAGGTGATCGAGGGCCCGCTGATGGACGGCATGAACGTCGTCGGCGACCTCTTCGGCTCGGGCAAGATGTTCCTGCCTCAGGTGGTCAAGTCGGCCCGGGTGATGAAGAAGGCTGTCGCCTACCTGCTGCCGTTCATCGAGGCGGAGAAGGAGGAGGCCGGTACCACCGGCTCCAAGGACACCAACGGCACGATCATCATGGCCACCGTCAAGGGCGACGTCCACGATATCGGCAAGAACATCGTCGGGGTTGTCTTGCAGTGCAACAACTTCGAAGTTATCGACCTCGGTGTGATGGTGCCCGCGAGCAAGATCCTGGAAGCGGCGAAGGAGCACGACGCCGACATCATCGGTCTGTCCGGTCTGATCACCCCGTCCCTGGACGAGATGGTCAACTTCGCAGCCGAGATGGAACGACAGGGCCTGGACATCCCGTTGCTGATCGGTGGTGCGACCACCTCGCGCGCCCACACCGCGGTGAAGGTGGCGCCGCGTCGCTCGGGCCCGGTGGTCTGGGTCAAGGACGCGTCTCGTTCGGTGCCGGTTGCCGCCGCGCTGCTGGATGCCAAGCAGCGGCCTGCCCTGTTGGAGGCCACCGAGAAGGATTACGCGTCCCTGCGCGAACGGCACGCGCAGAAGAACGAGCGCCCGATGCTGACTTTGGAGAAGGCGCGCGCCAACCGGACGCCGATCGAGTGGGACGGCTACACGCCGCCGGTGCCCGCGCAGGGCCTCGGCGTGCGGGAGTTCTTGGACTACGACTTGGCAGAGCTGCGCGAGTTCGTCGACTGGCAGCCGTTTTTCAACGCCTGGGAGATGAAGGGCCGGTTCCCGGACATCCTCAACAACCCGGCGTCGGGTGAGGCCGCCCGCAAGTTGTACGACGACGCGCAGGAGATGCTCGACACCCTGATCAAGGAGAAGTGGCTGACCGCCAACGGGGTGATCGGATTCTTCCCGGCGAACGCCGTCGGTGACGATATCGAGGTCTACACCGACGAGAGCCGGACCGAGGTGTTGACCACGTTGCGTAATCTGCGCCAGCAGGGCGAGCACCGCGACGGCATCCCGAACCGGTCCCTGGGTGATTTCGTCGCACCGAAGGACACGGGTCTGGCCGACTACGTCGGCGCCTTCGCCGTGACCTCGGGGCTCGGCGGCCAGGACAAGATCACCGAGTTCAAAGCAGATCACGACGACTACAGCGCGATCCTGCTGGAGTCGTTGGCCGACCGCCTGGCGGAGGCGTTCGCCGAGCGGATGCACCAGCGGGTCCGCAAGGAGTTCTGGGGATATCAGCCCGACGAGAAGCTGGACAACGATGCTCTGATCGGGGAGAAGTACGTGGGCATCCGCCCGGCCCCCGGTTACCCGGCCTGCCCGGAGCACACCGAGAAGGCGACGCTCTGGGAGCTGATGGACGTCAAGGAGCGCACCGGGATCGAGCTGACCGAGTCGATGGCGATGTGGCCCGGAGCCGCCGTCAGCGGTTGGTACTTCTCGCACCCGCAGTCGCAGTACTTCGTGGTCGGCCGGCTGGCGCAGGACCAGGTTGCCGACTACGCGCGGCGCAAGGGCTGGACGCTACAGGAGGCCGAGCGCTGGCTGGCCCCCAACCTGGGTTACAACCCGGAGGACTGATCGCGCCCGACGGGCGCAGGCAGCCAGGGCTGACGCCAACCTGGATACCCGGCGACCAGCGCGTCGGCTCCTGACGGTCCCCACGACCCCTGTTCGTAGATCTCGACCGGTGGTGGTGAATCGAGCAGCGGCTGCACGATCCGCCAGGTCTGCTCCACGCCGTCCTCTCGGATGAACTGGCTCGAATCACCGTGCATGGCGTCTCCGAGCAGTCGCTCGTACGGCTCGGGGGCCTCGGCCATTTCGTCGGCGAACACCAGGCTGAGGTTGACGGCGCGGGTGGCGTCGGCGCCAGACTCCTTGGCCTGCAACACCAGGTCCACGCCGGGGCTTGGGTCGATCCGGAAGATCAGCTCGTTCTGCTCGTCGATCGTGGGCAGGAATGGCAGCGCCGGCGGCCGCTTGAAAATCACCCGAATCTCGGTGGCCCGCAATGGAAGAGCCTTGCCCGCCCGGATGAAGAACGGCACGCCCGACCAGCGCCAATTGTCGATGTACAACTTCAATGCCGTGAACGTCTCGGTCTGCGAGTTCGGCGCGACGCCGTCGACCTCCAGGTAGCCGGCGTACTGGCCACGCACGTAATGCTTGGGGTCGGCAGCCCGGATGCACTTGAACAGTTCGACCCGCTTGTCCCGGAAGCCATCCGGGCCGCCACTGGACGGTTCGGCGGCGATCAGCCCGATCAACTGCAACAGGTGGTTCTGCACGACGTCGCGCAACGCTCCTACTGGATCGTAGAAGTGGCCGCGATCCTCCACGCCGAAGTTCTCGGCCATCGTGATCTGTACGGCCTCGATCCGGTCGCGGTTCCACAGCGGCTCGATGATCGAGTTGGAGAACCGGATGTAACGGATGTCCATCGCCGGTTCCTTGCCCAGGAAGTGGTCGATGCGGTAGATCTGCCATTCCTGCAGGTGGGTGCTGAGCTGGTCGTTGAGCGCCTTGGCCGACGAAAGGTCGTGTCCGAACGGCTTTTCCACCACGATCCGGGCGCTCGCGGTGAGGTCGGCACCGGCGAGGCCGTCCACCACCCGCCCGAACAGCGAGGGCGGGATCTCCAGGTAGAACACCGGATTGGCCCGCCCCTTGATCGCCGCAGCGACCTTGTCGTAGGTCGCCGGGTCGGCGAAATCACCGGAGACCATTGACAGCCGACCTGCGAAGCGGGCGAAGACGTCGTCGTCCACCGGTTCGCCGGTGGCCTCGATCGCGGCCCGGGCGTGCTCCCGCAGGGTGTCGGCGGACCAGTCGTCGAGCGCGACGCCGACGATCGGGCAGTGGAGAAGGTTACGGCGCTCCAGGCGGTACAGCGACCGGAACGTCATCTTCCTTGCCAGGTCCCCGGTGATACCGAAGATCACCAAAACATCAGCAGCAGAAGCATTCTCGGGCATCACTTCTTCTCCGCGTGGCCGCCGAACTCGCTGCGCATGGCCGAGCATATCTGGTCGGTGAACTGACCGAGCTGACGGGACTGGAAGCGCTCGTAGAGTGCGGTGGTGATGACCGGGGCGGGAATGCCTTCATCCACGGCGGCGAGCACCGTCCAGCGTCCTTCGCCGGAATCGGACACCCGCCCGGAGAACTGGTCGAGATCCGGTGATGCGGCGAACGCGTCGGCGATGAGGTCGACCAGCCAGGACCCGACCACCGATCCACGACGCCACACCTCGGCAACCTCACCGACGTTGATGTCGTACTGGTAGGCCCACGGGTCGCGCAGCGGAGTGGTCTCGGCGTCGACCACGCGATCGACTGTGCCCGCATTGGCATGCTTGATGATGCTCAGGCCCTCGGCGATGGCCGCCATCATCCCGTACTCGACACCGTTGTGAACCATCTTCACGAAGTGCCCGGCACCATTGGGGCCGCAGTGCAGGTAGCCCTCGGGTGCGGTTCCGCCTGCGTTCGCAGGCCGGTTCGGGGTGGGCTCGGCGGTACCGACGCCCGGGGCGATGGTTTTGAAGATCGGATCGAGGCGGGCGACCACATCCGTCTCGCCGCCGATCATCAGGCAGTAGCCGCGGTCAAGCCCCCACACGCCGCCGCTGGTGCCGCAATCGACGTAATGCAGGTCACTTTCGGCAAGCCGTTGCGCCCGGGTGATGTCGTCGCGGTAGTACGAGTTGCCGCCGTCGATCACGGTGTCGCCGGCCGAGAGCAGCGGGACGAGGGCGTCGAGGGTCTCGTCGACGATCGCGGCGGGCAGCATCAGCCAGATCGCCCGCGGGCCGTCCAGCCTGCCGACGAACTCCTCGAGGCTGGCTGCGCCGGTTGCGCCCTGCGCTTCCAGTTCGCTGACGGCGGTCGGGTTCACGTCGTACACCACGCAATCGTGGCCGTCCCGCATCAACCGGCGAACCAGGTTCGCTCCCATTCGACCCAAACCGACCATCCCGAGTTGCATAGCGTCACCCTAGTGATCCCACGGCAGCAAACTCGCCGGATTCGAAGTCCTCGCCGCGCGCGTGGCACAATCGTGGGCGTGCGAGCGGTCTTGTGGGATATGGACGGCACTCTGGTCGACTCCGAAAAGCTTTGGGACGTCGCGATCAACGAGCTCTACACCCGTCACGGACGGGTATTGACACCCGAGATCCGCGACGCCACCGTGGGTGGTTCGGCCGACGGCGTGATCCGCATCGTCTTCGCGGACCTGGGTTTGGACCCTGACCCGGAGCACATGGCGCAGATCGCCGACTGGATGCACGACTACGTCGGCGAGCTGTTCACGAGCGGGCTGCCCTGGTGCCCCGGCGCCCGAGAGCTGCTCGATGCGTTGCTGGCCGAGGGCGTGCCCATGGCGCTGGTGACCAACACCCGCCGGGGACTGACCGAGAACGCCCTCAACAGCATTGGCAGGCATTATTTTTCGGTGACGGTCTGCGGTGACGAGGTACCCGACGGCAAGCCCGCACCGGACGTCTACCTGCGTGCCGCTGAACTGCTCGGGCTCATGGCGGAGGATTGTCTGGCCATCGAGGATTCGACCACCGGAACGGCGGCCGCCGAAGCGGCGGGCTGCCCAGTGCTGGTGGTGCCCAACGAGGTCGAGGTGCCGGTCAGTGTCCGTCGGCGCCACGTTTCATCACTCGCAGGCCTGGGCATTCCGCAGCTGCGACAGATCTACACAGACCTGCAGTTGGGGCTACGCGAACGCTCGGCGTAACGGCTGACCGATATCGGCGTGGTGTGGCTGCGACTGTGCAATCGTAGTCGGCACCAGAGTTTCGCAGTGCTGCGGAAAGGACGCCTCATGGCCGGCCAAGGACCCACCAGCGACTCACCCACGGGACTTGAGGATGCGGAATTCTCCTCGGGCGGCACGGCGGTCCGGATAGCCTCGGTGGCCGCCCTGGGCGGTCTGCTCTTCGGCTACGACAGCGCCGTCATCAACGGCGCGGTCGACTCGATCCAGGAAGACTTCGGCATCGGCAACACCGAACTCGGCTTCGCGGTCGCGTCGGCCTTGCTCGGCGCCGCCGCCGGTGCGATGTCCGCAGGCCGGATCGCCGACCGCATCGGCCGCATCTCCGTGATGAAGATCGCCGCGGTGTTCTTCCTCATCAGCGCGATCGGCACGGGATTGGCGCCCAACGTCGTGACGGTCGTCATCTTCCGGATCGTCGGCGGCATCGGCGTCGGCATCGCCTCGGTGATCGCGCCGGCGTATATCGCCGAGACGTCTCCGCCGCGTATCCGCGGCCGGCTCGGCTCACTACAGCAGCTCGCCATCGTGTCGGGCATTTTCCTGTCCTTCGTCGTCAACTGGCTCTTGCAGCACGCTGCAGGTGGCCCGAACAAGGAACTGGCGCTCGGGCTGGACGCCTGGCGGTGGATGTTCTTGGCGATGGCCCTGCCCGCGGTCCTCTACGGCGCGCTGGCGTTCACCATTCCGGAATCGCCGCGCTATCTGGTCGCCAGCCACAAGATTCCCGAGGCTCGGCGCGTTCTGACGATGCTGCTGGGCGAGAAGAACCTCGAGATCACCATCAGCCGCATCCGCGAGACGCTGGAGCGCGAGGACAAGCCGTCGTGGCGGGATCTGCGCAAGCCCACCGGCGGGTTGTACGGCATCGTCTGGGTTGGCTTGGGACTGTCGATCTTCCAGCAGTTCGTCGGTATCAACGTGATCTTCTACTACTCGAATGTGCTGTGGCAGGCCGTCGGATTCGACGCCGACCAGTCGGCCATCTACACCGTGATCACCTCGGTGGTGAACGTGGCGACCACGCTGATCGCCATCGCGCTGATCGACAAGATCGGGCGCAAGCCGCTGCTGCTGATCGGCTCGTCCGGCATGGCCGTCACCCTGATCACGATGGCGGTCATCTTCGCCAATGCGACGCTGGTCGACGGCAAGCCGAGCCTGCCGGGCGCGTCCGGGGTGATCGCCTTGATCGCCGCGAACCTCTTCGTGGTGGCGTTCGGCATGTCCTGGGGACCGGTCGTATGGGTGTTGCTGGGCGAGATGTTCCCGAACCGCATCCGTGCGGCCGCGCTGGGGCTGGCCGCGGCGGGGCAGTGGGCGGCGAACTGGTTGATCACCGTGACGTTCCCCGGCCTGCGCGAGCACCTGGGCCTCGCCTACGGGTTCTACGGCCTGTGCGCGGTCCTGTCGGGACTGTTCGTGTGGAAGTGGGTCCAGGAGACCAAGGGCGTCTCGTTGGAGGACATGCACGCCGAGGTGCTACACGTGGACAAGCCGCCGGCGCACTCCGGCTAGCCGCACGTCTGGCCCGATTACCGCGGCAAAGATCGGTCCGTGAGGACATACTGCGTCTGTGGAACCGCGCGATGGCACATCGTTCGGCAAGTACTCGATCACGCGCCTGCTCGGCCGGGGCGGAATGGGCGAGGTGTACGAGGCCTATGACACCGCCAGGGGCCGCGCCGTCGCGCTGAAGATCCTGTCCGACGGGGTTTCCCACGATCCGGCCTTCCGCGCCCGGTTTCAACGCGAGTCCCAGGCCGCGGCCATTCTGCAAGAACCGCATGTCATTCCGATCCACGACTGGGGTGAGATCGACGGCAGGCTCTACATCGACATGCGCCTCGTGCAGGGGCAGACGCTGGCGGAGGTGATCACGCAGGGCCCGCTGGCCCCCGAGCGTGCGGTCGGCATCGTCACGCAGATGGCCGCGGCCCTGGATGCTGCACACGCCGCGGGATTGATCCACCGGGATGTCAAGCCGGAGAACATCATCGTCACCCCGGCTGACTTCGCCTATCTCGTGGACTTCGGTATCGCCGAGACCAAGGGCGCCACCCGGCTCACCGAAGCCGGTAGTCAGATCGGCACCCTGAAATACATGGCGCCCGAACGGTTCAACGGCGAACCGGCCACTCCCGCGGTGGATGTGTATGCGCTGACCTGCGTGATGTACGAGATGCTGACGGGCGAGACCCCGTTCGCCGGTGACAGCCTCGAGAGTCAGGTCGCAGCGCATCTCACGGCACCGCCGCCGCGGCCTGCGACGGTCAACCCCCGGGTTCCGGCGGCATTCGACGACGTCGTCGCCCGGGGCATGGCCAAGGATCCCGATGACCGGTACGGAACCGCAGGCGGACTCGGTCGTGGCGCCCAGCGCGCGCTGCAGTTCGCAGCAACCGCACAGCACGCGGTCCCGACCGCCACCTCGCCGTCAGCCACCGGGCCGACCGACATCACCCGGTCCGACGACCGCCGTCGTTCCTGGCTGCTGCCGACCGCGATCGCCGTTGCGGCAGCGCTGATTCTCGGTGGCATCGGGGTGATCATCGGACTGCTGGCCCGGGACAACTCGGGCCAGGCGATGGGTCCGGTCGCCAAGACCGCCGAGGTGGTGCCGGGGCCCGACCAGAGCGCGCTGCACCAGTCCTGCGACGACGGCTTCAGTTTGCCGAATGCCGGCGGTTTCGGCACCCACGCCGGACGTGGAACTGCCGAAACCACATGCCTTTTCACCAAGAGCGTGCTGACGTCGTACTGGGCCCAATACGGCAACGCCAGCGGCATCCCGCGAGCGGTGTCCGCGCCGGGGGCGGTCGACTGCCGCAGTGTGCCCGGCGCGCAGTGCAATGGTTCGAATTTCGTGGTTCAGTGCCAGCAGTACCCGGGTGACAACTGGATCACGTGTACCGGCGGAAACAACGCCCGCGTTTACCTATGGTGACCCGCAGCTGCCGGCAGGCAGCGCCGCGCGATGCTCCACCAGCCAGTCCGCGATCTTCGACAGGTCGGCGACGCCGTCCTCAAAGCGTCCTGAATCGGGTTGTGCGGCAAGAGAAATCGCAGTAGCCCCGGCGGGTGTGGCGAGTACACCCAGCTGGCGCACCAGATAGCCACCGGTTGGGGACGGCCCCCAGCCGCCCTTGAACCGGGCGCCGTCGATGACGCCGATACCCCACCGCTGGGCGGCATCGACGTGCCCCATCAACGCGAAGACCGGGGCGTTCACCGGATCGCACCACGCCACCGAGATGAACCGGACCTGGTCGGCCAGCGCCCAATCCGTCTGACCGAATGCGCTGAACTCCGGCCGTGTTCGTCGCGACTGAACCGATGTCGGATCGCCGGCCTGCCGCAGGATGGCGTCGACGGCCCGCGCGGCGGTCCCGGGGTCGCCGAGCCCCGCCCAAAGGGATTCCGCTGCGGCGTTGTCGGACTCGGTGATCGCAACGGTCATTGCGGGCGTCACGACCGGCGGCTTCTCGGCGCGCAACGCCGCGATCACCAGTGGCACCTTGATGGTGGACCAGGCGGCGCCACCGCGAAGGTCGCCCAGCACCAGCGGTTGCCGCCCGCTGCCTACCGCACTGATCGCGATGCCGGCCATCGCGTGCAGCGACGACTGCAAGCGGGCGAAATCGGCGGCCAGGGAATCCTCCGGTGCGCGGCGCGGTACGTGAGTGCCGATGACGATGCCCGCCGCCAGCGCGAGCGCGCCGAACAGCGCGATACCGGCGGCCAGCCACCCGGTATGCGGGCCGCGACCAGCTGTCATCGGTCGACCATCGGGCACCGGTTGTCCGGCTGTCAACGGCTGCCGGAGATCCTTTGAGAATCCTCCAAGGCATCCGCCGGAGGCTCACCGGCATGAACATCAAGACCACAGCCGCGATGTGCTCGATCATGGCGGCCATGACCTTCAGCCCTGCGGGGCACGCGTGCACCGACGATTCCGTGCTGAACCTGCCGATGACCGACGCTGTTCGCACCGAGCTGATCCAGGCCGGTGCCGCGCTGACCGGACGGCCCGCCTCGGAGTTCCGAGAGCTGCGGCCGGGTTTCACCTACTACGCCTACGACCCCAACCCGGTGAACACGTACTACTGGGCGGCCGCGCAATTGTGGAATCCGACCACCCAGGAGGCCGCGATCCAGCTGCAGGACCAGAACAGCTACATGGTCTTTCGCAAGGGCGCCCAACCCGGCACGACGTGGCTGCCGATCGCGGTCGGCTACGGCCCGATCCGGGCGGGGATGCAGCCGTGCCCGGTGCCGCAATCCGTGCGCGACGTATGGCAGTGGCCCGCTGGCCAGTGCTACCCGGGCAAGAACTGAACGGTGCTCGCCATGGTCCGATTCCTCGTGCTGCTCGCCATGACGGCGGGTTTCATCCTGGCACCGACGGCGACCGCGTCGCCCGCCGGCCCGTGCGAGTGGGTGACCACCGCCGAGGCGGCCGACATTCTCCGCCAACCCGTGGTCGCGACACCGATCCTCGATGACCCTGCATCACCCGAATTGTCCTGTGGCTACCGGGGAACCGACGGTGGGGGCGACGGCGTCGAATCCGATCTGCGGTCACCGGGCGCCTTCAAGGTCGACGCCATGACGCAATTCGCCAAGGCGGCGACCACGGACGGCGCGACCGAAGTCGGTGGACTGGGCCTCAAGGCGGTCTGCATCTATGAGCCGACCACTACGCCGCCGTCGAGCACCGTGGTCGTTCAACTGAGCGGTGATCGGCTGTACCGGGCCACCGGGTGGTACGCCAAATCCTGCGACACGCTGGCGCGGTTTGCCCGGTTGGCGATCGGTCGGATCGGGCAGTGACGGACCGCTCTCATCGATCGATCTCGACGGTGAACTCGTGGCCGCAGATGACGATCCGGTCGCCGTCGGCCAGCGTCGCGCTGGGCCGCAGCCGCTGGCCCTGCACGTGCACACCGTTCGCCGAACGCACATCGGTGATCACCAAGCTGCTGCCGGTGTCCACGATCACCGCGTGGTGCCGGCTGACGTCGGGGTCGTTGAGCACGATGTCGTTGTCGGGCAAACGCCCGATCCGAGTAGCGGCCCGGCGCAGCACATGCCGGTGCCCGGCACCGTCGCGAAGGGCGGCGACGGCGGATTCGTCTCCTCGCGACGTGGTGAGCGTGTGGATCGCGGTCGCTTTGGCGGCCTGGCCCACATCGAGGCGGTCCTGACGCAGGATCCGCTCGTTGAGCTCGTTCACCGTCGGCCCCGGGTCGATGCCCAGATCATCGGCCAGTAGCCGCTTCAACCGGCGATGGGCGGCGAGCGCGTCCGACTGACGTTCGTCGACGTAGTACGCCGTGATCAGCTGTACCCACAGCGGTTCTCGATACGGGTGTTCAGCGACCAGCTTCTCCAACTCGCTGATCACGGAAGCGGCTCGGCCACAGGCGATCTCAGCCTCAGCACGCGCTGTCTGCGCCAGTACCTTGTCTTCGGTGAGCGCCGCGGCGAACGCCTCGGTGAAGGTGAAGTCCCGCAGATCGTCGAGTACCGGTCCGCGCCACTGGGACAGTGCCGAGAACAGCCGTGAGCCGGCCTCCTCGAAGTTCCCGGCCGCGGCGGCCTGCAGTCCCGCGGACTTCTCGGCGAGGAACCGGTCCAGATCGCACGCACCCTCGGTGACGTTGAGCCGATATCCCGGTGGTGAATTCGCCAACACACCCTGGCCGCCGCCCAACAGCCGGCGCAGATTCGACACGTAGGAGTGCAGGCTCGCGCGGGCCGCGGCCGCCGGCGATTCCTCCCAGACGGCGTCGATGAGTCCGTCGGCGCTGACCGTGCGGTTGCGGTTGATCAGCAGCACGGCCAGCACCGCGCGTTGCTTCGGAGTGCCCGGCGCGACCGGTGTGCCGCCGACGGTCACCTGCAGCGGGCCCAGCAGATCGAAGCCCAGAGCCGTCGTCATGGGCACATTGTGGCGCGATTTGAGAATCCTCCAAGCGCTCCGCCCGAAACTCGTCCCGGTTGGCCGCACCAGCGGCCCGGAGAACGGAAACCGCCATGACCGCAACTATCACACCCCGCCGGCACCGGGTACTGGCCGGCGCCGCGGTGATCGCCGCCGCGACCGGCCTGCTGGGCTGCACGGCCGCACCCGGCTCGGCCGAGCCGGGCGTCGAAATGTCCGCCGCCCAGGTCCCGTGGGATCGGGTCGGCGCGGGCTGGATGCTCGCGAGCTGGAATCCGGTCCCTGGCCGGCGGCCCGGCGAGCAGGTGCCCGACGGCGAGCCCCGCGTCGCGCCGTCCACGCTGTTCCTGCTCGACCCGAATGGGCGGCGCTACCACGTCGGCAGCCTCCCCGTCGTCGGGGCCGATCCCGCCAACGACAACCCCGGGTATCCCGTCGGCCTGGCGGACTGGTCACGCGACGGCCGGCACGCACTGCTCCAGGAGGTCGACCGGTGCCCGCAAACGCATGACGCGAAGGGTTGGCACTGCACCGATCCCAGCGCGCCCGAGGTGCGAACCACCATCACCGATATCGACCTGACCACGGGCGTACACGTCACCTTTGAGGTTCCCGCCGCCGTCGCCGGGGAGTACGCCGGGCCGACCGATCGATCGGTTCTGCTCTCGCCCGGCTACACCGAGAATTCCGCGCTGCGGCGGGTCGACCTGACCGGTGCCGAGCAGGTGCGCTATCCCACCGATCTCGGTGCCGCCGGCAGGTTCACCGGCAGCTTCCTGTCCTCGTCGGACGGCACCCAACTGGTGGCCGGTGGCGACAAGGGCATGGCGATGGTTGGCGAGGACGGGGTAGTGGGCCGGACGCTGCCGGTGCCGGACACGATCACCAAATGCCGGCCGGTTCGGTGGTGGACCCCCTCGGTGGTGCTGGCCGATTGCACCGACATCGCGTCGAAGGGCGACCAGCTCTGGACGGTGCCCACCGACGGCGGCCAACCGGCCGCACTGACCGCACCCAACACCGGTCAGAGGGATTCCGGGTTCGACCGCGACCTGCACGACGCCGATGCCTGGCAGTTGCCCGGAGGCACCTACATCCAGTCGCTGGGCGCCTGCGGCACCGTCTTCGTCTCCCGATTGACGTCCGATATGCACACCACGCCGGTGACCATCCCGGGCTTGAACAGCTCGAGCGTGGCGATCGTCGGCACGGCGGGCGACAAGCTGATCGTCGAAGGCCACGCCGGGTGCGGTCCAGGAACGTCCCTGGTCGCATTCGACCCGGCCGCCAACACCGCCAAGGCGCTGCTCGGGCCAAAGGTCAACGGCGGCTCCGTCCAGCGCGCCATCATCTACCCGGAGTGAGGAGACCGTGATGAACAAGTCGCTAGCAGCGGTAGTGCTGGTCGCCGGATTCGGAATGGTGCCTGCCGCCGCCGCGCAGTCTGCGTGCGACGCTCTCGGCGGCACCGTCGACACCGCTGCGGTCTGCCATGTCGACCGCGCCGACGCAGGTTTTCGGTTCGAAGCCAGCTTCCCGGCCGGTTATCCCGATCAGCAGGCGCTCACCGACTACCTGACCGGGCAACGCGACCGGATGGCCGACTACGCGGCGAAGATCCCGCCCACCGGGCGGGGGACCGGCTACGCACTGTCGATCACCGGCAAGCCGTACCACTCCGGCGCGCCCGTGGCAGGCACGCAGAGCGTCGTCTTCGCCGCCCAGAACGATTCAGGCGCCGCAAACGAGGGCAGGCCGTCCACGTCGTACACCGCGTTCAACTACGACCTGGGCCGCGGCGCTCCGATCACGTTCGCAACGCTGTTCAAGCCGGGTACGACGCCGGCCGACGTGCAGGCCGCGGCGCCTGACCTGCCGGCTCCGGATGACTTCGGCGTGCACGGCTACCGCAACTTCGCGCTGACCGACGAGGCAGTCGTGGTGTTCATCGATCAAGACTTCCTGCACGCGGGACGGCGTTCGATCTCGATACCCCGCACCGCGCTCGCGGCACTGCTGGCCTAAGGGACGTCGGTGTACTGCCAGCTCGCTCCGGTGTTGGAGAACGTGAAGCCCTTGCCGGTCTGTTCGCTCACGCACGAGATGCCGGTCTGCTGTGCAATATTGCAGCGGAATCCCGCGGCGGCAAGAATCTTGTTGAACGGCAACGTCTTCGGCGTCCCCGACGACGGTTTGAACTGCTCGCTAGGCACCGAGGTGAACTGCGGATCGCCTTGCGTGCTGACCGCGATCGAGTTGGGCGCGACGCTTTGCCCGCTGTCGTCGGTCACCGTCTCCGGCGCACCCGCGACGCCGATGCGTCCGGTCCCCGAGCTCGACTGGCAGCCAACCCAGGTGCGGGGGACGATCACGCAGCGCCAGCTGCCGCTCGGGCTGGCGAAGTAATAGCCCGAGTGAGTGTCGTCGGTCCTGGTGTAGAAATCGAACGCGTTGACCAGTTTGTCATTGCTGGGGCGAGCCGAGGTCGTGGCAGCTTCTGGTGGCGCCGTTTGCTCGCCGGTCTCTTTGGTGGTGACGATCGGGTTGGAACAGCCGGCCAGGGCCAGCACGGCGGCACCCAGGACGAACAGTGGCCGGGATCCTCGCACGGGATGCCAGCGTAGTCGCCGACCGGAAACCGCCGTGACGGCGCATCGGCCCGCATGGAACAATCGCAGGCCGTGAAGACCTTCGAGGAACTGTTCGCCGAACTGGGGGAGCGAGCCCGCACCCGGCCCGCGGGCAGCGCCACCGTCGCTGCGCTCGACGGCGGTGTGCACGCCCTCGGCAAGAAGATCCTCGAGGAGGCCGGCGAAGTGTGGTTGGCCGCCGAGCACGAGTCCGACGAGGCGCTGGCCGAGGAGATCAGCCAGCTGCTGTACTGGGCACAGGTGCTGATGGTCGCCCGCGGACTGACCCTCGATGACATCTACTCCAAGCTCTAGGTGGCTGCCATGTTGCGCGTTGCCGTCCCCAACAAGGGAGCACTGTCCGAATCGGCCGCCGAGATCCTGTCGGAGGCCGGCTACCGCCGGCGCACCGATCCGAAGGACCTCACCGTCATCGATCCGGTCAACGGTGTCGAGTTCTTTTTCCTGCGGCCCAAGGACATCGCGATCTACGTGGGATCCGGGCAGCTCGACTTCGGGATCACCGGCCGCGATCTTGCCGCCGAATCCGACGCGCCGGTGACCGAGCGGCTGGCCCTGGGCTTCGGTTCGTCCAGCTTCCGCTACGCGGCGCCGGCCGGGCGGCAATGGACGGTCGCGGACCTGGCGGGCAAGCGCATCGCCACCGCTTACCCGAATCTTGTCCGAAAAGATTTGGCAGGCAAGGGAATTCAAGCGACAGTCATCCGGTTGGACGGTGCCGTCGAGATCTCGATCCAGCTGGGCGTGGCTGATGCGATCGCCGATGTCGTGGGGTCCGGCCGGACGCTGCGGCTGCACGACCTGGTGGCTTTCGGTGAGTCGCTCTGTGATTCGGAAGCGGTACTGATCGAGCGGGCCGGTAACGGTGACGACGAGAATCGGGCCGCGCGCGAGCAGCTGGCGGCTCGCGTACAAGGTGTGGTGTTCGGCCAGCAGTACCTGATGCTCGATTACGACTGTCCGCGTACGGTCCTCGAGCGTGCCACCGAGATCACCCCGGGGCTTGAGTCACCCACGATCGCGCCGCTTGCCGACCCGGACTGGGTGGCGGTACGCGCCCTGGTGCCGCGTCGCGACGTCAACGCGATCATGGACGAGCTCGCGGCCATCGGGGCCAAGGCGATTCTGGCCTCCGACATCAGGTTCTGCCGCTTCTGATTCGTTCCGCGGTGGCCAGTCAGCGGTGTTAGCGTCCTCTACGACACCTCCGGTCGAAGGGCTGCCATGAACTACGTGCTTCTCGCTCTGCTGTTCGCACTACTCATCGGCATCGTGGCAGGCCTGCGCGCGATGACGCCGCTGGCGGTCCTGGCCTGGGGAGCGATGCTCGGCTGGATCAACCTCGCGGACGCCCCGCACGGGCACTGGTCGTCCTGGCTCGGCAACATCATCGCTGTGGTCGTGTTGAGCCTTCTCGCGCTCGTCGAACTCGTCACCGACCAGTTGCCGAAGACTCCGAGCCGTAAGGTGCCCGCGCAGTTCGGTGCGCGCATTGTGATTGGCGCGCTTGCCGGTGCGGTGATCGGCACCCCGTTCGGTCACATCTTCAGCGCCATCGGTGGGGGCATGATCGGCGCGGTTCTCGGAACCATGGGTGGTGCGCAGGTCCGGGGCGCGCTCGGTGCGAAGTTCGGCAAGGACCGCCCCGCGGCTCTTCTCGAGGATGCGGTCGCGATCATCGGCGGGTTCCTCGTCGTGTATCTCGCCGGGGTCAGCCTGGCGTGACACGTCCGGTGGACAGGAGCGAAGCGACCCGGGAAGTGACACACTTCGATGCCATCATCGTCGGTGCGGGGCAGGCCGGTCCGCCGTTGGCAGGGCGGCTGACCGACGCGGGCCAGACCGTCGCGGTCATCGAACGCAAACTCGTCGGCGGAACGTGCGTCAACTCCGGGTGCATTCCGACCAAGACCCTGGTGGCCAGCGCGCACACCGCCCATGCCGCACGCCGCGGCGCCGACTACGGGGTACTCACCGGTGACATCTCGGTCGACATGGCGAAGGTCAAGGCGCGCAAGGACGGAATCGTGCAGGGCGACCGCAGCGGCGTCGAGTCGTGGATCGAGGGCATGCCGGGGTGCACCCTGATCCGCGGGCACGCCCGGTTCGAAGATCCCCACTCCATCCGCGTCGGCGACGACGTCCTGACGGCGGACCGGATCTTCCTCAACGTCGGTGGCCGGGCGGTGGCGCCCGACCTGCCGGGGCTGTCCGACATCGACTATCTGACCAATGTCGGCATCCTCGAACTCGACATCGTGCCTGAACATCTGGTGATCGTCGGTGGCAGCTACATCGGTCTGGAGTTCGCCCAGATGTATCGCCGGTTCGGCGCCGATGTCACCGTGCTCGAACGCGGACCGCGGCTCACCCCGCGCGAGGACGACGACGTCTCCGCAGCGATCGAGCAGATCCTCACAGCCGAGGGCATCACCGTCGTCACCGGAGCATCGGATCTACGATTCAGCAAGCGCGACAACGGTTTTAAAGTGATCCCGAATGACGGGGCGCAGCCCATCGTCGGCACACACCTGCTGGTGGCGGTGGGGCGTCAACCCAACACCGACGACCTCGGCCTGGACCGGGCCGGCGTCGAGCTGGACAGCCGCGGCTACATCGTCGTCGACGACCAATTGCGCACCACTGCCGAGCACATCTGGGCGATGGGGGACTGTAACGGCAAGGGCGCCTTCACCCACACCTCTTACAACGACTTCGAGATCGTGGCGGCCAACCTGCTCGACGACGATCCGCGCCGGGTCAGTGACCGGGTGCCGACCTACGCCCTCTACATCGACCCGCCGCTGGGCCGGGCCGGCATGACCGTCGACCAGGTGCGTAAGTCGGGCCGGCGTGCGCTGGTCGGCAAGCGGCCGATGACGAGGGTCGGCCGGGCGGTGGAAAAGGGTGAGACCCAGGGCTTCATGCAGATCGTGGTCGACGCCGACACCGAGGAGATCCTCGGTGCCGCCATTCTCGGTGTCGGCGGCGACGAGGTCATTCACTCGATCCTGGACATCATGACCGCCAAAAAGCCCTACACCGCGATCTCGCGCACCATGCACATCCACCCGACGGTCAGCGAGCTGGTGCCCACCATGCTGCAGGAGATGACACCGCTGACCTAGGCGTGAGTTCTCTTGCTGCCGCCGCGACCATGTGCCGCAGTGTGTTTGGCACCGAGCGGCCGGCGCAGTGGCTGCGGCGCCGCCTGCCTTGATGACTCCGTTGATGTTGATGCCGGGGCCGGATTTGATGAGGAACTGGTTGCTCGTGAACAACGCACCGGCGACCGCCAGGGGACCGTCGCCGGCCTGAATCATGTTGTTGGACCCCAGAACGCTGAAGACCGAATTCGCTGTGCCCTGTGCCGTTGTCGTGACGAAGGCCTGGTACGTTCCCAGATTGGTCGCGCTGCTGAACCTGCCGAATGCTTGGACAAAGCTCTGGTCGCCGGTGTTGAAGGCGACATTGCCGGTGCCGAAACTGAGCACCTGTGAGCCAGTGCCGAAGAGATTCACCGCGGCGGAACCGTCGCCCAGGGCTTCGGCGTTGGAGCTTCCGATCGAAACGGCGAGGTTCAACACCTCTGTCGGGGCCGCACCGGCGTGAGTGCTGGCGTTGGTTCCGGCCGACAGGGCCACCCCCAGACTGGTTGCGTTCGCACTGCTGCCTGCGCCGACCGAGGTCGCCGAGTTGAACCAGCCATAGGCACCCGCAAAGCTGCCATCGCCCAGCGCCACAGCAGTCCCGAGACCGCCCTCGGCGTGGGCCTCGGCGCCTGCGCCGATCGCGATCGCGATCGTGGTGGGGCTACTGGTGCACTGCGAGGTGTTGCCGAAGCCGAACGCCGAGGCGCACGTGGCGTTGGCCGTGCCGGCGCCCAGTCCGACGGTCATGGCGCCGGCCGTCACCGCACCGAGTGCGATCGAGAGGTATCGGTTCATGACCGGAGAGAATATTGGCAAGTCACGCGATTAACTGACGGATCCGAAAAATTCGGGCCCTTCTGGGTTGGCCCCCGCTCTGGCATGCTGTTGGGCATGACTGAGCCGCAGTTCGGAGGCACCGAGGGCGCCCCGCCGCCCAACTACCAGCCCCCGCCGAGTTACCCGATGCCGCCGCAGTATCCGGGCCCGGGTGGCTACGTCGACCCCTCGGCGCCGTTCGGCCGTCACCCGGTCACCGGCGAACCGCTGTCGGACAAGTCCAAGGTGGTTGCCGGACTACTGCAATTGCTGGGGCTGTTCGGTCTGGTCGGCATCGGCCGGATCTACCTGGGCTACACCGGACTGGGCATCGCCCAACTGCTCGTCGGGCTCGTCACCTGCGGGATCGGCGCGGTCATCTGGGGCATCGTGGACGGAATCCTGATTCTCACCGACAAGGTGCGCGACCCGCAGGGACGCCCCCTGCGCGATGGATAGCATCCAGCACCGTCGCACAACCCGGCTCTACACCGGGATAGGTACCGGCGCGTTGGCGGTCGGTGCGCTCACCTACGTCGGCATCGCCGACCCGCACCGGCCCGGCTCACTGTTCCCGCCGTGTCCGTTCCGGCTGCTCACCGGCTGGAACTGCCCTGCCTGCGGCGGTCTGCGGATGACCCACGACCTGCTACACGGTGACCTCGGAGCCGCCGTCGTCGACAACGTGTTCCTGCTGATCGGCCTGCCCCTGCTGGCCATCTGGACCATCTGGCGGATCCGGCGGGGGAAGCGGGCGTTTCCGCTGCCGGTGATCCTTGTGATCGCGGCCGCGGCGCTCACCTGGACGGTGATCCGCAACCTCCCCGGGTTTCCGCTGGTGCCCACTTTTATTGCGTAGTAGCACCTTAACCGCGCTGATACACTGGCGCTCGAACCATCGGGCCGGTGCAGTCCTGAGACATCACACGTCAGACTGCGGCAAGGCCATTCATTCCGCGCAACGCGCACACCACCTTCCCGCCGCATGACCGACCGCGGAGGAGCGTGGAATGCTGTTCTCAGCACTTCCCGAAGCGCAGGGTCTCTACGACCCACAACACGAGTCCGACTCGTGCGGTGTGGCGATGGTGGCCGACATCAAGGGCCGACGGTCGCACCGGATCGTCGCCGACGGACTGACCGCTCTGGAGCACCTCGAACACCGCGGCGCCGCCGGAGCCGAGCCGAACAGCGGGGACGGCGCCGGGATCCTGTTGCAGTTGCCGGTCGAGTTGCTCACCGACGTCGTGGAGTTCGACCTGCCCGCACCAACGATCGACGGCTGCAACACCTTTGCCGCCGGTATCTGCTTCCTGCCGCAGGATCCGGGCGATCGGCGGGTCGCTGTCGAGCGGATCGAGGCCATCGCCTCGGAGGAAGGCCTGGAAGTCCTCGGCTGGCGCAGCGTACCCGTCGATCCCGCGGGCGCCGAAGTCGGCGCGACCGCACTGGGCTGTATGCCGCACATGTCGATGCTGTTCGTCGCCGCGCCGGAGCGAAACGGCGCCCGCCCGGGCGGAATCGACCTCGACCGCCTGGTTTACCCGCTGCGCAAGCGGGCTGAGCAGGGCAGTGTCTACTTCCCGTCGCTGTCCAGTCGCACCATCGCATACAAGGGCATGCTCACCACGATGCAGCTGCCCCTGTATTTTCCCGATCTGCGCGACGAACGCTGCCGCAGCGCGATCGCGATCGTGCACAGTCGCTTCTCCACCAACACGTTTCCGTCCTGGCCGCTGGCGCACCCGTTCCGCTTCGTGGCCCACAACGGTGAGATCAACACCGTGCGCGGCAACCGTAACCGCATGCACGCCCGCGAAGCCATGCTCGCCAGCGACACGATTCCCGGTGACCTGAGCCGGCTTTCGCCGATCTGCACACCCGACGCCTCGGACTCGGCATCCTTCGACCAGGTGCTCGAACTGCTGCACCTCGGCAGCCGAAGCCTTCCGCACGCGGTGATGATGATGATCCCCGAGGCGTGGGAGAACAACACGAACATGGACCCGGCCCGCCGGGCGTTCTGCCAGTACCACGCATCGCTGATGGAGCCGTGGGACGGCCCGGCCTGCGTGACGTTCACCGACGGCACCGTGGTGGGAGCGGTGTTGGACCGCAATGGGTTACGTCCAGGGCGGTGGTGGCGAACGATCGATGACCGGGTGATCCTCGCCAGCGAGAGCGGCGTGCTGGACATCCCACCGGGCGAAGTGGTGGCCAAGGGCCGCTTGGAGCCGGGCAAGATGTTCTTGATCGATACCGCCGCCGGGCGCATCGTGAGCGACGACGAGATCAAGGCTCAGCTGGCTGTCGACCAGCCGTACGCCGAATGGCTGCATGCCGGCCTGCTCGACCTGGCGACCCTGCCCGCCCGGACGCGGGTTGCACCCAACCACGAATCGGTGGTGCGCCGCCAGATCGCCTTCGGCTACACCGAAGAAGATCTGCGGATCATGCTCACCCCGATGGCGGCCGCCGGCCAGGAGCCGCTCGGCTCCATGGGCACCGACACCCCGGTGGCGGTTCTCTCGCAGCGGCCCAAGCTGATCTACGACTACTTCGTCGAACTGTTCGCTCAGGTGACCAACCCACCGCTGGACGCCATCCGCGAGGAGATCGTCACCTCGATGGCCCGCGTCATGGGTCCCGAGCAGAACCTGCTCGAGCCGACCGCGGCCTCCTGCCGCCAAATCCTCTTGCACTCACCGGTTCTGGACAACGACGAGCTGAACCGGATCGTACACATCAACGACGACGGCGAACAGCCCGGCCTCAAAGCCGCTGTCCTGCGGGCGCTCTACGATGTGGAGCGCGGGGGTGAAGGCCTGGCCGAGGCCATCGAGGAGCTGCGGCACAAGGCGTGTGAGGCGATCGCCAGAGGCGCGCGCACCCTGGTGCTCTCCGACCGCGACTCCGACCACACGCGGGCGCCGATCCCCTCACTGCTGGCCGTCGCCGCGGTGCACCATCATCTCGTGCGCACCAAGCAGCGGACCATGGTCGCGCTGGTCGTGGAAAGCGGTGACGCCCGCGAGGTCCACCACATCGCGCTGCTGATCGGTTACGGGGCGGCCGCCGTCAACCCGTATCTGGCCTTCGAGTCGATCGAGGACCTCATCCGCGAAGGCGAGCTCACCGGGATCGATGCCGGCACCGCGGTCCGCAACTACCTCAAGGCGCTCAGCAAGGGCGTGATGAAGGTGATGAGCAAGATGGGCATCTCCACCGTCGGGTCCTACACGGCGGCACAGGCTTTCGAGGCCATCGGGCTGTCGAAAGACGTGGTCGACGAGTATCTGACCGGAACCGTCAGCCAGCTCGGCGGTGTCGGGCTCGACGTGCTGGCGGACGAGGTCAAACAGCGGCACCGCCGCGCCTACCCCGAGAACCCGACCGAGCGGGTGCACCGCAGGCTCGAGGTCGGCGGCGAGTACCAGTTCCGCCGGGAGGGCGAACTGCACCTGTTCACGCCGGAAACCGTTTTCCTGCTGCAGCATTCGACCCGCACCGGGCGGAACGACATATTCGCCAAGTACTCCGAGGAAGTCAACCGGCTCTCCCGCGAGGGCGGAACGCTGCGTGGTCTGTTCGATTTCAAGAAGGGGCTGCGGCCGCCGGTCCCGCTACACGAGGTGGAGTCCGTCGACGCGATCTGCGCCCGATTCAACACCGGCGCGATGAGTTACGGCTCGATCTCCCAGGAAGCCCACGAAACCATGGCGATCGCCATGAACAACCTCGGTGGGCGGTCGAACAGTGGGGAGGGCGGTGAAGACACCGACCGGCTGTACGACCCGCGCCGTCGCAGTGCCGTCAAACAGGTGGCCTCCGGCCGATTCGGGGTCACCAGTGACTATTTGGTCAACGCCACAGACATCCAGATCAAGATGGCCCAGGGTGCCAAGCCCGGCGAGGGTGGGCAGCTGCCCGGTTTCAAGGTGTATCCCAACATCGCCAAGACGCGGCACTCCACGCCGGGCGTCGGCCTGATCTCGCCGCCGCCGCACCACGACATCTACTCCATCGAAGACCTGGCGCAGCTGATCCACGACCTCAAGAACGCCAACTCGCAGGCCCGGATTCACGTCAAGCTGGTGAGCTCCGTCGGGGTCGGCACCGTGGCGGCCGGGGTGTCGAAGGCGCACGCCGACGTGGTGTTGATCTCCGGATACGACGGCGGCACGGGTGCGGCGCCGCTGACCAGCCTCAAACATGCCGGGGCGCCGTGGGAGATCGGCCTGGCCGACACCCAGCAGACCCTGATGCTCAACGGGCTTCGCGACCGCATCACCGTGCAATGTGACGGTGGCCTGCGCACCGCTCGCGACGTCATGGTCGCCGCGCTGCTGGGCGCCGAGGAGTTCGGCTTCTCCACCGCACCGCTGGTGGTGGCCGGCTGCATCATGATGCGGGTCTGCCACCTCGACACCTGCCCGGTCGGAGTGGCCACCCAAAACCCGGAACTGCGAGCACGTTTCAACGGCAAGCCGGAGTTCGTCGAGAACTTCTTCCGGTTCATCGCCGAGGACGTTCGGGCAATGCTGGCCGAACTGGGCTTCCGCAGCATCGACGAGGCCGTCGGCCATGCCGAGGTGCTCGACACCGCCGACGGGGTGGCGCACTGGAAGGCCAAGGGTCTGGACCTGAGCCCGATCTTCGCGGTGCCGGAGACGGCGTACGACCACCGCCGCCGCATGCGCGACCAGGAGCACGGCCTCGAGCATGCCCTCGACCAGACCCTGATCGCTCTTGCCGAGGGGGCGCTGGAAGACGCCCACCCGGTGCGCCTGGAACTGCCGGTGCGCAACGTCAACCGCACCGTCGGCACCCTGCTGGGCTCGGAGGTCACCCGCCGCTACGGCGCTCAGGGCCTGCCGGATGACACCATCCACATCACGCTCACCGGCTCGGCCGGCCAGTCGATCGGGGCGTTCCTACCGCCCGGTATCACCCTCGACCTGATCGGCGACGCGAATGATTATGTGGCCAAAGGTCTTTCCGGCGGCCGCGTGATCGTCCGTCCGCCCGACGACGTGCTGTTCCTGCCCGAGGACAACGTGATCGCCGGCAACACGCTGCTGTACGGGGCGACGGCGGGGGAGGTGTATCTGAACGGCCGGGTCGGGGAGCGGTTCGCCGCCCGCAACTCCGGTGCGCTCGCGGTGACCGAAGGCGTCGGCGATCACGCCTGTGAGTACATGACCGGCGGGCGCGTCGTCGTCCTCGGCCGCACCGGACGCAACCTGGCGGCCGGAATGTCCGGGGGCATCGCCTATGTGCTGGGCCTCGACCCGGCCATGGTCAACACCGCGATGGTCGAGCTGCAGAACCCGGATCCCGACGATTTGGCCTGGCTGCACGATGCGGTGGTCCGCCACGCCCGTCACACCGGCAGCACGCTCGCCCGTTCGGTGCTCTCCGATTGGCCAAGGCGCAGTGCGCAATTCACCAAGATCATGCCCACCGACTACCGCAAGGTGCTCGAGGCCACCCGGATGGCCAAGGCCGAAGGGCGTGACGTCGACACCGCGATCATGGAGGCAACCCGTGGCTGATCCCACCGGATTTCTGAAGGTCCCCAGGATCGAGGCCGCCAAGCGGACCGTCGATGAACGGGTCGGCGACTGGCGCGAGGTGTACGAGCAACAGGACCCGGGGGAACGTGCCGGGGAAGTTGCCCAACAGGCACGTCGTTGCATGGACTGCGGAATCCCGTTCTGCCACTCCGGAACTGCAGGCTGCCCGCTGGGCAACCTGATCCCCGAATGGAACGACCTGGTCCGCCGCGGCCGCTGGGATGCCGCCAGTGAACGCTTGCACGCGACCAACAACTTCCCGGAGTTCACCGGCCGGCTGTGCCCGGCGCCCTGCGAGGCGGCCTGCGTGCTGTCCATCGCCGACGACCAGACCGGCGGCAGTGTGACGATCAAACGCATCGAGAACACCATCGCCGACCAGGCCTGGCGGCTCGGCATCGTCGAGGCGCAGCCGGCCGCGATCGGCACCGGCCGCAACGTCGCCGTGGTCGGCTCCGGGCCGGCGGGGCTGGCCGCCGCCCAGCAGCTGACCCGGGCCGGGCACCACGTCACCGTCTACGAGCGCGACGACCGACTGGGCGGCTTGCTGCGCTACGGCATCCCGGAGTACAAGCTGGAGAAGGCCACGCTGAACCAGCGGCTGGCTCAGATGCGCGCCGAGGGGACCCGCTTCGTCACCGAATGCGAAGTGGGCGTGGATGTCTCGGTCGACGAATTGCGTGACCGGTTCGACGCCGTCGTCCTGGCGGTCGGGGCGTTGCGCGGGCGTGACAACGACGTGGAGGGCCGCCACCTCGGCGGGGTCCACCTGGCGATGGAGCATCTGGTCCCGGCCAATCGGGAGTGCGAGGGCGACGGGCCGTCGCCGCTGTCCGCGGCGGGCAAGCACGTGGTGATCATCGGCGGCGGCGACACCGGTGCCGACTGCCTGGGCACCGCACACCGCCAGGGCGCAGCATCGGTGACCCAGCTGGACTACAACCCCCAACCGCCGGATGTCCGCGATGACGAGCTGTCCCCATGGCCGACGTGGCCTCTGGTGCTGCGCACCTCGCCCGCGCACGCCGAGGGCGGCACCGTCCACTATCAGGTCGCCGTACAGCGCTTCGTCGGTGACGAGGACGGCAACGTGCGCGCCATGGAGATCGCCGAAGTGAAGGTCGAACGGGTCGACGGCCGGCGGGTCATCACACCGGTCGGTGAGGTGATGGAGATCCCGTGCGATCTGGCGCTGCTGGCCATCGGTTTCGAAGGTGTCGAGCACATGCCACTCCTCGACGACCTCGGTATCGCGTTGAGCCCGCGGGGGGTCATCAGCTGCGGATCGGATTGGCAGACCGAGGCACCCGGTGTGTTTGTTTGCGGTGACGCCCACCGGGGCGCGTCGCTGGTGGTGTGGGCGATCGCGGAGGGTCGCGCGACCGCACACGCGGTCGATGCGTATCTCATGGGCGAGTCCGATCTCCCGGAGCCGGTACGGCCCCACCAATTGCCGTTGGCGGTCGGCTGAGTGAATAGCGTGCTGCCCTCATCTGGATCGGTCGAGATGCCCGTGAACCGGGACTATGCTGGGTCGTCGTGAGTAGACGCGGGAAGATTGTCTGTACCCTCGGCCCGGCCACCAGCACCGATGAGTCGGTGAGAGCTCTGGTCGATGCCGGCATGGATGTAGCCCGCCTGAACTTCAGCCACGGCGACTATGTCGATCACGAGGCGGCCTACAAGCGGGTTCGCCAGGCCTCCGATGTGACTGGGCGTGCTGTCGGCATTCTCGCCGACCTGCAGGGACCCAAGATCCGGCTGGGCCGCTTCGCGGACGGTCCGACGTATTGGGCCAACGGCGAGACGGTGCGGATCACCGTCGAGGAATGGGCGGGCACTCACGACCGGGTGTCGACCACGTACAAGAACCTGGCCCGGGATGCCCAGCCGGGTGACCGCCTGCTGGTTGACGATGGCAAGGTGGCGCTGGTCGTCGAGCACATCGACGGCGACGACGTGGTGTGCACCGTCACCGAGGGTGGTCCGGTCAGCAACAACAAGGGCCTGTCGCTGCCCGGCATGAACGTGTCGGTGCCGGCGCTGTCGGAGAAGGACATCGAGGACCTCGAATTCGCGCTGCGCCTCGGCGTGGATCTGGTGGCGTTGTCGTTCGTCCGCTCACCGGCCGACGTCGAGCTGGTGCACGAGGTGATGGACCGGGTCGGTCGTCGTGTTCCGGTGATCGCGAAGCTGGAAAAGCCCGAGGCGATCGACAATCTCGAGGCGATCGTGCTGGCCTTCGACGCCGTGATGGTGGCCCGCGGCGACCTCGGCGTCGAGCTGCCGCTGGAGGAGGTGCCGCTGGTGCAGAAGCGGGCCATCCAGATGGCCCGCGAGAACGCCAAGCCGGTGATCGTCGCGACCCAGATGCTCGAGTCGATGATCGAGAATTCCCGGCCCACCCGCGCGGAGGCCTCTGACGTCGCCAACGCCGTGCTCGACGGTGCGGACGCGGTCATGCTGTCGGGGGAGACCTCGGTGGGCAAGTACCCGCTGGAGGCGGTGCGGACGATGGCTCGGATCATCGGTGCGGTCGAGGAGAATTCGACAGCCGCACCGCCGCTGACCCACGTCCCGCGCACCAAGCGCGGCGTCATTTCGTATGCCGCCCGCGACATCGGCGAGCGGCTGGACGCCAAGGCGCTCGTTGCATTCACGCAGTCCGGCGACACCGTGCGGCGCCTGGCCAGGCTGCACACCCCGCTGCCGCTGCTCGCGTTCACCGCCCTGCCCGAGGTGCGCAGCCAGCTGGCGCTGACCTGGGGAACCGAGACGTTCATCGTCGGTCACATGGACACGACCGACGACATGATCCGCGAGGTCGACCGCTCGATGCTCGAACTGGGCCGCTACAAGCGTGGTGACCTGGTGGTCATCGTCGCAGGTGCACCGCCGGGCACAGTAGGCTCGACGAATCTGATTCACGTCCACCGGATCGGTGAGGACGACCACTAAGGAAGAGAGACTCTTGGCCAACGCGGACCTCGATGAGCTGCTGGCCATTCTCGATCTCTCCCCGATCGGCGATGACGTGTTCGCCGGCGCCCACCCGCACAAGAACCCCCCGCGCACCTTCGGTGGGCAGCTCATGGCGCAGGCGTTCGTCGCGGCCACCCGCACACTTCGTCACGAGATCGCGCCGAGCGCGTTGTCGGTGCACTTCATCGCCGGCGGTGATCCGGCCGCCGACATCGAATTCCACGTCGTACGACTGCGTGACGAGCGGCGTTTCGCCAACCGGCGCGTCGACGCGATCCAGGATGGCACGCTGCTGGCCACCGCGCTGGTGTCGTACACGTCTGCGGGCAGCGGACTCGAACACGGCGTACCGATGCCCAGTCTGCCCGCGCCGGACACGCTGCCCACGATCGACGAGCTGCTCGTCGGATACGAAAAAGTGGTGCCCGGATTCGTCGCGGCGCTGCGCCCGATCGAGTGGCGCTACACCAACGAGCCGTCCTGGATCATGCGCGAAAAGGGCGGCACGCTCACCGCAAATCAGGTGTGGCTCAAGGCAGATGGCGCGATGCCGGACGACCCGACACTGCACACCGCCGCGATGATCTATTCATCGGACACCACGGTCCTCGATTCGATCATCACCACCCACGGACTGTCCTGGGGCTGGGACCGCATCTTCGCGGTGACGGTCAACCACTCGCTGTGGTTCCACCGGCAGGTCGACTTCTCCGACTGGGTGCTCTATTCCACGAATTCACCGGTCGCCGCCGAATCGCGCGGCCTGGGCACCGGCCACTTCTTCAGTCCCTCCGGAGACGTGGTGGCCACCGTGACTCAGGAAGGCATCGTGAAGCACTTCCCAGGAAATGCCTGATAGAGGGCGTATTGTTCCTCGTGTGACCGAACCGCCGGTTCAGGTTGCGCAACGTCTGCGCGCCAGGGAGCGGGTTGTCGTGCATGTCGACACCCTGGCTGCCCGCTGGGTGGGCGCGCTGGCGTTGTTGATCGCCGCGAGTTGGCTCACCGTGCTGATGATCCGCGCACATCACCACCACACCCATTGGAACTCGGATAGCCGCGTCGCCTGGTCGTTGACGATTCTGGCCGCCGTCGCGCTGATCGCCCGCGGCATCTTCCTGGGCCGGCCGGTGACCGCAGCACATGCGATCACGGCCGCGATGTCGGTGCTGGCCGGTTTCGCTGCCCATCTGCTGGCCTTCGACGTGACCGGCAACGTGTTGGTCGCGATGTCGGGCCTGCTGCTGATGTGGCCGATGACCGCGCGACCGGACCCGTCGCAGCTGGCCCGGGTGTGGGCGCTGGTCGATGCGACCAGCGGTGATCCGGTTGCCCCGTTCACGATGCAGAGCCTCAAGAGCTATTTCTTCTGCGCCGACGGCACCGCCGCGATCGCCTACCGCACCCGGCTGGGCTACGCCGTGGTCAGCGGCGACCCGATCGGCGACGAATGTCGATTCGACGAGTTGGTCGGTGACTTCGTCGGCATGTGTCGCACCCACGGCTGGCGGGTGGTGGTGTTGGGCTGTGGCCAGCGCCGGCTCGGGCTGTGGCAGGACCGGGCGGTGATCGGGCAGACGCTGCGGCAGGTACCGATCGGCCGCGACGTGGTGATCGATGTGCCGGCATTCGACATGGTGGGCCGCAAGTTCCGCAATCTGCGCCAGGCGGTGCAGCGCACCCACAACTTCGGTATCAGCACCGAGATCGTCGCCGAATCCGAACTCGACGACCGGCGACTGGCCGAGCTCACCGACGTGCTTCTGTCGTCGGCCAAGGGGTCGCGCACCGAGCGTGGCTTCTCCATGATTCTCGACGGAGCGCTAACCGGTCGTTATCCCGGCGTCCTGCTGATCATCGCGCGGGACAAGGCCGGCCGGGTGCAGGGATTTCACCGCTACGCGGTCGCCGGTGGCGGCAGCGATGTCACCCTCGACATCCCCTGGCGGCGCCGCGGCGCCCCGAACGGCATCGACGAGCGGTTGTCGGTGGACATGATCGACGCGATGAAATCGACGGGTACACAACGACTCTCACTGGCGTTCGCGGCGTTTCCGGAGATCTTCAACGACAAGGAGCGGGGAGCTCTCAGCACGTTCTTCTACACGGCGATCCATCTCGGTGACTCGCTGATCGCGCTGGAGTCGCTGTACCGGTACCTACGCAAGTTCCATGCCCTCGGCGATCGCCGGTACGTGCTGCTGCCGCTGAGTCAGGTGCTGCCGCTTCTGGTGGTGTTGCTCTCGCTGGAGTTCCTGCCGCGGCGGCGGCGACTGCCCACGGAGTCCCCGGAGGACGACCGATAGGTCCCTACGGCGTCGGCGTCAAAGTGACGCTGAACTTGTTCTCCACGGACTGCTTGAATTCGTCGGCGCACTGCTGAACCTGCTGCTGGTCCTGGCCGGCCTTCTGCAGGCAGTCGATGTAGTCCGTGGCGCCCACTTCCTTGAACACGCCGACCCAGACGGCGATGAACGCCAAGCCGACGATGATCGCCAGGAATCCGAGGATGATGCCGGCGAGCGCCACGCCGCCGTTATTGGCCTCACCGCGCTTGACCCGGCCGCGGCCGGCGAAGCCGATGATCACCGCGACGATGCCCAGAATGATGCCGCCGACCACCGAGAACGACGACAGCAGCGCGACGATCGCGATGACCAGTGCGGCGACGCCCAGGCCATTGCGCGGGCCGGTGGGCGGTGGCGTGTAGCCGGCATACGGCTGCGGCGGGGCCGGCGGGTAGCCGCCGGGGTACTGGCCGTAGGGCGGGGCAGGATAGCCGGGGGGCGGCGGCGGTGGTGCGGCCTGCTGGGGTGGCGGGGTGGACTGCTGAGGTGCCTGCTCTGGGGGCTCAGTCATGGACTGCACGTTACCTGCCGTTGCCGATCGATAGTCGCGGACAGGCGAGGTCGATACCAACTTGATGGCTGGCGACCACCACGGTGCGCCGCGGGCCCAGCAGCCGGCCGTCGAACAGGGCGGTCAGGATGCGTTGGCCGTCGGCGGCATCGAGATGTTCGGTCGGCTCATCGAGCAGGACGATCGGTGCCGGGGACAGCAATACCCGCGTCAGCAGCAGCCGGCGGCGCTGGCCCGCCGACACCGCGGCCGCACCGCCACCGAGAACGGTGCTCAATCCGTCGGGCAGACCGGCCAGCCAGTCGTCAAGTCCGACCGCGGTGAGCGCATCGGTGAGTTCGGCATCGGTGCAGTCGCCACGCGCCACCAGGAGGTTGTCCCGCACGGTGGTGCTGAATAGGTGAGCGTCTTCGGCGAAATAGCAGATGGCGCTGCGTAATTGAGATTCGTTGAGCTCGCCGGTCGGTTTGTCGTCAATGCTGACGGTGCCATCAACCGGTGGGAGCAGCCCGGCCAGGGTCATCAACAGAGCCGTCTTGCCGGAGCCGCTGCGGCCGGTAATCGCCAGGCGGGCACCGGGTTGCAACGTCAGCGTGACGCGTTCACCCGCAGGGCCGCCGGGATAGCCGGCACGCACGTCGGCTCGCAGGACGGGCGTCTGCAGGGGTGCGGTGACAGCGACTGTCGATTGCGTGGCGGGCGCGGGAAGCAGCTCGCGCAGTCGTGCTGCGGCGATCCGTGCCCGGGTCAACGCGACCGCCGCGCCGGGCAGTGCGACGGTGGCCTCGAACGCCGAGAGGGGCAACAACATCAGCACCGCCAGCGTGGTCGGTGCGGTGTGCGCGGCGATGCCGATTCCGGCGACGACCGCGCCGATGACGCTGGCTCCGATGGCGAGGGTCGGGACCGCGGCCGCCGCCGCGGCGGGTGCCGCCGCGTGGTCCATCGCCGAGCCCCACTCGCGCTGTCGCTCTTCGGCTTCGGCGATCACCGCCGGCAGCCGGCCGGCGACCTGGAGCTCGGCGGCATGCTCGAGTGCGGTGACGGCGGCGATATCGCGCCCGGACTGTTGCCGGCGGGCGGCCGCTTCCTGCGCTCGCGCCGCGCGCGCGGCCAGCCCGGGTGCGAGCACACCGGCGACCAGCAGGCACAGCGCGAGGACGACGGCCGCGGCGGGGGAGATCACCGCGATGACGGCGGTGGCGGCGACGCCGAGCACGGCGGCGACACCGATCGGGACGTATGCCCGCACTGCGACGTCGGCGACGGTGTCGACATCGGTGCCGACCCGGGCCAGCAGGTCACCGCTGTGCAGCCGCGCGGTGACGTCCGCTGGCCCGTGGGCCAGCCGGCGGTAGACCTCGCTGCGTTCGCCGGCAGCCGCGCGCAGCGCGGTGTCGTGTGACGCCAGCCGCTCGCAGTAACCGAACACGCCGCGCGAGATACCCAGCGCGCGGACAGCGACCACGGCGATCGACAGGTCGAGCACCAGCGGCATCTGCCACGCGCGGGTGATCAACCAGGCGGACACCCCGGCCAGAGCCAGTGCGCTGCCCAGCGCCAGCGTGCCGAGCGTGATGGCCAGCAGCAGCCGGCGCCTGTCAAACGCGGGCATGCTGATCGGACTCTACCGTGATGACGTGATCGGCGATCCGCACCACACTGTCACGATGGGCGACCATGATGACGGTTGCCCCGTCCTCGGCGCGCTGGCGGATAGCCTGCAGCACAGTGTGTTCCGTGGCTTCGTCCAGGTGTGATGTGGGTTCGTCCAGCAGCAGCACGGGCGCACGGGAGCCGAGCGTCCGGGCCAAGCCCAGCCGCTGGCGCTGGCCCAGTGAAAGTCCCACGCCACCCCGGCCCAGCACTGCGTCCATACCGCCGGGCAGTGTGCGCAGCACTTCGGTGAATCCGGCTGCATCGCAGGCACTTTGCGGGTCGACGAGCGGGCCGAACAATGCCAGGTTGTCCGCGACGGTGCCCGGGATGATCACCGGACGTTGCGCCAGCCAGGCCAACTGGCGCCACCAGGCAGGGCGGTCCAGCTCCTCGACGACGACACCGCCGACGGTGACCCGGCCGTGGGTGGGGGTGAGCAGCCCGGCGATCGCGAGCAGGGTGGTGGTCTTGCCTGCGCCGTTGGCGCCGATGAGCACGGTGACTTCGCCGGGCAGTAACCGGCCGGACAACTGGTGCGGCGAGGTCCCGTCGCGACCGGCGACGCTCAGCCCGTCGAGGACGATATCCGCGCCGGCGGCCGTCACGGTCCGGGTTCCCGTCGGTGGCTCGGGGTTCTGCTCGATCAGGGCGAACGCTTTGTCGGAGGCGGCTTTTCCGTTTTGCGCGGCGTGGAATTCGACGCCGACGCGGCGCAGCGGCCAGAACACGTCGGGCGCGAGCAGCAGTACGGTCAGCCCGGCCGCCAGGCTCATCTCACCGAACACCAGTCGCAGTCCGATGCTGACCGCGATCAGTGCCACGCCGAGGGTGGCGATCAGTTCCAGGACCAGCGCTGACAGGAAAGCGATGCGCAGGGTGGCCATCGCCGAACGGCGATGCGCCGCAGCGAGTGTGGCAATGCGCTCGGCCGGACCATCGGCGCGGCCGAGCGCGCGCAGGGTGGGAATGCCGGCGATCAGGTCCATCAGCCGTGCCTGCAGCGTGGTCATCGCCTCCAGCGCCGCCGCCGAACGATCCGCGGTGGCCAGTCCGATCAGCACCATGAAGATCGGAATCAGCGGCAGCGCGACGAGCACGATCACCGCCGACTGAATGTCGTTGAACGCGATCACGATCACCGTCGCAGGGGTGAGGATGGCCGCCAGGAACAGTGCGGGCAGGTATGCGGTGAAGTACGGTCGCAGACCGTCGAGTCCGCCGGTGATCACCGTCGTGGCGTCGTCACGTTCGCGCGACCCGGGCGGCAGAGCGGTGACCGCGCGCAGCACTCGGCCGGCGAGGTCGGCGATCACCGCACTGGCGCCGCGCTGGCCGAGTCGGCCCTGCAGCAGGAGGATCAGCGCTCGAAGCAGCCACAGGCCCGCCAGGATCACCAGCTCGGTGCGCCAGTGGGCCACGCTGCGGGTGGCCGGATCGGTGATGACACCGGCCACCAGATGGCCGAGGACCACGGCGCCGGCGATGGCGCATCCGGCGATCAGCGTGCCGCAGCCGACCGTCGCGACCAGATACCGGCGCACGGCGGACGAGGCCCGCCACAGTCGTGGGTCCAGCGGGCCCGACCGCCGCCGGTCGGTGCTCAGGGCACGCGCCTGCGCGGCAGGCCGACCGGCTCCGGAATCGACTCGGCGAAGATCCGCTTACGGAACACCCAGTATGTCCAGCCCTGATAGACCAGCACGATCGGGGTGAATATCGCTGCGGCCCAAGTCATCACCTTCAAGGTGTACGGGCTGGACGAACCGTTGAAAATGGTCAGGTCGTAGGCCGGGGAGATGGTCGACGGCACCAGGTTGGGGTACAACGACCCGAACAGCAGCGTCACCACCGCGGCGATGACGATGGTCGTCGCCAAGAACGCCCAACCTTCCCGCGCGCCCCACGCGGCAGCGACCGCGGCGAGCTGGGCGATCACCGCCAGGGCCAGGACCGCCCACGTCCACGGCTTGCCGTGCGCCAGTTGGGTCCACACCCCGAACGCGGCGACCAGAACCGTCGCGGGCAGGGCCAGCGTGCGGGCCAGCCGGACCGCATCGGTGCGCACCTGGCCGCCGGTCTTGAGCGCCAGGAACACCACGCCATGGAATCCGAACAGCGAGCAGGTGGCCAGTCCGCCGAGCAGCGTGTAGGGGTTCAGCACGTCGGTGACCGACAGTCCGGTGACGTTCTTGTCCGGGCCCACCGGCAGTCCGTTGACCAGGATCGCGAACGCGACACCCCACAGGATTGCCGGCAGCCACGAGCCGGTCGCGATGCCGATGTCGCACCAGCGGCGCCACTTCGGGTCGTCGATCTTGCCGCGCCATTCGATCGCTACGATCCGCGCGATCATCGACAGCAGGATCACCAGCAGCGGCAGGTACAGCGTCGAGAACACCGTCGCATACCAGTGCGGGAAAGCCGCGAACATGGCTCCGCCCGCGGTGATCAGCCACACCTCGTTGCCGTCCCAGACCGGGCCAATCGTGTTGAGCACCGCCCTGCGGCGAGTTTCTTTGTCGCCGTTGCCGATCCGGCCCAACCACGCCATCGCCATGCCGACCCCGAAGTCGAATCCCTCCAGGACGAAGAATCCCAGGAACAGCACGGCGACGATCACAAACCAAATCTGTTGCAGCCCCATGGCTGGCTCCTCAGTACGCGAAGGACAGGGGTGCGACTTCGTCGGCCCCGGGTGGGCTGGGCGGCGCCGGTTCGGCGTCGTGCTCGAGTGGGCCGGCGGTGACGTAGCGACGGATCAGGTAGAACCACACCACGGCCAGCACCGCGTAGATCAAGGTGAACGAGATCAGCGACACCCAGACCAGACCCGGCCCGTGCAGTGATACGCCCTGGCGCACAGTCAGCCGGACGAGTTGGTCGCCGTCGGGGTTGGGCGCGACCACCCAAGGCTGGCGCCCCATCTCGGTGAACACCCAGCCGGCAATGGCGGCCAGGAACGGAGTCGGAATCGTCACCAGAGCAAAACGGGAATACCACCGAGTCCCCGGCACCCGCCCGCGCCGGGTCAGCCACAGGGTGGCCATTGCGAACAACAGTGGCACCGCCATCAGGCCGATCATCGCGCGGAACGACCAGTACGTGACGAACAGATTGGGCACGTACCACCCGGGGCCGAACTTCTGTTCATATTGCTGCTGAAGGTCTTTGGTGCCCTCCAAGGTCACGCCGCTGAACTTGCCCTCGGCCAGGAACGGCAGCGCGTAGGGCACCTCGATCACGCGGGTGATGCTGTCGCAGTTGTTGTGCGTCCCGACGGTCAAGATGGAGAACCCTGGATCGGTTCCGGTGTGACACAACGATTCAGCAGCGGCCATCTTCATCGGCTGCTGGTGGAACATCAACTTGCCCTGTACGTCGCCGCTGAAGAACAAACCGACGCACGCGGCCAGCGCCACCAGCGACCCGAGGATCGCGCCCGGACGGTACAGGGCGGTGGCGTCGGGGCTGCCCTTGGCGCGAACCATCCACCACGCGCACACCGTCGCCACGAACGTCGCCGCAGTGAGGAACGATGCGGCCACCGCGTGCCAGAACGCCGCGACTCCAGTGTTGTTGGTGAACAACTCCACGATGCTCTGTAGCTCCGCACGGCCCGTCGCAGGGTTGAACCGGGTGCCCACGGGGTGCTGCATCCACGAGTTCGCGGTGATGATGAAGAACGCCGAGAGGTTCACCGCGATGGCCACCAGCCAGATGGAGGTCAGGTGTAGCCACCGGGGCAGCCGGGTCCAGCCGAAGATCCACAGCCCGATGAAGGTGGATTCCAGGAAGAACGCGACCAGGCCCTCCAGTGCCAGCGGTGCGCCGAACACGTCACCGACGAAGCGGGAGTATTCGCTCCAGTTCATCCCGAACTGGAACTCCTGGACGATGCCGGTTGCGACACCGATCGCGAAGTTGATGAGGAAGACCTTGCCGAAGAATTTGGTGAGCCGGTACCAGGCCGCGTTGTCGGTGAGCACCCAGATCGTCTGCATGATGGCGATCAGCGGGGCCAACCCGATGGTCAGCGGTACGAATATGAAGTGATAGACGGTCGTGATTCCGAATTGCCATCGGGACACGTCAAGAGCGCTCATCTCGAACTCTCCAAACAACGCGAAAGGCGCGGGTCGCCTATCTACGACAAAGTGTAGTAGCGATCCGCGCCGTCCGCGCTAGGGCATTTGGCCCTTTGTGATGAGGATCCTAGGGCTGTGGGGCGGTGAGCCGATTCCCGAGATCCTTCGAGGCCTTGCGGATTCCGAAGCTGGCCACCACCTCGAACACGCCGATCACGACCAGCCAGATGCCAACCACGAGGGTCAGCGTGGCCAGCGAGGGGAACGGGGATGCCAGCACCACGATGCCCGCGATGAGGCTGATGACGCCGACGAAGATCTCCCAGCCGCGGCCGGGGGTGTCCGGATCGCTGATCGCCGACACCGCGGTGGCGACGCCACGGAAGATGAAGCCGACCCCGATCCAGATGGCCAGCAGCAGAATGGAGTTCTCGATGCTGCGGAAGCACAGCACGGCCAGAATGAGGGCGGCTGCGCCGCTGATGAACAGCATGACCCGGCCGCCGGCCGACACATGCAGGGTGAAGGCGTGGAACACCTGCGAGATGCCGGTCACCAGGAGGTAGGCGCCGAAGAAGATCGCGGCCACGAGGATTGAGATCCCCGGCCAGACGAGTACCAGGACGCCAAGGGCGAGCGACAGCACGCCCGACAGCAGGACAGACTTCCACAGATGCGGCAGCAGCGGCGGGGCAGAGGTAGTAGTCATGGCCGAAGTGTTGCACAGCGCGCTGCCGATGAGCGGTATTTGAGCAGTTCACCCGACTGGTTCCGCTGCCAACTGGTTACGCTGCTACTACTGTTCCGTTACCGGCGGTACAAAACCTGGACCGGGCCACTAGTTTCGGGCAGGACAGCCCGGATGCAGTCGAGAGAAAGAGGCAACCGTGCAGAAATGGTGTCGCATTGCCGGAGTGGTAGCCGTAGCGGGTGCCATGGCCCTTTCGGGCTGCAGCAGCAAGAACGACTCGGGCGCGGGGCCGTCGACCTCGACCACGGCGGCCAAGGCGCAGAAGGTCGACGAGATCGCAGCGACCGTCCCCGACGACATCAAGAAGTCGGGCAAGCTGGTCGTCGGCGTGAACATCCCTTACGCGCCTAACGAATTCAAGGATTCCAGCGGCAAGATCGTCGGCTTCGACGTCGATCTGATGAACGCGATCGCTTCGACGATGGGATTGACCGCCGACTTCCGCGAGGCGGACTTCGCCAAGATCATCCCGTCGATCCAACAGGGCACCTTCAACGTCGGGATGTCATCGTTCACCGACACCAAGGAGCGCCAGCAGTCGGTGGACTTCGTCGACTACTTCAACGCAGGCATCATGTGGGCGCAGAAGCCCGGCTCGCCGATCGACCCGAACAACGCCTGCGGCAAGAAGGTCGCCGTGCAGGCGACCACCACCGAGGAAACCGACGAGCTCCCCAAGAAGAGCAAGGCATGCACCGACGCGGGCAAGCCGGCGATCGAGATCCTGAAGTTCGACGGTCAGGACGCCGCCACCAACGCCGTCGTGCTCGGCCAGGCCGACGCGATGTCGGCCGACTCGCCGGTCACCGCCTACGCGATCAAGCAGAGCAACGGCAAACTCGAAGCGGCCGGCGAGATCTTCGACTCGGCACCCTACGGCTGGCCGGTCGCCAAGGGTTCGCCGCTGGCGGCCTCGCTGCAGAAGGCGCTCGAGCACCTGATCGAGACCGGTGACTACAAGACGATCGCCAGCAACTGGGGTGTCGAAGCCGGAATGATCACCAAGCCGGTCATCAACGGAGGGACCAGCTGACCGATATGGCTGTCGACGAGTCGGCTCCACCTGCCATCAACGCGGTACCGCTTCGTCATCCCTGGCGGTGGGTGGGGGCGGTCGTCATCGTCGTCCTGCTCGGCCTGTTCATCTACGGCGCGGCCACCAACCCGGCCTACGGCTGGTCGACCTACGGCGACTACCTGTTCAACGAGCGCATCATGCTCGGTGTCTTCAACACACTGCAGCTGACGGTGTACGCGATGGCGCTCGGCATCGTGCTCGGTGTGGTGCTGTCGGTGATGCGACTGTCGCCCAACCCCGTATTCGGTTCGGTCGCATGGGTTTTCCTATGGATCTTTCGCGGCACACCGGTGTATGTGCAGCTGGTGTTCTGGGGGTTGATCCCGACGATCTATCAGCACATCCAGCTCGGGGTGCCGTTCGGGCCGTCGTTCTTTCATCTCGACCTGCAGAACCTGTCCATCCCGTTCCTGCTCGCGGTCATCGGTCTGGGCCTCAACGAGGCCGCCTATATGGCCGAGATCATCCGCGCCGGGATCACGTCGGTGCCGGAGGGGCAGTCGGAGGCATCGACCGCGCTGGGCATGTCGTGGGGAATGACGATGCGCCGCACGGTGCTCCCGCAGGCGATGCGGGTCATCATCCCGCCGACCGGCAACGAGGTCATCAGCATGCTGAAGACCACCTCGCTGGTGACGGCCGTGCCGTACTCCTATGACCTGTACAGCATTGCCTCTCGGGAGATCGCGGCTCGCACCTTCGAGCCGGTTCCGATGCTGCTGGTGGCGGCGACCTGGTACCTGGTGGTCACCAGCGTGCTGATGGTGGGGCAGTACTACCTCGAGAAGTACTTCTCCCGCGGCATATCCAGGAAGTTGACCACCAAGCAACTCGAGGCATTGGCGAAGGCGCAGACCGGTACGGAGGCAGGACACGTATGACCGGTGAACCCATGGTGCGCGCCGAGCGGGTGTGCAAGGACTTCGGCGCCCTGTCTGTGCTCAAGGGTGTGACGCTGTCGGTCGACCGCGGCAAGGTGCTGGTACTTGTCGGGCCGTCGGGCTCCGGCAAGTCGACGTTCCTGCGGTGCATCAATCACCTCGAAAATGTCAGCGCGGGAAGGCTTTACGTCGACGGTGAGCTGATCGGCTATCGCGAGCGCGGCGACAAGCTCTATGAGATGCCCCCGCGTGAAGCCGCCAAACAGCGCCGCGACATCGGCATGGTGTTCCAGCACTTCAACCTGTTCCCGCACCGTACGGCGCTGGCCAACATCATCGAATCGCCGGTGCACGTCAAGCGGGTCAAGAAGGCCGCCGCGGTCGAGCGTGCTCGCGAGCTGCTCACCACGGTGGGCTTGTCGGACAAGGCCGACGCCTACCCCGCGCAGCTGTCCGGCGGCCAGCAGCAGCGCGTGGCGATCGCCCGTGCGCTGGCAATGGATCCGAAACTCATGTTGTTCGACGAGCCGACTTCGGCGCTCGATCCCGAGCTCGTCGGCGAGGTGCTGGGCGTGATGAAAAAGCTCGCCAGTCAAGGCATGACGATGATCGTGGTGACCCACGAGATGGGCTTCGCCCGCGAGGTCGCCGACGAGCTGGTGTTCATGGACGGCGGGGTGATCGTCGAGAGCGGCGCGCCGCGCGAGGTGCTGAGCAACCCGCAGCACGAGCGCACCAAGGCGTTCCTGTCGAAAGTCATGTAGCGCGCGAGAATCGCAGGTTCAGCCGGTTGGACTCTCGACCCGCCCAGTCTCTTCCTGGGCGGGTCGAGCGCTGTCCGCGGCCGGCAGAGCCCGGCGGTCGACGAGATACCAGGTATGCATGAGGCCTTTGCCCTTGACCTCGACGTCGCCGCGCTCCTCGAGGATGAAGCGGTCACGCAGCCGCTCGTAGACATCCTGAGGCACCTGAATGCGGCCCTCGGGATCGGTGGTCTCCATGCGGGAGGCGACGTTGACGGCGTCGCCCCACACGTCGTAGAAGAACCGGCGAGCGCCGACCACGCCCGCAACGACCGGGCCGGCGGCCATCCCCATCCGCAGCGGGACGAGCTGCCCGTTGGGATCGCGCAGATCTCGGACCGCCTTGGCCATGTCCAGGGCGAGATTCGCGAGTGCCTCGACGTGATCGGCCCGGGGTTCGGGCACACCGCTGACCACCATGTAGGAATCGCCGGTGGTCTTGATCTTCTCCAGGCCGTGCTTGTCCACCAGCCGGTCGAAGGTGGTGTACAGCCGGTCGAGGAAGCGCACCAGCTCGGCGGGGGCGATCTGGCTGGCCCGCTCGGTGAAGCCGGCGATGTCGGCGAACAGGATCGAAGCGTCGTCGTACCGGTCGGCGATCGTGCCGCGCGCCGGGTCTTTGAGCCGTGCCGCGATCGTGGCGGGCAGGATGTTGGCCAGCAGCGCCTCGGAGCGCAGGTACTCGAATTCCATTGCCGCTTCGGCGCGCGAGACTTCCCGCATGGCGTACCAGACCGTCGCGAAGATCATCACGCAGGCGGACACGGTCGTGATCACGAACCCGGCGTTGACCAGCCAGCGCGGCTGGATTCCGGTGTCGCCGGGGACCAGGAACTGCGACGCGATGGTCAGCCCGGCGCCGATCGCCACCACGGTCGAGGCCAGCACAACATGTTCGACGCCGAGTACCAGCACCGCCAGCGACGCCGACACCAGGTAGTAGAACTGGATGCCCGAATCGGTCCCGACCTGCCAGCCGACGATCGTCAGCGATACGAACGCGAAGAAGACGAAGGCCAGCGCGGCGATGATGTCGCCGAAGCGGTGCAGCAGCGGGATGATCCCGAAGATCGCCGCGGTGCCGAGGTTGACCAACCCGATGACCACGAGATGCTCGCCGGTGACGAACTGCAGGATTCCCACCACGGCGGTGACGACGGCCGCCATCGACGCCGCAATGTTGAGCACCCGCTGACGGCGCCTGATCGACTCGGCCCAGTGCAGGTTTCGGGCCGGCGTGCGGCGCTGCATACGCTCACAGTCCGCGCGTTGGGCCGGTCCGTCCGACGGCACCGAACCAGCGCATTTTCGCAGGGTGCCCACACCGGCAGCCTATCGGTTGGCCGCAAGCACCGAGAGCAGTTCGTAGCCGACGTGGGCAGCGGCGATCCCGGTCATCTCCGCGTGGTCGTAGGCCGGGGCCACCTCGACGATGTCGGCGCCGACCACATCAAGACCCACCAGCCCCCGCAACGTGTTGAGTAGTTCGCGCGACGTCAACCCACCGGCTTCAGGTGTTCCGGTACCCGGTGCGTGCGCCGGATCGAGCACGTCGATGTCGACCGAGACGTACACCGGTCCACCGTCGAGCCGCTTGCGCATTCGCTCCACAATGCTTGTCACACCGTCGAATTCATAGTCATCGGAGCGGATGACCTGGAAGCCCAGAACGGCGTCGTCCTCTAGGTCAGTCTTACTGTAGAGCGGGCCCCGGATGCCCATGTGCAGCGATCGCTCCATGTCGATCAGCCCTTCCTCGCTGGCTCGCCGGAAAGGTGTGCCGTGGGTGTAGGGCGCCCCGAAGTAGGTGTCCCACGTGTCGAGGTGGGCGTCGAAATGCAGTACCGCCACCGGTCCGTGGTCGCGCGCCACTGAGCGCAGGATCGGCAGGGCGATCGTGTGGTCGCCGCCGATCGTCAGCACGGTCGCCCCGTCCTTTCGCAGGTCGGTCATCGCGGTGTCGATGCCTGCGATCGCCTCGTCGATGTCGAACGGGTTGACGGCGATGTCGCCGCCGTCGGCCACCTGCTGGGCAGCGAACGGGCTGATCCCCAGCGCGGGGTTGAACGGCCGCAACAGCTTCGACGCCGCTCGCACATGTGATGGTCCGAATCGCGCTCCGGGCCGGTAGGACACCCCGCTGTCGAACGGCACCCCGACGATGCACACGTCGGCGCCGGGCACTTCGTCGATCCGTGGCAGCCGCGCGAATGTCGACGGCTCGGTGTAGCGGGGATACTTCGTTGCGTCGACGGGTCCTACGACGTCGGATGCCATGCTTCCTCCTCTGCCGGTTCCTTGCGGGCGAGGTTAGCCTGCAAGAGTGACCCGGATCGCGTGCGCTCAGATCGACCCGACGCTCGGTGCGTTGCAGGCCAATCTCGAGCTCTCGGCAGCGGCCGTGGCCGACGCCGTCGCCCACGGGGCCGACGTCGTGGTCCTTCCCGAGCTGGCTACTTCCGGGTATATGTTCGCCGACGCCGGCGAAGCGCGCTCGGTGGCGTTGCGCCCGACCGATCCGGCCTTCGAGGCGTGGCGCTCGGTCGCCGGGGACGCGATCGTGATCGGTGGGTTCTGTGAGCTCGGCGAGGACGGTGTGTTGTACAACAGCGCGCTGGCGCTGGATCGTGCGGGGCCGATCGCCACCTACCGCAAGACGCATCTGTGGGACCGCGAGAAGCTCATCTTCGCCCCCGGCGCAACGCTGCCGACGGTGTTGAAGACCCGGCACGGTGCGATCGCGGTGATGGTCTGCTACGACCTCGAGTTCGGTGAGGTGACTCGCCGGGTTGCGGTCGACGGCGTGGAATTGATTGTGGCCCCGGTGAATTGGCCGCGGTTCCCACGCCCGGAGGGTGAACGCGCCGGCGAGGTCATCACGGCGATGTCCACCGCGAGGCTCAATCGGGTCGTCGTTGCAGTCTGCGATCGCGCGGGAGTGGAGCGCAACCAGCGGTGGACCGAAGGCAGTGTGATCATCGGCCCGGACGGTTGGGTGGTCGCCGAGGCCGGCGCAGGGCCGGGGCTGGCCATCGCCGACGTCGACCTGTCCGCAACGCACGACAAGACGCTGACGGAGTACGTCGACCTGCTGTCGGACCGCCGCATCGACCTGTATTGAAAGCACTGCTATGACGACTCGACATCTCCGCCCCTGGCACGTGGTAGTGGGAACGGTGCTGTTCTTCTCCGCGATGCTGCTCGCGGGCTTTGGTATAGCCGCGACGGCGTCGGGCAACCCGACTTGCACGAACGTCGGGCCGACCACCACGGTCTGCCAGAGTCCGGGCAACGCGCAGATCACCACCTCGCCGGGGACGATCGCCACCCCGAATTGGGGCTGGCCGTTCTGGGGTGGGGGACTGGTGATTTCCATCGGGGGCTGATCGCTCGTCCACGAAGGCGATGAATTCTGCCCTACGAAAGTTTGCCTGGACGGTAGTCTCTGCCCATCGGCCGTGCCGAGTCGGCCTATGACGACGGGGAGTAGGGACAATCATGAGCTCTGGGCGCTTGACTCGTCAGATTGCACTCTTTGCTGGCGGGGCTGCGATTGTCGGGATGGGGGCGCTGACCGCCTGCAGCCAGAACGCGAAGGATGCCCCGTCGTCGACGACGACCACTCCGTCGTCCTCCGTCGCGCCGTCACCCACCGAGAAGGCAGTGTCGCCGGGTGGGCCCAACTCGTTTTCGCCGACGGTCAACCCGGCGCCGCCGGGAGACACCTGCAAGCAGGTCATCGGGAACAACTGCGTTCGGTAAGGGTCGACCGCAGCTAAAGCGGCCACCGCGCAGCCGAAATGATGTGAGCGGGGCGCTATTTCGACGTAGGCACCGTCCGCCTCGTGGGGCGGTCGAAGTAGCGGCGGAACAGGAGCACCGGGTCGGCGCAGCCTTGTGCCAGTGCCCGCCGGTTGCAGCGGTCCAGCGACCAGGGTTTGCGGCGCCCCCTGGCCAGGTCGAACAGAAGGTGGGCGGGCGCGGTCACGGACCGGTTCGCAATCGGCGTCGGCTCGGAAACCGGCTGACCCAGTGCATGACGTATCCCGGCCGCGACGTAGTTCTCGCCGCACCAGTACGAGTGGCAGACCGAGGCCCAGATCCTGGGGTTGCACTCGAGAAAGCTGACGTGCCCGTCGGGACCGAGCCGAGCGTCGAGATGCGCGAGTCCGGTCAGGCCGGCCGCCTTGACGTACTGCTTGCCGAGGGACACCACCTGCTCGTTGTCCAGGTGTGTGATCGTCTCGCCGTCGCGCATCTGCGGTGCGGCGAGGATCGCTTCGCCCTCGACCGCGAACACGTTGAGCCCGACATCCTGGCCCGGCAGGAACTCCTGCGCGACCAGCGGGCGGTACTGATAGTCGTCGTTGTCGATGATCTGCCGGCGAATGTCGTCGGCCGACTTCGCCAGTAGCAGGCCATCCGAACCGCCCCACGTCGTGGGCTTGACGATCAGCGGATAGCCGAACCGTTCGCCCAGTTCGTCCGGGTTCAGCCCGTGCTTGTCAGCCACGAAGATCGAGGCCGGGACCGGCACGCCCGCCTGCACGCAGGTGTCGTGAAATGCGTGCTTGTCGTTGAGTCGGTGCAGCTGCGGCAACGTCGGGATCGGGAAGACCGGCGTGGTCAGGCGATCCTTGACCTCCGCCAGCAGGAACAGGCTGTCGCTGTCGCCCGGCATGATGATGTCGACCCGGTGTTCGCCGGCCAGTTCCGTGACGCGGGCCGCGAATTCGTCGGGGTCGGCGCCGTAGACCTGGCAGGGCACGAACGTCTCGCAGTACCGGGAGAAGCGCAGAAACTTCAGGCCTGGGTCACCGGCGGCGACGACCTTGGCGCCCATGCCCTTGAGGCAGTACAGCGCAGAGCAGGTGAGGCTGGGCTGCGAGCAGACCAGGAGAACTCTGGGTCGCGTCAAAGTGCCGGTGTCAGCTGTGGGCATTGGCGAAATTCCTCAGGGCGAAGCGGAAGATGACTGCTGAACGCTCGCACATCTTTTCAGAGGACTCGAACTTTTGCCCGTAGTCCGGCCCTGGGAGTTGCCCCGGGGTCAGGAGCCAGGGGCCGGCATACGGCTGTTTGCTGAATTTCTGGTGCCCTCGGTGAGATTCGAACTCACACTGCACGGGTTTTGAATCCGTTTCCTCTGCCAGTTGGGATACGAGGGCCGGGCCTGTTGCGGCGGTGTTCCACCATAGTGGATCGCGCGGGTGACGTCGCCAACCGGTGGGCTGCGATGCCCCGCGGTCGCTGTTTGGGGTCGATCACGCGACAATGACTGCATGACCGACGCCGCAGACCGTACTTCCCGACGTGTGCTGATCGCCGAGGACGAGGCGTTGATCCGGATGGATCTGGCCGAGATGCTCCGGGACGAGGGCTATGAGGTGGTCGGCGAGGCCGGCGACGGCCAGGAGGCCGTCGAGCTGGCCGAGCAGTTGCGTCCCGACCTGGTGATCATGGACGTCAAAATGCCGCGCCGCGACGGGATCGACGCGGCCGCGGAGATCGCCAGCAAGCGCATCGCCCCGATCGTGGTGCTGACGGCCTTCAGTCAGCGCGATCTGGTGGAGAAGGCGCGCGACGCCGGCGCGATGGCCTACCTGGTGAAGCCGTTCTCGATCAGCGACCTGATCCCGGCGATCGAGGTCGCGGTCAGCCGGTTCGGCGAGATCGCCGAACTCGAGCGTGAAGTGGCCAACCTCTCGGACCGGCTGGAGACCCGCAAGCTGGTGGAGCGGGCCAAGGGTCTGCTGCAAGCCAACCAGGGGATGACCGAACCCGAGGCGTTCAAGTGGATCCAGCGGGCGGCGATGGACCGGCGAACCACCATGAAGCGGGTCGCCGAGGTGGTGCTGGAGACCCTCGACACGCCCGGTGCGGATCCGGCGTCGAACTGACGCGTTAAGTCTGCGTTTCCTCTGACCGCGCCGTTTGGGGCGATCCGGAATATGCTCACGGCCAGGCGTTGGCCAAGATGACGCGCTGCGGCCACCGGTTGGTTATGTTCTACCGCAGTGTCGAGAGTGGGCCGGATGGTGGTCTGCGACGTCGGCGCCGTGAAACTACTGACCCGGAGGTGAAACGTGCGCGGACGCGCGACACGCAGTGCAATCGCCGCTAGTTCGGCGCTGCTGGTGGTCGTCGGTATCGCCGGCTGCAACAAGCAGTCCCCGTCGAATGGTGGGAACTCCTCGCAGGGCGACCTGAAAATCGTCGAGCAGGTTCAGATCGATCAGAACGGTGCCGAGGTCAAGCCCGATGCGGGTGCCACCCCGGCCGATCCGGCCGGAGACGGCAAGGCCACCTGCCCGCCGGTGTCCATCGCGATGGCCGGCGCGCTCAACGGGCCCGACGCCGCGCTGGGTATCAACATCAAGGACGGCGTGCAGCTGGCCATCGACAAGCACAACGCCGCCAATCCTGGTTGCCAGGTGCAGCTGAAGCCCTTCGACACCGAGGGCGATCCGCAGAAGGCCACCGCGATCGCACCTCAGATCGTCGACGACGCGTTCACCATCGGTCTTGTCGGGCCGGCGTTCTCGGGTGAGACCAAGGCCACCGGCGGAGTGTTCGACCAGGCCGGCCTCGTTGCGGCCACCGCCTCGGCGACCAATGTCACGCTGTCCGATCAGGGTTGGAAGACGTTCTTCCGCGGCCTGGCCAATGACGGCGTGCAGGGCCCGTCGGTGGCCAACTACCTGAAGAACACGCTGGGCCAGAAGAAGGTCTGCGTCGTCGACGACAGCACCGACTACGGCACAGGCTTGGCGGCAGCGGTCCGCGAGACGCTGGGCCCGGTGGCCCTGGATGCCTGCAAGATCTCGGTCAAGAAGGGCGACAAGGACTTCTCGGCGGCGGTCACGCAGGTCAAGGGGCAGTCGCCGGATTCGGTGTTCTACAGCGGCTACTACGCCGAGGCCGCTCCTTTCGTGCAGCAGCTGCGCGACGGCGGGTACACCGGCAAGTTCGTCAGCGCCGACGGCACGAAGGACCCGGAGTTCGTCAAGCAGGCCGGCCAGTCCTCCAAGGACGCCATCCTGTCCTGCCCCTGCGGCCCGGCCACCGGCTCCTTCGCCGACGAGTACACCAAGAAGTTCGGTCAGGCGCCCGGCACCTACAGCACCGAGGGATACGACCTCGGTACCGTTCTGCTGAAGGGCATAGACGCCGGCAAGATCACCCGTCCCGACCTGCTCGACTGGGTCAAGAACTACAACGGACAGGGTGTGGCCCGTAAGTACCAGTGGACCGACAAGGGTGAACTCACCACCACCCTGATCTGGATCTACAAGGTTCAGTAGCAGATTCGGGGGACGCGTCCGGGACCGCAAGGCTCGGACGCGTTCTCGTTTCACACACCAAGGAGGCCGCCGCCTAGATGGTCCACGAGAGCTTCGGCCAGATGACGTATCTCGCCAGTGACATCGGTTTCAACATCGACAATCTGCGAGACGGCTTCTGGCAGTTGACGATCGACGGACTGTCGTGGGGCGCCATCTACGCTCTGGTGGCCGTCGGCTACACCTTGGTGTTCGGCGTGCTGCGGCTGATCAACTTTGCGCACTCCGAGATCTTCATGTTCGGCATGTTCGGCGCCTACTTCTGCCTTGACCTGATCCTCGGGTTCACGCCGAGCGGTAACGCCTACAGCAAGGGCGTGCTGCTGACGGTGCTCTATCTCGGTATCGCCATGTTGTTTGCCATGCTGGTATCTGGTTCGGCCGCAATGGGTTTGGAGATGGTCGCGTACCGCCCGCTGCGCCGTCGCAACGCGCGGCCCTTGACGTTCTTGATCACCGCAATCGGCATGTCGTTCGTGCTCCAGGAATTCGTGCACTTCGTGTTGCCCAAGATCATCAAGGGATACGGCGGCAGCAATGCGCAGCAGCCGGTCATTCTGGTGCAGCCGAAAACTCAGTTCCACGTGTTCGGCGCCACGGTCTCCAATGTCACGCTGGTGATCGTGGCCGCCGCGCTGGTGCTCGCCGCGCTGACCGACATCGCGATCAACCGGACGAAGTTCGGCCGGGGCATCCGCGCGGTGGCTCAGGACCCGACTACGGCGACGCTGATGGGGGTATCCCGGGAACGCATCATCCTGACGACGTTCCTGATCGGTGGACTGCTGGCCGGTGCCGCCGCGCTGCTCTACACCGTGAAGGTGCCACAGGGCATCATCTATTCGGGCGGATTCCTGTTGGGTATCAAGGCGTTCTCGGCGGCGGTGCTCGGCGGCATCGGCAACCTTCGTGGGGCGCTGCTGGGCGGGCTGGTGCTGGGCATCATGGAGAACTACGGCCAGGCGGTGTTCGGCACGCAGTGGCGTGACGTCGTCGCGTTCGTGCTGCTGGTTCTCGTGCTGCTGATCAGGCCCACCGGGATACTCGGAGAAAGCCTCGGAAAGGCGCGGGCATGAGCGAGCAGACGCCAGGAAAGTGGTCGGGCCGGCTGCTGGCTCCCGGCGACGGTCTGCGCGGCTGGTGGGCGGGCCTGAGCCGAGTGCAGAAGTGGGGCTTCGGAATTCTGGGCTTCGCGCTGCTGGCGTTGTCGCCGCTGTATCCGCCGCCATTCTTCGATACCCCGGGAATCAGCTTCGGCGGCACCATGGCTCAGTTCGCGATGGTGGCGATCATCGCGATCGGCCTCAACGTGGTGGTCGGGCAGGCCGGTCTGCTCGACCTGGGTTACGTCGGCTTCTATGCCGTCGGCGCCTACACCGTCGCCCTGCTCACCAGTCCGGACAGCCCGTGGAATCAGCTCAGTGAAAGCGGCGCCTTCAGCGAGAACTGGGCATGGTTGTCGTGCGTGCCGCTCGCCATGGCCTTCACCGCCCTGGCCGGTTTGATTCTCGGCATCCCGACGCTGCGCCTCCGTGGCGACTACCTCGCCATCGTCACGCTGGGATTCGGCGAGATCATCCGCCTGCTGGCCGACAACCTGTCCGATGTCACCAACGGTTCCCGTGGTCTGAACGGGGTGGCCTATCCGCGGGTCGGGCGGACCGACACCCTGCCCGACGGTGTCTTCTCCAGCGGCAACTCGACCGGCCACGCGAACTACGGGACGTGGTGGTTCTGGCTCGGACTGATCCTCATTGTCGGAATTCTGCTGCTGGTCGGAAACCTCGAGCGCAGCCGGGTGGGCCGGGCCTGGGTCGCCATCCGGGAGGACGAGGACGCCGCGGAAGTGATGGGTGTCAACACGTTCCGGTTCAAGCTGTGGGCGTTCGTCATCGGCGCCGCGATCGGCGGGTTGTCCGGGGCGCTGTATGCGGGGCAGGTGCAGTACGTCGCACCGCCAACGTTCAACATCATCAACTCGATGCTGTTCCTGTGCGCGGTGGTCCTCGGCGGTCAGGGCAACAAGCTCGGCGTCATCTTCGGCGCGTTCGTGATCGTGTACCTGCCGAACCGGCTGCTCGGGGTGCACTTCCTGGGCATCAACCTCGGCGATCTGAAGTACCTGTTCTTCGGCCTGGCTCTGGTGGTGCTGATGATCTTCCGCCCGCAGGGCCTGTTCCCGGTGCGGCAGCAACTGCTCAGCTACGGAAACCGGGCACGAAAGCTGTTGAGCCGCGCCGACGACAGTAAGGCGGCGGCATGACCGAGCCCGAGATCGACGAGGAACTTGCCGCGCTGCACCGCGATGTCGAGGTCGCCGAGGGCGAAATCCTCCTGGAGACCCAGGATCTCACCGTGAGATTCGGCGGCCTGACCGCCCTGGATTCGGTGAGTTTCGCGATCAAGCGTGGTGAGATCCTCGGGTTGATCGGTCCGAACGGGGCCGGCAAGACCACCTGCTTCAACGCGATCACCGGCGTGTACCGGCCCAGCTCGGGCTCGGTGACGTTCGACGGCGCACCGCTGGGCCGGATCAAGCGCCACCAGATCACCCGGCGCGGGATCGCCCGGACATTCCAGAACATCCGGCTGTGGGGCGAGATGACCGCGCTGGAGAATGTGGTGGTGGGCACCGACGCACGACACAAAACGTCGGTGCCCGGGGCCCTGGTGCGTACGCCGCGGCATCGCCGCGAGGAGCGTTCGGCCATTGAAAAGGCCGCCGCACTGCTGCAATTCGTCGGGATCGCGCACCGCGGCGAGGAGAAGGCCAAGAACCTGCCGTACGGGGACCAGCGTCGCCTGGAGATCGCCCGGGCGCTGGCCACCGAGCCGAAGCTGCTGTGCCTGGACGAGCCGGCGGCGGGTTTCAACCCCAGCGAGAAGTCTGCGCTGATCGAGCTGATCCAGGCCATCCGCGACGACGGCTACACCGTGTTGCTCATCGAGCACGACATGCGACTGGTCATGGGCGTCACCGACCGGATCGTGGTCCTCGAGTTCGGCCGCAAGATCGCCGACGGCCTGCCCGCCGAAATCCGCGACGACCCTGCCGTGATCGCCGCCTACCTGGGGGTGCCCGATGACCAGCTCTGACACGCCACTGCTGGAAGTGCGCGACGCAGTCGTCCATTACGGCAGAATCGAAGCGCTGCACGGGGTTTCGCTCGAGGTCCGCCAAGGGGAACTGGTGACGCTGCTCGGCTCCAACGGTGCCGGGAAGACCACGATGATGCGGGCGATCTCCGGGTTGCGGCCGCTGTCGAGCGGCTCGGTGTGGTTCGAGGGCCGCGACATCAGCCGGGTCAAGGCTCATCAGCGGGCGATCGACGGCCTGATTCAGGCGCCGGAGGGTCGCGGCGTATTCCCCGGGATGAGCGTCACGGAGAACCTCGAAATGGGTTGCTACGGACGCAAGTTCGACAGCAAGGCCGAGCGTCGAGAGCGGTTGGACTGGGTGTTCGAGACCTTCCCGCGGCTGGCCGAGCGCCGAGCTCAGGTCGGCGGCACACTGTCCGGTGGCGAGCAGCAGATGCTGGCGATCGGGCGGGCGTTGATGGCGCGCCCGCGGGTGCTGCTGCTCGACGAGCCGTCGATGGGGTTGGCGCCCATGATCATCTCGCAGATCTTCAAGATCATCTCCGAGATCAACGCGCAGGGCACGACGGTGCTGCTGGTAGAGCAGAACGCCCAGCAGGCGCTGACCCGATCCGACCGTGCCTACATCCTGGAGACCGGGACCATCACCCGCAGCGGCGACGCCCGAGAGTTGTTGGCCGACGACAGTATTCGCGCGGCGTACCTCGGGGTCGCCTAGGCCGCACTGGTGAGTACGCGCGCACCCTGCTCGGTGATCGCGATGGTGTGCTCGGAGTGTGCGGTGTTGGATCCGTCGGCCGCCCGCAGCGTCCAACCGTCGGGATCGACTACCAGCCGGTTGGTTCCGCGCCCCCACCACGGTTCGAGGGCCAGCGTCAGACCGGGTTTGAGCACCATCCCGCGGCCGCGCTTGCCGCGGTTCGGCACGTGTGGGTCTTCATGCATGGTGCGGCCCAGTCCATGTCCACCGAAATCGGTGTTGACCGCATAGCCCGCGGCGGCGGCCACCTCGCCGATGGCGGCCGAGATGTCACCGAGCCGGCCACCGGGGACCGCGGCGGCGATACCGGCCCTCAGTGCCCGGCGGGTGGAGTCGACCAGCGCGGTGTCCGCGGCGTCGGCGTTGTCGCCGACGATCACCGTGCGGGCCGCGTCGGCCACCCAGCCGTCGATCGAGACGGCGAAGTCCAGCTTGAGCAGATCGCCGTCTTTGAGCACGTAGTCCCAGGGAAGCCCATGGAGCACAGCATCATTGACCGACAGACAGATCACATTGCGGAATGGCCCGCGGCCGAACGACGGGGCGTAATCCCAATAGCAGGAGGTCGCACCGCGCTCGTCGACCAGCGCCCTGGCGTGGTGCTCGAGCTGCATGAGGTTCACGCCCGGTTCGGCCTCGTCCGCCAACGTCGCCAGTGTGCGGGCCACGAAGTCGCCGGTGACGGCCATCTTGTCGATTTCTTTGGCGGTCTTGAGTTCGATCATCGAGGCGTAGCGTACCGCCGCGGCTCGAACGTCGACTTGTTGTCGCTGCTGAGGCGATTTCACGCCCACAACTCGACGCTCGGCGCGAGACTAGCCGACGCGAAACCGCTTGATGCGTGACGTCGCTCCCGACACCAGTTCCACGCTGCTCCGGGACACCCCGAAGTGTTCGGCCAGCAGCTTGGTCGCGGCCTCGGTGGCCTTGCCATCGATCGCACGCTCCCGCACGAAGATCGTCAACGAACCGTCGGGCGCCGTCTCGATCAGCGGCCCTTTGCGGCTGCCGGGTTTAACGGTCACGACGACGTTCTCGGCCACCTAGCGGGCAACAACCACCGAGGAGCCGTGGCCGAACAGGCCCTGGTTCGCGGTCACGCCGACCTTGGCGCCCTCGACCTGACGGCCGGAGGCCTGGCCCTTGAGCTGCCAGGTGAGTTCGCAGACCTGCGCGATCGCCTGCGCGGGGATGGCCTCGCCGAAGCTGGCCAGCCCGCCGGAGGCGTTGACCGGGACCCGGCCACCGATCGTCGTGGCACCGCTGCGGAGCAGTTGTTCGGCCTCACCCTTGGCGCACAGGCCCAGATGCTCGTACCAGTCGAGTTCGAGTGCGGTGGACAGATCATAGACCTCGGCCAGCGACAGATCCTCGGGGCCGATGCCGGCTTCGGCGTAGGCGGCATCGAGGATCTGGTCCTTGAACACCCGATCCGGACCCGGCACCACAGCAGTAGAATCCGTTGCGATGTCCGGCAATTCGGGCAGGTGCTGCGGGTACTGCGGGCTCTGCAGGCTCACTGCGCGCACCGACGGCACACCCTGGACCGAGCCGAGGTGCTTCTCCGCGAATGCCTTGCTGGCCACGATCACTGCGGCCGCACCGTCGGATGTCGCGCAAATGTCCAGCAGCCGAAGCGGATCGGAGACCACCGGGCTTGCCAGGACATCCTCGACGCTGGCTTCCTTGCGGTAACGGGCGTACGGATTGTTCAGCCCGTGCCTGGCGTTCTTGACCTTCACCGCAGCGAAGTCCTCGAGCGTCGCGCCGTAGAGATCCATCCGGCGGCGGGCCAACAGCGCGAAGTACACGGTGTTGGTGGCGCCGATCAGATGGAAACGCTGCCAATCAGGATCGTTGCGGCGTTCGCCGCCGACCGGCGCGAAGAAGCCCTTCGGCGTGGTGTCGGCGCCGATGACCAGCGCGACGTCGCAGAAGCCGGCCAGGATCTGCGCCCGCGCGCTCTGCAACGCCTGCGAGCCGCTGGCGCAGGCCGCGTAGCTCGAGGTGACCGGGATGCCGTTCCAGCCGAGCTTCTGCGCGAACGTCGCACCGGCCACGAAGCCGGGATAACCGTTGCGGATGGTGTCGGCGCCGGCGACCAACTGGATCTGGCGCCAGTCCAGGCCTGCCTCGGCCAGTGCCGCACGCGCGGCGACCACGCCGTATTCGGTGAAGTCGCGGCCCCACTTGCCCCACGGGTGCATGCCCGCACCGAGAATGTAAACCGGCTCAGCGCTCATTTGGCGATCTCCCATGCATAGGTGACGCGCTCGACGCCGTCGTCGTCGGTGTAGAGCGGAGTGGTGGTCAGTTCCACCTCCATGCCGACCTTCAGGTCGGCGGCCAACGTGCCGTCGACCACCTTGCCCAACACGATCAGCCCCTCGTCGGCAAGTTCGACAGCGGCGACCGCGAACGGTTCGAACGGGTCCGGCGACGGATACGGCGGGGGAGGCGCGTAGCGGTTCTCGGTGTAGCTCCACACCGTGCCCCGCCGTGAGAGGGCGACGGCCTCGAGCACATCGCTGTCGCACGCCGGGTTGGGGCAGTTGTTGGCCCGCGGCGGGAACACATAGGTCCCGCACTGTGGGCATTTGCCGCCGATCAGATGCGGCACACCGGCGTCGTCGTGGTCCCACCAACCGTCAATTGCCGGTAGTTGAGCGGGGGCGTCTGGAGAAGCTGGCACTGGGTCATCGTATGCGATGGGGACTGCTGAATTGAAACGTGTTCCAGTTCGAGAAGTTGGGATCGGTAGCGGATCAGGCGGGCTGAACTCATGGCATGGGACTTTTCAAGAAACTCAGTGATCCTGCCCTCCTGGGCGGCCCGTCGAACAAGCCGGTGTCGGACGACGACCCGATCTGGGAGCCGATCAACGGCATCTCGTTGGGCAATTACGCCGAACTCGCCCAGGCCGCGCAGAAGCGTGGTGTGACCGACGAGGCCGGCATGATCGCGCTGGGCCAGGAGCGCGGCTGGGATCCGGCCGACACCAAGGCCGCGCTCGACGGGTGGGTGCAACGGATGGGCCAGTCCATGGCCGTGGGGCAGCGGTTCCGCAAGCTCCTGGGGTACTGAGTGTCGGAGGCGGTGCATAGAGTGAGGGCGTGACGGCGAGCGCTACCGACCAGAAACCGACCCTGCTGCTCCTGGATGGCAATTCGCTCGCGTTCCGGGCGTTCTACGCGCTGCCCGCGGAGAACTTCAAGACCAAGAACGGGCTGACCACCAACGCGGTGTACGGCTTTACCGCCATGCTGATCAACCTGCTGCGCGACGAGACGCCAACCCACGTCGCCGCCGCGTTCGACGTCTCCCGGCAGACATTCCGCAAGGAGAAGTACCCGGAGTACAAGGAAGGCCGCTCGGCAACGCCGGATGAGTTCCGCGGCCAGATCGAAATCACCAAGGAAGTGCTCAACGCACTCGGCATCACCGTCCTGGCCGAGCCCGGCTTCGAGGCCGACGACATCATCGCCACGCTGGCCACCCAGGCCGAGCAGGAGGCCTACCGGGTGCTGGTGGTCACCGGCGACCGCGACGCGTTGCAGCTCGTCAGCCCGGACGTGACCGTGCTCTATCCCCGCAAGGGTGTCAGCGATCTGACCCGGTTCACCCCCGAGGCGGTGGTGGAGAAGTACGGCCTGACGCCGACGCAGTACCCCGACTTCGCGGCGCTGCGGGGCGACCCGAGCGACAATCTGCCCGGCATCCCGGGGGTGGGGGAGAAGACCGCCGCCAAGTGGATCGTCGAATACGGCTCGCTGCAGGGTCTGGTCGACAATGTCGACTCGGTGCGTGGCAAGGTCGGAGATGCGTTGCGCGAGAACCTGTCCAGCGTCATCCTCAACCGCGAACTCACCGATCTGGTCAAGGACGTCCCGCTGGCGCAGACTCCCGACACGCTGCGGGTGCAGCCGTGGGACCGCGACCAGATTCACCGGCTGTTCGACGATCTCGAGTTCCGGGTTCTGCGCGACCGGTTGTTCGACACCCTGGCCGCCGTCGAACCGGAAGTCGACGAGGGCTTCGATGTCCGCGGCGGCCAGCTCGAACCCGGCGCGGTGGCGGCCTGGCTGGCCGAACACGCGGCGAGCGGCGCGCGCTCCGGCCTCGCGGTCGTCGGCACCCATCGGGTGTACGACGGTGATGCCACCGCACTGGCCATCGCCACCGCCGACGGCGAGGGCGCCTACGTCGACACCGCGGTTCTCACGCCCGAGGACGAGTCCGCGCTCGGAAAGTGGCTCGCCGACGAGAGCGCACCGAAGGTGTTGCACGAAGCCAAGATTGCGATGCACGATCTGGCCGGCCGGGGCTGGCGGCTGGCTGGGGTCACCTCGGACACCGCATTGGCGGCCTATCTGGTGCGGCCCGGGCAACGCAGCTTCGCCCTCGACGACCTGTCGCTGCGCTACCTGCGCCGCGAATTGCGCGCCGATAATCCCGAGCAGCAACAACTTTCGCTTCTCGATGACAGCGAGGGAGTGGACGACCAGGCGGTGCAGACCGTCATCCTGCGTGCCCGTGCGGTCGCCGACCTCGCCGATGCGCTGGACGAGGAGCTCGACCGCATCGATTCGTCGTCGCTGCTGGGTCAGATGGAACTGCCGGTGCAGGCCGTCCTGGCCGGTTTGGAAAACGCTGGCATCGCCGTCGATCTGGAAAAGCTGAACAACCTGGAACGGGAGTTCGCCGAGCAGATCCGCCAGGCCGCCGACGCTGCGTACGAGGTGATCGGCAAGCAGATCAACCTGGGTTCGCCCAAGCAGCTGCAGGTCGTGCTGTTCGACGAGCTCGGCATGCCGAAGACCAAGCGCACCAAGACCGGCTACACCACCGACGCTGATGCGCTGCAGACATTGTTCGACAAGACCGGCCACCCGTTCCTCGAGCACCTGCTGACCCACCGGGACGCCACCCGGCTCAAGGTGACCGTCGACGGCCTGCTCAAGTCGGTGGCCGCCGACGGCCGCATCCACACCACGTTCAACCAGACCATCGCCGCGACCGGACGGCTGTCGTCGACCGAGCCGAATCTGCAGAACATTCCGATCCGCACCGACGCCGGCCGGCAGATTCGCGATGCGTTCATCGTCGGCGAGGGCTACGGCGAGCTGATGACCGCCGACTACAGCCAGATCGAAATGCGGATCATGGCGCACCTGTCCAAGGACGAGGGGCTCATCGAGGCGTTCCGGACGGGGGAGGACCTGCACTCGTTCGTCGCGTCCCGTGCATTCGACGTCCCCATTGACGAGGTCAACGCCGAGCTGCGCCGCCGCGTCAAGGCGATGTCATACGGGCTGGCCTACGGGCTGAGTGCCTACGGCCTATCGGCGCAGCTGAAGATCTCGACCGAAGAAGCCAAGGTCCAGATGGAGCAGTACTTCAACCGGTTCGGCGGCATCCGGGACTACCTGCGCGACATCGTCGACCAGGCCCGCAAAGACGGCTACACCTCGACGGTGTTCGGCCGCCGGCGCTACTTGCCGGAGTTGGACAGCAGCAACCGGCAGGTACGCGAGGCCGCCGAGCGTGCCGCGCTCAACGCCCCGATCCAGGGCAGCGCCGCGGATCTGATCAAAGTGGCGATGATCAACGTCGACTCGGCGATCAAGGAGAACGGGCTGTCGTCGCGCATGCTGCTGCAGGTGCATGACGAGCTGCTGTTCGAGGTGGCCGCCGGCGAACGCGACGCACTCGAGGAGTTGGTGCGAGACAAGATGGGCAGCGCCTATCCACTGGATGTCCCGCTGGAGGTGTCGGTGGGGTACGGCCGAAGCTGGGACGCGGCGGCGCACTAGCTGTACCCCGGGTCGCCAGTTCAATCGGGGCGCGAGCAAACTTGTCTGGCAAAGTACCGGTGCAACGATGTCGGAGGCGGTACCGTCGGTCGGACCGCATCACGTGCGCGAAAACCGGGGGGATTTCGATGTCGAAGGTTGGGTGGGAGGCGCGCGTCGGTGCGTTTGCCTTCATGGTCGGGCTATCGTGGGTCGGGCTGCAGGCGGCCGGTGTCGCAAGCGCCGATGACGGGAGCCGATCGAATTCGCCGTCTGCGTCGACAGGGCACGCTAAGCCTAGCGGTGGCGTTGCTCGGCAGTCCGGACACGCCGCGCCCGACCTGCGAGCCGCCGCGAAGCCGTCGGCTGCGAGCGCCCGCCGGACCCCTTTGCTCGGCTCGCCGCTGGTAGACGCGAGGCGACCGGCATCGACCACGCCGGATGCGGTGACGGCCAAATCGGATCCGATCGTCAGCGCCCCGAGCATGACTCGGCCTGCGGCTTCGGCGTCAGCGAACCCCGTCCAGGATTTTTTCGACCAGGTCTCGTTGCAGATTCGCCGCACCTTCTTCAACAACGCACCGACCGTGCAGCCTGTCCAGATCGCCGGTCAGCATGAAGGGGTGATCAGCGGAACCGTTGGGGCGGTCGACCCCGAAGGGGACGTGATCAAGTACGACGTTGTCCCTGCCGGCACCGGCGTGCCTCTGCACGGCACCGTTCAGATTGCCTCCGACGGCACTTTCACCTACACCCCAGGGCCGGATTTCACCGGAACTGACGAGTTCGCCGTTCGTGCAACGGATCTCGGACTGCATATCAACCTCCTGAACCTATTCCGCTCGCCCAGCACGACGGCGTCGGTCACGGTGAGCCAGTACGCAATCGGGACGCCGGCGTTGAAGTTTGCGTTCACTTTCGATTCCGGATCGGAATCGTGGTGGTCGCCCGCTTCGCGCGCAGCGTTGCAAGGGGCAGCCGATTACCTGTCGGCCCACATCCTGCCGTCAGCCTCGCTCCCGGTGACCGTCAGCTATCTGATCACCGTTGAGAGCACACCCGGCTCCAGCATGCTCGGTACCGGCAGCAGCTCCCTTGCCATCGTCGGCAGTGGAAAGTTCGAAGACACTGTGGTGCAACACAAGATCCTCACCGGGATCGACCAGAACGGCACGCAGGCCGATGGCACCATCGTGTTCAACTCCGCGCACACGTGGTCCTTCGACAGCACCCCAGGGTTCTTTGAAACCGATTTCGAAACGGTGGCGCTACATGAGTTGGTGCACACGCTGGGCCTCTTATCGACGATCGGAAGCGCATTGTTGTCGACCTACCGAACGACAATGGACTCCTACGCCGTCAACAGCGCTGGTGCGCACTTGTTCGGCAGCGACGGTTCCTGGATCGGCGGCAGCGGCAGCGGGGTCTATTTCGGCGGGCCCACTGCGGTGGCCGCCAACGGCGGGTTGGTGCCGCTGGACGCCACTGGCGCGCATCTGAACGGTTCAACCTTCCCGGGGTCGTTGATGAGCCCGAGCATCGCCCCTGGCGTTCGCCGGATTCAGCTCAGCGCGGTTGAGATCGGCATGCTCGAGGACCTCGGCTACACAGTCTCTGCCTAGCCCTACATCGGCGGCCGGTAGCCGTTCAGCCAGTGCAGCGCGGCGCCCGCTTCGGCGCGGGCCGCGACCACGCCGTCGACCTCGAGCTGCTGCAGGGCGAACACCCGAGAGTCGCCGAAGCCGCGGTCGATGCGATCCCGCACGAACGCCAGCTCGACCACTTGAATGGCGAATTTCTTGACCCCGCGCCCGGCCGGGCGGCCGCCGAATCCCGTCGCGGCGGCGACAACCTCTTTGCGGGTGCGGATCGTCCCCAGCCAGCCGGCTTCGGCCGGGGTGATCAGACCCGCCGCAACCATGCCCGGGAGCTTCTCGGCCACGACGCGTTGCTCACGCCGCCGGCTGCGCACGGCCAGCGTCACGGCCAGGGCGAACACCGGCATCATCCACACCACATACAGCCCGAAGTAGGCACCCGGACCCGCCAGCGCAGAACCGTTCCACAACCCGTGCATCACCACTGCGGCGAGATACCCGAGCACCACACAGCCCGCCTTGGCGAACCAATTTCGTTGCTGCAGAGCGAAATGCACCCCGATCGCGGTGAAGGTGGTGAACAACGGATGGGCGAACGGTCCCATCACAAGGCGCATTCCTGCGGTCAGCAGCGAGTCGCCCAGCGACGTGCCGTCGGCGATGTAGAAGATGTTCTCCAGCCACGCGAACCCGATTGCCGTCATCCCCGCATAGACCAGGCAGTCGGTCAGCGAGTTCAGCTCGACGCGGCGCACGCCGGTCATCATCAGCAGCAGGAACAGGCCCTTGGCGGCCTCTTCGATCAGCGGGGCACCGACCGCGACAGTGAATGGGCTGGACTCCGAGCCGCCGTTGCTCACCGCCGCATCGAACACCGTCTCCAAGCCCACCGACACGACGACCGCCACCGACGCACCCCACACGAAGGCGAACACCAGCAGCCGGGGCGGCTCGGGCTCCCAGCGGTCCAGCCAGAGGTAGGACAACACCACCAAGATCGTGGCCACCGTGGCCAGGACGAAACCGATGATCGTTCCGGCCGGATTCACCGCGGTCAGAAGGGTCAAGATCAATCCGGCGATCGTGCCGAGAATGATGATGACCGCGAGCGGGGCGCCGACCTTGCGGACCGGCCGGGGCAGCGGCGGCGGATAGGGGTAGGACACCTGAGCAGGGTATTCGAACGGCGCCGCACAGCGGGCTCACAGACCCGGGTTTGTCCAGCGTGTGCCTAGTCGAGTAGGCTCGGGAAGTACCTGTGTGCACTGTCGCGGGTACATCACCACAGGCACCACACAACTGTCCCTACGATTCAAGCTGTCCGGAGCAACCCAACAATATGCCAAGTCCCGTCGCAACCTCGCCGCAAGTAGCCGTCAATGACATCGGCTCGAGCGAGGACTTCCTCGCCGCCATCGACAAGACCATCAAATACTTCAACGATGGCGACATCGTTGAGGGGACCATCGTCAAGGTTGACCGTGACGAAGTCTTGCTCGATATCGGCTACAAGACCGAGGGTGTCATCCCCTCCCGCGAACTTTCCATCAAGCACGACGTCGACCCCAATGAGGTTGTGTCCGTCGGCGACGAGGTGGAAGCCCTGGTCCTCACCAAGGAGGACAAAGAAGGCCGCCTGATCCTGTCCAAGAAGCGCGCCCAGTACGAGCGCGCCTGGGGCACCATCGAGGCCCTCAAGGAGAAGGACGAGGCCGTCAAGGGCACCGTCATCGAGGTCGTCAAGGGTGGCCTGATCCTCGACATCGGCCTGCGCGGCTTCCTGCCCGCATCGCTGGTCGAGATGCGTCGCGTCCGCGATCTGCAGCCGTACATCGGCAAGGAGATCGAGGCCAAGATCATCGAGCTGGACAAGAACCGCAACAACGTGGTGCTGTCCCGTCGCGCGTGGCTGGAGCAGACCCAGTCCGAGGTGCGCAGCGAATTCCTCAACCAGCTGCAGAAGGGCGCCATCCGCAAGGGTGTGGTGTCCTCGATCGTCAACTTCGGCGCATTCGTCGATCTCGGCGGGGTCGACGGCCTGGTGCACGTCTCCGAGCTGTCCTGGAAGCACATCGATCACCCGTCCGAGGTGGTTCAGGTCGGCGACGAAGTCACCGTCGAGGTGCTCGACGTCGATATGGACCGCGAGCGGGTTTCGTTGTCGCTCAAGGCAACTCAGGAAGACCCGTGGCGCCACTTCGCCCGCACCCACGCGATCGGCCAAATCGTGCCGGGCAAGGTCACCAAGCTGGTGCCGTTCGGCGCGTTCGTCCGTGTCGAGGAGGGCATCGAGGGTCTGGTGCACATCTCCGAGCTGGCTGAGCGCCACGTCGAGGTGCCCGATCAGGTGGTGGCTGTCGGCGACGACGCCATGGTCAAGGTCATCGACATCGACCTGGAGCGCCGCCGGATCTCGCTGAGCCTCAAGCAAGCCAACGAGGACTACACCGAAGAGTTCGACCCCTCGAAGTACGGTATGGCCGACAGCTACGACGAGGCGGGGAACTACATCTTCCCCGAGGGCTTCGACGCCGAGACCAACGAATGGCTCGAAGGCTTCGACAAGCAGCGCACCGAGTGGGAGGCCCGCTACGCCGAGGCCGAGCGCCGGCACAAGATGCACACCGCGCAGATGGAGAAGTTCGCCAAGGCTGAGGCCGAGGCGGCCGAGCGGCCGGCCGGCAACGGCTCGTCGTCGTCGTCTTCGTCGAGCTCGGGTGAGTCGGCCGGTGGATCGCTGGCCAGCGACGCCCAGCTCGCCGCGCTGCGCGAAAAGCTGGCGGGCAACGCCTAACAAGACACTCATTCGCCGAGTGAAGCCGCGCAGCACGTCTCACCGACGTGCTGCGCGGTTCTTTTTCACCATCTTCCTGTGAGGGCACTGCATTGCTGCGCATCGGTTTGACCGGCGGTATCGGCGCCGGAAAGTCGACGGTGTCCGCCACGTTCTCGGAATGTGGCGGCATCGTCGTCGATGGGGACGTCATCTCTCGCGAGGTCGTCGAACCGGGCACCGAAGGCTTGGCCAAGCTCGTGGACGCCTTCGGTTCCGGGATTCTGCAGGCCGACGGTGCACTGGACCGACCCGCCCTGGCCGCGATCGCGTTCAGCGATGAGGAGAAACGCCAAGTCCTCAATGGCATCGTCCACCCGCTGGTGGCGACTCGGCGCTCGGAGCTGATCGCCGCCGCCGGGGAGGATGCGGTGATCGTCGAGGACATCCCGCTCCTGGTCGAGTCCCAGATGGCGCCGATGTTCCCGCTGGTCATCATCGTCAACGCCGACCCCGAGGTGCGGGTGAAGCGGCTGATCGAATATCGCGGATTCAGCGAGGACGACGCCAGGGCTCGCATCGCCATGCAGGCCACCGAGGAGCAGCGGCGGCAGGTGGCCGACGTCTGGCTGGACAACTCCGGTAGTTCCGGCCAACTCGTCGAGAAGGCCCGGGAGCTGTGGTATCAGCGCATCCTCCCGTTCGCGCACAACCTCGCCACCCGCACCCCGGTGCCGAGCTCGACAATGATCGTGCCGGCCGATCCCACCTGGCCCGATCAGGCCCGGCGAATCCTGGCCCGGCTCAACACCACCTGCGGGCATCGGGCGGTGCGCATCGACCACATCGGGTCGACGGCGGTGCCCGGCATGGACGCAAAGGACGTCATCGACGTCCAGGTGACGGTGCCCTCACTCGAGGTGGCCGACGAACTCGCCGACGACCTGCTGCGCGCCGGGTATCCCCGCGTCGAGTCCATCACGACGGACGCGCCCAAGGAGGGGACAGATCCGGCGTTGTGGCGCAAGCGTTTTCACGCATCCGGAGACCCGGGTCGACCCACCAACGTACACGTCCGGGTGGACGGCTGGCCCAATCAGCAGTTCGCGCTGCTGTTCGTGGACTGGCTGAAGGCCAACCCCGGCGTGCAGGCCGACTACCTGGCCGTCAAGAGGTCGGCGGCTCAGCAGGCTGACATCGGGGCCTACGCCGAGGCCAAGGAGCCGTGGTTCCTCGATGCCTACCGGCGGGCATGGGCATGGGCCGACACGACGGGCTGGACGTCGCGAACCTGACTAGCGGCGTTCCAAAATCAGCAACGGGATCTCGCGCGGTGTGTTGCGCTGATAGCCCTCATATCCCTTGTAGGCGTTGACCACTCGGGGCCACAACTCGGCGCGTTCCGCCGGGCTGGCACTGCGGGCCCGCATCGGAACCGTCGCGCCGTCAACGGTCACCGTGACATCCGAGGTGGCGAGCGCGTTCTTGTACCAGTCGGGATGATCTTGGTGGCCGCCTTTGGAGGCCACGACGACAATGCGGTCGTCGTCGTGGATCGGCGACGTCAGCAGGTTGGCGTACGGTTTACCGGATTTGCGGCCGACGGTGTGCAATTCGAGCGTCAACATACCCATCACGGTGCGCGGGTAGCGGCCGCCGGTGAGCGCGAGCAGGAGCCGGTGACCGTTTTCCAGCAGCCAGGCGCCGCCCGCCGCGACACGATCGGATTTTTGCATGGGGCCAGCCTAGCTAGGCGGCGGGTGGTGGTGCGGGCGCCGGAGCTGGCGCTGACGCCGGAGCGGGATTGTCCAGCGGTGCGCCGCATTGGATCGTGCCGTACAGCGGGTCGTCCTTCGGACGGAACAACCGCGGGGCGATGAACTGATCCGCCTGCGCCACGATCTGGTCGTCGGCCAGGATCTCGCAATGCAGATTCGATCCGTACGGCCATTGGATGGACACTTGCATGCCCGCCTTCTTGGGGTCGTGGAGCACTGTGTTGACCTCGAAGGTCATACCCGGCAGCAGGGTCGGCTGGTCGCTGTTGACGTTGTTGTCATCAATCTTGTACGCGACCACAGCGCCGCGGGAGGTGCCGGTCGCCGACGCCCGGTAGGTGATGTTGTGCAGCAGGTTCGGGTCGGGATCGCCGTTGGCCACCGGCGTCGGCGGGGGAGCCGGCTCTGGATCTGCCAGTGCGGTCGCCGCCGTTAACTGAGAACTCACGGCCAGGGCGGCCGCGGCGACGATCCTCAGCCATCCGCGCTTGCTGGAGCTCATAGCTAGGCAGACTACCCGTCCGGTACGCCAGTGCCGATTCGTTGCCCGGTTCGAGGCGTCTCAGCGCCAGGTCAGCGTCATCCCGGCAGAGGCGAGCCAGGCGTTGAGGTCGTGGTCGTGGCGGGCGAGCCCCTCGATCGCGACGACAACCCGTTGCAGTGCTTCCTCGGCCGTTCTGGTGCTCAGCAGCCCATCGCGGTGGGCGGCGAACAGCTCGTCGGTGTCGATGAGGTCGGTGCGGTCACCGGCGTAGACGACCAGATCGAGGTAGTGGTCCTCGGCCTGCCAGGCGGTCTCACCGGTGGTGATCTCGCCGATGTCGAGGTAGTAGTCCTGGGGCCGCTCGAAGCCGGGGTTGAAATGGAAGACATTGGCCCGAAGCCCCAGCGACGGCAGCAGCCACGACTCCAGATAGTGGAACTGGGCACGGCCGGGAGTGGGGCGGGCCATGTACAGACCCCAGGGGGTGACCACGTACTCGTCGACCGCCCGAGCGATGCCCTTCGGATCGGTGTTGGTGTAGGCGATCAGGTCGAACGTCTCCTGCTTGGGCGGGTGGACGGTCACCGCGCAAGCGTAACGAGGAATGAATGTGTCGGTGGGGACGCTTAACCTGGGGACATGGCATTTGCTACCGAACACCCGGTGCTCGCGCACTCGGAGTACCGACCTGCCGCCGACGCTGTGGACGGTCTCGTGCGCAGTGGCGCCGAATTCCGCGTGGTCAGTGAGTATGAGCCCGCCGGAGACCAGCCCGCCGCGATCGAGGAGCTGGAACGCCGGATCAGGGCGGGGGAGCGCGATGTGGTGCTTCTCGGTGCGACGGGCACCGGTAAATCCGCGACCACGGCCTGGCTGATCGAGCGGCTGCAGCGGCCGACGCTGGTGATGGCGCCGAACAAGACCCTGGCCGCCCAGCTCGCGAACGAGCTGCGAGAGATGTTGCCGCACAACGCCGTCGAGTATTTCGTCTCGTACTACGACTACTACCAGCCCGAGGCGTACATCGCCCAGACCGACACTTACATCGAGAAGGACAGCTCGATCAACGATGACGTGGAGCGGTTGCGTCACTCGGCGACGTCGAGCCTGCTGTCCCGCCGCGACGTCGTGGTCGTGGCGTCGGTGTCGTGCATCTACGGCTTGGGCACCCCGCAGTCCTACCTCGACCGCTCGGTCGAACTGCAGGTCGGCTCCGAGGTGCCACGGGACGGGCTGCTGCGGCTGCTGGTCGACGTGCAGTACACCCGCAACGACCTGTCGTTCACGCGCGGTTCGTTCCGGGTGCGCGGTGACACGGTCGAGATCATCCCGTCGTATGAGGAACTGGCCGTCCGGATCGAGTTCTTCGGCGACGAGATCGAGGCGCTGTACTACCTGCACCCGCTGACCGGCGATGTCGTGCGCCAGGTCGACTCGCTGCGGATCTTCCCGGCCACCCACTACGTGGCGGGCCCGGAGCGGATGGCGATGGCGATCTCGACGATCGAGCAGGAGCTGGCCGAGCGGCTGGCCGAGCTGGAGAACCAGGGCAAGCTGCTGGAAGCGCAGCGACTGCGGATGCGCACCAACTACGACATCGAGATGATGCGCCAGGTCGGCTTCTGCTCGGGTATCGAGAACTACTCGCGCCACATCGACGGCCGGCCCGCGGGTTCGGCTCCCGCGACGCTGCTCGACTACTTTCCCGAAGACTTCCTGCTGGTGATCGACGAATCCCATGTCACGGTTCCGCAGATCGGCGGGATGTACGAAGGCGATATGTCCCGCAAGCGCAACCTGGTGGAGTTCGGCTTCCGGCTGCCGTCGGCGGTCGACAACCGGCCGCTGACCTGGGAAGAGTTCGCGGACCGGATCGGGCAGACGGTGTATCTGTCGGCGACGCCGGGTCCGTACGAGCTCAGCCAGACCAGCGGTGAGTTCGTCGAGCAGGTCATCCGCCCGACCGGCCTGATCGACCCGAAGGTCGTGGTCAAGCCGACCAAGGGCCAGATCGACGACCTGATCGGCGAGATCCGGATCCGCACCGAACGCGACGAGCGCGTCCTGGTCACCACGCTGACCAAGAAGATGGCCGAGGACCTCACCGACTACCTGCTGGAGATGGGCATCCGGGTGCGCTACCTGCATTCCGAGGTGGACACCCTGCGCCGCGTCGAGCTGCTGCGCCAGTTGCGGCTGGGTGAGTACGACGTGCTGGTCGGCATCAATCTGCTGCGCGAGGGTCTTGACCTGCCGGAGGTCTCGCTCGTGGCGATCCTCGACGCCGACAAGGAAGGCTTCCTGCGTTCCACCCGTAGCCTGATCCAGACCATCGGTCGCGCGGCGCGCAACGTTTCCGGCGAAGTCCACATGTACGCCGACAAGCTCACCGACTCGATGAAGGAAGCGATCGACGAGACCGAGCGCCGGCGGGCCAAGCAAATCGCCTACAACGAAGAGCGCGGGATCGACCCGCAGCCGTTGCGCAAGAAAATCGCCGACATCCTCGATCAGGTGTACCGGGAGGCAGACGACACCGACGCCATCGAAGTCGGTGGCTCGGGGCGCAACGCCTCCCGCGGCCGGCGGGCGCAGGGTGAGCCGGGCCGGGCGGTCAGCGCGGGCATCATCGAGGGCCGCGACACCTCGAACATGCCGCGCGCCGAACTGGCAGACCTGATCAAGGACCTGACCGCACAGATGATGGCGGCGGCACGTGACCTTCAGTTCGAGCTGGCCGCGCGGATCCGCGACGAAATCGCCGACTTGAAGAAGGAACTGCGCGGCATGGACGCCGCCGGGCTGAAGTAGCCGGCGATGCTTGAGCTCAACCATGGTTGAGCCTTTACGGTGATGCCATGACCGAGACCACCGCGTCGGCTGCGGGCAGTTGGCGCGAGCTGCTGGGCCGTGACTATCTCGGTGCGGTCATCGTGCTGGCCGGCGGTGTGGCGATCTACGCCATCAACGAATTCATCACGATCAGCCTGCTTCCGAGCGCTGTCGCCGACATCGGCGGCGAGCGGCTCTATGCATGGGTGACGACGGTGTATCTGGTGGCGTCGGTGACAGCGGCGACGACGGTGGGACCGCTGCTGACCCGATTCGGCCCGCGCGCGGCGTATTTGGGTGCGTTGCTGTCCTTCGCCGCGGGCAGTGTGCTGTGCACGCTGGCGCCGACGATGCCGCTGCTTCTCGGCGGGCGGTTGGTGCAGGGCCTGGCCGGCGGTGTGCTGGCCGGTCTCGGCTATGCAGTGATCAGCGCAGCGCTGCCCGACCGGTTGTGGACCCGCGCGTCGGCGGTTGTCTCTGCGATGTGGGGGGTCGGCACCTTGGTGGGTCCGGCTGCCGGCGGCCTGTTCGCCCAATTCGGTTTGTGGCGAGGCGGATTCGGATTGCTCGCAGCGCTCGCCGTCGCGATGAGTCTGCTGGTTCCGTTGGCGTTGCCGGCCCGTGCCAAGGCCGACCAACATCCGCCGCGAACCCGAATCCCGGTGTGGTCGTTGCTGCTGCTCGGGGTGGCAGCGCTGACGGTCAGCGTCGCGGTGATCCCGCAGAGCGCGGGCGCCATCGCCGGGTTGCTGGCCGTCGGTGCGGCGCTGGTGGCGGCCTTCGTCGTCGTCGACCGTCGGGCGCCGGCTGCGGTATTGCCGCGCATGGCTTTTGGGCCCGGGCCGCTGAAGTGGATCTATCTCACTCTGGGTCTGCTGATGGCGGCCACGATGGTCGACATGTATGTGCCGCTGTTCGGCCAGCGGCTGGGTGCGCTGGCGCCGGTCGTTGCGGGCTTCCTCGGCGCGGCGCTCTCGGTGGGCTGGACGGTCGGGGAGATCGCCAGCGCATCGATCACCAATGTCCGGCTTACGGTGCGGGTGGTGGCGATCGCCCCGCTGGTGATGGCTGCGGGTCTGGCACTGGCGGCACTCACCCAAAACGACGGTGTCTCAACGCCAGTCGTGGCTCTGTGGGCGGTGGCGCTGGCGATCACCGGGTCCGGCATCGGGATGGCGTGGCCGCACCTGTCGGCGTGGGCGATGGGTGCGGTCGTCGACGACGCGCCCCAGCAGGCGGTGGCGGCGGCAGCGATCAATACGGTGCAGCTGATGTGCGGGGCGTTCGGTGCGGGACTGGCCGGGGTCGTGGTGAATCTGCGGGCCGCGCCCGACGCCGGTGCAAGCCGGCTGATGTTCGGTGCGTTCGCGGTTCTGGCGGCGGTGGGATTTGTGGCGTCGTACCGGTCCGGTCGTGGCCGGGCGGATTGACGCCTACTCGTCCTTCTCGTCGAGTCGGCGCACGCCGGTGACGCCGGCAATTCCGGCGACTGTGTTGGCAGCGTGCAGAATTCGCGCGCCGGACAAGGTCATCAGCACGCCGCCGTCGGGATCGTTGTTGAGTTCGGTGAGGCTCCACTGGTGCTTGTCGCACGCGGCGAGGATGTGGGTGAGCACCCCCCGGTCGGGCTCGTAGGTCACGCGAAGGCGTACCGAACCGGCCAGCCGCGCGGTGAGGCGCCGACTGAGCGGATTGAACGCCAGGATGATCACGAAGTGCAGGATCGTGACGATGATCGCGAGCTTGACCAGACCCGCCGCGGCGGCCATGCCGATGGCGGCGCACTCCCAGATCGCCGCCGCCGTGGTCAGCCCGTGCACCGCTCCCTGCCGAGTGATGATCAGCCCGGCGCCGAGGAAGCCGATGCCCGAGACGATCTGGGCGGCGACGCGCGACGGGTCGACTTCGACCAGTCCTGCGGTCAGCACATCGAAGAAGCCGTACTTGCTGACGATGAGGATCAGTGCCGACGCCGTGCCGACGATCGCCTGGGTACGCAGCCCGGCGCTTTTCCCGTGGATCTCGCGTTCCAGGCCGATCAGTGCCGTCAACCCGAAGGCGATCAGGAGTTCGACGATCTGCCGGGTGCCCTGTCCGGGGCCGCCGAGCAACGGCGGGTCGGCCAACCAAGTCTGCATGTCGTAACCGTATTGGCCGCATGGCCGGCGGGTCAGCAATCACGCTGAGCCGAAGGCTGGGCGAGTCGCGCCCGCGCTGGAAACGTATCGGACTGACGCGCGGGTGTGGCTGAGTGGCTAGGCACCGGCCTGCAAAGCCGTTTACACGGGTTCGAATCCCGTCACTCGCTCCAACGTCAGGCCGCAATTGTGCGGCCTGCATGCCGCACGTCAAGCCGCATGTTTGCGCGATCAAATTGTCGTCGGAGTAACCGCACCAACACCGCTTGGCAACAGTTCGGTAACCGCCCGAAAGGTGTCCCGGGTTCGGTACTTACACGTCTGTAGTTTCCCTGGCAGGCCTCTCAAAGAAACGGGGAAATGATGTCTCGGACCACCTCTCGCGTGGCGGCGGTCACTGCCATGGCGACGGCGGGGTTTTTCTGGACGGCTCCGCTGTTCAGCCCCCGTGTCGTCGCTGAAGTCGGCACCCCCGGTGTTCCGTGCATGGGCATCCTCCATCAGGGCCTTACCTCCCCGCCCGACCTGTCGCAGGGCATCCCCGGCACGTCGAACTCGCTGTTCACGAACAATCCGCCGGCCGCAGGCGGGCCCATCCCGCCCGCGACCGTGCCGGGCAGCGTCCACGTCCCGCCGGCCAGCGTGCCCGGCTCGCCCGGCATGCCCGGGACCGGTGGCGTGACTGTGCCCCCGGCGTCCGTTCCCGGCGCGCCCGGCACCAGCACCACTCGTGGCATTCCGACGCCGCCCGCCGCGGTTCCTGGTACTCCGCCGGGTGTCGGTGGGGGTGGTATTCCGACTCCGCCCGCCGCGGTTCCTGGTACTCCGCCCGGTGTCGGTGGCGGCGGTATTCCGACGCCGCCCGCCGCGATTCCTGGTACTCCGCCCGGTGTCGGTGGCGGCGGTATTCCGACGCCGCCCGCCGCGGTTCCTGGTACTCCGCCGGGTGTCGGTGGGGGTGGTATTCCGACGCCGCCCGCCGCGGTTCCTGGTACTCCGCCGGGTGGTGGTGGCGGTGGTATTCCGACTCCGCCGGGAGGACTGCCGCCTGCTCCTGTCAACGATGCCGCGGGTCTGCCTGCCGGGCCGGTCGGAGCCCCCGTGGCTGATGCCGCCGGTGGCCTGCCCGGCCCCGGTGGCGGCGAGAGCGCTGCCCCCGGTGCAGCCGGCCTGCCCGGTGCTGGTGCTGGTGCTGGTGGAGGCTCAGGAGCTGGAGCTGGAGTTGGCGCACCCGGTGCGCCGGTGGCCGACGCCGCGGGCGCCCTGCCCGGCGGTGCTCCCATCTCCGATGCCAACGGGCTGGTCCCGCCGCCGGCCGCCGCCGTACCCGCCGCCCCGCTGGCGGACGCGTCCGGTCTCGCGCCGGCACCCCCGGCGGCAGCCCCGCCGGTGCCGGTCCCCGGAGCTGATGCGCTTCCTCCCGGCCCGCCGGCTGCGGTGCCTCCTGGCGGTCTGCCCGGTGGTGGTGGCGTCCCAGGGACCCCGCCGGCTGCGGTGCCTCCTGGCGGTCTGCCCGGTGGTGGCGGTGTCCCAGGGACCCCGCCGGCTGCGGTGCCTCCTGGCGGTCTGCCCGGTGGTGGCGGTGTCCCGGGCACCCCGCCGGCTGCGGTGCCTCCTGGCGGTCTGCCCGGTGGTGGCGGTGTCCCAGGGACTCCGCCGGCCGCCGTCCCCGGTGGCGAGGTGCCCGAAACCGTTGTCACACCGCCGGTTCCGCCTGCCGCCGTTCCCGGTGGCGAGATCCCCGGTGGGGGCGGCACCCCGCCGACGCCGCCGGCCGCAGTGCCCGCTGGCGACGTGAACGGCTCCGTCTCGACGCCGCCGGCCGCGGTGCCCGGCGGCCCCGGCGGCGGGAACAACCTGTCCCTCAACACCCCGGGCATTCCCGCAAACCCGGTGCCCGGCAACGTCGTCAACGATTCGGCGGGAACCCTTCCCCCTCCCGGCGCATCGATTCCGGGCGTCTCGACCCCCGGCGGCATGATCAACGTTCCCGGAACGCCGTCGGTCACCCTGCCGGGTGTGCCGAGCGCGGCGTCCACTCCGGGGATCGTCACGCCGCCCGCCGCGGTGCCGGGTGGCCCGGGTGTCCCGGTGAATGTGAACGTGCCGGGTGCGCCCGTCGCGGTGCCGGGCACCCCGGGAACTCCCGGCATGGAGCTTCCGCCGACCCCGCCGCAGGTGATTCCCGGAACGCCGGGAACCCCTGGCGCCGAGACACTTCCGACCCCGCCGGCCGCCGTTCCCGGCACTCCCGGCGAGGGCACCGGCGGTGGTCTGCCCACGCCGCCGGCCGCGGTCCCCGGCACTCCGGGCGGCAATCTCGTCGAAACCGGCTCAACCCCGCCGGCTGCCGTTCCGGGTGGACCGGGTGCAGGCACTGGCGGTGGTCTGCCGACGCCTCCGGCCGCCGTTCCGGGTGGACCGGGTGAAGGTACCGGTGGTGGTCTGCCGACGCCGCCGGCCGCCGTTCCGGGTGGTCCCGGTGAAGGTACCGGTGGTGGTCTGCCGACGCCTCCGGGTGCGGTTCCGGGTGGTCCGGGTGGAGGTGCCGGCGGCGGTGTGCCGACCCCACCGGCCGGTGTGCCCGGAGCCCCGCTCGGCGAAGGCGGGACCGTTCCCGGCCCCGCTGGCGTCCCGGCCGCGCCGATCACCGACAACGCGGGCGCCGCGGTTCCCGCCGCTCCGATCACTGACAACAACGGCGCAGCCGGCGGCGTGCCGGCCGCCGCACTGTCCGATGCCTCCACAGCCGCCGGGGCAGCTGGTGGCGGTGGCGGTGGCGCAGGTTCCGGAGCCGCCGGCGCGGGTGGCGCACTAGGCGCGCCGGTCGCCGACGCCGCAGGTGTTGTCGCGCCGTCCGCCGGTGTGCCCGCAGCGGATATCGCCGCCGCGGCCGCCGGTGTGCCTGCCCCGCCGGGGGCCCTGCCCGCGGCCGCTGATGCTCTTGGCGGTACCGGCATCCCGACCCCGCCGGCCGCCGTGCCGGGTGGTCCGGGTGGTGGCGGTGGCGCTGGTTTGCCGACGCCTCCGGCCGCCGTGCCGGGTGGTCCGGGTGGTGGCGGTGGCGCTGGTTTGCCGACGCCTCCGGCCGCCGTGCCGGGTGGTCCGGGTGGTGGTGGCGGCGCTGGTTTGCCGACGCCTCCGGCCGCCGTGCCGGGTGGTCCGGGTGGTGGCGGTGGCGCTGGCCTGCCCACGCCGCCGGCCGTCGTGCCTGGCACTCCGTTCACCAACAGCGTGGTGACGCCGGGCACGCCGCCCGCCGCGGTGCCGGGTGGTCCGGGTGGTGGCGGTGGCGCTGGCCTGCCCACGCCGCCCGCCGCGACGCCGGGCACTCCCGGTGGCAACCGGGTACCGACGCCGCCGACCCCGCCGACGGTTCTGCCGGGTGGTCCGGGCGGTTACGTTGGGCCCACACCGGGTGGTCTCGGGAGCCTGATCCCGGCAGCACCGATCGCCGATGCCGCGGGCACGCTGCCCACCCCGCCTGCGCAGCTGTTCGGGACGATGGCGCAAGGTGTGGCCACGCTGCTCTCGCCGCCGCAGATCACGATCCCCGGTATCCCGGGATTCGGGATCCCGTTGCCGTCGACGATCTCGGGGCCGCGTGACCTGCTGTGCATGGGCACCGGCTGGTCGGCGAAGGCGGGCACCGAGACCGGCGCTCCGGCCGGCGCTCTGCTCGGTACCGAGGTGCCGCCGACGAACCGGTGGTTTGGTGACTAAGCCAGCAGGTTCGCGAAGATGTCCGGGTAGTACAGGTGAGCCAGGAAGTGCCCGCCGGGTCGCTCGCGCAGGGTCGCGCCGGGAATCCGGCGGGCCAACTCGGGCGGCCAGGCGTGGCTGACCAGTTCGTCCTGGTGACCGCCCCAGATGTCGGTTGGGATCGCGATCTGTTCAGGCATGAAACCCCACGGCCGAATCCATGCCCGGTAGTCCTCGACGACGCCGGCCGGACGTCGTAGCGCCTCGGCGGACATCCGCGCGAACTCGTCGTAACCCTCGGCGCGCAGCACCGCGTCGTCAGCGGCGCCCAACTGGCGGGCGGCGAGCCGCCCGTATAGCGCGGGCGCCCGTCGGGCGGCCAGCGCCATCGCGGCGAAACACGGCTTGACCAATGACGGGGCACGCAGCGACAGCCGGGTGTAGATCCTGTCGAAGGCAGGCAACTGCTCGAACACGCCCGGCTCGGTAAGCGGTAGCGCCCCGGCGATGATCGCCACCCGCCGCACCCGCTCGGGCAGCGCCCAGGCAACGGCGGCGGCATACTGGCCGCCCATCGACCAGCCCATCGCGGCGAACCGCGCGACACCGAGTTGATCCATCAGATCGGCCACATCGTCGGCCCAGTCCAGGACCGTGCGCCCGGGGCGGGGATCCGATCCGCCGATACCGGGCCGATCCGGCGAGATCAGCCGGACACCAGCCACTCGTGCGGCGGCGTCGGCAGCCGCGACGTCCAGTCGGCAGGCCAGGCCCCCGTGGGCGTTGACGACGACCTCGCCATCGGGTGCACCGTACTGCGCGTAACACACTGAACGCCCGTCACGCAGTCGTGCGGTGAGGCTCTCGGCTGATGCGGGCATTGGCGCTCGCTTTCTCTTCAGCCGGATAGTAGCCCCGCGGCGAACCTCAGATCGTCGACAAGCGCGTCGAAGTTCTTGGCCCGTTCATCGGCCGGGCCTCGCAGAATCGCCGACGGGTGTGCGGTGGTGACGACGCTTGGATCGACCCCGAGGTCTGGTTCGGCGGGCAGCCGCAATTCCTCGCCGCGATGCGCGGTGAGCCGAAAACCGGTACCCATCAATGCCTGTGCTGCAGTGGCGCCGAGCAGAACCACGACTTCTGGTTCGACAGAGGTGATTTCGGCGAACAACCAGGGTCGGCAGGCGACAACCTCAGTGCGGCTTGGCGTCTTGTGGATACGCCGTGGGCCGTTGGTGCGGGTGAACTTGAAATGTTTGACGGCGTTGGTGACGTAGAGGCGCTCGCGGTCGATCTCCGCGGCGGCCAACGCCTTATCGAGGAGTTTGCCGGCCGGGCCGACGAATTGACGGCCGCGCTGGTCCTCCTGATCACCGGGCTGCTCGCCGACCAGCATCATGGGCGCACCGGCCGCGCCCTCACCGAACACCGTCTGCCGGGCGTCGCGGTAGAGATCACAGCCCCGACAGGTCCGCGCGGTCTCGGCCAGCTGATCGAGGTTGTGCGTCTGCGGCACATAGGCATCAGCGGTGGACGTCATACCCGCCGCGTACCCGATGCACCACCTGGTGATGCATCAGCGAATCGACTTGGTCACCTGGGCAAAATTGAACTGCCAGCGTTCGACTACCCGGAAGCCGAACCGGTAGGGCACCTGGTAGGCCATCGCCCGTTCGAGCCGTGGACCGCCCCGCAACGCCGGCCCTCGCTCGTAGCTGGGCAGACGGTTGTCACGCTCGGACACCGTCCAGATCGCCGGACAACCGGGCATCTTGTCGGCCCACGTCCACACGGCGATGTGCGCGTCCCACAACAGGTTTCGATCGATGCCCGTGGGACCGCGGCCGAAATCGTGCAGTTTGGCGAAGGCAGCGGGACGCGCGGCCAGCAACGGGCGGATCGGACCGGGCTTCCACGCGGTCGAATTGTCCATCACGAGGCAGTCGCCCGGCGCGGCGTGGTAGGTGATGACATCGGCGACCTGGCTGTAGTCCATGCCTTCTTTGGCGTACGGCCCCCGCTGGGTCAGGTAGTTCGGTGTCGCGACGAGTGCAAAGACGGCGAGCACGACTGCGATGGCGGCGCGGGAGGAGCGGCCCAGCGCCACAATGCAAGAGCCGAGAAGAAGCGCCATGGCGGGGGCGGTGAAGGACAGATAGCGCGGGTAGTAAACCGGATCGCGCAGCAGTGAATACACGAGCACGGCACAGGTGGGCAGCAGTATCCAAGCCACGGTGATGGCGACCAACCGACGTGGCCGCCATCCGGCCCGTCGCCACGACACGAGGCCGACGACGATCAGTAATCCGGACAACACCGCGACGGGGAGTGAACGGTCGAAGTACTGATCTACCAACATCATTCCGACGGTGCGTGCGCCCGGCGGCGAGATCCAGCCCACCTGGAACAGCTGGGTCTGGGTGAAGAACAGGAACGGGGCCGTCGCGGCGCAGGCGGTCAGCACCGCCAGAATCCCGTGCCGTCTCGTCCTTTTCGAGTCGGTCATCGCCAGCGCCATCACCGCATGCACGGGCAGCAACAGAATCGAGAAGACGTTCAGCAGCGTGGCGCCGATGGCCACCAGCGCATAGCCGAGCCACCATCGCGGCCGGTCGCGGCGCAGTGCGGCCACCCACAGCAGGGTCAGCCATACCGCAACGACCATTGTCAGCGCATAGGACCGGGTTTCCAGGCCGGCCCACGTCACCCGGGGGAGTACCGCGAATACGACACCCGCGGTCACCGCAATAGATCGGGTGGACAGTTGTCGGCCGAGCACCACGACACCTGCGGCCGCGAACCCGACCGCGATCGAGCTGGACAACCGTGACCAGAATTCGGTGGCGGGGAACACCGAGAACCAGCCGTGCATGAGCAGGTAGTACAGGCCGTGAACGGCGTCGATGTTGCCGAGCATGCGCCACAGGTCGGGCACCGGCCGGGTGGACGCCGAGATCGTGGCAGCTTCGTCGAACCACAGCGATGGCCGCGCCGCGCCGGCTGCGCTGACAGCAGCGGCGAACACTGCCACGAACACGGCGTCGAGCGGCCCGGCGGACGCGGGTGACCGCTCCCCGTCGCTGCTGACTCGTTCGGGCCGAAGGGTGATGCTCACGTGGGTCGTCCTCTACCCCTGTCAATTGATGTCCAAAACGCTAACCCGCAGCCCACCAATAGCGTGCGGCGCATGGGTTGACGCCACCGGCAGAATTTCCGAGGTATCGAATTGCGGCCATTGGTCATCAGCGATGTGGCAGCGCTGACATTCGTGAATCAGATGCGATGCGGATTTGCAATTGCAGCGGCTGTCGAACAGCTCACGCAACTGTCGGCGCCGCCATTTGCCCCGGTAGAGTGGCATCGCGCGGCGCGCCGGAATTGCCGCGTGGCGTGAATCGCACCCTTGCGTGGTGCCAAAGCGATAGTGTTCCCGGTGGCGTTGAAAATGGAGACTGGAGGGTACGAATGGGCGGTTACAAGACCGTGGTCGTCGGCACGGACGGCTCGGATTCCTCGCTGCGTGCAGTCGACCGGGCGGGATATCTCGCCTCCGAACCAGGCTCCAAAGTCATCGTGGCAACCGCTTACTTCCCGGCCAACGAGGACACTCGCGCGGCCGACCTGCTGAAGGACGAGGGCTACAAGATGGCGGGCAATGCCCCCATCTACGCGATCCTGCGCGAGGCACGTGACCGCGCCAAGGCCGCCGGTGCCGCTGAGGTCGAAGAACGCGCCGTCGTCGGCGCTCCCGTCGATGCGCTGGTGGAGCTGGCCGAAGAGGTCGGCGCCGATCTGCTGATCGTCGGCAACGTGGGCTTGAGCACGATCGCCGGCCGCCTGCTGGGTTCGGTGCCTGCAAACGTCGCGCGCCGGTCCAAGACCGATGTGCTGATCGTTCACACCACCGGTTAGTCACCCCGGTCAGGGCTGCCGCACACTGGACTCCATGACCCACTGCCGAACCCGACTGTGGGTCGATGGCGAACTGAAGACGGAAGATTTTCCGCTCCGGGAGACCTCGAACCATCTCGCCGAGGACGGCGCGCTGGTCTGGGTGGATATGTGCAACCCAGACCACGACGTGTTGTGTCAGCTCTCCGACGAACTGGGCTTCGACCAGCACGCCGTCGAAGACACCGTGGCGCATGCCGAACGCACCAAGGCCACCCGGTACGCGACGCACACGTTCATGACGGTGTACGCGACGGCGTTGGCGCCGCCACTGGCCAACGATCTGGAGTCGCGGCTGCTGTTGACGAGGGTGTCGATCTTCGTGTTGCCTGCGGGGATCGTGACCGTGCGGCACGAATTAGACCCGCAGCAACCGGTTTTCGACATCGATGAGGTGGTTCGGCGGTGGGATGAGAACGCCGATCTGCTGAAAATGGGTGCACCGGCGTTGCTGCACGGCCTGCTCGACGTGATCGTCGACGGGCAATTCGACACCATCCAGCAACTGGACGACGCCATCGAAGCGCTCGAGGACGGGTTGTTCGACGACCGCGCGGTAACCCGCACGGTCCAGCGGTCGACCTACCGGCTGCGCAAAGAGCTCGTCGAACTGCGCCGCGTCGTGCTGCCCATGCGCGAAGTCATCAACACGATCATGCGCCGCCGTGCCGAGCATGCCGACACCGTCGAACTCGACAGCTGGTACGCCGACCTGTACGACCACGTCATCCGCGCAGCCGAGTGGACGGAGTCGTTGCGAGACATGATCACTACGGTGTTCGAGACCAATCTGTCGCTTCAGGACGCGCGGCTCAACACGATCATGAAGAAGCTCACCGGCTGGGCAGCGATCATCGCGGTGCCGACTGCGGTAACCGGGTGGTACGGCCAGAATGTGCCGTATCCCGGATTTCAGAGTGTCATTGGTTACGTGTCCAGCGCGGTGATCATCGTCCTGGTGTCGGGTTTGTTGTATCTCGTGTTCAAACGAAAAGGCTGGCTCTGAGACGTCAGACGCGCAGTGCGGTGAACGGGGCGAACGGCACGTTGCGCACGACGAACCAGACCGACACCAACACCAGCGCGATATACGGCGCCAATCGATGGCGTTGCCACCCGACGATCTGGCGGCCGGTAGCGCGGCCGTAGGACCAGGTGCCATAGGCGACAGCCAGGAATACCAGCGCTACCAACCCGAGTGCGTTGAACCGGATTGCTGCCAGCAGGTCACCATGCAACAGCGAATAGATCATGCGGAGGGTGCCGCAACCCGGGCAGTCAACGCCCAGAAGGGCTTTCGTGGGACAGAGCGGAAGCATGCCGCCGGGTGTGGTCGGGTCAGCGATCCACACGGCCGCACAGGCCCCCGCTGCCAGTGCACCCACGAGCAGCGGCTGCCCGAGGCGGGCGAGGCGACCGTGGGTCGCCTGCCCGGCCTCTGTCGAGATCATGACGTGGTGGTGTCGACGTCCATGTTCATCACGCCGGTAGCGAAGAGGACGCCATAGATCACGAGGATCACGAACCAGATGACGACGCTCCAGATTACCCATTTCTTGGCGGCGGCGGCCGAGGCCTGGGCTTCGGCGTATTGGCCCTGGACCCAGAGTCCATTCACCTGAGCGGCTTTCACGATTGCGACGATGCCGGTGATCGGGAAGCAGAAGATCGTCGCCAGGATGGCGAGCGCCAGGTTGTTTTTTGGCTGCTGAGCCGGCGGTGGGGCATAGCCGGGTGGTTGCTGGGTCATCGACGCCTCCGTGTTTTCGGTCTGAGTTAGGGGGCAGAGCGGTGCATACGCTACCGGATGAAGGCCCTGCACAGGGGGCATCGGCATGCATGTCACCGGCTGTTGTTTCCGGTCGAGACGAAATTTTGCCGAGAGGCTGTTGCGGGGATTGCCGTTTCGCTATTCGACAGCCGCCGGGGGTCTAGGCTCGCCCGTGGGTGGCCGGACATGCGGAGGAGACGTCGATGAACGTTCGATTGATGAGTGTTGTTGGGGCACTGGGTCTTTTGTTGATCGGCGGGGTGGGTTGCGCGAAAGACGACAAGCCCAGCGATGCCAAGACCGCGACGTCCGCTGAAGCCAAGACGACGACGGCCACGACCGCGCCACCAGCCGGCGCCAAGGTCACGATCGACGGCCAGGCCAAACAGGTCGACGGACCGGTGGTGTGCGCGACGACGGACGGCAAGTTCTCGATCGCCATCGGCGAGGTGATCACCGGTGTGATCGTCGGTCTCGAGCAGGACGCGTCGAAGGTCCGCGCCGTCGGGCTCGGCGACGTGAACGGCGTGGTGCTCAACTTCACCGACGGGGTGCCCGGCGACACGGCCACCGCCACCAAGGACGGCAACACCTACACGATCAAGGGCACCGCCAGCGGTTCAGACTCGGCCGGCAAGCAAGTCAGCAAGCCCTTCGAAGTCGTCGCCACCTGCCCCTGACGATCAGGCGTCGGGCCGCGAGACGTCGCCGCGCCACTCACCGGTTTCCGAGGGCTGCTCCTCGATGAACTTCTTGAACCGCTCGAGATCACCGTTCACGCGGGCCTTGAGCACGCCGAGTTTGTCGGCGACGTTCTCCAGAAAGCCCTCCGGGTCGACGTCCATCTGGGTGGTCACCCGAGTGGTCGAGTCGTCGAGGCGGTGGAACGTCACGACGCCCGCGTGGTCCGGGCCGCTGTCGGACTTCCAGGCCACCCGCTCTTCGGGGTGTTGCTCGGTGATCGTGGCGTCGAACTCCCGGCTGACCGGACCGACTTTGATGCGCCAGTGCGTGTGGGTGTCGTCGCGTTGGGTGATCTCTTCGACGCCTTCCATGAACTTCGGGAAGGACTCGAATTGCGTCCACTGGTTGTACACGGTCCTGATCGGTCGGTTCACGTCGATGGACGCCGTGGTGGTGCTCATTGGGTTACCTGCCCTTCCCGTCGGTTCGCTTATGAAGCGCGTACCCGACGCGTTGGGATGCAACCCTTTTCAGGTCAGACGTCAGATTTGCACACGGTCTACCAGCCTCGCTCACGCCATTCGTCGAGGTGCGGACGCTCGGCGCCCAGCGTGGTGTCGTCACCATGGCCCGGATAGACGACGGTGTCGTCGCCGTACTGGCCGAACACCTTGCTGTTCACGTCGCCGAGCAGTTGCTCGAATGCACCCGGCTCCCACGTCTTGCCTACCCCGCCGGGGAACAGGCAGTCGCCGGTGAACAGGTGGGTGGCGGTCCGCTCGCCGGTGGGCCGCAGCGCCAGGGCCACCGAGCCGGGCGTGTGCCCTTGCAGGTGGATCACGTCGAAGACCAGGTCGCCGACGGCGATCGTGTCGCCGTCGTTCAGGTAGCGGTGCGGCTTCACCGGCAGCGGCTCGGCGTCCAGCTGATGGGCGGCGGTCGGGACGCCGGTCGCCTCGGCGAGGGCCGCCAGCGCCTGCCAGTGGTCGAAGTGCTGATGGCTGGTCACGATCAGGGTCAGCTTCGGCGCGTGCTCGCGCACCAGGTCGACGAGCAGATCCGCGTCGTTGGCCGCGTCGATCAATAGACTGTCCCCAGAACGGGAACACGTCACCACGTACGTGTTGTTGTCCATCGGGCCCACCGACATCTTGACGATGGTGGCGCCGGGCAGGGTCCTGCGGGCTGCGGTCTGCGGTTCGACGTGTCCGGTATAGGTGTCGTCGACGACTGTCATGGTCGCCACGTTACTTGTCGGTGGGCCGACATAGCATGGGGCTCGGCATCACCATGCCCACATATCTGCAGGAAGGGGGCGCTGGTGGCTGACCGGCTTGTCGTCAAGGGGGCGCGTGAGCACAACCTGCGCAGCATCGACCTGGACCTGCCTCGCGACAGTTTGATCGTCTTCACCGGACTGTCCGGATCGGGCAAGTCCTCGTTGGCGTTCGACACCATTTTCGCCGAGGGGCAGCGCCGCTACGTCGAGTCGCTGTCGGCCTATGCGCGTCAGTTCCTCGGCCAGATGGACAAGCCGGATGTCGACTTCATCGAGGGGCTTTCCCCAGCGGTGTCTATCGATCAGAAGTCCACCAACCGCAACCCGCGCTCGACCGTCGGCACCATCACCGAGGTCTACGACTACCTCCGCCTGCTCTACGCCCGGGCCGGCACCGCGCACTGCCCGGTCTGCGGTGAGCGCATCGCCCGGCAGACCCCGCAGCAGATCGTCGACCAGGTGCTGGCCATGGACGAGGGCCTGCGGTTCCAGGTACTGGCCCCGGTGGTCCGTACCCGCAAGGGCGAATTCGTGGATCTCTTCGACAATCTCAACAGCCAGGGTTACAGCCGGGTCCGGGTCGACGGCGTCGTGCATCCGCTCACCGACCCGCCGAAGCTGAAGAAGCAGGAGAAGCACGACATCGAGGTGGTGGTCGACCGGCTCACGGTCAAGGCCACCGCGAAGCAGCGCCTCACCGACTCGGTCGAGACGGCATTGAACCTGGCCGACGGCATCGTCGTGCTGGAGTTCGTCGACCGCGAGGACGACCACCCCCACCGCGAGCAGCGGTTCTCCGAGAAGCTGGCCTGCCCCAACGGCCACCCGCTGGCCGTCGACGACCTCGAGCCGCGGTCGTTCTCGTTCAACTCGCCCTACGGCGCCTGCCCGGAGTGCAGCGGCCTCGGCATCCGCAAGGAGGTCGACCCCGAGCTGGTCGTGCCCGATCCCGACCTGACGCTCGCCGAAGGTGCGGTAGCGCCGTGGGCCATGGGCCACACCGCCGAGTACTTCACCCGGATGATGTCCGGTCTGGGTGAGGCAATGGGCTTCGACGTCAACACGCCGTGGCGCAAGCTTCCGGCCAAGGCACACAGGGCGATTCTGGAAGGTTGCGACGAGCAGGTCCACGTCCGCTACAAGAACCGCTACGGCCGAACCCGTTCGTACTACGCCGAATTCGAAGGCGTGATGGCGTTCCTGCACCGGCGCATGGAACAGACCGACTCCGAGCAGATGAAGGAGCGCTACGACGGGTTCATGCGCGACGTGCCATGCCCGGAGTGCAATGGCACCCGCCTGAAGCCGGAGATCCTCGCGGTCACGCTGGCGGCGGGTGAGCACGGTGCGAAGTCGATCGCCGAAGTGTCCGAACTGTCGATTTCCGACTGTTCCGAGTTCCTCAACGACCTCACGCTCGGCACCCGCGAGTCCGCGATCGCCGGGCAGGTCCTCAAGGAAGTGCAATCCCGGCTGGGCTTCCTGCTCGATGTCGGGCTGGACTATCTGTCGCTGTCCCGCGCGGCGGGCACGCTGTCCGGCGGCGAGGCGCAACGCATTCGGCTCGCCACCCAGATCGGTTCGGGTCTGGTCGGTGTGCTGTACGTGCTCGACGAGCCGTCGATCGGGCTGCACCAGCGCGACAACCGCAGACTCATCGAAACCCTCACGCGGCTAAGGGATCTGGGCAACACGTTGATCGTCGTCGAGCACGACGAGGATACGATCGCGCACTCCGACTGGGTGGTGGACATCGGCCCGGCGGCCGGCGAGCACGGCGGTCAAGTCGTGCACAGCGGGCCGTATGCCGACCTGTTGCGCAACCCGGATTCCATCACCGGCGCCTACCTCTCGGGCAAGCAGAGCATCGACGTACCGGCTATCCGCCGGCCGATCGACCCACGCAGGCAGCTCACCGTGATCGGTGCGCGCGAACACAACCTGCGCGATATCGACGTCGCGTTCCCGCTCGGCGTGCTGACCTCGGTGACCGGTGTGTCGGGCTCGGGCAAGTCCACACTGGTCAATGACATCCTGGCCTCGGTGCTGGCCAACAAGCTCAACGGCGCCCGCCAGGTGCCCGGCCGGCACACCCGGATCAACGGGCTCGAGCACGTCGACAAGCTGGTCCGGGTCGACCAGTCACCGATCGGGCGCACCCCGCGCTCCAATCCGGCGACCTACACCGGCGTCTTCGACAAGATCCGGACGCTGTTCGCCGCCACGACCGAGGCAAAGGTTCGCGGCTATCAGCCCGGCCGGTTCTCGTTCAACGTCAAAGGTGGTCGCTGCGAAGCCTGTTCGGGTGACGGAACCATCAAGATCGAGATGAATTTCCTGCCCGACGTGTACGTGCCATGCGAGGTGTGCCATGGCGCCCGCTACAACCGCGAAACGCTCGAGGTGCACTACAAGGGTAAGACCATCTCGGAGGTGTTGGACCTGTCCATCGAGGACGCCGCCGAATTCTTCGAGCCGATCACCGGAATCCACCGCTATCTGCGAACCCTCGTCGACGTCGGGCTGGGATACGTGCGGCTGGGCCAGCCCGCGCCCACACTGTCCGGTGGCGAGGCGCAGCGTGTGAAGCTGGCTGCCGAACTGCAGAAGCGCTCGACCGGGCGCACCGTCTACATCTTGGACGAGCCGACCACCGGTCTGCATTTCGAGGACATCCGCAAGCTGCTCAAGGTCATCAACGGCCTTGTCGACAAAGGCAATTCAGTGATCGTCATCGAGCACAACCTGGACGTCATCAAGACCTCGGACTGGATCGTCGACATGGGCCCCGAGGGTGGTTCCGGTGGTGGCACGGTCGTCGCCCAGGGCACGCCCGAAGATGTGGCGGCGGCGCCGAACAGCTACACCGGCAAGTTCCTCGCCGACGTACTGCCTGCGGCCCCCGCACCCAAGCGGGCGACGCGCAGGCGCAAGGTCAGCTAGCCCTGAACCGTTGGGCGAATGGTGATGTCGCCGATCTCGACCTCGCGCGGTTGTTCGAGGGCGAACGCGATAGCGCGGGCAACGGCCTCGGGCGGCAGGCCCATGCGGTCCATCTCCGCGCGTGCCCGGCGTCGGGCGTCCGGATCTTCGATGGACGAATCCAGTTCGGTGTTGACGTAGCCGGGGGACACGGACGTGGTACGGATGACGCCGTCCGTCGATTCCTGCCGCAAGCCCTCCATCAGGGTGCGCACGGCGTTCTTCGTCGCGGCATAGACCGCCATGGTCGGGACGATCTTGAGCCCGGCGGTCGACACCACCGTGATGAAATCGCCGTGACCCTGCGCGCGGAAAACCGGCAGCGCCGCCGCAACACCGTGCAGCACACCCAGCAAGTTGACGTCGATCATCGCCGACCAGCCGTCGACGTCGAGTTCGCTCACCGGACCGATCCGGCTGATGCCGGCGTTGCCGACGAAGGCGTCGAGGCCGCCGAACTCCCGCACCGCGGAATCAACCAGGCGCTCGACATCGGCGCGTTGAGTGACGTCGGTCGGGACCGCCAGCACCGTCCCGCCCTCGTCGCGAATCTCGTCGGCCAGTCCGTGTAACCGGTGCTCGCGGCGCGCACCGAGGACGACGGCCGCACCCCGCTGCGCCAGCAGTCGCGCTGTCGCGGCGCCGATCCCGCTACTGGCACCGGTGATCGCGACGATCTTGCCGGTCAGGACTGATCCGGTTCGTGCATCGACTCGCGGATCTTGGCCAGCCGTTCGGCGGCCGCCTTCTGGCGGGCTTCGTACTGTTCTTCGACGGTGCGACCCTCCGGCGTCTCGGCGGCCAATTCGGCTGAGCCGAGCGCGGTTCCATACCGCGTCTCGATCTTCTCCTGCACCGATTCGAAGGTGGGTACCCCGGAGTCGCTGTAGCCGGAGTCCAGCGGTGGTTGAGCAGCGGGTTCGTCGGGCATGACGATCACCGTACTCCCGGTGGCCTCCCCGCGGCAGCGATCGTCACCGGGCCCGGGCGGGGGTCCGGCGGACCCGGCAGCGCGACCGGCGGGATGCCCGGCGTCGCTATCTGTCCGGCCAGCCAGGGCAGTGCGGCGGCGAAGGCGCGTGCGGCGAACGGCCAATCGTGCTTACCGGGCTGCGCCACCACCGCGCAATTGATGCCGTTGACGGTGCCCAGTCCGCAGAGCGTGTTCGCCGCGCCGGTCTGGTCATTGGGATTCGGGTTGTTGGCGACGGCGGCGGGAGCTGCGCGCTGGGCCGACGGTGCGCCGGAGATGGCGAACCAGCCCGACACGTTCTGGTAGGGACCATGTCTGGTGATGACGGTGGCAGGGTCGAAGCTCGCGTAGGCGGCCGCGTTGCCCCCGAACAGCCGGGCGATGGTCTGGGTCTTGGTGCCGGAGTTGGGCGCGAGATCGCCGGCGATGTCCTCGAACGTGCTGAACATGTCCGGATGCATCGTGGCCAGGTCGACGGCGCAGGTACCGCCCATCGACCAGCCGACCAGGCCCCAGTTGGCACGGTCGGCGCTGACGCCGAAGTTCGAGAGCATGAACGGCACAACGTCTTTGGTGAGATGGTCGGCGGCATTGCCGCGCGGGCCGTTGACGCACTCGGTGTCGTTGTTGAACGCCCCGCCGGAGTCGACGAACACGAACACCGGGGCGTTGCCGTGATGTGCGGCCGCGAAGTCGTCGATCGTCTTGATCGCATTGCCCGCGCGTAGCCAGTCGGCGGGAGTGTTGAATTCCCCACCGATCATCATGACCGTCGGCAGCTTCGGCGGCGGGTTGGTCGCGTAGTACGCCGGTGGCAGATAGACCCACTCGTCACGATGCGCGAAATGCGAGGCGTCCGACGGGATTGTCACTTCCACCACCGTGCCCTTGGCGGGGATGGCGTGCTGCTGCACCATCGCGGTGACCGTGGCGCGGTCGGTCTGGTCGGGCAGCGGGCCCGCGGTGAGCTGGTTCCAGGCGGTTTGCACGGTGGGGAAGTAGCCCACCCACACATTGAGCATCAGCGCGGTCGCCAACGCGCACAGCGGTACCGCCAGCACCGACATGCCCCGACGCCACCATCGGGCGCCCCGCCAACCTGCGATCGCGACCACCGCGGCCAGACCCGTGGCAGCGATCCACACCCACAGCTGGTGCGGGGCCGGATCGCCGGCCAGGCCGTCGTCGGAAATGCTCCATTGGGTGAACCACGCGGCGCCGATGCCGACGATCGCGGCGAGTGGCAGCCAGACCAGCCGCCAGCGGCGCGTCCGCCAGCCCACAGCCACCGCCAGAACGAGGCCGGCCAGGATCTGCACCGTGAGCGGCAACCATCCGTGCATCAACGAAATGTGTTGGTGAGCAGCCTCGGTCACGCTTTCATGGTGACGGCGTTTCCTGGCTGGTCGCTGTGAGGCTGACGTCGTCGGCTAACGCGGTTTGGCGAGCGGGAACGGCAGCGTCTCGCGAATGCTGTGCCCGGTGATCAGCATGACCACTCGGTCGACGCCGACGCCCAGGCCCCCGGTCGGCGGCATCGCGTATTCCATCGCCTGCAGGAAGTCCTCGTCGAGTTCCATCGCCTCGGCGTCGCCACCGGCGGCCAGCAGGGACTGCTCCTGGAGGCGGCGCCGCTGCTCGACCGGATCGGTCAGCTCGCTGTATGCCGTGCCCAACTCCACACCCCACGCCACCAGGTCCCAGCGCTCAGCGACCCCCGGCCTGCTGCGGTGGGGACGGGTGAGCGGCGACACCGAGGTGGGGAAGTCGGTGTAGAACGTCGGCGCGCCGGTGGCGTCTTCGACCAACCGTTCGTAGAGCTCCAGCACCACCGCACCGGCGTCCCAGTGGGTCAGGTACGGGATTCTCGCGCCGTGGCACAGGCGTCGGAGGGTGGCCAGATCGGTTTGGGTGTCAATCTGTTCGCCGAGGGCTTCGGAGACGGCGTCGTGCACGGTCTTGACCGCCCACGTCCCGGAGATATCCACCGGCTCGAGTTGGTCGGGCGCGCCGTGGCGGGGCCGCATCACCACCGCGGAGCCGTTGGCGGCGATCGCCGCGTTCTGGATCAGCTCGCGACAACCGTCGATCCACACCCGGTAGTCGGCGTGCGCCTGGTAGGCCTCGAGCAGGGTGAACTCGGGGTTGTGGCTGAAGTCGACGCCTTCGTTGCGAAATGCCCTGCCCAGTTCGAAGACTCGCTCGACGCCGCCCACGCACAACCGCTTGAGGTACAGCTCGGGGGCGATCCGCAGATACAGGTCCAGGTCATAGGCGTTGATATGGGTTTTGAATGGCCGGGCGTTGGCACCGCCGTGGATCTGCTGCAGGATCGGTGTCTCGACTTCGAGAAACCCCTTGTCGAACAGGGTATTCCGGATCGAGTGCAGGACGTTGCTGCGAGCGCGGATCAGGTCGCGGGCTTGCGGATTGATCGTGAGGTCGACGTAGCGTGCGCGAACCCGCGCCTCCGGGTCCTGCAGGCCCCTCCACTTGTCGGGTAACGGGCGCAAGCACTTTCCAAGCATTCGCCACTGCTGGACCAGTACCGAGCGGGTGCCGTTCCTGCTGAAACCCATGTGCCCGGTCACCTCGACGAGGTCGCCGAGGTCGACCGCGGCGAAGTCTTCGGTCGCGCCGTCGAGCGTGGATTTGTCCAACAGCAGCTGCACGTCGCCCGACCAGTCCCGCAGCTGGGCGAACACCACACCGCCGTAGTCGCGGGCGCGCAGGATACGTCCCGCGACGCTGAGCGTGACGTCGTCGGCTTCGTCGAGTGCCTGGGCGATCGTATGGGATGGCGGGCGGCCAACCGGGTAGGCGTCGATACCGTTGCGCTGCAACGTTTTGAGCTTGGCCATCCGCACGCGGACCTGGTCCGGAAGCCGCTCGCGCTGGCCGGTTTCGGACGCGTGGACGGGCTCGTCGACGGCGTCGGGTGCGGTGCCGTCGGAGTGCAGCCGGCCCGAGGCGGCCAGGTCCTCGGGGACCGACGAGTAATGGCCGGTGTGCTGTTTGGTGCGCCGGGAGAAAGGCAGCACCAAGAAACCCTCGGCGATGACAGACGCGACACCGACCCGCGGGATGAGGCGGGCGTCTTCGTAGCAGGCGTACCGCGGTATCCAATGCGGTTGGTACTTCATGTTGGAGCGGTACAGGGTCTCCAGCTGCCACCACTTCGAGAAGAAGACCAGCATGGCGCGCCACAGCCGCGCGACCGGGCCGGCGCCGAGCTGGGCGCCCTGCTCGAACGCCGCGCGGAACATCGCGAAATTGAGTGAGACGCGACTGACGCCAAGGTCTTCGGCGTTCTGCAGCAGTTCGGTGACCATCAGCTCGATGGTTCCGTTGGGGGATTTCGGCGAGCGGCGCATCAGGTCCAGCGACAGCCCGCTGGTACCCCAGGGCACCAGCGAGAGCATCGCGACGACCTGACCGGATCCCGGGTCCTGCCCGCCGTCACCGTCACCGTGCACCGCCTCCACGAGCAGGCAGTCACCGTCGGCGCGGTCGCCGAGCCGGCCAAGGGCCATCGAGAACCCGCGTTCGGTCTCGGTGTCGCGCCACGCGTCGGCACGCGCGATCACGGCGGCCATCTCATCGGCGGAGAAGTCGCGGTGCCTGCGAAACCGCACCGTCAGCCCGGCGCGTCGGGCGCGGGTCACGGCCTGACGGACGGCGCGCATGTCCGACCCGGACAGGTGGAACTGGTCGGGGTAGAGGATCGCCTCATCGCCGAGCTGTAGAGCGTTGAGGCCGGCCTCGCGGAATGCTTGCGCGCCTGTGGAACTGGCGCCCATGACGCCCGGCGCCCAGCCGTACTCCTGGCACAGCGACAGCCACGCCGCGATCGCCTGCGGCCAGGCCCGCGGATCGCCGATCGGGTCGCCGCTGGCCAGGCAGACACCGACCTCGACGCGGTAGGTGATGGCGGCGCGCGCGTTTGCGGCGAACACCACGGATTTGTCGCGACGGGTCGCGAAGTAGCCCAGCGAGTCGTTCTTGCCGTACGCCTGCAGCAGTCCGCGGATGGCGGACTCGTCCTCGCCGGTCAGCGCGTTCTCGGCGCGTTGGGACTGGAACAACACGACCGCGGCGACCATCAGCGCCAGCGCGCCGAACAGCCCGAGCAGGGCGTTGACGAACGTGTGCGGATGGCCGGTGAAGGATTCAGAGCCGGCACCGGCGAACGCGCTGACCCGGTTCAGCGCATATAGGAAGCGGTCTTCGCGGGCCAGTGTGCCGGGAAAGAATTCGAGCAGTGCCCAGCCGATTGCGGTACCGACGGCCAAGCCTGCGAACAGAGTCGCAGCGGCCTTGAGCAAGGCGCCGCGGCGGACCCTGGCCCAGAATTCTTTGTAGGCCAGCACCAGGGCAACAGCAGCGGCAATGTGGAAGGTCAGGCCGATCACTTCGCCGACGTCGACGGCCGCTGACTCCTCACCGGTCAGCAGGTCGGTGATGTTCCAGACCGACGCGGCGACCATGTAGAAGACGAGAATCCACCAGGCGATGCGCTTGCGCGCGGCGAGCGCGGCGGCCAGGAGGATAAGGACGAAGGCCCATGCGAAGCTGGTGTCCGGGAAGTTGAACAGGTAGCTGTTGATGAACTCCCGCGGCATGCGGATGGCGTGCCGCAGGATCGTCGAAATGCTCGACAGCAGCGACAGCGTCGCGATGACGCCGATGATCCAGCCGGCTGCGGCGGGTACCCAGCGGAACCGTGACGTTGGCCGACTCGAGGTGACGGTCATAGTGCCGCCGAGGATATTACTTCGACATGCGAAATGTCTGTGGTGCGCTACCAGACAGGACCCGTATATTTTTCGCCCGGCCCATGGCCGGGTTCGTCGGGAGCCGCACTGGCTTCGCGGAAGGCCAGCTGCAGGCTCTTCAGTCCGTCGCGGACCGGGCCCGCGTGCGGGCCCAGGTACTCCGCTGAGGCGGTCACCAGCCCGGCCAGCGCGGTGATCAGCCGGCGTGCCTCGTCGAGGTCGCGGTGTTCGCTGGCGTCGGGATCGGGGGAGGACAGCCCGATCTTCTCGGCGGCGGCGCTCATCAGCATCACCGCGGCGCGGGTGATCACTTCGACGGCGGGAATCTCGGCCAGGTCGCGGGCGCGCGGGTCACTCGGGTCAGATGGCTGAGCATTGGAGTCCGTCATGCCTGCTAGACTGGCATGCACGACCGTCCCGGCGTACGCCAGGGACAGCAAGTGGAGTCCCACTCCCACCGTTGGCCACGGATGTTTCCGCAGGTACAGCGGTCCGGTCACAGATACCGCAATGGTATCTGTTCTGCGGTTTCGCAGGCGGCGACAGCCGTGATCGGTCGGCACTGGGCCCTGCTTCATGCAGGGCCTTCTCGCTGATGGCGTGGTTTCTTCCCCGGCTGTTCCCGACTGTGAACGCCGCGGTGGTCTGAACAGAAACCGAACCAGGGAGGCCCCATCAGCACTGAGACCCGTGTCAACGAGCGCATCCGCGTACCTGAAGTCCGACTGATCGGACCTGGCGGGGAGCAGGTAGGCATCGTGCGCATCGAAGACGCTCTTCGCGTCGCCGCGGATGCCGATCTTGACCTCGTCGAAGTAGCACCGGACGCCAAGCCTCCGGTCTGCAAGATCATGGACTACGGCAAGTTCAAGTACGAGACGGCGCAGAAGGCGCGCGAGTCCCGCAAGAACCAGCAGCAGACCGTCGTCAAGGAGCAGAAGCTCCGACCCAAGATCGACCCGCATGATTACGAGACCAAGAAGGGTCACGTCATCCGCTTCCTGGAGGCGGGGTCGAAGGTCAAGGTCACGATCATGTTCCGCGGTCGCGAACAGTCGAGGCCCGAACTCGGGTACCGACTCTTGCAGCGGCTGGGCGCCGATGTCGCCGATTACGGCTTCATCGAAACGTCGGCCAAGCAGGACGGACGCAATATGACGATGGTGCTGGCACCGCACCGCGGCGCGAAGACTCGCGCCAAGGCGGCGCACGACGCCGACGCCCCCGCGGGGCGCCCGGCCGAGCCGCAGCCCACCGAAACACCTGAGACCACGTAGAAACTGAGGACCAATGCCCAAGGCCAAGACTCACAGCGGAGCTTCGAAGCGCTTCCGCAAGACCGGCACCGGGAAGATCGTGCGGCAGAAGGCGAACCGTCGCCACCTGCTCGAGCACAAGGCCAGCAAGCGCACCCGCCGCCTGGACGGTCGCACGGTCGTGGCGGCCAATGACGCCAAGCGCATCAACGCGATGCTGAACGGCTAAGCGCCGTAACCCCTCACCTTTTTGACCGAACGAGAATAGGAACACCGCAATGGCACGCGTGAAGCGCGCACTCAATGCCCAAAAGAAGCGGCGCACAGTACTGAAGGCGTCGAAGGGCTACCGCGGCCAGCGCTCGCGGCTCTACCGCAAGGCCAAAGAGCAACAGCTGCATTCGCTGACCTACGCCTACCGGGACCGTCGTGCCCGCAAGGGTGAGTTCCGCAAGCTGTGGATCTCCCGCATCAACGCGGCGGCCCGCGCCAACGACATCACCTACAACCGTCTGATCCAGGGCCTGAAGGCCGCCGGCGTCGAGGTCGATCGCAAGAACCTCGCCGAGATCGCCGTCAGTGATCCGGCCGCGTTCACCGCGCTGGTCGAGGTCGCCAAGAAGGCGCTGCCGGAGGATGTCAACGCTCCCTCCGGTGAAGCCGCCTGACATTTCGGAGTCAGAGGCACTCACTGAACGATCCGCCCGGGTGGCGGCTGCAGTTAAATTGCAGCGCCACACCGGGCGTCGTCGTGTTGGGCGCTTTTTGGCCGAGGGTCCGAATCTGGTCGAGGCCGCGGGCCGCCGTGGACTGGTGATCGAGGTCTTCGCCACCGAAGCGGCCGCGCAGCGCCATGCCCAGATGCTTACCGGGTTGGTTGTCCACCGGGTCACCGAGCGGGCGGCCAAGGCGCTCTCGGAGACGGTGACGCCCTCGGGGCTGGTCGCGGTGTGTACGACGCCCGACGACGATATCGATGCGGCGCTGGCCGGACGGCCACAGTTGGTGGTGGTGGCGGTCGAACTGTCGGAGCCGGGTAACGCCGGGACCCTGATCCGGTTGGCCGACGCGATGGGAGCCGCGGCGGTGGTGTTCGCCGGGCACAGTGTGGATCCCTATAACGGCAAGGTCTTACGGTCCTCGGCGGGCAGCATCTTCGCGGTGCCGGTGGTGAGCGCCATTGAGACCGCTGACGTGTTGGCGGGGCTGCGTGGCGCCGGCCTGCAGGTGCTGGCGACGACGTTGGACGGCGAGTTGAGCCTCGACGACGCCGACGAGGTGCTGGCTGCGCCGACCGCCTGGGTGTTCGGCCCAGAGGCGCAGGGGCTGTCCGTTGAGATTGCCGCGCTGGCCGACCACCGGGTGACAATCCCGATGAGCGGCGGCGCGGAGAGCCTGAATGTCGCTGCCGCTGCGGCTATTTGCCTGTATCAAAGCGCGCGTGTCCAGCGTGCTGGCGGCAGCTCGTGCACAATGGCGGAATGAGTTCGGCTCGGCACATCGGATTACCGGTCACCAGGATAGAGGGCCGGGACAAAGTGACCGGTCGAGCCCGCTACACCGCCGACACCGTAGTGGACGGGTTGGCCTATGCCAGCGTCGTGCAGTCCGAGATCGCCCACGGCATCGTGACCGTCGAATCACTGCGCGACGGTAGCGCTCGTGCCGCCGCGGCCCCCGGCGTTCTGCATGTGGTGACCCCGTTGAATTGCCCCGTCCTGCATCGGCTACCGGATGACGTCACGTTCGACCTGCCGATGGAGCGCCGGCCACCGCTGTCGGATCTGACGGTTCAGCACGTCGGCCAACACATGGCCGTAGTGGTGGCCGATTCGCCGGAGAACGCCACCCATGCGGCGTCGTTGTTCGACCTGCGTTACGAGGTGCAACCGGCCGCATTGGGCATCGACGAGGTGCTCGGCGCCACCTCGCCACCGGATGAGAAGGATGGCCAGATCCGTTACGGCAGTTACCTTCCGGATCACTTCGTGAAGCTGGACGAGGAGAAGCTGCAAGACCATCGCGGGCCGCGTGACGAACCGCTCGGCGCGGCACGCGTCGATGTCAGTTACACGACACCGCTCAACGCGCACTATCCGATCGAACTCTCGGCCACCATCGCGGCGTGGGACGGTGATCTTCTCACCGTGCATGACGCGACTCGTTGGATTACCGGTGAACGTGCGGCGCTGGCCGCCTACCTGGGCATCCCGGAACCTCACGTCCGGGTGATCGCACCCCTGGTCGGTGGCGCGTTCGGGTCGAAGAGCTTTCTGTGGATGCATGTGGTGTTGTGCGCGGTCGCCGCGCGGGAGATCGGGCGTCCGGTCAAACTCGTCCTCACCCGCAACCAGATGTTCTCCTCGACAGGGCATCGGCCTCGGACCCGCCAGCAGATCCGTCTGATCGCAGACGATGACGGTGCGCTCCGCAGCGTTGAGCATCACACCGTCACCGAGACGTCGACGGTGGCTCACTTCTGCGAGCCCGCCGGGCTGTCCAGCCGCATCCTCTACCAGACGCCGCGTCTGGTGGTGTCCCACCGCACTGCGCGAATCAACGCTCCCACACCATGTTTCATGCGAGGACCGGGGGAGGCGCCGGGTCTGTTCGCGCTGGAATCCGCGATGGACGAACTCGCCGTCGACCTCGGTATGGACCCGTTGGCACTGCGGATCCGTAACCACGCCGACGCCGACCAGGCCAGCGGCAAACCATGGTCGGGCAAGCATCTCCTGGACTGTTACGAGTCCGGGGCGCGGCAGTTCGGCTGGGATAAGCGCCCTCTGGAGCCGCGATCGTTGTCGGACAACGGAATGCAACTCGGCTGGGGGATGGCCACCGCGACGTATCCCGGTCGCCGGATGCCCGCGTCGTGCAGCGTGACCACTGCCGCTGATGGTTCGGTGCGGTTCACCTCGGCCACCCACGAGATCGGCACCGGGGTGCGCACGGCGATGTGTCAGGTCGCCGCGGACGCCACGGGCTTGCCGTTGCCGTCCGTGACGTTCGATTCCGGTGATTCGCTGTTCCCGGATGCCCCCTACAGCGGCGCGTCGCAGACGACGGCCACGGTCGGCTCGGCCGTCCATACCGCCGCCACCCAATGGAGCGACCGCTTACGCGTGTTGCTCAAAGGCGATGCGAGCACCCCGTTTCACGGCGCAGGCGACATCCGGTTCATCGATGGCGATGTCGTGTCTGCAGGCCACCGGGTCGCGGTCGCCGAGGTGATCGCGCACGGCGGCCAGCGTTACCTCGACGACTTGAGTTTCACGGTCTCGGTCGACGGTGGTCAGCAGCGCGACAGCGTATCGCAGTCGTTCGGCGCGCACTTCTGCGAAGTCGAGGTCGACGAAGAGATCGGGCGGGCGACGGTGACCCGCTGGGTTGCGGTGATGGACTGCGGACGAGTCCTCAACCCCGCGCTGGCCCGCAACCAGGTGATGGGAGGCATCACGTTCGGCGTGGGCATGGCACTGCTGGAACAGGTGCCGTACGACGCCCGAACCTCGCAACTCATCGGTGAGTACTACGTTCCGACTCATGCGGACCGCCCCGACTTCGACATCACGTTCATCGACGAACCCGACTTCGGTCTTGACCCGATCGGCGTGCGCGGCATCGGTGAGATCGGCGCCTGCGGCGTCGCCGCGGCGGTGGCCAACGCGATCTTCCATGCCACCGGCCGCAGGATCCGCGACCTGCCGATCGCAGTGGAGCAGTTGATGATTCATGACACCGCGAGTCAGGGGAGCTGATGGCATCCGAATACGAGATCGCCCTCCGCGTCAACGGGGCGCTCCATGAGATCGCGGTCGATGTCCGGACCACCCTGTTGGACCTGTTGCGTGAGCGCCTCGGGATGACCGGTACCAAGAAAGGGTGCGATCACGGCTTGTGCGGCGCCTGCACGGTGGCCGTCGAGGGCGAGCGGATCGTCAGCTGTCTTGCGCTGGCCGTGTCGGTCGACGGGTCGGCGGTGACGACAATCGAAGGGATCGGTGGCAGTGACGCCCTGGATCCGGTGCAGGAGGCCTTCCTGCACCACGACGGCTTCCAGTGCGGCTATTGCACTCCGGGCCAGATCTCGTCGGCACATGCCATGCTTCGCGAGCACGCCCGCGGGGATCTGTCGGCGGCATCGTTCGACGGTGATCGCGACGCCGCGCTCGGGGGCCACCCGGTATTGAGCGAGCCCGAGATCCGAGAGCGAATGGCGGGCAACATTTGCCGGTGCGGCGCCTACTCGAACATTGTCGACGCCGTCGCGGCGGCCGCGAAGGCGCCGTCGCAGTGAAGACTTTCGACTTCCGGCATGCGGTGTCGGTGGACGACGCGATCCGCTCCGTCGTCGAGACCGGCGGCACGTACCTGGCCGGTGGCACGAACCTCGTCGATCTCATGAAAAATGGTGTGCTGCAACCACCAGCGCTCGTCGACGTTCGACGCCTTGGGCTGACCTCGGTACTGAGTACCGACATCGGCGGTGTGCGCATCGGTGCCGGCGTCACCAACAGCGTGCTGGCCAACCATCCGTTGATTCGCCGCCAGTACCCGGTGCTGTCGCACGCGATTCTGAGCGGCGCCACCACGCAACTGCGGAACATGGCGACAGTGGGTGGCAATCTGCTCCAACGAACCCGGTGCCCCTACTTCATGCAAACCGAGTTCGACCGCTGCAACAAACGGGTAGCCGGCTCGGGTTGTGCCGCGCTCGACGGGTTCAACCGCGAGCATGCAGTGTTCGGCGGAAGTGAGCAGTGCGTGGCCACCAATCCCTCCGACATGGCCGTGGCGCTGGCCGTTCTCGATGCCGTCGTGCATGTGCAGGGCCCCGACGGAACCCGCGCGATCCCGATCGCCGACTTCTTCACGCTGCCCGGAGATGCCCCGGATCGCGAAAACTGCCTGCAGACAGCGGAACTCATCACTGTTGTCGAGCTGCCCCCGTCGGCATTTGCGGCGCACTCGTGGTACCTCAAGCTGCGTGATCGGCACAGCTATGCCTTTGCGCTGGTGTCGGCGGCTGTTGGTGTCGAGCTGATTGATGGCGTGATCGCGTCGGCAGCGATAGCGCTGGGCGGTGTCGCTCCGCGGCCGTGGCGGGTACCTGCGGCCGAAGCTGCGTTGAGGGGTCGGCGGCCCGAGGATGCGGTACTGCGCGCAGCCGCCCAGCAGGCGATGGCGGGTGCCCGGCCGCTGAGTCAGAACGGCTTCAAGGTCCCGCTCGGACGCAGCGCGGTGCATCGGGCGCTGGTTCGTGCGCTCGGTACTTCATGACGGCACTGCCGCGAATGTGCGATTTCGTACGCGACACGCCGCGTCAGGCGTACGAAACCGCACACTGGCGAACCCGGTTCGGAGCTCACGCCCCGAGCAACCCCTTGGCCACGTGGGTGATCTGTACCTCGTTACTGCCGGCGTAGATCATCAGCGACTTCGCATCGCGGGCAAGTTGTTCCACGCGGTACTCGGTCATGTACCCGTTGCCGCCGAACAACTGGATGGCTTCCATCGCGACATCGGTTGCGGCCTGCGAGCAGTAATACTTCATGGCTGACGCTTCGGCCAGCGATATCGGTGTGCCGCTCTGCCCGCATTCGATCACCCGGAACAGCATGTTGCGCACGTTCATCCGGGCCACCTCCATGTTGGCCAGCTTGAGCTGGATCAACTGGAACTGACCGATCTCCTTGCCCCACAACGTGCGCGTCTTGGCGTAGTCCGTGCACAACCGCAGGCATTCCTCGATCACGCCGAGCGCCATCGACACCACGCCGATCCGCTCCGCGGCGAAACTCGACCGGGCGCTGTCGCGGCCGTCTCCGGACTTGTTCTCCTCGGTCTCGCCGAGCAACCGGTCGCGGCCAAGGCGGACGTTGTTGAAGAACAACTCACCGGTGCGCGAACTGTGGATGCCCATCTTGCGGAACGGCTTCGCCTGAACAAAGCCCTCCATTCCGCGGTCCAGCACGAATGTCAGCACCTTGCGGTCGCGCTTGTCAGCGCCATCACCCTCGTCCAACTTGGCGTACACCACCACCACGTCGGCATCGGGCCCATTGGTGATGAATGTCTTCTGCCCGTTGAGGATGTAGTCGTCACCGTCACGAACCACGTAGGACTTCATGCCGCCGAACGCATCCGAACCCGAATCCGGCTCGGTGATTGCCCACGCGCCGATCTTGTCGTAGGTCACCAGCTCCGGTAGCCAGCGTTCCTGCTGGGCCAGCGTGCCTCGACTTTGAATCGTCGGCACCGTCAGCCCCAGGCTGACACCCATTCCGGTGACCAGACCCATGCTGACCCGGCATAGCTCACTGATCAGGACGAAACCCATTCCGGCCGAGCCACCGTCGCCGAACATGCCACCGCCGCCGCCGGACTTCGACTCGGTGCCGGCCCGCAGCCGGTCGAGTCGCCTGTCCAGTGACTCCCGCGCCATCTCTGCGATACCGAAGGTGGCGAACAGTTTCCGGATGATGGGGTAGGGCTCCATATCGCCGCTCTCCAGTTCGTCCAGGTGCGGGCGCACCTCTTTGTCGACGAACTCACGGACGGCGTCGCGCACGGCGATATCGACGTCGGACCATTCGATCATGGGTTCTCCGGTTCAGGCGGCGGCGGAACGTCCTCGGGCGGGCCGCAAACCGGCAAGTGAGAACGTCGTGTGGACCAGCGACCCCGCACGCGCGACGAGGCTCTTGGTTCGAGGGACATAGTGCATGGGCAGCCCACGGCGGTCTTTAGGGGGTGCCATGAAACCGGGCGCCTCGACCAGCGGCGCGTCGGCCGGAATCTGTCCCGACGCCCGTCGATACGCCGACAACGCCCGCGGGTGCAGCCGGATCTCGTCGGGTACCGCCCAGAACGCGAGTTCGACGGCCTTGCCGAACAACCGCAGCACCACCTCGTCGCCGGGCGTCCACCTCATCCCGGCCTTCTCCCGGACCGCCGGGTCGAACAGGCCGGCGGCGATCCAGCGCTGTGCGCCCACCATCGGCTTGAAGAGCTGGTCCCACACCGGCGTTGGCATCAAGACGAACTTCGGCTTCGGAATCCGGATATCGAAGATCTCGCGCGTGGCCCGGTTGATCTCCAATTCGTCGCGGCACACCCGATCCCAGTATTCACAGAAGTCTTCCCAGGTCTCCGGGACGGGCTTCATGCTCATTCCGTACATCGCGTACCACTGCACGTGTTCGTCGAACAGCTGGCGCTTCTCGGCTTCGGTCAGCCCGCCGCAGAAGTATTCGGCGACCTTGAGGATCAACATGAAAAATGTGGCGTGCGCCCAGTAGAACGTTTCGGGGTCGAGTGCGTGGTAGCGCCGGCCCGCGGTGTCGACGCCCTTGATCTCGCGGTGGAATCCCTTGATCTGTTCGCCCGTCTGACGGGCGCGCTCGCCGTCATACACCACGCCCATGATCGGGTACACCGATCGCGCGACCCGCTGAAGCGGCTCCCGGTGCAGAATCGAATGCTCTTCCACCCCGGCGCCCAGCTGCGGGTACATGTTCTGCAGCGAGCCGATCCATACCCCGAGCATCCCGGTGCGCAGATCGCCGAAGTACTTCCAGGTCAGAGAGTCCGGCCCGAGCGGCTCGGCGGTGCGTGTGGTCGTCGTTGACCTCATCGCCTAACGATAGGGCTGACAACAAGCGTTGTCTACGGCGGCTACGAAGCTGTGACCAGTCGTTTGGCATAGCGATACGTCGACCGTGTCACACCAGCTTGGCTGGCCCGAAAAGCGTTGCCTAGGCTTGATCTTGTGGACGTCGAGCCGTTCGGCGATCAACCCGATCCAGATGTTGACGTCGACCAACGGATGCGGCCCGGGCGTGGGCCCGGGGCGTGGTGGCACAACACCAACCACAATCCCGGACTCATCGCCCTGGTTCGCCGGGCCCGGCGCCTGCTGCCCGGCGATCCGGACTTCGGCGATCCGCTGTCCGCGGCCGGCGACGGCGGTGCCCGTGCCGCCGCGCGGGCCGCCGACCGTCTGCTGCGCGACCGAGAGGCCGCCACCCGCGAAGTGAGTTTGGCCACACTTCAGGTCTGGCAAGCGCTCACCGAACGTGTCGCCGGGCGGCCGGCCAACCCGGAAGTCACTCTGGTCTTCACCGACCTGGTCGGGTTCTCCAGTTGGTCGCTGCAGGCCGGTGACGACGCCACGCTGCGGCTGCTGCGTCGCGTCGCCCAGGTCGTCGAGCCACCCCTGCTCGACGCCGGCGGTCACATCGTCAAGCGCATGGGCGACGGCATCATGGCCGTGTTCGCCGACCCCGCGACCGCGGTGCGAGCCACTATGGCCGCCCGCGACGCAATCCGAACAGTCGAGGTAGACGGCTATACGCCCCGGATGCGCGCTGGTATCCACACCGGCCGCCCGCAACGCATCGGCTCGGACTGGCTCGGTGTCGACGTCAACATCGCCGCCCGGGTGATGGACCGCGCGCCCCGCGGCGGCCTCGTCGTTTCGGGGGAAACGCTGGAGTCCATCGGCCCCGAGGAACTCGACGCGCTCGGGGTCACGGCCAAGCGGGTGCGGCGTCAGGTGTTTGCCCCGCGCGCCAGCGGCGTGCCGACCGATCTGGTGATGTACCGCCTCAAAACCCGCAGGGACCTGCCAGTCGAGGACGATGGAGAGGATCTCGAAGCCCAGGCATAGTGGATAGAGATGGTTCTCTCACTGCTGACGCGGCTGGTCCGCGTTCGGGTCACTCTGGGTTACACCGCCGTACTCGCGGTGGTGGCGGCCGTGCTGCTGGCACTCGGCCCCCATGTACGTGACCAGGTGATCCTGCACGCGAGTACCAATCTGCACAATCTCGCACACGGGCGGCTCGGCACGCTGATCGGCAGCGCATTCGTCATCGAGAACGGGCCGATCTATGTGTGGCTGCCCGGCCTCTTCGCGATTCTCGGCCTGGCCGAATTGCTGTGGCGCAGCCGGTGGATGGCGCTGGCGTTCGTCGTCGGTCACGTCGGCGCCACAATGCTGGTCGCCGCGGGGCTGGTCGCCGCGCTGGCGGCCGGCTTGGCGTCATGGTCGATCGTCAATGTCACCGATGTCGGCATGAGTTACGGAGCGGTCGGTGTCCTGGGCGCGCTCACCGCGGCGATCCCACGCCAGTGGCGCGCAGCCTGGACCGGCTGGTGGCTGGCGGTCGCGGTCGGGTCGGCGGTCAGTACGTGGGGCGACTTCACCAACGTCGGCCATGGTGTCGCACTGGTGCTCGGCATGGTGGTCGGCACCCGATTCGGCCATCCCGCGCACTGGACCACCGCGCGGTACGCGCTGCTCGCCGTCGCGGCGGCGTTCGGCTACCTGATCATGGCCAACACCGGACTGTCGATCCTGACGACATCGACGCTCGGTGTGCTGGGCGCGCTGACAGCCGCCTACCTCGCGCGCCGGCGCTCGGTGCGCAGGACTTCGACCTGCGTAACGGCGCGGGTGGCCGCCACCTAAACCGGGCCGAACCCGTTGAGGCCGACACTGTCGGCCCCCGCCGCGCTGACGTCAGTCAGGCACCTCGCAGAGCAGTGCGGTCGTCAGTTGCCGTGTGAGCGGCTTCGAGCGGGCGCCAACGAACCTCCGGCGCAACGACCGCATAACTGATGAAATCACTTCGGGAAACCACATGCGGTGCGTCGACGTGAAATGGGGTCCGGCGGTGGGGCCAGGCAAGCGCAGCGTCCTCAAGGCTCTTCGAGCGGTATCGCTTGTATTGGTCGCTCTGGTCGTTTGCTACCTTGCGGCGTTAGCTTTGCGGCCCGGACTCAATCAGCACATGCCGGTTGCTGTGCGATGGCTCGGCGAGCCCGGGTCGTCGCTGGCGATCACGATCGTCGTGGCGATAGTCACCGTGGCTTGTGCACTCGACGTCGTCGGCGGCCGACAGGGGCAGGGCGTAAACGTCACTCTGCGAATTGTCGTGGGCTTGACCGTGGCGAACTTCGTGTTGGGATTGAGCTCCTACTGGAATTGCCACGGGGGGGCGAATCCATATTTCTACACACCGCTGATGTGGACCGTCGGCCTGCTCAAGGGCGGTGTCGGTGATCAGTCGATCGGCGGCGACACGTGCCCGGCACCGACTCCGATCGCCTTGGAGATCGCCCGGTTGTCTGCTCTCGCGGCGATCACGGTGGGCATCGGCGGTGTGGTGATCGCCCTGTTACGGTCCCAGGCCGACCGGATTCGAATTCGTATGGACCGGTCGATGAGTGTGGTTGTGGGCGTTGACGACGATGCGCGTTCGATGGTCAGCGCGGTGCGAAACACACTGGAGAGGAACAGCCGGCTCGTGGTGATCACCGCGAGCCCTGATCTTCCCGCCGTCCAGGAAGCTCGCCATCAGGGTGCGCGTGTGGTCGTTGTCGATTTCGCTCGTCCGGAGACGTTGGAAGCGTTGTCACTGTGGCGCAAGCTGGACCGACTGTATTTGCTCTCGTCAGACCCGATGGCGAACCTGTCGTGCCTTGACGTGATCAATCGCTGTATCCCAGCGGTCAACGTAAAGCGCCGGGTGCCTTTGATAGTGCGGATCGATGACCCTTGGCAGGCCGAGGCCTGGCGCGCCCAGCAGTTCGGAGGATCGGACAGCCGGTGGGCGGCGGATGCAGTGGGCAAGTATGACGTAACGGCGCGCCGGCTACTCGAGAACGTCACCGCGGATACGACGGTGACCCGTGTCGTGGTCTGCGGCACCTCCCCGCTGACCCTGGCACTATGCGCCGATATGGCGCAACGTCAACGGGAGCGCACATACCGCGCCGACCCAACGGATGCCGCCTTGCCGGCGCTGGTCCTGGTCGGGGACAACGCCGATGATTACTTGCAGGACCACGAATTCCATCAAGATCAGCTCGGTCTTGCGTCGATCCCCTGTGCCATCGAGGCGGTGCCGAGGAGGCCGTCAGTGCGGGTTGTGGCCGAATTGATAAACGAGAGCCATGCTGATCCGCGTTCTCACGCGGTGATCGTGGTGGACGACACCGTGGCAGCGGCAGACGCCATGACAGGCACCCGACTGGCCGCACGCTTTCCCGAGTTGCTGATCTTCGCGTGGGATCCATACTCAACGGTCCAGGACGACCGGGCTCCGATCGTGGGTCGGTTGCGCACATTCGGCCTCGGGATGAATCTGCCGGCCGGTATGGCCCACGATGCCTGGGAGCGGGCCGCGAGGCTCATCCACGAACGTTTCGCAGATGACTTCGCCGCCGAGAACGGCCACCGAACACCCGCGACCCAACCGTGGGCGCAACTCGCCGAGTTCTATCGCGAGTCGAACCGGCGCCAGGTGCGCAACATTCTCTGGATCGTCGAATCGATTGGCGGCCACACCTGGAGCACCGCCACCGGCCAGTGGGCGCCGCCTCTGGACTCCGAGGTGTACCGGCAGGCCGAGCCACTCGAATCCCTGCGCTTGCTCGGCTTTGATGCCAGCACCGCCGTCGCGATGGCTCGCGCCGAGCATGTTGACTGGTGTCGCTTCTACCGCGCCGACGGGTGGCGCTATGGGCCGGTGCGCGACGATGAGCACAAAGTCCACGACAAGCTACTGGATTGGGACGCCGCCGAACACAACCCCCACTTCAAGAAGACTGCGCTCCGGAGCCTGGCCAACACCCTGGTGGAACTGGCGAAGCTGGGTTACCGCTCGCGTCCGCTATGGCAGCGGTATCGACGGACGGGCATCGTCACCGCCACCCAACAAACCGACGCATGGACCTGGACGTCGAGCTCGGGCAACATCATGAACGGCGATGCCGGTGACTGGGCTGTTCAGGATGGCGCAGGCAACGCCTGGTCGGTCAACGACGACATATTCCGCGCGACCCACGAATATGTCGACGGAAATCGTTGGCGGAGAACGGGTTTCGTTACTGCTCGACCTGCCCGTGCCGGGGAGACCATCGAGACCCTCGAGGGGCCCGCGACGGCTGCCGATGGCGATTGGATCGTGACAGGTGGCAACGGCGAGCTGTGGCCGATTCCGGACGTTCAGTTCCGGCAACGCTACGAGGGACCACTGCCGCCGTGACCGCGGATTCCCGATTTTGCCCCCGAGGGCGAGGCCGACAGATCTACGCTTTCTGCTACGGGTGTGGTTCTTTGACCCGATCCAGGGCTGCTGGCGGCGCGGGGTGGCAGATGTTGGTAGGGCACAGGACCCGGTGATCGCATGTCGCGGATCTTCCTGAGTCACTCCAGCCGGGACAATCGGCAGGCGATCGCGTTGCGGCAGTGGCTGATCGGTCAGGAGCCGCCGTTGGCCAACGAAATCTTCCTGGACCTTGATCGTGACAGCGGGATTCGATCGGGCGTGCGGTGGAAGGACGCGTTGCGGCAGGCCAGCACCCGCTGCGAGGCGGTGATATGCCTTGTGTCAGCCGACTGGGAGGCCTCCCCGGAGTGCAAGACGGAGTATCGGTTCGCCGAATACTTGAACAAGAAAGTCTTTTCCGCTCGGATTGGTGCGCTGACCGGTGATGACCCCACGCGGGAGTGGCAGCAGATCGACCTTATCGGTCCCGGCCCGACCACCCTGATCGACATTGGTGATGACGCTGCACCGGTCGAGTTCTTGTCCGAGGGCCTGTACCGGCTGCGGGAGGGCATCGTCGGCGCCGGGATCGGCGCGGAGTCATTCGTCTGGCCGCCCCCCAATGATCCTGAGCGCGCACCGTATCGGGGATGGGAACCGCTGGAAGAAGTCGACGCGGCGGTATTCTTCGGCCGCGACGCTCAGATCCTGCGAGGGCTGGATGCGCTGCGCGGGATGCGCAGATCCGGATTAGAGACGCTCTTCGTCGTACTCGGCCCATCAGGAACCGGGAAGTCGTCGTTCCTGCGTGCGGGTTTGTTGCCGCGACTGCGCCGCGACGACCGTGAGTTCATGGTTCTTGACATCGTGCGACCACAACGCAGCGCTCTCACCGGGGACACCGGGTTGGCCCGAGCCATTCACGCCACTCGTACCCGATTGGGTTTGGGCGCACCGGGGCTCGGTGAGATCAAACAGGCGTGCTTGGGCGGTTCGGTGGCCCAGCTGGCGCAGTGGCTCCTCGAGATACAACGTGCGGCGAGCGCCCGGTTGTTGACCGAGGCCGGCGAGATGCCGCTGCCGACGCTTGTGCTGCCCTTGGATCAAGCCGAGGAACTGTTCGGCGCCGATGCCGGCAGGGAGGCGGCGGCGTTCCTGGAGCTGATTGCGGGCCTGGCTGCGTGCGGCGACGGTCAGTCGGACCGGCTGGGTCTGGTACTGGCCGTCACTATCCGGACCGATCGTTACCAGGCGTTGCAGACTGCTCCGCAGCTGGCTGGGGTGGGCACCGTGTTGTTTGACGAACTCAAACCGATGCCGCGTACGCAGTTCAAAGACGTAGTCACCGGTCCAGCCGTCCGCGCCACCGAAGGTGGTCGACCTGTCCAGATAGAACCCGAACTGGTCAACCGATTGCTCGACGACTGCACCGAGGGTGCGGATACGCTGCCGCTGCTGGCATTGACGCTGGCCCGGCTCTACGAAGACTACGGAAGCGACGGCACATTGTCGCTGCCGGAATATCTTTCGATGGGTGGCATCCAATCCGTGGTGCGCACCGAAATTGACAGTTTGTTGAGTCAGTGCGCCGAGCAGCGGGCACTGCAGCTGCAACAGTTGCGTGCGGCATTCATTCCGTGGCTGGCCACGATCAATCCCGACAATGACCAGCCGATGCGGCGGGTCACCCGCTGGACCGAGCTGCCCGAGCAGAGTCGTCCGCTGCTCGAGAAGCTCGTTGCCAAACGGCTACTGGTCAAAGACACCCGTGACGGCGAGGTGGTCGTCGAGGTCGCGTTGGAAAGCCTGTTGCGTCAGTGGGACGAGTTGGCCCGATGGCTGGCTGAGCAACGCGAGGATCTCAAGAATGCCGACTCGATCGAGCGTGGTGCTCTTGCGTGGGAGAGAAATCAACGCGACGACGCCTGGCTGCTGCAAGGTACGCGGCTCGCGGACGCCGAAATCTTGGCGGCCGCACCTGGATTCCGAGATCGCGTGCAACCCTGCCGCGACTTCCTGCGCGCCTCCCGTGCGCGAGAGGAATCGCGGGTCGAAGCCGAGAAGCGTCAGCAGGAAGCCGAATTGCAGGCCGAGAAGGACCGGCGCGATGCCGCGGAGAAACTCGCGGCCGCCGAGACCGCTGCGAAGGAGCAGGCGCAGTCACACGCGGTGGTGTTGCGGAAACGCTCACGCATACTGCGCCGAGTCCTCGCCGCGACCGCCGTGATAGCAATCATCGCCATTGTCGGTGCTGCCGTTGCCGTCGTCGGGATCGTCCAGGCAACTACGGCCCGGTATCAGGCCGACGCCCGCACGCGCGAAGCGGTCGCTCTCAAACTGACCTCCGAGGGGCAATCCATGCTGGCCGGCATTCAGGGCGGAGGTGATGCGAGGGCGCTTCAGCAGATCCTCGCCGCGCCGCGAATCGCGCCGACAGCTGCCGACACCGGCGCGCTGTTTGCCGGCGTGGTCGGGTTGCGGAAAACACTCAAGATCATCCCTACCGGCGACGTTGTGAACAGTGTGGCTTTCAGCCCCGACGGACGGCGAATGGCTTCGGCGAGCAACGACAAGACATTGCGGCGGTGGGACGCCGACACCGGCCAGCCGGTGGGGCCGCCGATGACCGGCCACGCCGACGCGGTGACCAGCGTGGCGTTCAGTCCCGATGGGCGTCGCATCGTTTCGGGCAGCTGGGATTACACGCTGCGGCTCTGGGACGCCGACACCGGCCAGCCCGTGGGGCCGCCGATGACCGGCCATACCGGTGCCGTGAACGGCGTGGCGTTCAGTCCCGATGGGCGCCGAATCGTCTCGGGCAGTTCCGATCAGACCCTGCGGCTCTGGGACGCCGACACCGGCCAGCCCGTGGGGCCGCCGATGACCGGCCATACCGGTGCCGTGAACGGCGTCGCGTTCGGTCCCGATGGGCAGCGCATCGTTTCGGGCAGTTCCGATCACACACTGCGGCTGTGGGACACCCACACCGGCCAACCCCTTGGCGTGCCGATCGACTGCGGAGACGAGGTGTCCAGCGTGGCGTTCAGTCCCGACGGTCGCCGCATCGCATCGGCCAGCTCCCGAAACGACATCCTGCAGTTATGGGATGCCGGCACCGGTCGGCCCGTCGGGTCGCCGATGAGCGGCTCGGGGAATGGTGTGGCCTTCAGCCCTGACGGCCGCCGGCTCGTTTCGGGCGGCGCTGACCACACGGTCACCGTATGGGATGTCGACACCGGCCAGCGCATCGGCGCCCCGCTCACTGGCCACACGGCTTACGTCCAAGCGGTTACCTTCAGCCCCGACGGACGGCGGATCTTCTCCGGCGGCGGCGACCGAACCTTGCGGCTGTGGGACTCCACCACCGCCGCGCTGGTGACTGGCGCGGGCCCGATATCGAGCGTGGGCTTCAGTCCCGACGGACGTCGTATCGTCGCCGCGACCGGCGACACGGTGCAGATGCGAGACGCAGCCACCGGCCAGCCCATCGGCCCCCCGCTCCCGGGCCAGACCGTGGGGGTCACCAAGGTGGCGTTCAGCCCCGATGGTCGCAGGGTCCTCGCAGTCGACAAAATCGGCACATTGCAAGTGTGGGACTCAGATAGCGGCGAGCCCGTTGGAAAGCCGATGACCCCGCCGGATGCGATTGTCATCAAGGCGTCATTCAGCCCGGACGGGCACCGTATCGTGACCGCGAGCGTCGAGGACAACGCGCTGCGGGTGTGGAACGCCGACACCGGAAAGCCGATTGGGCAACCTTTGACCGGCAACGCCGAGTTGGTGTGGAGCGTGGCATTCAGTCCGGACGGGCACCGCGTAGTCTCCGGCGGCTTCGACAAGACCGTACGCGAATGGGACGTCGACACCAGCAAACCCATCGGGGAACCGATGACGGGCCACAGCGACGTTGTGTCGGCTGTCGGGTTCAGCCCGGACGGACACCGCATCGTCTCGGGCAGCTGGGATCAAACCTTGCGATTGTGGGATGCCGACACCGGCGGACCCATCGGACTTCCGATGACCGGCCACACCGACCTGGTCTCCGCGGTGGCATTCAGCCCCGACGGACACCGCATCATCTCGGGCAGCGCTGACAAAACACTTCGACTGTGGGAGGCGGACACGCCCCACGCGATCGGCGCACCGCTCAACGGCCACACCAAGGGGGTAACCAGTGTCGGGTTCAGCCCCGATGGGCAGCGTGTCATCTCCGGCAGCTCCGACGGTACCGTACTGGAATGGCCGACTCCGGATCAGGCAATCTGGCCAGAACTGTTGTGCCGTAAGATCACTCAGAACATGAGCCATCGGGAATGGAACGACTGGGTCTCATCTGCCATAGGCTACATTCCGGTCTGCCCCGGACTTCCGACACCGCCCGACGCCGCGAACCGCTGACGGCATGAAGGCTGTGATCTGGACGGCGGGCTGGTGAGCTACCGTGATCGGCTGCGGGCGGACGGCCCCAAAAAGATGCTCGCCATCGACGGTGGCGGCATTCGCGGTGTCCTCGCACTGGAAATACTCGCGGAGATCGAAGCGCAACTGCGCGAGGGGCTATCTCGGGATCACAACTTCGTCCTTGCCGATTACTTCGACTACATCGCCGGAACCAGCACGGGTGCGATCATCGCCGCAGGTTTGTCATGTCGCATGTCAGTGGCGCAGCTTCGTCAGTTTTACAGCACCCACGCCAAACCGATGTTTGACCGTGCATTCATCACCCAGTGGTACAAGCAGCGTTACAGCAGCGAACGCCTGCAGGAGCTGCTACAGGAGACGTTCGGCGACATCACCTTTGGCGATGAGCGTCTGGACACGTTGTTGATGATGGTTTTGCGTAACGCCACAACGGATTCACCATGGCCGCTGAGTAACAACCCGGGCGGAATGTTCAATGCGGATGCTGAGAACAGCAATCTGCGCCTGCCGTTGTGGCAGCTGGTACGGGCGAGCACCGCGGCACCGGTCTACTTCCCGCCCGAGAGAATCCGCGTCGGCTCAAGCGATTTCGTCTTCGTCGATGGTGGTTTGACCATGTACAACAATCCGGCCTTTCACCTTTTTCTGATGGCTACCCTCGGTGTCTACCGACTGGGCTGGCCCACCGGGGAGGACCGGTTGATGTTGGTGTCGGTCGGCACCGGCACAGCTCCCAAGGCTGTCGACAGCCTTCGTCCCGACGACATGAATCTGCTGTTCAACGCGACCTCAGTGCCGGCAGCCCTGATGTCGGCAGCCCTGCATCAACAAGATCTGCTCTGCCGGGTGTTCGGGCGCTGCCGTTACGGTTCGGTGTTGGATCAAGAGGTTGGTGATCTTATGGCTGACGGGGATGCGCTACCGGGCGCGCGGTTGTTCACCTATGTCCGCTACAACGCCGAACTGACCCGCGTCGGCCTCGACGCGCTGGGGTTGCACGACATACAACCGGAACCTATTCAAAAGATCGATTCCGTCGACCACATCGGCGACCTTCAACGTATCGGTCAGCGTGCCGCCCGGAAGGGCACATTTCCCACTTCGACGGGTTTCTATAGTCGACAGGGTCGCGGGGGCTACCCGCACAGGTTCGCACGTTCTTCGCGCTCGGCGGTCGTTCGCGGATTACCGTGACAGCTGGGCGCTGAAGATTTCGGATAGACCGCAAGGAGGTGTCGGTTATGCAGACACTCTGGTTCGTCAGGGTCACCCTGGTTACGGCTGTTATGCCGATCGTTCTCGTCGTGGCGGGCGGTTCCGCCAATGCCCAGGCGCCATCGCCCGGTGACCCGTGCGTGGAGTTTCACGCCACCAGCCAGGACGACACTGGTCGGACGATGTGGTGCAATCCGACCATGACCGGAAGCCACAGTCTCGTGTGGCAGTACGGCGGACCGGCTTAGCGACCGTGCGGACGCGGTGTCATCACGGCGAGTACAGGCTCCAGACCGATGATGACGCGGCGGGGACATACCCGTCACCGCCCGGCAGCAGCACCTTTCCACCCGCGTAGCACCATACGACGTAGTCGTCGCTAGATAGCCCGAACGCGTAGTTCGGACCCGAGCATGGGCTGCCGACCGGACCGACGGGCGGAGCATCGCTCCAAGCCCCCTGTGACCACGCAGTCCACGTCAGGGCGTCCTCGCCCGTCCCTGGCGGCGCGGCGCAGAACATCTTCGCGCCGGTGGTGGAATCGGCCGAAATCTTCATCCAGTCGGTGCACTGTGCCCCGAGGGTGTCGGCGGCGGCGACCGGTGCCAGCGATACCGACAACACGGCGACTGCCGCGACGGTCAACGGAACATGAAACATGAGGACCCCCAGGTCTTTATCGATATCGTACTGGACCGAGCCAGGCACCAAGCGGTGTTTGGCCAGGTGAGATGTGTGGACTGGGCGGTGTCCGATGTCAGGGCCTGCTGATCTCCGCGACGAGGTCCGTCGTCGGTGGGAAAATTACTCCGCGGCTTGAGGATTGGATGAAGCAAGGTGGCAGGCACCGCTCACCGGAACTCCTCCGCGGACGCTTCGATCCAGTCCGAGCGCCACGACTCCGGCGGGTCGTCGAGAAGCTCCCCGGGCATCAGCCAGTCGTAGATCTCAGCGTAGGTGCGCGTGCGCTGCCCCTCGATGCGGCGGTTGAGCATCGACGGCTCGAGATCGCCGAATCCGTTTAGCCCCATCGAGGCAACGATCTGGGCAGCGCTGGCCACGGTGGCCCGTTGGAAGTTGACCACCCGCTCGGTCTTGTCGGGAACGTAGAGCGCCCGGGCGCGAGCTCTGTCCTGGGTGGCCACCCCGGTCGGGCACTTGTTGGTATTGCACTTCATCGCCTGAATACAGCCGACCGCGAACATCATTGCCCGCGCGGACATCGTGAAGTCCGCGCCCTGGCAGATGCGGCTGACAATATCGACGCCGCTGGCCACTTTGCCCGACGCCCCGATCTTGATAGACCTTCGCAGCCCGCTACCGACGAGCGCGTTGTGCACCAGCATCAGGCCCTCGGTCAGCGGCATGCCGACGTGGTCTTCGAATTCCTGTGGCGCCGCACCGGTTCCGCCCTCGGAGCCGTCGACGATGATGAAGTCCGGCGTGATGCCGGTGTGCAGCATGGCTTTGCAGATCGACAAGAACTCGGTGCGCGCCCCGATGCACAGCTTGAACCCGATCGGCTTGCCGCCGGACAGGCTGCGCAGCGTCGCGATGAAATGCATCATCTCCAACGGGGTGTGGAATGCGGTGTGGGACGGCGGGGACACCACCGTCTGCCCGATCGGCACACCGCGAGTCGCGGCGATCTCGGCGCTCACCTTGGCGCCAGGCAGTACGCCGCCGAGGCCGGGCTTGGCGCCCTGGGACAGCTTGATGGAGATGGCCTTGACCGTGGGCCAGGCGGCCTTCTCCTCGAACAGTCCCGCATCGAAGTGCCCGCCCGCGTCGCGGCACCCGAAATATCCCGAGCCGATCTCCCAGATCAGGTCGCCGCCGTGCTTGAGGTGGTAGGGGCTGATCCCGCCCTCGCCGGTGTCGTGGGCGAATCCGCCGCGGGCCGCGCCGCCGTTGAGTGCCTCGATCGCATTGCCCGACAGCGCGCCGAAGCTCATCGCCGAGACGTTGAACAACGCAATGTCGTACGGCGCGGAGCAGTCGGGGCCGCCGAGCCGCACCCTGGGCGCGAGGTCGGTGGCCAGCCGGGCGCGCAGCGAATGGCGCAGGAATTCGTAGCCCAGCGCGTTCACGTCACGCTCGGTGCCGAACGGTTCGTCGCTCTTGGTGGCCTTGGCCCGCTCGTAGACCATGTCGCGGGTCTCCCGGTCGAACGGGCTGGCCTCGGTGTTCGATTCGATGAAGTACTGCCGGATCTCCGGACGTAGCGCCTCGGCCAGCCACCGCGCGTGTGCGATGACCGGGTAGGACCGCAGCAGGGTGTGCCGGGTCTGCAGTAGGTCCCACGTTCCCAGCGCCGCGGCTGCCGCCACCGGTGCCGCGAGCAGCCACCACCACGGGTCGAATACGAACGCCAGTCCCGCGACGGCCAGCGCGACCACCCATACGGCCGCAACGGCGAGAGCTCGGAGCATCGGGATTCCTTGGGGTGAAATGCCTGCGAGGCGTCATTGTGGCATCACCTATGATCGGCACTTGCGTCACATCCGTGGCGGAGCCAACCCCAGCTGCCAAAAGGAGCGTCTTGCCGCGTGGGTTCCCAACCCGTTGACCTGTCGCAGGAATCGCTGACCGAGGCGGTCAGCGCGGCCCGGCATGCCTTCGAGCAGGCGGCCGACCTGGATGCGCTGGCCCGCGCCAAGACTGATCACCTCGGGGACCGCGCGCCGCTCGCCCTGGCCCGCCAGGCACTGGCCACGCTGCCCAAAACCGACCGCGCCGAGGCCGGCAAGCTGGTCAACGTCGCCCGGGGCGACGTGCAGCGCAGCTACGACGAGCGACTGGCGGTGCTGCGCGCCGAGCGCGACGCGGCGGTCCTGGTCGCCGAGGCCATCGACGTCACGCTGCCCTCGACGCGGCAGCCCGTCGGGGCGCGGCATCCGATCACGATCCTGGCCGAGCACATCGCCGACACCTTCATCGCGATGGGCTGGGAGCTGGCCGAAGGCCCGGAGGTCGAGACCGAGCAGTTCAACTTCGACGCGCTGAACTTTCCGCCCGACCATCCGGCCCGCAGCGAGTCCGACACCTTCCACATCGCCCCGGAGGGATCGCGCCAGCTGCTGCGCACGCACACCTCCCCGGTGCAGGTGCGCACCCTGCTCGATCGCGAGCTGCCGGTCTACATCGTCTCGATCGGGCGCACCTTCCGCACCGACGAACTCGACTCCACCCACACCCCGGTCTTCCATCAGGTCGAGGGCCTCGCGGTGGACCGCGGGCTGACGATGGCTCACCTGCGCGGCACGCTCGACGCGTTCGCCCGCTCGGAGTTCGGCGAGGGCGCCCGCACCCGGATGCGGCCGCACTTCTTCCCGTTCACCGAACCGTCCGCCGAGGTGGACATCTGGTTCCCCAACAAGAAAGGTGGCCCCGGCTGGGTCGAGTGGGGTGGCTGCGGCATGGTCAATCCGAACGTGTTGCGCGCCGCCGGAATCGACCCCGAGGTCTACTCCGGCTTCGCATTCGGGATGGGGCTGGAGCGCACCCTGCAATTTCGCAACGGCATCCCTGACATGCGTGACATGGTCGAAGGCGATGTCCGGTTCTCGCTGCCGTTCGGGGTCGGCGTCTGATGCGGCTTCCCTACAGCTGGCTACGCGAGGTCGTGCAGCGCGGCGCACCCGACTGGGATGTCACGCCCCACGACCTGGAGCAGGCGCTGATCCGCGTCGGCCACGAGGTCGAGGACATCATCACTCTGGGGCCGGTCAACGGCCCGCTTACTGTCGGTCGAGTCACCGCAATCGAGGAGCTCACCGAGTTCAAGAAGCCGATCCGGGCGTGCAAAGTCGACGTGGGTGAGGACGATGACCGCGATATCGTCTGCGGCGCAAGCAACTTCGCGGTTGGCGACCTCGTCGTGGTGGCGCTGCCGGGCACCACGCTTCCCGGTGACTTCCACATCGCCAGCCGTAAGACCTACGGCCGGCTCTCCGACGGAATGATCTGCTCGACGGCCGAATTGGGCTTGGGCACAGATCATTCCGGGATCCTGGTGCTGCCCCCGGACACCGCCGAACCCGGCGCCGACGGTATCGCCATCCTCGGTCTCGACGACGTGATCTTCGACCTTGCGGTCACCCCGGACCGTGGCTACGGCATGTCGGTTCGCGGTATCGCCCGTGAGATCGCGTGTGCCTATGACCTGGACTACGCCGACCCCGCGGACGTCCCGCCGCTGCCCGCCGACGGGGTGGCACTGCCGGTCACCGTCGAATCCGGCACCGGCGTCAGCCGTTTCGCGTTGCGACCGGTCACCGGCATCAATCCGAACGCGTTGTCGCCGTGGTGGCTTCGCCGCCGGCTGATGCTCTCGGGTATCCGGCCGATTTCGCCGGCCGTCGACGTCACCAACTACGTGATGCTCGAACTCGGGCACCCGATGCACGCGCACGACCGCAGCCGGATCAACGGTGAGTTCGTCGTCCGCTTCGCGAAGCCCGGGGAGACCGTCGTCACCCTCGACGGCATCGAACGCAAGCTCGACCCCGCCGATGTGCTGATCGTCGACGACGTGGCGACCGCGGCGATCGGTGGCGTCATGGGTGCCGGCACGACCGAGATCGACGACGACTCCACCGACATTCTGCTGGAGGCTGCGGTGTGGGATCCTGCCGCGGTATCGCGCACGATTCGCCGCCTGCACCTGGTCAGCGAGGCCGGCCGGCGCTACGAACGCTCCGTCGACCCCGCCATCTCGGTGGCCGCAGTGGACCGGTGCGCCCGGCTGCTGGGCTCGATCGCCGGCGGCACCGTCGAACCCACGCTCACCGACTGGCGCGGTGACCCGCCGCGTGACGACTGGTCACCGCCGCCGGTGCGGATGCGGTTCGATCTACCCGATCAACTGGCCGGGGTGGAGTACGACGGCGGTGCCACCGTCAAGCGGCTGACCCAGATCGGCGCCGAGGTGGTCGAGGACGGTGACGACCCGGCGATTCTGGTCGTGACTCCGCCGAGTTGGCGGCCCGACCTGGTGCAGCCCGCCGACCTGGTCGAAGAGGTGCTGCGGCTGGAAGGCCTCGACAAGATCCCGTCGGTGCTGCCGACCGCTCCGTCGGGTCGCGGCCTGACCGCGGCACAGAAGCGGCGCCGCGCGGTCGGCAAGTCGTTGGGCTTGTCGGGCTACGTCGAGGTGCTGCCCACCCCGTTCCTGCCTGCCGGCATCTTCGACCAGTGGGGCCTGCCCGACCGTGATCCGCGGCGGGTCACCACGACGGTGCTCAACCCGCTGGAGGCAGACCGGCCCCACCTGGCCACCACCCTGCTGCCCGCGCTGCTGGAAGCGTTGTCCCGCAATGTATCCCGTGGCTTCGGAGACGTCGCCCTGTTTTCCATCGCGCAGGTGGTGTACCCCACCGATCAGACCGCGGGTGTCGAGCTGATCCCGACTCATCGCCGGCCGAGTGAGGATGAGATCGCGGCGCTGGATGCCTCGCTGCCCAGCCAGCCGGTTCACGTTGGTGCGGTGCTGACCGGGTTGCGCGAGCCGCGCGGGCCCTGGGGGCCCGGGCGTGCGGTGGAGGCCGCCGACGCCTTCGAGGCCGTGCGGACCATCGCCCGCGCCTGCGGTGTCAGTGTGACACTGCGGGCGGCGCAGTACCTGCCGTGGCATCCCGGCCGGTGCGCGGAGGTTCTGGTTGACGGGCGGGTGGTCGGGCACGCCGGACAGCTGCACCCCGCGGTCATCGAGCGTTCCGGGCTGCCGAAGGGCACCTGCGCTCTCGAGCTGGATCTGGACGCCGTGCCGATCACCGAGACGTTGCCCGCCCCGCGGGTGTCGCCGTTCCCGGCGGTGTTCCAGGATGTCAGCCTCGTGGTCGCCGGTGATGTCGCTGCCCAGGCGGTCATCGACGCCGTGCGCGCCGGCGCCGGGGAGCTGCTCGAGGATGTGTCGCTGTTCGACGTCTACACCGGTCCGCAGATCGGCGCGGACCGCAAGTCGCTGACGCTGGCGCTGCGGTTCCGGGCGCCGGACCGGACGCTGACCGAAGACGAGGCCAGTGCCGCCCGCGACGCCGCGGTGGCCGCGGCCGCCGAGCGGGTCGGCGCCGAGCTCAGGACCTGATTCCTCTTCCGCCCAAACCGACATTTGGCAGGGATTGTGCGAGTGGATCGCAACAATTCGTCGATCTCGGCGACGCAGTCGGGAATCTATTTGCATACTTGTGCATAACCATGCAGAATTCGGGCATGACTTCGGTGGCGATTGCCGGTGCCAGCGGCTATGCCGGTGGCGAGATCCTGCGTCTGTTGCTCGGACATCCGGCGTACGCGGACGGCCGTCTGACCATCGGCGCGCTGACCGCCGCCGCCAGTGCGGGCACCCACTTGTCCGAGCACCACCCGCACCTGTTGCCGCTGGCCAACAGGGTGCTCGAGCCCACCGAGCGCGACATTCTGGCCGGCCACGACGTGGTCTTCCTGGGCCTGCCACACGGCCACTCGGCTGCCCTGGCTGAGCAGCTCGGCGAGGACACGCTCATCGTCGACTGCGGCGCGGACTTCCGGCTCACGGACGCCGACGCCTGGCAGCGGTTCTACGGCTCGGAGTATGCGGGCAGCTGGCCGTACGGGCTGCCGGAACTGCCGGGTGGGCGGGACCGGTTGCGGGGTACCAACCGGATCGCCGTGCCGGGTTGTTATCCGACTGCCGCGCTGTTGGCCCTGCTGCCTGCTGTCGCCGAAGATCTGGTCGAACCGGCGGTCACCGTGGTGGCGGTCAGCGGTACCTCCGGGGCGGGTCGTGCCGCGAAAGTCGACCTGCTTGGGTCGGAGGTCATCGGCTCGGCGCGCGCCTACAACATCGCCGGTGCGCATCGACACACCCCGGAGATCGCCCAGGGTCTGCGGGCGGTGACCGACCGCGACGTCACCGTTTCCTTCACTCCGGTGTTGATCCCGACCTCCCGCGGAATCCTGGCCACCTGCACTGCCCGTACTCATGCGCCGGTGTCGGAGATCCGCGCGGCCTATGAGAAGGCCTACGACGCGGAACCGTTCATCCACCTGCTGCCCGAAGGGCAATTGCCCCGCACCGGAGCGGTGATCGGTAGCAACGCTGCGCAGCTGGCAGTGGCCGTTGATGCCGACGCCGGCGTCCTGGTCGCGGTGTGCGCCATCGACAATCTGGTCAAGGGCACGGCCGGCGCGGCGGTGCAGTCGATGAACCTGGCGCTCGGTTGGCCGGAGACCGAAGGGCTGTCGATCGTGGGGGTGGCACCGTGACGCGTATCGGAGGGCAGGAGCGGAGCGACCCGGGAATGGGCACTAACGAGACGAAACTGGTTCGCACACAGGGGGTTACGGCGCCGGCTGGATTCCGTGCGACGGGAATTGCCGCCGGTATCAAGGCGTCCGGCGCGCTCGACCTGGCGTTGGTGTTCAACGAAGGCCCCGACTATGCGGCCGCCGGGGTGTTCACCCGTAACCAGGTCAAAGCGGCGCCGGTGCTGTGGAGCCAGCAGGTGCTCACCAGCGGGCGGCTGCGCGCGGTGCTGTTGAACTCCGGTGGCGCCAACGCCTGTACCGGCGCTGGTGGCTTCCAGGACACCCACGCGACCGCCGAGGCCGTTGCCGCAGCACTGTCGCGTTGGGGCACCGAGACCGGTCCGATCGAGGTCGCGATCTGCTCGACAGGCCTGATCGGCGACCGGCTGCCGATGGAAAAAGTGCTGCCCGGTGTCACCGACATCGTCCACGAACTCGGCGGCGGGCTGACCGGCGGTGAGGAAGCCGCGCGTGCCATCATGACGACCGACACGGTGCCCAAACAGGTTGCGCTGCATCACTCCATCGAGTCGGGGGAGAACTGGACCATCGGCGGCATGGCCAAGGGGGCCGGCATGTTGGCCCCGTCGCTGGCCACGATGCTGGTGGTGCTGACCACCGACGCGGTGGCCGACGCCGCCGCCCTGGACACCGCGCTGCGTCGAGCCACCGCCAGGACCTTCGACCGCCTCGACGTCGACGGCAGCTGCTCCACCAACGACACCGTGCTCCTGCTGGCCTCCGGCGCCAGTGAGATCGCGCCCAGCCAGGAGGATCTGGACGCGGCCGTGCTGCGGGTGTGCGACGACCTCTGCGCACAACTGCAGGCCGACGCCGAAGGGGTCACCAAGCGCATCGCGATCACCGTCACCGGCGCGCCGGGCGACGACGACGCGGTCACTGCCGCCCGTATCGTCGCCCGCGACAGCCTGGTCAAGACTGCGCTGTTCGGTTCCGACCCGAACTGGGGCCGGGTGCTGGCCGCGGTCGGCATGGTCCCGTTCGCGATCGATCCGCAGCGGATCACCGTGTCGTTCAACGGGTTCCCGGTGTGCATCGACGGCGCCGGCGCGCCCGGTGCCCGCGACGTGGACCTGTCGGGTGCGGACATTGCGGTGACCGTGGACCTCAAGCTCGGCGACGGAGAGGCGACCATCCGCACCACCGACCTCTCGCACGCCTACGTCGAAGAGAATTCGGCCTACAGCTCATGACCGCGACCGTGAACACCAAGGCCGCGGTGCTCGCCGAGGCGCTGCCCTGGCTCAAGCAGCTCAACGACAAGATCGTCGTCGTCAAATACGGTGGCAACGCGATGACCGACGACCGGCTGAAGGCCGCGTTCGCCGACGACATGGTGTTCCTGCGCAACACCGGTGTCCACCCTGTCGTCGTGCACGGTGGCGGCCCGCAAATCAGTGCGATGCTCAAAAAGCTTGGTATCGCCGGAGAATTCAAGGGCGGCTTCCGGGTCACCACGCCCGAGGTGCTCGACATCGCGCGGATGGTGCTGTTCGGTCAGGTCGGTCGCGAACTGGTGAACCTGATCAACGCTCACGGCCCGTACGCCGTCGGCATCACCGGCGAGGACGCCCAATTGTTCACGGCAGTGCGGCGCGGCGTGACCGTCGACGGTGTCCTCACCGACATCGGCCTGGTCGGCGACGTCGAACACGTGAACACCGCAGCGGTGCTGGATCTCATTGCGGCCGGGCGTATCCCGGTCATCTCGACCATCGCGCCCGACGTCGACGGTGTGGTGCACAACATCAACGCCGATACCGCCGCTGCCGCAGTGGCCAGGGCGCTGGGCGCCGAGAAGCTGTTGATGCTCACCGACGTCGAAGGTCTGTACACCGACTGGCCCGACCGCGACTCCCTGGTGAGCCAGATCGATACCGTCGCCTTGACCAAGCTGTTGCCCAACCTGGAAAGCGGCATGATCCCCAAGATCGAGGCCTGCCTGCGGGCCGTCGAGGGCGGGGTTCCCAGCGCACACGTGATCGACGGCCGCGTCGAACACTGCGTGCTCGTCGAGCTGTTCACCGACGAAGGCACCGGAACGAAGGTGATTCCCTGATGACGCTGCTCGAACGTTGGGCCGACGTGATGATGGACAACTACGGAACCCCGCCCCTGGCACTGGCCAGCGGTGAAGGCGCCGTGGTGACCGATGAGAACGGCAAGACCTACCTCGATCTGCTGGGCGGCATCGCGGTCAACATCCTCGGCCACCGGCATCCGGCGATCATCGACGCGGTCACCACTCAGCTGAACACGCTGGGCCACACGTCGAACCTGTATGCCACCGAGCCGGGAATTGCCTTGGCCGAGGCGCTGGTTGACCAGCTAGGCACCCCGGCGCGGGCGTTCTTTTGCAACTCCGGCGCCGAGGCCAACGAGGTCGCCTTCAAGATCACTCGGCTGACTGGGCGCACCAAGCTCGTCGCCGCTAAGAATGCATTCCACGGCCGCACCATGGGCGCGCTGGCTTTGACCGGGCAGCCCGCCAAGCAGGCACCGTTCGAGCCGCTTCCGGGTTACGTCACGCACGTGCCCTACGGGGACGTCGCGGCGCTCGAACAAGCTGTCACCGAGGAGACCGCCGCGGTGTTCCTCGAACCGATCATGGGCGAGGGCGGCGTCGTGGTGCCACCCGAGGGCTACCTGGTGGCGGCCCGCGACATCACCAGCCGCCACGGCGCCCTGCTGGTCCTTGACGAGGTGCAGACCGGCGTCGGGCGTACTGGTGCTTTCTATGCCCACCAGCACGACGGCATCACACCCGACATCGTCACGTTGGCAAAGGGTCTCGGTGGGGGACTGCCGATCGGCGCCTGCCTGGCCATCGGCCCGACCGCCGACCTGCTGACGCCGGGGTTGCACGGCAGCACCTTCGGCGGCAATCCGGTATGCACCGCGGCCGCACTGGCGGTGCTCAAGGTGCTGGCGCAAGAGGATCTGGTCACCCGGGCCGACGTGCTGGGCAAGGCGCTGAGCCACGGCATCGAGGCGCTGGGTCACCCGTTGGTCGACCATGTCCGCGGCCGGGGCCTGCTGCGCGGCGTGGTGCTGACCGCCCCGCAGGGCAAGGTCGTCGAAACCGCCGCCCGCGAGGCCGGTTTCCTGGTCAACGCCGCAGCACCGGACGTGGTGCGGCTCGCTCCACCCCTGATCATCACCGAAGCGGAGATCGACAGCTTCCTCAACGTACTACCCGCGATCCTGGATGAGGCGGCCCGATGAGCACAGTGCGACACTTCCTGCGCGACGACGACCTGCAACCCGCGGAACAGGCCGAAATCCTCGAGCTCGCAGCAACTCTGAAGAAGGAGCCGATGAGCCGGCGGCCGCTGGAGGGCCCGCGCGGGGTGGCGGTCATCTTCGACAAGAACTCCACCCGCACCCGGTTCTCCTTCGAGGTGGGCATCGCCCAGCTCGGCGGACACGCGGTCGTGGTCGACGGCCGCGCCACCCAGCTGGGCCGTGAAGAGACCCTCGAGGACACCGGGCGGGTGCTCTCTCGCTACGTCGATGCGATCGTCTGGCGCACGTTCGCTCAACAGCGGTTGAACGCAATGGCCTCGGCGGCAACGGTTCCCGTGGTCAACGCGCTCTCCGATGAGTTTCACCCGTGCCAGGTGCTGGCCGACCTGCAGACCCTGGCCGAACGGAAGGGCTCGCTGAACGGACTGCGGATGACCTACTTCGGCGACGGCGCCAACAACATGGCGCACTCTCTGATGCTCGGCGGGGTGACGGCCGGTATCCACGTCACTATCGCCGCGCCGGCGGGATTCGAGCCGCACCCGCTGTTCGTCGCCGCCGCCGAACACCGCGGCCGGCAGACCGGTGCAACCGTCACGCTCACCGCCGATCCAGTGGCCGGCGCGAAGGGCGCCGACGTGCTGGTCACCGACACTTGGACGTCGATGGGTCAGGAGAACGACGGACTGGACCGGGTGCTGCCGTTCCGGCCGTTCCAGCTCAACGCCGCACTGCTCAACCAGGCCGACTCCGAAGCGGTTGTGCTGCACTGTCTTCCGGCCCACCGCGGCCACGAAATCACCGACGAGGTGATCGACAGCACACACAGCGCGGTGTGGGACGAGGCCGAGAATCGGCTGCACGCGCAGAAAGCGCTGCTGGTGTGGCTGTTGGAGAAGCGGTGACCAGCGAGGTCAGCACCACGCGAGCCGGGCGGCAGGCCCGGATCGTGGCGCTGCTGTCCTCGCGGTCGGTGCACAGCCAGAGCGAACTCGCCGCGCTGCTCGGCGACGAGGGCATTGAGGTCACGCAGGCCACCTTGTCACGCGACCTGGAAGAGCTCGGCGCGGTCAAGCTGCGCGGCGCCGACGGCGGCAGCGGCGTCTACGTCGTGCCCGAGGACGGCAGCCCGGTGCGCGGGGTGTCCGGCGGCACCGAGCGGGTGTCGCGTCTCCTCGGTGATCTGCTGGTGTCCACCGACGCCAGCGGAAACCTGGCCGTGCTGCGCACCCCGCCCGGTGCGGCGCACTATCTGGCCAGTGCCATCGACCGGGCCGCGCTGCCCGACGTCGTGGGTACCGTCGCCGGTGACGACACAATCCTGGTGGTGGCCCGCGAGCCGATGACCGGCGCGCAACTGGCCACCATGTTCGAAACCATCCACTAAGAGAACTAAATCCGCTAGACCAAAGACTAAGGAGCACTTCATGTCCGAACGCGTCATCTTGGCGTATTCCGGTGGCCTGGACACCTCGGTGGCCATCAGCTGGATCGGCAAGGAGACCGGCAAAGAGGTGGTGGCCGTGGCCATCGACCTCGGCCAGGGCGGCGAGGATATGGAGGTCGTCCGCCAGCGCGCCCTGGATTGCGGTGCCGTCGAAGCGGTCGTGGTCGATGCCCGCGACGAGTTCGCCGAGCAGTACTGCCTGCCGGCCATCCAGTCCAACGCCCTCTACATGGACCGTTACCCGCTGGTGTCCGCGCTGAGCCGGCCGCTGATCGTCAAGCACCTGGTGACCGCGGCGCGTGAACACCGCGGCGGCATCGTCGCGCACGGCTGCACCGGCAAGGGCAACGACCAGGTCCGCTTCGAGGTCGGATTTGCCTCGCTCGCCCCGGATCTCGAGGTGCTGGCGCCGGTCCGCGACTACGCCTGGACCCGGGAGAAAGCGATCGCCTTCGCCGAAGAGAACGCCATCCCGATCAACGTCACCAAGCGCTCGCCGTTCTCCATCGACCAGAATGTCTGGGGCCGGGCGGTGGAAACCGGCTTCCTGGAACACCTCTGGAACGCGCCGACCAAGGACGTCTACGACTACACCGAAGACCCGACCCTGAACTGGAGCACCCCCGACGAGGTGATCGTCGGCTTCGAGCGCGGTGTGCCGGTCTCGATCGACGGTAATTCGGTCACTGTCCTGCAGGCCATCGAGGAGCTCAACCGCCGCGCAGGCGCCCAGGGCGTCGGTCGCCTCGACGTCGTCGAGGACCGCCTCGTCGGCATCAAGAGCCGGGAGATCTACGAGGCCCCCGGCGCCATGGTGCTGATCACCGCCCACACCGAGCTCGAGCACGTGACCCTGGAGCGCGAGCTCGGCCGGTTCAAGCGCGGGACCGACCGCAAGTGGGGCGAGCTGGTGTACGACGGTCTGTGGTTCTCACCGCTGAAGCGGTCGCTGGAGGCGTTCGTCGCCGACACCCAGCAGCACGTGACCGGTGAGATCCGGATGGTGTTGCACGGCGGGCACATTGCGGTCAACGGCCGGCGCAGCCCGACATCGCTGTACGACTTCAATCTCGCGACCTACGACGAGGGCGACACGTTCGACCAGTCGTCGGCCAAGGGTTTCGTCCACGTGCACGGACTGTCGTCGAAGATCGCCGCGCGCCGGGACTTGGCAGGCAATCAGACGTGAGCACCAACGAGGGCTCGCTGTGGGGTGGCCGCTTCGCCGACGGGCCGGCGCCCGCGCTGGCGGCGCTGAGCAAGTCCACCCACTTCGACTGGGTGCTGGCGCCCTATGACGTCGCGGCCTCGAAGGCGCACGCCAAGGTGCTGCACGCCGCGGGCCTGCTGACCGACGAGCAGCGCGACGGGTTACTCGCCGGCCTCGACAGCCTGGGCAACGACGTCTCCGACGGCAGCTTCACCCCGCTGGACACCGACGAGGACGTGCACGGGGCGCTGGAGCGCGGCCTCATCGACCGCGTGGGTCCCGAGCTCGGCGGCCGACTGCGGGCCGGGCGTTCCCGAAACGATCAGGTGGCCACCCTCTTTCGGATGTGGCTGCGGGACGCGATGCGCCGGATCGCCGACGGTGCGCTCGAAGTGGTCGGAGCACTGGCGACCCAGGCTGCCGCGCATCCCACTGCGATCATGCCGGGCAAGACCCACCTGCAGGCCGCACAGCCGGTGCTGCTGGCGCACCACCTGCTGGCGCACGCACACCCGTTGCTCAGAGACGTCGACCGCATCGCCGACTTCGACGACCGCACCGCGGTCTCGCCGTACGGCTCGGGTGCCCTCGCGGGGTCCTCGCTGGGCCTGAATCCTGACGCCATCGCCGCGGAGCTGGGATTCGCTGCTGCGGCGGATAATTCGATCGACGCGACGGCATCCCGGGACTTCGCCGCCGAGGCCGCCTTCGTGCTGGCGATGATCGGGGTCGACCTGTCTCGTCTCGCCGAGGACATCATCCTCTGGAGCACAACCGAATTCGGCTACGTGACATTGCACGACTCGTGGTCGACCGGCAGCTCCATCATGCCGCAGAAGAAGAATCCGGACATCGCCGAACTGGCCCGCGGCAAGGCCGGCCGGTTGATCGGCAACCTCGCCGGGCTGCTGGCCACACTCAAGGCGCAGCCGCTGGCCTACAACCGCGACCTGCAGGAGGACAAGGAGCCGTTGTTCGACTCCGTTGCGCAGCTGGAACTCGTTCTGCCCGCAATGGCCGGGCTGGTCGCGACCCTGCGCTTCGACACCGACCGGATGGCTGCGCTGGCGCCGGCCGGCTACACCCTGGCCACCGACGTCGCCGAATGGCTGGTCCGTCGCGGCGTGCCGTTCGGGTGGCGCACGAAGCGGCCGGTGCGGCGGTGCGTGCCGCCGAGGGTCGCGGCGTGGGCCTAGACGAGCTCACCGATTCCGAACTGGCCGGGATCAGTGGTGAGCTGACCCCCGAGGTGCGTGACGTGCTGACCGTCGAAGGGTCGGTGTCCTCCCGCGATGCCCGCGGCGGCACTGCCCCGATCCAGGTGGCCAATCAGCTCGGTGTGGTGCGGGACAGCGTCGAGAGGCTGCGAATTCGACTGCGCCGCTGAGCTAGTCGACCAGCTCGGACAGCTCCAGCCAGCGGTTCTCCTTCTCGGCCACCTCGGCCTCCAGATCGCGCAGCTGCTGCGTCAGCTTGCCCAAGCCGACATGGTCGGACTGGTCATGCTCGGCCAATTCGACGTGTTTGGCGTTCACCCGGTCGCTCAGTTTGCTCAGCGCCCGGTCCAGGGATGCGATTTCCTTTTCCACACCGCGCAATTCGGCACCCGACAGCGCCGGCGCGGCAGCTTCTTGTCGCGCTGGTGTCGACGCACCACCGGCAGACTCCCGGCGCGCCTTGATGCGCAGGTACTCGTCGATCCCGCCCGGCAGATGCCGCAAGTGGCCGTCGAGGATGGCGTACTGCTGATCGGTGACCCGCTCGAGCAGGTACCGATCGTGGGAGACCACGATCAGAGTGCCCGGCCATGAGTCGAGCAGATCCTCGGTGGCCGACAGCATGTCGATGTCGACGTCGTTGGTCGGCTCGTCGAGCACCAAGACGTTGGGCTCCTCCAGCAGCGTCAGCATCAACTGCAGTCGCCTGCGCTGTCCTCCCGAGAGCTCACCGACCCGCGACGAGAGCTGCTCTCGGCGAAAACCCAAGCGCTCCAACAACTGTGTGGGGGTGATGTCCTTGCCGTCCACCTGGTAATCGGTCTTGAGCCGACCGACGACTTCGCGGACCATGTCGTCGGCGATCTCGGTGAGCTGACTGGATTGCTGGTCGAGCATCGCCAGCCGCACCGTCTTGCCGCGCTTGACCCGGCCCGAATCGGGGTTCAGCGTTCCCGCGATCAACCCCAGCAGCGTCGACTTTCCCGCGCCGTTGGCGCCGACGATGCCGGTGCGTTCACCAGGCGCAATGCGCCATTCCACATCGCGGAGAACGGGTTTACCGTCATAAGCGACCGACACGTCGAGCAGGTCGATGACGTCCTTGCCCAGCCGTGCAGTGGCCAGCTTGGCCAACTCGACCCCGTTGCGAAGCGGCGGCACGTCTTCGATCAGCTGGTTGGCCGCGTCAATGCGGAATTTCGGCTTGGACGTTCGGGCCGGGGCGCCGCGACGCAGCCAGGCCAGTTCCTTGCGCATCAGGTTCTGCCGCTTGGCCTCCGCGGCGGCGGCGACACGGTCGCGTTCGACGCGCTGGAGCACATACGCCGCGTATCCGCCGTCGAACGGCTCGACGACCCCGTCGTGCACCTCCCACGTGGTGTCGGCGACCTCGTCGAGGAACCAGCGGTCGTGAGTGACCAGAAGCAGGCCCCCGGCATTGCGCGGCCACCGCGACTTGAGGTGCTCGGCCAGCCAGGTGATGCCTTCGATGTCGAGGTGGTTGGTCGGCTCGTCGAGGGCGATAACGTCCCAGTCTCCGATCAGCAGCGCTGCCAACTGCACCCGCCGACGCTGCCCGCCGGACAGCGCGGACATCGGCGACTGCCAGTCGAGATCGGCCACCAGTCCGGCGACGACGTCGCGGATGCGGGGGTTGCCCGCCCATTCGTGCTCGGGGATGTCGCCGACGAGCAGTTCACCGACGGTGCTCTGGGGCGGCATGGTGTCGGCCTGGTCGAGAGCGGTGACGCGCAGCCCGCCGCGCCGGGTCACCCGGCCCGAATCGGGCGAGAGCCGCCCGGTCAGCATCGCCATCAGGCTGGACTTGCCGTCGCCGTTGCGCCCGACAATCCCGATACGGGCACCGTCGTTCACACCGACGGTCACGGATTCGAAGACCACCTGAGTCGGATATTCGAGATGGAGCGCTTCGGCGCCGAGCAGGTGTGCCACTGGCAACAGGCTACTGGTCAGGGCTCAAAGCGAACGGAAGCGGTTCGGCGTTATGCCATGATGTGCTGGCTGTCGGGGCCTTATGCAGCAGCGATGTGGGACAGGGGAGCAGCCGTGGATCTGAACTTGTCGGCGGTCACCAGGCCTGTGGAACGGCTGATGGCGACGGCCCAGAACGGTTTCGAGGTACTGCGCTGGGGCGGTCTGGAGACCGGGGCGGTGCCGTCACCCTTCCAGATCGTCGAAGACAAGACCATGTACAAGCTCCGCCGCTATTTCCCGCCGGACAGCAGGCCCGGCCAAAAGCCTGCCGGCCCGCCGGTGCTGATGGTCCACCCGATGATGATGTCGGCCAACATGTGGGACGTCACCCGCGAGGACGGCGCCGTCGGCATCCTGCACGAGGCGGGCATCGACCCGTGGGTGATCGACTTCGGCTCGCCCGACGAGATCGAGGGCGGCATGGAGCGCAACCTCACCGACCACATCGTCGCCCTCAACGAGGCCATCGACACCGTCAGGGACATCACCGGTCAGAGCATCCACCTTGCCGGCTACTCCCAAGGCGGCATGTTCTGCTACCAGACCGCGGCCTACCGGCGCACCAAGGACATCGCGAGCATCGTCGCATTCGGTGCCCCGGTGGACACGTTGGCCGCGCTGCCGTTGGGCATCCCACCCAACATCGGCGCGGTGGCGGCGGACTTCATGGCCGATCACGTGTTCAACCGCATCGACATCCCGGGTTGGTTGGCCCGCACCGGCTTTCAGATGCTCGACCCGCTCAAGACCGCGAAGGCGCGCATCGATTTCCTGCGCCAGCTGCACGACCGCGACGCGCTGCTCCCACGCGAGCAGCAGCGGCGCTTCCTGGACTCCGAGGGCTGGATCGCCTGGTCCGGTCCCGCGGTGTCGGAGTTGCTCAAGCAGTTCATCGCGCACAACCGGATGATGTCCGGCGGTTTCGCGATCAACGGTCAGTTGGTGACGCTGTCCGATATCACCTGCCCGGTGCTGGCGTTCGTTGGTGAGGTCGACGACATCGGCCAGCCCGCGTCGGTGCGTGGCATCAAGCGCGCCGCTCCCGGCGCCGACGTCTACGAGGTGATGATTCGGGCCGGCCACTTCGGACTGGTGGTGGGATCCAAGGCGGCGACGTCGACATGGCCGACGGTGGCTGACTGGGTGCGCTGGCTATCCGGGGAGGACGCCCGGCCGGCGAATATCGCGCCGATGCTGGACAGCGATGCCGAGCCCGACGACTCCGGGGTCGCCCTGTCCGCGCGCGTGATGCACAGCATGGCCGAGGCCTCCGAAGTCGCCTGGTCGCTGGCCCGCGGCGCGGCGGGTGCGGTGGTGAACACCCGCAAGTCGATGCGCACGCTGGCGGTGGAGACCGCCCGCACGCTGCCGCGGCTGACCCGGCTGGGCCAGATCAACGACCACACCCGGATCTCGCTGGGCCGGATCATCGACGAGCAGGCCGGCGAAGCCCCCAACGGCGAGTTCCTGCTGTTCGACGGCCGGGTGCATACCTACGAAGCAGTGAACCGACGGATCAACAACGTGGTCCGAGGCTTGATCTCGGTCGGCGTTCGCCAGGGCGTGCGGGTCGGCGTCCTGATGGACACCCGGCCGTCGGCGCTGGTGGCGATCGCCGCGCTGTCCCGCCTCGGCGCGGTGGCGGTGCTGATGCCGCCCGACGCCGACCTCGACGAAGCGGTCCGGATCGGGGGCGTCGCCGAGGTCGTCACCGACCCCGGCAACCTCGACGCGGCCCGCAAGTTGCCGGTCAAGGTGCTGGTTCTGGGCGGCGGCGAGAGCCGGGACCTGAATCTGGCCGCCGACAGCGACGTCGTCGACATGGAGAAGATCGACCCGGACATCGTCGAACTGCCCGGCTGGTACCGCCCCAATCCGGGCTTCGCCCGCGATCTGGCGTTCGTCGCGTTCAACACCGTCGGCGGCGTGCTGGTGCCCAAGCAGATCACCAACTACCGCTGGGCGTTGTCGGCGTTCGGCACCGCCTCGGCCGCTGCGCTGGGCCGTGGTGACACCGTGTACTGCCTGACGCCCTTGCATCACCAGTCCGGCCTGCTGGTCAGCCTCGGCGGCGCGGTGGTAGGCGGCACGCGGATCGCGTTGTCGCGCGGGTTGCGTCCGGACCGCTTCCTCGCCGAGATCCGCCAGTACGGCGTCACCGTCGTCTCCTACACCTGGACGATGCTGCGTGCCATCTTGGATGACACTGCCGACGACTCCGGCCTTTTCATGCGCGGCAACCATCCGGTGCGGCTGTTCATCGGCTCGGGCATGCCGCCCGGGCTGTGGCAGCGGACCGTCGACGCCTTCAGCCCGGCCAACGTCGTCGAGTTCTTCGCCACCACCGATGGTCAGGCCGTGCTGGCCAACGTGGCGGGGCTCAAGATCGGCAGCAAGGGCCGGCCGCTGCCCGGGGGTGGGCAGGTCGAACTGGCGGCCTATGACGCCGACGAGGACCTGATCATCGAAGACGACCGTGGGTTCGTCGCGGTGGCCGAGCCGAACGAGGTCGGTGTGCTGCTGGCCCGGCCATGGGGCCCCATCGACCCGACGGCGTCGGTCAAGCGCGGGGTGTTCGCCCCCGGCGACACCTGGATCTCCACGGAGTATGTGTTCCGCCGAGACGCCGATGGCGATTTCTGGCTGTTGGGCAACCGCCCGCTGCTCATCCGCACCGAGCGCGGTGTGGTGTTCCCGGAGGCGGTCACCGACGCCGCCAACCGGATCGCCGTCGTCGACCTCGCCGCCACCTACGGCGTCGAGGTGCCCGGCGGCGTCGTCGCTGTCACCGCGATCACGCTGCGCCAGGGAATGACCGTCACCACGGCGGATCTGACCGACGCGTTCGCGTCGATGCCGGTGGGACTGGCGCCCGACCTCGTCCACGTGGTGCCCGAGATCCCGCTCAGCGCCACCTGCCGCCCGACCGTGTCGGCGTTGCGGGCGGAGGGGATACCGAAGGCGACGCGTAACGCCTGGCTTTTAGAGCCCGATACGGGGAAGTACAAGCGCTTGACGGCTTCGGCACGCGCTCGGCTTCGCGGTACCGATGACTCGAGCGGGACCGAGAACTGAGCCTCTGCCGAGGTCGCGCGGCGCTGTTAGGCTCGCCGATAGTCGCAGCTGCCCACGCGCCGGAGGAATGCATGACAACCCAGACCGTTTCACGTCACTGGCGTCGCGCCGTCCGCGGCACGGCGATCTGTGCCCTGACCGCTGGGCTGCTGGTCGGCGTCGGCACGCAGGCGGCGGCGCTGGCCGATCCGGCCACCGCGCCGTCGCCGACCCCGGCGGCACCGGCTTCCGATACCGGCGTCCCGCAGTTTCAGAGCGCCGATCAGCTGATCGCCTTCATCGACCAGGAATACGACCAGGGCTCCGGCGGGGGTCAGCTGTCGAACCTGATCAAGTCGGTGATGAAGCTGCGCGCGCAGGGCATCAAGCCGTCCAAGACCAACATCGCCGAGATTCAGAACGCGCTGCAGTACCGCCCGAATCAAAAGCCGCTGATCGATGCGCTCCAGAACACGCTGAGCTACCAGCAGAAGGTGTTCGCCCAGATGCAGCTCCTGCAGCAGGCGCAACAGCGGCAGCAGAACAACGCTGTGATGGGTGCCGGTCAGATGCCAAGCGACGGCGCCGCGACCATCGGCGGCAACAACGCTCCGGCGATTCCGCCGGCGCCGAGCCCGTAGCCGCTACATGCTCGACGAGAAGCTGCTGACCATTCTGGTGTGCCCCGCAGACCGCGGGCCGCTGATACTTGTCGACGGACTGCTCTACAACCCGCGCCTGCACAAGGCCTACCGCATCGAGGACGGCATCCCGGTGCTGCTGGTCGACGAGGCCGTCGACGTCGCGCCCGAGGAGCATGAGCGACTGATGGCGGCCGCGGACTCCTGACCGCGCTGCCTCTCGGGCGTACCGTTGCGCCATGGGGGACACCGTCGTCGCCGCGCAGCTTCCCGGCGAACTCGCCAAGTGGGATCCGTCTTTCACCCGACAAGTCCTGGCCCCGATGTGGCCGTTGTTGCGGTTGTACTTTCGCGCCGAGGTGCGCGGTCTCGAGTTGGTTCCGCCGACCGGCGGTGCGCTGTTGGTGTGCAACCACTCCGGCGGAATGTTGACGCCCGATGTGCCGATCTTCGGTCCGGCGTTCTACGCCAGATTCGGTTACGACCGGCCGCTCTACACGCTGGCTCACTACGGGATCTTCATCGCGCCGTGGGGTCCGCTGCTGCCGCGCCTCGGTGTGGTGCACGCGAGTCCGGACACGGCCAGGGCGGCGCTGAACGCGGGGGCGGTCGTGCTGGTCTTCCCGGGCGGCGACTACGACGCCTACCGGCCCACGACGCGGCAGAACGCCATCGACTTCGACGGTCGCACGGGTTACGCGCGCATCGCCATCGAAACCGGTGTGCCGATTGTGCCGATGGTCTCGATCGGCGCCCAGGAAACGCAGTTCTTCCTCGGTCGCGGCACGCGGTTCGCACAATTGTTGGGGCTGACCAAGATTCGGATGGACATTCTGCCCGCGACGGTGGGCCTCCCGTTCGGGCTGACGGTAACCCTGCCGCCGAACTTCCCGCTCCCGTCGAAGATCGTGATGGAGGTTCTGGACCCGGTCGACCCCAAGGACTTCGGCGAGAACCCCGATGTAGACGAGGTCGACACCCACGTCCGGCGGGTCATGCAACGCGCGCTGAATCGATTGTCCCGGCAGCGACGCTTCCCGATTCTGGGGTGACCGATCAGGACAGCGGCAGGTCTCCGGTGAGATAGCGCTGCAGGGTGGGTGCGATGGTCTCGGCGATCTGTTGCGGCGGTAGCGACGCGAACGGCTCCAGCCCGATGATGTAGCGCGCCATCACCACGCCCACCAGTTGCGAGGCCACGAACTGCACCCGCAGCCGACCACTGCCCGCTGGGTTGTCCACGCGGGGCGCGACTTCGCCGGTGATGACCTCTTGCAGGAACGAGCGGACCAGGCTGATGTCGGAGCCGGCGAGCAGCGAGCGCATCGTGGCGATGAGCCCGGTGCCCATCTCCGAATCCCACAGTGGCAACAGGATCGACGGCAGCACATGCCCGAGCTCCTCGACCGGGGTGTCACGCAGTGGAACCAGAATCGTCATCGGGTCGATCGGGATGTTGATCGCCGCGGCGAACAGCTGCTCCTTGGTGCCGAAGTAGTGGTGCACCAGCGCCGAGTCGACGCCGGCGGCCGCAGCGATCGACCGGATCGATGTCTTGTCGATACCGTTGCGGGCGAACAGCTCTCGAGCGTTGACGAGGATCCGTTCACGAGTGTCGGAGGTGCCGCGGGGGCGTCCCGGACGCTTCGACTGTCGGGGTTCGGCTGTCACGGGGTGCGCCGCCGCAGGGTCACCGCAGCCAGCGCCATCGCCGCCACAGCGAAGGCGAGAACGATGACGATATCCCGGATCGCGATGCTCGTCAGGCCGGTGTGGGCGTTGACTTGTTGCAGCGCCTCCAGCGCATAACTGGCCGGCATCGCGTTGCTGATCCACTCCAGCCACGTCGGCATCTGATTGCGCGGCACGATGATTCCCGCCAGCAGCAACTGCGGAACGATGAACACCGGCATGAACTGCACAGCCTGAAACTCGGTGCGGGCGAACGCACTGGCCAACAGACCTAGTCCGACCCCCAGCACCGCGTTGATCACGGCGATGACGAACACCCAGACCGGGCTGCCCTTGGTGTCGAAGCCCAGCAACCAGAAGGCGACGATGCAGGCCAGGATCGCTTGCGCGGCGGCCGCGATCGAGAAGGCCGAGCCGTAGGCGGCAAGTAGATCCAGCCGGCGTAGCGGGGTGGTCAGGATTCGCTCCAACGTGCCCGACGATCGCTCGCGCTGCATGGTGATCGAGGTGATCAGGAACATCACGAACAGCGGGAACAGCCCGAGCAGGATCAGGCATGCGGTTTGAAACGGCGAGACCGCGCCCGGGAACTTCGGTACGTCGTCGAACATGAAGTACATCAGCGTGATCACTGCGCTGGGCACCACGAGAATCATTGCGACACTTCGCCGATCAGCGCGCAATTGGCGCAGGATGCGGCCCGTGGTGGCCAGATAGGCGCCCAGGGAGGGACGGAGCCTCAGCTTGCTGACGCCGCGGTGCTGTGCCTGATGATGGACAGGAACGCTTCCTCGAGTGACGTGCATCCGGTGTCCTCTCGCAGTCGGGTGGGAGTGGTGTGGGCCAGCAGCCGGCCTTCGCGCATGAGCAGCAGGCCGGCGCAGTGGTCGGCCTCGTCCATCACATGACTGGATACCAGCAGGGTGGCGCCCCGGCGGGCCAGCTCGTCGAATTGAGCCCACAGGTCCACGCGCAGTACGGGATCCAGGCCGACGGTCGGTTCGTCGAGCACCAGCAGGTCGGGCTGACAGACCAGGGCGCAGGCCAGCGACACCCGGGTGCGCTGGCCGCCGGAAAGGTTGCCGCAATAGGCCCCGGCGTGATCCCGCAGCCCGACGTCGTCGACGGCGCGGTCGGCGGTCTGGGGGGCGGCGCCGTAGAGAGCGGCGAAGTAGCGGACGTTGTCGATCACCCGCAGGTCGTTGTAGATCGTCGGGTCCTGAGTGACGTAGCCGACCCGGTGCCGCAAGGCGGGGGAGCCGGCCGGATGCCCGAGGACGGTCACGGTGCCCGACGCAACGATCTGGGTGCCGACGATGCTGCGCATCAGCGTGGTCTTGCCACAGCCCGATGGACCCAGCAATCCGGTGATCGAGCCGCGGGGGATCGTCACCGAGATGTCGTGCAGCGCGACCCTTTTGCCGCGGATCACGCGCAGGTTCTCGATATCGATGGCCGGCTCGGCTCGGCCGGTGGACATTAATTCACCATCCGATGAACTCATCATGTGATGAATAATCCTCCCCGGCGGAGCGCGGGTCAATGCCTGGGGCAGAATTTCTTCCGATGGGTGCCGATGAGCTGAACACCGACCCCGTCTCGGCGGCGCGGCTGCTGCTCGGCGGGGTGATCAGCTGCCGGGGCGTCAGCGCGCTGATTGTCGAGGTCGAGGCATACGGCGGTCCGCCGGACGGGCCGTGGCCGGACGCGTCTGCGCACTCCTACCGGGGTCCGGGCCTGCGCAACGCGGTGATGTTCGGCCCGCCCGGTCACCTCTACACGTATCGAAGCCACGGCATCCACGTGTGCGCGAATGTGTCGTGTGGTCCAGATGGCACGGCCGCAGCGGTGTTGTTGCGGGCTGCGGCGATCGAGTCGGGGTTGGACATGGCGCAGGTCCGCCGCGGCCCGCTGGTCCGCCCGAGGGCGTTGGCCCGCGGCCCGGGCAACCTGTGTTCGGCTCTTGGCATCGTGATGGAGGACAACGGCCTCGACGTCTTCGACCCGGCCTCACCGGTGACGGTTCAACTCGGCGCCCCGGGTGGTTCGGAGAGCGTCGGCCCGCGGGTCGGGGTGTCGCAAGCGGCCGATCGGCCGTGGCGATTGTGGCTCACCGGACGGCCGGAGGTATCGGCGTACCGCCGCAGTCCCCGCGCGCCAATCCCGGGCGCGAGCGACTGAGTACACCCCATGCGGGAAGATCGACGCATGGGCACGACGATTCTCGATGAGTTGGGCTGGCGCGAACTGATCGCGCAGTCGACCGATATCGACGCGCTCGCTGCGGCGGCCGCGCAGCCACCGATGACGGTCTATTGCGGATTCGACCCGACCGCCCCGAGCCTGCACGCGGGAAATCTGGTGCCGTTGCTCACACTTCGGCGATTCCAGCGGGCCGGGCATCGGCCGATCGTGTTGGCCGGCGGCGCCACCGGCATGATCGGTGATCCGCGTGACACCGGCGAGCGGACCATGAACACCACCGACACCGTCGCCCAGTGGGCCGAGCGGATCCGCGGCCAGCTGGAGCGGTTCGTGGACTTCGACGACACACCCAGCGGCGCCATCGTGGAGAACAACCTGGAGTGGACCGCGCAGCTGAGCGCCATCGATTTCCTGCGCGACGTCGGCAAGCACTTCTCGGTCAACGTGATGCTCGACCGCGACACGATCCGGCGCCGCCTCGAGGGCGACGGCATCTCCTATACCGAATTCAGCTACATGCTTCTGCAGGCGAACGACTATGTCGAACTGCACCGGCGCTACGGCTGCTCGCTGCAGATCGGCGGTTCGGATCAGTGGGGCAACATCATCGCCGGCGTGCGGCTGGCCCGTCAGACGCTGGGCGCGAGCGTCCATGCGCTGACGGTGCCGCTGGTCACCGCGGCGGACGGGACGAAATTCGGCAAGTCCACCGGCGGCGGCAGCCTGTGGCTGGATCCCGAGATGACCAGCCCGTATGCCTGGTACCAGTACTTCGTCAATACTGCCGACGCCGACGTGGTCAAGTATCTGCGCTGGTTCACGTTCCTGTCGGCAGAAGAGCTCGCCGAGCTTGCGCAGGCCACCGCGGAACGGCCGCACGAGCGTGCCGGACAGCGCCGACTCGCCCAGGAGCTCACCACATTGGTGCATGGTCAGGCCGCGACCGAGGCCGTCGAGCACGCGTCGCAGGCGTTGTTCGGCCGAGGCGAGCTGTCGCGGCTCGACGAACCGACCCTGGCGGCGGCGCTGCGGGAAACCTCAGTGGCCGAGCTCGAGCCCGGCGGCGCGGACGGGATCGTCGACCTTTTGGTAGCCACCGGACTGTCGGCGAGCAAGGGTGCCGCAAAGCGGACGATCGCCGAGGGCGGAGTGTCGGTCAACAACGAGAAGATCGACAGCGAGGACTGGGTGGCACAACCGTCCCATTTCCTCCACGGGCGCTGGCTGGTGCTGCGGCGCGGGAAGCGGAATATCGCTGGGGTACACCGGGTTTGAGGCTTCGGAGCTGCGGCGAAACGCCGATCTAGCAGGCGATTTGACTCCCTGTTAGCTCCTCTGTAACTTATTCCAAGTCGTCGCGACCCGGTCAGCCCGGAGAGCGCGACGATATCCCCGGGAATAACCCTGGAATACAGGGTGTTCCTACTGTCCGCTCTACTCCGTCGCGGCCCTTCGGTCGCGGGGTAGTCGCGCGGCCGGCAGCTTGCCGGGGTGTGTTGTTTGAGAACTCAATAGTGTGTTTGGTGGTTTTTGTTTGTTGTTGTTTTTTGGCCATGCTCTGGTACCCCCGTGTTGGGGTGTGGTCGTTTTTTGATGCCAGTTTGTTTGGTGTCTTTTTGTCTGGTCAGATTTTTCTGATTCGAATTCTGCCTCGTTTTGCGAGGGGTTTTTGTTTGGAGAGTTTGATCCTGGCTCAGGACGAACGCTGGCGGCGTGCTTAACACATGCAAGTCGAACGGAAAGTGCTCTTCGGAGTGACTCGAGTGGCGAACGGGTGAGTAACACGTGGGTGATCTGCCCTGCACTTTGGGATAAGCCTGGGAAACTGGGTCTAATACCGAATAGGACCGCATGCTTCATGGTGTGTGGTGGAAAGCTTTTGCGGTGTGGGATGGGCCCGCGGCCTATCAGCTTGTTGGTGGGGTAATGGCCTACCAAGGCGACGACGGGTAGCCGGCCTGAGAGGGTGTCCGGCCACACTGGGACTGAGATACGGCCCAGACTCCTACGGGAGGCAGCAGTGGGGAATATTGCACAATGGGCGCAAGCCTGATGCAGCGACGCCGCGTGAGGGATGACGGCCTTCGGGTTGTAAACCTCTTTCAGTAGGGACGAAGCGTAAGTGACGGTACCTATAGAAGAAGCACCGGCCAACTACGTGCCAGCAGCCGCGGTAATACGTAGGGTGCGAGCGTTGTCCGGAATTACTGGGCGTAAAGAGCTCGTAGGTGGTTTGTCGCGTTGTTCGTGAAAACTCACAGCTTAACTGTGGGCGTGCGGGCGATACGGGCAGACTGGAGTACTGCAGGGGAGACTGGAATTCCTGGTGTAGCGGTGGAATGCGCAGATATCAGGAGGAACACCGGTGGCGAAGGCGGGTCTCTGGGCAGTAACTGACGCTGAGGAGCGAAAGCGTGGGGAGCGAACAGGATTAGATACCCTGGTAGTCCACGCCGTAAACGGTGGGTACTAGGTGTGGGTTTCCTTCCTTGGGATCCGTGCCGTAGCTAACGCATTAAGTACCCCGCCTGGGGAGTACGGCCGCAAGGCTAAAACTCAAAGGAATTGACGGGGGCCCGCACAAGCGGCGGAGCATGTGGATTAATTCGATGCAACGCGAAGAACCTTACCTGGGTTTGACATGCACAGGACGCCGGCAGAGATGTCGGTTCCCTTGTGGCCTGTGTGCAGGTGGTGCATGGCTGTCGTCAGCTCGTGTCGTGAGATGTTGGGTTAAGTCCCGCAACGAGCGCAACCCTTGTCTCATGTTGCCAGCACGTTATGGTGGGGACTCGTGAGAGACTGCCGGGGTCAACTCGGAGGAAGGTGGGGATGACGTCAAGTCATCATGCCCCTTATGTCCAGGGCTTCACACATGCTACAATGGCCGGTACAAAGGGCTGCGATGCCGTGAGGTGGAGCGAATCCTTTCAAAGCCGGTCTCAGTTCGGATCGGGGTCTGCAACTCGACCCCGTGAAGTCGGAGTCGCTAGTAATCGCAGATCAGCAACGCTGCGGTGAATACGTTCCCGGGCCTTGTACACACCGCCCGTCACGTCATGAAAGTCGGTAACACCCGAAGCCGGTGGCCTAACCCCTTGTGGGAGGGAGCCGTCGAAGGTGGGATCGGCGATTGGGACGAAGTCGTAACAAGGTAGCCGTACCGGAAGGTGCGGCTGGATCACCTCCTTTCTAAGGAGCACCACGAGACCTGGCCGGCCCCACATCGTGTGGGATGAGCTGATTGTCAGGCGATTCGTTGGATGGCCCTTTTCACCTGTAGTGGGTGGGGGTCTGGTGCACGACAAGCAAACATCCAGGACGGGGACCTTCCTTTGGGGGGGTTGTCTGGTGCTGCCAAACACACTGTTGGGCTTTGAGACAACAGGCCCGTGGTTCCCTGGCCCCTGTGTGGGGTGGGAGGGGTGTTGTTGCTCCATCTTTGGTGGTGGGGTGTGGTGTTTGATTTGTGGATAGTGGTTGCGAGCATCTAGCACGCACATGTGCGTCGGCCTCTTCGGGGGTTGGCGGGTGTGTGTGTGTGTTGATGTGCAATTTCTTTTTTCGAATTGGTTTTTTGTGTTGTAAGTGTTTAAGAGCGCATGGTGGATGCCTTGGCACTGGGAGCCGATGAAGGACGTGGGAGGCTGCGTTATGCCTCGGGGAGCTGTCAACCGAGCGTTGATCCGAGGATGTCCGAATGGGGAAACCCGGCACGAGTGATGTCGTGTCACCCATACCTGAATACATAGGGTATGGGGGGGAACGCGGGGAAGTGAAACATCTCAGTACCCGTAGGAAGAGAAAACAATTGTGATTCCGTGAGTAGTGGCGAGCGAAAGCGGAGGATGGCTAAACCGTATGCATGTGATACCCGGCAGGGGTTGTGTGTGCGGTGTTGTGGGACGTTTCGTCTTCGGTCTGCCGGCCGGGGCGGGAGTGATAAACCGTGGTGTTAGGTGAAGTGACCTGGGATGGTCTGCCGTAGTGGGTGAGAGCCCCGTAACTGAAAACATCGCGGCTCCTGTGGAACTGTTCCCGAGTAGCAGCGGGCCCGTGGAATCTGCTGTGAATCTGCCGGGACCACCCGGTAAGCCTGAATACTTCTCAGTGACCGATAGCGGATTAGTACCGTGAGGGAATGGTGAAAAGTACCCCGGGAGGGGAGTGAAAGAGTACCTGAAACCGTGCGCTTACAATCCGTCAGAGCCTTCGACTTGTCGTGGGGTGATGGCGTGCCTTTTGAAGAATGAGCCTGCGAGTCAGGGACATGTCGCGAGGTTAACCCGGGTGGGGTAGCCGTAGCGAAAGCGAGTCTGAATAGGGCGTATCCACACAATAGTGTGTGGTGTAGTGGTGTGTTCTGGACCCGAAGCGGAGTGATCTACCCATGGCCAGGGTGAAGCGCGGGTAAGACCGCGTGGAGGCCCGAACCCACTTAGGTTGAAGACTGAGGGGATGAGTTGTGGGTAGGGGTGAAAGGCCAATCAAACTCCGTGATAGCTGGTTCTCCCCGAAATGCATTTAGGTGCAGCGTTACGTGTTTCTTACCGGAGGTAGAGCTACTGGATGGCCGATGGGCCCTACTAGGTTACTGACGTCAGCCAAACTCCGAATGCCGGTAAGTGAAAGCGTGGCAGTGAGACGGCGGGGGATAAGCTCCGTGCGTCGAGAGGGAAACAGCCCAGATCGCCGGCTAAGGCCCCTAAGCGTGTGCTAAGTGGAAAAGGATGTGCAGTCGCAGAGACAACCAGGAGGTTGGCTTAGAAGCAGCCACCCTTGAAAGAGTGCGTAATAGCTCACTGGTCAAGTGATTGTGCGCCGATAATGTAGCGGGGCTCAAGCACACCGCCGAAGCCGCGGCATTCAACGTCTCGTTGGATGGGTAGGGGAGCGTCCTGCACACCGGTGAAGCAGCCTGGTAATGGAGCTGTGGAGGGTGTGGGAGTGAGAATGCAGGCATGAGTAGCGATAAGGCAAGTGAGAACCTTGCCCGCCGAAAGACCAAGGGTTCCTGGGCCAGGCCAGTCCGCCCAGGGTGAGTCGGGACCTAAGGCGAGGCCGACAGGCGTAGTCGATGGACAACGGGTTGATATTCCCGTACCCGTGTATAAGCGTCCCTGATGAATCACCGGTACTAACCGCCCAAAACCAGAATCACTGATCCCTTCGGGGTGACGGTTTCTGGGGCTGCGCGGGACCTTCGGTGGTAGTAGTCAAGCGATGGGGTGACGCAGGTAGGTAGCCGTACCAGTCAGTGGTAATACTGGGGTAAACCTGTAGGGAGAAACGTAGGCAAATCCGCGTTTCACATATCCTGAGAGGTGATGCATAGCCGAGTGAGGCGAATTCGGTGATCCTTTGCTGCCAAGAAAAGCCTCTAGCGAGCGTATACACGGCCCGTACCCCAAACCAACACAGGTGGTCAGGTAGAGAATACCAAGGCGTACGAGTGAACTATGGTTAAGGAACTCGGCAAAATACCCCCGTAACTTCGGGAGAAGGGGGACCTCCTACTGTCATGGCACTTGCTGCCGGCAGCGGTGGGGGGTGGCACAAACCAGTGAGAAGCGACTGTTTACTAAAAACACAGGTCCGTGCGAAGTCGCAAGACGATGTATACGGACTGACGCCTGCCCGGTGCTGGAAGGTTAAGAGGACCCGTTAACCCCTCGGGGTGAAGCGGAGAATTTAAGCCCCAGTAAACGGCGGTGGTAACTATAACCATCCTAAGGTAGCGAAATTCCTTGTCGGGTAAGTTCCGACCTGCACGAATGGCGTAACGACTTCTCAACTGTCTCAACCATAGACTCGGCGAAATTGCACTACGAGTAAAGATGCTCGTTACGCGCGGCAGGACGAAAAGACCCCGGGACCTTCACTATAGCTTGGTATTGGCGTTCGATACGGTTTGTGTAGGATAGGTGGGAGACTGTGAAACACTGACGCCAGTTAGTGTGGAGTCATTGTTGAAATACCACTCTGATCGTATTGGACTTCTAACCTCGGACCGTATATCCGGTCCAGGGACAGTGCCTGGTGGGTAGTTTAACTGGGGCGGTTGCCTCCTAAAATGTAACGGAGGCGCCCAAAGGTTCCCTCAACCTGGACGGCAATCAGGTGTTGAGTGCAAGTGCACAAGGGAGCTTGACTGCGAGACGGACATGTCAAGCAGGGACGAAAGTCGGGACTAGTGATCCGGCACCCCCGAGTGGAAGGGGTGTCGCTCAACGGATAAAAGGTACCCCGGGGATAACAGGCTGATCTTCCCCAAGAGTCCATATCGACGGGATGGTTTGGCACCTCGATGTCGGCTCGTCGCATCCTGGGGCTGGAGCAGGTCCCAAGGGTTGGGCTGTTCGCCCATTAAAGCGGCACGCGAGCTGGGTTTAGAACGTCGTGAGACAGTTCGGTCTCTATCCGCCGCGCGCGTCAGAAACTTGAGGAAACCTGTCCCTAGTACGAGAGGACCGGGACGGACGAACCTCTGGTACACCAGTTGTCCCACCAGGGGCACCGCTGGATAGCCACGTTCGGACAGGATAACCGCTGAAAGCATCTAAGCGGGAAACCTTCTCCAAGACCAGGTTTCTCACCCTTTTAGAGGGATAAGGCCCCCCGCAGACCACGGGATCGATAGACCAGACCTACACGCACCGCAAGGTGTTCAGGGAACTGGCACTAACCGGCCGAAAACTTACAACAACCAAAACAACACACCAGTTGACACGGAAAAAGTAAGAACACACCAACGCCCGCAACCACACCCACAACAGTCAAACGACTGCACCCCACCACCAAAACACAAATTCACACTCAAAAACGAGTGAATAAAGTTACGGCGGCCATAGCGGCAGGGAAACGCCCGGTCCCATCCCGAACCCGGAAGCTAAGCCTACCAGCGCCGATGATACTACCCCAACGGGTGGAAAAGTAGGACACCGCCGAACACAATTTAGTGAAACGCCCCCCGAGAAATCGGGGGGCGTTTCCATTTCTCAGTACGTATTCCATTACCGCCATTTATTTGTCGCGAATTGTGGCTGCCTCGCCGCTGCCCGTATCCTTCACAGGTGGTCGATGACAGGCAAGGCAATTCCGGCGCACGTCCGCCGCGTCGCCCCGCGGGAGCCGGCGGCGCCGGGAACCGCGATCGCCGGGGCGGCGGTGCGCCACGCCGGTCCGGTCCGGGCCGGGCCCGTCCGACTCAGCCCCAACCGTCTTCCAACGGTGACGACGCAGCGTCACGCGCAGCCGGTCCGGCCATCCCGTCGACCATCGAGGCCAAACAACTCTCGCCCGAAATCCGTGGTGAACTCTCGACTTTGGATCGCGCGACTGCCGACACGGTGGCCCGCCATCTGGTCGCGGCGGGCGAACTGCTCGAGGACGATCCGCAGGCCGCTCTCGAGCATGCCCAGGCCGCCCGTGCCCGCTCCGGGCGCATCGCGGCCGTGCGTGAGGCCGTTGGAATCGCCGCCTATCAATGTGGGGACTGGGCTCAGGCTCTCTCGGAATTCCGTGCCGCCCGCCGCATGGGCAGCAAGTCGCAGCTGCTTCCGCTGATCGCCGACTGCGAACGCGGGGTGGGGCGGCCCGAACGCGCCATTGAACTGGCCCGCAGTCCAGAGGCGGCTCAGCTCACCGGCGACGATGCCGACGAACTGCGGATTGTCGCCGCCGGTGCCCGTGCCGACCTCGGTCAGCTCGAGCAGGCGCTGGTGGTGCTGTCGACTCCGCAGCCCGATCCGTCACGCACTGGATCGACGGCCGCCCGTCTGTTCTACGCCTACGCCGAGACGCTGCTCGCGCTCGATCGTGGCGATGATGCGCTGCAGTGGTTCATCCATGCCGCCGCCGCGGACATCGACGGCGTCACCGACGCCGAAGACCGGGTCAGCGAGCTGGCCTGACGTGGCAACGCTTGCGCAGCAGCATGATTGCTTGCTGCTGGATTTGGACGGCACCGTGTTTCGGGGTCATGAGCCGACCGTAGGTGCCATCGACGCCCTCGACGCCGCGCAGCCCCGCAAGCTGTTCGTCACCAACAACGCCTCCCGTGCCGCCGAGGACGTGGCCGCCCATCTGCGCGAGCTCGGTTTCACCGCGGACGCCGCGGATGTGGTGACCAGCGCCCAGAGCGCGGCACGCCTGCTCGCTCAGCAGCTGGAACCAGGGTCGAAGGTATTGATCGTGGGAACCGACGCGCTGGCCGGTGAGGTCGAGGCCGTCGGGCTGCGGCCGGTACGACGGTTCGATGACGAGCCCGTCGCCGTCGTGCAGGGGCACTCGACGACGACCGCCTGGCCCGACTTGGCCGAGGCCGCACTTGCCATCCGCGCCGGTGCACTGTGGGTGGCCGCCAACGTGGACCGCACTCTGCCCACCGAGCGGGGCCTGCTGCCCGGGAATGGGTCGATGGTCGCCGCACTGCGCACCGCCACTGATGCCGACTACCAGGTGGCGGGTAAACCGGCTCCCGCGCTCATGCGAGACGCGTTGGCGCGTGGCTCTTTTGACAGTCCACTGGTAGTCGGTGACCGCCTCGACACCGATATCGCCGGCGCCAACGCCGCGGACCTGCCCAGCCTGATGGTGTTGTGCGGCGTCAGCACCGCGGCCGAGGCGGTGCACGCGGTGCCCGAGCAACGGCCCACCTACATCGGCGCAGACCTGCGGGATCTGCATACCGGCGCGGAAAACCTCGAAGTCACCGAGCAGCCCGCCTGGCGCATCGAAGTCGCCGACGGTGCGGTGACCGTGACCGCGGTGAATACCGACCACAGCGAGGACGGCCTGTCGGTGGTGCGGGCGACCGCCCGGGCGGTGTGGGATGCGGCCGAGAACGGACGTCAGCTTGCCGTGCGGGCCGGCGACGACACCGCACGCGCCGCGCTGCAGCGCTGGTCCCTGCTGACGGCGCAGGATCCGCTAGCGTGAACGGTGACATGAACACCGATCCCGAACAGATCCGCGCCGATATCGACGCCGTGCTGGCCCAGCTGCCCAGCGTCGACCCGGACAGCGCCGACGTCACCGGTGTCGACATCGACGCCGTCGGACGGCAGCTCGAGGAAGCGCACCAGATCCTGGTCAATGCGCTGGAATCGGTGGAGAAGGGCTGAGTTCGCGCATGACGCGGCGTGCCCGGGTTGACGCTGAGCTGGTCCGTCGCGGATTGGCGCGTTCACGACAGCAGGCTGCCGAACTCATCGGTGCGGGCCGGGTCAGCATCGACGGGATGCGGGCGGTCAAGCCCGCCACCGCCGTCGCCATCACCGCCAACCTGACCGTCGAGGCCACCGAGGAACGCTCGTGGGTGTCCCGCGGCGCTCACAAGCTGATCGGCGCTCTGGACGCCTTCGGCATCGACCCGGCCGGGCGGCGCTGCCTGGACGCAGGCGCCTCGACCGGCGGCTTCACCGAGGTGCTGCTGGATCGCGGGGCGGCCGAGGTCGTGGCCGTCGACGTCGGCTACGGCCAGCTGGCCTGGTCGCTGCGCTCGGACTCGCGAGTGACGGTCATCGAACGCACGAACGTACGTGATCTGACGCCCGAGGCGATCGGCGGCCCCGTCGACCTCGTGGTGTCCGACCTGTCGTTCATCTCGCTGGCCACTGTGCTGCCCGCACTGACTGTCTGCGCGTCGCCCCACGCCGATATCGTTCCCATGGTGAAGCCACAGTTCGAGGTTGGGCGCGAGCAGGTCGGCGCCGGCGGGGTGGTGTCCGACCCGGCATTGCGGACCGCCGCGGTGCTCGGCGTCGCCGCCCGCGCCTGCGAGCTCGGCTGGCAGACGGTCGGGGCCACCGCGAGCCCGCTGCCCGGGCCATCGGGCAATGTCGAATACTTTCTGTGGCTGCGTGCCGAGACCGGTCATGGGCTGCAAGGAGACGAGCTGGACGCCGCGGTACGCCGCGCCGTCGCGGAAGGACCGCAATGACTGCTGAGCGGGCGATCCTGCTCGTTGTGAACAATGGCCGCGACGAGGCTACCGAGACGGCTCGCCGGGTCGAAAAGGTATTGGGCGACAACGGGATAACGTTACGGTTGCTCTCTGCCGAAGCCGTCGACCGGGCCACCCACTTCGACCCCAGCGACATGCGGGCGGTGGGCTCGACCACCGAGGTGGTCGACGCCGACGCCAATGCGGCCGTCGGATGCGAGCTGGTGCTCGTCCTCGGCGGTGACGGCACCTTCCTACGGGCAGCGGAACTGGCCCGCAACGCCGAGATCCCCGTCCTCGGAATCAACCTCGGGCGTATTGGTTTTCTGGCCGAGGCCGAGGCCGAAGCCATCGACACCGTCCTCGAACATGTCATCGCCCGCGAGTATCGCGTCGAGCAACGGATGACGCTCGACATCGCCGTGCGCACCAAGGGGGAGGTGATCGCTCGCGGCTGGGCACTCAACGAGGCCAGCCTGGAGAAGGGTGCGCGCCTCGGCGTGATCGGCGTCGTCCTGGAGATCGACGGCAGACCGGTGTCCGCCTTCGGCTGCGACGGCGTACTGGTGTCGAGCCCGACCGGGTCGACCGCCTACGCGTTCTCAGCCGGCGGTCCGGTGGTCTGGCCGGATCTGGAGGCACTGATCGTGGTGCCCAACAACGCGCATGCATTGTTCGCGCGCCCGATGGTCACCAGCCCGACCGCGCTGATCGCTATCGAGATCGAGGACGACAGCCACGAAGCCTTGGTGTTCTGCGACGGCCGCCGCGAAATGCGGGTCCCGGCAGGCGGCCGACTCGAGGTGACCAAATGCACGACACCACTGCAGTGGGTACGGCTGGACAGTGCGCCGTTCACCGATCGGCTGGTGCGCAAGTTCCGCCTGCCGGTAACCGGCTGGCGGGGGCAGTGATCCGGCGATGCTGGCCGAAATTCGAATCGAGTCGTTGGGCGCGATCAGCGCCGCCACCGCGGAGTTCGACCGCGGCCTGACCGTGCTGACCGGCGAGACCGGCACGGGCAAGACCATGGTGGTGACCGGGCTGCACCTGCTTGGCGGTGCGCGCGCCGACGCCGCCCGGGTGCGGTCGGGTGCCGAACGGGCCGTCGTCGAAGGTCGCTTCGCCACAGCAGAACTCGACGCCGCCACCGGTAAGCAGATCGACGCGATTCTCGACTCCTCCGGTGCCGACCGTGACGATGACGGCAGCATCATCGCCCTGCGGACAGTCAGCCGCGACGGTCCGTCGCGGGCGTACCTCGGCGGGCGCAGCGTGCCGGCCAAGTCGCTGTCGACGTTCACCTCGGAGTTGCTGACACTGCACGGCCAGAACGACCAGCTGCGGCTGATGCGACCCGAGGAGCAGCGCGCCGCGCTGGACCGCTTCGCCGGGGTCGACGCGAAGCTCGAGCGGTACCGAAAGCTGCGCGACCAGTGGCAGGTGGCCCGGCGCGATCTGGTCGACCGGACCAAGCGTGCCCGCGAGCTGGCCCAGGAGGCCGACCGGTTGAAATTCGCGCTGACCGAGATCGACGGCGTCGACCCGGTGCCGGGTGAAGACGAATCGCTGGTGGCCGACATCCGCCGGCTCTCCGAACTGGACGCGTTGCGCGAGGCGGTTGCCGGTGCCCGCCTCAACCTGTCGGCTGATGACCTCGCCGACGGCGAACCTCATTCGGCGACAGACACTTTGGGCCGTGCGGTGGCGCTGTTGCAGTCCACCGACGATCCCGCTCTGGGCGCGTTGTCCCGCCAGCTCGCCGACGCGCTGACCGTTGTCGGCGATGTGGCGCGTGAACTCGGTGACTTCCTCGGCGATTTGCCCGACGACGCCAGCGCACTGGAGACCAAGCTCGCCCGCCAGGCCGAGCTGCGCAGCCTGACCCGCAAGTACGCCGCGGACGTCAACGGTGTGCTGGCCTGGGCCAAGGAGTCCCGGGATCGTCTGGCACAGCTCGACGTCTCCGAGGACGCGCTGGCCGGGCTGGCCCGCCGCGTCGACGAGCTCGCCGGACAGGTCGCGACGTCTGCCCTCGAACTATCCAAGGCCCGCACCAAGGCGGCGAAGGGACTGGCCAAGGCGATCACCGCTGAGTTGACCGGGCTAGCGATGACGCACGCCGACTTCAGCGTCACCGTGTCGCCGATGCCGGCACGCGATGACGACACCGCACCGCTGCGGTTGCCCTCCGGGGAGACCGTGCATGCTGGAGGCGAAGGCATCGACCTCGTCGAATTCGGCTTCACCGCGCACCGCGGCACCGATGTGCTGCCGCTGAACAAGAGCGCGTCCGGTGGTGAGTTGTCCCGCGTGATGCTCGCCTTGGAAGTGGTGCTGGCAGCCTCGGCGGAGGGCACCACAATGGTGTTCGACGAGGTGGACGCCGGGGTCGGTGGCCGCGCCGCGGTGCAGATCGGACGCCGGCTGGCGCGGCTGGCCCGCAGCCATCAGGTCATCGTCGTCACGCACCTGCCGCAGGTCGCCGCCTACGCCGACAGTCACCTCGTCGTCGACAGCGCGGGCAACGGGACCAGCGAGGTCCGTCGCCTGGACACCGAACAGCGGGTCGGCGAACTGGCGCGGATGCTCGCCGGGTTGGGGGAGTCCGATACCGGGCGCGCGCATGCCCGGGAGCTACTCGAGGCCGCGCAGGACGAACGTCTCAGCTGAGCCCGAACGGTCGAATTCGCGTAACAGAACTGTGTTACTGCTGTGACAAAATGTGACTTGTGTGGCTGGTGTTACGGCGCGCCTCCGTGGATATCCGTCCGGTCGCCGACAGAATCCCAGCATGAAGATGTCAGCGCTTCTCTCCCGTAATACCGGTGCACGACCAGGAGTCGCGGGCACGGCCCGTGTCGATCGCGACATCGACCGCCTCCTGCGCCGCGTCGGTCCGGGCGACATCGTCGTGCTCGACATCCTCGACCTGGACCGGATGACCGCTGATGCTCTGGTCGACGCCAACATCGCCGGCGTCGTCAACGCCTCCCCGTCGATTTCGGGTCGGTACCCGAACCTCGGCCCGGAAGTGTTGGTGGCCAACAACATCACGCTGATTGACAGCGCGGGTCCCGAGGTCTTCAAGAAGATCAAGGATGGCGCGAAGATCCGCCTGCACAACGGTGGGGTGTACGCCGGTGATCGCAGGCTGGCGCTCGGCGTGGAGCGCAGTGACGAAGAGATCGCCGACCTCATGCAGGACGCCAAGACCGGACTGGTCGCACACCTGGAGGCCTTCGCCGGCAACACCATCGAGTTCATCCGCAGTGAGAGTCCGCTGCTGATCGACGGGATCGGCATCCCCGATATCGACGTCGATGTCTACCGCCGCCACGTCCTCGTGGTGGCCGACGGTCCCGGCGCCGAGGACGACCTCAAAGCGCTCAAGCCGTTCATCAAGGAGTATCAGCCGGTGCTGATCGGCGTGGAGGGCGGCGCCGACCTGCTGCAGAAGAACGGCTACCGGCCACAGCTGATCGTCGGCAACCCGGACCAGATGAGCGCCGACGTGCTCAAGAGCGGTGCACAGGTGGTACTTCCCGCCGACGCCGACGGACATGCCAACGGTCTGGAACGAATTCAGGACCTCGGCATCGGGGCCATGACGTTCCCGGCCGCGGGCTCGGCTGCCGACCTGGCGCTGCTGCTGGTCGACCACCACGGTGCCTCGCTGATCGTCACCGCAGGGCATTCGGCCAGTATCGAAGAGTTCTTCGACCGGTCGCGGCAGCAGAGCAACCCCTCGACGTTCCTCACCCGGCTGAAGGTGGGCGAGAAGCTGGTCGACGCCAAAGCCGTTGCCACGCTGTATCGCAACCACATCTCCGGCGGTGCGATCGCCATGCTGATCCTCGCGGTGCTGTTCGCGATCATCGCCGCGCTGTGGGTGTCGCGGGCCGACACCTTCGTCATCGACTGGATCGTGACCTACTGGAACCGCTTCTCGCTGTGGGTACAGAGCTGGGTGACCTAGGCCTAGAGCAGAAAGGCGTTTCGCTGTGATTTCGCTACGCCACCACGCCATTTCGCTGGCTGCGGTGTTTCTGGCGCTGGCCGTCGGCGTCTTCCTGGGCTCCGGCGTGCTTTCCGACACGCTGTTGTCCGGGCTGCGCGACGAGAAGCAGGACCTGAACAAGCAGATCACCTCGCTCACCGACCAGCGCAATGCGTTGAATGAAAAGCTCGGTGCTGCAGATGATTTCGACAAGCAGATGTCGAGCCGAATCGTCAAGGACGCGCTGGCAGGCAAGTCGGTGGTGCTGTTCCGAACGCCAGACGCCGACAACGACGATGTGGCGGCAATGAGCCGAATCGTCGGTCAGGCCGGCGGCATCGTCACCGGCACGGTTGCGCTGACGAAGGAGTTCGTCGACGCCAACTCGGCGGAGAAGCTGCGTTCGGTGGTCAACTCCTCGATCGTGCCCGCGGGTGCGCAGCTGAGCACCACGCTGGTCGACCAGGGCTCGCAGGCCGGTGACCTGCTGGGCATTGCGCTACTGATCAACCGCAATCCGGCGATCCGGCCCGCCGATGACGCCCAGCGCGACACCGTGCTGGCCGCGCTGCGCGATACCGGCTTCCTGACCTACCAGGGCGATCACCTCGGCGCGGCCAACGCCGCCGTCGTCGTCACCGGGGGAGCGTTGGGCGACGACGCCGGCAATCAGGGCTCGACGGTGGCACGCTTCGCCGCGGGCATGGCGCCGCACGGGTCGGGAACGGTGCTCGCCGGGCGCGACGGTTCGGCTACCGGAACCTCCGCGCTGGCGGTGACCCGGGCGGATGCGGGCATGGCCGCCGACGTCACCACCGTTGACGACATCAGCTCGGAGTCGGGTCGGATCACCACCGTGCTGGCGCTGCAGAACCTGATCAACGGGGCGCCGTCGGGCAAGTTCGGGACCGGGCCCGGCGCGGCGTCGGTCACCGTCCCCCAGTAGGCCGCGGCAACCTGGAGGTAACGCAGGCCACCCGCGTGTTAGCGCCACCTTGTCGGTGTCGGTGTTAGGGTGAGATTCCGTGGGTAGGCAGGCCCCAGGCAGTTCACAGCGATCCCCTGCCCGACGTCACGGAGGTTGCTCTTGCCACCATTGCGCAAGCACCCACAGACCGCCACCAAGCACCTCTTCGTCAGCGGTGGAGTCGCATCGTCCCTCGGCAAGGGCCTGACCGCGAGCAGCCTCGGTCAGTTGCTCACCGCGCGCGGCCTGCAGGTGACGATGCAGAAGCTCGACCCCTACCTGAACGTCGACCCGGGAACGATGAACCCGTTCCAGCACGGTGAGGTGTTCGTCACCGAGGACGGCGCCGAGACCGATCTCGACGTCGGCCACTACGAACGCTTCCTGGACCGCAACCTGTCCGGCTCGGCCAATGTGACCACCGGGCAGGTTTATTCGTCGGTGATCGCCAAGGAGCGCCGCGGTGAGTACCTCGGCGACACGGTGCAGGTCATTCCGCACATCACCGACGAGATCAAGGGCCGGATCCTCGCGATGGCAGAGCCCGACGCGACCGGCAACCGCCCGGATGTGGTGATCACCGAGATCGGCGGCACGGTCGGTGACATCGAGTCGCTGCCGTTCCTGGAGGCCGCGCGCCAGGTCCGCCACGAAGTCGGCCGGGAGAACTGCTTCTTCCTGCACGTGTCCCTGGTGCCGTACCTGGCGCCGTCCGGCGAGTTGAAGACCAAGCCCACCCAGCACTCGGTGGCCGCACTGCGCAGCATCGGCATCAGCCCCGACGCACTGATCCTGCGCTGTGACCGCGACGTGCCGGAGCCGCTGAAGAACAAGATCGCGCTGATGTGCGACGTCGACATCGACGGGGTGATCTCGACGCCGGACGCTCCGTCGATCTACGACATTCCGAAGGTGCTGCACCGCGAGGAACTCGACGCCTACGTGGTGCGCCGGCTGAACCTGCCGTTCCGCGATGTCGACTGGACGCAGTGGAACGACCTTCTGCGCCGGGTGCACGAGCCCAAGGAGACCGTGCGAATCGCGTTGGTGGGCAAGTACGTCGACCTCTCCGACGCCTACCTCTCGGTGGCCGAGGCCCTGCGCGCCGGCGGCTTCGCGCACCGCGCGAAGGTCGAGATGCGCTGGGTGGCCTCCGACGACTGCGAGACCGACAGCGGCGCGGCCATCGCGCTGGGTGATGTGCACGGGGTGCTCATTCCCGGCGGGTTCGGCATCCGCGGAATCGAGGGCAAGATCGGCGCGATCCGCCATGCTCGCCATCGTGGATTACCGGTGCTGGGATTGTGCCTGGGGTTGCAGTGCATCGTGATCGAGGCGGCCCGATCGGTGGGCTTGACCGGAGCCAACTCGGCCGAATTCGAGCCGGACACACCGGATCCGGTGATCTCCACGATGGCCGACCAGCGCGACGCCGTCGCCGGTGAGGCCGACCTGGGCGGCACCATGCGGCTGGGCGCGTACCCGGCGACGCTGGAAGTCGGTTCGATCGTCGCCGAGGCGTACGACTCGACGCACGTCTCCGAACGGCACCGGCACCGCTACGAGGTCAACAATGAGTACCGCGATCGGATTGCGCAGAGCGGGTTGAGGTTCTCCGGCACCTCACCCGACGGTCACCTGGTGGAGTTCGTGGAGTATCCCCGCGACGTGCATCCGTTCCTGGTCGGCACCCAGGCCCACCCGGAACTCAAGAGCCGGCCCACCCGTCCGCATCCGCTGTTCGTCTCGTTCGTCGGTGCGGCCATCGACTACAAGGCGGGCGAGCGGTTGTCCCTGGAGATTCCCGAGCAGCACTCCAACGGCAAGGAACACCCGGACCAGGCGGCCCAGCCGCTTGCCGAGCAGGTTCCAGAGCACTCTTCTCGTGGCTGACCACGACTTCGAAACCGTATCCTCCGAAACCGTTTATCGCGGAAGCATTCTCGCCCTGAGGGTCGACCAGGTCCGCATGCCCGGCGGCCACGTCGCCAAGCGCGAGGTCGTCGAACACTATGGTGCAGTGGCCGTCGCCGCGGTTGACGATGCCTACCGTGTGGCGATGGTGCACCAGTACCGCCATCCGGTCGGCCGCCGGTTGTGGGAGCTGCCGGCGGGGCTGCTCGACGAACCCGGCGAAGACCCGGTGGCGGCTGCTGCGCGTGAGTTGTACGAAGAAACCGGTTTCACGGCCGAGCGCTGGAGCGTGCTGGTGGATCTGGTGTCCTCCCCGGGTTTCGCCGACGAGGCGTTGCGTGTCTACCTCGCCCAGGGTCTGACGGACGGTGGCCGCCCGGACGGACACGACGAGGAAGCCGACATGGAGGTGCACTGGTTCGGCATCGAGGACGCCGCGCAAAAGGTACTGACCGGTGAGTTTGTGAATTCCACTGCGGCAGCTGGAATTCTGGCCGCCCACGCGGTGATCGTGGAGGGTAAGCCGACCCGTCCCGTCGACGCGCCGTGGCCCGATCGCTCGAGAGCATTCGCCGCGCGCAAGGCCGGATCATGACCACCTTCTCCGCCGATATCCCGGGTCGCTCCGCTCCTGCCCTCCGCCCTGCGTTGGACGGGCAGCTGCAGGGCTATCTCGACCACCTGACCATCGAGCGCGGGGTGGCGGCCAACACCATCAGCTCATATCGGCGTGATCTGCGCCGCTACGTCGAGCACCTGGATCTTCGCGGTATCGACGACCTGACCAACGCAACCGAGACCGACGTCAGCGAGTTTCTGGTCGCGCTGCGCCGCGGCGATCCCGACACCGGCGTCGTGCCGCTGTCGGCGGTCTCGGCCGCGCGGGCGCTGATCGCGGTGCGCGGCTTTCACCGGTTTGCCGCCGCCGAGGGGATCATCGGCGTGGACGTCGCCCGGGCAGTGAAGCCACCCACACCGAGCCGGCGGCTCCCCAAGAGCCTCACTCTCGACGAGGTGCTCGCACTGCTCGAGGGCGCCGGCGGGGACAGCCCGTCGGACGGCCCACTGACACTGCGCAACCGCGCACTGCTCGAGCTGCTGTACTCCACCGGCGCGCGGATCTCAGAGGCCGTCGGCCTCGATGTCGACGATGTCGACACCGAGGCCCGGTCGGTGCTGTTGCGCGGCAAGGGCGGCAAGCAGCGGCTGGTGCCCGTCGGCCGCCCGGCCATCGCCGCCCTCGATGCTTACCTGGTGCGGGGCCGGCCCGACCTGGCGCGCCGTGGCCGCGGTACGCCGAAGATCTTCCTCAACGCCCGCGGCGGCCAGCTCTCGCGGCAGAGCGCGTGGCAGGTGCTGCAGGACGCCGCCGAGCGTGCCGGCATCTCCGTGGCGGTGTCACCGCACACACTGCGGCACTCTTTCGCCACGCATCTCCTCGACGGTGGCGCCGACGTCCGCGTGGTCCAGGAGCTACTCGGCCACGCCTCGGTGACCACGACGCAGATCTACACCTTGGTCACGGTGCATGCCCTGCGGGAGGTATGGGCCGGCGCACATCCGCGCGCATGATGTCGCGGGTCTGCCTCGTGTGGAGCCGCCACACCGTTAGACTTTCGCGGATGTTCGCCACGCCGCCGAAAAGCCTGATGACGGGGGGCACGGCGTGACCGACGAGGCACCAGACGATGCCGCTATCGGTCTCACCGGCCGCCCGCCCCGACCCATCCCCGAACCGCAACCGCTGACCTCGCATGGGCCGGCCACGGTCATCTCGATGTGTAATCAGAAGGGCGGGGTGGGCAAGACCACCTCCACGATCAACCTGGGCGCGGCGCTGGCCGAGTACGGCCGCCGGGTGCTGCTGGTGGATCTGGATCCGCAGGGCGCGCTGTCGGCGGGGTTGGGCGTGCCGCACTACGAGCTTGCTCACACCGTGCACAACCTGATGATCGAGCCGCGGGTGAGCATCGACGAGGTGCTGATCAACACCCGGGTCAAGAACCTGGACCTGGTGCCCAGCAATATCGACCTGTCTGCTGCCGAGATCCAGCTGGTCAACGAGGTGGGTCGCGAGCAGACGCTGGCCCGCGCGCTGCATCCGGTGCTCGACCGCTACGACTACGTGCTGATCGACTGCCAGCCGTCGCTGGGTCTGCTCACCGTCAATGCGCTGGCCTGCTCTGATGGGGTGGTCATCCCCACCGAGTGCGAGTACTTCTCGCTGCGCGGGCTGGCGCTGCTCACCGACACCGTCGACAAGGTGCGCGAGCGGCTCAACCCGCGGCTGACGATCAGCGGCATTCTGATCACCCGTTTCGACAACCGCACGGTCAATGCCCGCGAGGTGATGGCCCGGGTCCTGGAGCGCTTCGGCGACCTGGTGTTCGACACCGTCATCAGCCGCACCGTGCGCTTCCCCGAGACCAGTGTCGCCGGCGAGCCCATCACCACGTGGGCGCCGAAATCGGTTGGCGCACAGGCATATCGATCGCTGGCCCGTGAGGTCATCGACCGCTTCGGCAAGTGACCGAATCACCGGCGCCCGAAAAGGGTTTCCGCGTCCGGCTGACCAACTTCGAGGGTCCGTTCGATCTGCTGTTGCAGCTGATCTTCGCCCACCGCCTCGATGTGACCGAGGTCGCGCTGCATCAGGTCACCGACGAGTTCATCGCCTACACCCGTGAGATCGGCCGTGAGCTCGAGCTCGACGAGACCACGACATTCCTGGTGATTGCTGCCACACTGCTCGACCTCAAGGCTGCCCGTCTGCTGCCCGCCGGTGACGTGCATGACGAGGAAGATTTGGCGCTGCTGGAGGTACGCGACCTGTTGTTCGCGCGGCTGCTGCAGTACCGCGCGTTCAAGCATGTCGCCGAGATGTTCGCGGAGCTGGAGGCCGCGGCGCTGCGAAGCTACCCCAGGGCGGTGGCCGTCGAGGAGCGCTTCGCCGACCTGCTTCCCGAGGTCATGCTGGGTGTCGACGTCGCCAGCTTCGCCGATATCGCGGCCGCCGCGTTCACCCCGCGACCGGTTCCCACCGTCGGCACGGACCATCTGCACGCGCCTGGGGTATCAGTGCCCGAGCAGGCCGAGCGGCTGCTGGAGTTCTTGTCGGCGCGCGGGGTGGGGCAGTGGGCGTCGTTCAAAGAGCTGGTGGCCGACTGCGAGGCGCCGATCCAGATCGTCGGTCGGTTCCTGGCGCTGCTCGAACTGTATCGGGCCAGGACGGTAGCATTCGAACAGCCAGAACCACTTGGTGTGCTCCAGGTTTCATGGACCGGAGACCGGGTTGTCAACGAAGAGCTGGTCCGATCCGAGTGGGAAGAAGAGTAGAACCAATCATGACCGAGGACGCAGCCGACGTAGCCGAGGTGGACCCTGGGTCCGACTTGGGCTCCGATCTGGGTATTGACGTCGCCCACGCCGAGATGGACGACGACGAACTGACCGGGGTGCTCGAGGCCCTGCTGCTGGTGGTGGACACCCCGGTCAACACCGAGACCCTCGCCTCGGTGACCGAGCAGCCGGTCTCTCGCGTCACCGCCAAGCTGGAGAGCATGGCCGCGGAGTTGGCGGCGCGCGACAGCGGTATCGACCTGCGTGAGGCGGGCGGGGGCTGGCGGATGTACACCCGCGCCCGGTTCGCGCCCTATGTCGAGCGGCTACTGCTCGATGGGTCGCGCTCGAAACTGACCCGGGCGGCGTTGGAGACGCTGGCGGTGGTGGCCTACCGCCAACCGGTCACCCGCGCGCGGGTCAGTGCGGTCCGCGGCGTCAACGTCGATGCGGTGATCCGTACGTTGGTCGCCCGTGGGCTGATCACCGAGGCGGGCACCGACGAGGACACCGGTGCGACGACGTTCGCCACCACCGAGTTGTTCCTCGAGCGCCTCGGCCTCTCGTCGCTCACCGACCTCCCCGATATCGCGCCACTGCTTCCCGACGTCGACGTGATCGACGATCTGAGTGAAAACCTGGACAGCGAACCACGTTTCGCCAAGTTGTCCGGTGCCGGCTCTTCTGGCGAGGTACCCGCCTCCTTTGATGTGGACACTGATGCCTGAGCCAGAGGGAGTGCGGCTGCAGAAGGTCCTGTCGCAGGCGGGGGTTGCCTCGCGGCGGGTGGCCGAGCGGATGATCACCGACGGCCGGGTGGAGGTCGACGGACGCATTGTCACCGAGCTGGGCACCCGGGTCGATCCGGTCAATGCCGACATCCGGGTTGATGGGGCGCGGATCGTCCTGGACGACTCGATGATGTACCTGGCGATCAACAAACCCATTGGCATGCATTCGACGATGTCGGACGACCGGGGCCGGCCGTGCGTCGGTGATCTCGTGGAGCATCGGGTGCGCGGTAACAAGAATCTCTTTCACGTCGGGCGTCTGGACGCCGACACCGAGGGCCTGCTGCTGTTGACCAACGACGGCGAACTGGCGCACCGGTTGATGCATCCCTCGTTCGAGGTGCCCAAGACCTACCTGGCCACGGTAACCGGTTCGGTGCCAAGGGGTTTGGGCAAGACGTTACGCGCCGGCATCGAGCTTGACGACGGACCGGTCGCGGTCGACGACTTCGCGGTCGTCGACGCGGTGCCGGGCAAGACGTTGGTGCGGGTGACGCTGCACGAGGGTCGAAAGCGAATCGTGCGCCGACTGCTGGCGGCGGTGGGCTATCCGGTGGAGGCCCTGGTGCGAGTCAGCATCGGTGAGGTGACGTTGGGGGAGCAGCGCCCGGGCAGCATCCGCGTGTTGACCCGCAAGGAAGTCGGCGATCTGTACAAGGCGGTAGGTCTGTGACCCGATGTGTGGTGGCCGTCGACGGGCCTGCTGGGACCGGGAAATCCTCGGTGTCACGAGGATTGGCGCGTGCACTCGGTGCGCGCTACTTGGACACCGGGGCCATGTACCGGCTCGCCACGCTGGCGGTGCTGCGCGCCAAGATCGACCTGGCTCACGCTGACGCGATCGCGGCGGCCTCCGACGTACCACTGTCGGTGGGTTCGGATCCGGAGGTCGACCGCGCTTACCTTGGCGATGAAGACGTTTCGGCAGAAATCCGCGGCGACGCGGTGACCCGTGCGGTGTCGGCGGTGTCGGCGGTTCCGCAGGTGCGCACCCGGATGGTCGCGATGCAGCGTGAATTGGCCTCGGGTGCAGACAGGGTCGTCGTCGAAGGTCGCGATATCGGCACCGTCGTGCTTCCGGATGCCGACGTGAAGATCTTTCTGACCGCCTCGGCCGAGACCAGGGCGCGCCGGCGTAACGATCAGAACGTCGCCGTCGGGCTGCCCGATGACTACGAGACGGTGCTCGCGGATGTGGTCCGTCGCGATCACCTGGATTCGACCCGCGCGGTGTCGCCGCTGCGTCCGGCCGAGGACGCGATCATCGTCGACACCAGTGACATGACCCAGGACGAGGTGGTCACCCACCTTCTCGAACTGGTCGAAAAGCGAAGTGGTGCAATGCGATGAGCGAGGACGGCACGTGGTCTGACGAAAGCGATTGGGAGCTTTCCGATGACGGATTCGACGACGACGACGAAGCACTCGCGCCGCCACCCGTGGTGGCCGTGGTCGGCCGGCCGAACGTCGGCAAGTCCACACTGGTCAACCGGATACTGGGCCGGCGCGAGGCCGTCGTGCAGGACCTGCCGGGGGTGACCCGCGACCGGGTTTCCTATGACGCGTCCTGGACCGGGCGGCGGTTCGTCGTGCAGGACACCGGTGGGTGGGAGCCCGACGCGAAGGGCTTGCAGCAGCTCGTGGCCGAGCAGGCCTCGGTGGCGATGCAGACGGCCGACGCGGTGATTCTCGTTGTCGACGCGACGGTCGGCGCAACCACCGGCGACGAGGCGGCGGCGCGCATCTTGCGCCGTTCGGGCAAGCCGGTGTTCCTGGCGGCCAACAAGGTTGACAACGAGAAGGGCGAGGCCGACGCGGCCGCGCTGTGGTCACTGGGGCTGGGGGAGCCGCACCCGATCAGTGCGATGCACGGCCGCGGGGTGGCCGACTTGCTCGACGAAGTTGTTGCGGACCTGCCGACGCAGTCCGAGGTGGCTCGGGCCACCGGGGGTCCGCGACGGGTGGCACTGGTGGGCAAACCGAATGTCGGCAAGAGTTCGCTGCTGAACCGGCTGGCGGGTGCTGAGCGTTCTGTGGTGCATGACGTCGCAGGCACCACGGTGGACCCAGTGGACTCTTTGATCGAATTGGGCGGCAAGACATGGCGTTTCGTCGACACCGCCGGATTGCGCCGACGGGTCGGGCAGGCCAGCGGTCACGAGTTCTACGCCTCGGTGCGCACCCACAGCGCGATCGACGCCGCCGAGGTGGTGGTCGTATTGATCGACGCGTCGCAACCGTTGACCGAACAGGACCAGCGAGTGCTGTCGATGGTGATGGAGGCGGGCCGGGCACTGGTGCTCGCGTTCAACAAATGGGATCTCGTCGACGAGGACCGGCGCTACCTGCTGGACAAGGAAATCGACCGAGAGCTGGCGCAACTCCAATGGGCGCCACGGGTGAACATTTCCGCCAAGAGCGGTCGCGCCGTGCAGAAGTTGGTGCCGGCGATGGAGACGTCGCTGGCGTCCTGGGATGCCCGGATCTCGACCGGGCAGCTCAACACCTGGATCAAGGAAGTCGTGGCGGCCACCCCGCCGCCGGTGCGCGGCGGTAAGCAGCCACGCATCTTGTTCGCCACCCAGGCCACCGCCCGTCCACCAACGTTCGTGCTGTTCACCAGCGGTTTTCTGGAGGCCGGCTATCGACGGTTCCTGGAGCGGCGGCTGCGCGAGACCTTCGGTTTCGAGGGCACGCCGATCCGGATCAACGTCCGGGTGCGCGAGAAGCGCAAGCTCAAGCCGCGTTGATTCGGCGGGTTTGACGGTATTTGACCGCCGCTGGGCATAGATTGCCGGGCATGAAGTTTGCTACCTCTTTGGCGCCCACCCGGCGATTGGTCTACGGGATCGCCGGTTTGATGATCGCCGCCGCGCCTGCTGTCGCTGCGTTCTCGGGAGCCTCTGACGGCGCTACGCCGCGGGTGTTGGCCTGCTCGGAGACTGACACTGAGGACAGCTTCTCGATGAACTGCGCGCCGTCGGTCATCCCGGACACCAGTGACGTGTTGACCGAGGCTGAGGTCGCCGAGCCGGGCTGGAACGGCGGAAACCATGGCGGCGGCCCTGCCGGTGGCGCACCCGGAAGCGGCGGCCACCGCTAAGGCGTGAGCCCTCGGTTTCCGTACTGGTCGAGGTGCACGACCTCCTGGACGGGTTTGCGGGTGGTCGGGCCGTAGCGTCCGCGCGGCCAGCCGAGCGGCACCACACAGATCGGCGTCACCGACAGGGGCAGACCGAGGATTTTGCGTGCCGAGGTGACGTTCCACAGCGGCATGGTGATCAGCGATGCGCCGAGGCCCATCGCCCTCGCGGCGAGCAGCAGGTTCTGCACGCTGGGGTAGATCGATCCGAAGTACGACGTCTCCCCGACGAACGGGGTCGGGACGTACGGCACGCGGGTGCCACCGCGCAGGCAGGGAATCACCAAAACCGGGATCTCGCTGAAGTGCTCGACCTGCCACTCGACGGCTTTGAGGATTTTGAGCATCGATGCGTCGTTGGCGGCTTGGCGTCTGCCGAGTGCCCCGTAGATGGACCAGGGCTGGCGGTAGCGCTTGCCGAGTTGGTCTTTCACCCTTTGGTCTTTGACCACGATGAACTCCCAGTTCTGACCGTTGGATCCGGTGGGAGCGCGAAGCGCCAGCTCGATGCACTTGACGACGATCGCGTCGTCGACCGGATCGGGCTTGACCCGCCGGATGGCCCGCTGGGTCATCATCGCGTCGAGCAGGGGCATGGAAAGGTTGGCCAGCGCCTCGTCGGTACTCGGAATCTCGCTCATAGGAACTGAGGCTAGGTGCCGCGCAGCCGTCGTGGTGCTGTGTGCTGTATCACGTTGCGGTCGAGCGGGTTTGGCGACGGCGCGGCCGCCATCGGCGCTTGTGGGTTGTCCAGATAGGGTTTCTTGATGTCCGTTGCCCACATGATCGTCATCATCCTGGCCGGGATGGGGGCCGGCGCCATCAATTCCCTGGTCGGGTCGGGCACGTTGATCACGTTCCCGACGCTGGTGACGCTCGGCTTTCCGCCCGTGACGGCAACGATGTCGAATGCGATCGGTCTGGTCGCCGGCGGGGTTTCGGGGACGTGGGGGTATCGCAAGGAGCTCGGGGGGCAATGGGACCGGCTGCGCTGGCAGATCCCGGCATCGGTGTTCGGCGCGGCGATCGGGGCGTTCCTGCTGCTGCACCTGCCGGAAAAGGTGTTCACCCAGATCGTGCCGGTGCTGCTGATCGCGGCCCTCGTATTGGTGGTGATCGGGCCGCGGATCCAGGCGTATGCGCGCCAGCGCGCGGAGGCTGCCGGGCGGTCGGCTGAACATGTGTCGTCGAAGCGAATGGTGGCGCTGGTGGCCGGGACGTTCGCGGTGGGCATCTACGGCGGGTACTTCACCGCGGCGCAGGGCATTCTGCTGATCGGGGTGATGGGCGCGCTCCTGCCCGAAGACATGCAGCGGATGAACGCGGCCAAGAATCTGCTGTCCCTGCTGGTGAACGTCGTCGCGGCGGTGGGCTACACCGTGGTGGCGTTCGACCGGGTGAGCTGGGAAGCGGCCGGCCTGATCGCTGTCGGCTCGCTGGTCGGCGGCTGGCTGGGGGCGCACTACGGCCGGCGGCTGTCGCCGAACGTGCTCCGGGCAGTCATCGTGGTGGTGGGCCTGATCGGCTTGTATCGGCTACTCACGGTGTGAGTGCTGTAACCGATTCGGGTCCGCGGCCGGGCCTGCGGTAGGCTTTCGACCTGCTGCCGGCGGTGGTCGGACGGCAACGGGCTGTGGCGCAGTTTGGTAGCGCACTTGACTGGGGGTCAAGTGGTCGCAGGTTCAAATCCTGTCAGCCCGACAGAAGAATTTGCAGGTAAAGGGCGGTTTCCGAGAAGGTCGGGACCGCCCTTTTTCGTACCCGCTGGGGGTACGTACAGCAACGGGTACAGCAACTGTCCAAAAACAGAGCTACCTTCTGCCGCATGGGGAAGAAGGCGAACGGCGAGGGCTCGACCTACAAACGGATGCGTGACGGCAAGCTCCTGCGCTGGGAAGGTGCCGTCACCTACACCGACCCCGACACTGGCCAGACCAAGCGGAAGGTCGTCTACGGTCGGACCCAGGCCGACGTGCGCGAGAAACTCAAGAAGCTACGTGAACGGATCGACGCCGGGCAGCCGCCCACCGACTCCACCCGAACGGTCGAGGACTGGCTCCAGCACTGGCGGGCCACCACGCTGGCCGTGTCCGACCGGGCGGTGTCGACCCGCGCAATGTACTCAGATCTGAGCCGCAAGCACCTGGAGCCCGCCCCGTTCGGTGCCATCCGGCTGGACAAGCTCAAGCCGTCCGACATCGAAGGTCTGATCCTGTCGTTGCGGGCCGCCACGAAGCCCGGCAAGACCGCGACGGATGGCGCCGAACCGGCGCCGGTGCGCCGATACAGCGACAGCACCATTCGATCCGTCTACGCGGTTCTACGGCAGGCGCTCGACGGCGCCGTGCGCGATGGGCTGCTGGCGCGCAATCCGGCCGCCCAGGTGAAGCGCCCCGGGGTCGAGCGCCGGGAGGCACACCACATACCGGCGGCCGACGTTGCCGCGCTACTTCAAGCCGCGGACGGCCTGCGCTACGCACCCGTCTTGCGTCTGATCGCGGCGACCGGGCTGCGGCGCGGTGAAGCCCTCGGGCTCACCTGGGATCGCATCGACCTCGATGCAGGGGTGCTCAAGGTTGCGGCCACGGTGGGCCGAGTCGGCAAGCGAATTATCGTCAGCGCACCAAAAACTGAGCGCTCCCGCCGCACCATTCCACTGTCAGCGGGTGTCGTGGCGATGCTCAAGGCTCATCGCAAAACGCAGCTGGAGGAGCGGATGCGGGCCGCGAATCTGTGGGAGGACAACAACCTCGTGTTCTGCACGGAGATGGGGCGACCGGTAGAGCCGCGGAACATCCTCCGCACCATCGAGATCGCGTCCGAGAAGGCAGGTGTGAAAGGTGCGGTTGTGCATACCCTTCGGCACAGCGCCGCTACCGCCTGGCTCGAGTCCGGCGTGCACATCAAGGCCGTCGCTGACCTGCTCGGCCACTCGTCAATCGCCATCACTGGCGACATCTACTCACACAGCACCGATGACACCGCGCGTGCAGCGGTCGCGGGGTTGAGCAGCGCACTCGGCCTGTGACGTCGGCCACGCGCACGTTTCGCCGTTTGCTAAACATTTCGCGCCATCGACGCACGTAGCGGAGAGCACTCCACTAAACCTGCTGTAGACCTGTCTACCGTTCTGTTGCAAACACTTTCGTCCTGACTCAGCCGACCGTGTCCATTTCCTGTGCCACCGTTGTGTCAAGCGTGCCAGCCCACACCCCGCGCACGAGAACACCCAAGGAGGCACCTATGCCAACCGACAGCCCGACGCAGATGCTGATCCCGATCGACGCCGCCATCTATCAGCTGGGCGGCATCGGACGCAGCACCCTCTACCGCCTAATCCGCAGCGGCGAGATCACCAAGGTCAACATCGGGACGCGAGGGTTCATCACCGCCGATTCACTGCGCGAATACGTCGAGCGGCTTGGAGAAGCCGCCGCCGCCGTCTAAAAGCCGACACTTAAATCAAACCTAACCGCAGGCCCGGTCCAAGGAAGTGCGGAAAACCTTGCCCCAACAAGACGAAACGCCCGGGCATGCCGTCCCGAGCGCCTCATCAGGCGAAAACCATTGCCCCACAAGGCTACCACCGGACGGAGACACCAAGCCGAAACTGCCGCACGTGAAAGCGTGGATCATCGCCCAAGGCCTCGCCGCCGAGCGGTATCAAACCAACCCAGCGCCACGCGCGCGACCACCGGGGGACCGGGAGGCCGGTAGGGACGCCGAACGGTATGTGCGCGCCGCGGCGGCGAGTCTGGCCGCCGAACTAGCCTGCATGGCGCCAGACAGCGGCCGCAATCACACGCTCAACGCGAACGCGCTGCGCGGCTACCGAATCGCCGACCGCTTCGGAGTAGACCGCGAGATCGTCACCGAGGCTATGGCCGACGCCGCCGTCGCCTGCGGACTCGACACCGACCACAACTGCGGCCCAAACGGAATCCGCCGCACCCTCGAATCCGCCCAGAATGGCGCCGACCGGCACGGCCCCGCCGACATCACCCTGCTCAACGAATACGGTGGCGGTAACACCACGTTCGACCCGTGCGGCGACACCCTCAACCGGTTCGCCGCCAAGCTGCTCAACCGGTCGGCGTTGCGAACGCTGCCCGACCCCGAGCCGCTGATCGACAACGTTCTCGACCAAGGCACCGTCGCCCTGCTGTACGGCCGGTGGGCGACATTCAAGTCGTTCATCGCGCTCGACTGGGCCGCCAGCGTCGCCACCGGCCACCCGTGGCAGGGGCGGGCCACCGAGAAGCGCCGGGTTCTCTACGCTGCCGCTGAAGGCGCCTATGGGCTCAAGGCCCGCATGAACGCGTGGGAGACAGGCTGGCAGACCAAGATCGGTGACGGCGACCTCGACATCCTTCCCGCCGCTGTGAATCTCACCAACCCCGCAGACGTCCGCGACCTGACGGCGCTGATCGCCGATACCGGCTACGGGTTCGTCATCATCGACACATTGGCCCGGTGCATGGTCGGCGCCGACGAGAACTCGGCGAAGGACTGCGGCCAAGTCGTCGACACCCTCACCCGGCTACGTGAGCACACCCTCGACGGTCGCGGCGTCGTCCTCGGTGTCCACCACACCGGCAAAGACGGCAAGACCTTCCGCGGCTCGTCCGTGTTCGAGGCCGGGGCCGACACCGTCTACGCCGTCACCCGCGACGGCGGCGTCATCGACCTCGCCCGCGAAAAGCGAAAAGACGGGCCAGAGGACGATCGCCATCAGCTGCGGCCCGATCCCATTCCCGGCACCGGCAGCCTGGTGCTGAAGGCGCACAGCGACTTTGACCACCCCCTGGTAACCGATGATCGCGCGGAGAAAATTCTGACCATCTTCCGTGACCACTTCGGGGCAACCGGAGCAACGCGAGCACAACTACGCAACACAGCTGTGGAGATAGGCGTTCCCAGCGTCACGGCGTATCGCGGCATCAATGACCTGGAGAAATCCGGCCAGCTGGTCAACCTGGGCAGCGAACAGCGCCCGTTCTACCGAGAAGGCGGCAAATCGTGTTGACCACCAATTACCACTATGACCACCCCTCGGTGGAAATTACCAACCACCCCGGGGTCCTTAAGACCCGGGGGGTGGTCACCACGGTCACCCCGAACGCCGGTCAACGCCAATGACATTCATCGAGGACTTCTTCACCGACTTGGCTCGCGCCATCCCGAATCTCCCCGGCGCCGCCTGCCGTGGACGACACCATCTCTTCGATCCGCCGGGCGACGGCATCTCCGGCGACCACCCCGACGAGGTGGCACGCCGACAGACCGCCGTCGACATCTGCAACGGCTGCCCCGCGCTCACCCCCTGCGCCCTTTGGTTGGCGTCACTCCCACGCCGCCAACGGCCCGCCGGTGTCGTGGCCGGACGGATCATCGCCGAACCGACACCACCCAAGCTGCGCCCACCGGCCACCCCGAAGCCACCGCGGGCCACCAAAGCCGACCGGGCCGCGAACTGGCTTGCCGCCCACATGGCCGCCGTGGGTGGCAGCGACACATCCGCGGCGATCAACGCCGCCGCGGCGGCCGCCGGACACCACCGCGCCACCGTCCACCAGGCAGCCCAACGCCTGGGCGTCACGATCACGCGGACGAGCAGGAACACAACCTGGACCCTCCAAGCCGAACCCGAAGGAGCAATCGCATGACCCAGCACCAACCCTCTAGCCCTCCCAGCGCAGCGGTACGGGCTGTCGTAGAAGCCGCCCATGCGGCCGGGCACTTCCGGCCGTGGACGAACGACACCATCCGCGGCGTCGGCGTCGGGGCCGCCCTCGACCGGTCCGGTCTACCGTGGCAAGTCCTGACCGCGACCGCCGCCACTCTGGCCCGACACATCGCTGACGACTACCACGGTGGCCCAGAGATTTTCCTGTCATTCCGGCAAGCGCTGGCCGGAACCTTCTGGGGCGACGAGGAACGCCACGAACAGCAACGCGACGACGACTTCGACATCGGTTCCGCGGTGCTGGCGATCGCCCCGGTCGACGGTTTCGCCAACCGCCTCGAAATGGCACGCATCTTCGGCGACGGCGACGACCGCCGGGTCGCGCTGCAAACCGTATTCCTGGTCCGAACTCTCGCCGCGTGGGCGGGTCCGGCCGATCACATCATCGACGACATCGCCAACAACACGCTCAAGGAGGACAACCGATGACGACCCCAATCGAAACCGATGCAGCTGAAGGCAACCCGGCTGAATCCAGCGAGGCCTGGGCAGCCCGCATGCAGGACTTGTATGGCGACTGCCCTGACGATCTGCCCGACCGCCAACCTGGCCAGACCGACACCGACTGGCGCACCTCTGCAGAGGATCACATGCGGACGCGCGCCGCGGCCGCCACTGAGCCACCCAGCGCCGCCGCTGACGGCTCAACGGATGCGGCCGCGGGTGATCCGCCGCAGCCGCCCGTTGCGGACGGGAAACCCGAAGCGCCAGTGGACCTGTCTACCGCCGGCGAGGGTGCTGACGCCGAAGCTGACTCGGCCGACAACGGCGACGGCCACCAGGACGACGACGCTGATCAGCGCACCACCAACGAGGCCGCCCGCTACCGCACGCGTCTGCGCGCAGCCGAAGCCGATCTGGCCGAAGCCCGCATAACCGCCGAATGGCTGATCGCTGAATCACGGGACATGATCGACCGCACCCGGCAGGCCGTCATCGACCGCGAGCTTGGCCGGGCAGGACTCGACCCCGCGTTGCTGACCGCCGCCGGTCACACGACCGACACGCTCCTCGACGACAGCGGCCTCATCGACCACGACAAGCTCACCGCCGCAGTCGAATCGACGATCGCGCAATTCCGCGTCGACATCCCCGGCCGACCGCGCCGCCCTGATCCCGTCGGCGCCGTCGGTCGCGGCGGCGCACCGCAAATCCCCGGTGGGCTTGAACAGTTCACGGCAGCGTTTCGTCAGCGGTGACGGGCTGACACAGTAGAATGGTGGTCAGCGTCTCCGCGTGTGGCCCGTGGCCCGGCGGTGCGACGCCAGGAACCACCCCCGCCGCGCGGGGACGCTGACCGGCCCGTGGCCGCCGCGGAACTCAATCCGAATTGTGTTGCTCTGCAACATGTCCGCGGCCGATGCCGCAGAAGGATCACATCCAGTGACCAATCCGTTCAATACAACCGGCAGCGCCAAGGCGTTTCACATTGACGTGGAAGGCGCCGCGCCAGCCGAGATCATCCCCAACGCGCTGATCCTGAACACCAGCACGAAGGCCGGAAACGTCAAGGGCGACGAGCCCTATGTGCGGGTGCCGAAAGTGGACCTGACCGACGCCCCCGACTTCGTCGCTGAAGGTGACGCGATCGAAGAGTCGGACCCCGACGACGACGAGGTCTTGGTGGGCACCAGCAAGATCGCGGTGCTATTCCCGGTGTCGATCGAGCAGTATCAAACCGGCCAGGCCGCCGAGCTGTTGTCGAACGCCACCCGACGGGCCATGACCCGCAAGGCGAACGCCGCCTATCTGGCACAGGCCGCCCCAACCCCGCCCGCAGTGCGCCCCCCGGCCGGAATCATCCACCAGGGCGTCACCGACGGCGGTGTCATCGGCGAAGACCTGGACGCCCTGATCGACGCGATCGCCGCGATCGAGAACGCCGGTGGTGAGGCGACCAACATTCTTGCCCACCCGAACGCCTGGGCAACCCTGTCCAAGCTCAAGTCCGCGGTCGACAGCAATGTCAGCCTGATCGGTGCCGGAACGGAACCGGCTGACCGGCGACTGCTAGGGGTCGGTGTGACCGTCGATCGGGATGTGCCCGAGGACAGCATCATCGTCCTCGACAAGGAGGCGATCTTGAGCGTCTACGGCGGGCTGGAAATCGCCTCCAGCGAGCACTACTACTTCAACCGCCAGGCCGTCGCAATCCGCGCAACCTGGCGGTTCGGTGCCACGATCCACGACGCCAGCCGGGTCGTCCTCCTGGGCGTCGACGGGTCGTAACACCAACATGCGCAACACAATGCGCAACGGACTCGCGACGGGGCTGGCCGCTCCTCCAGCCCCAGGCGCGGGCCACGCGGCGACCATCGGGGCGGCATCCCCGGTGGTCGCCGTCGTGGCACATCCCGCCAGGCGGGGGATGGCTGACCGGCTCGCCACCCGGGTACGGGCAGATCACGTGGAGGTAGACCCGGGGGGCCGGGGCGGTACCCGTAACCACCTGCACACGTGGGGGTGGTGTCTGGGCGCGGCGCAGCGCAATGCGTGGATCGTAGTGCTGGAGGATGATGCCCTGCCGGTCAACAACTTTCGTGAAGAGCTAGAAGCCGCGCTAGCGGTGGCCCCTACCCCTGTGGTGGGCCTCTATCTTGGGACAGGCAGTCCAGCGCACCTGCAGTCCAGGTTCGCCTCAGCGATCGTCCGAGCAACCGATGACGTGTCCTGGTTCCTCGCCGACCGGCTACACCACGCGGTAGGGGTGGCTATCCGGGGGCACCTGGTCGCCGACATGTTGGGCTGCATCGACGCGCGTCGTCCTATCGACGAAGCGATCAGCGCCTGGTGTGTGCGACGCGACCACAAGGTCGGATACACATGGCCGTCGCTTGTCGATCACCTAGACGGCGAACCCGTGATCGCAGGTCGACGGCGAGCGCCACGCCGACGCCGCGCCTGGCGCGTCGGAGTACGCCGCACGTGGACAGGCACGGCGGTGGCGCTGTGAGCTCCCCGAGCCACCCGCCGGATGGCGGTAGCCCTACCCCGGGGGCCTTACCCCCGCCCCCCGGGTGCGCGCCGCCGGTAGTCATTGGCGCTAGCAGGCCGGACGAGTGTGGGACTCTCCGGTACCACGCCCCGCGAAAGGTATTGCAAGTGAGCGAAATCAAGCACCGCCGTGCCGGTGACGGCTACCCACGCGGGTGCCGCTGCCGGACTTGCACCGACGAGCACGCCAAACGTGCTCGCTTGTACCGCAAGCGTGGCACGAGCCGAGGTGTACGACATCGTGGCGGAATGATCTACGTCGACGGGTCGCCGGTGTATCCAATCGAGCACTGGCACGGCCTGGTGGGCGGCTCAGAACAGCGGTCGTCCGGCCAGCACCGGCGCGGAACGCGGCCCGCACGTGGAGGGGGCGGGCGCCGGATGACTGCCTACGTGTGACGGTCTGGTGCCGTCGACAGGTCTGCGGCTTTCCGGCGGCCCTGTAAGCACCGATGTCGTACCCGCCGCCTACGCTTGATTGGCACCCGATCTCCATCAGTTCTGTCGAGCAAAGGAATGACGGATATGTCGAATGACGAGTTTGCGGCGTCGGTCCAGGAAGCGTTTGTCGCGCTGAACGAGAAGATTGAGGCGTTGAGCGCGCGGGTCGCGGCACTCGAAGCTGAGGGCGAGAAGCGCAAGCGTGACGAGACGTTTGCAGATCTGCAGTTCCGTAGCGCGGGTGGAGGCCGATAACGTAGTCCACGTGGTGCGGCCGACGGCCGGTAATGGCGTCGCGGATGTGGGTCTGCTGGTTCCGCGACGCAGCCGCAGCACACAAGGAAGTCCCCGGGCGGGGCTAACCGCCACCCGCGTCAGCATGTTCGCCGTCTTCGGGGCGCAATCTAGCCAGGTCGATTAGGAGCGGAACTCCGCCAATGTCGCCCGACGCAATACCCGCGCGAGCCCTCGGCTCCTCGGCAGCCGCTCCGATTGCCTGGGCGATCGACTGCTCGCGTTCCGTAGTCATCTCCCAGTGGTCAGCGACGACGCAAACGGTCTTGCCGGATGTGAGCACCATCGACCCGACGAAGACCACTGGAATCTGGATGGGCGGTGCTGCAGGTTCGGCGATCAGGACGTGGTATTGCCAATGCTGCGGAGGGTCCGGCGCGGTGAAGAACCGGATCGGCTGCTTGTCGCTGGGGCGTTTCTCGGAATAGGCCGGGCCGAACGTGGTTGATGGCGTGCGGATTACCGCTCCCCGGCGCCATCCGTCGGCGAACGGTGCGGATTCTTCGTAGCGAATGACTTTCGAGTCTGCGCCGGGCGGGAAGTACTTCTGCAGCGCTTGTTGCGTGAATGCCCACCGCCATACGCGTGACATATGCAGGCTCAATTTCATGTCGTGCATCAGCCCGCGCGCGCCGACGTAAATGTCGTCGCTGTTCCGAGCGCCGATGACCTGCCACGTCATCGACCGAGGACCAACGGGTTGGCCGCTGGCCCAGCGGAGGGTGCCCGGCCCAGCCAGGGTCGGGGCAACGTCGCCGGGGCTGCCGACCATTACGTAGTTCGGGGCGGACATCCTGCGTTGAGACTACGAGGAATCCGCGGTCACCCTGCGGCCGACGCGCCGATCCTCGTTGTCCACATGGCGGTGGTCAGGCGTCGATGGGTGGTGGGTGGTCGCAGAACGCCGGGCCGTCCTCACCGTCCACCATGCCGACGCTGTCGCACCATCCGCAACTGGAGATCGCTGTTTCGTGCGCGTTCTTTCGCAGCGCCGCGATCAGACCGTCGACCTCACCGCTGGTGAGCACGTAGACCTCGCCGCGCTTGCTGTCGTCGGGCAGCACCAACACTGCGCCCGGGTGGCCGTCGGCGCGGTCGGCGACAACGAGGCGGCCAGTGCCGTCATATTCATCGCGGAACCTAGTCCGCTCCTGGCCGCACATCGCGGGCCAGTTGTTGGTCCTCATTCGGCACCGCCGAGTTCGTCGGCGAGGGTTGCGGCGACCGCCGACAGAGCGCGAAGGACGGCCGGATCATCTGTGACGACGTCGGCCATGTATCCGTCGTGCTGCTCGGTGTCGATGTGAATTTGGGCCTCGTCGACCACGGCGCGGTCGGTGTCGATGGAGCGGATGATTGACCCGGTGACTTGGCCCGCGATGACCTCGACTATCGCGCCGGACCAGCCGAGTTTCGGGCCGACGTCGGCAGGGTTGGGGGAGGTGTGGCGGACGACTGTCGTGTTTCGGATGGTCATGTCCAGCAAGGTAACTCGCTGTGTCAAGTGGTCGGAGCTGTACAGCAACCGGTACAGCAACGCGGTCTATTTCCTGGGCATTTCGGCCCGTGCCGTGGTGTGCCACAAGTGATGCCCACCTGCAAAAATGGGCCACTGCGACACGCCCGGGAACACCACTTTTCCATCTGGGGGTCAAGTGGTCGCAGGTTCAAATCCTGTCAGCCCGACTTTGTGATGTCTCGAGACACCGTTGACAGGTGTCTCGGGACATCATTTACATCTGGGGTTTGTTGGTGGGGCTGTTTCCGGGTTTTACGCCGCGTGGTTGGTAGTCGCGGTGGGGGTCGAGGGTGAGTTTGCGGATGAGTTTTCCGCTGTCGCGGGCCAGGACGCGGATGTCGCGGTCGTTGATGAGCACGATGACGTGGGTGCCGCGGAGGTGTTTGGACAGTCCGATGTGGTGTAGGCGGCTGTTGTAGCGGAGGGTGATGACGCCGGCGGCGTCGATGGTGTCGTGGCGGACGCGGAAGTGCGGCGGGATTTGGTAACCGGTGGGGAAGGCTTTGGGGCGGGCGGTGAAGGCCTCGGTCGGGGTGCGCCGCTGCAGGGCTCGGTGGGGCCTGGTGTTGTTGTAGTGTTCGGCGAATTCGTTGAGCTGGCTTTGTAATTCGTCGATCGTGCTGGTTGCGGGTAGCGCGTTGAGCCGCTTTTTGAGTGTTTGGTGCAAGCGTTCGATCTTGCCGCAGGTTTGTGGGTGGTAGGGCCGGGAGTTGATGTAGTTGATGCCCAGTTCGCCGAGCAGGATTTGCAGGGCGGTGCGGCCGCCGCGTCGGGGTGTGGCGGTGAATACCGCACCGTTGTCGGTGAGTACAGCGGCGGGAACACCCCAGGTGGTGAAGGCTTCGGTGAAGGCCTCGACGACGTGGATGCCGGTGATGGTGCGGCGGGCGAGCGAAGTGATGGCCAGACGGGAGTGGTCGTCGATGAGGTTGAGGATTTCGACGGTGGTGTGATCGGCGAGGCGCCAGTGGGTGACGTCAGCTTGCCAGCATTGGTTGGGCAGGTCGGCTTCGAAGCGTTTCCAGCTTGAGCGGGGGCGTTTTTGGGGTTGTGGGGTGATGAAGCCCCGTCGTGACAGCACCCGCCAGATGGTGGAAATCGCGGGTGACTCGAGGACTTCGGGGTCGCGGCGTAGGTATTCGGCGATGGTGGTGGCTCCGGCGTCGTAGCCCTCTTTGTGCAGCGTTTTGCGCAGCCTGATGATGCGTTCTTCAAGGTCGGCGTCGATGGCGCGGGGGTTGGTATGGGGGCGGCGTGACCGGGGTTCGAAGGCGGCCGCCCCTTCGGCTTCGTAGCGTTTGGCGAGTTGGTGGACCCAGTAGCGGGAGACCTCGTAGTCGCGGGCGACTTCGCTTTTGCTGCGCCCTTCCAGGACTACCGCGGTGATGACAAGCTGGGCCTTGGACATGGGCTGACCTCCCGAAAAGCCGAGGTGTCAACTATGTCCCGAGACAGCTGCCAACTATGTCGTGAAACCAGACACTGTCAGCCCGACTTAAGTGCCGTTGCCGTCGACCTCGGAGACGTTGTTCTCCTTGGTCGGGAAATGCATACACTGGCGACTCGACCGTCGGTGACCTCACGACTGCGGTCGAACGCCGTTCCGTATCCATAGTCGGCATGCCGCGGATGCCGAACCAGTCGGGCTACCGTGCGACGATATGAGCCAGTCAAGCGTTGCGCAGCAACGCTTTCGAAGGGATGCACCCGACATTGAGGCATACCCCACCCTTGCGCTCCACGACCGCGGTCGGGGAGATGGGCGACGCGCACCGTGGCGACGTATCCACCGGGGCCACTCCGAGAATGACGAGTCGTAGTGGTCTGCCGCCGAATACCGCTCCTCGTGCCCGCTTTTCCTCGTGCAGTTCCTCGGCTCGGCCTCGAAAGTCGGGTACAAATCCTGCCGCTCTCTCGGCGGTCCCCTCCACACCGAGGGTGCGGACATGAGGGCCGCCAGCGGGTGCGCTGCGTATCGTCGATGGACCGAGCTGCGAGACTAGCGGCAGCAGTTGGGGTCAAGGACAGTGCAGAGCGCAGCGACCGCGTCTCGGTGGGGTCGGTGGTACATGTTCATGCCGCGCCGGTCGGATTCGACCAGCCCGGCTTTGCGCAGTTGAGTCAGGTGGTGACTGACCGTCGACTCGGTCAATCCGAGCGCGGCTGCCAGGTCCCCGCTGTTCTCCTCGCCGGCCGAGGAACTGAACAGAAACGACATAATCTTCACCCGGGCAGGATCGGCCAGCGCCTTGAGGCGTAACGCGACCTGCAAAGCGTCGTCATCACTCATCGGACCTGCCGCCACCGGGGCGCAGCACACCGGCGCCGACATATCGATCACAGGCAACGCCTTCGGCATGCAACTGATGATGCCAGAAATATTGACATATATCAAAGAGGTCGGCATGCTGGGCTCAGCGCGCTAATTCGATATATGTCTTACAGGAAGAGAGGATCGGACCATGTCCCGAGCTCAACTCGCCCTCAACGTCGACAACCTTGACGAGGCGATCACGTTCTACTCCAAGCTGTTCAACACCAAGCCGTCCAAGGTAAAACCCGGCTACGCCAACTTTGCGATCGCCGAACCGCCGTTGAAGCTCGTTCTGCTGGAGAACCCGGGCAACGGCGGCACCCTCAACCACCTAGGCGTTGAGGTGGAATCCAGTGAAAAGGTGCACGCCGAGATCGCCCGCCTCGCCGGTGAAGGCTTGTTCACCGAGGAGGAAATCGGCACCACGTGTTGCTTCGCGACCCAAGACAAGGTGTGGGTGACGGGACCGGCCGGCGAGAAGTGGGAGGTCTACACCGTCTTGGCCGATTCCGAGACCTTCGGCTCCAGCCCCCAACATCTCGACATTGAGTCCACCGGTGGGGCCTGCTGCGGAGCCGGCGCTGCCGGAGTCGGGGTTCAAGACCGACAGGACAAGGCCACCGCCACTACATCGTGCTGCTGAACGCGCACTGACGAGATCGGCGGGCCGTCCTTGCGGATGGTCCGCCGATCTCGATGACGAGGCTCCGGCGACCGCCGGCCCGAGGTGTTCACCCAGCGTTTGTTGCATCCAGATTCGATACTTGTCAATATCGACGAATGTCGAATCAAGCCCTCGGTCGAGAGGCTGCCCGGTGTCAGGTGGAACCGATGGTGAGCGAACCGTTGAGCATGCGAGCGGCCGTTGAGATGGCGGCAAAATTCAAGGCGTTGTCGGATCCGGTGCGGTTGCGCCTGTTGAGTTCGGTCGCCAGCCACGCCGGCGGTGAGGCGTGCGTGTGCGAAATCTCGGCCGGCGTGGATGTGTCGCAACCGACGGTTTCCCATCACCTGAGGGTGCTGCGCGACGCGGGGTTGTTGACATCGGAGCGGCGGGGGTCGTGGGTGTACTACGCGGTGGTACCGCAAGTACTCACGACGTTGTCGTCGCTGTTGCATACGAGTGCTGAATCCGCAGCACCGGCGGGGGCGCCGGTATGACCGATACGGTGGCGCACAACGAAATGCCTGCGGTAGTCGGAAAGCTGTCCACGCTGGACCGGTTTTTACCGGTTTGGATCGGCATCGCGATGGCCGCCGGGCTGCTCTTGGGTCGCCAAATTCCTGGCCTGGGTAATGCGCTTTCGGCCGTCGAAGTCGACGGCATCTCCTTGCCCATCGCACTGGGCCTGTTGATCATGATGTACCCGGTATTGGCGAAGGTCCGCTACGACCGCCTGGACTCGGTGACCGGCGACCGCAAGATGCTGGTGAGCTCCCTGGTGCTGAACTGGCTCATCGGGCCCGCCCTGATGTTCGCCCTCGCCTGGTTACTGCTCCCGGATCTGCCCGAGTACCGCACCGGGCTGATCATCGTTGGGCTGGCGCGCTGCATCGCCATGGTCATCATCTGGAACGATCTGGCCTGCGGTGACCGCGAGGCCGCCGCCGTGCTGGTCGCGCTCAACTCCGTCTTCCAGGTTGTCATGTTCGCGGTGCTGGGCTGGTTCTACCTGTTGGTGCTGCCGGGCTGGCTCGGCTTGGCGCAGACCACGATTGACACTTCGCCGTGGCAGATCGCGAAGTCGGTGCTGATCTTCCTGGGTATACCGCTGCTGGCTGGTTTCCTGACGCGCCGCTACGGCGAAAAAGCAAAGGGGCGAACCTGGTACGAGTCGACGTTCTTGCCGAAGATCGGTCCGTGCGCGTTGTACGGGTTGTTATTCACCATCGTCATCTTGTTCGCGCTGCAGGGCCACCAGGTCACCTCGCGTCCCCTGGACGTGGTGCGGATCGCGCTCCCGCTGCTGGCATATTTCGCGCTCATGTGGAGTGGCGGCTACGTCCTGGGCGCCGTGCTGGGGCTCGGCTATGCCCGGACCACCACGTTGGCGTTCACCGCTGCCGGTAACAACTTCGAACTCGCCATCGCGGTGGCCATCGCCACCTACGGCGCCGCGTCCGGACAGGCACTAGCCGGGGTGGTCGGCCCGCTCATCGAGGTGCCCGTCCTGGTCGCTCTGGTGTATGTCTCGCTCGCTCTGCGCGGGCGCTTCACGCCGCCCCCGACATCTGCTGTTCCTACCGCATCTGCATCCTCGACCAAGGAGTCCTGATGTCCAAGAACAAAATTGACCGCGGGTGCCGTACCCAACCTGATCTGTCGATGCCGCAATCCCGTCCTCTCACGCATCGCCGCGATCTCGAAAATCGCTGACCGGGCTGGGCCCTCGCGGACCCCGAGTGCCAGTCCTTCGAGTCGGTCCGCGCGATTCGCGACGACCTCGGTGCGCCGGTGCGCCAACTACTCGCCCAACTTGATCATCACCCCTGACCCATACGTGCGTTTGAAAGGCTCCATATCTCATGGCTTCTCGCCCCAGCGTCTTGTTCGTCTGCATCCACAATGCCGGCCGTTCCCAGATGGCGGCCGGTTTCCTGCGTGATATTGCCGGCGATGCCATCGAGGTCCGCTCCGCGGGCAGTGACCCGGGCCCCCACATCAATCCGGCCGCGGTCGAGGCGATGGCCGAGGTCGGTATCGACATCTCCGATCAGTCACCGAAACTGCTCACCCACGAAGCGGTCGAGACCTCCGATGTGGTCATCACGATGGGCTGTGGGGACGCCTGCCCGGTGCTCCCCGGCATCAGCTACCGGGACTGGGCGCTGGAGGATCCGGCCGGCAAGGGCATCGACACGGTGCGCCCGATCCGCGACGAGATCAAGACCCGCGTGCGGGCCCTGGTTGCGGAGCTGCTGCCAACCGGCGTGCCCACCCAACCCGGTTCGTGACGACATCAGGACGTGAGGCCCACGTCGAGCCGACCCGGTCGCAATTGCCTGGGTCGGCGATAGGTGACGACCTTGAAGGTTTGTCAGCTATGGCGAGCCGCATTCTGGCACAACCGAATTCGGGAACCATGCGGGCGACCGTCGGTTCGATCTCTTCGGTTGTCTGACCGCGTGAGGTGACGTAAGGCGCGATTCCGCGGACGCCGTTACGAGGGTTTGCTCTCAGCCGACCAGCGGGTCAATCCGCGGACGCGGAATGCCCATCCGGAACAAATCGAAGCGATGATCAGGGCAAAAGGCCCGCGAATGACCCGCAACGCGACGTCGACCCCCGGTTGACCTGGTTAGATAGAAGTGTGCGGGGGTTGACGACTCGTCCGGTTCGGGGATCTGACCATGGATGACACAGTGATCGACGGCGGGGACGCCACTCAGGGACCCGACCCCAAGGACGCCACCGCGGGGGAAACGCCGGCGGGGGAGTTCGGCCGCTACAAACTGCTGTCCCTGTTGGGTGCCGGCGGTATGGGCCAGGTATGGCGGGCCCGGGACTCCCAGACGAACCGCGTGGTGGCGCTCAAAGTGCTACCCGAGAATTCCGCTGACGACGAGGAACCGCGGGAACGATTCCGGCGCGAATGCCAGGCCGTTGCGCAGCTCACCGAACCGCACGTCATTCCGATCCACGACTTCGGCGACATCGACGGTCGGCTCTACCTCAACATGCGGCTCGTCGACGGAACGGACCTCCGGACGTTGATCAAGCAACACGGGGCGATGTCGCCACAGCGAGCCGTGGCGATCATCGCTCAAGTCGCCGGTGCCCTGCAGGCCGCCCACGATGTCGGGCTGGTGCACCGCGACGTCAAACCCTCCAACATCCTGGTGTCCGCCAACGACTTCGCCTACCTGATCGACTTCGGGATCGCCCACGCCTCTGAAGACCACACCTTGACCAAAGCCGGCCAGACCATCGGCACCGCGGCCTACATGGCTCCCGAGGCGATCGGCGCTGCTGTCAAAACCCATTCCCGCGTCGACGTTTACGCACTGTCGTGCGTCCTCTACGAGTGCCTGACCGGCCAGCCGCCCTTCGCCAGCGACATGGGTGTGCAAGGCATGATCGCTCACCACCTCCACACCCCGCCTCCGCGGCCGAGCGTCACCGAGCCCGGCGTACCGGTCGCTCTTGACGGCATCGTCGCAAAGGGAATGGCCAAGGATCCCGACGACCGCTACCAGACCGTGCAGGAGCTGGCGGCGGCGGCCCGCGCCGCAGTGAGCGGTTTGCCTGTCGTCGACCCGGTGACTGGCGCCCAGCCAGAGCGGTCAAAGCGCTTGCCGCGTAAGGCATTCAAGTGGATTGCTGCGGCGGCTGCCGCTGCTGTGCTCATCACTGGGGCCGTAATCCTCGAGGGTCGGCTGTCGTCCGACAAGGGCAGTACCTCCACAACAACGACCGCACAGGGCTTCTCGGCACAGATTCCGTTGCCGTTCAATGATGTTCGACTCGCCACCGGCGTCGCGGTCAGCGCGGCCGGCGACGTGTATGTCACCGACATCGGGACCGATCACGTGCTGCGGCTGGCGGCAGGCAGGGGGTCGCCGGACCAGCTGCCCTTCAGTGGACTGAAGAATCCCCGGGATGTCGCCGTCGGCGCAGCGGGTGACGTCTACGTCGCCGACTCCGGCAACGACCGCGTGCTGAAATTGGCGGTAGGCGCCCCGGCTGCAACGCCGTTGCCGTTCAGTGGCCTTCGCGATCCCCGCGGTGTTGCCGTCGACCCGGCGGGTGACGTCTTCATCACAGACCGCGGAAACGATCGGATCCTGCGGCTGGCGGCCGCCACCGGGCTGGTGACCGTGCTGCCGTTCAGCGGCCTCAATGACCCGCGCGGTGTAGCCGTCGACGGGCACGGCGATGTCATCGTCACCGACACCGGCAACAACCGGGTGCTGGTGCTGGAGGTCGGCGCGACGCAGGCGACGCCGCTGCCGTTGACCGGCCTCAGCGACCCGCAGGGCGTGGCAATCGACAACGAACACAACGCCTACATCACCGACCGCGGGAACGCCGGCGTGCTGCGACTGCGGCTGGGCACGCCCGGGGCGACCCCGCTGCCGTTCGTCGGCCTCATCGATCCCCAAGGAGTGGGTGTCGACGCGGCGGGCGACGTCTACGTGACCGATGTCGGCAAGACTCCAGTGGCGAAACTTCCCGTCGGCTGATGGCGGACCTGGATTTCGGGGTGCTGGGCCCACTCCAAGTGAGCGTCAACAGCCAGCCCGTCGGACTCGGCACACCCAAGCAGAGCGCGGTGCTGGCGCTGCTGCTGATCAGTCGTAATCGGCCGGTGTCGAGGGACTCCATCATCGACGCGATCTGGGCGGATTCGCCGCAGGCCGACGCGATCCACAATCTGCACGTCTACGTCGCGAACCTCCGCAAGATCCTTGGGTCGTCCGGGGCTGACCCGCGCACCGTGCTGGCCAGCGCCCGGCCGGGGTATCAGCTCAACGTGCCGGACGGGGCGTGCGATCTGGGCCGCTTCAACACCGAAAAGGCGGCCGGAGTGCAGGCCGCGGCCGCCGGCCGGTTCGGGCTGGCCAGCGACCGCCTTTCTGCCGCGCTGGTGCAATGGCGCGGTCCGGTTCTCGACGATCTTCGCGAATGCTGGTTCGTCGAACCGTTCGCCACCGCCCTTCTCGAGGAGAAGGTCACCGTCCACGCACTGCGCGCGGAGGCCGAAATTGCTTGTGGGCGTGCTGGTTCGGTGATTGCCGAACTCGAAGAGCTGGTGGGAGAGCATCCTTATCGGGAACCGCTGTGGGCGCAGTTGATCACGGCTTACTATCTCGCCGAGCGTCAGACCGATGCACTCAACGCGTACCGGCGACTGAGGTCCACCCTGTCCGAGGAACTGGGTATCGATCCGGGGCCGACGCTGCGGGCACTGCATGAGCGGATCCTGCGTCAAGAGCCGCTGGACGTCCAACAGATCGCACGCAGCGATGCGTCCGAAGTCGCCACCATGCTCGAACTTCACACGACGACCACAGATGGAGTCGCATCATCGAACCGGGCGCAGCTGCGTGATGTCGGCGGACGCTGTTATCCCCTTGAGACGGTGGTCACCGGCATCGGCCGCCGCGGCGACAACAGCGTCGTCATCGACGACCCGAAAGTCAGCCGGTACCACGCGACGATCATCGATACCGGCGCAAGCTTCGTGATCAACGACCTGCGGTCGGGCAATGGCGTCGTGGTGGGCAACGAGCGCATCCGCGGCAGCGCCACGCTCAACGGCGGCGACATCATCAGCATCGCGGGCTATCAGTTCACGTTCGAGATCGCGGGGGCCGGGTCGGCCTGAGCCGGCACTTCTCGGCATTGAGGATTCGTTGAGGGCTTCATCCCATTCTTTTCTCAACCAGCCACACGAGTGGCTTTGAGAAAAGGAACTCCCATGATCAAGAACCGCATCGCCTCCGCCGCAGCCATCGTCACGTTCGGTCTGGCCGCCTTCGGTGGGACCGTCGTCGCCATTGCGGCGCCGGCCAATGCCGAGACCCCGGGCGCCGTGCAGGTGGAGGGCACCGACATGACCGGGACCGCCGGGCAGGCCGTTGAGGACGCCCGGGCGATTCCGGAGGAGTTGGCAGACGCGACGCGGGGCCCCGATGTCGCCGCCATCCCCGCTCCCGGCAGCGCCGCCGCCCAGGAGCACACCCTGTTCCCGCGCGACGCCGCCCCGCACAGTGAGCACAACGGCCAAGGGCACAAGGGCAGCAATGAGCAGGGTCAGCACTGAGCGCTCACACCTTCACATCGGTCGCTATTCGGTGTGCTGCGGTTCCTCGTCCAACGCGGCGCTGAGTTGGCGGGTCACACCCGCGAGCTGCTCACCCATGCGGGTGGCGTCGCCACCGCTCATCGGCTCAGGGCTTGGAACCAGGCTCAGTATCAACGCAATTCGTGAATCCGGCTGCAGGATCGGGGAGTCGATATGGCTCACCTCGTAGGTACGGTCCGGGTCCAGGCTGGCCGGGAACCACTCCTCCTGGTTGATCAGCTCATCGGTCAACGCCTGCGCCAGCTGGCTGAGCCGGGTGGAGCGGACTTCGGCACTGCGGACGATCAGTGCCAGTTCCTGCAGGCGCAGATCCGGCAGGAGATGCAGGCCGACGGCGTAGCCGCGCTGTTGTGTGGCGGCGATGGCGCGCCGGTACCGATCGCGCACGTCCTCGGGTAAGGCGGCCAGCCAACGCTCCCGCGCCTGCGCACCTGCCCATGCGACCGTCGATGCGCCGTACGGCGGGCGATGCGGGAACTGGGTTCCGATCGCCATCGGGTGGCCGCCGCCCAGACGGCTGCGGACCTGATCGACCACCGTGGAGTAGTCGTCGCCGACCGAAAAGGCGACGCAATGAGCGCCGGTCGCGGCAGACAGCTCGACCATCGCCGAGCGGGCGAGCACCAGCGCCGGATAGTGGCCGGCTGCCTCCCGGCCGAGGCGGACCAGCGCAGGCCCCAGGTGATAGGTCTTGCGAACCGGGTCACGCAGCAGCCAGCCCGACCGCGCCAGCTCCGAGAGCATCGAATGGCAGCTGGCCTTGTGCACGCTCAACTGGCGCGAGACCTCGGTCAGCGTCAGCCCTCGACTTCCGTCGCCGGCCAGGTGCTCGAACAGCTTCACCACCCGCTCGGTCTGCGGAGATGGACGTGGCGGCATCCGATGATGGTCGCATAATGCGACTGCTTGCGGTGATATACGCGACCATGTGACGATGCCCACAATGAACGACCTACGGGGCAAAGTCGCCGTCGTAACCGGGGGCGCCGGTGGAATCGGTCGCGCACTGGGCAGGCGGTTTGGTCAAGAAGGCATGAAGATCGTCCTGGCCGACGTCTTGGCCGAACCCCTCGACGAAGCCACCCGAGAGTTGACGGATGAGGGTATCGACGCCGTCGGTGTGGTCACCGACGTCACGGACTACTCCTCGGTGGAAGCGCTCGCCAAAGGAGCGCTCGATCGCTTCGGCGCCGTGCATGTGGTGTGCAACAACGCGGGCACCGGTGCGGTGTCCGAGGGATACATGTGGGAACACGACCTCGCCGACTGGCGCTGGGGCATCGACGTCAACGTGCTGGGCGTCATCCACGGCATCAAGGCATTCGTGCCGATCCTGCTCGACCGAGGCGAAGGCCACGTGGTCAACACCTGCTCTGGCAATGGTGGATTCGCGCCGATCGCCCGCGGTGCGATGGGCGGACCGGCCACTGCGGTCTACCCGATGACCAAGGCCGCCGTGCTGTGCCTGACCGAAAGTCTGTACACACACCTGGAAATGACCGGATCCGGGGTGCGGGCGCACGTTCTGTTCCCCGGCGGCTTCCTGAACACCGGCATCTGGGAGTCGTGGCGGCATCGCCCGCAGCGCTACGCCCCAACTCAGGAACGCCACACCCCCGACCAAACCCTGGCCAGGGTGGTGGACCGCTTCGAGTCCGCCGGTGTGCACATCGAATTCACGCCGCTGGAGACCATCGCCGCGCAGGTCGTCGACGGCATCCGGTCAGACAGCTTCTGGATGATGGGCCCGCCGGCTCCGTCCGATGACGTCGTGAGCAAGAAAGCAGCGTCGATCATCGCGCGCGGCGAGCCCGACTACCTGGTCGACGTCCTCGGCAAGCACGCGACGCAGACAACCGCAACAGAAGGAGAGAAGTGATGAGCGCCAACGCGGTTCGCTACGGCCCCCGCCCGCCCGAGGCGCGCGTCGACCATGAGATCGACGCCACCAAGGCGCCCATCGCCACGGAGGCCGTCACGGTCACCTATCTCACGGATCCGGAGATCGTCGCCGCGGTCCTGCCCAAACCGCTCGAGCCGGCGGCTGAACCGCTGGTGCGAATCTCGCTCCAGCGGGTCCAGATCGATGGCCGGCCGCCGTTCGGCTCGGCGGTGTTCTCGGTGGCTGCCCGCCACGGTGAGGTCGACGGTGACTACCCGCTGTTCATGCCGCAGTCCACCGAGCAGTCCGTCACCGGTGGGCGCGAGACCTTCGGTGAGCCCAAGAAGTTGGCCGATATCCGAGTCGACCGCGACGGCGACGGTGTCACCGCCACCGTCAACCGGTTGGGTTATGCGTTGCTCACTCTGAGCGGTCGGGTTACCGGCCCGGCGGAGTTGCCGCCCGACCAGGTGAACACCGAGTTCTACTTCAAGTTCCTGCGCGCTCCAGATGGCGATGGCATCACCGATCCGCACCTGGTGTACGGCGAATACCACCGACACTACGAGGTGCTGGAGGACATCGACGGCACTGTCGAGCTCGGGGAATCGCCGTTGGACCCGGTGGCCGATATCGTTGTGCGGCAGATCAAGTCGATCACCTGGTGCCGTCGCCGGACCGTGCAGGTCGGCCGCATTGCCGAGCGGGTGCCGGCCGAGTGGTTGTTGCCGTACGTACATCAGCGCTACGACGACGTGGCGCTGCTCGCCGCGCCGAGGCCCGAGCCGACGCGGGTGTAGCCGATGGACCGGTACACCGTGATCTCAGCCGACTGCCACGCCGGCGCCGACCTGCTCGACTACCGCGACTATCTCGATCCCGGCTTCCGGGACGAATTCGACAGCTGGGCAGCGGAATACGTCAATCCGTTCGCCGACCTCGCAGATGCCGACGCCGAACGCAACTGGGACAGCGACCGGCGCAACGCGGACCTCGATGCCGAAGGTGTTGCGGGGGAGGTCATCTACCCCAACACCATTCCGCCGTTCTTCCCTTCGTCGAGTCTGGCGGCTACGCCACCGGAGACCGCACGCGAGCTGGAATTGCGCTGCGCCGGCCTGCGTGCACACAACCGCTGGCTGGCCGACTTCTGTTCCCGCTCGCCCGAGCGGCGTGCCGGGGTGGGTCAGGTCATGCTTCAAAACCTCGACGAGGCCGTCTCCGAGATCAAGCAGATCGCCAAACTCGGACTGCGCGGCGGGGTTCTGTTGCCCGGGGTCCCGCCCGGAGCAGCCATCCCGCAGCTGTATGCCGAACACTGGGAGCCCCTGTGGGAGGCGTGCGCCGACGCGGGCGTCGTGGTCAACCACCACGGCGGCAACGCCGGACCAAGCCCACTCGACGGCTGGGGCAGCTCGTTCGCGATATGGGTCTACGAGACCCACTGGTTCGCCCACCGGGCTTTGTGGCACTTGATCTTCAGCGGTGTGATGGATCGTCATCCCGATCTCACCGTGGTCTTCACCGAGCAGGGCGCCGGCTGGATCCCGGCCACCCTGGAATCCCTCGACGTCGCGGCGGCCCGCTACGCGCGCGAGGGCTCGGCGATCGCCCGGTTCGCCGGCCCCACCGCCGGCTCGCTGAGCCTCAAGCCCAGTGAGTTCTGGGCCCGCCAATGCTACGTCGGCGCCAGCTTCATGCGACCGGTCGAGTGCGCCGAACGTCATGACATCGGCGTCGACCGCATCATGTGGGGAAGCGACTATCCGCATCTGGAGGGAACGGGCTTCTTCACCCGAGAAGCGTTGCGTTACACATTCTCCGGTGTTCCGCCCGAGGAGGTAGCGGCCATGGTCGGCGGAAACGCGGCAACCGTCTACGGCTTCGACCTGGCGGCGCTGCAGCCCTTGGTCAACCGGATCGGTCCGACGGTGGCCGAGGTCGCCGAGCCGCTGGCCGAAGTGCCCGCCGGGGCGAGCAGCACCGTCTTCGAACCCGACCCCATCCGTACCTGGTAGTGAAAGGACAAGCGCCATGGATCCCTACCTGATCATCTCCGCAGACACGCACGCCGAACTCCCGACCGAGCGGTACCGCGAATACGTCGACCCCGAATACCGAGACGACTTCGACGCGTTCCTGGCCGAAAAACAAGCGGCGGCGCAGGCCGGTGGCTTCATCGACGAGGAGTTCGCGCAAGCGTGGTTCGACGAGCACGGCGAGGGCATCGCCGGCGGATGGGATGTCGCACAACGTGATAAGGAACTCGACGGCGACGGTGTTGCCGGCGAGGTCATCTTCCCCGACGCCGACGCCGTGACAGGAGTCGCCGGTGCACCGTTCGGTGCCGGCCTGGGCCAGTCGGGCAACCTCGACCCGGGCCGGGCGATGGCGGGCGCGCGGGCACACAACCGCTGGCTGGCCGAGCTTTGCAGCCACAGCCCCGAGCGGCGAGCTGGGGTTGCGGTGATCCCGATCCTCGCCGACGTCGACGCGGCGGTCACCGAGATCCACCGCGCAGCCGAAGCCGGTCTGCGGGGCGGCATTTTGATCCCGGTGCTGTGGGGCGACTACCCGCCCTACCATGATCGTCGCTACGACAAGGTTTGGGCCGCATGCCAAGACCTGAACATGCCGGTGCACACCCATGTGGGCCCGGCGCCGAGCGAGGAGTACGGGGAGCATCTGGGCATCTACACCACCGAGGTGCGCTGGTGGGGCGCTCGGCCGCTGTGGTTCGCCCTGTGGGCCGGGGTATTCGAGCGTTTCCCGAGATTGCGCTGGGGCGCCACCGAGTGCGGTGCGTTCTGGGCCAACGATCTGCTCTGGCTGATGGACACCCGGTTCCTGCGTGAGCACTCGGCGAAGAAGATGAGCAAACTGCTCGAGGGAGATCTGACGATGCCGCCGTCGGCGTACTTCGACCGGAACTGCTTCATCGGGGCGACCACCACGGAGCGCCGGGAACTGGCTCGGCGCTACGAGATCGGTGTTCCGAACATGCTGTGGGGCAACGACTACCCCCACCCGGAGGGCACGTGGCCGAACACCCGCAAGTGGCTGCGGCATGCGTTCTGGGATGTTCCCATCGACGAGACCCGGCAGATGCTGGGGTTGGCGGCGGCCGAGATCTACAACTTCGATTTGACGGCCCTCGCGCCACTCGTGCAGCGCATCGGCCCGACACCCGACGAGCTGGGTCAGGACGACGCGGTCAGCATTCCCAAGTGGGAGGCCGCCCGCCAGGCCGGACGGCACTGGCTCACTGAGACCGAGCCTCTCGCCGACCTGGTCGAGAACTGATCGATGAGTTCGGCTGATGGGCCGCACCCGGGGCCACTGAGCGGCGTTCGTGTTCTGGAGCTCTCGCTGGCACTCACCGGGCCGTACATCGGCGCCCTTTTCGCCGACCAGGGTGCCGACGTGGTGAAGGTGGAACGTCCGGATATCGGTGACATCCTGCGGTGGATCGGCCCGAGCGTGAACGGACTGAGCGCGGTCTTCCGGGTCTGCAATCGCGGCAAGAAATCGATCGCGATGGACGTCCGGACCGACACCGGTCGCGAGATCGCCCTCGAGCTGGCCGCGAGCGCCGATGTGGTGATCCAGAACTTCCGTCCCGGCGTAGCGGACCGGCTCGGGCTCGGCTACGACGACGTTGTCGCCGTCAATCCTGATGTCGTTTACGTATCACTGACCGGTTTCGGCGAGGTCGGTCCGTATCGCGACCGCAGCGCCTACGACACGGTGATTCAGGCATACGGCGGTGTCGCGTCCAGTCAGGCCGCACCCGATGTCGGCGAACCGATCTTCCTGCAGCAGGTGATCGCCGACAAGGTCACCGCGCTGTATGCCAGCCAGGCCGTCACCGCGGCACTGTTCGCGCGCGAGAGAGGGCGGGGCGGGCAGCATGTGCACGTCTCGATGGTGGATGCGGTGGTGTCGTTCTTGTGGACGGATGCGGCGGGCAACGAGGTCTTGCTCGACTCGGACAACTCCCAACCGTCCAGCTTCACATCGGGATTCAAACCTTTCCGCTTCATCGACGGCTGGGGAGTGGTGACACCGATCTCGGACTCCGACTTCACCGGTATGTGCCGTTGCCTGGGCGCGCCCGGTGCGGATGATCCACGGCTGCAGACCGCCGAGCTACGCAACCAACATCGCCCGTTGATGGCGCAGGTGATGGGGGCGTGTTACGCCGGAGCGGAAAAGTTGACGGTGCGCGAGGCGACCGAGAGATTCGAGTCCGCCGACGTGCCATACGCGATGATCGTTCCGCCCGACGAGCTACCCCATGATCCGCATGCCATCGCGATGGGGCTGTTCGAGGAACGTGACGACCCAGTCGTGGGACGGGTGCGCATTCCACGGCACCCGGCGTTGTTCGATGGCACACCCGCTCAACTCGCCGGTCCCGCACCGACATTGGGTGAGCACACCGAGGAGATACTCGCCGAAATGGGTCGCGCGGGCCAGCGGGCCGACTTGCGACAATCGGGGGTCATCGCCTGACGACGGTCGGCTAGACCGCGACGGCCTCCAGAATGCTGATCGGGCCGACGGTGTCGACCACTCGAGTCAGCCGCAAGCCTGCCTTGTCGAGCAAGTGACGGTATTCGGCGGTGGTGCGTTCGCGGGCGTTGGCGACGACAAGCATCTCGATGTCCACCCACTTGCCGTGAAAGTTTCTATCATGATCGGGAATGACGAACTCGATCAAGAGGACTCGTGCGCCTCGGCGAGCAGCGTTGCGGACGGTCTGCAGAATGCGGACCGCATCACCGTCGGGCCAGTCGTGAATGATGTGCTTGAGCACATAGGCATCGGCGCCGTCCGGAGCCGATTCGAAGAACGATCCCGGCTCAATTCGGGTGCGGCGATCGACGCCGTACTGGCGGAGCAGTGCAGGTGCACCGGCCACCACCTCGGGCAGATCGAACAACACGCCGCGGGCCTGCGGCGCCGATTCGAGGATCGCCGCGAGCAGCCGACCGTGACCGCCGCCGATGTCGGCGATCGTGGCGAAGCGGCTGAAGTCGTACGCCGCGACCACCGCGGTGATCGACGACTCCGACAGGCCCGTCATGGCCTGATTGAAGATCCCGGCGAGCTGGGGCTCATCGGCGAGGTAGTCAAAGATCGGCTTGCCCCGCAATGCCGGGACCACCGCGGCCCCCGTACGGATCGCGTCAGCCACGTGGCTCCAGTGCTCACGGTGTTGTGCTGCGCCCACCCACCGGGCCATACCTGCCATCGAGACGGGAGAGTCGGTGCGCAACGTCTCCGCGAGGGCGGTGAGCTCGTAGCGGCCGTCGCTGCGCTGCCGGAACACACCGATACCGATGAGGGCCCGAAGCATTCGGCCCAGCGCGTCCTGGTCGACGTTCAACCGGCATGCGAGAGCGTCGCCGGTCGCGGGCCCATCTGCCAAGGCATCGGCAACACCCAGTTCGGCTGCGGCGGCGATCAATTGGGCAATCCACGCCCCCATGATCAGCTCCATCATCGCGGCTGCCGGCGGCGCAGCGCGTTGGTTGATGCGGGTCAGGTGATGACGGACCCGCTCGATGGCCCGGACAACTTTCGTCGGTGGCGCTTTGGTGGACGTCACGGGACCATCCCTTCTTGGTTCCTCGCGTAGCCGATAGGCGCCCGAACCGTAACTCCGCTCCCCATTTAATGCAAGTGGACACTTGCATTAATATCTGGGGTGTGCCCAAACGCATCGACGAAGATGACCTTTTCCAGACAACAGTCGCGGTATTCGCCGAATGTGGCTATCGGGCCACCAAAACCCAGGAGATCGCGGCGCGGGCGGGTATCAACGAAGCGACGCTGTTCCGGCGCTACGGAGCCAAGGCGGCTCTGATCAACACGGCGCTGACGCACGTGTTGGCGGATTCATCGTTCGCGAGCGTGGCGATCAGCGACGATGTCACGGCCGACCTCACCGCGCTGGTGCGATCGTACATCGAGACCGCACAGCGGTACGGTGGTGCGGTTGTGACGCTTCTCGCCGAGATTCCCCGGAATCCGGAACTACGCGAGGCGATTACGGCGCTGATGCCCAATCTCGTCAACGCCGCAAACGTGATCGCGGCGCATCAGGACAACGGGCGCCTGGCCCCAGGCGACCCACTGCACAAGCTGGTGGCGTTGATCGGACCCTTGCTGGTGTTCGGTCTATGGGCGCGCACGGGGGCGGCTCCGGCGGTCCCGGACATCGACGCGGGCAGGGTGGTCGCCGAATTTCTGGATGGGCATCGGGCCCTCGGCTAGTCTGCCCGGATGGTCGGCAGGCCGAGTTCATCCGCAGGCGCGCTGAGGTAGCGCTGAACACTGGGACCGACGAGGGTGACCACGTCGTCGGCTGCCAGCGTGGACAGCGGCGGCACCCGCATGACGTACCGCAGCATCGCCGTGCCGACGAGGCTGGTGGCGGCGAGCATCGCCCGAAGTCGCGCGTCGTCGGCGCCGCCCAGTGCGTCGGTGACCGCGGTCATGACATAGCTGTGCAGAAACTCCCGAAATGCTTCGTGCGCATCGCTGTTCGATGTCGCTGACTGCAACATCGAGACCATGCTCGCGGCAGTGTCGGGTTGCTCCCAGATGCTCAGATAGGCCCGGACGATGCGGAACCCCAACGCGTCATCGTCGCCGGCCGTCAACTGGTCGGTGAACAGTTCGGGGTCGAGAACCAGCTTCATCGACTCGCGGAACAGCTCCGCCTTCGAGCCGAACAGATACAACACCATCGACGGGTCCACGTGCGCCTCGTCGGCGATCGCGCGCAACGTCGTCTTCTCGTAGCCGTGCTGAGCGAACTGGTTCTTGGCCGCGCGCAGGACCACGTCCCGTGACACCGGTTCGCCGTGGCGTCTGCCGCGTCGCTTGTCCATCGTTGCACGTGAGGGCATGTCTGACCCTAACATTTCAATAGCCATTGAATTATCTCCCGCCACGGTTTACGCTCAGCTCATGATTTCATCCGTCGTTGAAAAAAGTGCGAACGCTCGGCCCGGGCATGCGGCGGAGCCGGGACGCAGGGCAGTGGGGGCCGCGCGCGCGACCGCGATCGCCGTCGGCCTGTCCGTGGTGGTGGCGGTGTTGGCCGTCGCCTTCGCGCTACCGGCCGCCCGTAGCAAGCCGCACGACGTACCGATCGGCGTGGCCGGTCCGCACGCAGAGGAGATTGCATCCCTGCTGGTGCGGAATGCTCCCGGATCGTTTCGCGTGACCGCCTACCCCGACCAGGCAGTGTTGCGGGGAGCCATTCGTGACCGGGACGCGTACGGCGGTGTGGCTCTCGGGTCGACCGGCCCCATACTGCTCACTGCCACCAGCGCGAGTCCCGCTGTGGCACAGACGCTTTCCCAACTAGGCAATCAGCTTTCGAAAATGATTGCGGTGCCGGTGCGAACCGAGGACCTTGCGCCCCCGACTGCACAGGACCCGCGTGGAGCCGGGCTCATCGCGTCTGGTCTACCGATCACGATCGCCGGCCTCCTGCCGGCAATCCTGCTGGTGCTGCTGCTGCCTAGCCGGATATGGCTGAGAATCTTTGCACTGCTGCTATTTTCAGGGTTGACAGCGTTGACGATCACGGCGGTCCTGGTGTGGGTCGTTGGTTCGATCGACGAGAACGTCGGCGGTGTCGCGGCCGCCGTGATGTTGGGTCTGGGTGGTGCGGGTCTGGCCGTGTTGGGTTTGGGCACGCTGTTCGGGCGCACCGGGCTGGCGCTTGGTTCGGCGTTGGCGCTGCTGCTGGGAAACCCGCTGTCGGGCATGACGAGTGCGCCGGAAATGCTGCCCGGCGGCTGGGGTGCCTTCGGCCAGTACCTTCCGCAGGGGGCGACCGTCACTCTGTTGCGCTCGGCCGCCTTCTTCAACGGGGCAGGAGCCGGCGCCGCCATCACGGTGTTGATTTGTTGGGCGGTGGGCGGCGCGGTCCTGATGGGGATTGAGCTCCTGAGGTCCGCGGTACGCCGCGGTTCGTCTGCCCGTTTCGTCGGTGGCCCCGCCGCCTGGCTGGGTGCCGGCGCGATCGCGGTCGGCATCGGTGCCGCTCTGGCGCAGGGATCTGCGGTGGCGGATGCCGACACCGGACACAGCAGCAGGAACGACGCTGCTGCCGGCGGCAGCACCGGACCGGCCGCCCCCACTCGTCATCGCGGTTCCGTCACGCTCAAGGTGCCCAATACAATTCAGTCGTTTGGCGGCACCAGCCGCACCACGCCAGCGGGCCTACCCAAGACGGTCCTCAGCCCGCATGACGTAGTGGGCTGGATCCGCCGCGAGTTGCGCTACACCCTGTTCAACAAGCCTCCCGTGATCGCGGCCGTTCAACACTCGGAAGATCCCGTTACCGGTGTCGTCACGGGAGATCTTCACGACGCCAACGGGTCTCGGGAAGGATTGACCTACACGGTCACCCAACCCGACAACGCCGTCGTCCACGTCAACCCAGACGGAACCTTCTCCGTTGCTCCCGATGCGAATACTGCCCACCTCGGGGGGTCCGTGAGCTTCACCGCCACCGCGGAGAACGGCAGTGCATACCGGCTGCCCGGCGTACTGGGCCGCATCCAATCGGTGATCCACTATTGCGCACAACGGTTGGGCATCAGCGGCCCTGACTCGGCTACCGCGACGGTGACCGTCGATGTCGCGTCCATCAACAAGGCACCGACCATCGGCGGCTATTCAGACATGACGTCCACCGTCGACGGCACCGTCTCCGGCCAGATCGAGGCGACCGATCCCAATCAGGACAGCCTTCGCTTCAGCGGACCGACGACGAGTGCGGGCGGGGGAGCCGTCACCGTGAACGCCGACGGTTCGTTCACCTACGCGCCGACGTTCCAGATTCGCCACGCCGCAGCTGCTGACAACGCGCCCGAAGCGGCCACCACCGACAGTTTCACGGTCACTGTCAGCGACGGTTACAGCGGTTTGGCCACCCAGACGATCACGGTGCCGGTGAGTGCCGCCAACGGCAAGCCCAGCGGCGGCACGATCACCGGCGTGGCGGTTGACGACGTCATCGGTGTCGTCTCCGGCGCCGTCATCGGGGTGACCGACCCGGATTCGGATCCGTTGAGCTACAGCTCGAATCCGACCACGACGGGCGGCGGCATCGTCGATGTCTACGGTGACGGCTCATTCACCTACAACCCGACCGCTGAGCAGCGGCACCTCGCGGCGGCGTTGGGCGCCCCGTTCACCGTCACCCACGACAGTTTCACCATTTCGGTGGCGGACGGTCACGGTGGCAGCACCGCGATCACGGTCGTGGTTCCGGTTGCGCCCGAAGTGGATGAACCTCCGACCGGGGTCGCGGCCGGCTGACCCCGGCGCTTGTCGAGAACTGACAAAGTGACCCGGCTAAGGGACTAGAGTTCGCTCGCCGGTCGAGAATTCGCGACGGCGGGAAGGGCGGCGATGATGAGATGCCTACCTGGTGTAGCCGGGGCGTTGACTGCCATCCTGGCCATCGGTCCGATGGCCGCGAGCCCGGCCGCATCAGCCTTGCCTGCGTGCGGACTCGATTCGCTCGGTCTGACCACCAGCGCGCCCGCGTCACCCGGCGACGCCACGCAGATTCACTTCGACGTGATCTTCACGAATACCTCGGCTCAGCCTTGTGAGCTGCAGGGCTATCCCGGTGTGGATCTCATCGGTCCCGACGACCCGGTGTGGGGTCCGGATTACCAGTTGCCGCAGCAGGCCGGGGACCCGCAACTGGTCACGCTCGCGCCCGGCGCCGCTGCCAGCAGCCGCCTCACGTTCTTGGCGGACCCCAGCGGGTGGGTGCCGGACACGATAGCGGTCACCCTGCCCGGTGGGCCGGGGCGGATGGAGACACCGTGGATCGCCGGTCGTGTTCCGCTTGCGCGGCAGGACGCCGCCAGTCACCCGGGGACGTATATCGGACCGCTGCAGCCCATGGTCAATTGATGGACGAGCAAGAACTGGCGGGGGAGTTGGGCCACCCCGGCGCCCAGAGGCTGCTGTCGGGCGCGATGGCCCGGCTCGCCTACAACGGTCACGATGGCTTCCCGCGGGTCGTTCCCGTCGGGTTCCATTGGACGGGCGAACGGATCGTGGTATCCACCGCACCGACGTCGCCGAAAGCCCGCGCACTGGCCTCCCGCCCGCAGGTCGCCGTGACCATCGACGGCGGGTCCTCGCCGGAAGAGGCGACGGCATTGTTGGTGCGGGGCCTGGCCACGCTGGAGACCGTCGACGGCGTCACCGCGGAATATCTGGCGTCAGCGCGTAATTCGATGAGTGGTGACGAACTCGCCGAGTTCGAACGCAACGTTCAGTCGACCTACCGGCAGATGGTGCGCATCTCGATCGAACCGCTCTGGGCGCGGTTCTACGACTTCGGCTCCGGCCGACTGCCCAAATTCCTCGCGGAGTTGACCACCGACAGCTAGGCCGTGATGCTCTGCTCGTAGCTGAACACGTTGTCGGGATCGTAGGCGGCCTTGATCTGGCGCAGCCGTTTGACATTGGGTCCCCAGTAGGCCCGCTCCCAGTCCGGCATGCCCGAGTTCGGCACGTTCACGTAGGCGCCGTTGGCGTAGGGCGTCAACGCATCGCTGAACTCGGCCAGCCACCTGAGGCGGTCATCTGCGTCCTTCGAGGGCGCCGGCGGACCACCGCGGACCCCCCAGCCGGCGCCGGGTTCGGCGTAGAACAGCGCTTCCCGGTGCGCAAAGGCCGAACCACCCGACGGTTCGCTGGTGGCCACCGCACCACCGAAAGCGTTGGTGAAGTAGTTGCATCCCGCCGGTGCCTTCGCCATAAACTGAGCGATGATGCGTATCGCCTCGGGCGGGAACGGCTCGGTCATGAACTGCGAGTTGAACTTCCAGTTTGCCGGGTCTTCGGCGAGGGGGATCTGAAAGTCGGTGTAGATCGTGGCCCAACTGGCGTCCTGCACGACCACATCGGGACTGTTGATCGACACCATCGGCGAAAGTAGCTGCAATGCTTCGGCTTCCGAACCACCCGCGAGGACAGCGTGCACGCTGAACTTGTCGCCCTCGATCTCGAGTTGACTGGTGAGCCGGTTGTCGGTGTAGGGAGCGGAACGCTGCCACGCGTCGAAGACGGTCTCCAGATCATTCAGGCCAGGCCAGGTCGCGACGACGAAGATCGCCTGCGCCAGCGGATGAATCCGATACGTCAGGGACGTCACGATGCCGAAATTCCCGTTTCCTGCACCGCGCAGCGCCCACAGCAGATCCGGGTTGTTCTTCTCGTCCGCGATCACCACCTCGGCACCGCCACCGGCCGAGGCGACCACCACCTCGGCGGCCAACAGGTTGTCCGACGCCATGCCGAAGTTTCGTGTCAGCAGACCGAAGCCGCCGCCCAGCGTCGCACCGGCAAGCCCGACGCTGCCTTCGGTTCCGGTCGGGGCTGCAAAGCCGGCCCTGCCCAGTCCGGTGACTGCCTCCAGCTGGTTGAGTCCGGCGCCGACGGTCGCGGTGCGCGCGTGCGCATCGATGGTCACCGCCTTCATCCCGCTCACGTCGATCACCACCCCGTCGTCAACTCCTGACCAGCCTTCCAGCGAATGGCCACCGCTGCGTACCCGGACAGCAAGGCCCTGGTTGCGCGACCATGCCAGCGCGTTGACGACATCCTCGGTGCTGGAGGCGAACACGACGGCGGTGGGCCGGTGGACGAAGAGGTGGTTCCACCCTCGGCTGGCATCGGCGTAGTCGGCATCGCCGGGACGAACCACCCGGCCGGTGAGTGCATCGGTCATGATTCCTTCACCTCTTCGAACATGTTGGGATCGCCCGGCTCGTGCTCGAGGACCTCGCGGTTGAACTTCCACAGGTAGCCGAAGTACAGCAGACCGGCAGCGGACATTCCGAAGGCCAGCGCGATGGGCGCCCAGGACGGGGATGTGGTGATGACCACGAACAGCGAAACGATCACCCATACCAGGGAACCGATCGCCACCGGCCACTCCCACCGGCCGAGGTCGAAGCCGCCCGGCTTGCGGTCGAGCTTGTGGCGGGTGGCCAGGTACAGCACGATCGTCATCAGGTAGGGCAAGATCGTGACGATCGCGCCGGCCATGATCAGTTGCAGCAGTGCGTCTCCCGGCATCACCGCCATCAGGATCACGCCCACGGCCAATACCAGTAGCGTCGCGGGTATCGGGGTGTGGGTGCGCGGGTTGACGCGGCCCATCACCTTGTGCGCGGGGAAGCGTCCGTCACGGGACATCGCATAGATGTACCGGGCGCCGGACACCATGGCGACCAGGGCTGCACCGAAGAAGGCGAGGGTGATCGCGGCCAGCAGGGGCCGTTCGAAGCCCGGCCCGAAGCGCTGGTTCATGATCTCGGCGACCGGCGACTCGGTGTTGGACACCTTCGCCATGTCGGTGATCGACACGGTGAGGATGATGACGAACAACATTCCCAGCACCGACGCTGCGGTCACCGATCCGATGATCGCGCGCGGGACGCTCCGTGTCGGATTCTTCGCCTCCTCAGCCATATTCGATGCCGTCTCGAATCCTACGAGGGTGGACAGACCCATGATCGATGCGGCCATCAATCCGCCGCCGATCGCCCAGAAGTTTGGGCTGCCCTCGGTGATACCGCGGGAGAACAAGTTGGCCGGTGCGGCATTTCCCGCCACCACCAAGGCAATGGCCAGTGCGACGCCGATGACCAACAGGATCGCCAGTTCGACGCCCACCGACAACGAGTTCACCCAGCCGACGATGCGCGTCGCGGCGACGGCCAGCGCTGCCTGGATCACCAGGATGATCACCGTGATCACCCGTGCGGTGGTCTCATTCGGCTCCATGCCGAGAAGCGGCATCAGGCACTGACTGGCCAACGCATTGTCGATCGTCACCGGGCTGGCGACGGCGCTCAATACGGCGAGCCAGCCGAAGAACCAGCCGATCTTGGGACTGGCCAACCGTGATGCCCAGGCGTAGGACGAGCCGCTCAACGGGATGCGGGCGGCGAACTGCGCGTAGACCAATGCCACCAAGGTCTGACCGATCGCGACGATGGGGAACAGCCAGATACCGACCGGCCCCGAGGCGCGCAGAACATCGTCGTAGGTGGCGAAGATCCCCACCGCGACGGACAGTGACGCGAACGAAATGGCAAACACCTGAAAGCCGTTGAGTGTTCGCTTGAGTTCTGGCTCGTAGCCGCAGTCTTCGCAGAAGTCGTCTGCGGCTTCGCCGGCCGCTACCGTCTGCGTCATTGTGCCTCTTCTCGCGTTGGTCGGATGTCAGGTTTCGGCACAGATTTACTCGCCGTGATGCGGTGCATTGTTGTGGACGGCGCCCGCGGTGGGAGCCGGACGGGCTGAGCCGGGGACGTGGGTGCCGCTGTCGTCGCCGTGCACCGGGATCGGGTGACCCCGCGGAACGACCTCTTGGTCGCCACGGTCGTAGGACTGAGCCTGGAGTGTGAGACCCCCGGGCATCGCGGAGTCGGCTTGCGCCAGGCCGGTGCCGATCCCGAGTGCGGCAGCACCGATTCCGCCGAACAGTGCGGTGGAGAAGGCCAACTTCTTGATGCTCGTGTTGATGTTCATGCCGCTGACCGTATGGGCCGCACGTGAGTGCGCTCTTCGGCCGAACTATGTGTTCGCAGACGGCTGCATGGGTCAAATGATGTAGGGGGTCCGGTCATGGGTTCGGACCGGCCTGGCCGGTCGCGCCCCTGTCACCGCCGGCCGCCCCAGCGTCACGGCCACCGTGCCGACGCGTCCGATGGTGTTGTCCCATGCAATTCCTCCAGGCCGAGTAGTCGACGGAGTGTAGCGATGAAAGACGTCGTCGCGACGCAACTCCAGCTAAGCGAAGGCGTTGAACGCGAACACGAGGTGCCCCGGTTCGACGATTCGATCAACTGCGCACAGAATCACCTGGTATGTCGCCGGGCAAAGGTTATTCAAACCATCACACCGTGGCCCGCCCGACCGCGAGCGGATGAACGATCGAAGGCATCCCATGCCATACGGCAGCTTCGGCCCGCACCGTGAACCCGCAGGCGTTCATCATCTCGAGGGTCGCACGGTTGCACACACACCCGCCGGCGAAACCACGCCAGGGCCGCAGCATCAAATCCTGCAATGCCGCGAGGGATCGTGAGCCCGCTCGGATGTGTTCGATGAACAGCAGCTGCCCGCCCGGGCGCAGCACACGGGCGATCTCGCGGAGCGCACGTTCGGGGTCAGGGACGGTGCACAAGACCAGCGTCGAGACAACGGTGTCCACCGAGGCGTCGGTGAACGGAAGATGCAGAGCGGACGCGTCAGTGATGTGCGCGGTGCGCCCGACTCGGTTCAGACGCCGTGCCAGCTTGTGCCGCATGCCCGGCTCCGGCTCGGTCAGCACCAGCTCGTCGATGCTGTCGGGATAGTGCTCGACGTTGAGCCCGGTTCCGGCGCCGATTTCGACGACGCGCCCCCTGGCGGCAGCCACCAATGCGCGCCGCCGGCGTCGCATTCCGATCAATTCGCCCAGCCAGACGAACGGGTCGTACACCAACGCCATGACGCGCAGCCACGCCGCATACGTGGACGTGTGTTGCTGGGCGGTGCTGGACTCGTCGCGGGCAGTCTCGGTCATGCCGAGAAACTACGAGTCCCCAGCCCAAGCCCGCATCGCTCAACCCGGCCATCTTTCATCGATGGCCGATCCGGGTCATCTATTGGCGGTCGCCACCTTCAAAGGCGCCTCGGTACCCAGCGGCATCTTCACGATTTCGGTGAACCCGGAACCGCCCAGGCTCGTGTCGTACTCAGACGACAGTTCCGGGTCGCCCGACGATAGACAGGGGCATGCGCGCATCGTGGAACAAAGTCTGATGGGACTCGCGTTCGGCGCCGGGTTGGTCGCAGTGCTCAATCCGTGCGGCTTCGCGATGCTGCCTGTCTATATGACGTTGGTCGTGCGCGGTGATGCCACGGGTCAGCTCAGCGCGCTGCGCCGCGCCGGGGTGGCCACCATCGAAATGGTTCTGGGCTTCATGACGGTGTTCGGTGCCTTCGGCCTACTCACGGTGTCGGCCGCCGCCACCGTGCAGCGATATCTGCCCTACGTCACGGTGGTGATCGGCGTAGTGCTCGTCGGACTCGGCATCTGGTCGCTGGCCGGCCGCCACCTTCCCGGCCTCAATCCGGCGACCCGCAGTAGCCGGTGGGCGCCGACGGCACGTGGTGGCTCGATGTTCGGCTATGGGGTGGGCTACGCGATCGCGTCCCTGTCCTGCACCATCGGACCATTCCTCGCGGTGACCGCGGCCAGCTTCCGAAGCGGCCTGACCGTCAACGGGTTGCTGACGTATCTGGTCTACGCCGCGGGCATGTCGCTGATCGTCGGCGTGCTCGCCATCGCCGCAGCTTTTGCCAACCCTGTCGGGGTTTACCGGATGCGTCGAATCCTGCCTTACATCAACAGATTTAGCGGCGCCCTGGTGCTGGTCGTGGGGTTGTACGTCGGCTATTACGGTGTCTACGAGGTGCGCATTTTCAGGGGCACCGCAGCCCCGGACGACCCGGTCATCACCGGCGCCGGTCAAATTCAGGGCGCCTTGATGACGTGGGTGCACGGCCACGGTGGCTACCCGTGGCTCGCGGCGTTGTCGATTCTGATGCTGAGCGCGCTGGTGGTCGCCTGGACCAGGCGTCTGCGTCGCACCGTGACGGTTCGGCGCGCGCTTAGACTGCATGCCGGCGAGCTGAGTCCGTCTTCCTCGTAATATGAGCGCGCGGATCCGCCCGCCAGGCTCGGGAATACGGGATATGCCTGGTTTCCGGCTGAACCAACCGGAATCGCCCCTCGTGTCTCACACTAGAGGAGACACTGATTGCGCGATCAGGAACAGGTCATCGAAAAGCGAGGAGTGTCGATGTCGACACCAACGGTTGAGGCAAACGACGGTGTCGGGCTGCCCGAGGTCGCGGCTGGTGATGCCCGGCAGCGGATCCTGGAAGCGACGGTGCAGTGCTTCCGCGCCTACGGGTATGAGAAGTCGTCGATGCGGTTGATCGCGAATACGGCCAAGGTGTCGCAAACTCTCCTGCACTATCACTTCGAGACCAAAGAAAAGCTCTTCGATGCCGCGATCAATGACGTGGCGACGAAGCTGTTCGAGACTGCCGCGACCCAACTGATGCCCAACGACTCGGTGGGTGCCGGCCTGGCCGACGCCGCGGGTCTGCTGTACACCCTGTTCATCGACAACCTCGACACCGTCACCTTCGTCGTCGAATTCGGGGCGGCCGCCAACCACAACGAATTCCTGCGCACCGCGTACCTCGCGTTCCGCGATACGCAGCGGCGGCAGTTCGCCGGCTTGCTTCGGTCCATCGCCGGTGCCGACGCGCCCGATCATGTGATCGACGAGTCGGTGCGGCTCATGGAAGTTGTGCTCCTGGGAATGTCGATGCAACGTCCCTTCGCCTCCGACGAACAGCGCTTGCGCGGCGACTTCGACAGCTTCGTCATCATGCTGATCACCCGACTCTTCGAGGGTCTGAAGTCAGGCTGATGCGATGACCACAGTCGACGGTCCGTCGTCGCGCGGCGACACCCACCCGTACGCCCTGTGGGATGCGGCGTATGTACTGGGCTCGCTGTCGTGTGCGGAGCGACGCGAATTCGAGGCGCACGTCAAGGATTGCCCGTCCTGTGCTGACGCGGTCAGTGACCTCGTCGGTATGCGGGGGCTGCTGTCACAGATCGACCGGGGATATGTGGACACCCTCGACGAGGTCGATGGGCAGGCCGGGCTGCCGCCGGTGCGGGACGAGTTGCTGGCCAAGGTGAATGCGCGACGGCGTCGGTCGCGCGCGGCGACGTGGACGTTGTCCGTGGCTGCATCGGTGGTGATCGGGCTGTTCCTGGTGGTTCAATCCAACCCGGTGGCGGTGACGCCGGCGCTGCAGCCCGGGCAGGCGTCATCGCTCACGATGACGCCGACGAAGCCGGTGCCCCTCGCTGCCACAGTCACTCTCACCCGCCGGGCGTGGGGGACCCGGATTGAGATGCAATGCACCTACGAGGCGGGGCCGATGGACGTCGGCTACGACGGCGACCAGTCCAGCGACACCTTGGCGATGGTGGCGGTGGGGCGCGACGGCAGCCGCACCCAGCTGGCCACCTGGACGGCCAGGGTCGGGATGCCGGCGTCGTTGGGTGGCAGCACCTCGATGCCCGTCGATCAAATCGCTTCAGTGCAAATCGTTTCCGCGGACGCCGGAGTTGTTCTGCTCGAGCGCGACCTCTGACTAATCCATCGTGACCAGGTTGTGCCAGAGATTGCGCAAGCTGTCCGTCCCACCGAACAACGTGGTGAAGTGGGTGGAATCGATGAGAACGATGTCGCCGGCGCGCGTGCTGGTCGGCGGCATCCAGATCAGCGCGTTGAATTCGGTGTTGCCTTGCTGCGTGAACGGATGTGGCCGGTTCGGGTCCACCCGTTGCCGCCCCAGCACTCGTAGTTCCGGCCCCTCCGGCGCGGTCAATTCGTAGTGTGGCAGGTGGGGATGGAAGTTGAACGTCGTCACGTTGTCGAGCAATCTGGAGCTGTCCAGATCGCGAAAGCCGGTGAGCGGCGCGATCTCCCGGGTTCCCTCGACGACCGCGGGCCGCAGACCCCAGATGTTGTGCACGGGGACGTGTAAAGCCTTCATCAGCGATCGGGTGTATTGACTGAAGCGCTGCTGGCGGGGGACCAGCCGGTCGCCGTGGTGTTCGTATTCGATCTGTCGCTGGGTGAGATCGTCGGTGAATCCGACGTCGTGGTGCGGTGCGAGCACCAGGCAGGTGCCCTCACGCTGCAGCCAGTTCTCGATGGCCGCGATCTCCTCAGGGGCGGCGTTCTGCTCGGACAGCAGATGATCCAGGCCGAACACCATCAGCGTGTCGGTATCAGCGAGGATGCGGTCGTCAATCGGCTGTCGATAGCCGGCTTGATCCACGCGCTGAAACACCGCGACGGGATGGCCGGTGGCCTCTTCGGTGAGTTCCTGGAACGACAGAGTCGAACGGTGGAACAACTCCAATGTCCCGGCGATGCCCTGCAAGAAGTTCGCCTCGGCGTATTCCATTGTCTCGTAGGCGGGCCAGGCGACATTGCGGACTTCGGTAATGGTGGAGAACCGGTTGTAGATGCCCGCGGGATCTCGCTGCGACTCCCACGGATAGCTCCACGTCCAGTAGATGCTGACCCGCCTGCGCCCGTCGTGGTGACGCGCCACGTGGCTCTGGTTGTAGGTGCGTGCCCGCATGGTGTTCCTTCTATGTACCGAGCGTGGCGAGGTAGCGCAGTGCATTGAGCCCGGGCAGGAAGAAATAGGCCCCGCCCGTCAGCGTTGTGAAAGCGGGGATGCCTTTGTGCACCTTACGGATCGGCCGCTTGGGAACGGTGAAGTCCAGCGCGCCGTCCTGGCTTCCGCAGATCGGGTCGTGCTCGTTGCCCAGCTCGTGGAACGTCTTGTCGTTGATCCAGACGTTCTGGGCGAACTCGAACTGGCGCACCAGGTCAGCGCAGATGATGAACGCGGCGATCCCGCGGTCTGCTCCGTCATCGGGTGCACCTTCGGGCAGCGCGGGCCCGTAGGTGGCGCCACGCCGGATCATCCGCCGTCGATTCATGTAATGGGCGGTGTCGCGCGGATTGAGCCTGCGCGCGTGGGATCCCAGCGGGCACGCATACCCGAAGGGATCCATCTCCTTGTAGTTGTAGTCGTTGTTGCGCATCGGATCGGCGCCCAACTCGGGATCGTCTTTGTCCGGTGCCAACACCAGGGGAGCGCCGCTGCGCCAACGGCCCATGAACTTGGCGGCGAGCAGCTCCTCACCCTCGGCGGTGTCGGCATTGGCCCGCAGATACTCGCGGAAGACCGCGACATGCTCCTCCAGCCGCCGATACGCCATGTAGCTTCCGTTGCGTGACAACACCTCTGGCTCGGGAAGGCTGATCACTGGCCCGTTCTCGTCGGGGTAGCCGAGGATGAACTCACCCGGCTCCAGAGGGTCCCCCGAGCCCGGGGTCGGCTCCTCGCCGGAGCCCTTCATCACCGGCTGGGACAACCGGTCGCGGAAGCCGAAATGGTCGTGGGCGTAGTTGAACGGCGGGGTGGCGTTGAGGTCGAGGTACGAAAGACTCCGCACGCCGTCGGTCCGTTCGAGAAGCTTGTCATGTTCGGCGATGGAACGCCGGCACTGCTCGTCGGTGCGTGAGAACAGGATGGCGATCGCGTGCAGGTCGTCGCCGGCCAGCCCACCCACCCAGTGCTGCGGTGCGGCCGACCCGGTGTCACCGAGGATCTCCGCGCGGGCCGGCATGCCTTCGCGGAAGGCATCGGGAAACGACACCAACGACTCCTCTGGAACTCCCAATGCTCGAAGCCCAGTCCACGTGAACGCCAACGTCACCCAGCGATCGGAGCTGTCCATACTCGCGCGCACCTCCGCGGCTGACTGCACCTTGTCCAGCAGTTCGGTCAGCCACGCACGACCACCGGCCGGGGTGTCGAAGGTCAGAAACTCGTAGCGTCCGGTGATGGCGGGCGTACGGGTCAGCATGATGTGCTGGATGTCGTCAAGTTCGAGCGCGGTCACGGCGCAACGCTCATTGCATCTGGTCGAGCATGGTCGAGAAGGCGCTCTTGAGTCGCAACGCTTTCTTGATCTCGTCGGCCGTGACGTAAGGGTATTCGCCGTATTCCAGGAAGCTCGGGCACTGATGGTCGCGCACAAACTTCACGAACGCGTCCGGATTTTCCTTCCAATCCTCGGGAAATCCTACAAGATTCGTGAACACCGTGGTGATACCGGTCTGACTGAACAGCTGCACTGCGTCCTCGGTGTACTTGTCGAAATCGGTGTCGAAGATGCCCTGGTATTGGAAATGCAGCCCAGAGCCGACGTCAAACAGCACCCATCGCAGGTAATGCAGCCGCAGCGGGGCCAGCACGTCGGGGCTGCCGGCGATCGCTTCCTCGATCTGCTTGCCGTACGCGCGGACCGCCTCCTCGCGCCCCTCCTTGACCTTGGCGATGATCGAGAAGCCATAGCAGGCGGGCGTGCGGGGGAAGACCGGTCCGTACCGCCCGCGCTCCAGTTCGAAGTAACCCTCCTTGGGGATGGCTTTCGCGGCCGGCTTCGACCAATCGTTATCTGGCATTGCAGAGCCCCCATTCCGGTCGCTGACCGATGATCGGAACTTAGCACCGTTGGCAGGTCTGAACGCCCAGAACGAACCATCAGCGGCCGGTAACGTTCTGCGGGTGCGGCCTAGGAAACAACAACTTCCGGCATCGTGCCGGGCGCCGCGCCCGAAGCGAGGCCGGCGAAATAGGCGCCTGACCACATCCACAGGCCGGCCTGCAGCCGCAAAGCGGTGCGTCCGACGGCCGTATCGCCGCCGGCGTAGGCCATCATGCTGGACAGCACCGCCGCCTTGGTGACCATCAGGTAGGCCGAACTCAACTGCACCAGCGCCGGATAGGACGCGGGGGAGAGGCCGGCGCGCGCCAACCCCTCCCAGACGAACCGCCCCGCGCCCGTCGCACCCTCAAGCACGGTGGTCCACATCGACATCTCCGCCCAGCCGGCGGTGGTCGGGTCGCCGAGCTTGTCCAGCGCGCCGTCGTATCGGTTGGCCAGCTCGAGCGGAAAGGCGGTCGAGCTGCAATCCAGGAAGCCGTCGCAGGTCAGCGTGTCCTGCATCGACGGGACGCCGGTGGGGGGATGCTCCAGAATCACCTGCAGGTAACCGCGGTTGTAGCCGTAGAGCGCCAGCAATACCGGCACCGAGACGTGCGCGACCGCCGAGACAGCCCAAGCCGGTGCCGTCGCCGCCGCGTTCGTCAACCCGGCCGACAGGGTGTCGAACAGCCGGATGCCGATCGCCGCCGGCGACAGGTCGATCCCCGGTGGCGCCGGGACGGGTATCGCGGTTGCGGGGGTGCTGGTGGGGGTGGTGTGCAGGTTGTCCCGCAACCAGATTCCGCCGAAGTAACCGGATGCAGTCAGGTTGCCCAGCAGCAGGCGGGTTTGTTGCGCACTGGCTTCGCCTTCGGCCAGGGCGTCGAGGCTCTTGACCGCCAGCTCGCCGAAGAAGAACCGGGCACTGTCAGCCGGATCACCGCCTGCCGCAATGAAATTCGTGGCGAACGGCTTGATGAATTCGGCTGACACGGTGAACGACGCGCCGCTGATAACCGGCATCGGAGGCAGGTTGATCGCCACAGCCGTTGGTGCGGTTGGCATTTCGTGAGATAGCGCCGTTCGCGGGGCGATACGTGCCGTGGGTGGTGTGGTAGCACGTCGACTCTGATTGCGCGCGGGCTCGTGACGAACAGCCTGCCGCGCAGATCTGGCAGCAGGCTTCATCACCGACTGGTCGACGGAGGCTCCGGCGTCGGGAGCGGCGGCCGCCACCCCGTGCCCGAGGAAGAGTCCAGCGCCGATCCCCAGCGTAAGTAGACCGCCTGCGAAATACCCTGCCGCTCGCACGCTGCGCAGACTACCAGTTCAGCAAATATTCGTGTTGATGTTTCAGGCGTCCAGCTCGGCCCGGACCTCCGCGATGGTGTCCTCGTCACACAGACGCAGGCGGTGGACCAGCTCGGCGGCCCGAGCGGCGTCGGCCACCAGATGCATCGGAATGCCCTCGCTGCGAAGCATCTGCGCATGCTGCAACAACGCCGAGTTCCGGTCCTCATCGTCGGCGCCGACCTGCCGGATGATGGCTGCCCTCACCCGTCCGGGAAACTCGCGGGCCACCTCTTCATAGATCACCGGGTCGCGCTGGCCGCTGTCACCGATCAACACGAATCGCATTCCGGGGTAGGCCTCGAACAGCCGACGCACGGCCGCGCGCTTGTGCTCGGCACCGCTGCGCCGCAGATAGCGCTCGGTCGGGCCCCAGTCGGTCAGGAACATCGGGCCCGGCGGGAAGGCGCGCAGCTCGACGAACTGTTCCAGCATCGAATAGAACGACCAGCTTCCCGTCGAGACGTAGAAAAACGCCGGCTCGGGGCGGCGGCTGCCGGTGCGGCCGGGTACGCCGCGCGCCAGGCCGCGATAGAGCGCCGACATCCCGGGAATCGCCCTGCGTTCCTCGACATCGCGCAGCAGCGTCCTGCCGACCATCGCCAGACCCTCGGTCAGACCGGTGAGCAGGATCGTGTCGTCGATATCGGAGATCACCAGGAACGGCGCGGCAAGCGAGGGCTTGATGACCAACCCGGTGCCGACGACAGGTTCGTCCCCGCCGACTGCCGAGACGATCGCCTCCGCCGGGTGCCAGCCGATCCGCAACTTGGGCACCGGCAGTGAGAAGGTGGCGAAGCCGTGGCTGTCGGTGACCTCGGTGGCCCGGTGCTGGCCGATGCGCAATTCGACCTCGGCGCCGACGATGGACAGCGTTACGTGTCGTCGGACATTGCTTTGTGCGACAGCCCAATACGGGATGCGGTGCTCGCCAGGTAGCTCCGGTGTTTCCATCACCCGAACTCGCACCTTGGCCACGTTGTCGGCCACATATCCGCGATAGACCACCACATGCACACCGCGGAACGCCCCCAACCGAACCTTGAGGCCACGACGGCGCTCGGTGAGGCTGCCCTCCAGCCCTGCCACGACGGCGGTCAGATCCGACGTGATCCGTCGGGGCAAGCGAGGCATGCCTCCAGCATGGCAGCCCGATGTCCCCTGATTGGCGGACATCGGATTCATCCCGCGCATCCGCCGACTACCCGATGCCGCCGAGCGGCGCCTGCGAGGAGAGTCAACGCCGACGACGAGAAACACCGACTAGGAGGTCAGCGATGAGGAATCGAATCGCACGTTGGTTGGAGCGGGCCGGTAACAGCCTCGGCGGCGCAGACGCGCTGACCCCGATCGACCCGTTCTACGGCGCATCCTTCCGCGGCCGCGTGCCCGCCGTTTACGAAGGGCGCAGCATGAGCGCAGGGCGTCTGCCGCTCGTGGCGGCGGCGCACCTGCCCGTCTTCTGAACCGGCGGTCGACGTTATCGCCGACGCGATCGGCCAGGGCTGCGACCGCCCGGCGGATCGGGTCTCGTGTCGCGCCGAGTTCAGGACACGATCGGGCGGCTGAAATGGTGCGCGGTGATCTCGAAGAGGTTCCTCATGTACAGCCGATGCGCCGCGGCCCGATCCGCGCCGACACCGGAATCCAGGTGAATCGCTTCGCAATTCAATCGCTGCGCCTCCGTGAGGACCCATCGGATCAGGCGGTCCGCATGACCACGACCGCGTGCGTCAGCGATGGTCGAGAGATCGTCGACGTAGAGATGGTGGCCCCAGGCCGTCGACCACGCTTCGCGGAACCCGATGACCGACACCGCGGTCTCGGGGTCATCGTCGAAGACGCCCGCGAGCCGATATCCATTCGGCCGAAGTCGACCGTCGATGACCTCAACCAGTGCCTCGGCTGATCGCCAGCGCGGACGCAGGGTCAACATCGCTGCCGCGGCCCGAAGAGTCTGGCCTGGGTAGATCTCCGAGACTTCTGCCACGGGCCACACGCTAGCCAACCGCCCTCGTCGGCGGCACCCCAATTTCGGCTCGGCGTTAGGAGACACCCAGTAAGGACTCGATGCCACTGCGGGCGAAGTACAACACAAAGCCGGCCGCGACGATCCACAACAGCGGGCTGATCTCGCGGGCCTTGCCGGCCGCCGACCGCACCACCACCCACGTCACGAATCCGACGCCGATGCCGTTGGCGATCGAGTAGCTGAACGGCATCACCGCGACAGTCAGCACGACAGGCAGGGCCACCGAGAATTCCGACACGTCGACGTGGCGCAGCTGGGAGAACATCATCGTCCCGACGATCACCAGCGCTGCCGCGGCTACTTCGGTCGGCACGATCTGCGCCAGCGGGCCGACGAACATCGCGGCAAGGAACAGTGCGCCGGTGACAAGGTTGGCCAGCCCAGTCTTGGCGCCTTCCTCGATGCCGGCGCCGGACTCGATGAAGACTGTGTTGGACGACGCCGACGTCGCACCACCGACGACAGCGCCCGCGCCTTCCACGACGAGCGCCGAGCGCAGCCGCGGGAAGTTTCCGCGTTCGTCGGCCAGGCCGGCCTCGCGGGACAGCCCGGTGAAGGTGCCCATCGCGTCGAAGAAGTTGGCGAAGACCAGCGTGAAGACCAGCATCGTGGCGGCCAGCACGCCGATCCGCCCGAAGCTGTCGAAACTGAAGGCGCCCACCAGAGACAGATCGGGAAGCGCGAACGGCGACCCCGACAGCGTCGGAACCGACAGGGTCCAGCCGCCATGGTTCTTTGTCGCGGGGCCCAGATGCCAGATCGCCTCGATGATGACGGCGACGACGGTGCCGGCGACCAGGCCGACCAGGATGCCGCCGCGGACCTTACGCACGACCAGGATGCCGGTGAGCAGCAGTGTGAACACGAACACCACCGTGGGCACGGTGCTGATCGACCCGTGCCCTCCGCCACCCAATCCGACTGGCGGAGAGGGTAATCCGGTGGAGGAGATGAAGCCCGCATCGACCAGCCCGATGAACATGATGAACAGGCCGATGCCTGCGGTGATCGCCAGCTTGAGTTGCATGGGCACGGCGTCGAACACCAGTCGGCGCAGTCCGGTGACGGCCAGCGCGACGATGATCAGGCCGTTGATCGCCACCAGACCCATCGCTTCGGGCCAGCTGACGGTGCCGACCACGGTGGTGGCCAGGAACGAGTTGATACCCAGCCCGGCGGCGAACGCGAACGGAAGCCTGGCGAACACGCCGAACAAGATGGTCATCGCCCCGGCGGCCAGCGACGTTGTGGCCGAAACCTGGGCGAAGCCCAGTTTGTGCCCGGTCACGTCGGCGGCGCCGGACAAGATGATCGGGTTCAGCACGACGATATAGGCCATCGCGATGAATGTGACCAGCCCGCCTCGAACTTCGGCGCCGATCGTCGACCCGCGGGCGGTGATCTCGAAGAAGCGGTCGAGACGATTCATCTTTCGAACCCTAGGGGACGACTGATGTCAGGACGGTACGGCGGTCACCGGAATCGTGACGGCGCCTTGGCAGGCCCCACTTTCGATGGTGGTCGCAAAGCTGCCAGCCAACGATCCGTCGGATTGCGGGGTGTAGGTGGTCACCGAATGCGCGGGGTCGTAGGTGATCGTGCCGTCCGGCAGCGCACAGTCCCACCGCCAGCTGTTCGACCGCGACCACTGCGAACCCGACCACACGAAGCTGGTGTTCTGCGCGGCGTTGTCCTTGGCCGTCGGACCGTCGATCACCGAGGCGGTGCAGATGCCGCCGGAACAGTCCGTCGTGATCTTGTACGAAGCCGTGTAGGGCGTCTCCTGTTGCGTGGCCGCAACCGAAGTGCCCGATTTCTGATCGGTGTGGAAGGTGATCTTGTACCAACCACCCCAGAATGCCTCGTCGGCGTGCGCGACGGGTGCGGCGACCAGCAGGACCGAAGCACCTACCGCAACGCCAAAACCCTTGAGGTCAGCCAAAATAACTCTCGTCGCCGGTCGGATAACCGCCACCGTTGGTGGCGATGTGAACGTGAGTGTAGTGGTTGGCGTCGTCGCCACCCAGATTCGGCATCAGGGACGGCTTGCCGCCGTGGTCATAGATGATGCGCCGCCAGATCACATGGTTCAGTGCCAACCGGTCGGCGTTGGCCAGCGCGAACGCGGCGATGCGGTCACCCAGTTCCTTGCCCTCGGGAGTCTGATAGTTCGGGATCATCACATCGATCGCCATCCCGTTGGGATGCCACTTCAGCGCGTCGGGCCGGACGCCGCCGATGCTGTGGATCTCGGGGAAGTAGGCGCTGACGAGGCGCTCGGCCAGAATCGTCTTGATCTGCAGACCCTGTTCGACGCCGACGCCCGCGGGCAGGGCGTGCAGCGTCGTGCGATTGACCGCACTTCTGCTGGCCACCAGCTCGGCTTGGGTCATGACGACGTAGTGGGCGCCGATCGGCGCGGCGGCCATCTCCAACGGGGCGGCGGCGATGAGTTCGGCGCAGCACTCCAGCTGACCGTGGGGCGCACGATTCGGCGCGGAGCCGGTGCTGCCCGACAGAATCGCTGCGGCGGGGAGAGCGGCCAGTGCGACAACGCCGACAGACCATCGGCGCCGTGGCCTGGCTAACCGGTGCTTTCCCACGGACGGCACTTTACCTGGCCAATTCCGGCGGACATACTCTCTTCGCTATCTTCTGGTCAGGGGTGCGGTACCCATGTGCGGGGTGAAATGTTGCTGTCCGCCCCGGCTACGTACGAAGGTCATCCCGCCAGGGGACGTCCAAAATTGGCCCACGACGTGCGTGTTCATCTCCTGTTCACCGAACCGAATCCGGACCGATACTGTCGGGGTTACGGTTCGCTCGACCGCCTCTGGCTGACGGCCGCTATTTCTTGAATCGGCCGGCGAATCCGCGCAACGGAAGGTCCGCGCTCGTGATGAGCCCCGGTTCGGCGGCCACCACCGCTGGTATCGCGTTGAGGGCCGGCAACCCCGTGACGGTCATCCCGATCGACGCGAACGACGCCACGTCGGACAGGTCGACGCCCGGCTTCGGGAAGATCATGTGCTTGTTGTAGACGTACGGATCGCCGGCGATCTGCGTGATGTAGCAGCCCTTGATGTCCCAACTCGGATCGGTGTGCGGCGTCATCTGCCACTCCAGATGTGTCTCGACGCGCGGTACGCCGTCGACCACGCCCTGGTACTTGAGGTAGTTGCCGCCGAGCGAGCCCTTGGGCAGCTGATACCAACCGAGGTCGACGTCCTTGGTGCAGGCGCCGAGTTCGTAGCTGAACTTCACCTCGTCGAGTTCGAGGTCGAAGCAGTCGGCCATCATCAGCACGCTGTCGGCGAAGACGCGGGTGTACTTCTCGAGCATTCCGGGCAGCGCAGGGTCATCGACGGGAAGGCCGTAGCCGACCTCTTTCCAGGTATCGGCCGAGTGGTGACAGGACACGTCGACGGACTCGATGGTGGTGATGTTCTCGATCTCGGCGACGTCCGACGAGCAGACCACGCCCAGGATCTGGTTGACACCGGGATTCATACCGGTGCCGTAGAACGTGGAACCGCCTCTCTGGCAGGCCTCTTCGAGAAGCTGCGACACCTTCTTGCCGGAGAGGTGCGGATGGTTGGTGTCGCGGTGCCAGCCGGTGATCCAGTCGGCTGTCGTGACGATGTTGATGCCCGCCTCGAGCACCTTGACATAGAGATCCTCATCGGGGAACACGCCATGGAAGGTGAGCACGTCAGGTTTGGCGGCGATGATCTCCTCAACGGATCCCGTTGCGGTGACACCGTTCGGCGCGATGCCGGCGATCTCGCCCGCGTCGCGGCCGATTTTCTCCGGGGAGTAGCAGTGCAGGCCGATCAGTTCCAGACCACGGTGCTCGCCGATCCGCTTGATCATCTCGGTACCGACGTTTCCGGTCGCCACCTGGAACACCCGAATCGGGCTATTGGCTGACATGAGCAGGTTCTCCTTGGTGGTCGGATACGTAGAACTGGTTGGCCCACTTGCGGATTGCCGTAAAACCATCGAACTCGGTGGTCGCCAGGGCGGGCCGGTGGGTGTAGCGCTGGTGCTGCCAGATCTGAATATCGGCGGCGAACTGGTCGATGACGTCCTGTGCGAAGGCTTTGGCTTTGGCTTCGGCCCTGGGACTGTCATCCCCGGGGACTCGGCCGATGTAAACCATGAACCGCACATCGGAGGTGTTCTCGTCGACCGGGGTGACCGCCGAGATCGTGCGGTTGTCCACCATGCCCCAGCTCTTGGTGACCGCAATCCCGAGTCCGCCGTTGATGGCCTCGACGCCGCTGTTCACGTCGTCGATGATCTGGCCCTCGTCGCCCTCGAACGTGATCGTGAAGTCCACGTAGGACACCGGCTCGTCGAAATCGTGCCGGGTGAACAGCGGCACGATGGGTGTCTGGTGCACGAACTTGAAATGTGCGAAGTCGACCCCGTTTTCGAGCACGTACTGGGGATGCAGTTCGAGCTGCGGCCGGTACAACCGAGCCTGCGGGTAGTAATCGGAAGCGGTTTTGTCGTCGCCGAAGTCGGCGAAGATATCCGGCGCCGCGAAGTACGGCGTCCGACCTTCCACGTCGTGCCAGATGTACACCGACGAATTGCGTTCCACCACAGGATAAATGGGAATTCGACGACCGCGATTCGGCCGGTCCTGGTACGGGATGCAGACATTGCGCCCCTCGTGATTCCACTGCCATCCGTGGAACGGGCACTGGATCACCTCGCCGACCACCTGGCCGCCGTAGCCCAGGTGCGCGCCGAGATGTTCGCAGTAGGCGTCCATCACGGTCAGCGCGCCGGACTGCGCGCGCCAGGCCACCATGTCGGTGCCGAAGTACCTCATCCTCCTGACGTCGCCCACGGCGATCTCGTCGGACCACGCGACCTGAAACCAGCCGGTGGGCTTCATCGACAGGGACGGTTTGGCCACGTTGGCGAGTCTAGAAATAGTTCATAGAGGTGTCAATGAATCTGAGTTAGGATTCGGCTGTGGCGGAAGCGGACAGTGCGCGGCGACGGCCGAACCGGCGAGGTTCGGCCACACGCGAGAGCCTGCTCGAGGCAGCCCTCACCGCTCTGGCCTCCGGTCAGCCCGGCGCGGTCTCGGCGAACCGGATCGCCAAGGATGCCGGAGCAACATGGGGCACCGTGCAATATCAATTCGGCGATACCGACGGTTTCTGGGCTGCCGTGCTGCGCTACACCGCCGAGCGCCGGGCCAACATCTTCACTCCGCCCGACACCTCTGCGAGCCTGCGCGACCGGGTGGCCGGCATCATCGACACGCTCTATGACGGGTTGACCAACCGGGACTCCCGCGCGATCGAGAACCTGCGTGCCGCCCTGCCGCGCGAGCATGCCGACCTCGAGCGGCTGTACCCGCAGACCGCCGCCGAACTGTTCTCCTGGGGTCAGGGCTGGCAGGAGACCTGCCAGAAGGCGTTCGCGGATCTGCACGTCGACCCGCAGCGCATCCGCGAGATGGCGTGGCTGATACCGGGAGCCATGCGAGGTATCGCGTCCGAGAAGCAGCTGGGCAGCTACGGGGATCTCGACGCGGCCCGCCGCGGGCTTACCAATGCCATCGTGGCCTACCTCGGGTCACGCTGACTCTCTGCGCCGAAACCGACGAAATGTCGGTTCCTTCTCGCATTTTCGCGGCCAAATGTCGGTTTGGGCGAGAGAGGAGCGGTGAAAGTGGTCAGTCCTCCTTGGCGATGAGCCGCTTCAGTGCGGCACGGTCGGGCTCGAGCAGCTCGGCGATCCGCGCCTGGTTGACATCGGCGACGATGATCTCGCCGACGTCCTTGTGCACATCGCTGAAGATGCCGTGCGCCTTCATCTTGTCGGCCTGATAGATGTTGTCCTCGGTCGGCGTCACGTAGTAAACGGCGTCGGCCTTGAAGCGGTGCACCATCCACAGATGGATCAACGTCATCAGGCGCTTCTGGCGCAGTTTCTCGGCGAACGTGTTCTGATCGCGCACCGTCAAAATGCTGCGGCCGTGCCGGTCTTTGATCGGGTCTACCAGCACGTTGGCCAGCAGCTCCTGCTCGCCGCCCTTCTCCCGCTCGCCCCAGATGCCGAGCTCGAGGACCTCGCCGCCGGCTCGCCGCGGACGTAACGTCACCCGCAGCTTCTCGCCGAGTTCATAGTGCTCACTCCACAGCGCCAGCCAGTCTTCGAGCAGTTTCTTGGGCACCTCGGTCTGCACCAGATGCTGGTGCTGAGTGGAGCCCTTGCCCATCGACTTCGTGGTGGCGGTGCGGCCCGACGACGCAGCCAGCGCGGCATCGCTGCGCGGACCGCCGACCAGGGTTTGCGGTGTGCGGTAAGGGGATTCGACGAGTCGCATCTTGCGCTGCAGGCGGGCCAGCGCCAGCATGCCATCCTGGCGCAGAGCGGTGGCGAACTCCTCGGCAGCGACACCGTCGATCTGGTGACCGCCGTACGTCATGAAGTTGAAGACGAAGCCCATCTTGCCGAGCTCTTCGGGGAAGGCGCGCATCTCCTCGTCGGTCATTCCGGTGGTGTCCCAGTTGAACGACGGGGAGAGGTTGTAGGCCAGCATCTTGTCCGGGTACACCGCGTGGATCGCTTCGGCGAATTCGCGCGCGTCGGCCAGGTCCGCGGTCTTGGTCTCCATCCACAGTAGGTCCGCAAACGGAGCTGCGGCAAGGGATTTCGCGATCGCGTACGGGATGCCGCCGCGCACCTGGTAATAGCCCTCGGGGGTCTTGGCCCGCTCCGGGTCCCACGCCGCGTCGACGCCGAGCTCGCGGGCTTTTTCGCGGGCCGCGTACAGCGATGCGGTCTTGGCGAACTCGCGCCAGTCCGCGGCGCTCATCTCGTGCGGCTCGCCCTCACCCTCGCGGAATGTGAGAAGCTCTGCGACCGCTTCGCCGTAGGTCGCCAGCGAGGCGTCGTCTTGCCAGGCGTCCACGAACCTCGACTCGACCTTGTCGAACAGGGCATCCAGCGAGTGCTCTTTGCCGTTGCGCCAGGCGGCGGCCTGTTCGGTGATCAGGTCGACGATGCCCTGCCGCTGCAGCCAGGCGTCGGCCACCGCGTACTCACCCTCGGGCAGCGCATAGAGCAGATGACCGTTGAGTTCGGTGACACCCGACTCGTAGAACCGGCGCACCATCGCCAGGAAGCACGACTTGTACGGAGGCACCTTGAGATTCGTCGCGCCGAGCAGGAAGGGCTGGTCCCGCTCATCGCCACGACTGTCGATGAGGTTGGCCGCTTCGGCGTCGGTGCGGGCGACGATGATGCCCGGCACACCCATGATGTCGAGCTGGAAGCGGGCGGTGTTGAGCCGTTTGAGCTGCTCGTCGGACGGCACCAGCACCTTGCCGCCCTGATGGCCGCACTTCTTGGTGCCGGGACGTTGGTCCTCGATGTGGTAGCCGGCCACCCCTGCCTCGACAAATCGGCGAATCAGGTTGCGCACGTGCGGATCTCCGCCGTGGCCGGTGTCGGCGTCGGCGATGATGAAGGGTCGATAGTCGACCGCCGGTGTGGCTGCCCGCTGTTCAGGGGTCATCTGCAGGCGCAGATACTGCTGATTGCGGTCAGCGGTCAGCAACGCGCGCACCAGGCCGGCGGCCTCTTCCGGCACCTGGCTCAGCGGATAACTGGCCAGGTCCGGACCCGGGTCCTCGGTTGTCGAGCCCTTGGCCGACGTCGCCCAGCCACCGAGGTAGATACCCTCGATGCCCATCCGTTTCATCGTCACCGCCTGGCCCGGCGAGTACGGGCCGAAGGTGGTGATGCTCTTCTTGGCCGCGAACAGTTCACGCAGGCGCTTGTAGAAGGCGATGGACGCCTCGCGGGCGACGGTGTGGTCGACGGGGATCGTGCCGCGCTGCTCGACGACCTGGGTTGCCGTGTAGAGCCGAGTGATTCCCTCGAATCGCGGACTGTCGATGTATTGCTGGGTTTCGTTGACCTCGCGCTGATGAGGCGACTGGGTCGCTGAGTCCGCTTCGATGATGGACATGGGTCTCACGCTCCTCGCTGAGCTGGTTCGCGCCCCGGCGACGCCCCTGGGCGGCACACTCGATTATCCCGACTCTGCTGCTGACTGGAGTGGGTTTTCCGATCAGTGCGGGTCACGCTCGGCCGCCGGTTGACGTTCAACGACCTTCGGCAACCGCCGTACGGCGTGCGTAGCAAATTCTGCCCGAGCCGGGTGAGCATCTAATGGGCGGGCACCGTCGCTATTATTATTGCTATTCGGAATCGCCTGTGCGCGTGCATCTTCCACTACGGCGAATGATCATCTAATTTATTGACGCCATCGCAATTAGCAATGCCGGAAACTGTTCGCGGCGAATTGTGTCGATGCCGTCCACGAAGGTACAAAATCAGGTACATTCCTGTGGTCCACATCACCGGTTGCGGCCGGCATGGGGCGTCCTTTCGCTTGGGGTCGGGGTAAGGAGAGGCTGCGGTGAACTGGCGCGACCGCCCCCCGCTCAAGGCTGCCGGCGTGGCGTTCCTCGCCCTGATCTTGGCCGTCCTCACGGTGATCTACTTGCAATTCCGCGGAGACCTCTCGCCGAGCACAACGCTGACGATGGTGTCCGACCGCGGCGGCCTGGTGATGGACACGGGCTCGAAGGTCACCTTCAACGGGGTGGTCATCGGCCGGGTCCTCAACGTCAGCTCCGGAGAGCGTGACGGGAAGAACATCGCGCGACTGACACTCGACGTCGACCCCCACTATCTGGCCTTCATTCCCGCCAATGTGCACGCCGACATCAAGGCCACCACGGTGTTCGGAAACAAGTACGTCGCGCTGTCGACACCCAAGAACCCGGTGTCCAAGCGTCTCACGAGTTCTGATGTCATCGATGCGTCCAGTGTCACCACGGAGTTCAACACCCTTTTCGAGACGGTGACCTCGATCGCCGAGAAGGTAGACCCGGTCAAGCTGAATCTGACGCTGTCGGCGACCGCCGAGGCATTGAGTGGGTTGGGGACCAAGTTCGGCCAATCGATCGTCAAGGGCAATTCGGTGCTCGACGACATCAATCCGCAGATGCCCCAGATCCGCCATGACATCCAGCGGCTGTCCGATCTGTCCGACGTCTACACCAAGGCCAGCCCGGACCTGTGGGACGCGCTCGACCACGCGGTGGTGACCGCACACTCGCTCAATGCCCAACAACAGGACATCGACGCCGCGCTGCTGGCCTCCATGGGATTCGGCAACACCGGCGCCGATATCTTCGAGCGCAGCCAGCCGTACTTCGTCCGCGGCATGGCGGACCTGGTGCCCAGCGCTCAACTTCTCGACACCTACAGCCCGGAGATATTCTGCGGCATCCGCAACATCGCACTGGCGGCGCCGAGCGCACTGGAAGCGTTCGGAGGCAATGGATATTCACTCAATACGATGACCGAGATTCTCGGTGCGCAGAATCCCTATGTGTATCCGGACAATCTGCCGCGGACCAACGGTAGGGGTGGTCCCGGCGGAGCGCCAGGATGCTGGCAGACGATCGACCGCAACTTCTGGCCGGCTCCCTACCTGGTGATGGACGACGGCGCCTCGATCGCCCCGTACAACCACTTCGAGCTCGGCCAGCCGTTGCTCACCGAGTATGTCTGGGGTCGTCAGGTCGGCGAGAACACCATCAACCCCTGAGGTTGGCCAGAATCGGCACGTGCGCGGCAGGCTCGCATTTACCCTTGGCCGATGCGGGTTCGTCTGGAGAATTCACGATGTGTGGGCCATGCGCTGTGCTATGCCGTTGACCCCGAACTGTTCCCCGTCGATGACATGGGTTACTCGATCCTCGAAGCCCACGATGTCGCTCCCGAAGACGAACAGCGCACCCGGGACGGCGTCGCCGCCTGCCCGGAAGAGGCGCTGATCCTCGACGAGAGTGACTAGCCGGTCGTGAGGGCTACCCCCCACGACTCGACGCTGCGCCGGACCCTCAACGTCTGGTCGGCGGTGGGTGTGTCGGTGGCCCTGATGGCGCCGTCGATGGCCATCAACATCAATCCCCAGGGGACGGCTTCAGCTGTCGGCAGGGCCGTCCCGCTGGCTTTTCTCATGGCGACCGTCGGTGTCCTGCTCATCGCTCACACATTCGTGCGGCTCTCGCAGCGATTCAGTCACGCCGGCAGTGTGTACGCGTTCGTGGGCGTCACGCTCGAAGCTCGGGCCGGTAGTGTCGCCGGCTGGCTCAACGCGTCAACCTATGTCTTCTATGGTGCGGTGACGTCGACGGCAGCGGGCATCTTCCTCACCGACCTGGCTCGGAAAGTGGCTGCGCCCAGGGACTTACCGGATTGGGTCGCCTTCGTCTTCGCCTGGCTGGTGCTCGCCGCGGTGTGGTGGCTGTCCGCCCGTGAAATCAAGGGCGGTGCGACGGTTCTGCTCATCACCGAAGGCCTGACGATCACGCTCATCCTTGTGGTGGCGGCGATAACGCTCGGCAAGTTGATCACTGGACACACTCCCGGCGGTCAGCACGTCGACATGTCGGTCTTCACCGTTGCTTCCGGTACGTCGGCCTCGACGGTTTTCCTCGGAATCGTCTTCGGTTTCCTGTCTTTCGCCGGTTTCGAGGCCGCGGCGACTCTCGGCGAAGAAACCGAGGCACCCCGGCGCAACATCCCACGGGCCATCCTCGGCACGGCACTCTTCGGCGGGGTGTTCTTCGTGGTGGTCACAGCGATCGAGATGATGGCGTTCGGCACGGACGCCGCCGGAGTGGCGGCTTTCGTCAGATCTGACGCTCTCATGGGCGATCTCGCTCAGCAGTACGTGGCACCCTGGCTGTCTGCGGTCATCATCGTCGGTGCGACGTTCAGCGCGGCGGCATGCTGCCTGGCCAGCGTGGTGGGTGCGAGTCGATTGATTTTCGCACTGAGCAGAGACGGGATGGGGGTTCCGGCATTGGCGGCGGTGCATCCCACGCGCAATGTGCCGCATGTGGCGGCCGCGACGGCGGTCGCCATGGTGTTCGCGATCCAGGCCATCGGTTGGGTTGGTCTGCGGGCGCGCCCATTCGACGTGTTCACCATCGCCGCCACCGCGGGAACGCTGATCTTGCTAATCGCGTACGCACTGTGCACAGTGGGAGCCATTCGCTTGCTGTTCCTGGGCCATGACACCCGGATTCACAAATGGGAGGTGCTGCTCCCACTGCTCGGTCTGGCCCTGCTGGCATACACCTTGTACCGCAACGTCATCCCGTGGCCGCACGGCAGTGCGCTGTGGGGACCGTGCCTTGCCCTCGCGGTCTTGGGACTTGTGGTGGGTACCGTGCTCGCTCGCCCCGCCGCCGCCCGGGAAGCGGGATTGAAACTGATGGCACAACAAGGCTTCTGACCGACCAGACGGCTGAGCCGCACCGCCGGAGAGGCGGTGCGGCTCAGGCGTTGATTGTTAGGCGGGCTGGGGGACGGAATCTCCTGGCGCGGGGGCGATGTCGGCTCCAACGGGCACGATGTCGCCCGCCGGCGGAGGAACCTCATCGGCCGGAGGCGGAGGCGGCGCATCGACTGCGTAGACGAACACCGGCGCGTCCGGCGGCGGGGGAGCATCCGGTGCCGGCGGGGCGAGCGGATCCTGCATGTCCTCGGCCGGCATCGGCAAGTACATGTGGTGGGTGAACTGCGGCTGGTAGGCACCGCCGCCACCAACGCGGACGCCACCACCTTCCCCGCTGGACACGGGGGTGCCGTCGGGCAGCGTCACAGCGGTGTGGCCACCGTTCCAGCCGATCACCAGGGAGTTGGGTGCGGTTCCGTAGTGGAATCCACGGGCGAGCAGTGCGGCTTCCTCGTTGCCGGTGTGAAATCGGCTGCCGTAGACCGGCCTGCCGGTGGCCGCATTGGACACCCAGGAGGCCAGACCGGAGCAGTCGGTGCCCGCCGGACTGTCCCCGCCGGGAACGTACGGCGTGCCTGACACCTGACTGATCAGAGTCATCAACGTCGCGATTGCAAACATGCGGCCGAAACTAACAACAATTTGCGCATAGTCCAAAGTCTGTGCTTTTCACCACGTTTCGTGATTTGGTGTGGTGCACACAACAAATTCCTTAAGAATTCTAAGGCTAATCCGATGTCGAAGCTTTGCGCGGTTTGCGAATTAAAGTCTATGACAATGGGTTTCGGCAACTTCTGACTGTCAGAACTCTTTTAGCGGATTTCCACCCGGACGGCCCGTCAATCGACAACCGTGACGGGGCCGAGACTACTTGAACGATTCAGGCGAGGCGGAACCGCTACTTTGCCGTGATCGCAGGTGCGTGCGAACGTCAGCCCTCGGCGCGGACCTGATCCTTGACCGCAGGCACGATCGGCGGGGCGGTCTTCCAGTTCGGCACGCCGTCGGACTCCAGTGCGACCGGCCACCCTTCTTCGTGCACCTGCGCCCAATGCGAGTGGTTGAGCTGATGCAGGGTAAAGCAGGCGTTCAGCGCGTTGTAGAAGCCCATGTTGTCGACCGTCTGGTTGACCGCTTCCTTGGCCAGCAGCGCCGCCATCGTGGGCACCTCGGCGATCCGGCGGGCGAATTCCAACGTCTTGTCCGCGAGTTCGTCTTGAGGGAAGACCTTGGTGATCATTCCAAGCTGGTACGCCTCGTCGACGGTCATGGCGTCGCCGGTGAGCATCAGCTCCTTGGTCTTGCGTGGACCGAACTCCCACGGATGGGCGAAGTACTCGACGCCGCACATGCCCAGCCGGGTGCCCACCACGTCGGCGAATCGGGTGCCCTCGGCAGCCACGATCAGGTCGCAGGCCCACATCAGCATCAGCGCCGCCGCGTAGACGTCGCCATGCACCTGCGCGACGGTGATCTTGCGGAGATCGCGCCAGCGGCGGGTGTTCGCAAAGAAGTGATGCCACTCCTGCAGCATCAGTTTCTCGGCGCCCTCCCGGTTGGCGCCCAGGCCCTGGAAGCTGGGGTGCTGGTCGGGCCCCGGGGTGTATTCGGCGCGTGACACCGCGGACCCCAGGTCGTGGCCTGAGGAGAACATCGGGCCGTGACCGCCGAGGATGACCACCCGGACCGTATCGTCGGCCTCGGCCCGCAGGAACGCCTCGTTCAGCTCGACGAGCAGGCCGCGGTTCTGCGCGTTGCGCGCCTCGGGCCGGTTGAGCATGATGCGGGCGATGCGGCCTTCATCGAGCTCTTCGTAGGTGAGGAAGGTGTAATCCTGAGGCATAGCGGCATTCTATGCAGACGAGAATGCCGTTACCCGAGCCGGGCGCGCAATTCGCGCTTGAGGACCTTGCCGTAGCTGTTCTTGGGCAGGTCGTCGACGAAGACGTAGCGCTTGGGGCGCTTGAACCGGGCGATCCGATCGAGCAGATGGGCGTCGAGCGCCTCACCGGCGGCAGCGCCGACGATGAACGCAACGACGACCTCACCCCACTCGGGGTCCGGCGCACCGACGACGCAGGCTTCCGCGACGTCTGGATGCTCGAGCAGCACTTCCTCGACTTCGCGGGGGTAGATGTTGCTGCCGCCGCTGATCACCACGTCCTTGGAGCGATCGCGCAAGGTGAGGTAACCGCACGAGTCGAACGAGCCCATGTCACCGGTGTAGAGCCAGCCGTCCTTGAGCGTGTCCCGGGTGGCGTCGGCGTTGTTCCAGTAGCCGGACATTATTACGTCTCCTCGGCAGGCGATCTCGCCGATCTCGCCGGGGTCTGCGTGGCTGCCGTCTTCGCGGAGCACCGCCACTTCGACCCCGGACCGCGAATATCCCACCGAACCGAGGACCGCGTCGTCGGCCGATTCGTGGTCGGCACGCCGCAACCCGGTGATCGTCATCGGCGATTCACCCTGCCCATAGATCTGGGCGAAAATCGGGCCGAACGCGGCCATCGCTTTCTTGAGGCCGTCGACGTACATCGGTCCGCCGCCGTAGACGATCGTGCGCAGCGCAGCGGGCGCCTTACGGCCGGTATCGACGAGGCGCTGGATCATGGTGGGCGCCAGGAACGCTGACGACCCTGGATGCGCAGTGCACAGGTCGAGGAACTCGTCGGGATCGAAGACACCCGATTCGGCGACGACCTGCCGGGCGCCACGCAGGACATAGGGCGCGATGTAGAGCCCAGATCCGTGCGACATCGGGGCGGCGTGCAGCAGGCTGCAGTTCTCGTCTGGCGAGTCGATGTCGGCCAGGTGGGCCACCGTCATCGCGGTGAGGCTGCGGTGCGACAGCATTGCGCCCTTGGAGCGGCCGGTGGTGCCGCTGGTGTAGAACAGCCAGGCCAGAGTCGACGGGTCGGTCGACGGCGCCGCGGCCGGCGGCGCGGCGAGCAGCCGGTCATAGTCGGGGCCGCCGATGAGTTCGACGTCGACAGGGGAGTGCGGCGTCAGCTCGGCTGCGATCTTGGGGGACGCGAATACCGTTGCTGCGCCGGAGTCTTCGAGTATCTGGACCATTTCGCGGGGGTGTAGCTTGAAGTTGACCGGCACGACGACACATTCGGCCGCCCACACCCCGTAGAACAGTTCGACGATCTCGGCCCGGTTCTCGCTGGCGATGGCGATCCGCTGGCCGGGTGCGTGTCTGCGCCGAATCGATGTGGCCAGTCGTAGCACGCGTTCCCTGAGCTGGCCCCAGGTGTACAACTGTTCCTCGCCGCGATAAACCGCGCCGCGGTCGCCGAACCGGGCGGCCGCCTGATCGAGCGTGGCGAACAGGTTCACCGGGCTACCCACTCCGAGGACAGTGCGAAATCCGAGAGATACTTGGTGGAGCTCCAGCCGCCGTCGACGACGATGGTCTGGCCGTTGATGAAACTGCCTGCGGGCGAGCACAAGAACGCCACCGTGCCGGCGATGTCCTCGACTCGGCCCAGCCGGGTGTGCGGCGTCATCTCGGTTTGCATCTTTCGAAAGCCCGGATCTTCGAGGCGGTGCTCCACCATGGGGGTCAGCGTGACGCCCGGTGCCACGGCGTTGCTCCGGATGCCGTGCGCGCCGTATTGACAGGCGATGTGCAGGGTCAGTGCGGTCAGGCCGCCCTTCGCCGCGGAGTAGGCGCCGCCCCTCAGGCCGCCGACCACAGCGAACGTCGAGGTGACGTTGATGATGGCCGAACCGGACCGCATGTGCGGAATCACGTCGCGGGCGAGCCGGAATGGGGCGCGCAGCATGACGCCGAGGAACTGATCCAGTGTCTCGTCATCGGTTTCGTGTAGCGGCTTGGGACTGCCGAGGCCGGCGTTGTTGACCAGGAAGTCGATGTGTCCCCAGCGGGAGACGGCCGCCTCGACGATCCGTTGCGGCGCATCGTCGTCGGTGATGTCGACGGCCACGGTGGCCACCCGGTCAGGATCGCCGATCGCCTCGGCCAGTGCGTTGAGCCGGTCGGCGTCCCGCCCGGTGCCGACCACGGCCATGCCCGCCTCGGCGAGCGTTGTGGCGCAGGCGAAGCCGATTCCGCTACTCGCACCGGTCACCACCGCTACCTTTACGTCACTCATCCGCTTCGACCAATCTCGCTCGGATCCGATGTTTGAGAACTTTCCCGGCGTCATTCTTGGGCAGGGCGTCCCAGATGACGACCTGTTCGGGCCATTTGAACTTCGCGACACCGGTGGCGTGCAGGAAGGCGCGCAGATCTTCGACGTCAGGCCCCGGGGAGTGTTCGGCGACGACCACCGCGCACGCCCGCTCCCCGGTGCGCGGATCAGGGACGCCGACGATCGCGATCTCGCGGATTTCCGGGTGGTCGAGCAGGACGTCCTCGACCTCCTTGGGGGCGATGTTCTCCCCGTTGCGAATCACGATGTCCTTGGCCCGGCCGGTGACCGCGAGGAAGCGGCCGTCGACCCAATGGCCGAGATCGCCGGTGCGGAAGTACCCGTCGGCATCAAAGGCGCTGGCGTCGTCGTCGGGGTGTAGGTAACCCAGCAGCATCTGCGGGCCGCGGGCGCGGATCTCGCCGTCGAAGATGACGACGTCGGCGATCCCGGGACCACCGTCCGTCTCGGCGGCGTGGTCGAGATCCTCAGGTGCGCCGACGGTGGTGACGGGCACCTCGGTGGAGCCGTAGACGCGGGTGACCACCGCGTGTTCGAAATAGTCTGCGGCACTGCGGATCAGCGCAGGTGGCACCGACGCCCCGCCGCAGATGAAGACTCGAAGGTCGGGCAGCCGGGTGTCGGCGCGTCGGGCCGCGGCGAGGATGCCCTGGAGGAACGGGGTCGCCCCGGCCATGTGCGTGCACCGCTCGGCGACCAGAAGTGCGACCGCGCGATCAGGATCCCAACGATCCATCAGCACGGCGGTGCTCTCCAGCAGGAGCGGGCATTCGAACGCATAGATCGAGCCGCCGATGTGGGCGATGGGGGAGGGAACCAGGAAGACCGATCTCGGCTCGACCCGCCAGTGCGTGCCGATCTGCCGAATCAATGCATGGATCGAATTGTGGCTGTGCAAAACACCTTTGGGGCGACCGGTGGTACCCGAGGTGTAGAGAATCATCCGCACTGCGTCGGGGTCCAACGCGGGGAGGGGGGCAGGCGTAACGGGGTCGGGCGCCGCGTCGAAGGGGATCTGCCCGGCCAGTGGTTCGCCTCGCACCACGACCACCTCGGGCGGGTTCGGCATCCCCGCAGTGACCCGCTCGAGCATCGCCGCGTAGTCGTGACCGCCGAAGGCGGCCGGTATGACGATCATGCGCACGTCGGCATCGGCCAGGATGAAGGCCAGCTCGTGGTCGCGCAGCGACGGCAGGATCGGGTTGATAACCATGCCCGCGGCTGTGGCCGCGTGGTAGACGATCGCCGCCTCATGCCAATTGGGCAGCATGAACGACACGACGCTGCCGACGGGCATTCGCGACAGCATCGCCGTGGCTAACCGGTTCGCGCGGGCGTGCAGCGTCTCGCAGTCGAGGCGCACCGGCCCGTCGACGAGAACCTGGCGCCTCGGGGTGTCGCGGGCGGCGGCGGCCAATGCGTCCGCCAAGGTGTCGCGCACCCACAGTCCGGCGGCATAGGCCTCGGTGGCCAACTCGGTGTCACGATGTACGCCGCGCACGCCCCCGCTAGCCCTTCACCCGTCGCATCGTCATCGAGTGGCGGAACCGCGACCCCGGGTGGGTGTTGACGGTCACCTGGGCGATCTCGCCGTCGGAAGTGATGTAGGTGCGCTGCATCTCCAGCGCCGGCGTGCCCGCCTCGACCTTGAGTCGTCCGGCCAACTCGGCGCCGACCTGGACCGCGGAGATCTCCTGGCGCACCTCGACGACGCTGAGCCCGAACAGATCCTCGATGAGCGGAAAGATCGGTCCACTGTGGTTCTGCAGCATTCGGCCGACCGCCGCGAAGGCGCGGTTGATGTAGTACTCGGTTCGGCAGACCGGGGCGTCCGCGCCGTCCGCGCCGCGAAACCCGCGCACCGCCAGCCATTCGTCGCCCACGGTCACGCCCGTCCGCTGCGCGAGTTCGTCGTCGATGGTCACCATCGCGATCGACTCGATCGCGAAGCGGGCACCCGTCGCGAAGGCCAGCAGGTCGTTGATCGACACCACGTCCTGGACATACGCGTGCGACGAGGGCCGCGGCACCACCAGCGTGCCCGCCCGCGGTCGTGACGACACCAGATTGTCCTCCCGCAGCCGCCGCAAAGCTTCGCGCACGGTGTAGCGGCTCACCGAAAAGCGTTGGCACAGTTCATGTTCAGTGGGCAACTGGGAGCCGACTGGATACACCCCGTCGACGATCTCCTTGCGGAGCGTGCGGGCCACCTGGATGTACCGGTGGTCGCCGGACTCGGCGTGCGGCATCTCAGCCCTTCCGGCGGACGGCCAGCACGCTGCCCTCGGCATCGGCCGAGATATACAGGGTGCCGTCTGGTGCGGCAGCGATTCCGGCGAACGGTCCCTGGGGGCCCGAGAACGGCGGCATGCCCCGCAGCGGCTTGGGAGTGACCCCGGGTGGGGCGCCGACCGGAAGGCCCGAGGCGATCGTGGTGCGTGAGCCACTGGCCAGGTCGACTTCAACGAGCGACTTGGCGTCCGCGTCGACGATGTAGAGCTGGTTGTCGTCCACCAGAATGCCCTGCGGCGACCCCAATCCGTCGACCAGCGGCTCGACCTTGCCGCCGTCGACCCTCACCACCCGGCCGCGCTCGCTGACCAGCGTGCTGCCGTCGGGCCCGAACGCCACCCCGACCGGCGTGTCCAAGCCGGTGGCCAGTACCTCGGTTCGACCGGCGTCCACCCCCAGTAGCCGCCCGGTGCCCTGCTCGACGGTCACGATGCCGCGCGGGCCGACCGCGACACCGTAGAGCTGATCCAATCCGTCTGCGAGGAAATCACTTTCGCTATCGGCCGGGCGGAAACGAGCAACCTGACCGCCCGACGTCGTGACGACGAACTCGCCCGGGCCGGTCGCGGTGACCCCGCGCACGAAGCCGGGGTAGCCGGGGCTGAACAGCATCCCCAGGGTCTGCAACGTGCCATCGGCACCCACCGCGTAGAAGTAGGTGCCGTCGGCGATGTACAGCCGGCCGTCGGGGCCCACCGTGAGATCAAGCGGCCAGTTCAACCCGCCGGGTAGGGCCGTGCGGGTCTGCAGGCCGTCGAGAATCTCGGTGATCTCACCGGTGAAGTTGGAGACGAACAGGCGGTCGCCGACGAAGGTGAGGTTGTCCAGTCCGGGATTGAGATTGGCCAGCGTTGTCTGCTCGCCGGTGCGCGGATCGATCTGCAGCACTTGGCCGCTGTGCACCTGGGTCGACACCAGGTTGCCGCGGGAATCGAACTTGACCGCGTCCGGCACGCCGAGACCGGTCGCGACGACTTCATGGCCGCCGCCCTCGGGGTTGATGCGCCAGATCTCGTTGGCGCCCATCACCGGGAAGTAGAGCAGCCCGTCGGGGCCGACCTCCATCGCGTTCGGCGATGGCACGTTTTCCATCAGGATGCGCGGCTGGCCCCCAGCCGGATCCAGCTCCATCAGCCGGCCGCCCTCTCGGCACTCGCCGATGAAGAGCCGGCCGCGGTACACGGTGATGCCGTTTGCGCAGGGCAGGTCGTCGCGCAGCACCCGGGTAGTGCCATCGGCCGACCGCACACTGACCCGGCCGTCCATGACCTCGGTCGCGTAGAGGTTTCCGGCGTCGTCGAACGCGACGTCGTCGGGCGCGATGATGTCGCCGCCCTTGGCGCTGATCGTGTCGACCGAGCCGGTGTCGATGTCCAGGGCGCTGATCTGGCTTCCGGTCACCTGCGCGATGTACACGCGTCCGTCGGGACCGGTCCGCAGGCCGTTGGCCCCGAAGAGCCGGCTGGCCGCGGTGCGGCGTTCCACGGTCCAGCCCGGTGCGGTCGCCGGGGGCTGGGCGAGGCTGAAGCGAACGGCAGAAGGATGCGGCGACTTCTCTGTCACGGCGTGACCGTACCAAGCAGATTTAGTCCAGACAATAGTCGCCAGATGACTTGGCCGAGACCCTTGACGCTGCTATAACTGCTGCGGAATCATGTTCTCCAGCCAGCAGAGTCCAGATAATTGTCCGGACAAAACTGCAACCGAAAGCAGGGTATGACGGATCTCCTCAGGCTCGACGGCCGCATCGTGGTGGTCTCGGGCGCCGGAGGCGGCGGCATCGGAACGGCCGTGACCGCGATGGCGGCGCGCGCCGGTGCGACCGTCGTGGCGGTCAGCCGTTCCCAGGAAAATCTCGACGCCCACATCGGGCCGCTGGTCGCCGAGGGACTGCGGATCGTCCCGGTGATGGCCGATGCCGCCACCGACGACGGGATCGACGCCGTGCTGGACACGGTGCGTCGTACCGACGGGCGCTTGTACGGCTTGGTCAACATCGCCGGCGGTGCCGCACCCTCGACGTGGATGCCGGCCACCCGGGTCAGCCGCGCCGATTGGCGCGAGTTGTTCACCGCCAACCTCGAGACGATGTTCTTCATGAGCCAGGCGGTGGCAGCCGAGATACGGGCAACGGGCGGACCCGGATCGATCGTCTCGGTCTCGTCGATCAGCGGGATGAACACCGCGCCTTTCCACATCGGCTACGGCACCGCCAAAGCCGCGATCGTGGCGGCCACCCGGACGATGGCGGTCGAACTCGCGCTTGACGACATCCGGGTCAACGCCGTCGCACCCGGGGTGACCGAGACCGCCGCGTCGCGCACCTATGTCGACCCCGATCCTGAACGCGACCAGGCGGCCATCGCGATGGGCCGGCGGGGGCGCCCCGAGGAACAGGCCGGCGCGATCCTGTTCCTGCTCTCCGACTTGTCCAGCTACATCACCGGCCAGACGCTGCTCGTCGATGGCGGTCTGGATCTGCGGTGGAGTCACCTGCGTGCCGACAACACGTCGTTGTTCCTGAAGGATGACGACTTCCGCCGCGAAATCAGCAGGCCCTGAAAGGATTTGAGGATGGGCGAAGTGGAGAGTGTCGAAGAACTCGCGGAGCCGATGACCATCGGCGTCGAGGCCTACATCTCGCCGGAGTACGCCCGCGCCGAACGCGACAAGCTGTGGCGCAAGGTATGGCAGCAAGTCGGCCGGGTGGAGGAGCTTCCCGAGGTCGGCAGCTATCTGACCTACGACATCCTCGACGACTCGATCATCGTGGTGCGCACCGGCCCCGATGAGTTCGCCGCACACCACAACGTCTGCATGCACCGCGGCCGCCGGCTCATTGACACCCCGTCCGGTGCGAAACACGCTGTCGGACGGGCGCGTAAGTCGTTCGTCTGCGGCTTCCACGGCTGGACCTATGGACTCGACGGTGCCTGCACCCACATCCGTGAAGAGGCCGACTGGAAGGGTGCACTGAACCCCGGCAACACCCGCCTTCGGCCGGTGAACGTGGACACCTGGGGTGGCTGGCTGTGGATCAACATGGATCCCGACAGCGAGCCGTTGGCGGACTTCCTGTTCCCGGCCGCCAAGATCCTCGACCCGTTCGGGTTGGAGAACATGCGGTGCAAGTGGCGCAAGTGGGTTCACTTCGACTGCAACTGGAAAGTCGCCCTGGAGGCGTTCAACGAGACCTATCACGTGTTCACCACCCACCCGGAGTTCAACAAGTTCGGTGAGTTCAAGGGCTGGGCGAAAGCGCAGGGCCGGCACAGCAACATCGGCTATGACGCGCCCGCCGACATGGCTGAAACCAAGTCGAAGATCCGGCTGGGCACCGGCGATCCGCGGATCTCCACCGCGGAAATGCAGTTGTACACCATGGAGGAAACCAACGCCACCACCACGCAGACGCTGGTCGCGGCCGCACTGCGGCTGGTCGACGAACTGCCCGAGGGCACACCGGCTGACAAGGTGCTCGAGCACTGGTTGGCCTCGGCGCGCCGTGACGACGAGGCACGCGGGGTGATCTGGCCGATCATTCCCGCCGACATTCTGGGCCAGAGCGGCACCGCATGGCAGCTGTTCCCCAATTTCCAGATCGGCCAGGGTCTGACCAGCGCACTGTGCTACAGCGCGCGGCCCGACCCTGGCTACGATCCGGACAAGTGCATCTTCGAGGTGTCGGTGTTCGAGCTCTACCCGAAAGGCGCGGAGCCGCAGACGGACTGGGAGTACACCCCGGTGGGTGATCCGCGGTGGCGCAGTGTGCTGCCGCAGGACTTCTCCAACATGGCCGCCGTCCAGCAGGGGATGAAATCGTTGGGTTTCCCGGGTACACAACCCAACCCGTACCGCGAGCGCAGCACCGTCAACCTGCATTACCAGCTGTCGAAATACATGGGCACCGGCGAACCCCGCCCGCGCGAACTGTGATTTCGGCGCGATTTGCGCCGCTGAGCCAACGTTTCCGCGCCGAAATCCCTCAAAAGGAGACCAAGAACAGATGACCGTCGAGTGCGGACCCACCCAGACACCGACTGATATCGACATCGACGCCCTGCGGGAGAAGTACCGCGTCGAGCGGGAGAAGCGCCTGCGCCCCGAGGGTTCCGCGCAGTATCTGGAGCTCGACGGCGACTTCGCCGACTTCTACGAAGTCGACCCCTATACGCCCGTGGCACCGCGGGACCCGATCACCGAGGATGTCGACGTGGTGGTGCTCGGTGGCGGTTTCGCCGGGCTGCTCGCGGGCGCCCACCTGAAAAAGGCGGGCGTCGAGGGCATCCGGATCATCGAGATGGCCGGCGACTTCGGTGGGGTGTGGTACTGGAACCGGTTCCCCGGAATCCAGTGCGACAACGACGCGTACTGCTACATCCCGATGCTCGAAGAGCTGGGGTTCATGCCGTCGAAGAAGTTCGCCGACGGCGCCGAGATCTTCCAGCACTGCCGCAACATCGGCAAGCACTTCGGCCTGTACGACGGCGCGCTGTTCTCCACGCAGGTACGCGAATTGCGCTGGGAGGACGAGACGCAACGCTGGCGGATCAGCACCGACCGCGGCGACGACATCCGAGCCCGGTTCGTCGTGATGGCGCAAGGCTCCTACAACCGGCCGAAACTGCCCGGCATCCCGGGCATCAAGGACTTCAGCGGACATGTTTTCCACTCCGCGCGCTGGGACTACGACTACACCGGCGGCAACGCCGACGGAAACTTGCACAAGTTGGCCGACAAGCGCGTCGCCTTGGTGGGTACCGGCGCCACCGGCATCCAGCTGGTTCCGCATCTGGGCCGCGATGCCAAGGAACTCTTCGTCTTTCAGCGCACCCCGTCATCGGTCGATGCGCGCACGAACCCGCCCACCGATCCGGCCTGGGCCGCGTCGCTACAGCCGGGCTGGCAGGAGGAGCGCAAACGCAACTTTCACAACTGGTCGCCGTTCGTCGGCGTGGTGTTCGGGGAACCGGACCTGGTGTGCGACTTCTGGACCGAGCTCGGGCGAAACCTCACCGCCCGGATCGCGGCCAGCGAAGATCCTGCGTCGGTGTCGATCGAACAGATCATGGCGTTCCGCGAGGAGGAGGACTACAAGATCATGGAGCGGCTGCGCCGCCTCGTAGCCCAGATCGTCGAGGATCCGGCCACCGCCGAGGCGCTCAAGCCGTACTACCGCTTCATGTGTAAGCGGCCGACGTCCAGTGAGCATTACCTGGCGACGTTCAACCGCCCCAATGTGACGCTCGTCGACGTGTCGGCGTCCAAGGGTGTGGAGCGGCTGACCGAGAAGGGGATCGTCGCGAACGGAGTGGAGTACGAGGTCGACTGCGTGATCTTCGCGAGCGGTTTCGAGATCTCCACCGAGATCAGCCGCCGCTTCGCAATCGACGCCATCGTGGGTCGCGATGGGCTGTCGCTGTTCGACCACTGGCACGAGTCGTACAAGACACTGCACGGCATGACCAGCCGCGGCTTCCCGAACCAGTTCTTCATGGGCTTCATCCAGGGTGGCGTCTCGGCCAACACCACGGCGATGTTCGAGCAGCAGGCCAAGCACATCGCCTACCTGATCGCCGAGGCGCAGAACCGCGGCGCGACCACCGTCGAGCCCAGCCAGGACGGCCAGGACGCCTGGGTCAGGACGGTCCGCGAGCTTTCCATCGACAACTCCGCGTTCGAACTGTCCTGCACGCCCGGGTATTACAACAACGAGGGCCGCGGCGGCTCGGAGAACAACGGCGCGTTCCTCGGCGACTTCTATTCGCCCGGCTTCTACGCCTTCGACGACCTCCTCGCCGAATGGCGCGCCAAGGGCGATCTCGACGGCCTGGTGCTCGGAAGCTAGATGACGCGAGCACGATTCGACGACCGGGTCGCCGTCATCACCGGCGCCGGCCGGGGACTGGGCCGCGAGTACGCGCTGCTGCTCGCCGGGCTGGGCGCCAAGGTCGTGGTCAACGACTTCGGCGGCGAGCTGACCGGGGAGGGCGCCGACGCCGGGCCGGCTCAGCAGGTCGCCGACGAGATCACCGCTGCCGGTGGCGAGGCGATCGCGTCGTCGGAGTCGGTGGCGACCCCCGCGGGGGGTGAGGCGATTGTCGCCGCGGCGATCGAGGCATACGGTCGCCTGGACGTACTGATTCACAACGCCGGAAACGTCCGGCACGCACCGCTTGCGGACATGACGGCGGAGAATTTCGACGCGGTTCTCGACGTTCACCTGCGCGGTGCTTTTCACGTTGTCCGCGCGGCCTTTCCGCTGATGTGTCGGGCCGGCTACGGCCGGGTGGTTCTCACGTCCTCGATCGGTGGCGTGTACGGCAATCACGGGGTGGCCAACTACGCCGCCGCCAAGGCCGGCGTGATCGGATTGTCGAACGTCGTCGCCTTGGAGGGCGCCGAACACGGGGTGCGCTGCAATGTCATCGTTCCGGCGGCGGTGACCAGAATGGCCGAAGGAATCGACACGTCGGGCTACCCGCCGATGGGTCCCGAGCTGGTCGCTCCGGTGGTCGGGTGGCTGGCGCACGAAACCTGTTCGGTCACCGGGGAAATTCTCACCGCGATCGCCGGGCGGGTGGCCCGGGTCGCGGTCGTCGAGTCGGCCGGGGTCTACCAGCCGGCGTGGACGGTCGACGATGTGGGTGCCCGCATCGACGAGATCCGGGACCTCGGTGAGCAACTCAGCTTCCCGGTGGTCCCCGACGGACACAACGCGCACATCGGCCACAGCTTCGCAATGGCAAGGGGCACAGCATGAACAGCGGCGGGCCGCGGGCTTCGAAGAGCACCGGCCCGCTGACCGGGATCCGGGTGGTCGACCTCACCGCGATGGTGATGGGCCCCTATTGCACCCAGATCCTGGCCGACATGGGCGCCGACGTCATCAAGGTCGAGCCACCGGCCGGTGACGACACCCGCTACGTCTCGGTCGGCCCGGCGCCGGGGCTCAGTGGGGTATTCGTCAATGTCAACCGGGGCAAACGCAGCGTGGTGCTTGATCTTCGCTCAGACGCGGGGCGAGCGGCGCTGCGCGCGCTGATCGCGGGCGCCGATGTGTTCATCCACTCGATGCGCGCGAAGGCGATCACCAAGCTCGGGTTCGCTTACGAAGACGTCGCGGCCATCAACCCGTCGATCGTCTACACGAACTGCTACGGGTACGGCCGCCGTGGCCCCGACCGCGACCGTCCGGCATACGACGACACCATCCAGGCCGAATGCGGTCTGCCCGCCGTGCAGGCCGAGCTGACCGGTGAAGCCAACTACGTCGCCACGATCGTCGCGGACAAGGTTGCCGGACTCACCGCGGTGTATGCGACGACGATGGCGCTGTTCCACCGCGAGCGCACCGGTGAAGGCCAAGAGGTCGAGGTCGCGATGTTCGAGACGATGGCCTCGTTCATGCTCGTCGAACACGCCAACGGGGCGATGTTCGACCCGCCTCTTGGGCCCGCGATGTACCACCGGACCGTCGCGCCGAATCGAAAGCCCTACCGCACCAAGGACGGCTACATCTCGGCGCTGATCTACAACGACCGGCACTGGGCCAGCTTCATCAATGCCGTCCAGCCCGCGTGGAACACCGAGCGTTACGCCACACTCACGGCGCGGGCCGCGGAAATCGACACCGTGTACTCACTGGTGGCGCAGACGATGACCGAGCGCACCACCGCCGAGTGGCTGAGATTGTTCGTCGAGCTGGAGATTCCGGCCGCACCGCTGAATTCGCCGCAGCAATTGTTCGACAACGAACAGCTCAATGCGGTCGGCTTCTTCGAAACGGTGCCCAGCCCGCAGGGACCCGTCCGGATGCCCGGTGTGCCGACCTGGTTCTCCCGGACCCCGGGTCGCATCGCCGGGCCGACACCCGAACTGGGCGCCGACACCGCCGAGGTGCTGGCCGAGCTCGGCCTGGAAGTGGAGAGCGCATGAGCCCGCGCCGGCGACGATGCAGAGCGAGGTACCAGCGATGGGGAGGAGCGGCGCATGGGCCCGCGCCGGCGACGATGCAGAGCGAGGTACGAGCGATGGGGAGGAGCGGCGCATGGGCCTGAGCTTTGATATGGGTGCGTCCGCGGCGGATTTGCGCTCGCAGCTGCGGGGTTTGGTGAAAGAACATGTCCCCGAAGACTTTCTCGGGGCCTTCACCGATGACCCCGCAGATCTGGATGTGGCACAAAGCTTTTGCCGGACGCTGGCCGAGCACGAGTTGCTCTGCCCGGCCTGGCCGGCGGAGTTCGGCGGTCGCGGCGTCTCGGTGTGGGAGCAGACCGTGGTCCGCGAGGAGATGTGGGCGCACCATGAGCCGCGCGGCGCCCAGTACATGGGGGTGAACTGGGTCGGGCCCATCATCATGCGGCACGGCACCGAAGACCAGCAGCGCAAGCATCTCCCGGCCATCGCCCGTGGTGAAGTGATTTGGTGTCAGGGCTTTTCCGAGCCCGAGGCGGGAAGCGACCTGGCGTCCTTGCGCACCACGGCGCGCCGGGACGGCGACAGCTGGTTGGTGAGCGGTCAGAAGATTTGGACGTCCTACGCGACGATGGCGCAGTGGTGCTTCTTGCTCGCGCGGACGACGAAGGGTGAGAAGAAGCAGCAGGGCCTGACGATCTTCCTGGTGCCGATGGACGATCCCGCGATTCAGGTCCGCCCGATCCGCGCCATGTTGGGCCCGCATCATCTCAACGAGGTGTTCTTCGACGATCTGCGGGTCACCGAGGCGGACGTGCTCGGCACGGTCGATGAGGGCTGGTCGATCGTGCAGGAGGTGACCTCCTTCGAACGGGTCGGAATCGCGCGTTATGCGCGGTGCGAACGGCTGCTTGCGGCCGCGCCGGCGGTGCTCGGCGACCGCTGGGACGACGTACCCGCTGAGCTGCGCGGTAGGTGGGTGCGGATGCTGACGCACTGCCGCCGTGCGCGTCTGATGGCCTATCGCATCGTGGAGCTCCAGAGCAGCGGGCGAGTCCGCCCCGGCGACGCCGCCGCGTACCGTATCGCGGTCACCAAGCTGGATCAGGACAGCGCAGAGGTGCTGATGGATATCGCAACCGAAGTGTCACACGACGATCCGCGCGCGGGATGGTTCCTCGCGGAGGTCGACGACCATTGGAAGTACTCGCAGGCCTCGACGGTGTCGTCCGGCAGCATCGAGATGCAGCGCATCTTGCTCTCGCGTTCCCTGCTGGCGGCGAAATGACCGGGATGGTGCTGGACCTCAGCGAGGACGCCAGAGAGTTCGGGCTTGCGGCACTTCGGGCTTTCGAGGCCGCGGGCGGTGACCAGCTCGTGCAGCATGCGGAGGCCAAACCAGCCATCCGGGAGTCCCTCGTCGGCCCGATCCTCGCGGGTCTGGGCGCCTGGGAACTCGACCCGCGCAACGATGCCGACGGGCTGGAAGCCGCCGCGGCCCTTTGTCGCAGCGCGGGCTACTGGGCGGTGCCCTACCCGGTGGCCGAGCGTCTGGCCGCCCCCACCGACCTCGACGTCGACGGCCTGTTGGTCGTGGCCGATGTCCGGCCGTCGGCCGCTGTGGCCGGCCTCGGATCCCGCTGGGCTGCCGTGACGCTGGCTGGTGTACGTAGCCAGGTGATCGGCCAGGAGGCGAGCGGCCCGGCCTTCGTCACCGAGCTTGAGCTGTCGGCGATCGACGACAACGGCGCGGGGGACGTCGCCCTGGCGTTGACGCTGCAGTGTTGGACGTTGCTCGGGATGTTGGATCGTGCGATCGAGCTGACCGTTGCACACGTGAGCCTGCGCAAGCAGTTCGGTCAGACGTTGTCGGCATTCCAGAGCGTGCAGTTCCAGCTCACCGAGGCCGAGGTCGAGCGCAGCGGATTGGACATTCTCGCCAAGTACACGCTCTGGAGCATCGGGACCGGCGACGCCGAGGCGCTCAATGATGCTCTCGCCCTGAGAATGTCGGCGATCGAAGCCGCGGAGGTCGTCTTCCGGGTGTGCCATCAGTTGCACGGCGCGGTCGGGTTCTGCGACGAGACGACTCTGTCGTGGCTCTCGCGGTACAGCCAGCCGCTGCGGCGGCTGCCCTCGGGCGTGTCCGCGACGCGGGATCTGCTGACTCGCCGGGTCGGCGCGGCCGGACTGAAAGGACTCTTCGCATGAAGGTCGTGGTGATCGGCACCGGCTTCGGAAAGCACGCCGCCGCGCCGGTGTACTCCAGTCTCGGCCTCGACGTCGAGGTGATCAGCCCACGTGATGTCACCGCCGTGCAGAAGGCGATCGCCTCGGACGTTGATTTGGTCTCGGTCCACTCGCCGCCGTTCCTGCACGTCGATCATGTGAACGCCGCGATCGATCGCGGGCACCCGGTGTTGTGCGACAAGCCGTTCGGCCGCAACGCCGCCGAGGCCGAGGCGATGCGTGACCGCGCGCGGGAAGCCGGGGTGCTGCACTTCCTGAACTTCGAGTTTCGCTTCAACGAGGCGTGGGCGAGGCTCAAGCAGCTGGCCGACGACGGAACGATCGGTACACCAGTGCATTTGAACTGGACGTTCTACGGGAGCGGAATGCGTGGCCGTGACTACGGCTGGATCAACGACCGCGAGCGCGGCGGCGGCTGGATCGGCGCCTACGGCTCTCACCTGATCGACTTCACCCGGTGGTTGTTCAACAGCGAGGTGGCCGAGTGCGGCGGAGTGACGCGTATCGAGGGGTCGCCGCCCGGGGCAACGGCCGAGGATGCGTACTCGGCATGGTTCACGATGACCAACGGCTGCACCGCCGCGCACGACACCGGCTTCGCCGGGGCGGTTCCCCTCGTGCCGCGCGCGACGCTGCTCGGCAGTGCGGGCTCCATTGAACTGACCGCTGACACGACACTCGCGGTGTATCGGCCCGGCGAGGATCCGCAGACGTTCGAATTTCCACCTGCGCCACGGCGTTCGCCGCCTCCTGCGTTGTCGTCGTTCCTCGGCAAGGTCGTCGAGGCGGTACGGGCCGGCACCCAGATCGCTCCGTCGTTCGAGGACGGTGTCGCGGTGGCCCACGCGATGGACCGGCTGCGGGCCACGTCATGACGTGCCTGGACGACTTCCGGGCGGACGTCCGGGCGTGGTGTGAGGCCCATGTGCCGAGCGATTGGCGGACCACTCAAACCGGCGCCTCCGACGCCGAATTCGTCGCCTTTCAGAAGGCGTGGCTCGCCGAACTGCACGCCGCCGGTTACGCGGTGCCGCACTGGCCGGCGCAGTGGGGTGGCGGCATGCCGGTGGATCAGCAGATCGCGCTGTACTCCGAACTCGCCGCGCATGACGCCCCGCGACTGGTCCTTGCCTTCGTCGGCATCCACCACGCCGCATCCACCTTGCTGGTCGCGGGCACCGAGGAACAGCGCCAGCGTCATCTGCCTGCGATCCTGGCCGGCGAGATCTGGGTGCAGGGCTTTTCCGAGCCCGAAGCGGGTTCCGATCTGGCGAGCCTTCGCACCACCGCCCGGCGTGTCGACGACACCTACGTGGTGAACGGTCAAAAGATCTGGGCCAGTGGGGGAATGCACGCCGACTGGTGTCTGTTGCTGGCCCGCACCGATCCCGATGCCCCGAAACGGCGAGGGATCTCCTACTTCCTGCTGGACATGACCACGCCGGGTATCGATGTTCGGCCGATCCGCAACGCCGTCGGCGAATCACACTTCTGCGAAATCTTCCTCGACGATGTGGTGATCCCGGCGGCCAACCTGATCGGCGCCGAGAACGAAGGCTGGCAGGTTGCGCAAGCGACCTTGGGCGCCGAGCGCGGAATGACGATGCTGGAGTTGGCCGAGCGACTCGGCAACGCGGGCTTCCGCTGGCTGGTGCAGGCGTGCCAGCCGATCGAGGATGCCCTGGTCGCCGACCGGCTGGCGCAGTTCGAGATCGAGATCGCCGGGCTGCGCGGGTTGTGCCGGGACCTGGTGCTTGGCCATGACAACGGAGGTGTCGGAGCCGCGGACGCCTCAGTGGTGAAGTTGTTCTACAGCGAACTGCTGCAGCGGATGACCGATTTCGGCGCCGAGACCGGCGGCCTGGCCGCCCACACCGCGCTCACCAAGCCCGCTTCCAGCGGCTGGGAGTCCGGGTCGTGGATGCTGGACTTCATCGGTTCCTGGGAGTGGACCATTCCCGGTGGCGCGAGCGAGATACAGCGCACCATCATCGCCGAGCGCGGCCTCGGGTTGCCGCGCGAACCCAGTCCGAGCGGGGCCTTGTGAGACCGCGAGAATCAGGCAGGGCGTGATGGCCGACTATTCCGAATTTCATGCCGAGCTGCGGTCCGTGGCCGGTGACCTGCTCGCGAAGGAACGCGCCGTCGACTGGGCGGTTATCGCGGACGCGGGCTGGACCGGTTTGGAAGTGCCCGAGCACCTCGGCGGCGCAGGTGCGACGTTCGCCGAGGCCGCCGTCATCTGCGAAGAGATGGGCCGCGCGGCCAGCGCCACCAGCTTCCTCGGCGGTGCCGTGCTGGCCGCCGGAGTGCTGAACAGCCTGCAGCCCAGCGATCTTCGGGACGAATTGCTCGCCGATATCGCTTCCGGCGCCACCCGGGTGGCCGTCGCGTTCGAGCCGTTCGACTTCGTGCCCGACGCCGAAGGCGCCGACACGGTCCTCGTGGTCGCCGACGGTGCGGTCCACCGAGCGACCGTGACCGTCACCGGTCAGCCGGTGCTCGACGAAACGCGACGGCTGGCCCGCGTGGCCGTCGAACAGCTCTCGGAACCAATGGCTTTCGCCGACGAACCCCAGTCAGCCGTGCGCCGGCTGCACGAACGGTCCGCCGTCGCCGTAGCCTGTGACAGCCTCGGCGTTGCCGAAGCCATGCTCGCCGCGACGGTCGCCTACGTGAAGGTGCGCCAGCAGTTCGACCGGCCGATCGGCTCGTTCCAGGCCGTCAAGCACGCCTGCGCCGACATGTACGTGGCGCTCGCGGTGTCCCGGCAACTGGTGGATGCTGCCGTGCACGCCGTCGCCGAGGACCGGCCCGATGCCGCCGTCGCAGCCGCGATGGCGAAGTCGTACGCCTGCGGCACCGGCGTCGACATCGCGGGCAAGGCCATGCAACTGCATGGCGGTATCGGCTACACGTGGGAGAGCGGCATCCACGTCTACCTCAAGCGCGCCGCACTGAACCGTTCGCTGTTCGGGTCTCCGGCCGCGCATCGTCAACAACTCGCTCAACGCTATTCATAACGGAATCAAGGAGTTTCGCATGGGTGTACCGGTTTACAAACGCATTCTCGACCTGTTCGAGGCCGAGGGTGTGAACACATTGTTCGGAATCCCCGACCCGAACTTCGTGCACATGTTCACCGAGGCCGATGCTCGCGGCTGGTCGGTCGTGGCGCCGCACCACGAGCTGAGTGCCGGCTTCATGGCCGAGGCGGCCTCCCGGATGACCGGCAAGCCTGGCCTGTGCATCGGCACGCTCGGCCCTGGCATGGCCAATATCGCCGGTGCCATCCAGTGCGCGCTTGTCGAGAACTCACCGGTCATCTTCCTGGGCGGCCAGCGGGCCCGGGTCACCGAGCGGCGGGTCCGGCGCGGTCGCATCCAATTCGTCCAGCAGGAGCCACTTTTCGCCGCGTCGGTGAAATACAGCAGCTCCATCGAGTACGCGGACCAGACCGACGAGATCATCCACGAAGCCATCCGCCGGGCCATGTCCGGAACCCCGGGCCCGACCTACGTCGAGTTCCCGTCGCACGTGATCCTGGAAGAACTCGACGTCGATGCCGCGCCGCCGCCGTCGGCCTACCGGCTGGTCAACCAGGGCGCCGGGAGCCGCGAGGTGGCCGAGGCGGTGAAGCTGATCCGTGCGGCCAAGAGCCCGGTGCTGCTGGTCGGCCACGGCGTGCACACCTCCCGCACCCAGCAGGAGGTCAGGGAACTCGCCGAACTGATGGCCTGCCCGGTGATCCAGACCTCGGGCGGCACGTCGTTCATCCCCGGGCTGCAGGACCGCACCTTCCCGTATCTGTTCTCTCCGGCTGCCAACGAGGCCGTCGAGGAATCCGACCTCTGTGTGGCGTTGGGAACCGAGCTCGGCGAGCCCATGCACTACGGCAAGACTCAGCACTGGGCCGCCAACAATGCGAATCGCAAGTGGGTGATGGTCGAGCAGGATCCGACCGCGATCGGCGTCAACCGGCCGGTCGACGTGGCGCTGGTCGGTGACCTTCGCGGCGTGGTGCCGCAGCTGGTCGAGGCGCTGCGAGACAACCCGCGTGCGCCGTCGGACAATCTCGATGCGCTGGTGAAGGCGGACGCCGCCGAGCTTGCCCGGGTGGCCGAGGAGGCACCGTCCGGACGCTCGCCGATCCACCCGGCTCGCTACGTCGTCGAGGCCACCAAGGCATTCGACGAGTACACCGACGACGGCATCATGGTGCGCGACGGCGGTGCGACCGTGATCTTCCAATGGACGTACTCGCAGACCAAACCCCGCGATGTGATCTGGAACCAGAACTTCGGACACCTCGGCACGGGTCTGCCGTACGCCGTGGGCGCCTCGGTCGCAGAGGGCGGCAAGCGCCCGGTCATGTTGCTGACCAGTGACTCGGCGTTCCTGTTCCACATCGCCGAACTGGAGACCGCGGCGCGGCAGAACCTGCCGCTGGTGTGCGTGGTCGGCGTGGACCACCAATGGGGTCTCGAAGTGGGTGTCTACAAGCGCACCTTCGAGCAGCCGTCGCCACAGCCCGGCGTGCACTGGAGCAAGGACGTCCGGATGGACAAGATCGCCGAGGGCTTCGGCTGCCACGGCGAGTATGTCGAAAAGGAAGAGGAGATCGGGCCGGCGATCGCTCGCGCCTACGCGAGTGGCAAAGTCGGCGTGGTGCACGTGTGCATCGACCCGAAGGCCAACTCCGAGGAGATGCCCAAGTACGACCGATTCCGGACCTGGTACGCCGAAGGCACCCAATAACGACCACGGGCGGGCAAGGATTTAGGAGGATGATAGCCATGCGCGAATATCTGAAGTTCTACATCGATGGCCAATGGGTTGATCCGGTCGAGCTGAGGACCCTCGACGTCGACAACCCGACGCTCGAGCAGGTCGGCGGCAAGATCGCCATCGGCTCCGAGGCCGATGTGGACAAAGCGGTCAAGGCCGCCCGTAAAGCGTTCAACACCTGGTCGCAGTCCACGCGCGAGGAACGCCTCGACGTGTTGGAGGCGGTGCTGGCGGAGTACCAGAAGCGGACCGGCGACCTCGCCGACGCGGTGCACGAGGAGATGGGCGCACCGCCGGCACTGGCCGGCGGCTCGCAGGTGATGATGGGCATGCTTCAGCTGTCCACCGCCATCGATGTGCTGAAGAACTACTCCTTTGAGGAGCAGAAGGGCGCCACCCTGGTGGCCAAGGAACCGATCGGTGTCTGTGGGCTGATCACACCGTGGAACTGGCCGATCAACCAGATCGCCTGCAAGGTGTTCCCGGCGCTGGCCGCCGGCTGCACCATGGTGCTCAAGCCCTCGGAGGTCGCGCCGTTCAGCGGGCAGATCTTCACCGAGGTCATGGACGCGGCGGGATTGCCTGCCGGGGTCTACAACATGGTCTTCGGTGACGGGCCGGGCGTCGGCGCTGCGCTGTCAAGCCATCCCGGCATCGACATGGTGTCGTTCACCGGATCCACGCGGGCGGGCATCGAGGTCGCGCGCAACGCCGCGCCGACGGTCAAGCGGGTGGCCCAGGAACTCGGCGGCAAGAGCCCGAACATCGTGCTCGACGACGAGGCCTTCGCGCAGAGCGTCGCGGCCGGCGTTTCGGTGATGATGGTGAACTCCGGGCAGAGCTGCAACGCACCGTCGCGCATGCTCGTGCCGAACTCGCGGCTCGACGAGGCGGTCACGGTGGCCCGCGCGACCGCCGAAGGCGTCAAAGTCGGTGACTTGTCTGATAATTCGGCGATCGGACCGGTGGCCTCGAAGGTGCAGTTCGAGAAGGTCCAGGGCCTGATCCAGAAGGGTATCGAGGAGGGCGCGACGGTGGTCGCCGGCGGCCCCGGCCGCCCCGAGGGGTTGGACACCGGGTACTACGTGCGCCCGACGGTGTTCGCCGACGTCAACAACGACATGACGATCGCCCGCGAGGAGATCTTCGGGCCGGTGGTGTGCATCCTCGGTTACGACGACCTGGATCAGGCGATCGAGATCGGCAACGACACCGACTACGGGCTCTACGGCTACGTTTCGGGAGCCGACCTGGATCAGGCCCGCGGCCTGGCCCGCCGGATCCGGGCCGGCACGGTGACCATCAATCACGCATTCGACATCACCGCGCCGTTCGGCGGTTACAAGCAGAGCGGTAACGGCCGCGAATGGGGCGAAGAGGGCCTCGACGAGTTCCTTGAATCGAAGGCCATTCTGGGCTATGCGCCGGCCGGCACGGGGGAGTAGCGCGGACACCACGCATTAGCATCGGCACCTATGCGAGTGCTGGTGCAGCGGGTCACCTCGGCGTCGGTATCGGTGACTGGCGACGTGGTCGGCGCAATCCGGCCGTCCGGGCAGGGTCTGCTGGCTCTGGTCGGCGTCACCCATTCCGACACCGACGCCGTTGCTCGCCGGATGGCTGAAAAGCTCTGGCAGTTGCGGATTCTCGACGATGAGCGGTCGGCCGCCGACGTCGGCGCGCCGATCCTGGTGATCAGTCAGTTCACGCTGTATGCCAACACTGTGAAGGGCCGCAGGCCGAGCTGGAACGCCGCGGCGCCGGGCGCGGTGGCCGAACCGCTCGTCACGGTGTTCGCCGGTGCGCTGCGGGAATTGGGCGCCCACGTCGAAACCGGGGTGTTCGGCGCTGACATGCAGGTCGAGTTGGTCAACGACGGCCCGGTCACACTGCTGCTGGAGTTGTGACTCCCAGCGTCTGCAGCGGTTTGCCCGCGGTCTCGCGCAGCGTCAGTACCGTCGCCAGCGACACCACCGAGGCGATGATCACGTAAATCGCTGCGGCGTAGGAGTTACCGGTGCGAGCAGCCAGCAGGGTGACAACGTAGGGCGTGGTGCCGCCGAAGACGGCGACCGAGACGTTGTAGCCGATCGACAGTCCGCTGTAGCGCAAGCGGGTGGCGAACAACTCGGCGGCGACCGCCAGCGATACCGAGACGAACACCGCCTCGATGGCGGCCAACAGGCAGTGGGCTCCGACGGCGTAGGGCAGCGATCCTGAATTCAGCATCAAGAAGGCCGGATAGGACAGCACCACGAAGCCGACCGCACCGGCGATCAGCAACGGACGCCGTCCGATCCGGTCGGATAACGCCGCCAGAGGCAGGATGAGGACCAGCGCGACGACGCTCGCCGTGGTGATCGAGACGAACGACGCCGTCTTGGAGAAGTGCAGGGTCTTGATGAAATAGGTTGGCAGATAGGTGAACACGACGTAGAAGGCGACGTTGTGGATGATCATGAGCCCGATGACCTGCAGGATCGGCGCCCATGCCGTGGTGACGGCCTCCCGCAGCGGAGATGCGGCGACCTCGTCGGCCGCCGACAGTTCGGCGAACGCGGGGGTGTCCTGGAGGCGCAGCCGGATGTAGAGACCGACGAGGCCGAGCGGGCCGGCCAGCAGGAACGGTATCCGCCACCCGTAGCTCTCCATCGCACCGGTGGGAAGCAGCGTCGTTAGCAGAGTCACCGTCACCGAGCCCACCAGAAAGCCCAACACGGCAGACCAGACCAGGAACCCGACCACGAGTCCACGCCGGCGATCGGTCGAAAATTCAGCGAGATAGCATGCGCCGCCGCCATATTCGCCGCCGGAGGAGAAGCCCTGCAGGCAGCGCAACAGCAGCAGCAGGAACGGGGACGCCACGCCGACGGAAGCGTAAGTGGGCAACAAGCCGATCAATAGTGTCGAGCCGGACATCAACAGGATCACCAGGGCCAGCACCCGCTGGCGGCCGATGCGATCACCCAGCGGACCGAAGAAGAACCCACCCAGCGGCCGCATGAAGAAGGCGGCGGCGAAGATCGCGAACGTGTTCAACAGCGCGGCTGTTTCATTGCCGGGCGGAAAGAACTTGACCGAGATGATGGTGGCGAGGAAGCCGTAGATCGCGAAGTCGTACCACTCCACGGCGTTTCCGATCGACGCTCCGACGATGACCCGGCGAAGGGGCGATGTGTTCGCTATCTGCTCATCGGTGGGCAATGTTTCTCTCCTGCAATCAAAGTCAACAGCACGATAACGACATCTACCCGCGCATTCGTCGTTTGGCGGCAAATCGAGGGGATAAGCTCAACCGGGAGGGATGGGAGGTCGACCGATCGGAAGTGACCCGCAGAACACCGATGCCGGCATCCCCGACGACGTCCGGCAAACGGTGATGACGGCCGCCTACGACGAGCTGACCCGGTGGGGTCTGGAGCGGTTCGACATTCCGACGATGTGTTCGCGGCACAAGATCGAGCCATCACTGGTCGCGAAGTATTGGGGAGACGGCAGCCGGCTCGCCCTCGAGGCGCTGCTGTACTGGAGTAACGACGTCCTCACCGCCCCGGACACCGGATCTCTGCGCACCGATCTGCAGGCCTTGGCCACGGTGGTGGCCGAGCAGGTCAACGACACCGTCGGCCGCAGCCTTCTGCGAGCGATGGTCGTCGACGACCGCGCCGCCTTTGCCGACGACACCCGGATGGCGTTTTGGATGAGACGATTCGCCAGTATCCGCGCGGTTTTCGATCGCGCCGCCGCGCGCGGCGAGCTGCGAGAGGGCGTCGACACGATCGCCGCGATGCAGCTCGTCCTCGCCCCGATCAACGTGCGCGCGCTATACACCCGGGAGCCGATCGCCGAGCACTACTGTGCCGCCATCGCCGACCTGGTCTGGCACGCCATCGCGAAGCGTTGAGGTAGTCCCGGCGAACAGCCCGCCCGGCGACGGTTAGCAGGGTCCGGGCGGTGGTACCTGACGACGGTGAGCGCAGCCGTGGACGTGGTGGTCGTCGGGTCCGGGCCGAACGGACTCGCGGCCGCCGTCATTGCCGCCGCCGCGGGCTTGTCGGTGCAGGTACTGGAATCCGAGTCGACCCCCGGCGGTGGTTGCCGCACCGAGCAGTTGGACCTCGGGGTGCCGCTGCTGCATGACGTGTGCTCGGCCGTGCATCCGATGGCGGTGGCTTCGCCGTTCTTCGAACGGTTCGATCTGCCTTCGCGCGGCGTCGAATTGCGGCACCCGTCGATCGCGTTCGCCCAACCGCTGCTCGGCGGCCGAGCCGCGGTGGCCTATCAAGATCTCAACCGCACGGTCGGCGAGTTGGCCGAGGACGGCGCCCAGGAAGGCCGGACCTATCGGCGGGTGATGGCCCCGCTCGTCGAGGGCTGGGCTGCAGTGCGCGATCTCGGGCTTTCCGACGTCCGCAGCCTGCCGGCCAGTGCGGTGCGGCCGTCGGGGCTGGCCGGGACGGCGGGGCTGGCGGCGCGGGCGTTGGAGTTGGGCACCCCGCTGTGGGATCGGCTGACCAGGGCGCCGCGCGCCGGTGCGCTGCTCACCGGCGTTTCCGCCCACGCCAATGTCGAGATCCCGTCGCTGGCCGGTGCGGCAACGGCGCTGCTACTCGGAACGTTGGCGCACAGCCACGGGTGGCCGATACCCACTGGCGGCAGCCAGTCGATCACCCGGGCACTGCTGACTGATCTGGCCGCGCGGGGCGTCGAGGTCGTCACCGATTGCCAGGTCACCGACTCCGCCCAGCTGCCGCCGGCGCGGGCGTACCTGTTCGACACGTCGCCGTGGACCCTGACGCAGGTGTTCGGTTCACGCCTGCCCGAGAGCTATCGATCAGCGCTCGGCCGGTTCACCCCCGGAAACGGGGTGGCCAAAGTCGACTTCGCACTGTCGGACCCGGTGCCGTGGACAGACCCGCGGCTGGCTGAGGCGGGCACCCTGCACATCGGTGGCAGTCGCGAGGAGATGAAGCAGGCGGAGAAGGACACCGCGGCAGGTCGGCACAGTGCGACCCCGATGACGCTGGCCAGCCAGCCCACCGTGGTGGATTCCAGCCGGCTCGGGCCCGGCGGAACGCGGCCGCTGTGGACGTACGCCCACGTGCCGAACAGTTCGACCCACGACATGACCGAGGTGGTGACCGCACACATCGAACGGTTCGCGCCCGGTTTCCGCGATGTCGTGATCGGTTCACGCTGCATCCCGGCCGCCGCGATGGCTGGGCACAACCCCAACTACGTCGGCGGCGACATCGCGGTGGGCACCGTGTCGATGTACCGCATTCTGGCGCGGCCGGTCCCGCGGTGGAACCCTTACCGCACGCCGTTGGGCAACGTGTACCTGTGCTCGGGGGCCACGCCACCGGGGCCCGGGGTACACGGGATGTGCGGCATGCACGCCGCCGCCCGAGTCCTGAGCGAGCAATTCGGCATTCGGGAGTTCCCCGACATCGGGCCGCAAAGCTTGATCGGCTGAAACAGTTGCCGTACGGCAATTAACTCAGCGTTCGGTGGGGATGTGCACCGCAGTCGGATCGAAGGATTACCGCGACGTACCTGTGAAAGACGGCTGAGCGGTTTCACATCTCGGCATCGGGGCAACACAGGCCGGGAGAGCTGCCTGTGGTGCCCATCACACCAGGCCGTGGGAGGGACGACGACATGGCTGAACGAGGTGCGCAGCCACCGGTTCCCCGGGGGCGCCGACTGTTCCTGCGGGCGGTGCGACATCTGTTCAGCCCGTTGCGCCCGGACGACTATCTGGAGATGGTGAATCCGCTATGGACCACCAGAGAGTTGCGGGGCCGCGTGGAACGCGTCGAACCGCAGGGTTCCGAAGCGGCAAGCGTCTTGATTCGGCCCAGCTACGAATGGCCGGGCCACAAGCCCGGTCAATATGTGCGCCTGGGTCTGGTCATCGACGGGCGCTATCACTGGCGGGCGTATTCGCTGACCTCCGATTCGCAGCCGGAAGACGGTCTGATCAGCGTCACGCCCAAGAAGGTCGACAGTGGCGTCGTATCGCCGTACCTCGTGCACAAGATTCAGCCGGGCGAGGTGGTGCGGCTCGGTGACATCGAAGGCGTGTTCACACTGCCCGAACCACTGCCGGCCAAGATGCTGTTCATCAGTGCGGGCAGTGGCATCACTCCCATCATCAGCATGCTCCGCAGCCTCGACCACCGCGACGAGCTTCACGATGTGGTGGTGCTGCACTCCGACCGGCACCGCGAACACGTGATGTTCCTGTCGGTGTTGGAAGACCTGGAGCGCCGGCACGACGGCGTGCGGCTCGATGTTCGGCTCACATCCGAACGCGGCAGATTCTCACCCGGCGAACTGGACCAGGTGTGCCCGGACTGGCGCGAACGAGAAGCGTTCTGCTCGGGTCCCGGCGAGCTACTCGACGGGCTCATCGAGTTCTGGCAGGACAACGGCGAACCCGAGCGGCTGCATTACGAACGGTTCCAGCCCAAGATCGGTGGCAATCCCGGCGACGGCAAGGGCGGGAAGGTGACGTTCCGCGACAGCGACGTCACTGTCGATTGCGGCAGTGGCACACCGATTTTGGAGGCCGGCGAACAAGCCGGAATCAACCTGGCGTTCGGCTGCCGCATCGGGATCTGCCACACCTGCGTGGGCACGGTGAAGTCAGGCAAGGTGCGCGACCTGCGCTCAGGTGAGGTCACCGAGCCGACCGACCAGGACGTGCGGATCTGCATCCATACCGCCGAGGGCGACGTGGAACTCGAATTGTGATCGGAAGGAAAATCATGACCACCACCGTCGGTAGCCCGTTTGCGCACCTGACCGATCGAGAGCTCGAAAAGCTCGCCAAGGAGTTCGACGCCATCCACGATGAGGTCTTTGCCGAACTCGGTGATCGCGATCGCCGTTACATCAAGTCCGTGATCACCGCGCAACGCCAAATCATCGTCGTCGGCCGGGTGTTACTGCTCGCCTCGCGGTCGAAGACTGCCTGGGTGCTCGGCACGGCGTGCCTGAGCATGGCGAAGATCCTGGAGAACATGGAACTGGGGCACAACATCCTGCACGGCCAGTGGGATTGGATGAACGACCCCGACGTCCACTCCTCGGTGTGGGACTGGGACACCGCGTCCACCGCGAAAGCCTGGAAGCACTCACACAACTACATCCATCACACCTATACAAACATCCGCGGAAAGGACCGCGATCTCGGTTACGAGATCATGCGCATCGACCCCAATCAGCCATGGCACCCGGTATGGCTGGCGCAGCCGCTGTTCAACTTCTTGCTGATGATGCTCTTCGAGTGGGGAGTCGCCGTGCACGACATCGATTTTCGTGCCGCGCAGCGCGGCGAGAAGCCGTGGTCTGAAGTTCGCTCCGAGTTGAAAGGCATCACCGGCAAGGCGCGCGCGCAGATCGTCAAGGACTACGTGGGCTGGCCGACCATCAGCGCGGGGGCGTTCGCGCTGACCCAGCTCGCTCTGCGCGGCCGGCTCGAACAACCGGCGCATTCGCGCATCGGCCGTCGGCTCCGTCAGCTGTCCGGCGGCCGCGGGAGTTCGGCGGCGACCTTCCTCGACCGGGTACTGCCCGGGGTGGAGAGCACGTTCCTGCGCACCCTGGGTGCCGACGCGCTGGCCAACGTGATCCGTAACGTGTGGTCGAACGCCATCATCTTCTGTGGGCATTTCCCCGATCAGACATACACGTTCAGTGAAGATGACGTTGCCGACGAGACCCGCGGGGGCTGGTACGTGCGGCAATTGGTCGGCGCGGCCAACATCGAAGGAAGCCCGCTGTTCCATCTCATCAGCGGCAATCTCGGCTACCAGGTGGAGCATCACCTGTACCCCGACATGCCGAGCAGCCGCTATTCCGAGATCGCCCCGAAGATCAAGGACATTTGCGAGCGCTACCAGTTGCCGTACAACTCGGGACCGTTCTCCAAACAGTGGTTGTCGGTACAGCGCACCATCATTCGGCTGTCGTTCCCCGGCGGCAAGCCACGCCCCAAGCCCGGGCCGTATCGCGGCGCCGGCGCCTCGTCGCCGACGGGACCCAGTGAGGCGCATCGTTTCCGCGAGCGGGTGCCCGCCGAGCATCCGGATGCCGGCCCAGAGCACGAATCGGGCGGTGTGGCCGTCCAGCCGCCACCCCGCGGAAACGACTGACGGCTGCTCACGCCAAGGATCCGTCGACTTCCCTGCACGGCACTAGGATTCGGCGAACTGGCGGTCGACCACCTGCGCTGCCCGAAATGGCCGGACCGCGTTCCGATACGGGTGAGGACCGGATTCCCGGCGCGCTGCTGGCACAATGCCAGGGGTGAGGAGGCAAGCTGTGCCTGAGGCAGATGAGGGGCCGTCGGCCGACGACATCGATGCGGTCCTGCGGGCCTCCCGCGCGCTGGTGGGTATCGCGGCCGCCTCGATAGCCGAGGTTTCCGAGGTCGTCACGGTTCCCCAGCTGCGAGTGCTGGTGATGATCGATACCCGCGGGCCGCTGAATCTTGCGTCGGTCGCCGCCGCACTGGAGATCAGTCCGTCCAACGCCAGCCGGATCTGTGATCGGCTGATCAAGGCAGGCTTCCTGGACCGTCAGGACTCGGCGGCCGACCGGCGCAACATCTCCCTGTCGCTCACTACCGACGGCAGGCAATTGGTTCGCAAGATGAACCGCCATCGCCGTCGTTCGATCACCCGAGTGCTGCGCGCAATGAGCGCCGACGAACGCGAATCGGTGGTCGCCGCGTTGGACGCCTTCGGCGTCGCCGCCGGCGAACCGGCCGACGACGCCGGGCTGCGCCTGGTCTGGCCCCCGGCCTGACACGACCGATTTGTTACCGGTCCGCGCTCTGGTGTCGACATCAGACGTGAGAACGTAGACCTCTATGCACACCCACAACTTCGTCACCTACGAGGAATTCGGTCGCCGGTTCTTCGAAATAGCGGTGACCGAGGAGCGAGTGGCTGCCGCGTTCGCCGAGATCGCCGGCGGCGAGTTCGAGATGGGCCCGATGGCTCAGGGGCCGGGCGGCCTGGCCAAGGTCACCGCCAAGGTGAAGATCCAGCAGCCGGTCGCCCGGCGCAGCGTCGGCGACACCATCACCTTCAACGTCCGCATCCCACTGCTGATCGAGCTGATCGTCGACCTGCGGGTGGACAAGCAACGATTCACCGTCGACGGTGACATCGCGCTGCGAGCGACTGCGCGGGCCGCCGAACCGCTCATACTGGTCATCGATGTCGCCAAGCCGCGGCCGTCCGACATCGCCGTGCACGTGACCTCGAAATCGGTGCGCGGCGAGATCCTGCGCATCGTGGCCGGCGTGGACACCGAGATCCGCCGGTTCGTCGCGGCCTACGTCGCCGATGAGATCGACAGCCCGGCGTCGCAGGACGCCAAGGTGATCGACGTCGCCGAGGCCGTCGCCTCGGCGTGGGACTGAGGAGATGCCGTCCGGCCGAACGCTGGCCCATGCCACCACCACGATGCCGGTCGGCCCACTGCAACCGGGTTAACCGCTTCCAAAGGTGGGCTGAACGCAATCTTGCCTAAAGCGGGTAATCCGTTGCGATGAACCGGTTGAGTGGGCTGCGATGACCGCGATCGACGTCGAGCCGCATGCGCCGCAGGACGATCCGGATGGTCGGACCGACCGGCTCATGCTTTTACGTCGCACCGCAATCGGAGTCTGGGCCGCGACGATCGTAATATGGACCGCCACAAGCGGTTTGGCGTTCAACCGCGAACTCGTCCTGCTCTACGTATGCACCGGTTTGCTGGCCGCCGGCATCGGCAGGCGCCGCCTGCTGGTGATCGTGCGGGACTGGCTGCCGTTCGCCCTGGTGTTGATCGTCTACGACTTGAGCAGGGGAGCGGCGGACCTGATCGGCGCGCCCACACAGTGGACGTGGCAGCCCGATCTGGACCGCCGCATGTTCGGCGCGATACCCACCGTCTGGCTGCAGGAACACCTCAAGATGCCGTCACCGCCGTGGTGGGAGGTGGTCATCAGCACGGTCTATATGTCGTTCTTCATCCTTCCGTACGTCGTAGCCGCCGTGCTGTGGCTGCGCGACCGGGCCGAGTGGAAGGCGTTCGTACGGCGCTTCGTGGTGTTGTCGTTCACGGCACTGGGGATCTACGCCGTGCTGCCCGCCGCGCCGCCCTGGGCAGCGGCGCGCTGCGACCCCGCCGATGTGGCAGGCGGGCCGTCGGCGCCGGCATGCATGTTCCGCCCGGTGCCGCTCCCCGACGGCGGCTTGCTGGGGCCCGTGACCACCCGGCACGCGGGCGCAGGGGATTTCGTCGAACGGATCTCGAGCCGGGGCTTTGGAATGCTGCACCTGGACGTGGCGCGGGCGCTGCTCGACGAGGGTCAGGCCAGCGTCAACCTGGTGGCGGCCATTCCGTCGCTGCATGCCGGACTGTCGGCGATGATCGCGGCGTTCCTGTGGGGCCGGGTGGGCCGCCGGTGGCAGCCGCTACTCGCCGGCTATGTGGTCATCATGGCGTTCGCCCTGGTGTACTCGGCCGAGCATTACGTCATCGACCTGCTGCTCGGCTGGATGCTGGCCCTCGTGACGTCGGTCGCCATCCGATGCTACGAACGCCGGCAGCTAGGCGCGGCGGGGCCACCCGGTGAAATTCAATGGCCGTCCGACGACGCTCAGCTGGGCCAGGACATCGTCGACGCGCGTCCCGGGCACCTCGGCGCGCCACTCCGGCAAGCCACCGGTCAGGTGTAGGGATCCGGGCCCCAACGACAGACTCGTCAGGGTCAGACCGCTGGCGAGTTCCGGCACTCGCACCGGATAGGCCGGCAGCCGAGGCGGCAACGCCCACCGGCGCCGCCGGGTTCGCAGCGCCCGCGGCCTCAGCCACAACGTGGAACCGTCCAAGGCCACATCGACCTCTATACTTCCCAGCCCCGGACGGCGGGCCCAGCGCAACCGGGCGATACCGTCGTCACCGACGTGCCCCGACAGACGCGGCAGCGCGTCGGAGAACACCGCGTCGAGCGCGTGCGTGGAGACCGCCATGGTCACCTCCACCGGCGCCGCCACCAGCACCGGCGGTACGCCAGGCTTCAGGTGAACATTGTGCAGCACTACCGTGGCGGCCTCGAAAAAGTGTGTGCCCCAATGAATATCGGTTGCGGCTATCCGCACATCGTTCAACTGGCCGACAGCCAGTCCGCGGACGTCGAGACGCGAATCGAATTCGGTGACGGTCAACGTGATGTCGCCGCCGTCGAGCCGCACCGTCATGGTCCGGCCCAGGACGAGCCGCTTGATGGTCATGAACACGGTTCGGTACGCCACCGCGGCCCCGGAACTCACCGGGAGAGCGGTCGCCGTTGACCACACCGAGGACAGCAGACCCAGCGAACGCGACATAGGGGTATCCATCCTGCTCGGTCGGCACGGCGGGGCGCAAGAGTCTTTGCGTACGTTTGTGATCCGGCCCCTCGGGTATAAATGACCCGATGACCTCCGTGGTGGTGGTGGGCAGCGGCTTCACCGGGTTCGAGTGTGCGCGCCGACTTCAGCGGCGACTTCGCCGACATGACGCCGACGTGCAGATCACCCTCATCTCGCCGATCGACTACATGCTCTACACGCCGCTGCTGCCCGACGTGGCCGGCGGACTGGTCGACGCCCGGTTCGTTTCGATTCCCCTGGCCGGCACGCTGCCCGGAGTCCGGGTTATCCGAGGCCGGGTGGAGAACGCCGATCTGACGAGGCACACGCTGGGATACACCGACCCCGAGGGCCGCACCCGGGAGTTGGCCTGGGATCGGCTGGTGCTCACCCCAGGTTCGGTGACGCGGCTGTTCGACATTCCCGGCCTGGCCACCTACGCCCGCGGGCTCAAATCGATCGCCGAGGCGCTGTACCTGCGCGACCACTTCCTCGAGCAGCTGGAACTGGCCAGCCTCGACGATGACCCCGCGGTGGCCACCGGCCGGCGCACGATCGTGGTGGTGGGTGCTTCGTATTCGGGCACCGAGCTGGTGGTCCAGCTGCGTGCTCTCGCCGACGCCGCCGCACGCCAGATGGCATTCGACCCCAACTCTGTGCGCTTCGTCCTGATGGACCTCGCCGAACAGGTGATGCCCGAGGTGGGGGAGAAACTCGGCAAGGCCGCCATGAAGGTACTGCACGACCGCGGCGTCGACGTGCGGCTGGGCCTGACGCTGAAGGAAGTGCACGCCGATCATGTTGTGCTCAGCGATGATTCACGGCTCGATACCCGAACGGTGGCGTGGGTGACGGGTGTGACCGCCGCGCCGCTGATCGAGACGCTGGGCCTGCCGACCGAGAAGGGCAGGTTGAAGGTCGGCGCGGACCTGCGGGTTCCCGGCCATCCCGACGTCTTCTCCGCAGGTGACGCCGCCGCCGTGCCCGACCTGACCCAACCGGGCACGATTACGCCACCCACCGCCCAGCATGCCGTGCGGCAAGGGAAAGCCTTGGCGCGCAATGTCGCTGCCAGCCTGGGGTTCGGCACGCCCAAGGACTACAAGCACCGCAACATGGGCCTGGTCGTCGACCTCGGGCCGGGTAAGGCCGTAGCCAACCCGCTCAACATCCAGGTCTCCGGTCTGCCGGCGAAGGCCGTCACCCGCGCCTACCACCTGTACGCGATTCCACGAGCCGTCAACCGCTGGGCTGTCGGGCTGGCGTACTTCACCGATCTCATCTTCCCGCGCACGCTGGTCTCGATGGGTCTCGCCAGTCAGGAAGACGCGAAGTTCGCCACGAGCGAGGGTATCCCGATGCTCAAGGCCGACTGACTACAGATCCAGTCTCAGATGGCCGCCTTCGGGCGCGCGCGACACGCAGGTAAGCATCATTCCGTCAGCGCGCTCCGGTTCGGTGAGCAGCGTATCCCGGTGCTGCACAACACCATCGAGCACCCGAGTGCGGCAGGTGCCGCAGAATCCCTGCCGGCAGGAGTACGGGGTGGCTACCTGTTCCCGCTGCAGGGCGGACAACAGGGTCTCGTGGCGATGTACCGACACGGTGGCGCCGGTGGAGGCAATGACCGCAGTGAACGTCGTGCCGTCGACCACCGGGGCGGCGGCGAACCGCTCGAAGTGCAATTCGACATCGTCGCGGCCGGCCAGGGCGGTGCGGATCGCGGTCAGCATCGGCGCGGGTCCACATGTGTAGACGGTCGTTCCGTCCGGGCAATCACCCAAAAGGTCTGCGGCGGTTGGTAGCCCGTGGACATCATCGGTGCGGACCTGCACGCGCTCGCCGAATCTGCGTACCTCGTCGAGGAACGGGATGGAGTCTTCGCTGCGGCCGGCGTAGATCATCGACCAGTCGACACCCAGGCGCTCGGCCAGGCCCAGCATGGGCAGGATCGGCGTGATGCCGATCCCGCCGGCGACGAACCGCAGCCGCTGCGTGGGCGAACCGTAGCCGGGGACGGTCAGTGGGAAGGCATTGCGCGGGCCGCCGCTGGTCACCGTCGCCCCGACCCCCAGGCCGTCGTGCACCTCGATCGAGCCGCCACCACCGTCGGGGATGCGGCGCACCGCAATCCGATAGCTGGTGATCAACGCGGGATCCCCGCACAGCGAGTACTGCCGGATCCGCCCGCTGGGCAGATGGATGTCCAGGTGCGCGCCGGGATGCCAGCCCGGCAGTGGGCGCCGGTCCGGGGCCGCCAGCGTCAGCGCAACGACGTTCTGGTCACGCGCGACGACCTGGCGGTCGACGACCTGCAGCGTGAGCGTGCGATCACGGTTCGCGGGGACCGCCGGGCGGCGTACCGCGCCGCTGATGGCCCACAGCGCCGTGATCGACACATCGGTGAGGCGCAGCAGCACATCGTGACGGGTGCGACCCGATGCACTCGGCGGCGCGGACCGCAGCCGCACTCTCACAGGTGCGCGGCGCGCGCGGCGCGCGAGCTCGCCAGGTAGGCCACCGCTTGCGCGGTGGACCCGACGTCCTCGGGGGAATAGTTCGGCCGGAAATAGGTCAGTGTGGTGGTACCGAACAGCGTGCGGTACTTGGGTAGCAGACCCAGCTTGGAATCTCTGGCCCGGAGCCGCTGCATCTGCCACCAGCTCATGTCCAGAGTCGGGTCGGTGCGACACAGGTACCACGAGCCGCGGTTGAAGAACCCGGCGATCAGGGTTACGGCCATGCCCATCGACCGGACCCGGTCCAGATAGCTGTCGTGGAAGTAGACGGCGACATCGTGTGCGACATTGCGGTGCTCGACCTCTTCACTGCCATGCCAGCGGAACACGTCGACCAGTGTGGGATCTGCGCCGTAGTCGTCCCAGGCGCAGTTCAGTGCGAAGTCGCCGAGCACCGCGGTGTAGTGCTCGATCGCCGCGATCAGCCACAGCCGGTCACACAGATGATTCAGCCGCTTTCGGGGATCAGACGAGGGGCTGGGTGAGAGCACCTGGCCGAAGACGTAGTCGAGCTGGCGCAGAATCGGCTCGGGATCCACGCCGCGGGCCACCATCAACTCCTGCAGCACCTGCTCGTGGGTGTCGGCGTGGGTGGCCTCCTGACCGATGAACCCCCGCATGTCCTCGGCGAGCCGGGGATCCTTCACCAGTGGCAACGCCTCGTTGTACGTGTCGACGAACCAGCGCTCGGCGACCGGAAGGACAACGTTGAGCAATCCCACCACATGCGAGGCGACCGGGTGGCCGGGAATCCAGTGCAACGGGGCTTCGGAGACGTTGAAGGCGACCTTGCGAGCCTGGATCTGCACCGGGCCCGGATCGACCTCGTGCTCGAAACGGCGTGGGCGCAGCATGGGCGAAACCTCCCGGCGGTGAATGCCGTGGAGTCTAGCGCCAGCGGGTCTGTCAGCCGACCTGAGTCGGCGTGACGATGACGGTCCCGGGGGCACCCGGAGTCGGGCGGGAACCACCGTCGGAGGGGATCTGCTGTGCGGGAGTCTGGCCCGGCCCGCTGGGCGCAGGCGCGTCGGGCTGAGCGGCCTTGGTGCAGTTCAGCATCAGTGACATCTTGCCGCTGGCCAGGTATTTCTGGCTCTGAACGACACACTTCGCCTGGGGCACGTCACTGCCCACGGAGCCGCCGAAGACTGTCTGGATACCTTGGGCGTGCAGGATTGCGACCGCCTTGTAATACGGTTCGCCGAGGATGTTCATCGTGCCGCCGGCGTTCGGGTCGGCGCTGCTGGACCCCATGTTGAGGGCGGCTACTGCTGAGCCTGCGGCAAGCGCGCCGGCGGCCACCATGATGAGCCTCTTCACTCCAACCTCCGTCTGTCTCCGGTCGAACATAGCCCAGGGAGCTTGGAGGTCGCTCTTCGAGCAGATCACACCAGCCTCTTGCGACGTCTATCGCCACAAGGGCAGGAGAACGTTTCAGCGCAGGCCCGACTAGAACGTGTCGCGGTGACGTTCTTGTTCGACGACGGCATCCAGGTCCGAGAGCCGCGACATCGACGACACCGCTCGCGCCGTGCGGCGGTTGCGCGCCAGCAATTCCTGATGGCGATGCACGAAGGCCCAATAACCGGCGGTGAACGGGCACGCGTCGGCTCCGAGACGGACCTTGGGGTCGAAGCGGCAGTCGCGGCAGTGGTCGCTCATCTTGTTCACGTACGCACCACCCGAGGTGTAGGGCTTGGTGGCCAGCATCCCGCCGTCGGCGTGCTGGCTCATGCCGATCACGTTCGTCGGCATCACCCACGCGAATCCGTCGACGAAGGCGGTCGCGAACCACTCGGTCAGCGCCCGCGGCTGGTAGCCGCGCTGCAGCGCGTGACTTCCCAGCACCATCAATCGCTGAATGTGGTGCGCCCATCCGCGGTCCCGCACCCCGCTCAACGCATGCCGCAGACACTCCGCGGTCACCGAGTCGGCATCGAGGTCGGTCCACCACGCCGGTAACGGCGTCTGGGCGGCCAACGCGTTCTCGCCCAGGTAATCGGGCCCGAAGTGCCAGTACAGGTGCCACATGTACTCCCGCCAGCCCAGGATCTGACGGATGAAACCCTCGGCCGCGGCCAGCGGCGCCGTGCCGTCCCGGTAGGCCTGCTCCGCGGCGTGTACCGCGTCCAGCGGATGCAGCACTCCGAGATTCAACGGCACCGACAGCAGCGAATGCGCCATGGCCCAGTCGTTGCTCATCATGGCGTCCTCGTAGCGGCCGAACAGCGGTAGCCGCCGGTCGATGAATCGTTTGAGCGCGCGTTGCGCCTCGATCGGAGTCACTGCGAACAGCCGCGGCCCGTCGACGCCGACGGTGTCGAGATCCATGGCGTCGAGGTCACGGCGCACCGACTCGTCGATGTCGTCTTCGCGTGGTCGGTACGGCGCGTCGACGTCGAGTCGTTCTTCGTTCTTCGGCGGTGATTCGCGATTCTCGGTGTCGAAGTTCCACCGGCCGCCTACCGGCTCGGCGCCATCCATCAGCACGCTGAACCGCCGGCGCTGCTCCCGGTAGAAATCCTCCATCCGGAACTTTCGGCGGTCCCCGGCCCACTGCCGGAATTCGGCGCGCGGCAGCGCGAATGTCGGGGTGGGCAGGATGTCGGCGACCAGGCCGTCGCGCTGAAGGCGCCGGACGAAGCGATCGGCGGCAAACGACGTCGGTTCGTGCACCAGCACCGGCCTGCCGTAATCGCGGAGCGCCTCGGCGTAGGTGTCGTTGCGAAGGAGGGTGGCGCGCTCCCCGAGCTCAGCCGCGGCGTGCCGCAACGCGGACAGCACCAGGTGCAGCTTCTGCCGGTGGTAACGGCGGCGCCGCAGTGTGGAAGCGGCCTCGACCAGGAGAACCGGGCGGTGCGCGTGCTCACCGCTGTACACCTGCGGGCCGAGCTGGTCGGCGAACAACCACAGCGGGGTGTCGTCGGCGCTCATCGCATAGGTCCTAGCCGCGGTTGCCGCGCAAAATCTCCTCGGCGCATCGCAATCTGGTGTGCCCCGTTTCCTGCATACATATCCGCACCGGGGACTCGTTCTCCGTCGGAGGTGGCGTCGTCGGCGACGACGTGATCACTGGATTGGGGATCGTGTCCTGGTGCACCGACCACAGGTAGCGATCGGTGTACTGCAGCTGCGTGCAGTAGGCGGTCGCACCGTCCGCTGTGGTACCGGTGGCGCCGGGCTCGCGGCAGTCTGAACCGATCACCGCGGTCGGGGTCGGCGCGACGGTGACGGTGTCGGTGGTCGCGCTGACCGATGGTGTCGTCGTCACCGGTGGCGGTGGCGGTGGCGGTGGCGCGACAGGAGTCGTGGACGACGTCGTCGTCGTGGAGGTGCGGACATCGTTTGCCGCGACGTCCTCACCGCGGTTGCGCCCGGCGATGAATGCGGCGGCAACACCGACGACGAGCAGCACCAGCAGCAGCGGGAGCAGGACCTTCAGCCACCGATTGTGCGACTGCGGTGGCGGCTCGGCGATCGGTGCGGCGTCGGTGATCGGGGTGAGCCGGGTGGCTTCGGGGTCGGTCAGGCCGTCACCGGACAGCGGTGTGGTGATGTGGTGGGACAGGGCGCGCGCGAAGTCCACGCAACGGTCGAAGCGCTCGGCGGGGTCTTTGGACAACGCCTTGCGCAATGCCGCGTCGAGGTTCGCGAGTTCCGGGCGGTGGTCGGCCAGGCTCGGTGGCAACGCCGACAGATGTTGGCTGATCACCACCGCGGGATTGGAATGCGGGAACGGCGGCGTGCCGGTGAGCAGGTGATAGGCGGTGGCGGCCAGTGCGTACTGGTCGGCCCGCCCGTCGAGATCGCGGCCCATCAGTTGTTCCGGCGCGGCATACGACACCGTGCCAACCGTCATATTGGTCTGCGTCAGCCCACTGGCATCGTTGTCCCAACGGGCAATACCAAAGTCCGCCAACACGATTCGTTCCTCGCCGGAGTCCAGTTTGGACACCAGGATGTTGGCGGGCTTGACGTCGCGGTGCAACAGGTGGCGTTGGTGTGCGTAGTCCAGCGCCTCGGCGACCGCGGTGACGATGTTGAGCACTTCGCGCTGCGGTAGGCCGTTGGGAAACTTCGTCAGCAGATCGGCGGCATCGTTGCCGTCGACATAATCCATGGCGATCCAGAGCTGACCCTCGAATTCGCCGCGATCGTGGACGCCGACGATGTGCGGGTGCCATAGCGTGGCGGCGATGTCGGCCTCACGCTCGAACCGGGCGCGATACTCGGCGTCGCTGCTGACCGAGGCGGGCAACACCTTGAGCGCGTCGTGGCGCGGCAACCGGGGATGCTGCGCCAGGTATACCTCGCCCATTCCGCCCGCGCCCAGCAGTCGCAGGATCGTGTAACCCGCGAAAGTCTCGCCTTCGGCCAGCGGCATGCGCTGATCCTACAAATGTCCCGCCTCAGCAGGTTCGGACGCGCGCAGCGCAGCAAGCTCGTCTTCACCGACACCGAGCACTCGAAGGCAGGCATCGGCAACGTGGCCGGCCAGTGTGGCCGGATCGGGGTGCGGTGGTGGTGTCCACATGTTCACCAGGGACTCGACCAGGCGGAAGGGCAGGTCGGCCGCGTCTTCGGCGATGCCGGTCGCCGCCAGAACGGTGCGGCTCAGGTCGAGGTAGGACAGCCGTAGTCGCTCACGTTCGGTCCAGAACGCGGCCAGCCGGGCCTCGCGGAGCTCGGGCAATAGATAAAGCGCGCCCAGGTTCCATCGCGACGTCAGCAGCTGGGCGCCGTCGAAGGCGGCCAGGGCGTGCAGGGTGCGGGCCGCCGAATCCTGTTCCAGTTCGGCGAGGAAGGCCAGGGTCGGGGTGACGGTCTGATGCAAAAGCGCCGACAGCAGCTCGTCCTTGGTCTTGAAGTAGTGATACAGCGAGGCCTGCCGAATACCCACCGCCTCGGCGATGGCCCGGGTGGAGGTGCTGGCATAGCCGCGAGTGGTGAACAGCTCGGCGGCAGCATCGAGGATCTCGTCCCGGGCGGTCGTGCCGGGCCTGCGGCGCTCGGTCAAGCGCGGGCGGCCCGCCCGCGTTGTCTCCATGGATCCGATGTTGACCCACATCACCTGCGAAAAGACAGACCCGGGCCGTTTCTGTCACACGACAGAAACGCGCGATACGTATCGGTTACGCGCCGTCTTGGTTTGGTTACGCCAGCGACACCCACCGTGACGGGAGGCCCGCAAAACTGTCAATCGACAGGCTGATGGCTCAGCGGTGAGCGCATCTTCGTGGACCCTTCTGACCCTCGGGAGACCCTGCATGGCGAGCGCCGCAAGTGTTGCGCTACGACCTGACGCCCCGGCGACGACGCCGCGCGGCGACGTGGTGGCGGCAGTGGACGATCTGTGTGTCACGTTCCGCCGCAACGGCAGGGACGTGCATGCGCTACGAGGTGTGTCGCTACGGATCACACCCGGCGAAATCGTCGGCCTGGTCGGCGAATCCGGCTCGGGCAAGAGCGTGCTCGGTTTCAGCATGCTCGGTCTGCTCGGTGCGGCGAAGACCGTTGGCAGCGTTGCGGTCTGCGGCACCGACATGCTCACCGGCGCCGCCAAAGAATTGCGAAAGGTCCGGCGGCTCGACCTCGGAGCGGTGTTCCAGGACCCGATGACCTCGCTCAACCCCACCATGCGGATCGGCAAGCAGGTGGAAGAGGTGGCCGGCAGCCGCGAGGCGGCGCTGAAACTGCTTACTGCGGTTGGCATTCCGGACCCCGAGCGGCGGATGCGGGCGTACCCGCACGAACTGTCTGGTGGCCTGCGCCAGCGGGTGATGATCGCGATCGCCGTCGCCGGCGACCCCGAGCTGATCATCGCCGACGAACCGACCACCGCCCTCGACGTCACGGTGCAGGCACAGGTGCTGGCTCTGCTGCAGCGGCTGCGTGCCGAGATCGGCTGCAGCATTGTGCTGATCACCCACGACCTCGGCGTCGCCGCCCAGATCGCCGATCGCATCGCCGTGCTCTACGCCGGGCGGATCGCCGAGATCGGGCCAACCGCAGATGTTCTCGCTACTCCGGCGCACCCGTACACCCACGGCCTGCTGCAATCACGCCTGACCCTGGACACCGCCCGCGATCGTCCACTGGCGGCGATGGCGGGCCAGGTGCCCAGCGCAAGCGCGCCGCTGCCCGGCTGCCCCTTCGTCCCGCGGTGTGCGCTGGCCCGGCCGGAATGCTCGGCGACACCACCGGATCCGGTATTGGTCGCCACCGACCGGGTCAGTGCCTGCATCGTCGAGCCCGCGCAGATGCGGACAGAACTGGCCGATGTGATCGCGGCCGAGGCTGACGTTTTCGCCGATCGGGTCGAGATCTGCGTTGATCAGCCGCCCGCTGTCGATGCCCGCGCCATCACCAAGACGTTCACGGTGCGCCGCCGGCGGCTCGACCGTTCCGGAGCGTCGGGAGGCAAACTGCAGGCGCTTCGCGGCGTGTCGCTGACCGTCGCGCAGGGCGAATCGGTGGCACTGGTGGGGGAGAGCGGCTCGGGCAAGTCGACCCTGCTGAGGACCATCGCCGGGCTGGAGAAGCCGACCACCGGTGAGGTCGAGCTGGCCGGCAGCCGGCGCCCGCAGATGGTCTTTCAGGACGCCGGCGCCTCGCTGACGCCCTGGCTTTCGGTCGGTGAGCTGATCGGGGAGCGGCTGCGCGAGACGTCGATGTCGCGGGCTGAGCGCAAGGACGCCGTCGCCGCGGTGCTCGAGCGGGTGGGGCTGCCCTTGGATGTGGTCAAATCGCGGGCCGCGCAGCTGTCCGGTGGTCAGCGGCAACGGGTTTCGCTGGCACGGGCCACCGTCATCCCGCCGCAGGTGCTGCTCTGCGACGAGCCGACCAGCGCGCTGGACGTGTCGCTCGCGGCTTCGGTGCTCAACCTGATCGGGGAGTTGCGCCGCACCCTCGACATGTCGGTGGTGTTCGTGACGCACGACCTGTCGGTGGCGCGGGTGGTGGCCGACCGCATCGCGGTGATGTACCTGGGCCGGATCGTCGAGATCGGGCCCGCCGAAGACGTCATCGGCCGGCCGACCCATCCCTACACCCAGGCGCTGGTCGACGCGATTCCCGATCTGGGCCGCGATTGCCGGGTGCTGGCCGGCGAACCCGCCAGCCCCCTGTCGCCGCCGACCGGATGCGCCTTCCATCCGAGGTGCCCCATCGCAGTCGACACCTGTAGCGACATCGAACTCGACGTGCGCCTGGAAGGAATCCCCGGAAGTCCGCACCAGGTCGCCTGTATCGAACGGAAGGCGCGCTGATGGCCATCGCGATACCCGCCCCCGCGCTCCTGCGCAGCCGCGAGAAGCGGATGGCGGCTCTGCCGGGAGACCGTGCTCTGATGCTGAATTGGCTTGGCGTATCGCTGATCCTGGTGGTGACCGTGATCGCCGTCGCCGTACCGCTGCTGGCCCCGCACGACCCGCTCGTCCCGGTCGGCATGCCGCTGCAGGCGCCCGGCAAGAACGGGTTCCTGCTCGGCACCGACAGTGTCGGCCGCGACATCCTGAGCCGGGTGCTCTTCGGCGTGCGATCGAGCTGGTTCGCCGCGCTGGTGGTGGTCGGGGTCGGGCTGCTCATCGGAGGCCTCGTCGGGCTGATCGCCGGGGCGGTCGGCGGGTGGGTCGACGCGACGTTGATGCGCATCACCGACGGCTTCCTGTCGCTGCCCGCACCGGTTCTCGCGATCGCCGTGGTCGCCGCGCTCGGACCCGGCTTCGTCCACACCCTGATCGCGGTGTCGATCGTCTGGTGGCCCTTCTACGCCAGGCTGATTCGTGGTGAGATCGCCCGGCTGGCCGCCCGACCGCACGTCGAGGCCGCACGGCTGGCCGGCGTCGGACCCATCCGGGTCGCGGTACGCCACCTGTTGCCCGGCGCGGTGCCCAACGCACTGGTGGCCGCGAGCCTCGACCTCGGCACGCTGATCCTGACCCTGGCGGCGCTGTCGTTCCTGGGGCTCGGGCAGTCCGCCCCGGCCCCGGAGCTGGGTGCTGACGCCGCCCGCAACCTGAGCTACTTCCTGCAGCAGTGGTGGGTTCCGGTGATGCCCGGTCTGGGCGTCCTGGTCCTGGCTGTGATCGGCAACATCGCCGGTGACAGCCTGCGCAACCTGATGAAGACAAGCTAGGAGGCCCGCAGTTGAAGACGTTCATCGCCTCGCGGCTGGCGGCCACGCTGGTGATCCTGGTCGCGCTGACTGCAGTGATGTTTGTGCTGCAACACATTTCGCCGCTGGATCCGGTCAAGGCGCAGATGGGCGCGCAGGCCTCGGCCTCGGCGGTGGCCGCGCGCCGGGAAGCACTTGGCCTCAACGACCCGATCGTCACCCAGTTCTGGCACTACCTGACCGGGGCCGTGCAGGGCGACCTCGGAACGTCGTACCGAACCCGGCACGCCGTCGCATCCGATCTCGGCAGCTTCTTTCCGGCGACCCTCGAACTGGCGATCTACGGCATCGGCATCGCTTTGGTGCTGGCGGTCTTGCTGGCCTTCAGCACGACATTGAAGTGGCGTGGTTCAGCGGTGCTGCGTGGGGTGCTGTTCACCGGCGCATCGGCGCCGATGTTCCTCCTCGGGATTCTCGGGCTGATCGTCTTCTATCAGCATCTGGGATGGGTACCGGCCAACGGCCGCACCGCGATCGGCAACCCGCCGACCGGACCCACCGGACTGCTGACCGTCGACGGGTTGATCAGCGGGCGCTTCGACGTCGTCACTGACGCGCTGCACCACCTGATCCTGCCGGCACTGGTTCTCGCCCTGGGACCGGCGGTGGCGATCGGACGGGTGCTGCGCTCGAGCCTGCTGACCGACATGGACAGCGACTACGTGCGGACCGCGCGGGCAAAAGGACTGTCGGAGACCCGAATTGTGGCCGGACACGTGCTCCGCAACTGTGTGGGTTCGGCCTTGTCGATGACCGGACTTCAGGTCGGGCTGATGTTTGCCGGCGTGCTGGTGATCGAGCAGGTCTTCGGCTGGCCGGGCATCGGTCAGTACATCGCGCAGAGCATTCCGGTCGCCGACTTCCCGGCGATCGCCGGCGTGACGCTGATGCTCGGTGCACTCTACGTCTTCATCAACACGGTCGTGGATCTTCTTCAGGCCGCCGCAGACCCCCGCATCGCAGTCACAGGAGGATAAGTTAGGTGCCGAAACAGCCACTGATCGTGGGCAATCCCGTCCTGGTCGTCGTCGACATGCAGGAAAGCGGCGACATGCCCGCCGCCGAGGTGGGCATCGAACACATGCCCGGCTACGACGACCGGATCGAGCTGGCCGAACGGTTGATCGCCGCCGCGCGTGCTTCGGGGATCCCCATCGTGTTCTTCCAGGAAGTGCACCGGCCCAGCGGCGTCGACTTCGGCCGCGAGCTCGACGGCAACGAGGGTGAGCACTGCGTCGAAGGCAGGGCGGGCACGCCCCTGCACCCGAGGCTGTTGCCCGATCTGGACGGCCCCAACCACGAGTTCCATATCGTCAAACGCCGCTACTCCGGTTTCATCGGAACAGAATTCGAGATCGTGCTCTCCGGGCTGAAGGCCGACACGCTGATTCTGATCGGCGGCCTGACCGACGTGTGCGTGCACTATACGTTCGCCGATGCCCATCAGCGGGACTTCTACGTCCGGGTGGTGACCGACTGCGTCGGCGGTTCGTCGGTGTACCGGCACGAGGCCGCACTGGACGCCATGGAATACCTGCAAGCCGGTGCAACGCGCACCGGAGCCGAAATCATCGCCGCCTTCGAGGAACTCGGGGCACCCGTCCTGGAAGGAGCTGCTCGATGAAGAAACTGACCACGCTGCTCGCGATTGGCGCGACAGCCGCACTGACCCTGACCGCCTGCGGCGGGTCGAATTCGGGCGGCGGCAGCACTCCCAACGCGGCGCCGACCGACAAGGTGCTGAAGCTGTCGTTCCTGCAGGATCCGGGCCAGCCACCGGACCCCGACATCTACTACGCCGGCCAGGGCCTGCTGCTGACCACCAATACGTATGAGGGTCTGCTGCAATACAAGGGCGGCACCGACAAGCCCGAGTTGCAGCCGCTGCTGGCCACCGAGTGGACGGCCTCGCCCGACAACAAGGTCTTCACGTTCAAGCTGCGTCAGGGCGTGAAGTTCCACGACGGCACCCCGTTCACGTCCGCCGCCGTCAAGGCCTCCTTCGACAGGCGCGCAGCGGTGAACCAGGGACCCGCGTACATGGTCTCCGACATCGAGTCGGTTGCCACTCAAGGCGATTACGACGTCACCGTCACGCTGAAGGCACCCAACTCGGCGTTCCTGGACTACCTGGCGTGCCCGTACGGACCGCGCATGCTCAGCCCGGAGGGCCTGCAGAAGAACGCGGGCAGCGACCACGCACAGGGGTATCTCACCACCCACGACTTGGGCACCGGCCCCTACACGCTGACCGCCGCCGAGGTCGGCTCGAAGTACCAACTGACCGCCTACCCGGACTACTGGGGCACGAAGCCGTACTTCGAGAAGGTGGAGCTGCCGGTCATCACCGATGTCTCGGCACAGCAGCTGCAGTTCAACAACGGCCAGCTCGCGGCGATACTGCATGACCTCCCGTCGTCTGCGGTGCAGTCCTACCTGGACAACAAGTCGTTCGCGAACTATTCGCTACCGACCATGATGTCGAACTTCGTGTACATCAATCCCAAAAAAGGCATGATGACCGACGCCAGGAACCGCAATGCCGTGATGCAGGCCATCGACGTCGACGAGCTGGTCAAGCAGACCTACTTCGGTCGCGGCAAGAAGGCCGAGCAGATCTACCCGCCGAACGTGATGGCCGCCGAGTACGGCAAGCAGTCGGTGACCCATGATCCGTCCGTGCTGACTCAGGTCGCGTCGGGCCTGCCCGCCGACCAGAAGGCCGTCACCATCGGCTATGACTCGTCCAATCCCGACAATCAGTTGATCAGCAACCTGATTCAGACGCAGCTGGCAGCCGCCGGGCTGACTGCCAAGGTCCAGGCGTATCCGACGTCGGAGATCTATGGCTGGGTCGGCGGCGACGGACAGGCGGCACCGGAGATCATGACCTACCTCGGTTGGCCGGACGCGCCGTCGCCCTACACCTGGGGCCACATCTCCTGGGATGCCGACGGCGGCCTGAACTTCTTCGGGTGCTCGGCACCGCCCATCGCCGAGGCGCTGGCCAAGGGCCTGCCGACCGGCTCGGCCGCGGACTTCTCCACGGCCGGAGAGGAAGCGGTGAAGACGGGTTGCTGGCTGAACGTCGCCGATGTCAACGATTTCATGGTGGCCCAGCCGTGGCTCAAGGGCGTCGAGCAGGCCCATGTGGTGACCGACCCGAACACGCTGCGTCTGGCGGCGCTGTCGGCGGGCTGACGCCAGTGGCCCTGGGAGACGGCAAGGTTCGGCGGATCGTTCTGCTGACGCTGGGTTGGGAGGAGCTACCCAAGGCGGTGTCGGTGTACGGCGCGCCGCGGAAGCTGCGATTGCGCGAGCCGGTGCCCGGCGTGCTGCTGCAGACCGACGGTGGCTGGGTGCTGCTCGACACCGGCTTCAACACCGCGTTGATCCGGGATCCTGCGCTGTACCGACGGTTCTATCCGACCGTCGAGTACATCCCGGTCCTCCCAGGGCCGGGGGAGCCGATCGAGGAGTCGTTGCACGACATCGGCATCGACGTCGACGACATCCACCTCGTGGCGCTGTCGCACCTGCACCACGACCATGCCGGCGGCGTGAAGCTGTTCGCCGGCAAGGTGCCGGTGCATGCGCAGCGCCGCGAGGTGGAGTACGGGCTTTCGAATCATCCTGAGCCCGAACGCCATGCGATCGCCCGCATCGACTTCGACGATCCTCGCATCGACTGGGTGCTGGCCGACGGTGAAGCCGAGATCGCGCCCGGAATCACCGCGGTCCCCACCTATGGGCACACACCGGGGCACCAGAGCTTCGTCGTCGATCTCGACGATGCGGTGGGTGGCGGTGGATTCGTGTTCGCGTTCGACGCCGCGGACCTCACGGAGAACATCGAGCAGGAGTTGCCGATCGGTGGCTTCATCGACGTCGACCCGGCCGAAACCGTGGAACCGATCCGCCGGCTGAAACGCCTGGCCTCCGAGAAGGGGTACGAGCTGGTGCCCGGCCACGACCCGCATGTGTGGCCGGAGCTGACCGAGCGATTCGCGCAGCGGTTCGGCCCGGTGACGCCGCCGTGAGCGTGGCCGCCGTCGAGCACGTCATTCGCGCACCGCGTGCTGTGGTCGACGGTGCGGTGCGCCCGCTCGCGATCGGGGTGGCGGACGGCGTGATTCGGGTCGTCGATTCCTTCGACGCCGAGTTGGGCGCCTGCGACCAGACGGTGCTCGACCCGGAGGTGGTGTTGCTTCCGGGCCTGGTGGACACCCATGTCCATATCAACGAGCCCGGCACCGATTGGGAGGGATTCGCATCGGCCACCGCCGCTGCGCTGGCCGGTGGCATCACCACGGTGGTGGACATGCCGCTGGACAGCGACCCGGTGACCACCACGGTGGCGGCTTTAGGCGTCAAGCGTTCCGCGGCCGACGGTGCCTGCCGGGTGGACACCGGGTTCTGGGGCGGCATCGTGCCCGGCAATCTCGAGACCTTCGGGGAGCTGGCCGCTGCGGGAGTGCTCGGGTTCAAGTGCTTTCTGTCCGAATCGGGGAACGCCGATTTCCCGCCGCTCGATCCTGATCAGTTCCACGCGGCGATGGCCATTGTGGCAGAACTTGATTCGGTGCTGCTGGTTCATGCGGAAAGCGCGCGGGTTCTGGCCGGCTGCCCCTCGCCGACCGGTCGGACCTACGGTGATTTCCTGCGCTCACGCCCGGACGCGGTCGAGCAGGATGCGGTGCGCATCGTGCTCGACGCGGTCGCCGACACCGGCGCCCGCGCCCACATCGTGCACGTCTCCAGTGCTGAGGTGTTGCCGATGATCGCCGGCGCCAAGTCGGCAGGCCTGCCGGTGACCGCCGAAACCTGCCCGCATTACCTGACGTTCGCCGCTGAAGACATCGCCGATGGCGCAACGATGTTCGCGGCATGCCCACCCATCCGCGGCGAGGGCAACCGCGACCTGCTGTGGGCCGCGCTGGCCGATGGCACGCTGGACATGGTGGTCTCCGACCACTCGCCGTGCGCTCCAGAGCAGAAGGACCTGATCGGCGGAGACTTCGGCCGCGCGTTCGGCGGGATCAGCTCTTTGCAGATCGCACTGCCCGCGCTGTGGACTCAAGCCGCCCGGGCGGGATTCGGCTTGCCCGAGGTGTGCCGGTGGATGGCGCAGGCCCCCGCCGAGCTGGCCGGACTCGCCGACCGCGGTGTGATCGCCCCCGGGAATCGCGCCGACTTCTGCGTGTTCGACCCGGCTGTTTCGTGGGTGGTGCGGGGCGCCGAACTAAGGCACCGACATTCGGTGACCCCCTATGAGGGCGTGGCACTGACCGGAGCGGTACGGCAGATGTGGCGGGGCGGACAGGTGGTCGGCGAGGACAGCCGCGGTGAATTGCTTCGTGCCGGAATCCGGGAGCCGGCGTGAAGATACTGGTGCTCAACCCCAATACGTCGGCCACGATGACCGCCGAGATCGAAGCCGCGGCCCGGGCTGCCGCCGCTCCGCGCACCGAAATCGTCTCAGCACAGCCCAGTTTCGGCGCGGACGCGATCGACTCCGCGGCGGAAAGCTACCTGTCCGCCGTTGGGGTGATGGATGTCGTCGCCACCCAACTGGCCGCGGGAACCTTCGACGCCGACGCGGTGGTCTTGGCGGGATTCGGCGAGCACGGCAAGGATGCACTGCAGGAGATGCTCGACGTTCCGGTGCTCGACATCGCTGAATCCGCGGTCCACGTCGCGCATCTGATCGGCCGGCGGTTTTCGGTGATCACCACCCTGGCCCGCTCGATCGCTCCGATCGAGGACCGGCTCCTGCTGGCGGGTGTGGCCGCGCACTGTGTGTCGGTGCGGGCGTGCGGACTCGGGACAGCGGAGGTCGACGCCGATCCGTCCGGCGCGGTCGCCGCGATCGTTGCGGAAGCCGAACGGGCCGTGACGCAGGATGGCGCCGACGTGATCTGCCTGGGCTGCGCGGGAATGGCGGGTGTGACCGCCGCGATCACTGAGAAACTCGGGGTGCCCGCCGTCGACGGGGTGGCCGCCGCGGTAGGGCTGGCGCAGATGCTGGTCGGGCTAGGCCTGTCGACCAGTAAGGGCGGGGTGTACGCCGCCGGACCGGACAATCCGCGCACGCACTGGCCGCTGTCACAGGCGCTGGGCTCATGACCGGACTGGACCTGGCCTCCAGGGCTGTCGGTGGCAGCGTCGTAGCGGCCAGCGACGAATCGTTCGGCTTCAAGGAGCGACTGATCGACCCGGTCGAACCCGCGTTCGTGCCAGGGACTTTCGACCTGCGCGGCGAAGTGGTCGACGGCTGGGAGACCCGCAGGCATGCGACAGCACCCGACTGGGCAATCGTCCGGCTCGGGGTGCCGGGGCGCCTGCGCACCGTCGACGTCGACACCCGCTTCTTCACCGGAAATCATCCGACCGGCGCCACCGTCTACGCGGCGACTCTGAGGCCCGATCAGGACCCGTGCGATGGAGATGTGAACTGGCGGCGGCTGGCGCCCCCGACGGTGCTGAAAGCGGACGGGCACAACCCGATCGCGGTCGACGACCGGCGCTGCTACACCCATCTCAAGCTGGTGATCGCCTCTGACGGCGGGGTCGCCAGACTGCGGGCGTACGGCGATCCGGTTCCGGACCCCGCGCTGTGGTCCGGGGTGACTGTCGAGGTGTCGTGCGCCGAGCAGGGCGGACGCGTCGAGCACTGCAGCGACACGTTTTACTCCGACGCGCGGGCGATCATCGCCGCCGACCGGCCACAGAACATGGGTTCCGGCTGGGAAGCCCGGCGCCGCCGCGACATCGGCCCGGACACCCACGACGCGGTGACGATCTCGTTCCTGGTGCCAACCGACCTGGAGAGGGTCGAAATCGACACGTCGTACTTCGTGTTCAATGCCTCCCGCGAGGTGTGCGTGTACGGCACCCGGGAGCAGCCCGATGCGCGACGGCCGTGGTGGGCGCTGCCCTTCGACGAGATCGTGCTGCCCCGCACCCGGCTGCTCGCGGACGCGCGGCAGGTGTTCGTGGTCGACGCCGCTGCGATCACCGCCATTCGGGTCCAGGCTTATCCGGACGGCGGAATCGCCAGGGTCCGGGCGCTGGGCCGGCCCACCGAGGCCGGATTGGCCGAGCTGCGCACGCAGTGGGAGGCAGCGCAGTGACGCCCGTCGTCGCCGACTGCACCGGGCTGTGGCGGCGCACCCTGCTGGTCGAGGCCGACGGGTCCCGCAATACCGGAACGAATGTGCAGTGGTTGCAGGGCATCTCGATGTTCGTCGACCTGCGGGGTCCGGGGGAGGGGTTCGCCGGGCGTCTCGGCCAGCGCGACGATATCTTCGAATGGACCCGCCTGGTGGACCTGCAGCCGCCCGGCCTGCCCGATGCGGGGCGGATGAGCTGGGCGGGTGACACCCTTGTCGAAGTCGGCGTGCATGCCGACTACACCGAGCACTGGCAGCGTGAATCCGGTGCAACACAGCCGTGTTGGGGAGCTCTGCTGTCGGCGTCGGACACGACTGGGGTGCTGGTGCGGGTAGGGGATCGGTTCGGCTGGGCACACCGCCATGAGATCTCGCTGGGGGTCGTCAGCGGAACTGACTGGCAGATAACCGAATCCAGCAGTTCATGTCGGGTAGCAACGGTATTGCGCCCGCGACTGCACTCCGGACAGCTGGGGGTCGACGACGACATCGCCTGGGACATCGACGAAAGCGAAGGAAACGTGACACTGTGAGCGGGGCGACATCATTTCAATCGGTACCCGTCATCGACATCAGCGGATTGCGGTCCGCTGACCGGGCCGAGCGTGACCGGGTCGCGGCCGAACTCGGCGCTGCCGCCCGCGAGGTGGGGTTCTTCTACATCTCCGGCACCTCAGTCAGTGACGAGCTGTTCGACCGGTTGCTCGATGCGACCAAGCAGTTCTTCGCCCTGCCGGTCGGGGAAAAGATGAAGTCCTACATTGGACTGTCGACCTGCCACCGCGGTTATGTGCCCGTTGGGGAGGAGGGCTTCTACGGCGACAAGCCCGATTTCAAAGAGGCGTTCGATACCGCACTGGACCTGCCCGCCGACGACCCCGACCATCTGGCGGGCAATCCGATGCTCGGACCCAATGTGTGGCCGGAACTCCCCGGTTTCGCTGAGACGGTCACCGCGTACTACCGGGCCGTACTCGCAGTCGGCCAGGATCTGTTGGGCGCCTTCGCGATCGCGCTGGGAGAGGATCCGGACACCTTCACCAAGCATGCGACCAAGACGCCGAGCCAACTGCGGCTGGTCTACTATCCGCACAATCCGGATGCCGAAGACGCCCAGGGCATCGGCGCGCACACCGACTACGAATGCTTCACCCTGCTCAAACCCACCGCGCCCGGACTGGAAGTACTCAACGGGGCCGGCGAGTGGATCGACGTGCCGCCGATCCCCGGGACGTTCGTAGTCAACGTCGGCGACATGCTCGAGCTGTGGACCAACGGCGCATTCGTCGCCACTTCGCACCGGGTGCGCAAAGTCAAAGAGGAGCGGTATTCGTTCCCGCTGTTCTTCAACGTCGACTACCACACCGTGGTGCAGCCCCTGCCGCAGTTCACCGACGGATCGTCGCGACCTGCGCTGGTGGCCGGCGAGCACCTGTTCGCCCAGACCGCGCAGACATTCGCGTACCTACGATCACGGTTGGAGAGCGGCGAGCTGGTGCTGCCGGACGGGTCCCTGGAGACCGGCACGTTCGGACAGCAGGCGTTGCAGTCGCGGGGGTGACTGCGGAGCCCGCCAGCCGATCACGGACCTGTGCTTTCGCCGAGAGTCGCTTATCCGGCGCTGTCACTACAGCTCGTCGGCCCACTTCAGGTGTCCCTCGAAACCGAGCGATGTCACCATCTCGCGGTAACGGTCCCGGCAGTTGCGATAGCCGGCTTCGTCACCGTGTGCCTGTGCCAGCAGTGCGCGCAGCCGCCCCAAAGCCACCTCATAGAGCACGAACCCGGGTTCGGCTGGCGCGGCGGCGAGTTGGTCGATTGCGGTCCGCGCTTCCCGTAGGTCCCTTCCGGTGCCGCGACGCAGCAATGATTCGACCAGGACGGTAGTCGCGGGTCCGCGGTAGAGCATTTCACCGCTGGCGAACAGGTGGCTCCGGACGAGTCGGGCCACTTCTATAGCCTCGTCAATTGCGCCGATTTGATGCTTGTATTCCGCGGTCGCGATGTCGGCTATTGCCGCGGTGAACAGGTCGCCGTGTCCCCGTGCTTGCGCCCCTCCCATCTTAAGAAGTTTCGATCCGGCGTCCTGATCCACATCACTGAGACGCGTCAGAATCATGCCGTGCGCAATTCGTGCCCACGCCAGAGACAGGTCGTCACCGAGCCGCTCCGCATTTTCCAGAGCGGCAGATGTGTCCCGCATGATGCTCGCATCCGGCAGGAGCGCACGGTTGAGCACAGGTAATCCGTAACCAGCTGTGGTGACACTGGATTGGGTTATCCCGCCCACAGTGCGAGCCATCGCGAATCCGGTATGTAGATCGTCGCGCCACCTTGGATCTCCGAGGCTGCACCGGGCGACGCCACGCAGGGTGATCCCCCAGGCAAGGGGTGATTCGAAGAAGAAGTTGCCTTTGGTGGTGTCGCCATCGGCCAATTCGATGACCCGCTCGGACAACCGGAGCGCCTCGGCGACTTCACCCGCATGGAGTTTTGGGTGGGCCGCCGTGTTCATCAGACCGACGATCAAGTCGGGGTTACCGATCGACTCGAGCAGGCCGGTGTATTCGTCGGTAGGTGCTGCCAATTCGTGAAATCGGAGGTTCAAAGTCAGCGGCACCAGCAGTCCGGACATGCCCATTGCCAGTGAGACTCGATCGTCGGCAGCTTCGCACAATGTTCGCAGCTCGTCGAAGCCGGCGGTGGCGACGGCCCCGCCGAGCCGGTACGCGGTGCCGCACAACATGGTGCGGGGCGCTATCCGTAGCGCCAGTCGATCGGGATCACCCTCTGCCCGCCGGTCAGCGATGTCGCGGGCACGTTCCCAACTTGCCCGCGCAGCCCCGACCTCACGGCTGGCGGCCCACGTTGCCGCACGCATATGCCACGAGTAGGCGGCTTGCCAGTCGCCTGCAGCCTCTAGGTGCTCAGCGATCAGTGCGGCGTTCTGGTCAGCCGACTCGGGGTCACGGGCTTCGATCGCGGTGGCGAGCCTCTGATGCATCTGGGCGCGGTCGGATTTCAGTTGCGATTCATAGGCCACGGTTCGGATGAGGGGATGATGAAACACATACTCGGGTTCTTGAGTGAGGGAGCTCTGATCCAGGAACTGTGCGCCCACCAGGTCGTCGAGGACAGGGTCGACGTCCAGCGCGTCAAGCAGGTCCCAGGTGAACTTCGATCCGATGACCGCTGCCGCGCTCAGAGTGCGTTTGGCTGCCGGGTCCAGGCGGTCGATACGGGCGGCGATGGTGGCCTGCACGGTTGCGGGCACACTGACCTCGGCAGCGGCGGCTGTCGAGACATACGCACTCCGCTCGCCGCGCAGGACACCGCGCTCGGCCAGCTCCCGCGCGATCTCTTCGGCGAAAAACGGGTTCCCGGCAGCCCTCTCGACGATCAGGTCTGCCACTCCGGTGACTGAGGGGTCCGACCCGACCAGCCCAGCGACCAACGCCGTGGCTTCGGTGAGACTGAGCGGTGCCAGGGTGATCGTCTCTGCGCCACGTACCCGAGTAAGCGCCCCGTCGTGCTCGGGACGGTAGGTGATCACAACCAGCGATGAGGTCTGAGGCATCACCGTGATCAACTCGGTCAGGATCGATTCGCTGACCTCGTCGATCCAGTGCGCGTCCTCAATCACATAGACCGCCGGGGACTTTCGGGCTAGCGAGGCCGTGTTGACCAGAGCAGTCAACCGCCGCCGCCGGGCATCTGGATCGATGTTCGGCAGAGCAACCTCGGCATCGGCGACACCGAGTAGGTCATCGAAGAGCAACAGGTCCTCAGGGTCTGCGTCTGGAACCCGGGCCCGCACGTGGTCGCGGGCCTCCTGCCCGCCCAGATCGCTCACTCCGGTGGCCGCTCGCAGCAGCCGGCCGATCACGTGAAACGGGACATCGGTGGTGTGCGATTCGCAATACGTAGTCAAGACCTCCACCTCCCGGTCGGCGGCCAGCGCCACGACCTCTCGGACGAGACGGCTCTTGCCGACACCCGGAGAGCCCACCACCCTGACTACCGCGCCGTGCCCGTTTATGGCGTTCTCCAGGAGGTCCTCGACGGCAGCCATCTCTCTGCGCCGACCTACCAAAGGCGACCCGATACCTGCGGCAGGACGACCCCGCTCCAACAGACCCATCAACCGTCGCGCCAGCACCGGCTGGGCCGCCCCTTTGATGTGGACACGCGTGGGTTCACCGAGCGCCGCGGCGCTCTCGACCAGCCGTGCGGTCGAGGAACTGAGCATCACCCCGCCCGGCGGGGCCACCGACTCCATCCTCTGGGCCAGGCCGACCTGTTCGCCAATCGCGGTGTAACCAGTTGCGACAGTGCCGACCTCGCCGGCGATCACTTGCCCCGAGTTCAACCCGATCCGCAACCGGAGATCTACACCGTCGCGCTGCCTGACCTCGTCGGCAAGATCACTGACAGAACTCCCGACCTCCAAGGCAGCCCGGCACGCCCGCAGGGCGTGGTCTTCGAGCGCGATCGGAGCGCCGAACAGCGCCATGATCCCGTCGCCGGTGAACTTGTCCAACGTGCCGCCGTAGCGCCGCACCACAGCGGCGGCCCGGTCGACCAGTCCGGCCATGATCTCCCGGAGCCGCTCTGCGCCGACGAAACCGGCGATATCCATCGAGTGAACAACGTCCGCGAAGAGAACCGTGACCTGCTTGTATTCCGCCGGTGCAGTGGTCGACGTCACGGGCGTAGCGCACTCGTGGCAGAACTTCGCCTTCGAGCTCAGCTCCGTACCACAGGTTCCGCACACCGGACCCTCTGCTGTCATCTCAAGCAGCCTCGCCAACCCGACTCACCACATCATGGTGTCACCGCCGCCGGGCCAATAGATGGAATACCGACACTCAAATCCTGGTGCGGTGATCCAGCGCTGATCTACCTGAGGCGGCGGGTTGCTCGCGTCTCGATCGCATCGATCGTCAGAGCCCGCCGGGCCACGAGCCAACCCGTCTCGTCCCGCTGGTACTCGTCGTCGTAGCGCAGGTACCACACCAGGTCGGTGATGCCCTCGGAGCGCCGGCTCCAGTGGTGTGCGGTGGCCGCGATACGTCCATGTGCGACATCGGGATTCGAACCCGGCGTGTACACCTCGGAATCGATGCTGTGATGAGTCCGCCCGACGCTGGTCACCGCGGCCAGTGCCGCGCGGATCTCTGCAGGCCCGCTGTGCGACCGCACCGGGGTCAGCACATCCGGCGGTTCCGGCAGCACCAGTTCGCCGTCGCCCGCGAACAACCCGATCACGGCTCCGACATCCTGATCGTCGACCGCCGCCGCGTACCGATGCACCAGACCCGACAAGGCCGATCGATCCGCGATCGAAAGGCTCACGGAGACAGGCCCAGTCGCTGCGCGCATGCCGACAGCAGATCCTCGGCCTCGGAGAGGTCAGTCACCGGCGGCATCCCCAGCACGAGCCGATCGGCACCGGCCTCGACCAACCGTCCGGCTCGGTCGGCGTCGACCTTGGCGACCAGGTGGCCGAGTGACAACTCAAGGGCGTCGGGGTCGCGCCCGGCTTCCTCGGCGGCCAACCGCATGACCTCCACCAGAGTCGCAAGCTCCCCACCGGCCACTCCCAACGGCTGGAACCCATCGCCCAAACGTCCCGCCCGACGGGCCGCAAGTCGGCTGTGCCCGCCGATGTGAATCGGAACACCCTTGGTGGCAATGGGTTTCGGATGTGACACGGCATGGTCGAAGTCATAGAACTCGCCGTGGTGGCTGACGCCGTCGGGGCTGCCGGTCCACAGCGCCCGCAGCACGTCGATCTGCTCGTCGGCGCGACGGCCCCGGCTCTCGAAATCTGCTCCGCACGCTTCGATCTCTTCGCGCAACCACCCGACCCCGACGCACAGCCGCAGCCGTCCACCCGACAGCACGTCGACGGTGGCGGCCCGCTTGGCCAGCATCACCGGCTGGTGATTGGGCAACACCAGCACCCCGGTGGCCAGGCCCAACGTCGTGGTCTGGCCGGCGAGGAACGCCAGCATCTCCAGCGGATCGGGAACCGGGCACTCCGGTGCAACGTCGACCCGCCCGGACGGATCGTAGGGATACACGCTGGTGTATTCGGTCACCAGCACCGTGTGCTCGGCCATGATGATCGACTCGAAGCCGCACGCCTCGAGATGGCGGGCGAACTCGGCCATCCACATCGGGTCCGCGGTGACCCCGGCCCCGATGGGAGCGACGACGGCGACCTTCACGACGTGAGGCTAACCCGCGGGATCCGGATCGCCTTCGCTCAGTCCCGGCAGATGAGCCATCAGCCGGTCCAGGAACACCACATGGCCCTTGAGCAGCTTGCGGCGTGCCTGTGCCAGCGGGAACCAGCCCACCCGGTCCAGCTCGGGAAACTCCTGCAACCGGCCCGACCCCTTCGGCCACTCCAGCGTGAACGAATTGCTGTGCACCTCGGTCACGTCCAGGTCGGCGTTCACCGCGAACACCGTCAGCACCTTGCCGCTCGGCTGCTTGACCGCGTCGAACCCGATCCGCGGGCCGGCGGGCACCTCGGAGCCCAACTCCTCGGCGAACTCGCGCTGTGCAGCCGCCCACGGGTCGTCGTTGTCAGGGTCGTACTCGCCCTTGGGAATCGACCACGCGCCATCGTCCTTGCGCGCCCAGAACGGGCCGCCGGGATGGCCGATGAGCACCTCGACGACACCATCGACGTTGCGGTGCAGCAGAACGCCGGCACTGTATTTCGGCACCGCTACCGTTGACCCGATACCGTCGCGGCCTGCATCGCCGCGGCGAGCGCCTGTGCCCGCGGATCGGTCAGCACATCTTCGAGCAGCAGCGGCGAGCCGTCGGGTCCGGTCAACGGAACCCGCCAATTCGGATACTCGTCGGTGGTGCCCGGCTGGTTTTGCGTGCGTCGGTCGCCCACGGCATCAGTCAACGCCAGCGCAAGCAGGCGCGACGGGGTTCGGGCCAGATACCGGTAGAGCCCCAGGATCACCTGCTCCTCGTCGGCGCCGTCGCCGAGCAGTCCGACGCGGCGCAGCTCGGCCAACCAGGCCGCCTGCTCGGCACGGTCGTCGGCCAGTTCTTCCTCTGCGGGCCGGGTGAGCAGGCCGAGCTCGTCGCGCAACCGGACATGTTCACCGGCCAGATACCCCGGCGTCGGCGGCAGGTCATGGGTGGTCACCGAGGACAGGCACAATTCTCGCCAGCGCTCGGCCGGCAGCGGTCCGCCGTCGCCGTCGCGGTCCAGTTCGAACCACAGGATCGAGGTGCCCAGCACTCCGCGCGCGCGCAGGTAGTCACGCACCCACGGTTCCACCGTGCCGAGATCCTCACCGACGACGACCGCGCCGGCCCGGTGCGCTTCGAGCGCGACAATTCCGATCATCGCGTCGTGGTTGTAGCGCACGTAGGTGCCTTTGGTCGGCGACGCGCCCGCCGGGATCCACCACAGCCGGAACAGCCCGATGATGTGATCGATGCGCACTCCACCCGCATGTCGCAGGACGGCCGCGATCAAAGCCCGAAATGGTTGGTAGCCAAGCTCTTCGAGCCGATCGGGGCGCCAAGGCGGCTGTGACCAGTTCTGCCCGAGCTGATTGAACTCGTCCGGCGGCGCACCCGCGGTGACCCCCAGCGCCAACACGTTCTGCATCGCCCAGGCGTCGGCGCCGTCGGGATGAACCCCGACAGCCAAGTCATGCATGATGCCCAGCGCCATCCCGGTGCGCACGGCCTGGGACTGGGCGGCGGCGAGCTGGTCATCGAGCTGCCACTGCAACCAGCGGTGGAAATCCACTGCGGAGCCGTGCCGTTCGACGAAGTCGGCCACCTTGGAATTGGCCGGATGTCGCAGGGTCTTCGGCCACTTGCGCCAGTTGCCGCCGTACTTCTCGGCCAGCGCCGACCAGGTGGCGAAGTCGTCGAGAGCCTGGCCCTCCCTCGCCTTGAAGGCCTCGAACGCCAGCTCGCGGCCCGCAGACCGCGGGACCCGGTAAATCGCTTTCAGCGCAGTACGTTTCGCGGCCCATGCCGAATCGCGGTCGATCGCGTCGAGCTTGCGTGCCCGGCCCTGGACCTCGGCGCGCAGTTTCCACACCCGGCCGCGTTTGGGTAGATAGGCGAATTCTCCGATCGCCTCGACCCGTAGGTACAGCGGATTGGTGAACCGCCGCGACGTCGGCAGGTAGGGGGAGGGCTCCATCGGTTTGGTCGGCGCCGCGGCGTGCAGCGGGTTGACCACGACGTACCCGGCGCCGTGGCGAGCTCCCGCCCACACCGCAAGATCGGTGAGGTCGCCGAGATCGCCGACACCCCAGGAATTCTTGGAGCGCACGCTGTAGAGCTGGGTGGCCAGGCCCCAGGTGCGGCGGGCACCCAGCCGAGCGGGTACGCCGAGCCAGGCCGGAGTGATGATCAATGGCGCGCTGGTCTCATAACCGCCAGAGCGCAGGTGCACTCGGTGATATCCCAACGGCAGATCCGAAGGCAACACGAATGTCGCCTCACCCACCAGCCGGCCGTCCAGGTCGTAGGGCGGGGTGAAGTTGTCGGCCTGCCGTACACCGGTACGGACAGCGCCGTCTTCGAGCCGGACCCAGACGTGCGCCTCCTCGCCGTGGGTGACATGAACCCAGAACGAGGTCTCGCTGTCGTCGCGGCCGATGATCGTCGGCGGCAGCGACCGTGCCCAATACCGCGCGTCCTGGGCCGAAAGCGCTGCGGCCCGGCCCTCTTCGGTGCCCGCCTCGACACCGAGTGCGCCCAGCACCGCCACCAGCGTGTCCTCGTCGACCGGCACGGATCGACCGGTCCAGTCGTGATACTCGGTGGCCACATTGAATCGATGCGCGAGTTCGGCCAGCGACGAAGCAGTCATGGATGCCATCTTGCTTGGTTGGCCGTAACCTCGCGTGCCATGGGCACCCCCGAACTCGACGTGGGACACCGTCGGGCCCGGGTGGCCAGCGCCGCGCTGTTCCTGACCAACGGTGCGTTGTTCGCCAACTTGCTGCCGCGCTTCCCCGAGATCAAATCGGAGCTCGAGTTGTCCAACACGGCCTTCGGTCTTGCGGTGGCGGCATTCTCGGCAGGCGCTCTGCTGACAGGACCGACGGCGGCGCTGCTCATCCGCCGCTACCGATCGTCGGTGGTCGCGGTGACAGGTAGCGTGCTGATCGCCGTTTTCACCATCGCCGCCGGACTGGCGCCGACCGGGGCGACGCTGGCCGCGGCACTGTTCTGCGCCGGCGCGGCCGATTCGGTGACCGATGTCGCCCAGAATGTGCACGGTCTGCGGGTGCAGCGGACGTACGGCCGGTTCATCATCAATTCGCTGCACGCGGTGTGGTCATCCGGTGCAGTGCTCGGCGGTTTGATCGGCGCAGGCGCGATCTATCTCGGAATCGCCCGCGCTGTGCAGCTGTCGGCGTCGGCGGTGTTGTTCAGCGTCGTCTGCCTGATCGCCTACCGCTTCCTGCTGCCGGGGCCGGACCATCACGACTCCGAGAGCCGCGCCGAAGCACGTGCCGGCGCGCGCTCGGGCCGGGCCGGCTACGTCGTGCTGGCTGCGCTGGTCGCCATTGCGATCGCCGGGGCCGTCGTCGAAGACGCCGGCAGCTCGTGGGCATCGCTGTACCTGCGGGACTCGCTGTCGGCACCGGCGGCGCTGGCCGCGTTCGGTTACGTCGCGCTGGTCGGCTTTCAGTTCGTCGGCCGCGTCGTCGGCGATCGGATGACCGACCGGTGGGGACCGTGTGCGGTGGCCCGCGCCGGCGGCCTGACCATCGCGGTGGGCATGGCGACCGCATTGGCGTCTCCCGGCGTTCCCGGCGCCATCGCCGGGTTCGCCGCCGCCGGATTCGGCTCGGCCACCCTGGTACCGGGCGCGATGCACGCCGCCGACGCGCTGCCGGGGTTGCGGCCGGGAACCGGGCTGACGGTACTGACCTGGCTGATGCGAGTGGGATTCCTGGGCTCGCCGATTGTCGTCGGCGCGATCGCCGACGCCGCGTCATTGCGAGTCGGTCTGCTGATCGTGCCCGCCGCGGGACTCGTCGCTGTGCTGCTGGCCCCCGCTCTCAGCCCGCGGCGCCGGTCAGCTCGATCGTGAGCACGCCGGCGATGATCAGCGCGATACCGCCCATCATCAGCGGGGTCAGCGGGTCGCGGAAGAGGAACCGTGCGATCACCGCGATCAGGGCGACGCCGGCCGCCGACCACACGCCGTAGGCGACGCCGACCGGCATGCCCAGCGACAGCGTCACCCAGAGCAGGGTGAACGACACCAGATAGCCGATCAGCATCGGCGCGATCCACGCCCTCTTGCGGAAACCGTCAGAGGCGCGCAGGCACAGAGTCGCGCAGATCTCGATGAGGATGGCACCGGCCAGCGTCAGCCACATCATGGTGTGCCGTTCTCGCCGGCGGGATGCCGCGAGCCGAGCTCGACCATCAACACCCCGGCAATGATCAGCCCGATCCCGACGACGATCGGGGCGGTGAACGGGTCGCCGAAGATCACCGCGGCGAGCACCGCCGTCGCCGCGGTTCCCAGCGCACCCCAGACGCCGTAGGCCACCCCGACCGGCATGCCGGCGCGCAGCACCAGCGCGAGGAAATAGAACGAGGCGAGATAGCCGGTCACCACAAGGACCAGCCAGGCGGAATGGTCCTGCGACGCTCGCAACGACAGGGTTCCGGTGACCTCTACGGCGATAGCGGCCAACAGCAGCACCCATTTCCGCACGCCGGCCAGGATAGCTGGGAAGACAGCTGTGGCCGCCGTCATAGGGGCCGGTTGCGGTGACCGGATAGACGAGCAGCAACGCGGTCGGGCCGGCTACCCGCCGGTAACCTGGACGGGTGGTGTCGTTCATCGACGCCGCGCTAGCTGCAGGAGGATAACGATGACAGCGGATGCCAGCATTCGTTCGATCGTGGACAGCCCGGTCGTCCAGACCAGCTACGGTCCGGTCCGCGGTGCCGATGACGGCCGGGTCAGGACCTGGAAGGGCCTTCGCTACGCTGCCCCGCCGGTCGGCGATCTCCGCTGGCGCGCGCCGGTGCCTCCGCAGCCGTGGACCGACGTGGCGGACGCGACGACGTTCGGTCCGGTGAGCCCGCAGCCACGCAGCCCCATCCCGATGGGCTTGGGCACACGTGCCGATGAGGATTGCCTGTTCCTCAACGTGTGGGCGCCATCTGATTCGACCGATGCCAAGCCGGTCATGGTGTGGGTCCATGGCGGTGCCTACATCTTCGGCTCGGGCAGCCAGCCGATGTACGACGGCACTGTGCTGGCCGGTGGTTCCGACGTCGTGGTTGTCACCATCAACTACCGGCTCGGAGCGCTGGGCTTCCTTGATTTTTCGGCGGCCGGCTTCGACAGCAACGTCGCCCTGCGCGACGTGCTGGCCGCGTTGCGCTGGGTGCAGGACAACATCGCCGCGTTCGGTGGCGACCCGGACCGGGTGACGTTGTTCGGTGAGTCCGCCGGGGCGGCGATCACCACCACGCTGCTGGCCGTACCGGAAGCCAAGGGTCTGTTCTCCCGCGCGATTGCCCAGAGCGCACCTGCCACCTCGGTCTACGGCAGCCAACGCGCCGGCGCGATGGCCGAGCTGTTCCTCGAGCGGCTGGGGATGACGGCAGACGAGGCACATCGGGCTCCCGTTGCGACCCTCATCGACGCCTCCCAACAGGTGTTCGACCATGTGCCTGCCACCAAACCCGGGCAGCTGGCGTTCGCGCCGACCGTGGACGGAGAGCTCGTTCCGGACTACCCGGTGACCTTGGCCAGGGCGGGCAGAACACATCCCGTGCCACTGCTCATCGGCACCAACAAGGACGAGGCGGCACTGTTCCGGCTCATGCGCTCACCGTTGATGCCGATCGCACCCAGATCGGTCCGAACGATGTTCAACGAGATGGCCGACGATCAGCCGGGCCTGCAACTGCCGACCTCCGAGCAGGTCAGTTCGGCATACCCCGCCAAGATGGCGCGCACCCGCAGTCTGGGGGTGGCAAGCGACGTGGGCTTCCGGATGCCGACGGTGTGGTTCGCCGAGGGGCACACCAATGTCGCGCCCGTCTATCTCTACCGATTCGATTGGGCCACGCCACTTTTCAAGGCCATTCGACTCGGCGCCGCCCATGCCACCGAGTTGATCTACGTGTGGGGCAATCTGATCTCCGGTCCCCGGGACCTCACCTTCAAACTCGGTGGGCTCAAGACCGGCGAGGAGTTGTCGATGCGCATGCGGGCGCGGTGGACCAGGTTCGCGGCCACCGGCGATCCCAACCTGCCGATCGGACAGCCGCACTGGGCGCCGTATCGCGCAGATGACCGGGCGACGTTGGTCATCGACCGCGAGGACCGCGTCGTCGACGACCTGGACCGCCCGATCCGCCAGACCTGGGGCGACGAGGTGCTCAGCTTCCGCTGACGCTTCTTGACGCCGTGTCTAACAGTGCGGCCGGATCGCGTTAGAATGCCACGTCGGGGCCGCTGGGCCGGGCGACATCGGAGGTAGTCAGCGTGGATCGACTCGGGGAACTGTTGTCCGTTCTCCCGCCGCAGATGCGTGAGCCGGTGTTGTTCGCGATCCCGTTCTTCCTGCTGCTGCTGACCATCGAGTGGACCGCCGCCCGCAAGCTCGAGCGCCTGGCGGAAACCGAGCAACCCGCCTCCGGCGCCTACCACACCCGCGACGCGTGGGCCTCGATCTCGATGGGGCTGATGTCGGTGGCGACGATGGGCATCTGGAAGTTCGGGGCACTGCTCGGCTATGCGGCGCTCTACGCCTACGTCGCGCCGTGGCACCTGTCGCCGACCAAGTGGTACACGTGGGTGATCGCGATCGTCGGCGTGGATGTGCTGTTCTACGCCTATCACCGCACCGCCCACCGGGTCCGGCTGATCTGGGCGACGCATCAGGCGCATCACTCCAGCCGGTACTTCAACTTCGCGACCGCGCTGCGCCAGAAGTGGAACAACAGCGGCGAGATCATCATGTGGATTCCGTTGCCGCTGTTGGGCGTTCCGCCGTGGATGGTGTTCACCAGCTTCTCGATCAGCCTGATATACCAGTTCTGGATCCATACCGAGCGCATCGACAAGCTGCCGCGCGCCTTCGAGTTCGTGTTCAACACGCCCTCGCACCACCGGGTGCATCACGGGATGGACCCGGAGTATCTCGACAAGAACTACGGCGGCATCCTGATCATCTGGGATCGGTTGTTCGGATCCTTCCAGCCGGAGCTGTACCGCCCGCACTACGGGCTGACCAAACCGGTCACCACGTTCAACATCTGGAAACTGCAGACCCATGAATACGCGGCGATCGCGCGCGACGTGCGCTCGGCGCACCGCTGGCGCGACCGCATGGGCTACATCTTCGGGCCGCCCGGGTGGCAACCCCGCACCGCCGCGCAGCCGGCCGCTACGGTGGCCACCAGCTAGTCAACATCGGTGCCGTCATCGAGGATGGAGCCCATGGAGGTCAAGGAAGTCCTGCTGCCCGGAGTCGGACTGCGCTATGAATTCGACAATGCCGAGGGCAACCGCATCGGCGTGATCGCACGCCGCAGCGGTGATTTCGAAGTCGTCGTATACGGTGCCGCCGACCCCGATCAGGCTCGCCCGGTGTTCCGCCTCACCGACGAGGAAGCCGAGGCGCTGGCCCAGATCCTCGGTGCCCCGCGGATGGTGGAACGCTTCGCCGACCTGACCAAGGAAGTCCCCGGGCTCGACGCGGGCCAGGTCGAAATCGTGCCGGGGTCGCCGTTCGTCGACCGGCCGCTGGGCGACACCAAGGCGCGCACCCGAACCGGCGCATCGATTGTGGCGATCGTGCGCGACGAAGAGGTGCTGGCTTCACCGAAGCCTGACCAGGTGCTGCACGCCCGTGATGTTCTGGTGGTGATCGGAACCGAGCACGGCATTTCCGGCGTCCGGCGAATAGTCGACCAAGGCTGATCTGCGTGGCTGTGTCGGCGGCGCTCCTCCTCGAACTCGGCGTCATCTTCACGGTCCTGACGATCCTCGGAACCATGGCGCGCAGGTTTGCGCTGTCGCCGATCCCGCTGTACCTGCTGGCCGGGCTGGCGCTCGGCAACGGCGGCATCGCGCCGGTCCCGGCGGCGGGGGAGTTCGTCTCGACCGGCGCCACGATCGGCGTGGTGCTGCTGCTGTTGACCTTGGGCCTGGAGTTCTCCATCGGCGAGTTCGCCGCCAGTATGCGGCGGCACCTGCCGTCGGCAGGCGTCGATCTCATCCTCAACGCCACCCCGGGTGCCATCGCCGGCTGGCTGCTGGGCCTGAACTTCGTCGGCATCCTGGCGATGGCGGGCATCACGTTCATCTCGTCGTCGGGCGTGATCGCCCGCCTGCTCAACGATCTGCGCCGATTGGGTAACCGCGAAACCCCTGCGGTGCTGTCGATCTTGGTGCTCGAGGATTTCGCGATGGCCGCCTACTTGCCGCTGCTGGCCGTGCTGGCGGCCGGCGGCACCTGGTGGGAGGCGCTGCTGTGGATGGGCGCGGCGATGATCGCGCTCGCGGTGGTCTTCGCGGCGTCGTATCGCTGGGGCCACCACCTGGGCCGGCTGATCAGCCATCCCGACGACGAGCAACTGTTGTTGCGCATTCTGGGGCTGACCCTGCTCGTGTCGGCAGCCGCCGAACATCTGCACGCCTCGGCGGCGGTGGGTGCGTTCCTGGTCGGCTTGACGCTGACGGGGGAGACCGCCGAGCGGGCCCGTTCGGTGCTGACCCCACTGCGCGACCTGTTCGCCGCCGTGTTCTTCGTGGCTATCGGATTGTCAGTGGCACCCGCGGACCTGGTGCCGATGCTGCCGGTGGCTGTGCTGCTCGCCGCGGTCACGGCGGCCACCAAGGTGGCCACCGGTGTGTATGCGGCCCGCCGTGACGGGGTCGGCCGCCCGGGCCAGCTTCGCGCGGGGACCGCGCTGGTCGCGCGCGGCGAGTTCTCGCTGGTGATCATCGGGCTGGCGGGCACCACGGTCGCTGCGATCGGATCGCTGGCCACGCCCTACGTTTTCGTGCTCGCCATCGTCGGACCCCTACTCGCGCGGTTCGCCCGGTAGGGCGCTCACGGCATGGCACCATGCAACGGTGCAGACCGTATTCGATCGCCGAGTCGACCCCGCCCTGATTGCCCGGGCGTTGGGTCCGGCGGCGTTCGGATCGATGTGGCTGGACATCCCGCGGCCTGAATATCCGGCGCTGTCCGGCGGCCTGACCTGTGACTTGCTGGTGGTCGGCGGCGGGTACGCCGGCCTGTGGTCGGCGCTGCACGCCAAGCAGCGCAACCCCGGGGCGCGAGTGGTCTTGATCGAAGCCGAGCGGCTCGGATGGGCGGCATCGGGACGCAACGGGGGTTTCGTCGAAGCCAGCATCACGCATGGCGCCGAGAACGGAAAGTCGCGCTGGCCAACCGAATTCGAGCGCCTGGAAAAACTCGGCCTGGCCAACCTCGACGGGATGCAGGCCGATATCGAGTCCTACGGCATGAGTGTGGACTGGGAGCGCACCGGCATGCTGACGGTGGCCACCGAACCGCATCAGGTCGACTGGCTGGCCGAGGGTGCCGACGACGGCGAGGGCCGGTTCCTCGACCAGGCCGCTGTCCGCGACGAGGTCGCCTCGCCGACCTATCGGGCCGGCCTGTGGGCGACTGACACCTGCGCGATCGTCCATCCCGCCCGGCTGGTGTTCGAGCTGGCCCGCGCCTGCGCCGAGGCCGGCGTTGAAATCTTCGAACACACCTCGGCGCTGTCGGTGCAACGCGAACGGCGGGGGGTCCGGGTCCAGGCCCGCGCCGGGCTCATCGATTCCGATCAAATCGTGTTGGCCACCAACGTCTTTCCGAGTCTGCTAAAGCGCAACCGGCTACACACCATTCCGGTGTACGACTACGTGCTGGCCACCGAGCCACTGACCGCCGAACAGCTGGACCGCATCGGGTGGCGCTCACGGCAGGGCATCGGCGACAGCGGCAATCAGTTCCACTACTACCGTCTCTCGGCGGACAACCGGATCGTCTGGGGCGGCTACGACGCGGTCTATCACTACGGCCGTCGCGTCGACCCGATGTACGAGGACCGCCCGGAGACCTATCGCAAGCTGGCCGCACACTTCTTCATCACCTTCCCGCAACTCGAGGACGTCCGGTTCAGCCATCGTTGGGCCGGCGCAATCGACACCAACACCCGGTTCTGTGCGCACTGGGGCCTGGCCGGCCGGGGACGGATCGCCTACGTCAACGGATTCACCGGTCTGGGCGTCGGCGCGGCACGCTTCGCCGCCGACGTCTGCCTGGATCTGCTCGACGGTCATCCCACCGAGCGGACCGAGTTGGAGATGGTCAACCGCAAGCCGCTGCCGTTCCCGCCCGAACCGGTGGCCAGCGTCGGAATTCAGGCGACCCGATGGTCGCTCGATCGGGCGGACCATAACCAGGGCAAACGCAATCTCATCCTGCGCACACTCGATCGGCTGGGGCTGGGCTTCGACTCATAAGCCCATCTGGCGTGATTCCCGCGGCGACACGCCGGGTACGTCATAGCTCGTTGGTAACGATTTGAGATCGGCGCCGATACACAGTCGAGATTCTTTCGCGGCGCGTCCTTGACGAGTCGCCGACCGATCGGGGTGTACAGTGTCGCACTTTGCTCACAAAGTTGTCCTCGCCGCCGCAGCTGTCGTCGCCGCATCCGCGACCCTGGCACCGATCGCCCAGGCTACCCCCGGAGCCGTGGTCTCACCCGGGATGGAAATCCGCCAGGCCAGTAACGTGTGCACACTCGGCTATGTCGATCCGGTGGCGCGAGTCGCCTACTCGGCCGGCCACTGCCAGGCCGACGGCCCGGTGACCGACCGGGACGGTCGTTTCATCGGCATGGTGTCGACGTTCCAGGACAACACCCCCGACGGCGCCGTCGTGCGCACCGACCAGGTGATCTCCGACTACGAGATGATCACGCTGGGCGCCGACGTCACGGTCAACAACATCCTGCCCGGTGGGCGCCAGCTCGTCGCCGAGGCCGCTCCGCCGATGGCCAACGGTCAGCCGGTCTGCCACTTCGGCGTGATCACCGGTGAGAGCTGCGGCTCGATCGAGCGGGTCAACAACGGCTGGTTCACCATGGCGAACGGTGTGGTGAGCCAGAAGGGTGACTCCGGTGGCCCGGTGTACATGCCGGTCGACAACAACAAGGCCGTGATCGTCGGGCTCTTCAACAGCACCTGGGGCAACCTGCCCGCAGCGGTGTCATGGGTCGCCACCAGCCAGCAGGTTCGCGCCGGTGCCGACGTCGTCAACGTGGCTGCGGCCGAGCAGGCGAACGCCAACTAGCGGGCGAGCGCGAACACCGGGATTTTCGGTGCGGCAGCGCGCAATTGATCGGCAGTCGAGTCGGGCGTCAGCTCGGCGACGTGCCCCTTGACTTCCCAGTACCACCGGTCGAGGTAGCTCTTCAACAACGCGGGTTTGGCCTCGTCGTCGACTTCGGTGAGTGCGACTGTCGAACGCCGCCAACGTGAGCCGAGTTCCACCTCGCCGGCGGCCCGCGCGTTGCGGGCCCACTGGGTGTTGCCCCGCGGCGAAACCAGATAGTCCGTCCCGTCGACCTGCAACACGTTGACGACGACGCGGTGCGGCGCGCCGGATTTCCGCCCACGTACCCGCAGCGCGCGGGTGCCGGCGATGCTGATACCGGCCTCGGCGAGGTGGCGGATGACGACATTGAACGCGCGGGCAGCGGCGTTCGGGCGGTCGTAGTGCGTAGCCATGGGGTCTCCTCAAATTAGAGAGCAATGCTCTTGTTTTGAGGATGCCACCGCCGCCGTGGAATAGCAAGAGCAGTGTTCTCGGCTGTGCGAGACTCGGCACGTGGGGAAACGGCAGGACGCGCGGCAACGCATCGAGGCTCAGATTGTGGAGCTGGGCCGACGGCAGTTGGCCAGCGTGGGCGCCGCCGGCCTGTCGGTGCGCGCGATCGCCCGCGAGCTCGGCATGGTGTCCTCGGCGGTGTATCGCTACGTTTCCAGTCGCGACGCGCTACTGACCCTGCTGCTGGTCGACGCGTACTCCGACCTCGCCGACGCAGTCGGGCAGGCCCGCGCAGAAACCGATGGCGGCTGGCGAGCAGACGTCGCGGCCATCGCCCGCGCGATCCGGGGTTGGGCCCTGGAGCACCCGGCCGAGTGGGCGCTGCTGTACGGCACCCCGGTGCCGGGCTATCACGCCCCCGCCGAGTTGACCACCGGCCCCGGCACGCGGGTGATCGGCATGCTGTTCGATGCGGTGGCTTCCGGCGTGGTCACCGGCGACATTAGCCTCACCGAACACCATGTCGCACAACCGATGTCGACAGACCTGAGGCGGGTCCGCGACGAGTTCGGCTTTCCGGGCGACGACGCACTGGTGATCCGGTGCACCGCGGTCTGGGCGATCGTGATCGGGGCCGTCAGCCTTGAGGTTTTCGGCCAGTACGGAACCGACACCTTCACCGATCCGCAGGGATTGTTCGACCAGCAGATCGAGCTGGCCGTCGACATGTTGACCGCCGGACCGCAAACTAGAACACGTTCTAGCCACACCGGCGGGGCGGGGATATCCTCGAACCGATGACTGACCAGACACCTGTCCAGATCGCGTGGGTGACCGGCGACCTGGACGCCACCGAGGCGGCGCTGACCACGCTGCTCGGGGCCGCGAAATGGATCCGGATGCCGGACGTGCACTTCGGGCCGGATACCTGCGAGCACCGAGGCGCGCCCGCCGACTACCACGCCGACATCTCGCTGAGCTACGCCGGCGACACCCAGTTGGAGCTCATCGCGCCGACCCGTGGCGAGAGCATCTATACGGACTTCTTGGCCGACAGCGGGCCCGGGTTGCACCACATCTGCGTGGAGGTCCCCGACGCCGACGCCTTCGAGGCCGCGCTGACCGAAGCGGGCTCGAAGGCGGAGGTCGTCGCCCGCGGTGTCATGCCGGGCGGCATGCGGTTCGCGTACGTGTCCGCCGCCGCGGCCGGCGTGCCCTACCTGGAAATCGCTTACATCCCCGACGAGATCCGCACGTTCTTCGACTATGTGAAACAGGAGCAGCAATGAGTGGCCTGGACATTCCCACGACCGTCGCCGCCTCGGACGTGACCGAGTGGTCCGACGAGTTCGACGTCGTGGTGATCGGGTTCGGCATCGGCGGCGGGTGCGCGGCGGTCAGCGCCGCCGCCGCCGGCGCGCGGGTCCTCGTACTCGAGCGCGCAGCGGTCGCCGGTGGCACGACCTCGATGGCCGGCGGCCATTTCTACCTCGGTGGCGGAACCGCGGTGCAGAAGGCGACCGGGCACAGCGACAGCGTCGAGGAGATGTACAAGTACCTGGTCGCGGTGTCGCGTGAGCCCGAACTCGACAAGATCCGCGCCTACTGCGAGGGCAGCGTCGAGCACTTCGACTGGCTCGAGGAACTCGGGATCGCGTTCGAGCGGAGCTATTACCCCGAAAAGGCGGTCATCCAGCCCAACACCGAGGGCCTGATGTTCACCGGCAACGAGAAGGTGTGGCCGTACAAGAACATGGCAGTGCCCGCCCCGCGCGGCCACAAAGTGCCGGTTCCCGGTGACACCCAGGGCGCGGCCATGGTGATCGACCTGCTGCTCAAACGGTGCGCCGAGTTGGGTGTGCAGATCCGCTACGAGACCGGCGCGACCAACCTCGTGGTCGATGGCGACTCGGTGGTCGGGGTGTCGTGGAAGAAGTTCACCGAGACCGGGTCGATCCGGGCGAAGGCGGTAGTGATCGCCGCGGGTGGGTTCGTGATGAATCCGGAGATGGTCGCCAAGCTCACGCCGAAGCTCGCCGAGAAGCCGTTCGTGCTCGGCAACACCTACGACGACGGCCTGGGCATCCGCCTCGGTGAGTCGGTGGGCGGGGCAACCAAGCACATGGACCAGATCTTCATCACCGCGCCCGTCTACCCGCCGTCGATCCTGCTGACCGGAATCATCGTCAACAAGGAGGGCAAGCGGTTCGTCACCGAAGACTCCTACCATTCGCGCACTTCGGGTTTCGTGATGGACCAGCCCGACAGTGCGGCGTACCTGATCGTCGACGAAGCGCACATGCAGCGCCCGGAGATCCCGCTCATCACGTTCATCGACGGCTGGGAGACCGTTGAGGAGATGGAAGCCGCACTGGGCATCCCGCCAGGCAATCTTGTCGAGACACTGAACAACTACAACAAGTACGCCGCACAGGGCGAGGACCCCGAGTTCCACAAGCAGCCGGAATTCCTTGCGCCACAAGACAAGGGGCCGTGGGGGGCCTTCGATCTGACGCTCGGCAAGGCGATGTATTCCGGCTTCACCGTCGGCGGTCTGGCCACCGACGTCGACGGCGAGGTGTTGCGCGACGACGGCAGCGTGATCCCCGGGTTGTACGCGGCGGGCGCGTGCGCATCCAATATCGCCCAGGACGGCAAGGGTTATGCCAGTGGCACCCAGCTGGGGGAGGGCTCGTTCTTCGGGCGGCGCGCCGGAACGCACGCCGCCAAGGTGGCACTTGGCGGCTGAGACGTCAGGGCGACGACACCAGGCGATGATCGTAGGCGAACACGATCGCCGAGGCGCGGTCGCGCAGTCCGAGTTTGGTGAAGATCCGGCCGATGTGCGTCTTGACGGTGAGTGCGGAAATTCCGAGCTCGTGGGCAATTTCGCCGTTTGTCCGGCCTTTGCCGATCAGTGTGAGGACGTCGATCTCGCGCGGGGTGACGTTTTCCAGCGCGGTGTTGGGGCGCGTGGGCGCCCCGGTGCGCCGGTACGCGGTCAGGATTCGCGCGGTGACCGCCGGGTCGAGGAAACCCTGGCCGGCAGCGACCGCGCGCACGGCTCGGATGAGTTTCTTCGGCAGGCGAGTCCTTCAGCACGAAACCGGCTGCGCCGGCGCGGCTACTTCCATGAACTCGGTGCGCCGAGCACATCGTGCCGGGGACTGATCTTGAACTACGTCCCAGGGGGGACGCCGGGTACTACCGCGGCGATCAGACCGTCGCCGGTTCGTTGCCTTCGACGTGACCGAGGCGCCACTGGCCCTCGCCGAGCAGCTCCAGGTGCTTGACGTGATGCTGCTCGACGGTGCTGCGGTGGCTGACGCTGACCAGGATGGTGTTCGGCAGCTCGGTGCGCACCATCTCGTAGAGCGCGAACTCCAGACCCTCGTCCAGCGCCGAGGTGGCCTCGTCGAGGAAGACTGCCTTCGGCTTGGTCAGCAGCACGCGGGCGAACGCGATGCGCTGCTGCTCGCCCGGTGAGAGCACCTTCGCCCAGTCCTGGGACTCGTTGAGCCGAATCGTCAAGTGCGACAAAGCAACTTTGGACAGCGCCTGCTGCAGCTCGTCATCGCTGATCGCGCCGGATGTGGCCGGGTAGGACACCACCGTGCGCAGATCGCCCAGCGGGACATAGGGCATCTGCGACAGGAACATGGTGTCGTCATCGTCGGGGCGGCACAGGGTGCCCGAGGTGAACGGCCACAGCTGCGCGAGGCTGCGCAGCAGCGTCGTCTTGCCGGCGCCCGAGGGTCCGGTGATGACGAGCGTCTCGCCCGGCTCCAGCCGCAGATCGATCGGATCGACGAGCTGGGCGCCGCTGGGGGTGCGGACCTCGACCCGGCGCAACTCCACCGAGCCGTCGTGGCTGGCGACCGTGGTCAGCTTGGGCAGTTCGCGGGCCTCGGCGTTGGTTTCCACCAGACCGTGCAGACGGATGATGGCGGCCCGGTAGGAAGCGAACGAGTCATAGGCGTTGCGGAAAAACGACAGTGAGTCGTGGATGGAGCCGAACGCACTCGACGACTGGGTGACGTCACCGAGGTCGATCTGCCCGGCGAACAGCCGCGGCGCCTGGATCACCAACGGCAGCGGGTTGATGATCTGGCTCATCGACAGGTTCCAGCCGGTCAGGGCGATCGTGCGGTTCACATAGCGCTTGTAGTTGGCGATGATCTGGGCGAACTTGGCGCGCAGCAGCCCGCGCTCGGCGTTCTCGCCCCGATAGAAGCCGACGGCCTCGGCGGCATCACGCAGGCGCACCAGCGCGTAGCGGAACACGGCGTTGGTCAGCTCGTTGCGGAAACTCAGCTTGATCAGCGGGTGGCCGATCCAGAACGCGATGATCGTCGCGAAGATCACATAGACCAGGACCACCCAGAACAACGCGTGCCCGAGCGTCACCCCGAGGAACGTCAGCGGACCGGACAGGTTCCACAGGATCACGGTGAACGAAACGACCGTCACCAGAGAGTTGATGGCGCCGAACAGCAGGGTGTTGGAGCTCATGATCGTCGGCTGGTTCGGTGACGAGCCGACGCCGGCGGTGAAGATGTCGATGTCGTACTGGATGCGCTGGTCGGGGTTGTCGATATCGCTGTCGGTGAAGCGGGTGCGGTAGTACGCGTGGTCGTCAAGCCAGTCGCAGGTGAGCCGGTCGGTGAGCCACACGCGCCAGCGGATGATGAACCGCTGCATCAGATAGATGTCCAGCATCACCCGGCTGATGTAGATGGTTGCCAGAATGGCGAACAGGATCAGCGCCGCCCAGAACCCGTGGATGCCGGACTGCTTCATTTCCTCATTGCCGCCGCCGGCACCCTGGAACGCCACCTGCAGCGAGGTGTACAGGTCATTGCTGTAGTAGCTGAGCAGCACGTCGAGGCGCACCGAGATGATCGTCGACAACAGCAGCACGCCGACCCAGATCCAGACCCTGATGCTCTGCCGACCCTTGAAGTATTCGCCGGTGATCCGCCAGTACTGCCGGCCCCAGGTCGTGTACTTGGCCAGGATGACCAACACGATCAGGCTCAGGACGGCGCTGATGGCCCACGCCTTGGCGATCCAGATCAGGGACGGGACGAGCTCGTGTCCCCAGTCCATGGACGGGTGGAACATCTCCAACGCGCTTCTCCTCCGATGGCTTTCCCGGCGAACCTACCCCGGCATTCCGGCGAAGGCGCGCGGGTGTGTCAGATGACTAGCGAAATGTGAGCTTCAGCGCCGCCGTCAGACCCGGTGAAGCAAAGATAACCGGCCGCCCTGATAACTGCGGGTGCGTAACCGTCAGGTTGGTATCAGGCGTCCAACGGCGCCGACGGTACCGTTGACACGTGGCGAAAACTCGCAAGGACAGCGCTGTCGGACCCGGCCGCATCAGCCGGGGCTTCTGGCGCCTGCTCGGTGCCACCACCGAGAAGGCCAAGGAACATTCGATGGCTGAGGTGAACGCCTCGGCCGAGTTCAACGAGAAGGCCAAGGGCCTCGACGATGTGCAGCTGGCCAAGGCCGCGAAGTTGCTGGACCTCGGTGACCTCGCCTCGTCGGCTGATATCCCGCAGTTCCTGGCCATCGCCCGCGAGGCTGCGGACCGGACGACCGGACTCCGTCCCTTTGACGTACAGCTGGCCGGGGCGCTGCGCATGCTCGCCGGCGATGTCATCGAGATGGCCACCGGTGAGGGCAAGACGCTGGCCGGCGCCATCGCCGCTGCCGGCTACGCCCTCGGTGGGCGCAACGTCCACGTCGTCACCATCAACGACTACCTGGCCCGCCGCGACGCCGAGTGGATGGGCCCGCTGATCGAGGCGATGGGCCTCACGGTCGGCTGGATCACCGCCGAGTCGACGGCTGCGGAGCGCAGGGCCGCCTACCAGTGCAACGTCACGTACGCCTCGGTCAACGAAATCGGCTTCGACGTGCTGCGTGACCAGTTGGTCACCGACGTCGCCGACCTGGTCTCGCCCAACCCCGACGTCGCGCTGATCGACGAAGCCGACTCCGTGCTCGTCGACGAGGCGCTCGTGCCGCTGGTGCTGGCCGGCACCACGCATCGGGAGACCCCCAAGGTCGAAATCGTCCGTCTGGTCGGCGAACTCGCGGCCGGAAGGGATTACGACACCGACTCCGACAGCCGCAACGTCCACCTCACCGAGGAGGGGGCCAAGAAGCTCGAGGCCGCGCTCGGCGGGATCGATCTCTACTCCGAGGAGCACGTCAGCACCACCCTGACCGAGGTGAACGTCGCCCTGCACGCGCATGTGCTGCTGCAGCGCGACGTGCACTACATCGTCCGTGACGGCGCCGTGCAGCTGATCAACTCCAGCCGCGGCCGCATCGCCCAGCTGCAGCGCTGGCCGGATGGCCTGCAGGCGGCGGTCGAGGCCAAAGAAGGCATCGAGACCACCGAGACCGGCGAGGTGCTGGACACCATCACCGTGCAGGCGCTGATAAACCGCTATCCGACGGTCTGCGGAATGACCGGTACCGCGCTGGCCGCCGGTGAGCAGCTGCGCCAGTTCTACAAACTGGGCGTCTCACCGATCCCGCCGAACACGCCCAACATCCGCGAGGACGCCGACGACCGCGTCTACATCACCGCGGCGGCCAAGATCGAGGCGATCATGGAGCACATCGTCGATGTGCACGCCACCGGTCAGCCGATCCTGGTCGGCACCCACGACGTCGCCGAGTCCGAGGAACTGCACGAGCGGCTCGTCCGCCGCGGCGTTCCGGCGGTGGTCCTCAACGCCAAGAACGATGAGGAAGAGGCCGCCGTCATCGCCGAAGCCGGCAAGCTCGGCACCGTCACGGTCTCCACCCAGATGGCCGGCCGCGGTACCGACATCCGGCTCGGCGGGTCGGAGGAAACCGACCACGACAAAGTCGCCGAGCTAGGTGGCCTGCACGTCATCGGCACCGGGCGGCACCGCACCGAACGCCTGGACAACCAGCTGCGCGGCCGCGCGGGCCGCCAGGGCGACCCCGGCTCATCGGTGTTCTTCGCCAGCTGGGAGGACGACGTCGTCGTCGCCCACCTCGACGAGGGCAAGCTGCCCACCGAGGCCGACGAGACCGGGCGGATCACCAGCCCCAAGGCCGGCGCCCTGCTCGACCACGCCCAGCGGGTCGCCGAGGGCCGGCTGCTCGACGTACATGCCAACACCTGGCGCTACAACCAGCTCATCGCCCAGCAGCGGGCCATCATCGTGGAGCGGCGCAATACGCTGCTGAGCACGCCGGCCGCGCGCAACGAACTCAAGGAACTCTCGCCGGACCGATACGAGGAGCTCGCCGAGAAGTCCAGCGAGGAGCAGCTGGAGGTCATCTGCCGTCAGATCATGCTGTTCCACCTCGACCGCGGCTGGGCCGACCACCTGGCTTACCTGGCCGACATCCGGGAGAGCATCCACCTGCGAGCGCTGGGCCGGCAGAACCCGCTCGACGAGTTCCACCGGATGGCCGTCGACGCGTTCGCGAACCTGGCCGCCGACGCCATCGAGGCCGCCCAGCAGACCTTTGAAACCGCCAACATCCTCGAAGAGGAGCAGGGCCTGGACCTGTCGAAGCTGGCGCGCCCGACCTCGACATGGACCTACATGGTCCACGACAACCCGCTCAACGACGACACGTTGTCCGCGCTCAGCCTGCCCGGGGTCTTCCGCTAGGGCTAAGTTCATCACCATGGACCGCCGTGATCGGGTGCTGACGATCCCGAACGTCCTGTCGGTGATCCGGCTGGTGCTGGTGCCGGTGTTCCTGTACCTGCTCCTTGCCACCGACGCGTACGCACTCGCGGTCGCGATCCTGATGTTCAGCGGCTTCTCCGACTGGGCGGACGGCAAGATCGCTCGCCTGGTGCCCAACCAGTCGTCGCGCTTGGGTGCGCTGCTGGACCCGCTGGTCGACCGGATCTACATGCTGGCCGTGCCGCTGGGTATGGGCTTCGCCGGTGTGGTGCCGTGGTGGCTGATCGCGACCCTGATCGGCCGTGATCTGGTGCTGGCCGCCACCCTTCCGGTGGTGCGCAGCCGAGGACTGACCGCGCTGCCGGTCACCTACATCGGCAAGGCCGCGACGTTTGCGCTGATGTCCGGTTTCCCGCTGGTGCTGCTCGGCCAGTGGGATGCGACGTGGAGCCATGTGATCGGCGCGTGTGGCTGGGGTTTCCTGATCTGGGGCGTCGGCATGTACCTGTGGTCGGCGGTGCTGTACCTGCTGCAGGTCCGTCTGGTCGTGACCACGCTGCCCAAGTCCGGCGTCACCGATGCCCGCACCTGACAGCGCGCTCGGCGGCTACGACCCGCAGGCCGGCCGCAGCGAACGCCACGAGCAGCGGCCCACCCTGATCCCGCTGCCGGGCCTGCTGCGCTCGCTACTGACCGAACACCTCGACCCCGGGTACGCCGCCGCTGCCGCCCAGCGCGAACAGGCCGCGCAACCCCGCCGACCGCTGGCCACCCACGCGTGGGAGGCGCTGGCCGCCGTGCTGATCGCGGTCGTGTTCGCCGCCGCCGTCGCGCAGGCGCGGTCGACCGCGCCGGGCGTGAACGCGGCCCAGCAGGTGCTGGCCGCCAGCGTGCGGTCCGCCGAAGGCACCACCGACCGGCTCACCCGCCGCCGCGACGAGCTGGCCGCCGAGGCCGACACCGTCCAGCGCCGCCAGCTGCGCGAGGACGCGGCCGGCCGCGATCTGCTCAGCCGGCTCGATGCGCTCAGCCTGGCCGCCGCTTCGACCGCCGTCATCGGGCCCGGCCTCGCCATCACGGTGACCGACCCCGGCATCGGGCGCGACCTGTCCGACGTTTCCAAGCAGCGGGTGGCCGGCAGCCGCCAGATCATTCTGGATCGCGATCTTCAGCTCGTGGTGAACTCACTGTGGGCCAGCGGCGCCGAGGCGATCTCGGTCGGGGGAGTCCGAATGGGACCCAACGTGACGATCCGCCAGGCGGGCGGCGCCATCCTGGTCGACAATCATCCGATCAGCAGCCCCTACACCATTCTGGCGGTGGGATCGCCCAGCCAGATGCGCGATACGTTCGACCGCAGCGGCGGACTGCAGCGGTTGCGGCTGCTGGAGGTGTCCTACGGGGTGGGGGTCAGCGTGAGCAGCGGCGACGGCCTGTCGTTGCCCGCGGGTGCGGTACGGGAGATTAAATTTGCGAAGCAGATCGGTCGGTAGGGGGTCCGGTGGGCAGCAGTGACCCGGGGAAGGGCGACTAGCACAGTGATCGGAATCGCCGCACTCATCGTCGGCATCGTGCTGGGTCTTGTCCTGCACCCCAGCGTCCCCGAGGTGATCCAGCCCTACCTGCCGATCGCCGTCGTCGCCGCGCTGGACGCGGTGTTCGGCGGTCTGCGTGCCTACCTGGAGAAGATCTTCGATCCCAAGGTGTTCGTCGTCTCGTTCGTCTTCAACGTGCTGGTCGCCGCGCTGATCGTGTACGTCGGCGATCAACTCGGCGTGGGCACGCAGTTGTCGACCGCGATCATCGTCGTCCTCGGCATCCGCATCTTCGGCAACGCCGCCGCGCTGAGACGCAGGTTGTTCGGGGCGTGAGGTGACCGACGAGGAGCACGGCCGCCACGAACTGCCCGGCCCGGCGCCGGCGCCGGTGCGCCGGCCCCGCAGTCGCGTGCAGGTGATCTTCGGTGTGCTCGGCGTGCTGCTGTGCCTGATGCTCGGTGTGGCCATCGCCACCCAGGCCCGCCAGACCGAGTCCGGCGACGCCCTGGACACCGCGCGCCCGGCCGACCTGCTCGTCCTGCTCGGCTCGCTGCAGCAGCGGGAAGCCACGCTCAACACCGAGGTCGCCGAACTGCAGCGCAACCTCGCGGCCATGCAGACCGCGGGCAGCAGCGATCAGGCGGCGATCCAGAACGCGCAGGCCAGGCTGGCCGCCCTGTCGATCCTCATCGGTACCGTCGCGGCCACCGGGCCCGGCGTGACGATCACCATCGACGATCCCGGACCGGGGGTCGCGCCCGAGACCATGCTCGACGTCATCAACGAGCTGCGGGCCGCAGGCGCGGAGGCGATGGAGATCCGCTCCGGCCAGCAGGCCGTCCGGGTTGGGGTCGACACCTGGGTGGTCGGCAGTCCCGGCGCGCTGGTGATCGACACGCAGACGCTCGGCCCGCCGTATTCTGTTCTGGCCATTGGCGATCCACCCACCCTGGCTGCGGCGATGAACATCCCCGGCGGTGCGGTCGACAGCGTCGAGCGGGTGGGTGGGCGAATGACCGTCGCGCAGTCCGACAAGGTGGACATCACCACCTTGCGGCAACCGAAAGCGCGCCAATACGCTCAGCCCGTCAAATGAGCATCCGACACCGAGGAGCACCGTGAGCGAAATCCCAGCCGACCTGCGCTACACCGCCGAGCACGAGTGGGTGCAGCGCATCGGTGACGACACCGTGCGCGTCGGCATCACCGACTTCGCCCAGTCCTCGCTCGGCGACGTGGTGTACGTGCAGTTACCCGAGGTGGGCAGCGACGTCACGTCCGGTGAGTCCTTCGGCGAGGTGGAGTCCACCAAGTCGGTTTCGGATCTCTACGCCCCCGTCACGGCCAAAGTGATTGCGGTCAACGGCGAATTGGAGGGCAGCCCCGGGCTGGTCAACTCCGACCCCTACGGTCAGGGGTGGTTGTTGGAGTTGCAGGTCGACGGCGATACCCTCGAAAAGGGGTTGGCGGCGTTGCTCGATGCGGACGCCTATCGGGACACAGTGACTGAATGACATTGTTAGGGTGCCTGCCAGCCACCGATCCGGCGGTGGTGGACACAACGACGACCACTGCGCGGTACGGTCGACGTAATTGATTGTTGAGGCGGACGGGCGTCTTGTGCGGATACCCGCCAAGTACAGCCACGGCAGCCAGTGAGGAGTAGCGGGTGACCGACAAGGACCAGAACTCTGACGAAGTCACCGTGGAGACGACTTCGGTCTTCCGCGCCGACTTCCTCAACGAGCTGGACGCCCCGGCGGCCACCGGCGGCGAGAGCTCGGTATCCGGGGTCGAAGGCCTGCCGGTGGGCTCGGCGCTGCTGGTCGTCAAGCGTGGCCCCAACGCGGGCTCGCGGTTCCTCCTGGATCAGGCGACGACCTCGGCCGGCCGTCACCCGGACTCCGACATCTTCCTCGATGACGTGACCGTCAGCCGTCGGCACGCCGAGTTCCGCTTGGACGGCAACGAATTCCAGGTCGTCGACGTCGGCAGCCTCAACGGCACCTACGTCAACCGCGAACCGGTCGACTCGGCCACGCTGGCCAACGGCGACGAGGTCCAGATCGGCAAGTTCCGCCTGGTCTTCCTCACCGGACCGAAGTCGTCCGACGACGAAGGCGGTCCAGGAAGCTAGTGACCGCCCCCGATACTCCCGCGCTTGCCGGGATGTCTATCGGAGCGGTCCTGGACCTGCTGCGACCGGACTTCCCGGACGTGACGATCTCCAAGATCCGATTCTTGGAAGCCGAGGGTCTCGTCACGCCGGAGCGCAGCGGATCGGGGTATCGGCGATTCACCGCGTACGACTGTGCCCGGTTGCGGTTCATCCTGACCGCCCAGCGTGACCACTATCTGCCGCTGAAGGTCATCAAGGCACAGCTCGACGCCCAGCCGGACGGCGAGCTGCCCCACGTCGGATCGCCTTACGCCGTACCGCGTTTGGTGACGGTGGCCGACCAGGACTCGCCTGACGCCGGCGACGATATCGATGTCGCACGCGCTCAGGTGCGGCTGAGCCGAGAAGACCTGCTGGAGCGATCCGGTGTGGGCGAGGAGATGCTGACCGCGCTGTGCAAAGCGGGGGTGATCACCACCGGCCCGGGCGGGTTGTTCGACGAACATTCGGTGGTCATCGCGCAATGCGCACGGGCGCTGGGGGAGTACGGCGTCGAACCGCGACACCTGCGGGCATTTCGGTCGGCGGCGGACCGGCAGTCCGACCTGATCGCGCAGATCGCAGGACCGGTGGGCAAGGCATCCAAGACCGGTGCGCGCGACCGCGCCGACGATTTGGCGCGTGAGGTTGCCGCTCTGGCAATCACGTTGCACACATCGCTGATCAAGTCCGCGGTACGAGACGTTCTCGACCGCTGAGGACTAGACTCGCCGATGATGGCACAACCAGCGCGGAGGTCAGGCACAGATGGGTGAGGTTCGTGTGGTTGGCATTCGCGTCGAGCAGCCCCAGAACCAGCCGGTTCTGTTACTGCGGGAATCCAACGGCGACCGCTACCTGCCCATCTGGATCGGTCAGTCGGAGGCCACCGCGATCGCGCTCGAACAGCAGGGCGTCGAGCCGGCCCGGCCGCTGACCCACGACCTGTTCCGAGATGTCATTGGCGCACTGGGGCATTCGCTCAAAGAGGTGCGGATCGTGGACTTGCAGGAAGGCACGTTCTACGCCGACCTGATCTTCGACCGTGACATCAAGGTGTCCGCCCGGCCGTCGGACTCGGTGGCGATCGCGCTGCGGATGGGTGTGCCGATCTACGTCGAGGAGGCGGTACTGGCCGAGGCCGGGCTGCTGATTCCGGACGAGGGCGACGACGAATCCACCGGGGCCGTGCGCGAGGACGAGGTCGAGAAATTCAAAGAGTTTCTCGACAGCGTGTCCCCGGACGATTTCAAGGCGACCTGACGGGGTGTCCGGCCGTGCCTGGTGAGACACCGAGAGCAAGATCACGGATGCGTCTCACTTGGCCTGCAGCGGTTCGACACGCGCGGCGGATGACGCGGAGCGCAGCCAAGGGCAGCCATACTTTGATTGCGAACGACGAGCGCGACCGCCCGTCGAAAAGCGTATGCTCGGTGGACTCGGACTGGGCAAACGTGGTTGGTGGAGCGGTCAGCGGGCCATAGGTTCGAACGGCGAGAGGAAGCATCGTGGGCGAGCAGCCACGTCAGGGACAGTTGGACCTTGCTGGCACGGGCTCTGATTCCGATGGCCGCTTCGAGGCGGACACACCCCGCGGCGCGCCGGTGAGTGAGCCGGTGCAGCCGGGCCTGTTCCCCGACGACTCGGTCCCCGACGAGCTGGTCGGTTACCGGGGGCCGAGTGCCTGCCAGATCGCCGGAATCACCTACCGCCAGTTGGATTACTGGGCCCGCACCTCATTGGTGGTGCCGTCCATCCGCGGTGCGGCGGGCTCCGGCAGCCAGCGCCTGTATTCGTTCAAGGACATCCTGGTCCTCAAGATCGTCAAGCGGCTGCTCGACACCGGCATCTCGCTGCACAACATCCGCGTCGCCGTCGACCATCTGCGTCAGCGCGGCGTGCAGGACCTGGCCAACATCACCCTGTTCTCCGATGGCACAACGGTGTACGAGTGCACGTCGGCCGAAGAGGTCGTCGACTTGCTGCAGGGCGGCCAGGGTGTGTTCGGCATCGCGGTCAGCGGCGCCATGCGGGAACTGTCCGGCGCGATCGCAGACTTCCCGGGTGAGCGGGCCGACGGCGGCGAGTCGATCGCCTCGCCGGAGGACGAGCTGGCCTCCCGACGCAAGAGCCGCGACCGCAAGATCGGTTAGAATCGCGGGGTATCGCCCTCGCGCGGGAGAGCTTCGTGGCAGCCAGCCACGGACGCCGAAGGAGCAACACCTCTCCGTCAACCTCTCAGGCACCCGGACCGCGCGTGGCCACGATGCCTCTGGAAAGCGGTGACCAGTGGTCACCCGCCCATGGGGAAAGGCAGTCGCGCCGCTGACGCGGGCTGACCGAATCTCTCAGGCGCCCGGTCCGGGTGGACGACAGAGGGAGAGGACGCCGCTGACGGCTGCGCCGTAAGTCAGGAGTCCCCCATGTCGAAACAAGCAGGGTCCAACCACACCCCCACCTTCGCCGATCGCCATATCGGACCGGATTCCGATGCCATCGCGACGATGCTCGACGTGATCGGGGTCGCCTCGCTCGAAGAATTGGCCGCCAAGGCGTTGCCGGCGGGCATCCTCGACGCGCTCGCGGCCGACGGCCTGGCGCCCGGCCTCGATCAGCTGCCCGCCGCGGTCGGCGAGCATGAGGCGCTGGCCGAACTGCGGCGGTTGGCCGATACCAACACCATCGCCGTCTCCATGATCGGGCAGGGCTACTACGACACGCTCACCCCGCCGGTGCTGCTGCGCAACATCCTGGAGAACCCGGCCTGGTACACCGCCTACACGCCGTATCAACCGGAGATCAGCCAGGGCCGCCTCGAGGTGCTGCTGAACTTCCAGACCATGATCGCCGACCTGACCGGGCTCGAGATCGCAGGAGCCTCGATGCTCGACGAGGCCACCGCGGCGGCCGAGGCGATGACCCTCATGCACCGTGCGGTCCGCGGGTCGGTCAACCGGCTGGCCGTCGACACCGACCTGTTCCCCCAGACCGCGGCCATCCTGGCGACGCGCGCCGAGCCGCTGGGCATCGAGATCGTCACCGCCGACCTGCGGGGCGGCCTGCCCGAGGGTGAGTTCTTCGGGGTGATCGCGCAGCTGCCCGGCGCCAGCGGACGGGTGACCGACTGGTCCAAGCTGGTCGAGCAGGCCCACGAGCGCGGTGCGCTGGTGGCACTGGGCGCCGACCTGCTGGCGATGACGCTGATCGCGCCGCCCGGCGAGTTCGGCGCCGACGTCGCCTTCGGAAGCGCCCAAAGATTCGGTGTGCCAATGGGATTCGGCGGCCCGCACGCCGGCTTCCTGGCGGTGCACTCCAAGCATGCCCGCCAGCTTCCCGGCCGGTTGGTCGGCGTCTCGGTGGACAGTGACGGCGCACCGGCATACCGGTTGTCGCTGCAGACGCGCGAACAGCACATCCGCCGCGACAAGGCGACCTCCAACATCTGCACCGCCCAGGTGCTGCTGGCGGTGATGGCCGCGTCGTACGCCAGCTACCACGGCCCCGACGGCCTGACCGGGATCGCCCGCCGCGTGCACGGGTACGCCCGCACGCTGGCTGCCGGCCTGAGCGCGGCGGGTGTCGAGGTGGTGCACGACACCTTCTTCGACACCGTGCTGGTGCACGTCCCGAACCGGGCCGCCGCGGTGCAAGCCGAGGCCAAGGGCCGCGGCATCAACATCTGGCGGGTGGACGCCGACCATGTGTCGGTCGCCTGCGACGAGGCCACCACCGCCGCGCACATCGCGCTGGTGCTGGAGGCCTTCGGTGCGTCGGTTGCCGGTGACTACGCGGGACCCGAGATCGATTCGCGGACAACCGAATTCTTGACCCACCCGGCCTTTCATCGGTATCGCACCGAGACCGAGATGATGCGCTATCTGCGCACCCTGGCGGACAAGGACATTGCGCTGGATCGCAGCATGATCCCGCTGGGGTCGTGCACGATGAAGCTCAACGCCGCCGCCGAGATGGAGTCCATCACCTGGCCGGAGTTCGGCCGCCAGCACCCGTTCGCCCCGGCCGGCGACACCCCGGGGCTGCGCAAGCTGATCGCGGACCTGGAGAACTGGCTGACCGGGCTGACCGGATATGACGCAATCTCGTTGCAGCCCAACGCCGGATCGCAGGGCGAGTACGCCGGGCTGCTGGCCATTCGCGACTACCACCTGGCCAACGGCGACACCGGGCGCGACGTCTGCCTGATCCCATCCAGTGCGCACGGCACCAACGCCGCGTCGGCCGCGATGGTCGGCATGCGGGTGGTCGTGGTGGCCTGCCGGGAGAACGGCGACGTCGACCTGGACGACCTGCGTGCCAAGGTGAGCGAGCACGCCGAGCGGCTGGCCGCGCTGATGATCACCTACCCGTCCACGCACGGGGTGTATGAGCACGACATCGCCAACATCTGCGCGGCCGTGCACGACGCGGGCGGGCAGGTGTACGTCGACGGCGCCAACCTCAACGCCTTGGTCGGCCTGGCCCGCCCGGGCAAGTTCGGCGGCGACGTCAGCCATCTCAACCTGCACAAGACGTTCTGCATCCCGCACGGCGGCGGCGGCCCGGGCGTCGGCCCGGTGGCGGTGCGGTCGCATCTGGCGGCGTTCCTGCCCGGCCATCCGCTGGCCGAGGAACTGCCGAAGGGGCGCCCGGTGTCTGCGGCACCGTACGGGTCGGCGTCGATCCTGCCGATCACGTGGGCCTACATCAGGATGATGGGCGGCGAGGGGCTACGTGATGCGACGCTGACCGCGATCGCCTCGGCCAATTACATCGCCCGCCGACTCGACGAGTACTACCCGGTGCTGTACACCGGCGAGAACGGCATGGTCGCCCACGAGTGCATCCTCGATCTGCGCGGCATCACCAAGGCCACCGGCGTTACCGTCGATGATGTGGCGAAGCGGCTGGCGGACTTCGGTTTCCACGCGCCGACGATGAGCTTCCCGGTGGCCGGCACGCTGATGGTGGAGCCCACCGAGAGTGAGAGCCTGGCCGAGGTGGATGCGTTCTGCGAGGCGATGATCGCCATCCGCGCCGAGATCGACAAGGTCGGCTCGGGGGAGTGGCCTGCCGATGACAACCCGCTGCGCAATTCACCGCACACTGCCGAATGCCTGCTGGTCGACGAGTGGACCCACCCCTACACCCGCGAGCAGGCGGCCTACCCGCTGGGCAAGAACTTCCGGCCGAAGGTGTGGCCGCCGGTGCGCCGCATCGACGGGGCGTACGGTGACCGGAACCTGGTGTGCTCGTGCCCGCCGGTGGAGGCGTTCGCCTGATAGCGTCAGCGGATGCTGCCTGCCAGCGTTCGTCAGTGGCAAGACGGTGGTCGCATGCTGTCGACCAGCGCGGGTCAGGTCTTCGTGCGGTCGCGACCCGGGTCCGGCCCGACCGTGCTTCTGCTACACGGGTTCCCGTCGAGTTCCTACGACTTTCGTGGCGTCGTCGAACGCCTCGGCGACCAGGCCTGGCTGACGCTGGACTTCCTCGGGTTCGGGCTCTCCGACAAACCCCGCCCGCATCGCTACAGCCTGCTGGAGCAGGCCGACATCGTGCAGCAGGTGGTCGCCGACGCCGCGCCCGGCCCGGTGGTGCTGCTCGCCCACGACATGGGCACCTCGGTGGCCACCGAACTTCTGGCCCGTGATGTCTCCGGATCGCTGCCGTTCGACATCCAGCGTGCTGTGCTCACCAACGGCAGCGTGATCATCGAACGCGCGAGCCTGCGGCCCAGCCAGAAGATCCTGCGCGGCCCGCTTGGACCGCTGCTCGCTCGGCTGACCAACGAGCGGGGCTTCCTGCGCGGCTTCGCCAAACTCTTCAGCGCGGCGCACCCGCTGAGCGACGACGAGGCGAACGCGCAGTGGGCTCTGATGGCGCGCGACGACGGTCACCGCATCATCAATCTGCTGTGCGCCTACCTCAACGAGCGGGTTCGGTTCGCCGAACGCTGGCACGGCGCCGTCCGCGACTGGGACAAGCCACTCGGATTCCTCTGGGCGACCGGCGATCCGGTGGCCACCACGAATGTGCTCGCCGGCCTGCGGGAGCTGCGGCCCGCGGCCGAGGTGATCGAACTGACGGGAATCGGCCACTACCCGCAGATCGAGGTCCCCGACGAATTCACCGCCGGCGCACGGCAGTTGCTCAAGATCTAGGACAGCAGCGTCGACACGGCGGTCGCCAGGTCCGGCGAATCCGACGACGCGACATTCTGATATGTGCCACCCGAGGCTTGGGCGACCGCCTCCCACGTTGCACGGTCGGAGTCGTCACCGAAGTCGATGACGTTGATCGCCACCGGCTTGGCCGGATCGGCCGCCGACTTGACGTACTGAATCAGCCCCGGGCCGTCCAGCGTCTGATCGGTGTGCGGACCCTGGGTGATCACCAGCAGCGAATTGGTTTGTCCCTGGCGGAAGTTCGCCATCGCCTCGCCGTACGCCAACCGCAGCGTCGTGAACGACACGGCACCGCTGCCCGACGGCGACAATCCGCCCAGAGTGCCGGTCAGCGCGGCCGAGCGCGGCTGCCCGTTGAGGTCATCGGTCAACGGCCCCATCGGCACCGCCGACTTGCCCTCGGTGCCGTTGAACGTCCACAACCCGACCGCCGCGTTCGACGGGAGCGCACCGATGCGATTGGTCAGCGCGGTCACGACATTGGCCAGGCGTGACTTGCCGCCCTCGTCGGCACCCATCGCCTGATTGAGCATGATCGTGGTGGCCGATCCGGTGGCCGGGGTGGACACCGCCGCGGCTAGCGTGGCGCGCACCGACTCGTCGTCGATGGTCAGCGGCGAACCCAGTTGCGGGAAGCTCACCACGTCGTTGCCCGGCGGGGTGGCGCCTTCGGCCCGGAAGCCGGCCTTGGCCAGGGTGCTCAGCTGTTCCGGTTTGCGCATGAACCGGGCGAATTGGCTTGCTGCACTGACCTGTTCCTCGGACAGCCAGCTGCCCGAGAGCAGGACGGTGGGGTAGTCGGCCACGGCGACCGGTCCCTGCGGCAGCCACTCTGCGACGCTGTTCTTGGCATCCTGCACCGAGGATGCGCGCGCGAACAACTGCTGCTCGGTGGTCGCGACGGCATGCACGGGCGCACCGGCGGAGTCACCGGAACCCAGAAGCGCCTTCCACGCCGTGTCGGTGGTGGTGTCGGCCAGCTTGGGCTGACCGGCGAGCAGCCCGTTGACCGCGCCGAGGCCGGCGGTGGCGGGCGCGTTCGCGGGCGCTGACGACGTGGCCACCGCTTCGGCGGCCAGATAGGTGGCGTCGGCATCACCGACGGTGGGCAGCGCCAGCCGTAGCGAACCCCAGCCGGGCAGGTTCAGGCCGTCGAGCGCCGTCGGGTTCGACTGCAGGCCCGGCAACGCCGACCAACTCTGCTGTCCCAGAGCATCTTTGAGCTGCGGACGCACCGCGAGGACCACCGGCGAACTGACCAGAGAGCGCGCGTCGCTGACGACTTCCTTACCCGCGGTGGACTGAAGGCGCGCCGCGCCGATGGAACTGGCCGGAACCCACAGCGCGGGACGCTCGCCGAGATCGCCCGGCCAGTTGGCGACGAACCCGTCGACCACCCGATCGGAATCGGCAGCGGTGACAACCATCTTCACGCAACGGTCGCCGACCGGGGTGACCGTGGCGTTGAAGCCCTCGGCGAACTTGGTGACGTTGTCGGCGATCGACGGGTCGGCGACCACACCGACGTTGAGGGTGCCTGCCAGACATTTCTGGGCCGCGTCGGTCGACCGGTGTGACAACGCGTCGCCGAAGAACCGCCACAGGATCACTCCACCGACGACCACGACCACGGTGACCAGCGCGGCAATCACCCCGAGGCTCACCCCGCGGCGGCCGCCCTCGCTGCGGTGCCCGCCCTCGAAAGCGATTCTGCGGCGGGCGGTGTCGGTCAGCGACGACGAATCGGCGTCCTCGACGTCAGGGACATCGGCATCGTTGCCGGAGCGGGCGAAGCGACCGGTCGGTGTTTCGTCGGCAGGCTCGTCACCGAAGGAGCCCCCGGGACCCGGTCTGCTGTGCCTGCCCATGGCGGTGCCTCATCCTCTTTCGTTCAACGGTGATGCGGTGCAGCTTGGAGGTCAGGCGCCGGTACTGGCCTTGTACTCCCGGCGGCGCCGATGCAGGATCGGCTCGGTGTAGCCGTTCGGCTGGGCCGCGCCGGCCAGGATCAGCTCCTGAGCGGCCTGGAACGCGATGCTGTTGTCCGGGTCCGTCGCCATCGGCTTGAAGTCGGGATCCTTGGCGTTCTGCTCGTCGACCACCGCCGCCATCCGGCGCAGGCTCTCGCGGACGTCGTCCTCGGTGATCACGCCGTGCCGCAACCAGTTCGCCAGTAGCTGGCTTGAAATGCGCAGCGTCGCACGATCTTCCATCAGCGCGACGTCGTGAATGTCGGGCACCTTCGAGCAGCCGACACCGGCGTCGATCCAGCGCACCACGTAGCCGAGAATCGACTGGCAGTTGTTGTCCACCTCTTCGTGGATCTCCTCCGGCGACCACGCGAGCTCCTTGGCCAGCGGGATCGTCAGCAACTCGTCGATGCTGGTGCGGGACTTCCCGGCCAGCTCCTTGTGAACCTCGTAGACGTCGACGTAGTGGTAGTGCATGGCGTGCAGCGTGGCCGCCGTCGGCGACGGCACCCACGCGGTGGTGGCGCCGGCCTTGGGCTGACCGATCTTCTGCTCCACCATGTCGGCCATCAGGTCGGTCATGGCCCACATGCCTTTTCCGATCTGGGCCTTGCCGGAGAACCCGGTCGCCAGGCCGATGTCGACGTTCTGGTCTTCGTAGGCCTTGATCCACGGCTGGCTCTTCATGGCGCCCTTGCGGATCATCGGGCCGGCCTCCATCGAGGTGTGGATCTCGTCGCCGGTGCGGTCCAGGAAGCCGGTGTTGATGAACGCAACCCGGTCGGCGGCGGCCTTGATGCAGGCCTTGAGGTTGGCCGAGGTACGGCGCTCCTCGTCCATGATGCCGACCTTGATGGTGTTCTGCGGCAGGCCCAGCACGTCCTCGACGCGGCTGAACAGTTCGCAGGTGAACGCGACCTCGTCTGGCCCGTGCATCTTCGGCTTCACGATGTAGATCGAGCCGGTGCGGCTGTTCTGCCGCGGGCTGCCGTCCTCGGCCTTGAGCCCGTGCACCGCGATCAGGCTGGTGAACAGGGCGTCCTGGATACCCTCGGGAATCTCGTTGCCGTCAGAGTCGACGATCGCGTCATTGGTCATCAGATGCCCGACGTTGCGGACGAACAGCAGGGAGCGGCCGGGCAGAGTGAAAGTGCTGCCGTCTGCCGGAGCCGATCCGTCGGCGACATCGGGCCGAGCCGTCTTGTAGGTGCGGTCGTCGTTGAGCACGCGGGTGAAGGTCTTGCCGCCCTTGCTGACCTCTTCGGCCAGGTCGCCCTTGTTGAGGCCGAGCCAGTTGCGGTATCCGAGCACCTTGTCGTCGGCGTCGACGGCGGCCACCGAGTCCTCGAAGTCCATGATCGTGGTGATCGCCGACTCCAGCACGACGTCTTTGATGCCGGCTTTGTCGGTCTTGCCGACCGGGGATTCGGGGTCGATCAGGATCTCGATATGCAGACCGTTGTTGACCAGCAGCACCGACCAGGCGGGTTCGCCGAGTTCACCGGTGTAGCCGAGGAACTTCTCCGGGCTGGCCAGACCGGAGGACTGCTCATCCTGCGCGACCTCGAGCACACCGTCGGCGACGCTGAGTCCGGTGGCATCGGCCCAAGAGCCCGACGCCAGCGGAACGGCCTTGTCGAGGAAGTCCCGGGCGTAGGCGATGACCTTATCGCCGCGCACCTTGTTGTAGCTGGTGCCAGGTTCGGCGCCGCCCTCGGTGCTGATGACGTCGGTGCCGTACAGCGCGTCGTATAGCGAGCCCCAGCGCGCATTCGCGGCGTTCAGCGCGAACCGGGCGTTGAGGATCGGAACCACCAGCTGCGGGCCTGCCGTGGTGGTGATCTCGTCGTCCACTCCGGAGGTGGTGATGCTGAAGTCACCCGGGTCCGGCTGCAGGTAGCCGATGTCGGTGAGGAACTGCTGGTACTCACTGGCGTCGATACCGCCGATGATCCGCTGGCGGTGCCACTTGTCGATCTGCGCCTGCAGATCGTCGCGGCGGGCCAGCAGGTCCTGATTCTGCGGCGTCAGGTCGGTGACGACCTTGTCCACGCCGGCCCAGAAGCTGTCGGCGTCAATCCCGGTGCCGGGCAGCGCCTCGTTGGTGATGAAGTCGTACAACACCTGCGCCACACGCAGGTTGCCCACGGGCACGCGATCGCTCATCTGTCCTCCCTCACGACAATCAATTCATCTTACCCGCAGGTAGGAACCCCTCCGACACAGTGTCGTAGGCCACCTCCGCACCCAGCAGCCGCTCACACCACGCCAGCAGCGCCGCCCGCAACGGCGCGGCGCGCTCGGCTATAACCCCCTGGCGCCGGACGTATTCCGCTCGCCCGGCGGGTTCCTCGACGGTGATGGGCTCAAACCCGAAGTCCGACAGGTCATAGGGACTGGCCCGCATGTCGAGTTCACGTGCGTCCGCGGCCAGCTCCAGGCAGCCCACCAGCAACTCCGAATTCACCAGCGGTCCGAGCTTGAAGCACCACTTGTAGAGATCCATGTTCGCGTGCAGACACCCCGGCTGTTCCCAGTCGCGCTGAGTGGCACGCGTCGGTTGCCCGCGGTTGCGCGGCGCGGCCGCGGTCGTGAAGAACCGATACGCGTCGAAGTGGGTGCAGCGCAATGGTGTCGACTCGACCACCGCGTCGGTGCCTGCGCCACCGAGGCGCAGCGGCACCGTGCCGTGGCGGACGGCGTCGGTGCGGTAGACCATCGCCCACTCGTGCATGCCGAAGCAGCCGAACTGCGGCGCACGCGCCTCGGTGGCGCGCAGCAGGTCGGCCACGAAGCGGACCGTCGACAGCCGGGAGCGCAGGTATTCAGCGCTGACGGTCACGCCGTCGGCTGTGGCGGTGTACCCGGCGCGGTCGAGGTATTCGGCGCCGGCCGGGCCGGCCAGCGCGGTGCCGTAGCCGGGGTGCCACACCCGCAGCTGGCGGGGACGCAGGCTGTAGTAGGTGAACAGGAAATCCCACACCGGGTGAGCGTCACCGCGCCGGGCGCGGTCTCGGTGCGGTCCGATGAACGCATCCACCCGGGCGCGGTGGGCTTGCGCCCGCCCCAGCCACACCTCCTGCGCCCGGACTCCGTCACGCACGGTGCATCCCGTCGCGCACCGTGCCGATCACGTCCTCGACGAGGTCCTCCAATGCGACCATCGCGCAGACCGACTGATCGCCGTCGGTGACCAGGGCCAGGTGGCTGTTGTCTCGGCGCAGTTGCGACAGGGCGTCGGGCAGCGGCATGTCGGCGGGCACCCGCGGCAGCGGGCGCACCACCGCGCTGTCGACCACCGCATCGCGGTCGTCCATCTGGTCGAGGATGTCCTTGATGTGGATGAAGCCGATGAAGTCGCCGGCGGCGTCGGTGATCGGGAATCGGGAGTAACCCGTCTCGGTGAGCGCCTGCTCGATTGCGGCCACGGTCGGACCACCGCCGGCCGGGGCCACGGGCACGGCGCGGATGTCACGCACCGGGACGGCCACGTCGTTGACGACGCGATTGCGGATCTGCAGGGCTCGCGAGAGTCGCATGTGCTCCTCCTGGTCCAGCAGTCCCTCCGACAGCGACTCGGCGATCATCTCCGACAGTTCGACCATGGAGACGGTGTTCTCCAGCTCCGTCTTGGGTTCGACGCCGAGGGCACGCACCAGCATCTGCGCACACCAGTCGTAGAAGGCGATGACCGGTCGGGTTGCCTTGACCCACAACAGGTATGGCGGCACCAGGAGCATTGCCGACTTCTCCGGGCCGGCCAGCGCGATGTTCTTGGGCACCATCTCGCCGAGCAGGACGTGAAGGATCACCACCACCGTGATGGCCACCAGGAACGACACCGTGTGCAGAACGGCGTCGGGCACTCCGAGAAGATCGAAGACCGGCGCAAGCAGATGCGCCACCGCCGGCTCGCCGACCCGGCCCAGGATGATCGAACACAGCGTGATGCCCAGCTGCGCTCCGGCCAGCATCACCGAGAGGTTCTCGCCGGCCCGGATCACCGTGACGGCGCTGCGTTTACCCTGCTCGGCCAGCGCCTCGAGGCGGTCGCGGCGCGCGGAGATCAGCGCGAACTCCGCGCCGACGAAGAAGGCGTTCGCCAGGATCAGCAGCAGGGTCAGCAGGACGGCGAGGACGTCACCCATCGGTGGCCTCCGGTTCGTCGGCGGGCACCGGGGCCAGGCCGACCACGTCCACCCGCCGGCCGTCCATCCGCAGCACGGTCGCCCGCCAGCGGGGCTGCTCGTCGAGTGGGGCATCGGGGTCGAAGGCGCGCAACTCCACCGACTCACCGACTTCCGGGATGTGCCCCAGCGCATACATCACCAGGCCGCCGATGGTCTCGTAGTCGCCTTCCGAGGCGCGAAAATCGGTGGTCTCGGCGACCTCGTCGATGCGCAGCAGACCTGATACCTCCCAACCGTCGGCGGTGCGTTCCACGTCGGGGGTGGCTTCGTCGTGTTCATCGCGGATGTCGCCGACGATCTCCTCGATCAGGTCCTCGACGGTGACCATGCCGGCGATGCCGCCGTATTCGTCGGCCACCAGCGCGGTCTGCAGCCCGGTGGCCCGCAGCTGCGACATCAGCGCGTCACCATCCAGCGTCGAGGGCACCACGGGGACCTGCCGGGCCAGCGCCGCCAGCCGGGTGTTGTCCCGGCTGGCGTGCGGCAGCGCGAAGACCTGTTTGAGGTGGACCAGGCCGATGGTCTCGTCGAGGTCGCCACGGGTGACCGGGAACCGGGAGTGCCCGGTTTCCTTGGCCATCGCGAGCAGGTCGCCGACGGTGTCGTCGCCCTCGAGCGATTCGATCTTCGAGCGTGGGGTCATCAGCTCTTCGGCGGTCCGTGCGCCGAACTGCAGCGAGCGGTCGACCAGCGAGGCGGTGAGCTGGTCCAGTGAACCCTGCCGGGCCGACGTGCGGACCAGCGACACCAGCTCCTGGGGTGAACGGGCGGAGCGCAGTTCGTCGGCAGGTTCGATGCCGAAGCGTTTGAGCATCCAGTTCGCGGAGCCGTTGGTCAGCTGGATCAGTGGCGTGAACAAGGCCGAGAACAGCACCTGGGGACCGGCCACCACCCGTGCGGTCTGCAGCGGGATGGCAACCGCGAGGTATTGGGCCACCAGCTCGCCGAACACCATCGATACCGAGGTGGCGATCAGCAGCGCGATCAGCAGCGCGGTGGTGTCCACCCACTCGGCGGGCAGTCCGGCGCTGTGCAGCGGGCCCGCCAGCAGCCGCGCGATCAACGGCTCGGCGAGATAGCCGGTGATCAGTGTGGTGATCGAGATGCCGATCTGGGCGCCGGACAGCTGAAACGACAGCGTCCGGTGCGCGCGCTGCACGATCTTGTCGCGCCGGCCACCGACTCGGGCGTTGGCGTCGACCGTGCTGCGCTCGAGTGCCGTCAGCGAGAACTCCGCGGCCACGAATACCGCGGTGCCCAGCGTCAACACGATGAACCCGAGGAAGCTGAGCAGGATGGTGATGACGCTCATCGGGTCCTCACCGCGGGGTCGCCGGGCCGTGCGCCCGGCTGACTAGTGGAGGGTTCGGCGTCGGCCTCGTCGGCGGGTCGCTCTCCCCGGGCAGCCCGGTCCGCGGGCGCCTCGACGGGTGCCTGCGGCACTGGAGATCCCTTTCCTCGGAGTCTGGACAGACTCCTATGTTAGCGGCTCGGCCTAGTGAACCCGGCTCACCAGCCAGTCGGCAGCGGGTGCCCTTCGGCGAAGCCGGCCGCGGACTGGACGCCCAGCACGACCCGTTCGTGTAACTCGGCGATGGTGGCCGCGCCGACGTAGGTACAGGTGCTGCGAACCCCGGATGTGATGTGGTCGAGCAGGTCCTCGACTCCGCCGCGGTTGGGGTCCACTGCCATCCGTGAGGTCGAGATGCCCTCCTCGAACAACGCCTTGCGGGCGCGGTCGAAGGCGCTGTCGGCGGAGGTGCGGGCGGCCACCGCCCGTTTGGAGGCCATACCGTAGCTCTCCTTGTAGGGCCGGCCGTCGCGGTCGCGCATCAGGTCGCCCGGGGATTCATAGGTGCCTGCGAACCAGGATCCGATCATCACGTTGGACGCTCCGGCCGCCAGGGCCAGCGCGACATCGCGCGGGTGGCGCACGCCGCCGTCGGCCCACACATGGGCGCCGAGTTCCCGTGCGGCGGTGGAACATTCGAGCACGGCGGAGAACTGCGGACGCCCGACGCCGGTCATCATCCGGGTGGTGCACATCGCGCCGGGTCCGACCCCGACCTTGACGATCGACGCGCCGGCCCCGATCAGGTCGCGCGCTCCTTCGGCCGAGACGACGTTGCCCGCGGCCAGCGGGATGCCGAGGTCCAGTGACGACACCGCCTTGATCGCGTCGAGCATCTTGAGCTGATGGCCGTGTGCGGTGTCGACCACCAGTACGTCGACGCCGACCTCGGCCAGGGCCTGCGCCTTGGCGGCCACGTCACCGTTGATGCCCACCGCAGCCGCGATCCGCAGCCGGCCCGATGCGTCGACGGCGGGGGTGTAGATCCCCGCACGGATGGCACCGATCCGGGTCAGCACCCCGGCCAGAGCGCCATCGGCGTCGGTCAGGACGGCGACGTCCACCGGCGCGTGCTCGAGCAGCTCGAACACCTGGCGGGGCTCGGTGTGTGCGGGCGCGGTGACGAAGTCGGTGATCGCGATGTCGCGAACCCGCGCGAACCGGTCGACGCCGGCGGTGGCGGCCTCGGTCACCAGGCCGATGGGCCGGCCCTCGAACACCACCACGGCCACCCCGTGCGCACGTTTGTGGATCAGCGCGACGGCATCGGATACCGAGTCGTCGGGTGCCAGGACCACCGGGGTGTCAGCCACCAGGTCGCGGCTTTTCACGAACTCGACGGTCTCCTTGACCGCAGTGATCGGGAGGTCTTGCGGCAGCACGACGATGCCTCCGCGGCGGGCGACCGTCTCGGCCATCCGCCGCCCCGCGACCGCGGTCATGTTCGCCACGACGACCGGGATCGTCGTGCCCGTGCCATCCGAGGTCGACAGGTCGACGTCGAACCGCGAGGCGACATCTGATCGGCTGGGCACGACGAAGACGTCGTCGTAGGTCAGGTCGTACGCAGGCCGCTGGCCGTCGAGAAACTGCACGTACCTCAGGGTACTGCCAGTTGTCAGGCCTCGACTTCGGTGCGGTCGCCGCTCCACAGCGTGTGGAAGCGGGCGGCCGGGTCGGCGTCGATGCGGCCGTAGGTGTGCGCACCGAAGAAGTCGCGCAGGCCCTGGGTCAGCGCCGCGGGCAACCGCTCGGTGCGCAGCGCGTCGTAGTAGGACAGCGCCGAGGCGAACCCGGGGATCGGGATGCCCAGCTCGGTGGCCTTCACCACGACGCGCCGCCAGCTGTCGATTCCGGCTTCGACGGCGTCGCGGAAGTACGGCGCGGAGATCAGCGTGGCCAACTGCGCGTCCTCGTCGAATGCTTCCTTGATCCGGTTGAGGAACTTGGCCCGGATGATGCAGCCGCCGCGCCAGATGGTGGCCATGTCGCCGAGGGTGATGCCCCAGTTGTATTCGGCGCTGCCGGCCTGGATCTGGTTGAAGCCCTGCGCGTAGGCGATGATCTTGGACGCGTACAGCGCCTTGCTGACGTCGTCGATGAATTGCGTTGCATCCGTGGGTCGCTCACCCAGGTCGCCGGAGGCCAGGCCGGTGGTGGCCTTGCGCTGTGCCACCGAACCCGACAGGGCGCGGGCGAAGACCGCCTCGGCGATACCGGTCACCGGCACCCCGAGGTCGAGGGCGGATTTGACCGTCCAGCGGCCGGTGCCCTTCTGCTCGGCCTCGTCGAGGATGACGTCGACCAGCGGCTTGCCGGTCTTGGCGTCGATCTGCTTGAGCACCTCGGCGGTGATCTCGATCAGGTAGCTGTCCAGGTCGCCTTTGTTCCAGTCGGCGAAGATCTCGGCGATCTCGGGGGCGGACTTGCCGAGCCCGTCGCGCAGCAGCTGGTAGGCCTCGCCGATGAGCTGCATATCGGAGTACTCGATGCCGTTGTGCACCATCTTGACGAAGTGGCCGGCGCCGTCGGGGCCGATGTGGGTGCAGCACGGAACGCCGTCGACGTGGGCGGAGATCTCCTCGAGCAGCGGGCCCAGCGACTTGTAGGACTCGGCAGGACCGCCCGGCATGATCGACGGCCCGTTGAGCGCGCCTTCCTCGCCGCCGGAGATGCCGGCGCCGACGAAGTGCAGGCCGCGCTCGCGGACCGCCTTCTCGCGGCGGATGGTGTCGGTGTAAAGCGCATTGCCACCGTCGATGATGATGTCGCCGGGCTCGAAAACCTCGCACAGCTCGTTGATCACGGCGTCGGTGGGGTCGCCGGCCTTGACCATGATCAGCGCCCGGCGGGGCTTCTCCAGCGCGGCGGCGAACTCCGCCATGGTCTCGGTGCGGACGAAGGTACCTTCCGAGCCGTGCTCGGTGAGCAGGGCATCGGTCTTGGCGACCGAGCGGTTGTGCAGGGCGACGGTGTAGCCGTGGTGAGCGAAGTTCCGCGCGATGTTCGAGCCCATCACCGCCAATCCGGTAACACCGATCTGTGCAGTGCCGTCCGTCTGCGATGAGCTCATCTCGCGCCTTTCAGTTGTGTGAATGTGGTTGTGGCTCTGAAACTTTCGCCAGGATTGGTTCAGGTCAGAAATAGCCGGTGCAGTTCGGTCAGCCACGGCATCGCAACCGCGACGGTGGGCACCACGAGCACGGCGGCCGCGGCGGTGTAGGCGGCCAGCGAGAGCAGCAGGCTGTTCGGCCGGCCAGCCAGGCGGCGCACCCGGATCAGCGTGGTGGGGCCACCGCCGGCCAGTGCGCCTTTCGGGGTCCGACCCGACGCGCATGCCACCAGGGCGCGGGCCAGGGGAGCGGGTCCGGCAGTGCGCACCGCCGCGTCGTCGGCCAGCATCTCGACCAGCAGCCGAACCGCGGCAAGGGCGCTTCCGCTACGGACGAAGCGGGGGAACGCCGTGTGTACGGCGATGAAGGCCTCGAGCACCAGGTCGTGACGGGCACGCAGGTGGGCACGCTCGTGGCTGAGGATCGCGACCAGTTCGGAGTCGCTCAACGCGGACAGGGTGCCTTCGCTGAGCACGACGCGGCTGCGCACTCCGGGCAGGCAGTAGGCCAGCGGCTCGGACACGTCGAGCACCCGCAGGCCACTCATGCCGTGACGGCATTCGCCGAGCAGATCGACGACCATCCGGTGATGGGCCCGACGCCGTCGCGTCGCGACGGCGACCTGCACCACCGCGACGAGCAGCCGGGCGCCGATGAACAGGGTGATCGCGAAGACGACGACGTACGCCAGCCACAGCGGCCAGCCCAGAACCTCGATCTCACTGGTGATCGTGGCGGTGGGGCGGCCGTCGGGACCTGGGGCGAAAAGCCTGCTGGCGATCGCCAGTCCCGCACTGAACGCGGACAGCACCGCTGCCACCGCAACCGACTGCCAGAGCACGATCGCGGCACGCGGCGCACGCATCGGCCATGAGGCTCGCGCCAGCAGCGCGGGCACCGGACCAACCAGCATCAAAGCGAGGAAGGTGAAGGCCAGCGCGGACACGCTGAAATTGTCTCTCAGGCGTCGGGCGTGCCGCCAGCGGGCCAGGTTGAACGGTGCTTTGACTCCAATTCCGCCAAGGCGCGGCGCAACGCGTCGGCCTCGTCGACACCCACCCGTTCGACGAAGTGCACCAGGGCGGCCTGCCGGCTACCCGAGTCGGAGGCCTGATCGAGCGCGTCGACCATCAACCCGGCGACCAGTTCGTCACGGCCGTGGACGGGGGCGTACTGATGGGCGCGGTCGTCACGGATCTGGGAGACCAGATTCTTGCGGGCAAGGCGCTGCAGAACGGTCATCACCGTGGTGTAGGCGAGGTCGCGCTGCGTACACAGAGCCTCGTGGACCTGTCGAACCGTGAGCGGTTCGCCAGCGGCCCACAAGTGGTCCATCACCGCGCGTTCAAGTTCGCCGAGACGAGTCAACTTGGCCATATCCGTTCATCTCCGTGGGCAGTCAAATCAGCGTACTCCCGATTACTACCGCGCGTCGTATCCAATGTGTCGATAACTCCGCTCCCGTCGGCGGTGTTCCCATGCCCCGGTCTGCGACCGGGTCGTCGCAGGCCACGCAACGAAACTGCGGCAAGACTGTGACGGCTTTCACAAAAGGCAGCCTAACTAGCCGCCCTTTCTTATGGTTAGGCTTACCTAACCATAAATGAGGAGGTGCCGTGACCACAGCCGTGGTTGACCCGTTGATCGACGGAATGACCATTCGCCGGATTTTGCCGTTGCATGAATCCTGTCGCCGGTTACGTGACCTGAGCCCGGATTCGCCCCGGGTGCACGGAGTGGCTGTCATGGCTGATGTGTCCCGCCGCCGTTGGTGGCCACTGGATTCAGTGGTTTCGACGGGTCGACTGGCGCAGATGTTCGACGACGCCGCCGACGAATTGGGTGACCGCCGCGCCGCCGGCCATCAGCTTGCGGCCACCTTCACGCACGCCGTACTGGGCCGGGCGGTTACCGCGCTCGTTCTCGAGGGTCGGACCTGGGATGCCGGACCGGGCAACCTGTGGATGCACGTCGACTCCGAAGGCTCGATCGACTGGGCGGCGGTCGTGGATCCGACGCTGCGGGTGCTGCCCGATGATCGGGCGACGACCGACGTGGTCCGACTGCCCAACGAGCTCGCCTTGGCCACCTGGACGGCACACCGCTGCCACCGGTCATTGGAACCGATCTTTGAAGGCCTGCACCGACTGAGCCGGGGCGCGCTCACCCCGGCGGCCATGTGGCAGATGGTGGGCTCGGCGGTGGTCATCACCGCGACCCAGGTCCCGGCGCTGACCGGCAGCGGCGAGCTCACCTGCATGCGGCGCGGTCAGGCGGTACTCGACGCGCTGATCGGCTTCGGGCTGCCGGTGCGAGCGCTTCGGCGAGCGGGGTAGGGCTTGTGAGTTAGGCAAGCCTTGCCTAGTCTTACCCCAGACCAACGGACCGCGCCGGAGTTTCTGAGGGCTGCAGAAACCCCCGGTCCATGCCGAGGACGGGCCCCGCATTCATCGCGGGGCCCGTCCCTCGTCTCGGCCATGCTGGTGTAGACACAGATGCGTGCAATCAGAGCAGTCGCCGATCGAGCAGATCGCCTTCTCCGCCCCGTTCGACAACGAACTCGGTCTGGTGTTCACCGAACTGACCGTCGACGGCGCCAAGGCCCAGTTGGATGTGCAGCCCAAACTGCTGCAGCCGATGGGCATCGTCCACGGCGGGGTCTACTGCTCGATGATCGAGTCGATGGCCAGCACGTCGGCTTTCGTCTGGCTGGCCGCCAACGGCGGCGGCAACGTCGTGGGCGTCAACAACAACACCGACTTCCTGCGGGCGATCTCCGCCGGCACCGTCTACGGCGTGACCGAGCCCGTGCACCGGGGCCGTCGGCAGCAGCTGTGGCTGGTGACGATCCGCGACGACAAGGACAGGGTCGTCGCGCGCGGCCAGGTGCGCCTGCAGAATCTCGAACCCGAGGCGCCGCAGGCGTAGCGGCCCCTCGCCGTCCTGCTGATCGCGTGTGGGCGTGGCAGGATCGCGCACTATGCAACTGACACCGCACGAGACCGACCGGTTGCTGCTGTCCTATGCCGCCGACCTCGCCCGCCGCAGGCAGGCGCGCGGGCTGAAGCTCAACTATCCCGAGACGGTCGCGATCATCACCGACCACGTCCTGGAAGGCGCGCGCGACGGTCGCACCGTCGCCGACCTGATGGTCAGTGGCCGTGAGGTGCTCTCGCGCGACGACGTGATGGAGGGCGTGCCCGAGATGCTGCACGACGTGCAGGTCGAAGCCACGTTCCCGGACGGCACCAAGCTGGTGACCGTCCACCACCCGATTCCGTGAGACCAGAAAGGACAGCATGATTCCCGGTGAGGTCTTTCTCGGTGACGGTGAGATCGAGATCAATGCCGGCGCCGCGCGTATCGAGCTGGAGATCGTGAACACCGGTGACCGGCCGGTGCAGGTCGGCAGTCACGTGCATCTGCCGCAAGCCAACGCCGCGCTGTCCTTCGACCGGGCGGCCGCGCACGGGTACCGGTTCGACATTCCCGCGGGCACCGCCGTGCGTTTCGAACCCGGTGTGGTGCAACGAGTCTCCCTGGTTCCGCTCGCAGGAAGCCGTGAGGTGCACGGCTTGAGCCTCAATCCACCCGGAAAGCTGGATGCATGACCGAGCTGTCCAGAGCGCGCTACGCCGCGCTGTTCGGCCCCACCACCGGCGACCGGATCCGGCTGGCCGACACCGACCTGCTCGTCGAGATCACCGAGGACCGCAGCGGCGGCCCCGGGCTGGCCGGAAACGAGGCGGTGTTCGGCGGCGGCAAGGTGCTGCGCGAGTCGATGGGTCAGGGGCGGGCGACCCGCGCCGATGGCGCGCCCGACACCGTGATCACCGGCGCGGTGATCATCGACTACTGGGGAATCATCAAGGCCGACATCGGCATTCGTGACGGTCGCATCGTAGCCATCGGCAAGGCCGGCAACCCCGACATCATGTCGGGTGTGCATCCCGACCTGGTGGTCGGCCCGTCGACGGAGATCATCGCCGGTAATGGTCGCATCCTCACCGCCGGGGCGATCGACTGTCACGTGCACCTGATCTGTCCACAGATCATGGAAGAAGCGATCGGCGGTGGCATCACCACGATCGTGGCCGGCGGCACCGGACCCGCCGAGGGCTCCAAGGCCACCACCGTCACGCCGGGCGCGTGGCATCTGGGCCGCATGCTGGAGTCGCTCGATCACTGGCCGCTGAACGTTGCGCTACTCGGCAAGGGGAACACCGTCAACGCCGACGCGATGTGGGAGCAGTTGCGTTCCGGGGCAGCAGGTTTCAAGCTGCATGAGGACTGGGGGACAACTCCGGCGGCGATCGACGCGTGCCTGACGGTGGCCGAGGCCGCCGGGGTGCAGGTGAACATCCACACCGACACCCTCAACGAGGCCGGCTTCGTCGAGGACACGCTGGCCGCGATCAAGGGCCGCAACATCCACGCCTATCACACCGAGGGCGCCGGCGGCGGGCACGCCCCGGACATCATCACTGTCGCGGCCGAGTCGTATGTGTTGCCGAGCTCCACCAACCCGACCCGCCCGCACACCGTCAACACCCTCGACGAACACCTCGACATGCTGATGGTCTGCCATCACCTGAACCCCAGCGTGCCCGAGGATCTGGCGTTCGCCGAAAGCCGCATCCGGCCGTCGACGATCGCCGCCGAAGACCTATTGCACGACCTCGGGGCAATCTCGATGATCGGCAGCGACGCGCAGGCGATGGGCCGTATCGGCGAGGTGGTGCTGCGCACCTGGCAGACCGCTCATGTGATGAAGCGTCGCCGCGGAGCCTTGGCAGGTGATGGGGCGGCGGACAACAACCGGGTGCGTCGCTATATCGCGAAGTACACGATCTGCCCGGCCGTCGCGCACGGCCTCGACCGCGAGATCGGCTCGGTGGAGGTCGGCAAGCTGGCCGACCTGGTGCTGTGGGAGCCCGCGTTCTTCGGTGTGCGCCCGCATGCGGTGCTCAAGGGCGGCATGATCGCGTGGGCTGCGATGGGTGATGCCAACGCCTCGATTCCGACGCCACAGCCGGTCCTGCCCCGACCGATGTTCGGCGCCGCACCCGCAGCCGCGGCCGCCACCTCGGTGCACTTCGTCGCTCCGCAGGCCATCGAGGATGGACTGGCCGACCGGATCGCGGTCAACCGCAAACTGGTGGCCGTCGGCAATGTGCGCGCCATCGGTAAGGCGCAGATGCCGCTCAACGACGCCCGGCCCCGCATCGAGGTCGACCCCGACACGTTCACCGTGCGCATCGACGGCGAGGTCTGGGCCGAACAACCCGCCACCGAACTGCCGATGGCGCAGCGCTACTTCCTGTTCTGAGCGTTCTGATGTCCTCGCTGATCACACTGCTGACGCTGGCCGACTCGCGGTTGCCCACCGGCGGTCACGTGCATTCCGGCGGGGTGGAGGAGGCGGTGACCAGCAAGCTGGTGGTCGACCTCACCACGCTGGATGCCTATCTGCGCCGCCGGATCCGCACCAGCGGGTTGGTGATGGCCTCAGTCGCGGCCGCCGTGCACCGCGGCGACCTGACCGTGGGGGGCGCCGATGCCGAAACCGACTCTCGCACACCGTCACCCGCGGCCCGTCAGGCGTCCCGCGCCCAGGGCCGTGGGCTGCTGCGGCTGGCCCGTAGGGTCTGGCCTGCGCAGAATTGGGATGCGCTGGGTCCCCGCCCACATCTGGCAGTGATCGCCGGGCGCGTCGGTGCGGTCAGCGGATTGAGCCCCGGGCAGACCGCGCTGTCGCTCGTCTACACCACGATGACCGGTACCGCCACCGCCGCTCAGCGGCTGCTGGCGCTGGATCCCGCCGACGTCGCGGCGCTGACCTTCGGCCTGGCGCAACTGTGCGAAGACACCGCCGGGCTGGCCGCCGCCGGGCTGGCCGACCTGTCCGATCCGCTGCTCGACGAGCTCGCGCAGCGGCACGCCCAACGCGAACGTCCTCTGTTCGTCTCCTGAAAGAAGCCGCATGCCACCACATTTCACAGACGGCCAGCCGCACGCGCACGCGGACCGGCCCAAGCGGAGCCGCCAACCGGGGGAGCCGCTGCGGATCGGGATCGGCGGCCCGGTCGGCTCGGGCAAGACCGCGCTGGTGGCCGCGCTGTGCCGCCAGCTGCGTGACGAGCTGTCGCTGGCGGTGTTGACCAACGACATCTACACCACCGAGGACGCCGACTTCCTGCGCCGCCACGCGGTGTTGCCCGAGGACCGGATCGCCGCGGTGCAGACCGGCGGCTGCCCGCACACCGCGATCCGCGACGACATCACCGCCAACCTCGACGCCATCGACGACCTGATCGCCGGACACGACCAGCTGGACCTGATCCTGGTGGAATCCGGTGGGGACAATCTGACCGCGACGTTCTCCTCCGGGCTGGTCGACGTCCAGATCTTCGTCGTCGACGTGGCCGGGGGAGACAAGGTGCCGCGCAAGGGCGGCCCGGGGGTGACGTTCTCGGATCTGCTGGTGGTCAACAAGACCGACCTGGCGCCGCTGGTCGGCGCCGACCTCGACGTCATGCGCCGCGACGCCGCCAAGGTGCGTGAAGGACGGCCCACGGTGCTGATCTCCCTGACCGAGGATCCGGCGGCATCCGCAGTGCTGACGTGGGTGCGCGAGCAGCTGCGCGTCAACGAGCCCGCCTGAGTCGCAGTGCGTTCCGATGTCGTGGTGGTGGCGCAGCCGGGCCGGCTGCCCCGCATCGAATGTCGCGGGGCTCTGGCCGCGCGGCACACCGAACCCGACACCGTGCACCTGGTGTCGGCGGCAGCGACGCCGCTGGGCGGGGACACCATCGCGATCCGGATCATCGTAGAACCCGGTGCGCGACTGCGGCTGCGCAGCGCCGCGGCGACCGTTGCGCTGCCCGGCGCCACCACCACCCAGTCACACGCCTGCTGGCATATCGAGGCCGCCGGTGAGCTCGACGTCGACCCCGGGCCGACGATCGTGGCGGCCGACGCCGCGCACCTCAGCGAACTGACGATCTGCCTCGACGACACGGCCCGCCTGCGGATCCGGGAGCGGGTTCAGATAGGCAGAACCGGTGAGCGCGAAGGGTTTTGGAGCGGCGCTATGCGCGCCGACGTGGCAGGCACCCCGCTGCTGCGACACCGCGTCGAGCTCGGGCCGGCCTCGGTGGCCGACGATGCACTGGGTACTCCGCTGGCCTGCGTGAGCGAACTGCGCTACCCGGAGCCGGCCACCGACGCGGCCGGCGTCACCCTCGACCTCGCCAAGGGCGGCAGCTTGTCGACCTGGCAGGGCCCGCGGCTCTACTCGTGACGGCCGGCCAGAGTCAGCACCAGCCGGGCGCCGCCCAACGGGCTGGTGGTCAATGATGCTGTGCCACCGTGCAATTCGGCCTGCTGGGCGACCAGCGCCAGTCCGAGACCCGACCCTGACCGGGACGCGGTAGAGCCGCGGGAGAACCGCTCGAACACCGCGGCCCGCTCGTCTTCGGGAACGCCGCTGCCGTCGTCGTCGACGGTGATCTGTACTCCGGCGGCCGAGCTGGACACCGACAGTTGCACCTCGGTGGCCGCACCGTGCTTGACCGCGTTGGCAATCGCGTTGTCGATCACGAGCCGCAGCCCCACCGGCAGCCCGACCATCAACACCGCGGGAGAGGGCACCAGCGAGACCTTGAGGTCGCGGTAGATCCGCTCGGCGTCGTGTGCGGCGCGGTCGAGCAGTTCGGTGACGTCGAAGGGCACGAAATCGTCGGCCGTGGTCAACTCGCCCTGGGCCAGCCGCTCCAGCGCGGTGAGCGTGGCCTCGATGCGGCTCTGGGTGCGGATCACGTCGCCGATCACCTCGTTGCGCTGTTCGGGCGCGAGGTCGAGCGTGGAGAGCACCTCGAGGTTGGTGCGCATCGCGGTCAGCGGAGTGCGCAGTTCGTGGGAGGCCACCGCCGCGAAGTCCCGGGCGGACTCGAGCGCGGCCTTGGTGCGGCCCTGCTCGTCACCGATCCGGGCCAGCATGCCTTCGACGGCCTCGGCGATCTCGACCGCCTCCTTGACGCCGCGGACCTGGACGTCGTCGGGGTTGGACTGGGCGTTGATCGCGCGGGCCTGCTGCGCCAGCAGCCGAAACGGGTTGATCATGATCAGCGAGATCAGCCACCCCACCAGCACGGTGCCGGCGATGACCCCGGTGCAGATCAACAGCACCCGCAGATGCAGTTCGGCGATGCGGCGCTGAGTCTCGGCCAGCGGCGCGCCCAGCGCGATAGTGGCCCCACCGACCGAGAAGGTCCGCACCCGGTACTCGACGCCGTCGATCGTGGTGTTGGCGTAGCCGTTGTCCAGCTGGGGCAGTACGACCTCCGGCGGCACCGACATCGCCATCGCCCCGACCCGGATGGTGCGCACCAGGTTTCCGTCGGGGGTGGGGGTGCCCGCCGCAGCCGGCTTCGCGGTCGTCAGCAGCGACCCGACGTCACCGAGGCTGCTCACCGAGTCAAGCCTGCGGTCGAGCTGGCTGTACTGGTCGTTGGTGACGCCCAGCCACACCCAGGTGCCCAGAGTGAGCACCAGGATGACGACGGACAGCGCCGCCACGATGACGATCGTGCGCAGCGAGAGCATGCGGGTTGGCAGCCGCTGCAGCACGCGGTAAACGATCTCGTCGGGCTTCACGACCACGCCGACCACCTTAGGGTGCGGCGTACGACGGACGTGCGAGCGCGCCGGGGCGCCGCTAGATCACGCCGGGTGCAAGCGGGCGTTGCGGAAGGCCGCAGCGGCTGCGGAAGTCGGTCGACGGCTGGCGGATGCCATCCAGGTCGGCGCGAATTTGCGGGTTGGCGTTCAGGTATTGCTGCGTCTGGGTCTTGACCTGATCTTTCGGCAGCCCCTGCAGACCGGAGAAGAATGCGTTGACGTCCGGGTGCGTGAACAGGTAGTTCGACATCGCCGCCGACACGCCGGACATGATTCCGGTCATGTCCGCGGTGGTGCAGTTGGGCGGCGGGTCGGCTGCGGCCGGGCCGGCCAAGAGCAACCCAGCCGGGCCTGCCACGCTGAGCAACACCGCGCCGGCGCCGATCGCTGCCGCAGCCGCGCGACGCACGGAACGATTGGATGTCATCGAGCCCCCTTGTAGTCAGTCTGTCTGCGCTGATCATGCTAGGGCAGCCGAGCGGTGAACACGCTGATTTGGCCTGCGCTCACGGGCGATTCCCAGTCAGCGCAGGCGAGGTCAGCTGGCGGCTTTCTCGTCCTCCACCGTGGCCGCGATCTCCTCGAGCTGTTCGATTCTGGTTCGGGCGTACGCCTGCTGCTCGGTGATCGTCAGCTGACCGCGGTGGCTGCCGATGAACGTGCTGATCCACGACAACGACGTGGTCAGCCGCGCCTTGAAGCCGACCAGGTAGATCAGGTGCAGGAACAGCCAGGCCAGCCAGGCGATGTAGCCGCTGAACTCGATCTTGCCGATCTTGGCGACCGCCGAGTACCGCGACACCGTCGCCATGGAGCCCTTGTCGAAGTACTGGAACGGCTCACGAGCCGCCGGGTCGGCGCCCTTGAGCTCGGCCTTGACCAGCTTGGCGGCGTACTTGGCGCCCTGGATGGCACCCTGCGCCATGCCGGGGACACCGTCGACGAACGCCATGTCGCCGACCACGAACACGTTCGGGTTGCCGGGAACGGTGAGGTCCGGTAGCACTTTGACGCGGCCGGCCCGGTCGATCTCGGCGCCGGACTGGTCGGCGATGATCTTGCCGAGCGGGCTGGCCGACACACCGGCCGACCACACCTTGGTGGCGCATTCGATGCGGTCCAGGCTGCCGTCTCCGCGCTTGACGGTGATGCCGTTGCGGTCGACGTCGGTGACCATCGCGCCGAGCTGGATCTCAACGCCCAGCTTCTCCAGCCGGTCGGCGGCCTTCTTACCGAGCTTCTCGCCCATCGGCGGCAGCACGGCCGGGGCGGCGTCAAGCAGGATCACCCGCGCGCGCGTGGAGTCGATGTGCCGGAACGCACCCTTGAGGGTGTGGTCGGCGAGTTCGGCGATCTGGCCGGCCATCTCGACACCCGTGGGGCCGGCGCCGACGACGACGAAGGTCAGCAGCTTCGCCCGGCGGACCGGATCGCTCGACCGCTCGGCCTGCTCGAAGGCGCCCAGAATGCGGCCGCGAAGTTCCAGTGCGTCGTCGATGGTCTTCATACCGGGCGCCCACTCGGCGAAGTGGTCGTTGCCGAAATAGGACTGTCCCGCCCCGGCGGCCACGATCAACGTGTCGTACGGGGTCCGGTAGGTGTGGCCCAGCAGGATCGAGTCGACCGTCTTGTTCGACAGATCGATGTTGGTGACCTCGCCCAGCAGAACCTGGCAGTTCTTCTGGTCGCGCAGCACCACGCGGGTCGGCGGGGCGATCTCGCCTTCCGAGATGATGCCGGTGGCCACCTGGTACAGCAGCGGCTGGAACAGGTGGTGGGTGGTCTTGGCGATCATCTTGATGTCGACGTCGGCTCGCTTGAGATGCTTGGCGGCGTTCAGGCCGCCAAATCCCGATCCGATGATGACGACCTTGTGCTTATCCGATGGAGTGGCACCGGGGTGGGTCATTTCAGCTCCTCAACGACATGCACAGGACACCTACTACGGTAGTCGCCCGGGCAATCGGTTTCGCGGCGGTACCCGTGCCGATCAGGTGATCTAGGCCACGCCCACCGATTACCCGCCAAGCAGCGGGCGTAAGACCTCGGCGACGGCGGTGATCCGGCCGGGGTGGTAGCCGTCCAGGTGCGTGACCGGGCTGAGGATGACACCGTCGACGCCGGCGTCGAGCACGTTGGTTTTGATCTGCTCGGCGATCTGCTCGGGGGCTCCCCAGACCGCACGCTGCCTGACGTCCTCGGGAATGAAGTCGGCGGTGATGTTCTCGTCGATCAGGGCGAAGACCAGCATGCTGGTCTCCAGCGTGGCGGGGTCGCGGCCGACCTTTTCGCACTGCTCGTTGACGACCTGGACCTTGCGGGGCAGCTCGTCGAATCCGGCGATGACGTTGAGGTGGTCGAAGTACTTGGCGGCCAACGGAATTGTCTTCTTCTCGCCGCTGCCGCCGATCATCAGCGGAATGTGATCGCGGAACCGGGGAATGGCGAACGCCTCGTTGGTCCGGTAGTACTTGCCGTCCACGGTCACCCGCTCGCCCGCGAGCATCGGCAGGATGATCTGCAGTGCCTCGTCGAGCTTGTTGAACCGGTCGGTGAAGGTGCCGAACTCGTAGCCCAGCGAGTCGTGCTCGAGCTCGAACCAGCCGGTGCCGATGCCCAGGATCGCGCGGCCCTGGCTGATCACGTCGAGCGTGGTGATCGCCTTGGCCAGCAGCGTCGGGTTGCGGTAGGTGTTGCCGGTGACGAGTGTGCCCAGCTGCACCCGCTGCGTCGCATTCGCCAGAGCACCCAGGGCCGTGTAGGCCTCCAGCATCGGCTCCTCGGGCTTGCCGAGGTTGGGCAGCTGATAGAAGTGGTCCATCACGAGGACGGCGTCAGCGCCGGCCGCTTCGGCCTCCTGGGCCTGCGCGATGACCGTGGGAAACAACTCCGGGACGCCGGTCCCGTAGGAGAAGTTGGGGATCTGGATTCCGAGTCGGATCGTCACTTATGCGACGTTAGTCCTCGCCGGCGAATGGCAGGTGAACCGATCAGCCGAAGTTGGCGAGCGCGCCCCGGCCGACGTGCACTGTCTGGCCGGTGATGTGCCGGGCCGCGGGCGTGGTCAGGAACAGCGCCAGGCGCGCGATCTCCGCCGCCGCCGACGGCGGGGCGGTGGACAATCCGTCGTACGACGGCTCGGCACTGCGGCCGCAGGCCACGGTGTTGACGGTGATGCCGCGGGTTCCGAAGTAATCCGATTGTCCCGCAGTCCAATTCGACAGTGCGGCCTTGACCGCGGCATCGGCGCCGCCGTCGCGCGGGTTCTCCGGAACGACGGTCACGATCGATCCGCCCGCGCGCAGGTGATCACCGATGTTCTGCACGAGCAGCACCGCGGACAGGACGCTGGTATCCAGGGCCGTTCGCCAGGCCTTCGCGGTCTCGCTCAGCGTGTAGGTGCGGGGATCGTCGCCGACCCAGGCCGGCGCGGGTACGTGAACGATGGTGTCCAGGTGATGCGGGAACTGGCTGCGCAGCTCGGCCAGGCTCTCGGCATCGGTGGTGTCGCACACGATGGCGTCGACGTCGAGTTCCTTGGCGGCCACCTCGAGATCGTCGCGGCGCGCTCCGCTGATGACGACCTTGTGGCCTGCGTCGCGGAAGCCCTCCGCGATCGTGCGACCCAGTTCGGTGTCACCTCCGGTGACCAGCACGTCCATCGCCTTCGACCTCCTCGTTGATTAGAGGAAATGTTACTGGACGGTAGCTAAAGAGGCCAATGCCGCTCCGACACGATCCGGACACGACATGATGTTTCGCCCTAGGGTGTGTCGGGTGAAGCGCAGCCGGGCGCACCGCACGCAGCCCCCGCTGCCCCGTTGGGTGTACGTGCCCGCGGCGCTCGGCGCGGCCTTCGTGGTGTTGCCGTTGGCGGCGATGGCGGTCAAGGTCGATTGGACGCACTTCTGGTCCCTGATCAGCAGTGCACCGTCGCAGGCCGCGCTGTTGCTGAGTCTGCGCACAGCGGCGGCCAGCACCGTGATCTGCCTGGTTCTGGGTGTGCCGATGGCTCTGGTTCTGGCCCGCAACGACGGCCCGGTCGTGCGCGCGATGCGTCCGCTGATCCTGTTGCCGCTGGTTCTGCCGCCGGTGGTCGGTGGAATCGCGTTGCTGTACGCCTTCGGCCGCCTCGGCCTGCTCGGTAGCTATCTGGAGGCGGCGGGTATCCGGATCGCGTTCACCACCACCGCTGTGGTGCTGGCCCAGACGTTCGTTTCGCTGCCGTTCCTGGTGATCGCGCTGGAGGGCGCGGCACGCACCCGGGGAAGCGACTACGACGTCGTGGCGGCGACGCTGGGGGCCGGACCGGCGACCGTGTGGTGGCGGGTGACGTTGCCGCTGCTGACGCCGGGCCTGGTATCGGGCGCCGTGCTGGCCTTCGCCCGGTCGCTCGGTGAGTTCGGGGCCACCCTCACCTTCGCCGGTTCGCGCCAAGGCGTCACCAGAACCCTGCCGCTGGAGATCTATCTGCAGCGGGAGAGCGACGCCGACGCGGCGGTCGCGCTGTCGCTGCTGTTGGTCGGGGTGGCCGCGGTGGTGGTACTCGGGCTCGGGGTGCGGCGGTTGTCGGGCTGGGCCGGCAATGGCTGAGCTGCAGTTCACGGCCGTGGTGACCGACCGGTCCTACGAGGTGGCGTTTGAGGTCGCCAGTGGGGAAGTGCTGGCCATCCTCGGGCCCAACGGTGCAGGCAAGTCCACCACGCTGCATGTCATTGCCGGTCTGCTGCAACCAGATTCGGGCTCGGTGCGGCTCGGCGGGCGGACGCTGACCGACACCGCGGCCGGCATCTCGGTGGCCACCCACGACCGCCGCGTCGGGCTGCTGCTGCAAGATCCGCTGCTGTTTCCGCACTTGACTGTGCAGGCCAACGTCGAGTTCGCGCCGCGCAGCCGCGGGGCCGGGCGGGCGGCAACGCGCCGCACCGCGACGGCATGGCTGGCCGAGGTGGGACTGACCGAGCTGGCCGCGCGCAAACCGGATCAGCTGTCCGGCGGGCAGGCGCAGCGGGCCGCGATCGCGCGGGCGTTGGCCGCCGAGCCGGAGGTGCTGCTGCTCGACGAGCCGCTGGCCGGGCTCGATGTCGCGGTGGCGGCCTCGGTGCGGGCGTTGCTGCGCCGGGTGTCGTCGGAATCGGGTCGGGCGACGCTGCTGATCACCCACGATCTGCTCGATGTGCTGACGCTGGCCGACCGGGTGCTGGTGCTCGACGACGGCCGCGTCGCCGAGATCGGCGCGGTCGGTGAGGTCCTGGCCGCGCCGCGCAGCATGTTCGGCGCCCGCATCGCCGGCGTGAACGTGGTCCGGGGCGTGGCGGACGGATCGGAGGCCCTGCGTGCCGCGGACGGCACCCTGTGGCACGGGTGCCATGCCGTGCATCCGCCGGAATCGGGCGCGCTGGTGGCGGTGTTCTCGCCGGCCGCGGTCGCGGTGTACCGCGAACTGCCGCACGGCAGCCCACGCAACAGCGTCCAGGTCCGCGTCGCCGAGCTGGATGCCGATGGCGCGCGGGTACGGGTGCGCGGGCAGGAGCAGGCGGACGGCGCGCCCGGCCTGGCCGCCGACATCACCGCGGAGTCGGCGGCCGGCTTGAGGCTGGCTGCCGGGGACGACGTGTGGTTCACAGTCAAGGCGCAGGAAGTCGCCCTGCACGCCGCAGCCCGCTGACGACCGCGCAGCGACCTGCATTTATGCCCGGATTTGTAAGCTCGCAACAGCGTTACACCGCGCCACATCGTGAGCAGGCCACACTTGCGTCACGGCTGTAACACGGTAGGTTCATCGCCATGACGCAGCCGGACTCGATCTCGCGACGGCCGGGCCTGTGGACGGCGTTCGCGGTCACCGCGGTGACCGCCGCTACCGCCGTCACAATCGCCCTGCCGTCGACGTCTGCCGTCGCCGATCCCGCGACGCCGACACCCACCACGGCGGCGCCAGCCGCCCCGCCGGCCGCACCGCCGGCCACCGATCCCAACGCACCGGTGGTGCCGCCGCCCGCGGATCCCAACGCACCACCGCCGCCGCCCGCCGATCCGAACGCCCCGCCGGTGGTGCCGCCGGCCGCGGATCCCAACGCGCCGCCGCCGCCTCCCGCACCGCTGGAGCCGGGTCGCGTCCCCAACACGGCGGGCGGCTTCAGCTACCTGCTGCCCGCGGGCTGGGTGGTGTCTGACGCGTCACGGCTGAACTACGGCCAGGCGCTGCTGAGCAAGACCACCGCGCCGGCTGAGAACGGTCAGCCCGCCCCGACTGCCAACGACACCAGCGTCATCCTGGGCCGACTGGACCTGAAGCTGTTCGCCGGCGCCGAGCAGGACAACGGCAAGGCCGCGGTCCGGCTGGCGTCGGACATGGGCGAATTCTTCATGCCGTTCCCGGGCGTGCGGATCAACCAGCAGAGCGGGGCACTGCAGGCCGGTGACATGCCGGGCAACTTCTCCTCCTACGAGGTGAAGTTCACCGATACCACCAAGCCCAACGGCCAGATCTGGGCCGGTGTGGTCGGAACCGCCGTCCCGAACGCGCCGCGCGAACAGCGCAACCAGCGCTGGTTCGTGGTGTGGCTGGGTACCGCCAAGGATCCGATCGATCCGGCCGCCGCCAAGGCGCTCGCCGAGTCGATCCGGCCGTACACGCCGCCGCCGGCCCCGGCCGCCGATCCGAACGCGCCCGTGAGCGACCCGAACGCACCCCCGCCCGCCGCCGGTGGCCGGATCCCGCTGGGTGTTCCCGTCCCGGTGGAGACACCGGTTCCCGGAATGACGCCCGGCCAGTAGGTGATCGTGGCCGTTTCAGGAGGCCAATCGTTACCTGCCAGGCGTATACCGAAGGGATAGCGGCCAGCATCGGCGCTGGCCAGCGACCTGGAGGAGACCGTCATGGACATGGTTGCAGCCACTGAATTCCTGGCCCGTTCGACGACGCTGACCAGCGTCGGCTGGATCGGCTACATCATCATCGGCGCCCTTGCCGGCTGGATCGCAGGCAAGCTCGTCAAGGGCGGTGGTTCCGGCATCCTGTTGAACATCGTCATCGGGATCGTCGGCGCGCTCATCGGTGGGTTCCTGCTGAGCTTCTTCCTCGACACCGCCGCAGGCGGGTGGTGGTTCACCCTGTTCACCGCGATCCTCGGTTCGGTGATCCTGCTCTGGATCGTCGGCATGGCCCGCCGGACCTGACCCGCTGCGCTCTCGACGCCCGGCTGAGCCCACAACCTCGGCCGGGCGTTGCACGATAGGGAGATGGCAGCCCCACCGACCACGATGCGCGCCTGGCGGGTACGCCGGCCCGGCCCGATGCGCAGCCACCCACTGGACTTCGACAGCGCCACCCCGGTACCGCAGCCGGCGCCGGGCGAACTGCTGGTGGCGGTGCTGGCCTGCGGTGTCTGCCGGACCGACCTGCACGTCACCGAGGGCGATCTGCCGGTGCATCGTCCACACGTCACGCCCGGCCACGAGGTGGTCGGCGAGGTTGTCGGAAAAGGATCCGATGCCGGCGACGAATTCGCCATCGGCGACCGGGTCGGCATCGCCTGGCTGCGCCACACCTGCGGGGTGTGCCGGTACTGCCGACGAGGCGCGGAGAACCTGTGCCCGAATTCCCGCTACACCGGCTGGGACGCCGACGGCGGGTACGCCGATTTCGCCACCGTCCCAGCCGATTTCGCCCATCACCTGCCCGCTGGATATACCGATACCGAGCTGGCGCCGCTGCTGTGTGCCGGGATCATCGGCTATCGGTCGTTGCTGCGGGCCGAGCTCCCGCCCGGGGGGCGGCTGGGCTTGTACGGGTTCGGCGGCAGCGCGCACATCACCGCGCAGGTGGCACTGGCCCAGGGTGCGGAGGTCCACGTGATGACTCGCGGCGCCGAAGCTCAGGAGCTGGCGCTGCGCCTGGGTGTGGCATCCGCGCAGGGAGCGGCCGACCCGCCGCCGGTCCTGCTGGACGCGGCGATCCTGTTCGCCCCGGTCGGGGACCTCGTGCTGCCGGCTCTGGAAGCTCTCGATCGCGGCGGCACCCTGGCGATTGCCGGGATCCACCTCAGCGACATCCCGGCGCTGAACTATCAACGGCACCTCTTCCAGGAACGCCAGGTCCGGTCGGTGTCGTCGAACACCCGTGCCGACGCGCGCGAGTTCCTGGCCTTCGCGGGTCGTCATCGCATCGAGGTCACCACACCGGAGTATCCGCTCGGACAAGCCGATGTCGCCTTGACCGACCTTGTCGAGGGCCGCATCGCGGGGGCGGCGGTCCTGCGGCCCTGACTCAGAGGGCGGCGAGCACTCCGCGCAGCCCGGCGGCAAGGCTGCCCCGCCCGCCGCGGTACAGCGGACCGGTTCCGTCGGACAGCAGTATCCGTAGCCGGGCCATGCCGCGCGCCCGCACCGGTTGCGGGGAGTGCAGCCGCAAGGTGATGTCGTCGATCACGTCGCGGCAGGTCGCCAACCGCTGCCGGTGCACCGGGATGTGCGACGAAAATGCCGGCCGTTCACGGTGCAGGTCGGCGAGGGCCTGGCGCAGGCTGCGGGCCAGCGCTTCGCGTTCGGTGATCGAGGTGAGCCGCGCGATGTGGATCGCCAGCGGACTACCGGGCAGCGGTGCGATGCCGTCGTCGACGTCGCGGTCGAGCCGGCCGGCGAACAAGCGTGCCCGCAGTCGAGCGGTGACCGTCAGATTCTGAAGCGGCGCGGCGGGCACGGGGGCGTCGAGTCCGCCCGTCAGCCGGGTGTTAATCTCGCCGAAGTTATCGTGAAATTGGTTGAGCCCCATGGGCGTTTCCTGTTCCGAGCAGGCCTCGTTGCCTTACTCTAAATGACCACCCAAAACGTTACACCGGTCATTCGTGACCAGTCAAGTTGTTTTGATGGTCACCCATACCTACACTCGACGCCATGGCCGACTGGCTGCCAGACCCCGAGAGCAAGCCGGCGCCCGAGCCGCTCGACCGGGTTCAGGCGCTGGTCAACACCGCCGACCTGGAATCCGGTGCCGACCGGCTGGCCAGCGCGGACAATGCCGAGCCGTGGCTGCGGTTGCACGGCCTGTTGCCGGCCGGCGGCACTGTCACGCCTCGCGAATTGGAGGTGGTCCGTGAGGTGCGGGAGGCGTTGCGCGCACTGCTGGTGCACAACGCGGGCGGTCCCGCTCCGACCCCGGACGAGCTGCGCCCGCTGAGCGGGATCGCCGACACCGCCACTGCGCGAGTGCACCTCGGCCCAGACGGTGCCGTCGAGGTGGCCGCGGACGACGACTCCCTGGCGGGGCGTCTGCTGTCGATGCTCCTGGTCGTCTCGGACGCGCAGCGCGACGGGACCTGGGCGCAGCTCAAGGCCTGCGGCAACGCGAACTGCCGGTGGGCGTTCTACGACCGCTCCCGAAACCACGGCGGTACCTGGTGCGATATGGCCACCTGCGGCAACAAGCTCAAGAACCGGGAATTCCGCGCGCGGCGCAGCCGAACCTCAGGTTGACAGGTGCCACACCACCGCGGCCGCCAGCGCACCGAGGCCGTTGAGTGACCAGTGCAGCGCGATCGGCGCGATCAGGCTACCGCTGCGTCGACGCAGCCAGGTGAACACGAAACCGGCCGCGCCGGTCGCCATCACTGCCATCAGGACCCCGGCGACCATGCCCACGAATCCGCCGCCGAACAGCCGGGTGAAGCCGACATTGCTGCTGGTCAGGCCCAGCGAGGTGGCGACGTGCCACAGCCCGAACAACAGCGACCCGGCGGCGGCGACGCCCCGGAAACCCCAGGCGCGATCGAGCGCACCGTGTAGCACGCCCCGGAACGCCAGCTCCTCGGGGATGACGGTCTGCAGCGGGATGATGATCATCGAGGCGAGCAGCGCACCGGACAGCGTCGCGTAGTGGTTGTTCAGGAACATCGGCCGGGTCCACGGCAGCAGGGCGCCGACAGCGATCACGGTCAGCACCAACAGCACCGCGCCCAGCGCGTAGAGCGCGCCGGACTTCCAGTGTTCGCGGCCCAATCCGAGTTCGGCCCAACCCAATCCGCGGGAGCGCACCAGCAGCAGCAAGCCGGCCGCGGCAGCGGGCACGACCGCGATGTTGGCCCACGGGGTGGTGAAGTGGGCGAGCAGGTTGGTCATGGCGAGCACGACGACGACGACGCCGATGTCGACGTAGATGCGGAAGTGGTGCAGGGCGGCCAGCTGCGACACCACGGGATGCGGGTGCGGGGCCACCGCGCTCAGCTCAGACATTTGCGGTCTATTATACGCGCGCGTAACAACCGCAGGAACCCGGAAATTGTTCGGCTATTCGTTGTCCCCTCCGGTGGCGACGGTGGCGTCGACCGATCCATTCGCCTGCACGCCGCGCGAATCCGGCCACACCCAGTCGCGCACCTCGGGGATGTCGTCGCCGTAGGCCCGGGTGTATTCCCGAGCGGCCAGCCGCTTGTCGACCATTTCCTGCCGCAGCGTGGCGCAACTCGACTGCAGGTGCGGCACTCGGTCGATGACGTCGATGACGAGGTGGTAGCGGTCCAGATCGTTGAGCATCACCATGTCGAACGGCGTCGTCGTGGTGCCTTCCTCCTTGTAGCCACGGACGTGGATCCGGCTGTCGTTGCTGCGACGGTAGGTCAGCCGGTGGATCAGCCAGGGGTAGCCGTGGTAGGCGAAGATGACCGGCTTGTCCGCGGTGAAGATCCCGTCGAACGCCCGGCCGGACAGGCCGTGCGGATGTTCGGTGTCGTCCTGTAGCCGCATGAGGTCCACGACGTTGACGAACCGTACTCGCAAGTCCGGCAGGTGTTGGCGCAACAGGTCGACGGCGGCGAGGGCCTCCAGCGTCGGCACGTCACCCGCGGCCGCCATGACCACATCGGGGTCTTCTCCGACGGTCTCGCTGCCTGCCCATTCCCAGATGCCCAGACCGCGGGTGCAGTGCGCGATCGCCTCTGCCATGGTGAGGAAGTTGGGGTGCGGCTGCTTGCCGGCAACGACGACGTTGACGTACTGGCGCGACCGTAGGCAGTGATCGTAGGTCGAGAGCAGGGTGTTGGCGTCCGGTGGCAGGTAGACCCGCACCACCTCGGCTCGCTTGTTGACGACGTGGTCGATGAAACCGGGATCCTGATGGGAAAAGCCGTTGTGATCCTGGCGCCAAACATGGCTGGACAGAAGGTAATTGAGGCTGGCGATCGGGCGGCGCCACGGGATGTGGTTGGTGACCTTCAGCCACTTGGCGTGCTGGTTGACCATCGAGTCGACGATGTGGATGAAGGCCTCGTAGCAGTTGAACAGCCCGTGCCTGCCGGTCAGCAGGTAGCCCTCCAGCCAGCCCTGGCATTGGTGTTCGGACAGCATCTCCATCACCCGGCCCGCCCGGGCCAGATGCTCGTCGACCTCAGGGCCGAAAAACTCGGCGTTCCACTGCTTGTCGGTCACCTCGAATACCGCCTGCAACCGGTTGGAGGCGGTCTCGTCGGGCCCGAAGATGCGGAAGTTGTCGGGGTTGAGCCGGATCACCTCGGTCAGCCATTGCCCGAGCACCCGGGTCGCCTCGGCCACGGTGGCGCCCGGGGCGGGCACGTCCACCCCGAAGGCGCGAAAGTCCGGCAGCCGCAGGTCCTTGAGCAGCAAGCCGCCATTGGTATGCGGGTTATCGCTCATCCGCAGCTGGCCGTGCGGGGCCAGCGCGGCGATGTGCGGGTCCAGTTTGCCGTCGGCGTCGAAGAGCTCATCGGCCCGATACGACGCCAGCCAGTCGGCCAGCACCTGCAGGTGTTCCGGGGTGTCCCGGGCACTGGCCAGGGGAACCTGGTGCGCCCGCCACGACCCGGTGGTCTTCTTGCCGTCGATGAAGGCCGGGCCGGTCCAGCCTTTGGGCGTGCGGAACACGATCATCGGCCACGCCGGACGCTCATCGCTTGGCTGGGCCTTGATCTCGGCGATTCGGTCCAGCACCTCGTCGAGCAGTGCGGCGAAGCGCCGGTGGGCGTCGGCATGATCGGCCGCACCGTCGTCGGGCACCTCGAAGAAGAACGGCTCGTGGCCGAATCCGGCCATCAGGCTGCGTAATTCGTCGTCGGGGATGCGGGCGAGCACGGTCGGGTTGGCGATCTTGTAGCCGTTGAGATGCAGGATCGGCAGCACCACACCGTCGCGCGCGGTGTTGACGAATTTGTTCGAATGCCAGCTCGTCGCCAGTGCGCCGGTCTCGGCCTCGCCGTCACCGACCACCGCGACCACCAGCAGATCGGGATTGTCGAACGCCGCGCCGTACGCGTGGGACAGCGCGTAACCGAGTTCGCCGCCCTCGTGAATCGAGCCGGGTGTCTCCGGGGCGACGTGCGAGGGGATGCCGCCGGGAAAGGAGAACTGGCGGAACAACCGGCGCAGGCCCTCGACGTCCTGGGTGATGTCGGGGTACGTCTCGGTGTAGGTGCCGTCGAGGTAGGCGTTGGCCACCAGCCCGGGACCGCCGTGGCCGGGTCCGGTGACGTACACCGTCGACTGCTCGCGCTGTTTGATCGCGCGATTGAGGTGTGCGTAGAGGAAGTTCAGCCCGGGCGTGGTGCCCCAGTGCCCGAGCAGCCGGGGCTTGACGTCCTCGCGGGACAGCGGAGTCCGCAGCAGCGGGTTGTCCAGCAGGTAGATCTGTCCGACGGAGAGGTAGTTGGCTGCCCGCCACCAGCCGTCGAGTTGGTCAATGGTCTCTGCGCTTATCGAGTCCATCTCCCCATCAAACCCTCATCGGCGCGACCGTGCCGCCGGGGCACCGATTGTTCACTACTACGCTGTCCGACGTGCTCGGCTTGGCGATGGACTCGTGACCGCTCCCGGCCTGCTCACCGGCGTGCGCGTGCTGGATCTTTGCGAACAGACCGGCGACGCGGTCGCCCGGTTGCTGGCGGACCTGGGCGCCGATGTCATCAAAATCGAAGCGCCCGGCGGTAGTCCGGCGCGCCAGGCGCGACCGACCCTCGACGGTGTCAGCATCCCCTTCGCGTTGCACAACGCCAACAAGCGCGGCATCGTGCTGGATCCGGCGAACGAGGACGACCGGCGGCAGTTCATGGAACTGGCCGGCAGTGCCGACATCGTCGTCGACAGCGGGGCACCCGGATTGGCGGCGGCGTTCGGCACCTCGTGCGCCGCACTGGCCGACCGCTTCCCGCGACTGGTCGCCATGTCGGTCACCGACTTCGGCAGCCAAGGACCGCGGGCGTCGTGGCGGGCCACCGACGCGGTGCTCTACGCGATGTCCACTGCGTTGTCCCGGTCCGGTCCGACGACAGGCCCGCCGGTGCTGCCCCCCGACGGCATCGCGTCGACGACCGCGGCGGTGCAGGCCGTCTGGGCGGTCCTGGTCGGGTACTTCAACCGGTTACGTTGTGGGACAGGCGATTACATCGATTTCTCCCGATTCGACGCGGTGGTGCTGACCCTCGATCCGCCGTTCGGCACCCAGGGTCAGGCCGCGACCGCGCGTAATGCGGGAGAGCGCTGGCGCGGCCGGCCGAGAAATCAGGATTCCTATCCGATCTTCGCCTGTCGCGACGGATATGTGCGGATCTGTGTGCTGGCGCCGCGCCAGTGGCACGGCATGCGGGCGTGGCTGGGGGAGCCCGAGCAGTTCCGGGACCCGGTCTTCGACTCGATTGCCGCGCGCACCAAGGCCTTCGGTGAGCTCAGCCAACTGATGGCCGCGTTGTTCGCCGACAAGACGATGGCCCAGCTGGTCAGCGAGGGGCAGGCCCACGGCGTGCCGATTGCCGCGGTGCTGACACCGTCGGAGGCGCTGGAATCCGAGCACCTCACCGCGGTCGGAGCGTTGGTCGATACCGAGCTGGCGCCGGGGGTGAGCGCTCGGGTGCCGGCCGGCTACTGGGTCGTCGACGGCAGACACTCCGGATACCGCGCACCCGCGCCTGAACTCGGTGCCAACGACGAGCGCTGGCAGACATCACAATTCGCACCCGATGCCACGCAATCGGTGGGCGCGCGCCCGCTGGAGGGCGTTCGCGTGCTCGATCTCGGTGTGATCGTCGCCGGTGGCGAACTCAGCCGGTTGTTCGGCGACCTGGGCGCCGAGGTCATCAAGATCGAGAGCGCCGGCTATCCCGACGGCCTGCGCCAGAAGCGTCCAGATCAGCAGATCAGCGAATCGTTCGCCCGCGCACATCGCAACCAACTCGGCCTCGGTCTGGAGCTGCGCAGTGCCGCCGGTGCCGAGGTGTTCAGCCGCCTGGTGTCCGCCTCCGATGCGGTCTTCGCCAACTTCAAGCCGGGAACGCTTGCCGCACTCGGCTTTTCCCACGAGCGGCTGCGTGAGTTGAATCCCGGTCTCGTGCTGGCCGAAAGCAGTGCCTTCGGCGACACCGGCCCGTGGAGCAAGCGGCTGGGATACGGCCCGCTGGTGCGCGCGACAATCGGGGTGACTCGGCTGTGGACCTCGCAGGAGCCGCCCGCGCCCACCGCGCGGCACGCCTTCTACGATGCGACGACGATCTTTCCGGACCATGTCGTGGGCCGGATCAGTGCGATCGGTGCGCTGGCCGGGCTGATCCGCCGCAGGCGCGACGGAATCGGCGCCCGCATCCACGTCTCGCAGGCCGAGGCGGCGATCAATCAGCTCGACACCCTCTACGTCACACTGGCCGCCGAGGCGACCGGCGCCGGGCACGTGGAGCCGGACCCCGCCACCCACCTGGTGCTGCCGTGCGCCGGTGACGATGAATGGTGCGTGGTGTCGATCCGATCTGGCGCCGACCGCCAGGCGCTCGCCGCCGTCATCGGGGACACCGAACTGGCCGATTGGACGAAGGCCCGCCCACCGCTGCAGGCCGCCGAGGCGCTGCAGGCCGCCGGAGTGCCGGCCGGCCCGATGAACCGGGTGGCCGAACTCGCCGACGACCCGCAGCTGCGGTTACGAAACGTGTTCAGCGACATGGTTCATCCGCTGCTCGAACTCCCGCTGCCCACCGAGGCCGGTCCGGCACCCTACCGTCACATCCCACCCGCACCGCGCCCCGCGCCGCTGCCCGGCGCCGACACCCGTCAGGTTTGCCGCGACGTGCTTGGCATGACGGCCGACGAGATCGACCAGTTGATCACCGACGGAGTGCTGTTCGCCGCTGAGACCACAGGAGTGATGAGATGACCACGGCTGCAGAAATTTTCATCGACGGATCGTTCCGCCGTGCCGACCAGGTGCAGCCGGTGATCGAAGCGGCGACGGGGGAGCCGCTGGGCGACGGCGCCAGCGCCACCGAGGCGGAGATCGACGCCGCGGTGGCCGCGGCGCGGGTGGCGCTGCCGGACTGGCAGTCCGCCTCGCCCGATCACCGGGCCCAGCTGCTCAATGCCTTTGCCGCAGCCCTCGACAAACGCGCCAAGATCACCGATGAACTGGTGACCCGGGAGAACGGCATGCCGATGTCGTTGTCACGGGGGGCCAATGGCCGCTTCCCCGCGGCCCTGGTTCGCTATTACGCGCAGCTGATCACTGACACTGCCATCGAGGAGATCCGCCCGAGCATGATCGGGCACACCATCGTGCGCCGAGAGGCCGTCGGCGTGGTGGCCGCGATCGTGCCGTGGAACTATCCACAGGCGCTGGCTGCGTTCAAGCTGGCGCCCGCGCTGGCCGCCGGTTGCACGGTGGTGCTGAAGGCCGCGCCCGAAACGGCATTGGACGCCTTGGTGTTCGCGCAGGCCGCCGAAGAAGCCGGACTGCCGCCGGGGGTGTTGAACATCGTTCCCGGCGGGGCGACCGCGGGCGCCTACCTGGTCGCTCACCCCAGCGTCGACAAGGTCACGTTCACCGGCTCGACGGCCGCCGGTCGCGCCATCGGCGAGGTGTGCGGCCGGCTGTTGCGCCCGGTGACCCTGGAACTGGGCGGCAAGTCCGCGGCGATCATCCTCGACGACGCCGACCTGGATGCCACCGTCAAGGGCTTGCGCAGCGCGTCGTTCGTCAACAACGGCCAGACCTGCCATCTGAGTTCGCGGATACTGGCGCCGCGGTCGCGCTACGGCGAGGTGCTGGACGCGCTGGTCGGCATGGTCGGCGAGCTCAAAGTCGGTGATCCGCTGGACAAGTCGACCGACATCGGCCCGCTGGTCAGTGCTCGTCAGCGCGAGCGGGTGCTGGGCTACATCGAATCCGGGAAGAACAGCTCGGCGAAACTCGTTGTCGGCGGCTCGGTTCCGGACGACCAGCCGCGCGGCTGGTTCGTCTCGCCGACGGTGTTCGCCGACGTCGACAACTCGGACCGGATCGCCCAGGAGGAGATCTTCGGCCCGGTGCTGGCAGTGATTCCGTACGACAGCGACGACGAAGCCGTCGCGCTGGCCAACGACAGCGAGTTCGGTCTCGCCGGCACGGTGTGGTCGAGCGACGATGAGCGGGCCGTCGAGGTGGCCCGCGCTGTGCACACCGGCACGATCGGCATCAACGACTACCAGCTTGATTTCCGTGCGCCGTTCGGCGGGGTGAAGGCCAGCGGTATCGGCCGGGAGCTGGGCCCGGAAGGGCTGGACGCCTTCTTCTCGCTCAAGTCGATCTATCGGGTGGGTCCCGCAGACGACTGAGTGGCCACCGGTGACGCGGTGCTGGCGTCACAGATGGCCACTCAGATAGTCAAGGGACCAGCTCCCCGGTACTAACCCGTTCCCAGGCAGCCGACGCCGTTGACGCAACCGCCGGCACCGCCCGGTCCGGCGCCGCCCTGGACGCCCGGGGCCGACCCGCCGGCACCGCCGGGGCCAGCGCCGCCCTGGACGCCCGGGGCCGATCCGCTGGCTCCGCCCGGTCCGGCGCCCCCCTCGACACCGGGAGCCGTTCCGGTGGCTCCGCCGGGTCCCGCGCCGCCGGACACGCCGCCGGGTGCCGTGCCGGTCGCGCCGCCCGGCGCGGTGGTGTCACCGCCGGCCGGACTGGTCGTCACGACCACCGACGAGGTAGGCGACGTCGTCGTAGTCGTCGTGCTCGTCTTGGAATTGTCATTGCTGGTACCACAACCGACGGCAAGCGTCAGCACTGCGGCGCCGCCGACGAATGTCATAGCGGCCCTTGAAATCACTCTCGATCCCACAGCCATGCGGGCCCTCACTTCCTTGTTAGGGGACCCTTCCGCGTACCCGCCTCGCGCACAAACGAATCCTGCACGGCCGGCGTGGCTGTATCCGGTTGGCGTTGCGTCCGTAGTCAGTCCAGCGAGTCCCAGAAGTCGGTCAGTGCCCTGGCGCCGCGCACCGGGTCCTGCAGCATCCACCAGTGCCCGAGCCCCTCGAGTACCTCGGTGCGGGCGCCGGCCTGCTCGGCCGCGGCGCGCCGCTGCTCGGCAGTGCCGACGAAGTTGTCCTCGGTGGCCAGCAGTGACAGGCCGGGGCGCGCGGTGGCGTTCGCCAGGTGCCGGCCCGCCTCGGAAACCGCGGGCTGCGCGGCCGAGCGGTACAACGCCAGGATGGCTCGCCCCATCTCGGGTTCCTGCGCCAACGCCAGCTCGGTGGCGACGGCAGCGGAGATGCCCATCCCCGTCAGCAGGGCCACCCGGTCGTCCAGCGGGCTGCCGATCATCGCCTCGACGGCTTCTTCTCCGGCGCCGGGCGTCTGCCACACCTGCGCCATGTCGTGCCACACGTAGTCGGGATGCATGACTCCGACGATGTCGCTGGCCCAGCTCCGCACCAGCTCGGGGCGATTCATGACGACGTTGAGCACATGCCCGCCGCCCCAGTCGTGGCCGACCAGGTCGACCGGAGCGTCGAACTCCGCCAGCTCGCTCATCAGCCAATCCCGGTAGGCCACCATAGTGGCCGGAAAGTCGTCGGGCAGTGGCGCGCCGAACCCCGGTGGTGACAACCGCACCACGTCGTCGCGACCGAGCGCCTCGACCAGCGGGCCCCAGATCACGTCGGTTTCCGGATTGCCATGCACCAGAACGACCGTCATGGCGCCATCCTGGCACGGTCGTCGGCGCCGACCAGAACCGGCCATCTCGGCTCGGGCGACCGATGCTAGGTTTTGACAGGCGTCAAACGCCGTCACGACTACAGATAGGGGCCGTCGATGGATCCTCGGACGCCGGTACTGGTCGGGGCGGGGCAGGTCAATCAGCGCGACGACGCGCAGATCGAACCCGTCGACCTGATGGTCGCGGCCGCCCGTGAGGCGGCCGATTCGAAGGTGCTGCAGGCCGTCGACGCCGTCCGGGTGGTCAACCTGTTGTCGTGGCGCTACCGCGATCCCGGGTTGCTGCTCGGCCGGCGGATCGGTGCCGATAATCCGTCGACGTATTACACCGGGGTCGGGGGCAACACCCCGCAATCGCTGGTGAACCAGGCGTGCCTGGACATCCAACAAGGCCGCGCCGATGTCGTGCTGCTGGCCGGGGGAGAAACCTGGCGTAACCGGAAACGCATGCAGGGCAAGGAAATCAAGCCTGACTGGATCCGACAGGGTGAGGACGTCGCGGTTCCCCCGGGCGCTGAGGACGAGGTCCCGATGTCCAGCCCCGCCGAGGAGCGCATCGGGCTGCTGCTGCCGTCGCACGTCTATCCGCTCTTCGAGCAGGCGCTGCGGATCGCGGGCGGCGAGAGCGTCGACGACCATCAACGCCGCATCGCCGAGCTGTGGGCCCGATTCAGCGCGGTCGCCGCGGACAATCCGCACGCCTGGAACCGCGAGCCGCGCACCGCCGAGGAGATAGGCCAGGCAGGCCCGGACAACCGAATGATCAGCTGGCCGTATCCGAAGCTGATGAATTCCAACAACATGGTCAACCAGGCCGCCGTCGTCATCCTCTGCTCGGCGGAAAAGGCCACCGAGTTGGAGATCCCGCGCGATCAGTGGGTCTTTCCCTACGCCGGCACCGACTCGCACGACACCTACGCGGTGGCCGAACGCCACGAGCTGCACCGCTCACCGGCCATCCGCATCGCCGGGCGCCGCGCGCTCGAACTGGCCGGTGTCGGCGTCGACGACCTGGCGCACATCGACGTCTACTCGTGCTTCCCGTCGGCCGTGCAGGTAGCCGCCAACGAGCTCGGCCTGTCCACCGACGACCCGCAGCGGCCGTTGACCGTGACCGGCGGGCTGACCTTCGCCGGCGGCCCCTGGAACAACTACGTCATGCACTCGATCGCCACCATGGCCGGCCTGCTGCGGGCCGATCCGGCCGCGTTCGGCCTCATCACCGCCAACGGCGGCTTCCTCACCAAGCACAGCTTCGGCGTCTACAGCGCCACCCCACCGCCGGCCGCCTTCCGCTGGGAAGACGTCCAGCCCGAGGTCGACCGCGAACCCACCCGCACGGCGGTGGTGGAGTATGACGGCGAGGGCACGGTCGAGTCCTGGACCACGCCATTCGACCGCGACGGACGTCCGGAGAAGGCGTTCCTGGCGGTGCGGACCCCGGACGACGCACGCGCGATGGCCGTCATCGACGACGCCGCCGCGGCGGCGGTCACCGTGGCCGAAGACATCGCCGGCGCCAAGGTCAGGGTGCACGCCGACGGCCGGGCCAGCCTCTCCTGATCTTGTTCCTCGCGCGGTCGAAAGGTCGATTTTTTCGTCGCGACCTGCGTATTCTCGTCGGGAGCACGACGGGGGAACTAGGGGCGTGGCATGCGGATCTTGCTCACGGAGGTCACCGGAGAACTCGGCCGCGCCCTCGCCCGGAGCCTGCTCGCGGCCGGTCATGATGTGTACGGCGTCGCCGAGCGCCCGCACCACGACCTCGATCCCGGTGTGGATTTCGTCGGCGCAGCCCTGAGCCATCCGGTTCTGTACCGGTTGGCCGAGCTGGTCGACGTGGTGGTTCACCTGCCGGATGAAAGCCGCCTCGTCCCATGCTCCGCGGACGTCGCCTTCGTGTGCGACGCCGCCGCCCGCGGCGGTGCGCGGATTGTGTTTCCGTCGTTGTCCCTGCTGGCTCCGCGCGGCTGGCAGCAGGCCGAGGATCTGGTCAGCACCGGCTGGGCGCCGAGCCTGGTGGTTCGCATCGCCGCACCGATGGGTCGGCAAGCCGACGCGCTGGTGTGCCGCTCGGTCGCGGCGCTGCTGGACGCCGACGCGCCCGGGCCGGTGCATGTGCTGCACATCGACGACCTCATCCGGTTCCTGGTTCGCGCCGTGGGTTCCGACCGCACCGGGGTCGTCGACCTGGGCGGGGCCGACACGACCAGCGTGGTCTCCGCAAGCAGGCTCCTCGCCGGAGTGGACCCCCGGCCAAGGGTGCGGGGAGTGCCGGGCTGGCCGCAGTTGTGCCCGCCGCTGGCTCTCGACCCGCTGCGCACCGAGTGGGACTTCGAATGTGGCTGGGGTGCAAGCGATGCCGTGATCGACACCGTACGCGGGCTGCAGGGCCGCAGGGTCGGCCCGGCCGGTGCGGTCGCGATTGCGGGCCGAATCCCGTTGCCGGTCAACGCTGTCCCACGGGCGGTGGGCAACGTCGCCGCATCCGAGGGCGCCGACGGTGAATTCGACGACCGGATCGATCAGCGTTTTCCGCTGTTCGTCGCCAGTCCCCTGGGTGACACCTCCGCGGGCCCGCTGACCCCGATGTCGCTGGATCTGCACCTGACCGGGCTGCGGCTGGCCGGGCGATCCCTGTCGCGGCTGCTGGACCTCCGCGGGCCGGTCGCCGACGAATGGGCGAGCCGGCTGGTCGCGTCGTTCGGCCATCGGATCTACCTCGGCGCATCGGCTCTCGCGGCGGCCGAGCCGCGGCTGCCAGGCCGGGCGGTCGCCCTGTCGCGACGGCTGCGCGCCGCCACCGACGCCCCGGTCGCCAGGTCCCGGCCTGCTCGCCGCGGTCACCGGCGGGCTGTTCACGACCCGCCTGGTCCCGTCGGCCCGCATGTACAACCGGCATCTGCGGGCATACCGTGAGGCTGCCGACGCCGAGCGCCGTGATGTCGCCAAGCTCGGACTGCTGCGAGATGCTCAGCTGGATGCACGAATACGTCTGCTGTGCAGTCGAATTCACGAAGGCTGGCAACTGACGGCGTTGGCGGTCCTGCTCGCCGAGGTGGCTCCGACGCACCTGGACGGGGCGGATCAGCCGGTCGGCATTCGCGACGGCGTCGACTCGCTCGCGCGCGTACTGCGTGCACATCCGTATGCCCGCGCGGCTCTGGAGGCCGGTGACATGGCGGCGGTGCGCACCGGGGCGCCGATGCTGGCGAACGCGTTCGAGGCGGCACTGGCTCACATCGGGCATCGCGGGCCGGGCAGCGTCGAACTCGCCACGTCCGTGCTCGGCGATCGGCCCGACGCATTGTTGGCCGCGGTCACCAGGGTGCCCGGCTCAGGCTCTCCCGAGGACCCGCCGCTGCCCGGCGCACACGCCAGCCGGGTCGCGGCGTACGACACGACTTTGCGGTTCACCAACCAGCTCCGGCTTGCGGTACGGGAATTGGGCCGCCGGCTGGTGGCCGACGACAAGATCGCCGGGCTCGACGACATCTTCCAACTGACCGTCGAGGAGGCCTTGGCCGTGCCCGCCGACACCCGGCTGCGCATCAAACGCCGTATCGCCGAACGCGAGCGGCTGCAGGCGATCCGGCTGCCCGCGGTCATCGACACGGCATGGACGCCGGTCGACGCTGGAGCCACCGCTCAGGTCGAGGAGGAACTGCACGGCACCGGTCTGTTCCCCGGTGTCGCGGAGGGCACGGTTCGGATGGTCGACTCGGCCGCTGACGCCGACCTGACCGCTGACGACATCGCGGTGGTCGCAGGAGCCGACATCGAGGCGGTGGCGCTGCTGGGCACCCCGGCCGCCGTTCTCGCCGGCGAGGGCATCGTGTTCGGTGAGCCGAGGCTGCATGTCCCGGTGGTGGCCGGCATCCCCGCGCGGTTGTGTACCGGCATGCGGGTGCGTGTCGACGGTTCGGCAGGGGTGGTCACCGTTCTCGCAGCTGCCTGCGACGTGATAGGAGCCTGACGCGGTATACCGTGGCCCGGTGATGTGGCGGACGATAGCGACACTTTCAGTGCTGTGGTGGGCGCTGATCGTCGCACCGGCGTTGATCGCCACCCGGCTGCTCGACCACGCCGGTGCCACCTCCGCCAAGGGCGGGGTACTCGCTGTCTGGCTCGGCGGTTACATTGCGCAGTTCATTGTGTTCCTGGCGATCTCCCGCCGGTCGCCACGTCCGGCGGTGCTGGGCTGGGTAATCGCCTCGATAGTGCCGTGGGCTGCCGACTGGACCACCCCGTTGTCGGTGTGGTGGCCGGTGCTGTGGACCGCGGTCGTCGTCGGCTATGCGGCGTGGCTGATTGTCGAGGTGTCCCGGGTGGACCAGTTGCGCAGCGCCGGGGTGGCGGCCAGCGGCGTCGTGCTCGAGGTCATCAGGCCGACATTCAACGTCGTGGTCAACAAGGATGCCAGTCGCCGCGTGCTGCGGCTGCGCGTCGAAAGGCCCGATGGCACAGCGCCTTACGAGGCCCGCGTCACCGCGACGTTCACCCTGGGTGAGCTGCCTGAGGCCGATGACCGGGTCGCGGTACGCATTGATCCGGCCCGCCCGGACCTCATCGAGCTCATCGAGGACGAGCCCATCGTCCGCGCCGCGCCGCAACCGGAAGACCTGCCGCGCGAGGTGGCCGAACGCTTGCAGACGCTGAAGACCATGCGCGATCGCGGCGACCTCACCGATGCCGAGTTCGCCACGGCGCGAAAGCGGCTTCTCGAGTCACCTGCCGAGTAATTCGCGCAGTCGCAACGCATTACGCACCGCGTGGCCCTGCCCGTCGTTGTTGAAGTAGACCAGCACCCGCCGGTCCTGGTCCAGCCATTCCTGGATCCGGTCGGTCCACCAGCGCAGGTCGTCCTCGGTGTAGTCGCCCGCATAGATAGGGGCGGTGTCGGGCCCGTGCATCCGCACGTAGACCAGGTCGGTGGTCGCGCGCAGCACACACGGCATCCCCGGCCCGCTGATGACGACGTACGCGGCACGGTAGCGCTCGAGGATCTCGTAGACCGCAGGGTCGTCCCAGGTCGGGTGGCGCATCTCCAGCGCCACCCGCACCCAGTCGGGGATGAGCGCCAGGAAGTGCTCCAGCCGGGCGTCGTCGCGTTCGAGGTCGGGATGCAGCTGAACCAGCACCGCCTCGCGCTTGTCACCCAGCGCCCGCTGGCAGCGTTCGAGGCGATCGATCCACGGTTCCGGATTGTTGAGCCGGCGGTAGTGGCTCAGTCCGCGGTGCACTTTGACCGTCATCGTGAACCCGTCGGGCAGCCTGGTGCGCCAGCCTTCGAAGGTGGCGTCCTTGGGCCAGCGGTAAAAGCTGGCGTTGAGTTCGACGGTGTCGAAGACTTCGACGTAGCGGGCCAGTCGTTTGGCCACCGGCAGACCCGGGCGGTACAGCACTGAGTCCCAGTGGTCGTAGGACCACCCCGAAGTGCCGATTCGGACGGTCAATTGTCAGCCGGCGATGCGCTGCCGCACGTCGTCGTCCAGGGAAACTCGCACCAGCGCCGCGGCCAGCGGTGCGATCACCCGGCCGGTGAGGCTGGCCAGCTTGTCGGGATCGCGGGGCAGTCCGAGCTGCTCGGCGCTGTCCAGGGCGCGCTTGTCGAAGTAGGGCCGTACCCACGGCCAGACGTCCTGGACCTCGCGCAGGAAGATGTCCGAGCCGGTGTCGCCGATACCGGTGAACTGCTTGATCAGCTGCTTGGCGGTCCGCACATCGGGCTTGCTGACCCGGGCCAGAGTGCGCAGGTCGTTGCGGTAATCGTCGTTGATCCGGGTGGCGAGCTCGGTCAGCCGGGAGGCCGAACTCTCGTCGTAGCGCACATAGTGCGCCCGGGCGAACGCGTCGATCATCGTCTGCCGGTTGGCCGAGAGCACCGCGCGGGGAGTGCGCAGTCCGGCGCGGAACAACTCCCTCGCGGCATGCATCGCGATCGAGGCGTCGATCGGCTTGCTGGCCAGCATGCACAGCACCATCAGCTGGAACAGCGGCATCGGAGTGTCCCGCAGGGTGATTCCTGCTTCAGCGGCGTAGGTCCGGCCCGCGTGCTGGCGCAACCGCTGTATGAGCCGCCTGGCTTCCGAATCGTCCATCTGCCAGGCGATACCCGCCTAGTGGGTCGACGAAACGAAGCGTCACTTCGGCGTAACAGCTTTCAGCGCCTCGTGTCGCGCCAGTCGATCATCCTCTCGGCCGTGCTGAGGTCGTACTTGCCTTCGGACGCGCGGACCTCGGTGTGGAACAACGTTGCCCCGGCGGCCAGGTAGTCGTCCGCCGACTTCGGATTGGTCCAGAATGTCGACCGCTCGATATCGCCGTCAGCACGCCCGAATCCGGCGGCCAGCTCGGCGACGCGGGCACTGGCCTCCCGGTAGGAGTCGATGGGCAGGAAGGTGTGCCAGATGTCGGCATGTCGCGCGACGGCGGGCAGTGTGCGCTTGGGGCCGGATCCACCGATGAGGATCGGGATCTTGCGCAGCGGCGCCGGATGCAACTGCGCGAACCGGCGCTCGATGCGCAGCAGCCCCTCATCGAAGGCGTCGGCCCGGGACTTTACTGTTCCGAAGTCGAAACCATAAGTGGTGTAGTCCTTTTCGTACCAACCGGCACCGACGCCGAGGATCGTTCGGCCGCCATTGATGTGGTCGACGGTGCGTGCCATATCCGCGAGCAGGTCCGGATTGCGGTAGCCCATCCCCGACACCAGCAACCCCAGCTCAGCGCGCGTGGTGATCTCGCCCCAGGACGCCAGCGCGGTCCAGCCCTCGAAGTTGTTCACATCGGGCTGTACCTCGGCCAGGATCGGCTTGGCGTCGACGATCGAGTCGATGAACGGGGCGTGGAAATGGTCGTAGCCGAAGATGACGTCGACGCCGATCTCCTCGGCACGCAGGACGGCCTGGCGCCAGGTGGCGTAGTCAGGGGTGTCTGCTGGCTGGATCTGAACGGCAACGCGCACGGGACGGGTCATGCAGGCGACAATCACGACGCACGGTGGTTTATTCCGGCGTCACTTCGCGGGCAGTGATTTCGCATAGGTGACGCCGCGGGTCACCCAGCTCTGGAGCTGACGCTTGGTGCGCACCCCGTCGCCGGCCACCCGGATCCAGCCGCGGGTTTCCCGCCCTGCCATCACCATGGGTTCGGTGTGTTCGCGGGTCAGCAGTTCGGCGGTGTCGGCGGGCGGCACGCGCACCATCAGGCCACCCTGCCCGCTGGCGGCGACGGCCATGTTGCCGTTGATCAGGAACGCCAGACCACCGAACATCCGCTTCTCTTCGACGCCGCGTTCGCCGGCGACCAGTTCCCGTAGGCGGTTCGCCAGATCTTCGTCGTAGGCCATACCGAACAGCACACACAAAGTCGCACCGATCCTCAAGGACCAGTGCGACTTTGTGTGCTTCTAAGCCGGTCAGGCCGCAGCCGTGGCTGCCTCGGCCGCCGGCTCCAGCGCCTGGGCCACGATGTCGGCGACGTCGGTCATCGGCTTCACCGTCAGCGCCTCCAGCACCTCGGCCGGGACGTCGTCCAGGTCGGCCTCGTTGCGTTGCGGGATGAAAACCGTTGACAGCCCGGCACGCCCCGCGGCCAGCAACTTCTGTTTGACACCGCCGATCGGCAGCACCCGGCCGTTCAGGGTGACCTCACCGGTCATCCCGACATCCGAGCGGACCTGCCTGCCGGTGGCCATCGAGACCAGCGCGGTCACCATCGTCACACCGGCGGATGGACCGTCCTTGGGCACCGCGCCCGCAGGCACGTGCACGTGGATCTTGCGGTTCAGCGCCGCGGGATCCACGCCGAGCTGCTCGGCATGGCTACGGACGTAGGACAGCGCGATCTGCGCCGATTCCTTCATCACGTCGCCCAGTTGGCCGGTCAACTGCAGGCTCGGCTCGCCTTCGGTAGACCCGGCCTCGATGTAGAGCACATCGCCGCCCAGGCCCGTCACGGCCAGCCCGGTCGCCACTCCCGGCACGGCGGTGCGTTCCGCCGATTCCGGCGTGAACCGCGGACGGCCAAGGTAGCCAACCAAATCGGGTTCGTCGATGGTCAACGGCGAAGGGTCGTCGGCCAGCTTCGTGGTCGCCTTGCGCAGTGCCTTGGCCAACAGTCGCTCGAACTGCCGCACACCCGGTTCGCGGGTGTAGTCCGCCGCGATCTTGCGCAGCGCATCATCGGTGACCGTGACCTCCTCGGGGGTCAGCGCCGCGCGGTCGCGCTGCCGGGGCAGCAGGTAGTCGCGGGCGATGGCCACCTTGTCGTCCTCGGTATAGCCGTCGATCTGCACCAGCTCCATGCGGTCCAGCAGTGCCGACGGGATGTTCTCGATCACGTTGGCAGTCGCCAGGAACACCACGTCCGACAGGTCGAGATCCAGGTCCAGGTAGTGGTCGCGGAACGTGTGGTTCTGCGCCGGATCCAGGACCTCCAACAGGGCGGCCGATGGGTCGCCGCGGTAGTCCGAGCCGACCTTATCGATCTCGTCGAGCAGCACGACCGGGTTCATCGAACCGGCCTCGCCGATCGCGCGGACGATACGGCCGGGCAACGCGCCGACGTAGGTGCGACGGTGGCCGCGGATCTCCGCCTCGTCGCGCACGCCACCGAGGGCGACGCGAACGAACTTGCGGCCCAAGGCCCTTGCCACACTTTCACCCAGCGATGTCTTGCCGACACCGGGAGGGCCGGCCAGCACCATCACGGCACCCGAGCCGCGACCGCCGACGACCTGCAGGCCACGCTGGGCCCGACGAGTGCGCACGGCCAAGTACTCGACGATGCGGTCCTTGACGTCGTCCAGCCCGTGGTGGTCGGCGTCCAAGATGTCCCGGGCCGCTCTGAGGTCGGTCGAGTCGGAGGTGCGGGTGTTCCACGGCAGGTCCAGGACGGTGTCCAGCCAAGTCCGGATCCAGCCGCCCTCGGGGCTCTGCTCGCTGGAGCGTTCCAGCTTGCCGACCTCCCGCAGCGCTGCCTCGCGGACTTTCTCGGGCAGATCGGCTGCCTCGATGCGGCCACGGTAGTCATCTGATCCGTCGGGTTCGCCTTCGCCCAGCTCCTTGCGAATCGCGTTGAGCTGCTGACGCAGCAGGAACTCCTTCTGCGTCTTCTCCATGCCCTCGCGCACGTCCTGGGAGATCTTGTCGCTGACCTCCACCTCGGCGAGGTGCTCGGCCGTCCAGTCGATCAGCACCTGCAGGCGAGCGTCGACGTTCTCGGTCTCCAGCAGCTGGCGCTTCTGGACGTCCGACAGATACGACGCGTAGCCGGCGGTGTCGGCCAGCGCCGACGGATCGGTGAGCTGGTTGACGGCGTCGACCAGCTGCCAGGCTTCCCGGCGTTGTAGCAGCGCCAGCAGCAGCTTCTTGTACTCGGCGGCCAGCGCCTTGGTGTCCTCGGTCGGCTCGGGCTCGGCGACCTCGGTGACTTCTACCCACAGCGCCGCGCCGGGTCCGGTGGTTCCGGCACCGATGTGCGCCCGGGTTTCGCCACGCACGACCGCGGCAGTGCTACCGGCAATCCGGCCCACCTGCACGATCGATGCCAGCACGCCGTACGACGGATAACGATCGTCCAGTCGGGGGGCAATCAGTAACTTGCCGGATTCGCTCGAGCGAGCCGCATCGACGGCCGCGCGGGCAGCGTCGTCAAGCGTGATCGGCACCACCATCCCGGGCAGCACGATCGGATCGCTGACAAACAACACCGGCACAGATTTGGCTTCAGCCATCAATCCTCCAAAGTTCAGTCTGACCGACTCAACCTTGACCGGTTCCAGTTTGTTCCCCGGGTCCGCTGCCGACAAAGCAGCGAGCCTGCCGCCGGGGGATGGCGACAGGCTCGCTGTTGTTCGGGGTGGATCACCCAGCGGAGGGAGTGGCTCCCAGTACCCGCTGCATGTCCGGAATCATCTGCTGCAGCTGCTGTCCCCAGTAGCCCCAGCTGTGCGTGCCGTTCGCGGGGAAGTTGAACACGCCGTTGCGTCCACCAGCCGCGAGGTAGTTGTCCATGAAGGTCTTGTTGGTCCGCAACGTGAAGCCTTCGAGGAACTGAGCGGCCATCAGATTGCCGCCGCCACCGGAGGTGTCCAGCTCCGACGGCGTACCGGTGCCGCAGTAGATCCAGACCCGGGTGTTGTTGGCGACCAGCTGGTTGATGTTGACCATGGGGTCGTTGCGCCGCCACGCCGGGTCAGACGACGGTCCCCACATGCTCTGCGCGTTGAACCCGCCCGCGTCGTTCATCGCCAGACCGATCAGCATCGGCCACCAGCCCTCGGAGGGGTTCAGGAAGCCCGACAGTGAAGCGGCGTAGACGTACTTCTGCGGGTAATAGATCGAGTAGGTCAGCGATGCGCTACCGGCCATCGACAGGCCGACGACGGCGTTGCCGTTCGGGTTGACCCCGTAGTTGGCCGACAGGTAGGCCGGCAGCTCCTGGGTCATGAACGTTTCCCACTTGTAGGTGTAGTTCTGCCCATTGCCCTGCGACGGCTGGTACCAGTCGGTGTAGAAGCTGGACTGCCCACCGACCGGCATGACGGTCGACAGACCGGAGCCGTACAGCCACTCGAACGCCGGGGTGTTGATGTCCCAGCCGTTGTAGTCGTCCTGCGCGCGCAGGCCGTCGAGCAGGTACACCGCGTGCGGGCCACCGCCCTGGAATTGGATACGGATATTGCGTCCCATCGCGGCGGACGGGACATCGAGGTAGAGCACGGGGAGTCCGGGCTTGGAGAAGGCGGCCGCGGTCGCCGACCCGCCGACGACACCAATCAGGCCGGGCAGAGCTAGTGCGGCCACAAAGGTTGCGGCCACGCGGCGCAACCATGTGCCTCGCAACTTATCGACGATCTTCATGACGGAAACCATCACCTTTCGTACGTGTTTCACAGCCGGAGGTGAGCTGTGTGCCGGTAGCTAATCACGCGCGGCAGCTCGGCTTCGGTACGCGCCGCGGTGCGCCAAGTCGCGGTTCGCTAACGATCAGGAGACGCGCTGGACTCGCAGATCCTCAGCACAGCAACGGCTTTGACCTCGGTTCAATAACGGAAAGGTCACACGAAAGCAACGGTAGAGTTCAGGCATGGACCCGTTCGATCTTCAGCGCTTCGTCGATGCTCAGGACCGCGCCTACGACCGGGTGCTTGCCGAGCTGCGGGCCGGTGCCAAGCGTAGTCACTGGATCTGGTTCATCTTCCCTCAGCTTGCCGCGCTCGGAAGTAGCTCAACAGCAAAGCTTTTCGGTATCGGCTCGCTGGCCGAGGCGCAGGCCTACCTGGCGCACCCAGTGCTCGGGACACGGTTGCATGAGTGTGCCCGGTTGGTCACGGCGGTCGAGGGTCGCTCGGTCGACGACATCTTCGGCTGGCCCGACAATCTGAAGGTGCGCTCATCGATGACGCTGTTCGCCCACGCGAGCGAAGACAACGCCGACTTCCTCGCCTTGCTTGACAAGTTCTACGGCGGGGAGCAGGACGCCCGGACGCTGGAGTTGCTATAGCGGGCGGAGCACCAGCCAGCCCTGCGGCGGGACCACCACGTCACTGACGACGTCTTCCGGTGGCGCCGCCGTCCCACCCACCAACTGGGCCTGCCCGCCGGTCAGCGTGGCCACCGGCAGCGGCATCGACGCGTCGTCGATGTTGAGCGCGACGATCAGTGCGTCGTCGCCATTACGGGTTTCGTAGGCATAGCCGCGGTTGTCGACTTGCAACGCTGTGGTTTTCGCTTCGTGTAACCACGGGTTCCGCCGGCGCAGGCCGATCAGGTACTGGTGCAGGTTCAGGGTCTCGCGTCCGGCGGCGTCCAACGGAACCGGCGGCGTGCCGAATTCGGGCCGCACGGCGTCGTCGCCGCCGGCCCGGTCTTCCTTGACCCCGCGATAGCCGAGTTCGTCACCGGCGTAGACAGTGGGAACTCCGCCGGTGGTGAACAGCAGCACCAGCGCATGTGCCACCTGCTCGGGGCGCTCCAGCCTGCTCGCGATGCGGGTGACGTCGTGGTTGCCGACGAATGTCAGTGGCGCGAAGCGGTACAGAAAGTCGTTGTGGCGCTGCAGCGCCCAGTCCAGCTCGTGGAAGTTGCCGTCGTTGAGGCTGCTCCAGATCGCCTTCCACAGTTCGTACTGGGTCACCGAGTCGACGCCGGAGCCGTCGACGAATGCGGCGTAGTCGCCGTGGATCACCTCGGCGACGAACCATGCGTCGGGATGGGCCTCGCGGACGCGGGGGAGCACTCGGGCCCAGAACGATTCCGGCACGGCGTAGGCCGCGTCGAGCCGCCAGCCGTCGGCGCCCCGGCTCAGCCAATGTTTCATCACGTCGATGACATAGTCGACGACGGCTGGGCTCTCGTGGTTCAGGGTGACGAGTTCGCTGTGGCCTTCGAAGGTGTGGAAGTGGCCGGGGCGCCCTCGGAACCACGCTTGAGCGTCCGGGTCGGTGCCCTCGACGGCACGCCGATAGCGCTCGAATTCCGTTCCGACATGGTTGAACACACCGTCGAGCAGCACCCGCAATCCGCGCCGGTGCGCTTCGGCGACAAGGTGATCGAAGTCGCCGTCGTCACCCAGCCGGGGGTCGATGCGGTAGTGGTCGGTCGTGTCGTACCCGTGGGTGCGGGAGGCGAAGACCGGGCCGAGCGCGATTCCCGAGGTGCCCAGTTCGACCGCATGGTCGAGCCAGTCGACGATCCGGCGTAGTCGGTGCTCTCCCGCGCCGGGAGGTTCGGAGGCGGGGAAGGCACCGACGAATCCGAGCGGATAGACATGCCACCAGATCGCGTGGCGCACCCAGTCGCTCATGGCGCGAACTTCGCGGCGTACAGGGTCATCATCTCGTCCTGGTACTCGGGGGCCGGGCCGTCGACGGTCACATACGGGGCTACTGCGGTGATCGGCAGGCTGGCCACCGGCGGCAACGGCGCCTTCCAGTCGGACAGCCACTGTGCCAACTGACCGCCGGCGACCGCAAACACGATGCGCCCCAAGCCAACCCAGGCGTGCGCGGCCGCGCACATCGGGCAGTGTTCACCGGAGGTGTAGACGGTGGCGCGAGCCCGCTCGGCGGGGGAGAGGTGGATCACCGACCACTGCGCGATTGCCAGCTCCGGATGCGCGGTGGCGTCCCCGCCGGCCACGTGATTGTGATCCTCGAACAGCACCGCGCCGTCGGCGTCGACCAGGATCGAGCCGAACGGCTCGTCACCGGCGTCGAGTGCGGTGCGGGCGAGCTCGACGCAGCGGCCGAGCCGCCGGATGTCCTCGTCGTCGAGTGCCACGCTGTCTCACCTTACGCAACCGGTGTCGGTGGATGCCGGAACCGCCAAAGGTCCAGCAACCGCTGCGGATCCACCGGGGAGCCGGGACGGCCGCGGGCCAGCGGGTAGCTGGCGAATCCGACGATCAGAGCAACCAGGTGCCCCACCGGTGTGAACGTGGGGGTGATCACCACGACCCCGATGCAGTAGGCGAGCGCGACGAATACGTACAGCCAGCGCCACGGTCGCGCGATGTGATAGGTCAACAGGCCGACGATGCCGACGGCGAAATAGCTCACGCCGATGTCGCGGGCGTTGAGATAGCGCGGCGAGATCAGCGCCTCCTGGATCTGCCAGTACAGGTATCCCTCACTGGCGTAGGTCGCCACGATGTGGGCGATCAGCCCGGCGATCACGAACCGCAGGTGGCCCAGCCAGCGCTCCGCCGGCGCCAGGAAGAGGCAGAACATCACCAGATACGGCCACCACGCCGCGCCGTCGAGCCACAGCAGGCTGGTGATCAGCACCCGGATGGGGTCGGAGGCCAGGTGGTGGAGGTTGGTGGAGTCTTTGCGCAGTAGCTCGAGCAGGTGCCAGCGCGGCAGCAGGTGCTGGGCGATGGTTGTGAGGAACAGCACCGCCAGCCAGCCGAAGGTGATCGGCGCGCTGCCGATGAAATGCACGACCCTGCCGGGCCAGCCGCGCCGGGTCGGCAGGACCGGCGAGGGAGGTTCGAGGCCGTCGTGCACCCACCGAGATTACTGCCTCAGTGGCAACAGTCTTCGCTGAGAACCTCGAGCCGGCACAGGCACGACGCCAGGATCGGGACGTCGGCGCGGGCTTTCGCCAGCTCGAGCTGGCGGCCGATGATCAACGCCTCACCCACACGGCCCAGCCGTTGCAGGCACTCGTGGTAACCGTGCAGGCTCCACACGTTGCCCGGGTGTTGGCAGGGCCGGCTCAGCGTCGGGTCCAGACCGAGGTCGGCGGCATATACCGCGGCGGCGTCTGCGACCCGACCCTGCTCAAGTAGCAGCGCGCCGTAGGCGTGCCGGGTGGGCTGCATCCAGCCCCAGGGTTCGTCGTAGGGCAGCGCGTCATCCAGGGCGATCGCTCGCCGGAGATGATCGAAGGCCACCTCGAAATCACCCTGCCGATAGGCAATTTCACCGTCGAGCATGGCGGCGGCAACGGCGAGGATGTCGCGGCTGGTGTTGTTGAACAGATAGCGCGACTCCGGCACGCGGGCATACGCGGCCGCGAACGCCTCGCGTTCGGCGACGGCCTGGACCAGCTGCCCCTTGGCCGCGTGCGCGACACCACGTCCATAGTGAATGGTTGCCGTTGTGGTGCAATATAATTCGGGATCGGAAGGAAGCGGCTCGGCAATCAACTCGTCCCATCGGCCGAACCGGATCAGCACGTGCACCCGCAGCGGGACGAATGCTTCCAGCCAGTCGGCCATCGGCGGAGACTCGATCGACAGCAACTCGGCGGTCAACTGCCCGGAGAGCTCGTCAGCGGCCTGTAGCGCGATCTGGGACTGGCCCGCGAACATCGCCGAGTAGACGATGAAATGCAGGTCGTGCGCGCGGTAGAGCGAGTAGAAGTTGAGCGGTCCGGCATGCGCCACGAAGCGCCGGTCGGCGGTGACCGCAGACTGGTTCGCCAGCACCGAATCTCGGTAATTGCCGCACAGCACGTCGATGTGCGACGGCATGTGCTGCAGGTGACCGGCGTCGGGAACCAGGCCGCGCAGCAGGTCGGCGGCCGGCAGCGCGTCCTCGGGATGTGCGGACATCTCCATCGCGTGGATGTAGAGGTGCAGCACACCGGGATGGGCCCGGCCCGCCTCGGTGCGCAAGGCGGCGTCGAGGAGTTCCTTGGCCTGCACCACCCGCGATCCGGGGGCCGGCTCGCCGGTTGCGGTGTCCCACAACGCCCATGCCGTGACATTCACCAGAGCGTCGGCGGCCAGCGCCAGCACGTCGACATCGTCGGGATACGCCCGCACCAACTCGGCCATGGCGTCGGCGTAGGCGACGTGCCCGGCGGCCAGGGCCTCGGCGTCATCGGGGTTGTCGGTGGGAAACCGGGCGGCCAGCGCCGCGATCAAGGCGTGCTCGACGACGCTGCCCCGGCTCTTGGCGGCCAGCTCCAGCTCCATTCGGGCCCGGGCCAGCGAGGCGGCCAGGTCGACGGCGTCGAAGGCCTCCCAACCTTTGTTGTAATTCGGCCCGATCGCATACGCAATGCCCCACCGGGCGATCGCGAGGTCGGCGTCGAGGGCCAGGGCACGCTCGAAGCAGGTGATCGCCTCTTCATGGTTGAAGGCGTACGCCCACACCAGGCCGCGGTCGAACCACACCTGCGCCTGGGACGACGAGGTGTCGACGGGCCGGTGAAAGTCCCCGAGGTCGTAATACGGCTCGGTGTCGCCGAGCAGAACCGCCATGCTGCTCACCCTAGGACAGCGCGGCAGGGGCGGATAGCGTTGCAACCGACCAGAACGAAAGGGGGCGAAGTGATTCGCTGCGTGCGCTTGCTCACCGGAGCCGACCAACAGTCCCACGTCCAGATCGGCCGCCTCGACCTGTCGCCGGGCCGCAATGACGATCTGGTGTCGGCCGCGATGGCGTCGACCCGGGTGACGGCGGAGGAAACGGCCACCGGTGGAACTCTGGCCTGGCACACCGCGCCCGTCCGCCAGCTCGTCGTCACCCTCGCCGGGACGCTGGTATTCACCACCCGCGACGGCGAGGAGTTCACCCTCGCCCCGGGCGATGTGCTGCTGGCCGAGGACACCGCCGGCTCCGGTCACCAATGGCGCCTGGTCGACGATGATCCGTGGCGGCGGCTCTACATCGTCCTCGCCGACGGTGCCGAGGTGCCGTTCCTCGCCGACTAGTGCCCGGCGACGATATCGGATTCGTCGACCGTGACCGGCTCCTTGGCCCCGGGCAGTAGCGAATACAGCAGACACACCACCCCGAAGAACAAATAGCCCAGTGCCACTTGGGGATTGGCGGCCCACGCGATCTCGGGTGCGTGGATCAGCCCGATGAACGACAGTGCGGCAGCCACCACCGACGCCAGCGCCGCGTAGCGGAACTTCTTCTCCAAGATGAACGTCACCATGGTGCCCAGCAGCAGGCCGACCAGGATCGCGCCCTCGCCAAGGGTCTGCAGCCCGTCGTAGACCACCCCGGCACCGCCGAGGGCGTCCATGCCGACCTTGGCGGCCGACGTCCCGGCCGCGTTCAACGCGTTGTCGATCAGCCCGCTGGCCCACTGCGCCAGGTTGGGCAACAGCGCGGCCACGACGGCCACCGCGTGCAACCGCGGAACGGCCTGGAAGGCTTGGGCACCGATCAGCAGACCGATGTAGAGCAGGATCGGCACGATCGCCGGCACCGGCAGAAGCGCGGCCAGCACCCCGAACAACCCTAGGAAACACAGCAATCCGATGACCACGCCGCTGGCCAGCGAGTAGCCCGCCCGCCCGCCGGCGTCCTTCCATCCGGGGTGGCCGATGTAGACCGCGGGCGGAAACGGTGAGCCGAACGCCGACCCGATCACCGCGCCGGCGCCGTCGGCCAGCAGCACACTTCGCAGGTTGTAGTTGTCCCCGGCGGCGGCCGCGCTCTCCACATTGCTCATGGCTTCGGTGAAGTTGTAGACGCCCAATGGAATTGCGGTGCCGAGCAGCGGGGCCAGATGCGAGAGGCCGGACCACAACAGGTCGAGACGGAGGTCCGGGATGCCGATCGCGATGTCGGAGACGGCTTTGCTCACGTCGGGTGCCGACATGAACCCACCGATCCAGCCGATCGCGGTACCGACCAGCAGCGCGACCAGGCCGACGGGAATGTTGCCCGGCAGCTTCACGTCGGTGAAGAAGCCGATCAGGATGATCGCCAGGACGGGCAGGCCGATCCAGGCGGCCTCCCACATCTGGGCTGCCGGCCGCATGGAGATGAACGTGATCGAGATTCCGGCCAGCGTTCCCAGCATGGCCGCGCGCGGGGTGAGCTTACGGATGAAGGGGCCGACAAACCCACCGATGATGACGATGACGCCGATCATGAACGCCCATGCCAGCCCGGACTGCCACGCCTGGATCGGATCCTTGGTGGCCAGATACACCGGCAGCATGACGACGAAGACCACGATGAACATGTGCGGCACGCTCGGCCCATACGGCAGTGCGGTCACGTCGGTGCGGTTCTCCCGCCGCGCCAGTCGGCGCGCCAGGAATGTGTAGTAGAGGTTGCCCAGCACCAGCGCGACCCCGAGCGCCGGCAGCACGGTGCCCAGGACGTCGTCGGCGGGCAGTTTGATCACACCGATCATCAACGTGGTCAGGGTCAGGACGTTGACCAAAATGTTGAACCCCAGCCCGAAGAAGGCGTTGAGATCACCGCGGGTCCACCACGGGATCTTCAGCTCGCTCGACGGTGTTTCGGGCTCGGTGACGTCAGTGCTCATCGGCAGGCCTCCTGGACGCGCCGGAACGTCCGTCGCTACCTGGAGATTCTCGACGCTTGCATTCCAACCAGAGGTCGGTTGTGTGTCGTTCGTGTTAGCCATGGCCTAGTGCGCGACGAGACCCTCGTTCGACAGCGCATCGGCGCCGTGCTCTAGTGCTGGAGTGCTGGAATTCACCGTCGAGGACCTGTCCGCCGAGGAGATCGAACGGCTGCGGGCGATCTATGAGCCGCTAACCATCTCGGTGCGCGAACTGGTCGACGCCACGATCCGCACCGAGGTCGACGCCGACACCGTCGCCGCGGTGAAGGCCGACATCGATGCCGCGACCGCCAGGCTGCGGAGCAACCAGATCGACGGCGCCTTCGGCGTGAAGCGCACGACGTCCGGGCAGAGCATGAGTTGGGGTAATGCGGTGATCGGTTTGCGCAATCCGATCGCCCCGCCGCTGGAAATCCACCGCGATCCTGATGGCCGGTACTGGTGCGACTTCCATCTCGGCGCGCCGTACGAGGGTCCGCCCGGGCATGCTCACGGCGGGGTGTCGGCGCTGGTTCTGGATCACGTGCTGGGGGAGGCGGCGAGCCCGGACGGCAAGCCGCGCTTCACCGGCAGCATCACTGTGCGATATCCGCGAGCCTGCCCGCTCGGGGCGCTGCATGCCGAAGCTCAGATCACCCGGGTCGACGGCGTGAAAACCTTTGTCTCCGGCTATATCTCCGATGCCGAGGGCATCACCGTCGAGGCCGACGGCGTCTTCATCACTCCGCGCTGGCTGCGCGACTGACTGCGGTAGGTTCCAGCCATGGAGAAGGTGATTGTCACGCTGCGCACCGGCGCCGCCGACGACGAGTGGGCCGGGCAGCTGCGGGGTCCGGTGGCGAAGGAACTGCTCGATCTGGGCCTGCCCGGACTGACGGTCAACGTCCGCGACCGCGACGTTCGCGATTCGCTGATGACGCTGACGACGCTGGACCCGCCGGTGCAGGCGCTGGTCAGTATCTGGACCCAGCAGTACTACGGCGATCAGGTCCTCATGGCGCTCGAACTGCTCGGCCACTACGCCGAATTCATCGCCGCTTATCTGGTGACGGAGTCGGTTCCGTTGCCGCCGCCGGTGACACCGGCCGGGGAGCGGACGCCCGGTCTGGCCAACATGGCGCTGCTGCGCAGGCCGGCCGACATGGACGAGCCCACGTGGCTTGCGCGCTGGCACGGTAACCACACGCCGGTGGCGATCGCCACCCAGTCGACGTTCACCTACGTCCAGAACTATGTGGTGCGGGCGCTCACCGAGGACGCCCCGGTGATCAACGCGATCGTCGAGGAGCACTTTCCGATCGAGGCGGTCAGCAGCTTGCACGCGTTCTTCGGCGCCGCCGATGATGCCGATCTGCAGAGCCGCATGGAGCAGATGGTCGCCAGCACAGCGGCGTTCGGGGCCAACGTGAACATCGATGCGGTGCCCACCAGCCGCTACCTCTTCCGCAGCCCGTTCCAGGCCGAGCAAGCATGACCACCCTGGACGAGGCCGTCGCACTGGCCCGGGCCGACCGTGGGCTGGCTGTGGTATCGACGGTGCGCGCAGACAACACCGTTCAGGCGTCGCTGGTCAACGCCGGGATCGTGACGCACCCGGCGACCGGCGATCCGGTGCTGGCCTTCGTCACCTACGGCCGGGTCAAGCTGGCGAACCTGCGGGCCCGGCCCGCGGTCACGCTGACATTCCGCGACGGTTGGCAATGGGCGTCGGTGGAGGGTCGCGCCGAGCTCGCGGGGCCCGACGACCAGCCGGACTGGCTGGCGTCAGCCGACCAGTTGCGACTGCTACTGCGTGAGGTGTTCACCGCTTGCGGTGGCACCCATGACAATTGGGCCGAGTACGACAAGACGATGGTCGAGCAGGGCCGCGTCGTGGTGTTGATCGCGCCGACACGCGTCTACAGCAACGGCTGACCGGGGGTTTATCCCCAGATCCGCGTTCATCCCCAGATCGCTTTCGGGATCCATTTTTGTCGGTGGTTCGCACTAGTGTTCGAAGTGTGAGTTCGGTTGATTTGGTGCTGGAGGCGCTCGACAATGCGGTCGAGTCTCTGGCCGCGGTCGATCTCGACGTGTTGGCCCCGCCGGAGCGGTTCGTGGTGCTGGAGCGGTTGGAGGTCGCGCGGCGTCGTCAGGTCGCGATGTCGCATGCGGTGGTGGCCCGGTTGGAGCAGTTCGAGGGTTGCCCGCCAATCCCGATCACGTTGGGTGATGTGTTGCGGATCAGCCCGCGGGAGGCCAAGCGGCGGATCCGGGATGCCGAGGAGCTGGCGCCGCGCCGGGCACTGACCGGTGAGCCGCTACCGCCGCTGCTGCCCGAAACCTCAAAGGCCTGGCATGACGGGAAACTCGACGGCGAGCATCTGCGGGTAGTTCAAAAGTTCTTCCGCGACCTGCCCGACCACGTGCCGCCCACCGACGTCGAGAACGCCGAACGCACACTCGCCGAGCATGCGGTGGATCTGCGGCCCGATCAATTGGAGAAGATCGCGCATCAGCTGAGCTTGCTGCTCAATCCCGACGGCAGATTCTCCGATGAGGACCGCGCCCGCAAGCGCGGCTTCGTGTGGTGCGGCGGCCAACAGGTCGACGGCATGAGCGTGGGCCGGCTGATCGCCGACCCGCAGCTGCGCTGCATGCTCGATGCCTGGTTCACCAAATTCGCCGCGCCCGGCGTCTGCAACCCCGCCGATCAAACGCCCACCCTCACGCCGTCGGAGCAGGTGGCCGAACGCGACCTGCGCAGCCATGGTCAACGCCAGCATGACGCGTTGACGGCATTGGTGCGCGGACAACTCGGTGACCCGAAACTGGGTCAGCACAACGGGTTACCGGTGACCGTGATCGCAACCGCCACCGTGCACGACCTGCAGGCCAAGGCCGGGCACGCCGTCACCGCCACCGGCACGCTGCTGCCGATCCCCGACCTGATCCGGATGGCCAGCCACTCCTACCACTACCTCGCGTTGTTCGACGGCGTGGACGGGCGGGCATTGTGGCTGGGGCGGACCAAACGCGTCGCCTCGGCGGATCAGCGGATCATGCTGCACGGTAAGGAACGCGGCTGCACCCGACCCGGCTGCGACGCGCCGGGATACCTGACCGAGGTCCACCACGTCGACGAATGGGCCCAGGGCGGTCTGACCAACATCGACAAACTCACCCTGGCCTGCCCCGCCGATCACCGACTACTCGACCAGGGTTGGAAAACCCGCAAACTCGCCAACGGCGACACCGAGTGGATCCCTCCACCACAACTCCCGCTAGCAGCAGGCACCAACACCTACCACCACCCGGAACGACTACTGGGGAGCTAGGTCCCACCTGCCGGGCTTGTCGGCCCGGCACGATGTGCCACGCCGTTAGGGTGTGCCGCGTGACGCTGCTCATCGACGACGAGAACCGGGTCCGCACGATCACCCTCAATCGTCCGGATGCCCTCAACGCATTCAACGAGGCGCTCTACGACGCCACCGCCGAGGCTCTGCTGACCGCCGCCGAGGATCCCGACGTCGCCGTCGTGATCATCACCGGAGCCGGCCGGGCGTTCAGCGCCGGCCAGGACCTTGGGGACATGCAGGAGCGCATCACCAATCCCGATTTCGTCCAGGGCAAGCACGGCTTTCCAGGCCTGATCACCGCGCTGAGCCAATTTCCCAAGCCGCTGATCTGTGCGGTCAACGGGGTCGGCCTCGGCATCGGCACGACGATTCTGGGTTATGCCGATCTGGCGTTCATGTCCTCGACGGCGCGGCTGAAATGCCCGTTCACCAGCCTGGGGGTTGCCCCCGAGGCGGCGTCGTCATATCTGTTGCCGCAGTTGATCGGTCGGCAGAATGCGGCGTGGCTGCTGATGTCCTCGGAGTGGGTGGATGCCACCGAGGCGCTGCGCATGGGCCTCGTGTGGCGGGTCAGTGAGCCAGACGAACTGATCGCCGATGCACGCAAGCGCGCGGAAGTGCTTGCCTCCCGGCCTCTTTCGAGTCTCATGGCGGTCAAGCAGACGATGGTCGAGCCGTACCGGAACGGAATCGCCGATGCGACCGCACGGGAGAACGCACTGTTCGAGAAGTTGATGGGCGCCGCCGCCAACGCCGAGGCGCTGGCGGATTTCCACCGCGGAAAGTCCTAAGTCAGCTGGCGCGCGCCGCGGAACGCCGAGAGCCGGCCGCATGAAGCTGGCAGAACAAATTTCCTGTGCATTGCCGGCACGGCGGCTCACCCGCGGTGGCGGCGAAATACTGCTCGATGATGGCCCGCACGGAGCGGCGGCACCGGCCGCAATCGCCTCCTGCGCCGCAGGCCGCCGCGACCTGCTTGGACGTGAACGCCCCACCGGCAACGGCCTCGGTGACCGTCGCGCTGGTCGCCCCCGCGCAGAGGCACACGTACATCAGCGTCTCCCTCTCGCAGGATGGCGTCGCACAGCGGACATATTAGTGGAGACTAACCTTAGTTAGGCCGACCTACAACACCCCGAGGGCGCAAACTTCGCGAGAGTGCCGGCGGCCCTGCACTAGGGTTGCGGTCATGCAAGGTGATCCAGAAGTTCTGCGCCTGCTCAACGAGCAGCTGACCAGTGAACTCACCGCAATCAACCAGTACTTCCTGCATTCAAAGATGCAGGACAACTGGGGCTTCACCGAGCTCGCCAAGCACACCCGCGAGGAATCGTTCGACGAGATGCGCCACGCCGAGGCCATCACCGATCGGATCCTGCTTCTCGACGGCCTGCCCAACTACCAGCGGCTCGGCTCGCTTCGCGTCGGGCAGACACTTCGCGAGCAGTTCGAGAGCGACCTGGCCATCGAGTACGAGGTCGTGGGCCGCCTCAAGCCGGCCATCATCCTGTGCCGCGAGAAGCTGGACTCCACCACGGCCAACCTCTTCGAGGGGATCGTGGCCGACGAGGAGCATCACATCGACTACCTCGAGACGCAGCTCGAGCTGATGGACAAGCTCGGCGTCGAGCTTTACTCCGCACAGTGCGTGTCGCGCCCGCCGCAGTAATCTACAAGCGGTCTTCGGCGCGCCACGCGTAGACCATGCACACCTCGCTCTGCACAGCGCCATAGCGCTCACGCTCACTGGCGAACCAATACGTCGTGAATCCGCGCGCTTCGAGCGTTTCGATGACGCGATCCTTGGTGGCGAAGTACTCCACCTCCAGCACCACCTGACGTATCAGGTCCCAGTGCTCGGCTGAGATCCCCTGCAGGACAGCTACTTCGGCGCCTTCGACGTCCACCTTCAAGACGTCGATGCGATCGAGGCGGTGCTGCTCGATGACTGACGACAGCGGCACCAGTGCGACCGTCACCGTCTTGATCCGGCCCATCCACGCGACGATCGGACGCACAGCGACTCGGCCGAGCCGGGCCGGGATGACGCGGATCATTCCCGCCACGTCCGCGACGAACCGATCCACACGCTGGCGCGCGAAATCGGCATCCCGGGTGCTCCATAGGGAGAAGTTCGGGTGGTGTTGGAACATCACCTCATCCCGCGTGTCGGACAGTCCGCAATTGATCGGATGGACCGTCAAGGACGCACCGGGCCGGGTGCTCATCGCGGCGGCGTACTCGCCCCGATTGGCCGCGGCAGCGTTGGCCGCCAGTACCGAGAAAGTCGAGGGGATGGGTTCGAACGCGAAGACCTCGGCCTCACCGCGGCACCGGAGGGCCGCGAACAGCGTGAACATCCCGATGTTCGCGCCGGCGTCGACAACCACTGCGCCGGGCCGGAAATCGATGAGATTGCCCTTCGCATAGACGGAGTCCTCGCCGAACGTCTCTCCGTAGAGGAAGTTGGTCTCGATTCTCTGCCATTGCCGGATGCGCATGCCGTTCGGCAGCGTCACCGGGCTGCCACCATTCGGCGGCCCGAACAGCACACGCCGGAGGGAAAGAGAGACCATGCGGGCATTGTCCCCGAGCGGGTGTCCTCGTCCGGTCGATAAACTAGAACACGTTCCAGATTGCCTGGTTGCGGCGTACCATCTCGCCCATGAGCCGAATCGGAAACTTCCCCGAAGACGACGTCGCGGGCTGGATAGTCAAGTCTCCTGATCTGGGGACGGCCATGGCCGCCTTCTCCCACGCGGTCTACAGCGACAAGAACCGGCTGCCGATGCGGGTGCGCGAGCTCGCCCGCGCGGTGATCGCCCACGACAACGAATGCGTCTTGTGTCAGAACACCCGCGACGCCGACGGCCCGGCGGCCGGTGTCGACGAGGACCTCTACGACCACGCGCTGGAGTGGAAGACGTGGGAGGGCTACAGCGACCAGGAGCGCATCGCCGCCGAGTTCGCTCACCGGTTCGGCACCGACTGGGCGAAGCTCAAGTACGACGAGGACTTCTGGGACCGCGCTCGTGAGCACTTCTCCGACGAGCTGATGGCCGACCTGACGTTGTCCTGCGCAATGTGGGTCGGCATGGGCCGGATGCTGTCCACCCTGGACATCGGGCAGACCTGCAAGCTGACGCTGCCGAGCCGCGCGTAGCGGCTATTCACCGCGCCCGGCGGGTGCGGTCGGCACAATGGCTGCCATGACCACACCGCACGCGGGCGCGGCTATCGGCCAATTGGAAGCCGACGGGGTGGACACCGTCGTCGGAACCTTCGTCAATCCCGCCGGGCTGACGCACGCCAAGACCGTGCCGTCGCGCCGGCTCAACGCGTTCGCCGATCCGGGGCTGGGCTTCAGCCCAGTCGCTCACGGGTTCGCCATCGACCGCTCCGGCATCGCTTTCGCCCTGGGAATCAGCGTCGTCGGGGATCAACGAATCCGCATCGACCTCGACGCGCTCCGGATCATCGGCGGTGGGTTGGCATGGGCGCCCGCATCCTTCTTCGACCAGGACGGCAACCCGATCGCCGCCTGTGCGCGCGGAACGCTCGGGCGCATCGAATCGCGGTTGGCCGAGGCCGGCTTGCAGGCACTGGTCGGCCACGAAATCGAGTTCCTGCTCGTCGATCCGGAGGGCAACCGTCTGCCGGGCAACCTGTGGGCACAATACGGGTTGGCCGGGGTGCTGGAGTACGAGGGCTTCGTGCGGGACGTGACCGCTGCCGCCGCGGCGGCCGGCGTCGGCATCGAGCAGTTTCATCCCGAGTACGGGATCAATCAGTTCGAGATCTCACTGACTCCCAAGTCGCCGGTCGCTGCCGCCGATCAGCTCATCCTGGCCCGCATCATCATCAGCCGGGTGGCCCGCACATACGGACTGCGGGTGAGCCTGTCCCCGGTTCCGTTCGCCGGGAGCGTGGGTTCAGGTGCCCACCAACATGTTTCGCTGCTGCGCGGCGACACCCCGGTGTTCTCTGGCGGCACCGGAGCGCAAGGCATGACCGCGGAAGGTGAAAGTGCTATCGGCGGCATCCTGGCGGGCCTGCCCCAGGCGCAGTTGATCTTCTGCGGCTCGATCGTGTCCGGGTTGCGGATGCAGCCAGGGAACTGGTCCGGTGCCTATGCCTGCTGGGGCACCGAGAACCGGGAGGCCGCGGTTCGTTTCGTGCTTGGCGGGCAAGGCAATCCGTACGGCGCCAATGTCGAGGTCAAGGTCGTCGACCCGTCGGCCAACCCATATTTCGCCTCCGCCGCGATCCTCGGTCTCGCGTTGGACGGGATCGAGAGTGGTGTCCGGCTGCCGCCGGAAACGACGGTCGACCCCGCAACACTGTCCGACGACGATCGCGCTGCCGCGGGCACCGTCGCGCTCAGCGCCGACCAGCCCGAGGAGATCGCGGCCCTGGACCGCTCGGCCCGATTGCGGGCGATCCTCGGCGATCCCGCGGTCGACGTGTTGGTTGCAGTGCGCCAGTACGAACACGAGATGTATTCGCATCTGGACGCCGAAGCGCTGACCGAGAAGTTCCGGATGGCCTGGAGCCTATAAGTGCCTGTGGCCACGGCGCTGGATGAGCACATTGCCGGTGTGCGCCTGGTGGATAACCACGTACACGGCTTCTGGCTGACGTCTGATGACCGCAGGCGCTTCGAGAACGGGCTCAACGAAGCCAACACCGAACCGCTGGCCGACTTCGACTCCGGCTTCGACACCCAACTCGGCTTCGCGGTGCGGGCGCACTGCGCACCGTTGCTCGGTTTACCGGAACATGCGGACCCACACAGCTATTGGGAGCGCCGTAGCGAGATGAGCGAAGGCCAGTTGGCGCGGGTGTTCCTGCCCGCGGCCGGGGTCAGCGACTGGCTGGTCGACACCGGCCTGCCGGGCGGGATCGCCGGGTTGTCCGAGATGGCAGAGGCTTCCGGAGGCGACGTCGGCGAGATCGTCCGGCTCGAGCAGCTCGCCGAGCAGGCGGCGGCATCACCGGGTGACTACGCCGACGCGTTCCGCCGAATCCTGCACGACCGCAGCGTGACTGCGGTCGCCACCAAGACAGTGCTGGCTTACCGGGGCGGGTTCGACGGCGACCTGTCGGAACCGGCTCCCCGCGAGGTCGCCGACGCGGCGGCGCGGTGGCGCGACGCCGGCGGAGTCCGGCTGACCGACCGCACGCTCCTGCGATTCGGCGTCCACGAAGCACTTCGGCTGGGCAAGCCGTTGCAATTCCATGTCGGCCTCGGCGACCGCGACTGTTACTTGCACCGGACGAATCCGATGCTGCTGCTGAACTTCCTCCGCCAATCCGGCGCCACGCCGATCGTGCTGTTGCACTGTTATCCATACGAACGCGAAGCCGGATATCTCGCCCAGGCTTTCAACAACGTCTACCTCGACGTGGGCCTGAGTATCAACCACCTCGGGGCGCGGGCCGAAGCGTTCATCGCCAGGACTCTGGAGCTGGCTCCGTTCCGCAAGATCCTCTACTCCTCGGATGCTTTCGGGCCCGCCGAGCTGCACTACCTCGGTTCGTTGTTGTGGCGGGCGGGGATGGCCGCCGTCCTCACCGGCTTTGTGGCGCGTGACCAGTGGAGTGAGGCCGACGCGATGCGGGTGATCGACCTGATCGGAAGGGACAACGCCGTGCGCGTCTACCGGCTGTGACGGGAGCTTCGCCATCAGTGTTCATGGCGAAAGTCCCTTTCCGGCGCCCCGGCGACCAGGCGAGGCTACGAACGAGTCTCAACTGTCGGGGGATTTATGAAGGCGCTCGGTCTGCTGTTGTCGGCGACGTTCGCAGCGTTGGTCGCGTGGGCACCCTGTGGGCACGCTGACACAGCCATCTGGGTGCCCGGTGCCGGCGCCGCCGGTAGCCCGAACTGGGACGTGATGCGGCGCGTACCCCCTGGCTACACGCTCGAAGAGCTCGACTACCCCGACGGCTTGTGGCCGTGGACCGGGCTTGCCAGCGCGACGGGCGCGCACTCTATCGATGCCGGGGCGCCACTGCTGGACAAGATGATCAACACCGCGCTCGCGCAGGGCAAGGTCATGGTGATCGGCGAATCGCTGGGATCCTTGGTGGTCGACGAGGAATTGCGCAAACTCGCCAACGATCCGGCTGCACCGGACCCGTCACAGCTGCAGTTCATGGTGATCGCGGACCCGTCTCGACCGGGTGGCTTGTTCTCATACCTGCCCACCGGCAGCCCGGAGCTGCTCACCGGCGCAGTTACCGAGCCCATACCCGTAACCGGTTACGACATCACTGTCGTGAAGCTTCAGTACGACGCGATCGCCAGCACACCCGACCGGCCATGGCACCTGCTCGCTGATCTCAACGCGATTGCCGGAGCGGCCGTATATCACGGCACCGACCACTACGGCAGAGCCGCCCAGATGGTCCTCAACGGTGAAGTGCCGGCTGACAACATCACCACGAGCAAGAATTCGATGGGCGGCACCACCACCACCTACACCATCCAGCAGACCCCCGCGCTGACCCATCTGTTAGAACCGCTCTTTCCGCAGTCGGTTGCGGTCCTGGACAAGATCCTGACACCGATGATCGCTCTGGGTTATTCAGAGTTGACTCCCGACGCCGGGCCCCATCTTGGCCCGGGAGGTGGCCTTGTCGATCGAAACGGGCGGGCAGTGCCAGATCGCGGGCACAGTGCGCGACCCACCTTGGTCTCGCCGACCAGACAGCGGATGCCTTCCCGCGCAGTGAAGATCGGGGACAACCGTCGCTCGGCGGCGAAATCGCTTGCGCAGAGCCCTCGGTAGTGACCGACTTCCTGCGGCTCTAGCGTCCCCTCGCGGCTCGCTTGGACCCGGCGGTTCCATTGGCCTTGGCTCGTGCAGGTGCTTTGGCCTGGCCGGTCGAGGACTTGCCGGCTGAAGCCTTGCTCGCTGAGGCGGCGACACCTTTCTTGGCGACGGGGGCCAGCGTCGCCGTCGCCGCGCCTGCGGCGGGCACCAGATGCGGCAGCGCAAAGGTGAATGACGCGGGCGGGCCCGGTCGGGTCAGCTGGGTAGCGATGGCCTTGGCCGCCTGGAGCAGGTTCTCGACGGTCCCGAAGCCGACCGAGGCGCCGGAAAGCAGCCCGCCCGCCGGATCGATGAACGCCGTTGGGCCACCGGGGAATCCGTTCAGGAAGGCGTCGGTCAGCACGGCGGGTGCGCTGACAAAGTCCTCGACCACCGATCTGAAATCGTGCGACGAGATCGAGTCGACCACATTCTGCGATAGGGCCGCGAAGGCAGACACGGTCGCGTTGATGGGGTAGATCGGGGCGAGCGCCACCGATGTCAAGACGATCGAAAGGGAGTTTTGGATGACGTCGTTGTAGTTGGCGACCATGTTCTGGATCACCGGCAAGACACCACCGATCAGCGGCAGCGCCGGACCCAGCAGTAGGCCGGTACCGGTGCCGAACAGGCCGACGATCGCAGCGCTGACCTGACCGTTGCGCAACTGGGTGAGGGTGGTCTGCAACTCGTCCGGCAAGGCCTTCAGTTGGTCGGAGAGCGCCGCTCCGGCGGCGTCGAGGGCAGCGCCGAAAATCTGGGCATTACCGAGGTCGTTGCCCAGCATCGCGCGAAGAATGGGCAACGGGTCGGCTGCGACCTCATTCGCCAGCCCTGTGAGGCTGGCAACGGTGTGCGTGACGAGGTTGGTGTACGCGCTGATCGGGTCGACGAGTGCGACCAGGCCCACGTCGGCATGCGAAAAGAGCTGTGCTGCTGAATGTATCGGATCGATAATAGGAGCGATCGGCGTGACGGCGACAGCGCCGGCTCCGAGTAAGGCCACGCCGGCGGTGGCATAGGGACGGATCGCGGTGTACATCGGGGTCCCCTTTCAAGTCGGATTGAGCACCCACTAGCAAAGTAACTCCAAAACTTACCCCGAAGTAAGTAATGTATGCGTATGCAAGTAATACTGCTTGCATACGCAACGGATTGAGCATCAACTTAGCTTCGCTGTCCAGTTGCCTCGCCGTGAGTGTTCGGGTGTCCGAACCCATTGCGACTGGACGCGTCGACGGCTTCGGACCGTTGGGCGTCGCCGCATCGTCCTTGCTGACCCCGGCCAGTCGGCGTAATAGCCTTGCTCACATCCGGATTCGCCGAATGAGCGACGTTTGCCTGCAGTGCGTTCGATGAAATGTCACGGTCGATGTGCCATCGAATTGGCTGGGAATATGCTGTGTGGTAACGATTTTCGGCACTCTTTGCCGACACCGTCAACAGTGCCGGCAGATTCGTCAGGCCGGCGGGAAGTGCATCCAGTGCGCCCAGTCGGCCGGTCCGGTGCATATCAGCGGCACGCCATAGACCTTCGGCTCCCATTCGTCACCGGCCACCCGTTCCTGCGCCGTGGTTCCGGGTGTGGTGCAGGGGAGTGCGTTCGCCGCCTCGCCGACCAGCGGGCCGGTGGACATCCACACACCGCTGGCCGCGCAGATGAGCGTGTTCTTCTGGGCGTCGAACCCGAACACGAACGATGGGCTCGGCGTACAGGGCGTCCCGCCGACGACGTTCTGGGCGACGTTCGGCACGCAGCTCGGGGAATGGCAGGAGGTGGCCGACGCCGGTGCCGCGAGCGGGATCGCCGCGCTCAGCAGTCCCGACGCGACAATCGACCCAATGACGACCCTGCGCATCTGTGCCTCCTGACGACGGTGCCGGTTCGGCCTGATCAGACTAGCGTCGCGAGGGCGGCCAGGTGCTCAGATCAGCCCGTCTTACCTTCAAGATCCACGAGGTGTGGGCCGTCGAGTCGGGATTATCGGGGCCCTTGGACCCTCCCGATCCCGCTGCCATGGGGTGACGCTTGCCTGATCTGACAGCACCAGAAACGGGAGGTTCCCATGCGGTCGCCACGGATGCTCCTCGTCGGGATCGCCGCGATAGCCCTCACTGCGTGTGGTCCGGCGGGCGTCCTGCCCGTGAAGACCAGTGTGGTCACTGCTGCGCCGTCGCCGCTCACTCAGACGAGGACGGTCGCACCGCCCACACCGCCGCTGCAGCAGTCGATGCGGGCATGGTGGGACACGGTGCAGGACCACGTCAGGGCAATCCAGTCGGCGACCGACGCCGTGTCGGCGGCAGCGCAGGCCAACGACGTCGCGTCGCTGAGTACGGCCTGCGTGCGTTACCACGATGGGGTGGCTGGACTGCAGGGTCACATGCCGCCGCCTGACCCGGCTTTCGGGGCCGAATTCCAGGCTGGGCTCTCGGATTACGACGTGGCGATGCACTTCTGCATGGCGGCAACGGAAGACATCGACGCCAACGAACTGCGGCACTCGCTCGAGTTCCTCCGCTCGGGCAACGCCGCGATGGGTCGAGCGGGCACGATCCTGGATCAGGATCTGGGCGAATCGGTCCAGATGGGCTAGTCAGCTCAGATCAGGCCGGTGGCGTCGAACATCCACGACATGTCGGCTCCTGCGAGATCCTCGAGCCACGTGGGGGGCGCGAAGCTCGTGAGGCCGTTCATGTCCCAATAGTCCTTCCACAGCGTGATCTTGCCGTCGGAGACCTTGTGCACGGTGACGAAGCGCAGCACGCCCTGCTCGCCGGTGGCGAACGTCCACGTCTCGGAGTGCTCGTACATGGTGTCCACGCCGTTGCTCACCAGCACGCCGTCGTGATTCTCGTAGCCGGCCAGCGGCTCGAGACCGATCTTGAGTCGCTTGACGATGTCCTCGGGTCCACGCGCAGCCGCGATCGGACCGACCGGCATGTCGACGTAAATGCAGTCGTCGGACAGGAACGTCTTCAGCGTCTCCCAGTCGCGGTTCGAGAGCGCCTTCCACATGCCGAGCACGGTCTCGGCGACCTCAGTCGGTACCGCCGAGGTGTCAATTGGCATGGGCCAGCTCCGATTCCGTCGTCCCGGGCGCCGGCGTCGCCCGACCCACCCGAAGGAAGCTTCCGGTGCGCTCGGACCCGAGCACATCGGTCGGCTCACCGTCGCGGACCACCGCACGTCCGCCGATCAGCACCAGCTCGACAGCGTCGTTGTTGCGGTTGACCATCCTCGGCAAGTTGCCGTACTGCTCCACCGGTTCTTCGGCGTAGTCGTCGAGGTGCTTGTCCAGGTACTTGGGGTTGATCACCACCAGGTCGGCGCGGTCGCCGACGCGGAGGTGGCCCGCGTCGATCTGATACCAGTCGGCCAGTTCACCGGTCATTCGATGCACAGCCTGCTCAACGCTCATGAACGGGCGTCCCTTGCGGTCGGCGTCGCGCACATGGCGCAGCAGCCGCAGGCCGTAGTTGTAGAACGCCATGTTGCGCAGGTGCGCACCGGCATCGGAGAAGCCCATCTGGACGCCGGGGTCGCGGGCGAGCTTCTGGAGAATTTCCGGCCGGTGGTTGGAGATCGTGGTGCGCCAGCGCAGCTTCGTGCCGTGCTCGAGGACCAGATCCAGGAACGCGTCGACCGGATGCAGCTCGCCGCGTTCCATGCCGACCTGGCCGAAGGACTTGCCCACCACGGATTCGTCAGGGCAGAAAACGATCTCGGCGTCGAAGAAGTCTCGGTGCCACACGCGGACCCCGAACTTGCTGTCGTAATCCTTGCGGAACTGCCGCCGGTATGCCTCGTCGGCCAGCAGGGCGTTGCGCTCGACCTCGTCACGCAGGTGCAGCGCGGCAGCGCCTGAACCGAACTCCTCGAACACCACCAGGTCGATCCCGTCGGCGTAGACCTCGAACGGAACCGGCAGGTGCTGCCAGCGGAAGTCGCCGCCCAACTTGTTCGCCGCCTTGGCCAGGGGACCCATGATGAAAATGGCGAACGGATTCGCCTTGACGTCGGCGGCCGACAGCAGGCTGGTCTTGAGCTTGTCCCGCAGGACTGGAATCGATTGCGCCACTTGTGAGACCAGGTTCAGTGGATTCTGGATGTCCGGGCCGGATTGCAGCACGCGACCGCGTTTGCGCAGCAGCGATTTGAGCCGGCGCAGCTCGCGCGGCTTGGCGTAGGTGGACGGAAGGGTGCGCGATCGGCAGGTCTCGCCGTCGATCTTGTCGAACAACAGCTGTTGCGAGGACAGCCCGACAAACCCGGCATCCAGCGCCTCGGTCAGCATGCGCTCCATCTCGGCCTGCTGACTCGCGTTGGGCCGCACATCTTCTCGGGTGGCGCGATCCAATCCCAGCACAGCAGTGCGCATATCGGAGTGACCGATGAACGCCGCGACGTTGGGTCCCAGGGCCCGCGATTCCAGGGCCTGGACGTACCCCTCGGCCGTGTTCCACGTCTTGGCGTCGTCGACCGCGGCGATGACGTGCTCGCGGGGAATTGCCTCGACCCGCCCGAACAAGTCGCCGGCGTCACTGCCGTTGACGTGGATCGTGGACAGCGAGCAGGAACCGAGCAGGACGGTGGTGACGCCGTGGCGTACCGATTCCGGCAGACCGGGACCGCCCAGCACCTCGACGTCGTAGTGGGTGTGCACGTCGACCATCCCCGGCAGGACCCACCGGCCGCCGGCCTCGACGACGTCGTCGCAGCCGGTCACGTCGAGTGGACGCAGGCTGACCACGGCGACGCGGCCATCGCGGATACCGATGTCACGAATTCCGGACGGAGCGCCCGTGCCGTCGAACCACCGGCCGTTGCGGATGATCGTGTCGTAGCTCACGAGCGTCAATAGAACCGTTTGCCTGCGCGAGTGTCAACGATTTAGTGGACACATTTTCGGATGTGTTTACTAACCTGCTGACCAGGCGTCCGGTTGCCGGCCGTCGAGGTCGGTGACCCCGTACTCGCGGGCCAACTCCGCAGCCGTCACCGAGCGCTGATGCCAGCGCGAGTGGTCGTCGTCGGCGGCGAGGGCGGCGATTCCTCGGCCCACGAAACGGGGCGACTCCGACTCGGCGAAACCCGGTGGGGCGTCCGCTTCTCGCCAGGTCTCTTCGGTGACCCCGTAGTGCTCGAGCATGATCTCCGAGCGCAACCAGCCGGGCGTGACGGCGACGGCCGTCGCGCCGTAGGGCGTCAGCTCGTGCCCCAGCGCGAAGGCCAGCCGGTTGACGGCGGATTTCACCGCGTCGTAGAACACCGAGATGCGGTAGTTGGTTGCATTGTATTCAGCTGTGCCATCGGTCATTTCGATCAGCAGGCCGCCTGGCTGCCCGACCAACAGCGGCAGCAGCGCGTGCGCGGTGATCAGGTGGGTGTCGACGCCGAGCCGAAGGATTCGCAGGCCGTCATCGATGTCGAGTTCCCAGATCGGGCGGTCCCACTGCGGGGGCGGACCCTTGAGGATCTCGGCACCCCAGATGTCGTTGACCAGCACGTCGATGTGGCCGTACTCCGACCGGATTCGGTCGGCCAACCCGGCAACCTGGGACGGGTCCAGGTGATCGACCTGGATTGCCACGCCCGTTCCGCCGAGTTCGTCGACCAGTGCCGCGGTCTCTTCGATCGTCTCCGGCCGGTCGTAGTCGGATCCGCCGCGCCCGGTGACGCTGCTCCGGCCGGTACAGATCACGGTTGCGCCTGCTTCGCCGAGCGCTGCTGCGATTCCGCGACCGGCCCCCCGGGTGGCACCGGCCACGACGGCGATCCGGCCAGTCAACCGGTCAGGCCTCATGCCCCGGCTCTAGGTCTTTGACGTCGGTGAACGTCACCAAGTCGCCGAACTGCTCAGGTGCCGCGCCGGCCACCGGCTGGGTCAGATGCCCCACGTGATCACCGAGGTCGAACCGCGTCAGAATTCGGCCGGCGAACCACGCCGAGGCGTCGGCAAGGATCGGCAGGCCCTCGGGGCCGTCCGACCATTCGCAGCGGGTGAACTTGTCCACCCGGTCGCCGGTCTCGCTGCCGAACAGTCGCGCCAGCTCCCGGTGTTCCTTGGCCAGTAGGTGCACGGCCAGATGCGTCGCGCCATCCGCGGCAACCCGGTAGGTGTGGTTCTTCTTGGAGAGTCCGACCAGAAACCTGGACGGATTGATCGACACCTGGCTGCTGAAGCCGACCAGGCAACCCGCACGCTGGTCTCCGACGCGCGTCGTCACCACGAACATCGGATAGTCCAACAGCCCGACCACCTGCTCGAACGCCTCGGAACCAGGTAGTACGTCGTGGTCTGCCATAGTCGATACCTCCGGTGACGATCATGCCTTCAGCCCACGGCTACCCAGCAAGCGCATACTCGCCTAGGTGACTCCACTACAGCGCTACATCGCCGAAGAGATCGCCACGGATCACGTGGACGGCCTGCTGAGCCGCCGCGAAGCGCTGCGCAGGCTGGCGTTGCTGGGCGTCGGCGCGGGGGCAGCGAGCGCGCTGATCGCCGCGTGCGCCACCGACAAGCCGAAGGCCGCGTCGTCGCCGTCCTCGTCATCGACCGCCTCACCGACACCCGACGCGCCGCCGCCGGGGATGGCGACGGCACTGCCCACTTCGCCGGTCACCTGGGCCGGCCCGAGGGGGACATTGCAGGGCGCCTGGGCGCAGGCCGCCACCCCACGCGGAGGGGTGCTGGTCATCCACGAGAACAAGGGCCTCAACGACTGGGTGCGCACCGTCGCCGGCCGGCTGGCCGGGATCGGCTACTCCGCACTGGCGATCGACCTGCTCTCCGAGGAGGGCGGTACCGCCAAGTTCACCGACCCCGCCGCGGCAACCGCCGCGCTGGGCACCATCGCACCCGATCGTTTCGTCGCCGATCTACGGTCCGGGCTCGACGAGGTGGCACGCCGCACGCCGGGGCAGAAGCTCGCCGTCGTCGGCTTCTGCTTCGGCGGCGGGCTGGTCTGGCGGCTGTTGGCCACCGGTGAGAAACGACTGGCTGCAGCGGTGCCGTTCTACGGTCCGCTGCCCGACACCCCGATCTTCGCCGGCTCCACGAACGCGGCGGTGCTCGGCTTGTACGGCGCGCTCGACCAACGCGTCACGTCGTCGGAGCCGGCGGCCAAGGCGGCGCTGAATCAGGCCGGTCTGGTCAACGACCTCGTCGTCGAACCCGATGCCGATCATGCGTTCTTCAACGACACCGGACCGCGGTACAACCCGGTCGCCGCTGCTGACGCGTGGACGCGTGTGCAGGACTGGTTTTCTCGGTACGTCGGCTAGTCGAGCCGGACGGTGACCGTCACCCGGCCGCGCTCGTCGCGGTTGGCGACCCCATGGCCGGGTCGTTCGGTGCCGCCGAGCAGGATAGTCAGCGGCGCACCCGCTCCGGTGAAGTTGCGCCACCATTTCTTGCCGTCCGGCATGGCGACCCCGATCAGAATTTCGGAACCACGACGCCGGTAGCCGACGGGCAAAGCCACGGTGCGTCCGCTGCGCCGGCCCGTATAGCGGATCTCAGTCAGCCCGAGCCCGACGATGCGGCCCCATCGCGGCGATGTGATCAGCGCGGTGGCGCCGCGATTCACCGCACCGGCTGCTGCGTGGAGCACCTCCGAAATCCGCACGTGGTCAACGCTAGTCCAATCGGGGCTGTTCACCGCGTGTTCAGGACGCGGAAGCGCTGGGGTCGCCATGTGCACACCGCAGCAAGGTCGGATACGGCCATGATGAGGGTCGCGCAGGTCGCGAACTTCTACGGTCCACGCTCGGGTGGCCTGCGCACGGCGGTCGACCGGCTGGGCGCGGAATACTGCGCGGCGGGGCACGAAGTCTTCCTGATCGTGCCGGGAGCGACGGGTGCCCGCGCCGCGTTGCCGAGCGGTGTCACCCGAATCACTGTGCCCGCCAGGCACATTCCCTTCACCGGTGGATACCGGGCGGTGATGCCCGCCCCGGTGACCGCGCTGCTGGAACGGTTGGCACCCGACGCGATCGAAGTGTCCGACCGGTTCACCCTGCGCTCGCTGGGTGGATGGGGCGCACGGCAGGGTGTCACCACCGTGATGATCTCCCATGAGCGGCTGGACCGGTTGACCGGTCAGGTCATGCCAAGGCCGCTGGCGCGCCGGATCGCCGACATGGCCAACCGACGCACCGCGGCGAACTACGACACAGTGCTGTGTACCACCAGCTTTGCCCGAGAAGAGTTCGACCGCATCGGCGCCACCAACGTGATGACCGTGCCGCTGGGTGTGGACCTGGACATGTTCCATCCCAACCGGTTCTGCACCCGAACCCGCAACCGCTGGGCCGCCCCGGACCAGGTTCTGCTGGTGCACTGCGGCCGGCTGTCGGTCGAGAAACGCGCCGACCGAAGTATCGATGCGCTTGCCGCCCTTCGTGATTCGGGTGTCGATGCCCGACTGGTGATCGCCGGCGATGGACCGATGCGGGCGCGCCTGCAGCGACAGGCCGCGCGCCTGCCGGTCGACTTCACCGGTTTCATCGACTCGCGAAACGCCGTTGCCACCCTGCTGGCCTCCGCCGACGTCGCCCTGGCGCCCGGCCCGCACGAGACGTTCGGCTTGGCTGCGTTGGAGGCGCTGGCTTGTGGTACACCGGCGGTGGTGTCGCGCACCTCCGCACTGACCGAGATCCTGACTTCTGACAGCGGCGCATGTGCGGACAATGATCCGCAGGCGATCGCCGCGGCCGTCGCCGGTGTCATCGGCCGTCCCGAGCAGCAGCGGCGGTATTGCGCTCGTCGGCGTGCCGAGACTTTCACCTGGCCACGGTCGGCGGCGGGCATGCTGACGGCGCTGGGCGGTTTGGCAGGGGGCCGCGACGGGAACGCCGTGAATTGACGGTGCCGCATCAGCGGCCCGCTCACTGAAGGAGCCAGCATGGCCTCGAACAATGTCGTGTGGATCGTTATCGCCGTCATCGCCGCGCTGATCGTCGTCGCCGCCCTTGTCTGGGTTGGCCGCAAGCGGCAGATCAGCCGCCGTGTCGCGAAGGCCGACGAGATCCGCGAAGGGGTCCGCGAGGACCACGTCAAGGTGCAGCGCCGTGAGGCATTGGCTGCCGAAACCGCTGCGAAAGCCCGTGCGGCGCAAGCCGAAGCGGAGGCCAAGGCAGCCGAGGCGGCCCGCCTGCAGGAGCACGCCGAAAAGCATCGCACCGAGGCCTCCGCCCATCGCGAAGACCTCGACCAGCGCGCGCAGGAGGCCGACTCGCTCGACCCCCGGGTCTCCGACGGCGAGCGCGCCGAATCAGTCGCGCGAGGAGATCAGCCCGGGCGCACCCAGGCTGACCGGTAGTTCGGCCCACCCACGCAGCACCCGGGTGTCGCGGCGGCTGCCGAGCCCGGCCAACCGCGCCTCGGGGAAGTGCGTGAAGAACCGGCGCAGGCCCACCTCGCCCTCGGCGCGCGCCAGCGCCGCCCCGAGGCAGAAGTGCCGTCCACCGGAAAAGGCAAGGTGCTTACCGGCATTCGGCCGGGCAACATCGAAGCGGTGCGGGTCGTCGAACACGGCCGGGTCGCGGTTGGCGGCGGCGAGATAGATCGCCACCATATCGCCGGCCCGCACGGTGGCGCCGGCAACCTCGGTGTCGCGCAGCGCGATGCGTGCCGACAACTGCACCGGCGACTCGAGGCGGAGAATCTCTTCGACCGCGTTCGGCCACAGCGACGGATCTTCGCGCAACCGGGCAAGCTGATCAGGGGAGTTCAGCAGCAACCGAATTCCATTGCCCAGCAGGTTCACTGTGGTCTCGAATCCGGCGGCGAGCACCAGACCGGCGACGCCCTGCAGCTCGGTCTCGTCGAGGTACTGACCGTCCTCGGACGCGGCGATCAGCTGGCTCATCAGATCGTCACCCGGGTGCTCGCGCAGGTGGCGAAGGTGCGCGGACAGCCACCGGTTGAAGCCGGCGAGGCCGGCCTGCACCCGCTGGTACTGCGACCAGGACAACCCGACGTCCAGGCTGGGTGCGGCGAGTTCGCCGAACTCCAGAATCCGCGGGCGGTCGGCATCCGGCACGCCGAGAATGTCGCCGATGATCGCGACGGGCAGCTGCGAGCAGTACCGGTCGACGATGTCGACGACGCCCGGTCCGTCCGACAAGCCGTCGAGCAGATCAGCGGCGGTCTCCTCGACCCGGTCGCGCAGCGCGGCCACCGCACGCGAGGTGAACACCGACGAGACGGTCTTGCGATAGCGGGTGTGCTCCGGTGGCTCGACGGCCAGCAGTGACGGCGGGCGCAGGGGGTGCAGCAGGTCGTCACGGGTGTGTCGCTCCACCCATCGCAGCGGCTTGGGCAGATTGCCGCCGAGAATGATCACCCGGAAATCGTCGGACCGCAGCAACTCGTGCGCCACCGCGTGGTCGAGGGTGAGGAAACCCAGGCGGGTGGGGATCATCGGGCCCGCAGGACGCATCTCCTCGATGAACGAGACCGGGTCGGTGCGCACCGTCGGGTCGAATGCCATCCGGGCCTGCGGGTCGCCGCGCCGGGCCGCCACGCTGGCCACCGCTCGGATCACGCCGTGCATCACCAACCAGTGCACCCGCTGCTTCATGCTCATCACGCTACGAGGGTGCCGCGGTGCGCGCCACAACCTCAGGCAGGCGACCAGCTGACCGGCAGCCGCTTGATGCCATGGATGAACGCCGAAAGCAGCATCGACGGCTCTTCGGTCACCGCGATGTCCGGCATGCGACGGTGCAGTTCGGAGAACACCACGGCGATCTCGCGGCGGGCCAGATTGGCGCCCAGGCAGAAGTGCGCACCACCGCCGCCGAACCCGACATGATGGTTGGGGGTGCGGGTGACATCGAAGAGCCACGGGTTGGCGAACTTGTCTTCGTCACGGTTGGCCGAGGCGTACCACATGGTCACCTTGTCGCCCTCGGCCATCGTGACGCCGCTGAGCTCGACGTCACGGGTGACCGTGCGGCGCATGTAGATCACCGGCGACGCCCACCGCACCACCTCCTCGACCGCGGTACCGCTGACGTCCTCGAAGTTGTCCCACCAGATCTGGCGCTGCTCGGGATAGCGGGTCAGCGCCAGAACCCCGTGGCTGATGGCGTTGCGGGTGGTCTCGTTACCTGCGACGGCCAGCAGGATGAAGAACGACGCGATCTCGGCCGACGTCAGCCGCTCCCCGTCGACCTCGGCGGCCACCAGCGCGGTCGTCAGGTCTTCACGGGGGTTGACCCGCCGATCCTCGGCGAGGGCGGTGGCGTAGGCGCCGATGTCGAAGGCCACTTTGAGGAACTCGTCGAAATCGGTGGTCAGGTCGGGGTCGCCGAAGCCCAGAATGATGTTGGTCCAATGGAAGATCCGGTCGTGGTCTTCTTCGGGGATGCCCATCATGTCGCAGATGACCTGCAACGGCAGCGGGCCGGACAGCTCGGTCACCAGTTCGGCGTTGCCGTCCGGGTGGTTGGCGATCATCGCCGACACGAGTTGCTGCGCGCGGTCGCGCACCGACTCCTCGGTGCGGGCCACCACCTTCGGGGTGAAGGCGCTGCGCACGATGTTGCGCAGCCGGGCATGCCGCGGGTCGTCCAGCGCGATCATCGAGCCGAAGTACTCGGCGACCTCGGGGATCTGGTCGCCGATGGTGATATTGGGGTAGGAACTGAAGATCTCCGGATGGCGGCTGGCGTAGAAGACATCGTCGAGCTTGGTCAGGGCCCAATGGCCGGGGCCCGGCTCGATACCCTCGAACTCCACCTCACCGAAGAACTTGATCGGGGCCTCGCGGCGAAGGGTCGCGAATGCGCCGTCGCGCAGCGAATCGTCCATGCCCCAGAACTCGAAGGTGCCCAGATTGATGTCTTCGAGGGGCATCTCGGGTGGCTGCTGACCATTGATTCGAGTGGCGATGCCCATGCGGATCCGTTCCGTCGTCGTGCTGCGGTCAGTACGACAGTAGATTCTCGCCTCCTGCGCTCGTGATCATTTCCGTATTCAGGCAAGCTTGCTGCCACGATGACGCGCACCTCGACGACACTGCGTTTCGGCTTGCTGCTCACGCTGGCAAACGGCTTCCTGGACGCCTACACCTACCTGGCCCGTGGCGGGGTGTTCGCGAACGTGCAGACAGCCAACGTCATCTTGTTCGCGCTCAACATGAGTCACCGCAATCTCACCGGGGCGCTTGCGCATGTCTGGCCGCTGCTCGCGTTCTTCGCCGGCGTGGGGCTGGCATCGCATCTCAAGTCGGGCCGGGTGGAGCGGTATCTCAAGCACCCGATGCGCTGGACCATGCTGCTGCAGGCCGTTGTCCTGTTCACGATCGGTTTCGTACCGACCACCGTCGCGCACAGCTATGTGACGGTGCCCATCTCATTCGTCGCGGCAATGCAGATCGGGTTGTTCCGGAATATCGGTGATTTCGTGTATCTGCCGGTGGCAACCACCGGCAACTTGATGCGCCTGGTGGAAAGTGGTTATACCGGCTTCGTGGACCGCGATTCCACAGCGCGGCAGGCGTTCACCACGTACGTCTGGCTGACCGTGTCCTTCACCGGCGGCGCGGTGATCGGTGCCTTCGCCACCCGGGCGTGGAGCGTGCACGCAATCTGGATCCCCGCGGCGGTGTTGTTCGTCACGCTGATCCTGTTCGTCGTCGATGAGCGCAAGGGGATCGAGCCATGAATCTGCCGCCGCTGCAATGCCGCTCGTGTGGGCGCGAATTCGACGTCGCCGAGCTGGTGTGGCGATGTGCGTGTGGGGGATTGCTCGACGTGACGCGCACGTGGCGGCCCACTGCGCAGTCAGTCCTGCCGGTGCCGGTGGGTCGATCGATCACGCTGGGTGAGGGCAACACCCCGATGATCCCGTCGCAGACCCTGCCGAGCGTTCGGTTCAAGCTCGAATTCCTCAGTCCCACCTTGTCTTTCAAGGACCGCGGAGCAGTGGTGCTGGCAGCGTTGGCCGCGGAGCTGCGCGTCGGCAGGGCCGTGGTGGACAGCAGCGGCAATGCCGGTACGGCGGCCGCGGCCTATTTCGCCAGGGCCGGCATCGACTGCGAGGTGCTGGTTCCGGCGTCGACCTCACCGGAAAAGCTCGCCCAGATCCGGGCGCACGGCGCCACCCTGACCCTGGTACCGGGCAGCCGGGCCGATACCGCCGCTGCGGCAATGGACATCGCCGCGCTCCCCGGCATGTTCTACGCCAGCCACGTCTACCACCCGTACTTCATGCACGGTGTGAAGACCTACGGCTACGAGATCTGGCAGCAGAACGGACGCCGCCTGCCGTCGGGGGTGCTGGTCCCGGTCGGCAACGGCACTCTGCTGCTGGGCTGTTATCTGGCGTTCGCCGAACTCGTCGCGGCCGGGCTCGCGGACCGGATGCCGGCGCTGTTCGCGGTTCAGGCGGCCGGCTGCGCACCGCTGGCGGCGGTATGGGAGGGCGCGGTATGGGAGGGCGCGGTATGGGAGGGCACGGAATACGCTGCCGCGCCGACGGTGGCCGAGGGCATCGCGATCACCGCACCGCCGCGCGCCGAACAGATCCTGGCGGCGGTTCGGGCCTGCGGCGGCACGATCGTCACCGTCGACGACGACGCGATCGTCGCCGGGCGTCATGCGTTGGCGCGGGAGGGCTTGTTCGTCGAGCCGACGGCAGCGGTCTGCTACGCCGCCGCCGTCGCCGCGCCCGGCCGATCAGAGTCGAACTGGCGGCGGCTCAATGATTTCTTGGCAGGAGGCGACATGGTGCTTCCACTGTGCGGCGCGGGTCTCAAGCATCCGGGCGATTGAACTGCGCTCACGCGGGGAAGCAATGAAGCATGGCAACCTATCGCGTGATCAACCCCAAGGGCGACGTCGTCGACACGAAGGACATCGAGAGCGCCGAGGACGCCCACGCCTGGTTCGTCGATTCCAAAGCGGACAACTCTGAATTGGGCTGGCGCATGGAAGTCGAGCACGACGGTGAGTGGAGCTTCTTCGACGACAGCGAAGGTAGCCCGGACTGACTCAGGCCAGATCCCATCCCATGTTGCGGGCGAAAACCACCGCATCATCGGAAATGGTGCCCAGCTTCTTCGACGCTTCGATGTAGCCGCGCACCATCGGCATGAAATTCATCGGGTTGTATGCGTCTTCCTCGTAACTCCACAGCCCGTCGCCGGCGTACTTGAGCACCGAGATGTTCGGCTCCTCATGGATGCTGCCGTCGCCGGGATCGCGCATCCGATTCTGGAACTCGCAGATCACCCAACCCTTGTCCACATCGATCGAATGCCAAGTCGAGGGGAACCAGGGCATCTCGTTGCCGGGAAATGTGTTCATGGTGTTGACGATCCACGTGCGGATCGCTTCCCGGCCATGGAACGTCCCGTAGGAATGTTCGACGTAGGTGGCGTCTTCGGTGAACTGGTCGGCGAATCGCGACCAGTCCCAGCTGTCGGCGATACCGACGACAACCTGCTTGTGTTCCTCGAACGCCGACGCGATTTCCTCGTGTGACCACCGACCCATGCACCGGTTCTATCAAACGGACCGGCAGGTGTGGCGACGATTCAGTCCTTCTCCACGACCTTCTTGATCCGTTCCAGTGTGGTGCGCATGTCTCGCTTGTTGCGGCGGACCCGCAGCTGCCCGCCGAACAACTCGAAGAGCCGCACCCCGGGGAAGTCGGCGAGCCGGAAGGACTCCGTCACGTCGGTGCCGTCACCTTGTGGGTCCAGCCGGTAGTGCCAGTTGTTGACCACTTTGTCGCCGGCCAGGACGGCGAAGCCGAATTCGCGTCCGGGTTCGCAGGCGGTGACGCGGCAGGTGGTCCAGTACACCGGGCCGATCTCGTTGCGGCGCACGTGGCCGCGGAACTTCGCGCCCAGTGCGGGACCGGTGGCGCCGCCGAGCCACTCAGACTCGAACACCTCCGGCGAGAACTCGCCGGTCCTGGTGATGTCGGAGATGACATTCCAGATCTTGTCGGCCGGTGCGGCCATGTGCACTGTCACGGAGCCTTCCATGACGCTGATCCTATGCAGCAGGCGTAGCGTTTCAGCCATGGGCTCAGGTGTGCGACTTCGGCTGCCCATGGTGCGGGTGGATCGCGCTATCGAGGCTCCGCCTGAAGCGGTCTGGAGCGTGCTAGTCGATCTGGATGCCTGGCCGCGATGGGGCCCGACGATCAGCGGGGCCGCACTCGATGACGGTGGCAAGCAGCTCACAGCCGGGTCGACCGGACGGGTGTGGGCGCTACCCGGCGTCAGCGTGCCGTTCACGGTCACCGAGTTCGATGCGGGACGACGGTGGGCGTGGTCGGTCGTCGGGGTGCCGGCCACCGCTCACGGCGTCGAGTCGGCGCCGGGTGGCTGCCGGGCCTGGTTCGAGGTGCCGATATGGGCCGCGCCGTACGCTGCTGTGTGCGCAATTGCGTTGCGGCGCATCGAAACTCTGGCCGCTACGCGGACGTGACGTGCGGGATCTCCGGCTGTAGGAACACATCGTTGAGAGTGACCGTGCGCAGGTTGCGTGACCGGATGACGTCGACCAGTGCGGGAAAGACGTGGGTGACCGGCGGGTGGTTGAGGTGCCCGATCACGATGTTCTGCTGAATGAAGTACTGGTCGGCCATCTTCACGATGAAGTCCTCGGCAACCGGGGTGGAGTCGGCCAGCGAACCCGCCCACAGGGTGGGAACCCGGTATCCCAGGTCGGCGGCCACCGCGTCGACGGCATCGTTGTGATTGCCGTAGGGCGGGCGGAAGTACGGTGTGGCGTCGGTACCGAATGTGTTGCGCAGGAATCGGTCGTTGCGCTGCAACTGGTCGGCGACCTGTTCCTTGGTCAGCGTGGTGAGGTCCGGATGTGACCAGGTGTGGTTGCCGAGCTGGATCTGGCCGGAATCCACCAGCGGTCGCAGCAGGGCGGCATTGTCCCGCCAGGAGTCGTAGACCCCGTTGACGAAGAATGTCAGCCGGATCCCGGTGTCCTTGGCCAGTTGCGTATAAAGGCGGACCACGTCGGAATCCACGCCGTCATCGACGGTGAGCGCCAGCAGATCCCCCTTGCCGGGGATCCTGGTCAGCTCACCGCCACCCGGCAACGGGATTCGCGCCGTCACCGGCGGCGGGGGCAGCAGCGGTGCCGCGCCGATCGGCGGCGGGGGAGCCTTGGCGGCCAACGGCGCAGGCGCCTGCGACATCGCGATTGCGCTGGATGCGCCGACAAGTCCGGCCGAGGCGAACAACCCGATCACGAACTGGCGGCGGGTTACCTCGGGCACGTCACGATCCTGCGTCCTGAAGTCACATCCGTAACACCCGTCACACCCATAGGCTAAGCTGCGCGACCGCCCAAACCGGGTACATCCGCCACTGTGTCGCCTTCGCAAGCGGGATACCGTGGCGGGGTGGGCGCAGTGAAGATCCGGTTCGGGGTCAGTTTGGGGTTCAACACCGGAGTCGAGGAACTGCCGCGCATCGTCGATCGGCTCGAGTCCGCGGGCGTCGACTCGCTGTGGTTCTCGGAGTTGGTCTACACCCCCGCCGTCGACCCGTTCGCCGGGATGGCCTACACCCTGGGCCGCACCAGCCGGCTGAAGGTCGGCACCTCGGTGGCGGTACTGCCCGGCCGCAACCCGGTGCTGGTCGCCAAACAGCTGGCATCGCTGGCCGCCCTGGCTCCAAAGCGGGTGCTGCCGGCATTCGGTCTGCGCCCGGCGTCGAAGGCGGAATGGGACTTGTTCCCGGTCCCCGACGGGCAGCGCGCCGCGGTGTTCGACGAAGCCTTGGAAGTGTTGCGCGCCTTGCTCACTGGTGACGAGGTCACGTTCGACGGCCGGTACTTTCAACTCGCCGGTGTGTCGCTGGGCGTCCAGCCGCCGGGCCCGGTCGACATCTGGCTCGGCGGCTCGGCGCCCGCCGCGTTTCGCCGGATCGGGCGGCTGGCCGACGGCTGGCTTGGCAGCTTCCTCACTGCTGAGGAGGCGCGCGGCGCGCGGGAGAGCATCGAGCGGGCCGCCGCCGAGGCGGGTCGCACGGTCGAGCCGGACCACTACGGGCTGAGCCTGGCGGTCGCCGACGGTCAGCTGCCCGGCGAGATCGCCGCCGCCGTCCGGTCCCGGCGGTCCGACGTCGATCCGGCCGAATTGATCGCCGGCGACTGGCCGCAGCTGCACCGGCAGCTTGACGGGCTGATCGCCGCGGGGCTGAGCAAGTTCGTCATCCGGCCGGTCGGCGAGACGCCGGTGGACGAGTTCATCGAACGTTTCATCGACGAGCTGTTGCCGCGGCAGAACTGATCCGGCAGAGTACCGCTGATGTCGAATCACTTCACCGGCCTGAGCCTCGGCCCACCACTGGGCGACCAGCGACTGGATCTTTGTGATCTCTATGCATTTCAGTCGCCGGCCGACGCGGGCCGAACGGTGCTCATCTTGAACGCCAACCCGAACGCCGACGCCCTGCATCCCGACGCGATCTATCGGTTGGCTGTCGACAACAACGGCGACCTGCGCAACGACATCGCGTTCAGCTTCGTGTTCTCGGTGCCCGAGGACGGGCGCCAGACCGTCGATGTCTTCAAGGCGGTCGGCGACGAGGCCGAGTCACCATATGCCGTGGGCGAGAAGATCTTCGAGGCTGTCGACGTGTCGTTCGGACCGACCGCCAATGTCGTCTCGTCGGACGGCTACACCTTCGCCGCCGGTGCGCGCAGCGACGCGTTCTTCTTCGACTTCGACGGCATCAAGAATCTGTTCGACATCACCGGCGGCCGTAACTTCACCGCGCCACATCTCGGCGGTGAATCGCCGTGGACCGGGGTGGACTCGAACACAAGCGCCAACGTGTTCTCGATCGCCATCGAGCTGCCGACCGCCGAGCTCGGCCCCGATCCCGACCTCCGGATATGGGGGCGCTGCAGCCTCAACCGCGACGGCGAACTGCTCCACGTCGACCGCGCCGGTCACCCGTCGGTGAGCAGCTTCTTCAACACCGACGACACCAAAGAGGAATACAACGCCAGCGAGCCGATCCGCGACCGCGAGCGCTGGATCGGGCAGTTCATCCACTTGATGGGGCATACCGGTGGTTACACCGATGACGAGGCCATCGAGGCGATCGACACCGAGGGCACCCTGCCCGACATGCTGACGTTCGATCCGGCCAAGCCGGCCAAGTACCCGAACGGGCGGACGTTCAAAGACGACGTCATCGACTATCGGCTGGCGTTCCTGACCAAGGGCGACTGCCCGCCCAGCGGTCTCGCCCCGCACACCGACACCCTGGACGTGTTCCCCTACCTGGGCAACCCGCACCCCTCGGATTAGAACCCGCAGTACGACCGGGTGGCGGCGTCCAGCGCCGTGCGGTACAGATCGTCGAACTGGCGCTGCGCGGCGACTGCGTTCTTGGCCGCGTCCAGCTCGACGCCGCATCCCGGTGAGTGCAACAGCGGCCCCTGCGCGGCGATCTGTTCGACCATTCGGCGATTGAGGGCGTCGATCGCCGTGCGGGACGATGCGAGGTCAGGGGCGGATGTCGGGGCCCCGGCCGGGTCGAACTTCCAGCCGGCGAACCTCGCGTACTCGATCGCCTCGGTGGCATTGATCTGGTTGGTGAAGATAGTGGCAACGTAATCGGTTGCCACACCACGTGATTCGGCATCCTTGGACACCGCGGCCAGCACCTGCTGCACCCGGGCGGGGTCGGTGATCGGGCCGCCGGTCAACCACTTGTTGGCGGCCACCGCGTCAGCGGTCTGCAGGCGCTGCGCCGCCGCGTCGACCAGTTCGTACAGCGGTCCCGGTGAATCGGCCAAGGCCGGTGCGGCGGTCGCCAGCGCCGTGATCGCCATCATCGCTGCGGCGCCGCGCGCCAGGGCAGTGGTCATGAGACCCATCCTTGACGACTATTGCCCCCGATACCGGCATTGACGTTAACTGTGTCGGTGGCGGACTGGAGCGGCCGGGACTACAGCCGGGTCAGCAGCCTGCAGCGCACGGTCGCCGCCGAGACACTGGCCGAACTCGTCGTCGACGGTGGCGAGTGGGTCCTCGACATCGGTTGCGGCGACGGCTTCCTCACCCGCGAGATCGGCACCCGCCTCCCACGCGGCTACATCGTCGGAGTCGACGCCTCGCCGCGGATGGTCGCCACCGCAGGGCATTCCGGCCCGTCGTCGCCGGCCGGGCCGGTTTTCGTATGCGCCGACGCGCGACAACTGCCGTTCGGCAGGAGCTTCGACATGGTCGTCTCGTTCAACGCGTTGCACTGGGTGGTTCAGCTCGGCGACGCGATCGCCGGTATCGCCGCGGTGCTGCGCCCGCAGGGCCGCGCCCTGATCCAAATGGTCTGCGGGGGAACGCGACCCAGCATCGAGTCCACTGCCATGCAGGTGGCCGCCGGCGACCGCTGGGTATCCTATTTCGCCGGATTCAGCGCTCCCTTCAGCCATCCCGATCCGGCAGCGCTGCGCGAACTGGCCGAAAGTTGCGGTCTGCGGGTGGATGCGATGACGGTGCGTGACCGCGAGTGGGATTTCGGGACCGTCGAGCGGTTCACCGCCTGGTGCAGTGTGGGTTCGACGGCGTGGACCGACCGTCTGCCCGATTCTGACCGTGCGGCGTTTGTCGACGATATGGTCGGCGCCTACCAGCCGGTCGCCGGCCGTCCGGGTCTGTTCCGGTTCATGCAGCTGCGGGCCGAGTTGCGGGCCTGAGTTCAGCCGACCGGGCCCGCGCCGAGCACGATGGGCGCGCTGCGGGGATTGCCCTCGCGGTCCACCCAGTTCAACGTGATGGTGTCACCGGGATGGTGGGCGTCCATGAAGTTGGAGAGGTCGGTGGCGGTGTTGATCGGCACCCCGTCCGCCGAGGTGATGACGTCACCCGCCGCGAGGCCCGCGCCGCGTGCGGCGGTATCCGGAAGAACCTGGCGCACAACGGCTCCCGATGGTCCGCCGGCTGCCGGGTCGGCGATTCCGACACCGATGAAGGCGGTGTCGCCGATATGAATGCCGGGGCCGCCGCCGGACCGGATCGCGCCCGCGACGCCGAGCGCACGGTCGATCGGGATCGCGAAGCCCTCGCCGCCGCGCACGTTGCCCATCCGGTAGGTCAGCGTCGCGGCGACGTTGACGCCGACCACCTGGCCGGCAGCGTTGACCAGCGGGCCACCGGAATCACCGGGGCGCACGTCGGCGGCCACCCGGATCAGATCGGTGAGCTCCCGTGAGCCACCGCCGGATTCGTCGGATGCCCGCACTGAAGCGCCGAGCTGCGTGACATTGCCCGGCGAGAAACTCGGGGCCCCACCCGCCCCACCGGCATTGCCGATCGCCGCGATCGGGTCACCGACCGCCAGCGACGACGAGGTGCCCAGTGATGCGACGGGCAGGTCCCCGGCGCCACGCAACCGCACCAGGGCGATGTCATTGGCCCGGTCGAAGCCGATGACGTCGACAGGGTAGGTGCGCCCGTTGGCCAGGCTGGTCGCCGTGATGCTGGTGGCGCCTTCGATGACGTGGTTGTTGGTCAGCACCTCGCCGCTGGGATCGAGCACGATGCCGGTGCCCGCACCGACGGCGCTCTGATAGTTGAGCGTCGTGTTGATGTCGACCAGGCCAGGGGTGACCCGGCCCATCACCGCCGACTGGTCCAGCGGCGCCAGGGGAGCCGGCACACCAACTACAGGTGCCGCGTGGGCCGGTCCGGAGAGCAGACCGGGCACCAGCAGAAGGGCGGCCAGCACGGTCAATAGCCGGCGCCGATGACGAGATGGCGTTGCGTCCATGACTCAACTTTGCCCGAAAAGCGGCGTACATAACATTCGGATGGCCTTTTGGCCGTTCGCGGGGTTGCTGACGGCGATCGCACTGTTTGGTGCGTCACATTAGTGGGCAGACCCATGCAAGCATCACGTCCGCTCGGAACCGAACGCGAAGGAACCCCATCGTGAGCACACCGGAACGCTCCGAAAGCCCCGACCAGCGGGAGCCGGCGATCGAAAAACCCGAGCCGGACGACAGCGCGAAGGCCAAAGCTAAAGAAATGATGACGTCCTACGAGGACCGGCCGACCGCGGTGTTGCCCGGATCCGACAACACCGTCACGGGGACGGCAGTCAACGACTGGCTTGACGAGGAAGGACGGCCGAAATTCGGCAACGAGGGCGACGCCGAAAAATCTTCATGACAGCTTGCACCCAGGCGCCGTCCAGTTTGCTCAGGTGTGGAGTTTGAGCGCAGTCGCGTAGGCTACCCGGGATACGTCACCAGGGGAGTGCGACTGGTCTCGCGGGGGTGGACCGGAGTGCAGACGCAAGAACAGGACATCGAGATTTTGAAAACACCCGCGAAAACGCCGCAGATGGAGCCGCACTTCGATGATGTGCAGCATCATTACGACCTGTCGGACGACTTCTATCGGCTGTTCCTGGACCCGACTCAGACCTACAGCTGCGCATATTTCGAGCGCGATGACCTGACGCTGGAAGAGGCGCAGATCGCGAAGATCGATTTGTCGCTGGGAAAGCTCGGACTCGAACCGGGCATGACGCTGCTCGACATCGGCTGTGGCTGGGGAGCGACGATGATGCGCGCCCTGGAGAAGTACGACGTCAATGTCATCGGCTTGACACTGAGCAAGAATCAGGCCCTGCATGTCCAGCATCTCTTCGACGAATCGCAGAGTTCACGGTCCAAGCGCGTCCTGCTCGAGGGCTGGGAGCAGTTCGACGAGAAGGTCGACCGGATCGTCTCCATCGGTGCCTTCGAACATTTCGGCTACGACCGCTACGACGCGTTCTTCAAGATGGCTTACGACACGCTGCCCGCCGACGGTGTCATGTTGCTGCACACCATCGTCAAGCCGAGCGACGAGGACTTCACGGCGCGCGCACTGCCGATCACCATGCGGCACCTGAAGTTCTTCAAATTCATCATGGACGAGATCTTCCCCGGCGGGCGGCTTCCGCAGCCGGAGACGGTGACCGAGCACGCCACCCGTGCCGGCTTCAGCATCAACCGAATTCAGCCCTTGCGGCTGCACTACGCCCGCACGCTGGATCTGTGGGCCGCAGCGCTGCAAGAGAATGAGGAAGAGGCCGTCGCCCTGCAGTCCCGCGAGGTCTACGACCGCTACATGAAGTATCTGACCGGCTGCGCCGAGCTGTTCCGTGACGGCTATACCGACATCTGCCAGTTCACCCTGGCCAAGGGCTGACGCTTCGCCAGCCCCCGGCTTCACCCTTGGCGGGTGAGTGGGCACCCATCGAGACGTATCCCCCGGCGTACGCCGCATCACGATGACAGCTTTGACGTTATTGGTCCGACCGAGTCGCGGTCGCGGGTAGAAGGCCCGCAACTCATAGGGCCATTGGTCCCTTGCTCGGTGTCACTATGTTGAGGTCATGCCCGCCGCGACTGTCCTGCGCTCCCGCCCCGCGCGGTTGCTGATCGCGGCCGCCCTGTTGGTCAGTTTGATTCTGGCCCTGAGTTTTGTTGCGCTGCACCACTTTCGGGATATGCGCGGCGCGGCGGTCGACCCGGTGGCGCAGCCGCTGACCGACGAGCAGGCCAAAGCGCAGGTGCTCGGACCGGCGCGGGAGGTCGTCGGTGCCGGCCAACTCAAGGGCGTCAGCGCAAGTTATCTGCTCGTGTCGTGCAAGAACGCCGACGAGCCGCCCTATCAGGGTGCGATCTATCTCAACTTCGACGTTCCCGACGTCCTGGCGACACCGAAGTACTTCGACTCGCTGGCAACGACGATGGCAGCCGACGGCTGGACTGAGGGAATGCCGCCCAACCGGCATCCCGGCGGGCACACGTTCACCCGCGACGGCGTCATCGTCATCTACTTCCGCAATGACGACAGAAGCAACCGGGCCACAATGCAGATCTACGGTGAATGCCGCAACACCACTGACCACCGCAGGGACACCACGGGGTGGATCGATGTCACCCCAGCGCTACCGCGCTGAGCTGGGCGTATCCCGGCGATCGGGGACTTTCGTCCCGGACTTCACGGGCCTTCTGCCCGTACATGATACGGCGGGTTACAGATAGAATCGGCGTCATGACCTACGTGATCAGCAGTGCGTGTGTCGATGTCAAGCACAAGGCCTGCATGCAGGAATGCCCGGTCGACTGCATCTACGAGGGTGACCGGACGATGTACATCAACCCCGTCGAATGCGTGGAATGCGGCGCGTGCCGGATCCTCTGCGAGGTGGACGCGATCTACTTCGAGAGTGATCTGCCCGACGAGGAGAAGAAGTTCCTCGCCGACAACGCCGCTTTCTTCACCGAGGTGCTGCCGGGTCGCGATGCTCCGATCGGCAACCCGGGCGGGGCCTGCGAGCTCGGTCCGGTCGGGGTGGATACCCCGATGGTCGCCGCGCTTCCCCAACACCAGGGCTGACCAGCCCGCACTCGTCGTCGGCTCCTCCGGGGCCGCCGTTATCGGATCGTCGCCATCGCGGTGCCGAATGGTGCTCATTCGCCGGTATACGCCGCTGCGGGTAGGCTCCACGGAGATCGAAGGCGACCACGCTCTCCGGCGCTTCCAGCGCAGTACCGCACCGGGCTTTTCGGTGCGTCTGCGTGTTGTGTGAGGCCGGCAAGTGCGCACCGAAGAGGAGTGCTTGAAGTTGGAGACCGTCCTAGGACTGTCGATGACCCCGACCACCGTCGGCCTCGTGCTGGTCGAAGGCGACGGCGCCGAGAGCGCCACGAAGGGCCACGACGCGTTCGAGGTCCGCCGCGGCGGGTTCAGCCCGGTGACGACCTCGGAGTTCGTCGCCGAGGCGCTGTCGCGCACACAGGCCATCGCGGGCGGACAACGCCTGCAGTCCATCGGTGTGACATGGAGTGATGACGCCTCCGTGGAGGCCTCGCTGCTGTTGGAATCGCTCGCGGACTGTGGGTTCGCCAACGTCATCCCCATCCGCCTGCCCGAAGCCACCGAGGCGTTCGCCCGCGGCATCGGAGCGGTCATCGGCTCCGACGTCACCGCAGTGTGCGTCGTCGAGCCGGAAGCCATCGTCGCGTTGATCGTCGACGCACGCGAGGGCGCAGTGCAAACGGCCGTGACCTACGCCCTGGAAACCGATCAGGACCTGATCGACTGGCTCTCCGAAATGCTGGGTGGCAGCGAGTGGGAGCCCGACGGCCTGGTGCTGCTGGGTTCGGGCGAGGGGTTGGAGTCGATCGCCCGCCGCCTCGAGCAGATCCTGGGCATCCCGGTATTCGCGCCGGCCGAGGCAGAGTTAGCGCTTGCCCGCGGGGCGGCGCTGGCCTCGGTGAACGGCATCGGTGTGGCCGACGACCAGCTGTTCGACCTCCCCGCTGCGCCGGCAGCGCGCCGGCAGGACTCGACCGCACTACGCGGGGCGACCGCGCTGCTGGCCGGCGGCGTGGTGGCGTTTGTGGTGTCCGCTTCGGTGGCCGTCGGTCTCGAGCTGCTGCCCGACCGGGGAGCGCGCCCCGAACATCGCGACGTGGTCAACACCGCCGAGGCGCCACCGCTGCGGCCCGTCACGGCACCGGCACCCGCACCGGAATCGCTCTCCGGTGCCGACGAGCGGTCCCGCCCGGCTCAGGCACCGGAGTCGACGACCGAGCCCACCTTTGACAGCGCTCCCGTCGTGGCGATGACGATGAACGTGCCCGCGCCGCCGCCCCAGGCGCCCCCCGCGGACCTGAACGCTGACCCGGCCGCCATGCCGCCGGTCGAGGCCGCGGCACCACCGCCGCCCCCGGCACCGGTCGCCACCGTGCCACCGGTGAACCAGCCCAAGCAGTCGCTTCGGCAGCGCATTTGGGAACGTCTGCACGGCGGTTGATACCCGGCTTTCGCTGAGGATCGGCTATCGCACGCGTTTCACCGCCCACCTGGCGCAGTTACGGCATGTCACCTCATGTTTGGCCGGTGCAGCCATGCGGAACATCTAGACTGTCACTTTGCTGATCGCCCACGTAAGGACGGAAGCCATGGCCAAAGCAGTTCGACGAGCAATCGCCGCCGCGGGGATCGCGGTGCTTTCAATGGCGGCTTCTGTGCAGACCAGCACGGCAGCTGTCGCCCCTTCCATCGACGGAGCGACGGTTGCCTCCGTTGCACCCACCAACGGGCAGGTCGTCGGGGTCGCCATGCCGATCACCGTGACGTTCACCAAGCCGGTCACCGATCGCTGGGCGGCTCAGCAGTCGATCACGGTGACGACGCCTGCCAATGTGGCGGGACGGTTCGACTGGCGCGATGACAAGACGGTTCAGTTCGTGCCCGACCAATACTGGCCGGCGCACTCCGAGATCACGATGATGGCCGGCGGCATCCCGCGGACATTCGGCACCGGCTCGATCGTCCTTGGCGTCGCCGATATCTCGGCGCACACGTTCACCGTCAGCATCGACGGGCAGGTGGCCCGTCAGATGCCCGCGTCGATGGGCAAGCCCAGGCACCCAACCCCGGTGGGCAGCTTCAGCGTCCTGGAAAAGCAATCCACCGTGGTGATGGATTCGCGCACGATCGGCATTCCGCTCAGCGATCCGGAGGGTTACAAGCTCACCGTGAATGACGCCGTCCGCGTCACGTGGGGCGGGGTGTACGTGCATTCCGCGCCGTGGTCGGTCGGCTCCCAGGGCTACGCCAACGTCAGTCACGGCTGCATCAATCTGAGCCCGGACAACGCCTCGTGGTATTTCAACCAGGTCCACGTCGGGGACCCGGTGGTCATCAACGCGTAACTGCCGCTGCGCTTTCGGAGTCGATCGCGTGGAGGTTCTTGGCGGTCGGTGAGGCCGGCACCGTGGCGGGATCGGGGTACGTCCGCAGCACCCGGTCGGCGGTGCCGGGGGTGGTCACCCCGAACCAGTAGTGCTCGTTCTTGAAGTGATGCAGCCGGTGGTCGCGCCAGATGACCCGGTAGGCAGCGGTTTTCGGTTTGTAGTCGGTGTGCACCAGGTAGTGGCACCACTCGTAGAGCAGCCCGAAGGTCAGCATCACGACCAGGAATGTCAGTCCCATTCCGGTTCGCGGAAAGAGCAACAGGGCGATCGCGACCGCGGAGACCACCGCGCCGATCGCAGACTGCAGCGGGATGAACACCAGGTCTACGTCACGCGGGGCGACGTGATGCTCGCGGTGCTTCCGGGCGAGCAGCGGATCAAGGGTGATCCTGCCGACCCGGCGTGGCCGCCAGTGCAGGATGAACACGTGAATCGTCCACTCCAGGAACGGAAATGCCGCGGCGACTGCAAACGGCACCACGGCATCGGTGAGCTGCCAGTCGCCGACGACGATCCGGGCGATCACGGCCCCGGTCAGTGCGACGACGAACAGCCACGGGGTCCGGTGGCGCCAGAATTCGCGGCCGGCGTCGGCGAGGGTGAGGCCGCGGCGGGCATTCGGTGCGCTCATTGCTGATCCTCCAGTGCGGTCAGGGCCGTCACCAGCGCGGTGGTGGCGGGCTCGAGGAGTGCACGGGCGGCGGCTGCCGCCTCGTCGGGCTTGCCGGCCGCGATGGCCTGCGCCACGGTGCGGTAAGCCTGGGTTTGTCCCACTTCGGCGGCCATCAGTGTGGCCAGCGCGGGCAGTGCGGGCTCGTAGGCGGCCCGTAACGTGTTGAACATCAACCGAAAGGCGATGGAGTCGGCGCCGTCGACGACGTGATCCCAGAACGCCAGTGCGTGCCGCTGCTGCTCGAGCGGGTCCTCGGCCGATTCCAGCGCCCTGATCGAATCCTCGAGCAGCCCGGCCAAGCCGGCGCGCTGACGTTGCGCCGCCAGCTCGGCGACCTTGGGCCCGTTGTGCAGGCGAGCTTCGAGGATGCTGCGGGCCACCGACACATCGAGTTGCCCGCCGCGCAAGAGCAATTGGGGGAGTAGGTCCAGCCCGGCGTGCCGGCGGAAGTCGCGGACGGTGGTGGCATCGCCCTGGCGGACCTCGACCAAGCCCGCGGCCGCGACCCGCTTGAGCGCCTCACGGACAGCGGGACGGGAAACGCCGAGTACCTCCGCGAGCCTGCGCTCACTGGGAAGTGGCTCCCCGGGTTGCATCTCGCCGCTGAGCACGTCGGCGAGGATCTGCTCGAAGACGTCCTCGGGAACGGAGCGTCGGTTCACCGGCTGCAGTGCCATGACCCCAGCATGCCCGACGCACCGGCCAGAGGTCAAGTGGTCAGACCAGTGCTCCTCATCGGCCAAACCGACGATTGGACGCCGATGTGCGAGTAGAGCCCGCGCTGTCGTCGATCTCGGCACCGACTACTTCGCGTGGCGCGCGGTGAACCGCAGTGTGACCTCGTCGGCCACTTTCAATGTCCCCATGAACAGCGAGTACGGCTTGATGGCGAATTGACTTTGCACCACCGCCACCGACGTCGTCATCACCCATGTGTCGCCGGCGTCCTCCACCGCGAGATCCACCGATTGCGGTCGCGACTTGCCATGGATTTCGACGGTGCCGGTCAGGCGATAGCCGGTCGAAATCGCGTCGATGTCGTCGGCGACGAAGGTGATCGCCGGATACTTCTTGGCGTCGAGGGACTTCAAGGCGTTGGAGCGCACCACGCCTTTCTCCGGTCCGGTCAACGGTGTCACGCCACCCTCGCCCCTGAGGACCTGCAGCGAGTCAACATCGACGACCAGCCTGGCCGCCACCGGGTCATCCCCCCGCCAATGGACCTCAGCCTGCCACGCTGCGAAGGCGATGGTCAGGCGATGCCCCATCTTGGCGGCGGGCCCTCCGACGCCGGTGAGTATCTGCAGCTCGCCCTCGGCCGCAGTCAGTTTCCACGCGGTATCCGTCACACCTCGACTGTATCGGCCTGTGCCACAAGCTACTTGCCCGCGGCGGCACCGGTGTAGTCGACCTGCCAGTGCTTGATGCCGTTGAGCCAGCCCGAGCGCAATCGCTCGGGCTTCGCCAGCGGGGTCAGATCCGGCATGTGGTCGGCGATCGCATTGAACATCAGATCGATCGTCATCCTGGCCAGGTTGGCGCCGAGGCAGTAGTGCGCGCCGGTGCCGCCGAAGCCGACATGCGGATTGGGGTCGCGAAGGATGTTGAACCTGAACGGATCCTCGAACACCTCTTCGTCGAAATTGGCCGAGCGGTAGGACATCACCACCCGCTGGCCCTTCTTGATCTGCACACCCGAGAGCTCGACGTCTTCCAGGGCGGTCCGCTGGAACGATGTCACGGGCGTGGCCCACCGCACGATTTCGTCCACCGCGGTCACAGGGCGTTGAGCTTTGTACAGCTGCCACTGATCCGGGAAATCGGTGAACGCGGTCATCCCGTGGGTGATCGAGTTGCGGGTGGTCTCGTTGCCTGCCACCGCCAGCAGAATCACGAAGAAGCCGAACTCGTCGTCGGAGAGCTTGTGTCCGTCGACGTCGGCCTGCACCAGCTTGGTCACCAGGTCGTCGCCCGGATTGGCCGTTCGGTCGGCCGCCATCTGCATCCCGTACATGATCAGCTCACCGGCGGCCCCCTGAGGGTCGTTGCGGTGAAACTCGGGATCCGCTTCACCGACCATCTGATTGGACCAGTCGAAGAGCTTCTTGCGTTCCTCCTGTGGAACCCCCATCAGGTCTGCGATGGCCTGCAGCGGCAGCTCGCAGGATACCTGTTCGACGAAATCGCCCGAGCCCTCCGCGGCGGCGGCCTTGGCGATCGCCTGGGCGCGCTCTCTCAGATTCTCGCGTAGGGTCTCGACCGCTCGCGGCGTGAACGCGCGAGACACGATCTGGCGTAGATGCGTATGCCGCGGCGCGTCCATGTTCAGCAGGATGAACTGGCCGGTGTCCTTGTGCGACACCGCCGCGTTGTCCGGGTAGCGCGGCAGGGCGGTGTTCTCCAGGCTGGAGAAGACGTCGCTGCGGCGCGAGATCTCCTTGACGTCCTTGTGCTTGGTGACGACCCAATAGCCGTCGTCGTCGAAACCGCCGACATCCCGCGGTTGCTCGTTCCACCAGATCGGCGCGGTTCGGCGCAGCTCGGCGAGTTCCTCGACGGGCAGCCGCTCGTTGTTCAGATCAGGATCAGTGAAGTCGAAACCGGGGGGCAGGTTCGGACTGGGCATAAAAAGCGCACCTCCATACGACGTCATCTAGTGCCCGGTAATCCATGCCTACACCACGCACGGAGGCCTCGGGCGGGCTTTCGGGAACTGATAACTGAAACGTGTTCTATCAGCCCGCCGCCGTGGGCTGCAGCGCCTGGGCGGTGGCCTCGTCGGCGGGCAGGAACGCCTCGATACTCAGCTCCGCGGCGGTCAGATCGAGTGCGGTTCCGAACGTCGTGACCATCGAGATGAACGTCAGCCGCACCCCGTCGAGCCGGTCGAACGCCAGCGGCACCGCGACACCACCGAGATCGGTCGACGCGTCCTCGCCGCCGGGGTAGGACTCGAGCTCGGCCAGCAACTCGGCGGAGCCGCCCGCGCCGGCCTCACGGCGCAGTCGGCTCAGCAGATGGTGACGCCACTGCGCCAGATTGCGGATACGGGGTGCCAGACCGTCGGGGTGTAACGCGATTCGCAGGGCATTCGGGGTTACCAGCAGATGCGTCGCGATCCCGTCCAAGAGGACCGAGGTGCCCGAATTGATCTGCAGCACATCCCAATTGCGGTCCACCGCCAGACAGGGGTACGGATCGTAGGCGGCGAGAACCCGGTCCACGCCGGCGACGACGGCGGCCATCTCGGGGTCGTCGAGGTCCCGCTCGGCATACGCCGGCGCCAGCCCCGCGGCGAGCAGCAGGCGGTTCTGCTCGCGCGGCGGTACCGCCAACGCATCCGCCAGTCGCAGCACCATGGCGCGGCTGGGCGTCGAGCGTCCGCTCTCGACAAAGCTGACATGCCGCGCCGAGACGTCGGCCTCCAGCGCGAGGTCGAGCTGGCTGAGCCGACGCCGGCGTCGCCAGTCACGCAGTAGTTCACCGAAAGCCGTGCTGCCCATCCCGTCAGCATCACCCACACCAGGACGCTGCGCCATTACCTCTGGGGTAATTGCGCCGCTTACCTCAGCGGAGGAGCGTTGGAGCCATGATGACCCACAGTGATCCGCATCCGGTTCCGCGCTGGCTCGGCTTCGTGCTCAGGTCCGACCGCGCCGGCTCGGCGTGGTTCGTCGGGGCCGGCTTCTTCCTGGCGCCGCTGCTCACCCTGGTGTCACCGTGGCCCGGGCTGACCCTCGCGATCTGGGTGATCGTCGGCCTGTTCGGGCTCTGGCTCGGCTTGCTCGGGGTCGCGATGGCCACCGGACTGGCGATGATCATGCGCTCGAATGCCGAGATCCCCGAGGACTATTGGCGCTCGATCGTGAACTACTGATCGAGGATGACCGCATTCTCCGGGCAGGCGTCCGCGGCCTCCCGGGCAGAGTCCTCGAGGCCGGCGGGCACCTCGTCGACGATGGCCTCGGCGTACCCGTCGTCGGTCATGGCGAAGACGTCCGGGCAGACGGTGGTGCACACGCCGTGTCCGCGACAGCGTCCGTCATCGATGCTGGCTTTCATGCGAGATCAAACTCCAGGTGCAATTCGGTGAGCCCACGCAGGATGTAGGTCGGCACGTAGCTGTACCGGCGCGCATCGGCGGGGCCGTGGTGCTCCTCGCTGATGCGGATGTCGGTGGTGCGATCGAGCAACCGCTCGAGCGCCACCCGGGCCTCGGCCCGAGCCAGTGGGGCGCCCGGGCAGGTGTGGATGCCGCGGCCGAATGCTATGTGCTGGCGGGCATTTGACCGCGCGGGATCGAAGGTGTTCGGATCGGTGAAACGACGCGGATCGCGGTTGGCCGCGGCCTGAACGACCATCAGTGTGGAGCCCGAGGGCACCTCCACCCCGCCGAGGGTGACCGGCTCCTTGGACAACCGGAAGTCGCCCTTGACCGGGCTCTCGAAGCGCAGGGCCTCCTCGATGAAGTTGCTCACCTTGGATCGGTCTGCTCGCAGCTGTGCCTGGAATTCGGGGTGGTCGCCGAGGATCTGCAGGGCGGCGCTGAGCAGCCGGACGGTGGTCTCCTGGCCGGCGGAATACAGGTTTGCGGCCACCCGCGCGACGTCGCCGGGGTCGGGCACCGACCCGTCGGGGAAGGTCGCTGCGGCCATCTCGGAGAGTACGTCCCCGCGGGGGTTGGCCCGCCGGTCTTCGATGTAGTCGACGAACTTGTCGTACAGGAATTCCAGCGGGGACTTGGCCAGGCTTTCCCCCTTGACGCTGCCGATGCCGCCGCCGTGGTGGGCACCGCTTTGCATCTCGCGGAGGAACTGCTCGCGATCGGCGTCGGGAACACCGAGCAGGTCGGCGATGATCATCAACGTAAACGGTTGGGCGAAGCCGGAAATCAGCTCGCCACGGGTGCCGACGAGGTAGTCGTCGAGCGCGCGGTCGACCATCGTCCACATCGCGTCCTCGTTCTCCTTGAGGCGCTTGGGCGTGATGAGCCGCATCAGCAAGGCACGGTGATCGGTGTGCACCGGCGGATCCAGCGCCGGCAACTGATCGAAGAACGGAAGCTCGTCGCGATGTTCCTCGATGAGCTCGGCGACATCGTCGCGGCCCTCGACGGGAACCGGGAAGCCGGGGAAGGGGCCGGTCACCGCGATGCAGGACGAGAATCGGTCGGCGTCGCCGGCGACCTCGGTGGCCTCTTCCCAGCCGGTGACCATCCACACGTTGTGGTGCGGCTCCTTCGAGACCGGGCAGCGGGCCTGCAGCGCCTCCAGATAGGGATACGGATCGGCCACCAGGCCGCGATCGGTGAAGAAGTTGACGGCGTCTACGTCGGTCACTGAGGGAATCCCTTCACTACACGGCAGCTGCCATACGATCGGCAAGGAGAATGCTAGCCGATCGTATGGTAGTTTACTAGCCGATCGTAAAGCTGGCGTTCGAAGGGAGTCGACGATGAGCGCAGTCGCTGTAGCCGCCTCGACACCCGATACCAGACAGCGGCTGATCGACGCTGCGATCGCGCTGTTCATCCGGCACAGCTTTGCCGGCACGTCGCTGCAGATGATCGCCGACGAGCTCGGTTTCACCAAAGCTGCCATCTACCATCACTTTCGGACTCGCGAGCAACTGCTCACCGCGATCCTCGAGCCGATCATCGACAAGCTGTCTGCGGTGGTCGACGACGCGGAGAAGCAGCGCGGTGTGCATGCCCGCGCCGAGCGGATGCTCAACGGTTACGCGCGACTGGCCGTGGAGAACCCCATGCTGGTCTCGGTGCTCGCGGCCGATCCGAGCGTGCACACGGTCCTGAAGGCCAACCGCGACTGGACGCGCATGATCGCGCGTCAGATGACGCTACTCGCCGACGTCCACCCCGGCCCGGGTGGGCTCATGCGGGCGCAGTTCGTGTTCGCGGGCATCGCCGGGTCGGCCGATCCGAAACGCGAGGCCGACGACGAGTGGTTGCACGGCCAGCTCGTCGACACCGGCCGACGGGCGCTGGGGTTGCGTCCACCCCGGCGAACGTCCTGAATTCGCAACATATCTGCGATGAACGAAGTGAAGAGCGCAATCAGGCGCCGTGTTCACCAGGCGGTACGACCGCCGGAAAGGGGAAACCTGTGTCCACCTCGAAGACGGCAGTGGTGACCGGTGGCGGCTCGGGGATCGGTGCGGCGATCGTCAATCGGCTGCGCGCGGACGGCTACAACGTGGCCATCCTCGACCTGACCCCGTCGGAAGCGGAGTTCTCCTACGTCGCCGACGTCACCGACCGCGCGCAGATCGACGCAGCGCTCACCGAAATCCGCGCCACGCTGGGTCCGGTCACGATCCTCGTCAACGCCGCAGGCAAGGACAGCTTCCGCCGGTTCCTCGACCTCAGCTTCGAGCAGTGGCAGAACATCGTCGACATCAACCTGCACGGGGTCTTCCACACCACACAGGCCGTCCTGCCCGACATGATCGAGGCCGGCTGGGGCCGTATCGTCAACATTTCGTCGTCGAGCACCCATTCGGGGGTGCCCTACATGTCCGCCTACGTCGCGGCCAAGTCCGGTGTCAACGGCCTCACGAAAAGCCTTGCCCTGGAATACGGCCCGGCCGGTATCACCGTCAACGCCGTCCCACCCGGTTTCATCGACACCCCGATGCTGCGCAAGGCCGAAGCCCGCGGAAACATGGGTGACATCCAGGCCACGATCGACGCCACCCCGGTGCGGCGGATGGGCAAGCCCGAGGACATCGCGGCTGCCTGCGCCTTCTTCATCTCCGAAGAAGCCGGCTACATCACCGGCCAGATCCTCGGCGTCAACGGCGGCCGCAACACCTAGGGTCTAGCCGGCCGGCTTCGTCGATGTAGGGGTCGCCGATGACGTCACCGTGACCGTGGTCGTACTCACCGTCGTTGTCGCGCTCGCCGAGGTGCTGGCGCTGCCCGAGGTGCTGGGCGGCGAGAAGCTGGCTTCCTTGAACTCGATCCACGAGTCCTTGTAGATCACGTCGTCACCCGAGGACACCAGGATCTGGGTGGGCGAAACCGCGTACGTGACACCGTCGTTCGAGGCGACCAGCGTTCCGTCGGAGCTACGGGTGATCGGCAGGTGCAGGGGAGCGTTGTCGGACAGTCGCACGCCGCGGTATTCGAGGCCGCCGTCGGCCTTCACGCAGATGACCACCAGAGACTTCGAGGTGCGGCCGTAGGCCATCAGCGTCTGGTTTTCGTCGCACCGGGCGCCGGTGTCGACGTAGCCCCGCGAATCGGCTTTGAATGACGCCGGTGCGCCGGCGCTCGACGTGGAGGTCGTCGAGCTGGTGGAGGTCGAGGCCGACGTTGTCGCGGTTGTCGTGGCGGCCGTCGATGACAAGGTCGTGGGCGCGGCATGCGCGACGGGCAGCGCGTCGGAGGAGCCGGAGGTCACGGCCGCCCCGACCACCAGACCGACCGCAGCGACGACCCCGCTGATCCCGAGCCACGGCACTAATTGAGCTGACATGGCCTAAGCGAACCACCTCGCGCGGCAATTTCGGCGCTGGTGCAGCGGCGTTTCGGCGATCAATCGTCGGCAGAGGTTCGTCACTACGCTCGAGCCCATGGGCGGACAGCGTTTGGTTTTCAGCGGATACATCGCGGGGTTCGGGACCAGCTCCGGTGTGCGCCTGGTCATCGGACACTGGACGCGATCACCGTTCGGCGCGTTCACCGACGTCATGGTGCAGACCGCGGCTGACGAGCGCATCCTGCTGGCACCCGGCGCCGAGGTCGCGGACTTCGTCTCGGACACCTATCAGTTCGACCGCGTCGAGGTCGACACGGTGACGGCCGAGATGTCCGAGGACCGGCTCGAGGTTACTGCCGGTGAGCTTTCCGTCGCTGTCGGTATCGGCGGACCCGCACCCTTGAACCGGCTGTTGCGTCTGGTGCCTGCCCGACTGGCCGTTGCGCCGTGGTGGCTCAGTGCGATCGACCCCGTCGCGTCACGGATCGTGCCGGGCGTCCACACCGCCGGTAGCGCCGGACAGGGACGGCGGGAGTACTACGGCGTCCGGCGTTCCCGCCGCATCGTTTCGGTCAGCGGCAACTTCGGCGGGCATGACCTCGGTGCGGTGGCTCCATTGCTGCCTGCAGTCGGTTTCGGGTTTTCGTCGGCGCCACCGGCCCCTCAGATCGTCGCCGTCACGACGACCATCGACGTGGGCGCGTCAGCCGGCCGGTTCGGCCGGCGTCGACTCGTGGGTGAGCACCGCCCACAACAGACCGGCGGCCTGCCGGGCCTGCTCGTTCGGCACGATGGGCGAGCCCGCCGCGGGTTGTTCGGCCGGGGCGCCGCTGATGTGTTCGACCAACGCCACTGCCAGTGATCGCAGCTTCACGTTGGATTCGTGGCTGGCGCGGCGCAGCGTCGCCCACGCGGTGTCGGCATCGCACATCAGCCGTCCCATGATCGCGCCTTTGGCCTGCTCGATGGCGCCGCGCGACTGCAACACGGCCAGCATGTCGGCAGTCGCGGTCTCGTCCTCCGCTCCGGCTGACACCATGGCCGCCGAGACCAGCTGCTCATAGCCGATGAGGGTGGTGACCGTCGTTGCAGTCGACGGCCGGTCCAGTGCGCAGGACAGCACGACCATGCTGTCGGCCTTCCACACCCCGGGCACCGCGACCACGCCGCGGACCTCGCGCCACGCGGCGCTGTGTTCGGGCACCCGGCTCTCTATGGCCTGCAGGCTCAGCTCAGGCCAGCGTTCATCGGCCCACAGATCCAGCGTCAGGACCGGCATCTGGTAGGTGAAGGCGTCGATGACCGGACCGCCGAGGCCGGCCAACTGGGCTTCGACGATCTCGCCGCCGTAGCCGCGGGCGGCCAGCACCGTCACCTCTTCTTCGTCGAGGCGCCGTTCATGCAGGGTGATCGCCAGTCCGACAGCGTCGGGAAGGTCGAGATGGACACGTTCGAGGATCCGGTCGAACAGCTCGCCCTGCTGGGAATCCTCGCGCGGGTGGAACTCGGGGACGGGCATGGTGTGCGACTCACTCCTGGGTGACGACGGTGGCCACCCGGTCCAGACCGGAGATACCGAGCAGGGTTTTTATCGGTCCCTGGGCCGCCACGATCATCGTGAGCGCGGTTGTCGCGGCGATGGCGAACAGAGCGCGCACCGCCGCGCTGTCGCAATAGCTGACCTGGGACAGGTCAACGGTCAGCCTGGCAGATCCAGCGGCGGCCTTGGCCATGACGTCCTGAAACTGGCTGACATTGGCCAGATCGATCTCGCCGGCGGCAACCACATGCGGCGACTCCACATCGGAGCCCACCGCGACCCGGAACTGGGCCTCTGCCATCAGCGCAACTCCTCGAGTATCTCGGTGGTGGTTCCGATGCACGAACCGTAACGGCAGTTACTCCGCGATTGTCGCGGATGGTTCCAACAGGTGTCGCCGAATCGGAATCCGCAGCCGGTGACCGCCGACCGGGGATCGGGCAGTCGACACCATGTTAGGCCCGAACACCCGCTCTGACCGGTCGCACTCTGATCGGTCGCAGCAACCGATACCGGGCCGCGCGCTGAACCCACCACTCCTCCCGTCGCCATCTCCACCCCCGACGACGTAATCGCCGCGCAGCTTAGCAAGCTTCGATGCGCCCCAAGCTGTCAGCGATGGCAAAACTACCGGGCCATCGCCTCCGACGATTACCGCGGCGCCTTTCGGAGTTCACCGCAGACACACCCGCAACAGCGGTTAGGCTCAAGCCCGAGGGTTGCCGGGGGCAAGGGGCCCGCGGGTTGAGACCTAGAGGGTGGATAGATGCTCCGCGAATTCGTCATCGCAGCGGCCGTTGCCGGCACGGCGCTGGCTGTGGCACCAGCTGCCGCAGCCGACGAACCCCACGGCCCGTTCCCGGGCGATCCGCCGGGCATGAGCTACGAGGCCTATCTGAACGCGCCCTGCTATCGCTGGGACCGGTTCGTCTTCGGCCGCGGACCCGGTGGGGAGCCGCTGGCCTGCCATTGGATTCCGGGGCAGTCGCCGATCGGCATGGACCGTCCGCCGGAGGGCGTTGGCTTCTGGGTGCTCTCGCCCAAGATCTACGGCGTGCAGGCCGTCGGCTCGCCGTGCCCGGGATCGCAGGCCGCGGCCCAGTCGCCCGACGGGCTGCCCATGCTCTGCTTGGGCGCTCAGGGCTGGCAGCCGGGATCGATGCATTCCGGCGACTGGGGCAACGGGAACGACTTCTACCCGGCCAGCTAGGCGTCGAGAACGCAATCAGGGCGAGAGATCCTGGGGATCCTCGCCCTGATTGCACTCTCAGTGCGTGTTAGACCGACGCCGCCTCGTTGAGCTCGTCGAGGCGGGTGGTGGCCTCGAGATACTCCTGCACCCAGCGTTCGATCACCGTCGCGGTCTTCTCGACCTTGGTGAACTGACCGACGACCTGTCCGATCGGATTGAACGCGACGTCGACACTCTCGTTGGGGTACTTGTGCGTGGCCGCGACGGCCATGCCGGAAACCATGTACTGCAACGGCATTCCGAGCGGCTTGGGATTGCCCTCCTTCTCCCAGGCCTCGGTCCACTCATTGCGCAGCATGCGTGCGGGCTTGCCGGTGAACGACCGGCTGCGCACGGTGTCGCGGCTTTCGGCCTTCGCGTACGCGGCGTGTTGCACGTCGGTGTGCTCGGACTCCTCGACCATGACCCACTGCGAGCCCGTCCATGCGCCCTGCGCACCCAGCGCGAGCGCCGCGGCGATCTGTTGGCCGCTGCCGATACCGCCGGCCGCCAGCACCGGCACCGGCGCCACCGCCTTGACGACCTGTGGCCACAGCACGATCGAGCCGATCTCGCCGCAGTGACCGCCGGCCTCGCCGCCTTGGGCGATGATGATGTCCACGCCGGCTTCGGCGTGCTTCTTCGCCTGTGACGGGGAACCGCAGAGCGCGGCGACCTTACGGCCCTCGTCGTGGATGTGCTTGATCATCTCGGCGGGCGGGGTGCCGAGGGCGTTGGCGATCAGCGTGCACTTCGGATGCTGGAGCGCGACCTCAACCTGCGGGGTCGCGGTCGCCTCGGTCCAGCCCAGCAATTGCAGGGCATCGTCGTCGCTGTGCTCGACCGGCACACCGTGGTCGGCGAGAACCTTTTTCGCGAAATCGATGTGCTCCTGCGGGACCAGATCGTTGAGCGTCTTCTTCAGCACCTCGGGGGACAAGTCCGCCGAGTCCATGCCCTCGTATTTGTTGGGGATTACGATGTCGACGCCGTAGTGGTGGTCGCCGATGTTCTCGTCGATCCACTTGAGTTCGATCTCGAGTTGTTCGGGCGAGAATCCGACCGCGCCGAGCACGCCGAAGCCGCCGGCCTTGCTGACCGCCACGACCACGTCGCGGCAGTGGGTGAACGCGAAGATCGGATATTCGATATCGAGGTCGTCGCAAAGGGGAGTGCGCATGGACCGGCTCCTTCAAGCGGGGGGCGTAAGCAGACTGGAACGTGTTCTAGTTTAGTACGGACCGTCGGTGTCAGTTGCAGGTATCCGGCATCGGGGCGCGAACGAATGACTATCGGCCAAACTCCGTGCTTGGAGTACCGTTGACGCGTCTGCTCTTCACGGGGGTGCGGCATGATCTTGTCCAGGCTGGCATCGGCCGGAATCGCCGCGACCGCCCTGACTTCGGTGCTCGCGCCGGCCGCCCCGGCGAGCGCTTCACCGGACTGCACCAACGGCGTCGTCCCGCTCAACCCGTACGTGGTGAACTGCAACCTGCCGCCGCGTGGCAACCAAGTCATGGGCGGCGCGCCCGATGCCGGGGCGATCATCGCGTGCCGGCACAGCCCGATCTGCCTGTCGTACTACGTGAATTACCCGGGCACCCTGATCGTCCCGGGCTATCGCCCCTAGGTCGTCGAGCCGACTCCGCGCCGGTTGCCGACCACCAGCGACCCGCCGGCCACCAGCACGCCGATCACGGCGAGTGGGATCGACCATGCCCGCCGCGACGAGACCGACGACTGGCACTGCGCCACGAAATCGGGGTGCTGGACGATCTGGTTGAGGATCGGCACATTGGCGATGACGTTCTTGTTGTTGGCTTCGCGCGCTGCCGACAGGTCTTCCGAGATCGCGTTACCGCAGCCGATGCTGCCGCCGTTGCCGTCCGAGGTCGACACCGGCACCAAGAGTGCGATCACTCCGGCCACCAGGAGCACCGCGCCCACCAGAAGGATCAAGCGCTTAGCCGCCATGTCCGTGTCTCCTTACGCATCCGTCGAAATCGGTGCGCGGTAAATACCCCGGCGTTGATTCGGTCAAACGCGGCGTCAGGGCTTGGCGAAGAGCTCCACCTCGGAGACCAGCGGCAGGTTCAGGGTGGTGCGGATGCCCGGCGGGGCGGCGACCACCGCGGGAATGGCGTTGACGATGCGGCCGGCGCCGGCCGCAATCGCGGCGTAGTTGTGGTCGCCCTTCTTGCTCGTCGGGCAGATGTCGACGCGGTAGGACGGCTCACCGGTGATCTCCACGCGGTAGGAGCCGCCGGGCTGGGCCGGCTGCGCCCAGTCCGGCCGCAGGTCTTCCCGGAGCCGGGTCACGTGCTCGACGACGATCGCCGCGTGGTCGCCGACCATGCCCTTGATCTCGAATCGCACCGCGGCCACGCCGCCCTTCGGGATGTGGCCGGCGGCGACGTCGAAAGACTCTGGGGCAGGCTCACGTTCGTAGCTTTCGGTGATCGAGTCCAGAGAGATGTTCAGCCCGGCCGCGAGCTGGCGGATGCCGCAGCCCCAGGCGATGCCGAGCACACCGGGCTGGAACAGCATCGGGACCTCGTCGAGCGGCTTGCCGAACCCCATGACGTCGAACATCACGATCGCGCCGTCGTAGGTGGCGTAGTCGGCGATCTCCATACAGCGCACAGCCTCGATGCTCTGACAGGTGCTGGCGAACGCCAACGGAATCAGGTCGGTGACGAAGCCGGGGTCGACGCCGTTGATGTATATGCTCGAATTGCCAAGGCGGCCAGCGGATTCCAACGGCTCGATGTACTTGTCCGGCATCACATGCCAGGGGAACTGCAGCACCACCGGGGCGGAGCCGACGACGTTGATACCGGCCGCCAGGATCTTGCGGACATCCTCCATCGCCTGCGGCATGCGGTTGTCACCCATCGCGCAGTAGACGGCGCACTCGGGCTCTCCGGCCAGGACCGCGTCGAGGTCCTTCGTGGCCAGGATTCCGGTCTTGATATCCAGGCCGGCCAGCTCGCCCGCGTCCTTGCCCACCTTCTCGTCGGCCGACACGCACAATCCGGTCAGCTCGAATCCCGGGTTCTCGATCAACTCGGATAGCGCTATGCGTCCGACGTTTCCGGTGCCGATATGGGCAACGCGGATGGCCATGACTTCTCCTCATGCTCGGGTCTGCGGTGGGATCAGTATGCGCACTCCAGCGCGAAACTGGAACAAGTTCTACTTCGAGAAATTCGCTGCGGTAGCCTGTCGGCTCATGGGACGCGTAGACGACAAGGTAGCCATCATCACCGGTGGCGCACAGGGGATGGGTGCCGCTGACGCGCGGATGCTGGTCGCCGAGGGCGCCAAGGTCCTCATCGGGGACATCCTCGATGACAAGGGCAAGGAGCTCGCCGACGAGTTGGGCGACGCCGCGCGCTATGTGCACCTCGACGTCAGCGACGCCGACCAGTGGGCGGCTGCCGTCGAGACCGCCGTCACCGAGTTCGGCAAGGTCAACGTGCTGGTCAACAACGCCGGCATCGTCCAGGTCGCGCCGCTGAAATCGCTCGACGTGGAGCGCTGGAAGAAGGTTCTCGACGTCAACCTGACCGGCGCGCTGCTCGGTATCAAAGCGGTGCTGGAGCCGATGAAGGCCGCCGGCGGCGGGTCGATCATCAACGTGTCCTCCATCGAGGGCATGCGCGGCGCCTCATGGGTGCACAGCTACGTGGCGTCCAAGTGGGGCCTGCGCGGCCTGACGAAATCGGCTGCGCTGGAACTGGCCTCGGACAACATCCGGGTCAACTCGGTGCACCCGGGCTTCATTCGCACACCGATGACCAAGCACCTGCCCGAGGACATGGTCAGTGCCCCGCTGGGCCGTCCGGGTCGGCCCGAGGAGGTTGCCACCTTCATCGTGTTCCTGGCCAGCGACGAGTCGTCGTTCTCCACCGGCTCGGAGTACGTCGTCGACGGCGGCCTGATCACCGACGTCCCACACCGGGCGATGCCCTAGCCCCTAGTCGCGTCTGCGCGTCCGCAGCGCCAGAGACCCGAACGCCGCGCCGAGGGCCGCGCGCCCCAGCGCGGGGAAGTGGCCCATCGCATTGGCTGCGCTGCTGCGACGGCCCGGAAGCGACAAGCGCAGCACCGGCCAGTCGTTCGCCGCAGCTTTCGCCGCCAGGCCCGGCCGCGGGTTGACCGGGCGCGGATGGCCGACCAGCGTCATCAGCGCGGCATCCTCGTCGCCGTCGGCGTAGAAGTAGCTGCGGGCCAGGTCGATCCCGTTGGACTCGCAGAACCGTTGCACCGCAGCGGCTTTCTGTCGCCCCCACACGACGGGCTTGGTGATGGTCCCGGTCAACCGGCCGTCGCCGTCGAGTTCGAAGGTGTTGCAGACGACGTCGGTGATGCCCAGCGCGCGGGCCACCGGCTCGGCATGGATGGTCAGGGCTGACGAGCTCAACACGACCGTGTGTCCGCGCGCCCGGTGTGCGGCGACGATATCGCGCATCAGCGGATACACCCGCGCGGCGATCTGTTCGGCGTAGAGCCGCTCGCCGATCTCATCGAGCTCGGCCAGTGATTCGCCGCGCAGATAGCCCGCGGCGCGGACCAGCAGCCGCTCGAACTGCATCCGGCCCAGCTTGTAGCGCAGGGAGGCCTCGATCACCCCGAGCACCTCGCCGATCCTGGCCTGCCCCCGCCGGACCCGGTCGCTGGCGTGCGCGGTCGCGGTGAACCCGGCGACCAAGGTGCCGTCCAGGTCGAAGAACGCACCGACCGCCGGGCCCGGGGGGCTTCCGGCGATCTGGGTCAGTGGATCCGATGACAGCGCCACCACACCATCATGCCGAGGTGGGAATGCCCGGCGCCGTGTGGTGTTGCACACTCACATGTTGCTCAACGCCGCGGCACGCGCTCTGATCGGCTCCGGTGCCGACGCCACCTTGGTCACCCTCAATCCGGACGGCAGCCCACAGGTGTCATTGGTGTGGGTCGCACTGCAACGCGGTGAGGACGGCGACGAACTGGTCGTCGCAAGCCTGGCCGATCGCAAAAAGGTCCGCAACGTGCGCCGTGACGGCCGCGTCGCGCTGACCATCATCTCGAGCGAGCCGGGCGAAGTACGACGCCCCTATCTGGCGGTGACCGGCACAGCCCGCATCGTCGAGGGCGGGGCGCCCGAACTGCTGCGGCAACTCGCGTCGGTGATGGTCTCCGACGACGGCGTGGTGTTCCCACCCGAGGACGCGCCACCGGGATACCTCACCCGGATCCGGATCGACGCCGTCGGCGGCATCGGGCCCTGGGCGCCCTAGCCGCGCGGGCGGTTCTTGGCGCTCGCTTCGAGCTCCTCTTCCCACGCACCCTCGTCACGTCCGAGTGCGATGGTGGCAGCGGCCATGGCCCCGACGGCGACGGCCAGCACCAGCGCTACCGGTTTGGTGACCGCGAGGTGCTCCCCGAGGACCACCTCACCGAACAACACCGCGATCACCGGTTCCAGGACCAGCATCGCCGGCACCGACGCGCGCAACGACCCGGCGTGAAATGCCGACTGCTGCAGCAGGGTTGCGACAACACCGACGGCGAGGACGACGTATAGCACCGGTGAGGTGAACAGCCGCACCATGTTGCCTTCACGCACGATGTGCATGACGAGTTTGGTCAGCACGGCCACCACACCGAAGAGGACGCCGACGCCAACCGCCAGCAGGATCGCCCGCCGCCAGTCCGAGAGTCGCAGCGCTATCAGCAGGCAGCCCGCCACGAACAGCAGGCTGATCCCGGCCACCACCACGGCAGGCAGCGTCGCGCCGTCGTAGTCACCGGGCTTTGTACGGGCCAGCAACACGAATACCGCCAGCGCGAGGGTGAGCACCACGGCCCACATCCACTCGGCGCGGGACACCCGGCGGTGGGCCAGCCGCGCGCTCAGCGGCAGCGCGAACAGCAACGCCGACACCATGAGCGGGGCGACCAACAGCAGCGAGCCATAAGCCAGCGCGACCGCCTGGAACGCGTAGCCCGTCACCGCGGAGGCGGTGCCGGCCCACCACAGCCGGCGCCGCAACAACGTCGACACCATCATGGTGCTGACACCTTGGTCGGCGGGCACGTCCATGGTGGCCCGCTGACGGACCACGATGCCGATGGCGGCGAACACCGCACCGGCAAGGGCGGCTGCCACGACGAGTGCGTGCTGCAGCAATCTCCGTCCCTTCCACGGTGTCTCTCCGGCGGCGTCACCACCGAATCTAGGGCACGCGCGTATGTCGCGACGTCAGCGAGGTCGCGCCGCGTGTGTCAGCGAACCTGCGCGACCACCGGTGTGCTGTTGTACCCGGTGACCCTGACCCACGCCGGGGCGGGCCCGGAGTCCGGTACCCGGCCCTTGATCTGGACCGTCTCCCCGGGGAACACGGTCACATAGTTGTCGTCGTATTCGATCGGCAGGATCTCGTCGGCGAGCGGGCCGGTCAGCAGTTCGGCGCGCTCGAAGAAGGCGATGTCCCGCGTCGGGTTGTGCACGCTGATCGTGACGTCGCGGCCGGCGTCGTCCCCGCCGGTGGCGCTGACGTCCAGCGGCACCTTCGGCATGGCGTTCAATGCGGTCATATCGGCCCAGCTGACCTGATTGGAGTTGAACGCCGCATCGTTGGCCGGCGGGCCGACGTCGTCGGCCTGGCGGGACTGCCAGTAGACGTTGTTCGCGACGACGTTGCCGGACGGGTCGATGAGCTCGGCGCGCACGAAGAACACGGGGGCGTCGGCCGGCCCGGGCGGCAGCGTCATCGCCTGCACCGCGCCGCCCGGGTCGACGGTGATGTCGTCGGCGGCCCGGTCGTCGCGCAGCGCGCCGTTCAAGCCGTAGATGCGCACCCGGACACGCAGGTTCTCGCGGGTGTCGGGCGTCTGGTTCACCACGAACACCCGGGCCTGGCGATGATTGCCGGTCGCGTAGGAGTCGAACACCACCGACAGCGGCTGCAGCCCTTTCTTGGCGCCGTAGTACGCGCCGCCGGGACGCAGGTAGTAGTCGAAGATGTTGCCGAAGAACGACGGCCAGTGGCTGTTGAGCATCCAGTAGATCGTCATCTTGTGCCCGTCCCAGCCGTTGGCCGCGAACGACTCGAACTGGGCGCGGGTGGCCTCGTAGTGGGCCAGCTGCGCCTTGTCGGCGAACATCCGCGCGTTGGTGGACGGCCCGTAGCGGCGGTCGATGACCCGCTGGACGTTGGCCAACCGCGAGTTCTGCGGGTCCGATCCGGCGTGGAAGAACCAGGTGTCGTTGATCGGCCACAGCTTGTCCGGCGGGATGAACTTCTGCAGGCTCGCGAACGGTGGGATGTGTTCGTTGTCGCCCTGTTCGGCCGAGGAGCCGCGGGCCGCGCCGTACTGGCCGGCGAACCAGTACGACGGTGGGCGCCAGGTGTAAGGGCCGGCCATCTGGATGCCGTCCCACACCTGCTGGCCGTCGGCGTCGCGGTTCAACGACGACACCGTGTCGACGGTGGCGTTCTGCCAATGCAGGTCGGACAGGATCTGGTGATAGTCGGCCAGCACTTCTGCCGGCGGCCGGCCGTCGCTGCCGTTGGCCCACACGAACACCGAGGCGTGCGAGCGCAGCATCTCGATCTGCGAGCGCATGCTGTCCTGCGAGACGCGCCGATCCTCGTCGTCCCATTGCTGCCACTTCTCCCACTGGTTGCAGCACATCCAGCCGTACATCAGCGGGATGCCGAGTTCGTCGGCCTGCTCGACGAACCGCTGCGACGAGATCTTGGACTCCAGTCGCAGCATGTTCAGCCCGAGGTCCTTGACGTAGCGCAGGATCGCGGCGTCGCGCTCGGGGTCGTACTTGTAGAGCAGGTCGGGCGTGTACGTGGCGCCGCGCACCAGGAAGTTCTTGCCGTTGACCTGGAGGTAGAAGTTGCCGCCGGTGCCAAGGTCGGCGAACGTGTCGTCGGAGTCGCGGCCCTGGGTGATGGTGCGGATGCCGAACTTCTGTGTCGCCACCTCGGTGGCCTGGCCGTTCTGCACGAACTCGAGCTTCAGGTCGTAGAGGTTCGGCTGCCCCATCGTGTACGGCCACCACAGGTCCGGGTGGTCGACGATCAGGGCATCGAAACGGTCGGGGCTCAGCGTGACCTCACGCTGCTCGCCGGGCATCAGCGTCACGGGTTCGTCGATGCGGATGGGTGCTTTGCCCTCGCGGGTGATCGAGGTGCGCAATACGCCGCGCATCTTTTCGCGTCCGTAGTTGCGCAGCGGGGCGTAGACCGTCAGCCGAGCGCTGTCGGTGTCGGGCAGCGGGAGATCGGTGTTGACCGTGGCCTCACCGATCGACACCCGTCCGGATGTCTTGAGGTACACCGGTTTCCAGATACCGGCATTGCGGTCGGGCACGAAGGAATTGCCGTTCGCCGGGTTCTTGTCGGGCCCCTGGTAGCCCAGGTACCGCCAGTTGATCCAGTCGTACCAGCTGTCGGCGAGTTCGACGCCGCTGACGTCCTGGATGGCCCGTTCGGGGGTCACCTTGACGGCCAGGGTGTTGGGCTGGCCGGGCTGAATCCAGCGCGAGACGTCGAGTTCGTGGTCGTTGTACATGCCGACGACCTGCCGGTTGTCGGCGACGCGACGGCCGTTGAGCCAGACCTCGGCGCGGTAGTTGATGCCCGGGAAGTCCAGAACGTAGGTCGGATAGTCGCTCGGTGCGGTGAAGGTGGTGCGGTACCACCAATCCTGTTCGTAGAGGTCCTGCGGGACCTCCTGGAGCAGGTTCTTGCCGTAATAGAGGTTCGGGTACACGCCGTCGTCCTGCAGCGTCTCCAGAACGGTGGCCGGCATCCGTCGCACCGGGTGCCATGCCGCGGCGTCATAACCGTCGGCCGAGATGGTCGCGCCGTCGGCGGCGAGGCCTTGTGCCGAGGTGAGCCGCCAGCCGTCGGCCAGCTCGATGTCTTGCGCGGGATGCGGTTGCGGACCGCCCAACACGCGCAGGTCTCCCGCGCAGAGCAGCAAGAGCAGCAAGACGGACAGCGTCCCGAAGGTCTTCGCCACCGTCCCCAAACTCCTCTTGTCGAGATCCGCGACAGGACACCGTCGCGCAACCGGTCATCTGCCGCGCGTTCATCTTGGCAGAGCGGTGGCGCAATGGCCGTATCTGGTTCATGTGCAACGTCGCACAGTGAGCTCGCGTGCGGGCCGCACCGTGACTCCGAGATCCAGGTTAGTCGCGGAGTTCGGCGCAGCGCCGCCGAACTCGGGCGGGCGGATCTACGCTGGGGCCATGACCGCCCAAGACCGTGCCGCCGCCCGCCGCGAGATAGCCGATGCACTACTCAACGCGCTCGAGCGCCGCCACGAGGTGCTCGACGCGATCGTCGCCTCTGACAATCGGGACTCTGCAATCACTGCCGTCAGCGCGCTACTCGGCACGTCACGCCGGGGTACCGAAGCCGTCCTGGGCCTGTCGTTCGATCAGGTGACGCGGGACTCGCGCGACCGCATCACCGCCGAACTGCGCGACCTCAACAGCCAACTGTCCTTCACCCTGGGGGAGCGGCCGGCCAGTACCGATGAGAGCCTGCAACTGCGTCCGTTCTCCGACGAGTCCGACCGCGACATCTTCGCCACCCGTACCCAGGAGGTCGGCGCGGCGGGTGACGGTTCAGGCGCGCCGGCCGGAAATCTGGACGACGAAATCCGCTTGGCGCGTGACAGATTGAGCGCCGAGGAGGCGGCCTGGTTCGTCGCCATCGACGGCGAGGACAAGGTTGGCCTGGTGTTCGGCGAGTTGGTCGGCGGGGAGGTCAACGTGCGAATCTGGATACATCCCGACCACCGCAAGAAGGGTTACGGCACGGCAGCCCTGCGGAAGTCGCGCTCGGAGATGGCGGCCGCATTCCCCGCGGTGCCGCTGGTCGTTCGCGCTCCCGGCGCGGCGCCGCGCTGACCGGGTGACCGGATGAACATCGCGGTACAGATCGGCGCGTTGGTGGTCGGCATCGCCGTGGTGCTCGGACTGATCGCCGGCGTCATCGTGCTGATCTACCGAGGCAAGTACCGCGCCGCCTCCGGACAGCTGACGAGTGAACTGGCGGTCGAGACCGTCATCCGGCCATTCGAGAAGGGGAACTACCGGGGCGCCACCGCACCGGGCTACCCGGCGGTGAAGAACAACGGCCGTATCGCCCTGACGAGGCGGCGTCTGGTCTTCCTCACGCTGACCGGCACCACGATCAGCATTCCGTTGGACACCATCACCGGGCTGCGGCTGGCGAAGACATTCAAGGGCAGCGTCGCCGGCGGCTGGACGCACCTGCTGGTGCGCACTGCCGGCGGGGAGATCGGCTTCTACGTCACGGACACTGCGGCTTGGCTGCAGGCTCTCGGTGAGGCCACCGGGCGCAAGCCCGATCCCGTGGCCTGATCGCTACTGCGTAATCTCGCCGGTATGAGCGTGCGCGCGGGAATCGTGGTCACTGGCACCGAGGTCCTGACGGGGCGCGTCGCAGATCGCAACGGCCCTTGGGTGGCCGACCGCCTGCTGGAACTGGGCGTCGAGCTGGCCCACATCACGATCTGCGGCGACCGGCCCGCCGACATCGAAGCACAGCTTCGCTTCCTCGCCGCCGAGGGCGTCGACCTGATCGTCACCACCGGTGGCCTCGGCCCGACCGCCGACGACATGACCGTGGAAATCGTGGCGCGCTTCTGCGGACGCGAACTGGCGCTCGACGCGGAACTGGAAGCCAGGATCGCCGCGATCCTGCGGAATCTGATGGCGCGCTTCACCGGTGTCGATTTCGATGCGGTGCGTGCGGCCAACCGCAAACAGGCGATGGTGCCGGTCGGCGCCCACGTCCTCGACCCGGTGGGAACCGCGCCGGGCGTCGTCGTCCCTGGTTCGCCGACGGTGCTGGTGCTTCCCGGCCCGCCGCGTGAACTTCAGGCGATGTGGCCGGCCGCCGTCGCGGATGAGGCCTTCCAGCAGGCCGTCGCCGGGCGGACCGTCTACCGCCAGGAGACGGTCCGGATGTTCGGGCTGGCCGAGTCCGGGTTGGCCGAGACCTTGCGCGAAGCCGAGGCGCTGCCGGGCTTCACCGACCTGGAGACCACCTGCCTGCGCCGTGGCGAGGTGGAAATGGTCACCCGCTACGAACCGCACAGCGCGCCGGCCTATGCGCAGCTGATGGAACTGATCCGGGCCCGGCACGGTGAACTGGTGTTCTCTGAGGATGGCTCCCTGGTCGATGATCAGGTCGCGCGACTGTTGGCGGGGCGGCGCATCGTGACGGCGGAGTCGTGCACGGCGGGCTTGCTGGCGGCACGGCTCACCGACCAGGCCGGTTCGTCGGCCTACGTGGCAGGTGCGGTGGTGGCTTATGCGAACGAGGCGAAGGTGGATGTGCTGGGGGTCGATCGCGCGCTCATCGACACCCGCGGCGCGGTCTCCCAGGAGGTGGCCGAGGCCATGGCCGCCGGGGCGTTACGCCGGTTCGGCGCAGATACCGCGGTCGCGATCACCGGTATCGCCGGGCCGGGTGGCGGGACGGAAGCCAAACCGGTAGGGACGGTGTGTTTTTGCGTGATGCTGGGTGACGGCACGACGGTCAGCCGCTCGGTTCGGCTACCCGGTGAGCGCGCAGACATCAGAGAGCGGTCCACCACAGTGGCAATGCACCTACTGCGGCGAACTCTGCTCGGATTGGCTTAAGTCAGACAGCCTTCGGCATCGGCGACGACGAGCTCGTCGGGATTGCACAGCGCATACATGCGCGCTCCGAGGTCGGCGAGTTCGAGAATGATCTCGGCGCGGTCCAGTCCGGCTTCGAGAGCCTCGCCGAGCAGTAGACCGATGTCGATACGGCGATTCTGCGCACCATCGGCATTGATGCCATCCGCGTGCGATATCCGCGCGGCACGGATCATCCGCCACGCGTAATTGCGTTCTGCGAGCACGTCGTTCATATCTGCACCTTTCGACGGCGGTGCTCATGACTCGAGCGTCAATACACCGGCGACCCCCATTACCCCTATTAGCTTCTCCTGTGTCCGCGCTTACCGACAGGGACTTCTGGCCCATGCCGGTGGGGGCATTGGACATAAGCCGGAGTCAGTTCGCGTACAACACAAATTGACCAACACGTCCGAAATTACCGCGACCGGCGCAATAGCTCACGTACCGTAGGACGGTCCTATTCACCGCGACCCTAATGTGGAGCGACTTTCATGCGAAAATTCATCTTGGGTATTGCGACGGCAGGAATGATTGCCGGTTCGCTGGCCGGCGCAGTGTCCGCCAATGCCGCATCGACGACCACTCCCACGCCGTATGGCCCGGGGCATTCACCGGTGATCACCGCGCTGGATTGTCGAGGAGGAACCGGCGACATGGGTTGTGGCGCAGGCTTTTTCTGGCGCGACGGCTGGCGCGGCTGGGGTTGCTACCCGTGCTGATCGCTTTCGCCGAATAACCCGTCATTCATTCCTTTCCTGAACGGAAGACTTCGAATATGAACTCTCGTTGTATCGGCGGTCTGACCGCCGCTCTGTTGTCGGCCGGTATGTCTCTTGGCGCCGGCTTGGCATCCGCCGACCCCGGTGATTACACCGTCCTGTTGATCGATCCGAACATTGTGACCGACTCGCTGGCCTATACCGCGGGCCCGCCGACCCTCAACCCCGGCGGTCAGCCCGGCGCCATGACGGTCTACACCCACCGCGACGGGCGCACGATCACCGACACCGTATGGGTGTTGCGTGATCCGGGTGCCGCCGCCGGTGCAATCAGTTCGGCGCAGGCGGCCACGCCGGTCGCCAACCAGAAGTCGGTGGCCGCTCCGGTCGGACAGGGCGGACAACTGATCACCGGGACGTCCCCGGATGGCACGCGATCGCTGAGCGTTCTGTATTTCACCGAAGGCAATGCCGCTTCGGCACTGGAGTTCTCCGGCCCCGTCGCCGACCCGGCGCCCAACGATCTGGTGATCGAGTTCGGCCAGAAGCAGGACGCGTTGATCAAGAGCCAACTCGGCGCTTAGTGACTCGATGCCCGCGTCGCGCCGGATCAATCCGCGCGGCGCGGGCACTTTCGTCGAATCGCGGTGATTCCGAGGCTAATTGAACCTTGAGTTACGCGTTCTCGTCGCGATCCCACAGCTCCAGCATGGCGCGCAGGATCTCCTCGGCGCGGCCCAGGCCGGCCAGGTGGCTCTCACCGGGCAGGGTGTAGAGCTGCGCGTCGGGCAGCTTGGACACCACGTGCTGTCCATGCGCGAACGGCACGATGTGGTCTTTGTCGCCGTGCCACCACCGGACAGGCACCTTCACCTCGTCGAGGCGGAATCCCCAGTCCCGGGCGAACACCACGATGTCGGCCAGTGGGGCCGCCAGCTGCTTGCGGCTGCCGTTGAGCAGGTCGTCGAGGAACATCGCCTTGAATTCCGGTCGCACCAGCATCTTGCGGTCACCCTCGGGGGAGATGCTGGCATAGATGTAGAGGGCGGGCTCCGCCACCGGCTTGATCAGCCGGATCAAGCTGACGGCCGCGAGACGCAGCGGCGCGCCGGCGACCTCGATGAGCGGGGCCGCGGCCGTGCCCACCTTCATCAACCCGCCTTTGATGGCCTCGGGCCCGACGGTCGGTGCCACCCCGCCAAGCACGGCGGCAGCCACGACCCGTTCGGGCATCGCGGTCGCACAGCCCAGCGTGTACGGACCGCCGCCGGACAGCCCGACGACGGCCATCTTGTCGACCCCGAGGGTGTCGGCGATGATCGCCAGGTCCTTCGAAAACGCCAACACATTTTCGTACTGGTACGGGGTGGACGATCCGATCCCGGGCCGGTCGACCCCGATGAGCCGAATGTCGTTCTGTTCGGCGAACACTCGCGCTTCTACCGGGATCTGCCGTCGAGCGCCGGGCGTACCGTGCAACCAGAAGACGGCCCGGCCCTGGGCACAGCCGAACTCGGCGAAACCGATCTGACGGTCCTCCGAGACGGCGATATTGCCCTCCAGCTTGGGACGAGCGATAGCGACAACCATAGGCACAGTGTCTCACGCCGGTGGACCGCCGCCGCGCGGTTCGCTGCAAAGGGGGGGTGCCGCAGCAAAGGCGCTCAGGCCGGGGGCGCGCCCAACCATCCCGCCGGGTGTCGCTGCGCCCACGGAACCGCCTGCTCGAGTTGCGCGGCCAGCTGCAGCAGTACCGTCTCCTCGGGCGCCATCAACTGAACACCGATGGGCAACCCGTCCTCGGTGGTCGCCAGGGGTAGCGAGATCGCCGCCCAGCCGGTCACGTTGGCCATGGTGGTCCACCCGGTATGTGCGAATTCGACGTCGAAGAACGCGCGGGTGGTGCCCCGGGGTTGATCCAGAATGCCGTAATGCGGCGGCGGCGCCAGCAACGTCGGAACCAACAGGACGTCGTGGGCGCTCATTCCCGTGACGAATCGGCGGGTCTGGGCGTGAATGGCTTCGATGGCGTCGGCGTAGTCGACACCGGAGGTGGTGAAGCCTTCCCGCATCATCACCCAGCTGCTGGGCTCGAACTCGTCCTCGCGGGGCTCACGGCCGAGGTGGGACTTCGCGTAGTTGTACAGCTGCACGTTGCTCACGGTGTGCAGGATCGCGATTGCGTCGGCGACGGCGTCGGTGTCGAACGCCGGCGCCCCCGGGTCTACGTGGTGGCCGGCTGATTCCAATGCGAGCCCGGCGGATTCGACAGCGGCCGCGACCCGCGGGTCGGTCTGCGGGGCCGGAAAAGGGGAATGTGTGGCGACCAGGATCCGCTGCGGTGCCGGTGGCTGACCGAGTGCCTGCAGAAAACCCTGAGCGGGCAACGGCGCGTTGTACGGATCGCCCGGCGCACCGCCGGTGACCACATCGAGCAGGGCGGCGCTGTCGCGGACCGTGCGGGTCAGCGCATGTTCGACCGCCAGTCCCTCGAGCAGCTGACCGGACGGTGCGAACGACGTGCGTGCCCGCCGAGGTTTGAGGCCGACCAGTCCGCAGCAGGACGCGGGCACTCGGATCGACCCCGTGCCGTCGCCGCCCGAGGCTGCCGGCACGACACCGGCGGCCACCGCCGAAGCCGACCCGCCGCTTGAACCGCCGGGCGTGATGTCCGGCGCCCACGGGTTGGCGGTGCGGCCGAACAGCGTCGGTTCGGTGGTGCAGTGGTTGCCCCATTCCGGAGTGTTGGTCTTGCCGAACACCACCAGCCCGGCCGCCAGATAACGCTCGACGATCCACGCCGTGTGCGGGGCGATGTGATTGCGCAGGGCGCGCGAACCCATCGCCTCACGAGCGCCGGCCAGCGACGCCCCAAGGTCCTTGAGCAGGAAGGGAACTCCGGCCACCGGTCCTGCGTCACCGGTGCGCAGCGTGCCCGCCCGGTCGATGGCGACCGCTTGATCGCGTCCACGTTCGAAAAGGTCGGTGATGACGGCATTGAGGCCGCGGGCGGCTTCGAGCCTCAAGATCGCCGCGTCCAGCAATTCGGCGGCCGACACCTCTCCGGAAGCGGCAAGGGCCGCCTGTCCGATGGCGTCGAGATCGGCAAGGTCGGCGGCATGTTTGAGATCCATTGCCACGGATCCTCGCCGCCGGGGGTCGCGCCGGCAAGCCGGCGCGCGGACCGTCAGTTCCCGCCGGGGGTGGCCAGTTCGCTCGATTGGCTCTGCTGGGCGGCGGCGGCGTCCTTGGCGGCCTGTTCCTCCTCGGCTGCCTTCTCCGCACGACCCTCCGGGCTGCCCAACGAGTTACCGGACTTACCCGCCGAGGCGAGTTTGGCGTTGCAGTTCAGGTAGAGGAGCACGGTGTCGGTGACCGGGGAGAAGTTGTCACCTTTGAGCCAGTCCGCCTTCTGTGAGCGGGTCACCACACAGTCGCCCTGGCTGACCGAGTCTCCGACGGCCGTGGCGATGACGGCCTTCTGTCCGGCGTCGCTGATCGCCTTGGACGCATCCGAATACGACTGCCCGGCGTAGGCGTCTGCGAGCGCGACGCCCGATCCGAGGGTGAGCGACAGCGCACCGAGGCACAACGCTCCGAGTCCGAGTCCGATGAGCTTGGTCATATCGAGTGTCCTCCACGGCAGATCCCAACCAGCGTCACAGGCGCCGGGACGCGGAAAACTGAGAATAGGGCCACTTACTGGCAATTAACTGGGTGACAGCTGGTTGCATGCTGGTAGCTGACAGGCTTCACCCAGCGACGGCTTTTTGCCTGCCGGAGTGCTGCCTGTCATGTTGCCGATATCGGCCGGTCGGGCCGGACGGGTTGACTGACACCATGTCTGAGACTGAGACCCCGACCGAGTCCGAACGAGTCGACACCGTCTTGATCGTCGACGAGCAGCCGGAACCACGGACGAAAATTGCCATCCGCCACATCCTCGAGCGCCAGATCGCCGCCGGTCAGGCGCTAGGCGGCCAATTGATCGATGCTGCAACACTTGTCACCACCGCCGTCGCCCACGCACCCGCCACCTTCGCGGGCGTGATCCAGGACGGCGACACGATCGCGGCGGCCTGGGAGCGCACCGGCACCGGCGTGCAGGACGTCGTCGGCGAGGCCCGCGGCCGGCTACGTACCGCACTCGTGAGCTACGTGGGCCACCAGGCGACGCTGCCGGTGGCTGCCCTCGGATATGCCGGCGAGGTGGCGGCTTCCGTGGCGTCCGCGCAGGGCACGGTGGCGGGTTCGGCCCTCGACGGTGTTTTCGGTGTGGCGACCGCCGCCACCCGGGGTGACGACGTACGTGCGGCGCTGTCCCGCAACATCGAGGCATTACGGGCCACCGCGGTCGCCGCCCGAGGTGACGTCAACGAGTCGGTCAAGCGGGCCGGTCAGGAGGTCCGCGATGCCGTCGGAGGTGAACTCCAGCCGCTGGTCGCCGCGATCACGGGCACAGGTGAGGATTCTTGACAGCCAACGAACTTCAGGTGACAAGCGGCACAATCGGTCGCGTGTCGCGGCAACCGGTGCCGGCCGGCTGGCACAGTGGTGGTGTGGCACAAATTCGGCGGACACGATCGGGTCCCTGGCGACACCCGTTGTCGCTGGGGTTCGAGGCGCACCGCGGCCTGCTGTTGCTGCGTCTGCGTTGGCACGAGCGCAACCACCGGCGGCCGCTCACCTCACATACCGGTACTGGTCACTCGCCTTCGGTATGACGACGGGGTTTCTCCGCAGAACTGACTGAACGCCCGGGTGAACGACCCCACGCTGTCGAAGCCCACGGCGGTGGCGGTCTGTTGCACGCTCTGGGTAGGGGCGGCCAGCAAGGCCATCGCCCGCAGCATCCTTGCGTGCAACAAATAGGTGCGCCAAGACATTTCGGCCTCGATCTGGAATTGTCGGCGCAGGGTCCGTTCGGATACCGCGACCGCCCGGCACACCTGTGCGAGCGTCACCGTCTGCAGGTGCTCCTTGGTGTAGGCCATCGCCGCGGCAACCACGGGATCATGGGAGCTCGGAAGGCTCAGCGGCGCTTCGTGATCCAGTGCCTCGGCCACCAGGTTGGCCAGCGTGCGAAAGAACCCGTCGGAGGTTTCGTCTCCGGCGGCCCGGTAGATCGGCCACCGGAGGGCGTAGAGCATCATCTCGCGGATCAGCGGCGAGACCGCCAAGATCCGGGCCCGGTCACCCGCAGTCGGGATGAGTTCCGGGTCGAACATCACCGCCAGCGTCTTGACCGACGGGTTCATGGTCGCCTGATGTTCCAAGCCGGCCGGAATCCACGCGGCCTGCTGGGGTGGCAGCAGATGGTGCGCCGAAGCTGTCTCGACCTCGACCACGCCGCCGATCGCGTATTCGATCTGGTGCACATCGTGGAAATGCCAGCCGGTGACCAGCAGCTCGCCTTCGTAGAGATAGCTGCCGGCCAGGACCCGGCCGCCCCGCCGCAGTTCCACCTGGCCGATGTTGGCCGGTAGAGCGCGCGGCCCAATTTTGGCCGTTCCGGCCAATTCTCTGGCCGAATGTGCGGAGACGGTCACGAATATCGAGGGTACAACTGTTGCATGAATGTCGACGACCTGATCCTGGTGAGCATCGATGACCATGTCGTGGAGCCGCCTGACATGTTCCTCAACCACGTCCCCGCCAAGTACAAGCCCGAGGCCCCGATCGTCGTCACCGACGACAAAGGTGTCGATCAGTGGATGTACCAGGGTCGCCCGCAGGGCGTCAGTGGCCTGAACGCCGTGGTGTCCTGGCCCGCCGAGGAGTGGGGCCGCGACCCGGCCGGCTTCGCCGAGATGCGCCCGGGTGTCTACGACGTCCACGAGCGGGTGCGCGACATGAACCGCAACGGCATCCTCGCCTCGATGTGCTTCCCGACGTTCACCGGCTTCTCCGCCCGCCACCTGAACATGACCCGCGAAGACGTCACCCTGGTGATGGTGTCGGCCTACAACGACTGGCACATCGACGAATGGGCCGGTTCTTACCCGGACCGCTTCATCCCCATCGCGATCCTGCCGACGTGGACCCCCGAGGGAATGTGCAATGAGATCCGTCGCGTCGCGGCCAAGGGCTGCCGGGCGGTCACGATGCCCGAACTCCCGCACCTGGAGGGCCTGCCGAGTTACCACGACGAGGACTATTGGGGCCCGGTGTTCCGCACGCTGTCGGAAGAGAACGTGGTGATGTGTCTGCACATCGGCACCGGCTTCGGCGCGATCAGCATGGCGCCGAACGCGCCGATCGACAACATGATCATCCTGGCCACCCAGGTCTCGGCAATGTGCGCTCAGGACCTGTTGTGGGGTCCGGCCATGCGTAATTACCCGGACCTGAAGTTCGCCTTCTCCGAAGGTGGCATCGGCTGGATCCCGTTCTATCTGGACCGCTCAGATCGGCACTACACCAACCAGAAGTGGCTACGCCGCGACTTCGGCGCTCAAATGCCCAGTGAGGTCTTCCGCGATCACTCGCTGGCCTGCTACGTCACCGACAAGACGTCGCTGAAGCTGCGCCACGAGATCGGCATCGACATCATCGCCTGGGAGTGCGACTACCCGCACTCGGACTGCTTCTGGCCCGATGCGCCCGAGCAAGTTCTCGCGGAGTTGAACGCGGCCGGCGCCGACGATTCCGACATCAACAAGATCACCTGGGAGAACTCCTGCCGGTTCTTCAGCTGGGATCCCTTCGCCCGCACGCCCCGCGAGGAAACCACTGTCGCTGCGCTGCGTGCCATGGCCGCCGATGTCGACGTGTCGATCCGGTCGCGCAAGGAGTGGGCCGCACGCTACGCCGAAAAGCAGCTCACCAAGGCCTGAGCCGCTTTCCCTTTCGCCGAAACCGACGATCCGCTGAGAAAGTGCGAGTAATCGCCATCATTTCGTCGATCTCGGCGCAGAAAGTTTGGGATCGGTAGCCGCGGCCGCGATCTGTACTTGGCTCGTGACGGCGCCACCGAGGCGCCGCGCGAGCGAAGGGACTACAGGTGAAGCGAATTCTCGCGGTCGGTGTCGGCGTGCTCGGCTGCAGCATGCTGCTCATGGCTTGCTCCGACAACAACAGCAGCAGCAAGGGCTCCAGCTCGGCAACCGGCGGCGCGCCCACCAGCGTTTCGGTGGCATCCGGCGGGAAGACGTCGGTGAAGGTCGAGGGCAACGACCTGCAGGGCCTGGATCTGAATTCCGTGACGTGCGTCAAGCAGGGCGGCACGATCAACATCGCCAGTGGGGCGGTAGGTGGTCAGCAGGGGCTCGGGGTGGTCATGAAAGACGGCCAGCCGCCGACCGTGCAGTCCCTCGGGATGGTCGTTGACGGCAACGCACTCGCGGTCAGCGACAACATGGGCGTCAAGACCGGTTCTGCCGACGTGAAGGTCGACGGCACCACCTACACCATCACCGGTGAGGCCGCCGGCGCGGACATGAAGAACCCGATGGCCGGCATGATCACCAAGAAGTTCGAAATCTCCGTCACCTGCAAGTGACGTGATCAACAACCCGCGCGAGGGACGGCGGACGTGCCGAGCACGTCCGCCGTCTCGCCGTTATCTGCATCCTCGGCTGCGCGCGATTTATGATCCAGCCGTGTCCATTACCGGTGAGCTGCAACGGGCTCGCCAGCTCGCCCTCGCCGCCCAGGAGGAGAAGGCCAAAGACCTCCTGCTGTCGTTGATGCCGGACATCGAACGCGACGACCGAGACGACCTGGCGCTCGAAGTCTTCGCTCAGCTCGGCGAAATCTACCTCACCCGAACGGCTTACGACGGGACCCGCGAGTGTCTGCAGCGGATGACCGACTGCCTCGACAAGTATTCCGATGCGGGACCCGATACCGACCACATGGTCGCCCGTTACCGCCTGCGAGCCGGCTTCCTGCGCACCGGTCTGGCCGCAGCCGCAGGCGATCACGAAGAAGCCGCGCGCGAACTCGCGGGCCTGCGCGACGACGACGCCGCGCGGCGGTTCGCCGACCTGGAGCCCGAGCAACGGCACCTGGAAACGTTGGCCGGGGTGCTGTGCGCGACGGCGTTGTGCGACGACGACCTGCACGTACCGGCAGCCGAACTGTGGCAGAACATCATTCCGATCGTCGACGGGCTGGGCGCAGGCACCGACGAGGCCGATCAACTGCTGGTCGCCGCCGGTATCGCCTATGGCCGGTTCTGTGTGGAGACCGGCCGGCTGGACGAGGGGGAGCAGTGGCTGCGTCGCGCGGGTGCCCGGGCGCAGCGGCGGGAATGGGGACTGTATTGGGCGAGAGCCGAACTCGAGACCGCCGCGGCCATGTGGATGCGCGGTGACCACGAATCGACCGAGCGGCTGGTCGGGTCCGCCTATCCGGTGATCGCCGAACACTCCCGCGCCCACGACGTCGCCCGCTGCTGGCTGTATTTCGGCCTCACCCGACTGGGATTCGGGTGGCTGAAAGAGGCCGATGAATCCTGGGGCCACGCCGAAACGCAGTGGCGAGAACTGGGACGCCCGCTGTTCGTGCACCGCATCCTGTTGCAGCGCAGCTGGATCTCGGTGTTTCGCGGCCGATTCGCCGAGGCGGTCGAACAGGTGGCCGAAGCCCGCACGTTCCTCGACCGCTGGCCGAGATCGAGTTGGCTGCAGTACGCGCGGCTCGACGACCACCTCGGCTCGATCTGGCGGGCGGACGCGTTGGCCGACCTGAACTTCGACGGTATCGGCGATCCGTCGGAGAGTTGGCAAGCCGGCAAGGAACGCCAGGTGGCCTCTCAGGGAGTCACCCGTTTCGACAGCGGAAGCGAGCGCCACCGCAGTGCATGTAGAAAGCTGGAAAAAGCCGCGGAGCTCAAGATTCCCGCCGCCCTGGCCGTCGACTCGGTGCGCTACGCCATGACCGACGCCGACGCCCGCTGGCGATGGGCCTCTCAGGTTTCGGCGCGGATGCTGGCCGGCGCGTTCTCGGTGGCGTGGGAGTGGGAGAACGACGCCCTGCTCAGCGAGCTCATCGAATATCACTGTGCACGAGGTACTTTCGCCAACGAGCCGCGCGGTGAAGCCGGTGGCTGGGACGCCCCGGCCACGGTGACGGTCCCCGTCGAGACCCTCGACGAGGAGGCGCTGGCCGCGGGTGGGTACTCGGTCGATGCCCTGACCCAGACCACACTGGGTGCACTTCCGCCGCTGCAGATGGACCCTGACGGTTCGCCCATCCTGGCGCGTTACCGGCTCCTGGCGCAGAACCGCTATGGTCAGGCCGTCACGTCCGGCGGTCCCGTCTGGTCGACATGGCCATGACGACGACACTGGTGCTGCGGTTCGCCGATGTCGGCGTGGCGACCTACGCCAGCCTGCGGATCGTCGGCCAGCCCGAGCGCACGGTGACGTGGGTGGTCCACGAGCCGATCGTGCTTGCCGCACTGGAAGAACTGCGTGGTGCGCTGCCCGACCCCGATGGTGACGAGAGCCTGGCCGACGCTCTCGACCGGGCACTGACCCGGGGCCCATTCGCCACCGCACAGGGGGAACTGACCCTCGCCTACATCCTGGGTGTGCTGCTGATTTCCGAGCCCGCCTGGCAGCTGCTGGGGGAAGCGGCGGCCAGGAGCGAAGCGACCGGGGACATGGCTACGGTCGCCGATCCGCGGCCGGTGCTGTTCATCTCGCCGAGCGCTCGCCTGGCGCGCATCCCCTGGGGGGCGCTGGCGGTCCCGCTGACCGGCCCCAGCCCCGAGGAACTGGTCGCCGCCCGCAATGAAGCCGTGACGTTCAAAGGGACCAGGGCGGCGCGCATTCCGTGGCAGCTTGCCGACATCGACACCGTCACCGAGGGTTTCCGCCTGATGGAGATGGCCGACGTGGTGATGGCGGTCCCACCCAACATCGTGCACGCGCCGCGCAAGCCGGCACAGTGGCGCGAAAGGCGAAGCTCCCCAGCGCTTCTCGTGGTCGATCCCCGTGTGCCGGGTCAGCGGCCGGATTCGGCCCTCGGGTCGGTCCTGGGCCGGCCGTCGAGTGAGAGCGCGTTGTCTCGTCATTTCGGTGAGCTGCTCGCCCACCGCTGTGTGCTGCCTGAGGTCGAGGCACCGGTGGAGCTGTTCCGCCGCAGTGACACCGACCGGGGCTGGCTGGCCGCGCAGCTGGATCGCGCGCCGAGCCGCCTGTTGTACGTCGGCCATGCCAGCGCTGCCGACCGCGCGCACGGTTACGCCGACCGCGCCGCCCTGCACCTGGCGTGCACGTCCGCGGTGGAGGGCGCCGCGGAGCCGGTGGGCGATCACCGCCCGCTACTGGCCGCCGACCTGATGGCTGCCCAGCTGCCGGTGCCCCCGCGGGTGGCTCTGCTCGCGTGTGGTTCCGGTGGTGACTATCAGTTCGACGAGGCGACCGGTCTGGTCGCTGCGATGGTCCTGTGCGGCAGCGAACTGGTGACCGCGACGCTGTGGTCGTTGCCCACCACCGCAGGTTATCGACGGTTCACCGGGCGAACCGCGGACCCGATGGCGGAGGTGGTCATGGCCGTCGACGACGCCCACGAGGCCGACGACGCGGTATTGAGCCTGAACCGCTGGCAGCGCAACCAGATGCGGCGGTGGCGCGACGGCGAAACCACCGCCAGCCCGTTGTACTGGGCGGCAGTGGTCACCTTCGCGGTCGGGGATGCCCGGTGAGCGCGTCAGGCCGGGGGGAGGCAGACCGCGATCGCGGACTCGTCCTCCGGCAGGTAGTACGTGTCGATGATGCTGCCGGGGGCGACCTTCGCCAGCACGGCCTCGGGCACCAGCGTGACCTCCTGGGCCGGGAACTGCCCGCCGCCCCGGCGGCTGACCATCAGATCCAGTTCGACTTCGCGATAGTCCTCGCGCTCACGGCCGGTGGCCCGCATCCCGGTCACCACACCGCAGGACCGGGTGCCGAACCGGATCAGATCGAGCTGGTCGTGGGTGAGCACGCCCTGACGCAGCAGCGTGTGGTCGGCGGCGGCCCGCACGGCGATCGCATCGTCGGCCAGCGAGAGCCGCTTGCGGCTGGCCGGGTCGAACGACACCAGCACGATGAGGCCGGGACGCAGGGCCGACACCACCGGATCGTTGTGGCCGTGGCACAGGCGTCCGGTGAAGCGCTGACCGGCAACGCTTTCCACCTCGACGACGATGACCGGATCGTCGGCGCCGGCGACCATCTGCACGGTGCCGACACCGATCGAACGCGAGCAGCGGGTACTGCGGGGGCGGGACGGTCGCGGCGGCTGGCCGGCGAGCCCGGCAGCGACGATGATCGAGGCGAGTGCGATGGCGGAGACGACGGCGATGGCGCCCAGGAGTGCATCAGACATGGTGAGCAGCGTGCCTACCGTCACCGGCTACCGAACCCAACTTTGCGCTGGCCTTATTCTGTCCCGATGAGCGCCGGCTCGGACACGGTCGTGGGTGTCGGCACGTCGCAACCGCGGCGGGCCGTGATCGACCGTGCGTGGCGGACGATCGGGCCGGGTGTGGAGGTTCTCAGCGGCGACGACGGCGGCCCACTGCGTCGGACGGTGAAGCGCATCATCGACCCGCTCGTGCTGCGGCTACGCAGTAATCCCGCGTATTCGGCGCCGTTCGTGGACGCCGACCTGGCAGCCGAGATGACCGATGTGATTCTCGATCATGCCGACCGATTGCGATGGGCCGCAGCGTGGTTCGAGCTGATGAAGCAGGAGCGTCGCCGCCTGCGCATCACCACCGGCAACGCCCAGGATCTCTACTTCCCGGTGTGTTTCGAGCTCGCGGTCACCGACGGCGCGCCCGGCGACCACGGCACCCGCGCCGCGGCAGACGCATTGCGCGCCGTCCACGACGACCGCGACCGCACAGCTGTCGAAGTGCTCAACCAGCACGTGGCCTCCCCGCAGGTCGTTGCTCGCCTGTCGGCCCAACTGGACCGCAGCTGGGCCGACGTCCGGGCCGACGACAGCATCAGTGGACCATTCCTGGCCGGGCTGACCACGGTGCTGGGGCCGGCCGAGGGACATCGCGCCGGCGTTGCCCGTCAACGGGTGTGGTCGGCACTGATCGCCGACGCGACGCCGCACAACCTCGGCGCTCGGGCGCGCACCGAGCCGTCAGCGCTGCCCTGGTCGATCCTCGACCTCGGCCTCACCTCGGCGCTGCCGCTGGCGCCGCCGTCGTTGTCCGGCGGACCGGAGCGCGACCGGCCGCTGGACCGCAGCGTGGTCGACCGCGTCCGCGCGACCCTGCGCCGGGCACTGGATCGCGATGAGCTGCCGGACGTCCCGCTGTTGTGCGCCGAGGAGGTCGACCGGGCTTGCGCCCCTTGGGGTTTCCTCGGTGAGGACAAGCAGGCCGCACTGGTGGCGGGCATCGAGGTGGCCGGCCAGCTGGCGCCCCTGGACGAACGTGCCGTCGCTGGGTATCAGCTGGCGTCGATCATTCAGGCCCGGCTGCGCAAGGAAGCTTACGTGCTGCACGCACGCCGCGTTCTGGCCGGTGCCGAGCCGGTGCATCCGCGGCAGCGCCAGGTCGTCGAGGATCTTGCCCGCTTCGCCAGGCCGTACCTGAGCCGGCTGTGGGCGCGGCTGCACGGTCGCGACGTGTGGCAGGAACCCTGTGATGACGTCGACGATCTGCGAGCCCTGTTGGAGGGCGTCGCCCGTTCGGTGAGCCTCGATCACCGCCAGCGGATCAAGGCGATGCTGGAAGTGCAGGTGGCGCAATGAGAATGGTTGCCGACTCCGGGCTGTGGCGTCTCGGGCCGGCGGTGGCGGCGGTGCCACTGGTCGCGGTGCTCGAGGTCGATGGCGCCGTGCTGGCCTGGACCGTTGACGAGCTTGATGCGGGCGCCCAGATCACGCTGACCGACACCACCCGGGCCGATTGGCTGTGGCAGGTGCTCGGTGAGGACGGCCATCATGCCCTGGCGGCCGCCACCGAGGACCCGCCGGATCACACTGCCGGAGTTGAGCTTTCCGGAGTCGAGGTACGGGTCGGCGCACTCGACGGCTTACGCAGGCTGGCGTTGGGGCACTGGCTGCGCCGTTGGTGGCCGGCGAGCGTACGCGACGGCATCAGCGGACTGGATCCGGCGCTGTTGGATGCCGAGATCGCGCTGCTGACCGCGGACGCCGAGGACTTCGTGGGGGAGGACAGCATCGACGGCGACATCGCCGCGCTGCTGGCCCCGCACGCGGCCGCTCTGACAATGCACCTGCTGGTCGGGGATCCGCGGGTGGTGGAACTGGTGCGCAGATCCGTCCACCTGGCCGACGATGCCGGCGTCGACGCCCCAGGCTGGGCCGAGCTGTCCGACGCAGTGGAGAACGCGCAGCACCACCAGGCGACCGCGCACCAGGACGACTATGCGCTGGCCGCGGGAGGCGATGCCGGACCGGCGCCGGCCGGGCTGATCGCCCGTGGCGCCGCGTCGATCGCCTGGTCCGGGGTACCGGGCGGCGTGTTCGACGCCGCCGAGGACACCGTGAGCTGGGCGGTGGCCGCCGACGGCGACCGGGTGACCGCGACGGTGTACGCCGCGGCGATCGGCCCGGGCTCGCCGGCCGGTATTCCCATCGCCCTGCGTTGTGGGGAGTTCACCGGAGCCGGCGCGCTGGACTCGTGGGGCCGGGCGACGATCACACTCCTCGACGACGCAGACGCCCCGGTGACCGCGTCGGCGGCGTGGGACCAGGACTGGTCGGCGACCGCGGTCACGGTCGGGGCGGAGGTGGCGGAGTCGAGACAAGCACGCGAGCGGGTCCGGCAACTCGCGAGGCGCCGTCTCGCCCAACCGGGGCCGGACGCCTACCTCGCCGAGATACTGGCCGCCGAGTCCGACTACTGAGCCAGCGGGGACGGTGGTCCCGGCTTGGCGTTCGCCGCGTCACGGCGGCGCGCCGCCATCCCGGCCAGCGCCTCGAACACCACCCGATGGGCAGCGTTGACGGTCAGCTCCGCGTGGTCATAGGCCGGGGCGACCTCGACCACGTCGACGCCGACGACGTCGTGTTCGTGACAGAGTTGCCGGACCATGCGCAGCAGGTCGGCGCTGGTGATGCCGCCCGGCTCCGGTGTGCCCGTGCCCGGGGCGTGCGCCGGATCCAGAACATCGATATCGACTGAGACGTAAAGCTTTTCGGCCTTGTCGAGGGCTTCGGCGACGGCCCGGCGCATCACGTCCTTGAAGCCCACGTCCCAGATTTCCTGCATGGTATGCCAGGTCATGCCCTGTTCCTGCATCCACTCGAAAGTGTCTTGCGGTGGCCAGTACCCGCGCAGACCGACCTGAACGAAATGCGTTCCGGGAACGGCGCCGGACTCGATCAGACGTCGCATCGGAGTTCCGTGGCTGGCAAGGTTGCCGTCGATGATGTCGGCGGTGTCGGCGTGGGCATCGAAATGAACGATCCCGACATTGCCGTAGCCGTGCACGTCGGCCACCGCGGTCGCCGCCGGCCAGGTGATCGAATGGTCACCGCCGAGGACGACCGGCACGATGCCGCGCGAGGCGATGGTGTGCACCCGTTCGCGGATGTTGGCGTGCGAGACCTCGGTCAACCCGTGCGGGCAATACGCGTCACCGAAGTCCACGACCTCGAGCCAGTCGAAGATCTCCAGCCCGAGATCCATGTGGTACGTGCCGGGCTCGTACGCGGTGGCTCTGATCGCCCGCGGCCCGAATCGGGCACCCGGGCGGTTCGTGGTCGAGATGTCGAACGGGGCCCCGACGATCGCCACATCCGGACGCCAGCTGTCCAACTGCTCCGGCTCGGTCAGAAACGGGCGATGCCCGAACGACGCCAGGCCCGCGTAGGGCAGATCCAGTTGCCCGGCCATCCCGGGAGGCAGTTCGCGCACGGGCTTGTCGTCATGGCCGGAACTCATGGCCAGACATTACCTCCGGCCCGCCGCCGGAGTTAGCCTCGAAGACAGTGCCGTCGATAGGAGTTGAGCAGTGAGCGAACCGACCGACCGGGTTGAGATCGCCCGCGCCTTCGCCCAGCACCGTTTCGACGAGGCCCTGCCTCATCTGGCCCGCGATGTGGTGTGGACGATCGTCGGCTTCTCGGTGCTGGAGGGCGCCGACGCCGTCGGCACCACCTGCCGCGACACCGCAGGCGGGCTCGCCGCGACGGTCGCCACCTGGGACCGATGCTTGACGGTGGAGCAGGCCGACACCGTGGTCGTCGAGGTACTGGGCCGGTACCAGCGCCCGGACGGCGTCACCGTCGTCTCGAGCTGCCACATCTGCCGATTCGTCGGCCCGCAGATCGCGTCGATCACGTCGTACGGCGTGGAGGTCGACCCGGACTCGGTGGGCGCGCCCGCCGACGTCCGGCCAGCGGCTCGCTGAGGATCACAGCAGCGGGGTGTCGTAACCGTCGGCCTCGTCGTCGGAGATGCTGAGGTTCGGGCGCACCACGTAGCGGGCCTGGTTACCGCCGGCCCGGCGCGCTTCGTACATCGCCGTGGTCGCCAGCGCGACGATCTCGTCGAGGATCTCGTTGGGCGGGTGCTCCACCAACGGCTGCAGCGGGGTGCTCACCACCCCGATGCTGGCTGTCATGCCGGCCGGCGATGAGGCGACCGCGCCGCGGATGCGCTCGATCAGCGGTGACGAATCGGGGGTCGTGAAGCAGTCGGCCACAAGGAATTCGGCCTCGCTGACGTGGCCGACGATGGCGTCCCGGCGGACGGTTTCGCGCAGCGCCTGACCGGCGGCCACCCGCGCCCGGTTACCGCCCCGGTTCCCGGCGACGGCGACCATCGCCGCGAAGCTGTCGATGTTGACGACGGCGATCACCAGGTAGCGGTCGTCGTCGCGGTTGCGGGAGGCCAGCAGTGTGGCGGTCTGAAGATAGAACGCATCGCGGTTGAGCAGGCCGGTCAGCGGTTCGACGGCGTCGGCCCCGTCCTCGGCTCCGGTCAGCCAAACCACCAGCCGGCAGGAGAAGGCGGCGAACACATACAGCAGCAGCATCAGCGCGACACCGGCCAACGCCAAAGGCAGGTCGATCCTGGCCATCCGCACCGCGAGGTAGATCAGTGTCCCGACGGCGATTGTCAGGACCGTCGCCAGCAGCCGCGGGCCATGAAAGAGCGCGGTGTAGCCGATGATCAACGCGAACGACGATGCGCCCAGCAGCCCGTACAACGGAATCACCGGGACGATGGTCCCGACCGGAATGGCAACCGCCGCGATGGCGACCAGCAACGCCGACTCGTTGCGGGTCGGCCAGCGGTGGCGTAGCCAGATGAACGTGGACGCGAAGCACAGGACGGACACGCCGATGAGCAGCGGGCGGCTGATCGGCCACTGCAGCGTCGCCCCGCTCCCGATCGTCGACAGCGTGATCAGGCCCAACGTGAAGACACTTCCCGCAATCACCCGGGACGTGTAGGTCTGCGCGCCGCGGGCTGCAAGCAGCGCGGTCAGGGTGTAGTACTGATTCGCGGAACGGGCCGACAACGACAGTCGCATCAACCCACCCCTTCGTCATCGCACCGCTGCTGCACGATTCGCCAGCAACGAATTCGCGGTCGCGCCATCGGTGCCGGATAACGAGCCTAGCGAACGCTTTCTGCACAGGCCACCCCGGCTTTTCTGAGATTTTGCAGCTGCGACAATTTCGACGGCGCTGGCGAACGGTCGAAATCGGTCAGGCCGAGACGACGACGGTCAGCTCGTTGCCGGTGCGCTCGACCCGCATCCCGGCCCGGCGCGCGACGGCGGCGACCGCGGCCGCGTCACCGGGTTCGGACCGCGTCGTCGCAAGCGCCCGGGCGAACCGGCCCTGTGTGCCTTGTTGAAGTGGGTGATCACGGTGCGGCGACCATCGGGGTGTTCGGCGAGGACGTCGACGCGCACCGCGTCGGGAAGGCGGCCCAAGGCCGCGTAGGAACCTGACCGCAGGTCGACGATCAGCTCGGCGGCGGCCATCTCGGCCAGCACCGGCTCCAGGACGGGGCGCCACCGAGCGGCGAGCGTCGTGCTGCCCGGAAGTTTCGAGGAGGCCGACAGCCGGTAGGCCGGAATCGGGTCGTCGGCTCGGAGCACGCCGAAGAGGGCGGAGCCAACCGCCAGGCGGGCGCGCGCCCGTGCGGCCGCGGCACCGCGCAGTGACTCCACATCCAGCGCGTCATAGAGCACACCGGTGTAGCGGGTGATGGCCGGCAGAGTCGGTGAGCTCAGCAGGGCGGCGTTGCGTTCGATCTCGGCATGCTGCGCCGGCGAGATGCCCAGCGCGGCCCGGCATGCCGCCGGCTCGGCGGCCAGCGCGACGAGTTCGTCGACCAGGATCCGGCGCAGCGGACCCAGCGCCGGATTGCTGAGATCGTCCAGCCGCAGTGGGGGTCCGTCACCGCCGGCGCGCTTGGTCTCCGACGGCGGAAGCAGAACGATCACGTCCCAGACGCTAGCGGCCGGCGCGGCCAGCCAGTGCCGGCCCCCGCCGTGACGCTGATAAATTTGGCGCTGACATGTCTTGACGCAACAGGACACGGAATATGCAGCTGCACACCGAGGGGCAAAGGTGGCGCCGGCCGAACAGCCGAACCCTGAAGACGAGGTACGGCAACTCCGGCAGCTGATCAACCATCTGCCGGGAATTGTCGGGTATTGGGATCGCAATCTGCGCAACGTGATTGCCAACGATGCGTATCTGAGCTACTTCGCGATGGCGCCGCACCAGGTTCACGGTCGGCATATCCGCGAGGTGCTGGGGGAGACCGTCTACGCGTTGAACCTGCCCTACATCATGGGCGCGCTCGCCGGCCGGCCACAGCTCTTCGAGCGTGAGCTGATCGGCCTCGGCGGAATTCGACGCCGCACGCTGCTGTCCTATATCCCCGACATCGTCGACGGCGAGGTGCAGGGTTTCTACATCCAGGGCACCGATCTGACCGAGGAGGCCAACGCCGAGCGGACCCTCGACGACGGGCGACGACTGTTCGAGATCAGCATGGCCAACGCGCCGTTCGGCAAGGCAGTGGTGACCACAACCGGCGAGATGCTGCTCGCCAACCCGGCTCTGTGCGCGCTGATCGGGTACAGCGCAGACGAACTCGTCGGCCGCGATTATCGCGAATTCGTTCATCCCGACGACGTGGCCGCCGGCGAGCAGGAGATGGCGGCGCTGCTCGCCGGGACGGTCACCCAGGTCTCGTCCGAGCGTCGCTACATCCGCCGCGACGGCAACGTCATCTGGATGCAGCGCAGCGCGGTACTCGTGCCCGGACGGTTGCCGGGCGCCGAAGACCTCGTCATCGCACAGTTCCAGGACGTGACCGCCCGGCGGCACGCCGAAGCCGAGCTGGCCCGGATGGCCGTCACAGATCAGCTGACCGGCTTGTACAACCGTCGCGCCCTGGTGAGCCGCGTCGCCGAGCACCAGACCGCGAGGCCGGGCACCCCGTTGGGCCTGATCTTCATCGACCTCGACGGATTCAAACAGGTCAACGATACGCACGGGCACGCCACCGGCGACGTCGTTCTCGCCGAGGTTGCCCGCCGATTGAATAGCGCTGTCGCCGAACCGGATTCGGCCTACCGCCTCGGGGGCGACGAATTCGTGGTGCTGGTCCCGGGGGCCGCGCGGGAAGCCGAGGTGGGCGAGCTGTCTGCAGCGGTCGGCTCGGCGCTGACCGGCCGCTACGTCGTTGACTCCAGCGAGTTCGACCTCACCGCGTCGGTGGGGTGGACGTGGGGTCACGAGGATCACGCCGAGGAACTCATCCGCAAGGCCGACATCGACATGTACCGGCACAAGGCCCGGCTTGGCGACTCCGCTGTCCCAGGCGGTCCGAACGTCTGATAAACCGTCAGAGCGTGAAGGCAATCAGCAGCGATGTCTGGGATGTGATGTCGACCGCCAGAACCATCAGGCGGTTCACCTCCGAGCCGGTCGACGACGCCACGCTGGCCCGCTGCCTGCAGGCGGCAACCTGGGCCCCCTCGGGAGCGAATGCGCAGGGCTGGCGGTTCGTGGTGTTGCGTTCACCCGAGCAGCGGGCGGTCGTCGCCGAAGCGGCAGCCCGCGCGCTGGAGGTCATCGAGCCGGTGTACGGCATGAGCCGGCCGGCGCCCGATGACACCGGCAGGCAGGCCCGCAACAACCGAGCGACCTACGAATTGCACGACCGCGCAGGGGAATTCACCTCGGTACTATTTGCCCAACAGCACTATCCGACCGCTTCGGAGCTGCTCCTCGGCGGCTCGATCTTCCCGGCCATGCAGAACTTCCTGTTGGCCGCCCGGGCTCAGGGGCTGGGCGCGTGTCCGACCGGTTGGGCGTCGTACGGCGGCGCAGATCTGCTTCGCGAGGCGGTCGGCGTACCCGCGGGTTGGCTGATCGCCGGCCACGTCGTGGTTGGCTGGCCGCGGGGCAGGCACGGTCCGTTGCGGCGACGTCCCCTCTCGGCCGCGGTAAACCTCGACCGCTGGGATGCTCCAGCCGACGAACTACTGGCCGCGAAAGACGCTCAGCCGTAGGCCAGCAGCAGCGGCACCTGCTGCTCGGCGCTGGTCAGCGAGCCGTGCTGGCCGATCAGCGACGACTCCATGGGCTCGGCGGTCCGGCGTACCAGTGCGGCGCGGTCGCGGGTGGCGGCCACCAGGTCGCCGATGCGGGGCCGGACCCGGTCGTCGACTCCGTCGCCGAACCAGCCGGCGGCGATGGCCTCGTCCCGGGAGACCACCCAGGCGTGGTCGGCCAATGTCTCGCGCCACGTGGCCAGGACGTCGGCGGCTGCACCGTCGCGGACGTAGACATGACGGGCCCGCGCCTCGCCGCCGATCGCCACCACATCCTCGAGAAGGTCGGTGGCGGCGTCGAGGTCGACGGTGGCCGAGCCGTCGACGGCAACCATCCCGTGATCGGCCACCACCGCGAGTAGCCCGCCGGCGGGCAGGCTCTCGACGACAGACTCCACCAGCCGGTCCACCTGACGCAGTTCCAGCCGCCAGGCGGGCGAACCGGGACCGTAGAGGTGACCCATCAGGTCGAGATCACCGTGATAGCCGTAACAGAAGCCACCACCGGCGATCGTGGTGCGGACTTCGGCGGCCAGATCGCCGAGACCGATCACGCCGACGTAGCGGCCGCCGCGCAGCACCGCACGGGTCAGTCCGGAGCCGGTGAACTCGGCTCCCGACACCACGCTGACCGCCATGCCGGCTGATGTGGCGCGCTCGAAAGTCGTTGACAGCGGCTGGATTTCCTCGGGGATCGCGAGCTCACGCGCGTCATCGCCCCATGGATGCGGACGCCAGCGCAATGCGTTGATGATGCCGACCTCGGGGAGCCGGAAGGACAACCCGACCAGGCCGTGGCCACCCGAGGCAAGCCCGGTGCCGACCGCGGCCAGCCCCGCCGCGGTCGTCGAGGGAAACCCGACATGCAGGGTGCGTCCGCGCAGGCCGGCCAGAACGGGGGCGTCGTCGGCGTAGGTGTCGAGCAGCTCGGCGCCCAGGCCGTCGATCAGCAGCACGCAGCCTCCGGCGACAGGTCGAGGCAGGTCGATCCGCGGCTCGAAGCCGGCCACTCCCATCGCGGCCAACACCGACGGCACCACGTCGGCCAGATGGGGAGTCTCGGTGTCCACGCGCGGCAGGTTCACAGCTTCGAGCCTGCCAGACTGTCAGGGCTTGCCGAAGCCGGCTTTCGTCAGGATCTCCTGTCCGGCCGGCCCGGTCACCAGGTTGACGAACTTGCCTGCCAGGACTGCATTTCCGGCGTGGGCGAGGGTCGCGATCGGATAGGTGTTGACCGCACCGGCCGCCTCGGGGAACGACACCGCGAGGACTTTGGCGCCGGCGCCCGCGGTATCGGTGACATAGACGAGGCCGGCGTCGGCCTGACCACTGGTGACCTTGTTCAGGACGTCGGTGACCGCGGACTCCTCACTGACCGGGTTCAGGCTCACGCCGGTCTTGGTTTCCACCGTCTGGGTGGCCGCTCCGCATGGCACCTGCGGCGCGCACACCACGACGTTGAGGCCGGGCCTGCTCAGGTCTTGGAATGTCTTGATGCCCTTCGGATTTCCGGGGGCGACGGCGATGGTCAGTGTGTTGGAAGCGAAGTCGACCGGAGGGCCGGCGAGCAGACCGGCCTTGGCAGCCTTGTCCATGTTCTTGGTGTCGGCGGAGGCGAAGACGTCGGCATGCGCACCCTGGGTCAGCTGGGTCACCAGATCCGAGGACCCCGCGAACGAGAACTCCACGGAGGCACCGGGGTTGTCCTTGCTGAACTGGTCGCCGAGCGCGGTGAGGGCGGCCTTCAATGAAGCGGCGGCGAACACGATGATTGTCTGCTGCCCGGCCGGCGGTTGTTGGGACGAGGAACTGCAGCCCGCGGTGAGCAGCAGAGCGACAGCCAGTACCGGCAACGGAGTCCTGATCACAATTGTCCTGATGTTTCGACGATCACCGTGGTTGCTTTGACGACGGCGACCGCGACGCTTCCCGGTTCGAGATTCAGCTCGCGCACGGCATCGCTACTCATCAGCGAGACCACGGTGAACGGCCCGCACTGCATCTCCACCTGGGCCATCACGGTGTCGGTGAGCACCTTGGTGACCAGCCCGGCGAACCGGTTGCGGGCGGAGCTGGCGACCGACAGCGGGTCCTTCGGGGCCGCGGCGGCATTGCGACGGGAGTAGGCGGCCAGTGCGGCTCCGTCGACGGTCTTCCGACCGGACTGGTCGCTGCCCGTCGGCAGGTCACCGTCGTCGATCCAGCGCCGGATGGTGTCATCGCTGACGCCCAGCAACTCGGCGGCTTCGCGGACCCGCAGCATCGGCACGTGTGAAGCGTAGCCGGTCTGACCGCATCCGCGGGTCTTATACTGCTTTGCAACCGCATATGCGGCTGGTGATGGTCCGGTTGGGGCCTTTACCCTCGCGTCGTAGGGTGTGGCCGTGCGACATACGCGCGGCAGCGGGCCGCTGGCGGCGGCACTGGCGCTACTGCTACTGGCCCCCGGGGCCGCCCATGCCGACCCGGACGCCTTGTGGAATATCGTCCACGACCAGTGCGTCGTCGATGTGCAGCAGCACCGCGATCCGGCGCCGTGTGCACGGGTGGACCTCAGCGGCGGCGAAGGTGCCGGCTACGCGGTCTTCAAGGACATGGTCGGCGACCGGCAGTATCTGCTGATCCCGACCGCCCGCATCGCCGGCATCGAGAGCCCCGAGCTGCTGAACCCGCACACCGTCAACTACTTCGGCGCGGCCTGGCAGGCCCGGTCGTTCGTCGAACAGCGGGCCGGCGGAACGATCCCGCGAGACTGGATGAGCCTGGCGGTCAACTCCGCCGTAGCCCGCACGCAGAACCAGCTGCACATCCACGTCGACTGCCTGCGCGCCGATGTGCACGACGCGCTGCGCTCGGCGGCCGGTGCCATCGGGGCGGCGTGGGCGCCGTTGCCGGTTCCGCTGACCGGCCACACCTACTGGGCAATGGGCGTCGACGGCACCGATCTGGACGCCAACCCCTTTCGCCTGCTCGCCGACGGCCTCGACGGCGCACGCGACGACATGGGGCAGTTCACCTTGGTGGTCGTGGGCGCCGCCAACCCGGTCGGGCGTGCCGGCTTCGTCGTCTTGGCCGACCGCGCCGATGCCACCGGCAGTGCCGGCGGTGAAGAGCTGCAAGACCACGACGCCTGTCCGGCATTGCAGCCGGCGTCATCGGCCACCGCCAAATAGCCATCACCTCTGGAATCACCGCGAGCACATTCCTGGTCAGGACCGTGCCAGGTCGTCAACATCGGTGACCGTGACCGAATCAAAAGAGCCCGGCAGAAGCGCAGCGAGCCGGAGTCGTTTCAGCATTGGCGTCGACTGGTGGGCGACCATCGTCGCAGGCGTCTTCGTCGTGCTCGCCGTCGCAGGTGTGCTCCCCAAGATTCCGTGGTGACCGGTGACCACAACTGACGTCGCGCAGACTTCCGAAGAGCAGCCGATCTTCACCAGCCGCAACCTGCTGGACTACGTCCCCGGTGTCCTGCTGCTCATCGGCATCGGCCTGCTGGGTAAGTACGCCCAAATCTGGTGGAATGCGCTTGCCAAGAACCAACATTGGACTGTTCCCGATATCGAGTACGTTCTGTGGGCGATCGTGATCGGTCTCCTGATCACCAATACCGTTGGGTTGCACCGGATTTTCCGGCCCGGCGTACAGACCTACGAGTTCTGGCTGAAGATCGGGATCGTTCTGCTCGGTGCGCGGTTCGTCTTGGGTGACATCGTCAAACTGGGCGGCATCTCACTGGTGCAGATCCTGCTCGACATGACGATCGCCGGCACCATCATTCTGTTGGCCGCCAAGGCGTTCGGACTGTCCGGGAAGTTGGGATCGCTGTTGGCCATCGGCACGTCCATCTGTGGGGTGTCGGCCATCGTGGCCTCGAAGGGCGCGATCCGCGCGCGCAATTCCGATGTCAGCTATGCGATCGCAGCGATCCTCGCGCTGGGTGCGGTCGCCCTGTTCACGCTGCCGGTCATCGGTCACGCGCTGGGGTTGTCCAGCCATGAGTTCGGGTTGTGGGCGGGTCTGGCAGTCGACAACACCGCCGAGACCACCGCGACCGGCTACCTGTATTCCGACGAGGCCGGCAAGTTGGCCGTGCTGGTGAAGTCGGTCCGCAACGCGCTGATCGGGTTCGTCGTCTTGGGCTTTGCGTTGTACTGGGCGTCGAAGGGCGAGGCCGACGAGCTCGCGCCCGGGTTCGGGGCCAAGGCGAGGTTCGTGTGGGAGAAGTTCCCCAAGTTCGTGCTGGGCTTCCTGGCAGTGTCGACGCTCGCCACGGCGCACCTGCTGAGCAAGGGCCAGATCGCGAACCTCGGCAACGTCTCGAAGTGGGCCTTCCTGTTGACCTTCGCCGGCGTCGGGCTCAACACCAACTTCCGGGAACTGGCCCGTACCGGGTGGCGTCCACTGGTCGTGGCGGTCATCGGTTTGGTCGTGGTGGCCGTGGTGTCGCTCGGCCTGGTCCTGTTCACCTCACGGGTGCTGCACTGGGGAGTGGGCGCGACCTGAACGATCAGTACGGCGGAAGCTGACCCTGGCCGGATGCCCCCGCCATTCCGTTGAGGGTGTCCAGAGCATGGCGCAGCTGAAGCTGGGACAGCAGCGGCCCGGCGGGAGCGGGTGGCTGGGCGTCGGTCAGCGTCCACGGCTGGCAACCGTCGGTCTTGAACGAGACGTCGCCCGGATCGATCTGCACCACCGAAGGCTTCTTCGTCAGTGCGTTGTCCACGTTGGTCTGCCCGTCGGGCCCGCCGGTCCGCTTCCAGTAGCAGGCGCCGCCCTCGACGGGGCCTGCCGATGCGTAGGTCCCCGGCACGATGTCGACGCCGACCTTGTAGGTTCCGTCGCTGTCGATGGTGGTCTTGGGTGCGCCGGCAGGTACCGGTGCGGGCGTCGCGCCGGGTGCCGCCGACGGGGCCGCAGCGTTGACCGGGCCGGGCGCGGGCCCGGTCGGTGACGGTGTGGGCGCCGGAGTGGTCGCCGGGTCGGCGGCTGCCATACCCCCGCCGAGGACGCCGGCGGTCAGCGCCAGCGAGCTGATTGCGATCACGATCGTTAGTCGACCCACGTCAACTAGGGTAACCCGGGTTCAGACCCACTCGGACCGGACTGAGTTAACGTCAGCGGATGCCCAGCTTCAGCGACGCGATCGCGAGTGGAACTCCGGTGCTCACCGACGGCGGCATCGAGACGCGCGTCATGTTCGAGACGTCGATCACGATGAATCCCGAGATCCAGGTCGCCGGATTGGTCGGCGACCCACAGGGTGCGCCCGCCCTGAGGGCGATCTACCGGAGCTATCTCGATGCCGCGAGTTCGACCGGCGTGCCGGTGGTGATCGGGACACCCACCTTTCGAGCGAGCGTCAACTACACCCGCCGCGCCGGTCTCGGCGATGTCGATGCCGTGCAGCGGCTCAACAGCGCCGCGGTCGCCTTTCACCGGGAGTTGCTCGACGGTCACCCCGGTCCGCCGGCGTGGATTGCCGGGGTGATCGGGCCGGCCGGCGACGCTTACCGGCCCGCCGAGGCGCCGTCGGCACCGGCTGCCGCCGAGTACCACCGGCCGCAGATCGAAGCCCTCGCCGAGGCCGGGGTGGACTTCCTGTTCGCGGCCACCTTGCCCGCCGTCGGCGAAGCGATCGGAGTAGCCCGGGCGATGGCCCGCACCGGCTTGCCGTTCGTCGTGTCCTGGGTGCTCGACGCCGATACCCGGGTCCTGGACGGAACGGCGCTGGCCGAGGCCATCCATCGAGTGGATGACGAAGCGGCACCAACCTACTTCTCGCTGTCGTGCATCCATCCGACGGTCGCTGCACGTGCGCTGGCCGGCTGCGCCGAAGCTGGCAGCCGAATTCGTGAGGTGAAGGCCAACGGCTCCATGCTGACACCCGCTGAACTCATCGCGCTGGACCATGCCGAGAGCGATCCGCCTGCCGAGTTCGCCGCGGCCATGAACGACCTACGACGCGGCTACGACGTGCCCGTCGTCGGCGGATGTTGTGGCACGACCGACGCCCATATGCGCGCTCTGGGGCAGTTGCTCACCAACGGGTGAGCGTTCGGATCAGGCGGTCTTGCTCAGCAGGGGGAGCAGCAGCCGGCGACGGCTCAGAACCGCGTCATCGAACTCATGCTCGGCCTCGGCGACCGACGCCACGATCGGGAACACGACATCGCTGTCGCGGCGCAGGCGGCGGTTGACCGCTTCGCTACCGACGACGGCCCATTCGACACCGGCCGCGGTGCAGACGTCGTCGATGTCACACAGCAATCGGATGGCCTGCGGAGCAAACGAGCTCACCCCCGACAGGTCCAGAACGAACGGCTTCTCGGCGAGCACCAATCGCTTCGCGCATTCGGTCACCCGGTCGACGTTGACGGAATCGATGCTTCCGCTGACCGCGACAACGGTTGCCATGTGGCGCGAGTGTGCTCGGATGTGGGCGCCCTCGTAGTCGACAGCGGGGTTTCCGTATCGCGACGTGAAGCTCGTCATGGGGTGCCTCATTTCGGTCCTGTTGCGTGTGTGGCGACCCAACGGCCACCTCAACTTGACGCAAACGTTATGCCGCAAATCTAAGGTCACCGGGAGCAGCGGCTAAAACTCTGTTAAGAACCCAACTTTGGCGAGCAAGCACCAAAACGGGCAACGTCGGCCACCGGAAGGGCTAACGCAGAGCCGGCAGAACCTCGTCTGTAAGCAGAGTTACGGACTTCCATGCCTCCTCCACCGGCATGCCTCCGACCAGCGGATGCATCACGATCGGTCCGTAGTTTGCGCATCCGCGGGCTTCGTCGATCAACTGGTCGGGGGTGAGGAACCGATAGCGGCCCGAGGCCCGGACCTCCTCGAGAGTCTGCACTCCGGGCAGGTGCATGGACGACCGCGACGGGTCATCCGACCACGCTCCATAAGTGACCGCCTCCCACAAAATGTGGCTACCGAGTTCGGCCCAGGCGCGCTCGGGATCCTCGTGCAGATAGATCATTCCGCGGTTGACCGCGGGCGGCATCAGGACGAACGGCCGCAGGCCGGCCTCCCGGCACAGCTGCGAGTAGTACTCCGCCAGATCGGGGCGGTGGTCGGGCAGGCTCAGCGGCAGGCCGAACCGCACCGCCCGGCGGACGGTGGCCCGGACGCCGCCACCTACGTAGAGCGGGGGGTGCGGCTTGGTCCAGGTGCCGGACACGATGCCGGTGTCACCGGTCCACGCGGCCAACATGGTGTCCAGCAGCTGATCCATCAGTTCGCCGCGGCGGCCGAAATCCACCCCGAGGGCCCGGTACTCCTCTTCCCGGTAGCCCAGGCCGACGGTGGTGTGCAGCCGGCCCTGGCTCATGGCATCGACCAGCGCGATGTCCTCGGCCATCCGGACCGGGTTCCACAGGGGCCCCAGCGCACAGTCGATGCTGGCGAAGATGTTGGCGGTACGGGCCAGGAACATCCCCGCGATCATCACCGGATTGCAGCTCCAGCCGTGGCCGGTGACGTGGTGCTCGTCGACGCTGATCGCCGCGATGCCGTGCCGGTCGCCGAACTGAGCCAACTCCATTGCAGCGGAAAGCAATTCACCCTGAACGCCGGGATCTCCTCCGGGAGAGGCGAAATTGAAGCGGAGAATTGCGAGCATCTGAGCACTGTATGGGTGCGATTACGCCAAACTCGATGCGAACGGGTCACGATTTGGCTGCTGTGCCTCGTCGCCGAAATCGCTGTCAGGGGCCGCCGCTACCGTGACGGCGTGCGGGAGAGCTCGGCCGCGGTGACGACGGCGTTGCAGTGGTTGGGGTTGTGGGTGGCCGCCACCGCGCTGCTGATCTTCGTCGGCATGCTGAACAAGGCGGCCTGGTTGTTGGCCGCGCTGAGTGCGGTGGCGGTCGCGGCGTGTGCGTGGCGCGCTCTGCTTGCCTGGCTCGACCACCGCCGGAACCTCAGGCGCGACGCGCTCTACCGCGCCACAGGGCAGGCTGCCGTGGATGCCATGACCGGTGTCGAGTTCGAGCTCTACGTTGCCGCCGTATTGCGGGGGATCGGCTATACCGTCGAACTGACCAGGGTGACAGGCGATTTCGGCGTCGACCTGATCGCGACGAAAGACGGCGCCCGGACCGCGGTGCAGTGCAAGCGGCAGAACCGGGTGGTCAACGGGTCCGCTGTTCAGCAGGTGGTCGCCGGCGCCGCCGTCCACGACTGCGCCGCGACGATGGTGGTGTCCAACAACCGCTACACCAGGGCCGCCGAGCAACTCGCCGAGGTGCACGGCTGCGTATTGATCGACCGCACCCGGTTGGCACGGTTGTCACGGGCGCGGCGCTGAACCGCGGCGCTAGGTGCCGGCGGTCGCCGCGTCGATGGCTCGGAACTCGTCCTCGGTGAGCTCGATCCCCGCAGCGGCGACGTTCGGTTCGAGGTGGTCGACGCGTGACGTCCCGGGGATCGGGACGATCACCGGCGAGCGCTTCAGCAGCCAGGCGAGCGCCAGTTGGGACGGGCTCGCGCCGTGGTCGGCGGCCAGTGAACCGAGGGGACCGCCGGTGTCGGCGAGAGGGCCGGCGGCCAGGGGGAACCACGGAATGAACGCGATGCCTTGGGCTTCGGCCTCCTCGAGCAGCGGTTCGGCCGTGCGGGTCGTCAAGTTGTACAGATTTTGCACCGAGACGATGGGCGCGACCTTCTGGGCGGCCTTGAGTTGGTCGACGTCGATCTCGGAGAGTCCGATGTGCCGGATCTTGCCCTCCTGTTGCAGCGTCGCGAGTTCGCCGACCTGGTCCTCGAGCGGGAAGTTCGGGTCGACGCGGTGCAGCTGATGCAGGTCGATGCGATCGACGCCGAGGCGGCGCAAGCTGAGTTCGACTTCTTGACGCAGGTAGCTGGGGTTGCCGAGCGGAATCCAGACGTCCGGCCCGGTGCGCAGCAGCCCTGCCTTGGTGGCGATCACGACGTCGTCGGGGTATGGGTGCAGGGCTTCGTGGATCAATTCTTCGGCGACATAGGGGCCATAGGAGTCGGCCGTGTCGATGAAGTTGACACCCAGTTCGACCGCGCGACGCAGGACGCGGATGGATTCGTCGTGATCGTCCGGAGGACCCCAGACCCCCTTGCCGGTGAGTCGCATCGATCCGAAGCCGAGCCGGTTGACGGTCAGGTCGCCGATGGCGATCGTGCCTGCTGCCGCCGCGGTCGTCGCGTCCGTCATGGTGCTCCGTTCGTTGGTGGGGGATCCACACCCCAGCGTGGCACCGGTGCTCTGGCCTGTCGAATGGTGGCGATCCGAGTGAGCGCATCGGCGGTGACGGCTCTCGTGCTTCACTTTCTTCCTGATGCCCACATATCAACCAGACATCCTGGCCCCTGGCCTGGATGTGGTGTTCTGCGGCATCAATCCGGCGCTCACCGCGCAGGCCGATGGATACAACTTCTCCAGCCCCACCAACCGGTTCTGGACGGCGATCTACCGGGCCGGTTTCACCGACCGGCAGCTGGCGCCGTCGGAGGAGCGGACCCTCCTGGATTACGGGTGTGGGATCACTGCCGTCGTGGCGCGGCCGACATCGGCTGCGCACGAAGTGTCGAACGTCGAGATACGGCAATCACTTTCGGCGTTCGACACGAAAATGCGGAATATCGCGCCCGGCACGCTGGCCTTTCTGGGTAAACCGGCGATCTCGGTAGCACTCGGAACGAACTCGGTGGGGTGGGGTCTCCAACGCGACACCGTCGCCGACGCAGCGGCGTGGGTCTTGCCGAACCCGAGCGGCCGCAATCAACGGTTCACCCTCGAGGCGCTTGTCGCGGCGTACGCCGAACTGTACGACTACGTCGCGATGAACCGGTCCCGGTAGGCGCTGAGCCGCTCGGCCACCTCGGCGGCGTCGAGTCCCACGTCGGCGAGGTCGTAGATCACCTCGCCGTAGCGGCCGCGCGGGTGCTCGGCGATGAAGTCAGCCATCGCGGCTCGCGCGTCGTCACCGAACGGCTGATCGGCGAGCGCATAGATCGCCGACAGGGTGCCCTGCTCGTCGGCCATGAAGTCGGTGAACCGCACGTCGATCGACTGCTCCGGGGGAAGCAGGTCGCGGTCGCGCAGGCACCCGCCGAACAGATCGTCGGCCCGGTCCAGCCAGTACCGGCCGATCTTGACCGGATCCGGCTCGGCGCACGCCATTCGGGAGGCATAGGCGATCATGGTGAGCATCGAGCGCGTCACCTCAACCGGATCCCGATGCGTCACAACGAAAGTCGCGTCGGGGAAGGTGGCATGCAGGGTGCGGAACTGCTCGAGGTGCTGGGGGGACTTCAACACCCAGCGGGTGCCGCCGCGCAGCCACTGCATGGCCTGCAGCTGGCGTTTGAGGTAGGCGTACGACCGGCCCTGGTCGTGGGCCTTGTAGTGCGCGGCGAACGACGGCAGATAGTAGGTGGTTTCGAACAGCATGCCGGAGATGTCGTTGGCCAGCAGCTGAATCTCCTCGTGGGCATGGTCGACAGTCATGTCGTGCATCCGCTTGAACTCCGGCATCGACGTGTCAACCAGCTCGAGTCCGGCCGTACATCGGTCTCGTCGCGCCTGGTCGTCGTCGTCGGGAGCGGGAAAGGGCTCCAGGCTCTCCCAGTACGGCAGGTAGCGCATATTGGGGTCGGCGGCGATCAGGTTGTGCAGGTGGGTGGTACCGGTGCGGGGCAGGCCGCAGATCACGATCGGCCGGGCGATCTCGATGTCCTCGATCTCCGGGTGCTCGGCGATCAGCGCCTCCAGTCGCAACCGATTGACCAGATTGCCGACGAGTTGTTCGAAGACCACGGCGACGCCGACGTCGGACAGGCCGGCCTCCTCGCGCAGTGAGGCGGTCAAGACATCGAGCCGTTCCCGAAAGCTGTCCTCGCCCCAGCAGTCCAGACCGGTGCGTTCGGCCGCGGTGGCCAACAGGGCAGCCGAGGTCAGCTCGAGGATCGACCCGTAGCCGGCGAGCGCCTCGCGCAGCGGCTGCGCGGCCTCGGGAAACACCGGGCGAGCGAGGTCGGTGAACTTGATCGGCCCGGGGCGCTGTACACCGGCGGTCACGCCGTCACCTCCGCAACGTCGACCACCCGGCAGGTCGGCCGCTTCGGGGTCTCCTCGGGCAGGAACCAGCGCAGCCAGATCAGGCCCTTGGTCCGCCCGGCCGTCGACACCCAGTTGGGGTGGCCGGGATCGGTGTCGCTGACCACGATCCGCCATGAGCCGTCGGGCTCGTAGATGACGTGCGCGCCGTTGATGGTGACCCGCTCGTAGGTGTAGTCGTAGGTGTGCAGGAACGGATTCCACAGGCACAGGTTCCAGAACACGCACGGTGGTGAGCTGCCCTCGATGATCAGTGCCTGACCGGGCTGCAATTCGTAGGCCCCCATCGCATAGGCGGCGTCGCCGGCCGCCCAGCCGTAGGTCTGCTGCGGCACGGGGTAAGGCTCGGCGATCTCGTTGGCCGGCTCGACCTTGGTGGGGATGAACGAGTATTGCTCGGTGAGCCACGTGCGGGCGGCCCGCAGCCGGCGGATGAGGTCGGCGCGGTCGTCCCGCTTGCGGGCCGGGGGATCGACCGCCTCGATCTTCCACTGCACCCGGCGATCGGTCTCGGGGTCGTTCAGGTAGTCGCGGGTCAGGGCGACGACGGCGTCGTCCTCCAGTTTGAGCCACGCGCCGGGCTGTGGGTCGGGGCTGATGGTGAATTCGAAGTTGCCGGAGTCGTCGAACTCCAGCGACCGGTCGTTCATGGTTCCGACGATGCGGTTGCTGTAATGCCCGTCGTCGGGACCGCCGTAGACGGTGATCGACAGGTAGACCGAGTCACCGCGATTGCCGGTCACCCGGTAGGTGCGGGCGGGGTCGATGGGGGCGAGTTGATAGAACGCATCCGAATTGTCGCCACCCCACCGTTGATAGGGGCCGATGACGTCGACGAAACGCGGATTGTCCTTATCGCCCCAGACGTAGGCGTCGACCGCCACCCGCAGCAGGCTGAACGTCAGCCGGTACCCGTCGAGGATGTCCGCCTCGGACAGCGGCGGATCGCTGGCCAGGAATTTGCGTTCGATTGCGCCGAGTTCGTCGAGGAGTTCGTGAAAAGCCGTGGATAGTTCGTCGCCTGCCATCGTCATTCCTTCTCTCGTGGCTGCGCGCCTTGCATGACCAGGGAACAGAGCTTGTCGACCAGAAGATCGGTGTCGTCGCGCCCGTCGACGAGCGCGCCGTAGAAGGTGGTGCCGACCAGCACGTTGAACAGCGTGTCGGTGTCGATGTCGGCGCGCACCACCCCTTGTGCGGCACCGGCGCGGACGAGGTCGGCGAGCTCGGCGCGGATCCTGTCGTCGAGCAATTGCTGTGTGCGGATGTGCAATTCGGCGTCGCGGCGTCGTTCGGCGAGAATGCCCATCGTGGCGGCTTCGACGACCGGCTCGCGCCAGAATGCGACGGCCCCACGGGCGAACTCGCGCAGATCGGCTTCGAAGTCACCGGACCGCGGCAATCCGCTTGTGGCGCCGTCGGTTCCGAATGCCGCCTCGAACACCACATGAGCCTTGGACGGCCAGCGCCGATAGAGGGTCGGGCGGCTGACGCCGGCCGCGCGGGCGATCGACTCCATGGACACCTGGTCGTAGCCGACATCGGTGAGCAGCCGGCGGGTGGCCGCCAGGATCGCGGAGTCGGTGCGCGGGTCTCGCGGCCGGCCTCGCACCGGCTCGGGCACCGCCACCGCGCGATCGGGCGTTGTCACGCGGATTATGTTTCGTTACGTAACGTAAACTGTCAAGAGTGTGACGTCCGGATTGAACCCGTTCACCCAGGGGAATCGTGACACCAGAATCAGTTGATCCCGACGGCCAGGAGGTCATGCCATGAAACTCATGCTTCGAGCGCTGGCCGTGGTGCTGTCCGCACTGACCATCGGCGTTGCGTCAGCCGGCTCGGCTGTCGCCGACGATCAGCTGGCGTTCAGCGGCACCACGCTGAGCGGAGCGTCGTTCAACGGCGCGAGCCTGCAGGGCAAGCCGGCGGTCCTGTGGTTCTGGACCCCGTGGTGCCCGTTCTGCAATCAGGAAGCACCCAACGTCAGCCAGGTGGCCGCGGCCAATCCGAAGGTCACGTTCGTGGGTGTCGCCGCGCGCTCCGATGTCGGACAGATGCAGGCCTTCGTGTCGAAATACAACCTGAACTTCACCAACCTCAACGACGCGGACGGGTCCATCTGGGCGCGATTCAACGTGCCATGGCAACCCGCGTACGTTTTCCTGCGTCCCGACGGCTCGTCGACGTTCGTCAACAACCCGACCTCGGCGATGTCGGAGCAGGAGCTCAGCGACCGGGTGCGCGCGCTCGCGTCCTGAGCCTGTCGGTGGACGCGAATCTGACCGGCCTGGCATTGGCCGCGGGGATGGTGGCTGCGCTCAACCCGTGTGGGTTCGCGATGTTGCCGGCCTATCTGACGCTCGTGGTGCGCGGTGAGGATGCCGGTCCGGGCCGGACCGCTGCGGTCGGGCGCGCGCTCGGGGCCACCGGTGCAATGGCACTGGGCTTCCTGGCGGTGTTCGGAGGTTTCGGCCTGCTGACGGTGCCGGTCGCCTCCGCCGTCCAGCGCTACCTGCCCTATGCGACGGTCGTCATCGGCATAGCTCTTGTCGCCCTTGGCATTTGGTTTCTCTCCGGTCGGGAGTTGGCCCCGGGCCCGATCGGCCCCAACTGGCGCTGGGCGCCGACGGCGCGACTGGGATCGATGTTCGGCTACGGGGTGGGCTATGCCGTCGCGTCGCTGTCGTGCACGATCGGCCCGTTCCTCGCAGTCACCGGCAGCACCCTGCGTACCGGCTCTGCTGTTCACGCGGTGTTGGTCTACGCCGCCTACGCGGCCGGCCTCGCGCTGGTGGTCGGCGTGCTGGCAGTCGGGATCGCCTTGACCAGAACAGCTTTGGTGGATCGGCTGCGCCGGCTGCTGCCCTACGTCAACCGGATCAGCGGCGTTGTGCTGATCGCGGTGGGGCTCTACGTCGGCTATTACGGCCTTTACGAGATCAGGTTGTTCAGCGCGCAGCAGAACCCCGCCGATCCAGTGATAGCCGCCGCCGGGCGGCTGCAGGGAGCGCTGGCCGGCTGGGTCTACCGCACCAGCGCGTGGACGTGGTTCGCGGTGCTGGCCATTCTGCTTGCGGCGGCAGTTCTGGTCCGGCTGCGACGCGGCCGCCAGCGCAGGCACTGATCTCGGTGAATCGGGCGGCGCGCGCCGATATACTCCGCGCTACACGCACGACGCAGGGGAGGAGACATTCATGAGACGAACCTGGGGGGCCGCCGCGGCGGCTGTGCTGGCACTGACCGGGATTCCCGCGTCGATCGTGACGATCCAGCCGAGCGGTCAGGCCAATGCCGATGTCTGCGCCAGCGCCGGTCGGCGAATCTCGGTCAGCGGCTGCGCGAACCTCTCGGATGTGATGGCGCCCTACGTACCGCCACCGTCGTACTACGCGCCGATGCCCGAGGACTACCCACCGCCTCCGCCACCGCCGCCCCCGCCGGTAACCGGGTGTGTCGGCTACAACGGTCGCTGGGTCAGCGCGGGCGGCTGCCGCTAGATTTCGGCCGCGAGCGTGCGCTGCGATACGCCCCGCACGGCGTGTCGCGTATGACGACGCACGTTGGTGAGAGATTGTGCGCCACAACGACGAAACCCCGCGGGCAATGCCCGCGGGGTTTCGCTTACCGCTTCAGATCAGGACAGGTCGAACCGGTCAGCGTTCATGACCTTGACCCACGCCGCGACGAAGTCCTCGACGAACTTGCCCGCGTTGTCGTCCTGGGCGTAGACCTCGACCAGCGCGCGCAGGATCGAGTTCGAGCCGAACACCAGGTCGTTGGCGGTTGCCGTCCACTTGAGCGCACCGGTGGTCCGGTCGGTCCCCTCGTAGACGTTCTCGGTGTTCTCCGACGGCTTCCACTCCGTGCCCATGTCGAGCAGGTTGGTGAAGAAGTCGTTCGAGAGCACACCGACCCGGTCGGTGAACACGCCGTGCTTGGTGCCGCCGTGGTTGGCGCCGAGCACCCGTAGACCGCCCAACAGCACGGTCATCTCCGGAGCGGTGACACCCACCAGGTAGGCCTTCTCGATCAGCAGCTCCTCCAACGCAGCCTTCTCGCCGGGCCGCACATAGTTGCGGAACCCGTCGGCCCGCGGTTCGAGAACCGCGAACGACTCCACGTCGGTCTGCTCCTGGGTGGCGTCGGTGCGGCCGGGGGCGAAGTGCACGTCGATCGCGTAACCGGCCTCCTTGGCCGCCTTCTCGATCGCGGCATTGCCGCCGAGCACGATCACGTCGGCCAGCGACACCGTCTTGCCACCCGCGGCGTTGAACTCCTGCTGGATCTTCTCCAGCACCGGAAGCACCTTGGCCAGCTCGGCGGGCTCGTTGGCCTCCCAGTTGCGCTGCGGCTCCAGCCGCAGCCGGGCGCCGTTGGCACCGCCGCGCTTGTCGGTGTTGCGGTAGCTCGACGCCGACGCCCATGCCGTCTTGACCAGCTGCTGAACCGTCAGGCCGGAGTCCAGGATCCTGGCCTTCAGGGTCGCGGCATCGTAGTCGTCGATGAGCTCACCCTGAACCGGGGGAACGGGGTCCTGCCACAGCTGCGGCTCGGCAACCCAGGGGCCCAGGTAGCGGGTGATCGGGCCCAGGTCGCGGTGCAGCAGCTTGTACCAGGCCTTCGCGAACGCCTCGTTGAGCTCCTCGGGGTGGTCGAGCCAACGCCGGGTGATCGCACCGAACTCCGGATCGACCCGCATCGAGACGTCGGTGACCAGCATGGTGGGCTTGCGATTCGGTCCGCCGAACGGATCCGGGATGATCGCCTCGGCGTCCTTGGCCTGGAACTGCCACGCACCGGCCGGGCTCTTGGTGAGCTCCCACTCGTAGCCGTAGAGGATCTCCAGGAAGGAGTTGCTCCACTTTGTCGGGGTGGGGGTCCACACCACTTCGAGGCCGCTGGTGATGGTGTCGCCGGCGTTACCGGTGCCGAACGGGCACTTCCAGCCCAGGCCCTGCTGCTCGATCGGGGCACCCTCGGGCTCGGGCCCGACCAGGTCGCCGTCACCGGCGCCGTGGGTCTTGCCCAGCGTGTGGCCGCCGACGATCAGCGCCGCGGTCTCCTCGACGTTCATCGCCATCCGGCCGAAGGTTTCCTTGATGTCGATCGCGGCCTTCAGCGGGTCCGGATTGCCTTCCGGTCCTTCGGGATTGACGTAGATCAGACCCATGGTGGTGGCACCGTACGGCTCGGCGAGCTCGCGCTCACCGGAGTAGCGCTTGTCGGTGCCCAACCATTCGTCTTCCTCGCCGAACAGGGTCTCTTCGGGCTCCCACACGTCGGGGCGGCCGAAGCCGAAGCCGAAGGTCTGGAAGCCGGCCGACTCCAGCGCGACGTTCCCGGCGAACACCAGCAGGTCGGCCCAGGAGATCTTGTTGCCGTACTTCTTCTTCACCGGCCACAGCAGCCGGCGGGCCTTGTCCAGGTTGGCGTTGTCCGGCCAGCTGTTGAGCGGGGCGAAGCGCTGCATGCCCTGTCCGCCGCCGCCGCGGCCGTCGAAGATGCGGTAGGTGCCGGCGGCGTGCCAGCTCATCCGGATGAACAGGCCGGCGTAGCTGCCGTAGTCGGCGGGCCACCAGTCCTGCGAGGTGGTGATGACCGAGAGCAGGTCGGCCTTCAGTGCGGCAGTGTCGAGCTTGGCGAACTCGGTGGCGTAGTCGAAGTCATCGCCGAGCGGGTTGGAGTACGGCGAATGCGGATGCAGCTTGGTGACGTCGACCTGATTCGGCCACCAGTCCTGGTTGGTCCGCGGTCCGCGCGCTTTCGGCTCCGGGGATTTGATCGCCGGGTTCTCGCTCTCGCTGGTCGAAGCGCCCTGGTTCGGGGCCGGCGGGTGGCTTTCGGACGTATCAGAGGACACTGTTTCCCTTTCTAATTCCGTACAACTGTTGACGATTGGTCCGTGATCACTTGTGTGATCAGGAGGGTTCTTTGGGTGAGCAATCCGGACACAGGCCCCAGTAGATGACCTCGGCTTCGTCGAGCACGAAACCGTTGTGATCAGACGGCGTCAAACACGGTGCGTCGCCGACGGCGCAGTCGACGTCGCCGATGACACCGCACGAGCGGCACACCACGTGGTGGTGGTTGTCGCCGACGCGTGCCTCGTAGCGGGCCACCGAGCCGGACGGCTGGATGCGCCGCACCAGACCGGCCGCGGTCAGCGCGTGCAAGACGTCGTACACCGCCTGCCGCGACACGTCCGGCAGGCCGGTCCGGACGGCTCCGAAGATGGTGTCGGTATCGGCGTGCGGGTGTGAGTGCACCGCGTCCAGGACCGCGATACGGGGGCGGGTGACCCTCAGCTGCGCTGCCCGCAGCTGGTCGGAGAGGTCCGAGACGGAGGTCACGTTTTGATAGTCGTCTCTTTTCTGGAATCAGTCAAGAGTTGTTCGCAATCGATTTCCGGGGTGCCGGTCAGGGGCGTTGCGGGGGCGCGTTTCGTGGACTGGCGGTGGGATTCAGCGGCGCGATCGGCGCGGGGCTGAAGCTGTTCGGCCCTGGAATCGTGGCCTTACTGGTGGGCTGCACCGAGGCGCTCGAGGGCGTGGGGGCCGGAGCGCCGTGGTCCTTGGATCCGCACGCCGGGAACGCGACGACGCCGACACCGGCCAACGCCACCAGCCACACCGTTCGGCTCCGCCTCTGCATCCCCAGAAAGTTACCGCGTTTCGGGCGAATCAAGGCCTCGACCGGGCTATCTGTATGGTGATCGGCGGATCGCGTCCGGCGGCCAACCCGGACCACATACCGGAACCAGTCGTCTCGTCAGGAGCAGTTTCGTGCCCCTCAACACCGTCGCGCTCGAACTCGTGCCGCCCAACACCGACCGCAGCCCGGGCGAGATGCTGGAGGAAGCGCGCAAGGTCGTGCAGCTGTCGGCCGAGACCGGCCTTCGGATCGGGCACGTGATGATCCCCGGCATGATCGAAGAAGACAGTGGCCGTCCGATCGAGATGAAGCCCAAGCTGGACGTGCTCGACTACTGGTTGCGCATCTCTCCAGAGCTCCCCGGGGTTCGCGGCCTGTGCACCCAGGTGACGGCCTTCATGGACGAGCCGACACTGCTCGCTCGACTGACCGCTCTGCTCGATGCGGGCATGGAAGGTGTTGCGTTCGTGGGTGTTCCGCGGACCATGAACGACGGCGAGGGTGCCGGCGTGGCACCGACCGACGCGTTGACGATCTTCTCCGACCTCGTCCCGAATCGAGGCGCGATCCTCATTCCGACCCGAGCCGAGGAAGCCGGCCGGTTCGGATTCAAATGCGGCCGGGGCGCCACGTACGGGATGACGCAGCTGCTCTACTCCGACGCGATCGTGGGCTTCTTGACCGAGTTCGCCGCGACCACCGAGTACCGCCCGGAGATCCTGCTGTCGTTCGGGTTCGTGCCGAAGGTCGAGTCCCGGGTCGGCCTGATCAACTGGCTGATCCAGGACCCCGGCAATGCGGCCGTCGAGGCCGAGCAGGACTTCGTGCGCTCACTCGCCGAGAGCGACCCGGCAGTCAAGCGGCAGCTGCTGGTCGACCTCTACAAGCGTGTCATCGACGGCGTCGCCGACCTCGGGTTCCCCCTGAGCATCCACTTCGAAGCCACCTACGGCATGTCCCGCCCGGCCTTCGACACCTTCGCGGAGATGCTGGCCTACTGGTCGCCGGCCGCGTCCGCCTCCTGAGCGCCACATGAAGGCACTGATCGACTTCGACGGCGCACCGGTTTTCGCCATCCCGGCCCGCGACGGCTATCACGGCTTCGGCGGCTGCGAGGGGATGCTCGTCGAGGGTCCGCAAGGGTGGGGTGAGTTCTGCCCGCCCCGCGGGAGCAGCGATCTGGTGGCTGCCCGCTGGCTGACCTCGGCCATCGAGGGCGGCACAGTCGGTTGGCCGGACCCCATCCGTGGCCGGGTGGCGGTGGCGGTGGCGGTACCCGCAGTGAGCGCCGAGCAGGCGGGAGCCATCGCCGCCGACAGTGGCTGCCGTTCGGCTGACGTGGTGGTCACCGGTCAGCCCGACGACGCCGAGCGGCTCGAGGCGGTACGCGCGGCCCTCGGATCGGACGGGGCGGTCCGATGCGTGGCCGTCGAAGCGTGGGACGTCGAGACCGCCGCTGCGATGGTCCCGCGGCTGGACACCGCGGCCGGTGGTCTGGAGTTCGTCCAGCAGCCATGCGCGACGGCAGGTGAGCTGGCCATGTTGCGCCGCCAGGTCGACGTGCCGATTGCGGTCGACGTGTCCGACCTCAGCAGTGACGGGCTGACCCTGTCGGAGGTCGCCGATGTCGTGGTGCTGGACGTGGCCGCCCTCGGCGGCGTACGCCGGGCACTGCGGTTCGCCGAGAAGTGTGACCTCCCGTTGGTGGTGTCGGCAGTCGGCCAGACCAGCATGGGGTTGGCCAGCGGTCTCGCGTTGGCCGGCGCGCTGCCCGAGCTTCCATTCGCCAGCGGGCTGCGGACTGCTGCGGCGCTGGCCGGAGACCTCGTGCCCGCGGCGCGCGTGTTGATCTCCGACGACGGTTTCCTGCCGGTGGCACCCTCGGCCCCGGCGCCCGATTTGCGTCGGGTCGCCGAATTCGCCGTCGACGACGCCGACCGCATCGCATGGTGGCGCGAGCGGCTGCGCATCGCCCGCGAACTTCTGTGAGCACATTGTTTGATCGCAACGACCTGTGGGTACAAACGCGCCGATGACTTCAGAGCCGGCGGATCCGCCCATCCCACCGCAGTCGATGTCCCCGTTCGAGTCGAGGCGAACCACCGTCATCGTCCTGTGGACGACCTACGTGGTGGCCGCGATCATCCTGGTTCTGTACTGGGTCTACGCCACCTAGCGGCGCGGTCGCCAGACCATGAAGGCAAGGAAGACGCCGACCAGGACCACGATCGGCCCCAGTACCGACCAGGTCGTGGTGTTGCTCATCGGGCTGCCCTGAACCGCTCCGAAGCCCTGGAGCGTGAACAACAGCCCGAACAGCGCGACCAGCACGCCGAGACCACCGATGACATGACGCATGCTCAACCCCTTTTCCCGCTCGGCATGGCCGCGGACACCGCGCGCATGACGGCTCGCTTCACTGTCGCCGCACCGGAGCCGGCGGTCGCGCCCAGCGCCGTTCGATTGGGCGGATTCAACTGCAGCACATCGCCTTCGGCGAGATGGCCGGCGCGCGTGACGTTGCCGTAGACGCCCAAACAGCGGCGGGTATGTGCGGCGATGGTTCGGGTGATGTCCTTGTCCCGCTTGAGCTCGGGCTGCTCGTGCGAAGGCATCACGCAGCGGATGGTGGGGATCAGCGGCTGCAGTTCGGCACGCGGGCTGTGAAGCCGTCCGCCACACCACTCCCATTCCGGATGCGCCGCCGTGCTGGGGGAGTCCACGACGATCGTCGGGCGGAACCGCCGGACGTCGAAATCGGAATCGGGTGCCATTGACCCGAGGGTGGCCAGGCTCTGCTCGGTGATGATGTGGACCGGGTAGGCATCCACGTAGCTGCCGACCGGGGTGGCGTAGCGGCTGATCTCGGCGAGCTTGCGTACCGGGAACATCGACAGGTCGGGTAGCGGCTCGTCGTCCTCGAGGCCGAAGATCGTGCGCAGGTCGGTCTTTGTGGCCATGGGTCCGCGGTATTGGTCTCGGCGGTCGAGCGGCGGCAGCGGCCGAAGCTCGACCTCGCGGTCGAGGTATCGCGAAAGTGCTTGGTGCACATCGGGATCAGAGCTGGAAATTTGGGCGCCGTCCGGGAAGCTGATCAGCACCTCGGGGGCGTGTCCCGGCCCGGCGTCCGGCGCCGGGGTCGTCGCGTAGTGCGCCGTCAACCACAGCAGCCCGGGCAGTCGTTTGGCGCTGGTGGTGGCGTCCGATTCGATGTCGCGCACGGCCCAGGTGCGGTCGGCGTGCAGACCGAGCTCACCGATCGCGGCCTCGGCCACACGCTCGCCCTGCATCGACTTCACCGGATAACGCCAGATCGAGGTGATACGGCCGGCGGTAATCATTCACCCAGCGTAGATCGTCACTCCGCCGGTGAGCGGCGCAGCGTGCGCGAGGCCACGACCAGCGCGGTCAGGCTGACCGCCAGCCAGAGGCCGAGCACGATGTACGGCAGCGGTCGCTGATTGTGCGGAAAGTAGGTCGCCGCGTGGATCGCCGACACCGTCGCGCCGCTGGGCAGCGCGTGGTTGAAGAACGCAAACGGCTGCGGCAGCAGCGTCGCCGACACCGCCCCGCCGGACGAGGTGTTGCCCAGCAGGATGAACACGAGCCAGGTCGGGATGATGGCCCACCGGTGGATCAGCACGAGCATCGTCGAATTGAACGCCGCAGCGACTGCGATCTGTAGTGAAATCAGCAGCCAGAGCTGGGGGAACGGGGTGCTCAGCGCTTTGAGAACCGGTCCGGTCACCACCGCCAGCGCCGCTCCGCCGACGACCGCGAGCACCAGCATGCACAGCAGCCAGCGCCGCAAAGTGAGTGTTTTGACGTTGGCGCGCAGCTGGAACATCGTTATGAAGCCCAGGATCGTGGCGGCGATGACGAGATAGAACGTGGCCAGCCCCGCGGGGTCGGACGGCGGCAGTGGATGCAGGTCGACGATGGGCAGGATGAACTGTCCAGGCTGGGTCTGGTCCAGCTGGATCAGGGCGCGGCTGCCCGACGGGTCGCTGGCACTGGACAGCAACAGCTGCGGCGGACTTGCGGTGGCGTCGATCGCGGCCGTGATGCGCTGCTGGTTGATCGCGGTGACCGCCTCGTCCCGCGTCGGGTAACCGTGAACGTCGAACTCGTTCTTGTTGCTGTGCAACGCATTCACAAACGGTGCGGTGGCCGCTGTCGACCCGACCACGCCGACCGGCAGGTTGCGCGGGGAGGGCCGTCCGAGTGCGACGGTGTAGGCGGCGGCGAAGCTCGACGCCAGCACGATCGCGATGGCAAGGACCGTGGCGACCTTGCGGATTTCCAGCGGGATGCGCCGGAACCCAGCCGGGGGAGCGTCCTCCGTCACTGCACCCACTCACACTCCTCGTCATCCGTCGCAGATCAACGTACCCCGACGACACGGAACGTTCTCGATCCCTGCCAAAAGGCATGGCGCACTTTGCCGGTGGGTGCCGTCAAGACCAGCGCGCCGCTCGAGGCCTGAGCCGCCAATTCTGACGTAATAATGACCAGGCGCCCCGGCGGCCATCCGCGGCGCGCGCGGCTCCGAAGCACCCTTGTCTGCTCAACTCAGCACGGGCGCAGCTTGCAGGAGCCTCGCAATGAAATCACTGTCCACGCTGGTCGCATCCCAAGGGGATGCAATCGACTCTCGCTATCACCCGTCGGCCGCGGTCCGGCGCCAGCTGAACAAAGTCTTCCCCACACATTGGTCGTTCCTGCTGGGCGAGATCGCGTTGTACAGCTTCATCGTCCTGCTGTTGACGGGCGTATATCTGACGTTGTTCTTCGACCCGTCGATGACCGAGGTCACGTATAACGGCGCGTACCAGCCGCTGCGCGGTATCCAGATGTCGAAGGCCTACGCCTCCACCCTCGACATCACCTTCGAGGTGCGTGGCGGCTTGTTCGTCCGCCAGATTCACCACTGGGCGGCGCTGCTGTTCGCCGCGGCGATCATGGTGCACCTCGCGCGCATCTTCTTCACCGGCGCCTTCCGTCGCCCCCGCGAGGCCAATTGGGTGATCGGATCACTGCTGTTGATCTTGGCCATGTTCGAAGGGTTCTTCGGCTACTCGTTGCCCGACGACCTGCTCTCGGGCACCGGAATCCGGGCGGCGCTGTCGTCGATCACACTCGGGATTCCGGTGATCGGCACCTGGTTGCACTGGGCGCTGTTCGGCGGCGACTTCCCGGGCGAAGTTCTGATCCCGCGGCTCTACGCCATCCACATCCTGATCTTCCCCGGAATCATGTTGGCGCTCATCGGTCTTCATCTGGCGCTGGTGTGGTTTCAAAAGCACACGCAGTTTCCTGGTCCCGGCCGTACCGAGAAGAACGTGGTCGGGGTGCGGGTCATGCCGGTGTTCGCGGTGAAGTCGGGTGCCTTCTTCGCGATGACGGTCGGCATCCTGGGCTTGATGGGGGGCTTGCTGCAGATCAACCCGATCTGGCAGATCGGCCCATACAAGCCCGCCCAGGTGTCGGCGGGTAGCCAGCCCGACTTCTATCTGATGTGGACCGACGGGCTGATCCGGTTGTGGCCCGCATGGGAAATCTACGTCGGCCACCACACCATTCCGGCGGCGGTCGCGGTCGCCGTCCTGATGGGCGTCATCTTCCTGGTGCTCATCGCCTACCCGTGGATCGAGAAGCGGTTCACCGGCGATGACGCGCACCACAACCTGCTGCAGCGGCCGCGGGACGCACCGGTGCGAACCGGCATCGGCGCCATGGCGATCGCCTTCTACATCGTGCTGACCTACAGCGCGATGAACGACATCATCGCCTACACCTTCCACATATCGTTGAACGCGACGACCTGGATCGGCCGCATCGGAATGGTGGTGCTGCCACCGCTGGTCTTCTTCATCACCTACCGCTGGGCGGTCGCGCTGCAGCGCAGCGACCGGGAGGTGCTCGAGCACGGCGTCGAGACCGGCATCCTCAAGCGGCTGCCGCACGGCGCATACGTCGAGCTGCATCAGCCGCTGGGACCGGTGGGCGCCGACGGACACCCGATCGCGCTGGAATACCAGGGCGCTCCGGTGCCCAAGCGGATGAACAAGCTCGGCTTCGGTGGCGCACCCGGTAGCGGCAGCTTCCTCACCGCCGACCCCGCCGACGAGGACGCCGCGCTCACCGAGGCGGCACACGCCGCCGAGCAACGGGCACGCACCGCGCTGAAGGAACGTCAGGCCCTCGACGGGTCCGTGCACGGCCGGTGACGACGCCTACTGGACAATCGAACGATGATGCGCGCCGTCCGCTCGATCCAGGGGTCAGCCACCGTCGTCGACGTGGACGAGCCCACGGGTGTGTGGCCGGTCCTCGAGGTCGGGTCGGCCAGCATCTGCGGCAGTGACCTCGGCATGCTGTCGTTCAGCCTGCCGGTCACGATTGGTCACGAGATCGCCGGAACCGTGGATGGCCAGACGTACTGTGTCGAACCGACAGTGGGCTGCGGGCAGTGCGATCAGTGCGGCGGCGGGTCACCGCAGCGGTGCCGGGGACGCGCGCCGCACGGGCTGCTCGGGGTCGCATTCGACGGCGGTCTCGCCGACCGCGTCCGGGTGCCAACCGAGTGCCTTGTCCCGCTGCCCGCCGGCCTGCCCGTGTCCGACGCCTGCCTGGTGGAACCCCTCGCGGTCTCCTGGCATGCGTTGCGCAAGGTCGGCGCCGGGTCGACCGACCGGGTGCTGGTCGTCGGCGGCGGCAGCGTCGGGTTGCTGGCCGTTGCCGCGGCCCGCGCCATGGGCCTGGAGGTCGACCTGCAGGCCCGCCACCCGCATCAGATCGAAGCCGGCGAGCGACTCGGCGGCGGAGCCCCGAAAGGCGAGTACGACGTCGTCGTCGAGGCGGTGGGCTCCGACGAGGCGGTGGCCGACTGTGTGCGACAGGCCGTGCCGGGCGGCCGGATCGCGGTAGTCGGTGTCTCGCACGGAGACCGAGCGATTCCCGGCATCCCGTGGATGCTCAAGGAACTGACGCTGACCGCCTCCATGTGCTACGACCGCAAGCCCGGCGGTCGTGAATTCATCGACGCGGCAGCGGCATTGGCGGCGGACCCGGAAATCGCGGCCACGGTCATCACCCACCGCTTCCCTCTGGCCGACGCTGCGGAGGCATTTCGCGTTGCGGGCGACCGCCGAAGCGGAGCCATCAAGGTCGTGCTGGAGCCCTAGAGCGTCACCGGCATCGCACCGACATGCCAGATCTCGTCGGAGTACTCGGCGATGGCGCGATCCGAGGAGAATCTGCCGCTGCGCGCGGCGTTGAGGATCGACATCCGCGACCACGCGTCGGTGTCCTGCCACGCGGCGCTGACCCGCGCCTGGCAGTCCACATACGAGCGATAGTCCGCGAGCACCAGGAACGGATCGTGGTGCAGCAGGTTGTCGAGCAGCGGCCGCAACACCTCGGTATTACCGTGGGTGAAGGTGCCGCCGGCGAGGAGTTCAAGCACCTCGGCCAGCTCGGGGTCGCGCTCCACGAAGCTCGTCGGCTGGTAACCGCCGGTTTTGAGTTCCTCCACCTCCTCGACGGTGAGGCCGAACAGGAAGAAGTTCTCGGGGCCGGCTTCCTCGCGGATTTCGACATTGGCGCCGTCGAGCGTCCCGATGGTCAACGCGCCGTTGATCATGAACTTCATGTTCCCGGTGCCGGATGCTTCCTTGCCGGCGGTGGAGATCTGCTCGGACAGATTGGCCGCGGGGTAGATGAGGTGGGCGTTCTTGACGTTGAAGTTCGGCAGGAACACCACCCGCATGAACCGGTTGACGTCGGGATCGTTGTTGACGGTGGCGCCCACAGCGGTGATCAACCGGATCATCCGCTTGGCGATGAAGTAGCCGGGTGCCGCCTTACCGCCGAAGATGAACGCCCGCGGCGCGATCGCGAAGCCCGGGTTGCGCTTGAGCCGGTTGTACAGGGTGATGATGTGCAGCACGTTGAGGTGCTGACGCTTGTATTCGTGGATGCGCTTGACCTGGATGTCGAACATCCAGGTCGGGTCGAGTTCGATGCCGGTCGCGGAGTGCACGTACTCGGCGAGTCGACTCTTGTTCGTGCGCTTCATGTCTCGCCAGCGCTGCCGGAACTCAGGGTCGTCGACGTAGGCCTCGAGTCGGCGCAGCTGGTCCAGGTCGGTCAGCCAGCCATCGCCGACGGTCTCATCCAGTAGGGTCCGCAGACCAGGGTTCGACAACGCCAGGAATCGCCGAGGCGTCACACCGTTGGTGACGTTGCCGAAGCGCTCCGGCCACATCTCGTAGAAGTCTTTCAGCACACTGGCTTTCAATAACTCGGAGTGCAGTGCAGCCACGCCGTTGACGGTATGGCTACCGACCGTGGCCAGATGTGCCATCCGCACGCTCTTGCCGCCGTCCTCACCGATGAGCGACATCCGCCGTGCCCGTTCCTCATCGCCGGGGAACCTGGTAGCCACCTGCTCGAGGAATCGGCTGTTGATCTCGTAGATGAGTTCCAGGTGCCGGGGCAGGGATTCGCCGAAAAGGCCCAGTGGCCAGGTCTCGAGCGCCTCGGGCAGCAGCGTGTGATTGGTGTAGGCAAACGTGGCGGTGGTGATGTCCCACGCCTCGTCCCAGCCCAGGTGGTGCTCGTCGATCAGCAGGCGCATCAGTTCGGCGACTGCGATCGAGGGGTGCGTGTCGTTGAGTTGGATCGCCCACTTGTCGGGCAGGGCGCTCAAAGGCAGCCGGGCGCGCTCGGTGTGGATGCGCAGGATGTCCTGCAGTGACGAGCTGACGAAGAAGTACTGCTGCTGCAGGCGCAACCGCTTGCCCGCTTCCGGCTCGTCGTTGGGGTAGAGCACCTTGGAAATCTTCTCCGAGAGAACCTCGTCCTCGACGGCCTTGTAGAAGTCACCGGTGTTGAATGCGTCCAGCGCGAAGGAGGAGACTGATCGCGCACTCCACAGGGTCAGTGTGTTGCAGGTGTTCACCCCGTAACCCTGGACCGGGGTGTCATACGAGACGCCCTTGATCACCCGCCGGGGAATCCACCGCACGCGATGATTGCCTGCCACATCCTCGTACTGTTCGGTGCGTCCGCCCCAATTGACCAAATAGCTGGCATCGGGTTTGTCTATCTCCCAGGGGTTTCCGGCCACCAACCAGTTGTCGGTCTTCTCGACCTGCCAGCCGTCCTGAATCTCCTGGTCGAAAATGCCGAACTCGTAACGGATCCCGTAGCCGATCGATGGCCGCTGCAGGGTGGCCAGCGAGTCGAGGTAGCAGGCGGCCAGCCGGCCGAGGCCGCCGTTGCCCAGCCCGGGCTCCTCCTCACAGGCCAGGATCGCGTCGAGGTCCTGCCCCAGGGCGGCGAGCGCGTCGCGGGCCTGGGTCTCGATGCGCAGGTTGAGCAGGTTGTTGCCGAGTTGGGGGCCCATCAGGAATTCGGCGGACAGGTAGCACGTCACCTTCGCGGGGCCGTGCAGCAGATCCTGGGTGGTGGCCATCCAACGTTGTTGCATGCGGTCACGCACGGCCAGTGCCAGCGCACGATAGTAGTGCTCTGCGGTCAACACACTCGGCGGACGGGCGATCGAGTAAGCCAGATGGTCGGCGATTGCGCGGCGCAGCGCATCGGCCGACAACCCGGTGCGGCTGTGTTCATCCGGCCGCGCTCCGATGCCGTCGTGGTCGACGACATCTCCCGGCGCATTGCTGACGACATCCGTCATTGCGTTCTCCTGCTCGGCGGACCGCTTCTCGATCCGTGCGGGACACGCAGTCTGGCATCGCCGTATTTCGGCGAGGCGAGGTCCATGAGTCAGTCCCGTGAACTGTTGCCGCCACCCCTACGATCACGGTCATGACGACTTTGGAGAACCGGCCGAACAGCGCACTGCTCGTCGTCGACGTGCAGAACGACGTTGTGGCCCGGGCTCACGACCGAGATCAGGTTGTCGCCAGGATCGCCGGACTGGTCGACAGTGCGCGAGTGGCCGGTGTTCCCGTGGTCTGGGTCCAGCACGCCGACGCGGAACTTGTTGCGGGAACCGAGCAGTGGCGCATCGTCGCCGACCTGACGCCGGCGGGGACCGAGCCGTTGGTGGCCAAGAATTATGGCGACTCGTTCGAGGACACCACCCTGGAGGCGACGCTCGCCGGGTTGGGGGTCGGTCATCTGGTGGTGGTCGGCGCCCAGACCGATCAGTGCGTTCGCTCGACAATTCACGGGGGCTTGGTGCGCGGCTATGACATCACCCTCGTCGCCGACGCTCACACCACCGAGGACCTCTCCCAATGGGGCGCCCCGCCACCCGATCAGGTGATCGCACACACCAATCTCTACTGGTCACACCAGGCGGCACCGGGCCGAACGGCTCGCGCGATAGCCGCCGCCGAGATCCTCTGGTAATCGCCACCGCCGGGCGCGCCCGACGTATACATTCTTTCAAAAGTGTTCACTGCGCAAAGTTGTTCACTGCCGCTGAGCCGCAAGCAGATCGGAAATGACGATGACGTCGACAGTTCAATCGAAGAGCCGGCCGCTCGGGCTGGCCCGCGGAATGCGTGATCTGGTGGTGGCGCGGGCCGGTGAGTCCGAACGGCTGCGCACCATCGCCCCGGCGGTCGTCGAGGAGATGTGGGCCAGCGGGCTGATGTCGTCGTTCAATCCGGTCGCGGCGGGCGGGGCGGAGCCGTCGTTCGCCGAGATGATCGAGACGTGGATCGAGATGGCCTGGCAGGACGGGTCGTTCGGCTGGATCGGGATCGCCAATCTGCCGTCGTCGTTCGCGGCCGCGTGCTATCTGTCCGACGAGGGCTTCGCGGACGTTTTCACTGCGAACGACAATCGCGTCACGATGGGCGGCCAGTTCTTTCCCAACGGCTCGGGCGTGACCGTCGACGGCGGTTACCGGCTGACCGGCTCGTGGAGTTTCGGGTCGGGCACCGGCCACTCCGAATACGTCTGCGCCGGGTTCTTCCCGATGGTCGACGGCCAGCCGGTGATGGGTCCCGGGGGACTGCCCGACATGCAGGTGGCTGTGATCCCCCGCGACGAGGTGGTCTTCAAGGACGGCTGGCATGTCCAGGGTCTCAAGGGAACCGGCTCCTACGACTACGGGGTCGAGGATGTTTTCGTCCCGGCCTGCCGGACGTTCGCGCTCTTCTCCAGTTCCCCGTACCGGGGCACTTCGCCGGCCACCCGGATGGGACTCATGCCGGTGACCGCGGCCGGTCACGCGTCTTGGGCCCTCGGAGTCGCCAAGAGCATGCTCGACGATGTCGAGGATCTGGCGGCCACGAAGTTCCGGATGAGCGACATGGCCTCGCTGGCCAGCCGCCCCACATTCCAGAAGGGATTGGCCCACCATGTCGCGGCGTGGCGTGCGGCGCGGCTCCTGGTGCTCGATGCGTTCGGAACCGCCGAGGCCGCGGTGGCTGCCGGCGAGCCGCTGACGCCCAGGTTGCGCGCTGATATGCGGGTGGCCGCCGTGTATGCCACCGATGTGGCGCGCGAGGCCGCCGAGTGGGCGCACCTCGCGGCGGGGACCACCTCGATCCGGGAGGGCAGCCGCCTCGAGCGCGCGTTCCGTGACATCTACACCGGCACCCAGCACGCGTTCATCAGCGAGAAGGTGGCCATCGACGTGGCCCAGATCTGGCTCGGCATCATCGAGGATCAGCCGGGGTTGTGACGCCTCGGCAGTTCTCTCGCGGAGCCGGTGATGCCGCGCTAGTGTCAATTGGTTATGACCGACTGGTCCGATCCGCGGCTGCCGAGGAACCAGACGAGTAGTCCTCGGCAGCTCAAACGGTTGAGCCGGAATTTCGCCGGAGTCGGTGTCGGGATCCCGCCCGAACGGCTGCAGCAGATCGCCATGGGGCAGGCGGCCACCGAGGACGAGTTGGTCGACGTGACGTTCGCGCTGACCGCGACGCAACTCCGCAGCGAGCAACGTCGGTCCAAAGTCACCCGCGCCCAACGGAGTTGCGTGCGCGGCGTCATCGTGTTCGCTGCGATCCTGATCGCCATCAACGTGCTGATGTGCCTGGGGTTGCTGCTGTTCGTCCTGACCCAGCACACCACCCCCTACTGAATTCTCAGCCGGTCACATACCCGTCGGCGACGCCCAGCGCCTTGTCCAGAATGGCCAGGCCCTCGGCCACCTCGACGTCGGTGATGTTGCAGGCCGGCACCGCGTGGATCCGGTTGAAGTTGGCGAACGGCAGCAGGCCACCGGACTTGCAGGCCGCGAGCACCTCGTTCATCGCGGGGCTGGAACCGCCGTAGGGCGCCAGCGGTTCCCGGGTCTGCTGGTTGGCCACCAACTCGATCGCCCAGAACACGCCGAGGCCGCGGACCTCACCGACCGACGGGTGGCGGGCCGCCAGCTCGCGCAGACCGGGGCCGAGCACCTGCTCGCCGATCCGGGCGGCGCCCTCCACCATGCCCTCGTCTTCCATCGCGTTGATCGTCGCGACCGCCGCACCGCACGCCAGTGGGTGCCCCGAGTAGGTCAGCCCGCCCGGGTAGGCGCTGTCGGCGAATGTGGAGTAGATCGCGTCGTTGATGGCCACCCCGCCGAGCGGCACATACCCCGACGTGACGCCCTTGGCGAATGTGATGAGGTCGGGCACAACGTCAAAGTTCTGGATTGCGAACCACTTTCCGGTCCGGCCGAAGCCGGCCATCACCTCGTCGGCGATGAACACGATGCCGTGGCGGTCGCAGATCTCCCGCACACCGGCCAGGTAGCCGGGCGGCGGCACCATGATGCCGGCGGTGCCGGGCACCGACTCGAGGATGATCGCGGCGATCGACGCCGGACCCTCGTGCTGGATCAGCCGCTCCAGGTAGTCCAACGCCCGCTCGGACTCCTGCTGCTCGGTCTCAGCGAAGAAGGAGGAGCGGTACAGGAAGGGGCCGTTGAAGTGCACGACGCCCGAACTCGCGTAGTCGTTGGGGTAGCGGCGCGGGTCACCGGTCAGGTTGATCGCGGTGTCGGTGCCGCCGTGGTACGAGCGGTAACGGGACAACACCTTGTAGCGCCCGGTGTGCAGGCGGGCCATCCGGACGGCGTGCTCGACGGCGTCGGCACCGCCGTTGGTGAAGAACACCCGGTTCAAATCACCGGGGGTGCGCTCGGCGATCAGTCGCGCGGCCTCGGAGCGGGCCGCGTTGGCGTGCTGCGGAGCGATCGTGCACAGCTTGGCGGCCTGCTCGGCGATGGCGGCCACGACCTTCGGATGCTGATGCCCGATGTTGGTGAACACCAACTGCGAGGAGAAGTCGAGCAGCTTGTTGCCGTCGCCATCCCAGACGTAGGAGCCTTCCGACGCGACGATCGTCATCGGCTTGATCTGAGCCTGCGCCGACCACGAGTGGAAGACGTGCTTGCGGTCGAGCTCGTAGGCCCGCGCGGCTTCGGCGCGGGCGGTGTCGAGGTCTTGGCCGTTGGGCAGCAGGTGGGAATCAATAGTCGTCATAGACGCCTCTTTCGAGCTCAGGAGTTCTGCGGGAAGCCGAGGTTGATGCCGCCATGGGAGGGATCGAGCCACCGCGTGGTGACCACTTTGCCACGGGTGAAGAAATGCACGCCTTCGGTGCCGTGGGCATGGGTGTCGCCGAACAGCGAACTCTTCCAGCCGCCGAAGCTGTAGTAGGCCGTCGGCACCGGGATCGGCACGTTGATGCCGACCATGCCGACCTCGACTTCGTTCTGGAACCGACGGGCCGCACCACCGTCGTTGGTGAAGATCGCGGTGCCGTTGCCGTAGGGGTTGGAGTTGATCAGTTGCAGCGCGTCGTCGTAGGTGTCCACCCGGACCACCGACAGCACCGGCCCGAAGATCTCGTCGGTGTAGACGCTCATCTCCGGCGTGACGTTGTCGATCAGGGTGGGGCCCAGCCAGAACCCGTCGGACTCTCCGTCCACGGCGGTGCCGCGGCCGTCGACGACGATGGTGGCGCCGTCTGCCTGGCCGGCCTCGATGTAGGAGGCCACCTTGTCGCGGTGGGCCTTGGTCACCAGGGGACCCATGTCGGTGTTGCGGGTGCCGTCGCCGATCTTCAATGACCGTGCGCGCTCGGCGATCTTGGCCACCAGCTCGTCGGCGATCGGGCCGACGGCAACGGCGGCCGAGATGGCCATGCAGCGTTCACCGGCCGAGCCGAAGCCCGCGTTGATCATCGCGTCGGCGGCCAGGTCGAGGTCGGCATCGGGCAGGATCACGGCGTGGTTCTTGGCGCCGCCGAGGGCCTGCACCCGCTTGCCGTGTTGGGTGCCGGTGGAGTAGACGTACTGGGCGATCGGCGTGGAGCCGACGAACGAGACCGCCTTGATGGCCTTGTTGGTCAGCAGCTCGTCGACGGCGACCTTGTCGCCCTGCAGGACGTTGAAGACACCGGCCGGCAGACCTGCCTCGGCCCACAGGTTGGCGATCCACAGCGCCGCCGACGGATCCTTCTCGGAAGGCTTGAGCACCACGGTGTTTCCGGCGGCGATGGCGATCGGGAAGAACCACATCGGCACCATCGCGGGGAAGTTGAACGGGCTGATGACGGCCACCGGGCCCAGCGGCTGGCGGATCGAGGCGACGTCGACGTTGGTCGAGGCGTTCTCGGTCATGCCGCCCTTGAGTAGATGCGGTATGCCACAAGCGAATTCGACGACTTCCTGACCACGGGCGACCTCGCCGAGGGCATCGGACAGCACCTTGCCGTGCTCGGCGGTGATGATCGCGGCGAGTTCCTCTTTGCGCGCGTTCAGCAGCTCCCTGAATTGGAACAGCACCGAAACGCGCTTGGCCAGCGACGTGTCGCGCCAGGCCGGGAACGCGGCAACGGCGGCGTCGATGACCGCGCGGGCGTCGGCGACGTCGGCGAGCGCGACCTGGCCCGTGACCTGACCGGTGGCCGGGTTGGTGACGGCTGCCGTCCGGTCACTGCCGCCGGCGAAGTTCTTGCCGTCGGCCCAGTGGGCGATGGTGCGGACGCGGGTGTTGGGCGCGGTAAGGGTCATACCTACGATTCTGCGACGTAAAACACCTGCGTGATGTCGACGGTATGTAAGCAGAAACAGTAACAGTATTACACTGTGTCAATGCAGCTGACCCTGGCCGAGATCCTCGAATTGCCGTCGGTGCGCCGCGGTGAGCCCGAGGTGGTGTGTAGCGGGCCGATGGATCACCCGGTGCGCTGGGTGCACGTCAGCGACCTCGCCGACCTGTCGGGTCTGCTGACCGGCGGAGAACTGGTCCTCACCACCGGGCAGGCGCTGGCCGACCCGGTCCGGCGGGACGCGTATCTGCCCGGCCTCGCCGAGGCCGGCGCCGTCGGGGTGGTGATCGAGCTCGGACTGCACGTCGACCGGCTTCCCGACCCGGTGCGCGAGATCGGGTCCGAGCTGGCGCTGCCGGTGATCGTGCTGCACCGGCCCGTGCGCTTCATCGACGTCACCGAAGAGGTGCACCGCAGGATCGTCGCCGATCAATACGCCGAGTTGGCGTACGCGCAACGGGTGCACGAGGCGTTCACCGCGTTGAGCATGCGGCGCGCATCGGTTGACCAAATAATCAGTGCCGCAGCCGAAATGCTCGACACTCCGGTGGTGTTGGAGGACCTCAATCGGCAGGTCCTTGCGTTTGACCGGTGGGGCGTCCCGGTAAAGGAGCTGCTGGCCGATTGGGAGCGGCGATCGCGCTTGGCGGGCGGTGAGGTGTGGTCGGCGTGTCCGGTCGGGCCGCACCGCGAGCAGTGGGGCCGGTTGATCGCACCGCGGATCGCGCCGGCCGATGACCGCGCGGTGATGACGTTGGAGCGTGCGGCGCAGGCATTGGCCCTGAATCGGATGGTCGAACAGAATCGCAGCTCACTCGAGCTGCGTGCACAGGGCGGCCTCGTCGACGACCTGCGCCGCGGCCGGATCACCGACGAGGCCGAGGCCACCGCCCGCGCCCATGCCCTGGGGCTGCGGCCGGCGCTGATCTATGTTCCGATGGCGGTGCGGCTGGGGGAGAGCCCGGGCGCCGATCAGGTGGCGATCGCCCAGCGGCGGGTGCGCACGCTCGACGCGATCATGCACACCGTGCGGGTCGCCGGTCATACCGGTCTGGCAGCCACTCGCGACGACGGCCAGATCGACATCGTGTTGGCGCCGCAGCGCACGGGCACTCTCGAGCAGGTGTGCGCCGCGATTCGCCGCGCGGTCATGCGTCTGGACGGGGTGAGCGGATGCGCCATCGGCGTCGGGCCGGAGTCCAGCCGGCTGGTCGACGCGGTGGGCGGTCTACGCGAGGCGGCCCACGTCGCCGAGGTTGCTCTGTCGATGCCCTTGCAGGACAAGCCGTTTCACCGGGTCGCCGACGTCCGGTTGCGCGGCTTGCTTTCGCTGATCCGGACCGATCCCCGCGTGCAGGCGTTCGCCGAGACCGAGCTGGCCGGGCTGTTGGCGCATCGCGCCAAGCACGGCGACGAGGCGTTCGACCTGCTGCGGCGCTTCCTCGAGGCCGGCGGCAACAAGGCCGAGCTGGCCAGGAAACTGCACATGTCGCGGCCCACGCTGTACGCCCGGCTGGATGCCCTCGAGCGGATTGTGGGCCTCGATCTCGACGACGCCGAGTCCAGGACGTCGCTGCACGTCGCGATGCTGACCCTCAACGCGGCGGGGGAGTAGCGCTCGTGTCCGGCGCGTTCTCCGCGGGATCCTCGGCATCGCGGCGTTCGTCCTTGAGCCGCTCCTTGCTTCGGAGCAGCCGCAACAGCGTCACCAGCACCAGCCCGCCGGCGAAGTTGCCGAGCAGGGTGTACCAGAACCACCCCAGCCAGTCGAGGTAGCCGAACGGCGCCTCGCCGGTCGCCAAAGCCCCAAAGATCAACAGCGAGTCCAAGATCGAGTGGAACAGCGCAAGTCCGGCCAGTACGAACGCCCCGGCCACCGCGGCGGCGATCTTGCCCGGGACGGAGTCGGTGCCATGCTGCATGCGCGTCATCAACGTGATCACCATGCCGCCCAGCACCGCCAGCGCCAGCGTTTGCACCGACACCGGTGCACTGACGAAATGCTCGGCGGAGGAGATGGTCTGCTCCCTCAACTTCGGGAATGCCGCGATGATCAGCGCCATGATCACCCAGCCGCCGACGAGGTTGGCCACCAGCGTGCCGCTCCAGAGTTTGACCAGTTGACCCATGCTGGCTCGCTTGGCGGCCACCGTCGTGACCGGTACCAGGAAGCCTTCGGTGAACAGCTCGCTGCGGCCGAGCAGCAGCGCGAGGAACCCGATCGAGAACGCCAGCCCAGCCAGCAGGGGATTGTGGGTTTCGTGCAGTACGGACAGGTAGGCGAGCACTCCGATCGCGACCTCGGTGCCGCCGAAGAATCCGGTGACGAGCACTTCACGCCAGCTGCGATGCAAGCGCTGAGTGCCCTCTTCCACCATGCGGTTGAAGGCGGCTTCGAGTTCGTCCTCGATGGGGCTGTCGGTGTCGCCCAGGCTGCGCTGGCTCGTTGAACTCACGATTCGGGGTACCCGTCGGCTCCCACCCCAACACGGCACGCCGCTGAGCAGTTGCTCAACGTCCGCCCATACACTTGGCCATCGTGGGCATTCTCGTTGGCTTCGCGCCGTGGATCGTCTATTGGGTACTCGTCGGCAACGTCCCGTTCAAGACCGCGGTGCTGGTCGCCCTCGGCGTCGCCGTCATCGGGCTGGTGATGAGCCGCACCAGGAAGGCGGCCAGCCTGACCTTCGAAATCAGTGCTGTCGCAATATTCGTCGTGCTGACGGTGCTGACCTTCGTGGCGAGCCAGTCATTCATGGAGCGATGGATGCAGCCGCTGAGCAACGCAGGCATCTTCGCGGTCGCTCTGGTCGGCGCACTTGCCGGTAAGCCCTTCGTGCGCGACTTCGCCGCGGCCGGCCGCTCTGACGAGATCATCAACAGTGAGCTGTTCAAACGGATCACCTCACTGCTGACGTGGATCTGGATTGCCGCTTTCGCCGGTATGACGGTGTCTTCGGCGATCCCGCCGATCGTGCAGGGGGATGCGACCATCCTCGACACCGCGACCCCGCTGTCGTTCCTGTGCTACTGGGTCATCCCGTTCGCGCTGTTGGGTCTGGCCGCAATCGCTTCGCGCATCCTGCCCGACACGATGGTCCTCGGTGACGACGTCGTTCGCGAGACCTCCTTCGTCGCCTACAGCGAAGCGGCGATCGACGAGTTGTACTACCTGGCCCAGGAGCACGCCAACCGCGAAGTCGGAGCCGGCAAGGAGGCCTACGACGTCAAGGTCGGCGGGATGGGCATGGCCCTCACCGGTGACGACTCCCGCAAGTCGTGGCCGTCGACCTACCGGGTGCGCGACCGGCGTCGCTGAGCGCGCCCGTGTCGGGCCGCGACGGTTGCTGACCGCACGTCAGCCTTCGCAACCGATCGGGCAAGGATGCACACCACTTTGGCCACCTTTGCGTCACGATTCGGCTAAATGCCCAGCTCAGGCGCTAACCAGAGCAAGCAGCTGACTGCTATTTGCGGTAGAAAGTGACAGAAGTGACCTCTGTGACAAGGACGGAGCTTTGCTCAGAGGCGCTCGGAAGGTGGAGACGATGAAGAAGCGCATGTATGCCCTGGCGGTCAGCCTAATGATGCTGGTCGCAATCCCCGGCTTGCTGGCACCGACGGCCGGCGCCGCACCGGTGGGCCGGGATCAGTACGTCAACATGGTGATCCAGCGTGGCCTCGCCCAGCGCGGCGTGCCCTACGCATGGGCGGGCGGCGACATCAATGGACCCACCCTGGGCAAAGGACCGAGCGCAGCCGTCGTCGGCTTCGACTCGTCCGGTCTGATCCAGTACATCTACGCCGGCGTCGGCGCCAAACTGCCGCGCTCCTCGGGAGATATGTACAAGGTGGGCCAGCACGTCACCGCCGACCATGCGCTGCCGGGTGACCTGATCTTCTACGGGCCCGACGGCACCCAGAGCGTCGCGATGTTCCTGGGCAACAACCAGATGCTCGAGGTCACAGACACCGTCGTCGCAGTGTCGGCGGTTCGCGCCAAAGACATGGCGCCCTATCTGGTCCGCGTCATCGCCTGAGCGATCCCCGGGGCGTGCCGTTGATCTGCTCGACTATTTGTCGGCGCGCGGCACGCCCTTCCGGGATCGGCAGCAGCGGGTAGACGTGCACCATGCCCTCACCCTGGACGAAATCCACATCGACCCCGGCCGCCGAAGCTCTGCCTGCCAACAGGTGCGCGTCCGGATTGAGGATGTCGCGCGTGCCGGTGAAGACTGTCAGCGCCGTCAACCCCTCGAGCGACGCCGACAACGGGCTGACCAGGGGATCGTCGATGCTCAGCTCGCCCCGCCAGTAGCGCGCGTACTCGCCGATACCAGCACGGGACAGCCACGGATCCTTCGGCTCCACGGCGGAGATCTCCGGATTGGCCATCGCGGCGTCCAGCACCGGCGCGATCAGGAAGATCCGGCCTGGCTGCTTAAAGCCCTTGTCGCGCAGCCAGATTGCCGATGAGAGTGCGATCTGTCCGCCGGCCGAGTCGCCGAGCAGAACGGTCTGCCGTGGTCCCGCCCGAGATACTTCGGCACGGACGATTTCAGCGACACGCGGCACGACCTCCCCGGCGGTGCCCCACGGCACCAGCGGATAGATCGGCACCCGCACTGCGGTCTGAGTCTCGGCCGCCACCGCAGCGATCAGCCGCCAGTGCGGCGGCTCGATCTCGTTGACCCAGCCGCCGCCGTGCAGATAGACCGCCCGACGTCGCGCGCGCCCGCCGGCGGGAGACACCGTATAGACCGGCCATCCGTCGTGGACAACGGTCACCTCGACATCGTCGCGAAGCCGCGGCGGCCCGAAAGGCCGGGGGCGCAGGGCTCTATCGACGATCCGCTGACGCGCGGCGGCCACATCGGACAACGGCTTCCCGCGTCCGGTGGCGCGCAGTATCAGCGGCACCAGTCGGCTGGCCGCACTCGGCATCCGACCATTCTGGCCGAATCAGGCCACCGCTAACTCAACTATGCGCAGTCGGAGCAGACCATGCTGGTGGCGTCGGCCAGCCGGCTGCGGTGGTGCACCAGAAAGCAGCTGGTGCAGGTGAACTCGTCCGCCTGCTTGGGGATCACCCGCACGGTGAGTTCTTCGTCGGACAAGTCGGCGCCGGGCAGTTCGAAGGAATCCGCCGCTTCCGCCTCGTCGACATCGATCACGGCCGTAGCCGTGTCCTTGCGCCTTCCCGCCAGGTCTTCAAGCGATTCGTCCTCAGGCTCGGCCTGGGTACGGCGGGGAGCGTCATAATCAACCGTCATGGTCCGTGCCTTTCATTCCTTCCGCATTCGACGTCGCGTCAACGCGGTCGAATGCGAGTTTGTTCCCGTAGCCGGTCCCGGCTAAACACCGTTGTTTCGGGTTGTCTTTGCACTGGCTACTGCGTGGCTGTGGCCTGCGGATTCGCACGCCGACAAGGATGGAAAAACGCGGCGTTCAGGTTCGCCAGAGTGATTCCTGGACGACGCTGGCGATCAGGGTACCGTCATCGCGCTGCAGAGAGCCTCGTGCCAGCCCCCGCGCGTCGCTGTGGCTCACCGCGACCGCATCGTAGAGATGCCACCGGTGGGGGTCGCTCGGGCGATGAAGCCACAGCGCGTGGTCGAGGCTGGCGGCCCCGCCCGGGCCGGGGAATTCGGGTCCCGGCGGCCGCGCCGAGGAGACCATGCCCAGGTCAGAAATCAACGTGAGGGTGCACGCTCGCAGCAGTGGATCGTCTTCGACCGGTTCGCGGGTACGAAACCAGAACGGCTGTGTAGGCCAGTCGATGCGGCTCTGCTGGCCGGGCGCGATCCGAATGTCGAAGTGGTCGGCCCACTCGATCGGCAGCTTTGTGAGAATCGTCGCGTCCGTCAGCGGTAGTCGTGGTTCCTGCGGCCGCTGCCAGTCGGTGGTTGTCTCGGGCTGGTGGAACGACGCCAACATCTCGAAGATCGCGGCGCCGTCCTGCGTCGCGGTGACCCGCCGGGTGTTGAACGAGCGTCCATCACGGGTGATCTCGACGGTGAACTCTACGTCGACACCGATCCGGCCGCCCTTGATGAAGTAGGCGTGCAGCGACTGCGGCAGCCGGCCCGGGTCGACGGTGGAGCCTGCGGCGGCCAGCGCCTGCGCTGCGACGAGTCCGCCGAACAGTCGCGGGCCCGCACCGTATGACGCCGATGCACGGAATGTGTGCCCGCTGCGGTCGAGTTGGACCAGCTCGGCGACCCAGCTCGGCATGCTCTCCCCGCGTTGTCGTGGCCGAAATCGCACTCACGATAGCGTGCATAGACTGCGGTCATGGATCGCGGCCACGTCGACGCACCTGATGGCCTGCTACGGATCGAAGACTGTCTGGACGCCGACGGCAACGTGGTGTTGCCGCCGGGCGTGACGTTGATCTCGTTGATCGACCGCAATATCGCCAATGTCGGCAGCTCCGTTGCCTATCGCTACCTCGACTACAGCCGCTCGACCGATCCGGCGGTCTTCGAACTCACGTGGGCGCAGCTCGGCCGGCGTCTTCGGGCGATCGGGACTCACATCCAACGCATCGCCGTCCGCGGTGACCGGGTCGCGATACTGGCGCCGCAGGGATTGGATTACATCACCGGGTTCTTCGCCGCGATCAAGGCAGGCACTGTCGCGGTCCCGCTGTTCGCTCCCGAATTGCCCGGCCACGCCGAGCGTCTCGACACCGCGCTGGCTGACTCGCTGCCCGTTCTGGTCCTCACCACCGCTGCCGCCGCCGACGGCGTGCGCGAGTTCTTGTCGAAGCTGCTAGAGGCTCGGCAGCCGCAGGTCCTCATCATCGACGAGATTCCGGATTCCGCGGCCGACGACTTCGTCCCGATCACGATCGACGTCGACGATGTCTCGCATCTGCAGTACACATCTGGCTCGACCCGGCCGCCGGCCGGGGTGGAGATCACTCACCGGGCCGTCGGTACCAACCTGATCCAGATGATCTTGTCGATCGATCTGCTCAACCGAAACACCCATGGCGTCAGCTGGTTACCGCTCTACCACGATATGGGCTTGTCGATGATCGGCTTTCCGACGGTCTACGGCGGACACTCCACCCTGCTGTCGCCGACCGCCTTCATCCGTCGGCCGCAGCGCTGGATCCGTGCGCTGTCCAATGCGTCTCGGGAAGGCCATGTCGTCACTGCCGCACCGAATTTCGCCTACGAGTGGACCGCTGCGCGTGGCCTGCCCGACGTCGGTGACGACATCGACCTGAGCAACGTGGTGATGATCATCGGCTCCGAGCCGGTCAGCGCCGATGTGATCACCACATTCTCCGAGGCATTCGCCCCGCACGGCCTGCCACCGACCGCGTTCAAACCGTCGTACGGGATCGCCGAGGCCACGCTGTTCGTCGCGACCATCGCACCGACGGCGGCGCCCACAGTCATTCGGCTGGACCGTGAGAGGTTGGCCGAGGGGGTGGTCAGCGAGGCCTCCGCGGACGACGCCGACGCCGTCGTCCAGGTGTCGTGCGGCCAGGTGGCCCGGACCCTCTGGGCGGTGATGGTCGACCCGGATACCGGCCACGAGTTGCCCGATGGCCGGGTCGGCGAGATCTGGTTGCACGGCAACAACATCGGACGCGGCTACTGGGGCCGGCCGGAGGAGAGCAGCCACATCTTCGACGCCAGACTGACCCGTCGGATGCCCGAGGGCAGCCACGCCGACGGCGTTGCCGATGACGTGGCTTGGCTGCGCACCGGCGACCTCGGCTTCTACCGTGGCGGTGAGCTATACGTGACCGGCCGCCTCGCCGACATCGTCACACTCGATGGACGGACGTTGTATCCGCAGGACATCGAGAAGACGGTCGCGGATGTGTCGCCCATCGTCCGGCGCGGATACGTGGCGGTGTTCTGCGTGCCGGCCAACGAAATACCCGGTGCACCGACACAAGACACGGCGGATCGCCTGGTGGTGATCGCCGAGCGCGCAGCGGGTACCAGCCGGAGCGACCCGGCGGCCGCGATCGCGGCCATCCGGTCGGCGATTTCCGAACGCCACGGCGTCGCCGCGGCCGACGTACGGCTGCTGCCCGCGGGCTCCATCCCGCGCACCACCAGCGGCAAACTGGCCCGCCGGGCTTGCCGCACCGAGTACCTCGGTGGCGCGTTGGGGATGCGTTAAGCACATGTGGCCGTTGACTTTCCGGGTCGTGACAGTCGCCACCGTAATCGCCGCGTCGGTCGTTCCGTCGATTGCCTCCGCGGGCGGGCCGGCCACCTTGACGGTCTGCACCACCGGCGATTACCGGCCACTGACGTACCGCGACCCGATGACAGGGCAGTACAGCGGGGTCGACATCGACATGGCCACCGACCTGGCCGCGCATCTCGGCCGCGAGCCGGTGTTCGTCGCCACCACCTGGTCGACTCTCGTCGCGGATCTCACGTCGGCCGACAAATGCGATATCGCAATGGGCGGCATCACCGATACGCCCGAGCGGCGCCACGTCGCCGACGTAACCAGGCCCTACCTGGCCAGTGGCAAGACGCCGCTGGTGACGGCGCGCAATGCCGGCCGGCTCGCGACGATCGAGCAGATCAATCAGCCTGGCGTGCGCGTGATCGAGAACGGCGGCGGCACCAACGAGCAGTTCGCCCGTAAGAACCTCCCCGAGGCGCAGCTCACGATCTGGCCGGACAACACCACCATCTTCGACCAACTCGCGGCCGGTAGCGCCGACGTCATGGTCACCGACGCCATCGAAGCCGTCTATCAGTCGTCGCTGCACCCGGAGTTGGTGGCCCAGCACCCAGAGCAGCCGTTCACCGCGGAGGCCAAGGCGTACCTGCTTCCGAAGGGCAGCCCGATCGCCGGTCAGACCGACGCCTGGCTGACCGGCGTGCTGCGCGACGGCACCTACGCCCGGATCTACGAGCACTGGCTGCACACGCCGGCATCCGACCCACCGCGCTAGCCGGGTCAGCGACCCTTCCACTGCGGCTTGCGCTTTTCCCGCCAAGCCGACAGACCTTCGCCGACGTCCTCGGTGGCGCCGGCGACCTTGCGCATCACCTCGCCGAAGCGCACCGACTCGATCCAACCCATGTCCGCGGTTCGCCAGGCCACCTCCTTGGTGGCCCGCTGCGCCAGCGGCGCAGCCTCGGTCAGGGTCCTCGCCCATGCCCGAGCCTCCGCCTGTAGGTCCTCGGGCTCGACGAGCTTCCACACCAGCCCGATTTCCTTGGCGCGTTCGGCGCTGATCGGCTTTCCGGTCAGCAGAAGCTCCATGGCGTTGGCCCAGCCGACCCGCTGCGGCAACCGGATGGCGCCCACGATCGTCGGCACGCCCAGCGCCACCTCGGGGAAGCTGAAGGTCGCCTCGGTAGAGGCGATCACGAAGTCGCAGAACAAAACTCCGGTGACTCCGTAGCCGACGCACGGGCCGTGCACGGCGGCGATCGTGGGCTTGAACAATTCCATGCCGGACTCGAACGAGTTGATCGTCGGCTTTTCCCAGAAGGTCCCGCCGAACGTGCCCACCGAACCTTCGCCGTCCTTGAGGTCCCCGCCCGCGCAGAAGACGTCGCCGTTGGCGGTCAGAATCCCGACCCAGGCCTCTTCCTCGTCGCGAAATCGATCCCACGCCGCGTTGATGTCCCGGCGCAGCGGACCGTTGATGGCATTGCGTGCCTCCGGCCGGTTGAGGGTGATGGTTGCGACGTGCTCTTCCAGCTCATAGGTGACGAGGCTCATTGCTGCACTCTAGTTTCGCGCAGGGTTGGGCGATATGCGTGACGCCAAGGGAGTTTGCTGCTTCTGCATGATCATGAATCTTTTCCAGCAAATTGCCCATATTTGGGGTCTTATAATTGTCGCTTGAGGATTGGCAGCAAACTTGTGCATATCGCTATTCGGAAATGTCATTTATTGTTTGCGTGAACATCAAGACGCGTGGCTGACGACGGGGTAATTTTCGCTTACGACAACAGAAACCGTGACGGGCAAGGGCTTTCACCTACCGACGTGATTGCTCGTCAATGGTCGGGGTGGTTGGGGGGTCACGGGTGTCAGTAGACGACTTTCCGTCGTATTCACGACGATCAACAGCGCCCGCGAACTCCGTCGGTGTTTGTCGTACCTATGCCGTCGGCCGCATCGGCGCGCTCGCGGTGGCGTTGGGAATCGGCTCGGCCTTGATGGCCGGCGGTGTCGCCCACGCGGACAGCTCCGATTCGGATTCCGCGCAGTCGGCGGCCGGCCGGTCGGCACAGGCCGGATCGGCGCGCGCGGCGCGACACTCGGCCGCCGGCCCATCGGCGCCGCGGCCCGGATCGCGGCCCTCCACGAAAGCCGAGAGTCCGCAGGCAGCCGCATCCAAACCTGTCACGGCGATCCGCAAGGCCCCGTCAGCCACGGGCGTCGCCCCTGCGGGAGGCGGCACGCTCGACGGACCGGCGAAGTCGACCGCCACCCCTGCCGCAGCCGTCGCCGGCGATGTCGCGGTCACGCAGACCGTTGCGGTGGCCCGCAGTGTCGCCAGCCCCGCGGTGACGGTCGACGCGATCATCAGCGCCACCAGAACCACGCTGGAAACGCTGTTGAACAACATCAAGCCGCCGAGCTTGCCGCCACCTCAGCTGTTGCTGTCATTGCTGGCGTGGGCACGCAAAGAGTTCGATTCACTTTTCGGTACGTCGACAGGCGTCCGACCGACGGCGGCCGCCTCAGGAATCGTCGCCAGCGGCACCACCACCGTCGTCATCGAAGGCGAATCGCTGACGGTTAATCCCGCGAGGGCCGGCAGCATCTACTCGGATACGGCGGCCTCCGGACGCAAAGCGCTGCTGCTGTCGGCGAATGCGACTGCCACAAAATCACTTTCGCTGCCGTCGGCGACCGGACTGGTGATCCGTGCTCGAGGAGACCAGTACAACGGCGCTCCGGTGATGACGGTGTCCGTCGACGGGGTTCTGGTCGCCACCACACAGGTGTCCTCGACGTCGTGGACCGACTACTCGATCCCGGTGTCGCTGTCGGCCGGAACCCACACGATCAGCATCGCGTTCACCAATGATCTGCGGCTGTCAGCGTCCAAGGACCGCAACCTGCGCATCGACAAGATCACCGTCGTGGCGGCCACGTCGACCCCGCCCGCAACGCAGACGCCGCCCTATTTCCAGGCCGCCGACTGGTTGTGGAAGCCGATCGCGGCCAATCCCGTCATCGCCGCGAACAGCGCCACGTGGGTCACGTATCTGTCCGCCGCGGACGCCCAACATGTGGCCGACCTCTACGACAGCGGTGTGACCCTGGTCTCCGCTACTCAGATCACGGCTTCGACGCCGCGCTATGACGTCAAATTCACCGAGCCGTGGGGCAGCGACCCGTTCGGCTCGTACACCGTGGCAATTCCCCTCGGGCTGAACCTGCCGTCCGGTTCGGACCGGCAGATCGCGATCCTCGATCCCAACACCGGTAAGGCGTACGGCCTCTGGCAAGCCTCCTACGACGGGACGACAAACACCTGGTCGGCAGCATGGGGCGGCATGACCGACCTGAGCGGCAACGGTATCGACACTTCCGGCTCGGCCACGGCGACGAACATCGCCCGGTACGCCGGTGTCGTCACCGCGGCGGAGTTCAGCGCCGCGGTCGCCGCCCATACCGGGATCAACCACGCGCTGTTCATCTCCAGTGACATCGCGGGCGCTTTGTTCACCGGCCCGGCGACGAAGTCGGACGGCACCAACCTTGCCGGGGTGACGACTCCGATACCGGAGGGCACCCGGATCCAGCTGGATCCGTCCATCAATGTCGACGCCATTCCCGGGATCTCGGATGCCGAGAAGGTGATCGCCAAGACGCTTCAGACCTACGGCGCCTATGTCGGCGACCAGGGTGGTGCGCGCATGGCGTTCGTCTTCGAGGTCACCTCCGACGCGGCGTCGCCGACGAAACCGGGCGCGGTGTGGACTGGCGCCGGCCTGTCGTGGGACTACTACGACATGGCCGCCATCCCGTGGTCCCAGCTGCGCGTCCTGGCGAACTGGGACGGCTCCTGACCGGCTAGCCGCGCGGGCGGGCGTCGATGCGGGACGCGGGATTTGCGACCGCGGTGACCATGCTGGTGCCGAAGGCACCCGCGTCGTCGAAGAGGGTTGCGCTGCCCACCGACACGCCGTTCTCGGCAAAGTTGGTGTCGGCTTGCACACCGATGAACACCCCGCGCGGAAGTCGCGACAGCGCCACCGTCAGATCACCGTTGATGTAGCCGATTCGGCTGGCGCCCAGGTTCGTCACCAGATTGGCGGCAGCCTCGGCGACCACCGCGGCACGGACGAAGGGCGTGGCCGCGAGGCCGGCCACCGCGTCCAAGCCGCCGTAGTACGCGCGCCTGCGGCCGGCGTTGTGGTGCTGCTCGCCCATCGGACTCCAGCCGGTTCCGTCACTGTCGATGTAGAGGGCTTGATCGTCGGCATCACCGAAAGTCGGTGCGTTCGCGCAGTCGGCAGCGCCCGGAGTGTGAGATTGCCGGTACTGCAGCATGGTTGCGCGGGCCACGATCCAGTCGTCCTGGACGACGTCGCATTCGGCGGTGCGCATCCGGTTGCCGTGCCGGATCAGTCGGGTCTGGACACGAGTGGACACGGCACGTGCTGGCTTGAGCAGGTCGAGTGTCAGCCGAGTGGGCAGGTAGCCGACCGTGCCGTACTTTCGCTCCAACGTCGACGCCGCAAGTCCGGCAATCGCCTGACCGCTGAGCAATCCTTCACTCCAGGAGGCCGCTGCCGACGGGGTTGGTCGGAAGATGCCGTTGCCGTGCTGAACGAAATACGCTGGGCGGATACCTAATGCACTCGAAGTTGCCGCCGTGCGCTTTGACAAAACCAAGCCGCTGTTCACCGTTGCCATCCTTTGAGTAAGGGGAGCCGCCGCTTGCTTGACGGCTCACCAGGCAACTATGACGGCGCGTCACCTCGCGAACCATCCACCGATCGGCTGGGATACCGGATGAACCGGGTGTCGGCCGATCGGGGGACACAACCCCTTGCGTCAGGCTTCCAGTCTGGCGCGGACCGCGGAAAGTCGTTGCTGCAGTTCACTTTCAGTGATTATGCCGCGGGCCAGCAGTGAATGCGCAAGTGACACCAGCTGGCTTTCCGGATACGGAAGGTCGGAGTACATGGTGGCGGAGAGGTCGTCTTCTTCGTCGCGCCGTTCCTTGAATGTCGGGACATCGGAGTCGCAGGCGGCATGGTCGAGTGCGTCACACAGTCCGTCGAGGCTGGTTTTCCACGGCGGCACCGGGTTCTCCACACCGTATTTGGCCGCCATGACCGGCCAGACCTGATTGCGCTCGACGATCTGGCGCAGCGGGTCGGGTGTCATTCGCCGACCGGATGCACGGCGGGGCGCGTCTCGGTGATGACGTTCGTGGTCACCCCGGGCTTCGGCAACGCGACACCGATCAGGCAATCGCGGGTGATGATCTCGGTGAGCTGATCCTCGCTCCAGCCGTCGGTGCCCTCGGGGCGCATCGGCATCACCATGAACCGGTGCTTCTGGTTGGAGTCCTGCACCCGCACCTCGACGTCGTCGCCCAGGTACAAGCCGAACTCGGAGAGCACCTGGCGCGGCCAGCGGACCAGCCGCCGCCGGTAGTTGGGTGTGCGATACCACTCGGGGGAGTTGCCCAGAATGGGGCGGGGATAACACGAGCACAGGGCACACACGATGACGTGGTGGACGGTCGGGGTGTCCTCGAGGATCTGGAATGCCGTGAAATCGCTGGGGGTGCCGAAGCCCGTCGGCTCCAGCCAATCGACGCCCACCTCCTTGCTGGCGGTCATCGGCTCGGCGAGGGCGAGTGCCTTGAACTCAGGGTCAAGCCAGGCGCGGGCCACCAGGCGGGCGGCCGGCGTGGGACCGATCTGTTCGGCGAACTCGGTGAAGCGGCGGTGTTCCTCCGCGGTGAAAATGCCCTTCTCGATGCACAATTCGCGCAGCGCGATCTCCAGCACCTCGAAGTCGGTGATCTCATCGACCATCGGCTTGACGGTGCGGTCATGGTCATGATCGTGGCCGTGATCTGTCATGTCGTCCGTTCTCGCTAAGCGGGCTGCAGCCAGTGCTCGGGAATCTCGGTGCGCAGGCTGTCGGCCTCCGGGCCGTTGAAGTCGTTCCACAACTCAGACATGCTGAATTTGACGACGTAGAACCATTCGGGCTTGGCGTCGGGGATGTCCCAGGTCTCGTCTTCTGCCGCCGGGCTCTCATAGGCCACCGCGTCGATGACGCCCTTCGCGCCGCGCACGTACTCGGGTGTGCGGGTGTAGAACAACACCGGCAGTTCGCGAACGACGACGGGGTCACCGACCTTGAACCGCGGCTCTCCGGCACGGCCGGCGTACACCTGCGGATCGCCCTTGCCCTGGGCGTGCACGATGTGGCTGTTCCGCTTGACCTGCGAGCCGTCGCCTTCGAACTTGGGCTCGGCCCTCAGCGACTTACCTTCTAGTCCACCGGCATAGCGTTGTTTGACCTCGGCCATCCGTTCGGTGAGTTCAGTCAGGCCGATGTGGTGCTTTTCGATGAGCACTCGCGCGACGGACAGCAGCCAGCGGCCGTAGTACGGGAACCCGAGGTACACCGCGCGCTGCACATCGACATTGCCGATGCGCCGCCGTTCCTCCGAGAGCCAGATGCCGCGCCACGCGAGGACCTCGCAGATGACGTAGGTCATGTGCTCCCAGTACTCGTAGTCCTTGTTCTCGTACTTCATCGGGGCATCGGGCTCGCCGCCGACGTCGTGTACCGGTTTCATGTAGGCGACGAACCTGGCATGGTCGAGCAGATCCGGGGTCGGAGCATCGGGCAACTCCGGGTAGGCGGACTTCAGCCGCGCCACCAGAGCGAGCTGGTCGGCGCGTTCGGCTGCAGTGCTCATTGAAGGCCCCTTGATGTGGCAGTGCACGACTTCAACGGGTCACAACGTAACACCGGTTACACCCACCGGCAGCCGAAACGTCCGATGTTCACCGACGAAAGTGCTTGGGCTCAGGCATATCCCAGCGCTGCATTTTCGGCGCGGATCCGCACCTTGAGCACCAGGGCGTTGGCGATGCTGAACACGATGGCAGTCACCCAGGCAGAGTGGACCAGCGGCAGCGCGGCCACTTCAGCGGCCACGGCGGTGTAGTTGGGGTGGTGTATCCAGCGATAGGGGCCACGCTCGACCAAGGGCGCACCCTTGATGACGATCAGCCGCGGATTCCAGCGTTTCCCCAGCGTGGACGCGCACCACCAGCGCAGGGCGGTGCTGGCGGCTACGACAGCCACCATCGGCCACCCGAGCCAGGGCAGGAACTGCCGGTGCAGGGTCGCCACTTCGACGATGCAGGACACCAGCAGCAAGGTGTGCATGCCGACCATCACCGGATAGTGCCCGCGGCCGAACTCCTGGCCGCCCTGGGCGAAGGACCATCGGGCGTTGCGCCGCGACACCACCAGCTCGACAAGACGTTCGGCGCCGATCGCGAGGATGAACCCGTAATAGAACATTGGGGTGTAGATCATCGGGACTCCTTCACCAACTCAGAAGCAATAATTCGAAGCTGAAACCGGGCCCCATTGCCAGCATCACTCCCAGCGAGCCGGCCGCCGGCGCTTCCGCGAGAGTCCGGTTGAAGACGTCGAGCACCGACGCCGACGACATGTTTCCGTTGTCGCGCATCGATTCCCAGCTGTGCCGCAACGCTTCGGCCGGCATGCCGACCGCGTTGGTGATCGATTCGAGCACCTTGGGTCCGCCCGGGTGACACACCCAGGTCGTGATGTCGGCGGTCGTCAGCCCGTGGGCGGCGAGGAACCGGTCGACTTCCGCGCCGAGGTGGTCATCGGCCATCTTGGGCACGTCGCGCGACATCACCAGCTGGAATCCGCTGGAGCTCACATTCCAGCCCATTACTCCCACGGTGTCGGGCAACAGCGCGCTGTGGGTTGCCAGGATCTGCGGACCCGACTTCAGGGGAAGCCCGGCCGGGACCCGATCGGCGCCCGTGCCGACCACCGCCGCCGCGCCGTCGCCGAACAGGCACACGCCGATCAACGCAGGAATCGAGGTGTCGTCACGCTGCAATGTCAGGGAACACAGTTCCACCGACAGAAGCACGGCGACGTGACCGGGAAAGCCGCGCAGGTAGTCGTGCAGCCGCGCCATCCCGGCTGCGCCGGCCACACAGCCGAGCCCGAACAGCGGGATGCGTTTGACGTCGCGTCGCAACCCCACCGCAGACGCGATCCGGGCGTCGATGGTCGGCACCGCCACGCCTGTGCTGGACACGGTCAGGATGGCGTCGACCTCGTCGGGGCGCAGGTGCGCCTCGTCGAGGGCGCGGCGCACCGCCTGTTCACCGAGTTCGACGGCAACCTCGAGGTATGCCTCATTGGCTTCGGTGAAACCGGTCAGCTTCGGGTAGCGCTCCACCGGCAGCGCGAGGTTGCGGTATTCGACGCCGCTGGTTCGGGCGAAGCGGGCGAAACCGGGTTCGGCGAACTCGGTGAGCGCCCTGGCCACCTCGTCCTGGTCGTAGCGATTCGTCGTCAACGCGACGGCGGTGCCTGCGACGCGGGGATCACCGTGCCGGGGCGTGCCAAGTGGGTTCAACGAGTGGGAGAAAGCGATATCTGTCATGCGCGATGCAACGCTGCGGATGCGCTAAAGCCATTCCCGTATGGCGCGGCCGTGAAATATTGCACACGAAGCTGAAATATCCACCTTCCATCTGTATAAGTCTCGATCGGCCCGGCATTCGTGAAAAGCCAAGAAGCACAACATAAATGAAGCCTGAGAATTCCCAGAAATGTGGGCTATTCTGACAACTAATTGCGCATCGGCTGGGGGACTGCTGATAACCCGAGATATCGTTGAACTCTGCCTCCCAGAATTTCGTGGACGATTGATCATGAAAAGAATTGCGGCAGTTGGTCAGCCGTCTTGTGCGGGGTCGCCGAGGCTGAACCGAACAGGAGGGGGAGTGCTATCGGCCGAAACCGGCGTCGCGCAGGGCTTGTGCCATCGAGCCGGAAGACCGATCGTTGTTGCCCCGCCTGCCGCCGTTGCCGCCACGACTGGGCTGGCGGCCCTCGCCGCGGCCAGCGGGCGCGCTACGGCTGCCAGAGCCCTTGGCTTGCTTGGCTTTCGGCTCATCACTCAGGCGCAGCGTCAGGCCGATGCGCTGGCGATCGACATCGACGTCGAGGACCTTCACCCGCACCACCTGACCGGATCGCACCACCTCGTGTGGATCGGACACGAACCGGTCCGACATCGCCGAGACGTGAACCAGACCGTCCTGATGCACGCCGACATCCACGAACGCGCCGAACGCCGCGACGTTGGTGACGACACCTTCCAGCACCATGCCGACCTTCAGGTCGGCCACCTTCTCTACCCCGGCGGCGAAGGTCGCGGTGGAAAACGCCGGACGCGGATCGCGGCCCGGCTTCTCCAGCTCGGCGAGGATGTCGGTCACCGTCGGCACACCGAATCGGTCGTCGGCGAAGTCAGCGGGCCGCAGCGAGCGCAGCGATCGTTCATTGCCGATCAGTTCGGCCAACGTGATGCCCGAGCGGTCCAGGATCCGCCGGACGACCGGGTAGGCCTCCGGGTGCACACCCGACGCATCGAGGGCGTCGTCACCACCGCGAATCCGCAGGAAGCCCGCGCATTGTTCAAAAGCCTTGGGGCCCAGCCGCGGGACGTCGAGCAGTGCACGACGGCTGCGGAACGGTCCGGTCTTCTCCCGGTGGGCGACAATCGCCTCGGCCAGCGATTCCGACACTCCCGACACCCGCGACAGCAGCGGGACCGATGCCGTATTCAGGTCGACTCCGACGGCGTTGACCGCGTCCTCGACCACCGCGTCGAGGCTTCGGGCGAGTGTGCCCGGAGTGACGTCGTGCTGGTATTGGCCGACTCCGATGGACTTCGGCTCGATTTTGACCAGTTCGGCCAGCGGATCCTGCAGCCGCCGCGCGATAGACACCGCCCCACGCACGGTCACATCCAGGCTCGGCAGCTCTCGTGCGGCGTAGGCCGATGCCGAGTACACCGATGCGCCGGCCTCGCTGACCATCGCCTTGGCCGGAGCCGTCGCACCGGCGCCGCGGATGTCGGCGATGAGCTCGGTGGCCAGCGCATCGGTCTCCCGCGATGCGGTGCCGTTGCCGATCGCGATCAACTCGACACCGTGGCGGGCTACGAGTGCGGCCAATGTTGCTTTCGCCGAGTCCCATTGACGCTGCGGTTGATGCGGGTAGATCGCACAGGTTTCGAGCACCTTGCCGGTGTCATCGACCACGGCGACTTTGACGCCGGTGCGGAAACCCGGATCGAGTCCGAGCGTGGTGCGGGTGCCGGCCGGCGCCGCCAGCAGCAGATCCTTGAGGTTCTTGGCGAACACGTTGACCGCGTCCTCCTCGGCGCGCTGACGCAGCCGCATCCGGGCATCAACCGCGCCGGAGATCATCAGCCGCGTGCGCCAAGCCAATCGGACGGTGGTGGCCAGCCATGGGGTGGCCGGGGCCTTCGCGCCCAGGTCGACCCCGAGGGCCTGGGCGACCATCACCTCGTACGCATCGTCGCTGCCGCCGTCGAACCGCAAGGCCAGCGCTTGCTCCTTCTCGCCGCGCATCACGGCCAGCACCCGGTGCGACGGCATGTCTTCCAGTCGCTCGCTGAACTCGAAATAATCCCGAAACTTCTGCGCCGCAGGGCTTTTAGCCGCTTCGTCGGAGAAGGGAGCCGTCCGCAGCGCGCCTTCGGCCCAGAACTTGGTCCGGATCGCGCCGACAAGTTCGGCGTCCTCGGCTGCCCGTTCGACGAGTATGTGCCGCGCACCGTCGAGCGCTGCGGCGGCGTCGCTGACATCGACATTGAGGAATTCCGATGCCGCGTCGTTCGGGTCGACGGCCGGGTCGGCGAGCAGCCGGTCGGCGAGTGGCTCGAGGCCCGCTTCCCTGGCGATCTGGGCCTTGGTGCGCCGCTTGGGTTTGTACGGCAGGTAGATGTCCTCGACCCGGGACTTGGTGTCAGCGGTGAGCAGTGCCGTTCTCAGCTCGTCGGTCAGCTTGCCCTGCTCCTCGATGGACGCCAGCACCGCGGTGCGCCGCTCATCGAGCTCGCGCAGATAGCGCAACCGCTCTTCGAGGTCGCGCAGTTGACCGTCGTCCAGGCTGCCGGTGACTTCCTTGCGGTAGCGGGCGATGAACGGGACGGTCGCGCCCTCGTCGAGCAGGCGGACCGCAGCGGCCACCTGGGTCTCGGCAACGGCGAGTTCTGCAGCAAGACGGGCATTTACAGATTTGACGGTTGGGCTCGAAGTCACGCGGAGACCCTACCGAACCTCGCCGACAATCCGACGAACCCGGCCATGGTGTTGCACGAGTTCGAGTGCACGGTCCGCGCAAGGAATAGCCGCGCAGATCGAGGGGTTTGGCGCTATATGCCCAGAGAACTGACAGAGTCCGAGCGCCAGGAGTTCCTGGCCGCCAAGCATGTGGCGGTCATATCCGTCGCCGCCACCGACGGCCGGCCCCCGGCCAGCGTCCCGATCTGGTACGACTACACCCCCGGCGGCAACATCCGCATCACCACCGGCGCGTCGCGGCGAAAGGCCAGGCTCATCAAGCAGAACGGTGTGCTGACGCTGGTCGTGCAGAACGAAGAGCCGCCATATCAATATGTATCGGTGGAGGGGTCGGTTGTGGAGGTCACCGAGCCCACGCCCGCGGAGGTGGCGGAGGGCATCGCTGTGCGCTATCTCGGCGAACAGGCGGGGCGCCAGTTCGCTTCGAGCCTTGAGGGTGAGCAGACCGTGCTCTTCACCATCCGTCCGGACCGCTGGTTCTCGGTCGACTACTCGGAATGAGTTGGGATCGGTAGGCGATCGCCGGTTCTTTACTTCTCGCATCGACGCCACGAGGCGACGGACAACGAGAGGAAGAACCCATGAAAATCCTGCCGGCTCCCATTGCACAGCAGATCGACCGCGTCGATCGCCAGTACAGCCTGTACATCGGCATCAGCACCGGCCTGCTCGCATTCTGGTCGATCTACCGAGTCCTCTGGTCGATCTACCTGGCAGTGACTTACAACTTCATCTTCGGCTCGCTGGTGTTCCCGATCGTGCTGTGGGCAGTGATCGGTGTTGCCGCCGCGGTCGTGTCGCTCGGCTTCTTCACCCGCTATCGCTCCGGATCGGCCACCGGTGCCACCGAGAGCAACCCCGAGATCAACAAGGCCTGACCCGTCCCCTGGTGCCCGGCGGAACGCGCGGGCACCAGGGGGAACGCTGAAACGGCGGGCGGCGCACCGGCGATAAGAGGGGAGCACACGGGGTTCGCCCCCGGTACACCCATCACCGATATGTGCGACGATGCCCCCGAGGCCTTGGGGCTACAGAGAGGACCGCCGGATTCATGACTGAAGGGCACCGCGGCGCGCCAGTCGCGCGCGCAATCCTGCTCGCCGGCTTCGCCATCGGCGCCATGGTCACCGGGGCCACCCCCGCGGCGGCCGACCCGATGACGCCGACGCCCATTCCGGTGCCCTCGGATCCTGCCGCGGTCCCCCCGGGTCAGCCGGTCTCGGTGCCCGTCGATCCCGCGGCGGCGCCCGCACCCCCGCCGCCTGGGGCACCGCCCTCGGTTCCCCAGATCGCGAACCCGACCTATGGCTCGCAGAATGGCGGCGGCGTGCTCGGCAGTCTCAAAGATCTCTGGCACCAGGCTCGGGACCCCTATTACGGCCCCCAGGACGAGGCCTATGCAGGCGGCTCGGTCGCGCCGCCACCGGGGGCGGGCGCGCCGCCGCCGCTGCCACCCGGATACAAGTCGTATACCGCACCCGGCTCAGAGGCGCCCCCGAGTGAGTTCGGCCCGGGTAAACCGCCACCGCCCGGGACGCCCGCCCTGCCACCCGGTTACTACTCGTTGAACGGCCCCCCGCCGCCCGGGTATGAGTACAACGGGTCTGGCCAGCCGGCCCCGATCACTGCCACACCTGCACCGACACCGTAGCTCCGCGACTCGTGAAGTTCGGGGTAGGGGATTACCCGCGCCATCTGCTGGTTATATTTGCTAAGTATCTCGCTGACGTCTGGACGCTGGAGTCGTGCTCATGACCTTGATCAAAACCGCGCTGACTGCTGTTGGCGCACTCGCGGTTGGACTCGCGATCGGTATCGCACCGGCGAGTGCAGACCCGCCGCCGCCGGACCAGAACGTCGGCGAGCCGGTTCCGGCCTGGGCGCCGGGTAAGCCCGCCGAGGTGTGGGCCGGCCATCCCGTGGTGTGGACCCACATGTGGGGCGGCCGCTGGGGGGTCTGGATCAACGACCAATTCATCACCCTGTCGTCCAACCCGGTGACCAACGGCGGCTGAGCGGTTCCTGGCCGGGAGTCTCACGCGTCACTTTCGCCGTCGAATGTCGGCCTGGGGTGGATACTGCGATGTGGACCGCTATATAGTTAGTCCGCTTAAGGTTTTAGGGATTGGGGCAGGAGAACGATGGCTGGTTTGAAGAGTCGCGCAAAGCTGGCGAGTCTTGCGCTGAGTGCGATGGCCGCTGCAGGAGTCATCGCGGCCGGCCCCGCCGCCGCCGATGCCAGCGACGACTATCCGATCCCGCACCGGATCATCATCACCCAGTGCGACGTCGAGCAGTACATGGCCGCGGCGCGCGACACCAGCCCGGTTTACTTCGAGCGGTACATGATCGACCGCAGCAACCGGCCCGCCGACGTGCAGCAGATCGCGTTCGATCGCATCCACTGGTTCTTCTCGCTCGATCCCGTCGCGCGCCGGCAGTACTCCGAGGACACCGCGACCAACGTCTACTACGAATTCGTCGCGACCCGCTGGGGCAACTGGGCCAAATTGTTCTTCAACAACAAGGGCGTCGTCGCCAAGGCCACCGACGTCTGCATGAACTACCCGCGCGGCGACATGTCCATCTGGGACTGGCCGGTCGCACGGTAGCTTCCGGCTACATCGCGCGCAGCGGTAACACTGCCGTCAATTCCACCTATATACCGGCATCACGTTGATACCGGATCAGTGGTGGGACGATGGAACAAACTCAATTCCCGCGGAGGACTCCGCGTCTCGCATCTGCCGTTGCGGTGGCTGCGGCCTGCGCTTCCATCGGCTTGACGCCGCCGGCCGCCGCCGAACCCGCACGCGTGCCATGTGGGGTACTCGACCAGGTCCGCGAGAGCCTCGACAACGACATCAACGCCGGCATCGGCGGAGTGCGGATCGTCATCAGCTCGCCGTATGCCAGCGGCGCCGCGCAGCAACGTGACACCAATGTGAAGCTCGCCATGATCAGCCACGGCGTTCACTACCTGGAAGACGTGAACGGTCCGGGCATCGTCCCCGGGCTGGCACCGGCGCTCGTCGACCTGCGCCGGGCGAGCGACGACATGCGAGACGCCGTGGGGGCGCTCTTCGTGGTCTCACCGAGCTATGGGTATGGCTTGGGCTACGGCAATTACGGCAACTACGGCCCGACGGTGTCCAACGCCTGGCCGCAGCCGTCGACGTGGACGGCGATCGACTACGCCGACCAGAAGAAGGACGACATCTACGCGCTGGTGAACGGTTTCCAGGGCAACTGCCTGCCCTAGCCGGCTACGAGGCGCTGAGGATCTTGATCGCGAAGACCAGCGTGTCGCCCGGCAGAATGCCCGCCCTCGGTTGTCCCTGCGGATAGCCGTCGGCGGAGACCATCGCGACGGCGACCGTGGATCCGACTTTCTGACCCGCGATTGCCTTCTGGAATCCGGGAACCACACCGTCGAGCGAGAACTCTGCCGGCTCACCGCGCTGGTAGCTGCTGTCGAAGACACTGCCGTCGCGGCCGTTGACCCCTTCGTAGCAGACCGAGACCGTGGCCGTCGGCGCGACGACCGGTCCGGTACCTGCCTGAAGCGTGTGCACCTCGGTCGCGTTCACGCTGAACGGTGGGGTGACCTTGACGACCGGGGCCACCGTATCCGTGGATCCGATGACGGCGACGCTGCCGGTCGCCCCGGGCAACGTCCACTCCGGGGTGCCCGCGGTGGCCGGCGGTGCCGTCGGGCAGCTGGCGTCCGGGCCCGCAGCTTGAGTGACCGACGAGGCGACTGCGGGGATGGTCGAGGACGTGCTTGCCGACGGCGCAGCAGTGTCGGAACCGCAACCCGCAAGTGTCACGGCAAATGCGGCGGTGCAGGCCCCGAGGGCAACAGCGGAGGGCAGACGGGAGAAGTTCACGCTCGTCACGCTACAGCGATGTGGTCGGCCAAAAGTCTTGGCCGGCACCGAACTCATTCTCAGCAAAGCCTCAGACGGCACAGGCAAACTATCTGCAGGCGCCGATGGCGCGATGAAGTCGTGTGACGAGAAAGAGAAGCCCAACGCAATGGACTACAGGTCAGGAAACGCACCGCAGGAAAGCCACCCCCGGTGGCAGTCGAAAGATTCTGTGGAACATTCTAATTCAGAGCAGTGGAGCCCCGGCAGGTATCGGTATGGTTACGGCACGACCGACAGCACCCAGATCTACCCGCCTCCGTACGGGGTCCGGCCTGCCTACGAGAGACTTGCGTCACAGCAAAAGCCTCGGCAACGAATGAAGCCCCGGGTGGGCATTTTGGTCGGCGGTACCGCCGTGGTCGCCATGATTGCCGGCGCCGCCGGAGCGGTCGCCGTGGTCGACCACGCCGGGCAACCTGCGGCCACCGCGCACGCGCCGGCCGTCGCCGGAGCTCCCGCGCCGAAGGTGCCGGCCGTGGCGGGCCAGCAGACCAGCGCCGCACCTGCCGGTTCGGTCGAGCAGGTCTCGGCCAAGGTGCTACCGAGTGTCGTGAAATTGCAGCTCACCAGTGGCCAGGGGCGTGAGGAAGGGTCTGGAATCATCCTCAGCTCCGACGGACTGATCTTGACCAACAACCACGTCGTGGCCGCGGCCGCCCAGGCCGCAGGTGACGGGCCGATGGCCGCCGAGGGCGCACCCGGCGGCCGCAGCGGGCGCCCGTTCGGTCAGGGCAGCGGTGGCCTGGACGCGACGGTGACCTTCTCGGACGGGCGGACCGTGCCGTTCACTGTTGTGGGCACCGACCCCGCCGACGACATCGCGGTGGTTCGGGCCCAGAACGTCTCGGGGCTCACCCCGATTACCATCGGATCGTCCAAGGACCTCAAGGTCGGACAGAATGTCGTGGCCATCGGCTCCCCGCTGGGCCTGCAGGGCACAGTGACGACCGGCATCATCAGCGCGCTGGACCGCCCGGTCGCGACCGGCGACGCGCAGTCCGGTCAACATTCGGTGATGAGCGCCATCCAAACCGATGCTGCGATCAACCCGGGCAACTCCGGTGGCGCACTGGTGGATATGAACGGTGATCTGATCGGGGTCAATTCGGCCATCGCATCCCTTGGCGGCGGCCAGGATTCGCAGGCCGCGCAGAGCGGCTCGATCGGCCTGGGCTTCGCCATTCCGGTGGATCAAGCCAAACGCATTGCCGACGAACTGATTTCGACCGGGACGGTGCAACACGCCTCGCTCGGGGTCCAGCTCAGCTCCGACGACAGCGCGCGGGGTGCGTTGATCGCCGGCGTCGCAGATCGCAGCCCTGCGGCTACCGCCGGCCTGCCGAAAGGCGCGGTCATCACCAAGGTCGACAACACGGTGATCGACGGCCCGGAGTCGCTCGTCGCGGCCATTCACTCGAAGGCGCCCGGCGACACCGTTACGTTGACCTACGACGATCCGTCGGGAGCTTCCCGCACCGTCGAGGTCACGCTGGGGCAGATGCAGTCGTAGCGGCACAACCACTTACCCGGCGGCAGCCGTTGTCCGACGGCTGCCGCCGGGTCATGGAAGCGAATGCGGCAGGCCCCAGTGCGGCAGCAGGTCGTTGTCGAAGCGGGTGAGCCCACTGATGCGGCCGCCGGAGATCGTCACGACCAGCAGGCCGGCGGCGTGGCGCGAGCCACCACCGCCGGAATGCAGGTACGCACCGAAAGCGGGCTGCCCGTTGGCGCGGGTGGGTATCAGGTCATAGCGCCGGCCACGATCGAAGACGCTCGCGAAGAATCGGGTCACTGCGCCGATGCCGTGGTATTCCAAGGGAATCGGTGGCATCGACAGGCGGACGTCCGCGGTGAGCAGCTCAACCAGCGCGCCGACGTCGCCGGCTTGATAGGCGCGCACGAACCTCGCAACCAAGTCGCGCTCCGCCGGTGAGTCGGGGACAGCCGGCGCCTCGTCCGCGCCAGGCAGGTGACGTTGCAGACCGGCGCGAGCCCGCTTGAGGGCACTGGTGACCGAATCCACCGTCGTGTCCAGCATCTCAGCCACCTCGTCAGCGTGATACCCGAGAACCTCACGCAAGATCAGCACGGCACGCTGGCGTGCGGGAAGTACCTGCAGGGCGGTCACGAACGCCAAGGAGATGGCTTCGGCTTGTTCGAACCGTGCTTCCGGGCCGACCGGTCGACCGACCGAGACGGCGTCCAGCAGGGTGTCGGGATATGGCTCAAGCCAGACGACTTCGCTGAGACGGCTGGGTTGAGGGGGTTCGATATCGGGAATCTTCCACTCCTCGGCCGGGCGCCGCTTCGTTGAGCGAAGGACGCTGAGGCATTGGTTGGTCGCGATGCGGTACAACCAGGTCCGTATCGAGGCGCGACCCTCGAATCCGTCGAGACCTTGCCAGGCAGCCAACATCGTGTTCTGCAGCGCGTCCTCGGCGTCGTGCAACGACCCCAGCATCCGATAACAGTGCACCTGCAATTCGGCGCGGTGCGGCTCGGTCAGCTCACGGAACGCATCCCCGTCACCGGCCCGCGCCTTGGCCACCAGATCAGTCATCGCCCATGCCATTGCGCCACCTTCACATGTCGGCGTGGCCGTGTGCCACGCCTGCAGAAGTATGGACGTCTGCGAACCCGGAAACTGGGCGCTGAATGTGGGACCAATTTCTCGGCGGCGATGCGTCTACATCTTCGACAGCTATTCGGCCGAGGAGGATGGATGACCATTTCAGGCAAGACAATTCTGGTGACCGGGGCGAACCGGGGGATCGGTCGGGCGCTGGTTGAGGAGGCGCTGGACAGGGGTGCAACGCGGGTGTACGCCGGCGCACGACGGCCGGCGGCGCACCCGAACGCCAGGGTGACGGCCCTGAGGCTCGACGTGACCGATGCACGGCAGATTCAGGACGCCGTCGATCACGTCGACTCTCTCGACATCTTGATCAACAACGCCGGCGTCGCCGTCTACGACGACCTGAAGGACCGTGCGGTGATCGAGCAGCACCTCGCCGTCAATCTCCTCGGCACTCACGAGGTGACGCAGGCATTCCTGCCGTTGCTCCTTCGATCCCAGGGAGCCATCGTCAACAATCTGTCACTCAACGCGCTCGCACCATTGCCCGTCATCCCCGCCTACTCGATGTCCAAGGCGGCCGCGTTCAACCTGACGCAGTCTCTGCGGGCCCTGCTCGCTGACCGGGGTGTGCGAGTTCATGCAGTGATGACCGGGCCGGTCGACACCGAGATGTCGCGGGGCGTGGACATCCCGAAAGCATCGCCGGAGTCCGTGGCTCGGGCCATCTTCGACGGTGTGGATCGGTCAGAGGCGGACATCTTTCCCGATCCGATGTCACGGTCGGTCGCGCAGAACTGGCACGCCGGGGCGGCCAAAGAACTCGAACGTCAGTACGCCGCCGTGCTGGCACAACCGGCTCAGTAGCGAAGCCGAACCAGAGGGAGACCTAATGGTGAACGAGTTATCCGGCAGGACAACGCTTGTCGTCGGCGCGAGTCGGGGCCTGGGACGAGGAATCGCGCAGGCATTCGCCGAGGCCGATGCCCCGGTGATCGCGGTCGCACGAAGTGGTGCAGCCCTTGCCGAGTTGGCCGCGACCAATACCAACATTCGCACCGAGGTGGCCGACGCGACCGATCCCGCCGCCGCGTGGAACTTAATCGACCGCTACGCGCCGAGCGTTCTCGTTCTGGTCGCCGGCGCCAATCCGGTGATGCGGCCCTTACAGCACCAAACGTGGGAGACGTTCTCCCTCAACTGGCAGTCCGATGTCAAGATCGCTTTCACCTGGCTCCGGGAGGCAATACTGCAACCTCTGCCCGCGGGCAGTCGGGTGATCGTCGTGAGCAGCGGGGCGGCCCTCAACGGGTCACCGGCCAGCGGAGGATATGCCGGATCCAAAGCCACTCAACGATTTATCGCGGCATATGCCCACGAAGAATCCCGCGCTGCGGGCCTGGACATCACCGTGACGACGGTGATGCCGCGCATGACACCGTTCGGCGACGTGGGAAGGCGAGGGGTGCGGGCCTATGCGGCACGTACCGGCCAGTCCGAAGAGGCCTACCTCGGGCAGCTGGGCGAGCTGCTGACCCCCGAGATCGCGGGCGCATGGTTGGTCGGCCTGGTGCAGGCAGACCCGGCCGGCCTGGCCGCGGGGTACGTGCTCACCGGGGCGGGGCTGCAGGGCGTGCCATAAAAGCGCTGAGTGCAGCTGTCGGCACGTCGTACGCTCGGGGCGATGCTGGACAAATCGGAGATCCGCTTCCTGCCGGTCGGCGCGCGCCGTCTGGCGTACGAGGTGCGCGGGGACGGCCCGCCGCTGGTCGCGCCCGCGTGGTGGGTAAGTCACCTCGAACTGGACTGGCAGAACCCCGACGTGCGGCGATTCTGGGAGGGCGTCGCGGAGGGCTACACCCTCATCCGCTATGACCGGCTCGGTGTCGGGATGTCCGACCGCGAAATGCAGGACGCCGACCTCAGCCTCGCCGGCGAAGTCGCGATGCTGCGTGCGCTGCTCGACGAGCTCGAGCTGGATCGGGTGTCGCTGATCGGAGGCTCGTCGGGCAGCTGCACCGCGACCGCCTTTGCGGCGACGTACCCGGATCGCGTCGAGCGGCTGGTGCTGTACGGCTCGTACCCCCATGGCGAGGTCCTGACCGCACCCGGTGTGGGGGACGCGATCGTGGCGGCAGTGCGGGCGCATTGGGGACTCGGCTCGCGGATGCTCAGCGACATTTTCCTTGGCAGCGCCGATGCGGATGAACACGAGCGCTTCGCGCGATTGCAGCGTGACTCAGCGACCGCCGAAACGGCTGCCGCGCTGCTGAGTCTTGTCTACCGTTTCGATGTCCGCGAGCACCTTCCGCGGGTCCGCCAGCCGACGACCGTCGTGCATCGCCGAGACGACCGCGCGGTGCCCTACCGGCTCGGGCGCGAGGTCGCCGCCGCGATTCCCGGCGCGACATTCATTCCGCTGCAAGGACAATCACACTTCCCCTGGCATGGCGACGTCGACTCCGTTGTCCGGGCCTGCCGGCAGGGACTGGCATCGCATGAGCCTTCGGCCCCGCAGGCCGACCTGCGCGAACCCGTCCTGCTGTCCCGTCGCGAGCGTGAGATCCTCGGTTGTGTCGCACACGGCCTCGGTGACCGCGAGATCGCCGAGCACCTTCAGCTGAGCCCACACACTGTGCACCGCCACGTCGCCAACATTCGCCGCAAGTTGGGTGCCACGTCCAGAACGGCTGCGGTCGCGCAGGCGGCCCGCCTCGGCCTCGTCTAGCCGTATCAGGGCGCCCCTGGGCATTATTCGGCTCGCCGCTACGGCGATGTCGTGTGGTGTTCACCGACTCGTCATGGCATCGCGTGGAGATGGATGCGAATCCGGCATCATGACGTCGGGTCACCAGCTTCAACGCGGAGGCGTGCGGTGTTACTTGCAGACGGCCCGGCAGAATGGGGGTCGAGTCTTGGCCTGGTGCACATATCGCTGATGCATGGGCCGGTCCCGGTGATGCTGCAGATGGCAGCCGCAGCGGCCGTGATCGTGGCGATCGGTGCACGGTCACGCAAGTGGTGGCTGCTGTGGGGCCCGGCCGCAGTGCTCTGCGGTTCCTTGCTGGCGCTGTGGGCGTACACGTTGGCCTCGAGTGAGGGCGTTGCTGGTGAGCCCGCACCAGCCAGATTCTGGGGATGGCTCGCGATCACCGGTGCGGCCGCCCTGGTTCTGCTGGCCGGCTGGCAGGGCATTCGCTGGTGGCGGCGTGCGGTGGCTGTTGTCGCGGTTCCGTTGGCGGCACTGTGTGCGGCACAGTCGCTGAACACATGGCTGGGCTATGTTCCCACGGTCGGGGCGGCATGGACCCAGCTGTTCGCCGAAACGCTGCCTGGGCAGACCGACGCCGCCACGATCAGCGCCATGCAACGCGCTGGCACGATTCCCGCCAAAGGCGTTGTGGTGTCGGTGAACATCGATACCGGGACCGTGAAATTCAAGCATCGCAACGAGTTGGTGTACCTACCGCCGGCCTGGTTCGCCAGTGATCCGCCACCGCGGCTTCCGGCGGTGATGATGATCGGCGGCGAGTTCAACACCCCGACCGACTGGCTGGTCGCCGGTGACGCGATCACCACGTTGGACGCCTACGCGACGCGTCACGGCGGCAACGCCCCGGTCGCCGTGTTCGTCGATTCGGGTGGCGCTTTCAACATCGACACCGAATGCGTCGACGGGCCTCGTGGTGATGCCGCAACGCATTTGACCAGAGAAGTGCCTCCGCTGATGGTTTCGCGGTTCGGTGTCAGCACCGATCCAGCCGATTGGGGGGTAGTGGGATTCTCCGCCGGCGGTACGTGTGCGATCGATCTGAGCGTGATGCATCCGGAACTGTTCCGGACCTTCGTCGATATCGCGGGGGATATGGGTCCGAATGCCGGCGACAAAGCGCAAACCATAGCGCGGCTGTTCGGCGGCCGCGCAGCCGCGTGGGAGGCCTTTGACCCGGTCGCAGTGATGTCCAAACATGGACGATACGAAGGCGTCTCGGGACTATTCATCGTCTCCGGTGCGCGTATCGACGGCAGTGGCCGGGTCATCGGCGCCAACGAGACCGAGCGCAACGTCGCCAACCGGCTGTGTGATCTCGGAGGTAAACAGAGCATCAGGTGTGAGGTCGTCGCGTATCCCGGCAAGCATGACTGGCCGTTCGCCGGGCGAGCGTTCGCGGCCGCGTTGCCGTGGTTGGCGCAGCGCTGAGTTTTCAGCGTGATGGCAGAAAGACGTCGTTCAGCGTGACGGTGCGCAGGTGGCGCGCGCGGATGATGTCGACGAGGTGACCGTAGACGTGCGTCACCGGCAGATGGTTGAGATGCCCGAGCACGATGGTCTGTGGCGTGAAGTATTGATTGGCCATCTTGACGATGTAGTCCTCAGTGATGACCGTGGAGTCGGCCAGCGACCCGGACCACAGGGTGGGGACCGTGTAGCCGAGATCAGCGGCGACGACATCCACCGTCGCGTTGTGCTTGCCGTACGGCGGACGGAAATACGGCGCGGCGTCGACACCGAACGTGTTCTTGATGAAGTGGTCGTTGCGGGCGAGTTCGTTGCGAATCCTCGAGGTGGACGCGGTGGTGAGGTCGGGATGCGACCACGTGTGGTTGCCGAGTTGGATCTGCCCCGAATCGACCAGTGGGCGCAACTCGTCGCGGTTGTCGGTCCACGATCGGTACACCCCGTTGAGGAAGAACGTCAGCCGAACTCCGGTGTCGCGGGCGAACCGAAGGTAGTCCCCAACCACCTCGCTGCTCACGCCATCGTCGAGCGTCAAAGCCACCGTGTCGTCGTTCGCAGGGAGGCGGCTCAATACGCCGTTGCCCGGCAATCGGACGCGATGGCGCGGGTCGGGCGGCGGAAGTACCCGCGGCGTCGCCGTCGGTGTGGCTGCCGCCAGAACCGGCGGCCTGGGCGGCGTGACCGGGCCCGACCCGCCGGCAACTGCGCGCGGCTGTCGGTCATAGATCCAGTCCGCGGCGATGACCGTGCCGCCGGTGACCACCGTCGCTGCGAGCAACAACAGTCGGCGCCGACTCACTTCGCCTCTGCTCATTCCCGTCAACACCGCCTGTTCGCTTACGCTGCCGCTCCGCGCGGCGGCGTGCACCGTAGCAGGTGCGGGCAAACATTCGAGCGTTCACTTGTTGAACAATCGGTGACCCGGCAGCTCCGCGCCAAAATCGGCACGACGGAAATCTCAGCCTCGCAGCTGTTGCGTCACCGCGTCCGCAGCGGCCATCTCTGCAGAAGACTCCCCACCCGGTCGGCGCCGTGACGCACCCCGCCGGTCGCCTCGAACCCGGCCGCAACCGCAGCCGCACCGTCGCCCATCGTCATCGCCTCTTCGACGGCCGACCGCAGACGTTCCGCCGTGAGGCGGCGCGCGGGTAACCGCGTCCCGCACCGCGCGATCTCGACTCGGCGCGCCACCTCGAACTGGTCACGGCCGAAAGGCACCACACAGACCGGAATTCCGTGTGCCAAGGCCTTCTGTGTGATGCCCATCCCGCCGTGGGTGACGACACACACCGAGCGCTCGAGGATCGCCGAGTGTGCGGTGAATCGCGACAGGGTGACGCCGGGTCTTTGTCGCACATCGATTTTGCCGCCACCGGGCAGCGTCGCCACGATATGCACCGGCAATCCCTTGAGGCCCTCGATGGCAGTACCGACGAGAGCGGTGTCGGCCTGGGCCAGCGACGAGGTCGTCACGAGCACGATCGGCGCCTCGATGTGGTGCAGCCATGATTCGTCGTCAGTGCTCGGCGGGTCGAAGGCTGCCGGACCGATGAGTGCGACGTTCGGTCCCCAGTCGGTGTGCGGGTACTCGAACGGCTTACCCGTGGCGACCAATAGCAACGGCGCGCGTCGGAGCAGCTGGCCGGCGTTTCGCACCCGGGGCAATCGCAGACGGTCCCGCACGGGGGCTATCTCCGCCCGGAACGGCACGTCGAAGATCGCGCTGGTCACCATTTGTATGCCGCAATCGCGGACGTAGCCGAGAGGGCCGGGCCGCGGTGCAACACCCGCGCCGAACGGCGGCGAGCCGGGTGAACGAAGGTAGGGGATGAACGGGCTGAGCACCACCCACGGTCCAGGCATCGTCTCAGCGGCCGACTGGGCTCCCCAGCAGTTGGCGTCGATCAAACAGAGGTCGGGCTCGACCTCGGCTACCGCATCGCCGAAATCCTCGACCTCGTACTCCGCGCACCGTCCGAGCACTCGGACGGTGTTGCCGGCGGCGCGCAGCACGCCACCGGCAGCCGGCTCCGTGCTCTGCAACGCCTCGATGCGCGGATCGACGGCGTGCGCGTCGAAACCCAGCTGGCGGCACAGCTGCACTCCTCCGGCAAGGGTGCGCACGTGCACCCGGTGACCGCGCGCAGCGAGCTCGGTCAACAACGCGCAGAACGGAAAGAGATGGCCCAGCGCGGGTGCGGTGTAAGCCAGGATTACCGACATCGCGGCACGGCCCGGGTCTTGGCGAAACGGGTGCGCACCTTATCGGCTCCAGTCCCGGATGCGGGCGGCCCACGCCCGTCCGAGGCCGCCCGCGGCGACGACGGCACGCTGCGGTGTGCCGACCCTCGCCCGCTGCGCGAAGATCTCGAAGTCCAGCGCTTCGATGCGGGACAGAATCCTTGAGTACAGATTGAGCGCAGTTTCGACGCACGGTCGTGAAATGGCTTGCAGCATCGTGATTCCGGGATAGGCCTGCGCATAGACGTCACGGGTGATGGCATGCTGTTCGATCAGGGCCGCACGCACCCGTGCGTCGACGCGCCGGTTCTCATGACACCACAACAACAGGTCGCGATCGACTCCATGAGCAGCCAGCTCGTCGGCGGGTAGATACACCCGTCCGCGCGCAAGATCCTCGTCGACATCACGCAGGAAGTTGGTCAGCTGGAAGGCTTTTCCCAGTGCCGCGGCGTAGGGCGCCGCCTCCTCTCGCGGCACGATGGTGCCCAAAATCGGCAGCATCTGGAAGCCGATGACTTCGGCCGACCCATACATGTAGCGCTCCAGGGCGGCGCGATCCGGATAGTCGGTGACAGTGAGGTCCATGCGCATCGAGGCCAAGAAGTCGTCGAACAACTCCCAGCCGATCTCGTATCGACGTGCCGTGTCGACCACCGCCGCCAGGATCGGGTCGTCGTCGCCCGGTTCGTGTTCGACCAGACTGTTGAACAACCTATTCGACAGCGATGTCAGTTCCGAGGTCCGCTGATCGGCACTTCGGCCCGGGTCGCGATCGTCGAGGATGTCGTCGGCTTGGCGAGCGAACCCGTACAGCGCGTGCACCGCCGGCCGCTGGTACGGCGCGAGCAGTCTGGTCGCCAGGAAGAAGGTCTTGCCGTGGCGGGCGTTGATCACGCGGCATTGCCGATAGGCCTCGCGCAGCTCTGGCTGACGCACGCCGGCGGCGTCGAGTTCGGAACCGATCATTACGCCACCCGCACCGTGCAGGCGTGCGCCAGCCCGGCCAATGCGCTGCGTGGTTGTTCCGGAATGTCAAGCCCTTCAATAGAATTCAGCGCACGAATGCGTAACTGGGCAATCCGTTCCTCGACCCACTGCACGGCGCCGCTGGCACGCACCAACGAACGCCAGCGCTCGATCGCTTCGTCGTCCAGTTCTCGCAGGGCCATCACCTCGTCGAGTTCGGAGCGCACGCGCGGGTCCGCCAGCTCGTGCGCCGCCACCAGCACGCTGGTCGCTTTGCGGGACTCCATGTCGGTGCACGCCGATTTCCCGCTCAGTTCCGGGGATCCGAACACACCGAGCACGTCGTCGCGCAGCTGGAAGGCTTCCCCGATGGCACTGCCGTATCGCGAGAGGGCATCGAGAACGTCGGCGTCGCAGCCGGCCATTGCGGCGCCGAGCTCCAGGGGCCGCCGCACCGTGTAGTTCCCCGATTTCCGGCGCAGCATCTCCAGGACAGCGTCCAGATTGGGCAGGCCGCCGGCTCCGGCCACCAGATCGGCGAACTGGCCGACCGCCAATTCGACCCGCATATCGTCATAGCGCGGCCACACTCGAGCCAGGGCGGCGTCGTCTACTCCGCTTCGTCGCAGCATTTGTTCGGCCCACACCAGGCACAGGTCGGCCAGCAGCGTCGCGGCCGACTCTCCGAATCGGTCGGCGGGGCCGCCGAGGGAGCGGTCGCGGTGCCAATGCCGCAACCGCACATGCACCGCCGGCATCGCGCGCCGCATGACCGAACCGTCCATCACGTCATCCTGTATGAGGGCAAACGCGTGGAGTAACTCCAGGCTTGCGGATGCCCGCAACGCGGGCTCATCGGGGGCGGCACCGGACAACCACCCCAGGTACATGAACGTCGAACGGAGGTACTTTCCGCCGTCGACGAACTCCTGCAGCACCTCACCCGCGATGTCGACCCCGGAATGCGCCAGTCGTGGCACGCACTCGGCCCGAACGAAGTCGCCGATGTGGGCTCGGGCCGCCGTGCGCATATCGTCGAGCCAGCGCGGCGGCCGCGGGGCGGCCTCGGTACTGGGGGCATGGCGCGCACCCGACGGCTCGACGTGTGTCATCACAGGTGTGCCGATTCGGTCACCGCTCGTCAACGGCCAATCCCTTCCTTGTCACAAACGATGCCATCCGTCATTCGGAGTCGACGCCCTCATGGATGGGTTCTTTTTTGACGGAGGTGGCCGACGGCGTGTGCCGGCCGGTCAGGCGCTCATGCCAGCGGGCCAACGGAGCCGGGGCCCACCAGTTGCGCCGGCCCAGAAGATGCATGAAAGCGGGGAGGAGCATCATCCGCACCACCGTGGCGTCAAGGACGATGGCCAAGGTCAGGCCGACGCCGAACATTCGCATGAAGGACACCTTCGCGGCGAACAGCGCGCCGAAGGAGATCGTCATGATCAGCGCGGCGGCGGTGACCACCCGGCCCGTGTGGGCCAAGCCCTGCGCGACGGCTTCGTCATTGTCGTGCCGTGATCGACCACTGGCCAGCCAGAACTCGCGGATCCGCGCGATGATGAACACCTCGTAGTCCATCGACAGGCCGAACGCGATGCAGAACAGCAGAATCGGCATGTTGGCGACCAAGGTCCCGGTGACCGTCGTACCCAGCGCACCGAGATGGCCCTCCTGAAAGACCCAGACCAGCGCCCCGAATGATGCCGTCAGCGACAGCAGGGTCAGGATCAGGGACTTGATCGGCAACACCACGCTGCCGGTCAGGGCGAACATCACCGCGAACATCACCGCGGCCACGACGCCGAGCACGACGGGCAGCCGCGAGGTGATCGCCGCCAGGCTGTCCTGACTGACCTGGGTCGGACCGGTCAACCAGACGTCGCGCCCAAAGGGACCGGGCACCGCGTCTACACCCTGAAGTGTGCTGACCGCGGCGGGGGAGAAGGCCGGCTCACTGGTGCTCACCGTGAGGAACGCTGCGCCATCGCGAACGCCTGCGGTTCCGGCCGGCGGGCCGGCGCGTGCGCCTGCGACGAAGGTGGCTGTCGGCGTGCTGACGTCGGCGACACCAGGAACCCGCGACACGGCCTGGGCGTAGGCGTCGATGTCCTGGCTCGACAACCCTCGGGCGTCCGGCAGCACGACCTTGATCGCATCTTGGGCGTTTTCGGGAAAACTTGTGCGCAGCATCTCGCCCACGCGGTAGGCCGAAGCCGAACTCGGCAGCACTCGCTCATCCGGCAGACCCCATCGAACCGCCAGGAACGGCAACCCGAGGGCCAGCAATGCGGCCGAGCCGGCAACTGCGACTATTTTGGCCCGGCGGGTCATGAACACCGTTGTGCGGTACCAGAATCGGTCGTTCACCCGGCGGTGTCTGCCAACCGCGTCCTGCACGGTCACCCGACTGCCCATCAACACGATCGCGGCCGGTGTGATCGTCACCGCCGCAAGAGAACACAGCACCACGGTGGCGACGCCGGCGTACGCGAACGACTTCAGGAAGTACAGCGGAAACAGCGCCAGCGCGGCCATCGCCATCGCCACGGTGAGCGCCGAGAACAGAACTGTTCGCCCGGCCGTCACCATGGTGGTGATCAAAGCGCCCTCGGGCGATGCTCCGGCGGCGATCTCGTCGCGGTAGCGGCTGAGGAGCAGCAGTGTGTAATCCACCGCCAGTGCGAGGCTCAGAGCCGCACTCAAGCTGAGCGCGAAAACGGACACATCGGTGAACGACGCGATGATGCGCAGCAACGCCATGGAGCCTGCGATCGAGAACGCCCCGACGGACACCGGCAGCACCGCGGCGGCCAGGCCCCGGAAGACCCAGATCAGCACCACAAACGTCAGCGGAATCGCAATCGACTCCATGACCACGACGTCGCGCTGCGTCTGGGAATTGATCTGCGAGAACACCATCGCCGAGCCGCCCGCGATCACGTCGACCTGCTGATACTTGTCGTCGCGACCGGCCATGACGAGGTCGGCCAGCCGTTGCGCGTGCTCGGGCGCTGCGTCCTCCCCGCCGCGAAGAGCCACCGCCACGAGTCCTGAGCGTCCATCTTCACTGATCAGTCGACCGGAAAGGGCGGGCGGCGTCGTCCACGGCGAGGCCACTGCCGCGACGGCGGGATCGGTGCTGACTCGATCGACAATGGCTTGCCCGACGGCGCGGGCGGCCGGGCTCTGAGCATTCTGCGGATCGGTGACGACGAACAGCAGTTGCATGTCGCCCTGCCCGAACGTCTCGGTCAGGATGCGTGTCGCCGCTGCGGATTCCGCGTGGGTGTCCACGAATCCGCCCGCCTTGAGATTGCCCGCGGCCGACACGCCGATCAGGGCAGCCAGGATCATCACGAACACCGCGCCCGCGACAATCCGACCTGGTGCTGCCAGAGCCAATAAGGCCATCCGTTGCAGCACAGCGCCTTACCTCGCTTCCGACGCAGCAACCATGTTCCGGACAGCTTGTAGAAGATCGAGAAGCCGGGGAATGCATTTGACGCGTTCGTCACCGAGATGTCACGGTTGACCGATGCCATCGTCGGGCGCTTGATGTGCGGAGTCCGCGTGCAGCAGAGTGGTGAACGGATCGGGTCGACGAGCGGATCGACGCGATGACGGACGGTGACGCATAGGAGCGTGGTGGTGATGCAGATTTCCATGTTCGGGCAACTCAGCGGATCGGGCGACGGATCTCCGATCGACGCGACCATCGCCAACCTCGCAATGCTGCGCGACGAGGGCTTCAAGCGGGTCTGGATGAGTCAATTGCCTTATGAGCCAGACCTTCTCACGGTTCTGGCAATTGCGTTGCATGAGGTCGACACAATCGAGGTGGCCAGCGGCGTGGTGCCGATTCAGAACGTGCATCCGATGCTGATGGCCCAGCGTGTGCTCACGCTGAGCCTCGCATCCGGTGGCCGCTTCACGCTCGGGTTGGGCATGACCCATCAAGCGGTCACCGAGGGTATGTGGGGCATCCCGTGGGACAAGCCGGTACGCCGGCTCAACGAATACCTCGACGGACTGTTGCCCCTCCTAGCCGGTGAAGCCGCGGACGCGGCGGGGGAGACGGTGACCACCCGAGGCGCTCTGATGATCTCGGGTGCACCTCGACCCGATGTCTACATCGCGGCCCTGGGCCCGCAGCTGCTCAAGATCGCCGGGAGACGCACCGCGGGAACCTGCACCTGGATGACCGGGCCCAAGACGCTGGCCGAGCACGTCGGGCCCGCGCTGCGGCAAGCGGCCGCCGATGCCGGCCGCGAGGGCGCCGTACGGGTAGCGGCGTCACTGCCGATCAGTGTCACCGACGATGTCGACGCGGCACGCAGGCAGGCGGCCGAGCAGTTCGCGATCTACGGTCAGCTGCCGTCGTATCGGGCGATGCTCGACCGCGAGGGCTATGCGGGTCCGCAGGACGCCGCGATCATCGGTGACGAGGAGACCGTCCGGTCCCGCCTCGACGAGTTGGTGGCGGCCGGAGTCGACGAGTACGTCGCCGCGCCCTTCGATCCGTCTCCCGAGGGCCGGGCTCGAACGCGGGCACTGCTGCGCGCCTACGACGGCTGAAGATGGACTCTGACTGAGTCCGGTGCCAACGCCGGGGTGACCGCGAACCATCCCGGCACAGAGCTTCTCCTCCGGTGAGATAGATCACTTGACATCTGCGGAATCGCAGGTAGCAGCTCGCGGCTTGTAGCTGGCAGAAGCCACTGCAAGGACGGGATGCCCACCATGAACACACCGCCGGCACGCACAGCGTTTGCCCCTCGAACGGCAGCGCTCAGCGCTCTCGCATCACTCGCAGTCATCGCCGGTCTTTTCGCCGGTCCCGCCGCAACCGCCAGCGCCGCCGAAGGCTCCTGCGCCGCGGTGGAGGTCGTCTTCGCCCGCGGCACCTTCGAGGCGCCGGGCGTGGGCGCCACCGGGCAGGCGTTCGTCGACGCCCTGACCGCCCGGCTCCCGGGTAAGAGGGTCGAGGCCTGCGGCGTGAACTATCCGGCATCGCTCGACTTCGGGCAGGCGATTGACGGAGTTGCCGACGCCGCCAACAGAATTCAGTCTGTTGCGACGGAATGCCCGTCGACCCAGATTGTCCTGGGCGGCTATTCGCAGGGCGCCGCGGTGGCGGGATACACAACGTCCAGCACCGTTCCGGCTGGGATCGCGTTGCCCGCCGGCATCTCCGGCCCGTTGCCCGCGTCCGTTGCTTCCCATGTTGCGGCCGTGGCCTTGTTCGGCACTCCCGACGACTGGTTCCTGGGTTTGGCTGACCGCAACGCACCCCCGATCACTATCGGTGATCTGTACGCCGGCAAGACGATGCAGCTGTGCGCCACTGGTGATCCGGTGTGCTACCCGGGTGGGCTGAACCGCGCCGCACACAGCGCGTACAAGAGCAACGGCATGGCCGACCAGGCCGCCGACTTCGTGGCGGGCAAGGTCGGTGGTGGCGCTCCGGCAGCGACACTGCTCCAAGCCGCCGCCCAGGTCGACGCCGGTAACTGACCCTCGTCTCCGACGGCACACACGCGGGCCTCAGGCCTGCGCGGCCTCGCCCAGGTCTATGGTCTCCGAGAATCCGCCCATGAATTCGATCGGCACACCGCCGACGGTGCAGAAGAACAGATCGAAGCCCGGCACTCCGACGTCGATCGGCCTCGGATCGTGACCCGACGCCTGGGCGCGCGCCCGCACGCCGGCGGCGTCGCCGGACAAGAAAGACAGCCCGGCAAGGCCTTCGGGCACCGTTTCACGCAGCGACACAGGCACGTCGAGAACCTCGATGAGACCGCTGTCGCCAGTGCCCACCATCGTCACCTGCGTTCCGTCCGACGGCGGCCAGCCCAGGGTCGACTCGAGAAGTTCGCTCGGTACGTAGAACTGCTGCTGGATCGTCAGACCGGCCACCTCAGTCAGGAAGGCAACGAATACCTCGGCAGAGTGGCTGCACATGACGACGTGGTGAAGCTGGCCCGACATCGCAATCCTTCCCGTGGGGTATGGGGAGGCTACCGCTCGATGCCAAGCGCATCCAGGCCGACGCATACCGACGAAGCCATGGTGATGGCTGGGTCCAGACGGGCGCGGCGCAGTGACCATCACCATTTAATGCGTGGACGTCATCCGGCACCGATTGATAGTGTGCGCCAGACCGTGACACCACGCGAGGAGGTGAGACCCATGAACGAACGAACCATGTGGGTGCTCCCACGCGCGTTCACGGTCGAGCGATACCCGTAGGTGTCGCCGGGAGCGTCCGAACAACGCATCCCGAAAGGCACCATCATGCAATTCACTTCTGCGACATCGTCATCCGGTGTTCTCGAACGAGACTTCTCGCTAGGTGGGATCACCGGTGTCCTGTGGTCACCGACATCCGACACCGTCGGCTCACCGCTGCTGCTCGCCGGGCACGGCGGCGGCATGCACAAGAGGGCCCCCGGGCTCGTCACCACCGCAATCCACATGGTGACCGCTCACGGATTCAGTGTCGCCGCCATCGACGCGCCCGGACACGGTGGACGGCCGCGGAACGGCCGAGACCGGCAATGGGTCGAGGCGATCCATCAGGCTCGTGCGGCGGGCGGGCCGATCGCCCCGCTCGTCATCGAATACGGCATGTCACTGGCCGAGCGGGCCGTTCCGGAATGGCAACGGACGCTCGATGTCCTGCAGTCGCTGCCCGATATCGGCAGCGACGCACCGGTGGGCTACGCCGGCGTCACAACGGGTGTCGTGACCGGAGTGATGTTGGCGGCCGCCGAATCCCGGGTCGCCGCCGCAAGCTTCGGCGGCGTCTTCGTCGACGACGCTCTGACCCGGGCCGCCCGGCAGGTCACGATCCCCGTCGATTACCACATCCCTTGGGATGACCGGGAGTTCGACCGGGTATCCGGGGTGGCGTTATTCGAGGCCTTCGGCTCGAGCGAGAAGTCCCTGCACGCCTACCCGGGCCCGTATTGGCCGACACCCGATTACCTGCGCGACGATTCGGCACGGTTTCTCGCCCGTCACCTCGGGGTGCAGCGGCATATCTGAGCCCGTTTGGAAGGCGTGATGACGGGGCAGGCTGATGGCATGGGAAAGATCGTGAGTCGTTCAATGATTCTGACGGCTGCTTTTGCGCCAATCGCCGCGATGTCGTTACTGGCTCCAGGGGCCTCCGCGGAACCGCTCGATTGCCAGAACGGGCAGTGGTGGGATCCGGTCGCCAACATCTGTCAACCGCCGGCCGGGCCGGTGCCCCTGGGTTGCCAGAACGGCGACTGGTGGGATCCGGTCAGCAACAGTTGCCAGCCGCCGTTGGTGCCGCTGCCGCCTGATTGCGGCAATGGTCAGTACTGGAATCCGGTTTCCAATGCCTGCCGTCCGCTCGGCCAGCTCTAGCCGGTGATCTAGTCGCCGCCGGAGTTCTTCCGCTGCTCCTGATGACCTTGGTGGACCGGCGACTCCCAGGTGTAGGGCTCCTCGGGGTGGCCTGACCCACCCAGGATGAACGTGCGGTCGCTGCGGTTGGCTCGCGCGATGGACGCCATCCAGGTTGCGACCGTGCTGAATCGGTTGCGGACGCCGGTGAGGAAGGCGATGTGGATGAACCCCCACCCGAGCCATCCGATGATGCCGCTGAGCTTGATGGGCCCGGCCTGCAGCAGGGCGTGGCCGCGACTGATGTATGCCGCCGACCCGAGATCGCGATAGCGGTAGTTCTTCCGTGCGCTTCGGCCGAGGTCGCGCTTGATACACGCGGCGACGTGCAGACCGCCCTGCATGGCGTTTTCCGCAACACCGGGCAGCCCGTCGCGGCCGGCGAGATCGCCGATGACGAACACCTCCGGCAGCCCGGGCACAGACAGGTCGGCATCGACCGAGATGCGTCCCGATTTGTCGGTCTTGGCGCCCATCACTTCCGCGGCATGCCGGGCGAACGGCACGGCCTCGACACCTGCCGTCCACAGCACCGTTCGGGTCGCGTAATCCCTATCGGGACCACCGCCCTTCGAACTCACGGTCACCCCGTCACGACGAACGTCGGTGACGTGCACGCCGAAATGCATTTCCACACCCAACTTTTCGAGCTCGCGGGTGGCGCGGTCGGTGAGGGCGGGGGCGAATGTCTTGAGCACTCGATCGCCGCCGTCGAACAGCAGCACCCGGGCTTCCTCCGGCTCGATGCTGTGGAACTCATTGGCCAGCGCACGGGTAGCGAGTTCCCTTATCTGACCGGCCAATTCCACGCCGGTAGGACCGGCGCCGGCGACAGCGAAGGTGAGCCACTCATCGCGCGCGGGGCCCGGCGGCAAGGTCTCGGCGATCTCGAACGCGGCGAAGACTCTGCGACGAATGCTCAGCGCATCGTCGAGGGTCTTCATGCCGGGCGCCCAGGCAGCGAACTCCTCCTTGCCGAAATAGGACTGGCGCATGCCGGCGGCGAGCACCAAGTAGTCGTAGTCGAGTTCGAACATCGATTCGTCGGGCCGACGAGCCGTGACCCGGCGTGCATCGGCGTCGAGTCGGATCGCTTCACCGAGTAGCGTCGTGACGTTGCGGTGGTGCGCTAGTTCCTCGCGCAGCGACCGGCTGATCTGACCGATGCTCAACGTCCCTGTAGCGCATTGGTAGAGCAACGGCTGGAACACGTGACAGGCCGCGCGGTCCAGCAGCGTCACGTCGACGTCGACCCGCCCGAGCCTGCGGGCACAGAACAGGCCGCCGAAGCCGCCACCGACGATAAGAACTTTTGGGCGCCCGTTACTCATGCCGAATCAACCTCATCAACGTTGAAGTACCCGTTCGGGAAGCGATACATACGGGCCGCCTGACCGGTTTGCCGGTTGAGCGCCGGGCGTACTCAGTTGGCCGATAACGGTCCAGCCGTCGCGCTATTCTGCCACGATATTGGGGGTCAGCGTCGCAGGGTGGAGGGGGCGCGTTGTCGCTTGGGAGTCGCCGCCTGCGTTGCGGGCTAACTGCCGCCGTCGTTGCGGCGGCAGCGTTCAACGCGCTCGGCCTGTGGGGGGTGCCGACGGCGCTACGGGTCCAATTCGCGCTGGAAACGGTCGTCTGTATTACCGCAGTGGTCGTCGGGCTGGTCGTCGTACCGCACGTGACCGGCCTGTCGCGGTGGTGGCGCATTGCGCTAGTGACGGCCGTGGCCATCTTTCTGGGAGCCGAGCTCCTGTGGCAACTGACGGGCGACGCCGACCGACACGCGACTGCGCCCTGGCTGAGCGTGGTCAGCTACTTCGTCGGCGCGTTCTTCTTCTGTGCGGCGATGGTCCTGCTGATCCGCGCCGGCCGGGACTATTACGTGCCCGGCCGAGCGCTGGCGTGGCCACGAGTTTTCACCACCGTGCTCGACGGACTGGTGAGCGCACTGGCGTTCTCTCAGTTCATCTACCTCGCCCGGCCAGGTGCTGCGGACAGCGCCGCGTTGCCGCGATCGACCAACACGGCAGTCGTATTCGGAATCGCGACGGTGGAACTCGTCGTGGTCATGGTCGCTGTCCTCGTCGCGATGTGGTACCCGCCGTATCGCCTGGGGCGAGCGAACTACATGCTGCTCGCGGCCGCGGTGATCACCCTCGTCTCGTCCGATCGACTACTGGCCTACCTCCGAAGCGTCGAGGTGGCGAGCCTGAATCTGTGGATCGGCACCGGTTTCATCCTCGCGCCACTGTTGATCGCGTGGAGTCTGCTCGATCTGCCGCCGCGGCCCCGCCCCGAGAACGAATTGCCCACCAACTGGGCGCAGCTGACCCTGCCCTATGTGGGCTTCATGGGCAGCACGGCCCTGCTCACGTTTCAGGTACTCGTCGGGCGGGGGATCGACGTGTTCTTCGCGAGCACCTACCTCGCGTTGGCGTTGCTTGTCGCGACCCGCTACCTGGTGGCGATGCGTGTACAGCGGATGCTGACCCAACAGCTGGTCGACGCCAAGCGCCGTCTGGCTCATCAGGCACACCACGACGCGTTGACCAATCTGCCCAACCGGTTGCTTCTGGCTCAGCGGCTCGACGACGCGATCCGCGATGGGCCCTTCGTGTTGATCTTCGTCGACATCGACGACTTCAAAGACGTCAATGACCGATTCGGGCATGCGGCCGGCGACGAACTGTTGCGTGCGATCAGCGTCCGCCTTCGCAGCTGCCTCGGGCGTGCCGACACGCTGGCGCGCATCGGGGGAGACGAGTTCGCCATCCTCATCGCCGGTGAGGTCGGAGCGCCCGAGATCATCGCCGACCAGTTACGGGTCGCGCTGCGGAGTCCGTTCTCGGTGCACGGGACGTCAATCCGGGTGCGGGCGAGCATGGGCCTGGTCAGCCCCGGACACCACGGGCTTGCCCCGACATCGGACGACTTGCTCCGGCAGGCCGACATCTCGATGTACACGGGCAAGCGACTGGGCAAGGACACCGCGGTGGTCTACCGGCCGGCCTTCAGTGTCTCGGAGGACTTTCCGACGGCACTGCGGCAGGCGAAAGGTGGTATTCCGCAAGGATTCCGGCTGAAGTATCAGCCAGTCGTCGCTCTCCCACAGGGCACTCCGGTGGCGGTGGAGGCGCTCGCGAGGTGGACGACACCGAGCGGAATGCAGATCCCCCCGCAAACCTTCGTCGCCCTGGCGGAGGCCAACGGCATGGGCGCCCAATTGGATGCGTTGGTGCTCGACCAAGCCTGTGCGGAGATTCAAGCAGCGAATCTGGACTTGGACGTCCATGTCAACATCGGAGCGGCCCGACTCGGCAACCCGGAGTTCGAAGGTGTCATCACCCGCACACTTGCCCGGCATGGTTTACCCGCGGCCCGGCTGGTCCTGGAGATCACCGAGACGGTTCCGATCGTCGACCTGGCCGAGGGAGCGGGCGCGATCCGGCGCTTGAACGACCTTGGGATCAGGGTGGCTTTGGACGACTTCGGCGCTGGTTACAACTCGCTGACCTACCTGCATGAGTTGCCGGTGCAGATCGTGAAATTGGACCGCGGCCTCGCTCTGGGCGTCGACCCTAGGCGCAATCTCACCCTCTACCGGTCGGTCATCGGACTGTGTCAGGCCTTGAACCTCAACGTGATTGCCGAAGGTATCGAAACCGCGGACCAGGCGGAGACCATCTTCATGGCCGGATGCGGACTCGCGCAGGGCCACCTGTTCGGGCGCGCAACAGCGCTCACCGATATCGCCGTGCCGTCGACTACGGGGTGAGAGTTTCGCGGCGCGGACTCAGCAGCGCCTCAACCAGATTCAGGCCGCTGACTTCTCGAGGATGTGCACGCCGCAGGCTGAGCCGAGGCCGATGACGTGGGCCAGGCCTACCTTGGCATTTTCGATCTGCCGGTCACCGGCCTCACCGCGCAGGTGATGACAGATTTCCCAGATGTTGGCGATGCCGGTCGCGGCGATCGGGTGGCCCTTGGACTCCAGACCGCCGGAGACATTGACGGGCGTCGCACCGTCACGCCAGGTGGCACCCGAATTGAAGAAGTCGGCGGCACCGCCTTCGTCGCACAGCATCAGGTTGTCGTAGTGGACCAACTCTGCGGTGGCGAAGCAGTCATGCAATTCGACCAGGTCTAGATCCTTCGGTCCGATGCCGGCCTGCTCGTAGGCGGTGGCGGCGGCGTTGCGCGTCAAGGTGTTCACATTCGGCAGGACCTGGCAGCCCTCTTCGTAAGGGTCTGTGGTCAGCACAGATGCCGACACCTTGACCGCCCGCCGACGTTGTTCGGCCGACAGCGTTTTGAGTGTTTCGCCGTTGCACACGATTGCCGCCGCCGCACCGTCGCAGTTGGCGGAACACATCGGCCGAGTGTTGGGGTAGGCGATCATCACGTCGTTCATGATCTGCTCGAGTGTGAATCGCTTCTGGTAGGCAGCCAGCGGATTCAACGTCGAATGCGCGTGGTTCTTTTCGCTGATCTTGGCGAACAATTCGAAGCTTGTGCCGCCGTACTTGTGGCCGTACTCGGTGCCGATCTGCGCGAACACCCCGGGCATGGCCTCGGTGCCGATGCGCCCGTCGATCGGCGCGACGGCGCCGAACCGGCCCGACGGCTCCCACACGCCGGAATCGTCCTTTTTCCGGCCGCCAGCGCCGAGAAGTCCTGCACCAGAGAGCTTTTCCACTCCAACAGCCATGCCGTAGCGCACCTCACCGGCCTTGACGGCCATGATCGCCGTGCGCAGTGCGGTGGCTCCGGTGGCGCAGGCGTTGGCCACGTTGTACACCGGGATCCCGGTCTGGCCGATCTGCTTCTGCAGCTGCTGGCCGATTCCGGCGCTGGCGTTCATGAGATTGCCTGCGGCCAACACGCCGATGTCGGCCATGCTCACGCCGGCGTCTTGCAGCGCCGCCATTGCGGCCTCGGCGGCCAGGTCAACGGTGTCCTTATCGGTGTGCTTACCGAATTTCGTCATCCGAATACCGAGGATCCAGATCTCGTCGCTGGCACTCATGACATCTCCTTGCAGCGGTTCAGTGGTGGGGAGTCAGGCGACGGGCTCGAAGCCGAACCCGACGGCCTCGGTTCCGTTCGTGTCGCCGCCGAGCGAGTAGGTGCTCAGGCGCACGTTCATCCCGTCATGGATGTGTTCCGGGTCGGGCTCGACGTTGACGAGGTTGGCGCGCACCTGAGTGCCGTCACAGTCGACGACGGCTGCGACGAAGGGGACAGGCACGCCCGGCGCGGCGAAGGTGACGATGGTGAACGCGCGCACCGTGCCTTCGTTGGCGACGGGGACGAGAGTGAAATCGGTGGCGAAACATTTCGCACACGCATTGCGCCGGTCGAAGAACCGAGCACCGCAGGTCGTGCATTCATGTGCCACGAGGTGCGGTTCACCGTCGTCGAGCACCAGGTAATCGACCATCGGTATGCGCCCGGCCATGTGAACCTCCGTTCGTATGTTCACGTGACGCTAGCGAAGGCTGATCGACGATCGACGAGGGGGTCGATTGATTGCGCGCCGAGGCCCAATCGCGTGCTCGGCTCAGCCGTAGGTGGTGTCGAGGAAGCGTGTCCGCACATCAGCTGGCGGTATGGGACAGGTGTCGTATCGGCCCCCGACGCGATACCGCACGGCGGCAAACCGACCGTAGAGCCAATCGCGCGCTGCCGCCGGGATCACGTATGCCGCCAAGGCCAATCGCCACCAGCCCCCCAGGTACTCCGCGATCCGCAGCAGCGCTGCAGACCGCAGATACACCCTCTCGCTGGGTTGCCCCGGGTCGCGTACGAACACGGCGGTATCGAGACCCGCTATCTCGGGATGCCGCGAGATCGTCTCGCGGGCGAAATCGCTGTCCAAAGCGGCGAACCGTAGGGTTCCGTGATCGTCGTATCGAAGAATGGTGCGCACTGCGCTGTTGCACACACCGCACACCCCGTCGTACAACAGCACAGGCGCGCTCGGCGGATTGTGAGTCGGCGTCATCGCAACCTCCTCGCCCAAGCGGTTATCGCCCTTCCATCATCCCAAATCAAGCCTGGATCGAGCAGGGTGTGTTCCCAGCGTCACAGGGCTCTCGCCCGGCGAGGCGGCGTCGGGACCGGCAGCCAGCCGCAGCACCTCGTCGGCGGACAACGGAACGCTGAAGTAGAAGCCCTGCACCACATCGCAGCCGAATTCGATGAGGCATGCTGCGATTTCGGCGTCCTCGACTCCCTCGGCCACGACGATCAAGCCCAGTTCGTGCGCGAGCGCGATCAACGCGCGGACCACGGTCGCCACTCGGATGTCGTCCATGATCTGCACGACGAGCCGTCGGTCCAGCTTGACCTCGTCGACAGGCAGTTCGCACAGATAGGACAAGGTGGAGTAGCCGGTGCCGAAGTCATCTATGGCGATACGAATACCATTGCGGCGCAATTGGTTCAGGACATCACGGGTGCCCTCCATGTTGCCGAGCACCAGGTCCTCGGTGATCTCGACGGTCAGCGCGCTCGCCGGCAGGCTGCGGTCGGCCAAGGATCGACGGATGCGGGCGGGCAGGTGCGGGTCGGCCAGCAGCGGTGCCGACATGTTCACCGCCACAGGCAACTGCACTGCCGCCTGATGCCACCTCTGCGCGGCGTCGAGTGCGGTGTCGATCACCAGATCGGTAACCGGCCGCATCAGACCGTGGTGTCGAACCAAGGGCAGGAAATCGTCGGGACTGAGCAGACCGCGCCGGTGGTGCGGCCAGCGGATCAAGGCTTCGACACCGACCATCTGGCCGGTGATCAGGTTGAACTTGGGCTGGTAAGCCAACGTGAGCTCGACGGAATCGATGGCTTGGCGCAATTCACCGAGCAGCTGCATCGCGGCGGCATCCTCAGGCGAGGGGGTGCTGTGCAACCGGTTGATCAGGCCGTTGGCGGGCGAGGTGGTCAGCTGCAGATCATCGGTGTACCTCTGCACGCCGGCGGTGCGCGTCTTCTTGGCCGCGTACATCGCCGTGTCAGCCCGTTTGACCAGGTCCCCGGCCGCTATCTCGGGTTCGTCGGCGCCCGCCACCGCCAGCCCGACGCTGGGCCTGATGAACAGCTCTTGGCCGTCGATGGTGAATGGTTTGTCGAAGGACTCCGCCACCCGCTTCGCGATCTGATCGGCGTGCTCGCGCAAGGTGTCGTCGTCGATGAGCACGACGAACTCGTCGCCGCCGAGACGGGCGACAGTGTCACTGTTGCGGACGCAACCCAGAATCCGTTCGCCGGCCCGGTTCAACAGTTCGTCACCGGCTGGGTGGCCCAGAGTGTCGTTGACGCGCTTGAAATCGTTGAGGTCCAGGATGATCAACGCCACCGTCCCACCGTCGCGTTCACGGCGCTGCATCGCCTCCTCGAGACGGTCGGAGAACATCGTCCGGTTGGCCAGGCCCGTCAACGGGTCCCGTAGCGCCTGTTCGGCCACGGTCGCCAACAGCCGGCGGTTCTCCGTGACCGCCAAGTACTGCCGACCCAGCACCGCAGCCATCAGCAGCGTTCCCACGGTTCCCACCAGTGGGGTTTGAAACACAGTGGCTGGTTCGGCAGCCGCCACGAGGCCGGCCACGAGCAGCGGAGCATAGGGAAACCAGACCGAAGCCCAGCTTGTGACTTCGGCTCGCGGCTTCGATAGGAGGACCTCGTCACGACTGGCCGTGGCCGCGACCATGATCAGCAGTAGACCGGCAACCCATCCGACGTCGATCAGACCTCCGCTGGAGTAGCCGTCCTTCGCTGAAAGGTAGGCGAAGCCGCTGTCGGACACTGCGATGAAGAGCATCGCCAAGGTCAGCACGTTCAGCACCCGACGCTGGTCAGCGGCCGCCCGCAGCCACGCGATCGCCGCCATGGTCAGGATCACCACATCCGAGAGCGGATACGCCAGCGAAATGATCATCGCCGTCGCGCTCTCCGCGCCGGCCGAGTAGATGGGGCTCAAGATGGTCACCCAGCTCACCAGGAAGAGCGACCCTGCCACGATCACCCCGTCGAGCAACGTTCGTCCCCGCGACTGGCGGCTGTCGGCGGGGAATAGCAGCAAACCCACGCAGAAGCCGACCGGCATGACCAGATACGCCGCATCGGCCAGTGACGGGAATGGCGGTTCGTCGAGAGCCAGGTCGTAGTACGCCCACAGCACCTCGCCGAGCGCCCAGCCCACCATTCCGATCGTCATGGCGGCCCACGCGACGCGCATCCGCCCGTGTACTGCTCGCGCCGCCAGGGCGGTGAAGACAGCGCCCGCAAGACTCAGCACGACGAACACGATGTCGTCGACCGCCGTGACCGCCGCTCCCTGCGACCAGCCACTCAAGATCCAGACCACGAACGCAGCGAAAATCACCGAAGCACCGATTGCGACCCGGCCGGTCTTGGGCATCGAGGCCCCTTCCTGCACCGTCCGGTGGCACAACTCTCCGGGACAACCAAAGGCCTCAGCAAGAATAACGGATGCGCAAAGAAGAACAAAAGCAAACCACCAGTCAGATGCTCGAAAAACTGCGCTAATTACTGTCAACAGCAACGTTCGGTAGTGCACGTGCTCGCGAAAGGGGCACTCGACCCTCTCCGGTGCGCTAGACAGGTCCCCGTGCACATCGACGGATCGATAGCAGTGATCACCGGAGCGGGCTCGGGTATCGGCAGGGCCATTGCGGTGGCACTGGCAGCGGCCGGTTCCTCGGTCGTGGTCGGTGACGTCCATGCCGACACGGTCGCCGAGACGGCCGCAGTGACCGGGGGCGTCGGGGTGGCGGCAGACGCCTCGAGCGTCGACGGTATCGCCACCCTCCTCGACACCGCACGCAACGCGTTCGGACCGGTAGACATCTTCGTCGCCAATGCCGGCATTGCCGGCGAATCCGGACTCGGCGACGATGAAGCGGCGTGGGATCGGATCATCGATGTAAACCTGCGCGCCCACATCCGTGCAGCGAAAGCTCTTGTGCCGGAATGGCTTGAGCGCGGTAGCGGACACTTCGTCGCCGTCGCGTCGGCCGCCGGCCTGCTCACTCAGCTGGGCGCGGCACCGTACAGCGTGACCAAGCATGCCGCCGTCGGGTTCGCCGAATGGTTGTCCATTTGCTACGGAGACAAGGGGATTGGCGTGAGCTGCGTATGCCCGATGGGGGTGGACACTCCACTATTGCGCGGCATGGCCGAATCGCCGGATGACGAGATCCGACTGGCGGGTGCCTCCGTCACCAGTGCGGGCGCCGTGATCGACCCGGACGCCGTGGCCGCCCTCGTCGTCCAGGCCATCGCCGATGGCACGTTCCTGGTGCTGCCGCATCCCGAGGTGCTGACCATGTACCGGCAGAAGGGCGCCGACTATGGGCGCTGGATCGCCGGGATGCGCCGATTCCGGAACACCCTGGGGTAGCCGGTCTCGCCGATAACGTTTCGAGCACGACGGCGCGGGGTAAAAACGCGCCAACGTCGAAGTAAGCCGGCGTCGGACCGCGAGACGAAGGAAACCTCATGATTCCGTTCATCTGCCCGACCTGCGGGCAACTCGACATCGACAGCCCCGACTGTGCGTCGTGCGCGATCCCGACAGGCCAAGAGGCCGCCTGACCTCGCCGGAGATCCGCGGCCGGAGGATCCGCTTTCAGTTTGTCCGCGCGAGGTGAATCGTCAGTTCTACCTTGGTCCTTCGCCGATCGCGACGATGAAGGCCGACGCGGTCGGGCAATTCCTCGACTGGGTGCCAGCGCAAAGTCAGCGGTGCAGGTTCCACTGGCCGACATCGGAGGCCAGGGCGTCGTTCACATCGACTTCGAGGCCGCCGACCAGCGGACCGGGGTTCGACGCCGTGCTCACGATGCGCTGATAGAGGACGGCAGCGGGATGGACTCGGTTGCCCGACCAGGCCTTGGTCTGCCAGGCCCAGACACGGCCGGGCGTGCTCGACCGTCCGATCACGCCATCCGCCAAGGCCCACTGACACACGTCGATGCCGCCGTAGACCCCGGTGCGCTGCACTCCGAGCACGGAGTTGATGCCGCGAAACCATTGCAGTGCAACGCGATTCCAAGTGTCACGACTGATGTCCTCGTCGATGGTGAAGAAGACCGGCGCGCTCTGGCCACCGCCCGCGGCGGTGTGCAGCTGCCAGGCGGCGCGCGCGTCCGCGATGCCGCCGGCGTAGCCGCGCAGGAAGTCCGACGGCGCCGTACCGCCCGGCTTTCCGTACTGATAGTTGCTGACGATCACCAGGCCCGCGGCGGTCAGGGACTGGGCGTAGGGCAGAGTTATCGGCTTGGCGCCGAAAGAGGAGCCCGGACGCGATGTCGAGACGTAGTTAACGACACCCGCGTGGCCCGCAGCGCGGATGTGCTCGGCAGGGATCTGTTTGGCGGCGAAGTCGATCAGTGTGGGAGCCGCGGCGGCCGCCTCGGGAGTGCCCCAACACAGCGAAGCGGCACCAAGGCCGGCCAACGCACCGGCATAGCGCAGCGCGTCGCGCCGATTGACCGCACGGCTGGCATCGGGCAAATCATGCACCCGCGCGATGTTAACGATGTGACTGCTGTTAACGGTGGAACCACGCTGATCGAGTCCGGTATCGACTCAAGATGAGTTCGGATCGTTACCCGCCCGTGGCGGCACGATGTCGGCAGGGGATACCCCCGCATGCGGTTAACCCGGCGGCGTCCAGCGGACAGGTAGTCGCTTGATGCCGTGAAGGAACGCCGACGACAAGATGGCCGGTTCGTCGACAGCGGCGATATCGGGGATTTGGCGGTGCAACTCTTCGAACAGCACCCGGATCTCGCGCCGCGCCAGGTTGGCGCCCAGGCAGAAGTGCGCTCCACCACCGCCGTAACCGAAGTGGGGGTTGGGATTTCGGGTGACGTCGAACAACCATGGATTGTCAAACGTGGCTTCGTCGCGGTTGGCCGAGTTGTACCACATCGAAACCTTGTCGCCGGCCTTCATGCGTACGCCGCCGAGTTCGACGTCCTGTCTCAGATTGCGTCGCATGAAGATCACCGGACTGGCCCACCGGACGATCTCCTCGACGGCGGTGGGCGCGACGGCGTCGAAATCGGCCCACCACGTCGCCCGCGCGTCGGGATACCGGCTCAATGCGACCATGCCGTGGCTGATGGCGTTGCGGGTGGTCTCGTTACCGGCCGCGGACAACAGCATGAAGAACGAAGCGATCTCCGCAGACGACAGCTGCTCGCCGTCGACCTCCGCCGAAACCAGGCTGGAGGTCAGATCGTCAGCGGGAGCCGCGCGGCGGGACTCGGCCAACTCGACGCCGTAAGCAGCGAGATCCAGTATCACCTGAATCACCTCGTCGTGGTCGGAGGACACTTCTTCGTCACCGATTCCCAGGGCGACCGATGTCCAGTGGAAGACCTTCTGCTGGTCCGCTTCGGGGATGCCCATCATGTCGCAGATGATCTGCAGCGGAAACGGACCCGACAGGTATTCGACGAAGTCCGCCTCTCCGTCGGGGTGGTTGGTCACCATGTCGCTCACCAGCTGCCGCGCCCGCTGTCGCACGCTCTCATCGATGCGGGCCACCATCTTGGGGGTGAACGCCCGATTGACTATCGATCGAAGGCGGTGGTGGCGCGGGTCATCGAGGTTGATCATCGACCCGCTGAACTCCGCAACCGCGGGGTCGATTTCGCTCAACGACACGCTGGTGGGGACCGAGCTGAACACTTCGGGGTGTCGGCTCGCATGGTGCACATGGTCGTACGACGTCAGCGCCCAGTGCCCGGGACCCGACTCGAATCCGGCTACCGTCGCGGCCTCGAAGAACGCCACGGGCGCTTCCCGGCGCAGCGTGGCGAATGCGCCGTCACGGCGGTCGTCGTCCCATCGCCAGAAATCGAGGGAGCCCAGGTCGATGTCACTCAAGGGGATGTCGGGCGGTGGCGTGCCGTTTGCACGGTGCGCGATACCCCAGTCGAGTGTGGTCATAGTGTCCTCCCGGTCCGCCGTGCCCGTCCTCGTCCACGATCAAGGACCCACCACGCGCGGGATTGGGTAGTTCACTACTCAATTCTGGAATCAACGCCAGGTCCGCCAGGGACACCGGGATGCCCCATGCCACTCAGGAGCCGCCCGAGGGCCGGATATTAACGGCGTTTAATCGCCCGACAAGCGGCAACCATGTGGTGATGGCCGAAATTGTGTCGCACCCCAGAATTCCCGGTTCGGCCGAGCGACGTATTTCGCTGCCGCCGGGCGGATAGGTTCGAACTCGTGGTCGACGATGGGGAAGGCCCTGCATTCACCGGACAAAGCTGGCGCGAGCTGGTGGGTAGGGTGCATGCAGAACTCGACGAGCTGGTGGCGGCTCGCGACCGCATGGAACAACTGGTTCGGCTCATCGTAGAGATTGGCTCTGATCTGGATCTCGATGTGACACTGCGGCGGATCGTCACCGCCGCGATGGAGCTCACCGATGCGAAGTACGGGGCGCTCGGTATCCGCGCGGCGGACGGAATTTTGATCTCGTCCGTCCGTGAGGGGATCGACGCGGACACAGCGCGCCGGCTGGCCGATCTGCCGGTGGGTACGGGCCTTCGGATTGCTGATGTACAGGCTTCGCCAGCGACTGCTCAACTGCACGCACATGCCCCGTGGATGCGAACGCTGTTGGGTCTGCCGATCACCGTGCGCGACAATGATTTCGGCACGCTCTATCTGATCGACGACCGGCCCGACCGGGTGTTCGCCCCCTTCCAAGAGACTGCAGTGCGGGCATTGGCCACCGCAGCGGCCGCCGCGATCGACAACGCGAGACTTTTCGAGCGGGCGCGTGAATCGGCGAAATGGATGACGGCCAGCCGCGAGATCACTGCTGCGCTCCTATCCGGTGATCCGCAGACAAGGCCGTTGCAGCTCATCGTCAACCGGGCGCTTGAGTTGGCCGACGCCGAGCAGGCGATCTTGCTGGTCCCGGCCGAGCCCGATCTGGTCGGCGACGAGGTCGACGCCCTCGTCGTGGCCGCGACAGCGGGTCGGTACTCCTCGGAAGTGATTGGCCGGCAGGTCCCGATGGACGGCTCCACCACGGGCAGTGTTGCGCGTCGTGGTGAGCCGCTCATTACGGATTCATTCCAGTATCCGATTGAGGGGTTCACCGACGTTGGTGATCGCTCGGCGATCGTCATGCCCCTGATCGCCGATGATGTGGTGCTCGGAGTGATCGCTGTCGCGCGTCGCCCTCATCAACCCGCTTTCGACGATGCCTACTTGGATCTGGTCAGCGATTTCGCTCGTCACGCCGCCATTGCACTGGCGCTGGCTGCGGGTCGTGAACACGCTCTCAATCAGGAGCTCGCCCGGGCCGACACCGTCGGCGGCGCCTTGCTCGCCGCGGCCGAGGAACTGCGTCGACTGTGGCGTGCCCGCCGAGTTCTGACGGTCACCTTTCCGACATACGGGTCGCCATCGGAAACCGCGTATGGCGAGCCGCACGTCGCGGCGGCCGGCGGGTCAGTGCGTTGGGGTGATCTACCGGCTGACACCCAACAGATCCTCGTGTCATTGCGTGACGGAGATTTCTTGACGCCGAATGCTGTGCAGTCCGGAGCCGCGGGCATCGCGCTGCAACATCCGGATGGGGTGCTCGTGGTCTGGATCGAGCTCAGTGAGCAGCGGCAGTTCACCCTCGAGGACCAGACTTTGTTGACCGTGCTCGCCGGCCGTCTCGGGCAGGGGCTGCAGCGGGTGCACCGGGTCGATCAGCAGCGTGAAACCGCATTAGCGCTGCAACATGCGATCCTCGGACCCTCCGACTTACCAAGCGGTTTCGCGGTGCGTTACCAGGCTGCGAGCCGTCCGCTCCAGGTGGGTGGCGACTGGTACGACATCGTCTCCCTCGATGACGGGCGCATCGCGTTGGTGGTCGGCGACTGTGTCGGCCACGGCTTGCCCGCGGCCACAGTGATGGGGCAGATCCGCAGCGCCTGCCGAGCGCTGCTGTTCGAGAATCCCAGCCCGGCAGTCGCGTTGGCGGGGCTGGATCGCTTCGCGGCTCGACTACCCGGCGCCCAGTGCACCACGGCGGTGTGTGCGGTGCTCAACCCTGATACCGGCGAGTTGGTCTACTCCAGTGCCGGACATCCGCCGCCGATCGTGGTGGCCCCCGACGGCACCACTCAAATGCTGGACGGTGGCCACACCATCGCATTGGGAATCCGACACGATTGGCCCCGCCCTGAAGCGCGCATCACTCTGCCTGCCCGTGCCAGCCTCGCGCTCTACACCGACGGGCTGGTCGAACGCCGCAGCAGCCCACTCGAGGATGGCATTTCCCGCGCTGCGGGCCTCATTCGCGACGGGCAAGCTTTGGTCCTGGACGATCTCGCGGACCATGTCATGTCCAGTCTCGCGCCGAGCGATGGTTATCAGGACGACGTCGTGTTCCTCCTTTACCGCCAGCCGGCCGCCTTGGAGCTGGAGTTTCCAGCCGAGGCCGATCGTCTGGCCGGGACTCGTATTGTCCTGCGCGACTGGCTATCCCGGGCGGGAATGAAGCCTCGCCAAGCCATGAACGTGCTCATCGCCACCGGTGAAGCCGTTGCCAACGGGATTGAGCACGGTTACCGGGACGGCCCTGGAGGAACAATCCGCCTGACCGCAACAGCCAAGGCCGACCAGGTCCAGTTGGACGTCGTCGACAAGGGCTCATGGAAGCCCGCGCAACCCGCAGGCCACTCCAACCGCGGCCGGGGCATCGCCTTCATGCGAGAGCTCATGGATGATGTCGCCATCACTCACGACGCCTGGGGAACAGCAATTCACCTATCCGTGAGGATCATCTGATGGCCACACCGCTCACCCTCGATAGCGCATGCCGTAGCGACGGGACATTCGTCTTGACCGCGGTGGGAGAGATCGATATGAGCAATGTTGCCGCGTTCAACGAAGGCCTTACCGCCGCGATCACCGAGTCCGCAGGCGGTGATGCGAGGCTCACCGTCGATCTCAGCGCCGTGAAGTACTTGGACAGCACCGCGATAACCACCTTGTTCAGCAACGCTGACCGCATCGCGATCCTTGCTCACCCACATCTGATGGACGTCTTCACAGTCAGCGGTTTGACCGAGCTGGTCACCATTGAACCTGCACCAGAGCCGTCGTAGATCCCTGAGAAGCGGGGCGGACTATTGCGTTGACGACAGGGGATAACCTCGTCGCACCGCCCGGTCGAGAATGCCCAACGTCGCGCGCAATGCCGGTTCGCCGACGATGGGAAAGATCTTGGCGTCACGCCAATGCGGATCGATCTCGGACCAGTCGTAGAACGACGTGACGGCCGTACCGCCGTCCGTGGGTTCCAATCGGTAGCCGTAAACATGCCCGATGTCCGGCTTGAGTTGACCGAAGATCGTCCAGGCGATCAGCCGGTCCTGTTCAAACTGCGTGATCGACACGGTGACGTCGTACTTGCCCAACGGATAATCATTGAGCGATTCGCGGTCCATGTGCACAACAAAGGTGTCGCCGACGGCACGAACCGGCTGCCCGTCGGCGTCCTGCAGCATGCCGGTGGCGTCGATCGCGACGTGACCTTGCGGATCGCACAGCACCGCGAAGATGTCCGCGGCCGGCGCGGGGATGGTTCGTTGTACCTCGATGAGTTCGGTCACGACATCGATCCTGCCACGGAGAACTAGGGGATGGGGCGGCACCGGTTCGATCCGGGTAAGGGCCGAGCTCCGTCGATTTCGCGGTTCGCGCTGCGATGAGTGAGGTCCGATGCCATCAGCAATTACAGCTGGGACATCCGGGCACCTCGTCGCCTGCACGACCTGAATGTTCAGATCAGTTGGGCCACACAAGATTTGGTACAGACGCGGATGGCTGATCCGACGGCGCCGATCGAGGCGTTGGCGACAATCGGGCAATTGCCGCCAGCCCGGGAACCAATATGGCCACAGGACGTTGTAAACAGTGAGGTCGAAAGTTTTTCAGTGTTCGTGTTTTACGCACGCTCGCGCAGAACTTGGTGCGGGCGTCTTTTCTTGTTGCAGGACAACTCGGAAGCAGCCGTCTATACCGATCGGCCGCCGGCTCGCACAGTGCGGGCGGGAATCCTGACAAGGAGAAAGAAAATGACACAGGGAACTGTGAAGTGGTTCAATGCCGAAAAGGGCTTTGGATTCATCACGCGGGCCGAGGGTCCGGACGTGTTCGTCCACTATTCCGAGATCGACGGCGGCGGTTTCCGCAGCCTCGAGGAGAATCAGCAGGTCGAGTTCGAGGTCACTCAAGGCGCGAAGGGCCTGCAGGCAAGTCGCGTCCGCGCACTCTGACCGGCGATCACGCGATCAGGTGAGTTGCACCCGCCCGGCGCGGGTGCAACTGCCCAGGCACAGTTGTCTGCCCTACTTCTCTAGATATCTCAGGGGCGCAGAACCTCGCCTGCGGTAGTTCACATGACCAAGGACACCCCACTAATGGCCGTTACCGATATTGCTTGTTATACGCACTTGAGCCCCAACGATATCCGCGAACTGGGTGACGAGCTCGACGCGATCCGCCGCGACATCGAGGAGTCGCTCGGCGCACAGGATGCTGCTTACATTCGGCGCACCATCATGTTCCAACGAGTGCTCGCGCTCGGCGCGCGGCTGCTGATCGCGGGAAGCCGATCGAACCTCGGCTGGGTCCTGGGGACCGCTGCGCTGGCGTATGCCAAGAGCGTTGAGAATATGGAAATCGGCCACAATGTGTCTCATGGCCAATGGGATTGGATGAACGATCCGGAGATTCACTCGACCGCGTGGGAGTGGGATATGGTCGCGCTCTCCGCCCAGTGGAGGACCTCGCATAACTATCGACACCATGTCTTTACCAACGTGCTCGGCGAGGACGGGGACCTTGGATTCGGAGTCATGCGAGTAACCCGCGATCAGCCGTGGAAACCACGGTACCTGTTGCAGCCACTCCAAAATCTCTTTCTGGCCCTGTTGTTCGAATGGGGTATCGCCCTGCACGGGGTCGATCTGGATCGCGATCGAACAGAGACCAAGGCCCAAACAAAGGCGCTGGCGGGCAAAGTAATACGTCAATCGCTCAAAGACTACGTGATGGTGCCGGCGCTCAGCGGGTCCCGGTGGCGTCGAACCCTCGGGGCAAATGTGGTCGCCAACCTGCTTCGCAACCTATGGGCGTACATGGTGATCTTTTGTGGGCACTTCCCGGATGGAACGCAGAAGTTCACCCGCGACGTCCTCGAGCATGAATCCCGGCCCGAGTGGTATTTGCGGCAGATGTTGGGCTCGGCGAACTTCAAGGCCGACCGGTTGCTGGCATTCTCGAGCGGAAATCTCTGTTACCAGATCGAGCACCACCTGTTCCCCGACTTGCCGAGCAGTCGCTTGGCCGAGATCGCCGACCGGGTACGTCCGCTCGTTGCCAAGTACGGCCTCCCGTACAACACGGGTTCGCTTTCACACCAGTATCTTTCGACGCTGCGGACGATCCACAGGCTCGCATTGCCGGATCGCTTGCCAGATAGCCGCGAATCCTTGGCGAACAATTCGCAAATGCTGGTACCAGTTTCGGCGACATGACTTCGCGGCAGATGCGACTTGTCACGCGCTCCACCACCGAATGAGCCCAGGCGAGACACCTCGCCTGGGCTCATTCGTCGACCTGGAGCCAGCGCTTCGCTGGCATGGGGGATAGCGGGTTAGGCGCCTGCGTTACGAGCCGTCACGGCTGCTGCCGTTGTTCGAGCGGTGGACTGCGCGATGGGCGTTGCCACGGCATCGGTTTCGTGATGGGCTGCCGGTGTCTGGCCGTCGGACGCAGACAGATCCTTGCTTTTCTGTGCGGCCAGCACCTCGACGAGTAGGGCCTGGTCGTACTCGGCCTCAGCAGCCTGGGCCCTCTTGCGTGCCTCTTCCACTCCGCGTTGAGCCTTGCTTCGTGCCCTGCGCAGCGGTTCACGCTGTTCGGCCGACGTCTTGATCGCACGCTTGAGTTCGGCCTGCTGGTCGACCGCGGCTTGCAGCGCAGCCTCGTCGGAGCTGCGTCGTTCGGCATTGTGCTCGAGCCGTTCCAACACGAGGGACAAATGACTCTCGGCCTGCGCCGCCGCTTCCTGTGCGGCCCGCCACTTGGCGCGCGGCTCGTCCAGGGCGGCGTGGTCGACCTCCAAGTCGGCGTTGGCGTGCGTAGTTGTCATGTCGGGACGTTCCCTTGGGTCTGAGGCTGTCATGTGTGACTCATTTCTTCGTCGGAGGTGTGGCGCACCCGGCGCACAGTGGCGATCAGCGACTCGTGGATTGTCGGCGCCGATGCTGACAGGGGTTCCCCGTATGCGACATTGCAACCGTTGGGCGCCCGCAGTGACGGGGACGGCGCGTTCGCCGCATACCCAACGCCCGGTCTGGCGCTAGCGGCTGCGGTGTAGTCCTGACGCCGAACGGGCACCACAAGGTCGTGGTGAATCTGGCCGACTGGTTCCTGACCGACGATGAGCGAGGGAACCCCGCCGCGCGCATACCAGCGTGGTCGGAAGGCAACCGTGCCGAGCCGCTGATACACGGTGCCAATTACTTTGAGCGGCTCGCCGCCGAAGCAGAGGTCCTACGGGCGGGGGACTACGTCTTCTTCACCGACTGGCGCGGCGATCCCGACGAACTGTTGCGCGATGACGGACCCACCATCCGTGAGTTGTTCTGTCACGCCGCACAACGGGGAGTGGTGGTGAAGGGGCTGGTGTGGCGGTCTCACCTGGACAAGTTTCAGTACAGCGAGGAGGAGAATCAGCACCTGGGCGAGGCCATTGAAGAGGCGGGCGGCGAGGTGCTGTTGGATCAGCGCGTACGGGTGGGCGGATCGCATCACCAGAAGCTGGTCGTGATTCGCCATCCGGACGAGCCGCATCGAGATATCGCGTTCGCCGGCGGCATCGACCTGTGCCATTCTCGCCGCGATGACGAGTCGCACGACGGTGACCCGCAGGCGGTGCAAATGGCCAAGTCTTACGGGGACCGTCCGCCGTGGCATGACGTGCAGCTGCAGATCCGCGGCCCCGCTGTGGGCGCCCTCGACACAGCTTTCCGAGAACGCTGGAATGATCCAGCACCGCTGGACATGTTGTCGCCGGTCGCCTGGGTGATGGACAAAGTGCGCGGTGCGGATCTCTCGCCTGGCCGCCTACCCGAGCAACCACCGGATCCGCCGGCGTGCGGACCTCATGCAGTGCAGGTGCTGCGTACCTACCCAGACGCGCATTTCCAGTACGACTTCGCGCCCAACGGAGAGCGCAGCATCGCGCGTGCGTACAACAAAGTGGTGCCCCGCGCCCGACGAATCATCTACGTCGAGGATCAGTACCTGTGGTCGGTACGGGTGGCCAAGTTGTTCGCCAAAGCACTGCAAGACAACCCCGACCTCCATCTCGTGGCCGTGATTCCGCGTCATCCCGACGTCGACGGTCGACTGCAATTGCCCCCGAACTTGGTCGGTCGCTGGCAGGCCATTGCGACATGCCAGGCCGCAAGTCCGGAACGTGTCCACATCTTCGACGTCGAGAATCACCGTGGCACACCGGTGTATGTGCACGCGAAAGTCTGCGTGATCGACGACATCTGGGCATGCGTCGGCAGCGACAACCTCAATCGACGGTCATGGACCCACGACAGCGAATTGTCATGCGCAGTCCTCGATTCCGATGGGATCTTCGCTCGCGACTTGAGGCTGCGACTGTTACGGGAACATCTGGACCGACCGGCCGACGGCAGCGAGGACGGAAATCTGGTCGATCCGGTCACAGCGATACGTGACATCACCAGCACGGCGGAAGCGCTGGACGCGTGGTACGCGTCGGGCTGCCAGGGGACCAGGCCGCCGGGCCGGTTGCGGCCGCACAAGCCAGAGCGTCTGGGCTGGCCAACCCGCGTCTGGGCAGAACCCCTCTACCGGTTGATTTATGACCCCGACGGGCGCTCGTACCGCGACCGACTGCGCGGCCGACTGTAGAGTAGTTAGCAGTCGTTGCCCGCCTGTAGGAGAACGTTTTTCAGGCGCGGTGCCGGCGAGGCGTGGATGTCGTAACCGGGATTGTCGTCAGCCCAAGCGATTTCAAAGCAGTCGCGAAACCCTGCCTGGGTAACGGCTTCGCTGTCTGAGTGCTCTTCCACCCACCCGTCGAGCGTGCTCTTGCAGCCCACGAGGTTGACGTTGCCGAATTTCACGGCGGAGGCGGGTGGCCCTGTCGAGCCGTCGGAACTAGGCGGGTGGCTGGATTTGTGCCACTCGATGAGATCGCGCACGGCTACCAGGTGGCATGGCTGCCCTGATGTTGGCGCGACGGAGGTCTCCTGCGCGACTGTGCTCGACGCGGCCACCGGCCTCGGTGACGGCGCCGCGGACTCGGGGCCGGTGCAGGATACGAGGACTAGGGGTGCGACACCGGTAACCAGGGTCCACACGATGCGCAACATTCGCCGGAGTCTACGGACAGTGGTCCGGGACTGCCGAGGGGACTCACACCTGGGGCTCAGTTCGCCTCTCAGCTGAACACATCGTTGAGTGTGACGGTCTGCAGGCCCCGGCTGGTGATGATGTCGAGCAGCTGCGGGTAGGTGTGCATGACCGGCGGCAGATTGGCGTGGCTCAGGATGATCTGCTGCGGCTGGAATGACTGTTGGGCGAAGCCCACGAGTTGGCGCTCATCGACCGGTCTCGAGTCGCCGATCGTGCCGCTCCAGAGCGTGATCGTGGTGTAGCCCAGGTCCGCGGCAACGCGGTCGGTGTCGGGGGTGTGGGCTCCGTACGGCGGGCGAAAGTATGGGGTGCCGTCGGTGCCGAAGGTGTTGCGGAGGAAATCGGCATTTCGTCGGACCTGATCGGCCACCGCGTCGAGCCCGATGCGGGTGAGGTTGGGATGGCTCCACGTGTGATTGCCCACCTGGATTTGCCCCGATTCCACCATCGGCGCGAGGAGCGGCGCGTTGACCGACCACGACTTGTTCACACCGTTGGGAAAGAACGTCAGTCGCACCCCGCTGTCCCGGCAGAACTGGGCGTAGGCGGCCACTACCGCCGAGTTGGTGCCGTCGTCGACGGTCAGGGCCAACTGGTTGCCCTCACCGGGCAGGCGGGTCAAGACGCTCGGCGCGGGAACCTGTGCGTTGGCTGGATGAGTGATGTCGGCCCGCGCCGTTGCTCGACTCGTCGCGGCAGCGGCAAGGACACCAATTGCAATGGCGCGCAACATAGTGCGCCTGTCGGGCTGCGCCACGGCGTGAAGGGTAGGGGTGCTTCCTTGCGAGAAGCTGAACCGCAGCTGTCGACTTGGTGGGTACCGCAGTCACAGATTTGGGCGCTCAAATAACGCTGTGGCTTAGTGGTTTTGAGCCGGCGTCCCGGCCGGTTTCGCCACCGAACACCAAGAGCAGAGGTATCCGACGATGATGTCGAACGATCCACACCCGGCCGCACATTTGCACGACATGGCAGTTGACGAGGCGATCTCGAATCGGGATCGCCATTCGCGATTGAAGGTGTTGGGGATGATCGTGGGCATGGGCGCTGTCCTGGCCGCTGCGTCCTACACCGTGATCCACGACGATACGAGCGTCGGGGGACCCACCGTTCCCGGCGGCGGCAGTGTCATCGTTGCGGGTGGCAATCACAACAAGACGTTCGCGCCGCCGAGCGTCCCAGGCATGAACATGGGCGGGACGGTCACGGAGACGACGCCAACCGATGTGCTGCCGGTGGAAAAGGCCGCGCCTGCCATCCGAGGCGCGCACTGACCTCGTCCGGCGCCCCAAAGTCCACGTTCGGTCTCGCCGAGAGAGGGCTAAGCGACCTGCCGCAGAAGTTCACTCCAATGGCACGGGCGTGAAGGTGACGTCGACGGCGCCTACGGTCATCGTCACCTGACCTTCCATCACCATCACCTGCGCCGAGACCCGTCGATCGACAGTCTGGGCCAGTTGCTGCACCGGTGCGTGCGGAATCTGCACCACCGACAGGTTCGGCAACCCCGCCACTTTGGGTCCCACGGTGCGCCACCAGGTGGCCACGCCGACGGCGAACGGGAACAGCAGCACATGGTCTGCTTGGCCGGCCGCCTTGCCCAAGGCGCGTTCATCGGGCTGACCCACGTTGATCCACTCCAGGATCCGGCCGGTGTAGTCCGCGAGCCGCAGGTCCGGTACGCCGGGGGTGGACAGGCCCGCCCCGAACGCCAACTCACCGTCGACGTCGCTGAGCCGGTGTGCGCGCAGCCCAAACGCCAACAACCGCACCACCATCCGTTCATCGGTCTCACTGGGATGGCGCGCCACGGTCAGTGTGTGATCGGCGTAGTAGCCGTGATCGACGTCGGAGACGCCAAGTTCGACTTTGAACACTGTTGAGGAAAGAGCCACGTCATAGTGTCCACCCTGGCGGTGTTCCCCGAGCGAAAGATGACAGCTTCATTGAGACCGAACACTCAGCGTCACGGGGAGCGGTCGACGCCGACCTAACTTGACATAAGATATGTTATCTGGCACTCAGTTCTGCGTGGGCGGTCGAAAGGCATGTCACAGGGGTGGCTTCTCGTCGCTAAGGAGCCCGTAGAGGGGGTTGAGTTCAGCGGCGGAGCGGGTCTCGGTGCCAGCGCCATCGACGTAGCGTTGTGACGTGACCATGGATTCGTGGCCCATGAGCTTCATCAGGGTGTAGACGCTGACGTTGGCGTTGGCGAGTTCGGTGGCGAAGGTGTGGCGCAAGCCGTGAACCAGTGCGCCGGAGGCTCGTTCACCGTTGATGCCGGCCTTCTTGAAGGCCCGCAGAATCCGGTATTGCAGCGTTCCGCGGGTGATGCGGTCCCCGTCGGCACCGACGAAGAGGGGAGCGGTCGGGGAGAAGCTGCTGGGCGCCTTGGTGCTGGATGTTCGTCGGCGGGTCTGGGGAAATCGGTTGGCCCACGTCCGAAGGTAGTCGTCGAGAACGTCGAGCAGCTCTGGGCCAATGGGGAGTCGACGGTCCTTGTTGCCCTTGCCTCGGACGTGCAGTACGGCGCCGTCGTCGGTGCGGCGAATGTCGCCGACGTTGGCGTTCAGTAGCTCGTCGGCTCTGAGCCCGGCCAGTAATGAGGTGAAGACGATGGCGCGGTCACGCTCGGACCAGTCACTGGCACGGGTAGAACCGTGATCGGCGTCGATCGCTGCAACCAAATCAGTGACGGCGCTGGCGGGGTAGCTCTTGGGTAGGGACTTCGGCACCTTGGGGCGGCCGATGAGCGGCATGGGGTTGGCGTCGAGCAACTCGGCGGTGAAGAGGAACGTGCACAGGGTGTTCCACGTCGACCAGCAGCGTCGGATCGACGCCGCCGAATGGGTCTCGGCGTAGGCAGCGAACGCCGAACGCATTCTGTCCTTTGTCAATTCGTGGATGCAGAGGTCCGAGACGGCGTCGGCGGACCCCGCCATCAACACGGCGATCGCCTCGAAATCCTGGCGATAGGCTTTGGAGGTGTGGGGCGAGGGCTTGCGGATGGCACGATCAGCGAGGAAGTCGGCGAACCACCCAGGAAGGACGACTGCGGGCGGCTTCGACGGAACGGATCCAGGCACCGACTCAGATTGTCAGATGGTCATGGATAACAGTCGTTATCCATGACTAGCTCCTCCAGGGATGAATCATGGGTCCGAGCCCGGTATCGATTGTCTGCGCTGTGGTGTGATCGCGGAAGCCGCCAACGACGTCATCGTCGAGCCCTGGTCGGCTGCGCTGCGTCTGCTGATGCGCCGCGCCGCCGACCGTCACCAGATCGCCGACACCGCAGCCATTGACACCCTGGCGCAGGTCATCCCGTAAATGGCGGCCTACCGGTCACTCACCCAACGCAAACCCTTCGAGTTGGCGTTCCTCACCGCGCTGGTCGACGACGTCCTCCTGCCCGCACTCTCCATCGCACCGCCAACGAAGGAAGACCGCTCGTGAAGTATCGACCACTCGGGTCCACCGGGGTCCGCAGCCCGCGGTGGTCACCACGTCCGTCGCAGCGGTGTGCAGCTGTGTGGGTTCGGCCGCATCCGGGGTTTGCGCTGGACCCGTGGTGGCGGGTCTGACCGTTTAACCTCCTGGTGTGCACCGTTCGTCGATGTTCAAGCTGGTCGGGTTGGTCGCCGTGGCGGCGTTTATCGGAGGATGCGACGCGACGTCCGCCGGTCCGCCGACGACGTCGAGCACCGCCGAGGTGGTGCCACCCCTGGATCCGGCGATGGGCCTGCCGGCCAACGCCGTCGAGGACGCCGTCGGCATGCTCCACGGCATCGCCGACGAGCTCTTGAAGGCCTCGGGGGTTCCCGGCATGGCGGTCGCCGTGGTGCACGGTGGAAAGACGGTGTACGCCAGGGGTTTCGGCGTGAAGGATGTTTGCAATGGGGATGCACCGGGCAACAGGGTCGATCCGGATCCGGTGTTTCAGCTGGCGTCGCTGTCGAAGTCGCTGAGTTCGACCGTCGTCGCCCACCAGGTGGGGGCGGCTGCGGTCTCGTGGAACACCCCGGTGGTGGAGAAGCTTCCGTGGTTCGCGCTCGCCGACCCCACCGTGACGAGGATGGTGACGGTCGGTGACATGTTCGCGCACCGCTCGGGGCTGCCTGATCAGGCGGGCGATCTGCTGGAGGACCTGGGTTACGACCGCGCCCACGTGCTCGAACACCTGCGTCAGTTGCCGCTGGGCGAGTTCCGGACGTCGTATGAGTACACCAATTTCGGGTTGACCGCTGGTGCCGAGGCGGTGGCCGTCGGTGCGGGCACGTCGTGGGAGAGCCTGTGCCAAGAAGTGCTGTACGGCCCGCTGGGCATGACGATTTGAGTGCGGGTCTTGACCAGGTCGTCGCGGTGCTCGACGATCGCGGGGAGCGCAGTGATGGTCGCGTCGGCGACCGCGGAGCTCAACCTGGACGCTGTGCGCGCGACGACCGCAACGCTGACGGCGTCGGCATCGTCGTTCTTGGGTCCGTGGCCAGTCGAGAGCATCCGTACACGCCTACCAAAACGACACCACAGCAGGGCGGGACAGTCTGCTGGTGTGTGACACCGCCGAGATGGCCGCCGCGCTCAACCAACGCATCCACCGTCAACACGTCGACCGCGGCGCGGAAACCGTCAGCGCGATGGGTGGGCAGCAGATCGGGGTGGGGGAGCTGATCCTCAGCCGCCGCAACGACCCCACCATCGAATTCCACGCATCCAGCCCCAACCTCGAATCGCTGCCCTCGGTGCGCAACGGCAACCGCTGGCGCGTCGCCCACGTCGACCCGGCCACGAAGCGGGTTGCCGCGCAACGCCTCGACGACGGCGCCCGCGCCGTCCCCTGGCCGTGACACTGGGACTGCTGCCAACCATCGTCTGGTTATGGCCGTGCGCCATCGACGTCGCGATAGCGCAGGCAACACTGTGCCTACTATCGCTCAACAGGCGGACGGCCGGCGAATCCCATCGTGCTGGGACCGCTGCCACCGGGTCGAATGACCGCACCCAACGGCCAAAGGCCGAGAGAACGCCCCATGACGGTGCGCGTGTAAGCGACGGCGCCGGTGAGGAGCGCCTGGCCATCGCGCCGCCGAGGGGTACCGCTGGCGCCGCGGTGATCGCCGCGGGAGACCCGGCAGTGGTGGCGCGGTGGACGCCGATCGCGGAAACCCTCGTACGGCAGGGCATCACAAGCAAGACAGTGGGTTGGTCGCGACCATCCTCGCGCAGCGAGAAGCCGGCATGCCGCCGAGCACGATCGGACGCGCGCACAAGGTGCACCACACGACGGTCGGCCGGATCCTCGCGGCGGCCGACGAGCTCACGCCATAGCGGGAACTGGACGTCGGAGCGCCATCGAACACTAAGGCCCGAGAAGTACTGTCAGCTCGCGTTGAAGCAATAGACTCCGCTAGTGCACCGGAACCTCTCTGAGTTGGAGGCAGTTCCGGCCGACATCGTCGATCTCCCAACGTCGCATTGTCTGTGTCAACAGCGGTCCTTCCGGGTTCGAGCGGCGCCGCGGAGTCTTCGCGGTTTGGCCGGAAGCGGGTCGACGCAAAGCACATGTGGACGGATCCGATCATCGTCGCCGGCGCGTGGATCTTGGCTATTTATTCCATGAGAAGCTACTCACGCGCAAGAAGTCAAGAAGAGTCGTCATGGCGGCCTCAAACCGCCGGTCGCCGGATCAGGTACGCGAATTCGATTCCCCGACAAAGCTGTCCGAAAGCATGCAGCAGCGGTAGCGAGAGATGCGGTCGGCCGGCACGAATCGTAGATTGCCCTGAAACGGTTCGGTATCAACGGCTTTCGCCGGCATCGGCCGGAGGTTCACCACGTATGGCATCGACGCCAGCAGCTCGATCGAACCGCGCCGTCAAGTCGGCGAAAGATTGCAGATCTCGGGGCCGAAGACTGGCATAGCTCAACACCACGTGTGCCGCCAAAATGTCGACACTGTCGATCACGCTGCGCTGAGTGAGGAAACGGAGGATGCCGAGCTTGTGGGCATACCTTCGACGTCCCATATCGGAGTCGACACGGCGCGCTCTCAGCCGATTTCGCGATCCTAGTAGTCGTCCCGGTCCCCATCGCGGGGCCAACCGCATCGCTTCGCCCATGAGGAATGATCGATGCGGCGGCCAATAAGATGGTCGGCGGGCTGGTGCTGCTCCTGTGTCCATCCAACCTGACGAACAGGGTGGAGACTTGGCAGGCGTCGGTGTAGATCATCGGTTTGCCGTCGACGTCACCCGGTTGGTTGAGGAGGCGGTTGGCGAAGGTCTGGGACTGCGGTCCACTCTGTCCGTTACTGCCCAGATATCGAGCGCGACTTCGACTCTGGGCCGTGGCCAATCCTCCACGGTTCGCTGCATCCCAGGGAAGTGCTGCGGCCATCATCAGGACCCGCTCGCGCTGTGCGCCTCCGGCGCCCTTGGTGTCCTTGGGCCGAGGCTTCGACGCCGTCGCGGGCCGTCGTCAACTTGCGCCACCCATCGCGGTACTCGCGCCCCCTCAGAATCCCGGAAACTGTCCGGTGCCCTGATTGAGCGCCCGTCAGATGACTTGATAACCGATACGGCGAGCCTCGACGGCGAGTCGGCCACACAGGTCGGGGTAAGGAAACAACCGGCTGCATCGGCGTCGCCGAGCGAGCCGGCGCGAACAGCGCCACACACGCCCCCGCGAAACGGCTGTTGTAGCGCCCTCCATCAAGGTCTGGAAACGCCCTTACCGCCGCGTGCCCACTGCTAGGCAACCGCATGCGGCGCTGTCGAGATCGCGAACGTGCCCCGGCGCGGGTCGCGCACGCACCGACGCTGTCGGCGAGTTCGCTTAGGAATCCAGCGCTGGCACCGTCAGCAGCAGCGCTCTTCAACGGTGTATCTAGAGCGATCTCTCGACAAGATCGGAGACCGCTGGCTAATATCGGCATTCGATCCGAAACGATTCCGCCGTAGTGTTCAGTCCGCCGGACAAGCCTTGTGGCACGGCTCTTGCGGCAATCCGTTACCCGCTGGGGGAGAAACCGATGCCAGGAAAATGTCGCGCGCCCCGCTGATGGCGGTGACGACCGGCGCCTTGCTCGGCGCGGCTACGCTGCTCACCGCCCCGCCGTCGCACGCCGACGCGGTGGCTTACTTGTTGAACGTCACGGTGCGTCCCGAGTACAACTTTCCCAACGCCGACGCCGCGCTGTCCTACGGCCACCGACTGTGCGACAAGATAACCGCAGGTAGCTCATACGCGGATATCGTGCGTGAAGTCAAGGCTGACTTCCAGACCTCCGACGAATACCAGGCTTCGTACCTGATCACCCAGGGAGCCAACGAACTCTGCCCCGCCCGGATCTGGCAGCTCAGACAATCGGCGGCAGACTACGTTCCCGGCGCAGTGCCATGATGGCCGCGAGACGCCTTCCTGTCGCGGTGTTCCCGGTCATCGCCGTGGTTGCCGCGCCCCTGATGGCGCCACAGGCCCATGCCGACAATCGTCGCCTGAACGACAGCGTCGCTGCCAACGTCTACACCGTCCAGCATCAGGCCGGTTGCACGAACGACCTTGTGATCAACCCACAATTGCAACGGGCCGCCCAGTGGCACACCGACGACCTGCTCAACAACCGGACAAACGACGGCGACGTCGGATCCAACGGGTCCACCGTCGCTGACCGAGCCAAGGCCGCCGGCTTTCGCGGCTCCGTCGCCGAAACCGTAGCGATCAACCCGGCGCTCGCAATCAGCGGCATCGAAATCTTGAACCAGTGGTACTACGACCCCGCCGACATGGCGGTCATGTCCAACTGCGCCAACACTCAGATCGGCGTCTGGTCGGAGAACAGTCTCGACCGGAGCGTCGTCGTCGCCGTCTACGGCCAGCCGACCTGAACCCAAGGGCGGCTACTGCACTCCGAAACCCGTTGAAACGCAGAGCGTATGTCCGTTGTTGATGCTGAAGCGTTGCCGCTGCAATCTCAATCCATCCGCGCTGAGCGGTCCTCGATGCGGAATTCTGCGCACTCGTTCAGCAGGGGTAAGTGGCCCTAGCAGTGACTAGACAGGCTGCCTCACAGCTTCAACCAGCCGGTGCGACAGCCAGGCGACCAAGGAGTCGGCGTCGTCTGAAAACCGACCCGTGTCGAACTCACCCGTCGTAAAGGGGTTGATTTTCAGCCGCCGTTGACAAGGCCGTCTTCATGTAGCTCTATGGGGGAAGTGACGAGGAGGTCAGAGATCTCGACCAGCGGTTCATGACCGTCAGCAACCGAGGAGTCTCAGTCTTCATATCAGCGGTCCGCTGGCTGCGTGTGGTTAGAGAGCGATCGGTCTTGCGGCTGGCTACGTTTCAAGCTGACGCCGACGCCGCAGTGACTCCCTACGCGAAAAGATCTGGCTAGCGTCGTGAGATCCGCGTGAATCGGAGTTCTGGAAGCGCTGCGCGGATAGACCTGTCATTCCTCGCCAAGGAACCTAGTGATGTGAATGCAGCGATGTGCATCACAGAAGGGGCGAGAGTGTGAGCTGGTTGACAGGGCGGGTTGCACTGGTGACCGGTGGGGCGGCCGGAATCGGCTTGGCTGTGGTGGAGCGGTTTTTGTCCGAGGGCGCACAAGTGGGTGTGTTGGATCGCTCGGTAGGCGACCTGGCCGGCCTCGGCTACGCCGACCGCAAACTGAGAGCGGTAACAGGTGACGTGACCTCGTACGCCGACAATGTCAGGGCGGTACACGAGACGGTTGATGCGTTCGGAAAGCTCGATGTGTTCGTCGGCAATGCCGGGATCTTCGATTACTTTGCGTCCCTGATGAGTTTCGACGGAGACGACCTCGGCGGTGCTTTCGACGAGATCTTCTCGGTAAACGTCAAGGGCTACCTCCTTGGCGCCAGGGCCGCGGTTCCTGAACTCCTCAAGAGCGATGCGCCGAGCATCATCTTCACCGTATCCAACTCTGGTTTCTATACCTCCGGTGGCGGCCCGCTATACACCGCGTCTAAGCACGCCGTCGTTGGCGTGGTGCGTGAACTGGCATACGAGTTGGCGCCGAAGATCCGGGTGAACGGAGTCGCGCCCGGCGGCACGATAACAGGATTGCGTGGCATCGAAGACCTGGGTCAGGGCGAAACCGTGTTGTCGTCGGTGCCCGGCATCGCCGACATGATGAGCACGACGAATCCTCTGCAGTACGCCCAGCAGCCTGCCGATCATGCCGGCCTGTACGTGCTGCTCGCGTCGGCGGACAACTCACGCGCGGTGACCGGCGTCGTCATCAACAGTGACGGTGGTTTGGGCGTGCGCGGAATGAATCAGCCGGCCGGAGGACTGGGACTTGCCGCCAACGTCGCCCGGACCGACTTACCGACAGCATGAAAGACCTACACAGATGTTGGTGACATCCCTGGATTATTCAGACTTCGCGTCACCCGACCCGAAGGAGCGGGTTTGGCGACACACACCCCACTTTTATGTACCACAGCCCAAAAGCAATGCGGCGCAGCCGAAAACACAAGAGGAGATCAAATGTCCGTTGTCGGAGACAAGAGCGACATTCAGCAACTGATTGCAGCGGGTCAAGAAGGACTTGCCAGGGGCCGAATGCCTGCCGGACTGGTCGCCAATGCTGAACTCCACGCGCTCGAAGCCGACCGGGTGTTCGGCCGGTGCTGGCAGTTCCTGGCCCACGAAACGGAGGTACCTCAGGCCGGGGATTACGTGGTGAGATACCTGGGCGGCGGTTCGATCATCGTCGTCCGCGGCGAGGATGGCGAAGTGCGGGCGATGGCGAATTCATGTCGGCACCGCGGAACACTGCTGTGCCGCACGGAGATGGGTAACACCTCGCATTTCCGCTGCCCCTATCACGGATGGACCTACCGGAATACCGGAGCCCTCGCGGGCGTGCCCGCACAAGAAGAGGTCTACGGGGTCGAGATGGACAAGAACGAGTGGAGTTTGACCCAGGTTCCGCGCCTGGAGAACTACGGCGGCCTGATCTTTGGTTGCCTGGACGAGAACGCAGCACCTTTGGCCGACTACTTGGGCGATATGACCTGGTATCTCGACCTGATCAGCAAGAAAACCCAGGGTGGTCTGGAGGTGCGTGGTGAGCCGCAGCGTTGGATTATCGACTCCAACTGGAAGCTCGGCGCGGACAACTTTGTCGGGGACGCCTACCACACGTTGATGACGCACCGTTCGGCGGTGGAACTGGGTCTGGCGCCGCCCGATCCGAAATTCGCGTCGCAGCCCGCCCATATCAGCCTCTCCAACGGTCACGGGCTTGGCGTCCTCGGTGTGCCACCGGGTCAACCGATGCCGCCCTTTATGAACTATCCGCGAGAGGTCGTCGACGGGCTCGCCGAGGCTTACGGCGACCAGGACCAGGCAGATATTCTGCAGGGGACCGCCTTCATCCACGGAACGGTCTTTCCCAACCTTTCTTTCCTCAACGTCCTCATCGGTAAGGACCAGCAGTCAATGCCGGTGCCGATGCTGACGTTTCGGCTGTGGCGTCCATTGACGCACGACACGATGGAAGTATGGTCGTGGTTTCTCGTCGAAAAGGACGCGCCCGAAGACTTCAAACAACAGTCGTACGAGACCTACGTCCGAACCTTCGGCATTTCCGGCGTGTTCGAACAGGATGACGCCGAGACCTGGCGCTCGATCACTGCGGGAACTCAGGGCATTCTCGCCGGCAGCCAGATGCTCAACTTCGAAATGGGCCTGGGCGTCCTGGGCAGAGACGACACGTGGAAGGGGCCCGGTCGACCCCTGGCCAGCGGGTACGCCGAGCGCAACCAACGTGAGTTCTGGGGCCGCCTGCTGGAGTTGATCGCCGACTCAGGCGACGGCGCGAGCGCACATGGCTCACAACCTCAACCCCGGATGCAGTCTCTGGCCGGCGGCGCGGAGGCAGCCTCATGAGGAATAGTGAAATACGTTATCCCGCAACAAAAGTCAATCGAATCACCAAGGATGGTGTGCCATGGTAGCAACTCTCGAACAGCAGGTACTCCTCCGCAGCGAGGTGGAGGACTTCTTATTCGAAGAGTCGGAATTGCTCGACGAGGGCCGGTTTCACGAGTGGCTGGGATTGTGCACCGAAGACATCCGCTACGTCATCCCGGTACGCCTCAGCAGAGAACGCGCCAATGGCGAAGGGAATTCGTCGACAATGACGCATTGGGATGACGACTACGCAGGATTGCAGTTGCGAGTTCTGCGGTTGGACACCGAATATGCGTGGGCCGAAGATCCGCCCTCGCGGATCCGACACAACGTGTCGAATGTGCGGGTGCGCCCCGCGTCCGAGCCGGACGAATACGATGTCCGATCCAACGTGCTCGTGTTCCGCAACAGGGGGGACAGCCCTAAGTACGATCTCATCTCCGCGAAGCGCCAAGACGTCATCCGGCGGGGTGAGACGGGCCTGCGACTGGCGAGCCGACGGGTGGTGCTCGACCACGCCGTCCTCGGCACGCACAACCTGGCCTTCTTTTTCTAGCGGTGGCATTGAGCCTGTATCGCTTATCCCCCAGAAAGGTTCAGACGTGACCCGCGAGCCCAAGATGACAACGACTATCGCGAACGAGTTCGCCGTAGTCACCGTCGACAAGGTGTACACCCGCAACGGAGAGCGGTTGGAGATTGCCAGTCCCCGCCTCGGTTTCCGGATCCAGCTCGATCCACTAGAACTCGAGAGTCTGTCATGGCAAACCAAGGAGAGCTTTTCTCGGTTGCTTCAGGACCCTTTCGGTCCGGGCCATTGAGGGGCCAGATTGGCCACCGTGGCGGCCCTGGACTTCACGGCTCGTCGAAAGGACGTCTGTTTTGAGAACAGCTCAACTCGAACCCATGCGATACGCGAGGTCTGGGCACAAGTGATTCATGCAGAAGTCGATCCACGCCGGTGCTGCGGCTACCGCTTATGCCTGGACGTCGCGCCAGGTGTCTTCGCGATCAATTCGGCTGGAAAGGCAGAATCAGTCGTAAGCGACATTCCGGCTGATCAAGAGCAGGCCGCCCGCGCTGCCGCGCAGGAATGCCCGTCGGCAGCGATCACCATTCGCGCCGCCGGACCGCAGCAATGACACAGCGCACAGTCGTTCTGATCGGCGGCGGCCTAGCGGCCGTGCACGCTGCCGAGACTTTGCGCGAGGAGGGTTTCGACGGAAAAATCTATCTGTTCTCCGCAGAAGCTCACTTCCCGTACGACCGCCCCCCGCTGTCCAAGGGGATGCTCACCGGGGCAGTCACCGTCGATGACTTTTCGCTGAGGTTGCCGTCGTGGTATGCCGACCGCCAGATCGACATGATGCTCGGCGCGCGGGTCGACGCGCTCGACGTCCGAAACCGGTCTGTTCGGCTGGCTTCCGGAGGTGTGGTCGCTTTCGATCTCGCCCTATTGGCTACCGGCGCACGGGTACGGTGGCCAGGTCGGCTGTGTGTGGAATCGGACAAGGTTCTCCCGCTACGCACTCTCGACGATGCCCTTGCCATCAGGTCGCATTTGGTCGCAGGCGCTTCGGTCGCCGTCGTCGGTGGCGGATTCATCGGCGCTGAACTCGCCTCGAGCGCTCGCGAACTAGGTTGCCAGGTAACGATGTTCGAAGCGGCATCGGCACCCTTTTACCGCACACTCGGTCACACGGTGGGCGTGATGTTCGCCGAGTTTTACACCGACCAGGGAGTCGTAGTCACGACAGACGTGCCGATCGCCGAGGTGTGCACTGAAGCAGACGGGGTTCGGATCACCGCCGGCGACGGCCGGGTATGGCATGTCGACGTGGCTGTGATCGGAGTCGGCGCCGACCCGAACGTCGAGCTAGCCGCGGCGGCCGGATTGCAGGTCTCGGACGGTGTCGAGGTCGATGAGCACTGCGCGACCTCGGCACCGCACGTGTATGCGGCAGGCGATGTCGTGAACCGCCCGGAGCCCATCTTTGGCGGTCGAACCCGAGTCGAGCACTGGCAGAATGCCCAGCAAATGGGGATTGCGGCTGCGCGAGCCATGGTGGGACGCAACGAAGTATTCGCCGACGTGCCGTGGTTCTGGTCTGACCAATTCGGGTTGAACATCCAGGTCGCCGGATTTCCGCAGCGTGCGGACCGGCTCATTACGCGGGGCAGCCTCGCCTCGGATACGTTCACCGCCTACTACTTGCACGGCACCGCGCTGGTGGGGGTGCTCGGGGTCAATGCGACGAAAGATGTGCATCTGGGTCGCCGACTGATCGGCGAACGGGTCATCGTCAACACCGGAGTTCTCGCCGATGGAACCGCGCAACTCAGCGATGCTGTGGACGCCGCGTGCTCCGTGAGCTGACGGTGAGCTGACGTCCCTGCCGCCCGGCGGATGTTCGACACCTGCACACACAGCATCGAAATCGCCGACACCTGAGCCGTTGCCCGACGCTGGGTATACACCAGGCGATCCGCGATCAACGGCACTGGCTGCAGGCTTTCGCGACGCGATGCTTTCCCGGTAGGCCGCATCGAGGATCGCGGCACTCCCGCCGTGTCCTCGCCTGCGTCGGCATCGACCGGATCAAGGCGGACATCTTGAGGCATACGTTCGGAGAGTCTCGTGCTTCTGCCGAACTCCAGCCGCGATGAGCAGTTCGTCATAGTGTCGTTAAGCGACGAGAGTCACCATTAAGAACTACTCTCTGCTGGACGGAAACGGTACGGGACAGTATGGTCCATGCACGGTGCTGTGACGCACCACACTGCGCGCCAGTGACACCGTCGGCCTCCGTGCCCGGGGGAGCGGAAGATCTGCAGGAAGCTAGGTTTTGCGGAGCGGAAAAGCGAGGTGGATTACCACATGGCGGCAGGGTTGAGGGGCGCGGACGCATACTTCAGCCGGCAGGAGACCGTGCGCACCCAACAGTTGAGCGCGGCCGAGAACATCGCTTCGCGGATTTTTACGCCCCACCGTCTCCGGTTCTCCGGACGCGGCCAACGACTAAACGCAAGGCTCAGCGCCGCACGAATCGGTGCTGTGACCGTCGGCTATCTCGGGTACAGCGCAGATGTCCGACTCGACAATTCGACTGCGCTGGATGATTACCACATCAACGTTCCTCTCACCGGACACGCCGAGTCGTGGTGCGGCACACAGACAGCTCTAGCCACACCCACACAGGCCGCGGTGTTTCTCCCGGGCTGCCCTGCCGGCATTGTGTGGGCCGCTGATTGTGCCCAGCTGTGCGTGAAGTTCAGCCGTGTGGATCTCGAACTCGAACTCGAGGGCCTGCTCGGGCGACCCTTAGCCAGGCCGCTGAACTTTACGCACGCCATGAGCCTCACGGCCGACAGCAGTCGCACCTGGCTCTCCGTGCTATCGGTCTTGTGTCGGGAGTTCACTCACTCAGAGAGCGTCGTGCAACGCCCGATGATCGGGCGACACTTCGAACAGTTGCTCATGCACGGGTTTCTTCTCGCCCAACCTCAGTACCAGTCGATGACGCTCGATGTGGAGCAACAGGCGGCGCCTCCGCCCAAAGTGGTCAGAACCGCACTCGACTTGATCGAGGGACACCCCGAAAGAAGTTGGACGACAACCGATCTTGCTCGCGACGTTGGTATCAGCGTCCGCGCTCTCCAAGAGGGCTTCAGGCGGCACGTCGGACTTCCCCCGCTGACGTATCTGCGCGAAGTTCGGCTCAATCGTGCGCACGCAGAACTCGCGGCGTCCGCTCCGGATGCCGTTACTGTCGCTCACATAGCGATGAAGTGGGGCTTTGGGCATCTTGGCCGCTTCGGTACGGCATATCGGCGTAAGTTCGGGGTCACTCCGCAACATACGTTGCGTGCGAGCTGAAGATTGCTTCCAACGACGTCACCGAACCGACGCGCGGACGGGCAGTTCGCCCACGATGTGTGGGAATCTAGGCCAGGAATCGGTCGATGGTTTTGATGATCTGGTAGGCCACCCGCAGCGTCGGCACGTCAATGGCCAATTCTTCAGCGGCGGCGAGGTACGGCGCCAGCATAAAGTCGACCTCGGTCTTACGTCCTCGCAAAACATCCTCATACATCGAGGGGTGGCCCGACATTCCCTGTGTGCGCATTGCTTTGCCCTGCCCGATGACGAAATCGATCGCCTCGGCCGTCGGGAGCGCGTCGAGTTCCTTCAGCCGCGACAGAGGCGCGTAGAAGTTCATCGGCTCGTATCCCTTTGCCCGATAGACCGCCAGAAGGTCTTTCGCCAGCGCGACGAAGTACGTCGCTCCCTCAGGCACCTCCATGCCCTCGAAGACCGAGGCGCCGCGGATCGCGCCCAGCGCCGTGACCGACCACGCTGCGGCCAGCGCGATCTGGGCCAGCTTTTCCCATTCGACCTGCTCGATGTTGCCCACGGCCGCCGCAGGAAGGCCCGCAGCGTTGAAGGCAGCCGTCAGCGTGTCGACGCGCGCGCTGGACGATCCGTCCAGTTCGCCGAAGTAAGCGGTCACCGTGGCTGAAAGGTGGTTGCGCACGACGCCAGGCGCGACCAACGTGCCGCCTTCGATAGTGGACGCTCCGATCACCCGGTCGCGACCAAGCCAGTTCGCGAGCGTCGCGTCCTTCTCCACGCTGTTCTGCACCGACAAGACGGTGCCTATGACATCACGCAACGGAGCGGCATCCGCTAGCGCCTGCGCGGTGTCTTTGCCCTTCACCGCCAGGACGAGGTAATCGACGGGTCCCGTAACCTTGCCTGCCTCGTCCACCGCCTGCACGTTATCCCTGATCAGCAGCTCGCCCCGACGGCCTGTGATATGCAGGCCGTTGCGCGCGATGGCTTCCGCGTGCGCTCGCCTGCCGACGAGGGTTACGTCTACCCCCGCGTTGGCCAAATAACCGCCCAGGACCGTACCGAGGCCGCCGGCGCCGAGGATCACGACGCGCATCAAATGGCCCCTGCGGCCACAAGCTGCTGTTGCAGCAATTCCCGTTCCGGAGCCGACAGCCGGGCTTTGACGGGCGGCCGCACCGGACCTGCACACAGCCCCAGCAGCTCGAACCACGCCTTTAGATAGGGCATGGCCGCGACATACGAGCCGGTGGCCGCGATGCGGCGGATCAGCACCTCGTCGTAGGCCTCGCGGATCCCGTCCAGCTTTGCCGACACGGGCATTGCCGCTGCCAGATCACCTTCCAACGCCAGGTCGGTGTAACGGTGCAGGTCCGGTCGCCACTTCCCGTAAAGGATGAGGGAGAGCTCGCCGTAGAGGACGCGTCCGCCGAACAGAGCAGCGTCGTGCGCCCAATAGCGCTCGTTCGGCTCGCTGATCACTAGCCGGTCTCCGAATTTGCGCCGCAACGCGATGCTGTCGGTCCAGCTCAGCGTGCCGTTCTTGATGCCGACGACGTTCGGGTGCTCGGCGATCCGGTTGACGGCGTCATGGCTGTATACGAAACCAGAGACCGGCGTGCGGTAGAGCACCAGTGCCAGCCCGGTGGCGGGGGCCACGAAGTCGAAGTACGAAACGACGTCGTCGTCGGTCTTGAGCTGCACCGACGGGTTCATGATCTCGGCACCGGTGAAGCCGAGCGACTCCACGAAGCGCATCTTTTCGATTGCCTGGTATGCCGACGACTCCAGGATGATCGTAAACAGGGGAAGGCGGCCCGCGGCCGAATCCGCGACTACCTCGTGGTAACGCCGCCATTCGGCCAGTGTCATGTTCCAGCCCTCAGCGAAGAACCCGCCTACGACAAGTCCAGTACAGCCCATCTCCACAAACGCGTCGATGTTGCGCCGCAGACCTTCTTCGTCGAGCTCGAAATCCGCGGTGAGTGGCGTGACGGGACACATGTAGAAGTTCCGGAGATACTCGGTGGCCCATGCCCTGAAATCCGGTCCGACCTGTGTCGTGATGGTCATACTCTTCGGGCTCCTTAAGTGACGATTCGCGAGGTGAGAGTGCGAGGTGGGCAGGATGGATTCCGCCGCTGATCGTTGAACGGCGGACCCTTTGCTGATGCTTTCCCAGCTTCAACTGGGGGATCGGTCGCGTCTATCCCTCCACCGCGGCGCGGACTCCGATTCGCGCCAGATGTCATGGCAGTCACCACTTTTTCGACGGCTAGCGACGGTGTCGCGTTTTGTCAGAAGCCGCCCGACAGCACAGCGATCGCTGCTGCGGCGGCCCGTGGGTCACAGCAGCCGGACGATGCCGCGGGCAGCCACCTGCAGGGCGCCGAGCAGTCGCTGGCGACCTCGCTTCAAGGACGGAACTACGACGGCGATCGCGGCCACCACAGCGTCGTCGGACTGCCGGACGATCGGCACGGCCAGTGAACAGGCGCCTAGCGACATCTCTTCCACGGTGGTAGCCAACCCCTCGCGCCGCACCCCCTCCAACTGTCGGGACAGCACCGCAGGCTGGGTGATTGTGTAGGGAGTAATCGGAGTCAGATTGGCAAACACCTGATCCTGGACTTCGCGTGGCGCGTGCGCCAACAGCACCTTGCCGACGCCGGTGCAGTGCATCGGCAACCTGCTGCCGACGGTGCTAACTATCGGCACGGATGCCCTACCCATCATCCGCTCGAGGTACAATACTTCGTTGCCGTCGCGTACCGCGAGGTGCACGGTGGCGAGCGTTGCCGCGTAGACATCGTGCAAGAACGGCTCTGCGACCTGCCGTAATCCGCCTCCGACCGGGGCGAGCAGCCCAGCGCTCCACATCAGTCGGCCGACCTCGAAACGACCGTCCGTGCGGCGCTGCAACGCCCCGCCCGCAACCAGTTCGGCAGCCAGCCGGTGGGCCGTGGCCATCGGCAGGCTGGCCCTACCCGCCAGTTCGGACAGCGTCAGTGTCCGGTGCCGCTCATCGAAGGCGGCGACCATGCGCAGCAAACGGGAAGCGACGCTGGTGCCGGGCGTTGAGGTATTTCCCGCCACTCACGGATCCTTTCCGCTCAGTGGTAATCTAGCGTAGGTCAGTCGCCGAGGAGCCAATAGCGTCAAGGCTATGACAGCAGTGATCGACCGCGATCCCGACGGCGGGTTGCCGAGGCAGCAGGCGATCAGCGCGGAGATCGAGGCGATCGAGTCCGAGTACCAGCGCGCTGGCATCGAGGAGACGCAGCCACGGCTCGGCTACCCGCCCTACCGCAGCAGCCTGCTGCGTCATCCCACGAAGGACCTACACCACGCTGACCCGGAGGGCGTCGAGCTGTGGACGCCCTGCTTTTCCGAACGCGACGTGCATCCGCTTGAATCGGACCTCACCATCCAGCACTCAGGCGAACCCATCGGCGAACGGATAGTGGTGACCGGCCGGGTGGTCGACGGCGACGGACGGCCGGTGCGACGTCAACTCGTCGAGATCTGGCAGGCCAACGCCGGCGGTCGCTACATCCACAAGCGTGATCAACACCCGTCCGCGATCGACCCCAACTTCACCGGCGTCGGCCGCTGCCTGACCGATGACGACGGAAGCTACCGCTTCACCACGATCAAGCCAGGGCCGTATCCGTGGAGGAACCACCGCAACGCTTGGCGCCCAGCCCACATCCACTTCTCGGTGTTCGGAACGGAATTCACGCAACGGCTGATCACCCAGATGTACTTCCCCGGCGACCCGTTGTTCGCGCTGGACCCGATCTATCAGTCGATCACCGACCGAAAGGCCCGAGACCGACTGATTGCCAACTACGACCACGACGTCACCACCCACGAATGGGCCACCGGTTACCGGTGGGACATCATCCTCACCGGCGCGACGCGCACTCCGGCCGAGGATCCCCACCGCGGAAGCGAACACCGATGAATACCCTGCTCACCGCCACCCCGGGGCAGACCGTCGGACCCTTTTTCGGTTACGCACTCCCGTTCGACCGGTGCGAACAGCTGGTTCCGGCCGGCTCACCGGGTGCCGTCCAGCTTGCCGGCTTGGTCCTCGATGGTGACGGCCAGCCTGTTCCCGACGCCCTGCTTGAGATCTGGCAGGCCAACGCCGACGGCACCATCCCCACGTCCACCGGCTCGCTACACCGGGATGGCTGGACCTTCACCGGATGGGGCCGCGCCGGCACCGACGCTGGCGGACGGTACAGCTTTTCCACCGTCATCCCAGGTCCCTGCGATCCCGGTGCGGCACCGTTCTTTCTGATCACCGTGTTCGCCCGCGGGCTGCTCAACCGGCTGTTCACACGCGCCTACGTGCCGGGGGGCCAGCTGGCAGGCGATCCACTGCTGGCGTCCCTGCCGCCCGAGCGCCGCGACACTCTCATCGCCACCCGCGAGGGCGCCGGACTACGCTTCGACATCCAATTGCAGGACGCGCCAGGCAAACCCGAGACGGTCTTCCTGCGCTACGCGGGACACCAGCGATGACTGACCTCTTCTGGCCGGGCGACGACCTCGCAGGCGCCCTGATGAGCGGCCCCGCATTCCTCGGGGCCATGGTGGCCGTGGAACGGGCGTGGCTGGACATCCTCGTCGACGCCGGTATCGCACCGCAGGAGGCGCGTGCCAGCTTGGCAGACCTCATCGCCGACGCCGACACCGAGTCGATCGCCCGCCGCGCCGCCACCGACGGCAGCCCCGTCAGCGCGCTGGTCACGTTGTTGCGTGAGCGGTCGACGGCGGCGACAGCGCGTTGGTTACACCGCGGGCTAACCAGTCAGGACGTCGTCGACACAGCGCTCGTCATCTGCGCCCGTGATGTCCTCATACGCATCGGCGACGAGTTCACCGTCCAAGTCCGGGCGCTGTCCGAGCTCGCTGAGAGGCACCGGAGCACACCAACACTCGCGCGTACCCTGACCCAGGCCGCCCTACCGAGCACCTTCGGCGTCAAGATGGCACGTTGGCTTACCGGCATACTGGACGCCGCCGAACCGCTGACTGGGCTGCTGCCCTCCCTGCCGGTGCAGGTCGGTGGCGCGGTGGGAACGCTGGCGGCGGCTACGGAATTGACCGGTTCGGTGGACGGCGCCATCGCGTTGAGCGACGCGCTCGCCGGCGCTCTGCGGCTGGCGCCGGCTCCGCCCTGGCACACCACCCGCTCGGCGATCACCCGCATCGGGGATGCGTTGGTGAGCTGCTGCGACGCCTGGGGGCACATCGCCGCCGACGTCGCGACCGGTAGCCGGCCCGAGATCGGCGAGCTGGCCGAGGGCAGTGGTGGCGGCTCATCGACGATGCCGCACAAGAACAATCCCGTCCGTTCTGTGTTGATCCGGCGCACCGCGCTCACCGCGGGCACGTTAGGCGCCACCCTGCACCTGGCCGCAGGAGCGAGTGTCGACGAGCGCTCCGACGGCGCGTGGCACGCCGAATGGGCCACACTGCGCACGCTCGCCCGCCGCACCGTCGTGGCGGCCGTCCAGGCCTCCGAACTGCTCTCCGGGTTGCAGGTGGACGCGGCGCGGGCGGCCGCGAACCTGGCCGACGCGGGCGGGCTGCTCACCGAACAACGGGCCATGGCCGAGTTGACCGGTAGCCCAGCACGGCCCGACTACACCGGTGCCGCCGATCGGCTGATCGATTCGACCTTGAGTCGGGCCCGTCGCTTCATCAAGTCTGCGTCATGACCATTCCGGCCTTGGCCACAATCGACTTCGGCGGTCCCCGCGGTGCGCCTGTCCTCGTGCTGGGGCCCTCACTGGGTACCTCGGCAGCCACGCTGTGGAGCGCTGCGGCTGGATGGCTGAGTGCGCACGCCCGCGTCGTCGGGTGGGACCTACCCGGTCACGGTCGAGGCGGTCCTGGCGAGCCCTTCACGATCGCCGAACTAGCGGCCGCCGTGCTGGCACTCGCCGACGACATGCGCGCCGAAACCTTTCACTACGCCGGTGTTTCGCTCGGTGGCTGTGTCGGTCTACAGCTGATGCTCGATGCGCCGCAACGGGTGGACTCGGCGACCTTGCTGGGCACCGGTGCGTCGATCGGCACCCCAGCTGGCTGGCTGGAGCGCGCCGCCACCGTCCGCGCCGAGGGCGTCGAAACCCTGCTCTCGGGCGCGGCCCAGCGGTGGTTCGCGCCCGGCTTCGTCGACCGGCAACCAGGTGTCGGCGCGGCGCTGCTGGACGCCCTCAGTCACACCGATCCGGAGTCCTATGCGCAGGCGTGCGAGGCTCTCGCGGCATTCGACATTTCCGACCGATTGCGCGAGATCGTCACTCCCGTCCTGGCCGTGGCAGGCAGCGCCGACGTGCCCACGCCGCCGGAGTCATTGCGGCGCATCGCCTCCGGTGTCCAGGACGGTGACCTCGTAGTGCTCGACGGTGTCGGGCACCTGGCACCCGTCGAAGCCCCGGACCGGGTCGCCGGCCTCATCGCAGAGCAGGTGGGTATTCCGCAGCCTGCGACTAGGACCGTCGAGGACGTGTGTCGCGTGGGAATGGCGATACGGCGCCAGGTGCTCGGCGACGGGCACGTCGACCGGGCAATCGCCGGTACCACCGACATGACCGCCGATTTCCAGCACCTGATCACCCAGTACGCCTGGGGAACCATCTGGACCCGCCCAGGTCTAGACCTCCGCAGCCGCTCGATGATCACCCTGACGGCCCTGGTCGCGCGCGGGCACCGCGAGGAACTGGCGATGCACCTGCGAGCGGCCCGCCGGAACGGTTTGAGCAACGACGAGATCAAGGAGCTGCTGATGCAGACTGCCATCTACTGTGGCGTCCCCGACGCCAACTCCGCGTTTCGCATCGCCGCCGAGGTATTGCCGGAATTCGACGAGGACGAGCGGGCGTCGTCATGAGCCGCACCGCCGTCTGCGCCACCGCCCATGAAGCCGTCGCCGGAATCGCCGACGGCGCAACAATTCTCGTCGGCGGATTCGGCATGGCGGGCATGCCCACCACACTCATCGATGCGATCATCGAACAGGGCGCCGCCGAGCTCACCATCGTCAGCAACAACGCGGGCAACGGCGACACCGGTCTGGCCGCGCTGCTGGCTGCCGGTCGGGTCGCGAAGGTCATTTGTTCCTTCCCCCGACAGGCCGATTCGTACGTGTTCGACAGGCTCTACCGGGACGGCATGGTCGACCTCGAAGTGGTCCCGCAGGGCAACCTGGCCGAGCGGATCAGAGCGGCAGGCGCGGGCATTGGCGCGTTCTTCTGCCCGACCGGTGTCGGCACCCCGCTCGCCTCGGGCAAGGAGATCCGCACGATCGACGGCCGCGACTACGTGCTGGAGTATCCGATCCGCGGCGACGTCGCACTCATCGCAGCACACCTGGCCGACCGGGCCGGAAACCTGTTGTACCGCAAGACTGCTCGCAACTTCGGTCCGGTGATGGCGACCGCCGCCACGCTGACCGTCGTTGAGGTCTCCCGCGTCGTCGAGACCGGAGGCATCGACCCCGAGACGGTCGTGACGCCGGGTATCTTCGTCGACCGCATCCTCGACCTGTCCTCGATTCCCGCCGCCCGCACCGAGGTCGCCTCGTGACGGGAACGCTCGATGCAAGGACACGGCGTCGTGTCGAGCATCTCGACCGTGGCCCGTTGGACCGCCGGGAGATCGCCGCGATGATCGCCCGCGACATCGCACCTGGGTCGTACGTCAATCTCGGCATCGGCCAGCCCACGATGGTCGCCGACTACCTCGACCCCGCCGCCGAGGTGGTGCTGCACACCGAGAACGGCATGCTCGGCATGGGAGGCGCCGCGACGGGAGACGCCATTGACCCGGATCTCACCAATGCAGGCAAGGTTCCGGTCACCGAAACCCCTGGGGCGTCCTACTTCCACCACGCCGACTCCTTCGCCATGATGCGCGGCGGCCATCTCGACGTGTGTGTGCTCGGGGCGTTTCAGGTCAGCGAGCGTGGAGACCTCGCCAACTGGCACACCGGAGCACCGGACGCCATTCCCGCGGTCGGGGGTGCGATGGATCTCGCCATCGGCGCGAAGCGCGTATTCGTGATGATGACGCTGTTCGGCAAGGACGGGACCGCGAAGTTGGTTCCGGAGTGCAGTTACCCGCTGACCGGGCTTCGATGCGTCAGCCGGCTGTATACCGAGTACGCGATCTTCGACATCGACAACGCCGGAGACGGACGCGTGCGCGTACTCGAGACCTTCGCCATCAGTATCGCCGCGCTCGAGAAGCGCTTGCACATAGCTCTGTCGTGTGACCCTGGCGCTTCGGTCGCCGAAAAGTGACTCCATGCTCGCTCAGCGACGAAATTCCCAGAGGAGTGGATCGATGACCCTATCCCGTGACGAGCTTGACGATTTCGCCGAAAGCATGGCGCGCGCAGGAGATCGCGACCACCAGCACGTATCCGAAGAGCACCTCGTCGTGAGCTCCACCGAGGCACACTGGATCCAGACCGGAAGCCCATCAGAAATTGGATTGCTTCTGCGGATACCCGCCCGCTCCATTGAGTTTTTTCTGCAGAAGATCCCCGCCGGTGCGGGCAGTGACCTTCATCGACACGTACACGAGTCAATTCACTTCGTGCAACATGGCTCGGGCTGGTCGGAGATCGGCGATCAACGCGTGACGTGGAGCGCAGGCGACTTCGTTTATACGCCGCCGTGGGTGTGGCATCGCCACTATGCCGACGACCAACTGGACGTCGAGATGATCGTCATCGAGAACTCCCGCCTCTTGGCTGCCGTGGACGCAACCCAGAGGGAAAGCAGGGGCAACGTTAGCTTCGCCGAGGCTTTCGGCGTCGCCGACACGTAAGCAGTGGAGAAATTGTCAAGGGAATCGCTTCGAAGGGCGCTTGACGACGGCGGTCAAACACACGGCGGCCGGTCAACCCATCCACGGCGCTAATGTCCAGCCGCCCTGCAACTTTCGTGGCCGCGGCGCCTCCCGGCGAAGCAGGCGGCCTGATCTGCACCCGTGTTGTCGGCCCACGGGTTGTGCGAGTAAAGCGCAAAGTGATCACGATGCGGTCACATGCGTTATTCGTCGAACCCTTCATCTGGGATAGCAAACGCCGCCCTGGCGTTGTCGTTGAGATTTGCAAATCCATCGATAACCACCCGGGCCACGCGGGTCTCATGGTCGACAATGCGGATCAGCCACGTGTGAAAGGCCGCACCGGTGAATTCTTCGCTGACCGGCGAAGGAGCTCTCCAGCGACGGAAGAAGAACTCGAGTCGTGTCGTCAGCTCGATGACATCCTCCTGCACCGGAACGTAGGAAAGTACTTGACGCAGTTCGAGGCGTTCGTCGAAAATCCCGTCCCGCTGCGTGAGATACAACCGCAGACCATTGAGTCCCTTCCATTGGTGGCCGCCGCGAAAGCCGATTTCGAAGTCGTCTGTGAGGACGGTTGCGAACATTTGCTCGGCCGGCGAGTGGCGCTGTTCTAAGCGCAGGTAGTCATCGATCGTCGAAACGAACGCCGGCAGGTCGGGGGTACTCGGCACAGAACATCTCCTTTGCCAATGTAGTTAGATCAGCTTAGTAGCAAGCTCTGCGGCAGCTTCGCCGATGATGCCAGCTACTTTGCGGACATGTGATGGCCGTAACCGATAGCTCGGCGCTGATGCATTTAGTGCCAGCCTCACGTCGGGACCTCTTGCAGGTATGGCGACAGCAACGGATGCGACACCTTCTTCGCTTTCCTCCCTACTGGTCGCGAAACCGCTCTTTCTGACCTCTACCAACTCGGCGCACAACTGGGTGAGGGTGCTCACTGAATTCTGGGTGAGTTGTTCCAAATTTGGGTCAGGGTACAGTTTGTGAAGCTCTTCATCGGAGAAGTTGGCAAGCATGGCCTTACCGGTCGACGTGCAGTGTGCAGGCATGGTCCTACCCAGGCGCGATACCACCCGCACGGCGGACGGGCTCTCGAGCGCCGCGATGAAGCGGACCGACGTGCCATCCAGCATCCCGATATGCACTGTTTCCTGCAGCGCATCGCTGAGCTGGCGCAGAATCGGAGCTGCGATGCGCGGTATATCCATTCTGGCGAAAACAGCGAACGCCACCCCGGTCAAGGCCGGTCCGGGCAGATAAGCCTTGCTGATCGGATCCTGGCGGACGAAACCGCGATACTGAAGCATCGATAACAGCCGATGCGCAGTCGACGATGCCACGTCTAGATAGACGCTTGCCTCGGTAAGACGGACCTCTGATCGTTCACCCAGGAGTAGAAGTAGGCGAAGAGCGTTGTCGACAGACTCGATCGGATACTGAGGCGGTTTAGCGGTACCGAGTTGATCCATTTGTCGCGTTTGCGCCGGTCTCTGCATGACAGAAAGGGTACCTCCCCTGAGGAACGAGTGAGGCCTGCCGCGCAATTGGTGACTCTTGCGCGATCGGAAGCCCGGGTACCTGGAGTCAAGTATCGTCAGCGCCGCCCGGATCGTTCCGCTCAGCCTCGGGTGCATTCGCGTTCGGCGAAGGCTACCTGGCCACCCAGGACGCCTCCCCTTGATAGCGGGCTCGCGGGCGGTTGGGTCATCGGCTTAACGGTCTCGATCATGCGAAACGCGCTCGTGAACTCCACGTCGAACTTGCTGCGTATTTCTCGGGCCACGAGTACTTTCCATAGCACACCTCACCCGTCGTCGGCGTCCTTCGCGCTCGTGGCGGTCCGGCCGGTGGAGAAACCGCGCCTGCGCCGACGCGCCCGTGAGGGTTGACTGCACTGCGCAGAAAACCCCATAATCTCTGCTGTACAGAGTTGACTTCCACCTATCAGTGAAGGCCCGTGGTTCGGGTGGGTCGGGTCGGGTCTCCTCGCCGAACGACGGGAGTAGGCGTTTGATGGATCACAGTGAAGTCTTGGCGGATGTGCGCCGGGGCATGATTCCTGCGTACGTGTACAACGACAGCGAGATCTTTGAGCTCGAGAAGCAGCGGCTGTTCAGCCGCGCGTGGTTGTTCGTGGCGCACGAGTCCGAGATTCCGCAGCCGGGGGATTACGTCGTTCGGCGAGTACTGCAGGATTCATTCATCGTTGCTCGTGATTCGGCGGGCGAAGTCCGCGTGATGTTCAATATGTGCCTGCATCGGGGAATGCAGATCTGTCGGGCGGAGATGGGCAACGCGTCGAACTTCAGGTGCCCGTATCACGGTTGGACTTATCGGAACGACGGCCGGATCCTCGGGCTGCCATTTCACCAGGAGGCATACGGGGGCGACGCAGGGTTCAACAAGTCGGGCCAAACTCTGCTGCCTGCGCCGAGCGTGTCCAGCTATAACGGGCTGATCTTCCTGTCCATGGATCCGGATGCGGAGTCGCTCGAGGAGTATCTGGGTGATTTCAAGTTCTATCTCGATTTCTATACCAAGCAGGGCCCCAACGGCCTCGAGGTGCGGGGCCCGCAGCGCTGGCGAGTGAAGGCCAACTGGAAGATCGCCGCGGAGAATTTTGCCGGGGACATGTATCACACCCCCCAGACGCACACGTCGGTCGTGGAGATCGGTCTGTTCCGGGAGCCCAAGGCCCACAAGCGAAAAGACGGCGCCACATACTGGGCGGACAAAGGCGGGGGCACCACCTACAAGCTGCCCGAAGGAAGCTTCGAGGACCGGATGGACTACGTCGGTTACCCGCCTGAGATGATCGATCGCGCACGAGCGACCTGGACTGCGCGGCAGCAACAGGTGGTAGGTGCCGACGGCTTCATGATCTCGGCGGCGACGTGTTTTCCGAATCTCAGCTTCGTGCACAACTGGCCCAAGGTCGAGGACGGCGATGACGTCTTGCCCTTCATTTCTCTTCGGCTGTGGCAGCCGATCAGTGAGAAGGAGACCGAGGTGCTGTCGTGGTTTGCAGTGGATTCTGATGCGCCGGCAGAGTTCAAGGCGAACTCCTACAAGGCTTATCTGATGTGTTTTGGGTCCACGGGGATGTTCGAACAAGACGATGTTGAGAACTGGGTTTCGATGACCAACACTGCTGGGGGGTCGATGGCTCGCCGGCTGCGGCTGAACAGTCGGATGGGACTGCTCGCAGATGACACGCCGGTGGTCGACAAACTCACCAGTGCTCAGTTCCACGGGCCGGGGTACGCCCAGCTCGGCTACAACGAAAATAATCAGCGGCAATTGCTGAGATTGTGGGCCGACTATCTGGAAAAGCCGCCACTGCACGTCGACCCCGCTACGGTGCTCACCGACAACCCGCACGGGATTGAGCCGATAACGCAGACCAACGGCCAACGCTGCGCCGGTAGCGCCTCCGAGCCCGATCCGACGTCGGTGACACTGTGAGCGTCGACGGCCGCGAGGGCGCTGGTCGGCACATTCCGCCACCGGTGCTTGGTGCGCACGCTGCGCGCGATCAACGAATCGGGGACGCCCTATGGTTCGACGATGCTCGTCACCTTGAGGCGCACCGGTTCCTCGTAAACGAGGCTTACCTTCTCGACGCCCAAGATTACGAGGCCTGGCTGGATCTGCTGACCGAGGACGTTCATTACCTGATGCCGGTGCGGGTCACCACCGCGGCGGGGGCCGGATTCGATACCTCACCGGGAATGGCGCATTTTGACGAGAACAAATACTCCCTGAGTCGCCGGGTAGCCCGGTTCGCGACCGAGCATGCCTGGACTGAGGACCCCCCGTCGCGGCTGCGTCACTTCATCACCAATGTGCGCACGTTTCTCGCCGACGATGCCAACCACCTGATCGTCGACAGCGCTGAGCTGCTGTTCCGCAGTCGCGGCGACGTCAACGAATCCACACTTGTCTCCTGCGGGCGAGAAGATCTCCTACGCCGCGACGGGGACGCCCTCAAACTCGCCCGCCGGACGATCTTCGTCGATGAATCAGTGCTGCGGATGCAGAACCTGGCGGTGTTTTTATGACCCCGAACCGATCCGGCGAGGGTGCGCACGCACTACCGCCTGACCGGATGCCCGGGGCGACCGGTCACGCACTCAGCATCGCCAACGAATTCGCCGAGGTCGTCGTGCGTCGGGTCGACACCCGCAATGGGGCACGTCTGTTGATTCAGTCACCGAAATCGGGGCGGTGGGTGTCGCTTGATGCCCTCGAGGCTGAGGCGCTGACTTGGCAGAATCCTGCCACCTTGGCGGCGATGGTGGGAAACGCACACGCGCCGTTGATCCTGGGGGACGATGCATGACGGGCTGGCTGGCGGGCAAACGCGCGTTGATCGTCGGGGCAGGTTCGGGTATCGGACGGGCCACCGTCGACGCGTTTCTGGCCGAGGGTGCCCAAGTGGCCGCGCTCGACCACGACAGCGACAAATGCGCGGCGCTGCGCCAGCAGCTTCCCGACACTCCGGTGATTGAGGGCGACGCGACCACCCGCGATGCCAACGACGAAGCCGTGCGGGTCGCCGTCGACGTTTTCGGCGGACTCGACACCCTTGTCAACTGCGTTGGGATCTTCGATTTCTACCGCGGCGTTCAGGACATCCCCGTCGAACGGATCGACGAAGCGTTCGACGAGATGTTCCGTATCAACGTCCTAAGCCATATTCACTCGGTCAAGGCCGCAGTGCCGGCCCTCATGGCCGAGGACGGCGCCTCGATCGTGCTCACCGAGTCGACGTCGTCGTTTTATCCAGGACGGGGCGGGATGCTGTATGTGTCCTCGAAGTTCGCGGTGCGCGGCCTGCTCACTGCGCTGGCTCACGAACTCGCGCCGAGGATCCGGGTCAACGGCGTGGCGCCCGGAGGCACGTTGAACACCGACCTGCGCGGACTCGACAGCCTTGACCTCGGCACCCGCCGTCTGGACGCGGCACCGAACCGGGCCCGTGATCTCGCCGCGCGCACACCGCTGGGCGTGGCCCTATCCGGTGACGACCACGCCTGGAGCTACGTCTTCCTCGCTTCGCAGCGCTCCCGCGGAATCACCGGCGAGACAATCCATCCCGACGGCGGCTTCGGCCTCGGGGCCACCCGGCCGACCAGCGCCTAATCACTGCGAACACAAGAGAAGAGGAACAGATGGGCGGAGTCATCAAGGCTGACCGGACAGCATGCCAGGGGTACGCGAACTGTGTCATCGCCGCCGAGGACTACTTCGACATCGACGATCGAGGACTCGTCGTGGCGCGAAAGACGGTGGTCCCCACGGAGGACAGGGTCCGAGTCGAGGAGGCAGCACGCAGCTGTCCCGTCGCCGCCCTGCACGTCGCTGACGAATGACCTCACGGGTTGTCATCGTCGGCAGTTCTGTTGGCGGAGTCCGCACGGCCCAATCGCTGCGCTCGGAAGGATTCGACGGCGACATCGTTCTGGTAGGCGAAGAGACAGTACTGCCCTACGACAAGCCACCCTTGTCCAAGGCGTTGCTCGCTGGCGCCAGCGACGCTGCGGCCGTGACGCTACTCACCGAGGAAGATGCCGATCGCGACCACATCCAACTTCGGCTCGGCCACCGTGCGATCCGAGTGGACTTGGCAGCCGGGCAGGTGGAACTCGCCGACCATGAGCCGCTGCATTTCGACCAGCTTGTGGTGGCTACGGGCGCCAGCGCGCGGCCGTCCCCATGGGGTCAGGGACCGGGCATCCATGTGCTTCGCACCCTAGAGGACTGTCTGCGGTTACGAGCCGATCTCCTCGCCGGTGGCCATCTCGTCGTCATCGGGGGCGGATTCATCGGGGCGGAGGTCACGTCGACCGCGCGGTCGCTCGGTCTGGAAGTCACGGTTGTCGACCCGCTGCCGGTGCCGATGAGCCGGGTGCTGAACACCGAGATCGGTGGACGGTTCGTGGATCTGCACCGACGCCACGGCGTGCGCACGCGGTTCGGCGCGGGCGTCGAAGCCGTCGACGGCGAGTCCGGAGATCTTCGTGTACGCCTCACAGACGGCACGGTTCTGGAAGCCGCCACGGTGGTGGTCGGAATCGGGGCGGTCCCCAATGACGGCTGGCTGACGTCGTCGGGACTCGTCATCGATGACGGCCTAGTCTGCGACGAATACTGTCGTGCCGTCACCACTGAAAACGTCTACGCAGTCGGCGACGTGTCGCGTTGGTTTCACCGGGGCCGGGGCGGGGCGGTGCGCATAGAACACTGGACCAACGCGGTCGACCAAGCCGCCTGCGTCGCGCACAACATCACGCATCCCCGAGATCTACGCTCCTACGAGCCGGTTGAGTACGTGTGGAGCGACCAGTACGACTGGAAGATCCAGGTCGCCGGCCGGACCACTGGTCTCGGAGACCATGTCATTGTCGGAGACCCGCTGAACGACAACCGCTTTGCAGCGCTCTACACCGAAGGCGACCAACAGTTGAGTGGCGCGGCGATCGTCAACTGGCCACGCGCACTGATCGAGTGCAGGCGCGCACTGCGGGCCGGAAGCAATCTCGAGAGCTTGCAGACAAAGCTCGAGGCCTTGACGAACCCAACGAATATCGTGGGCACCCCGCCACGATGACGAGCCTCATGTTGAAAAAGGGGCTGGACGCCAAGCGAGGCTGCGCGCCTGGGCTTCCCGGATGCCGGGATCTCCGCCGAACAGATGACCTCTCTGCTTTGTGGGACGGGGGCGGCTACCGCGGGTCTCCACTGCCGTTCTCAGACACGAAGGCCAGAAATTGAGTCGCAGCAGGAACAGTGCCCTCGCGCACCGGTCAGCGCTATTGACGAGATCCGTCCGTTGCCGTTAATCTCTTTTTGCCAGAGTGCTGTTCTGGATGACAGAAAAGGGGTAGCCCATGTCGACCGCCGGGATTCCAACACTTCAGGAGTTCGACGTCGAGCTCGAGGCGGTCAATCTTCGGGGGCAATGGGTCTATGACGAGATGCTGGAAGGCGTCGTCGGCGGCCCCAAACCCGCTGGTGTCCCATTCCTATGGCGGTGGCAGGATGTCCACGCGAAGCTTGTGAAGTCGTGTGACGTGATGCCCGAGAGTTTGACTGCGCGACGCAATCTCTCCTTCATCAACCCGGCTGCCCGGGGAACGACTCAAACAATGAACATGGGCATGCAGATGCTCAGGCCGGGCGAGATCGCCTACGCGCACCGTCACACCATGGCGGCATTGCGGTTCGCCATTCAGGGCGGCCCCGGTCTGGTCACGGTGGTGGACGGCGAGCCGTGTCAGATGGACGACTACGACCTGGTCCTGACTCCCCGCTGGGCATGGCACGACCACGAGAACGCGACCTCTGACGACGTCGTGTGGCTCGACGTCCTGGATATCGGGCTGGTGCTCGGGCTGAATGTGCCCTTCTACGAGTCTTTTGGGGAGAAGCGGCAGCCTCAGCGCGAGAACCCGGGGGAGCACCTCGCCGATCGCGGTGGGCTGCTGCGGCCGGCGTGGGAGCAGGTCAAGACCGCCAACTTCCCGTTCCGCTACCCCTGGCGTGACGTTGAGCGGCAGCTTCAGCGCATGGCGGGTCTTGCGGGCAGTCCCTACGACGGTGTGGTCCTGCGGTACGCGAACCCGGTCACCGGCGGATCAACGATGCCGACACTCGACTGCTGGGTCCAGCTGCTGCGGCCGGGCCAGCGGACCGAAGCCCATCGCCACACCTCGAGCGCTGTGTACTTCGTTGTACGCGGCGAAGGGACGACGGTCGTTGACGGGGTAGACCTCGACTGGGGGCCGCACGACAGCTTCGTAGTGCCCAACTGGAGCACCCACCACTTCATCAACCAGTCGGCCCACGACGCGGTCCTGTTCTCGGTAAACGACATCCCTACTTTGAAAGCCCTGGATCTCTACTACGAAGAGCCCGAGCTCTCTGTCGGTACGCAACCAGTTCCTTCGATCCCCGCGAACCTCCGCGCTCGCTGAACGCCACGCAAGAAAGGGCGCAAACGTGACGACCACAAAATTGACCGTCGATGACGTAACGGGGGTCGTCGGCATCATTCCCACGCCATCCACTCCGACGGCCGACCGCGTCGACACCGCAAACTCGGTAGACCTCGATGAGGCGGCGAAGCTCGCCGATGCGATGGTCCGTGGCGGGGTCGATGTGCTTATGACTACTGGCACATTCGGCGAATGCGCCTCGCTCACCTGGGATGAGCTGCAAGGGTTCGTCGCCACTGTCGTCGAGGCCGTCGCAGGGCGTATCCCCGTCTTCGCCGGAGCAACGACGCTGAACACCCGCGACACGATCGCCAGGGGTCACCGACTCGGCGAGCTCGGCGCCGACGGCCTGTTCGTGGGGCGTCCGATGTGGCTCCCTCTCGATGACGCAGGCATTGTGCGCTTCTACCGCGACGTGGCCGAGGCATTACCGCACTTGGCACTGGTGGCCTATGACAACCCGGGTGCCTTCAAAGGGAAAATCGGATCGGCCGCCTACAAGGCGCTCAGCGCAATACCGCAGCTCGTCGCCGCCAAGCATCTCGGGCTGCTCAGCGGCGCCGCCTTCATGTCCGATCTCCGCGCGGTGGGCGGTCGCATGCGGCTGCTGCCGCTCGAGACCGATTGGTACTACTTCGCCCGGCTGTTCCCAGAGGAGGTCACCGCCTGCTGGTCCGGCAACGTGGCCTGCGGCCCAGCACCCGTGACGCGCCTACGAGACCTGATCAGGGCCCAGCGCTGGGACGAGTGCCAGGCCCTGACCGACGAATTCGAGGCGGCTCTCGAGACGCTTTACCCGGGCGGGAACTTCTCGGAATTCCTCAAATACAGCATCCAGATTGACAACGCCCAGTTCCGGGCGGCGGGCTTCATGCGCACCGGGCCCACCCGGCCGCCCTACACCGAAGTGCCGGAGTCCTATCTGGACGGAGCCCGCGAGGCCGGCAAGAGATGGGCCGCATTGCAACAGCGCTACGCCGAAACGTCCGAGACCATCGCGGCCGTCTGATTTGCAGGGAGAAGCAGCACATGTTTGTAAAATCGCTGGGCTATCTGGGCGTTGCGTCACCCGACGCGAAGGAATGGCTGGAATTCGGCCCCGAGGTACTCGGAATGCAAGCCAGCGAACGCGACGACGGATCAGTGCGGCTGAGAATGGACGACGCCGACCACCGTATCGCCGTGCATCAAGGAGACCGCAACCGCATGCTGTACGCGGGTTGGGATGTGGGCAGCGAGGACGCGCTCGAGGCCGCCGGTGAAGCCCTGCGCGTGCGAGGGATCCCCTTCGAAGTCGGAAGCGATGAGGAGCGCGCCGCCCGCGGAGTCCTAGGCTTCCTTGCGCTTTCGGATCCTTCGGGGCTACGACATGAACTGTTCTACGGACAGCGGATCGTGCCCAAGTCATTTCACCCAGGCCGGCCGATGTCGAGATTCCTCACCGGATCACAGGGTCTGGGTCATGTCGTGCTGGCGACACCTGACCTAGCGCAGGCCGACAGGTTCCTACGAGATGTACTCGGGTTCAAAAAGAGCGACGAAATCTACACCTTCATCGACCTGTGGTTCTACCACTGCAACCCTCGTCACCACAGCATCGCGCTGACCCCGATGCCGGGCGTCCGGGGACTGCACCACGTGATGGTCGAGGTGGCCGAATTCGATGACGTGGGCATTGCCTATGACCTGTGTATGTCGCGCAACATCCCGCTGAGCATGACCCTCGGGCGCCACGTGAACGACCGGATGGTCTCGTTTTACGTGCGCACTCCGAGCGGGTTCGACCTCGAATACGGCTGGGGTGGGGCCACCGTCGACGACGAGACCTGGACGGTCGCCCAGTATGAGGCGCCGAGCGTGTGGGGCCACCAGATGGTGGCCCAGACGCCGCCGGGGGCACTCGAGGCCGCGACAGCGTGAGCGCGCCGGACGAGATGCGCCAACGAATCAACAACGACAAATGAGGACGGCATGGCGATTCAGTTCCTGACCGATGAGTGGGCCGATGCGGTGACCGCCGCAGCCAATTCCGACGAGAAGTTCCGCACAGCCGCGAAGGGACATGACGTGGTGCTGCGGGTGTCCGTGTCGGGGAGCCCGTCGAGTGAGAGCTACTACATGCATTTCGATGACGGGTCGCTCACCGTCGGCATCGGGGCCCCTCCGCGGACGCCGGACGTGGAGGCCGAACTCACCTATGAAACGAACATCGAGCTTTCCCGGGGTGCACTCAACGGCCAAACCGCGGCCATGACGGGCCAGATGAAGGCGACCGGAAACATGATGAAGATGATGTCGATCGGAAAAGCCCAGGATCGGCTTTCAGAGCTCGAGAGCAGTTTGGACATCGAGTACGGGTCCTGAGTATGCGCCGACAACTCGAGAGCACTCGAGATAGTCAGCCGTGGCGAAGCCTTCGCCACGAAAAAGCAAGTCCAACGGATCCACCTTTTGGCGCCTTAACATAGATAGGACACTGTCGTGACAAGTCGGATTACCGCGCTCTCTCCCAACGATATGAGGGGGCTGTGGGCGTTTGTACCGGCCTGCTCGACCCCGGACGCAGCGGATGTCAACGCGGTCAACACGATCGACACTGACGCGCTGTCGTCCCTGGTCGACCGGTTGGTGCGTGACGGCGCGGACGGCATCGTCACGACAGGAAGTGCCGGCGAGTCGCATACCCTCAACGACGAGGAGTATCGGACCCTCATCACTACGGTGGTGGAGACAGTGGACCGACGGGTGCCCGTGTTCGTCGGCGCCAGCACGCTCAACACGCGCGACTCGATCCGGCGCGCCCGGCTTATCGCCGACCTCGGAGCAGACGGGATCATGAGCGGACCGCCCATGTATCTGCCGCAGACACCGGAGAACGCGGTCCAGTACTACAAGGATCTTGCCGAGGCGGTACCAGAGCTTGCGATCATGATCTACCAGAATCCGCACGCGTTTCGTATCACGCTGCCACCCGGCGCTTTTCGGGAGTTGGCACAGATTCGCAACGTTGTCGCGTTGAAGCAGACGTCGATGGATATTTTCAATGTCATCGGCGCTATCAAGGCGGTCGAGGACAAGATGTCGGTCCTCGTCTTGGACCAGTTGATGTACCCGGCGATGATGTTCGGCGCTGCCGGCGCCTGGAGCATCGACGTCTGCATGGGCCCTTGGCCCGCGCTGTCCCTGCGCGACGCATGCCAGCGCGGCGACTGGACAGAAGCCGCAGCCATCGCCGACCAGATGCAGGCCCCTTTTCGGACACTGGGCCTGACCATGGAGGAGTTCCAGGCTATGCAGTCCGCCTGGTGGAAAATAGCGATCGACACTGCGGGCTATGGGCACGCCGGGGCGGCCCGTCCGCCCTTCGTCCACATACCGGAGACCGTCGTCGAGTCCGCGCAACGGTACGGCCAGCACTGGATAGGGTTGGCAGAGCGCTACCACCTGTCGCGTGAGGCCGCCGCGGCGGATGGCATCGCCAGCTCGGGATCGGCGCACCCAACATCCTGATCTGATCACCACCGAAACGCCTGCGAATTGCCGGCGCTTCGCGGCGTCGACCGGTTACAGCCGTGGGCCATGCGCACGACAACCCCATCTCATGCTCCTTTTTCGCCGTGAAAAAGATCATCGCTTCGACACACCGCTGATGCGCGCATGTGGTTTCACCGAGATTGCTTGACCACGACAGGGGACCGATTTACTGTTCCTTATAGCGGAGGGCACATCTGCTAGCCAGAATGGCCCACTGTCACTTTTGGAGCATGCAAGGAGTGTGATTTGACGAACGCGCCGCCGCGGTCGAACGGAATGCCCTCGAACTTGTTCGAGGATTCGTGGTCCTGGCTGCGCACGGTGGCGACAAAGTGCGGCGGCGACGACACCGACCCATCGCTGTTGACCTACAACCACATTCGGCGTCGTCCTAAATCCCATCAGCCGAGCAGACGACCACGCCGACATGTCCTCACACAGCGATCCGATCGCATTTCACAATTGACGGGCGAGTGGTCGCCGGGCGCCACGCGGCCAGCCTCCCGCCACCATCCAACTCGGCGACCCCACGACAGCCATACCGACGTTCCTGGACGATTCGAAACCCATGGTCGTCGGCTACTAAACCCCCGAGAAAGGTAGGACTGCGTGATCAACGCCAAACTCATCATCGACGGACGCGAGGAGACATCGGACCGGACGATCGAAGTCGTCAGTCCGGCGGACACCCGAGTGGTGCTCGGGTCGGTCCCAGACGCCACCTCCAGTCAAGTCAACGCGGCGGTGGAGGCGGCCGCAACGGCATTCCCGGAGTGGTCGTCGCGGCCGCTGGAGGAACGTCAGGGCGCGCTGGTTGCAGCCGCGGGCGTGATCCACAACATGATGGAGGAAAGCGCAGCCCTCCTGAGCCGGGAGAACGGCAAGATCCTCGAAGAGTCGCACATCGACCTTGAGTTCGCTTCGGGAATCTGTGGCTACACCGCCGGCATCGCTGCCGAGACGCTGGCGGACCAAGAGATCCGGGACACCGGCGGCACGACGCTCATCCGGCGCCGCCCGATCGGGCCGGTGGCCGCCGTCACGCCTTGGAACTTCCCGGTGGTCTTGTCGTTCATGAAGATCGCTCCGGCGCTCGCCGCCGGCAACACTGTCGTCCTGAAGCCTTCGGAGAACTCCCCCCTGGTACTCAGCGAGGTCATCCGAGCCCTCCAACAGCACTTCCCGCCTGGTGTTCTCAACATGGTCACCGGCGGCGACGCGGTCGGCGAGGCGCTGGTCGGCCATCCGCTGATCCGCAAGATCGGTTTCACCGGTGGCATCACCACTGGCCGCAAGGTCATGGCCGCGGCCGCACATGACATCAAGCGGGTGACGCTGGAGCTTGGCGGGAACGACCCCGCGATCGTCCTCGACGACGTGGACCTCTCGCCGGAAACCATGCGGCAGATCGCGAAGGGCGCCTTCGGGACCACCGGCCAGGTGTGCTTCGGCCTCAAACGGATCTACGTGCCGGCCCGCATCCACGACCGCTTCGTCGAAGCGTTCCACGCGGCGGTGGACGAGATCGTCGTCGGACCCGGTGACGATCCCCGCTCGACCATGGGTCCGCTCAACAACGCCGAGCAGAAAGGCATGGTCGAGAAGATCGTCGAAGAGGCACGGGCGAGCGGTGCGACCGTCACCACACTCGGGCAGCGGCTGGACACGGCGGCCTGGGAGCATGGCCACTTCATGATGCCCAGCGTGATCACCGAGGCCGACCCCCGGCTGGCGATCGTCGAAGAGGAGCAGTTCGGCCCAGTGGTGCCGGTGCTGCGCTATGACGAGCTCGACGAGGTCATCAGAGTTGTGAACCAGTCGCAGTATGGGCTGGCCGCCTCGATCTGGACCTCGGACGAAGAGCGCGCTTTCCTGCTCGGCCGTCGGCTCGACACTGGCTCGGTGTTCATCAACAGCCACACCTTCACCTCCCTTGACCCCCGCGCGCCGTTCGGTGGGGCGAAGGCGAGCGGGTTGGGCCGCGAATTCTCCCCGGCCAGCCTGCACGCCTATACCGAACTGCAGACCATAAGCCGCCGCACTGGCCCGCCCGGGCCGCCGCTGGCCTGAGCCCGGCCACGAGATCGACTGCCGTGACCAGCCTGTGCGGGCCAGGTTTCGGGGGGATGCAGCTGGACGATAGTTGACAGTGACTTCACCGCGGCTGCGCCAAACACGTTGTGGTTGGCCGACATCACCGAACCCCAGCGGGGGAGGGCAAGCTGTACCTGTGCGCGATCAAGGACGTGTTCTTCAACCGCATCGTCGGTATTGAATGGATTCGCGGATGAAATCGCGACTGGCGACCTCCGCGCTGAATCATGTGGTGGCTCGCCGCGGTGAGGTGGCCGACTGCATTCTGCACACGATCGTGGATGTCGGTTCAGATCAAGGAGATTCGGGCATCCCTGGGCCACCACGAGATGGTCGGCTCCATGGGTTGCTCGGTTGACCCCGACCGAATTTCGAAGCAATCATGACCACACGGGCCAGGCGGGCCGCGTGACCGAAACTGGCACCTGATCGTGCAGCGGACCTCACTGTTCGAACGTAATCATCTCCACGACAACGTGATTGCTCATCACTGAGTCGCTTGCGCTAGGTCAGGCGGCTGGCGCCACTCCTTGGCGCCGATGCATCTGGACGTTGTGGGCGGATACTCCTCAACTGTCGCCACCGACCTACATCAAACACGGCCCTTTTGCCGGCAATATTTGCAGGTGATGACCGTCGATGCGTGTGGCTGGCGTGTTTGTCGATGATCAACAGCTCGAAGCGATACAGGTTGCGCACTGTCTTCATGGGTTCCCGTCCAGCCGTGCCGCGCTGAACAGTTTGTCGGCTGGTTTGTGAAGTGCGCGCAGTGATGCCTGCGCACCGCGATACGCCCTAAGGCGTTGGCCAGGAACGCTTTTGCTACTCCGGCCCGACCACACGAGAACGTTGCAGGCGTTAGCCAGGATCTTTGGCGAAATGGACTCAGGCACGCGGCTTTGATCAAAGTGCACTGCCTGGGTTGGTCGGCCATGCAATGACTTACCGCGCGTCAGTTCCGCGCGGGCGTGGCCACCGGGGGGCCCAGGCGCCGCCCGAAGTGCGCGACGAGCCCTCAAATCGGCGATTCCCTTGACCTTACGGCGGCATGAGATTTACTGTTCCTTACAGCGGAGGGTATATCTGCTGGACAGAATAACTCCGGTCCACTGGTGGAGTCCTTCAAGGAGAGGCATCTGATGAGCGGCACTGTCACGGTCGATCGGGACACGCTCGATGCTGTCCAGGCATTCATGTTCCGAGAGGCGGAATTACTCGATGGCGGGCAATTCCGGGACTGGCTGGACCTCCTCGACCCCGACATCCGTTACGTGGTGCCGGTGCGCACCACCAGGGAAGGGACCGAGGCCGCGGGTTGGGTGAGCGCGATCGCGCACTGGGACGACGATTACACGGGCCTGGAAATGCGGGTGCTGCGCTCGGAGACCGACTTCTCTTGGGCGGAGTCTCCTCGGTCACGGACCCGGCACTTCGTGTCCAACATCCGCACATCCCCGGGGTCGGACGCAGACGAATTGGTTGTGCGCTCGAACCTGCTGTTCTTCCGCAGCCGCGGAGACTCCGGCCGATGGGAGTTGCTGTCGGCCGAACGTGTCGACGTGTTGCGTCGGACGGACGGTTCGCTGCGACTAGCCCGGCGCGAGGTTCTGCTCGACCACTCGACGCTGCCGATCGACAACCTTTCGGTGTTCCTCTGAGCCGGGCTGGCGTACTTCGCCCTCAACTCGCGTCCGGATCCACCGTCTTCAGAAAGGGATTGACCGCATGAGCGCCGAGACAATCGAGACGACCGACACGACCGATCCCTACCTTCAGGGTGCACTGCGCGACGTAGCGGAGGCGCTCGCAGTTGGGCGGTTGCCCGCCCGGGTCATCAGCGATCCGGCGCTACATCCGGTCGAGATGCAGCGGATCTTTGCCCGCGCATGGGTTTTCCTCGGACACGAGTCTGAGTTGCCCAATTCCGGGGACTTTGTCGTGCGCTACATCGGGGCCGACTCGGTGATTCTCTGTCGGGACGAGTCGGGCCGCATCCAGGCGCTGTCGAACTCTTGCCGACACCGCGGCACCCTCGTATGCCGAGCGGAGACGGGCAACAGCGCGCACTTCACGTGCCCCTACCACGGCTGGGTATACAGCAATACCGGTGACCTCGTCGGCGTGCCGGCTATGAAGGAGGCGTATCCCGGCGGCTTTGACAAGGCCAAGTGGGGGCTACGCCACATCCCCCATCTCGATTCCTATGCGGGGTTCATCTTCGGGAGCGTCGATCCGGCGGCGCCGAGCCTGGGCGACTACCTCGGCGACATGACGTTCTACCTCGACCTCATCGCAAAGAAGACCGCGGGCGGTATGGAGGTAATTGGCGCGCCGCACCGGTGGGTGATGGGGGCCAACTGGAAGACAGGCGCCGACAATTTTGTCGGCGACTCCTACCACACCCTCTTTGCTCACCGCTCCATGATCGAGCTGGGCATGGCGCCCGGTGATCCGAACTTCGCGAGCGCACCGGCCGAGATCGGGCTCCAGAACGGCCACGGCGTCGGTGTGCTCGGCTTCCCCCCTACGCTCGCGGAGTTCCCCGAGTACGAGGGATACCCCGACGAGGTTGTGGACCAGATGGCCGACTCGTATCCCACCACAGCGCATAAGGAACTCTTCCGCCGGTCGGCCTTCATCCACGGGACGGTCTTCCCGAACCTGTCGTTCATCAACGTGACCATTGCGGCTGACCACATGTCGCCGCCGACCCCGTTCGTCAGTTTCCGGCTGTGGCGGCCGCTCTCTCATGACCGGATGGAGGTCCTTTCCTGGTTCCTGGTCGAGCGGGATGCACCCGAGTGGCTCCGAGAGGCGTCCCAGGCGTCCTACGTGCGCAACTTCGGGCCCGCCGGCGTGTTCGAGCAAGACGACGCTGAGGCCTGGAAGGCCATCACGGAGGCCGTGCAGGGTCCCTTCGCCGGTGACGGGTTGCTGAACTACGAGATGGGCATGGACCTGACACCGATTACCGACTGGCCGGGGCCGGGTCAGGCCGTCCCTAGCGGCTACGCCGAGCAGAACCAGCGGCGGTTCTGGGCGAGATGGCTGGACTACATGAGCCAGCCCCCGGCGCCCCGCGGGCGCGCCTGATGGTGACCGTCCCAAGTATGGGTGCGGCAACGAGCGTCGGTTCGACGATCGGTCACACGTGAGCGTTGCGGAGACTGGATCCGGCCGGGTCGCGATCGTCACCGCGGCCGCGGCGGGGATTGGTTCGGCGATTGCCACGCGCTGGTGCCGCGACGGCGGAAGCTGCGTAATGGCCGACACGGATACGGCGGGCTTGGAGACGGCCGTGGCCGCACTGGCCGCGTCAGGCGCCCGGGTCTGCGGCGTGGCCGGCGACGTTTGTCGCCGTGATGTCGCCAACCGGGTCGTCGAGCGGGCATTAGCCGAATTCGGCCGCCTCGACGCACTGTTCAACGTCGTCGGCGTCAGTCTGCCCCGCAATGTCGAGGAGATCAGCGAGGAGGAATGGCGTGACCAGTTCGACGCGAACCTCGGCAGCGTCTTTCAGATGTCCAAACCCGTCATTCCCGTGCTGCGCTCGGCCGGCGGCGGAGCGATCGTCAACGTCGCGTCGACGGCAGGGATTCTCGCTGAGAACAGGTGCTCGGCCTACAGCGCGAGTAAGGGCGGGGTCATTCTGCTCACGAAGAACATGGCCCTCGACTTCGCGCGCGACAACATCCGCGTGAACGCGATCGCACCCGGGGGCACCCGCACCCCGAGGATCGAACGGTTCCTCTCCGAGCACCCCGAGCACGCCTCGATGATGACCGACATCTGCGTGATGCAACGTTTCGCGCAGCCCGAGGAGATCGCCGCCCCGGCCGTGTTCCTTGCCTCGCCCGACGCGTCGTTCATCACCGGTGCCGTGCTTCCGGTGGACGGCGGCATGACCGCGGGCGTTCGGTTTCCGGCTTTCGAGGCCATGTGAGCGTGGCACCGAACCGCCGACGTCGTGGGACGGACGAGAGGACCGGGTGATCTGAAGATGGACGCGATTGTCCTTCGAGGCAACAAGGACGTCGGCCTGGAGTCGGTCCCGGACCCGACGCCGCAGGCCGGCGAAGTCATCATCGAGGTGGCGGCAACCGGGCTGTGCGGGACCGATCTCCACGAGTACCTGGCAGGGCCGACCTTCTCGCAGCCACCGGTGGTCCTCGGACATGAGGTCTCTGGCCGGATCGTGGAGGTCGGCTCTGGTGTCGACCGGTCTCGGATTGGCGAGGGCGCCGTGGTGATCCCGATGGATTTCTGCGACAGCTGCCATTACTGCCACCGTGCGCTCTACCACTTATGCCAGCGCCCGGAGTGGATCGGCTTAACCCGCAACGGGGGACTGGCACGCTACGTCGCGGTGCCGTCTCGCCTCGCGACCCGGGTGCCCGAAGGGGTAGACATCGCGGAGGCCGCACTGACCGAGCCGACCGCAGTGGCCTTCCACGCGGTGCGCCGGGCGGAGCTGCTCCTCGGCGAGACGGTGCTGGTCCTCGGGGCGGGGGCCCTCGGCCTGGCAGTGATCCAGTGCGCACGCGCCGCCGGCGCCGCGCGGATCTACGCCATGGAGCCGAGCGGTATTCGCCGACGCCTTGCCCGCGACGTGGGCGCCACGGTGGCACTGGATTCGCGTGACCCCGAGTCCACCGCACGGATCCTCGAGGAGACCCGGGGCATCGGTGTGGATGTCGTCTTTCATGCGGCGGGCAGCGCCGAAGCGTTCACGACGGGCCTGAACTGCCTACGCAAGCAGGGCCGCTTCATGGAGATGTCGTCGTGGGCCGGTACAGCCTCGCTCGATGTCAACCAGCATTTGATCAAGGAGCCGCAGCTGCGGCTCGTCTTCGGTTACGACATGTTCGACGACTTCCCCGCCGTGCTCGCGCTGATGGCAGACGGAACAGTCGCGCTCGCTCCGCAGATCACCGCCCGGGTGCCGCTGGGCAGCGCTATCGAGGATGGGTTGGCTGCGCTGGTGGAGGGGCGGGAGGACCAGATCAAGGTGTTGGTGACGCCGTGACTGGAGAAGTGTGTAGCGGTTTTCGGGTGCTCGGTGGTGAGTGTGTGAACGCGGGAGAAGAGGAGTCAACTGAGCGTGAACGGTGATTCGAAAGTTTCAGTGCAAGAGTGCGACGTCCTGGTGGTCGGTGGCGGGATCGGTGGGGCGCGAGCGGCGTTGCGGGCCGCGGAGTTGGGCTCGTCGGTGATCTTGGTCGAGAAGGCGGTGGTATCTCGGGCGGGACCGATGACTTATGTGCACAGCCAGTACGCGCCCGATCACCGGCTCGAGGGGGAGGAGATGGTCGAGTGGATGCGCGAGTTCGTGGTGGGCAGCAACTACCTGGCCGATCAGGACTGGGTTGAGCAGTACATCACCGAGGCGTATGACCGCATTAACGAGCAGATCGAGTGGGGTGTGCCCTATTCCACTCATGAGGACGGGTCGCTGAAGTACGTCACGGTCCGCGGCCACAATCTTGGTACGACGCTGGGTGTGGATGGGCGCGTCTGTATGGAGATCCTCAAGGAGCGGATGAAGGCCGCGGGGGTGCGCCTGTACGAACGGGTGGATGTGATCGATCTGCTAACCACCGACGGGCGACGGCCGACCACCGGCGCGGTATGTGGTGCCGTGGGGGTCAACGTGGTCACCGGTGAGCGCCACATATTCACCGCGGGCGCCGTTGTCCTCAACACCGGACCCTGGTATCCGAAGCTGCACTATGCGTTCGCCGACCATTGCAGCGGGGAGGGGCACGTCGCCGCGTGGCGGGTGGGCGCCGAATTCGCCGGCATGGAGTTCGGCCAGTTCGCCGCCTGGAGTTACTTCAACCGGTCGTTCTTCACGCCCGGCCAGGCCAAGATCCAAGGTATCGGCGGCAAATTCTGCAACGCCGCGGGCGAGTACTTCATGGACCGCTATGACCCGATTTGGGGAGATAAGGGAGGTTTGTTCACCATCGCGCGGTCGATCATGACCGAGATGGTGGAGGGCCGCGGTCCCTGCTATCTCGACCTGCGCCATGTCGCGCAGGCCGATCTCGACGTGCTCTACGAGGTGTCACCGACGGTGCGGCGGGCGTTCACCGAGTTTGACGTCGACCCCGGAACTGATCTGCTCGAGGTGACTCCATTCATCGTGCTCGGCACGAGCAGCACCAGCGGTCCCACGATCGACCTGGACGGCGCTACCACCGTGCCGGGCTTGTTCGCGGTGGGTTATGGCACGGCGTGTCCGCATCTGATGTCGGGAATCTCCGGCAGCGGCATCTCCAGCTTCTCCGCGGTTGCCGGATACCGCGCGGGCACCGCCGCTGCCGCGCTTGGCGGCAGCACCACGCCGCCCAGTGTGTGGCAGGAGCAGGCGCGGGAGAGCTTGGCGGGGTATTTCGCGCCGATGCGTCGGCTGCGGCAGGTCCGGCCGGTCGACGTGTGGAAGGCCATCGGCGAGGCGACGGCAAACCCGGCGTTTGCTCTGTTCAAGTCGGAGGCACGAATCGACGAGACGCTCACCGAGCTCTACCGGATCCGCGACCGGGTGTTGCGCTATGTCTTCGCGCCGGATTATCAGGAGCTCAAGAAGGCACACGAGGTCCGCGCCTACCTGACGCTGGCAATCATCACCTGCGAGGCGATGAAGCGGCGAACGGAGAGCCGCGGCGAGCTGTTCAGGGTCGATTACCCGTACGCCGACAACGACGAGTGGCTCAAATGGCTGCTCGTCCGCCGCGGCGCCGGCGGCGAGTTCGACTTCGAGTTCAGCGAGCGTGAACTGCCGATTCAAACATGGCCGGTCCAGGCTCCACCGGGCCGACACCCGAGTCCGTACACCGTGCCCGAGTCCTACCGCCAGGAGGTGCCGGTCCTGTGATCGAGAGTATCGACGAGGAGACCTGCGACGGATGCAACGTCTGCATCGACAGTTGTCCGACGGGGGTCATCCGGCTGGTGGAGGGCGACGATCCGTGGGCCACCAGCAAGTGGCGGGCCAAGATCATCTACCCGAATGACTGTCATTCCTGCCGGCTGTGCGCGATCGACTGCCACGTGGACGCGATCGTCGTCAGCCATGAACTGGTGATCCCCGAACCGTTCCTGCCGAAGGTTGAGCGCGGCGGCGCCCCCGAAACGGGCAAGGAAGGCGCGCCGTGCCCGTCGTAGCGACGAGCCGGGGAGTGTTCAGCGTTTCCGGCGATGGAAGGATCCGGGCCTGGCCCCAGCTGCCGGGGCAGGTCATGTCCATCGCTACCCACGACAGCGCCGTCGCCGCCGCCGTATACAAGCAGGGGGTGTTCCTGGCGGAGGCGGGCGCGGACCATTGGAAAGACCTCGGCGACGGCCTGGCATACCGCGACGTGCGCGCGCTGGCGTTCGACCCGCACACGCCCGGCGCACTGTACGCCGGGACGGAGCCGGCGCACCTGCTGCGGTGGGCCGACGGGGCGTGGACCGAGTGCGGGAATCTGCTTGGCTTACCGGAAGCGAAACGGTGGAGCTTCCCGATCCGTCCCGGAATCGCGCACGTCCGGACCATTGCCGTGCACCCGCTAGAGGCGGACGTCGTCTACGCCGGTATCGAGGTCGGGTCACTCCTGGTCACCAAGGACCAGGGGCAGACGTGGGTGCAGGTCGACGGCCTTGGTCACGACATCCACCGTGTTGTCCTGCACCCCGGGGCTCCGGACCGGCTGATAGTGACCACAGGCCAGGACACCAAGCCCTATCGGGGCGGCAAGGGGGTCTACCGCAGCACCGACCGTGGGTCCAGCTGGGTGCAGTCGAACGACGGGCTCGGAGCGCGCATCTACACCGAAGACGCGATCGTCGTGCATCCCGCCAACCCCGACGTGATATTCCTGGCCGCCGCCGACGGTATTCCGCCGAAGTGGGCCGCAGTGCGCCTGTTGGTGTTGGGCGCGCTCAACGGCAACGTCTACTTCCTCTCACCGTCCAAGCTGCGTCGGCGCCGTGGTGCCGACGTGGGGTTCTTCCGCAGTGACGACGGCGGCATGACCTGGTCCAGGCTGGGCGCCAACGGCGAGGTTGGCCTGTTCGACATGGTTTGGGCGCTGGAGGGAGAGGTTGTCGACGGAGGCGGGCTCCGGCTCTATTACGGCACCACCGGCGGGCAGCTGCACATGTCAGAGGACGAGGGCAAAACCTGGACAAGGCTCGCCGACGGCCTGGGCTCGGTGACTCACATCGTTACCGCAGAGAAAGGAGCGGCGCTGTGAATGGTGTACCGACACTGGCCTTCGACGGTACGCAGGCCGCCATCCGGAAGCGCTTCACGTCGGACACGGACATCCCCAAAGAGGTGTTCAGCGACCCGGACGTCTACCAGGAAGAGCTCAACAGGATCTTCTACGGGCCGTACTGGCATCCGATCGCGCACCGGGCCGAGTTGCCCGAGCGCAACTCCTTCCGAACGAGATGGCTGGCCGATGTGCCGCTTCTCGTCGTGCGCGGTGCCGACGACCGCATCCGGGTGTTCGTCAACTCGTGCGCGCACCGCGGGACGCTGCTGGAACAACGCCGGTGCGGTGTGGCGGAGCGGTTCGAGTGCCCATATCACCGCTGGCTCTTCGACAACAACGGGGCGTTCGCGGGCGCGCCCCGCCGCATGCAGTTCCGCCCGGACTTTCGCGAGCAGGACTATGGCTTGCGGGAGGTGCACGCGGTCGAATCGTGGGGGCTGGTCTTCGTCAGCATGGCTGAGCAGCCGCCGGCGTTCGACGACTTTCTGGGGGACACCGCCGCGACACTAAGCGACTGCATGGTCGATGACGGCGATCTGACGCTGCTCGGCTACCAGACGGTGGTGTTCCAGACCAACTGGAAAACCTATATCGACAACGATCCTTACCACGCGCCGCTGCTGCACCGCGCGTTCAAGTTGCTCAATTGGCAGGGCGGGAACGGCAATATCGTGGTTACCGAGCCCTACGGTCACATGTCTATCCTTTATGACTCGCAGCCTTACGTGGACAACGGCTTCCTAGCCGACCCGAGTGTGGTCACCCGTGTAGGGGAGGACAGCCGGGCTCGCGTCGTCGCGCTCCGGCCGGTCACCGGCATCGTGCGCCACGTAGACACCATCAACATTCGGTACGCAAGACCGCTCGGGGTAGATCGCACCGAAGTGCGCTACGCGTTTTTCGGCCACGCCAGTGACGACGAGGACTACACGCGCCACCGCGTCCGGCAGTCGTCCAACCTGTTGGGGCCGAGCGGCTTCATCAGCATCGAGGACGCCGCTGTCTACAACCGTGTCCAGGCGACGGCGCATGACGGCGGCTACCAGCGGTTCGTCGCCGGCGTCGGCCGGCCGGTGTCGCAGTCGTCGCAGAACGACGAGGTCGCCAACACAAGCTGGTGGGCCCACTATCGCGAGGTGATGGAATTTTGCTGACCTCGAGCGTCGAAGATCGGCAGCTCCACGTCGCCTACCTGGTGGGCGAGCTATTCGGAGCCTATGCCGCCGCGGTCGACCAACGGGACTTCGCGGCGTGGCTCGCCCTGTTCGCGCGGGAGTGCGCCTACGAGGTGCACGCCATGGAGAACGTCCGCGAGGGGCTGCCGCTGGCGTACATGATGGACGACTGCCGGGAACGGATGGTCGACCGCGTAAAGATGATCGAGGAAGTCTGGGCGGACACCGTCGAGCCCTATGACACCCGGCACATCCAGCAGCGCACGGCATTGCGGGAGCTCGGCGAGGGTCGCTGGAAGGTGCGGTCCAATCTCCTCGTCGCCTATACCGCCGCCTCCGGCGAGGCCGGAATCCTGGTCAGCGGCCACTGCGACGACATTGTTGTCCTCCACGGAGCTACCGCGCTATTCGAGTCGAGGTTCGTGGTGGTCGACAACATCCCGCCGCGTTACCTGGTGTACCCGGTCTGACCTGGATTAAATGAAGGAGATGAACTGTCGATGAGTGCCGTCGCGTTGATGTCGCCCGAGTGGGCCAAGGCCTATCGCGATCTATGGAACGGCTCGCCCGAGATCCGGGACGGGGCCAAGGACCTGACCATGGTTATCGAATGGCGCGTCCAGGACGAAACCGACCAGGTGTCGCAGTTGGAGATCAAAGCCGGTGAGGCCGTCTATGGGGGTCGCCCGATAGAGGGGCGCAAGCCCGACTTCGTCTTGACCGCGACAGCGGTCGTGTGGCACCGGGTCGCGGACGGCGAGGTTGGCGTAGCCGGCGCGATCGCGACGCGGAAGATCAAGTTCGTCGGCCCGATCAAGGTTGCCATGGCACACATGGCCGTGCTGAGCGCCGGACTTCGTCTCGTGGGACAGGTCGACGGACTCGTCTGGGGGGACTGAGCTGTGGCTTCTGCGGTCGCGATGTGGACTCCCGGCGAAACACGGCAGACCCCAGATGGCCGGGGGCACAGATGATTACCAAGCTGGCAGCCACCCCCTGCCAACCCCTCGGAGCGGATGATGGCCGCGCTCCGTCGTTCGAACGGGCGGCCGACCCCGTACAGCCCGGTTCGTCCCCGGCCATTCAGTTTCACGGAGTGGTCACCGGTGGGGACGGCCGAGGAGTTCCCGATGCGCTCGTGGAGATCTGGCACGCTCACGCCAACGGCATTGCGCCGGCGAAGAGTGGATCGCTGCTGGGGTACGTCGGCCGGCCCGGCACCGGCGGCGGTCGTGCAGTCACGGACGAACAGGGTCGTTTCAGCATCAGCATGGTGGCGCCGCGGCCATCTACACCCGGTGCCGCGCCGTTTATCGTCGTGACGACTTTGGCCCAAGTGCGTCTCAACTGGCTCATCACCCGTGCCTACTTTCCGGGCTGTCATCTCGCCAAAGACCCTTTGTTGGGCAGCCTGCCTGCCGAGCGGCGGCAAGCCATGATCGCTACCCGCGACGAGATCGGCCTTCGGTTCGATATCGGGCTGCGGAGCGACAACGAGACGTCCGAAACCGTATTCCTGCCGCTATCCGAGGCCGCGAGATGACCGGAAGTCAGCGCGCCGGAAGGGCGACGAGCGATGCCACTTCGCCGTTTGCGGCGCTCGTCGACATCGCCACCGAGAACCCCGGGAGGTCCCGGGTGGCAGTCCACTGTTGTCGGCTAAACGGCCTGAGCCGCAACCTGCGTCTCCTGCACATCAGAAGGAATTGATGTTCGCATGAAACACCCATTGCTCCGTTTCAAGAGCAGCGAACTGCCGGCGGTGCTGCGGGGAGACACCAAGGCGCTGAAACCACTCAGCGTGATCGGCGGGCTCTACGCGATGACGCTGGACATGTTCGTGGCGATGGTCAAACCACCGTTCCCGTGGCGCGAGTTTCTGTTCCAAACATGGTTCGTGGCGCGGGTGTCCATGGTCCCCGCGCTGACATTGTCGATTCCCCTCGTTGTGCTGACGTCATTCACCTTCAACACGTTGCTCGGCGAATTCGGTGCCGCCGACTTCTCGGGGACCGGCGCAGCATTGGGCGCGGTCAACCAGATCGGCCCCTTCGTGACCGTCCTCGTCGTCGCGGGTGCCGGCGCTTCGGCGATATGCGCCGATCTCGGGTCGCGCACCATCCGTGAGGAAGTCGATGCGATGCGGGTCCTCGGCCTTGACCCCATCCATTCCCTGGTTGTCCCCAGGGTGCTGGCGACGACCACGGTCGCGGTCCTGCTGTCATCTGTGGTGACCGTGACCGGCCTCCTAGGCGCTTTCTATTTTTCGGTCTACTTCCAGCACGTGACACCCGGGTCGTTCGTCGCGAGCATGACGCTGATCACCGGCCTCAGCGATGTCCTGGTCTCTCTCGTCAAGGCCACGTTATTCGGTTTCGTGGCAGGTCTGATTGCCTGCTACCAGGGCTTGCGTGTGCAAAAAGGCGCGGCCGGCGTCGGTAATGCGGTCAACGAGACGGTTGTGATCGCGTTCTTGTTGCTGTTCGTCGTCAACGCCATCGTCACGGCGGTCGGGTTCGAGGTTACGAAGTGAGCGCGAGCGTCGTGTTACGACAGAGACGTCCTCGTACCGCTCGCGCGCTGAGCGGGGCGAGGGCCAGGTGGAAGGACCTCGGCGATCAGGCCCGTTTCTACGCTCAGTCGATCGGCTCAATCGGGCAGGCGGTGAGCATCTACCGGGCTGAATTGCTGCGCCAGATCGCCGCGATCGGTCTCGGCGCGGGCTCCCTGGCGGTGGTGGGTGGCACCGTGGCGGTGGTTGCCTTCCTCAACTTGTCGACGAGCGGCGCCTTGGCAAGTCAGGCCTACAACCAGATGTCTCAGGTCGGTGTGGAAGCGTTGGCGGGTTTTACCTCTGCCTTCGTCAACGTTCGGTTGGTCACTCCGGCCAGCTCGGCTTTCGCGTTCGCTGCGACGATTGGTGCCGGTACCACCGCGCAGCTGGGCGCGATGAAGATCAACGAGGAGGTCGACGCGCTCGCGGTGATGGGCATCCGTCCGATCGCCTACCTAGCGTCAACCCGTGTGGTCGCCGGCATGATCGTGGTAGTTCCGCTGTATTGCGTGGCTTTGTTGATGTCGTTCTTCTCGGTGCGTGTCATCACCACCGTGTTTTACGGGCAGGGCTCCGGAGTATTCGACCACTACTTCGACACCTTTCTCGATCCGCAGGCCGTGCTCTTCTCGTTCGGCGTCACGGTCGCCGAAGTTCTGGTGATCATGCTGATCCACACGTATTACGGCCTCAACGCCACCGGCGGACCCGCGGGCGTCGGCGAGGCGGTCGGACGTGCCACCCGGACATCGCTGATCGCGTCGCAAATGGTGATTCTCCTGGTCACCCTGGCCCTCTACGGCCAGACCGGCAACTTCAACTTCGCGGGGTGACGCGGTGACACAGGGAACAGGCGCTCGTCGGATCTCCTCCGAGTGGTGGGCGGTGTTCCTGGTCGTGGGCATCGTCGTGGCGGTGGTGCTGAGTCTGGGCATGTTCAGCGGCACATTCACCCCGACGGTGCCGGTGACATTGACGGCGGACCGATCGGGCCTGGTGCTGGAGCCCAACTCGCGGGTCAAGATGCGCGGTGTGCAGGTCGGGCACGTCAGCTCGATTAGTGGCGGAGATTTCACGCGCATCCAGCTGGACATCGACCCGGCGCAGATCCAGTACATCCCAGCCAACGTTGAGGCGCGCATCCAGTCCATCTCCCTGTTCGGTGCGAAGTTCGTCGATCTTGTCTACCCGCCCGATCCCAGCCCGCAGCGGCTGTCCGCGGGAGCAGTGCTGCGATCGCAGAACGTCGCCACCGAGGTCAACACCGTGTTTCAGAACGTGGTGGAGCTGATCAAACAGATCGACCCGTTCAAGCTCAACGCCGTGCTCAGTGCGCTCGCCGAAGGGGTGAGGGGGCAAGGTGACAGGATCGGTGAGGCGATCACCGCGAGCAATGAGGTTCTGCTGGAGTTGAATCCACGAACCGACACGATGCGCGAGGACTTCCGCGCGATCAAAGGTGTCAGCGACACCTACAGCGCCGCGGCAAAGAACATCATCGACACCCTGGCCGCCGGGACCACGACGAGCGTGACGGTCACCACGCATGCCCAGCAACTCGACGCGCTGCTCCTCAACGTCGTGGGGCTGTCGCGCAGCGGAGTGGGCCTGCTGGGCCCCAGCAAAGACAATCTGGTGAAAGCGGTCAACCTGCTGGAACCCACGGCGAACTTGCTGATGAAGTACAACCCCGAGATCACCTGCTTGTTCGTCGGCGCCAAGACGACCCTCGACAACGGTTATGCCGACATGCTCGGCGGAAACGGCAAATCGCTCATCATGGACGCTGAGCTGTTGCCGGGATACGACCCGTACCGATATCCGGACAACCTGCCGATCGACGCCGCCAAGGGCGGGGAAGGCGGCAAGCCCGGGTGCGGCTCGCTGCCGGACGTCGCCAAGAACTTCCCGGTGAGACAGCTGATCGCCAACACCGGCTTCGGCACCGGACTGGATTGGCGGCCCAATCCCGGCATCGGATTCCCCGGGTACGCCAACTACTTCCCGGATACTCGGGCGGTCCCTGAACCGCCGAGTATCCGCTACCCAGGCGGCCCGGCGCCCGGTCCCGTGCCCTACCCCGGTGCGCCGCCCTACGGCGCACCTCAGTACGGCCCCGATGGAACGCCCCTCTATCCAGGGGTGCCGCCAGCGCCGTCACCAGGACCCACAGGACCCACACCACCGTGACCGCCGAACACGCAAATCGTCGGCGCATGCCCGCAATCGTCGGAGGGGAGCACCGCCGTGATAAATAAGGTGTCAGCCGTCGTGTGGCGCCTCGGGATCTTCGTGGTCGTGTGCGCGCTCGGCGCATTCGCACTCATCACCGTGTTCGCGCAGCTGCGCTTCGATCGCGAGCAGACCTACACCGCTGTGTTCACCAACGTCAGTGGACTGAAAAGCCAAGACTTCGTCCGCATCGCCGGTGTGGAAGTCGGCAAGGTCAAGAACCTCACCGTCCGAGACGATTCCACCGTGCAGGTCGAGTTCGGGGCCGACGACTCCGTGGTACTCACCGACGGCAGCAGGGCTGTCATCAAGTACGACAACCTGATCGGGGACCGCTACCTGGCGATCGAGGAAGGCGCGGGCGGAACCAAGAAACTGCGGCCCGGCGACACGATCCCGTTGAGTCGCACCGCGCCGGCACTGGATCTTGACGCCGTGATCGGCGGGTTCCGGCCACTGTTCCGCGCGCTGGACCCCGCCCAGGTGAACGCGCTCACCGGCCAACTCATCGCAGCTTTTCAGGGTCAAGGCGCCACGATCGGTTCCATATTGTCTCAGACCGCAGCGCTGACGAACACGCTTGCCGACCGGGACCAGCTGATCGGTCAAACCATCGTCAACTTGAACTCCGTGCTCGGATCGCTGGGCGAGCACAGCGAGCAATTCGGCAAGGCCATCGACTCGCTGTCGCAGCTCGTGCACGGACTGCAAGCCCGCAAGCAGGACATCAGCAACGGAGTGGCCTACGCCAACGAGGCTGCCCGCTCGGTGGCCGACCTCCTCGCACAAGCACGACCACCGCTGCAGAAAGCGGTCCACGAGACCGATCGCACCGCGACCGCGGTGCTCGCAGAGCGCGATTATTTCGACAACCTCCTCAAGACATTGCCCGACTCCTACCGTGTGCTGCTGCGCCAGGGGCTCTACGGCAACTACTTCGCCTTCTACCTGTGCGATCTGCTGCTGAAGGTGAATGGAAAGGGCGGACAACCCGTGTACATCAAGTTGGCGGGACAAGACAGCGGCAGGTGCACACCCAAATGAAGACCTTCGGCGAGCGCAACTTCATCGTCATGGGGGCCATCGGGGTTGTGGCCACCGCCGCCCTGGTTCTCGGCGCGCTCAACTACCACAAGCTGCCGTTCGTCTCCTCCGGGAAGACCTATTCGGCGTATTTCGACGAGGCTGGCGGACTGACCACCGGCGCCCCGGTGCGGGTATCGGGGGCTCCCGCCGGCCAAGTGCAGAGCATCACCCTCGACGGGCAGTGGGTACTGGTCACGTTCACGGTGGCCGAAGGCATCCGGTTGGGCGACCGTAGCGAGGCTGCGATCAGGACGACCAGTGTTCTCGGCAACAAGGTCCTCGACCTCACCACCCGCGGCGCCGGGACGCTCTCCGGCACCATCCCCGTCGAGCGGACCACCTCGCCGTATCAATTGCCGGACGCCATCGGGGACCTCACGACCACCATCAGCGGTCTCGACACCGACCAGCTGTCCACATCGCTGACGGTGCTGTCCCAGACCCTCCAAGACACCCCCGATGACCTGCGGCTCGCCGTCGCGGGTGTCGCCCGATTCGCGGAAACGCTCAACCAGCGCGATGCCCGGTTGCGCGAACTCCTCGCGAACGCCGCCAAGGCGACCACCGTCCTGGGTGAACGCACCAATGACATCGTGCGCCTGATCTCCGACACCAACGCGTTGTTGGCGCAGCTGCGCACCCAAAGCGCGGCGCTGGACGAGATCTCGACGAACATCTCGCTGCTCAGTCGGCAGATCGCCGGGTTCATCGCGGAAAACAAGACGACGCTCAAACCCGCACTCGACAAACTCAACGGGGTTCTCACGATCCTCGACAACCGGAAAGTGGAGATCCAAGAGTCCATCAAAGGACTGGCGGCGTACGCGATGCAGTTCGGCGAGACCGTCGCAGCCGGCCCCTTCTTCAACGCCTACCTCGCCAACCTGGTCCCCGGACAGTTCATTCAACCGTTCGTCGATGCCGCGTTCTCGGATCTCGGTCTGGATCCCAACGTGCTCCTACCTTCCCAGCGCACCGACCCCCAGGTGGGCCAGCCCGGCACCCCGGCACTGCCGATTCCCTATCCGCGGACCGGCCAGGGTGGCGAACCGAAATTGACTCTGCCCGATGCGATCACCGGAAACCCGGGCGATCCCCGGTACCCCTACCGCGAGCCGGCACCGGCCCCTCCGCCAGGTGGGCCCCCACCGGGTCCGCCGGCACCGCCAGCACTCGATCGGCAAGCCCCACAGCCGCCGACGCCAAGCCCCTTCTTCGTGCCGGCGCCCGATGAAGTCGCGCCCGGACCGGCTGATTCCTCGATCCCCCAAGGCAGACGATGACGAACTCTCGGACCAAGCTCGGACTGGCGATCGTTTTGGTGAGCCTCATCGTGGGCGGGTCGATTGCGGCGGTGCGTGTGGCACGCGAGGTCGATCGTGTTCACGTCGTCGCCTACTTCGAAAACAGCAACGGGGTGTTCGTCGGCGACGATGTCCGCATCAAGGGCGTTCGGGTAGGCGGGATCGACTCCATCGAACCGCAGCCCACACGAGTCAAGATCGCCTTCTGGTTCGACGCCAAGTACAAGGTGCCCGCCGATGCCAAAGCGGTCATCCTGTCGCCGACGCTGGTGACCTCCCGCGCCATTCAATTGACTCCCCGCTACACCGGTGGCCCGGCGCTGCAGGACAACGCCGTCATCCCCCGGGACCGCACCGCGGTTCCAGTGGAGTTCGACGAATTCCGCCAACAGCTCGAACGGCTGACGACATTGCTGCAGCCCACCGAGCCCGGCGGGGTCAGCACGCTGGGCGCCCTGGTCAACACCGCGGCCGACAACTTGCGCGGCCAAGGCCCAGCAATCCGCGAGGCGATCATCAGGTTGTCCCAGTCGGTGTCTGCGCTCGCCGACCACAGCCCGGACATCTTCAGCAGCGTCAAGAATCTTGCGACACTCGTCTCAGCACTTCAGGACAGCACCGTACTGATACGCCAGCTGAATCAGAACCTCGCCTCGGTCACCGGGCTGCTGACCAACAACCCCACCGAAGTCGGTGACGCCGTCAAGGACCTCAATGGCGTAATCGGTGACCTGACGGCCTTCGTCTCCGCAAACCGCGACGCGCTCGGTACCACAGCGGACAAATTGACGTCAGTCTCACAGGCACTGACGGGCAGCATCGACGACATCAAACAGCTGCTGCACATCGCGCCGACGACGTTGTCCAACGCCGCCAACCTCTACAAGCCCGCCCAGGGCACGCTGACCGGAGCACTCAACGTCGCCAACTTCGCGGATCCGATCACCTTTCTGTGCAGCGCAGTACAGGCCGCGTCGCGACTGAACAACGAACAATCGGCGAAATTATGTGTCCAGTACTTGGCCCCGATCATCAAGAACCGCCAGTACAACTTCCCCCCGATCGGTGTCAACCCCTTCGTCCAGGCCAGCGCCCGGCCGAATGAAGTCACCTACAGTGAGGACTGGATGCGCCCGGACTACGTTCCGCCGCAGACTTCACCGGCGCCGGACACATCGCCGCCGGGCCACAGCACGCCGCCACCCCTCGACGAGCCGGCGCAACCAGCCGAAGGCACGCTGCCGGTTCCCGGCCCGTCGGCTCAGCAGACCGATCCCGCCGCCGGGCTGCCCGGCATGCTCATTCCACCCGGGGCCGGCTCGTGACGAGGACGCGCTGCGCCCGCGGCGTCGCGGTGATGGTGATCGCGCTGACGATCGCCGCGCTGTCGGGATGCGGTTTTCGCGGCCTGAACTCCTTTCGGCTGCCGGGAACGCAGGGCCACGGGCAGGGCTCCTACACGATCCAGGCCGAAATGCCCGACGTCGAAAACCTTCAACCGAACTCGCGTGTCCGCGTGGGCGACGTCAACGTGGGCACGGTCACGAAGATCGAGCGTCGAGGATGGCATGCGCTGCTCACGCTCACACTCAACGGCGACGTCGAGCTTCCCGCCAACTCGACCGTGTCGTTGGGTCAAACCAGCCTGCTGGGCTCACTGCACGTCGAGTTGGCACCCCCCACCGATGTTCGCCCGGCGGGAAAGCTTCGGGCCGGTTCGCTGATCCCGCTGACATCTGCTGGGGCCTACCCGTCCACCGAACAGACCCTGGCGTCGGTATCACTTCTGCTCAACGGCGGCGGAGTGGGGCAGGTACAGGACATCACCACAGCACTCACCTCCGCGTTGGGAGGCCGCGAGCAGGACTTCCGCAGCCTGCTCTCACAGCTGGACATCTTCACCGCCAACATCAACGGCCAAATCGGGGACATCATCGCGGCCACCGAAAGCCTCAACCATCTGGTCGCGCAGTTCGCGGCACAAAAACCAGTCATCGACAAGGCCCTGGAAACGATTCCCGACGCGCTGGCGGTAATCAACGCCGAACGCGACAAGCTCGTTGAGGCGGTTGACCAACTCGGCAAATTCAGCGCGCTGGCCGCCGACTCGGTTAACCAGTCCAAAGAGTCGTTGATCCAGATCCTTAACGACCTGGGACCGGTATTGGAATCACTCGCGAACGCCGGTCCTGCGCTGACCCGTTCACTGAACCTGTTCACCACGGTTCCCTTCGTGAAGGACAACCTGACCAATTGGTGGCGCGGTGACTACGCCAACATCACCACCATCGTGGACTTGACATTGAGTCGTATCGACGCGGCGCTGTTCACCGGCACCCGGTTCGAGGGCAAACTCACCGAACTGGAACTGCAATGGGGCCGCACGATCGGGCAACTGCCTAGCCCCTACACCGCGCGAAATCCGCTGATCGCCCCCTACCGGTTGGACCAAGGACCGTAATGTATCTGAGTAAACGAGTCCGGTTGCAGCTGGCCGCCTTTGGGGTGGTGACACTGTTGGCCGGTGGAACCATGGCCTTCTACTACCTCCGGCTGCCGAGCCTGCTCTTCGGTATCGGCCGCTACCAAGTCACAATGAAGCTGCCGGACGCAGCGAGTCTGTACGACAACGCCAACGTCACGTATCGGGGCACTACGGTGGGTCGGGTCACCGACGTCCGCCTGACTGACACCGGAGTCGACGCGGTGCTGTCGCTGCAGTCGGACATCAAGATCCCGGCGGACCTCGACGCCCAGGTGCACAGCCAGACTGCGGTCGGCGAGTTGTTCGTCGAACTCCTACCGCGAAGCGGCGACGGCGCACCGCTGAAGAACGGCGACGTGATACCAGCCGGCCGCACCTCGGTCCCCCCCGACATCAACGCACTGCTGCGGGCTGTCAACACCGGTATCGAGGCGATCCCGCGCGACAACCTCAAAACGGTGATCGACGAGTCCTATACGGCGTTCGGTGGCTTGGGCCCCGAGCTCTCACGGCTGACGCGGGGGGCCACAACGCTGGCCATCGATGCGCGCAACAACCTGCCTGCGCTGACCACCCTCATCGATCAGTCCAAACCGGTCTTGGACACCCAGACCGAAACCTCCGACTCCATCCACACCTGGGCGGCCAACCTCGCTCAAATCACCAATCAACTACAGCTCCAGGATGATTCGGTAAAGGGCTTACTGGTCAACGGGCCCCCCGCCGCAGACCAGGTACGTCAGCTGGTCGACCGCGTACAGCCCACCCTGCCCATCCTGCTGACCAATCTGGTCAGCCTCGGCCAAGTGGCGCTCACCTATCAACCCAACCTCGAGCAGATCCTCGCCCTGTATCCGATCGAGATCGCCGGCCTCCAGGGTGCCGCGCTGGCCAACCGAAACACCAAACAGGACTACAAGGGCGTGTTCCTGTCCTTCAACCTGAACCTCAATGTGCCCCCGCCATGCAGAACGGGATACCTCCCCGCCCAACAGCAACGCGCAATGTCTGAGGTCGATTACCCACCGAAACCGGCCGGTGACTTGTACTGCCGGATACCACAGGATTCCGGCCTCACGAACGTTCGCGGCGCCCGCAACCTGCCCTGTGAAACACGACCGGGAAAGCGGGCGCCGACGGTGAAGATGTGCGAAAGCGACGAAAACTACGTACCTCTCAACGACGGCGCCAACTGGAAAGGCGACCCGAACGCGACGCTGTCCGGTCAGCCAGTTCCGCAGCCGCCGCCAGGAACGCCGCCGCCCACCTCGGTACCGGTGACCGCCCCGATTGCGGTCGCCGAGTACGACCCGAGCACCGGCATTTACATCGGACCGGATGGCAAACAGTACCGGCAAGCGGATCTGGCTCGGAACGCTGCCGGGCAGCACACCTGGCAGGACATGCTGCTTCCGCCAAAGGACGGTGAACCGTGACAACGCAAACCACCGGGGATACCGACGAACCCGTCCGCGACGACCACACACCGCCCTCGCCTGCCCCTGATGACACCGTCGATGTCGCCCCCGAAATGGGCGCTGACAGGACGGATGCCAGCGGCGGCGACCCGCCCGAAGGTGTCAACGACGAACTGTCGCGGGTCGCCACGCGCGCCTGGCGAAGCCCAATGCCGCCGCAGCGACTGGGGCTCGTGATGGGGTTGGTAGCGGTCGTGACGTTGGCCGCACTGACCGGTTGGCTGGGCTACCGGGCCTACCAAGCGCATCAGGCCTTCGAACAGCGCCAGCTGTTCGTGCAGGTCGGACGTCAAGGCGCACTGAATCTGACCACGATCGACTGGCAGCACGCAGACGCCGATGTGAAGCGCATTCTCGACTCAGCCACAGGCAAGTTCTACGACGAGTTCGCCCAGCGGTCACAACCATTCATCGATGTGGTCAACAAGGTGAAGTCGAAATCGGAGGGCACCATCACCGAGGCCGGCTTGGAGTCGCAGTCCCGTGACACGGCCCAGGTGCTGGTCGCTGTCAACGTGAAGACCACTGTCGGCGAGGGGCCAGATCGCGAACCCCGAACATGGCGAATGCGCGTCACGGTGCAGAAAGTCGGCAACGACGCGAAGGTCTCTGACGTGGAGTTCGTGGCATGACGAACTCACCAGGGAAAGTCGAGTGCGACGATCAGGCTGCCGGCGTCGCCCCAGAATGCGAGGACACCCACGATGGCGCCACACCAGGCAGACGTCGCGGCAACATCGTGCGCGTGCTCGGATTCTGGGTGTTGCCGGCTGTCGCCCTGCTGTTGGCGCTCGGCGCGGGCTACTTCAAATACCAGGAAGCGACCGCCGATGATGCCGACCGCGCTCGGGCGCAAACCGCTCAGATCGCAACCGAAGCGACGGTCGCGATGCTCTCCTACGCACCTGACACGGCAACCGCGAAGCTGAAGGCTGCGCGCGAGGGACTGACAGGGCCGTTTCGCGATTCATACACCTCGTTGACTGATGATGTCGTGATTCCTGGAGCACAGCAGAAACGAATCTCGGCCACCGCCAAGGTGACTGGTGCCGCCTCCGTCTCCGCCAGTGAAAACCATGCCGTAGTGCTGGTGTTCGTCGACCAAACCACCGTAGTGGGCAATGACGCGCCGACAGATACTGACTCCGTCGTTCGGGTGACCCTCGACAGAGTCGGAAACCGTTGGCTGATATCGGGTTTCGAGCCGATATGAGCAGTATTCCAGACACGGCCGCGGCTGCCCGCGAGCCGCAGGCAGCGTGTGAGGAGCAGCCTTGAGTGCCCGACCCGCGGTGAGACCGTTTCGCATCGACGTTGCCGATGAAGTTCTCGATGATCTGCGAACGCGTTTGTCACAGACCCGTTGGCCGGAAGCTGAATGCGTAGCGGACTGGAGCCAGGGCATCCCGTTGGGTTACACCCGGGAACTGGCCGAATACTGGGCGAGCGGATACGACTGGCGGTCGCGTGAAGCCGCGCTCAACCGATTCGCTCAGTTCATCACCGAAATCGATGGCTTGGACATCCATTTCATCCACCAGCGATCCCCGCACCAAGACGCTTTCCCGCTGCTCATCACCCACGGCTGGCCCGGCTCAATCGTCGAGTTTCACAAAGTGATTGAGCCGCTGACCAATCCGACTGCCCACGGGGGACAGGTGGAGGACGCCTTCCACGTCGTCTGTCCGTCGCTTCCCGGATACGGCTTCTCCGGCAGGCCCATCCGCCACGGGTGGGGTGTGGACAAGATCGCGCAGGCATGGGAGACGCTCATGCTGCGCCTCGGCTACGCGCGCTACGGCGCCCAAGGCGGCGATTGGGGCGCAGCCGTCACCACCCAGATGGGCCGCCACCGCGGCCACTGCGCCGCCATCCATCTGAACATGCCGATCGCTTATCCTCCGGCGGGGGACATCGCCGATTCGTCGGAGGAAGAGCGGGAGGCGCTGGCCGCATTGACGCACCACCAGCGTTGGGGCACGGGCTATTCCGAGCAGCAGTCCACCCGGCCACAGACCGTCGGGTACGGGCTGGCCGATTCGCCAGTCGGACAATTGGCCTGGATCGTCGAGAAATTCTGGGCGTGGATGGACTGCGACGGCAACCCCGAGAACGTGCTCCACCGCGATGAGCTCCTCGACAACGTCATGATGTACTGGGCGACCAACACCGGCGCTTCCTCGGCGCGGTTGTATTGGGAGAGCTTCAAGCACTTGGGCGCGATAGGTCGTGTCGAAATACCGACCGGCATTGCGGCCTTCCCGAAGGAGGTTCTGCGCGTAACACGAAGCTGGTGCGAGCCGAGTTACAACATCACCCATTGGACGACCATGCCGCGCGGCGGGCACTTCGCCGCGTTCGAGCAACCGGACCTCTTCGTCGAAGATGTCCGCGCGTTCTTTAGAACCGTGCGGTGATAGAGCGGACCGGCATGCACGACCCCTGGATAGCTCGGGCGCAGTAAGTTAGACTCTCTGCTTTGCGGAGGAGGTGTCCATTGGAAAGAAAACAGTGGGCCGCGAGTCGCAGCCGCGTGCTGTGTGGTTAAAGGAGATGCCGTGATCGACGACGCGCTGAGGGCAGTCGAGAGGACGTGGACGCTTCCGCTAGGTGGTGCGACGTTGGCGACCGATGGCGTCTACGACGTGGACGACCCGTGTACCGGGGGCGTATTGACACAGGTGCCGGACTGCAACGCCGAAGATGTCGACCAGGTGGTGGCGATTGCGCATGCTGCCCAACGTGACTGGGCACTGCGGACGCCGCGGCAGCGCGGCACCATGCTGCGAGCTTTGGCGACACTCATGCGAGAACACGCCGAAGAACTCGCGCTGCTCGACGCGATTGACGGTGGCTTTCCCCTGCCCGCGATGCGCGACGATGTGAACTGGGCGGGCGAAGTGCTCGAGCTGATGGCAGACGCCGCACTTGATATCGGCGGACGTACTATTCCACTCTCCGCGAACCTCCACTACACGCTGCAGCAGCCCTATGGCGTGGTCGCTCGCATCGTGCCCTTCAATCATCCTGTTCTGTTCGCAGGATCTAAGATCGCTGCTCCACTCATGGCGGGAAACGCCGTGGTGTTGAAAGCTCCCGATCAAACCCCGCTCTCGGCCATCCGCCTCGCCGAGTTGGCGAGGGAAGTGTTGCCAGAGGGCCTGTTTGGGGTCGTAACCGGGCGTGGCGCAACTGCCGGCGCCGCGCTGGTCACTCATCCATTGGTCCGGCGAATCGGCTTCATCGGATCCCCTGGCACGGGTAGGCATATCCAGCGGTTGGCTGCAGAGCACGGCGTCAAATACGTCACGCTCGAACTCGGCGGCAAGAACCCCATGATCGTCATGCCGGACGCCGATCTTGAAGCGGCGGCGAAAAGCGCCGTCGCCGGGATGAACTTCACCACCACCGCGGGCCAATCCTGTGGATCGACAAGCAGACTGCTGCTGCACGAGTCGATCGCTGACGAGGTCATCAATTCGGTCGTAGATCAGGTCGCTGCCATCAAGGTGGGCCACCCGCTCGCTGAGGGCACAGACATGGGACCTGTCATCGACCAAGCGCAATACGCGAAGTCGTTGCGGGCCATCGAATCAGGACGGGCGGCCGGCGCCAGCGTACTCACGGGGGGAGGGCGTGCGGAGGGCGTTGGCGATAAAGGCTGGTATGTCGCTCCGACCGTGTTGGGCGACGTGACGCCGCAGGCCGCCGTCGCCCGCGACGAAATATTCGGGCCTGTTCTTTCGGTGCTAACAGTCCGTGACGAGGCCGAGGCGGTCGAAGTCGCCAATGGCGTCGACTTCGGATTGACAGCGGCGGTGTGGACCAACGACCTGCGCCAAGCCCATCGCATGGCTGGCGAGCTTGATGCCGGCTACGTATGGATAAACGGCAGTGCACGCCACTACTGGGGGTTGCCATTCGGCGGCCGGAAATCATCAGGCGTTGGATCCGAAGAGTCCACGGAGGAATTGCTATCCTATACGCAAGTCAAAGCCGTAACCGTCACCTTGGACTAGCTTCCTGTGATTGCCGGCCACAGTCGGTCGTCGTAGCGTTCGGACCCGGTGAACGGGTGGCTAAATACGTTGCACATCAACGCGGTTGGCGACGAGTTTGTCGTCGGCCACGCCGACGTGGTCGAACAGCCGCGTGAATGAAGTCGGAGCGCCGAGCGCGCGGCGCAAGGCCATCGTCTTGGCGTCCTGCTGCATGAGTGTTCTCATCGTCTCGCTGGACGCGACCATCGTCAACGTCGCAATCCCAAGCATCCGCGCCGGCCTATCGGCGTCGCCTGCGCAAATGCAATGGGTCTTTGACATTTACACCTTGATGATCGCCTCGCTCTTGCTGCTCGCGGGTGCCATGGCCGACCGATTCGGCCGGCGGCGCATATTCCAGATCGGGTTGACGGTCTTCGCATTGGCCTCGCTGGTGTGCAGCGCGGCCCCTAATGTCGAGACGTTGATCGGCGCGCGCTTCCTGCAGGCCATTGGCGGTTCGATGCTCACCCCCGCTGCGTTGTCGATCGTCACGCAAGTGTTTACGGGCAAGGTGGAGCGCGCGCGAGTAATCGGCATATGGGGCGGCGTCGTTGGCATCTCGATGGCATTCGGTCCGATCGTGGGCGGATTGCTCATCGAGTATGTCGATTGGCGCGCAGTGTTCTGGATCAACGTGCCGATCTGCTTGCTGGCGATAATGTTGACCGCGATCTTCGTTCCGGAATCCAACTCGGCCACCATGCGACATGTCGACGTGATTGGGCTGGCCCTGGGCATGGCCTTCCTCTTCGGACTAGTGTTCGTGCTCATCGAAGGGCCAGAGATGGGCTGGACCGACACCCGCGTTTCCGTTATCGGTTGTCTTGCAGCGCTGGCGTTCACGCTGTTCCTGCGCTACGAGTCAGGCCGCCTCGACCCGTTCGTCGACCTGCGATTCTTCCGCAGCATCCCCTTCTCTTCGGCGACGGCTATCGCTGTATGCGCGTTCGCGTTGTGGGGCGCGTTTCTGTTCATGATGTCGCTGTATTTGCAAGGGGAGCGCGGGCTCTCGGCAGTCCACACCGGGCTGATGTTTCTGCCCGTCGCCGGTACCGCACTCATCTTCTCGCCTGTCTCTGGTCGGCTGGTGGGGCGATTCGGTGCCAGACCGTCGCTGATGATCGCCGGGGTGTTCATCACTGCCGGCACGCTAATGCTGGCAAAGTCGAGCGACGCTACTGCGCTATGGCAGCTTCTGGTCGCCTTCGGGATCATCGGCGTTGGTACTTCGATGGTGAACGCACCGATCACGAACACGGCCGTCAGCGGTATGCCGACCGACCGTGCCGGTGCGGCCTCGGCAGTCGCATCGACCAGTCGACAGGTGGGCGTGAGCATCGGTGTGGCCCTTTGCGGTTCAGTCGTGAGCCCGGCACTCGGCGACGCCAAGGTCGACTTCGCGGCCGCCGCTCGGCCGCTGTGGCTAGTGTTCGCTGGAGTCGGTGTGCTGATCTTTGCGATCGGCGTCTACTCGACGTCGGGACGCGCGCTGCGCTCGGCTGAAAAGCTAGCGCCGCTGATCGCGGGAGGCGACCCGCGACGGGAGGCTACCGGTGTCGCGTAATTCGCTGGCGGATGAGGTATGGCGGGGGATGGCCGCGCTGGTCGCCGACAACAGTGGCAGCTGGAGGCGAGCGGCTGTCGACCGGACGGGTCTACCGTTCAGCCGTATCCGGATCCTGCTCCGACTGGCTCGTGGGTCGATGACCCTCACAGAGGTCGCGCGCGCCGTGGCCATAGACGCACCCGCCGCCACGGTGGCCGTCAACGATCTGGAGGACCGCGGCCTGGTGATGCGCCAGATGGTTGCCGACAACCGGCGACGCAAGATGGTATGGCTGACTGACGGCGGCTGGGCGATGGTGGCTACGATCAATGCGATCGACGACCCGGCGCCCGAAGCGGTTGCGGCGCTGGACAATAACGAACTGACGGTGCTGCGAGAGCTGACAGGCAAAATCGGCGCTCACTCGCGTGGACAGCTCCGAGATCGCGTTGCTGACAGTGAGTCTGGCTGCTGATTCGCATTTCTTTTCCGCCACCTCGATGCTCGCGTGGACGGTGACAATCACCACCTCGGCGTCGGTGTCGGGAACTGCGATCTGACGGGGATACGACTGGGGGTGTAGCGCGGTCGATGGCGGGGCCTGGTTGCCAATAGATCGACGTGCTCGCTTGTCGAGAGTGTCTATCTCGTGTACCCGCATGTCGGATTGCCGGGCCGGTCCGTGGGATTGGATCCTGGACGTCAGCACGTACAGGTACCGCGACGCCCTAAATTATAGCTTGCAGACAGTTGTCATCCTGTGTAAGCTCCAACTGTTACCTACATCACTATGAAGTCGCCACTAACTACGCCCTTTTCGGGCGCATATCGATAGGTAAGGTGCGCCGAAGTGACATCGATGGCCCTTGATGCGAAGACCATGAGACTGTTGGAGAATGCGCGGGGCTCAGTCCTCAAGGGTCGCCTTCCCGCGTCTCTGATCGCTAATGAAGCCCTGTATAAGCTCGAGATAGCCCGGGTCTTTGGAAGAACGTGGCAATTTCTGTGCCATGAGGATGAGATTCCCAACGCGGGCGATTATGTGGTGCGTTATATCGCCGACAACTCGATTATCGTTGCGCGCCAGCAGGATATGACGGTCCGGGCGATGTCTAACTCATGCCGGCACCGTGGCACGCTGGTGTGCCGAACCGAAGCTGGGAATGAATCGGCATTTCAGTGTCCGTACCACGGGTGGACATATCGGAACAACGGCGATCTGATCGCGATTCCTGCACAGCAAGCCGTCTACGGCGCGGCGTTCGACAAGAGTCGGCTGGGGCTGCGCGCCGTGCCAATGCTGGATTCGTATGCGGGCCTTGTGTTCGGGTGCGTCTCGGACGAGGCACCGGGGCTAGATGAGTATCTCGGAGATATGCGCTGGTACATCGATCTGATGATGAAGAAGAGCCCGGAAGGTGTTCAGGCATGGGGGGCGCCTCAGCGGTGGGTTATCGATGCGAACTGGAAGACAGGCGCCGATAACTTTGTCGGCGATGGTTATCACACGGTGATGACTCACCGCTCGATGTGCGAATTGGGGTTGTTGCCGCCCGACAATGTGGCTGTTTCACCGGCCCATGTGAGTCTGTCGGGCGGGCACGGCGCAGGAGTTTTGGGCGCGCCGCCGGGCATACCGGCACCGCCGTATATGGGGTATCCCGAGGAGATCGTGGCCCGCCTGAGTCAGGGTTATGAGGACGAGGTGCATGGCGAGATGTTGAAACGGACCATGTTCATTCATGGCAACGTCTTCCCGAATTTGTCCTTCTTGAACGCCTTCATCGCCAAGGACGGACAGTCCATGCCGGTCCCCATCTTGACGTTGCGGCAGTGGCGCCCACTTGACGCGGGTCGGATGGAGGTGTGGTCCTGGTTTTTCGTGGAGCGCAGTGCGCCAGAGGATTTCAAGCAGCAGTCGTTTGAGACTTATGTTCGCACGTTCGGGGTGGCAGGTGTTTTCGAGCAGGATGATGCTGAAATATTTCAGGCCATCACCAAGGGAACGCGGGGCGAGTTGGCCGGCGGAATCGAGCTGAACCTCGAGATGGGATTGGACAATTTGGCGCCTGATCCCACGTGGCTGGGTCCGGGACGACCGTTGGCGAGTGGCTACGCCGAGCAAAATCAGCGCGAGTACTGGAAACAGTACTTCGACTATATGGCCACTCCGAGAAGGGATGAGAACGTATGACGTCAACGCTGCCACAGGAGTCGTCTCGTGCTGCCAGCGTTTCGCGCGACGTGCGGGACGAAATCGAAGATTTCCTTTTTCACGAGGCCGAGCTGCTTGATCGTGATGAGCACGAGGCGTGGCTTGGCGTGTTGACATCGGACGTGCTTTATCTGGCGCGCGTCCGTCAGACGCTGCGCAGGGCGGGTGGATCCGGGTTTTCCGATCACTCGATGCACTTGAGCGATAACTACACGAGTCTGCAGATGCGTGTCCTGCGGCACCAGACGTTGTCGGATTGGGCTGAGGATCCGCCCTCCCGGATCCGGCACTTCATCACTAATGTGAGGGTCAGACAGGGTGAGGACAGTGGTGGTTATCAGGTGACGTCGAATGCGCTGCTGGTGCGCACGCGCGCGGACGAGGCCAAGTCGGAGACGATCTCTGCAGAGCGCCAAGACATTATTCGTCGTGAGGAAACGGGCTGGAAACTGGCGCGGCGAGAAATTCTCTTGGACCACACCACGTTGCCCACGCACAACCTCTCGTTCTGGATCTGAGGCGCCGGTCGGCTCGTCCCTCGTCGTCAACAGCCGGTGGTCCAGTTGGGCAGGCGCGGTGCGCCCGGAGCGGTTGATGCCGTCCGTTCATATCGAGGCCGACGTTTCGACGAGTTCACGAAGTGACATCAGTGAAGGGTTGGTAGGTGCGCGCAGCTGTTTATCACGGCCGTGAAGAGGTGCGGATCGAGGAGGTTCGCGATCCGAGCCCGGCTCCCGGTGAAGTGGTCATCGAGATAGCCCGCGCGGGGATCTGTGGAACTGACCTGCATGAGTACCTCGCCGGTCCAATGCATGCCTCCCCAGGGGTCATCATGGGGCACGAATATTCCGGCACCGTCGTCGCTACCGGGTCGCAGGTAGACAGGCTGGCCGAAGGCGACCGCGTGTGCGGGGTCGGGGTCTTCGGTTGCGGCCGATGCGGCCCGTGCGAGCAGGGCGCAGAAGCGCTGTGCGTCGACGTCGGTTTCATCGGTTTCGCGGTCAACGGGGCTCTGGCCCGCTACGCGGCGCTGCCCGCCAAGGCGTTGTTCCCGATCCCCGAGGAGATCAGTTTTGCCCAAGCTGCCGTCGTTGAACCGATCGCGTCGGCCTACCATGCCGTGCGCAGAAGTCGGCTGGCAGCGGGTGAGACGGTGTTCATCGCCGGCGCCGGTCCCATCGGTCTGGCCCTGGTGCAGTTCGCCCTTGCCGTAGGTGCGAGCCAGGTCATCGTCAGCGAGGTGTCCGCGTCGCGCCGCGCGGCTGCCCAGCAAATCGGGGCCACGTGCGTCATCGACCCGCTGGCCGAGGATCCCCTCGAGGTGGTGGCGACCTCGACGACGGGCCACGGGATCGACGTGTCTTTCGACGCTGCCGGTGTGCAACCGGCACTTGACGTGGCGTTGGCCGTTCTGCGTCCCCGGGGCCGATTGATCGTCGTCGCGATCTGGGAGGGGCCGGCCGGCATCGATATCAACCGAAACGTCATGCGCGAAGCGCAAATCGGCTTCTCCTTCTGTTACGAAGCACAATGGCAGGTTCCAGAGATTCTTGACCTCATCGCCACAGGGGCAATCAACCCAAGTGACCTCATCACCGACGAACTGCCCTTGGACGCGGTGGTGAGTCGAGGTTTCGAAGAGCTGCGCGCCAACCGCGATGCACACATCAAGATTCTGATCGACCCATCGGCGTAGCCCGCTACCGGCGGGGCGAAGTGGATTGCTAGGCCGCCGCACCAAAGGAGACATGTGTCCGCGAATATGGAGAGTTTGTTTGACGGTCTGACGATCCTCGAGTTGGGTCACGTGATCGCGGCGCCCTTCGCCGCCTCGCTGATGGGTGACTTCGGGGCTCAGGTCATCAAGATCGAAGACCCCGGCTCTGGCGACATGTTGCGGCGGTCCGGTCCCACGAAAGACGAAGTGCACCTGTGGTGGAAGTCCGCGGCGCGGAACAAGTCGAGCGTCGCTATCGATCTGCGCGTCGCCGAGGGTCAAGCGTTGGTGCGACAAATGGTCGAACAAGCGGACGTAGTGATCGAGAACTTCCGCCCGGGCACGCTCGAGCGTTGGGGCCTGGGCTGGGCGGACCTGCATGTGTCGAACCCACGGCTGATCATGTTGCGAATTTCTGGGTATGGCCAGATCGGCCCCGAGAGCGCAAAGCCGGGATACGGCCGGGTCGGCGAGGCCATGAGCGGAGCGGTGCAGATCACCGGACACCCCGACCGGCCGCCGACACATTTCGGTTTCTCCCTCGGCGACGTCACGACAGGAATCATGGGTGCATTCGCTGTTGCCGGAGCACTGTTCAAACGTGAATCGATCGGGAATCGCTTCAACGGTGAATGCATCGATTTGGCTCTCTACGAATCACTGTTCCGTGGCATCGACTGGCAGGTCATCCTGTATGACCAGTTGAAATTCGTTGCTGAGCGCCACGGCAACGAGTTCCAGGTCAGCCCGTCGCCGGTGTCAGACACCTATCTCAGTCGTGATGGGGTGTGGTACACGGTCGCTTCCGGCACGGTCCGGTCGGTGCAGTGCCTGCTCGACCTGGTCGGCGGCATAGCCCTGCGCACTGATCCGAAGTACGCGACCCAGGAACTGCAGATGTTGCACCGCAACGAGCTCGGCGAGATGGTTCGCCAGTGGTTCGCTGACAACGACTCCGATTTTGTCGAGAAAGCATGCGCGAGTGCGGGTGTCGTGGCCGCCCGTATCTTCACGCCCGCAGAGATGTTCACCAGTGCGACGTTCGCGGCCCGCCAGAGCGTTGTCGAGGTCGCTGACGAGGATTTGGGTCCGGTCCGTGTCACCGGGGTGGTGCCGCGGCTGACGAACTTTCCCGGCTCGGTGCGCAGCACCGGACCCCGCCTGGGCATCGACGGCAGACGCGTGCTCACTGAGTGGCTCGGTTTGGCCGACTCGCGGTATGAGGCGCTGGTAGCCGGCGGCGTAGTCGGGTCCGTTGACGTCGAAGACAAGGTTGCTGGGCCTTGACCTGGCCACGTGACAAAGCCTGCATCAGCGGCGTGGGTCACACGGCCTACCGTCGTGGGGGCCCCGCGTCCCAAACTGAGCTCGACCTGCAAGTCGAGGCGGCCCAAGCCGCGATCGTGGATGCCGGGTTGTCGGCTTGCGAGATCGACGGCCTCATCTGTCCGATCAATGGCGGAACAGCCGAGGATCTCATCGCGAACCTGGGCCTGAAACATGTTCGCTACGCGGTGACCTCCCATACCGGAGGGGCGGCAAGTGTGGCAGGGCTGGCAACCGCGGTGATGGCGGTATGGTCGGGCGCCGCCCGCCATGTCCTCATCCCGGCGGGCTGGTGTGGATACTCTGGGCCGCGCGCCAGGGGGATGGCATCGGGGCCCGACATGGCGATAGGCAAAGTTGTTCGCGATTACTACGCCCCACAAGGTGCGGTATCGGCTGTGCACCAGTACGCGCTCATCGCGGACCGATACATGCGGACGTACCAAATACCGCCCGAAGCGATGGGGGCCGTAGCAGTTTCGTTTCGCGCCAACGCGCAACTCAACCCGAACGCAGTCATGCGCGACCGCGCGTTGACCATGCAAGAGTATCTCGACGGTCCTCCGATCAGCACGCCGCTGCGCCTGTTCGATTGCAGTTTGGAGACCGACGGTGCGGCCGCCGTGGTGGTGTCAGCGCCCGAGCGGGCGGTGGACGGGCCCCACCGACCGGTGTTCGTGATGAGTGTGGCGGAAGGGCGCCCATTCCCCGTCGACGAATTCGCCAACAGGGCCGACCCGTTGGAGATCGGGCTGGCCGACGCGGCGCCGCGCGCGTTTGCCAGCGCAGGTGTCACCCCGGCTGATATCGATCTGCTGCAGGTTTACGACAGCTTCACTTTCAACGTCTTGCGTCAGATCGAAGCGGCCGGCTTCTGCAAGCCGGGCGAAGCGGCGGATTTCGTACTCGACGGGCATATCGCCGCTGACGGCTCATTACCGACGAATCTCAACGGCGGTCTGTTATCCGAAGCCCACGTGCAGGGGATGAACAATGTGGTCGAGGCGGTGCGGCAACTCCGCGGCGGCTTGGCGCAGCGGCAGGTCGAAGATGCGGAGTTGGCCGCAGTGACCGGAATGGGCGGTGGATGGGGCACGGGTGCGCTCGCCATATTGCGTCGATGACAGGGTTATGGTGACTTTTCGCAGGGGGTCCGAAGTGACCCAAAAGGATGTCGCGGCACCGCCGGTGCCGTCTGCAGAGGGCCTCACGGCGGAGTTCTACGCCCATTGCCGACGTCATGAGCTGTCGTTTCAGCGTTGTTCGGGGTGCGGTCATTGGCGTCACATTCCTCGTCTGAAGTGTGCAGACTGCGGCAGTAGCGCGTGGTCTTGGCAGAGGTCGTCGGGCAGGGGAGTGGTGTTCAGCTCCACGGTGATTCACCGCGCACTGCACCCCGGTCTCGAAGAGGCCACCCCGTTCGTGTGCGCCGTCGTGGAAATGGATGAAGGTGTGCGGATGGTGGCACGGGTAGTGGACGTCGTTACCGACGGGACGGCGCCGGTGGCGGGTGCGGCCGTCGAGGTCGTCTACATGCAGGTCGCCGATGATGTTGTGTTGCCGGCATTCCGGCTCTCGACTGTCGAAGGGCGGAGCCATGACCGCTCTTGACGAATTGCGCGCTCGCGTCGGCCAGAAGGTGCCGTTCCGAGGCGCGGACTCGGTGACGCAGAACGATATCCGCCGCAAACTGGAGGTGTTCTGCTCGTCCTGCCCGCTGCATGACGACGAGACGACGGCGAAGGCGAACGGGTACCTCGGCGTTGTAGCACCGGTGACCATGACCCCGCTGTGGGGGCTGCCGCCGTATTGGGCGCCCGGCCAGCCGAGTCCTTATCTGGTCGAGGAGTTCGAGGGGAAGGAGATGACGGGCAACGTCACCGACACGCTGGCGCTGCCGTTCACGCGAGCGGTCAACGCAGGCAGCGAGTGGCATTACCACACACCGCTGTACGTCGGCGATAGATTACACGGGACGACAACGGTGATCTCGGTAGAGCAGAAGCGCACCCGGATGGGCACCGGAGTATTTCTGGAATACGAGTCGGAGTACCTGAAGGATTCGGGAGACCTGGTCGCGCTCAACCGAAATACTGTCTTCAACTACAACCCAGAGAACGTCGCCACGCCACGGCCCGAACCCGGGATCCGCGCGCGGGCCGCGCGTGACGACCGAGTCCGCCCGCCCCGACAGCCGTTGGACGATGCCGATTCCGGTATCGATTGGAACGCGCCGCTCGACTTCGGCGACGTTACGGTCGGTGCGGAAATTTGTGGACCGATTTTGGTCCTGACCTACCAGCGCATGGTGATGAACGTTGCTGCGGACCGCATGTTTTCGGGCATTCACCACAGCACCGCGGCTGCCCGTGCCGCGGGACTTGGCGAAATCATCTTCAACACTCGTGGCCTGGAGACCCTTCTCGAGACCGGTCTTCGACGCTGGATGGGCCTTCGCGGCAGGCTGGTGCGTCTGGGTCCGTTCAAGATGACTGTGCCCGTGCATCCGGGCGCTGTGGTGCAGGCCCGATGGACTGTGACCGGCAAGCGTGCCGGGGCCACCGGCGGCGACGTCGATCTCGAGTTCAGCATTTTTGCCGGGGACCGAAAAGCGGTGAAAGGTATTGCGGCCGTGAGTGTGCCGATGCCGGAAACACGCCCTGGTGAACGATGAGCGTTGTACCAAAACAAGGAGGTGCGCCCGATGCGGGTCATTAAAGCTGACGTGGAGGCCTGCAGGGGCTACGCGAACTGTGTCGTCGCAGCGGCCGACATCTTCGATATCGGCGATGACGGTACCGTTGTCATTCTTGATGACTCGGTGATCGAGCGAGATGAGAAGCGGGTTGTCACCGCGATTCGCAGTTGCCCGGTTTCGGCGCTGCACCTCGAAATGCCGTGAGCGAGTCGGTCGTGAACACCGGATGCGTCACAGAGTCAAAGCGGATCGATGCGTGGTTGTGCTGATGCCGGTTGCAGAAAACGTGCGTCAGGACTGCCACAGATGAGTTCTGTTGTGTCGCAGCACAAGAAACCTGTGAATCGGCTTGGCAGATGCGACCACGGCGTCGGTAGCGAGTTGAGCGGCGGTCATCTCGCCTTGGTTCGGGCGGTACTGCAACAGAAGGGTGGCGATGAAGTTGACCAGCAGTAAATCCAGCGGTGAAGGTCCGAACGCTAGTGATCTCGTCGATGTCGATCGCGGGGAGATCAGCCGGGAGATCTTCATCGATGCTTCGATTTTCACGCGTGAGTTGGAGTACTTGTTTACGCGGTCTTGGTTGTTTGTCGGCCATGCGTCTCAGGTGGCTGAGCCGGGTCAGTTCTTCTCATCGAGGATGGGTTCGGATCCGGTGCTCTTGACGCGTGACGCCCAGGGCGACGTCAATGTTCTGCTCAATTCGTGTCGACATCGGGGTATGGCGGTGTGTCGCTATGACGAGGGCCGCGCCTTGCAGTTCACCTGCCCGTATCACGGCTGGTCGTACTCCATGGACGGCTCGCTGGTGTCCACGCCAGGGGATTTGCACGGTGTGCCGCAGCAGGGCATGGCATACGGCGATGGCCTTGATAAATCGAGCTGGGGACTTGTCCGGACTGCCAAGGTGCACAACTACAAGGGCCTGGTATTCGCGTGCTGGGATCCAGCGGCCCCGGATTTCGATGAATACATCGGCGGCTTTCATCATTGGCTGGACAACCTGGCTGATGCTTTTGATGGCACTGAAGGTGGAACCGAGGTGTTCCGTGGGGTGCAGAAGTGGCGCATCAAATCAAATTGGAAATTCGTCTCAGAGAATTTCTTGGGCGATACCTATCACGGGGCGACGACCCATGCCTCGGTTGAACAGGTGGGCATCGGCCCGGGCGGCAGAAATTCAAGACGCCACGGAGAACGACAGGATCAGGGCGGATTTTCACAGGGCCGCGTGAAGACGTCGTTTCGGATGGGCCACGGCGCGTCGGACAATCTTGCGTATGAGATTCCCTATCCTGAGTTTCCTGAATCAGACCTGAATGCGTACTTCTCCCAGGCGTGGGCGGTCCGCAAGGAGCGACTGCAGGCGCAGGGCAGACTGCTCGGCGGACGTGGCCCGGCGACGATGTTCCCCAATATGTCGTTTTCGGCCGGTTTTCCGCGGACGATTCTGGTCTCACATCCGATCAGCCCGACCGAAACCGAGGTGTGGCGCTGGTATCTCGTCGACAAGGGTGCACCCGATCATGTGCGTGACTGGCTGCGCCGCTATTACATGCGCTACTCGGGGCCCGGAGGCATGACCGAGCAAGACGATATGGAGAACTGGAATTACGCCACGCAGGCTAGCCAGGGCGTGATAGCCCGGCGCTATCCGTACAACTATCAGCAAGGACTTGGTAAAGAAACTCCCAGTGAGCTCGACCAGGCGGTGCATTCCCACCAACCCATCGCCGGCGAGGTGAATGCCCGGGCCTTTTACCGGCGATGGGCCGAGTTCGTGGACAACCTGTCGTGGCCCCAACTCACCGAACTCGCCAAATACGACGAGAGAGCCGCAAGGTTGTGAGCGAAGCCAAGGGCGACGAAGTGTCCGCGATGCAGGACCGGGTAGAAAAGTTGCTGCTGCAGGCCGATATTGCCGACTTTCTTTACCGGGAAGCCGACCTGCTCGACGACCGGCGCTATCGCGATTGGCTCGGTCTGCTCACCGAAGACTACGAGTATTCCGTTCCCCTGCGGACGAACGTGGCCTACGACGACGTCGCGAAGCTGGAACAGACTCAGCAAGGTAGCGACATCTGCTGGTTCGACGAGGGGAAGGAGACGGTCACTTTGCGGGTGGAGCAATTGATGACGGGACTGCACTGGGCCGAAGAACCAGTATCGCGAGTGTCACACCTCGTCACCAATGTGCGTATCGAGGCGGTAGAAGACGCAGAAGTCGAGGTGAGCTGCCGCTTCCTGGTGTACCGGAATCGGGTCACCGATGAAACCGATTTTCTGGTGGGCCGCCGCAGGGACCGGTTGCGTCGCAGCGTGGTTGGCGATTGGCAGCTGTGCCGCCGCCGGCTACTCCTGGACCAGGCGGTGCTGCTCGCCAAGAACCTCTCGATCATCCTGTGAAAACACCTCCCAATCTTTGGCCCTTGACCATCAGTGTCAAAAAATATAGCGTTTCCTAAATATATTTTCCTGCCGACCTACCAACAGGGGCCCGTCGAATGTCTACTTCCCTCGAACCACAGCGACGTGCCGACGATGTGACCGCCCTCAGAGTGATGACAGAGGAAATGCGCCCGCTTCTGATCGGCGACGGGTACCAGATGTTTGAGGTGCGCGCACCTGAATCATCTGGACCGCCTCCGCACCAGCACCCCTGGGATGAAAGCTACGTGGTGCTCGAGGGCGTGCTGTGGGTGAGCCGCGCCGGAGAAGAAACCACCCTGCAGGCGGGTGACGCGATTCGGGTGCCGGCCGACGTTGTGCACTCCTATCGCGTTCGCTCGGACGGCGCCCGATGGCTCACGACCTCGTCTACCCCGGGCGGTGCACTCGATTTCTTCTCCGACGTGGATGCCACGTCCAACGGCCCCGGCGACGTGAGAGCCCTCATCGAGGCGGCCAATCGAAACAGGGTCGAGTTCGCCGATCCGGCGTTGCGATAGCCGTCATCCTGAGTTCGCAGTACGCAGACGGTCCCGCATGTTAAAAGTGTTGACAGCCTGCGCAGAAACTGGTGTCGGGCCGGCGGCGTCATGAGGCGGGTCGGCGTGATCGGTCTAGGCGGTATGGGCTCTGCTCTCGCGGAATCACTTCTCGCGACCGACCATTCGGTGATTTGCTACGACATTCGGCCCGACGCGTTACGCCCCGTTGTCGAGCTGGGCGCCGAGTCCGCGTCGGACGCAAGAGAGTTGGCCGGCGCATGTGACCTCGTCTTGACGGTCCTACCGGGACCAGCTCAGGTGCTTGAGGTAGCGCTCGGATCGGAGCAAGGTGTCCTCGCCGGCCTTGCCGAAGGGGCTGCCGTGTTGGATATGTCGACGTGTGACCCGCAAGTCGCAGCGATCATCGGCCAGGCGTACGACGCAACCGGTCGGCGCTTCGTGGACTGCCCCGTCAGCCGCAAGGCGCCGAACATGACGGTTCTGGTCGGTGGGCCGCCCGGGGTGCTTGGCCCTGATGCTGATGTCCTCGCCGCCGTGTCGCGCACCCTGGTGTACTGCGGGCGCCGAGGCGCCGGCTACGCCACCAAACTGCTCAACCAACATGTCAAGTACAGCTCGTACCTCGCCTCAGCGGAAGCACTGTTGATCGCGGAAGCCATTGGGCTGAAGGCAGGCGATGTAGCCGATGCCATCGCGGAGTGCAGCGGGGGGGACGACTCGGGTCTCAGGACGGCGGCTGCGTACTTCCGGCACGACCGCGACGATGTGCGTAGCCACGCGCCGGCGAGCACCATCGAAAAAGATTCCGCGCTGGCTGAGAAAATGGCGACGACCGCCGGTATCCGCAGCAGAACGCTCGCCGTCGTGGTGGACTACTTCCGAACCGTCGGCGCGACGCCGTTTCGAAAACGCCCCTACCCCGAGAGCGTGGCACTCCTTCAACAAATCCGTTCGATGCCTCCCATGGCCGGACCCACGTCGTGACGGGACGGCGCGTCCATGATGTCGCGTCCATGATGTATTGATAGTGACATATAGGCGGCAGAATGTTCACGCACGGAAAGTAAGACAACCGTTCATCTGCCGGTACGATCACCATCGGTAAAGCTGCTTGCTCAGCCGACGACTCAAAAAGCTAAGGGACTTCATGAGTACCGAGAATTTGACGATGGCCGCACAGGTCGCTGCCAAGACCCGCGAAGCAGGACCGGACTACGACCCGTCGTCGCTGGCGTTACCGCTCGCGCTCTACCGTGCCGTCACGGCGTTCGGTCGAGTCGCCGCCGAGGAGTTGGCTCCGGTCGACCTTTCGATGAGCCAGTTCAACGTCCTCACCGTCCTCAAGCGGGCCGAGGGGCCGATCACGATGGGCGCACTAGCAGACGCCATTTCCGTACGCCAAGCCAGTCTGACGGGTGTCGTCGACAGCCTGACCAAGGCAGGCTTTGTCACGCGCAAGGTAAATCCCCGCGATCGACGCTCTGTGGTGGTCGCCATATCGAAGAAGGGCAATCAGTTCTTGACCGAGTTTCTGCCCGGTCATTATGACTTCCTTCAGACAGTCTTTGCCAGTATCAAACCGCGAAACAGACAGCAGTTGCTAGCACGACTGAATGAGCTCATCGATTGCCTGGAGGCGTATCCGTCCGACACGCAAAAGTCGATCCGCAGCTCGTTATCGTCGGCCGTCGCGGGCCAAACCACGCCATAGCCGAGAATGCCCTATTCTTAACCGCCGCAACGCGATATCAGCGCCGGAGTGCCTCGCACCACCAGCTCGGGGCAGCGTGGCGGCGCCAGTTGGGTCGGCAGAACTCTCTAGGACCGATGGTTTTCCAGGCGCCCGAGCTCATGACGCCATGCGATGGTGTCGTTCAGTGCGCTACCGAGATCAGGAAGCTCTGCTGCGTCATCGTCTGTCAGGTCAGCCAGAGTGCCACCCGCAGAAGCGATCTGAAGCGACAAACGCGAGATGGTGTCGACGCTGATCGCCTGCATCACCGCCCGCTCCACAGTTTCGGCAACGCTAGTCAGACCGTGCGCCCGGAGAATGACCACAGGTCGGCGGCCCATGGCAGCAACCATTTCCTGGGCGAGTTGCCGATTTCGCAACAACACTCCCCGCGGATACACGGGCACGCCACCCGCGGCAAGCCGAAAACCAGGGATGTCGAACGCTCCGACAATCGGTCGGACAGCTAGACCGGCGAGATCGGCGGCAACTACCGCCGCGGGGTGCGCATGCACCACAGCATTGATATCGCTTCGGGCGCGAAGTACCTCGGTGTGCAGCGGCAACTCGTTCGGAGGCTGGTAACCGCCATCGAGTTCTCCTGTGGCACCCTCGGTACCGTCCACCGTGACCAAACGGATGTCCTCTGCGGTGGTGAATGCCAGCCCTTGCTCCCGGGGACCGCGGCATCGGATCAGCAGCCGATCGTCGTCGACGCGCAGACTGATGTGGCCGAGGACGCCTGGCGCCAAGTCGCGCGCCGCAAGGACGCGGCAAGCAAGCGCGATCGCCTTTCGTTCAGGGTCGAATCCCGTTCCCGAAGCGGTGGAGGTCATCGGTCTCACTTCCTTCTCGTCCGTCTGCGTTGGTCGGCGGTTGCTGTGGGCACCGAAGCGCAAGGGGCGCCACGATGAACCTGTTGGGCGACACCAGTGCAGGAATCATCGGCGCCGATCAGCCGACGCCCCCACTGCGAAGTGATCACCGGCTACGCCGCGGTTCGGTGCCTGAACTCAAGCGCCCAGACATCTTCTTGGTGAAATCAACTCTGTTGTACAGAGATTATGGGTTTCCGTGCCGTTGAGTCAACGGAGTAAGGCCGTCGTCGACTGGTCGACAAGCCGCCGACGAACATCGTGTTGGGCTCCTGAACAAGCGTCCACCGGGCGATCGGGCGACCGATGAGGACACACCCGCCGTGTCAGCAGATCTGCCCCGGCTTCAATTCGCCATTGGGAGTGCGTGTTCACGCCTGAGGGGAGACATGATCCGGGTGCCCATCAGTCCACGCGACGGCCATTCCCATCAGGGCGCGGGGGATCGGCTCGTAGACGCTCGCCCACGGGGTGTTGTCGCCGACGCCGCCGACGGCGCATATCCAGGATCTCAGCTCGATGTTGCCACTGTTGAGCAGGTCCTCGCTGGTCAGGTTACTCAGCTCGAAACCATTTCCGGAAGAAAGGAACTCAAGAGTACGGTGATCGAACTCGACGTCAATGGAGCCGTGGACGTGCGGCCCATGGTAGGCCGCCCACGGATAGCCGGCAGTGAAGTGTGACAGCCCACCGGAGGCGTAGAGACCTATCCGCTCGCCTGCTGGGCGGCGTGACCGCACGGCGTCGGCGATTGCGCGGCCGAGAGCGAAGCACCGTTTCGGGGATAACGACGGTGTATGCACAGCATTGAGGAACACCAAGACGACCGGGATTGGGTTGTCTCGGAGGATGTTTGCCACGATTTCGCCGTGTGCGTGTGAGTGCAAGGTGCTGTCACGAAAATCGGTGACTGCGGTGACGTCGAACCCGGCCTCGACGGTATGCGCACTCAGATCCTTACTGAGTTCGGGCGAACTCTTCCAGGGCCGGGAGGCCGGCAGGAATCGGTCAGACACGATGAACCCTTCTCCGGTGTGGATGGCTATCTGGGGCAGTGCCGATCCGTCGAAGTTTTCGTTTTGGTCATCACCGATGATGATCAGACAATCCAGTCGGTCACGTCTGATGTTGTCCCGTAATCGTTGTAGCCCGTTCTCAATGTGCGCGTAACGCGCCGCGGCGGCTTCGAATGGTTCTTCGTATCTCCCCGCAGGGTCAGGTGGTGTCTTGCCGTGACGCAGTGCGTAATTCTGCCGGTTCTTGGTCCGGAAGCCTTCCCAGCGGCCGGGCGGGATGAAAGTGAAGGCATGGGAGGACGCGTATCCCGCTACGATTTCACCCACGACAGCTCCTCTGGCTCAAACCGCAACCTGCTGGGAGACAACGACTTCGCGCGCTTCGCGGGCTGACTGCAGGATGGCGAAACACACTTCCAGGGTGGCGCGGCCCCATCGGCCGTCGTGCTGCACAGGACGGTCTTGGGTGATCGCTTGATGTAGTTCAGCCAACTCGGCGGCCCTCCCACGCATCGTGTGGGCGACCGGTATCTCGTGCAATCCGTTCTGCCCGTAGACGAATAGACCGTCCGGCGACTGTCTGATTGCGCCGTGTTGGCAGCTGACCACAGTGAGGCCGAAGTAGGGGTGGTGCACGATCTCGCCCGGGGCGGAGTAACCCCAAAGCTCCTGCGACTCTTCGGTTGCCGTCGCAGCGCCGTAGCGGCCCTGCTCCTTCTGCGCCTCCAGCGCCGATTCGAGTTGGTCAGAATTCCGGCTGAGCTCAGCGAAGTTGCGGGCGACCCGCTGGTTTGCAAGTGGGCTGCGTCGGCCGCCGTCCTCTGCCACCCAGGAATGCAACTCCGCGACATCGAAAAACGCCCTCGCATCATAGGCGAGGGTGGCCGACACCCCCGATTGGAATTCGAGGTGGCAGGTGTACCCGCCGACGCATTCCCGGACGTCGTCCCAAATTGTCGACGCACGCACAGTGCTGACCAAACCGCCGGCTATCTGCCGTACAACATCGACCTGGTGGGGTCCTTGGTTGAGAACGGGCCCGTCAGTCGAACGCAACTCCGAGGTCGGCCACGGTCGGCGGTTGAAGTCGTTGAAGTTCCAGGTGTTTACCATCAGCAACTCGCCAAGCTCGCCGCTGCGTACCAGTTCGGCCATGGCCCGCACCGGCGCGTCAAAACTGTGTGTATGGCCAGCCATCAGTTTCACGCCTGCAGCGTCTGCCGCATCGACCATCTGCGTGCACTCGTCGACCGACATGGCCAACGGCTTTTCGACGATCATGTGTTTGCCGTAGTGCGCGGCCATCAAGGCATGGTCCCGATGCAGTTCCGGAGGAGTAGCGATGTAGACGACGTCCACGCTCGGGTCGGCGCACAATTGCTCTGCGTCAGTGTAGGTGCGGCCTGCGAACTCGGTGGCGAAGCGGGCGAGAGAGTGGGATCGGGTATCAGCCGCCGCCACAATCCGATACGGCAGCGACGACATGTCGGGGTACTGCTGAAAAATCCTGGCGACGGCCTGACCGATTCCGAGAAATCCTAGGCCCAGCTCGCGTGAAGCGACATCTGTCATGAGCGCCCTATCTGATGGTTGATTGTCAACTCGCGTATTAGAAGAAGATCGAAATCGCTCGTGGGAGAACGCTGTGGGCCAGCGTGATGACGCGGGCGGCCAGCAGCAGACCCGCGTGTTCATCGATCCGGAGAACATCCTGTCGTTTGCCGATGAAAAAGCACTCGTGGCGTCCATGGCGCACGAGAAAGACTATGACGCTGGACCGCACGCCCACCTCGTCGTCGGACACATCGGTGACCAGGATGTCGCTGACTACACGCTGGGTGATCGTGCGTGGTGTCTCTCCCGGGGCGAGCCCGGTGTCGAGTCGGCTGATTCTGAGCTTCAACGACTCGTAGTCGTCGTTGAATAGCAGAAACGGCGGTAGGCCGTCGTCATCGTCCTCCGGATGCGTGCTGGACTCTGGGAACGGCATCGTGTATTTGACGTCCTCTGCCAGCAGCTCCAGCCATTCGTTCAGCCGCACATCATCGAGAAGCATGGTCTCGCGCGCGTAGAATTCATGTATCCGCAGCCGCAGTTCGACGTCCAAAGGGCTGTTCTTCATGATTAGACCGGTTCAGTCATAGCTCGGCGCCAGTGCCGATAGAACTCACGCTGGTAGCTTTCGCTGATCTGCGGTCTGACGTTGCCGGGTAATTCGGTAATTAGCGAGTCCAACGGTTCGACGTCCTCGCCGAGCGAGTAGTTGAACGGCACATCCCGGGCGACTCCCGTAGCGAGGGCGTCGGAAAGTCGTTCGAAATTCTCGTGATCGTCGGGGGTCACGAGACCGGCCGCTGATTGCCGCTGACTCAAGACGAAGACCATGCGCTCCTTGGCCGCGCGGGGCGCGGAATTTTCCACCAGGCACCACTCCCAAACCTCAGTCAACCGAGGCCCGCGAGGCTGCCACATAATGAATCCCCGCCCATAAAAGGCTGTGCCCATGCCGATCATGCTGAAGTTCGGGAAGATATTGGCGACATGAAAACTGTAGGGCTGCACAGGGTATGTGCCCAAGCGCTCATTCTGTCGGCGCTGTCGTTCGGTTAGCCAGTCGACCACTTCCGAACCGAGCGTCTCCGCATGGGCGAGATCATCCTGGTAGAAATTGTCACCGATTGCGAGCTGCAGCAATCCATGGGGCGCGCAGCCATTGAGGACCACACTGTAGTGCTGCCCCTTGTCGATCGAAAAGTCAATGCGGGCCGTCTGCCCGGCGTTCGATAGTGCGGCCACCGATCCGTGAGTGGCTGCGAAATGGTATTGGTCGCCGCCGAAGTTCTCGGCCAACAACTTCCAGTTGACAGGCATGAGATAGCGATGCAAACCCGGAACGACCTGCAGGCCCTTGGGGTCGGTACCGAGTAAGAAGTTGTCGAGGTACCACAGCAGATCCTCACCGAGATATTCTCTCAGCGGCGGCGCCGAGTCATCCCAGCACGCAAAGATGAGGCCTTTGTGCGTAGCCACCCGCGGAGACACCAGACCCATGCTGGACTTGTCGAACTGCGGCCCGTAGACGCTGTCGCTGAGCGGAACACTGCGCAGTCGTCCAGCGGTGTCGTAACTCCAGCCGTGGTAGCTACAGCGAAAGATGTTCGCGTTGCCCTTGTCGAACTGACAGACTTTATTGCCCCGATGCCGGCACTTGTTCAGCAGCACACGAACATTAGATGCCTTGTCCCGGCAAACGATTACGGCGTCGTCGGCCATATAGGTTGTGCGGAAATCGCCGGGGTTGGGAATCATCGACTCATGGCCGACGAAAAGCCATGAACGCTTGAAGACGACCTCGAGTTCGCGCTGGTACACCGCCTCGTCGTAGAACGCGGACGAGTCTATTGTCGCTGCGGACGCTGTCGTGGAACCAATCGTCTCCATCAACGCTGCTTCCTGGATTCGCGGTCACCATTGAGATAATCGGTGAGGATCTGGTTGAACTCGTCCGGCCGCTCCCATTGCGGCCAGTGGCCACAATCCTCCATCAATGCGAAATCAGCGTCGGGAATCAGCGCAGCTGCTTGCTGGCCGAATTCCACAGTAGCCGAGGGGTTGTGACTCGTCCACAGCACCAGAGTGGGCGTGGTCAAGCTGCCCAGTCGCTCAGCGGTGAGATTGTCATCGGCAGTGGCCGCTGAGGGTGGAGCTGTCGCGTTTGTCAACGCCGACCGCGATTCTGCGGTCTGGTAAAGCGCCCATCGCAGCGCCACCAATTCATCGGTCAGGTCGCGCGCGGGCCGGTGGAACAGCCATGCCATTCTCTCACGCACCGTCGCCGGGCTCGGGTCGGCCAGGAATTGCTGGGTGACCCGAGCAAGCTCTGCCCGTCCAGCGGCGGTACGGGCCTCGGCAGAGTCGCCGACCTTCAACATCAACCGCGCGCCGCATACGTAGATCAACCGGTTGACACGTTCGGCGTGTTCCAATGCAGTCCAGGCCGCGATCCACCCTCCTAACGACTCACCCGCCAGGTGCGCTTGGTCGATGCCTTCGGAATCCATGTACCCGACAAGGTGGTCGACATAGTCCTTCCGTTCCGGGGTTGCCGCACACGCACCGGTGAGACCGTGACCCAAAAGGTCGAGTGCATGCACTCGGAAATGACGCGACAGCGCCGTCACGTTACGAGCGAAGGCCTCGGCGTGACCACCTCCCCCGTGCAGGAGAATGAGGTGCGGACCCGTTCCGGCCTGAATCGTCCTGGTTCGGATGCCGGCTACGTCCACGAAGCGTGTCTGCGCTCCAAGCAAACTCACCCAGATTGAATCATGTTGGGGCAATCTCGGGCTTCCTCTCAGCCGCACGACACTAAAGCTATGGGTATCGTACACTACTAGAATATTCACGAATGGACATTTAGGACTCTGTGTAAAAACCCTCAACCCAACGACGGAACCCTGCACACGTCGACCGACGGATGAGGTCAACTCAACCGGGGTTTCAGTGGTCGCTCGATCGGAGCAGAGTTTGTCTGGTCAGACCGGAAATGACGTGCGAGCCTGCGGGTAGCCGAGGGTCTCGGTCGCGTTCGCGGGCAGCTGGCCGGCCAACGCCGTCTACCTACCTGAGAAACCCATCAATAGTCACACCATCACCATGACACGACGTTAAGCCTGTGAAACCCCAAACCGAGATGACAACAACACTGAGACAACCGACCACAATCCGTAAAAGGACAACTTCATTGCGAAAAATGACAACTCCACTGAGACCGGACGACACAAGGCCAGGAGGAGGTGTCCGGTCTCAATGATGTTGTCATCTGGCACCTGCAGAAATGCCAAGTTGATTGAGACGACCGTGGTCTCGTTCGTCTCAATCAACTTGGCATTTCCGTAATGGCGCCGGATTGCCATGCGCTGACGGGGTGAGCCCGCTCGTCGGGGGCCGACGAACGACCCACGTAGAACTGTCGTCGTAGGCCATGAACGTCAGATTCGACCGTCCGCCGCTGATCAACTCGACACGCAGATCACCCGTCACCAGGATGCTGGCACCGATGAGATAGTCGCGCAGCGCTGCACTATCCATTCCCAGCAGTGTCACTTCTGCTCGCTTGCAGCGCGTTTGGCCGCTCCGATGACGCGCTTGGCGATGGCCCAGCGGTGCACCTCGGAGGGACCATCGTAAATCCGGAAGGGCCGCACTTCGCGTGCGAGTCGGGCAAGGGGGAGATCCTCCGAAACCCCCAGGCCACCGCACATCTGGGCGCTGCGGTCCACGATGCGGAAGATCGCCTCGGCGGCATGCGTCTTGGCGATCGATGTCGCGCTCGACGCACGGAAGGCGCGAAGGTTGGTCATCAGCCGGATTGCGTCCGGTCGCCGCGGAGGGGCCTGTCTGTCCCGATACTCCTGGAGAATCAGGTTGCGCAGCTGGTGTGCGGCTGTCCCCGAGAAGTTCCCCTCCCGCTTCACCAGCGCGAAGTGTTCGAGGATGGCGGTGATCTGCGGATCGTGACTGCGGGAGCGGGATGTCATCGAGTGCCTCCTTCCCGCTAGCCGAAAGTTGCTGCGGGACAGGGTGTGGTGCTCCACCGCGTTGGTTTCACGGACGGGTTTGCGCGTCGAGCGCTAAGTCGAACTTTGTGGGGTGGCTTGAGACGAACCCGTCGACCTTGTCCTGTTGCGTGGGTAGTTGTAGGTGGTGGCACTACTCGGCGGGGTCATCGTAAATATGGCGCCGAGGATCGGCGCACCAACCTCATGTAGCGACGAGATTGCATGGGTTAGCTGGTCACGTTTCGTGTGGCCGAACCTTGTAAGGATCAGCACCCCATCGGTATTCGCGGCCACGATCGCTGGGTCCGTCACGGCAAGGAGGGGAGGCGTGTCCAAGACGACGTAGTCGAACTGCACACGCAGTTCGCTGAGTAGGTCGTTCATCCGTGAAGAGCCGAGCAATTCGCTTGGGTTCGGTGGGACAGCTCCTGCAGTGAGGACGGTCAACCCGGGATAGCGGGTCGTTTGGAGCGACTCTTTCAACGTCGTCGCCCCGCTCAGCACCGTGCTCAATCCGGCTTCTCCGGTCAGGCCCAGGTATCGCCGCACGAATGGACGCCGCATGTCGGCCTCGATGAGCGCCACCTTGTAGTGGGCTGCCGCCAGTACTAAGGCGAGATTTATGGCGGTAGTTGTCTTTCCTTCGCATGGCGTCGCACTCGTGATGGTGATTACGCGGGGCGGGTTTTCGATGGCGAGGAATTGCAGGTTTGTTCGAAGCTTGCGATATGCCTCGGCAGATTCCGACCGCTCAGTCTCAAAGGAGATCGCGGCAGCCTGACGGCGGCGCTTGTCGATCGGAATGCTGGCGAATACCCCGACACCGGTGATGCTTTCGAGAGTCTGCCGATCTTTGACGGCGGTGTCGAGTGCGTTGCGGAGAAGTGCGAGTGCAAGTCCTAGAGCCAGCCCCACGCCAAGCCCGGTTGCGATATTCTCTGCGATTCTCGGTATCACCGGATGAGTGGGCGCTGATGCACTTTGGATGATGGTGACATTGCTTCCGGCGCTATTCCCTGGTTCGAGTAGGTGTATCGCCGCCACGAACTCGTCCGATAATGTGTTGGCGATGTCGCGCGCTTGAGTTGGCGTCGGGTCTAAGACTTCTACGTCAACGAGCAGGGTGTCGGGTCGAACGTTCACCTTGACGTTTGTTAAGAGGTCGTCCGGGCTCATGGAGAGATGCAGTCTGTCGATGGTTCTCTGCGCGACGGTCGTCCCTCTCAGAAGCTGCGCATAGGAGGCGGTGCGCTCTGCTTCGAATCGGTTGTCCTGGCCGGCGGTGCCCGACGCGCCTTCCGGTGAAGCGGGCATTAAAAGGGTGGCTGAGGCCAGGTACAGGGGGGTCGTCAGCCAAGTGATGGCGAAGGCTCCCATGCCGCAGAGGAGAATTGGTACACAAATCGCGATCCACCGAGTGCGGAGCAGTTTGAAAAATGTGGCGACTGCAGTCGCGGCGCGGTTTGGGCGGGTGACCGTTGGCCGTGACCAGGTCGAGTCGGCTCGGCTGGGCGCGTTGCGGCCAGGAGCAGGTGAAGCGGTGCTGCCGGCCGGTGGAAAGTCTCGCGATTGGTCATCTGTCGCGATATCCGATGATGAGGGCTCTGCGGTCGCGGGGGCGTGGCCGGTAGGTCCGCTGGTGGCTGAAGGGGGGCGGCTCCATACGTAGTAGACAACAACGCTCACGACAGAGAGAGCTGCGACGACCACACCACCGACGACGAGCGGTTCGAACGGATTCATGGGCGTGTTGCGATGGTGACGGTGGCGAGGCCTGTGACGACCGTCGTGCAGAACAGCCAGACTGAGGAGCTGCTTACTTGGCTAGCGGGAGTTTGTGCTGAAACACTTACGTAGCCAGCGGTGTTGAGTGCGAGCGTGATTGCGGCGAGCCCGGCGCTAACGACGAGAAGGATGGCCCGAACGGAGCTCACTGGGCGCTTTCCATCCTCGAGTGCTGCGGTGAGTACCTCGGCGAAAAGTCCAGCGCCGAGAACTGCGCTTGTGATGAACAGCTCGCCGGCTCCCAGCGTTGTGTCCAGGCCGAAGCCTTTGCCTTCAAGGCTGTGTCTGAATGCATCGATCGCCAATGGTGTTAAGCCGAATACAGCGGCAAACAGCAGCCAGCTGATAACTCGAATCGACACGGCTCGCGCTCTCGGCATAGGGAAAGTATGCCGGAATCTTGGCGGCTCACGGCTTGGTTGCCCGACCTTTCTGCACATCGTTTCTGCGCATCGTTGACTTGGCAGTTGCCCGGTCTCAATCGCGTTACCATCCCCCGCATGCAGAAATGCCATCGTCAGTGGCGGTTGCGCGGCGACTGTCATGGGCTGGCCGGTTGTCCCAGGTTCGAGCGACGCTGGGCACTCAGTTGACCGAAGATGATCGAGCAGACGCGAGGATGGCGCTTGGAACCATCAAGTTCTACAAGTCCGACAAGGGTTGGGGCGCAATATCATCGCCTGAGTTACCGCCCGTCCTGGACGCGTTCATTTCATTCGCTGACATCACAGGACAAACGGGCTTCCGAGAGTTCGCCGCCGGAGACCACGTTGAATTCGACTACCGGGAGGCCCGTCAAGACAGCTTCCAGTTCGTGGCGACATGGGCCCGACGAGTCGGCGATGCCGCCGACGATGATCCGTCCTAGCCCCCGCGGGCGAGGCCGCGCTTGGGGCCGTTGACCACTCGGTAGCCAGCCTCGGGGCGCAATGCGTCGCGGCGTGCGGACGACAGGTCTGGTCAAGACGGACGGCAGAGGTCATTATTGCCTTCGCCAGCAATCTCTCATCCGTGTTCGAAAGCCTGTTTCCTCCAACAGGTTTGGCTAGCCCTGGCGATCCCGCACCAGTCAAGGACATGCAAGGGCTAGTTCGTCCCGTCGATAGTGTTGATGGTGCGTATCGGGGCTAAGGCAAGCTTTCCGATTACCTCGTGGGGCCGGGACAGGAGTGTGCACATCTGCCGAAAGGTGTGGTGGTAGGCGATGGGGTCATCGGTGTGGGGGAGGGCACCGCGGAATCGGCGACGTACTTGGTCGTTGATGTCGGGGAGATATTCTGCTTCCAGCGTGGCCTTGAGTTCCCGCCAAATCTGTTCGTGCTGGCCGTTGTAGCTGTCGAGTTGCTCCACCATGGCTTCGATGCGGAGGCGTTCTGGGTGTGCGGGATCGGGAAACGAGCTTGGAAGAGTCTCGGGGAACCGTAAAGCCATGCGATCGACCCCGGCGGTGTCGGGGCGAAGGGGCGCGATTCGCGCCAGGGCGGTGCGTGCGTGCGCGGCTGCGGCCGCGGCGTCAGGTGTTTCGGTGCCCAGCGACGCGATGGGAATTTCAATGCTGGACACCGTGGCGATCACTGCTGGGTCGATTGCCACCGAGATCGACCCGTTGGCCTCGTCGGTGTTGACGTAGCGGGCAGCGCGCGCGCCGTCGCGTTCGTGAAGCATCGACAGGGGGACGACGCCCACCCAGTCGCCCAGCTCCTCGCCGACGCCAGGGGTGAGATCGCCTGGCCTTAGCTGGATCCGAACACGGTGCAGCCAATATCGGACCGGCGGGCCGTCGTGGCGGTCCTCGTCCTGGCGTCGCCGCAGCATGTTCTCGATCGTGGCCTCGTAGGTGCCGATATGCAGAGCCCGCGAGGTGTGCTGTTCGAGGAGCTGTTGCGCACTGAGCCCGCCGAGAGCGGGCGATCGGAGAATCAGCGCTCTGACGTGGGCGGTGTATGCCTCAGTGTCTGGCCACTTCTGGTAAGGGCTGGTGTGATACCAGTACAACCCGTCGACGTCGTCATCAGGTAGCGCAACGTCGTTGGGGTTGCCCAGGACCGGGTCCAGGGCGGTGACCTCAACTTCGGTACCGCACTGACACCGGGAAAAGTCCGCCGGCTGGGTGCCGCTCGTCTGGCGTTCGTAGAGGTCGGCGGCGATCTCGACGCGCCGCCCGCATTCAACACAGCTGAACCAGTAGCTGAAATTGAAGCCCGTGAGCGGCTGCTCGACGCCCTCCTCCATGCGCCCATCTTCCCACCTGGCGGAATATGCAGTGCCACAGGGGTTCCGCGGTTGGCTGCTGGACGAGGAGGCGGCCCGTTTGGCGGCGGGGGCCAGGCGGTTGATGAGATCGCGGTGGGGTAGCGGAAGGGATAGCTGACATCCAGTGGGCCTCGCCACCCTCGGGGTCACCCGAACCAGCCCAGCTTGGTGATGACGTCGGTGACCGCCAGCGCCGCCGACGCCCCGCCGGCCGCCCATCGCCACTTTGCCGACCGCGAGGGAGGCTGGGTGGTTGGCAGGAGCAGGCGGTACCGCAGGGTCACCATCCAACCCGCTCGGGCCACTCGCTCGAGCTCGCTGGGCTCATCGTCATGCTTCGCCATGCACGCATGCTGCGCCGTAGCGGCCTCTGAATTCTTGGGCCATGTGGGTAAGCGCTGGCGGCTGTCAGGGTGGCCGGTGGCGGCTCGTAGACATACTCATATAACCTCATCAGGTATATGCCGCCAGCGCATACCCCGTTAGGAGCTACCCATGAATTCTCGGCGCTTCCACATGAAGATCGGCATGGATGTCGTGGAGGCGGCCGGCGCGAAGCGGGAGCAGTGGGACCGCGAGACGAAAGCGGCCATTCAGCAGGCCCGTAGCGTTAGGATGCGGCGCCGCGAGAAGCTCGATACCCAGGCGGCGGCGATCACCCGCGCCACCGCTAAGTACGAACAGCTGGACGACGAGAACGACCACCCGGAGGTCCGGATACGGAAACGCTTCGTGCGTTTGGCCAGCGCACGGCCGCCCCGGGAAGACGATCCGCAGCCCAAGACCGCGAGAGAGTTGGTGAAGGCCGACGTTGATTCCCGGCCACCGCTGAGCAGGCTGCTGTACCGGCCCAGTAATGCGCTGCAGGTGTATCTGAGCCTGATCTACATCGCCCATCTGGAATTTGAGCCCGGTGCGCGGTGGGCGAATGAGCGCGATAACACCGGCGTGGGTGGCTGGGGTGAGCTGTGCGGGCTGCTGGCGCCTTCTGTCCCGAACCGTGAGCTCAATCTGCGCATGACTCGGGCGTTGGCCAAGCTGGCAGATCATGACCTGGTGGGCGTCGGGGCGTGGAAGAGCAGGAGCAGGTTCGACGGGTTCAGCCTCTATCGCGAGGACCTCTCTCGGAAGCCCTATCTCGTCCCGGCCGCCGAGGAGTCAGTGATTCTGCCGGCGGGCTTCTTTCGGGCGGGGTGGCATCTGGTGCTGACCGGGGAAGAGATGGCGACACTGTTGGCGGTGATTGCCCAGTGGGGGCGGCCGCGGTCCCGCAAGGATGCTGATGGTGTGGCGTTGCCTCAGCTGGTGCGGTGGCAGTTCTACGGTCTGGCTCCCGAGGCGTTCGCCGCACGCCACGAACTGGAAGAGTTTGGGTTGATCGACATGGTCGACCCGATGGATCGGACGGACGGAAAGCTGTCGGCGACTCAGCGCCAGGCCGACGTGCTGCGCGCACCGCGCATCACACCCAAGCTCGACGAGGTCGATTTCTCACGCAAGGCCATCGACGTGGTCGCCGCGGCGCTGAAGAAGCCGCTGCCGCCCCGCTGGGTCGACAGGGCCACGGCCTTGCGGCTCCTCGACAACAGCGGCAGGTGGCAGGAACCGGGTTCGCCGTGACGCGCCGCGCCCGGAGAGGCCGCGATGAAGCTGGCGCTTCTCGTTCCAGCGCCTGCATCAGCAGGCAGGATTGTTTTCATGACCAGACCGCAGGTATGGGTGTCGGCGACGTCGCCGGACATCGACTTCGACGGCGCCACCCCCGGCAGTCACTGGCAGCTCGTGGGGGAAATCGACTCCATGCAAGAGAGCGCTTTCTTCACCTACATCCAGGTGTTCATCGTCGGGCGCCGAACGGTGAAGGGGCCGCCCGAGTTCTACCTCGACGGTGACCGCGACAGCGAGTGGGTCCAGCAGGCCAAGGCTCAGCCCCCGTTTTGGGTCGCGATCGACCCCTGGGGGCAGATGCGCGCCAGCATCCACGGCGCACACCCCACCTATCTGGTGAGCAAGGCCAAGGCCAAGGTGACATCCCTGGTGCGTCGCCCACCGGAGCCGCATCCTGGCCGGACCGACAGACCGATCAAGGTGCCGATCAAGCTCACGCGGGTCGATCGTGAAGTGTTCACCCGCTGGCGTCAGCCCGGCACGTAGTCCGGCGGCGATCGGTTGTCGGCTGCCTAGGATCCGAGATCGAAAAGGCGGCGTTCGATCACGTCGGGTGTGGTGTTGTGCTTGTCGGCCATGTCTTCGCTTAGGTCGATGTAGCGCAGATAGTCCTCAACCGTTGCTCGCCACGGCTGCTGAGTGACTCGGGCGAGACCTTCAATTACGTTGTCGTGCATGATAAGTGGCGGCGACATGTGAGGTTTCGCATCGTAACCGGCGAAGTACATCAGCTTGGTGAAATATGACGGGCCCAGGCCGGAAATCCATAGCCGTTGGTGTCGACATAGTGCCCGGTAGGTGCTGGCTGGCCCCCCAAACCGTAAAAGGACAACTTCACTGCGAAAATGACAACTGCACTGAGACGACGACCGTGGTGGTGGTGGTGTGGTAATATCTAGGTATATGTCGTTATGTCAGGACAACCTGACATAATGTGGCTTATCGGCAAAACCTGGACCTCGATCAACCCGGAGCGCCGCATCTCTCACCAAGTTTTGGCGTGCACACTGCTGCTGGACGAACGCAATCGCTTCGGGACCGCGCCGCTCGCGATGCCGCCGCCGCTGGGTGAACGGAATCGCTCCGAAACACGCGGCGTCCTCGGTTCCAGGCTTGCCGAAGTCCAAGGTCAAATCACCAATTCGTCACCGTGACGTTTATGCAGCCGCGCACACGTGCGTCGGCCGTGTGCAAGCCCGGCTTCCCGGACCAGTGGCCTGGCGGGCCGGCGGGGTTCGAAAGCTCTCGCACGGCTTTGCCCGCACGGTTCGACCCCACTCGCGGATACCTCTGCCCCTGCTCCATCCGGGACCGCATGGGTCATTACGTCACAGTGACATAATGACCCATGCCTGACTGGACCCGCAATACGCGAATAGTTCAGTCGCACAGTGCTTTAGCACAATAGCCTTACGGGGGCAGCCTCGCCTGCGGAAGGAGTTGCTTCGTGTTCAGTGGCCCGATCGACGATCGCCTCGCCATCCGGGAACGCTTCGACAGCTACAGTGATGCGGTCACCCGGCAGGATCTCGACGACTACCTGGACTGCTGGACCAACGACGGTGAACGGTATGGCAGCGGTGGCGAGTGTCGCGGCCTCGACGAGCTGCGCACGCACTGGCGTGGCATTTGGAAAGCCCTGTCGCACATGGCATTCATGACTCAGATCGGGGCGATCGTCGTCGACGGAACGACCGCGACCGCGCGGTCCTACTGCTTGGAGCAGCTGCGCTTTCACGACGGAACAACACGCCAGCTCGTCGGGGCCTATGACGATGAACTGCGTCGCGTCGACGGGGTGTGGCGATTCAGTGTGCGCCGCTACCGCGTCCTCATCGAGGACACCGGCGCCTAAGGGCGAAGGCTGCGCAACGTGCTCTTCACGAATTTCTTGAGCATCACGTCGCGCGCGGCACCCGTATCCCTGGCGCTGATGAGTACCGCATGCAGTCCGATGAGGAAGAAGGCGGCACCGTCGTAAGCCTCGACGTCGTCGTAGAGTTCGCCGCGGATTCGGGCCCGTTCGATCTCGGCGGCCAGCAAGACGAAGGTCGGGTGTCTGCTCCACCGTTCGTCTCGGGCAAGCTCCGGTGAAAAGTAAAGGCTGATCACATCCCGGAAAAGCGCTGCACCCCAGCGAGTTTCGAGCTCGACGACCAGCCTGATGACTTCCTCGAAAACCGCACCCAGGTCATGCCGGGCCTCCAGGAATCGGCTGAGTTCCTCACCGAGGAATTCTTCGTCACGGCGGATCAGCTCAAGCAGGACATGCTCTTTGGTCGGGAAGTGAAAATAGAAGGTGCTTCGGGCAACGCCGGCGGCTTCGACGATGGCGTTGATATCCGCCGAACTCGCACCGGCCCGCTGAAACTCGACGATGGCGGCGTCCAGAACCCGCGCGCGCGTCCGACGACGCTGGGCTTCGCGGCTCGTCGCGGTCTCTCGCACCGTCCCATTGTGCAGCACCGTCCGTACTCATCGACAGATGTCACTCGAAATTGATCAATCTCCCAGATAGAGGCCTACGGGCGGTAAGAATTCGTTGTCATTTGTCAGCGAGCGTGCTACAAAAAGCTCGATGAACACCAAGGGCCAGCGCATTCTGTTGTGGACCGCTCCGCCGGCGGCGGCCCTGCTGGCGCTGGCCTATCTGTTGTTTCCGGTCTTCTCCCCGCCGCTCTCCCCGACGCTGTCGCCCGACGAAGTGGCGGCGTTCTTCCGCGACAATGCCACCGGTGTCCTCGGCGTCGCGATCCTGTGCAACCTCATCGCCGGTTCGCTGATCCCACTCTTCGCGGTGACCGCGGTCCAGATCTCCCGTGTCGCAACTTCGAGCGTGGTGTTGACCTACGCCTACATCATCTGCGTCGGCGTCGGAACGACCGCCTTCATCTTGGCCGACTACTGCTGGGGCATGGCCGCTTTCCGGCCCGACCGCGATCCCGAGCTTGTCAGCCTGCTCAACGACATGGCGTGGTTCTTCTTCATCGCGCCGGTCGGCACCATCATCGTGCAGAACCTGTGTTTCGCCCTGAGCGTGTATCTCGACGAGCGACCGGACCCGATCTTTCCGCGCTGGGCGGCGCATTTCAACGTCGCGACCGTCCTGCTGCTTGCTCCGAGCGCGTTCTCGATCCTGGTCAAGACCGGTCCACTGGCGTGGAACGGCGCTCTGTCCTTCACCTTGCGCCTGGTGACATTCGCGGTCTACATCGTGGTGATGTTCTTGGTTCTCCTGCGTGCGGTGAACAACCAGGGCAGTGAGCGGGAAGTGTTGGCATGACCGGCCTGTCCACGGCTCCCCCGGCCGGGCGCGCCCCGTCGCGACGCAGGAACCGCAAGCTCGACCAATGGATCACCTTCTGGAGCGTGCCGTTCTTCTTCAACGTCTTCGGATTGGTGTTCGTCCCGCTGAGCTGGATGATGCCGCCGAGGTCGCCGAGCGCGACCACGCCGGACATCGTCGCGTTCATGCAGTCGCACAACCTGCTCGTCGCCTGTGTCCTTCTGACGCTGTCCTATGGGCTCGCGCCGGTGTCGAATGCGGTCTATCTGATGCAGATCAAGCGGATGTCGGTCAGTCCCGCGTTCCGCTACACGTTGATGATGGGCGCCATCACCGGTGCGATCGTCGGCATGCTGTTCCCGATGTTCTGCTTCGGCCTTGGCGCATTCCGCCCCGGCTACAGCCCGGCCGTGATGTCGATGCTCTACGACTTCGGATACCTGGCTTTCATCGGATCCCTCGGCTGTTTCTGCGTGATGTGGATGGCGTTCGGTCTTGCCATCCTCCTCGACAAGAACAACGTCCTGCCGAAGTGGCTGGGCTACTACACCGTCTGGCAATACATGACAGAGCTGATGGCCGCCCCGGTCTGGATCAACAAGTCGGGGCCCTTCGCGTGGAACGGCCTGATGACCTTCTGGTTCACGATGGTGCTGTACGTCTCCTGGCAACTCGTCGTCTACACCTGTATCTACCGGTCGATCAAGAGGCAACCGGACGCAGAGCTGGACACGGCCGAGTTGCACACCAGCCCGGTCGATACCCGCACCGGGGCGACCGCGTGACCAATGTTGCGCAGAACCGTGCCGACGACCTGAGCGGCTCCCAGCGAGACGTCGACGCCGCGCGTGGGCATGTGCCCGGTGACCCGAGCATGTGGTTCTTCGTCATCGGTGATCTGCTGATCTTCGGCATCTACTTCGTCGGCTACATTTATTTCCGCGGCCAGAGTCCCGATCTCTTCCTGCAGAGCCAGGCTCGGCTCAACGTGGACATCGGCGCGGTCAACACCGTTGTGCTGCTGACCAGTTCACTTTTTGTAGTCCTGGGTACCACCGCGGCGCGCGCAGGCAATGCACCGGATGCACTGCGCCGCTTCGTCGTTGCGCTGACGCTCGGCGCCGCCTTTCCGGTGTTGAAGGTGTTCGAATGGGTCCCCGAGATCACCGCAGGTATCACGCCCGGGACCAACCTGTTCTTCATGTTCTACTTCGTGATGACCGGTCTGCACCTGTGTCACGTTCTGCTGGGCCTCATCATCCTGTGCTTCGTGATCCGCAATCTGAAAACAGCTGCTAGGCCGAAGATCTCATTCGTCGAGACCGGTGCCACGTACTGGCACATGGTCGACGTCTTGTGGTTGGTCCTGTTCGCCGCGTTCTACTTGATGAGGTAACGATGACATCGGTGATCCGTAATCCGCTGACCTTCGTCTGGGCGCTGCTCACCGCGGTCACGGTCGTGTCATGGTTGGTCTCCCGCGATGGCGGAGCCGCCCACCAGCTCAATTCGACGGTCACCACCGTGGTCCTTCTGATCGCGGCGGTGAAGGCGCAGTTGGTGATCTGGCACTTCATGGAAGTCCGTCGCGCGCCGGCGTGGCTGAAGGCCATCACCAGCGGATGGGTGGTCGTGGTCTTCGCGGCGATGCTCGGCGTGTACTTCGCCGGTGTCTAGCGGCGTCGGTCCGCCACAACTCGAACGAGGTCGACTTCGGCGCTCGGCTACCCGCGTTTACCCGACCGCGACTTCGACGACAGGTTCAGTTCAACCGCAGACGCAATGAGGGCCGCAAGGGCTTCTTCCTCGATGGCGTCGCCCTCGTGAAAATCGATGGCGCGGCGGGTGTTCCCCTCCAGACTGGAATTGAACAGGTTCGACGGATCCGGCAGCGACGCGCCTTTGGCGAACGTCATCTTGACCGCCGTCTTGTATGTCTCACCCGTGCAGATCATTCCGGCATGTGACCACACCGGCACACCGCGCCACTTCCACTCCTCCACCACGTCCGGATCGGCACGTTTGATCACGGCACGGATCTGCGCCAGCGTCTCGCCGCGCCAATCATCGAACTCGGCGATTCGGGCATCGATCCGCTGCGAAGCGGTGAGGTTGTCGTCAGCCATATCTCCATCATGGTCATCGGCACCGCGATTTTGTATTCCGGGTCACAGAGAGTATCTTTTCCCGCGGCCCAGAATCGTTTCGGAAAGCATGAAGATGCCTACTCATTACAGAACGCGCGGCTTCTCCACCCGTCCGCAACGTAGTCTTCGCACCCATCACGTCCTTCGGCCGATGGCCGGCCAGTGCTTCGAAATCGACATTCGGTTCGAAAGCAATCGGTGGCTGATCCGCATTCCGGAGATCAACGATGCGACCGAGGCGACGACACGGGACAAGGTCGAATTGGCCGCCCGCGAGTGCATCGCCACCCGCACCGGGATCCCGATCGGCTACATCTCCGTCTGGACTCGCGACTGATCTTAATCCCGTTGCCTGGCAACGGGAGCTGAGCCGGTCAATGAGCAGCGGGCCGGAACAACGGTATCCACACCCGGGTGTCTTCCCCGCCTGACAGCCCGGTCCAGTCTTCGAAGAACACTTCCACCTCGAGCCCGATGCGCATGTCCGCCGGCTCGATGTCCACGACATTGGTGATCAGCCGAACGCCGGGCTCCTCGGCAATTTCCACCATAGCCACGATGTAGGGCGGCTCGAATCCGGGAATCCATGGCTGCCGGTCGACGCTGAACGCCGCCACGGTCCCCCGCCCGGACACCTTCTCCGGTGCGACATCGGTGCTGCGGCAGCGCCAGCACGCGGGTCCGGGCGGGTGAAAGAAGTGTCCGCAGGCGCGGCAGCGGCTGATCAGTAGGTTTCCGTCGCGTCCCCCGGTCCAGAACGCCTCGGATTCGGGGGTGGGACTGGGCGCGAGCCGCAGATCCGGCCGTTGATAGCTCATCGGCTGCTCACCAACATCGAACCCGCGACGGGTCCGCCGCCGACACCGACCGCGACGACCTCCGGGGTGCGTGGCGCCTGACGTTCGCCGCCCTCCTCCCACAGCTGCACGCAGGCCTCGTGCAGGAAACCCATACCGTGCAGGCGTCCGCCCGACAGCTGGCCGCCGCTGGTGTTCAGCGGTAACTCGCCGTCAAGGGCGATCCGCCCACCGCCCTCGATGAATTCACCGACCCGCCCGTGCTCGCAGAATCCGAGTGCCTCCAACCACATGACGGTCAGGAAGCTGAAGCCGTCGTACAACTGGGCCATGTCGACGTCACCCGGTCGCAGCTCGGTGTGCTCCCACAACGTGGCGGCCGAGTCGTGGGCGGCCATCGTAGTCAGGTCGAAACGCTGTTCCCACGTTGGTCTTTCGAACATGCCCGGGCCGACGGATTCGACGGTCAGCGGCCGGCGGGGCAATCCGCCGCTGGCGTCCCTGCGGGAGACGATGACCGCGGTGGCGCCGTCGCAGGGAACATCGCAGTCGTACAGGCACAACGGTTCCGAGATCATCCGCGCGGACAAATAGTCCTCCATCGTCAGTGGGTCGCGGTAGACGGCGTCAGGGTTGCGACCCGCGTTACGACGGGCGTTCAGCGCGATCGCGCCGAGTTGCTCACGGGTGAGCCCGAAGTCGTGCATGTACCGCTGGGCAGGCATCGCCAGCCAGTTGGCCGCCGACAGCGCGCCGAACGGCGCGGTCCACTCCATCTGCGGCGGCAACTTTCCGCCACCGCCGAGCAACACCGAGGCGTGCCCCCCACCGGCTTGCTGCGCCGCCGTCGACTCCCATACCGACCGGAACACCACCACATGGTTGGCCAGCCCGAGGGTGACGGCCATGCAGGCTTCGATCACCGGTCCGATCTGCCCCGCGGTCTCCAGCCCGGACATGTACCACCTGCTGCGCAGCCCCAGGGCGGTACGCACTTCGGTGACGTTGGCACCGGAGAAGCCCGGGTTACCGGCTACCGCGCCCGGATAGCTGGCAATGCCGTCGACCTCGTCGACATCCAGCCCGGCGTCGGCGATCGCCCGCAACACCGCTTCGACGGTCAGTTCCAGTCCGGTGCGGCCCAGGCGGCGCCCGACCTGCGACTTGCCGGCTCCGGTGATGACGGCCTTGCCGTCGAACGGCCCGCGTGTCACCGGCGACTGCCCTCGGTCTGCGCGGCAACGAGGTCCGCGAGCCGCGACACCTCGGCTTGCAGGCTCTCGATGTGGGCGACGGTGGCGGCTTGCTGCGCGCTGTCCTCCGCCGCGACCCGCTGCACGATCCAGCTTGCGATGGTGGCAGTGATCGCACCGACCATGCTGATCCCACCGATCATGAGCAGTGCGGCGACGACCCGCCCCAGGACGGTCACCGGATACAGGTCGCCGTAACCGACGGTGGTGATCGTGGTGACTGACCACCACACGGCATCACCGAAGCTCTTGATGTTGGCTCCGGCCACAGGTCGTTCAACTTGCAGCACTGCCAGCGATGCCGCGTAAACCAGGAGGACCGCACTGAATGCGGTATACGCCACCACGCGGCCCCGGATCGCGTCGCCGACCGCACGCTGCAGGGCACCGACGAGCGCGACGAGTCGCAGCAGGAGTAGCGGACCCATCAGCGGCAACACCACGATCACAAGATCGAGCAGGTGGCGGACGAACCACCGCGTCCGATGTTCGGCCAGGACCAGACGCGCGACATAGTCGAGGAGGAAGGGCAGGTAGAGCACGAACAGCAGCCCGTGGATGATGTGCGCGCTCAAGCCGTGTGGTTGAGCCAGCACCTTGACCGAGAACAGCGCGAGAAAGACCCCGGCGCATGCCGCCAGCGGCCACTCTGCCAGCCCCTCCCACCGCTGCTGCCGCGAGGCGTAATCCGTTGTCTCGTCGGCTATCTCACGATCAACGATCGTCACGATCCGGAGGCCTCCTCCTGCTTGCGCGGAACCTGCCGGGCCCGCATGGTCTGGTCGGTGACTCCCAGCGCGATCAGGATGTCGATCGCGGTGATCACCAGCCCCCAGTAGTACATCCACCGGACCGTCGGGTCGGGTTGCACAGCGAAGTACACGATCAGAAAGATCGGCCCCACGATGCCGAACACGAAGCACATCGCCTGAATCTTGAGGTACACCAGGAACGTTTCCATCGTCACTGCTCACCGCGGGCGACGGGCCGGTCCGGATCGGAGCTCCATTGCGACCAGGACCCCGGGAACAGCGCCGTGTCCCGCCCCGCCGCAGTCAACGCCGCGACGGCCACCGCGGCGGTGATCCCCGACCCGCAGTACACACCGATCGGCTCTCCGGGCTCGATGCCGCGCTCGGTCAGCAGCCCAGCCAGGGCGGTGCCATCGAGAAAAGTCTCCTGCTCGCTGAGCAGCATCGTGCTCGGCAGGTTGCGCGCCCCGGGGATGTGCCCGGCCACCGGGTCGACGGGTTCCACCTCGCCACGGAACCGCTCCGGCGCGCGGGCGTCGAGCAGCGGCCCGTTGCTGACCTCATCGGCGGTCAGCGTGGGTAAGGCGCCGGCGTAAAGGTCCTCGTATGCCACCGTGACGTCGCCCGGTGCGGGATCCACCGAATCGGTTTCCACCGGTCCACCCGCTGCCTTCCATGCCGACCAGCCACCGTCGAGGATGCGCACGTCCGCTACGCCCGCCGCCGTCAGCACCCACCAGGCCCGCGCCGAGCCCGCCCGGTTCCAATCGTCGTAGACGACGACCGGGCACCCGTCGCGGACACCCCAGCGGCGCGCGGCGGCCTGCACCGCCGACCCCGACGGCAGCGGATGCCGCCCGCGGCCCGTCACCCTGTGGTCGGTCAGCTCGTCGTCCAACGAGACGTACACCGCACCGGGCACGTGCCCCTGCAGGTAGCGCTCCCGCCCATCTGGTTCACTCAAGGTCCAGCGCACATCCAACACGGTCACCGGTTCACCGGCCGCCAAGCGGTCGACCAACGCTGCAGCGGTGATCAGCACGTCAGCGCGCCCCGTCATCGAGTCTCCGTTCGTCGTCAGCCGGCACCGATGATCATGCCCGGCGCATCCGTCCAAGCCGGCACCAGGTGATCAACCTGAGAAGAACCTGAAATCGAGTAGTGCACTACGCGTGCGCGCGTCGATATCGGCCCGCTAACTTTGCTACAGCATCAGTCGAAACACGGATTCCGCCGGGGGCGCCGGAATCGCCTGATGGCTCGCACCACCGCTTTGGGGGGTGTGGTGCGAGTACCGGGCGGCGCTGGGGAAGGTGTCAAAGCCTTCCCCGGCGCCCGTGGTCTTTTCGGGACTTCGCCGCGCCGCGGCCGACGGTAGGGTCGGCCGGATGACGTCTCCTGCGGCATTGACCGCCGACGGCCGGCCGCGCGTCCGCGGCCTCGGCGTTTCCCTTCCCGGCGACCCCGGCCCACTCAACGCGATCACCGACGTGCCCGGCGTCGAGGTCGGAGTCGCGACTCTGGTGGCCGGCGACGCGGTCCGGACCGGTGTGACGGCGATCCTGCCACGCGGCCGGTCCGGACTCGGCCAGCCCTGCGCGGCCGGATGGTTTTCGCTCAACGGCAACGGCGAGATGACCGGCACGACCTGGATCGAGGAGTCCGGTGCGTTCAATCTTCCTGTGCTGCTGTCGAATACGCATGCGGTCGGGGCCTGCCATACGGGCGTGATCTCCTGGGTCAACCGGGTCGACCCGGTCCTGGCGCGGCAGTGGCTTTTGCCGGTGTGCGCTGAAACCTGGGACGGCTACCTCAATGACATCAACGGTGGGCACGTGCGACCCGAGCATGCCGAAGCGGCCCTGGACACAGCCACCGGGGGCCCGGTGCCGGAGGGCTCAGTCGGCGGCGGTACCGGGATGAACTGTTATGAGTTCAAGGGCGGCAATGGAACCGCGTCCCGGCTGGTCCGCTACGCGAGCCATACCTTCACGGTGAGCGCGTTCGTCCAGGCGAATTTTGGTGCGCGCCGGGAGCTCACCGTGGCCGGGCGTCACATCGGGCCCCACCTGGACGTCGAGAACCCCTTGGACGGCGACTGGTTCGAGCGTGATCTCAACCGGCCGCCGCCCGGCGCGGGTTCGGTGATCGCGGTGATCGCGACAGACGCGCCGCTGCTACCCGGGCAGTGCAAGGCACTCGCCCGGCGGGTACCGCTGGGGCTGGCCCGCACCGGCACCACCGGCAGCCACTTCTCCGGCGATATCTTCCTGGCTTTCTCCACGGCTGACGCACCGGATCTTGCCAGCCGGTTCCCCATCGGCCCGGTTGCCGATGACGAGTTCGGTCACGTGAGGTTCCTGCCGTGGGGCCGCATGGACGACCTCTACGCGGCTGTCGTACACAGCGTCGAGGAGGCCGTGCTCAATGCGTTGGTGGTCAACGCCGACATGGTGGGCCGTGCGGGACACCGCTCCCCGGCACTACCGCACGATCAACTGCGCGCGCTGCTGTGACTCAGACGCTCAATTTCGGTATCGAACCCGGCGCGCTGAAGTCGATCTGAGCCGCCGGATTGGCGATCGCAGTGACCAGACCGGTCCCGAACGGGCCCGCATCGTCGAACAGCGTCCCGGTACCGACCGAGATACCGTCCGATACCCAATGCGAATCACCCTGCACGCCAATGTGTTCCGACCGTGGCAGCCGGGACAGCGCGACCGTGAGATCACCGTTGATGTAGCCGATGCCCTTGGTACCGAGGTTGCTCACCAGGCTGGTCGCCTCGGCGACGACGACAGTGCGGACGAACGGCGTGATGTCGTGACCGGCGACCACGTCGATCGGGCTGTGGTAGACGCGTTTGCGCGACGCGTTCTGGTGGGCTGCTCCGTCGGCGATCCAACCGACGTCGTCGCTGCCGATGAAAAAGGCATGCTGCTCGCCGTTCGAGGGCGGGGTGAAAACGGCGTCAGCGAACCATTCCTCGCCGGGCGGTGGTTCGGAGAACCGATACTGCACCAGGGTCGCCCGCGCGACAATCACGTCACCCTGGATGACGTCGCACTCCGAATTGCGGATCCGGCGACCGTCGCGAATCAGCCGCGAGCGGACCGTCGTCGGCACTCGCCGCGCCGCCTTGAACAGGTCGACGGTGAGGCGCGCCGGCAGGAACTCGGGCAGCCCGAACCGCTGCTCCAGATTGAACGCCGCCAGGCTGACTACCGCGGGCCCGTTGAGCATGTCGTCGCCCCAGCGACTTCGGGCGTTCTCCGTCGGATGGAACATGCCGTCGGGATCGGATATGAAATGCGCCGGTCGGGTGGCCATCCGGGCATCCTCGCACAGCCCCTCCGGTGTCGGGCGGCCGGTGTTTAGACGACATAATCAACGGGTGTCAGCCCTCGAGATGCGCGGCATCGGCTATCGCAGGCCGGGATTGCTCGTCGCCACCCTGAGCGTCGTCGCCCTGACCGTGGCGGTGCTGCAGACCGGTGTGGTGCCGGTCCTCGGCGTGATGGCACGGCAGTTGCATGCCTCGCCGGTCGATGTCAGTTGGGCGGTGACGGCGAATCTGCTGGCGGCCGCCGCCACCACTCCCCTCATCGGGCGGCTGGCCGATCTGTACAGCAAGAAGCGGGTGCTGCTCGCCGTCCTCGCGGTCGTGCTCATCGGCTCCTTGCTGGCCGCGCTGACGTCGTCGCTTCCACTGCTGATCACCGCGCGGGTGTTGCAGGGCGCGTCGTACTCGCTGTACCCGATCGGGGTGTCGATCCTGCGTGAGGAGTTGCCCGCCGACCGGCTCATGCGTGCCATGGCCGTGCTGTCCGGGTCCCTGGGGTTCGGCGGCGGCATGGGCCTGGTGGTCACCGGTCTGCTGATGCGCGGCGACGCCGGGTATCACCGGGTGTTCTGGCTGACAACGGTGTTCACCGTGCTGGTGATCGTCGCGGTGCTCGCGGTACTGCCGACCCGCTCCCGCACCTCGGAGGGGACGGTCGACTGGGCCGGGGCGGCCGGGCTTGCCCTGGGTCTGTCGGCGGTGCTCCTGGCGATCACCCAGGGGCATGGCTGGGGCTGGGCTTCGCCGGCCACGATCGGATGTCTGGCCGCCGGGCTGGCGGTGCTGACCGCCTGGTGGTGGTGGGAACGCCGCAGCGCCCGCCCGCTGGTGTCGACGGTGATGCTGTCGAGACGGCCGATCCTGTTGACCAATCTCGCGACGATCCTGGTCGGGATGGGTTTGTATTTCGCGTTCCTGGGTCTCACCGACTTCGTCGAGGCACCGATGGACAGCGGCTACGGCTTCGGTGCGACGGTGCTGGGCGCCAGCGTCGTGTTCCTGTTGCCCGGTGCGCTCGCCGGTTTCGTGACCGCCGTGGCCAGCGGACGCTACATCGACCGCTTCGGCGCTCGCGTGGTCCTGATGATCGGCGCCGGCGCCGGTGTCCTCGGTTTCGTTCTGCTGGCAGTGCTGCACGACGAGCCATGGCAGGTGATCATGGCCGGGGTGCTGGCCAACGCCTACATCAGTCTGGCCTACGGCGCGCTGCCCGCCCTGGTCGTGCGCGAGGTCGACGCCGACGAAACCGGCGTCGCCACAAGCATGAACGCGATCGCACGAACGGTCGGCAGCTCCATCGCCGCCGCGATCGTCGCGGTGCTGCTGGGCCGGTCGCAACATGGCCACATCCCGGAGAGCAGCTTCACCGTCATCTTCGCCCTCGGTGCGATCACCGCGGCGGCAGCGATGCTGCTGATCGCGATCACTCGCTCGCGGCTGCGGCCTCTTGTCTCGATCGACGACGTCACCGAGTCGCGCGCGATGAACCACGAGTGGGGCTGAGCTACCCGAGCTGAATGGGGGCCGGGCCGTCGCGGCTGCCGGAGCGGGCCGCCCCGATCCCGGCGGCCACGACGAAGCCGACACCGAGGATCGCCCACGACGTGGGAACCTGGTGCACGACGACGAACCCGATCAACAGCGCCAGCGCGGGCTCCAGGCTCATCAGCGTCCCGAACGCCGCGGTGTTCAGGCGGCGCAATGCCAGCAACTCGAGGACGAATGGCGCGATCGGCAGCAATACGGCCAGGCCGAGGCCAATGAGAATCAGGTCCGGCGTCATCCGGGGCAGCACCGCCCAGCCGACTGCCGCGGTGATGGTGACGGCGGCCACCGGCATGGACACCCCGAGACCCTGCAGCCCGCTTACTCGATCGCCGACACGCTGAGTCAGCAGGATGTACGCCGCCCAGCAGACGGCAGCACCCAGCGCGAACCCCACCCCCACCACGTCGATTGCACCCTGCACCGGCTGCGTCAGCGCCGCGACGCCGACTGCGGCCAGCGCCGGCCACACCCAGCGGCCTCGCCCGCGGCCGCTGATGACCGCGACGGCCAGTGGTCCGAGAAACTCCAGGGCGCTGGCCGTCCCCATCGGAATGCGCGCCAGCGCGGCCATGAACAACATGGTGGTCAGCGCAGTCACGACACCGAGCAGCACGCAGATCCCGAATGTGGCGCGGGTGAATGCAGAGGGCCGCGGGCGCACCACCAGCAGCAGCACCCCGGCCCAGGCCACCCGCAGCCACGCGGCGCCCTCGGCCCCGATCCGGCCGATCAGTCCGATCGCCACCGCAAGCCCGAGCTGGACGCACACCATCGCGCCCACCGCCAGGGCAGCACCCACGCGGGCCGGATGTGCGGTCATGGTTCGCATTCAACGACACCCGTCGCGCCAATCCGGCACCGGGCTGGTATCAACGTTGCTGACCCTGATGAGGAACGGACGCGCTGTGACTTCTTCGCCGAAGGACGAGTCGCTCGACTCGATCAGCCGAACGCTGGCTCAGGTCGTGCGCCTGACCAGCAGCCGGTCCCTGTTCGCCCGGCAGGCCAGCGCAGCCGGCGTCGGCCTGACCCAACCGTCGTATGCGCTGCTACGCGCCCTGATCGACAACGGCCCGCTCGCGATGGGAGCCCTGGCGCGCAGTGCCCACATGGACATGGGGATGGCGACGCGGCAGGTCACCTCGCTGGTCGACGCGGGACTGGTGACCCGCAAACCGGATCCGGCGGACCTGCGGGTCGCGCTCGTTGCGGTCACCCCGCAGGGGCGGCGCGTTGCCGGCAAGCTGCTCGGTGTCCGAATCGGGCACCTCCAGCGCGCACTCGTGGACTGGACGGAAGACGACCTCGATCAGTTCGATCGGTTCTTGACCCGGTTCGTCGCCGACTCTCTCGCCACTCCGATCGACGACTGAATTGCGCGGAAAGAATTACTTGACTTTGTCAATCTTTCGCTTCTAGCCTTCGATCATGGCCGGGGCGCGGTTCTATTTCGACGTGGGCAATTACCTCACGATGCTGCGACTGGTGCGCGCCGAGCCGGACAAAGACCGCCGCCGAAAGCTGCTTGCCGCGTTCCTGATCGGCGTTCCCCTGATGTCCGCGCTCCACGCCGTCTGCTTCGCGCTGGATCCGCTGCTGTTCCCCTCGTTGCGGCGCACGGAGGTTCGCGAACCGGTCTTCTGCGTTGGGCATGCCCGCAGCGGGACCACCTATCTGCATCGCCTGCTGGCCCGCGACGAGCAGTTCAGCGTGGTGCTGATGTATGAGATGTTCTTCCCGTCGCTGCTCGAGAAGCGACTGTTGCGGTTGCTGTTCCGCGCCGACGAGGTGCTGTTCGGAAAGCGCCTGCGGCACAGGATCGATGCGATCGAAGAACGCGCCTTCGCCGAGACCAATGACATGCATCGCACCGGTTTCTTCGCCGCGGAGGAAGACGACTTCCTACTGACCTGGTCCTTGGCGTCCGGCTTCTGGATCGTGCTGTTCCCCTATCTGGGCGAACTGGACTTCTACCACGTCGACCGGTGGAGCGAACGAAAGCGCCACCGCCTGATGTCGTTCTACTCCGAATGCGTACGACGCCAAGTCGCCCTCAACGGCGGCCGGACCCATCTGAGTAAGAACCCGACATTCTGCGGGCGGGTCGAGGCGCTCATCGAGACCTTTCCCGACGCGAAGTTCATTGTGCTGATGCGCAATCCGTATGAAACCATCCCGAGCCTGCTCAAAATGCTGCAAACGACCTGGGAGCTGCAGGGCCGCGACGAACGGCTGATCCTGGAATCGCTGCGAATTCTGGCCGACCAGTCCTTTGATTCCTACTGTCACCCGCTCGACGTCCTGGGCCGCCACCCCGAGATCCGCTCCTGCGTCATCGATTACCGCAGTCTCGTCGGTGACCCGGCAACCACCATGCACCGCGTCTACAACGAGCTCGACCTCGATCTGCTACCCGACGTGGCAGCCGCCGTCAGCGCCTCCCGCGGCCAAGGCCACGAAACCACCCACCGCTACAGTCTTGAAGAGTTCGGCCTCGACCCAGAGGCGATCCACGTCCGCCTCGCAACCCTTTTCGACCAGTTCGGCTGGTCCGACGAAGGAGAAGTAGGAGAGCACGCAGGTGTCAACTGACCACGGCGCAGCCGAGTTGCGTGCCGCCTGGGACGACCTGACCGCCGCCCTGGGGCGGGCCCGCGACGCCGTCGACTCCGAGAATCTGCACGCTCCCCCGCCGAGCGATCGCGGGCTGGCCGAGGGGTATCGCTATCTGCTTGGGTTCACGTTCGCGGCCATCGAGCGCGCGTTCTTCGAAGACCCGAACTTCCCCTACTTCCGGCGCGCTATCCAGCCCGTCGACAAGGCCACCATCGACAACGCCGACGCGCTGTACCTCTCCGCGGCCGTCGACGGCGAGCAGACCTATCGCGTCAGCGGACGGGTGCTCGCAAAAGCGCCGCAATACATGATCTTCGAGACCCACACCGCCTACGCCGGCGACTCGGGCAGCCTGATCGAGCTCAGCCCCGCGCATCGCATGATCACCGGGTCGTTGGACAGCAGCGAGTTGAGGATCGACGACGACGGCCACTTCGAGATCCTCGTCGGCCCCGAACTCCCCACCGGGTTCGCCGGCAACTTCCTGCCCAGCCACCGCGACACCGACAACGGCTCCGGGACAGCGCAATACCTCATCGTCCGGATGCTTTTCCACGACTGGGCCAACGAGGTCTGCCCGGATCTCCACATTGAGCAGATCGGCCAACAGGGACGACATCCCGCGCCGATCGACGCCTCAGGTGCCGCGGGACGAATGCGACGAGCCGGTGCGATCGTCGAGAACCAGATGAAGTTCTGGAACGAGTTCTATGACGTCATTCTGGAGGCGCACGGCGACCGCAACGGTGACGGGGCGACGTTCATGCCGCGCAACGGATTGAATGCGCCGGCCCGCGCCAACCTGGCCACCGGCGGTGGCCAGAACACCAACGTCTACTCCGGCGGCGTGTTCGACTTGGAGCCGGACGAGGCGCTGTTGATCGAGACCAGCGTCCCCATCGAACCCGCCTACAGCGGATTCCATCTCAGCAACCTGTGGGGTGAGTCGCTGGACTACGCCAATCACCAATCCAGCCTCAACGGGTTTCAGGCCGAACCGGACGAAGACGGCATCGTCCGCTATGTCATCGCCGCCACCGATCCCGGTGTGCCGAACTGGCTGGACACCACCGGCCTGCAGAAGGGCTTCCTCAGTTTCCGGTGGACCTACGCGCAAGATCCTGAGAAGCTCCCCGCCATCTCGGTCAGCACAGTGCCATTGACCGATGTGCGCGCTCTCGTCCCGGACACCACGCGTGAGGTTTCGCCGGAGGACCGTGCCGCGCAGATCGCGATCCGGCAGGCGCACGTCCAGCGCCGGTATCGCCAGTACTGAGCCGTCAGCCGGTCACGCGGTCGACGAGTTCACGGGCCAGCGCGAACGCCGACGTGGCGGCCGGCGACGGCGCGTTGCGCACATGGGACACACGGCCATCGCGGGAAATCACGAAATCGTCGACCAGCGAGCCGTCCCGGCCGACGGCCTGCGCCCGGACACCGGCATGCGAACTGCCGTCGAGATCGTCCTGCGTCAAACCGGGCATGTAGCGCGCGGCGGCGGTCACGAACGCCCGGCGGCTTGCCGCCATCCGGATCTCGTCGAGCCCCACCCGCCAATATCGGCGCGCCACGCGCCAGGTGCCGGGCCAGGTCACCGTCTCCCAGGAGTCCCGAATACTCAACCGGCGCAACGAATACGCGTCGCGGGCGCCTACCATCATCGCGGTGGGCCCGAGCGTCACATCGCCGGTGATGTGTTTGGTGATGTGCACCCCCAGAAACGGCAATTCGGGGTTGGGCACCGGGTAGATCATCCCGTTCAGGCGCGGCGTCTCGGTGGGTTTGAGTCCGAGGTAGGCGCCGCGGAACGGCACGATCTGCGGGTCGCGCGGTGCACCGGCGCGACGGGCGAGCCGGTCGGCCCACAGGCCGGCGCAGGCGATGACGGTACCGGCCCGCAGGGGCCCGTCGGCGATGTGGACCACCGGGTTCTCCGCACCGTCGATCGCGGTGACCGCGGTGCCGAACCGGACGGCGACACCGGCGGCCCTCAGTTCCCCGACCAGGGCACCCGCCACGCCGGGATAGTCGACGATGCCGGTGTTGGGTGCGTGAAGTGCTTGCAGGCCAACAGCATTGGGCTCGATCTCAGCGATCTCCCCGGCGCCGACCCGGCGCAGGCCCGGCACGGCGTTGGCGATACCGCGTTCCTGTAGGTCACCGAGACGGCCCAACTCCTCGGGTGACACCGCGACGATCAGCTTGCCGCAGCGTTCGTGGCGGATGCCGTTGTGCTCGCAGTACTCGTACATCAGGCGGGCGCCTTCGACACACAGCCGGGCCTTCAGTGATCCCGGCTGGTAGTAGATGCCGCCATGAATCACCCCGGAGTTGTGGCCGGTCTGATGGCGGGCCGGCGCGGCCTCGCGCTCGAGGACGGTCACTGAATCATGTGGGCGGCGCGCCATCCACTCCCGGGCCACCGCCAAGCCGACGATGCCCGCGCCGACCACCACGAGGTCGTACCGACCATAAGGCGTCATGTCGCTCAGTCGATATCGGCGTCGGCTGCTTGGTCGATCGCCCGGAGCACATGTGCGCGGCGCTCCTCGATCGTTTGGCCGAGCTCTTGCAGCAGCAGCGGATTTCGCTGCACCAGGTCGGCGATCTTGTCGCGAGCGATGTACAGCACCGCGACTTCACCGACGGCATAGGCGCCCCCGAGAACAGGCTGCCGGGTGAGCGTCGACTGGCCGAGAAACGATCCCTCGTCCTGTGTCCAGACGATTACCTCCGAACCGTCGTCCAGATTCGCCGTCGTCTGCACTGCCCCGGACAGGACGAACATCATCCCGCTCGGGACCTGACCAGGAGTCTGCATCCGCTCGCCGTCGCCGAAACGCTCGATCCTCGCGTGCTCGATGAGGTCCTCGCGTTCGTCGCGGCTCAGTTTCAGGATCGGGCCGACGACCGTGCTGATGCCCTCGGCGACCCGTTCGGGGGACGAGAAATCATCGTCGGCCTCGTCGAGGTGCAGACCTTCCCGGCGGGCGGCATACCAGATCCAACGACGGAACGTCGCTTTGGCCTTGCCGTCCTCGGCGGGCGAGCTCAGCGGAATCTTCGTCCGGTATTCCATGCCGCCGATCGGGACAGTCTTGGGAGCGCGGTCGGGGTCGCGCTGGGGCAGGTCGGATGCTGCGCGCGTGAGCATCTGGCAGACCCGTTCGGGCGGGTCCTCGTGGGCGAAAGTGACCTCCACCTCGCAGGTGTGCTGACCTTCGGGGCGGCTGAGATTGGTGAAGGACGCACTTGCCAGCACCGAGTTCGGGGTGATCTGCAGCCCGGTGCCCGTCTCGAGATGGGTTGCACGCCAGTTCACCTCGACGACACGGCCCTTGGCCTGGGGTGTCTGGATCCAATCGCCGAGCTTGAAAGGCTGCTCGAAGAGCATCAGCAACCCGGAGATGATCTGACCGACCGAGTTCTGCAGTGTCAGGCCGACGACTATCGAGGTGATCCCCAGGGCGGTGAACAAGCCCTTGACGTTCGCGCCCCAGATGTAGGCGAAGATCATGGCCAGCCCGACGGCGATCAGCACGAAGCGCAGCACATCGAGGAAGATCGACGGCATACGCTTGCGCCACGACCCGTCGGGCGCGCTCTGGAACAGCGCCGCATTGATGCCCGAGAGCAGCAGCACCAGTACGACGAACGCGGCGAGCGTAGCGACCACCCGTACCGACGTGGCGCCGGGCGGTACCTGATTTGCCTCGAGCATCAGCAGCAACAGCGCGGCGAGCGGAAGGAGATAGTTGCGCAGGATCGTCACGGGCCGAAGCAGCGCACTCTGCCTGCGCTGCAACGCGTGTTGCCATTCGGTGAGGGCCACCAGCCCCAGCGGCAGGCCGATCGCGATGCCGACCGCCCAGTAAAACCACGCCGACGCGAATACGTTGCCCATCAGTGGCGTTCCGACAGTCGCCAGATCGGTTGCGCCTCATCATCGACCGAGACAGTGCCGGCCGACTCGAATTGCACCGTCTCCTGCAGCACCTCGTAGACGTTGGAGGTGACATAGATTCCGGGTTGCGGAGAGCCATCCTTGATCTGGTGCGCAAGATTGACCACGGCACCCCACATGTCGTAGACGACGGACGGCCGGCCCAGCAACCCGCTGCTGACGGTGCCGGTGTCGATGCCGGCGCGCAGACGCAGATCGTACCCCGTTTCGCTGTTGAATCGCTCGACGATCCGCTGGCATTCCATCGCGAAATCCACTGTCCGGCGGACATTGTCGAGCCTCGGGATGATCAGCCCGCAGCTTGCCAGGTAGCCGTTACGCACGGTGTGAACGGTCTCCATGCCGAAATTGTCGGCGGCGGCATCGATCTGCCGAATGAGCTCGTTGACCAACGCCAATGATTCGTCGGTGGCGAGCTCGGCCTGCAGGCGGGCCAGCCCGATGATGTCGGCGAAGATGACGCTGACGTTCTGATGCTCGACGGCGATGATCTCCTCGCCCTGTTTGAACCGCTCGGCGAGCGGGTCGGGCATCAGCGAACGCAAGAGTTCGTCGTTCTCTTTGCGCTGTTGGTTGATCAGGTCTTCCTTGACCGTCAGACTGCGGCCCATCTCGTTGAAGGCCACTGTCAAATCACCGATTTCGTCACGACTGTCGACCGGGATCGCGACGTCGTAGTCACCGGCGCTGATCCGCTGGGCGCCGGCTTCGAGCCGTCTGATCGGGCGGACGAAGATCTGAGCCAGGGAAATGGCCAGCAGACAGACCACGAAGATGATCCCGGTGGTCACCAGCACGACGGTCTTGGTGAACTCCGACTCGCGGGCGAACGCTTCGTCGGTGTTCACTTTCGCGACGATCGACCAGTGCAGCTCCGAATCTTTGATCACCAGTGGCGCGTAGGCCTGCAGCGTGTCCTGGCCCAGGTAGTCACTTGTGATGAGCGTTCCGGTCTCGCCCTTCTGTGCATTGCGGGTCGCCTCCGAGGTGACCGGCTGCACCAGGGTGGTACCACCCTGACGAATCGACATATCCGCGACGTCCGGCGGCGTGCCCGCTTGCACGACATCGGCTTTGAACTGCTGGGGGTTTTCCAGAAACAACCGCGAATCCGACCGCATCAATTCGTCGGGGCCGGCCAGGAACGTCTCACCGGTGCTGCCCATACCCGATTGCTGCCACTGCTTGTCGAAGGTCATCAAGCGGTTGATCTTGGTGATCGGGAATTGCAGCGCCAGAACGCCTTCGGCGCGACCGTCCTGGATCACCGGCGCCACCATCCACGCGGTCGGCTGCATCTCGGCCGGCTGGTAGAGCTCGAAGTCGGTGAAGCCGACGTAGTCGACCGAGTTGGCGGACATCGCCTTCAAATACGCCTGATGCAATTTGGATCCGGCATACGGGCCGTTGACGATGTTGGTTCCCAGGTCGACATCTTTGTAGGCGCTGTAGACCACGTTGCCGCGGCCGTCTATGAGTAACGCGTCCTGAAACTCGAACCGAGTCACGATCTGCCGGAAGAAGTTCTGGTAGCGCGCATTGGCCGCCGACCATTGGCTGCCGTCGCGCGCGTCGTTGATCGCGATTGCATTGTCGTCGTTTTGCCGCAGCGCGGTGTAGTTCGCCTGCAGATACCGCTCGGCGGGCGTCGTCGGTAACAGAGCGGCCGCATCGAGCTTGGTGCCGCTGTCCTGCTCGACCTCCTTGACGAAGGTGTTCGAGTAATAACTGGTGACGTTGTTCCACTGTTCCGGGCTGATCCGTGCATCGGCGAGCTGATCGAAGCCGGTGGTGAACGCCTCGAGGGCGTTCTGGGTGTTGGCACCGTGGGTGTAGGTGATCAGCGAATTTCGCAGATCGGAGATCTGGTTTGTCAGGGCCCGGGTCTGCGACTGCCGTACCTCGGTCAAGCGGTTGAACACCGCTTCGCGGATCGAATTGCGTCCGGCCTGGAACGCGATGCCACCGATGACCACCGACGCCAGGACAGTGCAGAGCACCATCATCAGAATCAGCTTGGAGAGAATGCTGACGTGGGACAGGAGCCGCCGACGACGGAGACGCTCCAAGCGGGTTGGCGAAACGTCGCTCACCGCGGTCTGCTCAGTGACCGTCTGGGCAGCGTCTTGCTCAGACACTTGGGTCATAGGCATCCCTTCGCCCGCCGTGGCCCGAAAGACACGTGTCAGGAGTGCAGAGTACCGCACGATGTGACCAATGAGGCTGATGTGGCCGATGATGAATCCATCGCGGCCACCGCCCGGCCAGCGGTACAGCTGGTTGCCACACCGGCAGCCCCGATGGTCGGATAGCACCCGTGGACACGACTTACGAAGGCACCAGGCGCGAGATCGCCACCGAGAAGGGCGTTCTGCGCTACCACGAGGCCGGCGAGGGCCCCACGCTGTTGCTGTTGCACGGTTCCGGGCCCGGCGTGACCGGCTGGCGCAACTTTCGGGGCAACCTGGCCTTCTTCGCCGAGCGCTACCGGTGCCTGGTGCTGGAATTCCCCGGGTTCGGGGTGAGCGACGACTTCGGCGGGCACCCCATGCTGGATGCCCAGGCGGCGGTGCCGGCCTTCGTCGACGCTCTGGGCCTGGAGAAGGTCGACGTGATCGGCAACTCGATGGGCGGCGGCGTCGGCATCAACTTTGCGATCAACCACCGCGACCGGGTCGGCAAGCTGGTCACCATTGGTGGCATCGGCACCAACATCTTCAGCACCGGCCCCAGCGAGGGCATCCGGCTGCTACAGGAGTTCACCGAGGACCCGACCCGCCAGCGCCTCGTCGACTGGCTCAACTCGATGGTCTACGACCCGGCCCTGGTGACCGAGCAGCTCATCGAGGAGCGTTTCGCGCTCGCCACCGATCCCGAGACACTGGACAGTGCGCGGCGGATGTACGGCAAGGCCGCGTTCGCGGCGATGACGAAGATGATGCGCAACGCCGACTTCCCCCTGCCCTGGGCGATCATGCACAAGGTCAAGGCCCCCACACTGCTTACGTGGGGACGTGACGATCGGGTCAGTCCGCTGGACATGGCGCTGATCCCGATGCGCACCATCCCCAATGCCGAGCTGCACGTGTTCCCCAACTGCGGGCACTGGGTGATGATCGAGGCCAAGCAGGCGTTCGAAACCGTCGTGATGAGCTTCCTGCAGCGGGTCTAGACCGCTCAGGGATTCTTGATCAGGTCGAAGCCCTTGTATCCGGCGGCCGCGACCTCCGCGCAGATCTCGTTGTAGGGGCCGAAGCCACCGATGAACAGCATGAAAACTCTTGGCTTGCCTGGCACATTGGCGCCCAGGTACCAGGAATTGGCCTTCGGGAAGAGAGTGGTTGCGGCGCGCTGATTGAGCTCGGCGAGCCAATTTTCCACCGCCTCCGGTGTCGCCTCGATGCCGACGAATCCGTGGGCATCGAGATAGGCGATGGCCTCGGCGATCCAGTCCACGTGCGCCTCGGCGTGCAGGACCATGTTGGCCAGCACAGCCGGCGCTCCGGGGCCGGTGACGACAAACAGGTTGGGGAAGCCGTCGTCGCCAAGTCCGAGGTAGCTGCGTGGGCCGTCGGCCCAGTCGTCGCGTAGCAGCTCTCCCCCGCGCCCGACGATATCGATCTTGCCCAATGAGCCGGTGAGAGCGTCGAATCCGGTAGCGAACACGATCGCGTCGAGGTCCATGTGCGCTTCGGAGGTGTTGATGCCGGTCTCGTCGATCGACACGATCGGAGTACGGCGGACGCTGATCAATGTCACGTTGGGCCGATTGAACGTCTGAAAGTAGTTGGAGTCGGTGCAAATTCGCTTCGCCCCGATCGGGTGATCGTCGGGGATCAACAGTTCGGCGTCGTCGGGGTCATCGATGACGGCGCGGACCTTCTGCACCCAGAATCGGCGCGCCTCGTCGTTGGCGGCCTGATCGGTGAGCTGATCGGGAAATGTCTTGGAGAACAGCACACCGCCGAGGCGCCAACGCTTCTCGAAGGCGTCCCGCCGTTCTTCCGGCGAGACCTCAAAAGTCCGCTTCGTCGTGCCGACATACGGCGAGCCACCACCACTGCGCATCGACACCCGGCGACGCTCGGCGTATGTCGCCTTGACCTCAGCCACTTGCTCGGCGGTCAGAGGCGCGTTCCCGGCCGGGATGCTGTAGTTCGGGGTGCGCTGAAAGACATACAGGTGCTCGGCTTGTTCGGCGAAGATCGGAATCGATTGAATACCTGAGGATCCTGTGCCGATCACCGCGACCCGCTTGCCGGTGAAATCCACGCCGTCGTGCGGCCAGTGCGCGGTGTGGTAGATCGCGCCGCCGAAGCGGTCCAGTCCGTCGAACGCCGGCGTGATGGCCGCCGACAACGCTCCGGTCGCCATGACCACGAACCGCGCGGTGATCGCGTGGCCGCCCTCGGTCGTCACGGTCCAGCGCAGGGTGGCTTCGTCTAGCACCGCCGAGGCCACGCGGGTGTTGAACGTGATGTCCCGCCGCAGGTCGAGCTTGTCGGCGACCCAGTTCAGATAGGCCAGGATCTCGGTCTGGGTGGCGTACTTCTCGGTCCAGGTCCACTCCTGCTGCAGCTCGTCGGAGAACGAGTAGCTGTAGTCGACGCTCTCGACGTCGCAGCGGGCCCCGGGGTATCGGTTGAAATACCAGGTGCCGCCCACCTCGGGCGCCGCCTCGAACACGCGGACCGACAAGCCCTGTCGGCGGAACCTGTGCAGCGCGTACAGCCCGGCGAATCCGGCACCGACAACGACCACGTCGAGTGCCTCGTCTGCTGCGCTCATGTCCAGCAGAGTAGGTCCAAATTCTGACATTGCCCCGCTCATCGAGACATTGCACGCTACTGACGGGCGCCCGGGGTCAGGATGAAACCAACAGCCCAGATTTGGACAAGGACGAATGATGACCGCTTCGGTGCTCGACAAGACGATGCAGATGGCTGACCAGCTGCGCGAGCAGGCCGTAGAAGCCGAGAAGATCGGCAAGCTCACCGACCAGACCGTCAAGGCGATGAAAGAAGCCGGCCACATCCGACTGCTCCAGCCTGCCAAGCACGGCGGCCTGGAGGTCCATCCCCGGGAATTCGCCGAGACCGTGATGGCGATTGCCGCACTCGACCCGGCCGCCGGGTGGATCAACGGTGTCGTCGGAGTGCATCCCTATCAGCTGGCCTACGCCGACCCGCGGGTGGCGGAGGAGATCTGGGCCGACGACGTGGACACCTGGGTGGCCTCGCCCTACGCCCCGCAGGGCATCGCCAGGCCTGTCGACGGCGGCTACATCTTCAACGGTCGCTGGCAGTTCAGCTCCGGGACCGATCACTGCGAGTGGATCTTCCTGGGCGCCATCAAGAGCGACGCCGACGGCAAAGTGCAGATGCCGCCCCAGATGTTGCACATGATCCTGCCGCGCAAGGACTACACCATCGTCGAGGATTCCTGGGACGTGGTCGGGTTGCGCGGCACCGGTTCCAAGGACGTCATCGTCAAGGACGCCTTCGTGCCCGACTACCGCGTCATGGACGCGTTCAAAGTGATGGACGGCACCGCGCAGCGGGAAGCCGGCATGACCGACACGTTGTACCTGATGCCGTGGTCGACGATGTTCCCGCTGGGCATCTCCTCGGCCACCATCGGGATCTGTGAGGGCGCGCTGGCCGCGCACCTGGACTACCAGCGCGAGCGGGTCAGCGCGGCGGGGACCGCGATCAAGGACGACCCCTACGTGATGTACGCGATCGGCGAGGCTGCGGCCGACATCAACGCCGCCCGCCAGGAGATCCTTGCCAACGTCGACCGGATCTACGACATGGTGGATTCCGGCAAGGAGGTCTCGTTCGAGGACCGCGCCGCCGGGCGGCGCACCCAGGTGCGCGCAGTGTGGCGTGCGGTCAGCGCGGTGGACGAAATCTTCGCTCGCTCCGGCGGCAATGCGATGCGGATGGACAAACCGCTGCAGCGCTACTGGCGGGACGCGCACACCGGGATGGCGCACGCTATTCACGTGCCGGGCACTGTGTATCACGCGTCGGCGCTGAGCTCCTTCGGCGTCGACCCGCAGGGCCCGCTGCGGGCGATGATCTGACGGGTACGCACCGGTGAGCCTTCTGAAGAGCCTCGGCTACGTCACCATCCACACCGCCAAGATCGATCGCTGGCGCCAATTCGCCTTCGGGGTACTGGGATTCGCCGAGGGTAAGGGTCCTGACCCGTCGGCGCTGTACCTGCGGATGGACGAGCGGGCGGCCCGGATCATCGTGGTGCCCGGCGATGGCGACCGGATCGCCACCGTCGGCTGGGAGGTACGTGACCATACCGCACTGGAGCAGGTGAAAGCGCTGCTCGAGGGCGCCGGGGTCGCGTACAAACAGCTGTCACAGTCGGAGGCTGATGATCGGCGGGTCGAGGAGGTTGTGGCGTTCGACGACCCGGCCGGTACCCATCTCGAGGTGTTTCACGGCGCGGTCCTCGACCACAGCCCGGTGGTGACCCCGTTCGGCGCGCGGTTCGTCACCGGCGACCAGGGATTGGGCCACGTCGTGCTGCCGGCAATGGATGCCCCAGGCCTGGTCAACTTCTATACCGACGTATTGGGTTTCGTGTCCCGCGGTGCGTTCCGGGTGCCGCTGCCAAAAGAATTCGGCCCGATCCGCATCCGCTTCCTCGGGATCAACGAACGTCATCACAGCCTGGCGATCGCCCCGGCCATGCATCAGCGCGATCCCGGCCTGATCCACATGATGGTGGAGGTCGACAGCCTCGACACCGTCGGCGAAGCGCTGGACCGCATCGCCGCCCAGGAATTCCAGCTGTCGTCCACCCTTGGTCGCCACACCAACGACAAGATGGTGTCGTTCTACGTCCGCGCACCCGGTGACTGGGATATCGAGTTCGGCACCGGCGGTGTGCGCGTCGATGAAAATCATTACACCGCAGAGGAAATCACCGCCGACAGCTACTGGGGTCACAAGTGGGTCGGCGACCTGCCCGCTGCCATGCGTCCCTGACATGACCGACGTCCGCCCGGTCCAGGCCGCTTCAGTGGCGAACTGGGACCACCAGGCCGACGTCGTGATCGCCGGTTTCGGAGTGGCGGGCGCGGCCGCTGCGGTCGAGGCCGCAAGTGCCGGCGCCAATGTGCTGGTGCTCGAACGGGCCGGCGCCTGGGGCGGTGCGGCGGCTCTGGCGGGTGGATTCATCTACCTGGGCGGCGGCACCGCGCTGCAAAAAGCCTGTGGCTTCGAGGATTCCGCGGCGAACATGGCGGCCTTCCTCAACGCCGCGATGGGCCCCGGTGCGGACCGCGAGCGCATCGCCGACTATTCCGAGGGCAGTGTCGCCCATTTCGAGTGGCTGGTTGGCTGCGGGGTTCCGTTCAAAGCGGAGTTCTTCGGCGAGCCGGGCTGGGAGCCACTGGGCGATCAGGGATTGATGTACAGCGGTGGCGAGGATGCGTACCCGTTCAACATCGTTGCCGACCCCGCGCCGCGCGGGCATGTGCCGCAGATGCAGCACAAGAAGCAGGGCCAGGCCAGCGCCGGTTTCATGCTGATGAAACCGTTGGTGCAAGCGGCCACCGATCTCGGCGTACGGGCGCTCTACGACGTCCGCGTGCAGTCCCTCGTCGTCGAGTCCGACGGCCGGGTCGTCGGGATCACCGCCCGCCAGTACGGCAGCGACATCACGGTCCGAGCCCGCCGTGGCGTAGTGCTGGGGACGGGAAGCTTCGCCTACAACGAGTCGATGATGGCCCGCTTCACGCCCCGGATCGCCGGGCGGCCCATCTCCGCGGTGGAACAGCATGACGGGCAAGGCATTCGGATGGCGCAGGCGCTCGGCGCCGACCTGGCACATGTGGATGCCACCGAGGTTGCGTTCGTGGTCGATCCGCAACAGCTCGTGCGGGGCATCCTCGTCAATGCGCGCGGGCAGCGCTACGTCGCCGAAGACACCTATCCGGGCCGGGCCGGTCAGCTCACGCTCTACCACCAGGATGACGAGGCGTACCTGATCCTCGACGACGAGGCGCAGGAGCAAGCGCTGGCGTCGCAAACACCGAAGCTGATTCTGCGTAAGCCGAAGTGGGTGTGCGAGACAGTCGCCGAACTCGAGACTGAGATGGGTCTTCCAGACGGAAGTCTGCAGGACACGGTGAGGCGCTACAACGAAGGCGCAGCGCGAGGCGAAGATCCGTTGCTGCACAAGAAGGCTCGGTGGTTGCGGCCGATCGGCAGTCCGGTGGGCGCCATCGACCTGCGACACGCCACCGGCGGGTTTCCGCTCGGCGGTTTGCGCACCAGCCTCGATGCCGAGGTGCTGCATGTCAGTGGCGAGCCGATCCCGGGCCTGTACGCGGCCGGGCGCTGCACTGCGGGACTGGCGGCATGGGGCTATGCCAGCGGTATCTCGTTGGGCGACGGCAGTTTCTACGGCCGGCGAGCCGGACGGGCGGCTGCCCGGGGCTAGTCCTTTTCGCCGTCTTTCGGAAGCAATCGCTCGGGATGGTGATAGTCGTTGACGCCGCTTCGCAGCGGTACGCCGGGTGGTGGTGTCCAGTGGGTTTGCCCGTTGGGGAGTTGGCGGGTGGCCCAACCGTCATTTTCGACCATGAGGTTGTTGCATTTGCAGGCCAGGGTGAGGTCGTCGATGTCCGTGGTGCCACCGTATTTCCAGTCTTTGGTGGCGTGATGGACTTGGCTGTTGTAGCCGTTAACGGTGCAGCCCGGTGCAGTACAGCCACGGTACTTGGCCAACAACATGATTCGTTGATCTGCTGAAGCCAACCGCTTACTGCGACCCAACCACAGCGATCTACCCGTGACGCCGTCGAACACCGCCAGATAGTTGTAGGAGGGCGTGGCGAACTTGATGAGATCGGTGATCGGGATCAACGTGCCGCCTGCGGTGACGGCCTGGCCGGCACCCTTCTGCAGGTCTTGCAGGGTGGTCGTGACGATCATGGTGACCGGTAACCCGTTGTGCTGACCGAGCTTCGGATCACCGAGCCGGTCGTGCACCAACGTTTTCAGCGCGTCATGCTGGCGTTGCGCTAAACCGCGTAGGTCGTCCGGCTCCGGTGCGGCGAGCTTGGCGAACACCGCGTCGAGCTCGGCCCGCAGCTGCGGGTCGGCAGTCAGCTTTCCCACGCTCATCCCGTCGGGACGCTGAGCGCCGCACCATTGGAAACCGCGTTTGCGTGCCCGGTCCTCGTCGGAGAACTTCCCGTCGGGATGGAGGTGAGCGGCCAGCCGCCCGGCGACCGTCTCCAATTCATCGGGCCGCATGCTCTGCGCATGTTGAGCCAAGGACTGCTCGGCCTTTTGGACCTCCACGGGACCGACGTGGTCGGGCAGGTCCCGAAAGAATTTCTGGATGACTCGCACGTGCTCGCCGTCGAGATGGCCAGCCTGCCAGGCTTTGCCCGTCTCCGGCAGCAACGCTGCCAACCGATCGCCGGTCAGCGTGGTTCGGGGTGCCAATTGCTCGGCATCACGAACCCGGCGGTTGGCCGCCGCGCGGCTGATGCGCAGCACATCGGCCAACACGATCGGGATCGGCGGGCAGCCCTCGTAGCGCTCGAGATGGACGAGTTGCTCATGGGAGACCGCGACTTGACGGCGCACCGCGTTCTCCAGCCGCTCCAGAGCCGAGAAGCGTTCAGGAGCAGGCAGCTCCTCGATGTCAGCGGCACCCAACAATTCGACCGCAGCGTCCAGCGCATCCAGCGCCGCATTGATCGAACCCATGTTCGAAACATTACTTCACGGCGCCGACAGAAAATGGCTGCGCGGCCGGGCCTGTGGATGAACGCGGGACTGTGGAAAGCTCTGCGCTACGGCGCTTTACGAAGTGCAGCCATCGTCTTCGCGTCCAGTCCGCCAAGCGAGTCTTGACCGACTTCGACGTTGTGCGAATGCGCGAAGTGATGCAGACCGAACACCGCGTCCATGCCGTTGCGCAAGCCCATCTGGTCCTCGCATTGGTTCACCGCTCGCTTGGCCAGTGCGAGACCGAATCTCGGCATGGCCCCGATCCGCTCGGCAAGCTCCAAAGTCGTGGCGCGAAGCTCTTCGCGCGGCACCACCCGGTTGACCATCCCGATCTCGTACGCGCGCTGTGCACCGAACTTATCACCGGTGAACAACATCTCCTTGGCGAACCGTGACCCCACGATCCATGGGTGGGCGAAGTATTCGACGCCCGGAATGCCCATCCGCACAACAGGATCAGAGAAATACGTATCCTCGGATGCGATGATCATGTCGCAGACCCAGGCAAGCATGAGCCCGCCGGCGATGCACGCACCGTGCACCATCGCGATGGTCGGCTTGGGGATCTCCCGCCAGCGCCGGCACATCCCCAGATAGACCTCGACCTCACGGGCATAGCGCATATCGCCGCCCTCCTTGTCGACGTGGTCCCACCACAGCGCGGCCTTGTTGTCGTACGACACATGGTGATCGCGGTCCGGTGTCCCGATGTCGTGGCCGGCGCTGAAGTGGTCGCCATTGCCGGCCAGCACGATGACATGGACGTCGTCGTCCTCGACGGCGCGCTGGAACGCAGCGTCGAGGGCATAGGTCATGACCGAATTCTGGGCGTTGCGATACCGCGGCCGGTTCATGGTCACCACTGCGGTTCCGCCGACGACTTCGTAGGTCACCACGTCACTGTCGACTGCTGTCATTCCAGGCCTCCGCCTCAATCCGTGTCAGCCTCCAATGTGCAACAGCGCCGGGACTCAGTCATTCGAGATGTGCCATTCACTGGGAGTCGGCTCGATCACAGCTGCCCCGGCCAGACCGGCGCCGAGCAGCGCACGTGCGTAACGACCCCCATCGAGGAGACGGCTCGTGCGGGTGGTGATCTGCCACCGGCCTTCCAGTCGCTCAAGGACGAAATGATTGGCCGTCGCCCGCCATATGCCGTACGAGTCCGTTTGGTTCGTGTCTTCTCGACCTTGGCGACGCAGGAGCACCAGTGACTCGCACACAGCCACAGCACGGTCCCCATCGACCTTCACCACCGCCGGCCCCAGGAAGTGGCAGCACCCCCTGGCCACCAACTCCTGATGCGAATTCGACGCAACCATGTCGTGGACAGCTTGACGGCCTGACATCGCCCACCCCTCGACGTCGTAGCCGCCGTCTGCCGCCCACAGACGTGCGGCAGCATCCGCGTCGCCCGCGTCGACCGCCGGCCCATAGGAGGCAATGAGTGTGGCGATGGCCTGCTGGTCCTCCAGGCGCTGAAGCCTGTCCAGAATGTCTGCGTCGATCATCACCGCTCCTTCATCTCGTGCAACAAAGCAAGCTGGTCGCAGTAGTGTTGCGGGCTCTCGGCCCGGACGGCGCAGGTGACGGCCGTGGCGCCGAGCTCTCGCAGAATCTCCAGTTGTCTACGGGCTCCCGCCGGGTTGCCCTCCGGATCCACCCGCGCCGAGAGCACCAGCTCGAAGTCGGCTGGCAGTTCAACCTCGCCGATCAGGTCGCGAACCTCGTCTGCCCTCAAACCGAACGGCATCCAGCCGTCAGCCAGTTTCACCGCCCGATGCAGTGAGGCGCGGCTACGTCCCCCGACCCAGATCGGCACTCGATCCTGCTGGGCATGCGGCAGCAGCGTGACGTCGTGATAGTCGTAATACAGCCCATGATGATGCGGCGTCGGGGTGCACAGCGACGCGCGCAAAGCGCAGATCGCGTCATCGGCACGATCGGCTCGACGCTCCCATGCCGCACCAAGCAGAGCGAATTCGTCTACCAGAGAACCGATCCCGACGCCGAGAATGAGTCGGCCCCCACTGACTTGGTCGAGTGTGCCGTAACGTTTGGCGATGGCCAGCGGATGGTGATAACCGAGCACCAGCACCGAGGTCGCCAGCCGGATGCGACGGGTGAGCGCGGCGAGGTAACCCAGAGTCGCCAGCGGGTCCCAGTACACCGCTCCCCGCGTCGCGGCGTCGGCGCTGGGAATCGCGACGTGTTCGGAACACGTGAGGTAATCGAAGCCCAATTCGTCGGCGGCGCGGGCAATGTTCGCCAATTCGACGATTCCGGCATCAGCCTCCCAAGCGCCTGCCAGCCCAGGAACCTGCACAACAATCGGACTCGACAAACCCAGTCGCACGGTCAGTGCGCTCCCGCGATCAACGCCTTGATTGCCTCGTGGGACTCCAGCACGACTCTGGCCCGGTCGGGAGTGCTGTTGGCCTGAGCGCGTTCCGCGTTGCCGCCGGCCACCCAGACTGGCCCGTCCGCCAGATGCGCAAGACCTTCCGCCGCGACCTCGGCGGGCTCGTTGACGAGGATTCCCGGAGCGTCGAAGTTCAGTCCCACGCGTTCCATCGCCGGGGTTCGGGTAACTCCCAGCACCAGTTCCAGGACGTCCACGTTGCATTCCCGGAGTTCCAGCCAGAGGCTCTCGGCGAAGATTCGAGAGAAGGCCTTGGCGCCGGAGTAAACGGTGTGTCGCCACGCTCCCATGTAACCGGATAACGACCCGACGATCATGATGCCGCCGCGGCTCCGGCCGACCATGTGCCGCCCGAAATGCTGGACCATCTCCAGCATCCGGGTCACATTGAGGTCGATGACCTTCTGGAATTCGCTGAGCTTTGTCTCCACAAACAGCTCGTTGCAGGTGCTGGCACCCGCGTTGTAGATCAACAACCCCACGTCGATGTCGGCGGTCTGGTCCGCAATGCGCGAAACAGACTCAGGGTCAAGCAGATCGGCGGCGATCGTTCGGACTTCGACACCGCCTTCGCGACAGCGCTGCGCCGTTTCCTCGAGCGGTCCGGGCTTACGCGCGATCAGCACGAGGTTGACGCCGGCCTCGGCCAGCAAGCGCGCGAATTCGGCACCCACGCCTTCTGACCCCCCGGCAATGACGGCCCATGGGCCATACTTGGTCACATCGAGCATGGTGTTCCTCTCGGTGTTCATCGTTGTGTAGCTCCGGCATCCACCGGCAAGCTGACCGAGGTGATGTAGCGCGCCTCGTCGGAGGCCAGGAACAGGCTGGCATTCGCGACATCCAGCGGATCCACCCACGGCACCGCAAGCAGGTTCATCGTCGTCGCGGAGTCGGCGAACTCGTCCCTGGTCGGGGGCCGATTCAGATCGGGTCGGAACGCACTGCTCACCACGTCGTTCTGGATCATCGGGGTATCGACGTTCGTCGGGTGCACCGTGTTGACCCGAATCCCATGCGGCGCCAGGTCGTGTGCGAGGCTGCGCATCAGACCGACCACACCGTGCTTGGCCGCGGTGTAATGAGCGACGCCGACCAGGCCACGCAGACCGGCGATCGAGCTCACGAGCACCAGCGACCCTCCCCCGCGGTCGATCAGGTGCGGAATCGCGACAGAGCAGGTGTGCCACACCCCGGTGAGGTTGACGTCGAGCATTGTCCGCCAGGTGGTTTCGGCCATGTCGATCGCAAGATCGCGGGAGGTGATGCCCGCGGTTGCGCAGACGATGTCGAGGCCACCGAAGTGGGCGACACCGCGGTCGACACTCGCCCGTAGCGCGTCGAGATCGCGCACATCGACGATGTCGGTGGCGATACGACCACCGTCCTGCTCGACCAGGCGTGCGGTCTCGTCGAGGTCACCCGGTGTGCTGGCGGGCACCCGTACTGACTCGACCGGGCCGCAATTGTCGACCGCGATGATCGCTGCGCCCTCCTGTGTGAAGCGCACCGCCTGGGCGCGACCGATACCCCGTGCGGCGCCGGTGATGAACGCGGTCTTTCCTGCGAGCCGGCCGGTCATGTCGTCTTCTGGGTCAGGCCGGCATCGACGACCAGCTGGGTTCCGGTGATGTACCGGGCCTGATCGGATGCCAGGAAGACGACGGCGTTCGCGACGTCGACGGGTTCGACCCACGGCACGGGAAGGAGGTTACGTGCTGTCAGCACTTCAGCGGCGTCGGCCTCGGTTGGTTCCTCCAGGTCCGGCCGCAGCCGTTTGTATGTCGCCGGGTTTCGCACCATGGGTGTCGCCACCGCCCCCGGGTGCACGGTGTTGACCCGAATACGCCTGGGCCCCAGCTCATTGGCGAGTGTCCGCGCCAATCCGACCACCGCGTGTTTACTGGCCGTGTAGTGAGCAGTGCCTGCGGTACCGCGTAATCCGTTGGTGGAACTGATGATAATCACCGAGCCGCCATCGGGACCGATGTGCGGTACGCCCGCCCGAACCGTGTGCCACACACCGGTGAGGTTGACGTCGATCGTGCGCTGCCATTGCTGCGGGCTGATCTGCCAGGCGGGCGCACCCGGGGTGTGGATGCCGGCGTTGGCCACGACAACGTCGAGGCGCCCCAGCTGTCCGACACCGGCATCGACCGCCGTGGTGACCTCGGCGAGATCGGTGACGTCGGCCGTCCTGGCGACCGCCCGCCGACCCCGCTGCATCACGCGCTGCGCGGTCTCACGCAGGTCCTCGGCCGCCTCGCTGTGATCGAGCATGATGACGTCGGCACCGGCGTCGGCGAACTGTTCACAGTGCACCCGGCCCGTGCCCCGGGCCGCGCCGGTCACCAGAACGACCTTGTCCTTCAAGCCCGATGACATCTACGGTGCCTTGAGCAGGTCGAATCCCTTGTAGCCTGCGTCGGCTACCTCGTTGCATATGTCGAGATACGTCCCGAATCCACCGATGAAGAGCATGAAGCCGCGGGGCTTACCGGGGACGTTGGCACCCATGTACCAGGAGTTGGCTTTGGTGAACAGCGTCGCCTCGGCGCGTTGCGCACACTCTGCGATCCAACTCTCGACGGCCTCGGCAGTCGGTTCGATGGCGTCATAGCCACAGTCGTCGAGGTACTCGATGGCGTCGGCGATCCAATTGATGTGTGCCTCGGCATGCAACACCATGTTGGCCAGAACCGCGGGCGCACCCGGGCCCGACACCAGGAGCAGATTGGGAAAACCGTCGGTCCCCAATCCCAGATAGGTCCGAGGCCCGTCGGCCCAGTCGTCGGTCAACCGCTGACCCGAACGGCCCACGATGTCGATCTTGGCCAGCGCGCCGGTCATCGCGTCGAACCCGGTGGCCAGCACCAGCGCGTCGATATCGAAATGTGTCTCCGCAGTAGCGATACCCGTCTCGTCGATCGACTCGATGGGGGTGTCTCGCACACTGATCAGCGTGACGTTGGGCCGATTGAACGTCTGGAAGTAGTTGGAATCTGTGCAGATTCGCTTGGTGCCGATCGGATGGTCGGTCGGGATGAGCAGATCCGCGACGCCAGGATCATCGATGACGGCGCGGACCTTTTCTTCGTAGAACTTCCGGGCTTCCTCGTTGGCCTCCAACGAGATCATCTGATCGGCGAACGTCTTCGAGAACAGCACACCGCCGAGTTCCCAGCGTTTCTCGAACGCCGTCCTGCGCTCCTCGGGCGTGGCCTCCATCGTCAGCTTCGGATGCGCAACGTGCGGTGAACCGCCGCCACTACGCCACGACATCCGTCGGCGTTCAGTGTAATTGGCTTTGATATCGGCGACCTCGTCGGCGGTCAGTGGCCGATTGCCCGCAGGCACACTGTAATTCGGGGTGCGTTGGAACACGTAAAGCTGGTCGGCCTGCTCGGCGATGATCGGTATGGATTGGACGCCCGAGGACCCGGTGCCGATGACGGCCACGCGCTTGCCGGTGAAATCCACGGGCTCATGCGGCCAGTGCGCCGTGTGGTAGACCTCCCCGCGGAAGCTCTCCAGGCCCGTGAAGTTCGGAGTCAGTGCCGCCGAGAGTGGACCCGTGGCCATGACGACGAAGCGGGCCCGCACGCTCTCGTCAGCGTCAGTGGTGACCGTCCAGTGCAACGGCTCCTCGTCGAGAACCGCATTCGTCACCCTGGTGTTGAAGGTGATGTCCCGGCGCAGATCCAACTTGTCGGCGACCCAATTGATGTAGGCCAGAATCTCGGTCTGAGTGGCGTACTTCTCGGTCCACGTCCACTCCTGTTGTAGCTCGTCGGAGAACGAGTAGCAGTAGTCGACGCTTTCGACGTCGCACCGTGCGCCCGGATAGCGGTTGAAATACCAGGTGCCGCCGACCTCGGGTGCCCCCTCGAACACGCGCACCGACAGCCCCTGCGAGCGAAACTTGTGCAGGGCATACAGGCCGGCGAATCCGGCTCCCACCACGACGACATCGACGTCGGTCTTCGACTCACTGCTCACGCTCCGAACGGTAGGCGCCTGTCGCGCAGCCCACAGACACGCTTCCCGGTGAACGGACGCCCGAATACCACGTCCCGACCAACCGGACACAATGGGCGCCCATGACCGACCTCGCAAGCGGCGCGGGCGATTTCGACGACCCTGATACCGCGACCGCTCATGTCGACCTCTACGGGATAAAGCACCGGGTGCGCTGGCCGCGAGACGCCACCCTGGTCGACACCCTGATCGCCGCCGGCCTCGACGTGCCGTACTCCTGTAAAGAGGGTCACTGCGGGTCGTGTGCGGCGACCGTGGTGAACGGACAGGTCGACATGGCCGTTTGCGACATCCTGCAGGCTGAGGACCTTGCCGAGGGCGTGATCCTCAGCTGTCAGGCCAGACCACTCACCGACGACGTCCACATCGAATTCTGACTGTGGCCCGCGCCGGCTTTCCGCTGACCGGGAATCCTCACCGCCACCGTCGCAGCAGCGGTACACGATCAGCCTCAGCCGAGCGAGATAGGAACAGATCATGACCGAGCGGGTAATCGACCGGGTGCGGCGAAACGCCGAGCAGCTCCGCGATCAGGGCGTCGAGGCCGAGAGAATCGGCAAGCTCACCGACGAGACCGTCAAGCTGATGAAATCGGCGGGCAATATCCGGCTGCTGCAGCCGAAGTCGCACGGCGGCTTGGAAGTTCATCCACGTGAGTTCGCCGAGACCGTCATGGCCACCGCTGCGCTCGATCCGTCCGCCGGTTGGATCAACGGTGTGGTGGGTGTGCACCCCTATCAGCTGGCGTACGCCGATCCGAGGGTTGCCGTTGAGATCTGGGCTGACGACGTCGATACCTGGGTCGCCTCGCCTTACGCACCGCAGGGCGTGGCCACGCCGGTGGACGGCGGTTACCTCTTCAACGGCCGGTGGCAGTTCAGCTCCGGCACCGACCACTGTGACTGGATCTTCCTCGGCGCGATGCTCGGCGACGCCGACGGCAAGCCGATCATGCCGCCGCAGATGCTCCACATGATCCTGCCGCGCAAAGACTACGAGATCGTCGACGACTCATGGAATGTCGTGGGGCTGCGCGGTACCGGCTCCAAAGACGTCATCGTCAAGGACGCATTCGTGCCGGCCTACCGCACCATGGATGCGACGAAGGTGATGGACGGCACGGCTCAGCGCGAGGCGGGCATGACCGACACTCTCTACCTCATGCCATGGTCGACGATGTTCCCCCTCGGCATCAGTGCGGCGACCATCGGCATCGCCGAAGGCGCCCTTGCCGCCGCGCTGGATTATCAGCGAGAGCGGGTCAATGCCAGCGGGGTGGCGGTGAAGGACGACCCGTACGTCATGTACGCCATTGGTGAGGCCGCCGCCGACATCAATGCCGCCCGGCAGGAACTGCTCGCCAATGCCGACCGCATCTACGACATCGTCGACTCCGGACACGAGGTGTCCTTCGAGGACCGGGCCGCCGGACGGCGCACCCAGGTGCGCGCGGTATGGCGCGCGGTCTCCGCGGTCGACGAGATCTTCGCGCGCTGTGGCGGCAATGCGGCCCGGATGGACAAACCGCTGCAACGTTATTGGCGCGACGTACATGTCGGCCAGGCCCACGCCATCCATGTGCCGGGAACCATCTACCACGCGGCGGCGCTCAGTTCGCTGGGCGTCGATCCGCAGGGCCCGCTGCGAGCGATGATCTGAGGAGGAGCGCATGAGTCTGATCAAAGGTCTGGGCTATGTCACCGTCGCGGCCGCCGATATCGGTCGCTGGCGCCACTTCGCCTTCGACGTACTTGGTTTCGCCGAGGGGAAGGGTCCCGACGACACCGCTCTGTACCTTCGCATGGACGAACGCGCCGCCCGGATCGTCGTCGTCCCGGGCGACGTGGACAAAATCCGCACGGTCGGATGGGAGGTACGCGACCACGCCGACCTCGAGCGGGTGAAGGCCGCACTCGACACTGCCGGTATCCCGTTCAAGCAGCTGTCCCTCGATGAGGCAGACGCCAGACGGGTGGAGGAGGTCATCGCATTCGACGATCCGGCGGGCACGTCATTGGAGGTGTTCCACGGGGCGGTACTCGACCATTCCCCCGTCGTCACACCGTTCGGTGCTCGGTTCGTCACCGGCGCCCAGGGACTCGGACACGTCGTCCTGCCCGCGCTGGACGTGAACGGGCTCTTCGACTTCTACACCGAGGTACTCGGTTTCGTGTCGCGCGGTGCGTTCCGGGTGCCGGTACCGCCCGAATTCGGTCCGCTGCGTGTGCGGTTCATGGGCGTCAATCAGCGTCATCACAGTCTCGCGATCTGCCCGGCGCAGACACTGCGCGATCCGGGTCTCATCCACCTCATGGTCGAGGTCGATTCCCTCGACGCCGTCGGGCAGGCACTTGATCGCGTCAACGCGCACGGGTATCCGCTGTCGTCGACACTGGGCCGGCACACGAACGACAAAATGGTGTCGTTTTATGTACGCGCGCCGGGTGATTGGGATATTGAATTCGGAACTGCGGGCATGCTGGTCGACGAAAGCGACTACACCGCAGAAGAGATAACCGCCGACAGTTATTGGGGGCACCAGTGGGTATCGGATCTTCCGGCGGCGATGCGGCCATGACACCGACCGAGGATGACGTCACCGGAGTCCCGGCGTCGTCGATCGAGAGTTGGGACCACGAGGCCGACGTGGTCATCGTCGGCTACGGCATCGCGGGTGCCGCGGCTGCGGTCGAAGCGGCGCGCGGGGGTGCCGATGTCCTGGTGCTCGAACGCACCGGGTCGTGGGGTGGTGCCGCGGCGATGGCAGGCGGTTTCATCTACCTCGGGGGCGGCACACCGATCCAGAAAGCCTGCGGCTTCGACGATTCGCCGCAAAACATGGCGGCGTTCCTCAATGTGGCGATGGGGCCGGGCGCCGATGAGGCCCGTATCGCGGATTACTGCGAGGGCAGTCTTGACCACTTCGACTGGCTCACCGATTGCGGCGTGCCGTTCAAACCGGAATTCTGGGGCGAGCCGGGCTGGGAGCCACCCGGCGACCAGGGCCTGATGTTCACCGGCGGGGAGAACGCCTACCCGTTCAACACGATCGCCGAACCCGCTCCGCGCGGGCACATCCCGCAGATGGCCGGGAAAGTCGCCGGTGAGAAGAGCGGTGGTTTCATGTTGATGAAGCCGCTGGTCGAGACCGCGACGTCGCTCGGTGTGAGAGCCGTTTATGACGTCCGAGCGCGGGCGCTCATCGTCGAGTCCGACGGCCGGGTGGCGGGCGTGCTGGCGCGACAGTACGGCGAGACGGTGCGGGTGCGCGCCCGGCGCGGGGTCATGCTGGCCGCGGGCAGCTTCGCCTACAGCGAGTCGATGGTCAAGCAATTCGCCCCGGCAATCGCGGGGCGCCCCGCGGCGTCGATTGAACAACACGACGGTCGTGCCATCCGCATGGCACAGGCCCTCGGCGCAGACCTCGCACACATGGACGCCACCGAGGTGGCGTTCCTGATCGATCCGCAACAGACCGTGCGCGGTGTTCTCGTCAACGGCCTCGGCCAGCGATATGTCCCCGAGGACATGTACTCCGGCCGGATCGGTCAGCTGACGCTGTACCGGCAGGAGGACACCGCCTACCTGATCATCGACAGCGACGCTCAGGATGACGCGATGGCGGCGACCTCAGCCACCCCCTTTCTCAAAAGACCCGCGACATGGGTATGCGAAACAATCGCCGAGCTGGAGGCAGAGATCGGACTGCCCGTCGGCTCGCTGCAGACCACGATCAGCACCTACAACGACGCGGCCGCCCGCGGCGAGGATCCGTTGCTGCACAAGAAGCCGGAGTGGATCAAACCCGTCGGCACCCCGGTCGGTGCGATCGACCTGCGGGCCAGCTGCGGCGGGTTCACCCTCGGCGGCTTGATGACCTCATTGGACGGCGAAGTGCTCCACGTCAGCGGCAACCCGATCCCGGGGCTCTTCGCGGCGGGCCGCTGCACAGCAGGACTGGCGGCCTGGGGGTACGCCAGCGGCGTCTCGCTCGGCGACGGCAGCTTCTACGGCCGCCGAGCCGGTCGCGCTGCCGCAAAGGCCTGACGACCGCCTCCGCATGTTTCGTGTGACAGCGCCCACACCGCCGTGCTACAACTATATGACTAATAGTCATATGCCTGGTTGGCATGCTGTAGCTAGGAGGCCCTCATGACAATGGCTGTCGAGAAGGCGGGCGAGACGCCGAGTGCCGTCATCGACCGGATTTCGCTGGTCCTGGATGCATTCGACGGGCCGGGGCGGCTGACTCTGGCCCAGATCGTGCGACGCACGGGACTTCCGCGGTCGTCGGCACACCGGATGCTCGAGCGCCTCGTCGCACTGCGGTGGCTGAGGCGGGAGGGCCGCGACTACGAACTGGGCATGCGCCTGGTCGAACTGGGATCACTCGCGCTGCATCAGGACCGGATCCATCGGGCCGCCATCCCCGTGCTGCGCGACCTGCACCGGGCGACCGGGCTGGTGGTGCACCTGGCCGTCCTCGACGGCTCCGACGTGGTGTACCTGGAGAAGATCGGTGACCAGCTGGGCGCCGCGGTCCCCACGCGCGTCGGTGGGCGTCAGCCGGCGCACTGCACGGCCGTCGGCAAAGCGATCCTGGCGGAGAACGGCATCACCGACGTCGACCTGTCCGGCCGCAAGACACGATTCTCGATCGCGTCGGCCCCCCAACTGGCTGCCGAGCTGGCCAGGGTCCGCGCGCACGGCGTTGCCTTCGAACGTGAAGAATCACTGCCGGGCTTCGGTTGCGTGGCCGCCCCCATCGGCCCCGCCGGACGAGCCGTCGCAGCGGTCTCGGTGTGCGGGCCGATGAATCGGATGGCGTTCGACAATCGTCTGGTGGCACCGGTGAGAATGACAGCCATGGCTATCTGGCGCAGTGCCGAAGACGGTCCCGAGCGAGTCGCGCCCACCCTGCAACCGCTTCGCCCGCTGCGCGGTGGTCCTGTTCCACGCACCCTTCAGCCGGCGTGACGCTCGACCCCCAGATCGCCGATCTGATCGAGACTCTCGATTCCGGCTTCCCGCCGGTGCACACGATGACCGGAGCGCAGGCCCGTGCCACGATCCGCTCCCGCTTCGTCGCGAACCCGAACCCCGAACCGGTTGCCCGCGTAGCCGACCATCAGGTCGCTGTCAGTGGTGGCACGGTCGGGGTCCGGGTGTATCGGCCCAGCGCCGACGAGCCCCTGCCGGTACTGGTGTACGCACACGGCGGCGGGTTCGTGTTCTGTGACCTCGACAGCCATGACGGCCTGTGCCGCAATTTCGCCAATCTCATTCCCGCCGTGATGGTTTCGGTCGACTATCGGCTCGCACCCGAGCATCGCTGGCCGACCGCGGCCGAAGATGTCCTTGCTGTCACCGAGTGGGCAGCCGCGCATGCTTCCGAGTTGGGTGGCGATGCCACCAGGATTGCCGTCGGAGGCGACAGCGCGGGCGGGAATCTCGCGGCGGTCACCGCATTGATGGCGCGCGACCGCGGCGGTCCCGCCATCGCCGCGCAGCTGTTGGTGTACCCGGTGATCGACGCCGACTTCGACACCGAGTCGTACCAGCGGTTCGGCCGCGGCTACTACAATCCCCGCCCTGCGCTGCAATGGTATTGGGATCAGTACGTTCCGGACTTTGGCGATCGACGGCATCCGTACGCCGCACCTCTGCACGCAGATCTAAGTGGGCTGCCGCCCGCGGTCGTCGTCATCGCCGGTCATGATCCGCTGCGCGACGAGGGCATCGCCTATGCCGACGCCCTGACCGCGGCCGGGGTATCCACCACCCGCTGCACTTTCGACGGGGGAATCCACGGTTTCATGACGATGCCCATGCTCGACCTCGCCCGCACCGCGCGCCGCGACGCCAGCCGCTCGCTCGCTGAGTTGCTTCATGGCTGAGGTGTTCGTCGTCGACCGGGTGGTGACCGCGCCGGGCTGCGCGCAGGCCTTCATCGACGCCTATCTGTCCGGCTACGCTCCCGGGGCCCGCGAGCGTGGAATGGAACTACGCGATGTGCTGGTGAGCCCGCCGATCTGGTTCGACGACCGTCCCAACGTCGTGACGATCACCTGGTCGCTGCCGAGCCCCCAGGCATGGTGGCAGATGACCTGGCAGGGACGGCCAGACCCGACGATTGCCCACTGGTGGACCGACATCTCAGACCTTGTACTCGAACGCAACCGCAGCGTCGCGAGTCGCGCCGATGACGTGGAAAGCACCAATTTTCAGGCTGACTTGCCGCCCGATGTCACCACCGTCGGTGTGACCAGATTGCTCGACGTCGTGGAGTCCGAACGGGAGCGGGTTCTGGACGGGCTGCGGAAGGCGGCCGACGCCGCGCAACCATTGCGGTGGTTGGTTCAACCGACGTTGCCAGGGTCCCGCAACGGCGGTGACATCCTGGTGCACATGCGGTTCTCAGACGAGAAGACCGGAGCCGAAACCGAATTCGACATAACACTGGATCACCCCGCGATCACGCGCGTCAATGGTGCCACCTACCGCGGAACATCGCGGCGTCGCGGCAACGGCACGGTGTACCGGACGCTGCTGTTGCGCGTGCCGCCGGACGTACCCGCTGACGACGTCTTGTCATTCGAGCAGGAACTGGCGATGATGCCGCGCTATGTACCGACGATCCAGGCCTGGCAGCTGAGCCGAGTCGTGCAAGCAGTCGGTACGACCCAGTGGACCCATGTGTTCGAGCAGGAATTCACCGATGTCGACGGTTTGATCGGCCCGTACCTGATGCACCCCGTCCACTGGGCTGTGGTCGACCGCTGGTTCGATCCGGAGACGACCGACATGATCGTCCGAGATCGGGTGTGTCACAGCTTTTGCGACACGAGGACACCGGTCCTCTAGAGTCCCGCAGGGCGGATATTCGGGTTCGCCATCGCCGGCGGCTCGAGGGCCGGCAACACGGTGATCCCGTCCAGCGAATGCACCGGCAGATTCTGTGACCACGGGTAGTGCAAGCTGAACGCCACCAGACCCGTTCGTTGTTCGGCCGGCAGATGACACATGGCCAAGACCGTCTCGGCCAGGTATTCCACTGGCTCGGTTGGGAAATCGTCCGGTATGAGTGACGCAGCGCCGGGAGTGCGCACCGCCGACGACGGTCCGACACAATTGACCGCGATGTTGGCGTCGAGCAGTTCGGCGGCGACACCTTGAGTGAAGCGGTGCAGCGCAGCCTTACATGACGCATAGATCACGTCGCCCGCGGTCATGTTGTAGTCGCGATAGGGACGAACCGGTGCAACACCGGTGACTGAGCCGACGTTCACGATCCAGCCGGCACCCTGCCGCCGCATATGCGGCACTGCAGCTTTCGTCAACACGAAGGGGGTTCTCAAATAGTGCTCGACGGTTCGATCGAATGTCTCGATGGACATCTTCTCGACAACCGAATAGTCCGCGTAGCCGGCATTGTTGACCACGACGTCGATCCGACCGGTGCGTTGCACCACGGCGTCCACCAGGCCGTCTCGCGCAGCCGGATCGTCGAGGTCAGCTGCGAGTCCGAAAGCCTCGCCGCCCGATTGTTGAATGAGCGCGATCGTTTCCTCGATGGTGCCGGGCAACGCCGCGCTGACCCCCGCGCGCACCGACGGCGAAGGCTCGAAAGCGCGGGCGGTGACGGCGACAGTTGCGCCTTCCGCGGCCAACCGCTGCGCGATCGCCCGGCCGATCCCGCGACTGCTTCCCGTCACCAATGCCGTTCTCCCGGCCAGGAGTTGAGTCATTGCAGGATGAAATCGTCTTCGATGGGAGCCCGGTGCTGGTGCCACAGGTCGACCAGCCGGTACGGGGTGGCCACGACGACCCTGCCGGACCCTGATCGGTAGTACGTGTGAGCGTTCGGGGTGTGACACCATACGGTGCGCTGCATCGCCGCTTCGATCTCGGCGACGTAGTCATCGAACGCCCGCTGGGTCACCTCGATGGTGCGCGCATCGCGCAACGCCATGAGTTGCAGGCATTCCACGATGTAGTGCGCCAGCACTTCCATCGAGAAATTGGCGCCAGCACCATGGCCTGGGCTGTAGTTCGGCGCCGAGGTGATGAACAGGTTGGGGAATCCCGGTACGGTGCCACCGCGGTACGCACGCGGGCTCATCCCCCACTCCCCCGCGAGGGTCTTGCCATCGCGGCCGCGGATATCGACAGTCGACAGGAAGTCCAAGTGATATCCGGTGGCGTAGACGATGACGTCGAGGTCGATCTGGCGGCCGTCGGCGGTGAGAATGCCGTCGGCGTTCACCTCGGCGGGTTCACTGGCCTCGACGTCGACATGGTCGCGCGTCAGCGCGGCGTAATAGCCGCCCGGGTCGCGGATGATGCGCTTGCCATACGGCGCGAAATCCGGGGTGACCTTTCGCGCCAATTCCGTTCCGGCACCGAAAGTGCGGTCGATGTAGTCCAGACACATCTGCAGCAACACGTCGTTGGCCGGTGAGATCGACAGATGATCCCGCGCCCACTCGGGGTCTTGCAGAATGACCGGATAGTTGTTGTCGGCCGTGCCCCAGTAGGACTTGAGCCGGTGCCACATCGCATAGAAGGGCAGCACCCGTCCCAGATAGCGACGATGCTCGGGCACCTCGTCGGAGAGCCGCTTACGCGGGGCCACCCAGTGTGGTTGGCGTTGGAAGACGGTGAGATGTTCGACGTCGTCGACACAGGCGTCCACGATCTGCACGGCAGTGCAGCCCGCACCGATCACGGCCACCTTCTTGCCGGCAAGATCCACGGCCGGGTCCCACTGCGCCGAGTGGATACTGATGCCGCCGAACGTGTCTCGTCCCTTCACATCCGGGAAGCGCGGCCGGTTGAGGTAGCCGGCCGCGGTGACGACGACGCTGGCATAGTCGACGCTCCGGGTGCCGTCGGCGGCGCAAGAATGGATCTGCCACTGCTGGCGCTGCTCGTCCCACCACAGCGCTTCCACTTCGGTGCCGAATCGGATGTGACGGCGAAGATCGTGTTTGTCAGCCAACGCCACCAGGTACGCCTGGTACTCCGCGCCTTGCGGATAGTAGTTCGACCAGTTGGGGTTCACCTCCCGGGACAGCGAGTAGTAGGCCGAGGGCGTATCCACGCCGATTCCCGGATAGGTCGTCGTAAGCCAGGTTCCACCGACTTCGTCATTGCGGTCATAGATTTGGAAGTGCACGCCTTCCTCCGCCGCGGCCAGAGCGACTGCGATGCCGGCAAGGCCCGCGCCGATGATCGCCATCGAGGTGGTCGACGGGATCGGGGCGGTGCGTGGCAGTGTCGGCTGTGAGGGCCGAAAGCCACCCTGCTCGAGAAGCAGGTCGACGTGTTCGTCGTCGACGTCGGCGCCCAATGCGATGGGCAGGAGCTTGATGAACAGTTCACGATCGGCGGCGTCGGCCAACCCGGCGGGCTGGGATCTGCCGAGTGCGGCGATGATGTCGTCAGCCAGTGCGTAAATCGTGTCCGGATCGGTCGTCCCTCGACGTTCCGGCGGGTCGGGAACGTGGTCGATCTTTGCGGCATACCGGTCGATCACCGATGGGTCACCCGTCATCTGCGTCAAGACGGCGACCAGAACGCCGGGGTCGGCCTGCTGCAAGTGTTCGCGCAGCGTCTGCGTATCGACTTCTGCGCTCAGCGCAACGGCAGATCGTCCAATGCTCATGGCATCCGAGTATCGGAGAGTCGGACACCGCCGGCGGCCCTGTTGTCTACTCAGCGGGAGGCCGGGCCGCGCCGCCCGGTCCCCGACCTAGAGTCCGGTCATGCATCGCATGCACTACGACGACGATCACCTGGCCTTCGGCGATCTGGCGGGCGACTTCGCCGCGAAGGCGATCGCTCCCCATATCGAATCCTGGGAGGATGCCGGTATCGCCCCTCGCGACGTCTTCGCCGCCGCAGGGACGATCGGTCTCCTCGGGTTCGCCGCGCCCGAACAGTACGGTGGCCTGGGGGTCAACGACTTCCGCTACAACCAGATCCTCATCGAGCGGTGCATGGCAGCCCACGCAGGCAACGTCGGTTTGAGCTTCGCGGTGCACAATGACATCTGCCTGCCCTACCTCGCCGAAATCTCCGACGAAGCCCAGCGACACCGGTGGTTACCCGGTTTCGTCCGAGGAGACCTGATCGCCGCGATAGCGATGACCGAACCTGGCGCGGGTTCCGATGTCGCCGCGATTCGCACCAGTGGTGTCGATGCCGGCGATCACTTCGTCGTCAACGGCGCCAAGACGTTCATCACGAACGGACAGAACGCGGACCTGGTGATCACTGCTGTGCGCACGTCGCCGGATCGCCACAGCGGCCTGACGTTGATGGTCATCGAGCGCGGCATGCCCGGATTCGAACGCGGGCGAAACCTGGACAAGCTCGGACTCCATTGCCAGGACACCTCGGAGCTGTCCTTCACCGACGTCGCGGTACCCAAAGCTAACGTGCTCGGTGAGGTGGGCCGCGGGTTCGAGTACCTGATGCGGAACCTGCCCCAGGAACGCATGCAGATCGCGGTGGGCAGTCTCGGGCGCGCCCGGGCGGCGCTGCAGTGGACGATCGAGCACGTTCGCGAGCGTGTCGCGTTCGGAAAACCCATCGGGGCATTGCAGAACACGCGCTTCGCGCTGGCGGACGCCGCGACCGAGGTCGACGTTGCGGAGTCGTTCGTCGACCGCTGCGTCGTCGAACTCAACGCGGGTCGGCTCACTCCTGCCGATGCCGCGAAGGCCAAGCTGTGGGCGACTGAGATGGAATTCCGGGTGCTCGACAGCTGTCAGCAGCTGTTCGGAGGCTACGGCTATATGCGCGAATATCCCATCGCCCGCGCCGCTGTCGACGCCCGCGTCACCAGGGTGTACGGCGGCACGTCGGAAATCATGCGGGAGATCATCGGGCGCGACCTTGCCCTGGATCCGACACGAGAGAAGGCCTCGGCGTGAGCCCGGACGATCTCGTCCGCGTCGCACGCGGTCATGGATTGGGAGACATTCCGCGGCGCTCGGCCCGCCGTTACCCGGACAAAGTCGCAATCGTCGACGGTGAGGTGACCTTGACCTTCGCCGAGTTCGACGATCTCGTCGACCGGGCCGCGGCAGCATTGAGTGACAACGGGTTCGGCCCCGCTGATCGGGTGGCGTTGCTGGCGCGCAACTGCTGGCAGTACGCGGTGCTCGCGTTCGCCACCGCCCGCGCTGCAGTTGTTCTCGTGCCGCTGAATTTCATGCTCACCGCCGAGGAAATCGCCTACATCCTGGACCACTGTGGCGCAACAGGTTTCATCGTCGACGCAGATCTCGCCGGCGTGGCGCAGGACGCGATGCACCGCGGTGGGAGGGTCTCGACGCGGATCGCGATCACCGCGCCGGGATCGCCGGCGCCACCGGGATGGCTCGATTTCGCGCAGAGCCTGACCACGACGTCATCCCCGCCGAGGCCGCAGGTCGACGATGACCAACTGCTGCGCGTCATGTACACCAGCGGCACCGAGTCCAGACCCAAGGGGGTCATGCACACCAGCCGCAGTCTGGTGTGGCAGTACGTCAGTTCCATCACGGCGGGCTCCATGAGCGCCGAGGACATCGAGATTCATTCCCTGCCGCTCTATCACTGTGCGCAGCTGGACAACTTCCTGGCGACTGATCTGTACCTGGGCGCGACGAGCATCATCCTGCCGCGCCCGGAGCCAGAGCTGGTGTTGCGCACCATCGAGCGCTACTCGGTGACCAACTATTTCGCCCCTCCGACAGTCTGGATCAGCCTGCTGCGCAGCCCGGTGTTCGATCGAGTGGACCTGTCGAGCTTGCGTAAAGGCTATTACGGCGCATCGGCGATGCCGACGGAGATTCTGCACGAGATCAGGCATCGTCTGCCCAACCTCCAGCTCTGGAACTTCTACGGGCAGACCGAAATCGCGCCGCTTGCTTCGGCGCTGGGCCCGCAAGACCAAGAAGCCCATGCAGGTGCCGCGGGGCGTCCGGTGCTCAATGTCGAAACCGCCATCCTCGACGACGCCGATACGCCCGTTGCCGCCGGAACCGTCGGCGAGATCGCCCATCGCAGTCCGCATCTCATGCTCGGATACCTCGATGACCCGCTCAAGACCGCCGAAGCATTCCGTGGCGGCTGGTTCCACTCCGGCGATCTGGGTTTCTATGACGACAGTGGATTCCTCCACGTCGTGGACCGGAAGAAGGACATGATCAAGACGGGTGGGGAGAACGTCGCCAGCCGCGAGGTCGAGGACATCCTGTATTTGCACAACGGCATCGAGGAGGTCGCCGTTTTCGGGCTGGCACATCCGGTATGGGTTGAAGCCGTGGTGGCCGCCGTGGTTCCCCGCACCGGCACGTACCTGACCGAGGACGAGGTCCTCGCCCACTGCCGGCGCCACCTCGCCGGGTTCAAGACTCCCAAGCACATCTTCTTCGTCGACGAGCTGCCGAAGAACCCGAGCGGCAAGCTCCTCAAACGCGACCTCCGGCAGCGGTTCAGCCTACCGGTGTGACGGCGGCTGGCCGGTGTTCCACTCAACGGGCGGGACCGTTCTTTCCCGGCCCGGACCGGCGTTGACTTTCAGGTATGAGCAACGAGATCGCCTTGCCCGAGGTTCAGGAGTTCATCGCGGGATTCTGGTATCACTACGACCAGGGCCACTTCAACGAGGTGGATGTCCGCCTCGGCGACGAAGTGGACTACCTGAGCCGGTCCGACTCGGGTAACTGCCCGTTCGAGCATCTGCTGGCCGCCGAATTGCACGGCAAGGCCGAAACTCTCGCCTGGTTGATTCAGCACCGCAACGAGAATCCCTATCCGTGCCGTCATCACGCCACCAACCTCTTCCGTACGGGTAGCAACGGCGAGGTCACCACTGTGCGGTTCTATCTGTTCGTCAACCAGATCACGAACAACATCCCGTTCGCGGTCTCCAGCGGTGTCGTTGACGCAGGCATCCGTCGCGAGGCCGGCAGGTTGGTGTTCACCTCGCTGACGGTCGTGCTCGACGCCGAGGACTCGGTTCCCTTCGCAGAACACACCGCAAAGGCAGCGGCCGCAAGCTCACAGCCGGCGTGAGCGCATCGGAGGTCTTCGGCGGCGGCGTCGCCGTCATCACCGGCGCGGGCGCCGGAATCGGTGCCGGCCTGGCCCGCCACGCCAGCCGCCTGGGCATGACCGTGGTGTTGGCCGACATCGACGCGGCGGCTGTGGCGGCACTCCGCGACGAGCTCACCGCGACAGGCGGATCGGCGATCGACGCGGTCTGCGACGTGCGTGACGCCGACGCTGTCCAAGCGCTGGCCGATGACGTCTACCGCGATCTGGGCAGCGTCCGATTGTTGGTCAACAACGCCGGTGTCGAACAGTTCGGCTATCTCTGGGACACCCCGCTCACCAACTGGAAGCGGGTGGTGGACATCAATGTCAGCGGCGTTTTTCACGGCATCCGGGCGTTCCTGCCGAAGATGATGGCGACCGACGAGCCGGCATGGGTATGGAACCTCTCCTCGATCGGTGGGGTTGCGGTGGTGCCGTTGCAGGCGCCCTACATCATGAGCAAGCATGCGGTGCTGGCGCTGACCGAGTGCCTGCATCTGGAGGTCCAGTCCGCCGGCCACGACCACCATCTGCACGTACAGGCGGTGCTGCCCGGCGCGGTGGTGTCCAACATCTTCGAGTCCGCGGGCAGTGTGCAATCCGGTGACACCAGCGCCGCCGAGGCACAGCGGAGCGCCATGCTGGACATCAAGGCGGAGGCGATGGACCCACTGGCCGCCGCGGAAGCCGTCTTCGAACAGGCCGCCCAGGGCCGGTTCTACCTACTGACTCAACCTGACTACGTCGGCTCGGCAATGGCGGAGCGGGCCCGCGTGTTGACCACCCAAGAGGCGCCGCGGTTGCGTACCGAACGGCGTTTCGATCCAGGCTGGGACTGAACATGCGCCTGCCACAACTCGATTCGGATGCCGCCGAGCGCATCGCATCCTTCGGTGACATAGCCCCGATGCGTACCCGGGGCTTGGCCGCGGTGCGCGCGGGGCTCGAGGCAGCACCACACCCTGACATGCCGTCGATGGCCGGCATCGAGGACTTGACGGCACCCGGCCCGGCAGGACCGGTTCCGCTGCGCCTCTACCGGCCCACCACCGAGCCGCACCCGCCGGTGGTGGTGTACTTCCACGGCGGCGGCCTGGTGATGGGAAGCAATCACTCGTTCGAACCCCTCGCGCGCGAGCTCGCCCAGGCCTCCGGTGCGGTGGTGGTCGCCGTCGAGTACCGGCTGGCACCAGAGTCGCCACCGCCGGCTCAGTTCGACGATGCCTACGCCGCCACCGAATGGGTTGCCGCCCAGGCTGACACCCTCGGTCTCGATGGCGGCCGCGTCGCGGTCGTGGGCGACAGCGCCGGCGGTTCGCTGGCCGCCGCCGTCGCGCTGGCGGCTCGCGACCACCGCGGGCCCAGAATCTGCGCGCAGGTGTTGCTCTACCCGGGCCTGGACAGAGACATGGGCGCAGCCTCGATCACCTCGATGCCGGATGCGCCCATGCTGCGCCACGACGACATCCTGTACATGCACGAATTGGCCGATCGCGGAGCCGGGTCACCTCATGATCCCTACCAAATCCCGGCCTATGCAGCCGATCTGGCCGGTCTGCCGCCGGCCGTCGTGGTCACCGCAGAGTGCGACCCGATTCGGGACTGGGGGGAACGCTACGCGGGCCGGCTGCGCGAGGCCGGTGTGCAGACGACGATTACTCGCTATCCCGGCATGTATCACGGATTTATGATGCGGTCCGACACCACGGCGCGCGGGCGGTTGGCCGTTGCGGAAATCGGCGCATTGCTGCGCACCAAATTCACCCACCTCGTCAGCGAATCTCCCGATCAACGGACGCCGATCACGCCATCCGAGCGGGCCTTGCCCACAATCGAATACCTCACCACCGAAGGAGAGCACCATGCTGACTGATGAGCAGCGTCTGGAACTATCGGACATTCTGCGCCCGGTGGCCCCGCCACGCGAGATCAGCGACGTCTACACCGCGGATCAGCGGCAGCGCCTGCTCGACGTCGTCCACCGTGAGGGTCCGTGGAAACTCATCATCGCTCAGCACTTCGCCTCAGCCGACGAATTGATGGCCACGATGAGCGGTGCGTTTCCCGAGGGGTTCACCCCGTCGCTGGACCTGTTCCTCACTCCGACATTCCGCGGCTATCTGGCCAACTACGGCACCGTCCTGTACCCCGAGCTGCACGACTGCTTCTACAACGCCGACTTCATCGAGCACGCAAAGAAATACTGGAATGCCCAGTACGCCAAGCCAGAGATGATGCTGTTCAACATCAACGGGCCGTGCGCCAACCGCGACCCCGGGCATCTGGACTCACCCAGCTTCCGCGGCGTGCGCCATGAGAACGCCCCGACCTGGTTGTGCAGCGTGATGGGCAAGTCAGGTCTGTTCACCGACTATCTGATCAAGATGGCGCAGGTCATCACCTGGTTTTCCCTCGATGAGAGCTCGGGCTTCACCTACTGGCCCGACGGTCCCCTCAAACCACCCGCGCGGGTCCTACCACCCATCAACAACCGTGGCGTCGTCGTGCAGAACGAGATGATGGTGCATCGCGGTGAGGCCAACGGCCCACTGGATCAACAGATTCCGCCCGGTCTGGCGTTCGACACCGTCTTCAGCGGTGATCCCGCCGATCGCGATCAGTGGCTGCTGAAGAACGGCGAGGATGTCATCGCCCGTCACCACACCGGCGAGTTGCGCTTCCTCGTGCACTGGTCGGCGGAAGTCTTCAGCGACCTCGACGAACTACGCAAGAACATGGACGGCACCGACGACATCACGATCGAGCGTGCGATCGGCATGATGGTCGACGATCTGAAGGGCAAAGGCATCACGCTCGACGTGCCGGGCGAGCCGTTGCACGATGCGCAGTTCATCGGGGCCCTCAACGCCGCCTACGACCTCGGCGGACCGACGAGTTACCCGGATGACGCGCCGGTGAGCGCCTTTGAGTTCGCATAATCGAACGCGTGGATTCAGATTTCCTGACGCAGTTGCGTGATGAACGTGCCATCGAGCGGGCGCTGATACTGTTCGCACGCGCTATGGACGACCGCGATTGGACGACGATGGCGGAGATTCTCGCCGACGACGCGCAAGGCGATTTCGGCACCGGACGGTTGGTGGGTGCTCCAGCCATCATCGGGTTGATACGTGGGTACCTCGACAACTGTGGCGCGACCCAGCACCTGCTCGGCAACGTCCTCGTCGACGTCCAAGGAGATAGCGCCGTCAGTCGCGCGTACATCCGTGATGTGCACCTCGACTCGGCCAACACGCCGACCACGCGCTTCTATACGATCGGCGATTACCGGGACACTTGGCGCCGCCGCCCGGATGGATCCTGGTGCCTGGCCGAGCGAGTCAAAACCAACCGTGGATACGTCGGAACACTCGACGTGTTCGACAACTGAGCCCAGGCCTATTCCTTGACCGTCACATCCATCAGTGGGATTCGCGTCATAGCCGTTGCGCGCGGGTCCGGTGCAGCCTCGGCGGCCGCGTGGTTCTCTTCGCCACGGGTGTAGGTCCACACACAGAACGGCTCCCCCTGCGCGAACTTGAAGTCCTTGGGTGGCAGATTGATTGCGAGGTTGCAGCCGGGAAAGAACGGAGCCGAGATGCGCTGCTCGAACGTGCAATTCATCCACGCCCGAGCTGGCGGGTAAAGCCCCTCGTCGGTGTACTTCTGCAGCACTTCACATCTGCGCATGTTCAGTACCACGTGGTCAGGGTTGTAGACGATGTACTCGCCGCCGTAACCCAGCGTGCCATCGATGCTCAGTACCGCCAGCTTGAGGAAATCCACGACGTGGACCGGGTCGATCTTGAAAACTTCCGCAAGCTTCGGGTACTGGTAGTCGATGATCAGCTGGTACATGTCCGGCAGGCCGAGCCAGACCTCCTCCTCGGGGATGATCTTCGTCCACTGATCGATGAAGTAGTTGTGCCCCTTGAGGTATTGGTCCCAGTAGGTCTTGATGAGCCGTATCAATGCCGGCTTGGTCAAGTCCTCAGTCTGCACATCGAACGGGATGGCCTGATACTGTGCGTCTTTCCAGTCCCAGCCGGGCGGTGCGATGAACCGCCCCATCGGCATGACCTGTCGCATACCCGCCCGCGAGACCTCGGCAGCCACATCCATGGCGGCGTTGATGCCCACCTTCTCGGAGTAAATCCTGACGTGGGCATATGGCATGAAGTTCAGGACGTCCTCGAAGACGCGGGCGAGGCCGAGGAGGAAGTCACGCGAGAAGTCCTGGATGTTGCCGACTTTCCCCATGAAATCATGGGTGTAGTCGTCGTAGTTCAGTTCCTCGGCGTCGACCCCGGACTCGGGTGGTGCTGTATTCGCATCGGCTCGTTCGGTAGCGGTCGACATCGCTTCTCCTTCGGGGGCTGTCGCATAGGCGGCGGTGAGCCTGACGAACGCGTGTCGCGTCGCTGGCCACTTGGCTGTGTCAGATTCCGCCTCTGTGGCAGAATCTGACTTAAATGCTAGCCACGCGGGGACCTGAGTCAGCCTCAGTTCCCGATGACCGGGAGATCGCGGCGGCGCAGTGAGGACCGGCGATGCTCGCGGTAGCTACGATCGATACGCGCAAGGAGAGGCGACCGTGAGCGGAGAACGCAGGCCAGCGACGCTCACCGAGCGACGAGCAGAGGCACTGCGCTTGGACATCGCCTTGGCGGCCCGCGACATCTTCCTGGCTGACGGTTCGACATCAGCCACGGTGGAACGCATTTGCGACGCCGTCGGGATCGCGCCGCGCACGTTTCACCGACACTTTCCGGTCAAGGAAGACGTCATCCTGCCGCTGTTCCGCCAGTTCGGTGCGCTCAGCCTGGACGTGCTCGCCGATGCCGACACTGACGGTGACGCGGTCGACGTCCTCGTCGAGGCATTCAGTACCGAGGTGCCCCGACGCGGGCAGGTCGATGTCGACAGGTCCTTCATGGCACTGGTACTGGCCACCCCGGGATACCGTCTGCGCTGGCTGGATTGGGGTCACGACTTCGCCGGACCCGTCACCGACTTCCTCGACGCCCGGTTCAACCTCGGGCACGATCCTTTTACCCGAGAGTTACCGGCGCAGTTGGTGATCCAAGCCTGCCGACACGCCTACGTCTATTGGGTCGAACACGGCGACTTCAATGATCTGCGCGCTGCCCTGCGCACCGCGATGCAAATGATCGTCGGAGCGCTCTCGCCGCTGCCGTAAAGCGCGGGCTCATACCGCGTCGTCGACAACTCTCAGCGTGCCGGCGCGCACAGCATCGACAATCGATCCGCTGAGCGCAGAACACGCCAGAAACAGGCCACGCCCGCTCTCACCGGCTAATTGGATCGCAGTGCAACGCTCTTCGCATCGATCCAAAGCGGGGCCGGTCCATTGCACGCTGGTCTGATTCCAGCTGCTCTTACGCACCTGCACGCCGGCCCCACAGCGCCGACAGTCGATGGGGACCATCGGGGCGTCGTCGAGACGATTGTCCGGACGGACACCCATCGTCAACCCGCAGCTCCGCGTGCGGCGATATTGGCCTCCACTTCCTTCATCCAGGCCTCAGTCGGCCGAGTGGTGTCGAGCTCGAATTCGAAGCGGTCCACCATGTCCGGCGTGACATCGGCGACGTCGACATAGAACTGCTCGTACCAACGCCGTAGTTGGTACACCGGCCCGTCCTCTTCGACCAGCAGCGGGTTGTCGATCCGAGTCTTGTTGCGCCAGATCTCGACATCTTGTTCGAAGCCCATCTTGACGAAGTCCCCCAGTCCTATCGCCGTTTGCATGGCGAGGTCGTCGGGCAGCTGCGCCGACTTCTTCACGATGATTCCGTATTGCAGGACAAAGGAATTGGCGTCGATGGGATAGTGGCAGTTGATCAGGACGGTGTGGTGGTCGACATCTGTGTAGTGATACGTCAAATCGTCGATCATGAACGACGGGCCGTGATACGACGCCACCGACGTCGTCCCCAGCATCTGAGTCTCGCCAGGCTCCCCGATATCGGGACGGCCCGCGCTGTTCATGTACTGCGTCGCGACGTGGCCCTCGAAGATGTTCTTGAAATGCGTGGGCAGCGATCCGTGGATGTAGAAGAAGTGCGCCATGTCGACGACGTTGTCGATGATCTCCCGGCAGTTCGTGTGCACCACAGTGGTGTACCAATGCCAATCGGTCCAGTCGTCGCTGTCGGCGCCCTCGATGCGGGGGATGGTCACGTCCGCCGGCGGCGCCTTGCGTTCAGGGTCATTCCAGACGAACAGCATGCCGTCCTGCTGCAGGGTCGGCCACGATGCGGTGCGCGCCAACCGCGGGGTGCGCTTGCTGTAGGGCACCAGCTTGCACCTGCCGTCCCCGCCCCACCGCCAGTCGTGGAACGGGCACGCGATCTCGTTGCCCTTCACCGTCCCCTGAGACAGGTCACCACCCATATGACGGCAGTACCCGTCGAGTACGTTGACGGCGCCGTCCTGACCACGGAACACCACGAGCTTCTGACCGAAGGCGTTGACCTGACGAGGCTTGCCGTCGTCGAAATCGCGAATCAACCCCAGGCAGTGCCATCCGCGGGCGAACCGGGTGGGCACCGAGCCGGTCTCGATCAACCGAATCTCGTCGGCCTCGGCGTGCGTCGTCATCGTGCTCCGTCCTTCGTTCCTGATTCGCGGCTGATGCCACCATTGAACGTCGCGGAGGTGCTGCGCAGAGGTCTGCGTTCCGCTCATAGGGAGGCGGGATCCGAAATTTCACCGTCCGGCTCTATCGTCAGTAATTGTGACCGCTACCAGCCATAACACCGTCCCGGCCGGCCTGGCCATCGCCGACATCGAGGTGGATCTGCTCGTCGTCGGGTCCGGGACGGGCCTGGCCGCCGCACTGGCCGGCCACGAGCAGGGGTTGTCGGTCCTGGTCGTCGAGAAGTCGTCACACGTGGGCGGTTCAACGGCCCGGTCCGGCGGTGCCCTGTGGCTACCGTCCAGCCGGGTGATCGAGGAATGCGGCGGTGTCGACTCCGCGCCTCGGGCACAGACCTACCTCGACGCTGTCGTCGCCGGCTCGGCGCCGCGGGAGCGGTCGGCAGCGTTTCTGAAGCGGCTACCCGCGACCATCGACATGCTGCGCCGCACCACGCCGATGAAGTTGTTCTGGGCCAAGGAGTACTCCGACTACCACCCCGAAGCACCGGGTGGCTCGGCCGCCGGGCGCACCTGTGAATGCCGCCCACTCGACACCGCCAAGCTGGGCGAGCACTTGCCCGATCTGCGCCCCGGGGTGATGGAGGCGACGATCCCGATGCCGACCACCGGTGCGGATTACCGCTGGATGAACCTCATGAGCCGGGTGCCCCGCAAAGGACTTCCCACCATCGCCAAGCGTCTCGCACAGGGCGTCGGTGGCCTTGCGCTCGGGAGGCGCTACGCGGCCGGCGGACAGGCCCTGGCCGCCGGCCTGTTCGCCGGCGCCATCCGCGCGGGGATCCCGATCTGGCTCGACACGTCGCTCACCGAACTGGTGACCGACGGCGCCGACATCACCGGCGCGATCGTGGAACACGGCGGTAAGACTGTCACCATCACGGCGCGGCGTGGCGTCGTGCTCGCCGCCGGCGGCTTCGACCACAACATGGAGATGCGCTGGAAGTTCCAATCCGAAAGCCTCGGCCGCAATCTCAGTCTGGGCGCCGAGTCGAATACCGGCGACGCGATCCGAATCGCTGCAGACATCGGAGCTGACACCGCGCTCATGGACCAATCGTGGTGGTTCCCCGCCGTCGCGCCCCTGCCCGGGGGAGCCCCCGCGGTGATGCTCGCCGAGCGGTCACTGCCCGGGTCGTTCATCGTCGACCAGAACGGCCACCGGTTCGCCAACGAATCGTCCGACTACATGAGCTTCGGGCAGCGCATTCTGGCGCTCCAAGCAGCCGGGACCCCGGTGGAGGACATGTGGATCGTCTTCGACCAGCGTTACCGCAACAGCTATGTCTTTGCGGCCGAACTCTTTCCGCGGATGCCTATCCCCCAGCGCTGGTACGAGGCCGGAATAGCGGTTAGGGCGAACGATTTCACGGCGCTGGCCGCCCAAATGGGAGTTCCCGCCGACAACTTCCATGCGACGGTGTCTCGCTTCAACGAACATGCGTTCGCCGGTGAGGATCCGGATTTCGAGCGGGGTCGAAGCGCATACGACCGCTACTACGGCGATCCCACCGTCACGCCCAACCCGAACTTGCGGCCGCTGACCAAGGGGCCGTTCTACGCGGTGAAGATGGTGCTGAGTGATCTCGGAACGTGCGGGGGTCTACGCGCCGATGACCAAGCCCGGGTACTCCGCGAGGACGGAACCGTCATCAATGGGCTGTACGCGATCGGCAACACCGCCGCCAACGCGTTCGGAGACACGTATCCCGGCGCGGGAGCCACCATCGCTCAGGGATTGGTGTTCGGCTACATTGCCGCCCATCACGCTGCCGGCAGGGCGTGACCGGCTGCGGTGTCACTCGCCGTCCTCGGCGTCGGCTTTCCGCTCGATCTCATACCAATAAGCCGGATCCGGCCACGGAATCTTCCCGCCCTCACCGACTTTCGGGAAGTTGGCCTCTGCCTCGTCGAGATCTTTGATCAGTTTGAGGGTCAATTCGCGCTCGGACGAGTAGTAACGGTCCGCCCAGTCCAGTGCGATCTTGGCGTACGCCCACGACGGATCCGCGGCGGCCCACCGTGCTTCCTTGGCGGCGTCGCGTTGCATCTCGTCGATGTAGGCGATGTGTTCTTGGAGCATCTGTTTGAGTGAGGCTGGATCACTCAGGTGGCCCAAGGTCACCCTCAAGATCGCTGGATGTTTGAGCGACGGCGGTTCCACCGGAGCTTCGCGCGCCCACCGGGTCACCGCTTCCATACCGGACTCGGTGATCTTGTACAGGCGCCGATTGCGCGGGCCGTCTCCGTCCACGCGTGAGGTGAGCAGACCCAACTTCTCGAGCTTCTTCAGCTCGGAGTAGATCTGGCTGAACGCCGGGCTGCCGTAGTAATACCGCATGCTCCAGTCGATCCACTTGCGGATGTCGTAACCGGACAATTCCGTCTCGTACGAGAGCATCCCGAGCAGCGCCCACGCGGTCGCGGACAGCGACGGCTGCGCTGCAGACTCGGGTTCGGACACGGCATAAGGGTATCAACCCAGGTCACACGGTTGTGAGCTCATCAACCACTGGCCGGGAGAACGTGTTGCACCACCATCCCCCGGGGCGAAAGGTATGGGGGTGTCCACCCAGCACGACGACGATGTACCCGAGGCGCTTTACACGTCTCTGACCGACTCGGTTCGCAGGCTGGTCGATATGACCATCCGCAGTGAGGTCGACTCGCATCGCCTCGCCTCGGCGAAGGCCTTCGTCGATGCGGCGGCCGACGAACTCAGCGAAACCGTGACGCCGGGATCGTTCGGTGTCCAACAAGGTCCCGACGGACGTCCGCTCGCGTGGGGTAATGCGGTCATCGGACTCCGCAACGCGCTGGCTCCGCCACTCGTCGTGCACCATGAATCCGACGGCAGTGTGTGGGCGGACGTGACGCTGGGCGCGGCGTACGAAGGACCGCCGGGTCACGTGCACGGCGGGATCTGCGCCCTGCTTCTCGATCACGTACTCGGCGCAACCGCGCATAAGCCCGGCCAGCCGGCAGTGACCGGAACGCTCACCCTGCGTTATGAGTTGGGAACCCGGCTGGGACCGCTGCGGGCGCAGGCTCACGTCGACCGGGTGGAGGGATCGAAGATCTACGCCGTGGGCCACCTGTCGACCGCGGACGGCATCACGGTCCGTGCCGACGGCGTCTTCATCCACCCGCGCACCGCAAGACCCTGAGGCTGGCGCAGGCTCCGTTGACCGGGAGTCGATGTTGCTTCCTTGAGCGTCACCGATCACAGTGGGTCCCAGCGACAAAGGAGGCCGATGACTGCGCAGGACACCTCGTTCGACGAGACCGTCGACGTCATTGTCGCCGGCTCCGGCGGCGGCATCACCGGCGCGTACACGGCTGCCCGCGAGGGCTTGTCGGTGGTCCTGGTGGAGTCGACCGACAAGTTCGGCGGCACCACCGCGTATTCGGGTGGCGGAGGCATGTGGTTTCCGTGCAACCCGGTGCTGCGACGTGCGGGCAGCGACGACACGATCGACAAGGCGCTGAACTACTTTCACGCTGTCATCGGCGACCGCACCCCGCGCGATCTGCAGGAGACTTACATCCGGCGCGGACCCGGTCTCATCGAATACCTCGAGGCTGACCCCGAGCACTTCACTTTCAGCGTGCTGCCGTGGCCGGACTACTTCGGTAAGGCGCCGGACTCCCGCGGTGACGGGTTACGCCACATCGTGGCGGCCCCGATTCGAGGGGAGAAGCTCGGCCCCTACGCCGGTTTCGTGCGTGGGCCCCTCGACCACGACCGCCTCGGCGCACCCGCTCCCGACAAGCTCTTCGGCGGTCGCGCGCTGATCGGCCGGTTCCTCGGAGCATTGGCGGGCTACCCCGACGCGACGCTGTATCGCAACGCGCAGCTGACCGACCTGATCACCGATGAGCGCGGCCGGGTGGTCGGTGCCGTCGTACAGCGCGACGGCGAGGCGGTGCGGATCGGCGCCCGGCGCGGAGTGCTGCTGGCCGCAGGCGGATTCGAGCACAACCCGGAGCTACGACAGTCGTACGGCGTGCCCGGTCAATCCCGTGACACCATGGGTGGGCCCGGCAGCACCGGCGCGGCGCTGCAGGCCGCGATCCGGATCGGCGCAGCCACCGACCTGATGGACCAAGCGTGGTGGTCACCGGGCCTGACCCATCCGGACGGCCGTTCGGCGTTCGCGCTGTGGTTCACCGGCGGCATCTTCGTCAATCAGGCCGGACAGCGGTTCGTCAATGAATCCTCGGCGTACGACCGGATCGGCCGGGAGATCATCGACGAGATGCAGGCCGGCCGCCTCGAGGTCCCGTTCTGGATGGTCTACGACAACCGCGAAGGGGAGGTACCACCGGTCAAGGCGACCAACGTCTCGATGGTGGACACCGAAAGCTATCGGGCTGCCGGATTATGGCGCAGCGCAAGCACTCTGGCCGAACTGGCCGAGTTGCTCGGGATGCCGGCAACGGCGTTGGAAAAGACAGTTGCCCGCTACAACGAGATGGTCGCCGCCGGTTCGGACACCGATTTCGGTCGCGGCGACGAGGCATACGACCGCGCGTTCTCCGGCGGTGAGTCTCCGCTGGTGCCGATCGACACGCCCCCGTTCCACGCGGCGGCGTTCGGTCTGTCCGATCTCGGCACCAAGGGCGGCCTGCGCACCGACCCCCGGGCTCGGGTGCTCGACGAATCCGGCCGGCCGATCCCCGGCCTGTACGCGGCGGGCAACACGATGGCCGCGGTCAGCGGGACAACCTACCCCGGCGGCGGGAATCCGATCGGTGCGTCGATGTTGTTCAGCTATCTGGCCGCGCTCGACATGGCAGGCGACGTCAGGTCAGCTTGACCAACTTGAACGGCATGTTGATGAACAGCGCAAGACTGCGCCCGCAGGCCCCCGGCTGGCCGGTGGTCGAGTCCTGGCCGACCAATGTGTTGGAGGTCGGGTCGGTCTGGTCACCGCCGGGCGAGGACCCGTGAAACCGGATCACCTGTAGCCCAGGGACCGTGGTGCCGTCCTGGCACGGCATCCAGTCCTCGATGACGCGTTTGACGCGCCAGTCCCCGCCGGTCTGATAGATCGGTGCCGTCCAACCCGCGTCGCTGCTGACGGTGCCGGTGCACTCGGTGGGATAGCTGCACGTCGACGAGATCGTCCAGATGCTGCGTACGCTGCGTTCGTCGTGGAAGACGTCGTTGCTGGTGGCCCACTCACCGTTGGACGTCGCCTGGTATGTGCCGTTGAGCGCCCACTTCTCGTTGGCGGACGCGGTGGCCGGATTCAGCACACCGGCGAACACCGCTGCGGTCAGCGCCCCGACGCTGATCAACGTTCGTGACGTACGCATATGGCCACTCCCCTCACCTGTGCTCATGTCGTCGGCAGCAGATCCTTCCACGACATGTTCCCGTTCGCGTTCGCCAGGCTGGTCTGTTGACCCACATGGCCGTCCGGCGTCGCGTAATGCCCTGTCGCGGGATCGTAGGTGGCGATCGCCACCGACGGGCCAGCGGCCGAACCCGGCGTGAAAGCGCTCGGCGCGACCGCGGGCCCGCCCCCCTGGTCGGTGGGCGCGATATCGGGAACACCATATGGCTTGAGGGTGGCCGGTTCGGGCGGTATCGGTGTTCCGGCGGGCGCCGGGATCGGCCCCGGCGGCAACGGCGTGCCCTGCAGCGGTCCGTAAATGTGGTCCTGGAACGTGGTCCGGTCGTCGGGCGGAATGCCCTGGGCAATCAGGTTCGGGTCAATCGGGGAAGGCCCGGTGGCATGCTGCCGCATGGCCAGCGGCTCGAACGGCTTGTCGCTGTCGCAGATCTCGACGGTGGGTGCGCGCTTGCCGGGAACATCCTGGCACGGATAGTTGCGGGCGCCGCGGACGGCGATCGGCGAATCCTGTGGCAGCTTGCAGTAGAGACCGTCCGGTGTGTCGATGACCGAGGTGTCCTCCGGCGAGCGCCACTGGGACGGCGGCAGGAAGCCCACGGTGCACGCCGGCGGGTCGCTGATCGTCAGCGTGAAGTCGCCCAGCGTCATACCGGTCGGGTTGTTCAACGGTGAGCCGACTGCCTGGATCGAGCCGACGTACGGCGGGAGCAGCACCAGCAGCTGTTCGAGACCCTTGTTGTAGGTCACGCCGATCTGCCCTACCGTCTGGAGGCTGGCCAACAGGATCGGCAGCGTCGGCTTCACCTGGGTGAAGAGCGCGGAGGCTTCATCGGCGGCGCCCGGACCGTTGGCCAGGATGCCGCGCCACTGCGGGTCGTTGGTGTTCAGCTGCTCGGTGATCCCGGCCAGGCTGTGCGCCCACGTGCGGATCGAGTCGGCCGACGCCAGCTGGCCGTCCAACAGCGGGCGGCTGTCCTCGACCAGGGTGCGGGTCTGATCGGCGGTGGCGTTGAAATCGGCGGCGAGCCGTGATGCGGAGTCGTTCAACGTGGTGAGGTCGTCACCCGCTCCGTTGAGGGCCTGGTAGGTGCTGTTCAGCAGATCCGGGATCCGTTGGGTGGGAATGCTCTTCAGCAGCGCGTTCGTCTGGTCCAGCACCGGGCCGACCGCCTGCGGGACGGTGGTGTCTTTGACCGGGATCACCGAGCCGTCCTGGAGGTACGGCCCGGAATCGGTGTGCGGCACCAGATCCACGTACTGCTCACCCACGGCCGACACGCTGAGCACCCGAGCCTGCAGGTCGGCAGGCACCTTCGGATCGCTGGCCAGCGACAGCGTGGCCACGGCCCCGGTTCGCGTCGGCACCACCTCGGTGACCTTGCCCAGCTGCACGCCACGGTAGGTCACGTTCGAAAATTGGTAGAGACCACCGGTTCTCGGCAGTTCGAGCTTGACCGTGATGCGGCCGATGCCCAGCAGAGTGGGGGCCTGCATGTACACCACCACCATGACGCCGATACCGACGATCGACGCAATGGTGAAGATGATGAGCTGATTCCGGACAAAACGCGTCAGCATCAGTTACCCCCGTCCTCTGGCGCTGCCCCCGGTGCCGGTCCGGGCAACGGACCGGTGGCCGGACCTGGCAACGGACCGGTACCCACTCCCGGGGCCGACTGCGTCGCGTTCGTCAACGACGCCTGCCCGGGCACAGGCGCGGGACCGGGACCGAACTCCTGCGACACGTCGGCCACCTGGGCGGGTGGCGGTGCGGGGCTGAACGGAGCGTTCAGCGGATCGTAGGTATAGGTTGCATACCACGGATCACCGGGTGCGGGAACGAGTTTGGCGTTCTCATCGCCCCAGCGGGTGCCGAGCATCAGGGTCTTCTTCAAGCGCGGCACGGTCAGGTCGAAGATGATGAACTGGTTCAGATAGTCACCGCGGATCGCCCGGTCGATGACCTGCTGGGTGTACGGGAACGTCGGGAAGTACGCCAGCGCGGTGTCCAGTTTCGGGCCTACGTCGGCCAGAGACTTCAGCGTCGGCTCCAGGTTCTGCAGGTTGCGCACCAGGTCGGCCTTGGTGTCGTTGACCAGACCGGTGGCCAGGTTGGAGAAATCCCGGAACTTCTCCAGGGCCGTCACGATGCGGGGACGCTCCTTGACCAGAACGTCGAGGGCAGGCGGAATCCGGTTCAGCGCGTCGGTGAGAACTTGCTGCTGACCGGCGAACGTACCGGCCAGCCGGTTCAGCGAATTCACCGCCTCGTTGATGCTGTCGCGCTGGGTGGCCAGCAGGCCGACGAAATCGTTGAGCCGCGTGAGCAAGTCACGAATCTGGTCGGTCCTGCCGTTCAGTGCGGCACTGAACTCGTGGATGATGTCGCCGATCTGGCCCAGTCCGCCGCCGTTCACGACCACCGAGAGCGCCGAGAGCGTCTGCTCGGTCGACGGATAGGTCGACGAGCGGTTGAGGCCGAGGGTGGCACCGGGTTGCAGGGCGCCACTCGGTGCCTGGCCCAGCGGCGGGTTGAGCGCCAGGTGCATCGATCCCAACAGGCTGGTCTGGCCCACCGACGCGACCGCGTTCGCGGGGATCACTGTGCCGGGCCGGACCGATACCTCGACGTCGGCGTGCCAGTCGCTGACGGTCATGTCGCCCACACTGCCGACCACGACGTCACCGACCATCACCGGTGAATTCGATTCCAGCTGGCCGACATTGGCGATCTCGACGTGGTAGGTGGTCGACCCCTTGCCATGGCCGACCGTTCCCGGCAGCGGCAGGGAGTTCAGACCACCGAAACTGCAGCCGGTCGCCGTGACCGCGACACATGACGCGGTGATCACCAAGCGCCGCACCGAACCTCTGGTCATGATGGCGGATTCCCTTCGGCGGCAGCCGGAGCCGGAGGTGGTGGCGCTGCCTCGGCCGGCAGCAGCATGCCCTGCAGGTTCGACGGCGGCTGCGCGGCGGGTCCGACGGGAACGCCCGGCGGGACCGGTGCACCGGGGAACAGGGCGGGCGACGGATCGGCGGGCAACCCGTTGGGTGCGTACGCCCCGTGATACGTATTCGGCGGTCCGCCCCAGCCTGCCGGTCCCGGCACGTCGCCGTTGTATCCGGTGTACGCCGATACGGCAGGCGGAATCTCATAGCCCGGCGGGGTCCCGCCGGAGCCGCCCGGGGCCAGCCCGGGCTCGCTGTAGATCAGCTTGTCCGGGCTGGTGGACTTGCCCAGGTAGGCGTTGAACGGGAACGGCAGATAGTTGAAGTTGAGCAATCGCAGGGCCGGCCCGAGGTATTGCGCGCACAACTTCCCGGTCTCCGGCGCGGTGGCGTTCTGCACAGCGCCGATCGCCGAGCAGATGACCTGCAGCGGGTTGGAGAAGTTGGCCAGCGCGAATCCGCCCATCGCGCTTTGGGAATCGGGGTTGTAGATGTTGTAGGCGTTACCGAGCGCATTGGGCGCCACGTGAATCAGGTTCTCGACGACCAGCTTGTTGTCGGCCAGGTTCTTCGTGACGCTGCTCAGCCGCTGGATCTGTTCGGCGGTTTGGTTGCGCGTGCCTGCGATGAACCGCTGGACGTCGACGACGGCGCTGGACAGGTTGGTCAGCGCTCCGTCGAGGTCGGACCGGCTGCCGTCGACCACACTCGACAGTGAGGCCAACCGATCCTGGAACTGGACGATCTGAGTGTTGCTGTCGCGCAACGCCGTGACGAAGATCTGCAGGTTCTTGATGGTGTCGACGATGTTGCCGCTGCCGTCGGCCAGCACCTTGCTGACCCCCGACAACTGCTTGATGGTGTCCCGCAGCTTCTCACCGTTGCCGTCGAGCGCATTGGCCGCGCTGTCGATGAAGCGACCGACCGAGGTGCTCTGCCCTTCACTGGCCGGGCCGAGATCGGTGGCCAGACGCATGAGCTCGGTCTTGATCTGGTCCCACTCGACCGGGATCGCGGTGCGGTCCAATCCGATCACCGCGCCGTCGGCCATCTTCGGGCCCTTGTCCTCATAGGGCGGGGTCAGCTGAACGTAGCGGGCACCCACCAGGTTCTGCGCGACGATCACCGCCTCGGCGTTCGCCGGGATCGGAACGTCGCGGTCTACCGCCATTACGATCTTGGCCTTGGTCCCCTGGGCTTCGATCGAGTCGATGGTGCCGACCTTCACCCCGGCGACCCGCACCTCGTCACCGGCGTAGATCGCGGTGGCGCTGGTGAAATATGCGGTGATCGTGTTGGGCTTGAAGAACGCCTGGCGGATCAGCAGCGCGATCCCGCCGACGATCAACACCGCCAGTACCGCGGACACGACGACTGTCAGCCGCCTGCGAGACTTCATGGCTGCCCCCATCGCTCATAAGGCTGCGGTATTCCGTTGTACGGGAACGGGATCTCCGCACGCGGTCCGGCGTTGTCGGACGGCTGCCCCGCATCGGTGCCGCGCCGGAAGCCCAGCGCGTAGTCGAAGAAGGGCTGCAGTGTCTGCGCCGGGTTCAGGTTGGCGACGAAGGCGTTGTAGTAGAAGCCCCCGTTGACCGCTTCGGCCTGGGTCAGCTGGAACTTGGCCAGACCCTTCATGGCCGCGGTGATGTTGGCGTTGTTCTTCTCCAGCATCGCGGTCACCGAATTGAGCTTCTCCAGGGCCGGTGCCAGTTCTTTCTCGTTGTCCGCCACGATCCCGCTGAGCTGCTTCGACAGCGCAGAGGTGCTAGCGAGCAGGTTGGCGATCGCGTAGCGGCGCTGCGACAGAACACCGATCAGATCGTTGGCGTTGAGCAGCAGGGTGTTCACCTGCGCGCTGCGCTGCGAGAGGATCCCGGTGACGTTCGCCGCACTCTTGAGCAGGTTGCCCAGGGATTCGTTGCGCTCGTTGATCATCCGCGACAGCTTGCTGATCCCGTCGAACGTCGGGCCCAACTGCGGGCTGATCCGATCCAGGGTGTCAGACAGCGTGTCCAGCGAGTGGTTGATCGCCGCGGTATCGGTGTCCGCGGTATTGGCTGCAAAATCGGACAGCGACTGGGTCAGCGAGTAGGGCGACCCGGTGCGGGACACGGGAATCACGTCGTCCGAATGAAGCGATCCCTTGCCGTTGGACTCCAATGTCAAAATCCGTTGTCCCAGAAGCGTTCCGGTGCGGATGTGCGCTTCGGTGTCGGAGCCGAGCCGAACCGAGCCCTTGACCATGAACGTCACCAGCGCCTTGCCGTGCTGCAGAGACACGTCCGAGACCGAGCCGACCTTGACCCCGGACACCTTGACGTCATTGCCGGGCTGCAGGCCACCGGCTTCGGTGAACAACGCCTGATGCCGGATCGAGGTGGCAAGCGACGCCAGCCGATCGGGCTGCAGCCCGATGGTGATGACGAGCACGATCAGGACGAGGCCGATAAAGCCCGCCTTGATCAGCGAGGACCCACGATATTTGAGCATTAGGGCTCCGCGCACCTTCCAGTGTGTTGGATGATCCAGGGGAAGTAGGCGGTGCGGCCCTGCAGGTCGCTGACACGCAGCGACAAGCCACACAGGTACTGGTTGATCCAGCTGCCGTAGGACCCGAGTCGCACCACCTTGCGGTAATTCGCCGGCGCCTTCTGGATCGAGATGTCGAGCAGCTCCTTGTCCTGATCGAGCAGCGGCGCCAGCCGGCCGAGCTGGTCGATGGTGCCGTTCAGGGGTGCACGCGACTGGTTGAGCAGGTCGGTCAGCGACGCGGTGCCGTTGTCCAGTGCGGTGATCGAATCACCGATCGGGTCCTTGTCCCCGGCCAGTTCGGTGACCAGCTTCTGCAGCTTGTCGACGGCGCCGGAGAACTTGTCGCCGTCCTTGCTGATGGTGGTGATCACCGTGTTGAGGTTGTCGATCAGCTGCTGCACGGTCTGGCCGTTGTCGGCCAGCGAGCTGGTAAACGACTGCGTCTTGGAGAACAGCGAATCGATGTTGCCGTCCTGACCCTGGAGGATCTGGATCAGTGAGTTGGTGAGCGCGTTGACGTCCTGCGGATTCAGGCCCTGAACAACAGGTTTGAGCCCACCCAAGAGCAAGTCGAGGTCAAGAGCCGGCTCGGTGCGGTCGAGCGGGATCCGGCTGCCCGGCGGCTGGATCTTCGCCGATCCGGGACTGTCGACAAGCTCGAGGTAGCGGTCCCCGACCAGGTTGAGGTAGCGCACCGTCGCTTTGGTGCCGGACGTCAGCACGATCTTGCGGTCGGCATCAAAGTCGACGACCACCTTGTTGTCGGGTTGCAGCGCGACGTCAGTGACGGTGCCGACGCGAACACCGGCCACCCGCACCGAATCTCCGGACTTCAGGCTCGAGGCGTCGGCGAACAGCGCCGAGTAGCTGTTGTCCGAACCGGACCGGTACCGGCCGAAGATCGCGAACAGCGACGCGGTCAGCAGGATCATCACGACGCCGAAGATGCCGACCTTGAGAAGCGTCTTCCACAACGCCGTCATCCCGGTTGTCCGATCTGTGCGGAGTTGCGCGGCGGGCCGTCCAGCGGGCCGAACAGCGCCTGCTTGAGTGCATCGGAGTTCAGCAGGATGCCCTGATTGCCGTACTGCGCCGGGTTCGCACCGATATCGGTGACGACAAACGGCGGACTGGTCTCGAACGGCACCTTGGGCATGTCGGTGCACTGCGGACCACCGGTTGCCGCGACCTTCGGCAGGTTGGCCGGGTAGCGGTACCGCTCACGACCGAGGAAGAACGACTGCAGCAGAACGGCACCGGGCAACGGCAGGCCCGGACCGGTGGCCAGCGGAACCAGGCCGCCGATACCGCACGTCAGCGCCTGGTTGTACTTGTTGAGCAGGTCGGTGGTGGGAACGAGCAGGTGCACCACATTGGCCAGCGGCTCGCGGTTCTCGCCGAGCACCTCGGTTCCGATGTCCGCCAGACCGATGGCGCTCACCAGCAGGGTGTCCAGATTCTGCTCCTGGTCGACGATCGTGTCGCTGATCTTCGCCGAGTTCTTGACCGTGTCCAGCAGATCGCCGGACGCGTCACCGTAGGCGTCGAACACCTTGGGCGCAACCGCCAATTCATGGTTCAGCGTGTCCAGGCTGGGATTGATCTTGGCCAGCGCGCTGTCGAGATCGACGAGGGTCTGACCGAACTGGTTGCCGCGGCCGTTCACCGACTTTGAGATTGCGCCCAACGTCTGGTTGAGCTTGGCGGGCTCGATCTGCGAGAGCACTGAAACCAACTGCTGGAACACGGTGTTGATCTCGACGGTGACGTGCTTACCGCTGATCACCTGCCCGGCCTGGATCGACTTCGCCGACGGATCCTGCGGCGGGTTCAGCTCGACGTACTTCGAGCCGAACACCGTCGAGGAGGTGATGTCGGCGCTGACGTTAGCCGGAATGTCGTTGACCCGCGCGGGATTGATCGCCAGATGCAGCGCCGCTGTGCCGTCGGGCAGCAAATCGATGGACGAAACCTTGCCGACCGGGGCACCGTTGAGCTTGACCTTGGCATCCGGATACATCACCAGACCGGCACGCTGCGAGATCACGGTCACCGGAACGGTTTTCGTGAAGCTGTCCTGGAACAACCCCACCGCCAGCGCGATGATCGCGGCAATGATCACCACGGTCGCCAAACCGGCGATCGGGCGCGCGATACCTGATTTCATCTCCGCACCTCGACTATCCGGACAGGTTGAAGTTGCCGTTGGAGCCGTAGATGGCCAGGGATATGAGCAGGGTGACCGAGACGACGACGATCAGGGAGGTGCGGACGGCGTTGCCGACGGCGACACCGACTCCGGAGGGGCCGCCGGTGGCGAAGTAGCCGAAGTAGGTGTGGATCAACAGGATCGTGATCGCCATCAACACCGCCTGCAGGAACGACCACAACAGGTCGATCGGGTTCAAAAACGTGTTGAAGTAGTGGTCATACAAACCGCCGGATTGCCCGAAGAGCACCACGGTGGTGAACTGCGACGCCACGAAACTCAAAATGACGGCAATGGAGTACAGCGGGGTGATGGCCACCATGCCGGCCACGATCCGGGTGGAGACCAAATATTCCACCGGCGGGATGCCCATCGATTCCAGGGCGTCGATCTCCTCATTGATCCGCATCGCCCCCAACTGGGCAGTCACCCCGGCCCCGAACGTCGCCGCCAGGCCGATCCCGGCCACCACCGGCGCCGAGATCCTGACGTTGATGAAGGCGGCCAAAAACCCGGTGAGCGCTTCGATACCGATATTGCCCAGCGAGCTGTAGCCCTGCACCGCCAACGTCCCACCAGCGGCCAGGGTGAGGAACCCGACGATGACCACGGTGCCGCCGATCATCGCCAGGGTGCCCGCACCCATCGAGATCTCGGCGATCAACCGGATGATCTCTTTACGGAAGTGGATCGCCGCGTGCGGGGTACCGGCGATCGCGCGGCCGTAAAAGATGGTGTGGTCCCCGATCCGCCCGAAGGTGCCCAACGGGCGGCGCACCTGACGGGCGATCCGCGGATACAACGCCTGCAGTGATGCCATCAGCGTGCGCTCATCCGGATACCGATCGCCGTCACCACGACGTTCACCACGAACAACGCCATAAACGCGTACACCACCGTCTCATTGACCGCATTGCCCACCGCCTTGGCGCCACCCCCGGTGATCGTCAACCCCCGATAACACGCCACCAGACCGGCAATAAGACCGAACATCAACGCTTTGACACACGAGATGATCACCTCGGGCACCCCGGTCAACAGCGTGATGCCCGCGGCGAACGCACCAGGATTGACATCCTGGACGAACACCGAGAACACATACCCACCCAAAATCCCGATGATCACCACCAACGAGTTCAACAACAGCGCAACAAGTCCTGAGGCCAGCATCCGCGGGGTCACCAACCGTTGCACCGGATTGATCCCCAACACTTCCATCGCATCGATCTCTTCACGGATCGTGCGCGACCCCAAATCCGCACACATCGCCGTCGCCCCGGCACCGGCCACGATCAACACCGTCACCAACGGACCCACCTGGGTCACCGCACCAAACGCCGCACCCGCCCCCGAGAGATCAGCAGCACCCAACTCCCGCAACAAAATATTGAGGGTGAACGACACCAACACCGTGAACGGAATCGCCACCAACAACGTCGGCGCCAACGACACCCGCGCCACAAACCACGACTGCTCCAAAAACTCCCGCCACTGAAACGGCTTGCGAAACACAAACCGCACCGCATCCGCCGACATCGCAAACAACCCACCGATAGCCTGCATCGGACCAGCCGCACTACTCAACGCAATGCCCGGCGACCAACGATCTGCTGTGCGATTTGCCATGGGTGTCTTCAGAACCTCCAACGTCATCGTGTTCATCGCCCCAGCGTCATGGCACTAACCGGTCCAAAACTGGAACGTGTTTCAACGACGCCAACGCAGATTAGTGCACTTAGCGCCCGCGCGGTAGCGAATCTCGGCAATCGAGATGTGTGACTGGTGGTGTAGGTGTTTCTCGACGGTGATTCGAGACGACTCGGGTCGATGTGTCTCGTTCAGAGTCCCGCACGCCGTTCGTCACGGTGAAAGAGTGAACCGCACAACGGCTCAGAAGACGCCCGGTTCCCGGTCAGCGGGATCGCCCCGGCATGCTGTCGATCGCTGCCCACAATGATCGGTGCCGCTAGCCCGATCCTTCGAACAGGAGCTGACCGCCATGGCGACCTTGCAGCGCTACTCCGATCGTCGCGTGTTGATCACCGGCGGCGGCTCCGGTATCGGCCAGGCCTGCGTGTTGCGCATCCTCGACGAGGGCGGCCGCGTGGTGGCCGCAGACATCAGCGAGTCGGGGCTCAAGGACACGGTCGCCAAGGCGGCCGACGCCGGCAGCAGGCTCAGCACCGTCGTGCTCGATGTGAGCTCCGAGGACTCGGTGAAAGCCGGTGTCGGGGAAGCGATCTCTACGCTCGGTGGCCTCGACACGGTGGTGAACGTGGCCGGCATCCTGCGCTCAGATCACTTCCTGGACACCACGCTGGCCGCCTTCGAACAAGTTCTGCGGGTGAACCTGGTCGGCACGTTCCTGGTGACCCGCGAAGCGATTCCCGCGCTGAAGAATGGCAACGCACCGGCTGTGGTGAACTTCAGCTCGACCTCGGCGGCCTTCGCCCATCCCTACATGTCGGCATACGCCGCGTCCAAGGGTGGAGTCCAGGCGATGACACACGCCCTGGCCGCCGAATTCGCGAAAGACGGCATCCGGTTCAACTCGGTGCAGCCCGGTTCGATTTCGTCGGGCATGACCGACGGCACCGGCGAGTCCAAGCAGAGTGTCGGCCCCGGCCTGCCCGAGGATGTCGACTACAGCTTGTTCGGCCGGGTCGCGCCCCTGCTCCCCTTGCCCAAGGGCGAGATCTTCGCCAAACCGGATGCCGTCGCCAATGTCGTCGCGATGCTGGGCAGCCCGGACGCCTACTTCGTCTCGGGCACCGAGGTCCGCATCGACGGCGGCGCCCACATGTAGGTCAGGCGTTGATGCCTGCGGTGAGGATGGCGGCCAGTTCTCGGTAGGCCGCCGCGTCGTCGAGTCCGGTGGTGGATCGAACCGTCCCCTGCTGGATGCGGACCATCATCGCGGCCGCCAGGTCCGCGGCGAACGCCGCGTGCACGTCCCGGAATTCTTCGGCGGCAACGCCTTCGGCGATCAACTCGCTGACCCGGCGCGCGGCGATCGCGGTGTTCTGCTCGTAGACGGCCCGAGCCGGCGCGAAGGCATCCAGGTCGGTCATGAAGCGATCCGACGCCACCTCGAGAGCGGCGCCGACAGCGGTGAGGTAGGCGGTGATCCGCGCTCGCGCCCCCTCGGCCTCGGCGACCTGCTGCTCGACATCGTCGGCAGCCCGCCGGAAGAAGTGGACGGTGACGGCGTGGACCAACTGCTCCTTGCTGCCGGCCAGGGTGTACAGCGTGCCCTTCGAACAACGCAGCCGCCCGGCGATGTCGTCGAGGGTCAGGCGCGCGAAACCCTCGGCGAGGAAGAGCGTCAGCAGGGCGTCGAACAACTCGCCGCGGCGTCGCGTCCCGAACGCCGGGGCGGTACGGTTGGCCATCCCACGGATAGTACTGATAGACGTAATTCCGTACTGTCTTGAGTATCCACCGAGAGGCCGCTCATGCCCGTCGACCGACTGCTTCCCGACCAGGACGCCGCGGATCTCATCGCGTTGACCCGCGATATCTGCACTCGTGTGCTCAGCCCGATCGTCGATCAGCACGAGCGGACCGAGACCTATCCGGAAGGCGTCTTCGCCCAGCTCGGCGCGGCCGGGTTGCTGAGCTTGCCGCAGCCGGAGGAATGGGGTGGTGGCGGGCAGCCGTTCGAGGTGTATCTGCAGGTCCTCGAGGAAATCGCCGCACACTGGGCCGCCGTGGCGGTGGCGGTCAGCGTGCACAGCCTGTCGTGCCACCCGCTGCTGGCGTTCGGCACCGACGAGCAGCGCGCCCGGTGGCTGCCGGGAATGCTGTCGGGCGACCAGATCGGCGCCTACAGTCTCTCGGAGCCGCAGGCCGGTTCGGATGCCGCCGCGTTGCAGTGCAAAGCCGTGCCGACCGACGCCGGATACGTGATCAACGGCTCCAAGGCATGGATCACCCACGGCGGCCGGGCCGACTTCTACAACCTGTTCGCCCGGACGGGCGAGGGGGTCTCATCCGGCGGGCAGGAGCGCAGCGACACGGGGAAAGGCAAGGGCATTTCCTGCTTTTTGATACCGGCCGACCAGCCGGGCCTGAGCTTCGGCAAGCCAGAGGAGAAGATGGGGCTGGCCGCAGTTCCCACCACATCGGCGTTCTACGACAACGCCGTCGTCGATGCCGAACGACGTATCGGCGCCGAAGGCCAAGGGCTGCAGATCGCGTTCAGCGCACTGGACTCCGGTCGACTCGGCATCGCCGCCGTCGCCGTCGGTATCGCGCAGGCTGCCCTCGATGAAGCCTGCGCCTACGCCAACGAGCGAACCACGTTCGGCCGCAAGATCATCGACCATCAGGGGCTGGGTTTCCTGCTCGCCGACATGGCCGCCGCGGTGGCCAGCGCGCGGGCCACCTACCTGGATGCCGCCCGTCGTCGCGACGCCGGCCGCCCCTACTCGCAGCAGGCCAGCGTCGCCAAGTTGGTGGCCACCGATGCCGCGATGAAGGTGACCACCGACGCCGTCCAGGTTCTCGGCGGTGTCGGCTACACGCGCGACTACCGCGCGGAGCGCTATATGCGTGAAGCCAAGATCACCCAGATCTTTGAAGGAACCAACCAAATACAGCGACTGGTTATCGCACGCGGGCTCACGACCGCCTGAACTCCGGTTACGATCCGTCGCAGTGACGGCCCTGATTCCCCCCGGGTCCGCAGTGCCGTTCAATCGAAAGCCGTGCCCCAAACGGGGTCGCCACGAGCGATTCCATCGAAGAATTCCTATTTTGTTGCGGAATCGGTTGCGAAGAGCACGCAAATCCGCAATCGTTTAGGGGCGGAGTCGACAGGTCGCAACTCGTCGGCCCGCGGACAAAGGAGGACGGGCCCTGACCGACACCGGCGCCACCGCCACCCAGCAGACCCCCGGACACACCGGACCCCGGCGCAGCAGCAGCGCGCCGGTCATCGAGATCGACCACGTCGTCAAACGCTTCGAGGACTACGTCGCCGTCGCCGACGCTGACTTCTCGATCGGCTCGGGCGAATTCTTCTCCATGCTCGGACCATCCGGCTGCGGAAAGACCACCACCCTGCGGATGATCGCGGGCTTTGAACAACCTACCGAGGGCGCGATCCGGCTCGAAGGCGTAGACGTCTCCCGAGTGCCTCCGCACAAGCGCAACGTCAACACCGTCTTCCAGCATTACGCGCTGTTCCCGCACATGACGGTGTGGGACAACGTCGCGTACGGGCCCCGCAGTCAGAAGAAAGACAAGGCCACGGTGAAGAAGAGCGTCGACGAGATGCTCGAGGTCGTCAGACTCACCGACTTCGCCCAGCGCAAGCCCGCACAGCTCTCCGGCGGCCAGCAGCAGCGCGTCGCGCTGGCCAGAGCGCTGGTCAACTACCCCAGCGCATTGCTGCTCGACGAGCCGCTCGGCGCCCTGGACCTCAAACTGCGGCACGTCATGCAGTTCGAACTCAAACGCATCCAACGAGAGGTCGGAATCACGTTCGTCTACGTGACGCACGACCAAGAGGAAGCGCTCACGATGAGCGACCGGATCGCGGTCATGAACCAGGGCAACGTCGAGCAGATCGGCACCCCGAACGACATCTACGACCGCCCCGCCACCGTTTTCGTGGCCGGCTTCATCGGCCAGGCCAACCTCTGGCACGGCCGACAGACCGGCCGTGTCAACCGCGACTTCGTCGAAGTCGAGGTGCTGGGCACCAAACTCAAAGCGCGACCCGGCGACACCACCATCGAATCCGGCGGTCAGGCCACCCTGATGGTCCGGCCCGAACGAGTTCGGGTGTCGATGGACCAGCCCACCGGAGATGTCGCCTCCGTCGGTGCCAAGGTCGTCGACTTGACCTTCCAGGGACCTGTGCTGCGGCTCTCGCTGGCCGCCGCGGACGGCGCCCCGATTCTGGCTCACGTCGGGACCGACCAGGATTTGCCGATGCTGCGTCCCGGCGACGACGTGTTCGTCGCCTGGGCCCCCGAGGCGTCTCTGGTGCTACCCGCCGCCGACATCCCCACCACCGAAGACCTCGAAGAGATGCTCGACGACTCCTAAAACGCATCGACGCGCTACCGCCGCTCATCCTCCTACCTTCCCCTTCACGAAAGGCTTTACGGCACATGGCCACAGAATTCGACCCCCGGATCCTTGCCTCGAGCGCGTCCCGGCGCCGGTTCATCGGTGGCGGTGCCGCCGCCGCAGCCGCGCTGGTCCTCGGACCGTCCTTCCTCGCCGCGTGTAGCAAGTCCGACAACAAGAGCAGCTCGAGCGGACCTGCCACCCCGTCCGACGACGGCTCCCCGGCCACCGGGAAGTTGCGGATCTCGAACTGGCCGCTGTACATGGCCGACGGTTTCGTCGCGGCTTTCCAGACCGCGACCGGCCTGACGGTGGATTACAAAGAGGACTACAACGACAACGAAGAGTGGTTCGCCAAGAACAAGGAGCCGCTGTCGCGCAAGCAGGACATCGGGGCCGACCTGGTGGTGCCCACCCAGTTCATGGCGGCCCGGCTCAACGGCCTTGGCTGGCTCAACGGGATCAGCGAAAGCCGCTGGACCAACAAGAAAAACCTGCGCGAAGACCTGCTCAACGCCAAGGCCGACCCGGGCCGAAAGTTCAGCGCGCCCTACATGTCCGGCATGACGGCGCTGGCCTACAACCGGGCGGCGACCGGTCGCGACATCACCAAGATCGACGACCTGTGGGATCCCGCCTTCAAGGGCAAGATCAGCCTGCTCGCCGACACCCAGGACGGGCTCGGCATGATCATGCTGTCGCAGGGCAGCTCGGTGGAGAACCCGACCAGCGACGGCGTGAACAAGGCAGTCGCCCTGATCAAGCAGCAGAAGGACGCCGGCCAGATCCGCCGATTCACCGGCAACGACTACGCGGACGACCTGGCATCCGGCAATGTCGTTATCGCCCAGGCATATTCGGGCGATGTGGTCCAGCTGCAGAAGGACAATCCGGACCTGAAGTTCGTGGTACCCGAGACCGGTGGCACCACGTTCGTCGACACCATGGTGATCCCCTACACCACGCAGAACCAGAAGGCCGCCGAGGCCTGGATCAACTATGTCTACGACCGGGCCAACTACGCGAAACTGATCGCGCACACCCAGTACGTGCCGGTGTTGTCCGACATGACCGATGAGCTCAACAAGATCGACCCGGCCCTGGCCGCGAACCCGTTGATCAACCCGCCGAAGGCCACCCTCGACAAGCTGAAGACGTGGGCTGCGCTCACCGACCAACAGACCGACGAGTTCAACAAGGCCTACTCCTCAGTCACCGGCGGGTAACGCGATGGCAGGAGTAGCCAGTAGCAATCGGCAGCGGAGCAAGCTCGCTCCCTACCTGATGATCCTTCCCGCGCTCGCGTATCTCGGGGTCTTCTACGTCATTCCGTTCGTCTCGCTGTTCCGGACGTCCCTGTCGACCATGGGCGGCTCGATCTATCTGCCCGAGCTCACCTTCGCCTGGGATTTCAGCAATTACGGCGACGCGCTGAGCCAGTACCGCGAGCAGATCCTGCGGTCGTTCGGCTACGCGCTGGCCGCGACGGTGCTCTGCCTGCTGTTGGCCTTCCCGCTGGCGTATGTGATCGCCTTCAAGGCGGGGCGCTACAAGAACATGTTGCTGGGCTTGGTGATCCTGCCGTTCTTCGTGACGTTCCTGATCCGCACGCTGGCGTGGAAGACGATTCTGGCCGACGACGGCTGGGTGGTCCACGCGTTGGGCACCGTCGGGCTGCTCCCGTCGGAGGGCCGGCTGTTGTCGACCGGCTGGGCGGTCGTCGGCGGCCTGACCTACAACTGGATCATTTTCATGATCCTGCCGCTGTACGTCAGCCTGGAGAAGATCGACGCCCGACTGCTGGAGGCCTCCCGCGACCTGTACGGCAGCAACCGCAGGATGTTCGGCAAGGTGATCATGCCGCTGGCGATGCCCGGTGTGCTGGCCGGCAGCATGCTGGTGTTCATCCCGTCGGTCGGTGACTTCATCAACGCCGACTATCTCGGCAGCACTCAGACCAGGATGATCGGCAACGTCATCCAGAAGCAGTTCCTGGTGGTCAAGGACTACCCCGCCGCCGCCGCACTGAGCTTTGTGTTGATGGCACTGATCCTCGTCGGTGTGCTGATCTACACGCGGGCCCTCGGCACGGAGGACCTGGTATGACAGCGAAGCGGGATCGCGCATGACTACCGAGGCCGGGGCGGCACTCGCCCAGACCATCGACCACGGTGGATTGGCCAAGCCGGGCCGCAACATTCGAGGGCACTTCAAGCTCGGCGATGTGGCCCTGCGCATCATCGCCGGCCTGGTGCTCTGCTATCTGTTCCTGCCGATCCTCGTGATCATCGTGTTCTCGTTCAACAAGCCGGCCGGCAAGTTCAACTACACCTGGCAGGGTTTCACGCTGGACAACTGGGCGGACCCGTTCAAGTACCCGGCTCTGACCGAAGCACTGAAACTGAGCCTCAACGTCGCCGCGGTGTCCACAGTCATCGCCGGAGTCCTCGGCACGTTGGTGGCGGTCGCCCTTGTGCGCCAACGGTTCCGCGGCAGCAAGGCGGTGGACACCTTCCTGGTGCTGCCGCTGACCTCGCCCGAGGTCGTCATGGGCGCCTCGCTGCTCACCCTGTTCCTCGACCTGGGCTGGGCCACCGGATACACCACGATCGTGATCGCACACGTCGCCTTCGAGATCAGTTTCATCGCGATGACGGTGCGGGCCCGGATCCGCGGCTTCGACTGGACACTGGAGGACGCCTCGCTGGATTTGGGCGCCGGCCCGACCCGAACGTTCTTCAAGGTGACGCTGCCGTTGATCGTGCCGGGCATCGTCGCGGCCGCGATGTTGTCGTTCGCCCTGTCGCTGGACGACTTCATCATCACCTACTTCGTCAGCGGCTCGACGGTGACTTACCCGCTGTACGTGAACGCGGCGGTGAAAGCCGCTGTGCCGCCGCAGATCAATGTGCTGGCCACTGCGATCCTGGTGATCAGTCTGATCCTGCTGGGTGTCGGGACGCTCTATCGCCGCAAGCGCGACACCTGAGTTCGACACGCGAACCAGCGGGTTCGCTCCGGTAACCGGGCTCGATGCGGCATCCTTGGCGGGTGACGGTCGACGCGATACTGGAATCCATCCCACCGCTGGCGGTGTACCTGATCGTCGGGCTGATCATCGGGCTGGAAAGCCTCGGCATTCCGCTGCCGGGCGAGATCGCGTTGGTGAGCGCGGCGCTGCTTGCCTCCCGGCACAGTCTGGACATCAGTCCACTGTGGGTGGGCGCGGCCGCCACCATCGGCGCCATCATCGGCGACTCGATCGGATACTCGATCGGCCGCCGATACGGCATGGGACTGTTCGAACGGCTCGGTAAGCGCTTTCCGAAACACTTCGGTCCCGGCCATGTGGCCCTGGCCAAGAAACTGTTCGCCCGCTGGGGTGTGTGGGCGGTGTTCTTCGGGCGCTTCATCGCGCTGCTGCGGATTCTCGCCGGCCCCTTGGCGGGTGCGCTGCGTATGCGTTACGGCCACTTCCTGGCCGCCAACGCATCCGGTGCGGTCTGCTGGGCCGGCGGCACGACCGCGGTGGTCTACTACCTCGGCTTGGCGGCCGAGAAGTGGTTGTCGCGCTTCTCCTGGGTGGCACTTGTCGTCGCGATCGTCGTCGGCATCGGCATGACGCTGCTGCTGCGGGAACGCACGAGAAATCTGATCGCCCAGCTCGAGCACGAGCACGATTGGGAAACTTTGCGCCGGCACGACTGAAATGGGGCAGCTGCCCCATGCCCAGAACAGGTGTGGGACGCCAGCATTGATCCATGATCACACCTCAAGACGCAGTCAGCGCAAGCGAAAACCATCCGAAACTACCTGTGGGCGACGATGACCGGGTGAGCGGCTTCGGCATCATGGGCCTGCCGTTCGACACCGGGCATTATCTGGCCTACCGGGATTTCGGAGCCTCCTCCTTCTCGCCCGCCTACCGCTCGGTGTGGCACCGCGACCCGGGTGGCCGCTGGACCTTCTACGCCACCACGCCCGCCGAGCAGAGCTGTTCACGCTATTTCAGTTCGGCGACAACGGTTCCGGCGGTGGAATGCGATATCACGATGACCTGGACCGATCCCTGGTCGTTGGTCATCACCATCCCGGGGCTGCTGCGGTGGACCGTCGGTATGAGCAGCACGCCGATCACTCGCGCAGTCAGCCGGCTCGGCCGAACCATGCCCGAATGGGCTTGGGCCAGTGAGCCGGTACTCGCGGGCATGGGCAGGGTGGCCGGCCCGCTGTTGCGGACCGGCGGCATGCGGCTGGCCGGCACCGCGCCGAACGGCCAGAATTTCCGCGTCGCCCCACGTCAGATCTGGGCGGTCCGCCGCTCGCGAGCGGTCCTCGACGGGGTGAGCTGCGGAACGATCGCGCGGCTGGCCACCCAGAGTCGGCTGGCCGATTTCCGCCTGCCACAGCGGGGCCTATGCGTGGTCGGCAGCGCTCGCTTCGACAGCTTCGACCCGCGGCGCCACGTCTGGGCCGGGCAGACCGCGTCAAGAGAACCCGTCGGCGCGTGTTGAAGAGCACAATCGAGCGCGTGGCAGCGCCGAGAATCCCGACCGGTCCCCCGTCCCGGGCACCGAGCCGAGCCGAGATGCTGGCCGCGCTGTCAGTCGCGATCGATCTCGGCCTCGGCCAGCCGGCCGAGCACATGCTGCGGGCCGCGCTGATCGGGACTCGGATCGCCGACCGGCTGGGCCTCGACCGTGAGCAACGCGATTGCGTGTACTACGCCACCCTGGTGATGTGGATCGGTTGTCACGCCGACTCACACGAGTTCGCGAACTGGTTCGGCGACGACATCTCGGTGCGCCGCGACGCGTATCACGTCGACTGGGCGGGGTTGCCCTACTACCGCTTCCTGGCGGCGAATGTCGGGCGCGGTGAACCCATCACCCAGCGGCTGACGTCGATCGCGACGCTGTTCATCAATGCCCGCGGCAACATGTCTGCGCTCATCCACTCGCATTGCACGTCGGCGGCGCTGCTCGCCGACCGCATGGGTCTGGGCGTCGGCGTGCAGAATGCGCTCGGGTTCAGCTTCGAACGCTACGACGGAAGCGGGCTGCCGGGCGGCGTCGCAGGTGCGGACATCCCGGTCGAGATGAGGGTCGCTCAGCTCGCCGACATGGCCGAGGTGCACCACCGCACCGGCGGGGTGGGCGCCGCAGTCGACATGGCCAGGGAGCGCAGCGGCCGCCAGTTCGACCCGGATGTGGTGGACGCCTTCGCCGCCGACGCCGACGCAATCCTGGCCGGACCGCCCGCGGGTGAGGTCTGGGATGCCGCGCTGGCGTGCGCACCCGATCGCCACGAGCCGCTGCAGCAGCATTCTCTCGATGAACTCTTGATCGCCCTCGGCGACTTCGTGGATCTGAAATGTCCGTTTACACTGGGACATTCACGTGCGGTGGCGCAGCTGGCCGGTGATGCCGCGGAGGCGGTCGGTCTCGGCGCGGACACGGTGACCCTCGTCCGCCGCGCCGGTCATGTCCACGATCTCGGCCGCATCGGCGTCTCCAACCAGGTGTGGTCCAAACCCGCCACCCTGTCGGCGGCGGAGTTCGAACGCATGCGCCTGCACCCGTACCTCACCACCCGCATCCTCAGCCGGATCAACGGCCTCGAACCGGTTGCCCAGATCGCCGGAAATCACCACGAGTACATCAACGGAACCGGATATCCGCGCAGCCTGCCCGGTGCAGCACTCGGCCTGCCGGACCGGGTACTGGCCGCTGCCGTCGCCTACCAATCGGCCTTGGAGCCAAGACCGTACCGCGCCGCGCTCGATCCGGATGCGGCCGCGCGGCGGGTCCGGGACCGCATTCGCGACGGTGAACTCGACGAGGTGGCCGGCGAGGCCGTCCTGCAGGCGGGCGGGCACCGGAGCCGGCGGTCCGCGACCCGGCCCGATGGCCTGACGCCGCGCGAGATCGAGGTGCTGTGCCTGGTGGCGCGGGGTGCCTCGAACAAAGAGATCGCTGCCGCGCTGGTGATCAGCGAGAAAACCGCCCGCAACCACGTCGAACGGACCTACGCCAAGATCGGGGTGTCCAATCGCATCGGTGCGAGCATGTACGCGCTGCGCCACGGGCTCACCGAATCGGTGTAGTTGAGGCGGATGCCCCATGATTGCGGCGGCCTTCCCGACGAGCATCGTGGGTATGACAAACATCCCATCGTCTCCGCAATCGCGGACTCGCCGCATACTGGTCGTCACCTACGGGGTGGCGAGTTACCTCGTCTTCCTGGTCGCCTTCTGCTACGCCGTCGTCTTCGTCGGCGGCATCGTCGTACCGCGCACGGTCGACCACGGTATCGACGGCGCCTCGCTCGGCGTGGGGCTGACCATCAACACACTGCTGCTCGGGCTGTTCGCTGTCCAGCACAGCGTGATGGCCCGGCCCGCCTTCAAACGGTGGTGGACACGCTTCGTGCCGCCGGCCGTCGAACGCAGTACGTACGTGTTGTTGGCCAGTCTTGTTCTCCTGCTGCTGTATTGGCAGTGGCGGACGATGCCGGACGTGATCTGGCACGTCGATCAGACCGCGGTGCGGGTGCTGCTGTGGACGCTGTTCGCGGCGGGCTGGGCCACCGTCCTGGCAGCCACGTTCATGATCGACCATTTCGAGCTGTTCGGTCTGCGCCAAGTCTTCACGGTCTGGCGGGGCTCGCCGCGCCGAGAGAACGGCTTTCGGGCCACGCTGCTGTACCGGCTGGTGCGGCACCCGCTGATGCTGGGCTTCCTGGTCGCCTTCTGGGCCACCCCCGTGATGACCGCGGGTCATCTGCTCTTCGCGATCGGTACGACGGGCTACATCTTGATCGCTCTGCAGCTCGAGGAGCGAGACCTGCTCGCGGAGTTGGGCGACAGCTACCGGGTTTACCGGAACAGCGTGCCGATGCTGGTTCCCGGCGTGCGTCCGCGGCGGTCATGCCCCGTGACCGGTGCGGCGTCGGAGGGGTTTTCCGCCGCTTCACACGGGTAACTCGACCTACGTGGCCGACAATTCAATGAACGGTGCTGTGCGAGCAGCCACCGACAGCAGGGCCTTCGAGCTCGCCGCCAGGGCCGGATACAGCATCAGCGGCGTTCTTCACCTCCTGATCGCGTACATCATTGTGCGGCTCCCGTTCGGCTCGGCCGGAAACGCCGATCAGTCCGGCGCGTTGGCGACGCTGGCGGCCCAGCCCGGCGGTGCGGTGGCGCTGTGGCTCGTCGCCGGTGGCCTGGTCGCCATGGCCCTGTGGCGCGTCGCCGAGGCCATCCTCGGTTCACACCCGAGCGAGCCGGGGCGCGAGCATGACGGTGCCTACGATGTGTTCGAGCGGATCAAGTCCGGCGGCCTCGCCCTCATCTACGCCGGCATCGCGCTGGCCGCGGTGAAGTTCGCCGACGGTGGTGGCGAGTCCAGCAGCGAGCGGAACGCCGGGCTCACCGCCCGGTTGCTCCAAACCGGTTGGGGCAAAGCAATTCTGTTGATCGCTGCTGCCGTGATCATCGGTATCGGCGGCTACCACGTCTACAAGGGGCTGTCGACCAAGTTCGAGGAGGACCTCACCGTCTCCGGTGGTGGACCGCTGATCACCCCGCTGGGCATTGCCGGGTACACCGCGAAGGGAGTGGTGTTGGGTGGTGCCGGAGTGCTGTTGGTCATCGCGACGCTGACCGCCGACCCCGCCAAGGGTGCCGGGCTGGACGCTGCCGTCAAGAGTCTGGGGCAGCCGCCGTTCGGCAAGGCACTGCTGATCGCGGCGTCTGTCGGCTTCGCCGCCTACGGCGCGTATTGCTTTGTCCTCGCCCGCTTCTCGCGAATGTGATGGCGCAACTCATTCGGCGTAATAGCGAACCCGGGTGATCGCACCACCGGCCGCGCCGACCTCCGCGATCAGTACACCGGTTTGTGTCCCGCTCAACGACGCGGTGACCGACGAGCCGGCGGCGATCACCTTGGTCCATGACGCTCCCGCCAGCTCGTCACTGAAAGCGCCGAACTTCAGGGGGTTCCGTTCCCCGCGAGTGATCAGTGCCCCGGGCGCGAGCGCTCGCCAGGCTCGCAATTGATCGGCGGTGGTAACCGCATCGAGGAAGCCGCGGACAGTCCGCTTACCGCGGAACCGGGGACCGCGGAATCCCGAGGCGAAGCCCAAGGATCCGCGCCACCCTTGGTTGCGGATGAGCGCGCGACTCAACTCCACCGCCTGCGGGCCTGCGGCGGCGCCGTTGCGCGCGAACTGCACCACCATCGTGGGCAGCTCCCAATAGGCGCGCAGGCGTTCGATGCGCCACTGGTGGCCGACATCGCGCAAGTCGTAGCGAAGTACGGCCGGAATCTGCATCGTCACCACCGGACCCATCCCGACCTCCAACACGACATCACGAATGACCGTTGTGTCCGAGACGATGTCGGCTCGGTGATGGAAGACGATGTGGCGCGGAGCGATGAAAGTGTCGTAGAACCGCCCGATCTGTTGCGGCCCGACGTGCGGTCGCGATCCGACCGGATCCTCGACCCGGCCGTCGTCGGTGAACAATCCAACCCAGCCGGCGCGGTCGTGGTCGGCCGCCATCTGTGGGGAACGATCGACCACATCGATGAGTATCGAGCGCGGTGCGGTCATCAGACGGTGTGCACCAGTTGGATCCCGCGACCGCGCATCTCGTCGAGCGCCTCGGCGGTCGACCCAGGCGCCACCCCGGCCGTGAGATCCACCAGCACACGGGTTTTGAAGCCGTTGCGGGTGGCGTCCGCCGCGCTTTGGCGCACGCAGTAATCGGTGGCGATCCCGACGATGTCGACTTCGTCGACGCCGCGAGCGCGCAACCAGTCGGCCAGCGACGTGTGGTCGACCGCCCCTTCAAAGCCGCTGTAGGCAGCGGTGTAGGCACCCTTGAGGAACACCGCCTCGATCGGCGAGGTCGCCAGTTCCGGGGGGAAGTCGGCGCCGGATGTCCCCGCCACACAGTGCTTCGGCCACGAATCGACGTAATCGGGCTGATCGGCGAAGTGGGCACCGGGGTCCAGGTGATAGTCCTTGGTCGCCACCACATGGTCATAACCGTGGTCGCCGGCCAGCAACGCGTTGATGCCCCGTACCACCGCGCCGGCTCCGGCCACTGCCAGCGACCCCCCCTTGCAGAAATCGTTCTGCACGTCGACGATGATCAACGCCCGCATCTGCCCACCGTATCGGCAGATCCGGGGGTGGTCACCCGCAGTACAGTTCGTAGCGATATGACACTGTTCGACTTCTTCCGGGCCGAGGAGCTGCCGGCGCCGGCGATCACCCCGGTACAGGCTCATGACATCGCCGAGACGCACTTCGGGATCGACGCCGAGGTCGCCGCGCTCGGTAGCCAGCAGGATGCCAATTTCCTGCTGAGCGATACCGACGGCGATCCGATCGGGGTGCTCAAGGTTGCGAATCCGGCGTTCTCCCGCCTCGAGATCGAGGCGCAGGACGCCGCCGCGGCGCATCTGAGCCGGGCCGGGAACGACGTGCGCGCGGCGACGAACATCGCGCGCGCCGGTTTCGCCCCGATCGCCGAGGTGCGCGGCGAGGACGACGCGGTCCTGTACGCGCGGATCATCAGGCACCTGGCCGGCGGCACATTGAGCGGCGAGCAGTACATCCCCCCAGCGCGGGCGGCGGCACTCGGTGCCATGGCCGCGCGAACCGTCCAGGCGTTGGCCGACTTCGACCATGCCGGCGTCGACCGGGTGCTGCAGTGGGATCTGCGCCATGCCCAACGCACCGTCGAGGTACTTGCCGGGCACATCACCGAACCCGCACGCCGGGAGGCAGTCGAAGTTGCCGCTGCCACTGCCTGGCAGGTGGTCGCCGACCTGGCCGACGACCTGCCAATCCAGGTGATCCACGGCGATATCACCGACGACAACGTGGTGTGCGGTCCAGCGGAGACCGGTCAGCTTCCCGATGGCGTCATCGATCTCGGTGACCTGACCCGGTCCTGGGCCGTGGGCGAACTGGCGATCGCGGTGTCATCGCTGCTACGGCACGACGGCGGGGAGCCCGTCGCGACCTTGCCCGCCATCGCGGCCTTCCACGCGCTGCGCCCGCTCGGGCCGGCCGAGATCGAGGCGTTGTGGCCGTTGGTGGTGCTGCGGGCGGCGGTACTGGTGGTCAGCGGCATCCACCAGGCCGTGCTCGATGCCGACAACACCTACGTCGCCGAAGCCCTGGATTCCGAATGGCGGATCTTCGAACGCGCGATCGACGTGCCCGGCGAGGTCATGACCGCGATGATCCGCGCAGCACTCGGCGTACCCTGCGGCGCCGAGGCGCTGCCGGCGGAATCCGTGCTCATCGACGGACTGGCACCGGCTGCCGTGGTGCGGCTGGACCTGTCCTCGGAGTCTGACTCGATGGACGCCGGCCGGTGGCTGACCGCCGACTACGAGGACGACCTGGCGGTCAAGGCACTCGTCGGCGGCGCCGGGGCGGTCGTGACCATCTTCGGCCAGCCCCGCTTGACCCGGACCGTGCCGTTGACCCCGCAATCCGGTGCCACCATCGGTACCGGCGTGGACCTGTGGGTGAGCGCGCCGACGCCGGTCGCCGCGCCGTGGGCGGGATCGATCGATGCCGTCAGCGACGACGCCCTCACGGTGACCGGCGCCCCGGGGACGGTCCACATCCGCGGCGCGCTGCGAGTCGGTGACCAGGTGCATCCGGGCCAGAGCGTGGTCGCGGGCACGGCGCTGGGCAGCGTCGAGGGCCATGTCTGGATCCAATGGCGCACCCGGCCCGACGTCGTGGTCCCCGACTTCGTCCGTGCCGAATACGCAGCGGGCTGGCTGCACCTGGTCGTGGACCCGAGCCCGCTGCTGGGCCTGCCCTCAACGGCCCCGGCATCCGACGACAGCGAGGCGTTGTGGCGCCGTCGCGCCGAATCCTTCGCCACGGTGCAGGAGCACTACTACCTGAATCCACCCCGCATCGAGCGCGGCTGGCGCGAGCACATGGTGTCCACCGATGCCCGCAGCTATCTCGACATGGTCAACAACGTCGCGATCCTCGGCCACGGCCATCCGGTGCTCGCCGACGCGGTCGCCCGCCAATGGCGGCGGCTCAACACCAACTCGCGGTTCAACTACGCCGCTGTGGTGGCGCTCTCGGAACGGCTGGCCGCCACGTTGCCCGACCCGCTCGACACGGTGTTCCTGGTGAACTCCGGCTCGGAGGCCGTTGATCTCGCGCTACGACTGGCGCTGGCCACGACCGGCCGCCACGACGTGGTCGCGTTGGCCGAGGCCTATCACGGCTGGACGTACGCCACCGATGCCATATCAACCTCGGTGGCCGACAACCCCAACGCACTGGCTACCCGACCCGACTGGGTGCACACCGTGCCATCCCCCAACTCCTACCGCGGCGAGCATCGCGGACCGGACGCTGCCCGCTATGCGCCCGAGGCCGTCGATATCATTGAAGGCCTTGTCGCTCAAGGCAATCCGCCAGCGGCATTCATTTGCGAGCCGTTCTACGGCAACGCCGGCGGGATGGCGCTGCCCGATGACTACCTCAAGACCGTCTACGCGGCGGTGCGCGGTGCCGGCGGGCTGGCCATCGCCGACGAAGTACAGGTCGGTTATGGCCGCACCGGCCGCTGGTTCTGGAGCTTTCAGCAGCAGGACGTGGTTCCCGACATCGTCACCGTTGCCAAGGCGATGGGCAACGGTCAGCCGCTCGGTGCCGTGATCACGACCCGCGAGATCGCCGAGCGGTATCGCACTCAGGGCTATTTCTTCTCCTCGGCCGGCGGCAGCCCGGTCTCCAGCGTGGTCGGCCTCACGGTGCTCGATCTCCTGGAAAAGGAAGGTCTGCAGCGCAACGCCCTGACCGTTGGTGACCACCTGCGGGCCCGCATCGAGGACCTGGCGACCCACCACGAGTTGATCGGCACGGTGCACGGCAGCGGGCTGTACATGGGCGTCGAGCTGGTCCGCGACCGCACGACGCTGGAGCCCGCCGTCTCCGAGACCGCGGCGATCTGCGAGCGACTGCTCGGGCTCGGCGTCATCGTGCAGCCGACCGGCGACCGGCAGAACGTGCTGAAGGTCAAGCCGCCGATGTGCATCACCAGGGAGTCGGCCGACTTCTTCGTCGACATGCTCGACCGGGTGCTGTCCACCGGCTGGTGAATCAGCCCGACGAGGTTCGAGCCGCCAGCCAGTCCCGCTGAGCCCGCACGAACCGCGCATCGACCACCGCGCCGTGGCCGGGCACGTAGCGGGCGTCGTCGCCGCCCAACTCGAGCAGCCGGTCCAGCGCGAGCGGCCAGCCGGCCACGTCGGAGCCGTCGTCGATCGCCGGATCCGCAGACTCTTCGACCAGGTCGCCGCAGAAGATGACCGTGCGCTCATCGGTCCCGACGGGCGGAACGACAACGACCAGGTCGTGGTCGGTATGCCCTGGTCCGGGCAGTTCCAGGTGGACGCTGCGGCCACCGAGGTCGAGGTCGAGGTCGGTCACGACGTGGTCGGGCGCGCGGACGCCCGCGATCGCCCGGTCCAACCGGACCGGGTCGGCCCCGTATTGCAGGGCGTGGGCGCGAACCTCCCCGATTCGGGTGGTCAGCGCCTCGGCCACGGCCGCCGGTGAATACAGGACGGCCGTACCGAAACCGGCCGAGCCGAGAATATGGTCGAAATGATGGTGCGTCATCACCAGGTCGGTGACTGCGCACCGGTGAGTTCGGCCACATCGTCGGCGATGCGAGCGGCCTCGGAAAGGGTTGTGCCGCAGTCGATCAGCAAATTCCGGTAGTCACCGTGGACCAGCCCGACCGTAACGTCGAGAAACCGCAGCCGACAGCGGTGTACGCCCTCGGACAACGTTTCCCACAGGAGGTGCATCACAGTAAAGATAGCCGCTGGCCTACGGTGGTGGTGGGCACTTACGTTGCACTGTGTAGCTAGGCGAATTATAGTCCAGACACATGTCCAGACAGTTCGCTGACCGTGTCCGGTTACATACACGATGACATATGCGAGCTCGGCGGGTAACTCAGCCGTATCGGTCATGGACGTTGCAGGAGCGTGAAAATGCGGATTGCGTTGCTGTCCTACCGCAGCAAGACCCACTGTGGCGGGCAGGGCGTCTACGTTCGGCACCTCAGCCGCGGGCTGGTCGAACTGGGCCATGACGTCGAGGTGTTCTCCGGGCAGCCCTACCCCGAGATCCTCGATCCCCGGGTTCGCCTGACCAAGGTCCCCAGCCTGGACCTCTACCGGGAACCCGACCCGTTCCGGGTCCCGCATCCGCGCGAGATTCGCGACCGCTACGACGTGCTCGAGCTGGCCACCATGTGGACGTCCGGCTTCCCCGAACCGCGCACCTTCAGCCTGCGCGCCGCTCGGCTGCTGGCCGCACGCCTCGACGAGTTCGACGTGGTGCACGACAACCAGTGCCTGGGCACCGGTCTGCTGCGCATCGCCGATATGGGCCTTCCCGTCGTGGCGACCGTGCACCATCCGATCACCAAAGACCGTGTGCTCGATCTGGCCGCCGCCAAGTGGTGGCGAAAGCCGTTGGTGCACAGGTGGTATGGCTTCGCGGAGATGCAGAAGAAGGTCGCCAGGAGCATCCCAGACCTGCTGACTGTCTCGTCGTCGTCGGCCACCGACATCGCCGACGATTTCGGTGTCAGCCCGAAGCAGCTGCGCGTTGTGCCGCTCGGCGTGGACACCGACCTGTTCAAGCCGTCGGACCTGCCACGGGTGCCGGGCCGCATCATCGCGATCTCCAGCGCGGACCGGCCATTGAAGGGCATCGGACACCTGCTGCACGCCGTGGCCGTTCTGCGCACCGAGCACGACCTCGAGTTGCAGCTGGTGGCGAAGCTGGAGCCGAACGGGCCGACCGAGAAGCTGATCGCCGAACTGGGTATCAGCGATATCGTGCATACCTCCAGCGGCCTGTCCGACGAAGACCTCGCCGGGCTGTTTGCCTCCGCCGAAATCGCTTGCATTCCATCGCTTTACGAGGGCTTCTCGCTACCGGCGGTCGAGGCCATGGCCAGCGGCACACCGATCGTGGCCAGCCGGGCCGGCGCCCTGCCCGAGGTGTTGGGACCTGACGGTGAATGCGCCGACCTGGTGACACCGGGCGACGTCAAGGAACTGACCGCCGCGCTCGGCCGACTGCTGGAGTCTCCCGCTCGCCGGCAGTGGCTCGGCACCGCCGGCCGGCGCCGCGCGCTGGACGTCTTCAGCTGGGAATCGGTCGCAGCCCAGACCGTGCGGGTCTACGAGCAGGCCATCGCCCGGACCGGGCGCATCACCAACGCTGCCGAGGCGGTGGACGAACCATGCTGACCGTCGACTACGACCGGCTCGACGTCGGACCGGGAATCGATGTCATCGACGTCGGCTGCGGTGCCGGGCGACACAGTTTCGAGGCCTATCGGCGGGGCGCCAACGTGATCGCCTTCGATCAGGACGCCGAGGAACTGGCCAATGTCGACACCCTGCTACAGGCGATGGGCGAAGCCGGTGAGGCTCCGGCATCGGCGAAGGCTCAGGTCGTGGTCGGTGACGCGCTGGCCCTGCCGTATCCCGATGCGTCCTTCGACGTCGTGATCGCCTCGGAGATCCTCGAGCACATCCCCGACGACGACGGCGCGATCGCCGAGTTGACCCGGGTACTGCGGCCCGGCGGCCAGCTCGCCGTGACGGTGCCGCGTTGGCTGCCCGAGCAGATCTGCTGGCTGTTGTCCGACGAGTACCACGCCAACGAGGGCGGCCACATCCGGATCTACAAGGCCGACGAACTGCGCGGCAAGCTGGTTCGCGGCGGCCTGGTGTTCAAGCACTCCCATCACGCGCACGCCCTGCACTCCCCGTTCTGGTGGCTCAAATGCGCTGTCGGCGTGGAGAAGCCGAATCACCCGGCGGTAAAGGCCTATCACCAGCTGCTGGTGTGGGACATGATGTCGCGCCCGGCACTGACCCGCTATGCCGAAGCCGCGCTCAACCCTCTGGTCGGCAAGAGTGTCGCCCTCTACTTCGAGAAACCGATCACGAATGCCGCGCCCCAGTGATCTCGAGGGTGTGCCGGGCGTAGCCGGCGTACTCACACCGCAGCAATGCCGCCAGACGGCGGAATCGATTGTCGCCGTGCAGGAATCCTCTGGTGAGATCCCGTGGTCGGAGATCGGCCACACCGATGTGTGGGATCACATCGAATGCGCGATGGCCCTGACCACCGCCGGGCTGCTCGAACCTGCCCGCGCTGCCTACGAATGGTGCCGCCGCGAGCAGCGCACCGACGGCTCGTGGCCCATCCAGTACCGCCGCGGCGTGATCGAGGACGCCAACAGCGACAGCAACTTCTGCGCTTACATCGCGGCGGGCGTCTGGCACCACTACCTGGTGACCGGCGATCGGCGGTTCGCCGAGCACATGTGGCCGACGGTACGCGCGGGTATCGAGTTCGTGCTCGGCCTGCAAGCCAGCACTGGTGAAATCTATTGGGCGCAAGGACCTTCCGGTTCGCTCGAGGAAGCCCTGCTGACTGGTTGTGCCAGCGTGTACCACAGCATCCGCTGCGCGGTGGCACTGGCCGATCGTCTCGACGATCCGCAGCCCGAGTGGGAGGTGGCGCTGGGACGGCTCGGCCACGCCATCGCCGAACACCCCGAAGCGTTCACCGAAAAGCCGCATCACTCGATGGACTGGTACTACCCGATTCTCGGTGGCGCGCTGCGCGGCGAGCAGGCCAGCGCCCGAATCACCCAGCGCTGGGACGATTTCGTGGTCGACGGGCTGGGCATTCGCTGCGTCGACGATCGCCCGTGGGTCACCGGCGCCGAGACGTGTGAGTTGGTCATGGCGTTGGATGTCATGGGCGATCGGCAGCGGGCACTGACCCAGTTCGCCGCCATGCAGCACCTGCGTGAAAAGGACGGCTCCTACTGGACCGGACTGGTTTTCGCCGACGGCAAGCGCTGGCCGGTCGAACGCACCACCTGGACCGCCGCGGCCGTCATCCTGGCCGCCGACGCGCTGTCGTCGACCACCGGGGGCAGCGACATCTTCCGGGCTGCTGAGCTACCCCGCGGGCTCGAGGGCGACTACGACTGTGAATGCGTCAGGCGCTGAGCGGATCCTCGCCCGCCGCGCCGGCGGTGCGCTCCAGCACCCGCAGCGAACCGGTGCAGCCGACCTCGGTGAACTGGCCGGATTCGATTGCGCGGCAATAGATGTTGTACGGCGGGCGGCCACCATCGGCGGGGTCGGGGAACACGTCGTGGATGACCAGGGCGCTGCCGGCCGCGACCCATTTGGCCCACCCCTCGAGGTCCTGCTGCGCGGCCGTCTCGCTGTGGCCACCGTCGATGAACAACAGATCCAGCGGCGTGCGCCAGCCGCGGGCCACAACCGGCGACTTGCCCACGATCGCGACGATCGTGTCGTCGAGGTCGGCGGCGTCCAATGTGCGCCGAAAGGTGGGCAGCGTGTCGAACCGGCCGCTGACCGGATCGACCATCGTCGTGTCGTGGAACTCCCAGCCGGCCTGGTGCTCTTCGGAGCCGTGATGATGGTCGACGGTGAACAGCACGCTGCCGGTCGCGGCGGCCGCGGCGCCCAGCATCACCGTGGACTTGCCGCAGTAGGTCCCGATCTCCACCGACACGCCGCCATGCAGGTAGCGCACGGCCGCGTCGTACAGCGCGCGTCCTTCGTCGGCGGGCATGAATCCCACGATCTGCTCCGCCAATTCGAACAGGCGGGAAGTTTGCGCGGCAGAGGGGGTGTCGGTACGGCTCATGTTCCGAACCTAACCCTTACGCATGGTCGATGGCCAGCGCGCACCTTGTCGGTGCAGGTCGGTTGTAGTAGCGTCCGGACATGTGTCTGATCCGGTAGCTCGGGAATCGACGCGGCGCCGGTTGACAGCAAAGCAGGCCGCAACGGTCGACCGCCTGGGCCGCGCCGCGGTCGAGGTGTTGAGCCGTGAAGGATTCTCCGGCCTGACGATCCGGATGGTGGCCGCCGAGGCAGGCGTCGGCGCGGCCACCGCCTACACGTACTTTTCGTCCAAGGAGCATCTGGTCGCCGAGGTGTTCTGGCGGCGGCTGGCCTCGACGCCGGCACCGCCGGACGACTCCCCGGACCCCGTCGATCGCGTGGTGGGCGTACTCCGCCACATCGCGCTGCTGGTGGCCGATGAGCCCGAATTGGCAGGCGCGGTCACCACCGCGCTGCTCGGCAAGGATCCCGACGTCGAGCATCTCCGCTTTCGGATCGGTCGCGAGATTCATCAGCGGTTGAGCACCGCGCTTGGGACACAGTGTGATTCGAATGTCATCGAGTCGCTCGAGCAGCTCTACGCCGGGGCCCTCGTGCGGGCCGGTATGGGATATGCCTCGTACACCGAGATCGCCAGCCGTCTCGAGGCGTCCGCCCGCCTGCTGCTGACCTGAGGTTTCAAGCGGTATTCACTCGGGCATGACCACCAGGTGGACGTCGACCACCCTGAAATGGACCAGCGGTGGAACGCTTCGGTTCGCTCCGAGACGGAGGCGGAGCGCTTGGACCGTAACTGGTCCAACCTGCTCCAGGAGCTTCGCGTCGCGCAAACCGGCGTTCAATTGCTCACCGGGTTTCTGCTGACCCTGCCATTCCAGAACCGGTTCACCACGTTGAGCTCCGAACTGCGCGCGGTCTACCTGGCCACCGTGATCTGCTCGCTGGCGGCGACAGTTCTCCTGGTCGCGCCGGTTGGGATGCACCGGATGTTGTTCCGCAGGCACAAGTTGCGGCCCCTGGTCGCGATAGCCCATCGATTCGCGTTCTCTGGTCTCCTGCTACTCGGCGCCGCGCTGACCGGTGTTGCGGTCGTCGTCTTCGGCACCGTGATGGGCGAAGGCGCCGGCGTGCTCGCCGGCGTCGTGACCGCGGTCGTGATGTCGGCCGCCTGGGTGGCGTTCCCCTTGTGGATGCGCCGCCTCGACAGCTGACGCCCCCGGGTTTGACGGCCTAGCCGGTAGGGAACACCCGCGCCATGTTGATTCGCAGAGTTGCTCGGCCCATGTTGGCAGCGGTGTTCATCGGCCAGGGATTCGAAGCCCTGAAGAGCCCGAAACCGGCGGCCGAAGCCGCCCGCCCGACTCTCGAGGGTCTGCAGAAGCTGCCCGAGCCCGTCAGCGCAAACGTTCCCAGCGATCCGGAGACACTGGCGAAGATCACCGCGGCTGTCCAGATCGGTGGCGGGGTGCTGCTGGCATCGGGCAAGCTGCCCCGGGTGGCCTCGGCCGCATTGGCGGCCACCGTGGTTCCTGCCAATCTCGGCGCCCACATGTTCTGGGACGAGTCCGACCAACAGCTCAAGGCCGAGAAGCGACGCGCGTTCCTGACCGACCTCAGCCTGCTCGGCGGTCTGATCATCGCCTCGGCCGACACCGCCGGGAAACCGTCCCTGGGCTGGCGCGGGCGCCGCGCCGCCCGCAAGGTCAGCGATGCGGTGTCGGGTAGCCTGCCCGGATCGAGCCACAGCCTCCTTGACAGCGACCTTCTGGACCGGGTCGGTCCCAAGGTGGGCCACGGATTGCAGATCGGTGCCGAACGCGGCCGCGAACTGGCCCTGACCGCCGGTGAGCGCGCCGCGCCGCTGCTGGAGACGGCCCGCAAGCGTGGTGCGGAGTTCGCCGAGATCGCCCGCGAGCGTGGCGCCGAGCTGGCCGACGTCGCCAGCGAGCGTGGTGCGGAGTTCGCCGAAATCGCCCGCAAGCGCGGCGCCGAGTTCGCCGATGTGGCCAGTGAGCGCAGCGCTGAACTGGCTGATGTCGCGCGGAAGCGAAGTGCCGAATTCGTCGACGTCGCCAGGGACCAGGGTGGCGATCTGGTCGAGACCACGCGCGCCCGGGCCAAGAAGGCCAACAAGAAGGCCAAGAAGGAAGCCAAGAAGCGGGCCAGGCGCTGAGAATCGCGATCGCGCCGCGGGCGTTGCCCCTGCTGTAGGCAGACCGGAGGGTAGATTAAGCCGGACTGATTTCAGCGGGAGGAGCAAGCAATGACCACCGGTGACAACGACCCGAACGCGTACGGCCCGCCTGGCGGCTATCCGCCGCCGCCCCCGACGGGTCAACCGGGTAGCTATCCCCCGCCGCCGTCCGGCTATCCCCCGCCGCCGCCCGGTCAACCCGGTGGGTACGTCCCGCCGCCGGCCCAGGATCCCTACGGCCAGCAGGGTTACGGTGGCGGCTACCCGCCACCGGTGCCCACCGGTGGCCAGCCCGGCGGGCTTGGGCTGCGGTTCGCCGCGCGCTTCATCGACGGGATCATCGTCGCCATCGTGTCCTTTGTCCTCGCGCTGCTTCTCGATGCGACGAGCAATATCCTTGTGACAGGCCTGTTTTCGGGGGTTTTGACCTTCGTCTACTTCGTGGCGTTCGAGGTGACGCAGGGCTGGACTCCGGCGAAGAAGATTCTGGGCTTGAGCGTGCACGGCCCCGGCGGTGCGCCGAAACCGAACCTTCAGCAGTCGGCGATCCGCAACTCGTTCACGCTGCTGTCGGTGATCCCCTACATCGGCGGTCTGCTGGCTGTGATCGCCTACATCGTGATCGCGGTGACGATCAACGGCAGTCCGACCAAGCAGGGCAAGCACGACGAACTCGCCGGCGGAACGCAGGTCGTCAAGGGCTGAGCGCCGCGCTCAGATCACCAGGCCGAGCAGCAATACGACGATCAGACCGGTCACTGACAGCACCGTCTCCATCAGTGACCAGGTCTTGATCGTCTGGCCGACGCTGATGCGGAAGTACTGGTTGACCAACCAGAATCCGGCGTCGTTGACGTGGGAGAAGAACAGCGAGCCGGCGCCGACAGCCAGCACGACCAGCGACACCTGACCGCTGCTGAGGCCTTCGACCAAGCCCAGCACCAACGCGGACGCGGTGATGGTGGCCACCGTCGCCGAGCCGGTCGCAAGGCGGATCAGCACGGCCAGCACCCAGGCCAGCACGATGACCGAGATGTGAGCGCCCTTGGCCCAGTCAGCCAACAGGGTGCCGATTCCGCTGTCGACCAGAACCTGTTTGAAGCCGCCGCCCGCGGCGACGATCAGGATGATGCCGGCAACCGGGGGCAGGCCCGATTCGACGCACTTCATCACGGCGCCGCGCGACATGCCCGCACCCCTGCCGAGGGTGAAGATGCCGACGATCACCGCGATCAGCAGCGCTACCAGTGGGGTGCCCAGCACGTCGAACGTGACTCGGAACCACTGGTTCTCGTCGTCGATGAAGATGTCGACGAGCGCTTTGCCGAGCATCAGCACGACCGGCAGCAGCACGCTGAACAGCGTCACCCCGAACGACGGCCGGCGAGGCCCGCGGTTCTCGTCGGGAATGACCTCGCCCTCCGGGCCGGCCTCGCGCAACGCGGCGGCGCCGGAGCCGAACGTATCTGGTGCTTCGACGACCACCCAGCGCCCGGCGAGTTTGCCGAACAGCGGACCGGCGACGATGATCGTCGGAATCGCAACGGCCACACCGAGAGCCAGTGTCAAGCCCAGGTCGGCATGGAGTAGGGAGATCGCCGTCAGCGGTCCGGGGTGCGGTGGCACGAAGCCGTGCATTGCCGAAAGCCCGGCCAGCGCCGGAATTCCGACTGTCACCAGTGAAAGTTGGGAGCGGCGGGACACCAGGTAGATGACCGGCATCAGCAGGACGAGTCCGATCTCGAAGAACATCGGCAGGCCGATGATCGCGCCGACCAACGCCATTGCCCACGGCAGCGCCCGCGGTGAGGCATGTCCGACGATGGTGTCCACGATCTCGTCGGCGCCGCCGGAATCGGCCAGCAGTTTGGCGAACATCGCACCCAGGGCGATCAGGATGCCCACCCCGGCCGCGGTGGAGCCGAAGCCGTCGGAGAACGATTTGAGCACCTTCTCCAGGTTCTCGCCGGCGACGATACCGACGGTCAAGGCGCCAAAGATCAAGGACAGGAAGGGATGCAGATGCAGCACGGTGATCAGGACAACGATCACCGCGATCCCGGCGAGGAAGGCCAGGATGAGCTGCCAGCCGGGCGCTACCGGTGTCGCCAATTTGGGCGCTTCGGCCAGGATGGTGGCATTCAGGTTCATCGGCGTCACTTTCCTGATGTGCGGGATACGTAGCTGTCGACGATCGAATCGATGCTCTGATCGACGTCGATGCTGATGCCGTGTTCGTCGGCATCGAGGGGTTCGAGGGTGTCGAATTGTGAGGCCAGCAGGGTCGCGGGCATGAAATGGCCTGGCCTGCTTGCCTGTCGACGAGCGATGACTTCGGTGGTTCCTCGCAGATGAAGGAACCTGACATCGGCGCAGTGCCGCCGGAGCTGATCGCGGTACTTGCGCTTGAGCGCCGAACAGCTCATCACACCGCCCCCGGAATGTTCGGCCAGCCACTCCCCGATGGCCTCCAACCATGGGTAGCGATCGTCGTCGTCGAGTGGGTGGCCTGCGGTCATCTTGGCGATGTTGGCCGGCGGGTGGAAGTCGTCGGCGTCAGCGAAGGGCACGCGCAACCGTTGAGCCAACGCTGCGCCAACGGTTGATTTTCCGGAACCGGACACCCCCATGACGACGATCGGTGAGGCCATGCCCGCGTCTACCCTGCTGTCTGGCATGTCACACAGCATCCCATCAATAGTCAGATCTTTTCAAGACCTAATTGTGATGAATATGTTTTATCGCATCAGGGACAGCGTATGACAACATGTATGTGTGACATCCGAGCCAATGGTCAGCGTGCTGCACAGCAGCGTGTTGGCCGCGCTCGGCCAAGCCATCGTCTCTGGGCGTTACCCAACGGGGCATGTGCTGACCCTCGACGGCGTCAGCGCCGAGCACGGCGTCTCCCGCTCGGTCGCCCGGGAAGCCATCCGGGTGCTGGAGTCCATGCGAATGGTTGCGCCCCGCCGCCGCGTGGGCATCACCATTCAGCCATCCGGCAAGTGGAACGTGTTCGATCCCAGAGTGATTCGCTGGCGGCTGGACGTGGGCGACCGGGCCGCACAGCTGATGTCGCTGTCGGAGTTGCGTCGCGGATTCGAGCCGGCGGCGGCCGCCTTGGCTGCCCGGCGGGCCGATCCGCATCAGTGCCGGATCATGGCGGCCGCCGTGTCGGACATGGTGGTGCATGGCCGCTCAGGTGACTTGGACTCGTACCTGTTAGCGGACAAGATCTTTCACAAGACTCTGCTGGAAGCCAGCGGTAACGAGATGTTCCGCGCGCTCAACGATGTGGTCGCCGAGGTCCTCGGAGGACGTACCCACCACGGAATGATGCCCGACCGGCCAAACCCCGCCGCGATCGAACTGCACGATGAGGTCGCGCGCGCGATACGGATGCGCGACGAGGCCACCGCCGAGCGCGCCATGCGGGCGATCATCGACGAATCTGCTGCCGCGCTGATGGCTGACCTGTCGGCCCAGCCGGGCAATTAGGTTGCGGGCCTAGGACGGCGCCGGCTGAACGTGGAAGTACATCATCAAACCCTCCACCTTGGTCACGGTCACGAGCTGCCGCGTCGTCTCACCGTCGGCTGTGACGTCGCAGTGCGCCTCTGCGCCTTGCCTGCCCTCCAGCCCACCGTCGCAGTCAGCCGAGTCGACGGTGACCTTTGCGGACTCCGACACCGTCTTCGTCACGAGCTTGTCGAGCTGCTCCTTTGAGGCGGCCGGGATCATGCTGTAGCTGATGTTTTCGCCGTCGATCTTCGTCGCGGTGACAACGACGTCAAAGCCGTCGGCACCGCTCAACAACAGCTCGCAGCGGGTCGTCTTCCCGACCTGGCCCGGTAGATTCTCCTTGCAGGTCACGGTTTGTGGCTTCTCGCCGGCCTTCTGCAGACGCTGGGTGATGTCCTTCTCCAGGTCGGTCTTCGACACCGCGAGACCGCCGGTGCTGGCGCTGAACGAACACCCGCTCAACGCAACCGCCGTAACCCCGACGGTCGCCACCGCCGCGGCGAGCCGTGTCGAAAGCATCATGACCTCCCGGGACGTGCCGACGGCTCGGGTATCCGCACGGTGCGAGCAAGATACCAAGTGGTTGACTACCGGAGTGAGCAGAACTCCCGCACTGGCGCGGCGTTTCTTCGACCGCTATGAACCCATTCACGGCATCACATACTTCGCACCGGTGGTCCGAAGTGCCTTCGACGCCATGGGATTCCTCGGGTTCTGGCGAGGTTACTTCGCCGGCCGCGCTGCACCGCTGGGTCAGGTGCCAGTGGAGATCGTGACCGCGATCTTCTACAACTTTGCCGCCGAGCGCGTGGGCAAGGCGATACCGGCCATCTGGGACATCGCCACACCCGCCGAGATGGTGCGGGCGCGTCAGGACACCGCGGTCACTGCGCTGCGGGGCTACGGGCTGAGCGACGACACCCCCGGAGTCGTGGAGGCCGCTGAGCTGGCCGGCTCGGCGGCACGGGGTGCACCGCTGGACGGCCGGCCGCTGTTCGCGGCGAATCTGGCGCTGCCCTGGCCCGACAGTCCGCTGGCGGCCCTGTGGCACGCCGCGACGCTGTTACGCGAACACCGGGGCGACGCCCATGTGGCGGTTCTGGTGAGCGAAGGCATCAGCGGTCGCGAATCCAACGTGTTCCACGTCGGTGCCGGCGCGGTGCCTGCCGATTTCATCAAGCGCAGCCGCGACTACTCCGACGACGAGTGGGACTCGTGCGTGCGGTCGCTCGGCGAGCGCGGATTGCTCACGCCCACGGGAACTCTCACCGAGGCCGGCCGGGCGCTGAAGCAGCACATAGAATTGCGCACCGATACCCTGGCGCTGTCGGCGTTGGCAGCCCTCGACGACGCAGCAGTCGAGCGGCTCTTCCAGGCGATCACGCCGATCACCCGTCAGGTCATCGCGGGAGGCGATTTGCCCGCCGCCACGCCGATGGCGCTGCGCCGCGACGAACTCGACGACGACTCTGCGGGGCTGTGAATCACTTCGTCGGGTCGTGACCCCAATTCATCAGTGAATAGCGCCAGTTCGAATCACTGACGTCGCCGCTCGGCCGCTGCGCGAGGTGCCGCTTGGCGTAACCGACGACCTTGCGCATGTGGGCGTAGTCGGATTTCTGGCCGACGTCCTTCGATTCGTCGGTGTCGAGCCATTTCTCGAGTTCGGTGGCCGTCATGTTGACGACTGCGTCGAACTCGGGGGCGGCGTCGTTCTCCGCCATTGCCTAGCTCGACTTACGCTGCAGCGCTTCGGGTTTGTGCACAGCGTCGTTGCCGCTCTGGTCGCTGCGGACCCGGTACTGCGGCTCGTCGGGCGAGGCGCGCACCGTGCGTTTGGCCGCCGTGGTATCGGAGGTGATCTTCTCCTCGACGGTGCCCTCCGCAGTACTGCCGTGGCTCTGCCAGGTGACCTTGTCGCCCTTGTGGAAATCGTCTTTGCCCATGCCGGCGCGTACCCGCGTGGTGCCGGGCCTAATCGGCGACGGCGTAGCCGTAAGAACTTGGCCTGCAAGAAAGGGACTTTGGTCATCATTTCGACGACCTCCACGGCGCTCGGTCACCGGTCGACCGATCTACGGTTGAGAGTGACCGGGTGAGCCAAGAGGAGGCATGGGACAGTGGACGTCTGGAGCGATTGGACCGTCATCGGTAAGACGATTGCCGCCCTCGACTGGCTGTGGCTCTTCCTCGTCGCTGCGGCTGTGGTCAGCGGGGCGATCGGCGTGTGGACGTGGCTGACAGCGCGTGCGCCCCGGCGACCTCGATCAGCGCGGCGGCGACTCCGGGCGGAGTTGCCGGTCGGCAACGAGAATGCTGACGTGGCATCGACTGACGCATCGCACGATACGTTCCGGTCGGCTGCTTAGCCCGTCACAGGTTGCGGTTCCACTCCACCCAACCCGAACCGGTCCTGCCGTCCGCCGTCTCGACGGTGACCCAGGCCCTTGGGAAGAAGCTCACCTGACCCTCCGGGCCCAGCAATCGGACAGGTGCATGACCGCGTACGCCGACGGTCGTGTGCACCGGGCCGGGTAGGTAGTCGATGCTGGTGGTCAGCGGTAACCCGTTGTCGGAGAACGTCGCTTCGGCGCTGACCGTCGTCGTCTCGGTGACCGGTTCGCCGGCGCGTTGGAGGTAACCGACACTCATCGGGTCCATGCCGGGGATGCGAAGGTCGACTCCGTGGAGATGGGTGCCGTCGTCGAGGTGCAGTGCGCTCCAGACCCAGTCCATGCTCCACCAGTCGCGCACACCGTGGGAGTGGTCGCGCTGCCCGGGGACCGCCTCGAACTGATGAACCCGTCCGTCGATGGTGACGGTTCCGGTGACGGTGCACGGTATCTCGTAACGCGTGGTGATGCGGTACGCATACGGAGTGCCCGCCGTGGTCCAGGTGAGGTCGATCGCCAACTCGACGGGCCGGCCCGGCTCACCGCGCAGCAGCGCCGACGGATCGTCGTACTCCTGTGCGCTACCGCGCGCCTCGACCCGGTAGGTCTGCAGCGGCGTGATGGCGCCGTGGCGCAATTCGGCGCCGTCGGCCTGCGCCACCCCGGGGTCGGCGGGCAGCGGCGCCTGGAAGTCGACCAGCGCGACCGTCGGCATATCGGGACCGCACACCAGCGCGTTGATCCACGCGACGTTTTGATTCGGCACCAGCCCGAGCCGGAGCCACCCGCCCACACCCTGTGCCGGATCGGCGAAGTCCCAGTACCAGCTTTCGTTCCAGAGCGGCTCATCCCCGGGTTGGTGTGCGCCCTCGTCAGCGGGGTCGGGTGTCAAGGCCGGCGCGGCGGCAGGCGGCGGCAGGATGTCGAGTGCGCCGGTGTCCAGGACGTGGCTGGTGTGCCGGTCCAGCATGGTCAGGAACATCTCGTCGCCGCGCTCGGTCCGCTCCACGAGCATCGACGAGACGACCGCCATCATGACGCCCGCGAAGCTCTGACGCCGGACGCCCTCGCGCACCTCGTCGAGGGTGATGGCCGAATCAGGGCCGAGCCCTTGGTGATACGCGCTCAGCAGCTCGTCGTAGTGAGCGCGGCGATCCTCGATGGCGACCGCGCATCCGATGAAGTACGAGACATCGGTCATGGCCGGGCCCCAGGTGACGGTCTGCCAGTCGACGACGGTGAGGTCACGCTTTGATCCCGGGCGGCCGAACAGCATGTTGTCCAGTCGGTAGTCGCCGTGGACCAGGCCCTTGATCCGCTCGGGCACCGATTCGTCGGCCAGGTACGCATCGAAGCTCGCGACCAGTCGTTCGCACACCAGCCTCTGGTCGGGGGTGATCGCATCGCCGTACCGATCGGCGAATCCGGCCCACAGCTGGGCGACCAGCGCCTGGTTCAGCGGGGCCGCTCGGGTGAGCCAGTCGGCTTCGGCCAGGCTCTCGTTGCCGATCACCGGGGCGTGCAAACGACCGAGTTCGGTCAAGGCCAGGGTTGCTTCCGCGATTGTGGCACCGCGGATTTCGTTGCCGACCTCGGCCGGGGCGGCATCGTCGAGCAGGAGCGCGAAAATTCCCGTCTGCGGGTCATACGAGGTGTGGTAGCACTCGGCGATCGGACCGCCCAGGCGCGGGGCGACGTCGGAGTAGAACTTCACCTCGCGCTCGTAGAGCCCCAGCGCGAGTCCGGTCTGCCTGCTCGTCGGGTCGGTAGCGGCGACCTTGAGAACCACCGATTCCGGACCGGTGGCGCCGTCGTCGTAGGTCAGTCCGATTCGATAGCACTCGCTCATCTGCCCGGTGCCGATGCGGTCGACGGTGAATCCGGCGACCGGGGCGCTGATCGCCGCAGCCAGCCATTCGGCGGTCAGGTCACTCGGGCGCTCGATGACGATCTCGTTGGTCTGCACGCGACCAACCTAGGACAAGTTCCCGGCACCCCGGAGGGTTTTACGGCCATCTCTTGACGGGTGTCAATTACGGCCTGGTCAGGCTAGCGTCCGATCAGCGAGAAGCCCGCCCAGGCCTTGCGCCGATGCGGATGAGGGTCGTATTCGACGCGGGTGTGGCGGTCGAACACCAACACCGGACGTTCCGCCTCGGCGTAGCGTGGCCAGTCCTCGCCCGGCACGCCGGCGCGGCTGAAGTGGCGCCAGCGGTTCTGCACGTCGCGGCTCACCCTCAGTGCCGAGCGGCGGTCCATCGCCGCGGTCAGCGCCGATCCGAATCGCGTGCGGTAGATGTCGAAGACGGCCAGCAGTTCGGTGGCATGGGTGGCCCCGAGACCCGACCAGTGCAAGGTGCGCGGCGCATAGTCGTAGCGGTAGACGTACGTGGGTGCGTGCGGGCTGTGCGCCTCGGCGATCTGCCAGGCTGCCGTACCGAAAGCGAAGTCACCACCGAGCTGGACGCACGCCTCGGGACGCGGATAGCCGGGATAGGCGGCGGTGATACGTTCGCGCGCTTCAGGTTCCGCGCTCGCCAGCAGCCGCTCGATTGCCGCCTCGGTGGTCGGCAGCAGCTTCATGAACCGGGTGAACAGCTTGCCCTCGTCGGCATTTGTGCCGACGATCAGCGGAACCTTGTGGGCCGCGCCCCGCCGCATGGCGGCGACCGGGTCGTCGGGCAGAACGTCGTCACCGTAGGTCGGCCCGAGCGAAAACGCACCATCCATGTCGGTCAGGCTCTCGGTGAGCAGCGCGTCCAGCGCGACCACCAGATCCCTTGGCCGGGCCCGCATCAAGGTTTCGGCGGCGTCATCTCCGGAGGACCCGAGCGACTTGGCGAACTTGCCGGCGATCTTGGCCGCGGTCTCCGGTCCACTCACCAATCCGGACGCCGGACTTTCGGAAATAGCTTGTGCGAAAAGGCCTTCGGCCTCGGGAACAGCCAGCAGTGTGGCGACGGCATGGGCGCCGGCGCTCTCGCCGAAGATCGTCACGTTGCCGGGGTCGCCGCCGAACGCACCGATGTTGTCGCGCACCCAGCGCAACGCCATGACGAGGTCGCGCAGGAACAGATTGCTGTCGATCGGGGTGTCCGGCGTGGACAGTGCCGAAAGGTCCACGCAGCCGAGCGCGCCCAAGCGGTAGTTCACCGACACATAGACGCAACCGCGACGGGCCAGTGCGGCGCCGTCATAGAGCGGGGTGGCCGAGCTGCCCATCAAGTAGCCACCGCCGTGGATGAAGAACATCACCGGAAGGGGCCCGCGGTCCGGCTCGGATCCCGACCACTGGGGCGTGACGACGTTGAGGGTCAGGCAGTCCTCGCCCATCGGCTGGTACTTGCCCACGCCCAACATCGTGTAGCGGCGCTGCTGAGGTGCACAGTTGGCAAAGCCGTGGCAATACCGCACACCCCGCCACGGCTGTGGTGGCTGTGGCGCGCGGAAGCGCAGCGCACCTACCGGCGGGCGGGCGTACGGGATGGAACGCCACCTGTTGACCCCGCCTCGGACGAACCCCTCGACGATGCCGCTGCGCGTGGTGGCGCGGACGGTGTGTTCGTGCATCACTCGACGGTAGCGAACATTTCGCCTCTCGACGCGCCTGGCGACCCGAACCGCCGCCGCCCGCTAGCCTGTCCGGATGCGGATCGCCGTGTTGCTCACCGCGTCGCTGCTGGTCGCGGGATGTTCGGGTGCGACGGGCGGTCAGGCGCGCCAGACCCAGCTCACACCGATCACCCCGCGCTCCCCCACGTCGTCGTCCGGTCCGACGTCGGCCACCTCATCGGCGACTTCGACCTCGTCGGTGCCGGCGCCGGCGGCCGGTGTCCCGATCGCCGAGGCGATCAAGTGGATCGAGGCGGCCCCGCCGATCGACGCGGCCCAGTACCACATCGCGTTGCGCGGAAGTGTCACCACCGAGCTCGGCGACGACATCGCCTTCACAACGCCGAGCGGTACGAATTGCATGACCGACGCCAAGCACGGTTCCCCGGCGCTGGCGTGTCTGGTGGAGCTCACGAACCCGCCGCCGCGGCCGGCAGACACCTACGGCCAGTGGAAGGGCGGCTGGGTCGACTTCGACGGTTCCAGCGTCCAGGTCGGGTCGGCGCATGGCGACCCGGGGCGCTTCGCCTACGGGCAGGGACGCGAATTGCCTTATGACGCTTCACTGTCATTCGGGAACTACCGCTGCCGCACGGATGCCAGCGCCCTGCTGTGCGTGAACTATGCCCGCCAATCGGCGGTGCGCCTTGCCGCCGACGGCGTTGACGCGTTCGCGTGTGCCCGGCAGGTCACGCCGCCGGCGGGAATCGGTGTGCAATACGTCTGTTAGGACTCCGACCTCGGCGAGAGTTGCTCCGCCGCGGGCATGGCCGCCATCGCCGATCGTATTTCGTCCAGGTCGTCACCCATGGCGTCGACGATCGCCTCGTCCCTGTTCTGGTCGGCCTCCAAGTACTTCGTCGACTGCTCGATTTCCTCGGCCTCTGTCTGGAAGCCGGCCGCCGACGGCCCGAACGACGAGTAGACACCGACCGAGGAGCCGAAGCTCGATGTCATGCGGCCATTACCCAGGCCCGCCGTCGGTGCACTGCCCAGCTTCACCGAAGCCGGATCGACCGCCTTCGTCGTATCAATGCGCGGTGCACCCTCGGAGGCAACCGTCGTATCGGACGCCGCGGTGCCCCGCGCGGGCGAACCGGTGCCGTCATCGGCGGAGGCGGTGCCCGCGCCGAACGCGAGCGCCATCCCGAAACCCGCGGTGAGCGCGCCCAGCCAAACTGCGTGTCGTGTGTTCATGCCGTCGAGGATCAGGGGCACACCTCAATGAATCCTCAACACCGCAATCAGGTGGCCAGAACGCCTTTCGCGCGCAGGATCGGCAGTACGCCCTCGGCGAACCAGTACGCCTCTTCCAGGTGCGGGTAGCCCGACAGGATGAACTCGTCGAACCCGACCGTGTGGTACTCCCAGATAAGGTTGGCCACCTCTTCGTGGCTGCCGACCAGGGCGGTGCCGGCACCGCCGCGGACCAGGCCGACGCCGGCCCACAGATTCGGGTAGATCTCCAGCTTGTCGGTGCGCCCGCCGTGCAGGGCGGTCATCCGCCGCTGCCCCTCGGACTCCGACTTCGCATGCAGCCTTGTCGCCTCGTCGATCTGGGCCGGCGTCAGTTCGGTGACCAGTTCCTCGGCGACCGCCCAGGCCGCGGCCGCGGTGTCGCGGGTGATGGTGTGTAAACGGATGCCGAACCGCAGGCGTCGACCGCGAGCCTCCGCCAGCTCCCGCACAATGTCGATCTTGGCCTTCGCCGCCTCGGGTGGCTCGCCCCACGTGAGGTAGACGTCGACGTGTTCGGCGGCGATCGGCAATGCTGCGGGTGAAGAACCGCCAAAGTAGAACTCCGGCAACGGGTTCGGCGGCTCCGACACGCGCCCGTCGCGGATCTTGTAGTACGCGCCGTCGAAGTCGAACGAGTCCTGGCCCCACACCGACTTCACGACCTTCAGGAATTCGCCCGTCCGTGCGTAACGCTCGTCGTGATCGAGCCAGTCACCGAAGCGCTGCTGCTCGCTGTCGTCTCCGCCGCTGACCACGTTGAGCAACAGGCGTCCGTCGGAGAACCGTTGCAGCGTCGCGGCCTGTTGGGCGGCCAGCGTCGGGGGCACCAATCCGGGCCGGAAGGCCACCAGGAACTTCAGCCGCTCGGTTTCGGCCAGCAGCGCCGATGCCGTCAACCATGCGTCCTCACACCATGTTCCGGTTGGCGTCAGCACCCCCTCGAAGCCCAGTCGGTCCGCGGCCCTGGCCACTTCGGCCAGGTACCGCCGGCTCGGTGGACGGTATCCGTCGGGAACGATGTGGTGCGACGACGCGTGCGATGCCCCCACGATCGAGCGGCTGTCGCCGTTGGTGGGCAGGAACCAGAAAAACTTCGCAGGCAACGACGCACTCCCTTGGGAACAATCTCACTATCCGGTTGGCGCCCATCGACCCTAGGAACGACCGACCCTTCCCGTTAAGGGTTTGATTCGCGGTGACCGAAAGGACGTCAGCGGCGAGTCAGGACACCGGACTCCTCGATGGACTCCAAGAGCAGGGTGCGATAGCCGAATTCGTCGAACAGCACGGTGATCCGGTCATCCTCGGCGCCCATCACCGTTCCGGGTCCCCACTCCCGGTGCACGACCGGCGTCTGCACCGCCCAGCGGTCGGTGGCCGGCGGGTCGTCGAGCAAACCGGTCGCACAGTTGTCGCAATTGCGGCACGGCTGCGGCAGCGCCTCTCCGAAATAGCTCAGCAGGAACTGGCGCCGGCAATCCCGTGTCTCGGCGTAGCCGCGCATCATCTCGACCCGGGTGCGGTCGACTCGTTCGTTGCGTTCGACGATCTCGACGGCGCGGCGCACCGCCTCCTCGACGCCAGTATCGCTGCTGCGGATGAAGCCTTCCCGCGCCGAGCCGGCCAGCTCCGCCTCCTCGAGCAGGTTCAGCGCGTTCGTCACCCGAGCACCGGACACCCCGAGTTCGGTGCGCAGCTCACCCAATCGCTTGGGGGTCGTGCGGTCCAGGGCCGCATACACCCGCGCCAGCAGGTCCTCGTCGGGCCGGTTGGAGGTGAAGAACCGGGCCAGGCCGAGATCCTCCGGACGGTAGAACAGCACCGCCACCGCCGGTTCGCCGTCACGACCGGCCCGCCCGATTTGCTGGTAGTAGCTGTCCATCGAGTCGGGAACCGACGCGTGGACCACGGTGCGGACATCGGCCTTGTCGATGCCCATCCCGAACGCCGACGTCGCCACCACCACGTCGACCCCATCCTCGGCCCGGAACAGCCGATGGACCTCGTCGCGCTGCTCTCGCGACAGACCCGCATGATAGGCCTCGGCGCTGATGCCGGATGAATTCAGTTGCGCGGCATAGCTTTCAGAGTCCCTACGCGTCGCCGAATAGAGCAGTGCCGGACGCTCGACGTGATGCATCCTGGCCAGCACCGCCTCCCGCTTGTCGTGGTCGGTGACGTGGTGTGACACCTGGAGTCCGATGTTGGGGCGGTCGAAGCCGCTGGCGATGACCAGCGGATCGCGCAGCCGCAGATGCTCGACGATTTCGCGGCGCACCACCGGCGACGCGGTCGCCGTCAACGCGATGACGGGCGGGTGACCGAAACGTTCGATGCTGTCGGCGATCCGTAGATAGCTCGGTCGGAAGTCGTGGCCCCACGCGGACACACAGTGGGCCTCGTCGACCACCACCAGTGAGACGTCCATCGCGGCCAGGTCGGCGACCACGGCATCGTTGGTGAGCTGCTCGGGCGCCAAGAAGATGTACTCGACCTCCTTGTGCCGCAACGCCTGCCAGTTCCGGGCGATGTCATCGCGGCCCAGTTGCGAGTTGATGGCGACCGCGTCAGGGGCGTCGGTGGCCGCCAGGCCGCTGATCTGGTCGCGCTGCAGCGCGATCAGCGGCGAGACGACCAGCGTCGCGCCGTCGATCAACACTGCGGGTACCTGGTAGATCGCCGACTTGCCGGAGCCGGTCGCCATCACGGCCAGCACGTCACGCCCGGCGAGCACCGCCTCCATCGCCTCGAGCTGAGCCGGCCGCAACTGAGGCCAGCCGAATACCTCGGCGGCAACCCGCTGCAGATCGGTCCGTCGACCCACCGGCCCGGTCACCGACCTCTCAGCGCCAGCCGTCCGCGGCCTTGGCAGCCCGGACCAGCGCGTCGCACAGTTGCCGCAACTCCGCGGTCGCCGCTCCCTCGTCGACCGCGGTGGCGACGTCCTCGGCGGCGCACCTCACCTGGTAAACCCGGTCGGACAGTTCGGCGGCCTCCTCGGCCGACAGCACCACCGCGTCCTCGGGGATCGCGCTGCCCTTGACCAACGCGCGCTGCTCGTAGGCGCGCTGCCGGCAGGACTGGCGGCAGTACTGCCTGCGCCGGCCCATGCCGGCGTCGGCCACCTCGCGTCCGCACCACCGGCACGGCTGGGAGCGGGAACGACGCGTCACGTCATGTGACTGTAGACGGCCTGTGCGAGTGATCCCGGTATCATGGGGGGTCGAGTCGGGAACCGCAGAGAGTTGTCTTGCGTTGACTACCCGGACTTCTAAGGGCCCCGGTCCTTAATTGGCACTGTGAGGAGAGTTGACGATGGCTGATCGTGTCCTGAGAGGCAGCCGCCTCGGAGCCGTGAGCTACGAGACGGACCGCAACCACGACCTGGCGCCGCGTCAGATTGCGCGGTACCGCACCGAGAACGGCGAGGAATTCGAGGTTCCGTTCGCCGACGACGCCGAGATCCCCGGCACCTGGCCCTGCAAGAACGGCCTCGAAGGCACCCTGATCGACGGTGACCTGCCCGAGCCCAAGAAGGTCAAGCCCCCGCGCACCCACTGGGACATGCTGCTGGAGCGCCGCTCGATCGAGGAGCTCGAGGAGCTGCTCAAGGAGCGCATGGACCTCATCAAGTCCAAGCGCCGCGGCAGCTGATCTAGCTTCTAGCGGACCACACCGCGGGCGCGGTCAATGCGCCCGCCGATGCCCCACTGGGCGACCTTGACCATCGCTTCGCGGATGTTCGAGCCGCTCATCTTCGAGACCCCGAGTTCACGCTCGCGGAACGTGATGGGCACCTCGGTGACCCTGAAACCGCTGTTGATCGTGCGCCAGGTCAGGTCGATCTGGAAGCAGTAGCCCTTGGAATCCACCGCCGACAGGTCGATCTTCTCCAGCACCTCGCGCCGGTAGGCGCGGTAACCGGCGGTGATGTCGTGGATTCCGACCCCGAGCAGCACGCGCGAGTAGGTGTTGGCGGTCTTGGACAGCACGAGCCGCCGGTAGGGCCAGTTGCGGACGGTGCCGCCCTGCACATAGCGGGAACCGATCGCCAGATCGGCGCCGCTGTCGATGGCGTCCAGCAGCCGGTAGAGCTGCTCGGGTGCGTGGCTGCCGTCGGCATCCATCTCCACGAGCACGTTGTATTGGCGGCTCAGGCCCCAGGCGAACCCCGCGAGATAGGCCGCGCCGAGCCCGTCCTTGGCGTTGCGGTGCATCACGTGAACCCGGTCGGTGTCGGCCAGGGACAGTTCGTCGGCGAGCTCGCCGGTCCCGTCGGGGCTCCCGTCGTCGACGATCAGCACATGTACCTCGGGGCAGGCCTTGTGCACTCGGCCCACGATCAGGGGCAGGTTCTCCAACTCGTTGAACGTCGGAATGATCACCAGGGTGCGCTGGCTGGGGCGCTCGACGCCCGTGTTGCCCCGGTCGGTCATGACTCTCCTTTGTCGTGCTGCCCGGCCAGGGCTGAGGATGGATCGCCCTGCTCCGGCGTGGTGTCGCCGTCGTCGTCGCCCCCGGACATGCTGCGTGCTTCCCGCTCTCGCCGCCTGCGGCGCAACGGGCGCATGAACCAACCATTGTGCAGTATGGCCCCGATCACGACCGAAATGGCAGCTCCGACCAGCGCCCACTGGATCAGCGCTCCCCACCGCGTGGCCGGCGTCTCACTGGTCTTGAGCCGTACGGTCATGTCGAGATAGGCCGGTGTGAAGAACTGGGTGCGGGCGATCTCGGCGCCGTCGGGGGCGATCACCGCGCTGATCCCGGTGGTGCCGGCCACCACCACATACCGGTCGTGCTCGACGGCGCGGGCGCGGGCGAACGCCAGCAGCTGTTCGCTCATGTTCTGGTCGAAGGTCGCATTGTTGGTCGGGACCGCCAGCAGTTGGGCCCCGTTGCGGACCGACTCGCGCAGCGCGCGGTCGAAGATGACCTCCCAGCAGGTGGCCACCCCGACCGGCACCCCGGCGGCGTGCACGACGCCCGACCCGCTACCCGGCACGAAGTAGCCGGCGCGGTCGGCGAAGGACGAGAGGTGCCGGAAGAAGCCCCGCCACGGCATGTATTCGCCGAACGGCTGGATGATCTGCTTGTCGTGGCGCTCCCCTGGCCCGTTGACCGGATCCCAGACAACGACGGTGTTCGACGCGGTCGGGTTTTCCGGCGTCCAGTCCGGGCGGGCAATGACGGCGCCGACCAAAATCGGGGCGCCGATCGCCTGCGCGGCCGCGCTGATCTGCTGGGCGGCGTCGGGATTGGTCATCGGGTCGATGTCCGACGAATTCTCGGGCCAGATCACGAACTGCGGCTGCGGCGCCCTGCCGGCGTGCACATCGTCGGCCAGCTGCAGGGTTTGACGTACGTGGTTGTCCATTACGGCGCGACGCTGACTGTTGAAGTCCAGCCCAAGCCGCGGCACATTGCCCTGAATCGCGGCCACCGTCACCGTCGGCTCATTGCCCGCGCCGCCGGCAGCGCGGCGCACCTGCGGTGCGGCCACCGCGGTGGTGAGCAGCACCGCGGTGATGCACAGCCCGGGCAGCAGCAGGCCGGACAGTGACATGTGCCCGCCCGATCGGGCCGGGGCGCTGTGCTGCCACCAGCGCGCGATCTCGAAGGCCAGCGCGGCCAGCGAGATGCCCAGCAACGCGATCGCGAACGACAGCAGCGGCACGCCGCCGAGCTGGACCAGCGACAGGAAAGGTCCACCTGTCTGACCGAAACCGACTAGGCCCCAAGGGAATCCACCGAACGGCACGGCCGACTTCAGCCACTCCTGGGCCGACCACAGCAACGCGAACCACAATGACCAGCCGGGGACGCGGCGCACCACGACCGCCAGCCAGCCGAACAGCGCCGGAAACAGTGCCTCCATCGCGGACAGCGCCAGCCACGGCACCGGGCCGACCAGACCACTGATCCAGGGAATCAGCGGGATGTAGAACGCCAATCCGAACAGGAACCCGTATCCCAGCCCGCCGGCCGGCGTCGTCTTCGGATGCACCAGCACCCAGCTCAGCAGCGCGAAGCTCACGACCGCCGACCACCACCAGCCGATTGGCGGGAAGCTGACGCACAACAGCAGCCCCGCGGTCACCGCGACCAGCAGCCGGACCAGCCGCGGCGGCAGGGCGGTGCGCAACCACTTCAGCAGCCAGCTAGCCATGGAGCACAAACCCCCGGTGCACGGTCTGACGGCAGCGTGGCAGCGGGTCGCCAGGCGCCAGGCGGGGCAGCGCGGGCACCCGCGAGCGCGGGTCGGTGGACCAGCGCTGGACGCTGTCGGCCGGGGCGGCGACATCGAGGTCGCCGGCCGCCTCCCACACCGCATACGACGCCGGCGCGCCCGGCACCAAGGTCCCGCTGATCCCGTCGCGCACCCCGCCGGCGCGCCACCCGCCGCGGGTCGCCGCCGCGAACGCCGCCCGCACGGAAATCGAGCTTCCTTCGGTCTGGTGATGGCTGGCCGCGCGCACCGTCGCCCAGGGATCGATGCTGGTCACCGGGGCATCTGAGCCGAACGCCAAGGGCACGCCTGCCGATGCTAGTTGTGAGAAGGGGTTGAGCGGGCCGGCTCGATCAACACCCAGACGGCGGGCGTACATGCCACTGTCGCCGCCCCAGAGCGCGTCGAAATTGGGTTGCATGCTGGCCGTCACTCCAGCCTGGCCCAGCGTGGCGGCCTGCTCGGCGCTCACCATCTCCAAATGCTCCAGCCGGTGCCCGCAGCGGGCGACCGCCGGCGCCCCGAATTGCTCGACGAGCCGGGTCACGGCGTCGACCGCGGCGGTCACCGCCGCGTCACCGATGACGTGGAATCCCGCCGTCACGCCGGCCTCGGTACAGGCGAACAGGTGATCGGCGATGCCGTCGGCGTCCAGGTAGCAGTTGCCGACGCGGTCGGGCGCGTCGGCATACGGCTGGCACAGCCACGCGGTGCGCGAGCCCAGCGCGCCGTCGACGAACAGGTCGCCGGCCAGACCGTTGGCGCCCGTCGCCTCGATGAGCGCTCTGGCCTGCGCGGCGCTGGAGACCGCTTCACCCCAGTAGCCGACAACCTCGACGCCGTGGGAGGTGGCACGCAACTCCTGCCAGTCGTCGGCCCCGCCGATCTCGGGTCCTGCGCACTCGTGGACCGCGACGATGCCGGCGCCGGCGACCGCATCCAGGGCCGCGAGCCGGGCGTCGGCGCGCTGGCGCGCGGTCAGCAGGCGGCGCGCCTCGCTGCGGACGAGGTGATGGGCGTCGGCCGACAGGGGCCGCTGCGGGTGGTGACCCGCGACGGCAGGAAGCCCGGGCACCAGCTCCCGCAGGCCGGTTGATGCGACGGCTGAGTGGACGTCGACGCGGGCCAGGTAGGCGGGGACCGCACCGACGACGGCGTCGACTTCATCGGTGCTGGGTGCCTCGTCGCGAGCCCAGCCCGCGTCATCCCAGCCGTGCGCCCAGATGGGCCGGCCGGGATGCGCCGCCGCGTGCTGGGCGACCAGGGTCAGGCAGTGCCGTTTGGAAGTCGCGCCGGTCAGGTCGAGCCCGGTCATCAGCAGGCCGGTCGAGGTCAGATGAATGTGACTGTCGACGAAGGCGGGTGCCACGAACGCGCCGTCGAGGTCGACGGTGATGGCGTCGCCGAACTGAGACCGGCCGACGTCGTCGCTGCCCAACCAGGCGACGACGCCGTCGCGAACCGCCATCGCGGTCGCATCCGGGTGCGACGGGCTGTGGATGCGCCCGCCCAGCAGCAGTGTGGTCACGGTCAGTCAGTCTCCCTCGCGCGTGCGGGGCAGACGCAGAGGGTCAGTACCGGCGGACGATGTTGGCGTCGTGGACCGGACCGTAGACCTGCTCCTCGACGACCTCGCCGTCGATGTAGTCGCCGCGGCCGGGATGACCGCTGGGCGCGGTCAGATTGATGACGCTGACCCGGCGGGCGATGCCGCGGGTGAGCAGCATTCCGGCCAGCGGCCGCACCACGCTGCGAGTCAGCGGCAGTAGCATCAGCGCACCGATCGCGGTGCTGACGATGCCGGGAATGAACATCAGGACGGTGCCGAGGGCGACGAGCATGCTGTCGGCGACCGCACCCTGTGGGTTGGTTCGGGTGCGCTGCAGCTTGAGGATCTGGCGCTTGACCTGCGAACCGGCCAAGGCGACCCCGATCACCGAGGTAGCGAGCAGGATCAGCAGCGTCCAGCCGATGCCGACCGACCAGGTCAGGGCGGCCAACACCGCCAGCTCGACCACGGCGTAGAGCAAGAGCGTCCGCATCACCATGTAGTGCCAACGAGCAGCGAACCGGCCTGGTTCCGGCCGGCCTGATAAGACCCTGTGAGTTCTATTGCGGCGTGATCTCGAGAGCGACGTGCACTTTGTCGATGCCGCCGCGGACCAGGCTGTGCAGGTAGAACCACCACGAGTGTTGCCAGTAGCGGCGCAGCACCTTGTTGTAGACGCCGCGGGTCTCCGAGTCCGGCAACACGCGGGCCGTCGCCTCGACCGCCGGGCCTTTCGGCTTTCCGAGCGCATGGCTCTCGGCGATGGTGACCCGCGGGGTGTTGCGGATGCGCTTGACCTTCCATGACACCCGGTCGGTGATGACCAGCAACCGGTCGCCGTCGGGCACACCCCAGATGGCCGTCGGCTTGGGTGTGCCGTCCTTGGTGAACGTGGTGAGCAACAGGTATTTCGCCTGTGCGACGTCGGGGAAGGTGGGATTGGCGACCGAGTTAGCCATGCCGTGACTGTTCCCCTCCGCGGGCGTTTTAAAGCGTCGGGATCAGGCGGCGCGCAATTCCAGGCCGATGGTGCGCTTGACGCCACCACGCAGCTTGCTGAAGAAATTGAAGACGTGCCCGACGATCCCGTAGCGCTTGCCGATCGCCTGATACACCCGCTCGGTCTGAGATTCGGGAAGGACGGCCGCTACCGCTTCCACGGCTTCACTCTTGACGTTGCCGCGCACATCGCAGATCGCCACCGTCACTCGCGGGGTGTTGCGGATGCGCTTGACCTTCCACGCGTTTTTCTCACTGATCACCAGCGCGGCGTCGCCGTCGGGTACGACCCAGACCGCGGTCGGCTTGGGCCTGCCGTCCTTGGTGAACGTGGTCAGCGAGATGTATTTGGCGTTGACGACCTCAGCGAACGTAAGTGCCATGCACTCAACTTAGCCTCTAACGCGCTTCGAGGTCGCCTTCGGTTTCCAGCAACACCTGCCGCAAACCGTTCAGCGTGGCCGGATCCGGGCTCTCCCACATCCCGCGACCGACCGCCTCGAGCAGCCGCTCCGACATCCCGTGCAGCGCCCAGGGATTGGACTCGTTCATGAACTTACGGTTCTCCGGGTCCAGCACGTAGGACTCGGTGAGCTGCTCGTACATCCAGTCGGCCATCACGCCCGCGGTCGCGTCGTAGCCGAACAGATAGTCCACGGTCGCGGCCATCTCGAAGGCGCCCTTGTAGCCGTGCTTGCGCATCGCCGCCATCCAGCGCGGGTTGACCACCCGCGCGCGGAACACCCGGGTGGTCTCCTCGGACAGGGTGCGGGTGCGCACGGCATCCGGGCGGGTGTTGTCGCCGATGTAGGCCGCCGGCGCCTTACCGGTCAGCGCCCGCACGGTCGCCACCATGCCGCCGTGGTACTGGAAGTAGTCGTCGGAGTCCGCGATGTCGTGCTCGCGGGAGTCGGTGTTCTTGGCGGCGACCACGATTCGGCGATACTGGGTGGACATGTCGTCGGCGGCCGGCCTGCCGTCGAGCTCGCGTCCATAGGCGAAACCGCCCCATGCGGTGTACACCTCCGCCAGATCGGCGTCGTCGCGCCAGTTGCGGCTGTCGATCAGCTGCAGCAGACCGGCACCATAGGTTCCCGGTTTGGAGCCGAAAATCCTTGTGGTTGCTCGTCTTTCATCACCGTGCTCGGCAAGGTCAACCTGGGCATGCGCGCGGACGAAATTCTGCTCGGCCGGTTCGTCGAGGCCGGCGACCAGGCGCACCGCGTCATCGAGCATCGTGACGACGTGTGGGAAGGCGTCGCGGAAGAAGCCGGAGATGCGCACCGTGACGTCGATCCGGGGCCGCCCCAACTCGGCCAGCGTGATGGCCTCGAGGTCGACGACGCGCCGAGACGCGTCATCCCAGACCGGCCGGACGCCCAGCAGCGCAAGGACTTCGGCGATATCGTCGCCCGAGGTGCGCATCGCCGAGGTACCCCACACCGACAGCCCGACCGATCGCGGCCAGTCGCCGTGGTCGGCGCGGTAGCGCTGAAGAAGCGAATCGGCCATGGCCACGCCGGTTTCCCAGGCCAGCCGGGACGGGACGGCCTTGGGGTCGACGGAATAGAAGTTACGGCCAGTCGGCAACACGTTGACCAGACCGCGCAGCGGTGAGCCGGACGGCCCGGCCGCGATGAAGCGGCCGTCCAATGCGCGCAACACCTGCTCGATCTCGGCGGCCGTGCCGGCCAACCGCGGCACCACCTCGGTGGCCGCGAACCGCAGGATCGCCGCGACACCGTCGTCGTCGGTGAGTTCCCCGACCCGGGCGGCGTCCCAGCCGGTGGCCTGCAGGCCGGCCAACAGCACGCGGGCCTGCTGTTCGGCTTCGTCGACTTCCCCCCGGTTGGCGCTGCCGTCCTCGGCCAGCCCGAGCGCCTCACGCAGGCCGGGCAGATGCTGCTCGCCGCCGAACAGCTGGCGGGCCCGCAGGATCGCCAGCACGAGGTCGAGTTCGGCCTCACCGGCCGGCGCGGCGCCGAGGATGTGCAACCCGTCGCGGATCTGAACGTCCTTGATCTCGCAGAGCCAACCGTCCACGTGCAACAGCATGTCGTCGAACGAGTCGTCCTCGGGTCGCTCGGCCAGGCCCAGATCGTGGTCCATCTTGGCCGCGCGCATCAGGGTCCAGATCTGCTGACGGATGGCCGGCAGCTTGCCCGGATCGAGCGCGGCGATGTTGGCGTGCTCGTCGAGCAGCTGTTCCAGTCGGGCGATGTCGCCGTAGCTTTCGGCCCGCGCCATCGGCGGAATGAGATGGTCCACCAGGGTGGCGTGCGCGCGGCGCTTGGCCTGGGTGCCCTCCCCCGGGTCGTTGACCAGGAACGGGTAGATCAGCGGCAGGTCGCCGAGCGCGGCGTCGGTTCCGCAGGACGCCGACATACCAACGGTCTTGCCGGGCAGCCATTCCAGGTTGCCGTGTTTACCGAGGTGCACGGCGGCGTGCGCGCCGAAGGAGTGCCGCAGCCACAGGTAGGTGGCCAGGTAATGGTGGCTGGGCGGCAGATCGGGATCGTGGTAGATCGCGACGGGGTTCTCGCCGAATCCGCGCGGCGGTTGCACCAGGATCACGATGTTGTCGGATTGGATTGCGGCGACAACGATTTCGCCGTCCGGGTTCCGGCTGCGGTCGACGAACAGTTCACCAGGCGGCGGGCCCCAGTGGGTGACCATCGCCTCGGTCAGCTCGTCGGGCAACGCCGCGAACCACTCGCGGTATTGCGCGGCCGGGATGCGAATGGGGTTGCCCGCCAGCTGGCCGTCGGTAACCCAGTCCGGGTCCTGGCCGCCGCGCTCGATGAGCGCATGCATCAGGGCGTCGCCGTCGGACGCGTCGACGCCGGGGATCTCACCGATCCGGTAGCCGGCGTCACGCAACGCATGCAGCAGTGCCACGGCACTGGCCGGGGTGTCGAGCCCGACGGCATTGCCGATCCGGGAGTGCTTCGTGGGGTAGGCCGAGAACACCAGGGCCAGCCGCTTGTCTTCCGCGCCGACTCGGCGCAGGTTGGCGTGCTTGACGGCCAGGCCGGCGACCCGTGCGCACCGCTCCGGGTCGGGCAGGTAGGAGATGAGACCGTCGGAGTCGATCTCCTTGAACGAGAACGGGACCGTGATGATGCGGCCGTCGAATTCGGGCACCGCCACCTGCGTGGCGACATCCAGCGGGCTCAGGCCGTCGTCGTTGCCGGACCAGGTTGCCCGCGAACTCGTCAAGCACAGTCCCTGCAGGATCGGAACATCGAGGGCAGCAAGGTGTTTGACGTTCCAATTGTCGTCGTCGTGGCCGGCGCCCGCGGTGGCGGGACGGGCTCCGCCGGCGGCCAGCACGGTGACGACCATGGCATCGGCGGTACCGAGCAGCGCCAGCAGTTCGGGTTCGGGCGTGCGCAGCGAGGTGCAATACACCGGCAGCGCCCGCCCGCCGGCCGCTTCGATCGCGGTGGACAGCGCCTCGATGTAGGCGGTGTTGCCGGCCAGCTGCTGAGCCCGGTAGAACAGCACGGCGATGGTCGGCCCGTCGGTGGCCGCGCCCGCCCGGTCCAGCACGCCCCAGGTCGGGGTGGCCGACGGCGGGTTAAAGCCGAAGCCGGTCATCAGCAGCGTGTCGGACAGGAACGCGTGCAGCTGTCGCAGGTTTTCCACTCCGCCCTGGGCGAGGTAGATGTGGGTCTGCACGGCGATGCCGGCGGGCACCGTAGAACGCTCCATCAGGTCCGCGTCGGGAGCCTGCTCGCCGCTCACGACGATGGTCGGGCGGCCGCTGGCCACCACCGCGTCGATTCCGTCCTGCCACGCCCGGTAGCCGCCGAGAATCCGCACCACCACCACGTCGGCGCCCTCGACCAGCTCGGCCAGCTCACCGTCGATCAGCCGGGCCGGGTTGGCCCACCGAAAATCCGCGCCGCTGGCACGGGCGGTGATCAGGTCGGTGTCCGACGTGGACAGCAGCAACACGGTGGTAGACACCCACCATTCGTACCGTACGGGGGCTGTCGCGCCCTATTCGGATCGTGGCTAGCGCAAGGGTGTACGGAGCCCCCGCGCGGCCAGATCATCGGATCCATGTCCTTCCCCCTCGACGTTTCCAAGCTCGGAGCCCACATCGGCGCCGTGGTCCACGGTGTGCGGCTCGGTGGCGACCTGCACCCCGACACAGTCGACGCCATCCGCGCGGCACTGCTCGAACACAAGGTCATCTTCTTTCGCGAGCAGCATCATCTCGATGACGACGACCAGATCGCGGTGGCCCGCCTGTTCGGCGTGCCGACCGTTGCTCACCCGACCGTCACCTCCCGCGGCGAGACGGTGCTGCCCATCGACTCGCGCTTCGACAAAGCCAATTCCTGGCACTCCGACGTGACGTTCGTCGACCGGGTGCCCAAGGCGTCGCTGCTGCGTGCGGTGACCCTGCCGGCCTACGGCGGCAGCACGGTCTTCGCCAACACCGAAGCGGCCTACGACCAGCTGCCCCCGGCGTTGAAAGCACTCGCCGAGAATCCATGGGCGACCCACACCAACCTCTACGATTACGCCGGCGGGCAGGCCGAGAAGGTGGTCAGCGACCAAACCCGGGAGTACCGGGCCGAATTCGAGTCGTCCTACTACGAGACCGAGCATCCGGTGGTGCGGGTGCATCCTGAATCGGGCCGACGAGTTCTGTTGCTCGGCCACTTCGTCAAGCGGTTCGTCGGGTTGGGCAGCAGCGAGTCGGCCAGCTTGTTCACCGTGCTGCAGAACCGGATCACCCGGCTGGAGAACACCGTCCGGTGGAATTGGCAGCTCGGCGACATCGCCGTGTGGGACAACCGCGCCACCCAGCACTACGGGGTCGCCGATTACGACGACCAGTTCCGCTTCCTGAGCAGGGTGACACTGGCCGGTGACGTTCCGGTCGATGTGCACGGGCAGCCCAGCCGGGTGGTGGCCGGCGACGCGTCGCACTACTCCGGCGTGGTGTCCCCCGATGTCGTTGCAACAGTGCCGGTTCGGGCCGCCTGAGGGATATCGACGAACGGGCTCAGCGCCACGCCGACGGCGGCGACGACCGCCACCGGCGCCAGTAGCGGCAGCCACGGCACTCCGACACCGACGGTGGTGGCCAGCGCCCCAGCCACCGCAAAGCCGGCGATCGCGATCGCTGTCGCGCGGTTGAGTGGCGCGTACATCAGCACCAGGTACGCCGTCGCGCACACTCCCGATGCTGCGGCGAGCATCGGGTGCGGCGCGGTCAACGCGACAGCGCACACGACCGACAGGACGGCCGCGGTCGCCGCGGCCCGCACATACAACCCGACGAGGATGGCGATCAAGGCGACTCCAGCCGCGGCCAGCCCGCGGCTGTCGGCACCGACTGCCGCTGCCGCGGTCATCGCCACCCCGAAGGGGGCCGCGACGAGCCTCCTCATTGTCATGACGACCGCCGGGCCCGGTCGGGTACGAGGCTCATCGCCTGATCGAGGGTGATGCCCGCCGGCCAGGACACCACGTCGACGCCGATGACCATCATGTCGCGGTACATCGACGAGCGCTGCAGCGCCCACATCCGTTGCAGGATCGGCTCGTTGTCGGTGAACGGCCAGCCTTCCAGCACGTCGACCGCCACCACGGTGTGCCCCCGTTTGGACAGGTCGATCAGTGCGAGCGCGAACTCGGTGTCGAGGAGCGTCGAGAATGCGACGACGACCGCGCCCGGCGGAACCGCCGCCCGGGGCGCCAATGTGCCTGCGGTGTCCTGGTATTCGCGCCCGACCCCGAGCGCCGCGTCGAGCACCCGGTAGAACTGGCGCCGGCCGATATCGGCGCCGAGCCAGCGGGGCCGGCGGCCGCCCAGCCCGACGATGCCGGCCCGGTCCCCGTTGCGCAGTGCGGTCTGCACCACCTGCGTCGCGCCGCGCAGTGCCCGCTCGGTGACCGCGGTGGCGGGGCCCGCGGGTTGAGCGCTCATGTCGACAAGCACCACCACGTCGGCAGCCCGGTCGGTCAGCCGTTCGGTGACGTGCAAGCTACCGCGGCGGGCGCTGACCGACCAGTTCACGGCACGGAGCTGGTCGCCGGGCAGGTAGGGGCGGATGTCGGCGAACTCGACCCCCGGACCGATGTGTCGGGTCAGGTGAGTGCCGAGCCGGTCGGGCAGTTCCGTGCGTGGAATGCCGGTGGGTTGTGGGGGTGCCACCGGGAAGACGAAGAGGTCCGCGACGTCGACCGTGGCGGTGCCGGTGAGCAGGCCACCGGCCGCGTCGAGCCGCGCCAGGGTGCGCAGCGGATACCGACCCCACCGCTGCGCCTGGGCGGACACCGTGATGCGCCGTCGGTCGGCTTCGATTATCTCGGTCTGCAGACCGGGCACCATCTCGAGTTCCAGTGTTGCGCCCCTGGCACTTTCGGCCAGCTCCGCACTCAGCTCCATCGGTTCGTTCTCGAAGCAGCGAGTCATGGCCGGGTGACCGATCACCGACACCGCCGCCGGTCTACGCTGCCAACCGATCGAGGCCAGCACGCCCAGCATCGGTGCCACGAAGGCGATCAGCTGCCAGCGCGAGGCGATCACCGCCAACGCCAGCGCGACACCAGCGCAGGTCGCGATCGCCCGTGTCAGTGCCGATGCTCGCCAAGTCAATACGGCGTCAAGGGAACGGCTGTCGTCCATCACTGCCCGCGGGCCCGTGGCACCGGCAGCCGCCGCAACAGTTGCTCGACGACATCGGATCCGTGGACGCTGCGTACCCACATCTCGGGTCGCAGGCTGATCCGATGGGCGATCGCGGGCACCGCCAGCGCCTTGACGTCCTCAGGAATCACGTAGTCACGACCGGACACCAGCGCACTGGCACGGGCCAGCTGGACCAGGTCGAGTTCCGCGCGCGGGCTGGCGCCGACCGCGACCTGCGGGTGACTGCGAGTAGCGGTCGCCAGCGAGACCACGTAGTGCAGGACGTCGTCGTGCACCGAGACCTGTTCCACGGATTCCCGCATGGCCAACAGGCTTTCGGCGTCCACGACCTGCTTGATGGTCGCCTCGGCCGAGCCCCGCTCCAGGCGGCGGCGCAGCATCGAGGCCTCCTCGGCCTCGGAGAGGTACTTCAAGGCCACCTTGACGGCGAACCGATCGAGCTGAGCTTCCGGCAGCGGGTAGGTGCCCTCGTATTCGATCGGGTTGTCGGTGGCCAGCACGATAAAGGGCGCAGGCAGCCGGTGGGTCTCGCCGTCGATGCTGACCTGGCGTTCGGCCATCGCCTCGAGCAAGGCGGCCTGAGTCTTGGGTGGCGTGCGGTTGATCTCGTCAGCCATGAGGAGGTTCGTGAAGATCGGGCCGGGCCGGAATTCGAAGCGGCCCGACTGCATGTCGTAGATCGTCGACCCGAGCAGGTCGGCGGGCAGCAGGTCCGGGGTGAACTGCACGCGGGTGAAACGCAGCCCGAGGGCGGCCGCGAACGACCGTGCGATCAATGTCTTACCCATACCGGGCAGGTCTTCGATCAGCACGTGCCCACCTGCCAGCACAGTGGTCAGAATCAGGGTCAGCGCGGCGCGTTTTCCGACCACTGCCTGTTCGATCTCGTCGAGCACCGCTTCGCACTGAGCCGTCATCGCCGGGGCCGGCATCGTCATAGGTTTTCCATCCTTCGCAGGATTTCCTCGAGCGTCGCGTACCCGGGTCCGGGCTCGCGACTCCGCGCGCGCACGATGTTGTTGGGGTCCACCCAGCCCCACAGGTCATCGCCGAACACGATGCGTCCGGTCGCACGCATTGCCGCCGGATCCCGCTGGCGGGTCGCGAGCACGAACTCGCGCGCCAGCCGCGGCCGCAGATGCCGGTCCCAGTCTTCGCGGGTGGAATCCGCCCACCGAATCGTCGACTCGGTGCGGGACCGCCAGCGCCGCAACGCCTCCGCGGGATCGTCGTTGATTCCATCTGTTGCCGGATAGCGTTGTGCCGCAGCGATAGTCAGGCGTGCAGCGAGGAGGAACACCACGAGCGCAAGCCCGGCGGCCGGCAGCACCCATTGCCGTGCGCCCAGAACCAGTGCCAGTACCTCGGCCCCCGCGACCAGGACCAGGCCGCCGGCCACCAGCCGGATCACACTGGACTCCGCAGCTCGTCGAGGACCAGCCGAAGGGCGCGTTCGGCGACTTCGCGGTGTCCCTCGTTCATGACGTGAGTGGAGAATCGGGCTTCGGCGAACAGCGTCACGAGTTCGGTTGCACTCCCGGCGTGGATCGCCTCGTGTTCGACGGCACGCGCGAGTACCTCGGACGGGGTGTCGGATTCCTGCGGTGCGGCGCCGGGGGCGTCGGCGAGTGCGTGTTCCATCGCCGCGTAACACGCGATGATGGCCTCCCGCGGTTCACGGCTGAGGTCGCCGACCTCGGCCAGGCCACGCGCGGCCGCAAGGGCGAGCGAACCGGGTCCCTGCGAGGTCGGCTCCTCTGACGTGAGGTCATCTGACGGCGAGCCGGGCGCGTTCCGGCGTTCGCGCGCCCGCAGCAGGAGCGCCCCGATCAGCATCACGACCAGTAAAGCCGCGAAACTGGCGACGAGGTACCAGAAGACGGGGTCGTAGGCGCCGGGCCCGGGTGCCGGCGGGGGCGGCGCGTCGGCTTGGCCGGGTGGCCCGGTGCCGGTCGGGGCGGGGCCCGGCTGAGTCGGTGGCGGGCCGCCTTGGAACTGCGGGGGGCTCAGCTGCGCGAACAGCGCGGCCAGCAACAGCCACGCCAGGATGGCGGCGGCGATCACCGACACGAAGCGCCAGCTCTGTCGCACCCCGGCGCCGCCGCCACCGCCGGGAACCTGGGACCGCGTGGCCTGCTTGGCGCGCTGCGGGTCACGCAGCTTCGCCACGATCGACACGATGATCACCAGCAGGCAGGCCAGCACGAGTGTCAGCAGCCCGAGCAGGCTGCCGGTGCTGTCGCCCGGTTGCGCCCGCGCGGCGGGCTGCGCACCGGGCACCCTGCCGCGCAGTGCGATCCCGAGGAGCAGGACCAGCGCTATCAATGCGGCGGCCCGCATTTTCGCGTGTTTGGTCCCGGTCATCGTCAGTGCGTTCGGACCTCGAAGTCGGCGACCACTGGAGCGCGCAGCAGTTCCCGGTGCCGGCCCCGGTGCCACGGAAAAACCTCGGACAGACCGTCCTTGCCGATATACCAGCTGTTGCATCCACTGGCCCAGATCGTCCGGGGCAGAGCAGCTTTGATGTCCTCGTTGTAGGTCTTGGTGGGCGCGGCGCTGGCCACTCGGCCGGTCCGGATCTGATCGATCCTCTTGTCCGGCAGATGAACCGAATGATCCCAGCGGGCGGAGTGAAAAGCGCGTCCCGCGAAGTTGTCCCGGCCCGGGATGTCCGCGACACGCGGCACCCGCAGGAAGCCGCCGGAGTCGGTGCTCACCCGCAAGCGGCCATTCTCGTATCGGGCGGCGATGACCTCGGTGCCGAACCGGATGTATCTGCGGATGTCGCAGTGGGCCTGTTCGTGGATGACGACGGAATCGATGCCGGCCTCCTGCAGCTTCCTGGCCATACACAGGCCGGACATTCGGGCGCCGATGATTCCCACCCGCGGAGCGGCAGCCGTCGCCATGGCCCGAACATACGCCCGTACGGTGGACGGGTGAAGCGTTTGCGCGACGACGACGCCTGCCCCGGTGCCCTCCAGGTGCACCAGGCGGCCGACGGCGCGCTCGCCCGGCTGCGGTTGCCCGGGGGGATGATCGCTCCCAGGCAGCTGGAAGCGCTGGCGCACACGGCCACCGGGTTTGGCAACGGCACCCTCGAACTCACTGTGCGGGGCAATCTGCAGCTGCGCGGGGTGCGGGATGCGGCAGCTGTCGCCGATGCCGCGGCTGCCGCGGGGCTGCTGCCCTCACCCACTCACGAGCGGGTGCGCAACATCGTCGCGTCACCGCTGTCGGGCCGGCTCGGCGGGCTGGCCGACGTGCGGCCCTGGGTGGCCGAACTGGATCTCGCCATTCGGGCCGACTCGGAGTTGGCACGGCTGCCCGGCAGATTCCTGTTCGGGCTCGACGACGGCCGCGGCGACATTTCCGGACTGGGCGCCGACGCCGGGGTTCACATGCACGCCGACGGGGCGGCGCTGCTGCTGGCGGGCCGCGACACCGGGATCCGCGTGGGCCCGGACGACGTCGTGACCGCGTTGATCGCAGTGGCGCGCCGATTCGTCGAGATTCGCGGAAATGCATGGCGGATAGCTGAATTGGATGATTCGTCGCCATTGCTGGCGGATTTCTCGGCGACTGCGGTGCCTGGCGGAGAGTATCCGCCTGTAGTGCGCCCGCCGGTTGGCTGGATCACGCAGGACGACGGCCGGGTGGCGCTCGGCGCGGCGATTCCGCTGGGCGTGCTGCAAGCCCGACAGGCTGAATTCGTCGCCGCCATCGACGCGCCGGTGGTGATCACCCCGTGGCGCTCACTGCTGGTGTGTGACCTCGACGAGGGGATTGCCGACACGGCGTTGCGGGTGCTGGCGCCGATGGGGTTGGTGTTCGACGAGAACTCACCCTGGCTGGACATCAGCGCTTGCGTGGGCAGCCCCGGATGTGAGAAGTCGCTGGCCGACGTCCGCGCCGAGGCCACCCGGGTGGCACGTGAAGGCGTCGGCGACTTGGCGGGCTCCCATGTCCACTACGTCGGGTGCGAGCGGGCATGCGGCAGCCCCCCGGCGGGGCAGGTGTTCGTAGCGACGACCGATGGGTTCGGTCCCGCATCACGCTAAGTCGTAGGGTGTTGCAGTGCTCGACTACATTCGCGACGCCGCCGAGATCTATCGGCAGTCGTTCGCGACGATTCGCGCCGAAGCCGATCTGACGCCGTTTCCCGAGGACGTCGCGCGCGTGGTCGTCCGGCTGATCCACACCTGCGGCCAGGTCGACGTCGCCGAACACGTCGCGTTCACGCCCGGTGTGGTCGCCGCGACGCATGCCGCGCTGCTGGCGGGGGCACCGATCCTGTGCGACTCGTCGATGGTCGCGGCGGGAATCACGGCCGCGCGGCTGCCCGCCGGCAACGACGTGGTGTCGCTGGTGGCCGATCCGCGGGCGCCCGAGCTTGCTCAACGCAGCGGGAACACCCGCTCGGCGGCCGGGGTGGAGCTGTGGGCCGACCGGCTGGCGGGTGCCGTCGTGGCCATCGGCAACGCACCCACTGCCCTGTTCCGGCTGCTGGAGCTCATCGACGACGGCGTGCCCGGCCCGGTGTCGGTGCTCGGCGGACCGGTGGGCTTCGTCGGCTCGGCGCAGTCCAAGCAGGAGCTGATCAACCGGCCGCGCGGCATGGAGTACCTGATGGTGACCGGTCGTCGTGGTGGTAGTGCGATGGCCGCCGCCGCGGTGAATGCGATCGCGAGTGAGCGGGAATGACCGGAACTCTCTATGGCGTCGGGCTCGGCCCGGGCGATCCCGAGCTGGTGACGGTCAAGGCCGCCCGCATCATCGGTGCGGCGGACGTGGTGGCGTATCACAGCGCCCGGCACGGTCGCAGCATCGCGCGGGGCATCGCCGAGCCGTACCTGCGCCCCGGCCAGATCGAGGAGCACCTGGTCTACCCGGTGACCACCGAAAGCACCGAGCATCCCGGCGGTTACACCGGCGCGATGGAGGACTTCTATCGCGAGTCGGCCCAGCGGATCGCCGCCCATCTGGACGCGGGCCGCGACGTCGCACTGCTGGCCGAGGGCGATCCGCTGTTCTACAGCTCCTATATGCACATGCACACCCGCCTCACCGAGCGGTTCAGCGCGGTGATCATTCCCGGCGTCACGTCGGTGAGCGCTGCTTCAGCGGCCATCTCCACTCCCCTGGTGACCGGTGACGAGGTGCTTTCGGTGCTGCCGGGCACCATGCCGGTGCGCGAGCTGGCCCGCCGGCTGGCGGATGCCGACGCCGCAGTGGTGATGAAGCTGGGTCGCACGTATCCTCAAGTGCGCGAGGCGCTTTCGATAGCGGGCCGCCTCGACGAGGCGTTTTACGTCGAGCGAGCCAGCACCGACGCGCAACGCGTGCTGGCGGCCGGTGACGTCGACACCGACTCGGTGCCGTACTTCTCGCTGGTGATCCTGCCCGGCGGCGAACGGTCCAAGCCGGTGACCGGCGGGGTCACGGTGGTGGGCCTCGGACCCGGTGACGTGGAGTGGATGACGCCGCAGAGCCGTCAGGAGCTCGCGACGGCCACCGATCTGATCGGTTATGGACCGTACCTGGACCGGGTGCCCGCGCGGGCGGGGCAGCGTCGTCACCCCAGCGACAACACCGACGAGCCGGCGCGGGCGCGGCTGGCGTGTGAGCTGGCCGAGCAGGGACATGCGGTCGCGGTGGTCTCATCTGGCGACCCCGGCGTGTTCGCGATGGCCACCGCGGTGCTCGAGGAAGCCAAGCAGTGGCCGAACGTCGCGGTGCGGGTGATCCCGGCGATGACGGCAGCACAGGCCGTCGCCAGCCGGGTCGGCGCACCGTTGGGCCATGACTACGCGGTGATCTCGTTGTCCGACCGGCTCAAGCCGTGGGACATCATCGCCACCAGGCTGTCCGCCGCGGCGAAGGCCGACCTGGTGCTGGCGATCTATAACCCGGCGTCCAAGAGCCGCACCTGGCAGGTCGCCGCGATGCGCGATCTGCTGTTGGAGCACCGCGAACCAGGCACGCCGGTGGTGATCGGCCGTGATGTGTCGGGACCGCGCGAATCGGTGAAGGTGGTGCGGCTGGGTGAACTGGATCCGGCCGATGTCGACATGCGGTGCCTGCTGATCGTGGGCTCGTCGCAGACGCAGTGGTACGGCGACACCGTGTTCACGCCGCGGCGTTACCCCAGCTGACCTCTGGACGAATCCGCCTTTGCGGCAAGCTTTTTGGTAGGTCCCCCATCTCTGACCCTATCCTCAAGAATTTCTTTGGCCTCATCGACCACACGCGTCACAATCGGGCCGAATCTGTCGGGACATCGAACTACTGTTCGAATTGTGATGGAAGTGCTGGACGATGTACTGACCGCCTGGGACAAGATTGCGGCACTTCCTGCGGACGCCATGACTGCTCCCGAACTGCTGTCCGTGCTCGAACGTATAGAGCGGCTGCGCCGGTTACTGCCCGCGGTCGAGCACAGCGTCCTGACACAGCTGCAATCGCAGACCACGCCTGTCGATCTGGGCGCCAAGTCCTGGCGAGCCGTACTCACGAACCGACTCGCCATCACCGGGGCCGACGCCGCCCGACGACTGAGTGACGCCGCCGAGCTGGGACCGCGGCAATCGCTGACCGGAGAAGCTCTTCCACCGGCACTGCCCGCGACAGCGTCCGCCCAAGCGCGCGGCGAGATCGGCACCGACCATGTGGCAGTGATCCGGTCATTTATGGACCACTTGCCCGCGTCCGTCGATATCGGAACCCGCGAGCACGCAGAAGCTCAACTGGCCGGACTGGCCGGCGGGCTCAGCCCAGAAGGTCTGCGAAAACTAGCCAATCAGCTGATGGCCATGATCAACCAGGACGGCGATCTCGACGACGAACGCGACCAGGCCCGCAAGCGCGGCCTAAAGGTTGGGGCACAACAGGTCGACGGTATGAGCAAGGTGTCAGGGTGGATAGATCCCGAACTGCGGGCGGCATGGGACGCCATCCTCGCGAAACTCGCCGCCCCCGGCTACTGCAACGCAGACGACGAATCACCCTGCGTGGATGGCACTCCCAGTCGTGATCAGATCCAGAACGATTCGCGCTCGTCCGGACAGCGCGCTCACGATGCACTCAAGACGGTGTGCATGGCCATGCTCTCCTCCGGACAGCTCGGTCAGCACAACGGGCTGCCCGTCACCATCGTCGTCACCACCACCCTCGAGCAGCTGACGTCCGCCGCCGGGCTGGCCCACACCGGCGGCGGCACCTACCTGCCCATGCCGACGGTGATCCGGATGGCCGCCCGCGCCCACCCCTACCTGACCGTGTTCGAATCACCAAGAGAGATCAAGCTTTACTACGGGCGCGCGCGCCGCACCGCAAGCCCAGGTCAGCGCCTCGCGCTCTATGCGATCGACAAAGGCTGCACCAAGCCCGATTGCACGGCGTCGGCCTACCACACCCAAGTCCACCATGCGGCTCGCGACTTCGCCCATGGCGGCCGAACCGACATCAACGAGCTCACTCTGGCCTGCGGATGCGACAACCGTATGGTCAACGACGGCCCAGCCGGGTGGACCACCCGAAAGCGCAGGCAAGACAACAAGACCGCATGGATTCCGCCACCGCACCTCGACCGGGGGCAATCTCGGGTGAACTACTACCATCACCCCGAAGAACTCCTCTGCTAGAGGCCAGCAACCCAGGTCGCTGCTTCCTCTACCGTGCCCACCGCGGTCACCCCAGCCGGCAGTGGTGGCCGGTCGATCATCACGATCGCGACGCCGAGGTCCTTCGCGGCGTGAAGTTTGGCCTCGGTGAGCGCTCCCCCGCTGTTCTTGGTCACCAGCACGTCAATCTTGTTGTCCCGCAACAGCGCGAACTCGTCGTCGTAACCGTAGGGCCCGCGGGACAGCAGCACCTCGTGATTGCGGGGCAGCACGTCGGCGGCGGGCGGGGTCACCACCCGGATCAAGAACCAGGCATTGCTGTCGGTGAACGGTCTCACTCCGGAGCGGCCGGTGGTCAGGAACACCCGCGAATAGTGCTGGTCGGCAATGACTTGCGCGGCGTCGACATCGGAGCTGACCCGGATCGCACCGGCCGGATCCCAGGCCGGACGGGACAGCACCAGATACGGCATCCCCAATTCGGTGCACACCTGCGCGGCGTGTGCGGTCATGGTGGACGCGAACGGGTGCGTGGCGTCGACGACAGCATCGATGTCATCGTCGCGCAGCCATCGGCGCAGACCGTCGATCCCGCCGAATCCACCAATGCGGACCGGCCCGACCGGCAGCGCCGGATCCGGCACCCGGCCGGCCAGCGAGCTGACGATGTCGTATTCCGGGTGTAGCCGCGCGGCGAGCGCCCTCGCCTCCCCTGTGCCCCCGAGCAGCAGGATGCGCATCAGTGTCTGCTGCCGCGACTGCGGCCCGAGGAATACAGGTAGCTGTCGGTGAACCCTTCGGCGGCAAGGACATCGCCGACGATGATCACCGCGGTCTTGGTGATCTGCGCGTCGTGCATCTTCTCGGCGATGTCGGCCAGCGTGCCGCGCAGTACGGTCTCCTTCGGCCAGCTGGCGAAGGCGACGACAGCAACCGGGGTGTCGTTGCGGTAGCCACCGTCGAGCAGTTGCGGCACGATCACGTCGATCCGGTGTGCGGCCAGGTGCAACACCAGCGTCGCGCCGGGCTTGCTCAGAGTGATCAGATCTTCGCCGTCCGGCATCGCGGTAGACAGAGTGGACACCCGGCTCAGCGTCACGGTCTGCGCCACCCCGGGCACGGTGAGCTCCCGGCCGAGCGCCGCCGCGGCGGCCGCGAATGCCGGCACGCCAGGCACGATCTCGTAGGCGATGCCGAGGGCGTCGAGTCGGCGGCACTGCTCGGCGAGCGCGCTATAGATCGCGGGGTCACCGGAGTGCAGCCGCGCCACATCGAGTCCGGCGGCATCGGCGTCGGTCAGCTCGGCGATGATCTGTTCGAGGGTCAGCGGACCGGTGTCGACGACCTTCGCGTTCACGGGGCACCATGCCAACAGATCCTCGGGCATGATCGACCCGGCATAGAGGCACACCGGGCACTGTTGCAGCAGTCGCTGCCCACGCACGGTGATCAGGTCGGCGGCACCAGGCCCGGCGCCGATGAAGTAAACGGTCACGGCTTGCGCACCGCCCATTGTGTGACCGGCATAGCGGGCCGCCAGCCGGTAAAGCCGCCGACCGCCTCGCCACGATAGTGCTGGAAGCGTCGCAACCGACCACCGAGCTTCGAATAGTATTGCAGGAGAACAGCTTCAGACTCGACCGTCACCGTGTTTGCAACCAGCCGGCCACCGCTGGGCAGTCGCTGCAGGCACGCATCCAGCAGGCCGGGTGCGGTCAGGCCGCCACCGATGAAGATCGCGGCCGGCGTCTGGACGCCGGTGACGCCGCCGTCGGTCAGTTCGGCGTCGGCGAACGCCTCGGGCGCCGCGCCGCGCACTTCGATGTTCGCCCCGAACCTCAGGGCGTTCATCGCTATCCGGCTACGTCGCTGCTCGTCACGTTCGAATGCTACTGCGGTGCAATCCGATCCGGCGCGACACCATTCGACCGCTATACTTCCCGAGCCCGCGCCGACATCCCACAGCAGCTCACCGGGGCGCGGCGCCAACGCCGCCAATGTCACCGCGCGCATCGACTGTTTGGTGAGCTGCCCGTCGTGGGCCAACGCATCGTCGGGCAGCACCGACAGCAGCCGCTCGTCGGGCAGATAGCGGATGGCGACCACGTTCAAGTCGTCGACACCGTCGGGCGGTGTGGCGGCCCAGTCCTGCGCGACGCCGACGCGCCGACGTTCGGCGGGGCCGCCGAGCTGTTCCAGCACTGTCATCTGCGAGTCGCCCAGCCCCGCATCGGCGAGCACGGTCGCAAGTACGCCCGGCTCAAAACCGTCTCGGCACAGGACGATCGCCTGACCACCGCGACGGACAGCGCTGTGGACTCCCGCGGTCATCAGGCTGATCACCTCGGTGTCCTGCACTGACCAGCCGAGCCGCGCACAGGCCAGGGCGACGCTCGACACGTGCGGCAACACCCGCACGCGGTCGGCGCCGCAGACCCGGATCAGCGAGGCGCCGACACCGTGCAGCATCGGGTCTCCACTGGCCACCACGTGTACGTCACCGTCGAAGTCGCGGATCGCACACAACGCCTGCAGAAATGGCTTACCCCACTCCCGGCGCTCCGCGGTGACCGACTCGTCGAGCAGATCGAGCTGACGCTTCGCCCCGTAAATCACGGGGGCCCTGCGCAATTCGGCACTGGACGCCGGCGCCAGTCCGGCCATGCCGTCGGCGCCGATCCCGACCACAGTGATCATCGGGGCATCCTCCGCCACACGAACCTAGGCGCCATCCGAAAGGCGAACGCCAGCAGGCGAAGTGGCCCCGGCACCCACACTTCGCTGCGCCCCTTGCGCAGTGCACGAGCCGTCGCGTCGGCCACCTTCACCGGCGTGCTGGACATCGGTGCAGGATCCATCCCCTCCGTCATCCGGCCGATGACGAACCCGGGCCGCACGAGTAGCAGTCGCACCCCGGTGCCGTGCAGCGCATCGGCCAGGCCGGATGCGAAGGCGTCCAGCCCGGCCTTGGCCGAACCGTAGACGTAGTTCGCCCGGCGCCCGCGCACGCCGGCAATCGAGGAGAACACGACCAGCGCGCCCCGGTCCGCCGCACGCATCGCGGCACACAGGTGAGTCAGCAGGCTGACCTGCGCCACGTAGTCGGTCTGCACGACCGCGACGGCGTGAACCGGATCCGCTTCGGCGCGCGCCTGATCGCCCAGAATCCCGAACGCCAGTACCGCCGTGCCGATCGGGCCGTGCTCAACCACCAGCTTTTCCACCAGCGGGCCATGCGCCGACACGTCGTCAGCGTCGAATTCGACGGTGTGCACGGCCGCCGCACCCGCGGTCTGCAGCGCGCTGACCTGCTCGTCCAGCTCATCGGCACGTCGTGCGGCCAGTATCACGGTGGCCCCCGCCGCCAACCGCTTGGCGAGCTCGACGCCGATCTCGCTGCGGCCCCCGAAAATCACGACCGGACCGGCCCCCGTGTCACTCACACCTCGAGATTATTCACTGCGCTAGCGTGGACCCTGATGGCGAACTCAACGACCCGGCTGACCAGCGATGCGCTGGCATTCCTCACCGAACGCCACCTTGCGATGCTGACCACCCTGCGCGCCGATAATTCACCGCACGTGGTGGCCGTCGGCTTCACATTCGATCCGAAGACCCACATCGCCCGGGTCATCACCAGCGACGGCTCACAGAAGGCGATCAACGCCGAGCGTTCCGGCGTCGGCGTACTGTCCCAGGTCGACGGCGCCCGGTGGCTGTCGCTGGAGGGCCAGGCCAGCGTCAACCGGGACCCGGCCGCGGTCCGCGACGCCGAGCTTCGCTACGCCCAGCGCTACCGCACGCCGCGCGCCAATCCCAAACGCGTCGTCATCGAAGTGCACATCACGCGGGTGCTCGGCTCCTCGAGTCTTCTGGACCACACCAAGACCTAGACCGGCACCACGGTCAGTTCGTGCGGGCCGGTGTTGACCGCCTCCGCGCCGTCGGCCGTGACGATCACGATGTCCTCGATGCGCGCGCCCCAGCGGCCCGGGAAGTAGATGCCCGGCTCCACCGAGAACGCCATGCCTTCGGTCAGCGGCAGGTCGTTGCCTGCCACGATGTAGGGCTCCTCGTGCACCGACAGCCCGATGCCGTGCCCGGTGCGGTGGACGAAGTACTCGGCCAGCCCGGCTTCGGCGAGGACGTCGCGGGCGGCGGCGTCCACCTGCTCGGCCGTCACACCGGGGCGCACGAACTCGACGGCGGCGGCCTGCGCGCGCTGCAGCACCGCGTATTGTTCGGCGATCTCGGCGCTCGGTTCACCGAGGCTGTAGGTGCGGGTGCAGTCGGAGTTGTAGCCCGGCGCGTACGGACCACCGATGTCGACGACGACGATGTCCCCGGCCTGCAGAACCCGATCGGAGTGTTCGTGGTGCGGGTCGGCGCCGTGTGGTCCGGACCCGACGATGATGAACGCCACCTCTGAATGACCTTCGGCCACAATGGCTTCGGCGATATCACCGGCGACGTCGGCTTCGGTGCGGCCGGGCACCAGGAAATCGGGCACCCGCGCGTGCACGCGGTCGATCGCGGCGCCGGCCTTGCGCAGTGCGTCGATCTCGGCCGGGTCCTTGATCATCCGCAGCGATCGCAACACGTCGGTGGCGAGCACCGGCACCGCGCCGAGCCGTTCGGCCAACGGCAGCAGGTGCAGGGCGGGCATCGAGTCGGTCACCGCGATCCGGGCGTGCCCGCCGAGGGCGGCGGCCACCAACGCGTACGGATCGTCGCCGTCCACCCAATCCTGGACGTTCAAACCGAGTTCGAGGATCGCGGATTCCTTGAGCGAGGCCAGCTCCAGGCGCGGCACCACCACAGTCGGCGCGCCGGTCGCAGGCACCACCAATGCCGTCAGCCGCTCAAAGGTCTGGGCGGCGGAGCCGACGAGGTAGCGCAGGTCGTATCCGGGAGTGATCACCAGCCCGCTCACCCCGGCGTCGGATGCTGCGGCTGCGGCAGCGGAGAGCCGGCGGGAATAGACATCGCTGCTGAATCGGCTAGCCATGCCAGCCAGGCTAGCCGGAGGCATACGATGACGCGATGCTGCGCGACATCCGTGAGCTCGCCGACGATCCCGCGGCCTATGCCGCCGAGCTCAACCGACGCTGGGGTGGGCTGCTCAGCTACCGCTACCTCGGCCGCAGTCATTCGTCGATGGACGTCGGCGCGCAGGACACCGTGACGATCCGCCACGACATGCGCAACCCCTCCGGCGGACTGTTCCTGGCGGTGCTGGGCATCGTCTCCCCCGACAGCGGGCTGGTCTCCGACCTCGAAGCGGTGCCCAACCCGGTGATCCACTCCATCCAGGTGGTCGACCCCGGCCATGATGTGCGGCGCATCGAGATCCAGTCCGAGGACCTCAAGCGCGGCAGGCAGATGGCGTACAGCCGATCGCGAATCGTCGACGCCGACAACCCCTCTCGCGTACTCGCGCTCAACGAGGGTCAGGGTGTGAGCATCGGCGTCCCGCCCGAGGGCCTGGGAAAGATGGAGCTCAACCCGATCGAGGTGGTCGACTCCCCCGACCTGCCGCCGCTGTGGCAGGTGTTCGGCGCCACCCGACGGCCCGACGGCGCGTGGGCCATGCCGGAGCTCTCGGTTGAGGTGGCGTCCCCGGACGCCGCACTGCATGTCGGGCCGCAGTTCGTGCTGTTGGAGACGGCAGCGCTGGACGCTGCGGCTGCCGTGGTTGGAACCGACCACCTGCAGGGAATGAGTTCACACGTGATGTTTCTGGCGCGCGGCAAGGCCGGGCCGTTCCGGGCCGACACCGAGTCATTCCGCGGACCGAACGCCACGATCGCGGTACGGGTCACGCTGCATGACGAGGGCGCCGGCGACAAGGCGATCACAACCGGTTCGTACCTGTTCACGGCGGGGCGGTAGATGTCTGCACCGGTGTTGCTGCTCGACGGCGCCAGCATGTGGTTTCGGTCGTTCTTCGGCGTCCCCTCCTCGATCACGGCGCCCGACGGCAGGCAGGTCAATGCCGTGCGAGGCTTCCTGGACAGTGTCGCGACGCTGATCACCCGGGAACGCCCGTCCCGCCTGGTGGTCTGCCTGGATCTGGACTGGCGCCCGCAGTTCCGGGTCGATGCGATCCCGTCGTACAAGGCGCACCGGGTTGCCGAAGAAAAGCCAAGCGGCGAAACAGATTCCGAAGAGGTACCCGACGAGCTGAGCCACCAGGTCGACATGATCATGGAGCTGCTCGACGCATTCGGGATCGCCACCGCGGGGGCCGTGGGCTACGAGGCCGACGACGTGCTGGGAACCCTGGCCACCGCCGAAGAGCGTGATCCCGTGGTGGTTGTCAGCGGTGATCGCGACCTGCTGCAGTTGGTGGGCGACGAGCCGGTCGCCGTGCGGGTGCTCTATCTGGGCCGGGGACTGTCCAACGCGACGACGTTCGGGCCGGCCGAGGTGGCCGACAAGTACGGCGTGCCCGTGCATCGCGCGGGCACCGCCTACGCGGAACTGGCTCTACTGCGCGGTGATCCATCCGACGGCCTACCCGGCGTGCCGGGTGTCGGGGAGAAGACGGCGGCCACGCTGTTGTCGCAGTACGGTTCGCTCGAAAGCATCCTCGCGGCCGCGCACGATCCGAAATCGAAGCTGTCCAAGGCTTTTCGCAGCAAGTTGCTGGCGGCGACCGATTACATCGAGGCCGCCGGACCGGTGGTCTTGGTGGCCCGCGACGCCCCGGTGGAATTCTCTACCGACGACGACCGGCTACCGCTGGCCGCCGCCGACCCGACGCGCGTCGCCAAGCTGGCGCAGGCATACGGCGTCGGCTCGTCGATCGGCCGTCTGCAGAAAGCGCTCGACGCCCTGCCCGACTGATTATTTCGGCCGGCCGACCTCGTAGGTGCCCTTGTCGTCCTGGAACGTCACCGTCACCTGGCGCTTGGTGCCGTCGATGCTCACCTCGCAGGTGAACGTGTCACCCTTCTTGACCGTGGGGTTCTGACCGTTGTTGCACTTGACGTCCTTGACGTTCTTGGCGCCGTAGCCGTTGGTCTCGTCGGTCAGGATGTTCTGCACGCCCTGCTGAGCCTTACCGATGTCGAGCTTGGTGGTCACGAAGAAGCCGGGCTTCCAGAAGCCCAGTACCAGGACGACGGCAACGACGAGCGCGGCCAGCACTCCGATGACGGTGAACAGCACGGCCGATGACTTCTTGGCGGCATCTTCCCCGCCGAGCTGCGGGTAGGGCGCGTACTGCCCGGGCTGGTTGGGGTCACCCGGCTGCTGCGGATACTGGCCCGGCTGCTGGGGGTACTGACCGGTCTGCGGGTATTGGCCGTACTGCGGCTGGCCGTACTGCGGGTACTGCTGCGGCTGACCCGGCTGCCCGTAGGCGCCCGGGTTGTATTCGGTCGGGGGCTGGTACGGCTGCTGGGGATATTGCTGTCCCGGCTGCTGGCCGTACTGCGGGTACTGCTGCGGGGTGTAGGCGGGCGGTTGCCAAGCCGGCGGCTCGCCGGACGGCTGCTGCCAGGCCGGGGTCTCGCCGCCGCCGGGCTGCTGCTCGGAGCCGGGGGCAGGCTGATCCTGACCCTGCGCGGGCTGAGCCTGCCAGGGATTAGGTTCTGATCCCTGCGGTCCGCTCATCGTCTCTCCTTGATCTGGTAGCGATTCGCCGTCCCCACCGTAGCGTTTGCATCACCCTACCCGCCATCAACAGCGACGACGCCGCGCCGAATGTCGTCGATGGCGCGTTTCGCGGTCTTCCGCAGCCCCGCTTCCGGCCCCGCGTTTCGGACTTGGTCGAGCAGGTCGAGCACTTGGCGGCACCACCGGACGAAGTCTCCCGCCGGCAGCGGGGTGCCGGCGCCGGCGACATCGGAGGCGTCCAGCGCGGCCGTCAGGTCACCGGTGGTGGCCCAGCGGTACATGGCGGCGACGAACCCCTCGTCCGGCTCGCGCGTCGGGCTGATCCGGTGGCGATTCTCGTCGGCTCGCAACTGTCCCGACATCCGGCGCATCTCGACCAGTGCGCGCCGGACGTTCGCGGTCGGCATTTCGACCGCATGAGACGGCGTGGGGCCGTCGCTGCCGCGGGCTTCGAACACCACCGCCGACAGCGCAGCGGCCAGCTCGGCCGGCGCGAGTCCTTTCCAGACACCCTTGCGCAGACATTCGGCGACCAGCAGATCACTTTCGTTGTAGATGCGCGCCAGCAGCCGGCCGTCGGCCGTCACGCCCGGCTGGCCGTCCTCGCCCACGGCGATGAACCCGCGCTCGGTCAGCAGACCGACGATCCGGTCGAAGGTACGGGCCAGCGAATTGGTTGCCGCGCTGACCTTCTTGCGAATCTGATCGTTGTCGCGTTCGACCCGTAGGAAGCGCTCGCCGACACGGACTTTCGCTTCCCGGTCGGCCATTCCGTGCGCGGAATGCCTGCGCATCGACTCACGCAACGCCAGCAACTCCGGGTCGATGTCGGATGACTCCTCGGCGTCGCCCCGGCGTTTCCGGGCCGACGGCACGTGCAACCCGGACGCCGCCGACAGCAGCGCCGACGCGAGGTCGCGACGGACCCGCGGTTGCCGGTGCTCGACCCGCTTGGGCAGTGTCATCGACCCGAGCGCTGCCGCGACCCCGGCGAAGTCGGCAGAGGACACCCTTCCCGCCCAACGGTTTTCGGTCAACACCAGGGGGCGCGGATCGGACGATTCGTTTGCCGCCTCCAGTACGACGGCCAGCCCACCGCGACGCCCCTGGGTGATGTTGATGATGTCGCCGCGCCGCAGTGCCGCCAGCGCATCGGTGGTCGCTTGCCTGCGCTGCAATCGCGAGGCCCGCGACTGCGCCCGCTCCCGCTCGCTGATCTTGGCGCGCAGGCGCACGTAGTCCAGAATCGCCGGCTCGGTTTCCGGCTGCTTGCGGCGGTCCCAGCCCAGCTCATCGGCGATGTCGTCGAGCATCTTCTCGCCGCGTTCGACACCACGGACCAGACCCACGACGGATCGGTCGGCCTGGAATTGCGCGAACGACCGCTCCAGCAGTTGGTGAGCCTGCTCCGGCCCCATCTGGTTCACCAGGTTGATCGTCATGTTGTACGACGGCGCGAACGAGCTGCGCAGCGGAAAGGTTCGGGTCGACGCCAGCCCGGCGACCTCGGCGGGTTCAACATCCGGGTGCCACAGCACGACGGCGTGGCCCTCGATGTCGATGCCGCGCCGCCCCGCGCGGCCGGTCAGCTGGGTGTACTCCCCCGGCGTCAGCGGCATGTGCTGTTCGCCGTTGAACTTCACCAACTTCTCCAGCACGACGGTGCGGGCCGGCATGTTGATGCCCAGCGCCAGTGTCTCGGTGGCGAACACCGCCTTGACCAGCCCGGCGGTGAACAGCTCCTCGACGGTGTGCCGGAAGACCGGCAACATGCCGGCATGGTGGGCGGCCAGCCCGCGCAGCAGGCCCTCGCGCCACTCGTAGTACTCCAGCACCGCCAGGTCGGCGTCGGCCAGATCGCCGCAGCGCCGGTCGATCACCTCCGCGATCCGCACCCGGTCCTCGTCGTTGGTCAACCGCAGCGAGCTGCGCAGGCACTGCTTGACCGCGGCGTCGCAGCCGGCGCGGGAGAAGATGAACGTGATCGCCGGCAGCAGGCCTTCGCGGTCGAGCGAGCCGATCACGTCGGGGCGCGACGGCGGGCGGTACAGGCTCGACCGGCCGCCCTGACGCCCGGGTCCGCGCCGGCGCGGCTCCCAGTCGGAAAGACGTTCGGCCTCACGTCGGTGCGCGATGTGGCGCATCAGCTCCGGATCGACGAGGTGCTGCTTGCCTTCCCGGTCGTAATCGAATAGGTCGAAGAGCCGCTTGCCCACCAACACGTGCTGCCACAACGGAACCGGCCGGTGCTCGTCGACGACGACGGTGGTGTCGCCACGTACGGTCTGGATCCAGCCGCCGAATTCCTCGGCGTTGCTGACTGTGGCCGACAGGCTGACCAGACGTACGTCGTCGGGCAGATGCAGGATCACCTCCTCCCACACCGCGCCCCGCATCCGGTCGGCCAAGAAGTGCACCTCGTCCATCACGACATGCGAAAGCCCTTGCAGCGCATCAGATCCGGCGTACAGCATGTTGCGCAGCACTTCGGTGGTCATCACCACCACCGGGGCGTCGCCGTTGACCGACTGGTCGCCGGTGAGCAGACCGATGTTCTCCGCGCCGTAACGGCGCACCAAGTCGTTGTGCTTCTGGTTGCTCAACGCCTTGATCGGTGTGGTGTAGAAGCACTTTCGGCCGGCCTTCAACGCCAGGTGCACTGCGAACTCACCGACCACCGTCTTGCCCGCGCCGGTCGGGGCGCACACCAGAACACCGTGGCCGCGCTCCAGCGCCTCACACGCCTGGACCTGGAACGGATCAAGCCGGAACGTCAGCAGCTCGGTGAACTGCTCCAGCCCGCCGGCCTCATTCCCCGGGTCGCTGCGCTCCTGCCCGCCGGCCTCAGGTGATGTCGTCATGCTGTGCCGCATACGTCGCCGGTGCAGTCACCGGCTCCGGCGCCTCGATGGGTGCGGCCTGCTCGTCGGGAATCTCGGCCAGTGCCTCGCGCTTGGCCTTGCGCCGGTCGTGCAGCCGGGCGGCCTGGATGGCGAACTCCAGCAGCAGCGTGAGCGCCAGGCCCAGCGCCAGCATGGAGAACGGATCCGAGCCGGGTGTGGCGAAGGCGGCAAACACGAACACGCCGAAGATCAATCCGCGCCGCCACGATTTGAGCTTCGCGTACGGGAGCACCCCGATCAGATTCAGCATCATGATCAGCAGCGGGAACTCGAAGCTGACGCCGAAGATCAGCAGCAGGTTGATCAGGAACCCGAAGTACTGGTCGCCGGAGAGCGCGGTCACCTGGACATCGCTGCCGACGGTGAGCAGAAAGTGCAGCGCCTTCGACAGGACGAAGTACGCCAGCACCGTGCCGGCGACGAACAGCAGCGCCGCGAAGAAGACGAACACCGATGCGAAGCGGCGCTCGTTGCGGTACAGGCCCGGGGTGATGAACGCCCACAGCTGGTAGAGCCACACCGGGCAGGCCAGCACGATTCCGGCGGTCAGCCCCACCTTGAGCCGCAGCATGAACTGGTCGAACGGCGCGGTCGCCAGCAGACGGCAACCGCCGTCGGCGCTGATATCGGCGCGCGCCGACTGCGGTAGCGAGCAGTACGGCTCCCGCAGCCATTCGCCGAGGCTCTCCAGGCCGAAAAGCCCATGGCTGTACCAGAGGAAACCGACGATGGTGGTCAACGCGACAGCGCCCATCGCGATCAACAAACGGGTCCGCAGTTCCCGGATGTGGTCGACGAGGGACATCGTCCCGTCCGGGTTGACCCGGCTGCGGCGTTGTCGAGGGTCCAGCCGCGTCAGGAATTTAGGAGTGCGCACGGCAGCGGCTGACTACGGGCGTGTGGACGCCCCTGCGTCGTCGGTTCAGGCCGGTTTCGCGTCGGTGTGGCCCTGCACCGGTGGGGTCACCGGAGCCTCGACGCGCTCGGACTGCACCTGGGTGGGCGGCTGGGCGGGCGTGACGGGAGTGTCCGTCTTGTGCTCGTTCTGCAGCTCTTTGACCTCTGATTTGAAGATGCGCATCGACTTGCCCAGCGAGCGGGCGGCATCAGGCAACCTCTTCGAACCGAAGAGCAGCACGACCACCGCGATGAGAATCAGCCAGTGCCACGGTTGTAGAGCACCCAATTTGGTCACCTCCAGGAGTTGTCTCGATGCTACCGCACCGGCCCCATGACAAGCCGCTATGCAGGTCAGCCGTCGAGGTCGGCATACGCGGCCAACGCTGCGGCCGCGCTATCGCGCACCCGGGTCAGCAGCGAGTCAGGCCCCAATACCCGGACCTCGGCGCCGAATCCGAGCAGCACCCGGCACATCCACTCCTCGGAGGCATAGGTCATCGTGGCCTTGCGATACCCGTCGGGCAGCTCCTCGAGGATGCGCATCGGGTAGTACTCCAGCATCCACGAGGCGGTCGGGGCCAGCAGCAATGTCGCGGCGGGCAGCGCCGGGTCGGCGTCGAACAACGAGGTATCCGGCGGTGCCTGCACGGCCGGCTCGGGTGGGATCGCGGCCTGGTCGAGAACCGTCGCCTCCACGATCCGGTCCAACCGGAACAACCGGACGCCGTCGGCGTCGCGCGCCCAGGCGTGCAGATAGCTGTGATCGCCGACCAGAACCACCCGGATCGGGTCCACGACGCGGCTGGTCAGGGTGTCCCGGGAGGCCGAGTAGTACTCGATGTTCAGCGCGCGTCCGTCGCGCACCGCCGCGCGCACCGCGGCGGCGGTGTCGCTCTCGATGGGCGCTCGTTCCTCCACCGCGGTAACGGCATGGGTGTGGTCGTGGCCGACGGTGCCCGCCGCCGACTCGATCTTGGCGATCGCGGACAGCGCGGCCTGTGGATCGACGACGCCGGGAATGTCGATCAGCGCCCGCAGGGCGACCAGGAGCCCGGTTGCCTCCGGCGAGGTCAACCGCAGCGGCTCGTCCATCCCGGCGGAGAACGTCACTTTGATCGAGTCCCCGGAGAACTCGAAGTCGATCAGGTCGCCGGGCCCATAACCCGGCAAGCCACACATCCAGAGCTGATCGAGGTCCTGCTGAAGCTGCTTGCGGGTCACGCCGAGGTCGGCGGCGGCTTCGTCGTAGGTGATGCTCGGGTTGGCCTTGAGGTACGGCACCATGTTCAGCAGCCGCACCAGGCGCGTCGAAACGGGAGTCATGCTTGCACCCTCGCTTGGGCCTGCAACCGCTGCATCACGTCGTCGCGCAACGCGGCCGGTTCCAGGACCAGCGCGTCGGCCCCGTATCCGGCGACCTCGCGGGCGAGCCGGTCGCGGGTGCCGATGTCGAGCTCGATCACCTCACCGGGGCGCCCACCGATGATGCGGGTACCCGTCGATTTACCGTTGCGGCGTAACGACATTGCTTTCCCGTCGGCCACCCACACCGATGCCTGCACCCCACTGGGCGCCTCCCCGATCGCCCGGTCGACGATCGCTCTCAGGTCGACGCCGTCCGGCCGGGTGACCGATCCCGGCGCGCCGACGGTTTTGATGTCGGCGCCGATACGCGAAAGCCGAAATGTTCTGGTGGCGTTGCGATCCCGATCGTGCCCAACCAGATACCAGCGACCCCGGTCGGTGATGACCCCCCACGGTTCCACCGTGCGCACGGTGTAGGGATCGGTGGGCAGCGACCGGTGCCGGAATTGCACCGGCTGACCGGAATCGATGGCCGACAACAGGTTTCCCAGCACATCCTCCGATCCACGCAGACCGGGCGGACCCGACGCGGTGGTGATCGCGACGGCGGCATCGGGATCGACGTCGACGCCTGCGGCCCGTAACTTCAGCAGCGCGCCCTGGGTCGCGGTGATCAGCTCCGGCGATTCCCACAACTGGGTGGCGATCGCGACCGCGCCCGCCTCCTCGTCGGTGAGTTCGATGTCGGGCAATGCGTACGCGTCTCGGTTGATCCGGTAACCCTCGGTGGGGTCGAACGACGACACCCGTCCGGTCTCCAGCGGGATGCCCAGATCGCGCAGCTCGTTCTTGTCGCGCTCGAACATCCGAGAAAACGCCTCATCGCTGGGGCTGTCGGCGTAGCCGGCGACGCTGGCCCGGATGCGATCCGCGGTGATGTAGCCGTGCGTGGACAGCAGCGCGATGACGAGGTTCATCAACCGCTCGACTTTGGATGTCGCCACTCGGAAAACCTTAGCCGGGATGCGCGCGCCGCTCGCGCGGCGCGCTCGTCACATGCTCGCGATGAGCCGCTTCACCCGCTCGTCGACCGAGCGGAACGGGTCCTTGCACAGCACCGTGCGCTGCGCTTGGTCGTTGAGCTTCAGATGCACCCAGTCGACGGTGAAATCGCGGCCGGCCTCCTGGGCGGCGCTGATGAACTCGCCGCGCAGCTTGGCCCGCGTCGTCTGCGGGGGCGTGTCGACGGCGGCCTCGATCTCTTCGTCGGTGGTGATCCGGGTCGCCAAACCCTTGCGCTGCAGCAGGTCGAACACCCCGCGGCCGCGCTTGATGTCGTGGTAGGCGAGGTCGAGCTGGCTGATCTTCGGGTCGGACAGTTCCATGCTGTAACGGTCCTGGTAGCGCTGGAACAGCTTGCGCTTGATCACCCAGTCGATCTCGGTGTCCACCTTGGCGAAGTCCTGGCTCTCGACGGCGTCGAGCTGGCGGCCCCACAGGTCGACAACCTGGTCGATCTGGGTGTTGGGTTCGCGGGTCTGCAGGTACTCCACCGCGCGGGCGAAGTACTCGCGCTGGATATCCAGCGCGCTGGCCTGGCGACCGCCGGCCAACCGAACGGGTCGGCGGCCGGTGAGGTCGTGGCTGACCTCGCGGATGGCGCGGATGGGGTTGTCCAGCGAGAAGTCGCGGAACGCCACACCGGCTTCGATCATCTCCAGCACCAGCGAGGCGGTGCCGACCTTGAGCATGGTCGTTGCCTCGCACATGTTGGAGTCGCCGACGATCACGTGCAGCCTGCGGTACTTCTCGGCGTCGGCATGCGGCTCGTCGCGGGTGTTGATGATCGGGCGGGAACGGGTGGTCGCGCTGGACACCCCTTCCCAGATGTGCTCGGCGCGCTGGGACAGGCAGAACGTCGCGGCCTTGGGCGTCTGCAACACCTTGCCCGCACCGCAGATCAGCTGGCGGGTGACCAGGAACGGCAGCAGCACGTCGGAGATCCGGGAGAACTCGCCGGCGCGCACGATCAGGTAGTTCTCGTGGCAGCCGTAGGAGTTTCCGGCCGAATCGGTGTTGTTCTTGAACAGGTAGATGTCCCCGCCGATGCCTTCGTCGGCCAGCCGCTGTTCGGCGTCGATGAGCAGGTCCTCCAGCACCCGTTCACCGGCGCGGTCGTGAGTGACGAGCTGCGTCAGGTTGTCGCACTCGGCGGTCGCGTACTCCGGGTGGCTTCCCACATCGAGGTACAGGCGCGCGCCGTTGCGCAGGAACACGTTCGAGCTGCGGCCCCACGACACCACCCGGCGGAACAGGTACCGGGCGACCTCGTCGGGACTGAGCCGACGATGGCCGTGGAACGTGCAGGTGACACCGAATTCGGTTTCGATGCCCATGATTCTCCGCTGCACGACACCGAGCCTACTGGTTGCGTTGCACCAGTGGTGGGCAAGCAGGGGGCGAAACACGTTCGAAATCCCTGTGGATGGCGGAAAAACCGCTGGCGCGGGACATGTCAGCATGAGCCGTGCCTGAGCGCATCGTCGTCGATCCCGCAGCCCTGGGGGTGCTGCTGGACCGGCTGACGCACGCCGCGGGCGAGCTCGCGGCGGTTGCGATTCGCGACATCGACGGGTTGCCCGGTTCTGCGCTGGGCAATTCGGGTGAACCGGCACGCGTCACTGCTGACGTGCACCGACTCGAGACGACGTTGCGGGATTGGGTTTGCTCGGTGCGCCGGTCGGTGTCAGAACTCGGTGCCGCCGACGACGTCACCGCCGAGCAGCTGCAACAGCCGTGAGCGGTCCGGGCGTTTCGCAGGTGCTCACCTGGCGACCGCACGCATTGCTCGAATTGGCCGGTGACTGGGACGACGCCGCAGGCCGGCTGCAGGCGCGGGCAGACGCGATTGACGACGCGGTGGCGGGCAGCGTCGGCGTGTTCACCGGTACGGCCGCCGGCACGGCCCGTGCGGCGCTCGGCCCGACAGTCACGGAACTGCGCGGGGTGTGTCGCGCCCTGATTCTGGCCGCGGCCGAGGCTCGGGACGCCGCGGACGTCCTCACCCGCGGACGCGATCGAGTCCTGGCGGTGGTAGCCGACGCCCGCGACGAAGGGTGTCAGGTCAGCGACGACGGCACGGTGGGTCCGCCGTCGACACCGTCGGCCCTGCTGGTGGCCTGCAGCGGTGGCGCCGTTTCGGCCGCCCGGGAGATGCTCGACGTGCGGGCAGCCGAGCTGACCCGCCTCCTGCAGGGCGCGTTGTCGGCGCTCGGCGCGGCCGATGCCGAAGCGGCCAGGGCGATCGGCGCCGCCTTCGAGACCGCGACCGCGGGTCCGGCACCGGTTCGTCCCGCCGGAGTCACCGGCAGTCCGGTCGGCGACTGGCCGCACATGAGTCAGGACAGCATCGCCGCCTCGGTCGCGGCGATGTCCGACTCCGAGCGCCGTCGGCTGGTCGAAGGCAAGCCCCTCGAGGTGGGCAACACCGATGGTGTCCCGTGGGAGATGCGCGTTGCAGCCAATCGCATCAACATCGCCAACGCGATCCTCGACGAGCTCCGCGGCATCGAAGTGCCCGACGACGTCAAGTTGCGCGCCGCGGTCGCGCCAACTTTGGAAGCGGCTGACGCCGAACGCCTTTGGGCGACATTGCACGCCGATTCGGCGCTGCGGGCCGCGGCCGTCGCCGCGTACGACCACGATGCGCGGGCTCGCATCAGCTACTACGAAAGCCTGCTCGGCGACGTTCCCGATCCCCTGAACCGCGAGCGCCGGGTGTCGCGCCAGATCCTCGGGTTCGACCCGCAGCGGCAGTCGTTCATCGAGTTGTCGGGCGACCTGAGCCACGCGCGCGCCCTTGGGGTGCTGGTGCCCGGGCTCAACACCACCTTCGACCGAGCGGCCGACGACGTGGCGACCGCCCGTCGCTTCGTCGCCGGAGCCAACGGGGACGTCGCGATGATCACCTACCTCGGGGGGCCTTTCCCGACCGGTCAACTGGCCGCAGGGGTGGCCGACGCCGCCGATCCCCGTTACGCCCTGCGAATGGCGCCGCGCCTGGTGGCGTTCAGCGAAGACGTCGAACGGCGGGCCGGCTCGATGCCGGTGACCTACATCGGCCACTCCTACGGCGGGTCGATCCTGGGTACAGCAGAAACTTTCGGCCTGACGGCCGACCGGGTCATCTATGTCGAGGCCGCGGGCGCCGGTGTGGGCGTTCGCGATCCGTCGGACTGGCACAACCGGAATCGCGACGTCCTACGGTTCTCCATCACCGCACCCGCCGACCCGATCGGTCTGGTGCAGGGCATCCCGCTCGGTCCGCACGGCGCGGACCCCGACCGGCTACCGGGGGTCATTCCGCTGGCCGCCGGTCGCCGCCTCACCGGCGGTCCGATGGGCGGCCTGTCGTCGCACAGTGACGTGCTGAACGAGCCGTCCGACGCCTGGCGCAATATTCTCGCGGTCATCACCGGCGATCGCGAGCACATTCGGGTCGCGGGCTAGCCGCGTGCCTGCCCGACGAAGAACCGGGCGGCCTTGCGGATCGACTCCTCGACCGGCTCGGGCCGCCAGCCCAATTCACGTTCGGCCTTACCGTGGTCCAGCGGTGACATCAGTTGCGCCATCCGCAATCCCACCACAGCGAACGGCAGGTCGCGGCGCAACAGCTTCGATGCGAAGTCGTTGGCGTGGGCGGCGGCGTACAGCACGGGCATCGTAATCTTGATGCGAGGACGCGGCGCTCCGACAGCGCTGGCGGCGATCTCGTGCACCTCGCGGGAGCTGAGGTACCGGTCTGAGACGATGTAACGCTCCCCCGGTCGGCCGCGCTCGGCCGCGAGAAGCATTGCGCGCGCGGCATCTTCGATCCCGACGACCTCCGAGGAGAAGTCGAGGTAGAACGGGAAACGACCCGCAGCGACCTGAGCGATGAGCGACCCGTGCGGCGTGGGCTGCCAGTCGCCGGGGCCGTAGGTGGTGGAGATGCACATCGCAACTGCGGCCAGCCCTTTGTCACGGGCATAGCGCAGCACCAGATCCTCGGCCTGAATCCGCGTTTCGATGTAGGGACCGCCACCGGTCCAGTTCTGCGGATCGTCCTCGGTGACCGGCCCGCTGTCGCTGACGGCCAAAGTGCCGGTGGTACTGGTGAACACGAACTTCTCGAGGCCAGCCTCGACCGCGGCGTCCAGCACGTGTTGTAATCCCTCGACATTCGTCCGGAACAACGGCGCCGGATCACGCAGCCACATCCGTGCATCGACCACGCAGTAGTACACGACGTCGCAACCGCTCATCGCCGCGCGCAGGGCGTCGTCGTCGAAGACGTCGCCGTAGTGCCGTTCGACCTCGAGATCGTCGATCGCCTTCGTCGAGCTGGTCTTGCGCAGCATCACCCGCACGTTTGCACCACTGGCCACCAGCTGGCGCGTCACATGGGAGCCGAGGAACCCGCTGGCGCCGATGACGAGCTGCGTCAGGAGTTTTCCTCCGCGGCGGGCGCGTCCTCGGTCTTGGGCAGCAAGGCTTCCAGCGCCGAGCCGGTGATCCGCCGGAACGCTCGTCGTGGTCGCTTGGCGTCCAGGATGGCCACCTCGAGCGTGGCGGGCCCGAGTACCCGCGGCTCGGCCGACGCGGTGCCGCTTCCGCTTCCACTCGCGCCGTTGATACCGGCCCGCAACGCCGCGACGGCGATACCGACCGCGTCACCGAGCGCGGCGTTCTCGGAGTAGGACTCCTTGAGCGCGGTGATGATCGGATCGGTGGTGCCGCCCATGACGACGAAATGCGGTTCGTCGGCGATCGAGCCGTCGTAGGTGATCCGATACAGCTCAGGGGCTTTCGTCTCGCCGTAGTGGGCTACCTCGGCTACACACAGCTCCACCTCATAGGGCTTGGCCTGTTCGGTGAAGATGGTCCCGAGAGTCTGCGCGTAGACATTGGCGAGCTGGCGCCCGGTCACGTCGCGACGGTCGTAGGCATACCCGCGCGTGTCGGCAAACTGGATGCCACCGCGGCGCAGATTGTCGAACTCGTTGAACCGGCCGACAGCCGCAAAGCCGACCCGGTCGTAGAGCTCGCTGATCTTCTGCAGTGAGCGCGACGGGTTCTCCGCGACGAACAGCACACCGGAGTCATAGGCGAGTACGACCACGCTGCGCCCGCGGGCAATACCCTTGCGCGCGAGCTCGGAACGCTCACGCATCGCCTGCTCAGGCGAAATGAAATATGGGAAGCTCACTTAGTCCACCCGTGGTGCTTCGTTGCTGGGCCCCTTGCCGGGTCCGAATGTATTTGTTCTGGAACGGTTTTCGATGACTTCACGAGCGAGCGCCGAGATGCGCTGCTCGGTCACCTCGGCGGCGCCCTCAGCCCCGATGGTGACGGCGGTCGGGAAGATGCCGCGCACGAGGTCCGGACCGCCGGTCGCCGAGTCGTCATCAGCGGCGTCGTAGAGCGCCTCGACGGCCGCCCGCAACGCCGAATCCGCGTCGGTGACAGCGGGATAGAGCTTCTTGATCGATGACTTGGCGAACAGTGAACCAGAACCGACCGAGTGGTAGCCCTCGTCTTCGATGTTCCAGCCGCCGGCGGCATCGAACGACACGATTCGTCCGGCCGCTTCGGGGTCCGCGGCGTCGAGGTCGTACCCCACCAGCAGCGGCAGCGCGACGAATCCCTGCAGTGCCGCACCGAGATTGCCGCGCACCATGGTCGAGAGCCGGTTCACCTTGCCGGGAAAGGTCAGCGGGACGCCCTCGACCTTTTCGTAGTGCTCCAACTCGACTGCGTAGAGGCGGGCGAATTCGACGGCGATGGCCGCGGTACCCGCGATGCCGGTCGCGGTGTAGTCGTCGGTGATGTACACCTTCTGCACGTCGCGGCTGGCGATCATATTGCCCTGCGTGGCACGGCGATCGCCGGCGATCAGGACGCCACCGGGGTATTTCAGGGCGACGATCGTGGTGCCGTGCGGCAGTGCGTCACCGGGCAGCGCAGCGCTTGCACCGGTGCTGGTGGGCAACAGGTGCGGAGCTTCGCGCCGCAGGTGATCAGAGAACGAAGACAGATCGGTCAGGGGTGAACTGGTGGCCAGGCGATCAGTGAACGGCCAGGTCACTGTCCGCCCTTTTGGACGTATGCGCGCACGAAGTCCTCAGCATTCTCTTCCAGGACGTCATCGATCTCGTCCAGCAGATCGTCGGTCTCCTCAGCGAGCTTGTCGCGACGCTCTTGCCCGCCGGCTCCGGCGCCGCCGAGGTCGTCATCCTCGCCGCCACCGCCGCCACGCTTGGTCTGCTCTTGAGCCATCGCTGCCTCCTGCTCGTGATCGGCGACTGTGTCGTGCCATTCGGCACGGGCCGCCGGTTCTTCCACACTACCGGTCGAGACCGGTATTGCTCCCTCTAACGAACGTCAGGTCGTCAGTTGTTCCACGAGTTGCACTGCGCTGTCGACCGAATCGAGCAGCGCGCCCACATGAGCCTTGCTGCCGCGCAGCGGTTCCAGCGTCGGAATCCGCACCAGCGAATCACCGCCCAGATCGAAGATCACCGAGTCCCAACTGGCCGCGGCGATGTCGGCACCGAAGCGGCGCAGGCACTCGCCGCGGAAGTACGCCCGGGTGTCGGTCGGCGGGTTGTCGACGGCGTCGATCACCTGTTGCTCGGTGACCAGACGTTTCATCGATCCGCGAGCCACCAACCGGTTGTACAGACCCTTGTCGAGCCGGACGTCGGAGTACTGCAAGTCGACCAGATGCAGTCGCGGCGCCGACCAGCCGAGGTTCTCCCGCTGCCGGAAGCCTTCCAGGAGGCGCAGCTTGGCCGGCCAGTCCAGCAGCTCGGCGCATTCCATCGGGTCGCGTTCGAGCAGGTCAAGGATGTGCGCCCAGGTTTCGACGACCTTCGAGGCACTGGGGTCGGGGTCGCGGGCGTCCACCAGCTTGGCCACCCGGTCCAGGTAGATGCGCTGGATGGCCAGTGCAGTCAGTTCCCGGCCGTCGGCGAGTGCCACCGTGGCCCGCAGCGATGGGTCCCGGCTGATCACGTGGACGGCGTGCACCGGGCGCGCCAGGGCCAGATCCGACAGGTCGAGGCCGAATTTGGGGCCTTCCTCGATCAAGTCCAGGACCAGTGACGTCGTGCCCACCTTGAGATAGGTCGACGTCTCGGCGAGATTCGCATCGCCGATGATCACGTGCAGGCGGCGGTACTTGTCGGCGTCGGCGTGCGGCTCGTCGCGGGTGTTGATGATGCCGCGTTTGAGGGTGGTTTCGAGGCCGACCTCGACCTCGATGTAGTCGGCGCGCTGAGAGAGCTGAAAGCCCGGGTCGTCGCCGGACGGGCCGATGCCGACACGGCCGGAACCCGTCACGACCTGGCGCGACACCATGAACGGCGTCAGGCCCGAGATGACCGCCGAGAACGGCGTCTGACGGCTCATCAGGTAGTTCTCGTGCGACCCGTAGGACGCACCCTTGCCGTCGACGTTGTTCTTGTACAGCTGCAGCTTGGCCGCACCGGGCACGCTGGCCACATGCCGCGCCGCCGCCTCCATGACGCGTTCGCCGGCCTTGTCCCAGATCACAGCGTCCATCGGGTCCGTGACCTCGGGCGCCGAGTACTCCGGGTGCGCGTGGTCGACGTAGAGCCGGGCACCGTTGGTGAGGATCATGTTCGCCGCGCCGACCTCGTCGGCGTCGACGATCGGCGGCGGTCCTGACGAGCGGCTGAGGTCGAATCCGCGGGCGTCCCGCAGCGGCGACTCCACCTCGTAATCCCAGCGGGTGCGCTTGGCCCGCTGGATCCCGGCGGCCGCGGCATAGGCCAGCACCGCCTGCGTGGAGGTCAGGATCGGATTGGCGGTCGGATCGGACGGCGAAGAAATGCCGTATTCGACCTCGGTCCCGATGATCCGTTGCATGGGCGCCAGCCTACGGGGCACACGGGGGACGGTGTCGCGCGCCTGGCGCGTGGACGGTGCCTCTTCCGGCTAGGGTGACCTGACCCGAAAGCCCACATCGGAGCCGCGCAACGATGACATCACCGGACCGCTACGCCGAAGAGCGCTGGTTTCTGGTTCGAGGTCTCCCGGCGGTGGTGCGACGCGGCACCCTGCTGCGGCGGGTGTGGGGCCGGTCGGCGCCGGCACTGGCCGGCGTGGCGGTCTTCGCGGTGAACTCGATCCTGGTGGTCAAGCTGTCGGGCAAACACACCATCGACATCGATGGCAGACCGACGGTCGCCGAGGGATTCCTCCTGGCGCTCGTCGTGCTGGTGTTGCCGGTGGCGGCCCTGGTGGGCTGGCTGGTGTCGCGGATCGACAGCCCGCTGCGGCGAGTAGTGGCCGCCAACCTCGCGCTGGCGGTGATCATCCTCGGCTGCGTGTTCGGCGGTCCGAGCCCGCGGGTCACGGTGAACCTGACCCTTACGGCGATCACCGTCGCGGTGATTGTGGTGGCCACGGCGTCGGGCGTCGGCTCGATTGCGGGCTGGGCCGCCCGCGACACCATGTCGAACCTCGCCCTTGCCACCGGCATGTTCGTCCGTGCCCTGCCGGTCGTGCTGCTGACTTTCCTGGTGTTCTTCAACACCTACGTCTGGTTGATGGCCGCGATCGTCAGCCGCCAACGGCTGTGGCTGGCCATCGGGTTCCTGTTCGCGATCGCCGCGGCGTTCCTCGTCTCGAGCACTTTGGAACGGGTCCGCCCGATCGTCGATGAGCCCGAAGCCGCCCCCGAGGACGTGGACCGCCTGGCCGGCACGCCGTTCGAGGGCATCGCCGACGAACCCGGCGTCGACCCACTGTCCCGCACCGAACGGGCGAACGTGGTGTTCGTCGTCGCGGCTTCCCAGGTGGGTCAGGTGCTGACGGTCGCGCTGGCCACCGGGGCCATCTTCTTCGTGCTCGGGTTGATCGTGCTGAGTCCGCCCCTGCTGGCCTCATGGACCCGCGACAGCGGCCGCAACGACGGTCATTTTCTCGGCATGACGCTGCCGGTCCCCGACCCGCTGATCCAGACGACCATGATGCTGACGGCCATCACGTTCATGTATCTGGCGGCCAAGGCGGTCACCGATAAGGAATACCGCGCACAATTCCTCGACCCGCTGCTGGCCGACCTGCGGCTCACTCTCGTGGCGCGGGATCGCTACCGCTCGTCGCGGCGAGGTCGCTGACATGCCGGCCGCCACCAGGCGTGATGTGCAGGAGTGGTTTCTGGCCCGCGGTCTGCCGCTGGTGCTCACCCGACGGGTGCGTTCGCGACGGTTGATCGCGCGGTCGGCACCGGTGGTCAGCGGCATCGGTGCGCTGATCGCCGTGACGGCGCTGGTCGCCGATTTCAGCGACGGTCAGGTCGCAATCGGCACCGTGCTGCGGCTGGGCGCCATGGCCGCCGTGCTGACCGCCGCCCCGTTCGTGCTCTACCTGCTCCACCGCGCAGGCACGACGCGCAGCGAAGCCGGGCGGCGCAGTGCGGCGCTGTTCGTGATGGCGTTGTTCGTGATCGGTTTACCGCTCGTCGACCGCGGCTGGACGGGGCTCACTGCGGCCGAGGTGGCCGGCTTCGGGATCGTCGCACTGCTCGCGGTGTGGCTGACGTACCTGGGTATCGGGTCAATTGTCCTGTGGGCCTTCCGGTTTGCCTGGGTGCAATTCGGCGCGCTCGGAACACTGATGAGCCGCGCCCTGCCGCTGCTGATGCTGACGGTGGTGGTGTACTTCACCGGTGAGCTGTGGCAGCTCTCGGCTCGAATGACACGTGAAAGGCTATGGCAGACAATCGGTTTCCTGGCCCTGGTGGCACTGGTGTTCATGGTCGTGACCATTCGCGACGAGGTGCAGGCGCTGCGCGACGACCGCTCGGGACGGCATGACAGCGTCGTCCTGCTGGCCGGAACTCCGCTGGCCACCGAGACCGAGCCGGACCGCACGCCCTTGTCGCTGGCCGAACAGGGCAACGTCGTCGCGGTGATGGTGGTCGCGCAGGCGATCCAAGTGGTGTTCTTCACCACCGGGCTGTTCGTGTTCTTCCTGGCGCTGGGCACCATCGCGATACCGGACGACGTCACGGTGCTGTGGTCGGCCGAGCAGTCCTGCCCGGTCGGCCAACCGCCTTGTGCTGGAACGTGGTTCGGCATCCATGTTCCGATCCCCCAGACCGTGGTGCACACTTCATTGTTCGTGGCGGTGCTGTCCGGGCTGTACTTCACCGTCAGCACGAGCGTCGACCCGCTGTACCGGCAGCGGTTCTTCGATCCACTGATAGCCGACGTCGCCGTGAGCCTGGCCGGCCGCGACGCGTATCTGGAGATGGAGGCCGGCGATGACCGAGCGTGATGACGTGTTCGACAAGCGCTACGGCGAGGTGCTGCTCGTCACGGCCGGCGCAGACGGGCCGGAAGCGACCGTCTACAACAGCTTTCCGCTCAACGACTGCCCCGCCGAGTTGTGGAGCAAGCTCGACGCCGAGGCGATCGCCAAGGAGAACGGCGCCGTCGCGGCACTTCTCAACGGTCCCCGTTACTGGCTGATGAGCAGCATCGCGAAAGCCGCGCAAGACAACCAGGAGATCAAGACCTTCGGCGGTATCGCGATGATCCGGCAGGCCACGGTCAAGCTGTCTTCGATGAGCCCCGCGCCGTACACCGTCAACCGGGTCGACCGCAGGGCGGTGTTCACCTTCGATGCCGGCCGGCCGGTCTTCGAACTCGTCGACCCGCAGCGGCAGCGGTGGGTCATGCAGACGTACAGCCAGATGGTGGACCGCGGGCTCACCCTCGCCGCCCTCGCGGACTTGGCCGGACGGCTCGATCTGCCCGAGGGGTGGAGCTACGAGACGCGCACACTCACCGAACGGCTGACCGTGGACACCACGACTCGGGACGCCCACGTCACCCAGGACAACCTCAGCAACAGCTACTCGTTGGAGTTCTGAGGCGCTGAGCCTGACGTTCGCCCCGGTAGTTGCGCCGGTAACAAACTGACGCCGACGACGATAACGCTGCGGTAAGGCTCACCTTCGCCATACACTCCGGCCATAGCGCGCCGCCGGTATCGGCGAGGTGCGCAACATCTGGGAAGGGAACACCCATGAAGAAACTCGTGATCACCGGTATCGCGGCGGCAGGACTCGGATTGGCGCTGGCGTCGCCGGCGTTCGCCGATCAGGACTCGTTCATCACAACGCTGGCCAATGACGGCTGGCATGGACCCGTCACCTCCGCGGTGGCGCTGGGCCAGCACATCTGCAGCGACATCGCTGCCGGCGTGCCGCAGGCCACCACGCTGCAGACCATCTCGGACAACACCACCGACGGCGTGGAGCCCAAGGACGCGGCGTTCTTCTACAGCGCCGCCGCCTCGCAGCTCTGCGGGCACTGACGACTCGAGCCTGGGTCGGTACCGCTACAGGTACTGGCCCAGGTTCGACTCGGTGTCGATGGCCCGGCTGGCGCTGCTGCTCTTGCCGGTGACCAGCGTGCGGATGTAGACGATCCGCTCGCCCTTCTTGCCCGAGATTCGTGCCCAGTCATCCGGATTCGTGGTGTTGGGCAGGTCCTCGTTCTCGGCGAACTCGTCGACGATCGAGTCGAGCAGATGCTGGATCCGCAGACCCCTCTGCCCGGTTTCCAGGACCGACTTGATCGCGTACTTCTTGGCCCTGTCGACCACGTTCTGGATCATCGCGCCCGAGTTGAAGTCCTTGAAGTACATGACCTCTTTGTCGCCGTTGGCATAGGTGACTTCCAGGAACCGGTTGTCGTCGATCTCGGCGTACATCCGGTCGACGACCTTCTCGATCATCGCTCTGATGCACTGCCCCCGATCGCCGCCGAACTCGGCGAGATCATCTGCGTTGACCGGCAACTCCTCGGTGAGGTACTTGCTGAAGATGTCAAGGGCGGCTTCGGCATCCGGCCGTTCGATCTTGATCTTGACGTCCAGGCGGCCGGGCCGCAGGATCGCCGGGTCGATCATGTCCTCGCGGTTGGAGGCACCGATCACGATGACGTTCTCGAGCCCCTCCACACCGTCGATCTCTGACAGCAACTGGGGCACGACCGTCGTCTCGACATCGGAGCTCACACCGGTGCCGCGGGTGCGGAAAATCGAGTCCATCTCATCGAAGAACACGATCACCGGCGTTCCCTCGGAAGCCTTTTCGCGGGCCCGCTGGAAGATCAGCCGGATGTGTCGTTCGGTCTCGCCGACGAACTTGTTCAGCAGCTCCGGGCCCTTGATGTTGAGGAAGTACGACTTCGCCTCGCGGGCGTCGTCGCCGCGCACCTCGGCCATCTTCTTGGCCAACGAATTGGCCACGGCCTTGGCGATCAGCGTCTTACCGCAACCGGGCGGACCGTAGAGCAGCACACCTTTCGGCGGGCGCAGCGCGTACTCCCGGTACAGCTCCTTGTGCAGGAATGGCAGCTCGACGGCGTCGCGGATCTGCTCGATCTGGCGGGTCAGGCCGCCGATGTCGCTGTAGGCGACGTCGGGCACCTCTTCGAGCACCAGGTCTTCGACCTCGGCCTTGGGAATGCGCTCGAACGCGTAGCCGGCCTTGGTGTCGACCAGCAGCGAGTCTCCCGGACGCAGCTTGCGCGGCCGCAGATCGTCATCGTCGAGTTCCTCCGCCACGTCGGCGGGCAGGTCCTCGATGGCCACCAAGGGTTCGGCCAACCAGACGATGCGCTCCTCGTCGGCATGTCCGACCACGAGCGCCCGGTGGCCGTCGGCGAGGATCTCGCGCAGCGTGCTGATCTCACCGACCGACTCGTAGTTGCCTGCCTCCACGACGGTGAGTGCCTCGTTGAGACGAAGCGTCTGCCCCTTCTTGAGCGACTTGACGTCGATGTTGGGCGAGCACGTCAGCCGCATCTTGCGACCGGAGGTGAACACGTCGACGGTGTCGTCCTCGTGGGAACCCAGCAACACCCCGTATCCGCTCGGCGGCTGACCGAGGCGGTCGACCTCCTCGCGCAGAGCCAGCAGTTGCTGACGGGCCTCCTTGAGGGTGTCCATCAGCTTGGCGTTGCGCGACGCCAGAGAGTCGATTCGCGCCTCGAGCTGATGCACATCACGCGCACTGCGGGCGCTGCCCTGTCCCAACGCGTTCTCCAGCTGATCGCGCAGTGCCGCGGCCTCACGGCGCAGCTCTTCCAGTTCGGCGGCGTCTTCGCCGGACAGCTGGGGTTCTTGTGCCTCACTCATGTTGCGCTCCTCTCCCACACCCGGAAGTTGGTGCGGTGGATACCTCAACGCTACCGGCCCAACCTCGATCATGTGCGTGCGGGGAATTTCGACACACTGGCAACACTGTTAATGTTTCTAATGAGTCGGGCCGATCGAGAGGACATCCGTGACCCTGAAACTCCTAGCCACGGGCGTTGCCGCCGCCGCGATCGTCGGCGGCGTCGCCGCCGGTGTGACGTCGGTTGCATTCAGCTCGCCGGTGCCTGCACCGGCCGTGCAGCCCGTCGTCTTCGGCGCACCGATGCCGCAGGCGCCGGCGCCAGAGCTCCAGAGCCAGCTCGTTGCCACACTCAATGGTCTGCAGGGCGGCGGGTCGTTCTCTGGCTCCAAAGGCTCCTACATTCAGTTCGGCCTGGGCCGGTTCGAGGGCATTGCCGCCGACCGGGCGTTCAACAACGCCTCGGCCAAGGGCCTGCTCCCGCTGAGCTTCAACATCGCCGACATCGACCAGGAAGGCCCGTCCGCGACGGCCAATGTCACCGCGACGGCACCCAACGGTCAGACCGCGAGCCAGAGCATTCAGTTCATCGAGGGCCCCAGCCCGACGGGCTGGCAGTTGACCAAGCAGTCGGCGCTGTCGCTGATGTCAGGAGCCAGCTGAGCCACCGCGGGATGCGACACCCGTTCTTCGTAGGTCTGAGCGCCGCCACAATCGTGGCGGCGCTCAGCCTCTCGGGGTGTTCTGACCACGCCGAGCCGAAGTCGACGCAAAGTCCGTTCGAGCAGTCGTCGACGCCGCTGGCACCACCCGAGGCCAACGCCGCTCCCCTGCCGGCGCCCGAGGCGTTGACCGATGTGCTCTACCGGTTGGCCGATCCGGCAGTCAAAGGCGCTGACAAGCTTCAGCTCGTCGAGAACACCACGGCCGGTGACGCCGCGACCATCGACAAATTCGCGGCGGCGCTGCGCGACGGCGGCTTTACTCCGCTGACGTTCACGGCCAGTGAGGTTCGTTGGTCGGATCGCCGGCCCGAGGATGCGCTGGCATCGATCAATGTCACCACCTCCAACCCGGCCAATCCAGGCAATTTCACCTTCCCGATGGAATTCCGGCAGGACAGGGGCAATTGGCAGCTGTCCCGCGAGACGGCCGACATGCTGCTGGCGTTCGGCAATGCCCGCGGCGGCGCAGGCCCGGCCAGCCCGACACCTACGCCCTAGAATGTGGATCGGCTGGCTGGAATTCGACGTCCTGCTCGGTGACGTCCACTCCCTGAAGGAGAAACGGGCGGCGGTACGCCCGATCGTCGCCGAATTGCGGCGGCGCTTCTCGATCTCGGCGGCCGAAATCGGTTCAGCTGACCTGCACCGGCGCGCGGGTATCGGTGTGTCCATCGTCGCCGGCGAGCGGTCCCACGTCGTCGACGTGCTCGATGCCGCCGAACGATTGGTGGCGGCGCGGCCCGAGATCGAGCTGCTCTCGGTGCGGCGCGGGCTCCGCCGCAGCGACGACGACTAGACCTGCTGGCGCTTGCGGCGCAGCGGGGTCGGGGTGACGGTGCCCGGAGCCAGCCGGCGCGCCGAGATCAGGAACGCGGTGTGGCCGCGCATGTTGTGCTGCGGGCGCACCGCCAGGCCGACGACATTCCAGCCGCGCTGCAGCGTCTCCCACGTCCGCGGCTCGGTCCAGCACTGCTGTTCGCGCAGTGCCTCCACAGTCTTCGACAGCTGAGTCACGGTCGCGACGTACACCATCAACACGCCGCCGGGGATCAGCAGCCGGGCGACGGTGTCCAAGACATCCCAAGGCGACAGCATGTCCAGGACGACGCGGTCGACGGAGGCCTCGTCGAGGTCGGAGTCGATCAGGTCGCCGATGATCAGCCGCCAGTTGTCCGGGTCCTCCCCGAAGAACGTCGCCACATTGCGCTGCGCGTGCACGGCGTGGTCGTCGCGGACCTCGTAGGAGATCACCTCCCCGCCGGGGCCGACGGCGCGCAACAGCGAGCACGTCAGCGCCCCGGAACCTGCTCCGGCCTCCAGAACCCGCGCGCCCGGGAAGATGTCGCCCTCATGGACGATCTGGGCGGCGTCCTTGGGATAGATGACCTGCGCTCCGCGCGGCATCGAGAGCACGTAGTCGATGAGCAGCGGGCGCAGCACCAGGAACGCGTCGCCGCTGGTGGACTTCACCACGCTGCCTTCCGGCAGGCCGACCACCGCGTCGTGCTCGATCGCCCCGCGGTGCGTGTGGAACTCGCTGCCCGGGTTCAGGATCATCGTGTAGTGCCGACCCTTGGCGTCGGTGAGTTGGACACGGTCCCCGATGACGAAGGGACCGGTCCGGCGCGGGGCGGGATCGGCGGTCACAGCGGTTCAGCCTGCCATAGCGGACTCGCCGTGCCACGTGCCGTCACCTTGTCGGCACACCGTCCTAGGCTGCTGTTATGTCTGATCAGGTGCTGCAGGTGCGGCGTCCCGCGTTGTCGCCGTCGCGGGCCGCCGACTTCAAGCAGTGCCCACTGCTCTACCGGTTCCGCGCCGTGGACCGACTGCCCGAGCCGCCGTCGACCGCCCAGCTGCGCGGTTCGGTGGTGCACGCGGCCCTCGAGCAGCTCTACGGAATGCCGGCCGCCGAGCGTGTGCCGGACACTGCGCTGTCTCTGGTCGCCCCGGCGTGGGACCGGGTGCTCGCCGAGCATCCGGACTTCGCCGCCGACTTCACCGACGAGCAGCGGGTCCAGCTGCTGGCCGAGGCGCGAGACCTGCTGACCGGCTACTACCGGCTCGAGGACCCGACCCGGTTCGACCCGCAGAGTTGTGAGCAGCGCATCGAGGTCGAGCTCGCCGACGGCACACTGCTGCGCGGTTTCGTCGACCGGATCGACGTGGCCGGCACCGGTGAGCTTCGAGTTGTCGACTACAAGACCGGCAAGGCACCGCCGGCGGCCCGGGCGCTGGCGGAGTTCAAGGCCCTGTTCCAGATGAAGTTCTACGCCGTTGCACTGCTGCGTTCCCGTGACGTGCTGGCCACTCGGTTGCGACTGATCTACCTGGCCGACGGCCAACTACTGGACTACACCCCTGCGCTCGACGAGCTGCTGCGCTTCGAAAAAACCCTGATGGCGATCTGGCGGGCAATCCAATCCGCCGGTGCCACAGGCGATTTCCGGCCCAATCCGTCGCGACTGTGCGACTGGTGCAGTCATCGTCCGCTGTGTCCGGCATACGGCGGCACACCACCGCCCTACCCGGGCTGGCCGGAGGATCTCGGCAACGAACCGGCCGCATGATCGGTTGCTACTACCGGCGGCTCGGCACCGACGGCGAGGCTGACGTTTTTGCATCCACCGACGACACCCGCAGCAACTGGAATCCCGAAATCCAGCATGGCTCACCGCCGTTGGCCCTGTTGACCAAGGCCATCGAAGCGAAGTTGTCCAGCGGAATGCGGATCGGGCGGCTGACACTCGACATTCTGGGCGCCATTCCGATCTCCGAGATGCGGGTGCACGCTCGGGTCGACAGACCGGGCAGCCGTATCGCGATGCTGTCGGCGGAGATGTCGGCGGAACGACCGGACGGGCCGCCGCGGGCGGTGGCCCGGGTGACCGCGTGGGCGTTGGCCACCTCCGACACTGCCGATGCCGCCACCGATCGCTATCCGCCGTTGATCGAGGGACCCACCGCGCCGTTGGAGTTGCACTGGAAGGACGCCACCGGCTACGTCGAGTCGGTGGAATGGCGCCCGCAATACGAACAATCCGCCGGGGCGAAGGTCTACTGGATGTCCCCCATCTCGAACCTGGTCGAAGACGAGCCGACGACCGACCTCGAGCGGTTGGCGATGGTTGTCGATTCCGCGAATGGCATTGGCGCAGCGATTGATCCGCAGCGATTCATCTACATGAACACCGACACCGGCGTGCATTTGCACCGCTCGCCGTCGGGCCAGGATTTCGGCGTGCGGGCCCGTGGGTCCATCGGACCGGACGGCGTCGGCGTGACCACCGCGGAGTTGTTCGACCGCCACGGGTTCATCGGGACCTCGGCCCAGACCCTGTTGGTGCAGCGCCGGTAGGCACGGACAGTTCCCGCAACGACGTCAGGAACAACTCGTCCATGCGGGGGCTGAGATCGCTCAACCGGGGCGCGCTCGCGTGGCAGGCGGCACCGAAAACACGCTCGAGATTGCCTGCCTCCGTTGCGGTCCCGATCGAAAGACACAGACACGCAATGCCGTCGGCGCGCAACTCTGACAGTGCGCGGTGTGCATCGGCCTCGGCATAGCGACCCTCGTACCCGTGGTCGTACGGATATCCGTCCGACAGCACCACCAGCAGCCGACTCGGCGTACCCGCGTCCCGCTTCAGGATGTCCGCCGCACCCCGGATTGCGGCGCCCAATCGGGTATACCCGGAGGGCTGCATCTGGTTCAGCCTGCCACGGCTGGTGCCGCCGAAGCGTTGGTCGAAGGTCTTGATTGCGGGCAGATGGACGGCGTCGCGGCCCTGGGAACGGAATGCATAGACCGCCACCCGATCGCCGAGTTCCTCGAGGGTGGCGGCGAGCGTGCCGGCCGCGCGTCGCTGGTGTTCGTGCACCGCGCGGCCGTCGGCATCGGCGTCATTGGCCGATCCCGACGCGTCCACCAGGATGAGGACGCCAAGTTCGCGCGCGGCCTTTCGGCGTTCGGTGTACACGTTCTCCGGAGGTGAGTTGCCCGACCGCATTTCGACGATGAAGTCGATGAGAGCATCGGTGTCGAGGTCGTCACCGTCGGCGCGGCGGCGTAGTGCCCGATGGGCCAGACCTACCCGGGCCAGCCGTTGTCGGAGTACCGGGTCGTCGGGCACTGCACCGGCAGACGGGTTCACCGACGTCGTCATCGGATAGTCGATCACGCGGCACCAGTCGACGCGGTATCGGTCGCCGAAGACATCCCACTCGGGGTGCAGGGCGCCATGCATGCCGACGGCTGCGCCGGGCCGCCCGGCGTCGGTGAACGCGATCCGGGTGGGCAGCGGTCGGGCTTGCGGTCCCGCGCTCTGGACACGGCGCATGGCGCGTACGGGTATCTCGGCCCCGGCTTCGTCCTCACTCTCGGTTCGGGATCCGCCGAAGACCTTGCGCAGGAAGTCCGACAGCATCGTCGCATTGAGCACGGGGTTGTGAAAAAGCTTGAGTATCCGGCTCTCTTCGAAAGTCTCGTCGTTCTCATCGTTGTCCTCGTCAGGAAGGTCGACGAGGTTGAATTCGAGCCGCATCTCCTCGTCGGTCACTGCTGCTCCGGGACCTTCGGGGGTTCGCAGCAGCCGCGAGGGCCTGATGATGCCGAACCACGGCGGTGGGGCGGCGACGGTGGTTCGACCCGACGCCACAGCGAGCGAGTCCTCGGCACTACCGGTGAGCGCGTCGCCGTGACCGAGCACCCGGCGTCCCTCGAGCGCCAGGTAGCGTCGCGCCAGCGCTCGCCGTCCGCGGAGCGCCTTGACCAACTGCGGGTCCAGGCTGCCCGCGCCGAGCAGCGCGGCCTGCAGCCGGACCTCACGTCGCTGATCGTCGACGGAGCCGCCGGCAGTCACGAAGATGACACGCCCGTCTGTGTGTGCGGCCTCACCGGGCGCGGCCTCGGCGATTTCGAGCGACCGCCGCGCGAGATGCGTGGCAAGCAGCCGAAACCGCTGCGGCACAGCCGATTCACCCAACAGACGGCAGCACGGCGTCGACCAGCTCGCCGAGCGCACGGACCACGTCGGGGTCATCGGAGAGAACTCGGACGACGGCCGCGCGAACGGCGCTGTGCAAACTGAGGCCCTCGGCGACCAGACTGCCGGCGAGAATGAGCATCCGGGTCGAGGCCACCTCCCGAAGGGGCGAGCCCTCAAGGTTGCGGATCGCTCGACCGACGGTGACCAACGCTCGCGCGGTGTCATCGTCAATGCCGGCCTCGCGAACAACGACGTCGATTTCGACGTCGGCGGGCGGGAAGTCGAGTTCTATTGCGACGAAACGCTGTCGGGTCGACTCCTTGATGTTCTTCAGCACGCTCTGGTAGCCGGGGTTGTAGGAGATCACGAGTTGAAACCCTGGGGCTGCGGGGATTGTGGTGCCGAGCCGGTCGACCGGGAGTTCCCGACGGTGATCGGCGAGTGGATGGATGACGACGGTGGTGTCTTGGCGCGCCTCGACGATCTCGTCGAGATAGCAGATCTCACCCTGCCGGACCGCACGTGTCAAGGGGCCGTCAACCCATACCGTCTCGCCGCCCTTGAGCAAGAACCGGCCGACCAGGTCGGCGGAGGTCATGTCCTCATGGCCTGCGACGGTGATCAATTCGCGGCCGAGTTCATGCGCCATCGCTTCGACGAAGCGGGTCTTCCCGCAGCCTGTGGGACCTTTGAGGAGAACGGGCAAACCACGCCGGGCCGCCGCGTGAAAGACGTCGACTTCATCGCCGACCGGCCGGTAGAACGGAGCGCTCACCTAGCGCGCTCGAACGGAACGACGGGCGGCATCGTGGCTCCCTCCGGCAACACCAGTTTGCCGTTGACGTCGATGAATCCGGAACGCTTCGTCGGTAGCGGGATGACCGGATCCGGGCACGGAGTGTCGGTGCCGTCGCCGCAGATGCCGCCGTTGAAGTACGAACGCTTCTGGTGGTCGGCGGGCCACGGGTCTGAGTGCATGCCGAACCATTGCGCAGGCAGGTTGTAGAACACGAAGAAACACGCGCTCACGGCGGCGAAGATGGCGAGGAAACGGACGAACTGCTGCCGCGCGAAGCCGCCACGCACGTTGTCGAGTCCGCGCTCGACGACGGTCCTGCCGCGGTCGTCGGTGAAGAAGCGCAGACAGCTCAGCGCGGTCATCACGCCACCCCACATGAGCCCTTCGTAGATCGGCCATTGGTGGTAAGTCCCGGCGAAGACCGAAACCGATTGGATGGCACCGGGATACGTGTAGAGCCCGAACGGCAGCATGAAGCCGGCTTCCATCACGAAATCGAGAACGATCGCGCCCGCGTAGGTGATCAGGATGAGTCGCGGGTTGCTCATCTGCGGCCAGCGGGACTTCACCCGTCGCATGAACCAGCAGCCGGCGATCGCCAACAGCATCACCATTCCGTACCCGGTTGCGTTGATCAGCAACGGTTCTGCGACCTGGCGCCCCGGAGACTCGGGCGATACCCAACCAGGAATGTGTGACGACCAGGAACCGCGGTTCCACAACCAGGTGTTGTAGGTGCACCACGTGTTCAGATAGTTCAGCAGCGGGTCCTGGAAGAAGAAGAGGGCGCAAGACACCAGCAGCAAGCCGTCGAGGGTGATACGACGCTCACGCACCCAGGGCCGGATCAGGAACCACCAGATGGCGGCCGGAAGAGCCACGCACATCAGGGCCCCGTTGGCGGTCAGGAAGATCTTCATGTACGCCGGCGGATCGCTGGGGCCGGCGGGTACCCGCACGAAGTACGGGCCGGTGACCCACCGGATCCAGACGTAGAGCTGCAGGACCAGAAGCACGCCGCCGACGGTCGCCCACACCTTGACCGCCGCGCTGGACGGTCGTTGCGCGTCGCCCAAGGCGCCGACGGCGGGCCTCGCCGGCTCGACGACGGTGGTGGACCTCTTGGCGCGGGACACATCGCTCACGACAACTCCTCTGGGCTGACAGCGTTCGGTCAAAATATACTCATGAGAATCTGAGTATCCAATGGGTTTCTCAGATTCTGTGGCAGAATTCCGTCATGGCGGAGCGGTGGACGCGGGAGCGGCGACTGGAGCACACCCGCTCGCTGCTGCTCGACGCCGCCGAGGACGTGTTCGCGGAAAAGGGTTTCTTGGCAGCCAAACTCGACGACATCGCCCATGCCGCCGGCTACACGAAGGGCGCCATCTACAAGCACTTCGCCACCAAAGAGGAGCTTTTCCTGGCGGTCAGCGACCGATACTGGCGGCGCTACTTCGACAACTTCGCCGAGGTGATGGCGTCGGCGAAGTCGGTCACGGCCCGAGAGTTCGATGAGATCGCAGCGCGGTGGCGCCAGCTGAGTCGAGACCGTGGCACCGAGCACGCCGCGTTAGGGCACGAGTTCACGCTCTACCTGTTGCGCAACCCCGAGGCGCGGGAGCGGGTGGCCGCCAAGCGATCCGAGGTCGTCGAGAAGCTCAGCGAGTTCATCGTCAAGGGCATCGATCGCCTCGGCGGGACGTTGCTGATCCCGCCGCTGACCTTCGCCCAGGTGCTGATCGCCACCAGCGACTCCGTGATTCTCGGCAGTGAGCTCGACGACGTCGATCTCTACCGGCCCATCGTCGAGATGTACACATCGGCGATCAAGCTGCCGTAGCCCTCTCGGAGCCCTTCTCGATGCACGACGGCACCTGCCTACTGTCGATGGGTCAACCGATGATGGGAAACCGGCGTCCATCGGCCAGGGCGTCAAGGGCGTCCTGCATGAGTCGACGGACGTGCCGATCCACTTCGTCCACATCGGCATCTGCGCCCCAGCGATCGCGGACGTCAATGGGGGCCAGCACTTCGGTCACTATCTTGGCGGGAAGGGGAAGATTCGGGACAAAGATGCCTAGACCGAAGGGGATTCCGACGGTCAGCGGCATGATTTCAGCCCTGAACCGGCTCAGGCCGAGGCGCTTGGCCAGCCACGATCCCCTTGACAGGAACCACTGACTCTCCTGGCCCCCGATCGACACGATCGGCACGATGGGCACACCGGCCTCCAGGGCGGTGCGCACATAACCGGTACGCCCATTGAAGTCGATGACGTTGGCCTTTGACGTCGGCCGGTACGCGTCGTAGTCGCCACCAGGGAAGACCAAGACCGCCGCCCCGTTCCGGAGCGCCTGAGCGGCGTTGCCTCTGCTCGCCTCAATCGCGCCCACCCGGCGCAGCGTAGCGCCGAGCGAGCCCACCAAGATCATCGAGTGGGCAAGTGTATAGAGAGGTCTGCCGTAACCAAACCGCTCGTAGTAGGCCGTCGCGAGGACGAACACGTCGGGCGTCAGCATTCCGCCTGAGTGGTTGCTCACGAAGAGCACCCCGCCACTCGGAGGAATCTGATCGACACCGCGCACCTCGGCCCGGAAGTACCGCCGCACCAGTGGGCCCACGACATTCTTGACTCGTTCGGTGAACGTCGGATCCCACAGCGCCACTTCACGGCGTGCACTACTGGCCATCATTGCCTACCGATACATCTCGATCAGCGGGTGTTTGTTCAGCTTTCCCGCATCTGTGCGCGGCAATCGTGGGGTAAACGAAATCGACCGCGGGCATTTGTAGGCGGCGAGTCGCTCGTGAAGCCACCTCACCAACCGCTCGGCGGTCTCATCGCTGATGTAGATCGGATCCACCAGTTCAACGACCGCTTTCGCCGTCTGGCCCAGGTCGGCGTCGGGGATGCCGAAGACCGCGGCGTCGACGACGAGCGGGTGACTCAGGAGAGCATTCTCCGCCTCCTGCGGGTAGACGTTCACGCCACCGGTGATGATCATGTGGTGCCGGCGATCGGTCAGGTACACATATCCGTCCCCGTCGAGATAGCCGACGTCTCCGACCGTCACCCAGCCTTCTGTGTTGCGCGACGCCGCTGTCTTGGTGGCGTCGTTGAGGTACTCGAACGGATATCCCCCTTCGAAGTACAGGTCGCCCACCTCTCCGGCGGGAAGTTCCGCACCGTCCGGGCCGAGAACATGCGGTGTGCCGAGCAGCGGCTTGCCCACCGACCCGGGATGCTCGAGCCATTCCTCGGCCCGGATGTAGCAGATACCGGCCCCTTCGGAGGATCCGTAGTACTCGTCGACGATCGGGCCCCACCAGTCGATCATTTGCGCCTTGATATCGGGCGGACACGGCGCGGCCGCGTGCACTACCCGACGCAGAGTTGACACGTCATACCGCCGACGCACGTCTTCGGGAAGGCGAAGCATGCGGACGAACATCGTAGGTACGAACTGGGCGTGCGTAACGCCATGATGCTCAATGACATTGAGGGTCAGGACCGGATCGAAGCGCTCCATCACGATCGTGGTGGCACCCGCTGCCTGTGCCGCCATCGTCCACATCGCAGGGGCAGTGTGATATGTCGGCGCTGGGCTCAGATATACCGAACCAGCGCCGATGCCCAACGCTTCGAATACAGGCGTGGACAGACTCGACAACCCGCTCCCCGCGGACCGCAACGGCCTACGGATGCCTTTAGGGCGACCCGTGCTCCCCGCCGAGTATTGGAGCAGCTGCCCGTCGCTTTCGTCCTCGATGGGCGTTGTCGGCTGGGAAGCAACGCATTCGGGATAGCGCTCCCAGTCATCGAGATCATCGTCGGCCATCAACTTCACGCGGGGCAGGCCCTGTTCGACCTCGCTCATGAGTTGACGACAGGTCGTCATCATGGCGTGTGAAGACAGCAGCGCCTTGGCCTGACAATCGGCGATGATGTAGCCGATTTCGGGGGTGGTCAGGTGTGTGTTGATGATCGTGAAGTAAAGCCCACTGCGCCGCGCCGCCCACATCGCGGCGTGGACATGCGCATTATTCTCCATCAGAATCGCCACGGTGTCTCCGGCAGATACCCCTGATTGACGGAGAAAGTGCGCCAATTGGTTGGCCCGTGCGTCCAGCTCGGCGTAGCTGACAGTTATCCCCGACGGGACCAGCACTATGGCGGTTTGTTCGCCGTCGATGTGATCGCGGATCTGCATCCCTGTCCCTCCATCGAGAATCGTGCCCGCCGCCCAACGAGAAGATAGCTTCTCAATGAGCACTGCCATGACGGCGGGACCGTGGTCGCGTCCGAGTGTGAACCGGCAAGGTGATGGGGTACGGTGGAAACGATCATTCTCATTTGTGGAATTATGTTGTCGCAACCGGGGGCGAACGGCCGTCATCGAAGGAGACAGTGTTGAGTGCAGACATTCTGATCGTCTCGCCGGACGACCATCTGGTGGAGCCGGCTGATCTGTGGACCAGCCGACTGCCCGAACGCTACCGCGACACCGGTCCGCGGATCGTTCGCCACCGGGGACGCATGGATCCGACGGTCACGTCGGACGTCGTCTTCATCGAAGATGAGGAGGGCCGCGACGCCGACATCTGGCACTACGAGGACTCCCTCATCCCGATACCGCTCATCAGCGCAGCGGCCGGCTACGAGATCGACGAACTCACCACCGACCCGATTACGTACGACGAGATGCGTCCCGGTTGCTACCGTCCGGCGGATCGACTCGCCGACATGGATATCGCGGGTATCGAGGCGTCGGCCTGTTTTCCGAACACGCTCGTCCGCTTCTGCGGGCAGCGATTCCTGCATGGCAAGGACAAGGATCTCGCCCTCCTGTGTGTCCAGGCGTACAACGACTTTCAGATCGACGAATGGGGCGGCGGATCGAACGGCCGACTGATCCCGCTTGGCATCATCCCTCTTTGGGACGTCCAGCTTGCCGTGCGGGAAGTCGAGCGGGTTGCGGCCAAGGGCATGCCCGCCGTGTGTTTCTCGGAACTTCCGGCGCGCCTGGACCTGCCGTCCATCCACAGCGGCTACTGGGATCCGTTCTTCGCCGCCTGCGAGCGCAACAATGTGGGCATCATGCTTCACATCGGGTCCAGTTCGTCGCTGACCAGGTCCTCCCCTGATTCGCCGCACGTGGTCACCAGTGCGTTGATGGCAGTCAACTGCACCATCGCGCTGGTCGATTGGCTGTTCTCCGCCAAACTCAGGCAGTTTCCGATGCTGAAGATCGCTTTCGCAGAAGCACAGGCCGGCTGGATTCCCTACTATCTGCAGCGCGTCGACGAGGTTTGGGAAGACCGAAGGGCCTGGGGCGACATTCATCCGTTGCTGACCGAGCCCCCGAGCACTCAGGTACCAGGCCGCATCTGGTTCTCCACATTCGGCGACCCTGTCGCGTTCCGCATCCTCGACCTCGTCGGTGAGGATCAGCTCATGTTCGAGACCGACTACCCACACAACGACACCAACTGGCCACACAGCACCGCCGTCGCCAACAAGGCGACCGAGGGTCTGGATGAGGCCACGAAGCGAAAGGTGCTGTCCACCAACGCGAAGAACTTCTTCGGCTTGGCCTAGCAGTCAGCTGCCGTTGCTCCACGGCTGATCCCACCGATCCAGCACGGCCGCCTTGGACAGCGGTTTGCGGCGCACGGGGTGGTGTCCCCCCCGGGGCCATCCCACCGTCAGCAGCGTCGCGATCTTCCAGTCGGCGGGGATGCCGATCGCCGTGCGCAACTCGGCGTCACACTGACCGTGCCAGAGCGTGATTGCAGCACCGAGGCCCTGTGCGCGGGCCGCGAGCAGGAAGTTCTGCACAGCAGGAAAAATCGAACCGGCCTGTTGCAGCTCAGTGGTACCGCGTTGCGGCTGAACGCAAAAGAGCACCAGCTCGGGTGCGGCGCCGCCGATCTGCATATGCTCAGCCATCGTCCTCAGCACGCGTGTCTTCGGGTCGTCGGCGCCGTGGTCGTCGGGGATCTGGTAGAAGTCCTTCATCACTTCCCACGTCGAGTGGGCCGCGGCGGTGATGACGTCGCGCATGTCCTGCGAGCGGATCACCACGAACTTCCAGGGCTGACCGTTCCCGCCCGACGGCGCCCACGACGCGGCCTGCAGGCACCTGTCCAAGACGTCGTCACCGACCGGTTCGGGGCGGTATCGCCGCACCGCTGTCGCCGTACTCATCACGGTCCACAGATCATCCGAGGTCGTGGGTACCGCGTTCGTCGTCACGCGTGATCCCTCCGCGGCAATACACCCTGCCAGGTCCCGCCCCGCATCGGTCCGGTGACCATCGGCAGGTCGAGTGTCGACAACAACCCTGGCGGCGCTGCGATGACCGCCGGGATCGCGTTGAGTTCGCGCATCACGGTGGCGTAGGTGAGGCCGCGCATGTTGTTGCCACGGCCATGCATCTCGATGTCGACGGTGTAAGTGGGCAGACCGTCGACGATCACCCGGTAGCCGCCGTGCGGTGACGGATGCCGCGGCCAGTCGGGTGCGGACTGCTCGCCCATTCGGGTGATGTGTTCGAGCACCACGCGTTCCTCGCCATCGACGATCCCGGCGAGCTTGAACCGCATGCCACCCATCGTGCCGGGTTCAACCCAACCCGATGCCACCTCGTAGCGCTGCGTCGCGAGCCACTTGTCGATGGTCGTCACGACGTCGTCCAACGCCAGTCCGACACCGTCGGCGACCAGGTGCACAATGGGCGCCCAGAGCGCGGCCAGGCGGGTCGTGTCGAACAGCGGTGCCGGATGATCGGGCGGGTGACCGAATCCCATGAAGTCGAACATGATCTCCGGTTGGTTGATCGGGCCGTAGTCCAGGATCTCCAGCATCGTGATGGTGTCCACACGACTGCTGAAGCCCGTCATCGTCAAGGCGATCACGTCGTTCGCCCAGCCGGGGTCGACGCCGCTGTTGAACATGCTGGTACCGCCTTCGCGGCAGGCCTGTTCGAGCAATTCGACAGTCTCCCGGTCGGCGGCCGGCGGATAACACAGCGGCACGAGGGACGTGCAGACGACGTTCTTCCCCGCGCGCAGGCAGCGTGCGACGTCCTCGGCCGCCTCCCGATACCGATAGTCGCCGGAGGCGAAGAAAGCGACAACGTCGGCGTCTACAGCCAGGGCAGCGTCGCTATCCCGCGTGGCTATCACTCCGGTGGGCGGCATACCACAGATGTCACCCGCGTCTAGACCGTCCTTTGCCTCGGAGTGCACGATCAACCCGACGAGATCCAATCCAGGATGAGCAATGGTCGCTCGTAGCGCGCCGACGCCGACTTGGCCCGGTCCCCAGAGGATTACGCGCGGATTCCCGCGGCCCAGCTGGGTCATGGCAGTACCTCCTGAGGCGTTGTGAGAATATTGCTTCTCGTATGCCGATAACATGATTACCACACGAGGTAAGGGGAGAACAGTGAGCGACTATCGGTTCCTCAAATGGCAAACCTATGACGACGGCGCCATCGTACGTATCTCGCTGAACCGTCCCGAACAACGCAATGCGCAGAACCGCGGCATGTTGGTCGAACTCGACGAGGCCTTCGGCGCCGCCGAGGCCGACGACAACGTCCGCGTGGTGATCCTCGCCGGCGAGGGAAAGATGTTCTCCTCCGGTCACGACATCGGGTCCAAGCAGGCCAGCGCGGAGTTTCGGCCCGGACCCGACCAGCATCCGACGGTGCGGATCAACGGTGGCACCCGGGAGGGTGCGGAGATGTGCATGTTGCAGGAATGGCACTACTTCTTCCAGAACACCTTACGGTGGCGAAATCTGCGCAAGATCACCATTGCTCAGGTACACGGTGACGTGTTCTCGGCGGGCCTCATGTTGATGTGGGCGTGCGACCTGATCGTCGGTAGCGACGATGTCCGGTTCGCGGATGTGGTCGGAACCCGCCTCGGTATGTGCGGCATGGAGTATTTCGGCCACCCGTGGGAATTCGGGCCGCGCAAGGCCAAGGAGCTCATGTTGACCGGCGACGCCATCGACATCCACGAGGCTCATCGGCTCGGAATGGTCAGCAAGGTGTTCACTCGGGAAGAGCTGGCGGACCGAACTCTCGAGATGGCACGGCGTATTGCCACCGTGCCCACCATGGCGGCGCTGCTGATCAAGGAGTCGGTCAACCAGACGGTCGACAACATGGGGTTCTACAACTCCCTGCAGGCGTGTTTCACGCTGCATCAGCTCAACCACTCGCATTGGGCCCAGGTTCGAGAGGACGGCCGTATGACTGCGGGCCCAGAGAACGGCGTACCCGACTGGCGGGATGCTCCGCCGGTGGTCCTGGCGGTCAAGGACCAGGTCCGAGCACAAGGGTGAACCACCTCGACGGCCTGACACTTCCTGAGCCGCAACCGATGCCGGTGACACCCGGTCATCTGTTCGCCCAGATGCCGTTCTACACCGTGCTAGAGACCGACGACACCTTGATCGTCGACCTGCACAACCGGACCGATCTGGCGAACATGCGCGGGGCACTCCAGGGCGGCCTGGTGACAACGCTCATCGACATCGCGGCGGGACAACTGGCATTCAAAGTGGCCGATCTTGGCGACGGTGTTGGCACCGCCGACATGACGGTCCACTTCCTGGCACCGATTGTGGCGGGGCCGGCGCGCGCGGTGGCCACGCTCGTTCGGAAGGGAAGCCGCACAGTGGTTGTCGGCGTCGACGTGTTCGATGTCGGCGGGGACCGGTTGGCCGCCCGCGCCACCCTGAGTTTCGCGATTCTCACCCCGCGCACGGATCAGCCGGCAACAACCCCGTAGCGTGCGTCCGCAACTCGGTCCAGCGCGACATTCGGCTCGCCGTATACGAGCGCCCAGGCGCGAACCCGGCGGTAGTAGAGCTGAATGTCGCCTTCCATCCCGAAGCCGTATCCGCCGTGAATGTGCAGACTCCGCCGGGTGGCGTCTCGTGCCGATTCGTAGGCGAATGCGAACGCCATCGCCGCCAATTCGGTGACGCGCTGGGGCTCGTCGTCGAAGGCGCATGCTGCCTCCAGCGCGAGCAGCCGGGCTCCGTCAGCCGCGGTGGCACTGTCAGCCAAGGGATGCGAGACGGCTTGAAACGTTCCTATCGCGACGCCGAATGCGTGCCGCTGCTTGGCGTATTCCACGCCCATCTCGACGGCCCTGGCCGCGGCTCCGGACAGTGCCGCGGCGATCAGCGTGAGCCAGAGGTCAAGGGCAGCCGAATGTAATGCGACGGCGCGAACCCCGTCGGCAAGCACCCGGGCGTCGTCACCGACGCCGATATCCGCAACTGGCATCGAGCCAAGATTTTCGATCCCGACCCGCTGACCGGTGACCGGAACCGCCAGCAGGCGTCCGTCGACGAGAGCGATCACCACGTCGGCGACCATGCCGCCGGGCACCATCTCGAGAGTGGTTCCGGCGTGCGACCGCGGAACGAAAGTGATGAGCCGGTCGCGGCCCAACGCATCGGCCAGCAACTCCGCGCCCGGATCGCCGCACATGGCCAGGAGCCGGGCCGCAACTTGTGCCTCGATCACCGGCGCCGACGCCACTGCCCTGCCGAACTGCTCAGCGGTGAGAGCGAGTTCGGCAATCGACGCGCCCCATCCGCCGGCCTGCTCGTCGACCGCCATTTCGATCGCGCCGGTTTCCTGTAGCGCGCGCCACAGGGCCGGGTCGAAGCCGAGCGGTTCGGCGGCCCGTACACGTTCCGACGACGACTCTCGCGCGTAGAGCGAAGCGAAAGATGCCACGAGCTGGGTTTGTTCGGGAGAAAGAGCTAAGTCCACGAGATCGGTCCCGTCACATGCGAATATGATTGTTCTCATTTCGGAGAGTATCAGTTTCGACCAGATCGGACGGTTTATGCACTTTCAGCTCGACCCGAAGACCGAGGCCTTCCGCGACGAGGTCCGTACCCACCTGGAGGGGGTGCTCACGCCGGAGTTCGAGGAGAAGGTGTATCGCAGCGGCGTCGCACATGACGACGACTTTGCGCGAGGACTGGTCGACAAGCGCCTGTTCGCCCCGAGTTGGCCGGAGGAGTTCGGCGGTCAGGACCGGGACGCCTGGGACGAACAGGTCGTCAATGAGCTGATGATGCGCTACGACGCACCGGTCTATCTTTCGGAGACCACGCGGATGGTGGCCTCGATCGTCCGCCAGATCGGCACGCCCGCGCTGCAGGACCGGATCCTTGCGGGAGCCATGCGCGGTGACATCACGATCGCTCTGGGCTTCACCGAGCCCGAGTGTGGCTCGGACGTCGCCGCAGCGGCCACGAAGGCGGTCCGTGAAGGCGACGAGTGGGTGATCAACGGATCCAAGATGTTCACCACGAATGGACATATCGCCGACTACATCTTCCTGTTGGCCCGAACCGACCAGGAGAAGCCGAAACACAAGGGCCTCACCATGTTTTTGGTGCCCACCGCCACGGCCGGCTTCGAAGCGCAGGCGGTGTGGACGCTATCCGGCGAGCGCACCAACATCACGTTCTACAGCGATGTGACTATCGGTGACGAATGGCGTATCGGCGAGGTCGACGGCGGCTGGCAGGTTCTGGGCCTGTCCCTGCAGGACGAGCACGCCTCAGGCTGGGGTCCCCACCTGGAGCGCCTCCTGCACCACGCAGAGCGGTGGGCACAGGTCACCGTGGCGCCGAATGGCAGGTCTCGCATCCACGACGCCGACGTACGCCGTCGCATCGCCCGTGTCGCAATGGAGCTCGAGGTGTCAACACTGCTACAACGCCGCTGCGTGTGGATGGCCGAACAAGGTCTCGTCCCGGTGGCCGAAGGACCGATGTCCAAGGTGTTCAGTACCGAGGCGTTGGAGCGTGCAAGCCAGGACATCGTCGAGCTGGTCGGGCCTGACGCTCTGCGAAGCTATTTCGAGCCGACCGCACCGGAGGACGGCCGCTTCGACCACACGATGCGGTTCGCGCTCGGGACGACGATCTACGCGGGCACCAGCGAGGTGCAGCGCACGATCATCGCCCAGCGTGGACTCGGCCTACCCCGTTGACTATTTCGCGCGCCGTACCACAGTCGTGCGGCTCGGCGACTTCGTCCGCGTCGCTCTGGGTTTCGGCTCTTGCGGCGGCATCAGCGCTTGGCGGCACCACGCCCACAGCTGATCCTCGGACAGTTCGGCGCCCTTGACGCCGAGGTGGAAGACGCCGATCTGGGCGAGTGCGGTGAGTGTCGAGTTCAGCAGCGTCGTGAGCTGTGCGGGGGTCAGATCATTGCGGATCAGGCCGGCCCGCGAGCAGGACGTGATGGTCTTCGTGAGCAGCTTCTGATGCGGCTCCCAGATCTTCGCGAAATCCGCGGGACGCTCGATCTCCAAGCTGAGGTTGTAAATCGTCATCACGCGGCCGCCGAGCTTCTCAGACGACTCGGCGCGGGACAGGAACCCCCGGCAGAACGCCTCCAGCTGTTCCATCGGGCCGTCGGCTGCGGCAACCTCGTGCCGGATACCCTCGGTGAACTGACTGGTGACGTTCTCATAAAGCGCGAGCAGCAATTCTTCCTTGCCGGCAAAGTGCTGATAAAAGGCGCGCAGGCTCAGGTTCGACCGGTCGATAAGGGTCTGGATCGTGAAATCAGCACGTCCCGATTCCTCGACAAGCTCAAGAGCAGTGGCCAGGAATCGTGAACTCCGCGCCAGGGCACGTGCCCTCGCAGTGCTCAATCGGCGCTCGATCGTGCGCTGCTGCCACGAGGCCGGCATCTCGACTTCCGCGTCAAGCACTTCACGTCCGTCTTCGACGTCCACTTGCTTCTTTGCAACCATGACGGAAAAGGATACTCGCACACGTCGAGAATGCGCGATCTACGTTGCCGGTTAGCCGGATTTCCGCCTCTACCGCGCTTTCCATTCCGGCGTGCGCTTCTCGAGGAACGCCCGCGGCCCTTCGACCGCGTCCTTGGTCAGCGCTACCTTCATGCGGTAATTCTCGGCGAGGAGTTCGGCTTCATAGATCGGCAGCGTCAGGCCCTTTCGCACCGCCATCCGCGAACCGCGCACTGCGAGGGGCGCATTCGAATTGATGACCTCAGCGATCTGCCAGGCACGCTTCATCAGGTCGTCGTGCGCGACTAGTTCAGTGAACACTCCCAGGTCGTAGGCGCGCTGGGCGTCGAGTCGCTCGTGCTTACCCATGAGTACCAGACGCATTGCCACTGGCAGCGGCAGTATGCGGGCCAGCCGTACCGCCTCGCGCCCCGATGTCACCCCGATGCTGACATGCGGATCCATCAGCGACGCACGCTCCGAGGCGATCGTGATGTCGGCCGTGGTCACCAAATCCATGCCGGCACCGCACGCTATTCCGTTGACCGCACAGATGATCGGCTTGGTCATCTGCAGCCACGGCGGGGTGGCTTCCTGCGGTGCGTCCCACTGCCGCATCGAACTCAGGATCGGTTCACCCTGATTGTCGATGCCTGCCGCGTTCTCCATGTCATGGTCGGCAGCCTTGTTCACATCGGCACCGACACACAGCGCTCGGCCGGCACCGGTGATGATGACGGTCCAGATGTCCTGGGACCGTTCGATGTCGGTGTAGACCTCGGCAAGTTCGGCGATCATCTCGTCGTCGATCGCATTGAGCACCTCGGGTCGGTTGAGCGTCACGCACGCGGTATGACCTCGCACCTCGAGCTCGATGGTCTGGTACTTGCCCACGTGGTTAGACCCCTCCCTCGGCCATGGCCGCCGCCTTGGGCCGGATGCCCAGGATCGCTTCGAAGCGGTCGCAATACCGCGGCCAGACCTCGGGGTTCAACAACCTCGGTGGCACACCACCTTCGAAGATCACTTGCCACTGCGCGGCAGTCGCGAGTGCGATATCCCGGGCTGCCTCCACGGTGATACCCGCAGTGTGTGGAGTGGCGACGACGTTGGCCAGCCCAAGCAGCGGGTTGTCCTCCCGGGGCGGCTCCTGATGGAACACGTCCAGCCCGGCACCGGCAATCCCGCCCTGGACGAGGGCGTCGTACAGCGCCTGCTCGTCGTGCACCGGACCGCGCGCCGTTGTGATGAAGTAAGCCGTCGGCTTCATCGCCGCGAACTCCGCGGCGCCGATCAGTCCCTCGGTCTCCTTGGTCAGCGGACACGTCACCTGCACAAAGTCTGAGCGCTCGACCAACTCGCTCAACGCGACCCGGTGGACCCCGCGCGCCTGCGCGGTGGCCTCGTCGAGGTACGGATCGAAGACCAGCACCTCCATACCGAACGGTCCGCACAACTCGACCAGGCGGCCACCGATCGCACCGAGACCGATCACACCGAGGGTCTTCCCGAACAACTGACTTCCCCTCAGCGTCAGACGATCACCCAGTAGGCCGCCGCGTAGCGCTCGATCGGCAGCGGTGATTTTCTTCGCGAGGTCGAGCATGAATCCGAGTGCGTGCTCGGCGACAGCCTCGGCGCCGGGACCCGAGTTGTTGCACACCGCGATTCCCGCCTCCGTGCATGCGTCGACGTCGATCACGTCGTAACCCGCTCCAGCAGAACAGACGGCGAGCAGATTCTCGCATCGCCGCACCAAGTCCGGTCCGGCGAGCCACTGTGCGCCGTCGGTGTGCCCGGCAACGTCGGTCCGTGTGGCGACCTGATATCCGTTGGCGGATTCCAACATGGCCCAACCCTGTTCAGCAGGCGCCGCCAAGTCGAGGCGAAAGAGGTCGATGTCGGTGTGCTCCAGGGCCTCCCCCGCTACCGGGTCCGTCCACCGCTCGAAGACCAAATTCGGACGCGGTACCCCGGTCACGACTTCAGCTTGGGCTTCGCCTGGGCCGCCTTGAACATTTCGGCCAGCGCGGGGTCGACGTTCTTGTAATCGTTACGGGCTATCGTGCCGTCACGGCCCTCGACGACGTCGTAGCCGAGCCGCAGGTCCTTGTTCTCCATGTGGAAGTACTCGCGACCGAGGGGCAATCGGCGATCCTTGCGAGGGACCTCCATCCAGGCACGCAGAAAACACCGCGCCCGCTTCGGGTCGTTGGCACTGACGAAGTTCGACCGTGAGTGGCACATTGCGAAGTTGTTGGCAACGGCCGCTTCGCCCGACTCCAGCCGGAACTCGACCTGTTGCTCGACCAACACGCTGCGCAGTAACTCGATCGCTTCTTCCTCGATGGGTGTGAACTCTCGACCGAGGGTCTTCATCGCAGGCAGGATGCTGCTGTAGGTGAAGTTGATGCAGATCCGCCCGTCGATCTGGGAGAAGATCGGAACGTCGTACGGTGTCACGTCCGGTTGATCGTCGGGTTGCTCACTGCGACGATGGTGCGGGAATCCGCGGTAGAGCACATCCAGCAAATCGGGCCGCTCAGCAAGGATCCGGTTGTGCGCAGCGGGCCCACTGGCGAACTGGCTCTCGCCGCCCGACAGCGCCGGGTAGACGCACAGCAACGACAAGATGTCGGCGGCGTCGTTGTGCATCGCCAGCTCGGCACTCGACTTGGTTCCTCGGGCCGGCTGCACCCCGCCCGGCAGAATTTCCTCCTGCACGCGGACCAGTCGATGGCCGAATGAATTGTTGGACACCGGATATCCGAGATGCCAACAGAACGCCCAGTAGATGCGTTCCAGGTCCTCGATCGAATGCTGCTCGACCGGGAAACCGCGGACACACGCCAATCCCTTGCCGAACATCAAATCCTGATAAAGCCGCGCCAGGTCGTCATCCAGGTCGGGGTGCCGCACCTCGTCTCCGGTGATGTCGTCTCGGTCCTTGTTCGCGGTCCTGGCCAGGATCGACTCCAACGCCGCCACATTGCGTGAGGACAGGTCGAAGCAGAAGTCCTCCTTGCTGGTGAAGTCGGCGCCGGTCCACGCCATCGGATCTGTGACTCGGTCTTTGTAGATCGCAGTGGGCATTCGTCCTCCTGTAGGTGGCACGACGTGTTCGGCGCTAACGGTTCGTGCGACCCTGCAACCAACGGAGATCTCGGGCGCGCGCCGTGGCCGCTTCGGTCATCATCCCGACGTCCGTACCAGCGGAGATGAAGCGCAGACCAAGGTCTACGAAACGCTCCAGCAGGTCGAGCGACTTGATGCCGGCCACTCCGAGCGCCACGCCGTGGGTACGACAGGCCGCTGAAACAGACTGTACCGCATTATGGAAATGCTCATTCTCATAGTCGCCGTGAATCCCCATCTCGGCGGTGAGATCACTCGGCCCGATCAGGAGCATATCGATGCCCGCCACGGCCGCGATCGAATCGACATTGTCGACGGCTTCCGGCGTCTCGATCATCACCGCGACCACCGTGCGGCTCTCGAGCTCCGCCGTCAGCTCGGTCGGCGACAATGGTCCATATCCGCTGAGCGCGTTGGGCCCCGAGATCGATCGATGGCCCACCTGTGGAAACCGCGAAGCGTCGACGATCGTCTGCGCCTCTTCAGCCGAATTGACATGCGGCACAATGATTCCAGTCGCACCATTGTCCAGAACACGCGCGATGAGACTGGGTTCCTGCGACGGCACTCGTACCAACCCGGCGATGCCGGCGCCGAGCGCACTGGCACACAGCATGCCCGCCGTCTCCAGTGACGTCGAGGTGTGTTCGAGGTCGACGTAGATGGCGTCGTAACCCGCAGCGGCGGCGATGGCGGGAACGTCCGGAGTTCGGGAGTGCATCAAGGCCAGACACAAGACCAAACCCTCACCGCGCAACGTCTGTCTCATCGAGCCCTGCACGATCACACGTTAGCTCGACGAGAACCCATATTCCGGCTATTCGTAAACGTCGTTATCGATGTGTTTAACATGGGCTATGCCTTCGAACCGGGTAGCGATCGTCGGGGCCGCTCTGTCGGATTGCGGCAGAGTGCCGGACAAGACCGCGATGGCCCTGATGGCGCAGTCCTCGCGCCGCGCCATCGCCGACGCGGGCCTGACGAAGGACGATATCGACGGATTCGGCGGCCACGGCACGCTCCTGCCTCCGGTCGAGGTCAGCGAGTACCTGGGGCTCCGACCGACGTGGGTCGAGGCGACGAACACCGGCGGATCTTCCTGGGAAGTAATGGCTCGGCACGCGGCCGCGGCGATCGCCAGTGGTGAGATCGACGTGGCGCTGCTGACCTACGGCTCGACCGCCCGCTCGGACGTCAAACGCCGCATCCGCGGGTCGGCGGCCGCGATGAGCACCGCCGGCGCCATGCAGTACGAAGCCCCGTACGGGCCCACGCTGATCGCGAAATACGCGATGGCGGCCCGACGCCACATGATCGAGTACGGCACCACCGCCGATCAGCTTGCCGAGGTCGCGGTCGCAGCCCACGAGTGGGCGGCAATGAACGACAACGCTTTCGAGCAAGAGCACATCACCGCGGCCGATGTCGCGGCCGCACCGATGCTCGCGGACCCGTTCACCGCAAAGCACGTTTGCCTTCGAACGGATGGCGGCGGCGCGGTGGTGCTCGCGAGTGAACGGGTGGCGCAGGACTGTGCGAACGAGCCGATCTGGATTCTCGGTGCCGCAGACGCCGCGTCCCATGTCAGCATGAGTGAGTGGGGTGACTTCACCACGTCGGCGGCGGCGATTTCGGGTCCGCGCGCCTTCGCTCAGGCCGGTCTTACGCCCGCGGACATCGACGTCTGTCAGCTGTACGACTCGTTCACCTCCACGGTGCTCCTCACGGTGGAGGATCTGGGATTCTGTCCCAAGGGCGACGGTGGCAAGTTCATCGAATCCGGCGCACTTCGCCCCGGCGGATCGCTGCCCACCAACACCGACGGCGGTGGCCTGGCCTCGTGCCATCCCGGCATGCGAGGCATGTTCCTGATGGTGGAGGCAGTCAGGCAGCTGCGCGGCGAATGTGGCGAACGTCAGGTCCCCAACGCCCGCCTTGCCTGCGTGCACGCGATGGGCGGGTTCTTCACCCACAGCGCGACGATGATCCTCGGAAGGAACTGATGAGCGCTCCCGATCGGCCAACGGTAGACGCTGACAGCGAGGCGTGGTGGGCAGCAGTTCAGGACCACAGCCTAAGCGTCAACGCCTGTAGTGCCTGCCAGCGAAAGTCGCTGTACATCAGGCCATTCTGTCCGCACTGCTGGAGTGAGGACGTAACCGCGGTACCTGCCAGCGGCCGCGCGACGCTCTATACGTGGACGGTGGTGCACCAGAATGCCGCTCCGTTCGACGCACGGCTGCCCTACGTCGTCGCCATGGTCGATCTCGCCGAAGGCCCACGCCTGATGACGGCGATCGACAACTGCCCCCCGGACGCATTGCGGGCCGGCCTAGACCTGATGGTCGACTTCCGGCACGACGACGACGGTTTCGTCGTACCGGTGTTCACACCTGCCGATGCCAACGGTTAACGCTCCCATACCTCAATAAGTGAAGGGAATTCAGATGAACAAGGATGACATGATCCTGGTCAGCGTCGACGATCACATCGTCGAGCCGCCCGACATGTTCGCCAACCACCTGCCGAAGAAGTACATCGACGAGGCTCCTCGTTTGGTGCACAACCCGGACGGCTCGGATTCCTGGCAATTCCGCGACATTGTCATCCCCAACGTTGCGCTCAACGCGGTCGCCGGCCGCCCGAAAGAGGAGTACGGGCTGGAGCCGCAGGGGCTCGATGAGATCCGGCCGGGTTGCTACCAGGTCGACGAGCGGGTCAAGGACATGAACGCCGGCGGCATCCTCGGCTCGATGTGCTTCCCGTCCTTCCCGGGTTTCGCCGGCCGGCTTTTCGCCACCGACGATGCGGCGTTCTCCCTGGCGCTGGTGCAGGCCTACAACGACTGGCACGTTGAAGAATGGTGTGGCGCGTATCCGGCCCGCTTCATCCCAATGACCTTGCCGGTGATCTGGGACCCGGTGGCCTGTGCCGCCGAGATCCGGCGCAACGCCGCCCGCGGGGTGCACTCGCTCACCTTCACCGAAAACCCCGCGGCCATGGGCTATCCCAGCTTCCACGACTTCGAGCACTGGAAGCCGATGTGGGACGCCCTGGTCGACACCGACACTGTGCTCAACGTGCACATCGGCTCCTCGGGCCGCCTCGCCATCACCGCACCCGACGCACCGATGGACGTGATGATCACGCTGCAGCCGATGAACATCGTGCAGGCCGCCGCCGACCTGTTGTGGTCACGACCGATCAAGGAATACCCCGACCTCAAGATCGCCCTGAGCGAGGGCGGCACCGGCTGGATCCCCTATTTCCTGGAACGCGCGGACCGCACCTACGAGATGCACTCCACCTGGACGGGTCAGGACTTCAAGGGCAAGCTGCCCAGCGAGGTGTTCCGCGACCACTTCCTGACCTGCTTCATCTCCGACCCCGTCGGCGTGCAATTGCGTGGTCAGATCGGCGTGGACAATATCTGCTGGGAAGCCGACTACCCGCACAGCGACTCGATGTGGCCGGGCGCCCCGGAGCAGCTCGACCAAGTTCTGCGCGAACACAATGTGCCCGACGACGAGATCAACAAGATGACCTACGAGAACGCCATCCGCTGGTACCACTGGGACCCGTTCACCCACATCGCCAAAGAACAAGCCACCGTTGGCGCGCTACGCAAAGCGGCCGAAGGACACGATGTGTCCATTAAGGCGCTCTCCAAGAACCAGCACGGCGGAAGCGCGTCGGATTGGCAGGACCGGATGAGCAAGGCCACCGTCAACGTCAGTGGCGGGTCGCAATAGCGCGCGCCCTGACTACGGCGCGACGCTCAATCGGTCCGCCAGCATGCGCGGCCGTCCATTGGATCTGGCGTGCAACGTATTTCGCTCGATCTTGCCGTTGGCGTTGATCGGCAGCGGCTGGTTCCAGAACACCAACTCCTCCGGGAGCTTGTACTTGGGCAGTCCGTCGGCGATCAACGCACCGGCAACATCCGACAACGACACGTCGGCACCGGCCTCGAGCACGAGAGCGACTGCCAACCGCTCACCGGTCCTGGAATCGGGCACCGAATACGCGGCGCATTCGCGCACCCCCGCTATGCGCGAGACCGCCTCTTCCACTTCGGCCGACGGTATTTTGAGTCCGTTGCGAATGACAATGTCCTTGATCCGCCCGACGATTCGGACCCGGCCACCGGAGAGGTCAGCAACATCGCCGGTACGGAACCAGTCGCCGTCGAAGGCAGCACCGTCGTCGTCGGCGTCGGCGTATCCGAGGAATGTGTGCGGGCCCTTGATGCAACACTCACCCGGGTCACCGGAAGAACCCTCGCGCACCTCGACGTCCTGCAGTGGCACGCCGTCGTCGGCGTGCCGGGTCGACCGCGACTCCGTGCGCAAGCCCGATGTGCTAACCGGCACCTCCGAGGACCCGTATGCACGCATGACGACGATGCCGAAGTCGTCCTCGACACGCTCGACTATGCGCCGGTCGAGCGCCGTCCCGCCCAGGTAGACCGCGCGCAGCGGCACCGGACGGCCGCCGGCCTCGTCGAGTAGCCGGTCGAGTAACCGGTCCGGACCGCCGTACCAGGTCGCCTTCGAGGACAGCAGCAAGTCGCACGTCGCCGGGGGGTTCCAGCGATCTTCGAGCACGATTGGGGCGCCCAGCAGCGGGGCGATGAACAACGCTTGGACGACACCGGTCACGGATGCCAGCGGGCTGATAAGGAAAATGCGGTCCTCCGCGGCGAGCCCTGCCGCCGCGATGTAGTTCGTGGACGCCTTCAATAACGTGCTGAGTGAATGGATCACGCCTTTCGGCCGCGACGTCGTACCCGACGTGTACAGCACGAAGCTTGGCTCGTCGGCCGCTCGGACCGTTGACGCGCGCACAGCTGGTTCTGCCGTGTAGTCCACGTTCACCCAGGTGCAGCTGCCCTCCGGTAGCTCCTGCCCATATCCGGGTGCCACCCCGAACACTGCCCCGGTGCGACCGACGATGTCGATGATCTGAGCCGCGCCGGCGCTTCGCGGCACCAGGAGCACCACTGCGTCGATTCGAATGGCGGCGTGCACGATCACCACGGACTCGATGTCGTTGCCGACCACGATGACCAGGGGCGAATCCGCACTCACCCCGGCGGCGCGGAGCGCTTGGGCTGCTGCGTCGACCCGTGTGTCGAGGTCGGCATAGCTGACCTCGGCGTCCCGTGCGATCAGCGCGGTGCGCGTCGGATGATCGGCCGCCGCAGAGCGGACGACGTCTAACGGGAGCCCGGACCAGACCCTGTCGGCCCGGTACCGGGCGCGCAGCGCATCCGCACGATGTCGTGCGTGAAGTAGCAGGTCACCCGTGCCGCCCATGGCATCCTCCCATGCAAATGATGATTCTCCTCAGCGCAAATGTAACCTCTCACCCATGCCTTCAATAACTTTCGACGATCAGGTGGCCATAGTTACCGGCGCCGGAGGCGGCCTGGGCCGCTGTCACGCACTCGAACTGGCCCGTCGTGGTGCGCGCGTCGTGGTGAACGACCTGGGCAGCGCTGTCGACGGCACTGGTGCATCAGCCTCCGCCGCGCAAGCCGTGGTGGACGAGATCACCGCCGCCGGCGGCATCGCGATCGCCAACGGTGACTCCGTCGCCACCGATGAAGGCGGCGCAGCCATCGTGGGAGCGGCGTTGGATGCCTACGGTCGAGTCGACGTGCTCGTGAACAACGCGGGCATCCTCCGCGACGCCGCGTTCAAGAACATGACCGCCGATCAGGTCGACGCCGTGATCGCCGTGCACCTCACCGGCGCCTTCAACGTCACCAGGGCGGTGTGGCCGGTGATGCGGGAGCAGAATTACGGCCGAATTGTTCAGACTACCTCGGGCACAGGGCTTTTCGGCAACTTTGGGCAGGCCAACTACGGCGCCGCCAAGATGGGTCTGGTCGGCATGATGCATGTTCTGGCGATCGAGGGTGCCCGGAACAACATTGCCATCAACGCGATCGCCCCGATCGCCCGGACCCGGATGACCGAGGAGATCATGGGCGACGCCGCAAAGGCCATGGATCCCGAACTCGTCACTCCGGTGGTGGTCTACCTCGCGCACCGGAGCTGTGGCCGCACCGCACACATCTACTCGGTGGGGGCGGGCAAGGTGTCACGGGTGTTCATCGGGCAGACCACGGGCATCGAGGACACCGGGCTGACCGCAGAAGTCGTCGCAGAGAACATCGACAAGATCGACGACACCGCGACCTTCAGGATCCGCGGCGGGCCCGAAACCGGGTAGGGCCTCAGCAACCCTGGAATCTGGCCGGGCGTCGCTCGGCGAAGGACCGCAGCCCTTCTTGCAGGTCTGCGGTCGTCGACACCACCTCCTGAGCCCAGGCCTCCTGCTCGAAGGCTCGATCGCGACCGGACTCCGACGACACCGACAGCAGCCGTTTGGTGAGCGAGAGCATCACCGTCGGTCCCGACGCCAGCCGGGTCGCGAGTTCGTCGGCAGTTGCCTCGGTGTCTGCCGGCGGCACCACACGATTGACCAGTCCGAGGCGCTCGCATTCTGCGGCACCGACAGGTTCGCCGAGCATCAACAGTTCAGTAGCCTTGCGCAGCCCGACGATTCGGGTGAGAAGGTGGATCGCGCCCGAATCCGGCAGGATGCCGCGGTTGACGAACGCCTGCACTAGGCGGGCTTCGGTCGACATCACGACCAGATCGCATGCGAGCACCAGGCTGGAGCCGGCTCCGACCGCGGTGCCTTTCACGGCGGCCACTACCGGCTTGTCACAGTCCAGCACGGAACTCACGAGACGCTGCCAACCCTCCTGCAGCATCCGTGCGATATCGCCCGGACGCTTCTGTTGCGGCGGCGTCGAGGCGGCCGAGTTCTGTGGCAACCCTGCCCCGGAGCAGAAGTGCCGATCCCCCGCCGCCGTCAACAACACCGCGCGGACGGCCGGGTCGTTGTGCGCGCACCGAAAAGCGTCGGTCAGTGCATCACGGGCCAAGGGCGACAATGAATTTCCGACATCGGATCGATCGATCCGGATTCGCTGAACTCCGTCGCCATCGACTGCGACGGCGATACCAGATACCTCTTCGGTCATTTCCAGCGCCCTTCGATCGTGCCGCGTTAACGTCGTTTCCGCTTTTCGGGTATCTTAATTTCCACCTTGGCCCGGCGACGTAGCGGGCCGCCCCGAGGAGGTAGCGGATGGCCGATGCAGCAAGTCCGGCTGGCCAGATCACCGACGAGGGACTGGCCCGGCTGCGCGCCACCATCGGAATCGCCGTCCCGCACACCCAGCCGCCGCATTATTACCGGCCCAACGAAGACGCGTTCCGACATGTGGCGGAAAGCTACGGCGACGCCAACCCGCTCTGGTGCGATCCGGAGTACGCGGCGAAATCGGTGTGGGGCGAACCCATTGCCCCACCCGCGCTCGTCGGCGGGGACACTCTGATCGGCGAGGACGAAGTCACCGAACTCTCGGATGCGGACCGGGCCCTGACGAAGGGCGACCCGTTGCGTGGTGTACACGCGTTCTACGCCTCGTCGTCTCGGGAATGGTGGACCCCACTGCGCGCCAATCGCCGTGTGTTCCGCCGCAATGCACTGGTGGCCGCTCTCGACAAAAGCAGCGAGTTCGCTGAGCGTGCCGTCCACGAGTGGTCCGCCCAGGTTTTCCGGGACGAGGACGGCTCCCTGCTGGGCGGGCAGTACCGCAACATGATCCGCACCGAGCGCAGCAAGGCACGCGGCAAGAAGAAGTACGAGGCCGTCGAACTCAAAACCTGGACACCCGAGGAGATCGCCGACATCGACGAGAGGTACGCCCGGGAGCGCCCGCGTGGCGCCGAACCCCGGTGGTGGGACGACGTCTGCGAAGGAGACTCCGTCGGCCCGCTGACCAAGGGGCCGCTGACGGTCACTGACATGGTGTGCTGGCACGTCGGCATGGGCACCGGCATGTACGGCGTACGGCCACTGCGACTGGCCTGGAGTAACCGACAGCGCATTCCTCGTTTCTATACGCCGAACGAGCACGGCGTGCCCGATGTGCAACAGCGTGTGCACTGGGAACCCGGGGCGGCGCGTAACGCGGGCAACCCGACGACCTTCGACTACGGCCGGATGCGGGAGACCTGGCTCATCCATCTGTGCACCGACTGGATGGGCGACGACGCGTGGCTGTGGACCCTGGACTGTGAGTTCCGGCTGTTCAACTACGTCGGTGATCTGCACACGATCACCGGCACGGTGACGCGCAAATACCTGGCCGAAGGCGACCGCCCTGCCGTCGACCTCGAACTGGCTGCCATCAACCAGCGGGGCGAGATCACCGCCCCCGGCCGGGCGACCATCCTGTTGCCCAGCAGGGAGCGTGGCCCGGTACGCCTGCCAGACCCGCCCGGCAACGCTAGCAACCTCACTGAATTGCTGACAGCGGTGTCGGCCCGATTCGGTGACCGCTGAAGCATGGATTACGCGAGTGTGCCAGGGCTGCGAGCCGAGCAGCGGCGTGCAACGCTGGCCCTGACCTTCGACCGGGCCGACCGCCGCAACGCGGTGAACGACACCATGCTCGACGCGATGATCGGTCATCTCGCGGCAGCCGGCACCGACGAGTCGGTACGCGTGGTCCGCATCGACGCCGCAGGCCCGGACTTTTGTGCGGGTTCCGATCTGATCGCCAACAACGCGAAATCGGAACGCAAACCGCGCGTTGGCAGTACGCAACGCCGGCTGCCCAACAAAGCCAACCGCCTGATCCCGCTGATGCTCGAAACACAGGTACCCATCGTCGCCGTGGTGCGTGGCTGGGCAGCCGGACTCGGATTTCACCTCGCCATGGCTGCCGACTTCTGCGTCGTCGCCGAGGACGCTCGATTTTGGGAACCGTTCATGGCGCGGGGATTCACTCCGGACAGCGGGGCGTCCTGGCTGCTCCCCCGTCTGATCGGCATGGTGCGCACCCGACAGCTGTTGATGCTCGGCGACGAGATCCCGGGCCTGACCGCGGCGGAGTGGGGCATTGTGCATTCCGCTCATCCAGACGGTGAACTCGACGCGGCGGCTGACGCCCTCATCGACAAGCTTGCCGCGGCCCCAACCGTTGCTCTCGGCCTCACCAAATGGTTGCTGCACAGCGGTAACGGCCTCGACCTCGACCGACATCTACAAAACGAGGCCATGGCCCTCGAACTATCCAGTCGCAGCGAGGATTTCAAAGAGGGCCTGGCGGCGTTCCGGGACAAGCGGGACGCGGAGTTCACCGGCCGATGACACGCTTACCGATCGATGCGTCCACCAGCGCCGCCGACGCCGTCTCAGCGGTGCAGCAATGGGTGGTCGCCGAAGTGCCTGAAACCTGGCGAGTCGCTGCCGAAGACGGACCGAGGGCACTGCGCGCCGCACGCACCGCCGTCGATTACGAGCAGTGGTATCCGACGTTCGCCAACTCCGGGCTCGTCGTCCCCACCTGGCTGCCCGAACACGGCGGTCTCGGCATCGGCAACGACGTCGCGCGCGCCGTCGAAACCGTACTCGCACCGCTTCGGTTGCGCCGGTTGAATCCGTTGGGTCTCAACAACGCCGCGGCGGCACTGTTCAGCCACGGCACCGACGAGCAGCGGCTGCGGTTCCTGCCGCCGATCGTGCGCAACGAGGAGAAATGGTGCCAGCTGTTCAGCGAGCCCGGCGCCGGGTCTGACCTCGCCTCACTGGCCACCAAGGCGGTGCGTGACGGTTCGGACAGCGACGCGGATTGGGTGATCACCGGCCAGAAGGTGTGGACAACGTGGGCCGACGAGGCCGACTTCGCGATCCTGTTGGCCCGCACCGACCCGGAACAGCCCAAGCACAAGGGCATCACCTACTTCTTGCTCGATATGCACCAGCCCGGTGTCGAGGTGCGCCCCTTGAGACAGATCACCGGCGAGGCCGAGTTCAACGAGGTGTTCCTCGACGGCGCGCGGGTCCCCGACGCCCACCGTGTCGGCGAACGTGGCGACGGCTGGCGCGTCAGTGCCTCGACGCTGTCCAGCGAGCGCCAGATGGTTTCCGGTTCCGGCTCCGGCGGCATGGGCCGGCTCGGGGGGTTCAGCGCCGAGCGGTTGATCACGCTGGCGCAGGAGCGCGGCCGGTGGGGCGACCCGGTCATCCGCAATAAGGTCATGCGGCTGTGGGCGCAGGAGCAGATCCGCGGTTGGACCAACGCCCGCGTGCGGGCGGCGCTGTCGGCGGGGCAGTCTCCCGGCGCGGCCTCGTCCATCGGGAAGGTGCACCAAGCGACCCTCAACCAGCAGATTCAGGACCTCATGGTCGACCTCTTGGGCACCGATGCCGTCGCCTGGACACCACCCCCGGCGGGCGACGACCTGTTGCCACCGGAGGTGCAGGGATGGATGCGCAGTCTTGCCAACAGCACCGAGGGTGGCACCACAGACATCAACAAGAACATCCTCGGTGAGCGTGTTCTCGGTCTGCCCAAGGAGCCGGACCCGTGGAAAGGCAAGCCCTGGAAGGACATTCCGCGGTCGTGAGCGAGTATGAACGACTGATTGTCGAGAAGTCCGACGGCATCGGCTGGTTGATCCTGAACCGGCCGGAAGCCGGTAACGCGTTCGACGCGCTCATGCTCGACGAGCTCGAACACGCCTGGGCCGATCTCGACGCCGACCCGGCGGTCCGCGTGATCGTGAACACCGCCAACGGGCGATCGTTTTGCACGGGAATGGACGTCGTCCAGGTCGCCCGCGACAAGAGCGCGATGCGCAAGCACTCGCGCCGTACCCGCGACGCCGAGCTCAAGATCTCCTCGTGGCACTGCGCGGTCGCCAAGCCCGTTATCGCCGCGGTCAACGGCGTGTGCGCCGGCGGAGGTTTGCATCTCGTCGCCGATGCCGACATCGTCATCGCAGCGCAGAGCGCGTCCTTCGTGGATCCGCACGTATCGGTGGGCCAGGCCGTCGCCTATGAGGCGATCACCCTGCTCCGCAAATCTCCGATGGAACAAATCCTCCGAATGACCCTGAGCGGCAGGGGCGAGCGGATCTCGGCGCAACGCGCCTACGAGCTCGGGATCGTTTCCGAAGTCGTTTCCGGCGATGCGCTCAAATCGGCGGCGGCGGTGCTCGCTGCCGCGGTCGCGGCAAACTCACCGACCGCCTTGCGAGCCACCAAAAAGGCGCTCTGGCGGTCACTGGAAGTCGGCTTGTCCGAGGCGAAACGCGAAGCTGCTCAGGAGATCTGGCGCCTTCGCAACCACCCCGACCACGCCGAGGGTGTTCGCGCCTGGAAAGAAAAGCGCAGCCCGAATTGGCAATCGACCTCGACTGCGGAGGTGCAATGACGTATCGACGGCTCATCGTTGAACGGCGAGGGCCGGTGGGGTGGCTCATCAACAACCGCCCCGACCGACTCAATGCCTATGACGCGGTCATGCGTGAGGAGTTCGCCAGGGCCTGGGCGGAACTCGACGCAGACCCGCAGGTGCGCGTCATCGTGCACACCGGAAACGGTCGCGCCTTCCAGGTGGGTGCCGACGTCGAAGATCTCGATGGTGAAGCGGTGCAACAGTTTCAGGAGACGATGCGCACCCTGGACCTCAAGCTCACGGGCTGGCACTGCAAGGTCGGCAAGCCGATCATCACCGCGGTGAACGGAGTATGCGCCGGAGGTGGCCTGCACTGGGTGGCCGACGCCGACGTGGTCATCGCCTCATCGGACGCAACCTTCGTGGATCCCCACGTCTCGATCGGGCAGGTGAGCGCGCTGGAGACGATCGCGCTGATGCGCAAGATGCCCGCTGAAGCGGTTCTGCGCATGGCACTGGTGGGTAGCTATGAGCGGCTCACGGCCCAGCGGGCCTACCAACTGGGCATGATCAGCCAAGTGGTCGACCCGCCTGAACAACTCCGTGACGCTGCCCAGGAGCTCGCCGAGAAGATCGCCCGTAATTCCCCTGTCGCCATGCGGGCAACCAAACGCGCGCTCTGGGGCGCCCTCGAATACGGGCTGACCGACGCGTGCAGGGAGGGAGCGAAGCATCTGACCTCGGTTTGGGGCCACCCCGATCAGGACGAGGGTCCCCGGGCCTTCGCCGACAAGCGAACTCCGCAGTGGGCTCCTATGGAGACCGACTCGTGAGCCTCGCCCAACTTCTCGACAGTCTGCCGCGGATTGCGGTGCACACCGTGGACGCCGATGTGTCCAGTAGCGACTTGCGTTCCAGCGCGGCGCATCTCGCCGAGATGCTGACTGAGGCGAACGTGCAGACCGGCCAGGTCGTCGCCGCAATGCTCCCGAACGACGCCACCACCGTCGCCGCGCTGTTCGGTACCTGGCGGGCTGGAGGCGTCTATACCCCGCTCAATCCGCGGGCAGCGGACGCCGAGCTTGTCGCCCAGCTCGACACCCTGCGCCCGGTTGCGGTCATCACCACACCAGAACTGGCACATCGCTTCACCACGTCGGGCCTGCCGGTGATCCAGGGTGCGGACCTGTCCTGGAGCGCCACGCCCGGGCGTCCGCCCAAGGATCCGCGGCACTACGACGCCGACGTTGCTCTGCTGCAATTCACCTCGGGGACCACCGGTGCCCCGAAGCCGGTTCCTCTGCGCCACGCCACGGTGCTCGACCTGATCGATCGGCTTCTGGACAAACTTCGCGGCAATAGAGCGGCGGGAAAGCGGACCGACCGGGCGCCGATGCCCAACCTGGTGCCGCTGTCGCTTTCACTGTGGGCAGGCATCTATCAGGTGCTGTTCGCTTTCCGCGCCGGTTCCGGGGTGGTACTCATGGATCGCTTCTGCGCACCCGACTTCGCCGCACTGGTCGCCAAACATCAGTTGCGTTCAACTGTGCTGCCGCCGGCGGCCCTCACGATGGTGTTGCACGACGAGACGGTCACCGACCTGACGCCGCTGAAGATCGTCCGATCGATCACTGCACCGCTCTCCCCGGTGCAGGCCGGTCGCTTTCGCGACAAGTTCGGGGTCCTGGTGCTCAATTCCTACGGACAGACTGAACTCGGTGGCGAAGTGGTGGGCTGGTCTGCGGCGGACGCACGCGAGTGGGGTGGGACCAAGCTCGGTTCGGTCGGCCGGCCGCTGCCGGGCATCGACGTGTCGATCGCCGAGGACGAAGTGATGGTGCGAACACCGACCACGGCGGCACGCAAGATCGATCCCGCGTTCCTGGACCGGTTGACCGATGACGGCTGGTTCCACACGGGCGACCTGGGCTGGTTCGACGATGATGGCTTCCTGTGGCTGGACGGCAGAGTGTCCGACATGATCAACCGCGGTGGCCTCAAGGTCTTCCCGGGCACGGTCGAGGACGTCCTGTTGGCCGCAGAGGGAGTTCGCGAAGCCGCGGTCGTCGGCATCCCCGACGAGCGTCTCGGTGAAGTCCCGTGGGCGTTCGTCTCCCGTACCGACGACGCGGTCACAGAAGGTGATCTCATCGCATGGTGCCGGGAACGTTTGACTCCCTATCGAATCCCGTCCCGGATCCTTTTCGTGGACGCCCTGCCGCGCAACGATGTCGGCAAAGTGGTCAAGCGCGAGCTGCTGACCATGGCAGCCGCGGGAGGAGTGTCGTGACGTACAAGATCGACCCCGAGGTGCTGCAGCGGGTCGTCAACGAGGCCGTCGGTTCTGGGCTCGCCGCGGACGAACTCATCAGCCGCACCATCGAGCTGCTGGCCGCGGCCTACCCCAACCTCATCGACTCGACTCCGGGACGCTGGGTGGCCAGCACCGCGGGCGGCATCCTCGGTAAGGTCCGATTTCTGTACTTCAGTCCGCGCGAGTACGTGGTCATCTTCGGCACCCCGACGGGAACGCAAGGATTTTCGGGCCGCTATCGGCGCGTCGACATCGACAAGTTCCTGCTTGCCGGCCAGATCGACTCCTACGACGTCGAATCCGACGATACCGGCCACCTGACGCTACATCCCGGCGACCGCGGCCGGATGGAGCGGGGACATGCGCGGGGCCTGACGATCCACCCTGGCTCGTACCACGTCGAGTACGGCCGCGGATTCGTCGCGCAGACCCTCCCCTTCGCCATGGTGGACACCCTGCTAGTGTCGCTCGAATTCGCCTCGGTTCGCCGATCTGCGGTCGAATTCGCCGCGCTGTTCCGCAAGCGCCGCCGGGCATGACCACCGAAGTCATCGGTGCCTACAACGGGATCTCGGTCCGGCTCGCCCGTCACCTCGACGCTCAGGTCGTGCCACCTGACAGCCCGATTTCCTCAGGCACAGACGGCGTCGTGGTCGTCGCCGACGTAGCCGACCCGACCTTGCTAGGCGACGTCGACAGCGCGACGTGGCGACGACTGGTCCAGGATCCGTTGTGGCGCACCATCTCGACGTTTCAGCGCGCATACGCCGCGATGCGGGATCGAGGTGGCCGCATCGTGCTCATCGTGCCGACTGTCGGTGTGGCGGGCGCAGCGCGTCTGGTGCCCTACCTCACGGCACTCGAGGGGATCCGGGCGATGGCGAAGTCTGCGGCTCGGCAGTGGTCAAGTCAAGGCGTGCTGGTGAACACGGTGGCCGTGCCGCTCGGGCTGCTGGCGCCCCGGCTGGCCGACCTGGACACCCATCTGACTGCGCCCGCTGTCGACAGTGGCGACGGCGACGCCCTCATCGAGAGTATCGCCGAAACGACGAGATTCTTGCTGCGGCGCGACGTCGGCCACCTGGTCGGCCAGACGATTTCGGTGGATGGCGGGTCGGTGATGCTTCCGTGATGCTCGATGACCACACAGTGTTGGTGACCGGATCGGGAGCAGGCGTCGGCCTCGGCATCGCCCGCGCACTGGCAGCCGACGGCGCGCATGTGATCGTCGCGACCAGGAATGAGAACGGTGCCGCGGCAGCGGAGGAGATCCGCGCACGCGGCCACTTGGCAACCTGGGTGCGGTGCGATGTCACCGACGAGGAGTCGGTGCGCACCGCGGTCGCCGAGGCGGTTGCGGCAACTGGCGGCCTCGATGCCGTTGTCCACAACGCCACCAGCAATGCGTCTAGCCAACCTCATCAGCTCGCCGAGGTTGACCAAGAGCTCTTCGAGGAACACTCTTCGGTGTCTCTGATCGGCGCCTTCAACTGTGCCAAAACAGCTTTCGATGCATTGCGGGTGCGCGGCGGGACAATCCTCGTAATGACCTCTCCCGCGGGCATCGAGGGCAGCGCGACGCTACCCATGTACGCGACGATGAAAGGCGCGCTGCGTGGTTTCGCGAAGAGCCTGGCTCGCGAATGGGCGCCGCATCGCATCACCGTCAACGTCATCTCGCCGCTGGCCTACTCCCCCGCCATGACAGCCGCGATCGAGGCCGAACCCGCCATGGAAGCGCGCCTGGCACGCCGCATCCCGCTCGGCCGCATCGGTGACCCGGAGGGCGATATCGGTTCTGCCGTTGGCTTTCTCGTCGGGCCGAGGGCGCGTTTCATCACCGGGCAGACGCTGGGCGTCGACGGCGGGCACTTCACCAGCCTCTAGGAGTCGCATGGAACTCGGGCTTGTCCTACCGCACTCCGGACCGATGGCGTCACCGACATTCATTCGCGACTTCGCGACAGTGGCTGAGGAGCACCGGTTCGACGGCCTCTGGGCAGTCGACCATCTGGTGCTGCCGCGGCGGGTCGATTCCCCCTACGTCCTGGGCCGCGCACCGGTGACGGTGGCCGATGGCTGGCTGGCCGATCACCTCGCACCGAACTTCGAGATGATGACCACGCTAGCGTGGGTGGCAGCCCAGACCAGCACGATCCGTCTGGGTACGTCCGTGGCCGTGCTACCCATCCGCAACCCGATCGCCAATGCCCGCCAACTCGCCAGCCTGGACGTGCTGTCGGGCGGACGCCTGACGTACGGCGTCGGTATCGGCTGGATGCGCGAGGAGGCCGACGCCATGGGGCTGCCGTGGCACCGGCGCGCGGCCCGCAGCGAGGAACACGTCGCTGTTCTGCGTGCTTTCTGGGAGGGCGACGAGCCTTTTGTCGAGTTTCACGGCGAGTTCGTCGACTTCGACGAGATGGACCGCCGCCCCCAACCGGTCCGCCGGACCATTCCGATCCTGGTGGGCGGTCACTCGCCGGCGGCTCAGCGCCGCGCCGTGCGGATTGGAGACGGCTGGATCGCCGCACCGATGCCTCCGCAGCGCCTCGTCGAGCTGATAGCTCGGCTTCGGCGGATCGCCTCGGAAGAGGGCCGGTCACTGGAAGAATTCCGCATTGTCGCGGGCGCCGCCGTCGGTGACGTGGCTACGGTCACCAGTTTCGTGCAGCCGTACCGTGAGGCCGGGGTCGATCACCTGCAACTCGTTCTGCCCGACGCCGACCCGTCGGAAACCATCGACCTCATCGCCGCTATCGCTTCGACTGTCCGGGGTGAGAATACAACTTCTCGTAATACGATAATGTAGTTACCGCACTGGGCGTGTACGGACAGGTGAGGAGTCGACCGTGGACAACGGACAGTTCGAGGTGTGGGACGCAGACAACCACATGTACGAGACCATTGACTCATACACGCGGTACCTGCCGGAGAAATACTCCGAGGCGTTGAAGTTCGTCGATGTGAAGGGTCGCAAGAAGTTACAGATTCTCGGGACGATCACCGAGACCATCCCGAATCCAACCTACGAGGTCATTCCGACACCGGGCGCGTGGGCCGACTACTTCCGGGGGATCAACCCCGAGGGCAAGACGCTGCGCGAGCTCGCCCAGCCTATCCGTTGCCCCGACGAGTTCCGGCGTCCCGACCTGCGCCTGGCGCTGATGGATCGCCAAGGGGTGGACGGCACCGTCATGTTCCCAACCACGGCCGGCATGCTCGAGGAGCGGACGAAGTCCGATACCGAACTCACCCATGCCGTCACCCATGCGTTCAACCGATGGCTGCTCGAAGACTGGACGTTCAACTACCAGGACCGGATCTTCGCCGTTCCGGCCATATCTCTGAACGATCCCGCACTCGGCGTCCAGGAATTGGAGTGGTGCCTGGAGAACGGTGCCAAAACGGTTCTGATCCGGCCCGCACCGGTGCCACGGGAAGACGGCACATCCCGGTCCGCGGCGCTGCCCGAGTTCGACGACTTCTGGCGGCTTGTCGAATCCGCCGGCATATCCGTCCAGATGCACAATTCGGACTCCGGCTACGAGCGCTACATCGACGACTGGGAAGACGCCGCCGAGTTCAATGGGTTCGCGCTGAGCAAGTTGCGCGGATTCATTTACGAGGAGAGCCGCAACATCTTCGACACCCTCGCCGCGTTCATTGCGCACGGCGTCTTCGAACGGTTCCCCGGTGTGCGCATCGGCGTGGTTGAGAACGGTGGTTCCTGGGCGCATCGCCTGATCGACGTCTTCGACCGCGTGTACCGCAAGCGGCCGTACGACTTCAGCGAGCATCCGGCCGACGTCTTCCGCAGGCACGTCTGGATCAACCCGTTCCATGAAGAGGACATGTCCCAGCTCGTGGAGCTCCTCGGCGCGGATCGCGTGATGTTCGGATCGGATTTCCCGCACCCAGAGGGTCTCGCCGAGCCCAAGGACTTCATCTCCGAGTTGGCGAACCTGCCGCAGGACACCGCGGCCCGGGTCATGGGTCGCAATCTCAAGGATCTGCTGGGAGTCTGACCACTATCCGAGTGCGGCGAGGCGCTCCAAGTAGGGCCAGGCGATGTCGGGCGGGATTCCGCCGCACAGCGGGGACACATTGAAGACCTCGCCGTCGGCCACTCTGCGCTTCGCCTCGTCGGTCGACAGGATGACATGGGTGCGTGACGTCGCCCGCAGCTCGTCGACGGTCTTGGCGGTCGTGATGTTCGCCGACACCTTATTGTCGGGGTTCCACTCCGAATAGGACAGTGCGTCGTGGAGCAGGTAAAGTCCGATCTCGTCCCACGCCTGGTCGACGTCGTCGGCGACGAAGCAGTTCGTGATCGTGTCGCGTTCGGGAAGCATGACAAAGCCTGGTTCGAATCCGTTGTCACGGCTGGCCTTCTCGTACGCATCGAGCATGCCAGGTACGACACCATTCGCGAGCAGCCCGAGTCCGTTTCGCCCGGCCCGCCGGGCGGCGGCCAGGCTGGCGCCGCCCCACATCAGCATCGGCCCGCCCGGTGTGCGAGGTTGCGGTGTGGTGATCATTCGTCGGCCGTCGTGTTCTACGACCTCACCGTTCAGCAGACGGCGCAGCACGCCGAGCTTCTTGTCAGCGAGCCGGCCGCGCTCGGTCAGCGACAGCCCGAAGTGATCGTATTCCTCCTGGCGGTAACCGATTCCGAAGATATAGGTCGCTCGCCCGGCGCTGATGTGGTCGAGCACGGCGATGTCCTCGGCCAGCCGCGCCGGATCGTAGAACGGCAGGATGATGGTCAGGTTCAACAGCAGAGTATTCGTGCAGGCCGCGATCGCCGACGCAAGCAGCAGCGGCGAGGGCAGATAACCATCGTCGGCACAATGATGTTCACACAGCACCGCAGCCACGCAACCGCGGGTCTCGGCCCACGCTGACATCTCGCACGCGGCGGCGTACAGCTCCGAGGTGCCGACGCCCTCCGACTGTGAGCGCATGTCGAAGCGAACGGTGAACATTGCCGGTTAGCTGCCCGGCCCGTTCGGGAACTTGAGGAACGAGCCGGCATCGACCCGAATCTGCTGACCGGTGATGTAACGACTCTCGTCACTGGCAAGGAACACCGCGAGATTCGCCATATCCTCCGGTTCGATGTACGGGATCGGCATGGCCTGAAAGTAGGTGAACGCCGGTTCGACGTCGTCGCGCGTCGGCTTCTTTCCTTCGGCAACCATGTCCGGACGAAACACGCTGTAGATCCCGTCGTTGTGAATCAGGTGCGTGTTGCAGTTCGTCGGGTGCATGACGTTGACTCGGATGAGCCGCGGCGCGAGGTGTATCGCCATCTGCTCGCCGTACTCCATCAAAGTTCGCTTACTCCAAGCATATCCGGCACCACCCGGCCCCATCTCCGGACTGTCGGCGTTGCCCGGCATCATGCCGGCGGTCGACCCCGTGATGATGACCGAAGCACCGTCGGATAGCCGTGGCACCGAGACCGCGACCGTGTTCATCACACCCACCAAGTCGACGTCGGTGGCGTCGACGAAGTGCATGGGATCTGGTGAGCCCATGGCCATCGGCAAGATGCCGGCATTCGCGACAACGATATCCAGATGGCCGAAATCGACGAGCGCGGACTCCAAAACCTCACGGAGAGCGGCCCGCTCACGGACATCGGCAATGCGCGCGACGACGCGGCGACCGAGTTCCTTGATGGAGCGCTCGGTTTCGCTGAGGTCGTCCGGCGTCGACAGCGGATATGGGTTCGAGGCAATGTCAGCACAGATGTCCACCGCGATGATGTCCGCGCCCTCTCGTGCCATCGCCAGCGCGTGGGCACGGCCCTGACCGCGTCCCGCACCGGTGACGAATGCAATCTTGCCCTCGAGGCGTCCGGTCATGATCCTCCTCCGCTGTTCCGACTTCCGAATGTGTGTCGAAGCTCGGCCTTGAGCACCTTGCCGGTCAGATTGCGCGGCAACGCTTCGACGAGTTCGAGCCGTTCTGGCGCCTTGTGGTTGCTCAGCCCACTGCGCCGGCAGTGCTCGAAAAGCGCAGCCAAACTCAGGTCTGCGTCACCGGTGGGAACCACCACCGCACAGACCCGTTCTCCGGTGCGCTCGTCGGGCACTCCGATCACCGCCACGTCGGCCACGCACGGATGGCACGCCAGCACCTGTTCGACTTCCAGTGCCGAAATATTCTCCGCGTTGCGGATGATCGCATCCTTGATGCGACCGGTCACGGTGATATGCCCGTCGGCGTCTATACAACCCAGATCACCGGTGCGGAACCAGCCATCTGAATCGAACGCATCGGCATTCAAAGACTGGTCGACGTAACCCAGGAAACACTGCGGCCCCTTGAGCCGCAGCTCCCCCTGCTCGCCGACCGCGGCCTCGTGCTCCATGTCGTCGACCACCCGCACCGAAACTCCCGACACAACGCGTCCCACAGTCCGATCGAGAAGTTCGGGTGCGGCATCGGGCTTCTGTGATGCCGCGACCGGAAACTCCGTGAGTCCCCACGCATTGGCGATGCCCGGTACCCCGAGAGTCTGCCGCACTTGGCGGCCCAGTTCCTTGGTGATCGGCGCCCCACCGCCGACGCACCCCCGAAGAGCCGGGAAGAGGGGTTGCTCGCCGTGCTCCCGTTGTGCGGCCATGAACGCGACGAAGAACGGCGTCGCACTGCCGAGGAGAGTTGGGCGATGTGCGGCAATCGCTTTGGGTGTCGTCGTCGGATCGAAGGAGTCGAACAGCACCAACCGCATACCGGTGATCAGGGCGGCTGCGAGCATGGCCGCGCCACCGACGTGCGATACCGGGAATGGGATGGGGTTGACGTCCTCGTTGGAGGCACCGACCATCTCGATCACGCCGGTGCAGCCGGCGATCACCGACCGGTCGCAGTGGATGACCCCCTTCGGCGCCGCGGTCGTTCCGGATGAATAGTAAATCCACCGAGCCAGCTCACCGGACTGCGGAGGATCGGTCAGTGCGGACGCATCACCGGCGGGAAGTCGTAAGCCGTGGAGGACCGGCGTGTCGTGATCGACGACGACGACCTCCATCGGCCGCTCATCGGCAAGAGTTCGCGCCAGGTGCGTGTGATCGAATCCGCGCCAAACACCCGGCACCACGAAGAACTCTGTTCCGAGTTGTGCTGTGACAAACCGGACTTCACTCTCCCGCCAGATCGGCAGCAGCGGATTTTGCACCGCTCCCAGCCGGGAAAGTGCCACCATGACGACCATCGTCTCGAGGGTCGTGGGAAGCTGCCACGATACAACCGTTCCTTCGGCGATGCCCCGCTCGGCGAAACCGGCGGCGGCCGTCAGCGCAGCCTCGCGCAACTGGGCTGACGTCAGAGACCGACCGTAATCATCGGCAAGGACGACCCGGTCGGGATGTTCGCCCGCGGCGCTGTCGACGAGATTCCAGTACGTGCTGTTCATCGGCTCGGTAGCAACAACCGGCGCTTGGCGAGGATGTTGCGCATCATCTCCGAACTGCCCCCCGACACCGTGTAGGCGCGCGACCAGAGCCAGCACTCCCTAAGTCGTTGTTTCGCCTGTGTCACAATGTCATCCGCGTCCACGGTACATACCATCGCAGCCAGCTCAGTGCCATATGCCGAAACCCGGTGATAGGTCTCAGCGAAACTGAGCTTCGCGATCGAGCCGTCACCAACGTCGTCGGCACCGGCAATCATGCGCTCAACGTGGTCATCGATGAACGCTTTCGCCACCTCGACCTCGACGGCCAGCTCCGCGATCGTTTGCTGGATATCCTCATGCTCGGACACCGGCTTGCCTCCAAGGGTGGCATGGCGGGAGACCGTGACGAGATCGTCGATCAGCAGCTCGAGCAGGATGACGTTGCCGCCGATGCCGAATCGTTCGAAGTCCAGGCCCGCCATGATGATCGCCCATCCTTGGCCGGGCTCGCCGATAAGACCGTCTGCCGGAATGGTCACGTCGTCGAGGAAGACCTCGTTGACCTCGATCGCCTCGTTGATTGTGCGAATCGGGCGCACCTCGACCCCGGGCGCAGACAGCGGCACGACGAACGCCGACAAACCGTGGTGCCGGGTGGACGAGGGATCGGTGCGGATGAGTGCAAGACCCATGTCGGCCCAGTGCCCGTCGGTGATCCATGTCTTCTGGCCCGCAAGTACCCAACTGCCGTCGTCGTTGCGGGTGCCGCGACAGCGCACTGCGGCGATGTCACTGCCGGCATTGGGCTCGCTGAGCAACTGACACCACACATGCTCGCTCCGCCTGATCGGCGGCAGCAGCGCGGCTTTCTGCTCGTCCGAACCGAAGTGAAGCAGCACGTGGGCCGCCAAGTTGACTTGGTCTACCGGACGCGGCGCACGGGCGCGCAGAAGTTCCTCACTGACGATGCGGTCGTGGAGCGGATGATGGTCAGCCCTGCCGCCATATTCGACGGGCCAGTCTCCACCGACGAATCCCGCCTCGAACAAGGTCGCGAACCACCGGCGCAACTCTGCTTCCTGCTCGGCATTCTCGGGTGCCCGACGCCCCTCTCGGGCCGCGAAAGGTGGTGCGCAGGACAGGATGTGCGCTCGCACGCGTTCCCTGAAGTCGGCAAGCGCGGCGTCGTCGGGCCGGTTCGCTCCTGTGCTCACCGGCCTGTCCTCGCGGCGAGAGCGGTGCGACTCGATCGGGCTGTGCCGAGCAGATAGCCGTTGGTGAAGACTCGCCGCAGCTCGTGGTGCAAGGGGTATTCCCACGTGAAGCCGATGCCACCGGAGAGCTGCATACACTCGTCGACGGCAGCCGTAGCCTTTGAGGCCACGAAGGCATGCGCGACCGTGGACAACACGATCGAATTCTCGCTGGCCTCGCCCGATGCCAAGGCGCGGGCTGCCTTCAGGATGATTGCGCGCGACTTCGCCTCGAGGACAAGCAGATCCACGAGGCGATGCTGCACCGCCTGGAAACTGGCGATGGGCGCCCCGAAGGCGATGCGATCCTTCAGGTAGGTGACCAACCGCTCGAAAGTGGCCGACAGGGCGCCTACCGAATCCGCACTCAGCAGCACCTTGGCCGTCGCCAGCAGCTTGTCCGACTGTTCGGCGTCGCCGATGTGGATCCCGTCAGATCCGCCGAGCTCGACGCGCCAGCCAACACGGCTGATGTCCAACAGCTCGTCGTCACGAATCCGCGGGGTGGCTTCGCCCAGCTGGAACAGGTGAATCCCGTTTTCTCCCAATGTGACGATGATGTCAAGCGCATCACCGCCGGCAACGCGAACCGCGTCGCCGGCGATCGCCACTCCGGCAGTGTTGGCTCCGTCGATCAACGGTGCCAGCCATCGGGCGCGGATCTCCGGCGGCGCAGAGGACAGCGCGGCGGCGGCGATCGTGGTACCCAACCATGCCGACCGATCTCCCGCCCGTCCGAGTTCCTCTGCGACCACGGCCGCCTCGACCGGCAGCCACCCCGCACCGCCTTCCGCCTCGGCGACGAGCAGACCTGTCCAGTCCATCGCCGCCAGGTCGTCAAGGGAGTCCTTTTCTCCCCGGCCGGCGAGGAACTGGCGCGCGGACTCGCGCAGGAACCCCAGATCAACGTGCGCGTCGCTCGCCACCACGCCGACTAACCCCTGGCGAGCAGCGCGTCGGCATTGTCGCGCATGATGCGCTTCTTGGCGGCGTCGTCCAGTGGGTCCAGGAGTTTGACGAAATCGGCAGGCTCGGCGAGTCCCTCCGCGTGCGGGTAATCCGAACCCATCAGCAGGCACTCGTCGTAGCCGAGCCGATCGACGATGGTCGGGATGTCATCCTCCGGGTAGGGGACGACGCCGACGTGTTGCCGGAAGATCTCCGACGGCCGCTCAGTCAGCTTGCCGCCTATCCACGGACCGTTACGGCCCATGCCCCGGCTCTTGTCCATATGGATGACGAACTGCGGAACCCATTCGGCGCCATGCTCGGCGACCAGAACATTGAGACCGGGGAACCTGCCGAACAGGTTGTCGAAGACCAGCGCCGACAGGGTGTCTTCGATAGGGCGCTGACCGTAGATGTTCATCCACTGCCACGCCGACATGTGCCACGCCGCGGGGTCGGGATTGTGACCCCATGCCGGCGAGATCGCGTCGAAGTACCAGAACGGCTGGATGTGGAAGACCAGGGTGCAGCCCGCCTCCTGCAGTCGGGCGTAGATCGGGTCGAAGTAGGGGTCGCCGGGTGAGCGCCCATGAGCCGGGCCGGTGGGCAGCAGGACCAGCTTCGCCCCCTGGGCGATGATGGCTTCGGTTTCGGCAATGGACGACTCCAGATCGCGCAAGGAAAGCAGCGCCGTTGCGTAGATCGTGTCTCGGTAGTTGAAACCCCACGTCTCGTCGAACCACCGGTTGAACGACCGCAGATTCGCATAAAGAGCCTCGGTGTCGTCGACGTAGTGCTCGGCGGCCAGCGCCATCCCCGCGGGGAAGATGACCGCACGCTCGACGTTCTGCTCGGCCATCACCGCCAGACGAGCGTCCCGCTCGAGCCACTCCGGCTGCATCGGCTGAGGCTCGTAGGTCTCGTCAGGGTTGCCCGAACCCATCTGCTTGAGCATCTCTTTGAGTGAACCCGGCCGGTACGCCAAGTCGAACCCGAGACCCGCTTCGCTGTTGAACGTAGCGATGCGGTGCCCGGCGAGGATCACCTCCTTCCCGTCCGCCGAACGGACGGGCGTGATGGCTCGGTCGTGAAATTCTTGTGGGAGATAGCGGGTGAACGCATCTCGCGTCTCGTAGCAGTGGGTATCGCAGTCGAAAATTCCGTAGTCGAGTTTCGCCGTCACCGCGTAGCTCCTTCCGGCGAGAATGAATATTCTCTGTTTCCAGAAAAGATACTATCCTGAATCGGCAATGCCTATCCCGGGTCGACGCTAGGAGCACATGAGCGAGTTGGAAGAGCTCCGCGAAGCCGGCCGAGACTTCTTGGACGCCAAGTCGCCGAGCGATGCCGTCCGCCGCCTCATGGCCACCGAAGCTGGATTCGACAGCGCGGTGTGGACGCAGATGGCCGAACAGCTCGGCTTGCACGGAATCGCGATCCCTGACGCGTGGGGCGGCGCAGGGGCCAGCACCGTCGAGTTGGCGGTGGTGTTCGAGGAGATGGGTCGCGCGTTGCTGTGCGCGCCGTTCTATTCAACCGTCGCATTGGCAGCGACCGCTATCGTCAACAGCGGTGACTGTGCGGCATCGGCCGAATTCCTGCCGGGACTCGCCGATGGCACCACACGCGCGACGCTGATCCTGAATGGACGGCTCGGCCCCTGGGACGCGACCGATCTGCAGTTGAGGGCAGAGGGTGCACGTGACGGTACGTACCGGATTTGCGGCGAGGCGCCGCTCGTGCTCGATGGCCATACGGCGGATTTGGTTCTGGTCGCCGCGCAAACCGAGGCGGGGGTTTCCCTGTTCACAGTGGCGCGGGAGGCTGCCGGTCTGACGGCTGAGCCGCTGAAGACCCTGGACCAGACGCGCAAGACTGCGCGGCTGACCTTCAATGCCGTCGAAGCCCGGCTCATCGGGGAAGACGGCGGCGCCGAGAGGGGCTTGGCCCGCACGTCGGACATCGCCACGGTGTTGCTTGCTGCCGAGCAGGTCGGCGCGGCTGCGCGCTGCCTGGACATGGCGGTCGACTATGCGAAGGGCCGCATCCAATTCGGACGACCGATCGGCAGCTTCCAAGCCATCAAGCACCGCTGCGCAGACATGCTGGTGATGGTGGAAGGAGCCCGCTCGGCAGTGGTCCACGCCGCCGGAGCGACCGACGCCGACGAACTGGCAATCGCCGCTTCGGTCGCCAAGCTGGCCGCCTCGGAAACGTTCCTGAACGTCGCACTGGACAACATGCGGATTCACGGGGGAACCGGATTCACCTGGGAGCACGACGCTCACCTCTACGTCCGACGTGCCAAGTCCAGCGAACTCACCTTCGGCGGACCCGACTACCACGCCGAGCGTCTCGCCAGACTCGTCGCTTCATCTCGCTAGCCGAAAGGACCGCTGTGCCCATCTCTTTCTCGCTCGAATTACCCACCCAGCACGTGGATCGTCAGGCCGAATTCGTCAATGCGCAGGCCATTGCGGATATCTCCGCGGCAGCCGAATCCAACGGCTTCGGTGCGGTGCACGTCACCGACCACCCGGCGCCGGACGCGAAGTGGCTCGACCACGGCGGCCACCACGCCCTGGATCCGTTCGTCGCGCTGTCCTTCGCGGCGGGGGCCACCCGCGAGATAAAGTTGCTCACCAACGTCTACATCGCCGCGTACCGCAACCCCTTCCTCGGCGCGAAATCCATCCACAGCCTCCAGCTCCTGTCGGGCGGTCGAGTGATCATCGGCACGGCCGCCGGGTACCTCAAGCCGGAATTCCGGGCTCTCGGAGTGGGCTTCGACAACCGCGGAGCCCTTCTCGATGAGGCCCTGGACGTACTGGCGAAAGTTTTCAGCGGAGACGACGTCGCCTACGAGGGTTCCTCGTTCGCGTCTCGCGGTGTACGACTGCGCCCCGTCATTGCCCCGCCACCGGTGTGGGTCGGCGGCAATAGCAAACCCGCAGTCCGGCGCGCGGTTTCCCGCGGGCAGGGGTGGGCGCCGTTCAATACATTCGGTTACGCCACCGCGTCGCGAACCGCCGAGATCTCGACGCTGGACGAACTCGAAGCCGCCATCGGCTGGGCAAAGGGGTACGCCGATGAGATCGGGCGGACGGCGCCACTCGATATCTGCTTCTCCGCGGGCAATGTCTTGGATGAACGCACATCGGTCGACGAACGCCAGGCAACGATCGAGCGGCTGGCGGCCATGGGCGTGACGTGGTTGCCGATCGCCCCAGCCGGCGCGGACCGGAGCGAGTACATCCAACGGGCGCAGGACTTCGCCAAGGAGTTCATCCAGCCGTCGAACGCCTGACCGCGTCGCAAGAACTCGCTCAATCCGCCATCAGACTGCCGGGCGAGAAGCCGTCGACTGTGATTTTCCGATGCGCGAACAGCCATCGCTCCCCCTGCGCAACCATCACATCGCGATAGCGTCCCCAGTGGTCGAGGCCGATATCGGTGTGCACGGCGAAGTAGCTACTCACCTCCACCCGCCCGCCGCCGATCGCCATGAATCGCACGCTGGAAACGTGATGGCGCACATGGGTAGCCATCCGTCGCCCGGGGTCGCGCGGGCCGCTCATCGCTGCCTTCAACCCGCTCTCGATCTCCGCCGGCCCCACCAGTGGCTGCTCGGCCCCGGTGAATTCCAGAACACCGTCTGGCGCAAAGCAGTCAGCCAGGGCGCGAAGGTCGAATCCGTCGGTCGCCGCCGTGTAATCAGCGAGTGTCTGCCGCACTGACTCGCGGATCAACAGCTCGGAATGCTGCATTTGCTGCTCCTCTGGAAATCGCGGTGGCACATACGATAACGTGTATTCTCATGCCAGCACCGAAGCTCGGGGATCTTGTCGTGCCCGAAACCACCGCCTTGGTCACTCAGGAGTGCCAGGGCGGAGTCATCGGCGCCCAGGCGGGCCTGCCGATGCTGGCCGAAGAAGCCCAGCGGGAGGCGATCCCCAACATCGCCAAACTCGTGCGGGCCGCGCGCGAAGCAGGTGTGAACGTCGTGCACTGCCTGATCCAGCGCCGTCCGGATGGCCGCGGCTCCAACACCAACGCACGATTGTTCGCGGCGGGTTCGTCGTTCACCGCAGATCTCTCGCCCGGCAGTCCCGGCGGATCACCGCTCCCCGAACTCGGGGTGGACAGTCGCGATCTCGTGCTGACCCGAACCCACGGCGTCGGCCCGATGACGGGCACTGATCTCGATTCGGTTTTGCGCAATCTTGGTGTGACAACCATTGTAGGAGTCGGTGTTTCAGTGAATATTGCGATCACCAACTTCGTCATGGACGCGGTCAATCGCGGCTACCAGTTCGTACTACCGCGGGATGCTGTGAGCGGATACCCGCGCGAGTATGCGAACGCGATCATCGACAACACGTTGGCACTGCTCGCCACCGTCACGACGACTGACTCGGTCCTCGGGGCGTGGTCGGACGCCGCGCGATCCTAGCCCCATATGGATGTTGGATCGCGTTAGTGATAACGTCATTTTCACTAGGCGTAAATGCCTATATTCGCTGTTCTGAGGAGGAATTCGGCTCATGACCCGCCGCCTGCCGTACCCGATCTTCGACATCGACAATCATATGTACGAGACGAAGGAAGCACTTCTCAAGTACCTGCCGAAGGAACACCAAGGCAAGGTGGGTTATGTCGACGTCAACGGTCGCCCGAAGCTCGTCGTCAAGGACCGCATCAGCCACATGATCCCGAATCCGACGTTCGAGCGAGTCGCTCGCCCGGGGAGTGCTGAGGACTACTTCCTCGGCAACAACCCCAACGGCTTGAACTTCCGGGAGTTCATCGGCGAAGCGATGGACGTCATCCCGGCGTATCAGGCGCCGGCACCGCGTCTGGAGCTGATGGACGAACTCGGTATCGACCAGTGCGTGATGTATCCGACTCTGGCGAGCCTGATCGAGGAGCGCACGACCGACGACGTGGTACTCACCCACGCGATCATCCACGCGCTCAACGAGTGGATGCACGAGCACTGGACGTTCAACTATGAGAATCGCATCTTCGCCACGCCGGTGATCTGCCTGCCGTTGGTCGACGAGGCCATCAAGGAGTTCCACTGGGCACTCGAACGCGGCATGAAGACGTTCCTGGTCCGCCCGGCCCCGGTACCGAGTCAGTACGGCGGTTCACGCTCGATGGGACTTCCCGAATACGATCCTTTCTGGGCCGAAGTGGTCAAGGCGGGCATCCCGGTCACCTTCCACGCCTCCGACAGTGGGTATCAGAAGCACCTCATGGAGTGGGAGGGCGGCGGCGAGTACCTGTCCTTCAAGACCAGCACGTTGCGTGAAGTTGTCATGGGCTTCCGCGCAATGGAGGACACCCTGGCGGCATTGATCTGCCACGGCGCCCTGTCACGGTTCCCCGATCTCAAGGTCCTTGTCGTCGAGAACGGCAGCGGCTGGGTGCCGAACCTCCTGCGGCTCCTCGAGAAGGCGTACAAGACCATGCCGAACGAGTTCCCCGAGCACCCAGTCGAGGTCTTCAAGCGCAACGTGTACATCCACCCGTTCCTCGAGGACGACGTGAAGAAGATCGTCGACATCATGGGTGAGGATCACGTGATGTTCGGGTCGGACTTCCCACATCCCGAGGGCATCGGCGAGCCGTTGAGCTTCATCGACCGACTCGACGGACTGTCGGAGACGGCGAAGGCAAAGATCATGGGCGGCAACGCAATCAAGCAGTTGGGGCTCGCCAAGGTCTCCGCATGACACAGGCGCCCCCCTCCCCGACGGTGTACGAGGGCATCGCCGCCTTCGAGGCGCACGTGGGTGAGCATCTCGGCTACAGCGACTGGCGCACAGTCACTCAGAAAGAGATCGATCTGTTCGCCGAGGCGACGGGCGACCACCAGTGGATCCACGTCGACCCGGAGAGGGCCGCCAAAGGTCCGTATGGCAAGACCATCGCCCACGGTTATCTCACGCTGTCGCTGGTGCCGATCCTGGTCAAGCAGATCTACCAGGTGACCGGGTTGTCGATGCAGGTGAACTACGGCTCAGACAAGCTCCGGTTCCCGGCTCCGGTGCCGGTCGACTCCCGCATCCGTGCCGGTGCCGAGCTGATCCGGGTGGAGCGCAATGATCGGGGCGGTCGAGCGACCGTGCGCGTCACGGTCGAGGTCGAGGGGTCCGACCGTCCCGCGTGTGTCGTCGACACCATTGCCGCGATGGTTGATGCCTGAGCATCGAATAGCCACTGCCCTCAGGTAATCGGTATCAGCTTGAACGGCAGCTCGATATTGAGCACCTTGTTGATCCCACAGGCCCCGCTCGGCCCGAGCGTGTTGTCCCAACCCCGCAAATTCGGCTTGTCGTAGTGATCGACGAAAAACTTGATGATCTGCTGACCCGCCACGCTGGTCCCGTCCGGACACGTCATCCAATCAGCCAGATTCCGGGTGACGTACCACAGCGGTTCGTCGTAGGTGACGTCGGCGGTCCAGCCCTGGTCGCTGGACACCTGACCCGAGCAGTCGATCGCCGTCCTGCACGATGTGCGGATGGTCCAGGTGCTGGTGACGGTCGCCTCGTCGTGGAAGCGTTCGTTGGTCTTCGCCCATTGGCCGTCGGATATCGCGGTGAATTTTCCATTGAGTGCATAGTCATTGGGGTCGGCCGCTGCCCGCGGGGCAGCAGTCGACCCCGCCACGACGGACGACAGCAGTATCGCGGTACCTAGGCGAGTGCGAATGGACACGGCCGACTCCTTCGATGTCAATGCCCGGCAGGCAGAACGAGATGTTGCCAATCGGCCGGTGCCGTTGCGGGCAGAAGGTCACTCTGAACGCGCGTCAGTCCGTCCGTGCCCAGATAACGTCCCGTTCGTGGGTCGTATCCCGTTACCGCCACCGACGGCCCCGGCGCTGTGTTTCCGTTGTACGAACTCGGCGCCACCACGGGCCCTGGCGGCGGTGGCGGTCCCTCCGGCAGCGGAGTGCCGTCCAGCGGGCCATAGAGCCCAGCGCTGGGATCGACCCGGGTGTCCGGAGGAATACCCTGCGCGACCAGATTGGGGTCCAGCGGAGACGGACCCAGGGCATGCTGGCGAAGGGCGAGCGGCTCGAAGGACTGGTCACTATCGCACAGCTGAACGGTGGGGGCGCGCTTACCCGGATGGGCCATGCACGGCAGGTTTCGCAGTCCCCGCACCATGATCGGGGAGTCTTGAGGGAGCTTGCAGTACAACCCATCCGGGGTGTCGATGGTGGTTGTGTCAGCCGGCGAACGCCACTGCGACGGGGGCAGGAATCCGACCGTGCAGGCCGGTGGGTCACCCAGTCCGACCCTGAAGTCCCCCAGCGGCAAACCCGTCGCGTTGGCGACGTGTGACAAGGCCCCCAGCCCCGCGAAGAATGGCGGCACCAGCACCAGAAGCTGTTCCAACGACGCGTTGTACGTGACGGCGACTTTGCCCAGACTGGTCAAGTTCGCCAGCAACACGGGCAAGGTCGGCTTCAGTTGCTCGAGCAATGCGGTCGCCTCGTCAAGTGCGCCCGGCCCGTTCTGCAGGAGCGTTCGGATCTGGGGATCGTTGGTGACCAGTTGGTCTGTCACGCCCGCCAGACTATGTATCCATACCCGGGTCGCGTCGCGTGAGTGCGCCGCACCGTCCAACAGCGGTGCGCTGTCGTCGATCAGCGCCTTCAGTTGGCCTGATACGTCTCGGGTGCTGCTGGTGACCGTCGAGCCCGAGTCGAGCAGCGAGCCGATGTCGTAACCGGCGTCATCGAAACCTTTGGATGTCTCGTCGAGCAGCGCGCTCAGTTTGTCCTTCGGGATGCTGCCGAGTAACGCGCTCGTCTTGTCCAGTATTGGCCCGACCGGCGCGGGAATCCTACTGTCACGAAGGCCGATCACCGAGCCGTCTCGCAGGTATGGTGCCGAGTCGGTTCGCGGCAGCAGGTCGACGTACTGCTCACCAACGGCCGACACGCTGTGCACCTCGGCCACCAAGTCGGCAGGTATTTGCGGTGAACTGTCCAGCGACAGTTCCGCTTTCGCCCCTACCGGGGTCACCAGCACCTCGGTCACCCTGCCGATCTGAACGCCCCGGTAGGTGACATTCGCGAATCGATAGAGCCCACCGCCGGCCGGCAACTCCAGCGTGACGTTGATCCGGCCGATGCCGAGGAGCAGAGGCACTTGCAGATAGTTGAACGCCATCACCGCGGCACCGACGACCGACGCGATGGTGAATATCACCAGCTGAATTCGAATGAGCCGGCTGAACATCAGCCGCCACCCTGGGTCGGTGGCGGGGGCGGCGCGAGCTTCAGCGAGTCCTGGTACGTCGGGGGCGGTGGCGAGATCGGAGCGCCGAGTGGGTTTCTGGTGTAATACGACTCGTATCCGAGGTCGCCGGGGGCCGGAACGAGTTGGGCGTCCTGGTCCTCCCAATGGGTGCCGGCCAACAATGTTCGTTTCAGGCGTGCGGTGGTCAAGTCAATGATGATGAACAGATTCATGTAGTCGCCGCGGATGCCGCGGTCGATGATGCTCTGATTGAACGGAGCAGTAGGCAGATAGGCAACGACACGCGCGAGGTCCGGCCCGACGTCGGCCAAGGCTTTGATCGTCGGTTCGAGGTTCGTGAGATTGGTTGTCAGATCGGTCCCCGCATCGTTGACAAGGCGGGTGGCCAGATCACCGAACGCGCCGAGTTTTTCCAAGGCATCGGTCAAGTGCGGGCGCTCCTGTACCAGCACCTCCAACGCCGGGGGAATGTCGCGCAATGCCGCCGTCACCGTGTCACGTTGGCTGGCAAGCGTTTCGGCCAGCTTGTTGAGCGACTTCAGCGAGTCGATGATCTCGTCGCGCTGGGTGTCGAACACGCCGATGAACCGTCCCAAACGCTCAATGAGTTCTCTCACCTGGGGTTCTCGGCCGGATAGCGCGGTGTTCATGCTGCGGATGATGTCGCCGATCTGGCCGAGTCCACCACCGTTGACCAGTGCGGACAGCGAGGCCAATGTCTGCTCGGTCGACGGGTAGGAAGCTGTGCGCGACAACGGGATCGTGGCACCCGACTGCAGCCGCCCCTGAGGTTCCTGGCCCAGCGGTGGATCGAGCGCGACGTGCATCGAGCCCAACAGGCTCGTTTGCCCAACCGTTGCCACGGCGTTCCCGGGTATGGCGACGTCCGGTCGAACCGATACCGCGACGTCGATGTGCCAGTTGTCGAACAGCATCTGGCCCACGCTGCCGACGATCACGTTGTCGACCATGACTGGCGAATTCGATTCCAATGTACCGATATTGGCTAGTTCAACATGGTAGACGGCTGCGTCTGGTCCACGGCCGACGGCACCGGGGAGCGCGACGGAGTTCAGCCCGTCGAAGCCGCATCCCACACTGAGCAGGACACAGCAACTAGCCGCTACCGACCGCTTCAGTTTCGAGGTGATCGTCATGGCTGTGGTGGCCCTCCCGGTTGCGGGGCTTCCGCGGGCAACGGCGCAGAGTCGGGCGCGGGCAGCATCAGCCCAGGCAGGTCCCTGGGATGAGCCGCCTCCGGCGGTGGGCCGTAACCCGGTGGCGGTGGTTGATCGTTGTGCAGACCGGTGTACGCCGACACCGCTGGAGGTGTCTCCGGCGGCCCGGGTGCCGGCCCGGCCCCGCCGGGGGCCAACCGTGGCTCGGAATAGACGAAGTCTTGAGGTGGCGGTTTCGCACCGAGGAAAGGGTTGATGGGGAACGGGAGATAGTTGAGGTTGAGCAATCGCAGTGCGGGGCCGAGGTAGTCGGCGCACAACTTGCTCGACTCCGCGGCGGTGGCGTTTTCGACGGCACCGATCGAGCTACAGATGAGCTGCACGGGATTGGCCATGTTCGCGAAGGCGAACGTGCCGACGATCGCCCGGTCGCGCGGATCGAAGAAGTTGAGCGTGTTCGCAATAGCTGTCGGTGCCACGTGCAGCAACTGCTCGAGGTCGCGCTGATGGTCGACGAGTACTTGAGTGACGTTCGCCAGTCTCTGCACCTGCTCTGAGGTTTGGTTGCGGCTGTTCGCGATGAAACGCTGGACGCCGCCGACGACCTCCGAGACGTTGGTCAGTGCGGCATCGAGGTCGGCCTTGCTTCCGTCGAGCACGCTGGTGAGGGTGGCGAGTCGGTCTTGAAATTGGACTATCTGAGTGTTGCTGTCGCGGAGCGTGCTGATGAACGTCGACAGATTTTTGATGATGTCGACGATGTTTCCGCTGCCATCGGCGAGGATCCGCCCGACACCGGACAACTGGGCCAACGCCTGCCTCAGCCTGTCTCCGTTTCCTCCCATCGCGTTCGCGGCGCTGTCGACGAACCGCGAGAGTGATGTTCCCGACGGGTCCGTGCCGGGTCCGAGAGCGGTCGTCAGTCGATTCAATTGGTCTTTGAGTTCATCCCATTCGACAGGGATTGCAGTCCGGTCGACCGGAATCACCGCACCATTGCCCATTATTGGGCCCGCCGACAGATAGGCCGGCGCGAGTTGGACGTACCGCGCGGAAATCAGATTCTGGGCTACGACGACCGCGGTGGCGTTCGCCGGAATGGGGACCTCCCGGCTCACCGACAAGGTCATCTTGGCTTGGGTGCCCACCGGCTCGATGGCTTTGATGGAGCCAATCTGAACTCCCGCGACCCGGACCTCGTCGCCCGGATAGATGGCGGTCGCCTTGGTGAAGTACGCCGTGATCGTCTTGGGCGCGTAATACGCATGGTGGACGATGACGACTATGCCGGCGACCAACAACACGCTCAATACAGCCACCAGCGGGTAGAAGAGTTTCGATCGCGTCATCAGTGCGGCCCCTGGGGGATCCCGTTGTAGGGGAACGGAAGCTCGGCGCGTGGCCCGGCATTGTCCGCTGGTTGCCCGGCATCGGTCCCGCGGCGGAAGCCGAATGCGTAATCGAGGAACGGCTGCGTGAACTGCCCCGGGATCAAGTTGGGCACGAACGCGGTGTAGAAGGGCCCGTTGGCGACGATCTCACTCAGTGTCGTCAAATACTTGGTCAGCCCGGGCAGCCCCGTGGCGAGATTGTCCCGATTCTTCTCCAAGACCGCGGTCACCGAATTGAGCTTTTCCAGCATCGGCGCAAGCTCCTTCTCGTTGTCCTGGATGACCCCTGAGAGCTGTTGCGCCAGTGCTGAAGTCGACTGCAACAGTGCGACGATGGCTTGGCGGCGTTCGACCAACACCGACAACAGGTCGTTGGAGTTCAGAATCATCTCATTGACCTGCTGGCTGCGTTCGGAGAGAAGACCCGTCACCGACGCGGTGTTGTGCAGAAGCTGCGCGACCGAATCGTTTCGGCTGTTGATGGATTGCGACAGCCGACTGAGCCCGTCGAACGTGGGGCCCAGCTGCGGGGCGATCTGGTTGATGGTGGCCGTGAGCGTGTCCAGGGACTGGTTGAGAGCACCGAGATCGGTGCCTGCGGTATTGGTCGTCAGATCGCCGACAGCTTCGGTCAGTGAGTACGGCGATGCGGTCCTGGTGGTCGGGATGACCGACAAGGGCTTCATGATCGAGTCCCCCGCCGAATCCAGCGTCATGATCCGCTCACCCAGCAGAGTGCCGGTCCGAATGTGAGCCGTGGTCTCCGATCCGAGTTGCACACCGCTGCTGACCGTGAAGTCGACCAGGGCCCTCCCGCCACGCAGTGAGATTGCGCTCACCGAACCGACTTTCACCCCCGAAACCCGCACTGCGTCGCCGGCCCTCAGGCCGCCGGCCTCGACGAATTCAGCTTGATACCGAATCGTGTTGGCCCAGCTGACGATCCGCTCCGGCTGCAGTCCCACGGCGATGACCAGGATGATCAATACCGCCCCGAAGAAGCCGACTCTGACCAGGCGAGACTGCCGATACTTGATCATGGCTTCTCGGCACACCTTCCCGTTTCTTGTTTGACCCACGGAAAGACGGCAGTGCGCCCTTGCAGGTCACTGACGCGAACCTGGATGCCGCACAGGTAATAGTTGAGGAAGCTGCCATAGGCCCCGATCCGGGCGAGCTTGCGATAGTTTTCCGGCGCCTTGGCGAGCGCCGCATCGAGCTTGTCGTTGCCTGCTTGCAGGTTGGGCGCAAGTCGACTCAGCTGATCGATTGTGCCCGCCAATGGGGACCGTGCCTGCTTCAACAGGTCGGCAAGCGAGGCGGTGCCGTTGCTCAGCCCGTCAATCGCGGTACCGATCGGCTCTCGCTCCCGTGACAACTCACCGACGAGTTGGTGGAGACGATCGATCGCTTTGGTGAACTTGTCGCCGTCGTCGGCGACCGTCGCCATCGCCTGGTTCAGATTCTCGATCAGGTGCTGTATGAGGTCTTGGTTGTCGGCCAACGCATTGGTGAACGACGATGTCTTGGAGAAAAGCGACTCGAGGTTATCTCCTTGGCCCTGCATGATCCTGATCAGTGAACCGGTCAACGCATTCACGTCCTGAGGATTCAGACCCTGAATCACCGGCTTGAGCCCGCTGACCAAAACGTCCAGATCCAGCGCCGGTGCGGTGCGATCGAGCGGAATTCGGCTGCCGGGAGGAAGGATTCGGGCAGACCCGGGCTGGTCGGCCAATTCGAGATAGCGGTCGCCGACGAGGTTCAGGTAGCGAACAGCCGCCCGGCTACCCCCGGTGAGGACGACCGAGCGATCGGCGTCGAATTCGACGATCACGCTCTTATTAGGCTGTAAGGCAACGCTATTCACAGTACCGACCCGCAGACCCGAGGCTCGGACTGAGTCGCCGGCTTTCAGGCCCGACGCATCGCCGAAGACGGCCGAGTAGGAGTTGGCCGAGCCGCCGCGATAGCCACCGAACACCATGAACAGCAGCCCGGTCAGAACGGACATGACGACCACGAACGTGGCGAACTTGACGAACACGGACCTGGTCGATCTCATCCCGGCTGCCCGATCTGCATGGAGTTACGCGGGGGGCCGTCGAAGTCGCCGAAGAGTAGCCGCTTGATCCCGTCTGCGTTGAGGATGATGCCGGGGTTGTCATACCGGTAGGGGTTGGTTCCGGTATCGGCCACGACATACGGCACGCGACCTTCGAATTGCACTGGAAAACCGGTACATTGAGGGCCGCCCTTGGCCGCCACCTTCGGCAGGTCCTGAGGGTAGCGGTAGCGCTCGACGCCCCAGGTGAACCCTGTGCTGACCTCCGCACCGGGTAACCGAAGCGGAGGGGCGTCGACCAGTGGCACCAGACCTGACAACAGGCAGTACAACGCCGGGGCATATCGGTCCAGCAGGCCGGTGGTCGGAACCAATAGGTGAAGGGTGTCGGTCAGCGCCTGGCGATTCCCGCCGACCACATCGTTTCCGGCATCCGCGATTCCGATCGCGCTCAGCAGGAACCGGTCGAGATTCGCCTGCTGATCCACAACGGTATTGCTGAGCCGGCTGGAGTTGGCGAGAATTCTCATCACATCGGGCGCTGAGTCTCCGAAGGTGCGCAGGACAACTGACGAATTCGAGATGTCCTGGCTCAGCGCGGGCAGCGATGGATCGATGTCACCGAGTACCGAATCGAAGTCGCTGATGGTGCGACCAAGCTTTTCGCCCCGGCCATTTAACCCAGAGGACAGAGCTCCGAGTGTGGTGTTGAGCTTGGCCGGGTCGATGCTGGAGATGACGTCGGTCAACTGCTGAAACAGGGTGTTCACCTCGACCGTGACGTGTTCGGCAGTGACGACCTGGCCAGCCTGAACTGGCTTCGGGGAGGAGACGTCAGGCGGGATGAGGTCGACGAATTTTGCTCCGAACACCGTCGACGCGGCGATGTCGATACCTACATTCGCCGGAATCGCGCTGGCCTGCTTCCTATCGAGCGCGAGATGGATCGCCGCGGTCCCGTCCGGGCGCTCTTCTATTGATGCGACACGGCCGACTTCGACGTCGCGCATCTTGACTTTCGCGTCTGGATTCATCACCAGCCCGGCACGCTCGGCCACCACGGTGATCGGCACGGTGTCGGTGAAAACCTCTCCGCGGAAAGCCAGGATCGCGAATCCAGCTATCAGCACGAGAACCACTACGGTCAAAAGCCCAACCAGCGGCCTGAGGTACCGGGCCAGAATCGAGGGGTGTTTGACCTTCGGCGGTAATGGGCCTGGCACACCTGAGGTCTCCCACTGGTGCAAATCCCGACGAACTGGCTTCCGAGCCACTATCCCCGCCGCGATCGTTCAGTTCGCATAGCTGGAAATCCTTCACTTCGCGAATCGGATGCTTTCGCAGTCGAGAGTTGTTGCTCTCCCCTAGCGTAAACGGTCATTTCCAAAACTGTAAGCGGATTGGCCGATTGGTCACCAGTTTGCCCGGCCTGGTTGTTAACCTTCGATGAGCCGGTCGCCGATGACCCGCTCCGCGCGGAGCTCGGACAGGCGGCTGTCAGAGATGCCGAGAGCCCCGAGCACCTCATCGTTGTGCTGTCCGAGTGTCGGCGATGGCGATCGGTGATGTCGTGTCGGGCCGGGAGTGATCCGAAAAGGCCAGCCGGGGAAGCGCATTCGACCCGTCAGCCGGTGCTCGAGATCGGTGTAGAACCCCCGCGCAGCGAGCTGGTCGACGTCGTACATCCGGTCGGCAGTCATCAGACGTTCCGCGGCGACGCCGCGGTGCAGAAGCATGTCCGCGACATCATCGGCAGGCAGTGTCGCCGTCCAGGCAGACAGCGCGTCATCAAGAGCATCGTGATTGCTTTGCCGGGCTTCCGGTGATGCGAACCTTACGTCCTCGGACAGCTCCGGCCGCCCGATAACGTCGACGGTGGCGGCCCAGTCGGCGTCGTCGCGGACCGTAATGGCCACCCATTCGTCCTCGTCGCGTGCGCGATAAACACCTTGGGCGTAAATGCGGTGACGATTGCCCTCACGCTCGCGCACATGCCCGGACAGGCTGTAGTCGATGACAGGTTCGGCGGTTACGGCGGCGCCCACCTCGATCTGCGCAACTTCGATGAGCTGCCCCTCCCCCGTCCGCCGCTTGTGCTCCAGTGCGGCGAGCAGTGCTGCGGTGGCATGCACACCGGCGATCGGGTCGGCCGGGCCCTGCAAGTTGCACGGCGGACCATCCGGATATCCGGTGACCGCGGACATGCCGGCCATCTGCTCGAAGTTCAGTGCCCAGCCAACGTAGTCCCGCCAGGGTCCATGCAACCCGAATCCCGGCATCCGGACCATGACCACATCAGGATTGATCTTGACGAGCGAGTCGTAGTCCAGACCAAACTGCTCGACAACGCGCGGCGAGAAGTTCTCGACGACGACGTCGGCTTCCGCGGCCAGCCGCAGTGCCAGTTCCCGACCGACTTCAGAAGTCAGGTCGAGGGTGATGTCGCGCTTGTTGAGATTGGTCCCCTGCCACAGGGGTCCGCGTTCATACCAGTCGTCGCTGTTGCGTAGCAGTGAACCGGAGTAGCGATGTCCATCGGGACGTTGAATCGACTCGACCTTGATCACGTCGGCCCCGAAAGCCCCCAGGTAGCAGGTGAGGTAGGCACCTGCCCAGAAAGTGCTGAGGTCGAACACCTTCAAGCCCGCAAACGGGCTGTCGGCGTCTTCGGCCCGGGATTGCTCGGATCCGGTGGTGCGCTGGCTCCAACGGGCGCCAGTCGCGGCACCCAACTGCGGCGCAGCACGCGGCGGGACCACCGGTGTCTTCGAGAGCCGAAACGGCGCACCTGGGCGCCGAAACGATTTGCCCCCGGAGACCGCTTCGAGAAAGAAGCCACGCTCGCGGTACTGCGGCGATTCCAGGATCGAAACCCCGTCGTTTATCGGTGCCGCGGGAATGCGCATCGCCTGGCTGAGCTCGACGAGGTCGGCGACATTCATCGAGTCCAACCACGGCTGCGCCTTGGCGAAGAATTCGTCGCGCTCGGGTCCACCGAGCATGATGGCGAGCTGATGTTCGCCGAATTCGGGCAGGCCCACCATCGCACAGACATCCAGCCAGTGCTGACCCGTCAGGCAGTTGATTCCGATCCAGCCATCGCGGGCACGGACGATACCCAGCATGGGTGCGGCCCGCGAGTTCGTCGGTAGCCCAAGACTTTTGAGTCGTTCGGCCATCAGCATCGGATAGGGCAACGTCGCCAGCAGCGACTCAAAAGCGGAGACGTCGACTTCCACCGGTCCATCGGATGCCGTGGCGACCCTCAGCGCGGTGAGCGCGCCGAGCGCGGCGTACCCGCCAGCGATATATTCCGGGATTCGGCCGCCCGCCTGCACCGGCGGGCGGTCTGGTTCACGGGAATTGACCCAGCCGGAGGCTGCCTGCAAGGTCAGGGGCGTCGACGGTCGCGTGCATCGCGGCCCATCCTGTCCATAGTCGGAAATCCGAACGACGACCAGATTGGGGTTGAGCTCCTTCAGGCTGGACCGATCGAGCCCCCACTCCCAGCGCTCGGCACAGCCAGGCGCGAAATCCTCGACCACCACGTCGGCTTCGGCGAGCAGCTGACGCAGAAGTTCGTCGTCGGTGGCGAGATCAACAGTGAGCCCTCGCTTGCCGGCGTTCAAGTACTCGTACAGTCCTTCGTGCGGCCCCCACTGCCGCACCGGATCCCCAGCTGGCGGTTCGATCTTGACGACGTCTGCTCCGAGGTCCACGAGCAGCTTCGTACAGTACGGAGCGGCGATCTCGCTACCGAGTTCGACGACGCGCAGTCCCGCAAGCGGTGCGGTCACGCCGGCACGCCGATCGCCTTCGGCTCCATGTACTCACGTAGTCCCATCACACCGCCCTCCCGGCCGATACCGCTCTGTCCGAAACCGCCGAACGGCGCGTCCCCCGGGATGGTGCCGTTGATCGACACCTGCCCGGTGCGCATCCCGCGTGCGATCGCTACCGCGCGGTCGACATCGGTGCCCCAGACCGCTCCGCCAAGTCCATAAGGCGAGTTGTTCGCTACCGCAATCGCTTCGTCGTCCCCGCGATAGCGAAGGACGGTGAGCACCGGACCGAAGACCTCCTCCTGAGCGATGAACGCATCGGCTGACACGTCGGTCAGGATCGTTGGTTCGAAGAAGTAGCCGGATTCCCGGTCCTTCAGTCGCGCACCGCCTGCGACGACCCGCGCTCCGTCGGCTACCGCACGGTCGACGAAGCCCTCGACGCGGTCGAGGTGCGCAGAGCTGATGAGTGGACCCATCGTCACGCCCGCGTCGCGGGGATCGCCCACCACCACCTTGCCTGCCAGCTCGGCCAGCCGCTCGACGACGTCGTCGTGCAACGCGTCCGGCACCACCAGGCGGCTGTTCAGGATGCAGGCCTGACCCGCGTGCAACGTGCACCCCTCGAAGAGCACTCGGTCGAGAAGCTCGTCGGTCACGTCGAGATCGTCGAGGAATACGCTCGCCGACTTACCACCGCACTCCAGCAGGATGCGCTTCATGGTCGTCGCCGCACCCGCCATGACATCCCGGCCGACAGCGGAGCTGCCGGTGAAGCTCACCATGTTCACGCGTGGATCAAGCGTCAGAACGCGGCTGGCTTCGACACTGGTCGGCGTCACGATATTGACCACACCCGCTGGGATGTCCGTCTCCTCATCGATGATCCTGGCGAGCGCGAGACCCGCAAGCGGAGTCAGCGGTGACGGCTTGAGCACCATGGTGTTTCCTGCCGCAAGGCAGGCGCCCATCTTCATGACATTGAGCGTGTGCGGGAAGTTCCACGGCGTCATCGCGGCTACCACGCCGAGCGGCTCGTAGCGCAGCAGCGTGGTACCCGCGGCTCCCCATGCATCCATCGGTGCCTCGGCCGGCTCCACCGCCAGTTCGGCCGCATGACCCATCATGAATGCGGGGCCTTCGACATGGATCAGTCGTTCGTTCTCCGTGCAGCCCCATTCCGCCTGTGCGAGCGAGTAGATCTCATCGCTGTGGGCCAGGAGCGCGTCGCTCAGCTGCTGTAGACACCGAGCTCGCTGAGCAGGGCCGGCTTTCGACCACACCCCGGAATCGAACGCCGAGCGCGCCGCTGCGATGGCCTGCTCGACCTGTGCCACGCTCGCATCGGGGGCAGTGCCAAGCGTCGCTTCGGTGGCCGGGTTCACGACGGCATAGCGCCCAGCATCCGGCTCCACCCAATGCCCACCGATGTAAAGCCCGTACGTGTCGATCAGCGGACGCGGAACTGCCATCAACCCATCCTCTTCTCGCGAGTCCTACACTTTGTCCCTTTGTGTACACCGCGTGCGTCGGCCACGTCAACGAAATGGCCGATTAGCAGCGTATTCTCGACATTGACACGCTTGATGTCATTACGGTAGACACATCCTGCAACAGACATTTGCGCGCTGAGTGTACGATCAGCTTCTCATCGAGGAAGGCCTTTCAGTGCCCACCACAGCGTTTCCTCTGCACTCGCCGGACTTCTACGCCGGTGACCCCTATCCCGCCTATCGCGAGCTCCGCCAGACCAGCCCGGTGGTGTGGAACGACGTCACGAACTTCTGGGCATTGACCAAGTACGAGGATGTGCGCTTCGTATCAGGCCACCCGCATCTGTTCTCGTCGACCGGCGGCATCACGATCCCCGATCCCTCCCAACCGGAACCGGTGCAGGAGGGCAACCTCATATTCACCGATCCACCCCGGCATCGGCAGCTGCGCAAGCTGATCAACAGCGGCTTCACTCGCCGGCAGGTGGCGCTGCTCGAACCCAAGGTGCGCGAGATCGTCAAAAGCATCGTCGACGATGTCGATACCTCGCGCGACTACGAGTTCGCCGAGGAGATCGCCGCGCCCCTGCCGACTCGGCTGATCGCCGAGATGTTGGGCGCGCCGCCGGAAGATTGGGAACGCTTCCGAACTTGGTCCGATGCGGCGGTCGGTGCGGCCGATCCCGATATCGAGATGGATCACCTGGTTGCGCTCGGAGAGCTCTATGAGTACTTCTTGAAACTCATCTCAGTTCGGCGCTCCGGGGAGTTGACCGGACAGGACGACCTGCTGAGCATCCTCGCCGCGGCCGAGGTCGACGGCGAGCGGCTCACCGACGAAGACTTGCTCAATTTTTCGTTCCTGCTGTTGGTCGCGGGAAACGAGACCACGCGCAACCTCATAGCGCTGGGCACATTGGCGCTCATCGAGCACCCCGATCAGTTCGCCCTCCTGCGGGCCAATCCCGAACTCCTGCCTACCGCGGTCGAGGAAATGCTGCGCTTCACCAGCCCGGTGACGCACATGGCTCGCCAGGCCACCCAAGACATCGAGATCCGCGGCCAGCAGATCAAGGCCGGGGATACCGTCGTTATGTTGTACGGCTCGGCCAATCGCGACGAGGACATCTTCGGGCCGACCAGCGAGAGCTTCGACATCACCCGAAATCCAAACCCGCACATAGCGTTCGGTGCCGGTGAGCACGCCTGCCTGGGTGCTCAGCTCGCACGATTGGAGGCCAGAATCATGTTCGAGGTACTGCTGGGCACCTACCCGACGATCGAACTGACCGGCGATGTCACCCGGTTACGCGCCACGATGGTGCCGGGCGTCAAACGCATGCCGGTGCGACTGGGAGCGAGTGTCTGATGGACTTCGACTTCACCCCGGAGCAGGAACAGCTGCGCAAGGACTACCGCGAACGGCTCGAAGCCGTCATGACGCCGGAGCGGCGCGCCGCCGTCGCGGGGTTGATGGAGGGTGGCGCGGCCATGACAGAGTGCCGCCGCGCGCTGGGCGCGGCCGGCCTGCTCGGTGTCGCATGGCCCGTCGAGTACGGCGGACACGGTCTCACGGCACTCGAGCAATACATCTTCGGCGAAGAAGCCCGTCGGGTGAATGCCCCGTTGCCGATGATCACGTTGAATACGGTGGGCCCCACACTGATCCAGTATGGGACCGACGCCCAGAAAAACGAATTCCTGCCGGCGATCCTCAAAGGTGAAGTCGACTTCGCCATCGGCTACTCCGAACCTGGTGCAGGCAGCGACCTCGCATCGCTGCGCACCACCGCCGTCCGGGACGGCGACGAGTTCGTGATCAACGGTTCCAAGATGTTCACCAGTGGCGCTGAATTCGCGGATTACATCTGGCTGGCCGCCCGCACCGACCCGAATGTCAAGAAGCACAAGGGCATCACGGTCTTCATGGTGCCGACAACCGCACCGGGATTTTCCTGGAAGCCACTGCACACCATGCCTGGGGTGTCCACCTACTACACCTTCTACGACGACGTACGCGTGCCCGTCAGCTCGATCGTGCTCGGCGAGAATGAAGGCTGGAAACTGGTCACCAACCAGCTCAACCTCGAACGGGCAGCGCTCGGAAACCTCGGCGCCCTCGAACCGCTGTTCGCCAAGACGCTCGAGTGGGCGAGAAGCACGCCGCTGGACGACGGCCTGGTCATCGACCAACCGTGGGTACAGCAGGCACTCGCCCGCGTTGAGGCGCAGGTCGCGGCCTACCGGCTGCTGAACCTACGAGTGAATTCCACGATGAGCGCCGGTGGCCTAGGAATGGGCGAGGCCTCGGCGGCCAAGGTTTTCGGCACGGAGCTCACCCAGCAGGTGGCCCGCGAACTACTCGACATCGTGGGCCAGGCGGGGGTGCGAAAGGGCGCCGCGGCTCCTTTGAAAGGCGAATTGGAAAGCGCCTACCGTCTGGCCGTCATCAACACCTTCGGCGGGGGCGCCAACGAGCTCCAACGCGACATCATCGCCATGGCAGGTCTCGGGATGCCGCGGGCACCTCGTGACATGCGCGCCTCCTAGGGACTCACAGGAAAGGGATCACCACGTGACAAACACCACCGACGAGGGTCTGCGCGCCAAACTCGATGCGCTCATCGGTCAACCGATCAGCTCGGGCCAGCCTGTACGTTCGCCAGATCCGGTGAACGCGCCCATGATCCGCCACTGGGCGTACGCGCTCAGTGACTTCAACCCTGCATACCTGGACGAGGATTTCGCGAAGAATTCGCGCCACGGTGGGCTGGTGTCCCCGCCGGTCATGCTGCAGACGTGGACCATGGCGCCGCCCAAAATCGAGGGCATCCTGGAACGCGACGGCGTGCCTATCGAGCTCGGTGAGAATCCACTGCAGTTCCTCAGCGACGCCGGATACACCGGCATCGTCGCAACGAACTCGGAGTTCGAGATCGAGCGCTACCCGCGGGTCGGTGACGACCTGACTGCCGAAACCGTTTTCGAAACCATCTCCGACGAGAAGAAGACCGCGATGGGTACCGGGTTCTTCGTCACCTGGATCACGACATACCGCAATCAGGACGGCGAAGTCATCGGACGCCAGCGCTTCCGGACGCTGCGGTTCAAGAAGGGCGAATGACGCGTGGCCAATCGACTCGCTCCCTCGATCAGCCCCGACACCGAGTTCTTCTGGTCGGGCCTCAAGGAACACGAGCTCAGAATCCAGCGGTGCACCGACTGTCAGACGTTGCGAGTGCCGCCGCGCCCGATGTGCGGCAACTGCCAGTCGCTGAATTGGGATTACGTGGTATCCACCGGCCGCGGAACGGTTTACAGCTTCGTGATGCCACAGTATCCGCCACTGCCGTTTCTTCAGTACCCCTACGTTGTCGCACTCATCGAACTCGACGAGGGGGTTCGTATCGTCTCGAACCTGTGCGAGATCGACCCGGCCGATATCAAAACGGATATGTCGGTCGAAGTCTTCTACGACACCTTCGAAGCCCTGCCCAGCGGAGAGGAATTGGTTCTACACCAATTCCGGCCCGCATCCTGACCGGAAGCTGAACACACCATGGATTTCTCTTTTACCGAGGACCAGGAGACCGTCGGCAAGGTCGCGCGCCAGCTCTTCGAGCATCGCGCGACACCTGAGCACCTCACCGAACTGGAGTCGGGTGAGGTGCGCTACGACGCCGCGTTGTGGAGCGAACTCGCCTCGGCCGACCTCCTCGGTATCTCACTGCCCGAATCAGTAGGCGGCAGTGGCGGCGGTTTCCTCGAACTCGGTGTACTGCTTGCCGAGGTGGGCTGGAGCGTCGCACCGGTACCGGTGTACTCCACGCTCGTACTCGGCGCCGACACCATTGCGCGCCAGGGGGATTCGGCGCTTAAGGACAAATACCTGCCAGGTGTGGTCGACGGCAGTACGATCCTCACCGCCGCGCTCGCTGAGCCGGGCAATTCGGACCCGGCGGCACCGCGCGTCACCACCGCACAGCGTGACGGCGACGGATGGCGGATCGACGGCGTGAAAGAGCTGGTGCCCTCCGCCCAGTTGGCCGACGCCATCCTGGTGTCTGCGCTCGCCGACGACGGACCGGCCCTGTTCGCCGTCGACTCCGATGCCACCGGCCTCGAGGTCTCCCCGGTCAACACCACCAACGGTGAACCGTACGCGGACGTCACGCTCACCGGCGTGACCGGTCGTCGTCTCGACGGCGACCGGAGTCCCGACGCCGTGCGTGCGCTGCACACCCGCGCGCTTGTCGGTCTATGCGCCATGCAGGTAGGTGTCACCGAGCGCGCACTACGACTCGCGGCGTCGTACACCACCGAGCGCGAGCAGTTCGGCCGTCCGATCGGCTCTTTCCAGGCGGTACAACAGCGGATGGCCGATGCCTTCATCGACACCGAGGCGATCCGCTGGACCACCTGGCACGCGGCCTGGTTGATCGACGAGGAGCGGCCGGCCGAACGTGAGGCCGCGATCGCCAAGTTCTGGGCGGCCGAGGCCGGCGCGCGCGTCGTCGCCACCGCCCAGCAGGTTCACGGTGGCATGGGTATCGACATCACCTATCCGCTATCTCGTTACTTCCTGTGGGGCAAGCAGATCGAGCTCGCACTCGGTTCCGCGTCCCAGCAGCTGGCCCGCCTCGGCAACACATATTCGGAAGGAACCCGATGACCTCCACCGCAACTCGACGAACGACCTTGGCCTGGAACGAGATCAACGTCGGTGACGAGATCACCCCGATGGACGTTCCGGTCACGACGACCCTGGTCGTCGCGGGCGCGATTGCATCGCGTGATTACATGCCCGTTCACCACGATCGGGACTTCGCCACCGGGCAGGGTTCCCCCGACATCTTCCTCAACATCCTGACCACCAACGGGCTGTGCGTGAAGTTCCTGCACGACTGGGCCGGTCCCGAAGCATTGGTCAAGAAGCTGTCGATCCGTTTGGGCGTGCCCGCGTTTCCGAATGATCCGCTGCACTTCACCGGAAGCGTGACCGGGAAGTCGGCGTCCGGAGACGAGGGGCTGATCGAGGTCGAGCTGAAGGGCACCAACAGGCTCGGTGACCACGTCAGTGGCACCGCCGTGCTCAGCTTGCTCGACGGTGTCACCGCATGAGCAGGCCGGCGGACGGCATCGGCGGCAAGGCCGCGATCGCCGGCATAGGACAGACCGAGTTCTCCAAGGAATCCGGACGCACTGAAATGCAGCTCGCCTGCGAGGCGGTGAAAGCCGCCATCGACGACGCGGGCCTGCGCCCGTCCGACATCGACGGCATGGTGACCTTCACCGTCGATGAGAACGAAGAGATCGAGGTCGCACGAAACGTCGGCATCGGGAACCTGTCGTTCTTCACCCGCGTGCCCCATGGCGGCGGCGCCGCGGCAGGCACCGTCATGCAAGCCGCGATGGCGGTCGCGACCGGAGCGGCGGAGGCCGTCGTCTGCTACCGAGCCTTCAACGAGCGCTCGGGATTTCGATTCGGCGGCGCCGGTCGCCAACCCGGCGTCACTCCACTGTGGATGGCGCCGTACGCACCGTTCGGCTTCATGACGCCGGCCGCGTGGGTCTCCCTACATGCCCAGCGCTACATGTCGACCTATGGGGTGACCAACGCCGACTACGGCAAGATCTCGGTGATCGACCGCAAGCACGCAGCAACGAATCCCGACGCGTGGTTCTACGGTAAACCGATCACCATCGAAGACCACCAGGCGTCGCGCTGGATCATCGAACCCGTTGTGCGCCTGCTGGATTGCTGCCAGGAGAGCGATGGCGGTGTCGCCATGGTGGTCACCAGCGTCGAGCGCGCGCGTGATCTGCCCAATCCCGCCGCGGTGATCACCGCCGCCGCTCAGGGTGCGGCCTTCGACGGCGAAGTGATGACGAGCTACTACCGCGAGGACATCACCGGGCTGCCCGAGATGGGCGTGGTCGGCAACAAACTCTGGCGCGACTCCGGACTGAAGCCGGAGGACATCTCGACGGCGTTCCTCTACGACCACTTCACCCCGTTCGTGTTCACACAGCTGGAGGAACTCGGGTTCTGCGGCCGCGGTGAAGCCAAGGATTACGTTTCGGTCGAGGAGCTGTCGTTGGGCGGCCGTATGCCGATCAACACCAACGGCGGCCTGCTCGGCGAGGCGTACATCCACGGGATGAACGGCATCACCGAAGGCGTCCGTCAGGTCCGCGGCACGTCCTACAACCAGGTGGACAACGTCGAGCATGTACTGGTCACCTCGGGTACCGGGGTGCCGACCAGCGGTCTCATCCTGGCTCCCGCCGGCTGACCGGCTAATGTCGTGCGGTGGACTCCGACGTGACTCAGGCGACAGCGGCCGACACCAGGCAGGTGATCATTTCGGCCGCGTTCGCGTGCTTCCGTACGACGGGTCTGCGTAAGACCACGATCGTCGACATCGCCCGCGCCGCAGACGTCTCGCGCAGCACCATCTACGAGTACTTCCGCGACAAGGAGACGATAGTCGAGGCGTGCGCGGAAGCGGCCTCGCACCGCTTCTACCGCAACATGGCTACCGCAATCGATCGGCACGGCGGCAGCACGCTGGAGGGCAGGTTGGTGCGCGCGGCGGTGTTCGTCGCGCAAGCACGCCGGACGGTGGAACCCGAGGTGTATTTCGACTCCGAGGAAGTCAACCTCATGTTGACCAAGAACGCCGCGACGCTGCTACAGGAGTGTGCGGAGTTTCTCGCGCCGTACGTCGCCGCAGCCCGGGTCACCGGCGAAGTCCGTGGCGACCTTGACGTGCGGTCGGCATCAGAGTGGTTCGCGCGAATGCTCTTCTCGCTCTTCACGACACCGTCCCCATATTTCGATCTCCAGGACGACGACGCCGTCGCCGATTTCGTTCGTGATCACGTCGTGCGCGGCTTTGTCGACGACCGCACGCGGCGACGTTAGTCACTGGCGGGTAGCGGCTTCGCCTCCTTCAAGCTCATCGGCGTGTCGCCGACGGCCAGCGTTCCTGCCCCAGCTTTGGTCACGAGGAGTTCGGCACCGTCTTCGTCGATATAGCGTTTGCCCATCACCGCGCCGTCACTGAGTCGCGGATCGAGGATCAGTGATGCGTCCTTCTCCGCGTCCAGCGCGACCATAGGTGCGCCGCCGCATCGGAGATCCAGGAGACCATCCGACGCTCGCACCACGATGACCTGCGTGTCACACACCTGGCTCTGCAGCCGTGAGCCCGATTTCATATGTACCTTCTCCTACTCTGCCGGCTCAAGGGATAGCTGTTCGATCAGTGTGCGCCGCACCACCTTTCCGGTTGCCGTCGTGGGCAGACTACCGAGGAACACCACGCGGTCGGGAGTGCGAGAACCACGAAGCCTAGCCCGGGCGAATTGGCGCAGCTCTTCGGCGTCGGGTGCGGCTCCCGCGGCCGGCACCACCGCCGCGACGATGAGTTGACCCCAGTGCGGATCCTCGACGCCGACGACCGCCACCTGGTGAACGTAGGGATGCTCAACCAGCACGTCCTCGATTTCCGCAGGCGCGATGTTCTCCCCGCCCCGGATGATGGTGTCGTCGCTGCGCCCGCCGATGAACAGATACCCTTCGCCGTCGATGCAGGCAGTGTCGCGCGTAGCGAACCAGCCGTCCGCATCGAGGACGGAGCCGATTCCGGTATACCGGCCGGAGACCTGTTCGCCGCGCACGAACAGCTCGCCCACCTCATCGACCCCTAGCACGGTGCCGTCTTCGCCCCGTATCTGCACCTCGACGCCCGGCACGGGGCGCCCGACCGAGCCCAACCTGCGGGCGACGCGCAGATCCGTCGTCTCGATCGCCGCCATGTGGTCTTCGGGAGTCAGGACGGCGATCGTCGAACTGGTTTCGGTGAGACCGTACGCGTTCACAAAGCCAACGCCCGGCAGTAGCGTGAGGGCTTTACGAACAAGCGGCAGCGGAACTTTCGAGCCTCCGTAGGCAAGATTGCGCAGGGTTGGGAGTTCTGTCGGCCGCATTTCGAGGGTGCCAACGATGCGATCGAGCATCGTCGGAACGACAGTGGCGGTGGTGACCCCTTCGCCGACGACCAGATCTAACCACGCATGTGGGTCGAAGTTCCGCAGGTAAACCGCCTTACGCCCCGCGTAGAGATTGGAAAGCACAGCCCCGACACCCGCGACGTGGTACGGCGGAACGCACACCAGCGCTGCGTCGCAGTCGTCGGCAGAGGCGAATTCGACTGTGCCCATCACGTAACTGGTCAAGTTGTTGTGGGTGAGCTCGACCGCCTTCGGCTGCGCGCTCGTACCCGATGTGAAGAGAACGACGCCGACATCGTCGGGGTCGCCAACCTCAACTGCGGGCATCGCATCCCGCGCAGCGGCGATGAACTCACCGGTTTCGACGATTTTTCTGCCTTCAGACGCGACGATGTCGACGTACTCGGCATCTGCCACGACAAGGGGGTTGGGTAACCGCTCGATCAGTTCATGCAGACCCGTCCGACTCAGCCGGTAGTTCAAGGGGCAGAAGGTACGCGCGGCACGCGCCGCGCTGAACATCACGATGGGCAGCGCGGCGCCGCCTGTGCCGACGTAAACCACCGTTGCGCCACCCTGCAACGACACGACGCCCGCACCGCCGTCGGCGAGCGCGCTGAGATCCTTCGTCGTCAGCCGCATCCCATCCGACACCACTGCAATGCGGTCCGGATTCGCGGATACTGCCATCTCCAGCAACAGCGAGATGCTCATCGCACCTGGACCCGTCGCACCGGCACATTCGACCACCCGGCCACATTCGACATGGCTACGCGTTTCAACCCGGCCCGGTCGACGTCGTACTCCGGGATCACGTCCAGCAGCGCGTCCAATGCGATGCGACTCTCCATTCGCGCCAAGGCCGCACCGAGACAGCTGTGTATGCCGTACCCGAACGCGAGGTTGAAACCCATCTTGCGTTCCCGGTCGATATCGACTCGGTCGGGATCCGGGAACATCCGCTCGTCTCGCGTCGCCGCGGCAGTCAACAGCAGGACTGCGCTTCCGGCGGGGATCGTCGTGCCATGGAGGGTGACGTCACGAGTCGCCGTGCGCACCTGGTACTGGGACGGTGCTTCGAACCGCAGCAGCTCCTCGACCGCGGCCGGGATCTTGCTCCTGTCCTCGCGCAATTTGCGCCACTGGTCCGGGAATTCGGCGAAGGCCACGATTGCATTGCCGACGAGTTTGGTCACCGTTTCCGCACCCGCTCCACCGAGCAACGTGGCAAAGCCCGCGATGTCGACATCGGTCAGCTTCTCGACGACTCCGTCGCGCTCGATCTCGGTTTCGATGAGCCGGCTGATCATGTCGTCCTGCGGTTGCGCACGTCGCTGCTGGATCAAGTTGTAGTAATAGATGCCTGTGTTCATCGAAGCCTCGAAACCCTCAGGCGGAACAGCGATCTCACCGGGGCGGCGCTTCAGAAGGAGGTCCAGCCATAGTCGGATCTGGTTGCGGTCCTCTTCGGGAACACCGAGCATCGTGGTGATCACGTCATTGGGGAAGAGCGCCGAGAACTCCGCCACCACGTCGAATGACGACGGATCCAAGGCATTCAGGCGCTCATGGATCTTCTCGTGCACCATGTCCTCGAGCGACGCGATGGCGCGTGGAGTGAAGACGTTGCTCACCAGCTTGCGCATCTTCTGATGCTCGGGCGGATCCATCGAGATGATCACCTTGGGCGGCGGAATCGCGTCGTCATGTCCCTTGACCGCATCCAGCGTGGCACCCTTGGCCGAGGAATATGTCTCGTGATCCTTGGTGGCAGGTGCGACATCCGCGTAGCGGGACAGCGCCCAGAAGTCCCATTTAGCGTTGTAGTAGACCGGTCGCTCGTCCCGCAGCCGCCGGTAAGTGTCATAGGCGCCGTTGAAGAACTCTTCGGAGAAGGGATCGAACTCCAGCGAAGCATCGGTAACCGCGGGCTCGTCAATGGTCACAGAATTGCCCCGGATTCCTTGTACTTTTCGATCGCTTCCCAACTGAGGCCCGCATCCATCAGGACCTCCTCGGTGTGCTGACCGTGTTCGGGCGCTCCCGGTGGTACCACTGGCTCCTCGTCGAACTGAACGGGATTGGTGGGCAGCGCGTATGGGGTGCCGCTCATCGTCGTCGTGTGCGCGATATAGCCGTTGGCGGTCACGGCAAGGTCCTCACACAGCTCCCCCGGAGTTTGAACCACAGACCACGCCCCGGACAATCCAGCCAGCGCGTCGCGCCATTGCGCCAACGTCCGCTGGGCGAACACCCCATCCAAAATTTCGATCAATTCGACCCGGTTCTCGTACCGCGACGCTGCGTCGGCGAAGCGTGGATCGTCGATCAGCTCTGGCAATCCGAACGCCTGCATGGCCTCCGGGTAAAACCGGTCGAGCTGCAGCATCATCAGTTGCACGTACCGCCCGTCCTTGGTGAGGTACGTTCCCACCAGCGGATTGGGCGCGTCCGCGTGACCGTACTTGGGAATCGCACTGCCGCCGTGTATCTGGCTGACCGCGACATCAGGGCTGAGATTCCATGCCGCCAAGCCGAGTAGCGAGACATCTACCACCGAGCCCTCACCTGTGGTGGCCTTCTTGTACAACGCCGCCGCAATGCCGCCCGCGATCGTCATGCCGCCCAGGAGATCTCCGAACGCAGGCCGGGACCTCACCAATTCGTCATGCTCCTCGGTCAGTACCGTGGCGATACCGCCCCGCGCCCAATAGGACACCCCGTCATAGCCGGCCTTATCGGCGTCGGGCCCCTTGGGGCCGTGCCCCGATCCCCGAACGTAGACGATGCTCGGATTGACCGCCCGGATGTCCTCGACGTCGATACCCATCTTCTTCCGGCGATGGGGCAGGTAGCTCGTCAGGAATACGTCGCATGTCTTGGCGAGTTCCCGTACCACCTCCTGGCCGCCTGGCGTGCTCAGGTCGACGCCGACCGATTTCTTGCCACGGTTGGGGATCTCGATCATGTAGTTGACCGCATTGCTGCCCGCGTCGACGATGCCCATCGTGACGAGGCCACGTTGCGGGTCCCCGCCGTTTCGAGGCTCGATCTTGATGACCTCGGCCCCCCATTCCGCGAGCACCGCGCCCGCCGATGGCACGAATGTCCACGCGGCGACTTCGAGCACACGCACACCGTTGAGCACTTTGTCGGTGGAAATGACGTCCTCCAGTTGTTTGGTGAGTAGCCGCGGCAACTCAGGGTCGAGCGGACAATCGTGCGGGCAGGGCCGGGTCTCCGGCACTCCAGAACCGTTGCCACGATTCCATTCGCTGGGGCATGGCGGCACGAAGCGGGAAATCGGCGGGCCACCGGATGAATTCCGGGCCGGGGCGTTCGGTGACGTCGACCGAGTACCAGGGATGTTCGCGTCGCTTGACGAAAAACCACCGGCCGTCCCTGCGTTCGTAAACGTCGTCGTACCGCATGGTGATGACATACCAGCCGTCGCCGTCTTCGTGCTCGGCTCTGCAGTACACCGAGCCGGTGGCATGATCGCTGTCGAGGAAATCGAACTGGTGACCGCAGATCAGATGGATGCTTCGGTAGAACCGCCGGAGCACGCGGTCGTACCAGCGCTCCAACGCGTCTCTGCCGCGGCCTTCGGTCCCGGCTTCGACATCGTCGACGAACAGCTCCACCAGCGCATCGACGTCACGGGAATCGAGCGCGATCGCGTACCGGCTGGGCAACTGGGCCAGGGCGAGACTCGATTCGATCCGATCGAGACGCGCCGCCAGAGCGTCGTCTTCCATACCGTCCACCGGCCCAGTGTAAGGGCCATTGGCAGCATACGAGAACAAGTATTCTCGTGTTCGGTAGAGTTTCCAGTCATGCCCTTTCCTGCCATCACCCCAACCGTTCCGGCGTTGGTGCGATCGAGCGCGGCACGCTTCGGCGCCAAAACCTTCCTCATCGCCGGGGAAGAGCAGCTCAGCTACGCCGAGCTGGACCTGCGGTCGGCCCAGTTGGCTGCGCAGCTGCTGGCCCTCGGCATCGGAAAACGTGACCATGTCGGCATCCTGATGCCCAATAGCGTGGAGTGGGTCCTCGCGTGGTTCGCCGCCACCCGCATCGGTGCGGTCGCGGTTCCACTCAACACCTTCTACAAGGCTTCCGAATTGGCTTGGACCACGCAGCATGCCGATCTGCAGGCGATCCTCGCGTGGAGTTCGTTCCGCAATCAGGACTTCGTGAAGCTTCTCGAAGAGGCGCTGCCCGGACTCGCTGAACTGGCGACACCAGGACGCATCACCGTGCCGGGGGCACCGTATTTGCGCACTATCGCGGTCTGGGGCAACAGCGACCGGCCGTGGATCACTCCATTGCCCAACGCGCTGCCCGACGGCATCGACGCGAACTTTCTGCTGGACGCGGAAGCCTGCGTCACGCCAGCCGACGACGCGATGATCATCTACACGTCGGGCAGCACCGGCGACCCCAAGGCGCCCGTGCACAGCCACGGCGCGCTGGTTCGGCACACGTACAACCTCACGTTCCATTACGGCGTCGCGCCCGACACGGTGATGTTCACCGCCATGCCGTTCTTTTGGGTCGGGGGGCTGATCACCGGAGTGCACGCGGTGATCCACCATGGCGCGACCCTGGTCACGCAGCCCGCGTTCGATGCGGCCGAGGCTCTCGAGCTCATCGAAAAGCACCGCGCCACGATCACACTGGGTTGGCCGCAGCAGGGCAAGACACTCGCCGAGCATCCGGACTTCCCGAAGCGAGATATGAGTTCGGTGCAACGAACCAGCATGCCCGCCATGGTCGCGCCAGAGCGGCGGCCGAAAGGCCCGAATGCTCTTGGAATGACAGAACTGTGCGGAAACCACATCGGGGTGGACCCGTATCCAGCGCAACCGCACGATCGAGCCGAGACAGGCGGCTACTCCATCGACGGACTGACCCACCTGCTGGTGGACCCCCAGACCCTCGAACCTGTTCCCGTCGGCACCGCCGGCGAAATCTGGGTGCGCGGGTATTCGATGATGCAGCGCTTGTACAAGCGTGAGCGCGAGGACGTCTTCACACCCGACGGCTACTACCGCACCGGCGATTGCGGAGTGCAATACGACGACGGGTGGATCAAGTACACCGGCCGTCTCGGCGATCTCATCAAGACGGGAGGCGGTACCAACGTCACGCCGAGTGAGGTCGAACAGGCATTGTCGGCGTGCGACGGAGTTCTCGAGGCGTACGTCGTGGGCGCGGAGGATGGCCAGCATGGGACCGTCGTCGCCGCCGCGGTCGTGCCCCGCGGATCCACGGTCCTGGACGGCGACGAGTTACGTACCCAGGTTCGGTCCATGCTGTCGGCCTACAAGGTCCCCAAGTTCATCTGGATCACGACGAAGGCGGAACTGCCCTTCACGGCGACCGGGAAGGTCAAGAAGGCCGATCTCGCCGGTCAGTTGAGCCGGCTACTCACCGCCCGCTGAGTGAACTTCGCTCGCTCACGGCAAGTTCGTTTCGAGAAATGTCAGCGGGATCCCAAGGAAAGGAACCGCTTTCACTTCGGTCACCTCAAAGCCATCGCCCTCGACGTGCTGACGAAAATCCGACTTCACGCCGTGCCGCGCCGCGATGTGCTCAGCGGCATCACAATCCGCTACCCGCACGACAGCGGAGAACAACCCGTCGCCGTGGCGCGCCAGGAAATCAGCGGCAGTCCCAGGTCCGGTCGGTGCTGCCGCCGTCGGTGAGATGAGCTCAAAACCGCGGTCCCAGTCGAGCCGAACCTGCAAGCCCAATTCAGCGTGCTCGAACGCCTGAAACTGGAAACCCAGGTCGGTGAGGTAGTTCGCCGCATCGTCAAGACGCTCTGGCGCCAGCGCGAACACAACATGATGCAACAGGGGCAGTGGAGGCGACGGTGTCATAGGGCAACTCTATTTCCGATGTGAAATCAATGTTCTCGTTTGACGTCAATGATTATTCTCACTCCGGTAGATTCCACGCGTGGCACTCGAACAGTTTCAACTCGACGGACAAGTGGCGATCGTGACGGGCGCCGGGCGCGGCGTCGGAGAAGGAATAGCCAAGGTGCTCGCCGAGGCCGGCGCCACAGTCGTCGGCACCGCCCGCACCTCATCGGAGGTCGAAGAGACCATCGAGGCGATCCGGGCCGCGGGCGGCACCGGTGTTGCCATCACCGCCGACGCCCTCCAGCGCGAGGACAGCGAACGCGTGGTTCAGACCGCCGTCGACGAATTCGGCCGCATCGACATCCTGATCAACAACGTGGGCTTCGCGACGTACGGTCCGTTCCTGCGCCTCACCGACGAGAACCTGCGCAACACCTTCGACTACTGCGTCACCTCCGCGTTCATCATGAGTCAACTCGTGGTGCCCCATATGCTGACGGTTGGTCGCGGTTCGATCGTCAACATCTCCTCGGGTGCAGGCCGATTCGGCATCCGTGGACTGCTGCCCTATTCCGTCGCCAAGGGCGGTCTGGAGGCACTCACCCGCGCAATGGCGCAGGAACTGGCGCCGAAGATCCGGGTGAACGCCATCGCGCTCGGCGCGTTTATGACGACTGGTCTGCAGTCCAGCTTCGACCTCATGCCCGGATCCGAGGAGAAGCTCAAGGAACTGACCCCGTTGCACCGCGTCGGCGATGTGGCAGATCTCGGACGTCTCGCCCTATACCTGTCGACCCGCGACTGTTACGCGACGAGTTCCGTTTTCGTCGTCGACGGCGGCCTGCAAGGACCTAATTCGTCGCTTCCCATCCCCGATCTATGACACCCGAGGAGCAGAACACCGTGAATGACAGGCCCTTGAGGGTTGCCGTGATCTCCACCGGCTGGATCAGCAGTGTGGCGATACGCTCGATCGTCCGCCGGCCGCACCTCGAACTGGTCGGGGTGTGGGTGCACAGCCCGGACAAAACGGGGCGCGACGCCGGGGAGATCGTTGGGCTCGGACCGATCGGGGTGACGACCACCAACGACCTCGATGACATTATCGCGCTCAAGCCCGACTGCGTCATTTACGGCGCTGCCAGCGCGGAAATGGATGCCGCGGCGGTGCGGGATTATGTGCGACTGTTGAACGAAGGCCTCAACGTCGTCACCACCAACACTCCCGGAATGATGTTCCCCGACAGGTGGATTCCCGAGCTCGCCGATCAAGTCCGCGCCGCGGCACTGGCGAATGGTGTCACCATCTACACCTCCGGTATCGAGCCGGGCTTTGCGGGTGATCAGTTCGCCGTGCTGTTGACGACGCTGTCGAACACCATCCGGTCCATTCGCGCGCAAGAGATCTTCGACTACTCGGCTTACCCGAACCGGGACCTGATGGTCACCGCCATGGGATTCGGTGAGCCTCTCGACTTCACCCCGTTGCTCGAACTCGAGGGCGCGCAGCAGTTCGCCTGGGGCCCGCCGATCGGTTATGTCGCCAAGGCACTCGGCGTCGAGATCGAACGGGTCGAAGAGAAGTACGAACGCGTGCTGACGCCACGGGATCTGCATGTCGCGTGCGGCACCATTCCCGCCGGGACCGTAGGCGCCGTGCGCGCCGAGACCAGCGCCATCATCAATGGCCATCCCGTGATCACGATTGAGCACATCAATCGGATGGCCCCCGACTTGGCACCGGAATGGGCGACGGCACCCAACGGCACCTATCGCTTGATCATCGAGGGCAGTCCGCACATGCAGTGCGACTTGCGACTGGGCACAGAGGACACCGCAGAGTCGGCCAACGACAACGCGATGGAGGCGACGGCAATGCGGGTCGTCAACGCGATCCCCTACGTCGTCGACGCCGCCCCCGGCATCGCGACCTCGCTGGATCTGCCCATCACGGCACCGCAGGGTGCACTCGACCTCGGCTAGTCACACGGTGAACATCGGGCCGCGGGGCGCACCCCTGACTTCATTGCCGCCATCGATTGCGAAGCTCTGCCCAGTCACCCAGCTCGACTCGGGGCCGGCGAGATAGCGGATCGCCGGGGCGATGTCGTCGGAAACGCCGAGCCGCCCCAACGGAACCCGCTCCAAGAAGCTGGTCGTCAGCTCCGGCAGGTGGATGTAGCCCTGAGTGGTCGCGGCCTCGGTGAGCCCCGGGCGCACCGCATTGACGCGAATTCGCTTCGGGCCGAGTTCTGATGCTGCCACGCGGATGAGCATCTCCAACGCTGCCTTGCCAGCCGAATAATGGCCGAGCCCGTCCATCGGAATGTGCGACGACGTGGACGACACGAACACGATCGACCCGCCGTCGGTCATCAGCGGCGCCGAGTAACGCAGCGCCAGAAAGTTCGACCGCAGGTTGCCCATGACGAAGTTGGTGAAGGTGTCCAGGTCTTGCTCCACCAGCGGCCCGGTACCACCGGATGCGACTGTGCCGACGACGATGTCGAGACGTCCCGCAACCGCATGCGCGGCCTCCGCCGCGGCCTTGACCGTCTCCTCGTCCTCCGGGTCGCCCTTCTGGATCACAACGTGCGCATCCGGCGCCCCCTCGATGATCTCTGCGCGAGTAGCCTCCAACCGCGTAGAGGAGCGGCCCAACAAAAAGAGTGTGGCGCCATCAGCGGCAAGCAGCTTCGCGCTCGCCTTCGCGATGCCCGCCGAAGCCCCGAGGATGAAAGCAGTACGACGGTCGAGAGTTCCCATGGGGGGAGGTTACCGATGCCGAGAGTGATAGCTCTCCAATTTCGAGAAGATTCGTTATCGGGCTGGGGTAGGTTAGCGCCATGCCGGACATGACGGGCCGAGTTGCCTTGATCACGGGAGCCGCTCGCGGACAGGGTCGTGCGCACGCGATGCGGCTCAGCGCCGACGGTGCCGACGTCATCCTGATCGACGTCGCAGGCCCGCTCCCGCCGTCTGTGCCCTACGACTCGGCGACCCCCGCCGATCTGGCGGAGACCGCGAGGCTGGTCACCGCCAATGGTCGGCAAGCCGTCACCGCGGCGGTCGACACGCGCGACCACGACGCCCTGTGCGCCGCTGTCGACGATGCCGTGGCCGAGCTCGGTCGCCTCGACGTGATCGTCGCCAACGCAGGTATCTGCGTGCCTGCTCCGTGGGATCAAGTGTCCCCGAGTGACTTCCGAGACGTTATCGACGTCAACCTGGTCGGGACGTGGAACACGGTGATGGCCGGCGCCAAGCACGTGATCGCGGGTGGCCGCGGCGGTTCTATCATCCTCGTCGGGTCGGCGGCCGGCATCACCTACGAGCCATTCATGATCGCCTATACCGCAAGCAAGCACGCCGTTGTCGGCCTGGCACGTGCATTCGCCGCCGAGCTCGGCAAGTACGACATCCGAGTGAACAGCCTCAATCCGGGTTCAGTCGCGACGCCGATGGGTACCGGCCGGATGCTGGACGCCATGGCTGAGGCTGCCAGTTCGAATCCGGCCCTGCACAACGGATTCGGAAAGCAACTGATTCCCAACGCCGTCACGATGCCCGAAGACGTGGCGAATGCCGTGGCCTGGTTGGCCTCGGATGAATCGCGCTACGTCACCGCATCCGCCATGTGCATCGACGTGGGAGCCACTCAAGGCTGAGCCATCAGTCTCCGGCCAGCGACGCCAGCATCCGGGCTAACTCGACCGGCCGAGCGAAGAACGGTGAATGCCCGCTGTCGAACTCGATCAACTCCGCGCCGATTCGATCCGCGTTGCGCCTCGCCCAGCAAGCCCCGACCGCCCGGTCGTCGGACAGGAGCATGTAGGTCGACGGCGTGTCCGGCCAGACTTCGACGGGGCACGGCTCGACAAACACCGTGAACGACTGGTGTCGCATGTCCTGAAACGCAGGCTGCGCGAGGTCGATCGGACAGTCGTGATAGAACCCGGCGTGCACGGTCTCCCAGCTCAGACCGAAGGGGCCGGTTCCTCCCGGCTGTGGGTCGGGAAACGTGATGGCGTCCGGATTGCCGGACAGGTGATCAGCGAAAGGTGTCGCGGGAACCGGCAACAGGCCCCCGACGAACACCATTCTCCGCACGGACCGCATGCTGGCGATGACAGGCAGGATCAAGCCGCTGATCGAATGGCCCACCACGATGATGTCACTCGACGCGCCTGCCGCGGCATCGACCGCGCTCACGGCCAACTCTGCCCACTCACGCGCGCCGGCGGCGTCGTCGTCCACCGGCAGGTCCGGCGCCACCGTGGCGTGCCCGAGGCGATGAAGCTCCTCGCGAACCGCGTCCCAAGAAGAGCCACGGTGCATCCCGCCGTGCAGGAGTGCGAACAGTGTCATGGCTTCGGCCGCAGCGCACCGAATCGTGGCTGGCCCAACCCGATCCGGACCAGGTGGTGCATGACGATCGATGGGGTTACTCGGCCCATGACTCTGAACACCTTCGCATCGAGTGCGGAGCCGCGGTGCGAAATCGGTTGTTTATCCCGCTCCAGGGCGCGCGCCAGCGTCCGTGCGAACTGTTCAGGAGAGTTGGCAATACTCACCGCGGCACGTCCACGCCGCTCCATCCTGGGATGTTGCGGGCCGTAGGGCCCGGAGTCGTTCCGGTACACCGGCGAGCCGTCGGCCGTGATGTCGGTGCGATACGTACCGGCAAGCAGAATCGTCACGCCAAGGCCGTACGGCGCGATTTCAGATGCCAACGACTCGGCCCAGCGTTCGACAGCTGCCTTGCTCGCCGAGTAGACCGACGCCAGCGGCATACCGCGAACAGCACCGGTGCTCGACACCACGACGATCCGTCCGCGCCCAGCCTCGCGCATCGCAGGCAACAGCGCGTTGGTCAACGCGGCAGGAGCGAAGACGTTGGTGGTGAACACCCTGTTCCACTCCCCGGCGGGAGTCTCCTCGACAAATCCGGCGACCGCGACTCCGGCGTTGTGCACCAATGCATCCGGCACACCCACGCGGCCTAGGATCGCCGCCGCTGAAGAGACCGAGTCCGCGTCGAGGAGGTCGAGGTCCAACCCGATGAGGCGGTCGTCGTCTTCATCGGCGCCCGTCGCCTGCCTGAGGGTCTTCAGGCCGACTCCCACCGAACGTATCTCGGCGACCACTTGTCAACCGCGACGATACATTTCGACGGCGGAGGCCAGGCCCAGTCCGCGACCGGCTCCGGTGATCACAACCACGCGGCGTCCGGTCATCGGTTGCCCGCAGACTGCCGGGTGACGAGCAACGGGCCTGCCAACGGCGCCGAGATCAACCCTGGTTGGGCGGCAACGACTTCCGGTATCGCGTTCACCGCGGCCATCGCGGTGGCCGTGATGCCCGGATTGACCGCGCCGGGGGCCGGTTCGAAGTTCAACGCCAGGTTCATGCTGGGTGATCCCTTGACGCGGAAGATCATTCCTCCATCGCCGTCCCCGACCGGCCGCGGCCAGCGATCCGGCCACGGCGTGGACGAGACAGTCGCGAAGTATTGCACCGACACCACCGGACGGCCCGCGACGACACCCGCCAGTTGCCAGCGGTGTGCACACACCGTGCCCTCGCGGATGACACCGACCGCCGTCGTCAAATCCGTCGGCGCGAGCAACGTCTCCCAATCCAGCTCGACGGCGTCGAGGGTGAACCCGAGAATATCCGCGATGTACCGCACGACCGTCTCCCAGTCGGCGTTGACTTTGCCGGACGCGATACGCGCAGGTACGTGACCGTCGGGCTTGCCGAAACCCATCGACTCGTGCAACACGTCCCAGATCGGGTAGGACACGTCGAGGTCCACCGCATACTCATCCATGCGGTACGACTCGACGCTGCCTGCCCCGGTCAAGAGCGCGGTCGGGATGTTGAGGCTGATGAACCCCGGTTCGCTGCCCGTCGCGTAGAAGGTCGAGCCGCCGGCCGTGGCCGCGCTTTCCAGGGTCTGACGCCAATTCTCCGGCGCTGCAGGCGGATACACCAGCGGTATCGTCGAGATAGTGACGACGTTGATCCCGGCGTCAAGATACCTCGCCATATCGGCGACGGCCTCGGTCTCACGACGAACAGCGGTGGCGCAGTAGCAGACACAGTCAGGGGCGAGCGCGATGACCGCTGCCGAGTCGTCGGTGGCGAGAACGCCGACATCCGGCACACCACACAGCCGGCCGGCGTCCACGCCGACCTTGTCTTGCGACGACACCAACACTGCGACGAGTCTGAGAGCGGGGTCGTTGATGATCGCACGAAGCGCTTCCCGACCGGTCAACCCGGTTCCCACATGGACAACCCGGTATTTACGATCATCGGGGCTCATCGGAAGAACGGCCCTGGCTTGCCGGCCTCTTCGAGATGGCCGTAGGGGTCGTACACCTTCACATTTGGGTACGGGTTCTGGTCGTAGGCGGGCCTGGACAGACCGGCTGTCCGCAACCCCGCCAGAACCGCGAGCGGAATCCCGAAGGACAGCAGACCCACGGCGACCGACACCAGCAGCTGCCGCGTCAGGGTCACCGTCGATCGTCCGGCCCGCGCCGGCAGCCACCGCGCGATGCGCGTGATGAGGATCAGCTCATCGTTGTCGTAGCGAACGCACATGACGGCGACCATGGCGAAAATGAAGGAGTCGTAGACCGCCATGATCAGCGGGAAGTACACATGGCCGAGCTGCACGACCGGCCCAACGGCCTCGGTATAGAAGAAAATGCCGGCCCTCATCCAGGTGGTCTGGATGAGGAAGTTTATCGGGATGGCGATCAGGAAAGCGCCGGTGAACACCCTCATCAGACGATGCCGGGCCAGCCAGCCGACGCGCCGCAGGACCGGATCCAGCAGGCGATCATGCAGTTGCAGGAAGCCGAGTCCGTTGAGGAGGTAGTACGCGGCATACCCGCCGAGGAACGACAGGGCCGGTTCCAGGTTCGGCGAGATGTTGACGTACGGCCACGTCAACGGAAAGTGCAACATCCGCGGGTCGAAGATCGCGAACGTGGCCCAGTTCGCAAGTGGGTCAAGCACTCCGGTAATCAGACCCGCGAAGGCGATGACCACCGCCCAGTGCACTCTGCGTCGACGCACGGACAGCCACACCAGAACGCCGATCAGGCCGATCGCCATCGGAATCGAGCTGAGCCCGACGGCCAGCGGCCAGTTGTCGAACCCGAGGAACGGCGGATAGGGCTTCGGGCCCGGGTGGGGATTGGTCCGCAGCGGGTCGCCGTGCAGTCCGGTCTGCAGGGTCGCGATCGTCACCACCGCGAAGATCAGATAGGCGGCGGTGAACAGGCCCCACCCGATACGCGCCGGCCAGGGCGACTGCGCTGCCTCATCGCCGGATTGCGAATCCGCCGGTGATTCAGCGATATCGGTCACTGCACACTCACCGGGAGGCTCGCCCAACCCCGGACGCTTGTCGTGTGGGCGCGTGTGGCCCTGGTGTAGTCGACCTCCCAGTCCGGCCAACGCGAGAGGACTTCCTCGAGCGCAACCCGGGCTTGCACCCGCGCCAACGCGGCCCCGAGGCAGAAGTGGATACCGTGGCCGAAGCTCAGATGTGCGGCGCGGCGCCGGATGTCGAAGCGGTCGGCATCCGGAAACTGGCGTTCGTCACGATTCGCCGAGCCGTTGATCAGCAGCATCACCGATTTTTCGGGGACCGTGCGGCCGTACAGTTCGACGTCGCGTGCCACGTACCGGGCCTGCACCGGCGACGGCGCCTCGTAGCGCAGCACCTCCTCGACGGCGTTCGGGATCAAACTGAAGTCCGCCGCGAGCTCGCGGCGCTGGTTCGGATGGTCGGAGAGCAGCTGTCCCGCGAATCCAAGGAGACGTGTGGTGGTCTCGTTACCAGCGCCGACGATGGTCCCCGCGTAGGTCAGCGCCTCGCCCCGCGTCAGCCGGCGACGAGTACCGTCGGGCTCGTCCACCTCAGCGTTGACGAGCTCGGTCATGAGGTCGTCGGATGGATGGTCGTAGCGCCAGTCGATGAACTCCTGGAGCACCGAAGTGGCCTGCGACAACATGTCCGCTGCGACGTCGGTGGGTGCCCCGGCGTCGAGGTTCAACATCTTGTCGGTGTTCCTGCGAATGGCCACCTGCCGGTCCTCGGGAATGCCGAGCAGGTACCCGATGGTGCGCATCGGCATCCACGCACCAAGATCGGCGATGAAGTCGAAGGTGTCGGCATCGGCCAACGGCTCCAGCGCCCGGCGGCAGAACTCCCGCGCCAGAGGCTCTATGGCCGCCATCCGGCGCGGGGTGAACACCCCGGACAGCAGCCTGCGGTGGAGGTCGTGAATCGGCGGGTCCTCGAACAGGATGATGCCGGGCGGAACCTCGACGCCGTTGAGGAGGACCTCGATGATGGTGCCCTGGCCCGACCGGTAGTCCTGCCAGTTCACCAGCTCGCGAGCGACGTCGGTGTGCCTGCTCAGCGCGTAGAAGCCGTATTTTTCGTTGTGGTAGAGCGGTGCGGAGTCGCGCAGCTGCTTCCAGACGGGATAGGGGTTGTCGTCGATCTCGAAGTCGAATGGGTCGTAGTACGGTTCAACATTCACCGTGTAGGTCACCCAACGAGAATAGGCGTTTTCCACTCTCGAGAGAACAATTTCTCGCAATCGGCGGCTGACAATCAGCCCGCGGGCATGCCGCTACTACCCCGTATCACGGGCATGTTCGTCCAGGCTCCCCGGTCGTCTCGGTACCAGCCGGCAGCCGCCAGCGCGCCACCGTCGGCGTGCACGACCGTGCCTGACACCCATGCCGCCAGCGGGCTCGCAAGGAACAGCACACATCCCGCGATGTCTTCCGGCTTACCGAACCGCCCCAACGGAATCCAACGTGGAATGTTGTGCCGTTGAGTCGGGTGGATCATTGTGTCGAGGGGCACCTGCGCGCTATCGGTGGTCTCGGGTGCGACCGCGTTCACGCGGATTCCCTCCGGCCCGAGCTCGAGGGCCAAACTCATGGTGAAGCCGGTCAGCGCGGCTTTGAACGCTCCGTACACGGTAAAGCCGGGAATGCCGCGGTGCGCCTCGATCGAGGTCACGTTGACGATGCTGGCCCCCTCACCCGCGGCGCGCAGCAATGGCAGCATCGCACGGGTGACCGTGAAGACGTGCCCGAGGTTGATCCGGTAGATCTCATCGATCTGCTCGTCGGTGACGTTTTCGAATCTCATCGGCCTCGTCACGAAGTGGCCGACGTTGTTGACCAGCACATCAAGTCGGCCGTAGCGGCCACCGATCATCGCGGCGAGCGCCCCAACATCGGCCGCCGATGCCGCATCGCCTCGCACCACCTCGATTTCACGCTCCAAAGCCAGGCCAGCGGCCCTGTCGGAGTCGACTTCCAGGACGACCACCGAAGCCCCGGATGCCGCGAATGCCGATGCAGTCGCCCGTCCGATCCCTGCGCCCCCGCCCGTCACCAGAACGACTTTGCCGCTGAAGTCGAGCACGTTGGCCTCCCCGTTGAGAACACTTATTCTCACATGCGAGAATGGCTTGCACGTTAATGCAGACCCTACTTTCGAGTGCGAAAACGGAGGAAGTGCACGATGGCTCGCGCCACCCTCCGCACGTACGTCTTCGCCGTTGAGTTCTGCACTCCGCAACCGGGCAATGTGTGGCCGGTGCTGCAGCGCCACCACGAGAGCCTGGTCGACTTAGGGGCGCGGTACGCGTTCGTCTACGAATCGGTCGTGAAGCCGGGGCACGTCTTCGTCATCATCGGCGTCCGGACCGAGCAACCGCTGCTGAATCTTCTGCGCTCGCGCTACATCTTCGAATGGTTCGATGCTGTCGGCGTTTCCGACATTCCCGGTGTGTTCGCCGGCGAGACTGTTGAACGGTTCGACATCGGTCCACCTCCCCCTCAGGGCAGCGAACTCGTCGTCGCCGCCGTCACGCCGGTCCCCGCCGTCGACGCCTTCATGAGTCGCATCCGCGCGTCCGTGGACGAATTCGCGGCCGCGGGAATCCGGCGGACGGTCGTCTACCGAGCCTTCGACAGCCCGAACGAACTGATGTTCCTCCAGCAACTCGCCGACGCAGACCTGGCAGTCAAGTGGGCAGAGCGATCCGACGTCGCGTCCACGTGGTTGGCGGCGGCGGGCGTGGGCGTCTATCCACCGGTCTTCGTCGGCCGTATTGTCAACTCGCTGCGGATGACCGAACCCCACGGATGGGGCCGACGCTGATGTATGTGTGCCTCTGCGTCGGGATCACCAGCGATGTGGTTTCGCGGGTCGTGACGACGGGTGCCAGGACATGCAACGAAGTGGCCGATGCCTGCGGCGCGGGCTCCGAGTGTGGGCGGTGCCGGCGCACCATCCGATCCATCATCGAGTCGTCGAGCATAACGGCGGGCAAGAGGAGAAAGCAATGACCGATCGACATTCGAACATCTCCGGAATGCGGATGCTGGTCATCGGCTCCTCCTCGGGGATTGGGCGCGCGTTGGCACGCGCGGCCAGTGCGCGGGGAGCGAAAGTGGCCGTGGCCGCGCGGCGAGTAGATGTGCTCGAGAAGATCGCTGCCGAAATCGACGGTACAGCCTACAAACTCGACGTATCCGATCCGCGCGCAATCGAATCCGTGCTCGCCGAGGTTGCGGAGTCGTTCGGTGAGATCGACGCGGTTGTCTTCACCAGTGCCGCCGTACCGTTCGCACTCATCGAGGACACTGACGTCAGCACGTGGCTGCACACCTACGCCGTCAATGCTGTTGGCGCCTCGCACGTTTTGCGCTCGGCGCTGCCTCACCTCGCCGACGACGCGGTGATCCTTGTCGCCTCCAGTCACGATGTGGGCAGACCCCGCGCGGGAGTCGCGGCCTATCACGCCAGCAAGGCGGCGCTCGACGAGATCCTGCATTCCTGGCGCGCCGAGCACCCTGAGCTTCCCGTGATCCGAGTGAGCGTGGGGCCGACTGACGATACCGAGATCCTGCGCGGAGCCGATCGAGACCTCCTTGCCGATCTCTACCGGGCGTGGGCGCGAGAGGCCCAGATCCCGGTCACGATGTCGGCGGTGGACGATGTGGCGAACGCCATGTTGTCCTTTATCGCGGTGGCGCGCGCGAACCCGTCGGTGGTCAGTGACGTCGTACACCTGACGCCACGAGTACCCCGGCGTCGCACCATATCGAATGGAGCTGTGCAGTAATGGATCTCGGACTGAGCGGAGCGACTGCGGTCGTGACCGGTGGTAGTAAGGGTATGGGTCTCGCGATCGCCGAGTGTCTCGGTTCGGAGGGCGCATCGGTCGCGATCATGGCACGCGGCCGCGAAGCGCTCGACAGCGCAGCGAACCGCGTGCGCACCGCCGGCGCACCCGACGTGCTGGCCGTCAGCGTCGACATGGCCGACGCCGCTTCGATTGCAAACGGTTTCGCGTCTGTGCATGCGGCCTGGGAACAGCTGAACATCCTGATCCACACCGTCGGACCCGATGCGGGGACGTTCGAGGACCTCGACGACGACGCCTGGCATGCTGCCTTCGACATGGGAACCATGTCGGCGGTCCGATCGGTTCGCTCCGCGCTGCCCATGCTGCGGGCCGCCGAGTGGGCTAGGATCGTGACGTTGTCGGCCCACTCCATTCAACGGCAGAGTCCGCGGCTCGTCGCGTACACGGCTAGCAAGGCGGCGCTGTCGAGCCTCACGAAGAATTTGTCGAAGAGCCTGGGCCCCGAAGGCATCCTGGTCAACTGCGTCTGCCCCGGCACCATCGTGACCGCGAGCTTCACCGAGATCTTGCGTGACACTTTGGCCGCGGAGGGGTTCGATTCGGCTGACGAACACGACGTGATGCGATGGGTAGAGAAGACCTACGGACACCCGTGCGATCTGGGCCGAGCAGGCGTGCCTGAGGAGATCGCTTCGGCCACCGTCTATCTGGCGTCCCGGCGCAACGGTTATGTGACGGGTGCGACCATAAACGTCGACGGCGGTTCGGATTTCATCTGACCTCGCTTCAGCCCTTCTTGGCCATCTGATCGGCTGCGGTGTCGGCCCACTGCGCGTTGTGACGCCCCATCGCCATCGCTCCGCTCCAGCCGCCGTCGGTCCACAACACCGTCCCACCGACGTAGCTCAGCCGTGGACTACCCAGGCACACCAACGGCCACGCCTGCTCCTCAGCCGTCGCGTACCGGCCAACCGGGCCGATGGCGTCGTCGACCGTCTCCTTGCCCATCAGGTCCTGAAACGCCGGCATCATCGCGGTCTCGGTAGGTCCAGGATTGATGGCGTTGATGCGAATTCCCCTGCGGCCCAGTTCGGGATACCACCAGCCGACCCAGGCGTCGATGACGTACTTGGAGTAGGCGTAACCGCTCCACGACCACTTCTTCTCGTTCTCCCGCAACCAGTCGACGGCGGCATCGAAACCGTCGGTCTCCAGCAGTGTTGTGATGACCTTGATGTGGTCCTGCCAACCGATCGCCGCCGATGACGAGATCACGCTGATCGCCGAGCCCTGCGACATCTTGGGTACCAGCTGCTCCGCGAGATGACGAGCTCCGACGAAGTTGACCAGGATGGTGTCCCATTCGCTGAACGGCGGACCGGGCAGGCCTGCACAGCTGAACAGTCCGTCGATGGGCCCGTCGATGGAAGCGGCCACCTTCTCGATATCCGCGCGGTCCCGTAGGTCGATCTGCAACGAACGCGCGCCCGACACGCTGGCGGGCCTGATGTCCAGCGCGGTGACGTTAGCGCCGAGGTCGACGAGGATCTGCGCGGTTGCCTGCCCCATCCCGGATGCGGCGCCGGTCACGATTACCGATTTGCCCTCATAGCCCAATACGTCCTTCATGACGGCCAACCCTTCACGGTCATCGAGAATTCGATATCGCCTTTATTGAGAACAGACGTTATCACCCGGTTAGAGTGAGGTCGTGGAGAAGCGGCGATTGCGCGTGATCCAGTGGGCCACCGGCGCGGTGGGCACCGAGTTGGTCACCACCATCCTCGACCATCGGCCCGATCTCGAGATCGTCGGCGCTCGTGTCTACTCGGACAAGAAGGACGGCGTCGACGTCGGGATTCTGGTCGGGCGCGATCCGATCGGGGTCGCCGCCACCGCCGACGTTGACAAGATTCTGGCTTTAGATGCGGATTGCGTGCTGTACGCGCCGTCGTTCACCAATCTCGACGACGTCTGCGCACTGCTGGCGGGCGGAAAAAACGTTGCCACCGTCTCGTTCCTGTTCCACCCCCGGCGCATTCCCGAGGCGGACCGTGCCCGCCTGGTTGAAGCTTGCCGCTCGGGCAACAGCACGATTCACGGCAGCGGCCTGAACCCCGGCAATCTCTCTGGCGTCTTGCCGCTGGCGCTGTCGGGGATGAGCCGAACCATCGACAAATTCACCCTTCAGGAACGGGCCGACTGGTCGCTGTGGGAATCCACCGACATCACTTTCGACGGCATGTGGTTCGGGCGGCCTCCCGAGGACGTCACGCCGACCGCCAACGACTTCCTGTCGTTCAACACCCGGCTGTTCACCGAGCAGACCTGGTTCATCGCTGACACCCTCAACGCGGCGATCGACGATGTCCGCGTGTCCGTCGAAGCCGTCCCCGCGACAAAGGATTTCCAGATCTTCGAGCACACCGTCGTCAAGGGCACCACCGCAGGCCAGCGCTGGCGGTTCGTCGGCAGCCGCCGTGGTGACGATCTCATCGAGTTCGAGACCCTGTGGACCGTCGGCGGTGAGTACCCCGAGCACTGGCCCAAGCCTGACGACGGTTGGACACTGACGCTCGAAGGCGATCCCTCGATGCGAACGCACTTCTTCTGTCTGGCCAGTTTCACCCGGCCTGCGTCGGTCGAAGAGCACGTGCGCGCGGGATTGATCGCCGTCGCGATGCAGGTGCTGAACGCGGTGCCCGCGGTGTGCGCGGCGCCCCCCGGCTTCGCCACGATGGCAGACCTGCCGCTGATCCGCAGCTACACCGGATTCGGCGATCGGCTCTGAAAGGGCCCGATGGTCGACAGGTCGAACAATCCCGGTTCGGCTGCGATGACGGCGGGTATCGCGTTGATCGCATGCATCGCCGTGGCCAGACATCCCTGCTTGGCGTGGTCCTCGTCGTGCGTACCGATGACGAGGTGGAGACGCATGTTCGGTTCGCCCTCGAAGACCACCTCGTAACCGATCTCGGTCGGCCAATCGGGAGCGAGGTCATCGGCCATCCGGGTCAGATGCTCCACCGAAATTGTCGTCGCTCCGCAGTCGACGACGACGCCGAAGCGCATGGCACCGACGGTGCCGGCGGGGATCTCGCCTGCCGCAACGCTCAACGCACGCGGTGTCGTCGCGACCTCGCGGTATCCCTGGATATCACGAACCTCGAGACCGAGCGCCTGAGCCAGGACCGTCGCGCTGCCGACCCACGCGCTGGCAGCGTACTCGGGATTGGACAGCAACGGTGTCGTGTCCTCGGGAGGAAAGCCGAAGCCCATCGCATTGAAGATCAGATCATTGCTGGCATACGTCGAGTAGTTGAGCACCTCGCGGACGTTGATGCGCTCGGCGCTCTGGGTGAGGCGGGCGAGCACCGGCCCGAGCGACTCACCGATGAATCCTGGATACAGCCCGAGCCCCAGAAACGTCGAACCACCTGTGCGACAGGCCCCTTCGATAGCGTCCGCGAAAGACTCGTGCAAGGACCGCGGGTGGATGAACCTGCTACCCGTCGCCACGACGTTCTTCCCGGAAGCCAACAGGTCACAGACATCGGCATAACAGCCGGGAGTATCGGTTTCGACCTTGCCCATATAAAGCACCACGTCGGCGTCAGTGTTGATCACCGCTTCGCGATCGTCGGTCGCAACGACGCCTGTCCCTGCCGCACCGCATAACGTTCCGGCGTCGACACCTGATTTGGCCGGGTCGTAGACGCGCACGCCGACGAGCTCCAGGTCTGGTCGCCCGATCACGTGGCGAAGCGCGATTGTTCCGGTAACGCCGGTGGCCCATTGTATTACGCGTGTCATCAGTCTGATTCAATCCCAGATGACATCGAGGCGGGGCGGTGACCGAAACATCGTGCCGGTGATATACGGCGGTGGCGCAGCGGGATCGAGCCGCAGATTGGGAAGCTCATCGAACAACGCGTTGAAGATCTTCATGCTCTCCAGCCGTGCGAGGTGCATGCCCAGACAGACATGAGCTCCATGCGCAAATCCGATGTGCGGCTTTCGGTCTCGGAATATGTCGAACGACTCCGGATTCTCCCAGCGCGTCTCGTCGTGGTTGGCACTGCCCAGGCTGAGCATCATCGTCGCCCCCTTGGGAATCCGGACGCCGGCGAGTTCGGTGTCGCACGTGACCTCCCGCATGAAATTCAGCAACGGGGTCTCCCAGCGGATACCCTCCTCGATGGCCTGAGGGAGCAGGCTGCGGTCGTGGCGGACCGCATCGAGCTGATCGGGATGGGTCAGCAAGGCCATCGCCAGCGAAGCCGTCGAGCGCGAGGTGGTCTCGGCCCCGGCCGGCAACAGATTCCGCATGAAACCATAGATCTGCTCGTCGGACATCTTCGTTCCGTTGACCTCTGCTGACGCGAGGATGGACACCATGTCGTCCTGCGGAGTTCTGCGCCGTTCGGCGAGTATTCCGGTGAAGTACTCCTTCATTTCCGCGGATGCAGTCATGGCCGTCTCCATGTCGCCTCGGAAGCCGAGAATGTCGATGGCCAGCCGGTGGAACCAGAGCACGTCGGAGTCGGGTAGTCCCAACAGTGCCGCGATGACGCGGACTGGAATCGGCATGAACACCGCGTCGACGAGGTCGGCGCGCTTGGTGTCTTTGAACTTCGCGATGGTGCTCTCGACCAATGGGCCGACGAGTTCGTCGTCCCATCGCTTCATCGACGAGCGGGCGAAGGCGAACTCATGCAGTTTGCGGTACACCGCATGTTCGGGCTCCTGCATTTCCAGGATCGTCGGCCCCTGCAATGGCCGGACGATGTCCTCATAGCAGCGCGTGCTGAACGTGATGTTGTCGGTGAACACCGCCTTGACCGCGTCGAACGAGTAGGCCGTGAACGTCGGCGGGCCCTCGCCCGAGTTGTCCGTCATGCCCAACTCCGGCCAGCCGGGGTGGACGGCCGCCGCCGCGCGTAGCTCTTTGAGCAAGGGGTAGGGCGTGGCGTCACCGTCCGCGCCCATGCCGATGTTGAATCGGTGCTGGGCGTCGCGAATGCTCTCTTCGAGTTCTTCCACCGTCGCGGGCTTCGCCATGAACGGCTCCTCCACTGTCGTCGCCGGATCCAACATACACCCTGGTGGTTGGGACCATACCTGATGTAGGTTGAGCAATTGGCAACGATCTGAAGACTGAAAGCACAACCGGGAGTGCTCGATTGACTATTCGCGTAGCGCAGTGGGCGACAGGAGCCGTCGGACGGGCGGCTCTTCGCGAACTGATCGAGAATCCGCATTTCCAATTGGCTGGCGTGCTCGTCTACGACCCGGCGAAAGCCGGCCTGGACGCCGGTGCCCTCTGCGGCTTGGAACCGACCACCGGGGTGCTGGCGACGAACAGCAAGGACGACATCCTCGCCTCGAACGCGGACGTCGTCGTACATGCGGCGAGCAAGGCGCACGCGGTGGAGACCAACGCCGAGGACATCTGTCGCCTGCTGGCCGCCGGCACCAACGTGATCAGCACGACGTCCTACAACCACCTACCCACCTACGGTGCGGCCACCGAAAAAGCTTTCGCCGACGCATGCCGCGCCGGCGGATCCCGCTTCCACGCGGCCGGCGAGAATCCCGGTTTTATGTTCGAGCGCCTCGTCGCCACCCTGACCGGACTGAGCAAGACCATCGATCGCATCGACCTGTACGAGGCCACCGACGTGTCCGGGGTCGACAGTCGGCCCATGCTGGTCGATCTGATGGGCATGGGCCGGCCGCCCGAGGACGTCACCGTCGACTCCCCCATCATCAAGAAGCTCGATATGGCCTACCGGCAGGCCCTCAACGCCACTGCGGACGTTCTCGGCATAGCACTTGATCGAATCGACGTCGCCGTGGATGCGACGACCCTTGATCACGACATCGAAGTCCGGGCCGGTAAAATTGAGGCAGGAACTGTTGTAGGACAGCGCTTCTCGTGGATGGGACACTGGTCCGGACGCGAGCTCCTCGCGATCCACGAGGAGTGGATACTGACCCGCGATCTGCCGCAGTGGGGGCTGAGCCCGCTGGAACCTGGCCAGAAGGCACCGTTGATCCGCGCGGTCATCAGCGGTAACCCCAGCTTCGAGCTACAGCTGGACGTCGGCGGCGAGGATGCGACACCCGGCGGCATTCCGACGATGCCCGGTCACCTCATGATCGCGATGAGCGCGGTGCGTGCCATACCGTACGTGTTGGCTCAGCCACCCGGGATAGTCACCGCCCCGGTGTTCGGTGCCATCCAGCTAGCGTGACGCGATGCCGACCGCACGGTGGATGTTGTTGCTGGGTGCGGCGTGGAAGACGTGCCCGGTGCCGTCGGGGAGCACACGCCGGGCCACCAGGTAGTCGCTGCCGAGCCAGCCCTGCCGGTTGTAGCGGCCGAACCGCAGGAACGTGCCGGGCGCGCCGCTCGCCGCCGGGATCAGTTTGACCGTTTCGATGCCGTCACGAACTCCCTCTCCCGTCAGCGGGCGCGCGGCAGCGATGCCGCGCACGATCACCGTCGCCGCGTCCCGCGCCAACCCCGGCATCGAATGGCCAGGCCGCCGTCCATACTTGGCGGCGAAGCGATCCAGGAAGTCCTGACCCGTGGCGTTGCGTTCGTCGTAGCTGTCGAGTCCGATCCATCCGCGCACATGGCGCATCCACTCCGCGTTGATGTGCGCCATTTCGAACGCGGTGGTGGTGTAGCGCGGCGGATCCCAGTAAGCGGCCTCCAGCGCATCGGAGAAGCCCCACAGGCCGTGGCCGAAGCCGACGTGCACCAGGGCGTCGGGTTCGGTCGCACGCAGAGCCGCCACCGTCTCCACCTTGTCGGCTTCCACCTGTGGTATCGCGATGGTCGAAACCACCTTCAATCCCGCAGCTGTGTAGGCCTTCTCGGCAGACGCGAGATACTCCTTGCCAATCAAGGAGTTTTCGTAGGCGATGGCGATACGTGACCTGCCGTCACCGAGCATCACCGCCGCGAGCATCACCGGCTCCTCGGCCATCGAGCCGTTGTTGAGTGCGAAGCACCACTCGCCGAGCGCTTCCTCCGAACCGGACAGCGTGAGGATCGGTGTTTGCGCCGTTCGGTCGACGTGAGCGCGCAGGGGCACGACGTTATCGGATATCCAGGGCCCGAAGATGGCCAGGCAATCGTCCGCAACCAATTCATCGAACGCGCGCTCCACGGCTTTGTACGTTCCGTTGGGCAGGCCGACCACGTTGCGCTGCACGAGTTGCACCGGCCGGTCCAGGACACCCGCAGCCAGCGCCTCGTCGAACACGAGCTGCAATGCCGCGACCGTGTCGTTGTCGGTGTCCCCTTTGGTCGGATAGTCATTGAGCAAACCGACTTTCAGCGGAGCCACCGACCCGTATGCGCGAACGTCATCGTCTGCCATACGCGCAACATACAGCACGAATGTTGCCGGTCGACCCGATCACTCGAGAGCAAATGATGATTTCCGAAAATCGGCAACCAATATTCTCGCACGACATAGGATCGCCTCGGTTCGAGTGCGCTGAGGAGTCAACGATGAGAGCGTCAACCGATAGGCGATATCGCGTCATCCAATGGGGCATGGGCAACGTCGGCACCCTGGCCCTTCGGCACTTCATCGACAATCCGGTCTTCGAGGTGGTCGGCGTGTTGTGCAACCGCCCCGAGAAGGTCGGCAGGGATGCGGGCGAACTCGTCGGAATGGGACCGATCGGTGTGGTTGCGACAACGGACAAAGCTGCCCTGCGGGCACTCGAGGCCGACTGTGTGTTCTACGCACCGCTGTGGTCTGATGTCGACGAGATATGCGAGCTCCTCCGAGGGGGTAAGAGCGTGGTCGCCTCGGGCGGCGCATGGTGGCATCGCACCGACACCAACAGTGCCGACATCGACAAGATCGACGCCGCCTGCCAGGAGGGTGGCACGTCGTTTCACGGCGGCGGTATACATCCCGGCTACGCGGCGGATCTCTTGGTCCTGACGTTGGCACGGATCGCCGGCAAGACCGACCACATCCACATCTACGAATCAGTCAACTTCAACAGGGACACGCTGAAGTACCTGGACGAGATGGGCTTCGGGAAGACTCCCGAGGCCTTTGCCGAGGGAAACCTGTTCAAAGACGCGTGGTCGCTCTTCGCGCAATCGCTCACGATGGTCGTCGAGGGACTGGGCGAGACCGTCGAGCGGTTCACGACCGACGTCGAAATCGGATTGGCGACGCGGGATATCCCCTATGAGGGGACCGCGGACATGGATATGCCCGGCCTCAAAGGCGTCATCGCGACGGGCACCGTCGCATCACAACATCACGCATGGACGGCCTGGGTGAACGGCAAACCGTTCATCACGCTCCACGAGCTCTATGCGTTCACCGAGCACGACGCGATCGAACCGCGACCCGACTGGGAGCCGTACTACCACTACCGCATCGTGATCGACGGGGAGCCCGGTACCGAACTGATCCTGCGCGGGAATCAACACGCCAGGGAGAATGCCAAGCCAGGCCACGTCGGGTACGTCTGGACGGCGATGGAGCCCGTGAACTCGATACCCGCCGTGTGCGATGCAAAGCCTGGTTTCAAGTCGCACAGCGACTTGGGGCTGATGCCGCTTCGCGGTGTGATCCGGCAGTAGATTTCCTCAACATACAAGCTGAATGTCGCTACGATGCTCTCATGGCGAAGCGCGGCGGCACAGATGATGAACGCCGGGCACGCGGTGAACAGACCCGCCGCGACCTCGTCGACGCGGGCCGCACGCTGTTCGTCGCGAAGGGATACTTCGACACCAGCATCGGCGATCTGGTCGCCGCGTCCGGCGTGGGTACGCGAGGCGCGTTCTATCACCACTTCAAGGACAAAGCGGAATTGTTTCGGGCCGTGTTCGAGGACGTCGAGCGTGATCTCACACTGCGTTCGCTGGCGTCGCCGCCGGCCGGCGCCGACGCCTGGGAGCAACTCGGCTGCGGCCTGCACGGCTTCCTCGAGGCAGCCCTCGAACCCGAGGTGCAGCGTGTGATGCTCATCGATGGACCGGTCGTGCTCGGGTGGCAGACCCTACGCGGAATCCAGGAGGGCAACAGCATCGCCCTCATCCACCAGAAGGTTCACGAGGCCATCGCCCAGGGCATCATCGACGACCAACCCGTCGCAGAACTGACCCACATGCTCGTCGCGGCCCTCGAAGAGGCCGCGCTACTGGTGGCACATGCCGACGAACCGGCTCCGGCGCGCGAACGAGCAGCCGGCATTCTCGATCGACTCCTGTTCAGCTTCACACGTCAACGTCGAAAAGCACTGCGGCGGTGACATACCGACATCGTTCGACGGCTTCTCGCCAACCCTACGGAAATCCGCATTTCCGTCTAACGCATACTGTATTTCCGCTTTGGTGTTAGCTTCGTTTACGAACCAGCGCAAGGAGAGACATGACGGACACCCCGTTGCGCGTAGCCGTGGTCGGCGCGTCGGCAGGCCTCGGCCGATGCATCGCTATGGGGCTCGCCGAGAAGGGCGCTCGAGTGGCCTTTCTCGCGCGGCGCCGCGACCGCCTGGAGAGAGCAGCCAAAGAGGCAGGCAACGGCGCCGCGGCGGTCGTGTGCGACGTCACGGATTCGGGGTCGTGCCAACAGGCGGTGGCCGAAGTCGTCGACGAGTTTGGGGGACTCGACGGCCTTGTCTACACCACGGGTGTGGGCGTGCTGTCACCTCTCACCGAGGTCACCGGGGAGCAGTGGGCGCAGTTGTTCGCCACCAATGTCACTGGCGCATCGCTCGTGACGGCCGCCGCTGCGCCGCATCTGGCTGCAACAGCCGGGTCGGCTCTCTACCTGTCGTCGTTGAGCGCCTCGTACACCACCCCGTGGCCGCTGCTGGGAGCCTATGCGGTGAGCAAAGCGGCTCTCGACAAACTCGTCGAGGCCTGGCGTGTCGAGCATCCCAACATCGGATTCACGCGCTTCGCCGTCGGTGACAGCTTCGGCGGCGAGGGCGACTCGCAAACCGAGTTCAACAAGACCTGGGATCCCGAGGCGATGGAGAAGGCCATCCGGCTCTGGATGGATCGCGGCGAGATGCTGGGCGGGCTCGTCGACGCCAGCCACCTCGCCGAGGTCGTACATTCCGTACTCGTCTGTGGCAAAAGCAGTTTCATTCCCTACCTGACCCTTGCGCCGCGGCCATCTGGCGCGGTGGCCGAACTCCGACAGTGGTGAAGGACACCTTGACGTGACTCATGAATCCCGCATGCTGATCGACGGTAAACTCGTCGACTCGGAGACCGGTGCGCGTTTCGACAACATCAATCCGGCCACCGAAGAAGTGCTCGGAAGCACCGCGGACGGCACCCGCGCCGACATGGAGCGTGCCGTCGCTGCCGCCAGGCACACCTTCGACAACACCGACTGGTCACGCAATGGCGAACTGCGCGCCCACGGCTTGCGCCAGCTGCAGGCTGCGCTCGAGGCAGAACGCGAGGAGTTGCGCAGCGAGCTGATCGCCGAGGTCGGCTGCCCTCTACTGAGCACCTTCGGGCCGCAGCTCGACGTGCCGTTGAAGGAGGCACTCTCCTGGCCCGCCGACATGATCAGCGAGTTCGCCTGGAAGCGTTCGCTTCCCGATAAGGACGCCTTCGGCATGGGCACCCCCGCGGCACGCGAGGTCTGGAAGGAACCGGTCGGCGTCGTCGGTGTGGTGACCCCGTGGAACTTCCCCTTCGAGATCATCCTGAACAAGATCGGCCCCATCCTGGCGATGGGTAACACGATGGTGCTCAAGCCCGCGCCGGACACCCCGTGGAACGCGACGCGTATCGGCAGGATCATCGCCGAGCAGACCGACATCCCGCCGGGCGTGATCAATATCGTCACGTCCTCCGATCACCTGGTGGGCGAGGTGCTGTCCACCTCCCCCCTGGTCGACATGGTGGCCTTCACCGGCTCGACGGCAACCGGACGCCGCATCATGAAAGCCGCCGCCGACACCGTGAAGCCGACGTTTCTGGAACTCGGTGGCAAGTCGGTGTACCTCGTACTCGAGGACGACGGCGACATGAAGGCGACCGTGGCCGGCAGCGCGTTCATCTCGATGCACGCCGGGCAGGGCTGCGCCATGCCCACCCGACTACTGGTACCGAATTCTCGTTACGACGAAGCCGTCGAGATCGTCAAGGTCGCGATGGAGAAGAACAAGTACGGTGACCCGACCGACGCCTCGGTGCTGCAGGGTCCGCAGGTCTCCAAGCGCCAGCAGGAGCGCGTACTCGGCTACATCGAGACGGGCAAGCGGGAAGGCGCTCAGCTGGTGACCGGCGGCGGTGTACCGAAGGACACTCCCAAGGGTTTCTTCGTCGAGCCAACGGTTTTCGCCGGGGTCGACAACAAGATGACGATCGCGCAGGAAGAGATCTTCGGTCCGGTGCTGTCGGTCATCGGCTTCGACTCCGACGACGACGCAGTCCGCATCGCCAACGACTCCATCTATGGCCTGTCGGGCGTGGTGTTCGCCAACGATCTCGAGCGCGCGAAGAATGTCGCGTCACGGATCCGTACTGGCACGCTCGGAATCAACGGCGGCCTCTGGTACGGCGCCGACGCTCCATTTGGCGGCTACAAACAATCCGGTATCGGTCGCCAATGCGGGATCGAGGGGTTGGAAATTTTCACCGAAACCAAGACGGTCGGCTGGCCGGCTCAGTAGGGAGAACCGATGAAATCGAATGCAGCAGTTCTTCGCGGGGTCGGGATCGATTGGGAGGTAACCGAAATCGATCTCGACCCGCCCAAGGCGGGCGAGGTGCTGGTCAAGATGGCTTACGCGGGTGTGTGCCACTCCGACGAGCATTTCTACACCGGCGACAGCGTCCCCAGCCCCGACATGGAAGAGATGATGCGGGCGGCGGGCGTGCCGGTGCCCGAATGGTTTCCGATGCTCGGGGGTCACGAGGGGTCGGGAATCGTTGAAGAGGTCGGCCCCGGGGTGACTGCCCTCAAGCCAGGTGATCATGTGGCCGTCTCGTTCTTTCCAGCGTGCGGCAGTTGTCGGTTCTGCGTGACCGGCCATACCTATCTGTGCGATGTGGGCGCGGACATTTACAGCAAGGAGATGACCACCGACCACACCAGGCGGCGTCATCTCGGCGACGAAGACCTCATGGCGATGATGCAGGTCGGCACATTCTCCGAATATGTCGTCGCCTCGGAACGATCGCTGGTCAAGATTCACGACTGGATCCCACTCGAGGCGGCTTCACTGGTGTCCTGCGGTGTCACAACGGGATTCGGCTCCGGTTCGGTTGCGGCGGGAACCGAGGTCGGCGACACCGTCGTCGTGATCGGGGTGGGTGGTATAGGTATGAACGCGGTTCAGGGCGCGAAGGCGGCCGGGGCCAAATACATCGTCGCCATCGACCCGAACGAATTCAAGCGGGAGATCGCACCCAGTTTCGGGGCCACACACACCGCGATCGATGCGGGCGCGGCGCTCGAACTGGTCAAAGAGATCACCTGGGGTGTAATGGCCGATCGAGTTATCTTGACGCCCGGCGTGGTACCACCGGACCTGATCATGATCGCGATGATGTTGCTGCGCAAGGGCGGCACCTGTGTGCTGACCGGCATGGCCAAGATCACCGACATGATGGTGCCTCTGGTCCTCGGGGACATGGTCAGCTCGTGTAAGACGCTCAAAGGCGTCCTCTACGGCGAGATGAATCCGCGCGAGGCCATGCCCCGGCTCCTGTCGATGTACGAGGCCGGCACCTTAAAGCTCGACGAACTCGTTACCCAGAAGTACAAGCTCGACGACATCAACGTCGCGATGCGAGATCTACGGGCTGGCAACAACATTCGCGGAGTCATCGAGTTTTAGCCACGCGCAGGTCACCATCGACCACAACTGGCACCTCGTGCGGTCTCGGAAATAGGTATTCTCATTATCGAGATTGGATGCTACCGTCAGGAGCGACCGGCTGTTTGATGCGTGTACAAGTCGGTGACAATGCTGAGGGCGTTCGTCGGCCGGCGTCAGGTTAGGAGCGCAGCGCTTGTTCGAAGAATTGGTGCGGATGGCCGTCACTTGGGGAGCAATGTGCGGTTTGGTTGCATTCTTTTATTGGATGCTGTCCAACATCGGCACGTTCTGATACACGCGGCCGCAGACGTCTCAGCATGTTACGTCGCGAATCGGTAACCGCCAGAACTGTTTCGGCCCCAAGGAAGGTCACACAACCCATGGACGAACAGGATCGTCGACGCAGACGAGCCCTCATCGCATTCCAGCTCTTCATCTATGGCGTGATGCTCGCAATGTTCCTAATCCAAGTCCGCATGTACATGGTGAAGGATTGGTGAGGGTGCGACCGATGTCCTCTGCGAAGCGCACTTCACTGACACTCGACGAGCACGAGGCCGCATCTAGCGACATCCAACGCCGCGCCGATCGCTGGTTGATAGCCGGCACCGTAGTGATGGGCACTCTGGTCCTCGGCATCGTAGGCCTTCCGCTTTTCCTGCGGGGCCTTTATCTATTGCGCAAAGCCCAGCGAGACGGTTTGTCAGTGCGGCCGTTGATGGTCACGTTGATCGGCTACGTCATCATTCTCGACGCAGCACTCAACAGCATTGGCTGGGCACTGGACCTATTTGCGAACCATGCACTGATCACTCGGACGGTCTTCACGGCGTGGGGAAGCCTGATGGACGCCGGATATTTCTGGCATTACAACGAATTGTGGATCGGCGGTGCCGGCGCGCCAGGCGAGAAGGCCTGGGTGCTGGTGTGCGTTCTCATCGTCTTCCCGATGCGCATCGCAGCTGCGATCGGCTTCTTACAGATGAAGCGTTGGGGCCATCAATGGCTGATCGTGACCTGCTGGTTCGGAGTCGTTGTCTGGCTGGGCTACATCTTCAACATGACCCTGTACGCCGACGTCCGGTATACCGCCGTGGGACTTCCCGTCTTCGGCTGGTGGGCATTCAACATTTTCTACATCACTCCGTTCCTCGCCATTCCGTACCTACATACCGTCAACCGCGAAATCTTCACGGACTAGCAGCTCAAGAAGGGATCGACCGTGTCTGGTTCCACAACCAGCCCGCCTGAGGCGCCCAGCGATCTCCCTCCAGGCACCACCAGTTCGTGGGCGCGAATGCATAAGTGGCTTCGGTACGGCTTGTTCGTCTGCCTTATCGGCCTCGTGATCGAAGGTTCGCTGACCGTACCTGTCATCGCTGTCTGGTACGGGTGGCCGACTCTCTCCCTCACCGAGATCTGCAGTGAATTGATGAAAGTCCGCTTCTCCGACGACACACTGGAATGCAAGCAGCCGTATCCCCTCAGCGGACCGCCATTCGGCGGAGCTCCCGAGGCGGCCGGACAGCAGACCGCACGCGACAAGTGGGGCGTACAACCAGTGCCGGAGTACCCACGCATCGGGTTCCGAGAGTTGGTCAGGATCCATGAGGAGCGACTCGCTCGGCAGAACGCCGCAACCCATGGGCTGAGCACCACAGACGCCGAGCGTTAGTATATTAACTTGTGTCTATATAGACCTAGTGCAATACTTGGCCAGTGGATGTCTTTGAGGCAATCGCCGAACCAAATCGCCGGGTTCTCTTGGACACGTTGGCCGCCGGCGATTGCACCGCCGGTGAACTCGTAGCGGCACTGCCGGATCTCACCCAGCCGTCGGTGTCGCGACACCTGCGCATCTTGCGCGAAGTCGGGCTCGTCGAGGTCCGCCCAGACGCTCAGCGGCGCATCTATGCCCTCCGGGCCGACGGCCTTATCGCCATAGACAGCTGGATCGAGCAATACCGACAGTTTTGGGCCGGTCATCTCGATGCTCTCGAACGGCACCTCAACAGGACACAGGAGGATTCATGACCACCGGATCGGGCCGGCTCAGTGTCGAAAACGACCGGGCAATACTGTCTTTCGAGCGACGGCTCCCCCACCCCATCGAGCGGGTGTGGGCCGCGATCACCGATGCGGACGAACGCAGCCAGTGGATGGGTGACACCAGCATTGACGCCCGCGAGGGCGGGACGATCGAAATGATCCCGGCTGCGCCGCCGATTCCGGCCGACCAAAAGCGGATGACAGGTCGAATTCTGGTGTGGGACCCACCGCATGTCTTCGAGCACGAATGGAACCAGCGGATAGTCGAGCCCGGCGTCGTGCGGTACGAACTCGAGCCCGACGGCGACGGAACCCTGCTGCGATTCAGCCATCGGGGGCTCGGCGTGCGGAACGCCAACGGTTTTCGGCCCGGGACTCACGCGTACCTGGATCGCCTCGAGGCTTACCTCTGCGGGGCGGACATACCCGACTGGCAGCAGCGTTACCGCGAGGTGGCCGAGGACGCGTACGGAGGACAAGCATGGTGACGCCTCACGTCGTGGTGGCCTTCCACTCGGGTTTCGGCCACACCGCGACGCTGGCGCAGGCTGTCGCTCGGGGCGCACAGACCGCCGGGGCCGAGGTTCGGTTGATCGCGGTCGACCTCGTCGGTGATGACGACTGGCCGTTGCTCGACGCCGCCGACGCCATCATCTTCGGTTGCCCTACATATATGGGCAACGTATCGGCAGGCTTCCAGTCATTCGCCGAGCGCACTGGCCGGCGTTGCATGGAAGGCACGTGGCGCGACAAGGTGGGGGCAGGCTTCACCAACTCTGGGTCGAAGGCCGGCGACAAGTTGCAAACACTCAGTGCCCTTTCGGTGTTCGCCGCCCAACACCACATGCACTGGGTCAACCTCGGCCTGACGGCAGGCTGGAATTCCAGCACCGCAAGCGAATTCGAGCTCAATCGGCTCGGCTTCTGGCTAGGAGCCGGTGCCTCGACCGACGTTGACGCAGGCCCGGCAGCAGTGCACGAGGCCGACGTGCGCACCTGCGAGCACCTCGGGCATCGGGTCGCCACCGTCACGCGGCAGCTGCTGGCTGGGCGCGCCGCCGAGAAGCTTTGCGGCGCAACCTAGAAGGGTGGTGCTCCGTCATCCGAACCGGGTGGCGCCGGCCCAGCCGCTGAGGGCGTGCGTTCAGCCCGATTACGGGCGCGCTCGGTTGCAATCTGGTGGGCGCGGTTCTGCCGTCGGGTTGTCCGCCGCTTCGGCATCATCACCGAGCGGTCACCGCAGCGATGAACCGCGGGCGGCAGGCTCGCCGGCGGACCGGTAGGCGTCATCAGGCTGGGAAACAACAAGACGCTTCCGGGCGTCGTCACGTAGGTCTCGCCGTCGGGCAGTGTCCAGATCAGCGTCCCGTCTGGCAGCTGCTGATCCCTCCAGCCCCAGAAGGTTTTTAAGATGTGGTGCTCACGGCAGAGGCTCTTGAGATTGGAGGCCTCCGTCGCCCCATACGGCCACGGAACGGTGTGGTCGATGTCGCAACGAGTGGCGGGTCGGTCGCAGCCTGGCGCGCGGCAGGTCAGGTCGCGGGCTCGCACGAAGTCGGAAAGCGCCCGGGAGGGGTGATAGCCGGGCTCCGCCGGCGTGTCGACAGGAATGGTCACCGGACGTTGACGCGCCATGGCTTTCAACTCGGCCAGCTGCGCCGGCGCGAGAACCTCACCGCTGTCGAGCAGGTACGCCGGCTTGTTGGATGTGCCATCGAGTGTGGACTGCTCGGCGACAACGTGAATGACGACTGACCCTGTGGGCTTCTCCGTTGCAGCGCAATCAGGTTCACCACAGTCGCAGGGAAGGCGGTCCAGGCCGGCGCCGAGAGCTCCGAGCGCGTCGGAACGACGTTGACCGACCGTTCGCGGATCGTTTTCACAGGCGGACTTCGCGAATGCGTTGAGCCGTGTTTCCAGAGCCGCGCCGTGGACCACAGACAGCCGCGCCGTCAGCTCGATGTAACCGTCACTCGACTCCCAGAAGGTGACGTCGCGGTCGCTGCCGCGATCTTTTATCCGCCGAACAGCGTCTGGGTCGCGTTGCAGCACGAGGTCGTCGATTTTGGTAGCGAGCTTGCCCCGAGTCATCGACGGCCAGCGGGCAATTTGGGCGGCCAACTCCGCGTCGAGTTCAGCCACGGTGTCTGCATCAGTGACGAGGTGGGTACGGAAGACGATCGTCTGAAACAACCGGTAGTCGATATCCCCGGATTCGAAGACAGCAGCGACTGCAGGCAACCGCAGCATCGCCAATGCGTAGTTCATGTAGCTCTTGGCTTTAGCGAGGCTGAGCCGGAGTGCGGCGGCAACTTCGGCGCCGACACTCGCCCACGTGTCTACCGCCCAATCTTCACGCTCACCATGCTCCAGCCGGCGCAGTTCGAAGAGGTCAACGATTGCCCGCAGCCGCAGTGCGGCCGCTCGGTTCTCCAACCGCGACGCATTGGTCAACCGGTAGACCAAGCCGCGAGACGCATCTGTGTCGGACGGCTTGAAGGGTTCACCTGGCCAATGGTCGAACATACGTTCGAGTATGCCACGGGCCTACGACAATCGTCTCTGCCTGGGCGTCGCGTCAGCAAGGGGCGAAGCGGCTCAGTCGCGGTTGGTGTCGACGCCCCACAGGACGCGACGAACGACTGTGCCGAACCCGCGGCGCTGTGGCTTAGGCGCTGGCTCGGGTTCGGGTTCGGGTTCTGCCTCGGGCTCAGCCTCGGCCTCGGGCTCGGGCGCAGCGTCCGCCTCGGCCTCGGCTTCGGGCTCGGCCTCGGCTTCGGGCTCTGCCTCAGCTTCGGGCTCGGCCTCAGCTTCGGGCTCGGCCTCGGCTTCGGCTTCGGCTTCGGCTTCGGCTTCGGCTTCGGGCGCAGCCTCAGGCTCAGCCTCGGCTTCTGGCTCCGGCTCGGGCTCCGGCTCCGGCTCCGGCTCTGCCTCGGGCGCAGCGTCCGCCTCAGGCTCAGGCTCAGCCTCGGCTTCTGGCTCCGGCTCCGGCTCTGCCTCGGGCGCAGCGTCCGCCTCAGGCTCAGGCTCGGGCTCGGGCTCGGGCTCAGGCTCGGGCTCCGGCTCAGGCTCAGCAACAGCTTCTGGTTCCGGCTCGCCTTCGGCCTCAGCCTCCGGCTCAGCGTCGGCCACCGGCTCCGCTTCCGGCTCGGCCTCCTCGGTATCGCCAACAGCGGCGGCATCTTCGGAGTCGTGTTCAGCCGCCACCGCGGCCGCGGCGGCGATGCCGCCGCCGGTGACGACGGCCACCAGATCCTCGGCCATTTTCTCAGCCGGCGACTCCTCCTCAGGAGCATCGACCGCCTGCTTACCGCCCAGCGTTGCCGGATCTTCTCGGCCCTTGGGCGCCAACAGGATGTACACGACCGCGCCGATGAACACGAACACCGAGGTGAACGAGTTCACCCGGATGCCGGCGATATGAGTGGCGGTGTCGTCGCGCAGCAGTTCGACCCAGAAACGGCCGATGCAGTACGCCGCCACGTACGCCGCAAACAACCGACCGTGACCGATCTTGAACCGCCGGTCGATCCAGATCAGGAAGAAGAACACGAGCACGTTCCACAGCAGCTCGTAGAGGAACGTCGGCTGCACCACCGCCGCGACCTGCCCGGTGGACACCCCGTCGAGGGAGTGCACGTCGACCATCCCCGACGAATCCCGCCGGTAGAAGATCTCCATCCCCCACGGCACGGTGGTCTCGCGGCCGTACAACTCCTGGTTGAAATAGTTTCCGAGGCGGCCGATCGCCTGCGCCAGGATGATGCCCGGCGCGATGGCATCCCCGAAGGCCGGCAGCGGAATTCCCCGGCGCCGGCAGGCGATCCACGCACCGACGCCACCGAGGGCAACCGCACCCCAGATGCCGAGGCCGCCATCCCAGATCCGCAGCGCTGCACCAATACCCGCGCCGCCCTCGGCGAAATACGTTCGCCAGTCCGTCAGCAGATGGTAGAGCCGGCCACCGATCAGACCGAACGGCACCGCCCACAGCGCGATGTCGTAGATGACGCCGCGCTCGCCACCACGCGCCGCCCAGCGACGGTCACCGATCACCAGTGCGGCGATGATGCCGGCGATGATGCACAGGGCATACGCCCGGATCGGGACCGGGCCCAGATGCCAAACGCCCTGAGGCGGGCTCGGGAAATAAGCCAAGACGGTTGTCGTCACGAAGCAGACACCTTCTGTCGCACACCCATGGCCAACTCTTCGGTCAGCGTCCGCACTGCCGCCAACCCGTCGGTCAACGCCGACACCAGAGCGGAACCGACAATCACGCCGTCGGCGAACGCCGCGATCTCGGCGGCCTGCTCACGCGAGCGCACACCGAGACCGACCCCGACCGGGATATCCGAGACTTCCTTGACTCGGGCGACGAGTTCCGGCGCGGCACTGGACACCGCGTCGCGGGCACCGGTGACGCCCATGGTCGATGCCGCGTAGACGAATCCTCGCGAGGCCTGCACGGTTTTCGTCAGCCGCTCGGGGGTCGACGACGGCGCCACCAGAAAGATCCGATCCAAATCATGCGTCTCCGCGGCGGCCAGCCACTCGTCGGCCTCATCGGGAATGAGGTCCGGGGTGATCATGCCCAGTCCCCCGGCGGCGGCGAGGTCACGCGACCACGCGTCGATCCCGTAGTGCAGCATGAGATTCCAATACGTCATGACCACCGCATGACCGCCGGCGGCACTGATCGCCTCGACCGCGCGCAGCGTGTCCCGAACCCGGACCCCGCCCTGCAACGCGGCCTCGGTCGCGGTCGCGATCACCGGACCGTCCATACCCGGGTCGGAGTACGGAACCCCGACTTCGACGATGTCGCAACCGGATTCGACCAATGCGACCAATGCGTCGATGGAGATGTCAACGGACGGATAACCCGTCGGCAGATAGCCGATCAACGCGGCACGACCCTCGTCGTGGCACGCCGCGAATACCGAACCCAGCCTGCCCGACTGGCTGTGCTGAACGGTCATGAGGCTCCCGGACCGGACTTGTCGAACAGCCCGAACCATTTCGCCGCCGTCTCCACGTCCTTGTCACCGCGGCCGGACAGGTTGATCAGGATGATCGAACCGCGCCCCAGTTCGGCCGCCAGCTTCACCGCGCCCGCCACGGCGTGCGCGGACTCGATGGCCGGGATGATGCCCTCCAACCGGCACAGCAGCCGGAACGCGTCCATGGCCTCGGTGTCGGTGATCGGCTGGTACTCGGTACGACCGATGTCCTTGAGGAACGCATGCTCGGGGCCCACGCCCGGATAGTCCAAACCTGCTGAGATGGAATGCGACTCGATGGTCTGACCATCCTCGTCCTGCAGCAGATACGAGTACGAGCCTTGGAACGCGCCGGGGGTTCCGCCAGCGAAAGTTGCTGCATGCCTACCGGTTTCGACCCCATCACCGGCCGCCTCGAAACCGACCAACCGCACAGACGTGTCATCGATGAACGGGTGGAAGATGCCGATGGCGTTCGACCCGCCGCCCACGCACGCTGCCACCGCGTCGGGTAACCGGCCCGCCTGCGCCAGCATCTGCGCGCGAGCCTCCAGGCCGATGATGCGCTGGAAGTCGCGCACCATCATCGGGAACGGGTGCGGCCCGGCCGCGGTCCCGAAGCAGTAGTAGGTGCTGTCGGCGTTGGTGACCCAATCGCGGAAAGCGTCGTTGATGGCGTCCTTCAACGTCTTCGAGCCCGATTCGACCGACACCACCTCGGCGCCGAGCAGCCGCATCCGCGCCACGTTGAGCGCCTGGCGCGCGGTGTCGACCGCACCCATGTAGATCACGCATTCCAGGCCGAGCAGCGCGCACGCCGTAGCGGTCGCCACACCATGCTGGCCGGCGCCGGTCTCGGCGATGACCCTGGTCTTGCCCATCTGCTTGGCCAGCAGCGCCTGACCGAGCACGTTGTTGATCTTGTGCGAACCGGTGTGGTTGAGGTCTTCACGCTTGAGGAAGATCCGCGCTCCGCCCACATACTCGCTCAACCGGACCGCTTCATAGAGCGGCGACGGACGTCCGGCGTAATGGGTCTGCAGGTTGTCGAGTCGATCCAGGAATTCGGAGTCGGTGCGGGCCTTTTCGTAGGCGGCCGTCACTTCCTCGATCACGGCCATCAGCGCTTCGGCTACGTACCGACCGCCGAAGACTCCGAAGTGGCCACGGGCGTCGGGTTCGTGCGAGGTCGGCTCTGCGACGGCCGCACTCATGCGCGGCACGTTCGGAGTGGAGAGATCAGCCACGACTCAGCGGGCTGGTTTCGGGCAGGAGGGATGGGCTCCCGCGGTCACCAGGTCGGCGACGGCGCTGCGCGGATCCCCGCTGGTCACCAGACCCTCGCCGACGAGTACCGCGTCCGCCCCGGCACCGGCGTAGGCGAGCAGGTCACCGGTGCCCCGCACGCCGGACTCGGCAACCCGGATGATGTTCGACGGCAACCCGGGCGCGATCCGCGCGAAGCAGTCCCGGTCTACCTGCAAAGTCTTGAGGTCACGGGCATTCACGCCGATCACCTTGGCCCCGGCCTGCAGCGCCCGGCTGGCCTCTTCTTCTGTGTGCACCTCGACCAATGCGGTCATGCCCAGCGATTCGGTGCGCTCCAGGAGCGACTCCAAGGCCGGCTGCTCGAGCGCGGCCACGATCAGCAGCAGCATGTCGGCGCCGTGCGCCCTGGCCTCGTGGATCTGGTACGGCCGGACAATGAAATCCTTGCGTAGCACCGGAATTCGCACGGCGGCGCGCACTGCGTCGAGGTCGGCCAGCGACCCGTGGAAACGGCGTTCCTCGGTCAGCACGCTGATCACCCGGGCGCCACCGCTTTCATATGCGCGAGCCAACTCGGCGGGGTCGGCGATGTTGGCGAGCTCCCCCCGGGACGGGCTGGCCCGCTTCACTTCGGCGATGACGGCGATGCCTGGCGCCTGCAGTGCGGCCAGAACGTTCAGGGGAGCCGGTGCGGCCTCGGCGGCAGCCTTGACCTCGTCGAGGCTCACGATCGCCTCACGGGCGGCAACGTCGGCGCGCACTCCCTCGATGATCGAGTCGAGCACACTTGCCGAACTCATGGTTGCCGGATCCCTTCCCACGCCTTGGCGATGTCGCTTAAGTCGTCTTGTGAAGGGTAGTCGTATCGGGCCGCGCATCCGTCACCGACCCTCGGTGTCGGTGCGCCGATCTGTGGGATCGACACCTTCGTCGAGCGCATCCCACATGCCCCGCTCCGATACCCCCGGGTTGGCGTCCTCGCTGCGCACGGCGCTGCGGCGGACGGCGGGCGCGGCATATTTGGCCGTGGCCTGCCGCCCTGCGCGCGCCGAGCGCATCAACAACACGGCCGCGACCAGCGCACACGCCGCGGCGCCGATCGTCAGTCCGGCTCCGACATAGTGCCGATCGCTGGCAACCAGCGTCATCACCGGGAACTCGGCCAGCTCGGCGGCTCGCGGGCCGACGTCAGGGGTGACGATCAGGCTGACACCGAGATAGCCGAGCAGCAGGGTCACCACCGCGACCAGGATTGCGACCGCACGAAGACCCCATCCCCGCACCGCCAACCCGGCCACCGCCGCGGCCAGCAGCAGAACGGCCAACGGCAGCAGCGCATTGGACCAGGTGGCCCCGGTCAGCGTCACGGTCTTGGGCTGGCCCAGGCCGTCGAACGACGTCACCGACACCCACACCAGCCGCGATGCCACCCACAGCAAGACCGCCGAGACGGCCAGCAGCAGCTGCCCGATGCGGATCACGGCGCACTCAGCGTCTCGGCGGCGGCGATCGCGCTCAGCACCGCCTTGGCCTTGTTGGCGGACTCGTTGTACTCGTAGGGGCCGTTGGAGTCCGCCACCACGCCGCCACCGGCCTGGACATATGCGGTGCCCTTGCTCATCAGGGCGGTGCGAATCGCGATCGCGAAGTCGGCGTTGCCGGCGAAGTCCAGGTAGCCGACGACGCCTCCGTAGAGGCCGCGGCGGGTCTTCTCGACCCCTTCGATGAGCTCCATCGCCCGCACCTTCGGCGCACCGGTCAAGGTGCCGGCCGGGAAGCAGGCCGTCACCGCATCCAGGGCGGTGCGGCCGTCGGCGAGCAGCCCGGTGACCGTCGAGACGATGTGCATGACGTGGCTGTAGCGCTCGATGTGGCTGTAGTCCTCGACGCGCACCGTGCCCGGAACGCAGACCCGGCCCAGGTCGTTGCGGCCGAGGTCGACCAGCATCAGGTGCTCGGAGCGTTCCTTCTCGTCAGCCAGCAGCTCCTTCTCCAGTAGCTGGTCTTCCTCCTCGGTCTGACCACGCCACCGAGTTCCGGCGATCGGGTGAGTTGTCGCCCAGCCGTCCTTGACCGTCACCAACGACTCCGGGCTGGAACCGACGATCGAAAACGCCGTTCCCCCAGTCTCATCCGGGACGTGCATCAGGTACATGTACGGGCTGGGGTTGGTGACCCGCAGCATCCGGTAGACGTCGATCGGGTCGACGGCGGTATCGATCTCGAAGCGCTGCGAGGGCACCACCTGGAACGCCTCGCCGGCCTCGATCTCCTTGACCAGCCGCTCGACGATCGCGCTGTACTCCTCCAGCGTGCGCTGCGAGCGGTGCCGGGGCTGCGGACGCGAGAACGTCGCCACGGTCGACGACAGCGGCTGGCTCAGCGCCTTGGTCATCACGTCCAGGCGCGCGACGGCGTCGTCGTAGGCCTCGTCGACACGCTCGTCGGTGCCGTTCCAGTTCACCGCATTGGCGATCAGTGTGATGGTGCCCTCGTGATGGTCGACGGCGGCCAGATCGGTGGCCAGCAGCAGCAGCATGTCGGGCAGGCCGAGGTCGTCGACCACCAACTCGGGCAGCCGCTCGAGACGCCGGACGAAGTCGTAGGCGAAGAACCCGACCATGCCGCTCGACAGGGGCGGCACCCCGGCCAGCGACTCGGTGGACAGCAGCGCCATCGTCTGGTGCAGCGCCTGCAGCGGATCGCCGCCGGTCGGTGCGTCCTGCGGGGTGGCACCAAGCCAAACCGCCTCGCCGTCGCGCACGGTCAACGCCGAGGGTGCCCCCGCCCCGATGAACGACCATCGCGACCAGGACCGGCCGTTCTCGGCGGACTCGAGCAGGAAGGTTCCGGGGCGGTTGGCCGCCAATTTCCGGTACGCCGACAGGGGTGTCTCGCTGTCGGCGAGCACCTTGCGGATCACCGGCACCACGCGATGTTCGGCGGCCAGCGCCCGAAACTCCTCGCGCGTGGTGGTGGCGGCGAGGTTGGATTGCACGGGTACATCCTCCCAGACCCGCCTGGCCCGATTGACCGGCGTAGCCTGCAGCCATGAAACGTGGAGACCGGGTTGCGGACTTCGAACTGCCGGATCAGACCGGCACCGTGCGTTCGCTGACGAGCCTGCTTGCCGATGGGCCGATCGTGCTGTTCTTCTACCCCGCCGCGATGACGCCCGGGTGCACCAAGGAGGCGTGTCATTTCCGCGACCTCGGCTCCGAGTTCGCGGCGCTGGGCGCCAGCCGAGTGGGGATCAGCACCGACGCAGTCGAGAAGCAGGCCCGGTTCGCCGATTCGCAGAGCTTCGACTATCCGCTGCTGTCCGATGCCGACGGCGCCGTGGCCACCGCGTTCGGGGTCAAGCGCGGCCTGCTGGGCAAGCTGATGCCGGTCAAGCGCACGACCTTCGTCATCGACACCGATCGCACGGTTCTCGAGGTCATCGCCAGCGAGCTCAACATGGATACCCATGCCGACAAGGCGCTGGAGGTGCTGCGCCAGCGGCAGAAGGCTTGACGGCGCACATCGTGAAACCTGTTCTGCGACTGTCGGATGTGACGTTTCGCCGAGAAGGCAAACAGATCATCGACGGTATTTCGCTGACGGTGAATGCCGGCGAGCATTGGGCCTTGTTGGGGCCCAACGGTGCCGGCAAGAGCACTCTGCTCGGGTTCTGCGCGGCAGTCACGTTCCCGACGTCGGGAACCGTGGAAATCCTGGGCAGACAAATGGGACACACCGACCTGGCAGTGCTGCGGCGGTCGATCGGGCACGTGAATCCGCGTCACCGGCTGCAATATTCGCTGACCGTGCGCGACGTGGTGCTGACCGGCATCACCGCGACCATCGACATTCCGATGCGGTGGACGCCGAGCGAGGAGGAGTCCGCACACGCCGACGCGATGATCGCGGCGGTGGGCATGACCCGCAAGGCCGACAGCGTCTGGCCGACGCTGTCGCAGGGTGAGCGGGGGCGTGCTCTCATTGCGCGAGCGCTGGTCTCGGAACCCGAACTGCTGCTGCTCGACGAGCCCACGACCGGGCTCGATGTCGCCGCCCGCGAGCAGCTGCTGGAGACCATCGATGGCCTCGACAAAAGCCACCCGGAGGTGGCGTCGATCCTGGTGACCCATCATCTCGAGGAACTGCCGACCACGACCTCGCATGCGCTGCTGATCGCCGACGGTCGCGCCGTCGCCAGTGGGGCTGCACGACATACCATTTCGACCGAGAACGTCACCTCGGCGTTCTCGCATCCGATCGCGGTCGGATACGACGAGGGCCGCTGGAGTGCACGCGCAAAGGCGACCGCGATCGACGTCTAGTCTTCGGGCGCCAGCAGCTGGTCGGCGTCGAAGCAGCTGTGATCGCCGGTGTGGCATGCCCCGCCGACCTGGTCGACCTCCAGCAGCACCGCATCGCCGTCGCAGTCCAGGCGCACCGAGTGCACGTGCTGAGTGTGCCCGGACGTCGCGCCCTTGACCCAGTACTCGCCGCGGGATCGCGAGTAGTAGGTGGCTTCCCGGGTTTCGAGCGTGCGCGCCAGCGCCTCGTCATCCATCCAGGCCACCATCAGCACATCGCCGGTGCCGTGCTCCTGCGCGATCGCCGCGAACAGGCCGTTGGCATCGCGCTTGAGCCGCTTGGCGATATCGGGGTCCAGGCTCATCGCACCGTTATCCCTTCGGCAGCCATCGCGGCCTTCACCTCACCGATGGTCAGCTCGCGGAAGTGGAAGACGCTGGCCGCCAACACCGCATCGGCCCCCGCCTCCACGGCCGGCGCGAAGTCGTCCACGGCGCCGGCGCCGCCGCTGGCGATCACCGGGACCGTGACAGCCTTGCGTACGGCGCGCAGCATCGCCAGGTCGAAACCAGCCTTGGTGCCGTCGGCATCCATCGAGTTCAGCAGGATCTCGCCGACACCCAATTCGGCTCCGCGCATTGCCCATTCGACCGCGTCGATGCCGGTCCCCTGCCGACCGCCGTGAGTGGTGACCTCCCAGCCCGACGGGGTCGTCGCGGAACCGGCTGGAACAGTGCGGGCATCCACCGACAAGACGATGCACTGCGAGCCGAACTGCCGGGACAACTCGGCCAGCAGCTCCGGGCGTGCGATCGCCGCGGTGTTCACCGAAACCTTGTCGGCCCCGGCCCGCAGCAGCACGTCGACATCCTCGACCGAGCGCACGCCGCCGCCGACGGTGAGCGGGATGAAGACCTGTTCGGCGGTGCGGCGCACCACGTCGAGCATCGTCGCGCGGCCCGACGAGGACGCCGTAACATCCAGGAAGGTCAGCTCGTCGGCGCCCTCGGCGTCGTAGACGGCCGCCAACTCGACGGGATCGCCTGCATCACGAAGGTTTTCGAAGTTGACGCCCTTCACCACCCGCCCGGCGTCGACGTCCAGGCAGGGAATCACACGTACCGCGACGTCCATCAGAGGTAATTCTCCGGCGGACCGACCCGGTCGAGGATCTCCATCACATGCCCGTGCACGCCGGGTGCGGCGGCCAGCGCTGCGCGCGACGACGGCGTCCAATTCTCGCCGGTCAGGTCGGTGACGATCCCGCCCGCTGCCCGAACCAGCGCCACCCCGGCGGCGTGGTCCCAGATGTGGTCACCGAAACTGATTGCCGCACCCATGATTCCGGAGGACACATAGGCGATGTCGACACCGGTGGCGCCGTGCATGCGCAGCTTCGAGCAGACTCGGCTCAGGTTCTCCAGCACGGCCAGCCGATAGCGGCCGGGGAAACGTCCGCGCCAGTCGACGTTGAACGTGCCGATGCCGATGACGCACTGGCCGATCTCGCCGTGTCCGATCGGTGGCTGCGCTTCGCCGTTGTAGTAGACCGGTCCGCCTGCCACCGCGGTATACCGCTGATCGGTGAACGGCAGCCAGGTGAGCCCGGCGACGGGTTCACCATCGCGCAGCAGACCCAGCAGGATCGCGGCCATCGGCGAGCCTGCGGCGTAATTGAACGTGCCGTCGATCGGGTCGAGAACCCAGACGAGCGGTGAATCGATGGGGGCGCCGCCGAACTCCTCGCCGTGCACGCCGATGCCGGTGGTGGCCTCCAGGGCCTGGACCACCTGGCGTTCGATGGCCAGGTCCACCTCGGTGGCGAAGTCGTTGCCCTTCTTCTGCACGGCCGAATCCGCTCGGTGTCCGGCGATGAACGGTTTGGACGCGTCATCGAGGATCGCGGCCGCCTGGGCCACCAGGGTGTCGAGGTCCACTACTGACTCACCGCGGCCAGCGCCTCCGGCAGCGTGAATCGGCCCGCGTAAAGCGCCTTTCCGACGATTGCACCTTCCACACCGCTGCCGGTCAAGGTCGCGATTGCGCGCAGGTCGTCCAGGCTCGAAACCCCGCCGGAAGCGATCACCGGCGCGTCGGTGCACTCGGCGACGCCTTCGAGCAGGTCGAGATTGGGCCCCGTGAGTGTGCCGTCCTTCGTCACGTCGGTGACCACGAACCGCGAGCAGCCCTCGCTGTCAAGGCGTTCCAGCACATGCCACAGATCGCCGCCGTCGGTCTCCCAGCCGCGGCCGCGCAGCCGGTGCTCCCCGTCGACGATCTGGACGTCCAGGCCGACCGCCACCTTGTCGCCGAACTCGGCAATCGCGGCGGCGCACCACAGCGGGTTCTCCAGCGCCGCAGTGCCGATGTTGACCCGGGTGCACCCGGTGGCCAGCGCCGCCTTGAGCGACTCGTCGTCGCGGATACCGCCGGACAGTTCGACCTTCACGTCGAGCGCGCCGACCACCTCGGCCAGCAGCTCGCGGTTGGATCCGCGGCCGAACGCGGCGTCCAGGTCCACCAGGTGGATCCATTCGGCACCGTCGCGCTGCCAGGTCAGCGCGGCGTCCAGCGCCGAGCCGTACTCGGTCTCGCTGCCGGCCTTGCCCTGCACCAGGCGCACCGCCTTGCCGTCGACCACGTCGACAGCAGGCAACAAAATCAGTGGCACTCTTACAGCCCCTCAACCCAATTGGTGAGCAGCGCCGCACCGGCGTCGCCACTCTTCTCCGGATGAAATTGTGTCGCCGACAACGGGCCGTCCTCGACGGCGGCCAGGAACCGCACGTGGTGGCTGGCCCAGGTCAGCTTCGCATCGGGTGCGCCCTCCCACTTCTGTGCAGCGTAGGAGTGCACGAAGTAGAACCGGGTGTCGGGATCGAATCCCTTGAACAGCACACTGCCCGGTGCGGCTTCGACGACGTTCCAGCCCATGTGTGGGATCACCGGCGCCTCGAGTCGGGTCACCGAACCCGGCCACTGCCCGCAGCCCTGCGACTCGACCCCGAATTCCACGCCGTGGGCGAACAGGATCTGCATGCCCACGCACACACCGAGCACGGGACGGCCCGCGGCCACCCGCTCGGCGATGATGTGGTCGCCACCGATCCCGCGCAGCCCAGTCATGCACGCCTCGAACGCACCGACCCCGGGAACCACCAGGCCGTCGGCGTTCAGCGCGCGTTGCTCGTCGGCGGTCACCTCGACGTCGGCCCCGGTGCGTTCCAGCGCACGCTGCGCAGAACGCAGGTTGCCTGAACCGTAGTCCAGAACGACCACGGATTTAGTTGTCACAGTGACCCTTTGGTGGATGGCACGCCGGAGACCCGCGGATCGAGTTCGACCGCTTGGCGCAACGCGCGGGCGACCGCCTTGTATTCCGCCTCGGTGATGTGGTGCGGGTCGCGGCCATAGATAGTGCGGACGTGCAGCGAGATGCGGGCGTTGAACGCCAGCGACTCGAACACGTGCCGGTTCACCACCGTGTGGTACGGCACGCTGGAGCCGGCGATCGTGAAGTCGACCATGTAGTCGGGTTCGCCGGTGTGCACGAAGTACGGGCGGCCGGAGACGTCGACCGCGGCGTGGGCCAGCGTCTCGTCCATCGGGATGAAGGCGTCGCCGAAGCGGCGGATGCCCTTCTTGTCGCCGAGGGCCTGACCCAGCGCGGTGCCGAGCACGATCGCGGTGTCCTCGATGGTGTGGTGGCCCTCGATGTCGACATCACCTTGGGCGGAGATCGCCAGATCGAAACTCGCGTGAGTGCCCAGCGCGGTCAGCATGTGGTCGAAGAACGGCACACCGGTGTGCACGCTGACGTCGCCGGTGCCGTCGAGATCGAGCTCGACGACGATGTCGGACTCGCGGGTCTTGCGCTCGACCCTTGCGGTGCGGCTCATGGTGCTCCTAAGTGGGCCAGTTCGGAGGCGGCCAGCCGTGCACTGGCGGCCAGGAAGGCGTCGTTCTCCTCGGCCAATCCGATTGTGGTGCGCAGAAATCCGGGGATTCCGACGTCACGGATGAGAACGCCGTCATCCAGATAGTGCTGCCATGCTTTCGCGGCGTCGACGAATTCGCCGAACAACACGAAGTTGGCGTCGCTGGGGACCACGCGGAACCCGTAATCGCTCAGCGCGGCGCTGACCCGTTCCCGCTCGGCGATCAGGGTGGCGACGCTGCCCAGGGTGTCGTCGGCGTGGCGCAGGGCGGCGCGTGCGGCCGCCTGGGTGACGACCGAGAGGTGATACGGGAGGCGGACAAGTAGCACGGCGTCGATGATGGCCGGGGCGGCGATCAGGTAGCCCAGCCTTCCGCCGGCGAACGCGAACGCCTTGCTCATGGTGCGGCTGACGATCAGCCGGGTGGGGTACTCCTCGATCAGCGCGATGGCGCTGGGCTGGCTGGAGAACTCACCGTAGGCCTCGTCCACGATCAGGATGCCGTGGCGCATGGTGTCGAGCAACCGCCGCAGGTCGTCCAGTGGAACACTCTGTCCTGAAGGGTTGTTCGGGCTCGCGACGAACACCACATCGGGGTCGCGGGCGGCGATGACGGTCGCGGCGGTGTCGACGTCGAGGCTGAAGTCAGCCGCGCGCACCGACTCGATCCACGCGGTCTGCGTCCCGTTCGAGATGATCGGGTGCATCGAGTACGACGGCACGAAACCGATCGCTGTGCGGCCCGGGCCGCCGAACGCCTGCAGCAGCTGCTGCAGGATCTCGTTGGATCCGTTTGCCGCCCAGATGTTTTCGGTACCGACATCCACTCCGGTCTGGGCGCGCAGGTAGGCGGCCAGATCAGTGCGCAGGGCGACGGCGTCGCGATCGGGATAGCGGTGCAGGTCGGCGGCGGCCGCCGCCACCGAGCGAGTGACGTCGTCGACAAGCGCCTTACTCGGCGGGTGCGGGTTCTCATTGGTATTGAGCCGCACCGGCACGTCGAGTTGCGGCGCGCCATAAGGCGATTTGCCGCGCAGGTCATCGCGCAGCGGCAGATCCGCCAGCGTCACGCCGGCTCCGGGGATGTGCGTCACCGTTCGAACCTCCGGCGGACCGCTTCGCCATGGGCAGGCAGATCCTCCGCCTTGGCGAGGGTGATCACGTGTCCGGCCACGTCTTTCAGCGCCGCCTCGGTGTAGTCGACGACGTGGATGCCGCGCAGGAAGGTCTGTACCGACAGGCCGCTGGAGTGCCGTGCGCAGCCCGCGGTGGGCAGCACGTGGTTCGACCCGGCGCAGTAGTCGCCGAGGCTGACCGGCGACCACGGTCCGACGAAGATCGCGCCGGCCGCGCGGATACGGCTGGCCACCTCGTTGGCCCCTACGGTCTGGATCTCCAAATGCTCTGCGGCGTAGGCGTTCACGACCCGCACGCCGGTATCGACGTCGTCGACCAGCACGATGCCCGACTGGCGGCCGCGCAACGCCTCGATCACCCGCTCCCGATGTTTGGTGGTCTCCAGTTGCACGGCCAGCTGGGCTTCGGTGGCCTCGGCCAGCGCCGTGCTGTCGGTCACCAGCACGCTGGCGGCCATCACGTCGTGTTCGGCCTGGCTGATCAGGTCGGCCGCGACGTGCACCGGGTCGGCGGTGTGGTCGGCCAGGATCGCGATCTCGGTGGGTCCGGCTTCGGCGTCGATACCGATCTGCGAACGGCAGATCCGCTTGGCGGCGGTGACATAGATGTTGCCCGGGCCCGTGACCATGTCGACCGGCGCCAACTCGGTTCCGTCGGTGTCGGTGCCGCCATAGGCCAGGAGCGCCACGGCCTGCGCACCGCCGACCGCCCACACCTCGTCGACGCCGAGCAGCGCGGCCGCCGCCAGAATCGTCGGATGCGGCAGACCCCCGTGGTCGGCCTGCGGCGGGCTGGCGATCACCAGGGAGTCGACCCCGGCAGTCTGTGCGGGCACCACGTTCATCACGACGCTCGACGGGTAGACGGCGTTGCCACCCGGCACATACAGGCCGACCCGCTCCACCGGCACCCAGCGCTCGGTGACCGCAGCGCCCGAATCGAACAGGGTGGTGGTGTCGGTACGGCGCTGATCGGCGTGCACAGCGCGGGTGCGATCGATTGCCACTTCCAGTGCGGCGCGCACATCGGCGGGCAGCGCGGCCAGCGCGTCGGCCAGGGCGGCGGTCGGCACGCGCACGGTATCGGGGCGCACCCCGTCGAATTTTGAGCCATACTCCAGCGCCGCGACGGCGCCGCGTTGCGCGATGTCATCGACGATCGGCCGGACCTTGGGGACCACGGCGTCGACGTCTACGCCGCCGCGCGGCAGCGCCGCACGCAGCGAGGCGGCGGTCAGCGCGCGGCCGCGCAGGTCGATCCGGTTCATCGCGAAGCTGGTCATCAGTTCGATTGTCCCCGATCGGTGCACCCGAATAAAAATCGATTGAACGCGCGCCGCAGCGGCCCGGATACTGCGGTTATGCAATTCCAGCTGTGGCTGGCGTTCGTCGGCGCCGCGATCGCCATCAGTGTGTCGCCCGGCGCCGGTGCGATCCAGTCCATGGCGACCGGCCTGGCGCACGGTCTGCGCCGCGGCTACTGGAGCATCACCGGGCTGCAGATCGGCCTCATGCTGCAACTGGCGGCCGTCGCGGTCGGGCTCGGCGCGGCGGTGGCGCAGTCGATGGTGGCGTTCACCGTGATCAAGTGGATCGGCGTGGTCTACCTGGTCTATCTGGCTGTTCGCCAATGGCGCAGCAAGCCCCTCGACCTGGGCGAGCAGGTCACCGTCGACACCGGAGCAGGCCGGCTGCACCTGCTGGTGCGCGGCTGCCTGGTCAACGTCACGAACCCCAAGGGCTTGGTGTTCCTGCTGGCGGTGCTCCCCCAGTTCGTGGTGCCGACGGCCCCGCTGCTGCCGCAATATTTGGCCATCGGGGCGACGATGGTGGTCGTCGACCTGGTCGTGATGGGCGCGTACACCGGGCTGGCCGCTCGGCTGCTGGGCTGGCTGCGCACACCGCGGCAGCAGCGAGCGATGAACCGGACGTTCTCCGGCCTTTTCGCAGCCGCGGCGGTGGTGCTGTCGCTGGTGCGCCGGGGCGCGGCCGCCTAACGTGGGCGCCATGGCGACCAACGCTCACCCCAACAACGCCCCCGGCGTGCCGATGCGGTTCCCGGTCTGGTTCGAGAAATTCCAGATCAAATACTTCAACCCGGCCGTGAAGCCGCTGGCCAAATACATGCCCGGAATGTCGGTCATCTCCCACCGGGGACGCACGTCGGGCAAGGAGTACGAGACGGTCGTCTCGGCCTACCGCAAGGGTGACACCCTCGCCATTCTGCTGGCTCACGGCAAGACGAACTGGGTGAAGAACATCCTGGCCGCCGGCGAGGCCCACATCGAACACAAGCGCGAGAACCTGCATCTGATCAACCCGCGGGTGGTGCCGGCGGGCACCGACGACCCGTCGCTGCCGGGCATCGCCCGCAATGGCGTGAAGCGCGGGATCGGCGCGTTCGTCGCCGATATCGCGAAGACCTAGATGTTCCGCGCGATTGCCCGCATGGCGTCCGACTGGTCGGCCTGAATCGCCATCAGCTTGTCGCGGACCTCTTTCTGGACGTCCATCAGCTGCTGCGTCAGCTGGGCTTGAGCCTCAGGGTCGGCTTGCGCCTGTGCCTTCGCGTCCAGGATGGCCTCTGTCTGGTCAGCGTCGTACTTCTGCAGCGACTCCATCGCGCCGAGCGAGCTGATGATTTGACCCATCGCCCCGGCAACCGCGGAAATGCCTTGGGTTTGGTCGGCCAGGGTGCTCGTGAGCGCTCTTTTCTCATCGAGCAGCGCTTGCCTATCCTTGGCGGCTTGTTCGACCTGGGCACGCGCGGCCGCGGTGTCCCCGGTCTGCAGCGCACTGAGCACCGCGGCCTCGTCGGCGGCGTCCGACATCTCGAGCGCCAACGAGCTCTGGGCCGAGCTGAGTTGCTGGAGCGTCCCGAAGCGGTCTTGGATGCCGGTGACAACGTCGCTCTTCTGCTGCGTGATCGCGTCGTCCTGGGCCTGCTGATCCTGGTCGAGCTGGCGCCTCGCCTGCGCGATTCGGGTGGCGAGGGCCTGCTGCTCCGCCTTGGTCAGTGCGTCGGCCGCTTTTGCGGTCTTGTCTTCGAGGTCCTGCCAGGCCTTGGCTTCCGAGGCGGATTTCGAGTCGGTGGACCGGTTGTTCGTCCCGCTACGCGCTGAGCCGGCAGATCCCGATGAGCCCGTCCCCGAATCCGGCTCGGCATGGGCGAATGCGGGAGCGAACACGATCCCGGCCACGGCGACGGCAACGTGAGCTCTGTGACTACGAGCCATGGTGTCCCCCGACTTCCTTGCTAGAGGTCCAGACCGACGTCGAGGACCCGTACCGAGTGAGTCAACGCACCGACGGCCAGGAAGTCCACCCCTGTCCCGGCATACTCGGCGGCGCTGTCCAGGCTCAGGCCGCCCGAGGATTCCAACAGCACGCCGGGGGCGTTGGCGTTGCGACGCTGTACCGCGATCTGGGTCTGCCACACCGGGAAGTTGTCCAGCAGGATCAGCTGCACATCCTCGGCGAGTACTTCGTCGAGTTGCTCGAGGGTGTCGACCTCGACCTCGCACGGCAGGTCCGGCGCGGCGGCACGCACGGCCCTCAGCGCTGCGACCACCGAGCCGGCGGCCGCGACGTGGTTGTCCTTGATCAGCGCGGCGTCGCCCAGGCCCATCCGGTGGTTGACGCCGCCGCCCACCCGCACCGCGTACTTCTGCAGTGCGCGTAGCCCCGGCAGAGTCTTGCGGGTGTCGCGGATCTTCGCCTTGGTGCCGTCGACGGCGTCGACCCACGCCGCGGTGGCAGTCGCGATCCCCGACAGGTGACACACCAGGTTGAGCAGCGTGCGCTCAGCGGTCAGCAGGCCGCGCGTCGGTGCCTGCACTTTCAGCAGGGCCGCACCGGCGTCCAGCCTCGTGCCGTCGTCGACGCGGTCAACGACCTGGTAGCCGTCCTGGCCGAGCACCTCGTCGAGAACCAGCAGCGCCACGTCGATGCCGGCGGCGACGCCGGGCTCCCGAGCCACCAGCGACGCAACCGTGCTGGCGTCCTCGGGCACAGTGGCCAAGGTGGTGACGTCGGGACCATAGCGCAGGTCCTCGTCGAGGCCGCGCAGGATCGTGACGCGAGCTTCCGCCAGCTCGTCGGCGGTGAGTTTCACTGCAGGCATGCCACCGTGTGGTCCCCGTGCAGGGTGCGGCTGAAGGCTTGGGCCGGATCGGTGTCGGGATGATCGCCGCGGTGGTGGCAACCGCGAGATTCGGTGCGCGCCAACGCCGCCGCAGCCACCGCGCGGGCGGTGGTGGTGAGCGCTACGTCCTCGGCCGCGCGACGGGTAGTCATCCGCGTGGGCGTGGCCGCGGCCAGCGAGTCGGCCAGCCGCCGCAATCCGGTCGCGTCGCGGACCACCGAGGCGTACTCCGTCATCGCCGTCTGCATTGCCGGCCGATCGAGTGCGTTGTGTTCACGCTCATCGGCTTTCGCCATCGGCGTTCCTGCCCTGTGGGCGTGGTCGACGGCCTCCCGGCCAGCGCGACCGCCCACCACCAAGCCTTCGAGCAGGCTGTTGGAGGCCAGTCGGTTGGCACCGTGCATGCCGGTTCGGGCGACCTCACCGGCGGCGAACAGGCCCGGCAGATCAGTACGGCCGGACACGTCGGTGGTAACGCCGCCGCAGCTGTAGTGCGCTCCGGGGACGACGGGAATCTGTTGCCGGGTGGGGTCGATGCCAGCGGCATTGCAGGCCGCCGTCACCGTCGGAAAGCGGTGCGCCAGGTTCTTGATGCCCCGCGCATCCAAATACACGCACTGATCGCCGGATTCCCGCAGGCGGGCCTCGATCGCCGCGGCAACGACGTCGCGCGGGGCGAGGTCGCCCATCGGGTGAAGGTCGGTGACCGACTCGCCGCGGGCGTCACGCAGCACCGCGCCCTCGCCGCGCAGCGCCTCGGTGATCAGCGGCCGCCGCCCGGCGCCGTTGCGGTCGAACAGCATCGTCGGATGGAACTGGACGAATTCGAGGTCGGTGACGCCCACACCGGCCCACAGCGCCAGTGCGATGCCGTCGCCGGTGGAACCTTCCGGGTTGGTGGTCGCCCGGTAGAGGTGACCCAGGCCGCCGGTCGCCAGGATGACCGACGGCGCGTGCACGATGCCGAGCCCGTCGGCGTTGCGGACCAGCACACCGGTGACCGCCGAGCCATCGTGAAGGACCTGCAGCGCAACATGATTGCGCCGGATGTCCAGGGTGGCGGCCGCATGGTCGAGCGCACGCTGCACCTCGGCGCCGGTGGCGTCGCCCCCGGCGTGGATGATGCGCCGGCGGGAGTGGCCGCCTTCGCGAGTGAGCGCCCATTGCCCTGGAGCACTCTCGTCGAACCGGGCACCGTCGTCGACCAGGTCGGCCACCGCGCGGTAGCCGTCGGCGACGATGGAGCGAACCGCGTCGGGGTCACACAACCCGGCACCGGCGGCCAGGGTGTCACGGACATGCGCCTCGACGGAGTCGTCGGTGTGCGGCAGCACGACCGCGATACCACCCTGGGCGTAGAACGTCGCCGTGTCCGGAGCCTTGCTCAGAACGACTGTGCGCCCGCCCTTTCGGTGTGCAGCCAGCGCGGCGGCCAGACCTGCCACCCCGGTACCGATAACCACGACGTCGGCCCGCTGCTGCCAGTCCACCCCGTCGGAACCAGCACCGCAGGCGAACGAGCGGGTCATTCGCCGCCGCCGGGCTGACCGATCTCGATCATCCGCTGCACGCTGGCACGGGCCAGCCGAGCGGTCTCGGGATCGACGTCCACCTCGTCGGCACCGTCGACCAGGCAACGCAGCAGCGCGGCCGGGGTGATCATCTTCATGTACTTGCACGATGCCCGGTCGTTGACGGCCTGGAAGTCGATACCCGGTGCGGCACGGCGCAACTGGTGCAGCATGCCGACCTCGGTGGCGACCAGCACCTGCTTGGCGTGCGATGCCTTTGCGGCATCGAGCATGCCGCCGGTGGACAGGATCTTGACCCGGTCCGACGGGAAGGCACCCTCACCGGCGAGGTACAACGCTGAAGTGGCGCAACCGCATTCGGGGTGTACAAACAGCTCGGCGTCGGGATGGCTGCGGGCCTGCTCGGCCAGTTCGTCGCCGTTGATGCCCGCATGCACGTGGCATTCGCCGGCCCAGACGTGCAGATTGGTCCGGCCGGTCATCCGGCGGACGTGGGCGCCGAGGAACTGGTCGGGGCAGAACAACACCTCGCGATCCGCGGGGATGGAGGCCACCACCTCGACGGCGTTGGACGAGGTGCAGCAGATGTCGGTGAGCGCCTTCACCGCGGCAGTGGTGTTGACGTAGGACACCACGACGGCGCCGGGGTGCTCGTCTTTCCACGCCTGGAGCTCATCGGCGGTGATGGAGTCGGCCAGCGAGCAGCCGGCCCGCTGATCGGGGATCAACACCGTTTTCTCGGGGCTCAGGATCTTGGCGGTCTCGGCCATGAAATGCACGCCGCAGAACACGATGGTCTCTTCGGCGGCCTCGGCGGCGATCCGGGACAACGCCAGCGAGTCACCGACATGGTCGGCAACGTCCTGTATGGCCGGCAGCTGATAGTTGTGCGCCAGGATGGTCGCGTTGCGCAAGGTGGCCAGCCGGCGAATCTCGGCGGCCCATTCCTCGTCACCGTTCACGCCGGTGTAACCACCCGGTCCGTCGGTGATGCGGTCGACAAGCCCATTACCGACGGCGTCTGCACGATCCAAGACGGTCATTTCCGCCTCCTGTCTCGCTTTCCGAGGTTTTCGACTTACAATCGAAAACGTGCCTCATACTAGCACCGAACACGAAGTGCTCGCCGTCGTATTCCAGGTGGGCGACGCGCACTCCCGTAAACCCGCCCTTAACGTGCTGTTATGGCAGCGCGGGCTGGAGCCCGAACGCGGCAAGTGGTCACTGCCCGGTGGCCGGCTTCGCGCCGACGAGGACCTGACCAGTTCGGTGCGGCGCCAGCTCGCCGAGAAGGTCGACGTGCGGGACATCGCCCACCTCGAACAGCTCGCGGTCTTCTCCGACCCGGGCCGGGTGCCTGGTGTTCGCACGATCGCCTCGACATTCCTCGGGCTGGTGCCGTCGGTCGCCTCCCCCGAACTCCCCCCGGACACCCGCTGGCACCCGGTCAGCGACCTGCCCGAGATGGCCTTCGACCACGCGCCCATGGTCGAGTACGCGCGCACCCGGCTGGTCGCCAAGCTTTCCTACACGAATATCGGATTCGCGCTGACGCCAACGGAATTCGCGCTCTCAACGCTGCGTGACATCTACGGGGCCGCGCTGGGCTACCAGGTCGACGCCACCAATCTGCAGCGCGTGCTGGCCCGTCGCGGCGTCATCACGCCAACCGGAACGACGGCCCACCCGGGCCGAAGCGGCGGGCGTCCGGCGGCGCTGTATCGCTTCACCGACTCGCAGTTGAGGGTGACCGACGAGTTTGCCGCATTGCGGCCGCCCGGGTGAGTCGGCTGGCTTCTTAGACCCTTCTTAAGGTAGAAAGGGTGGGATGTATCCGGTTAGCGCAGGGGCGCCGAGCCCCGAATGGATCGGCCGCGCCCCGCACGAGGAGCTCGAGCGTGGTGGGCATCCCGTGCTGCCGACCGAGGACCCGTTCTATGAACCGCCAGCCGGATTCGAGCACGCCGATCCCGGCACCGTGCTGCGTTCCCGCGACGTTCAGCTGGGCTTTCTCGGGCTGATCCCGCAGCGCGTGCGGGCCACCCAGCTGCTGTACCGCACCACCGACCACAACGGGTTGCCCCAGGCCACCGTCACCACGGTGCTCATCCCGACCGGCCACACCCCGAATCAGGTCCGCAACGTCGTTTCGTATCAGTGCGCGATCGACGCGGTGTCCTCACGCTGCTTCCCGTCCTACGCCCTGCGACGGCACGCCAAGGCCGTCGGGTCTCTCCCCCAGCTGGAATACCTGCTGATCGCGGCCGCGCTGGCCGAGGGATGGGTGGTGTCCGTCCCCGACCACGAGGGACCGGAGGGCATCTGGGGCGCCCCCTACGAGCCCGGTTATGCCGTCCTGGACGGTCTGCGGGCCGCACTCGGCTTCGACCGGTTCGGCCTCGCCTCGGACAGCCAGATCGGGTTGTGGGGCTATTCCGGTGGCGGGCTGGCCAGCGCGTGGGCGGCCGAGGTGCACGAGGACTATGCCCCCGAGCTCAACCTCGTCGGCGCCGTCCTTGGTTCGCCGGTCGGCGACCTCGGCCACACGTTCCGCAAGCTCAATGGCTCCTACCTGGCCGCCCTGCCCGCGCTGGTGGTGTCCGCGCTGGCCAAGACCTACCCCGATCTGAACCGCGTCATCGAGCAGAACGCCACCGAAGAAGGTCTCGCACTACTGCGGCGGCTCGAGAAGATGACGACCGCGGAGGCCGTCATCCGGCTGTTCCGCACCGACTTCGACGACCTGGTGCACCCGCCGCTCGAGGAGATCCTGGCGACACCGGAAGTCCAGTACGTCTTCGACAACATCAAGCTGGGCAAGGCCGTCCCCGATCTTCCGGTGCTGATCGTTCAGGCGGTGCACGACTCGGTGATCGACGTCGACGACATCGACGATCTGGTGCACACCTACTCCGCCGGCGGCGCGCAGGTGACCTACCACCGCGACATGTTCAGCGAGCACATGCTGCTGCACCCGATGTCGGCACCGATGACCCTGCGCTGGCTCAACGACCGGTTCGCCCAGCGTCCGATCGACGAGCACATCGTGCGGACGAAGTGGCCGACGCTGCTCAATCCCATGACCTACGCCGGCATGGTGCGCCTGGGCGGCATCGTCGCCCGAGTGGTCACCGGCGGCCGGGTTCCGTTCCGCCCGCTCTAAACAGCGGCGCGTTCCAGGGGCGGCAAGGCACCGAGATCGTCACGCGGAATCGCGACTGCCATCAAGGCGTACGTCAGCGCAGCGATCGCGGCCGGGAACAACAGCGTCGTCGCGATCTGCAGTGGGCCGTGGGCGAAGAACACCGGCGGCGCCTCGGAGTAGTAGAAGATTCGGTGCTCCGGGCTCACCGGCGCGGTGTCGAACGGCACGGGCCCGTAGTGCCAGCGGACCAGCACAGCACCGACACCCGCGGCCGCACCGGCGCCAGCCGACGAACCCACCCACAGCGCCGTCGCCAGCAACGGCCCGCGATGAATCCGCCACTGCCACACCAGGACCGCGGCCACGATCGCCATCGACGTCAGCAATCCGATGAGCAATGCCGGGGCCACGAACAGGTGATCGGATTCGCTGCCGAGGTAGGTCTGCACCCGCTGACCCGAGCGGGTCAGCGCGATCACCCCGTGCGCCGACGGCGCCAGCAGCGACCACACCACACCGACCACTGCGCCGGCCAGCGTCAGCCCGACGAAGACGGTGATGGCCGCGCGTTGTCGGGTCATCGCTGCGCCTCCAGGTCGTGGGAGTCGACGCGGCCGTGCCGCGAGCACTTGGCCCACCAGCCGTCGGGACGCACCTGGACCACCATCCGACGCCCGCATTCCGCGCAGAAGCGCGGCGGCTCGAGCCCCAGCTGTGCCGCGGTGGGCACATCGCTGCCGGCGGGCTCGCCGGTGTAGACGTTGTAGATCCCGGCACTCACCAGCGCGGGCAGCTGTTCGACCATCACAGGCTGGCGTTGAGAGCCTTGATCGGCATCTGCAGATCTTCGAGAAGCTCGAGATCGGCCTCGGCCGGACGGCCCAGCGTGGTCAGGTAGTTTCCGACGATCACGGCGTTGATGCCGCCCAGGATGCCCTGCTTGGCACCCAGGTCGCCCAGGGTGATCTCGCGGCCGCCGGCGAACCGCAGCATCGTGCGCGGCAGTGCCAGGCGGAACGCGGCCACGGCCTTGAGCGCCTCGGAGGCGGGCAGCACGTCCAGGTCACCGAACGGCGTGCCCGGTCGCGGATTGAGGAAGTTCAGCGGCACCTCATGCGGATCGAGTTCGGCCAGGTTCGCGGCGAACTCGGCGCGCTGCTCGAGCGTCTCGCCCATGCCGAGGATGCCGCCGCAGCACACCTCCATGCCGGCCTCGCGCACCATCTCCAGCGTTCCCCACCGCTCCTCCCATGAATGGGTGGTGACGACGTTGGGGAAGTAGGACTGCGCGGTCTCCAGGTTGTGGTTGTAGCGGTGGACGCCCATCTCCTTGAGGCGATCCACCTGCTCCTGCGTGAGCATCCCCAGCGAGCAGGCGATCTGGATGTCGACCTCGTTGCGGATGGCTTCGATGCCCGCGGCCACCTGGGCCAGCAGCCGCTCGTCGGGACCGCGGACGGCGGCGACGATGCAGAACTCCGTGGCCCCGGACTTGGCGGTCTGCTTGGCCGCCTCAACCAGGCTCGGGATGTCCAGCCAGGCGCTGCGCACCGGCGAGGCGAACAGACCGGACTGCGAACAGAAGTGGCAATCCTCCGGGCAGCCACCGGTTTTCAGGCTGATGATGCCCTCGACCTCGACCTCGGGGCCACACCACTTCATCCGGACGTCGTGGGCCAGGGCGAGCAGTTCTTCGAGCCGGTCGTCGGGCAGCTGCAAGACCTCGAGCACCTGATCGCGGGTCAGGCCCTCGCCGCGCTCGAGCACCTGCTCGCGCGCCAGTGCCAATACGTCCACGGCTGTCTGGGTCACCGGCTTTGTCCTCCTGCGTTCGCCAACTTGAACAGTGTTCAGGCTAGGCTACGCGTGTGCAGCTCCACAAACGCGACGTGGTCGACGCAGCGGCGACATTGCTGGACAACTACGGCATCGCGGACCTGTCCATGCGCCGGCTGGCCCGCGAGCTCGCGGTCTCCCCTGGCGCGCTGTACTGGCATTTCGCCAACAAGCAGCAGCTGCTCGGCGCCGTGGCCGACCGGATCCTCGGCGGGGTGGACGACGTCACCGGCGACTGGCGGATCCGTGTCGCGGACATCTGCGGCCAGCTGCGCGATGCTCTTTTGTCGCACACCGACGGTGCCGAGCTGGTGTCCGCCAGCTTCGCCGCCGGCCAGTCCGAGGCGATGACGCAGATCTTGGGTTGGCTGGCCGACGCGGCCGCCATTGCGGGCGTCGACTCCGGGCACGCCGTGACGGCTGCCCGCACCGTCCTCTATTACGTGCTCGGCTTCACCGCCGATGAGCAATCGCGACTGCAGTGGGACGCCGCAGGTGCCGAGCTTCCCGACGAGCAATCGGTGCTGGGCGCCGACCCCGGCCGCCGGTTCGATTTCGGCGTACAGCTGCTGGTCGATGGAATAGCGGCGCGACGCAGCCTGCCGGTGTGATCACCGTCGACCAGGTGCGCCCGATCGCGCTTGCCCTGCCGAGAGCCTACGAAACCGTGGTCAGGGACCGGATCACGTTCCGGGCCGGCCGGCTCGTCTTCCTCGCGTTCTCCCGCGACGAGACCGTGATGGGGGTCGGATTCCCGAAGGAGGAGCGCGAGGCGATGGTGGCCGCCGAGCCGGAGAAGTTCGCATTGCCCCGCAAATCGGACATGCGCTACAACTGGATTCACGTCCGCCTGGATGCAGTCGACCTCGACGAGGTGCGCGAGCTGGTCATCGACGGCTGGAAGATGTGCGTTCCGAAAAGCGTTGCCGCGCAGATCAACTGATGAGAATCCGGTCGACCTTGGCCTCGCCGTCCCAGCGGCGCAGTCCGACGATGCGTGCCGGAATATCAGTCGCGATACCCTCGACGGCCGCGAGCGCCTCCGCTATCTGAGCCGGCGTGTATCGGCGCCCCAGCGTGACGTGCGGTGTCCACTGCCCCGGCATCGTGTGCGCGAACAGGTTTGACACGAACGGCAGGCAGAGGTCGTAGATCTTCTCGTGCACGGCCAGTAGTTTGTCCGATGCGACCACCAGTCTGGCCAGCGTCAGCCGTCCGCCGCCGAAGATCACGGGCGCGCCCAGCGCCACGTCCAGTGGGAACAGGCCGGCCAGCTCCCCGAGCGACTCGTCGACGGCCGCCACGATCTGCTCGGCGGCGATCACCGTGATGTGCGGACGGTTGGTGTCGGAGCTGACCCGCAGCTGGCTGGGCAACCCGGCATCGGCCAGCGCGTGCCACAGCCGGCGCACGGCAGTGTCGGCGCGATCGTCGAGGAGCAGCTCGATCGAGTGCGCCATCTCAGATCAGGCCGCTGACCCAGTCCGGGTCGAACGCACGGGCGCTGAACAATTCAAAGTCCTTCGGCGACACCGCGGCCACCCCGGCCGGCAATGCGGCCCGGACCGGGGCCAGCTGGGCCAGCGCCTCGCGGTTGGACTTCTCCGCCGGGCCGGGTTGCGCAGGCCATGCGCCGATCACGATACCGGCGCACGAAAGTCCTTTGGCGGCAAGCCCTTCCAACGTCAACGCCGTGTGGTTCAGCGTACCGAGACCGGGTTCGACAACGACGAGCACGGGCGCGGACAGCGCAGAAGCGAGGTCGCGGAGCGTCGCCCCGTCGGCGGTCAGTTCCACCAGTAAGCCGCCCGCTCCTTCGACCAGGGTGAGTCGGCCCGGACGATCCACCCCGCGGACAGCGTTCAACAGCTCGTCGGCACTCGGCAGCGGCATGCCGGCGCGTTCGGCGGCGGCCACCGGCGCCAGCGGCTCCGGATAGCGGGCGACACCGACCAATTCGCCGACGCCGGAGAGCCGGCCGACCTCGGCCAAGTCGTCGTCACCGTCGGCCGTGCCGGTCTGCACCGGCTTGCACACCGCGACATCACGCTCGGCGACTCGGGCGTGGCACGCCAGCGCCGCCGTCGCGACGGTCTTTCCCACTCCGGTCCCGGTGCCGGTGATGACGAGCACGCTCACGGCCGGCGCGCCGCCAATACCGAAGTCAAAACGTCCCGCGCGGTGTCCATCTCGTCGTCGGTCAACGACGCCCGGGCCGTCAGGCGCAGCCGAGAGGTGCCGGCGGGCACGGTCGGCGGCCGGAAGCACCCAACCCGAACACCGGCATCCAGGCATGCGGTCGCCGCCGCCACCGCGATCTCCGGGTCGCCGAGAATGACTGACACGACAGCGGATTCGGGCATTTCGGGGACCTCACACATTTCGGCCAGCTCCCGGGCCCGGTCGATCACGGTACTGGCCCGCTGTGGTTCGGCGGCCAGCACGGCGAGCGCGGCCAGCGCGGCGCCGACGGGCGCGGGCGCCAGGCCGGTGTCGAAGATCATGGTGCGTGCGGCGTCGATCAGATGGTCGCGCACCGTCGCGGGGCCGAGCACCGCGCCGCCCTGACTGCCCAACGACTTCGACATGGTCGTGGTCATGATCAGGTCGGGCGACCCGGCCAGACCGGCCTCGTGAATCAGGCCGCGCCCGCCGGTGCCGCGCACGCCGAGGCCGTGCGCCTCGTCGACCAGCAACAGCGCACCGTGCTTACGGCAGACCTCATGCAACCTGCGCAGCGGTGCCAGCGCGCCGTCGGTGCTGAACACCGACTCGGTGATGACCAGTGCGCGGTCTTCGTCCCGGCCGGCCAGCGCGGCCTCGACCGCGTCGACATCGAGGTGCGGGGCGACCACGACGCGAGCCCGGGACAGCCGGCAGGCGTCGACCAGCGACGCGTGGGACAAGGCGTCGGACACGATCAGCGAGCCGGGACCGGACAGCGCCACGGCGGCGCCGATGTTGGCCGTGTAGCCCGAGGAGAACACCAGCGCAGCCTCGGCGCCGACGAAATCAGCGAGCGCCGTTTCGAATTCCTCGTGCAGTTCGGTATTTCCGGTGACCAGCCGCGACCCGGTGGATCCCGCACCCCAGGTGCGCAGCGCAGTTATCCCGCCGTCGATGACCGCGGGGTGTTGCGAGAGGCCCAGGTAGTCGTTCGATGCCAGGTCCAATTCGGTGGCCACCGCGGGCCGGGTTCGCAGCGATCGGCGCAGACCGGCTTCCCGGCGCTGCTGCTCGACGGTGTCGAGCCAGGCCAGTGGGGAAAGACCGACGCGGGTCACGGGCACTCCTCCGACGCTACTTGAACACCGTTCAGGTTAGCGTGACGACGAGCACCGAGGCACGAGGGGTGAGGAGTCACGCCATTTATCCCAGTGCACGGGCCACGGCGACCATCGCCGAGGTGATCTGTTCTACCTCGTCGGGGGTGCAGATAAACGGCGGCATCGCGTAGATCAGGTTGCGGAAGGGCCGCAACCAGACGCCGTTGTCCAGGGCGACCGGAGTCGCCACGGCCAGGTCGACGGGCCGATGCGTCTCGATCACCCCGATCGCGCCGCGCACCCGGACGTCGGCGACCGACGGCAGCGCCCGCGCCGCCTCGAGCCCGTCGGCAAGCCCGGCGCCGATCTCGACGACCCGGCCACGCCAATCCTGGGCGAGCAGTAATTCCACCGAAGCCACCGAGACCGCGCACGCCAGCGCATTGGCCATGAAAGTCGGGCCGTGCATGAGCGCGCCGGCCTCGCTGCCGCTGATCGTGCGCGCGATGTCCAGCGTGCACAGGGTCGCCGCGAGGGTGACATATCCCCCGGTCAATGCCTTGCCGACGCACATGATGTCGGGGCTGACGCCGGCGTGGTCGGCCGCGAACAGCTCCCCGGTCCGGCCGAAGCCGGTGGCGATCTCGTCGAAGATCAACAGCACGTCGGCGCGGTCACACATCGCGCGCAGCTCACTCAGGTAGCGCGGGTCGTGAAACCGCATGCCGCCGGCGCCCTGCACGACCGGTTCGACGATCACGGCGGCGAGTGAGTCGGCGTGCCCGCGCAGCTGTGCCTCGAACGCCGCCACGTAGGCCGGGTCGAACTCGGCCGGCACCGGCGGGGCGAACACCTGCGGGGACAACACGTCGGTCCACAGCGAATGCATGCCACCGTCGGGGTCGCAGACACTCATCGGGGTGAACGTGTCGCCGTGATATCCGCCACGCCAGGTCATCAGGCTGCGCTTGCCGAAGCGGCCCGTGCTGCGCCAGTACTGCAGCGCCATCTTCACCGCGACCTCGACAGCCACCGACCCGGAATCGGAGAAGAACACCGTGTCCAGACCGAGCGGAGTGATGTCGACCAGCAGCTGCGCCAGGCGCGCCGCGGGCTCGTGGGTCAGGCCGCCGAACATGACGTGATTCATCACCGACAACTGGCGGGTCAGCGCGGCGTCGAGCACCGGGTGGCCGTGCCCGTGCACCGCCGTCCACCAGGACGCCATCGCGTCGAGCACCCGGACCTCGGCGCCGTCGCGAACCAGCGTCAGCCACGCACCATCGGCTCCCACCGCAACCACCGGGGCCATGGCTTCCGCACCGATCGTGCTGTATGGGTGCCAGATGTGGGCGGCGTCGATCGCGCTGATCTGGTTGGGAGTCAACGCCGACACGCTGTGTGAGCCTAGCCGAGCTCGGCGGCGGTCCCGGTCGGCGTTTGCTCAACGGAATCCGTAGCTTCGACGCGCGGTTCGCTGCGGATGAGAGAAATACCCGGGTTGGGTAGATTGAGTTCCGATCATGTTGACCCTAAGCCCGACCCGCCCGTCACCGATGGGGTCGCGAAAATCGGGGTTCTACCGCCACGATCTCGACGGCCTTCGCGGGCTGGCGATCGCCCTGGTCGCGATGTTCCACGTGTGGTTCGGGCGCGTCTCGGGCGGGGTGGACGTCTTCCTGGTGCTGTCCGGATTCTTCTTCGGCGGTTCCTTGTTGCGCGCCGCGCTGAATCCCGACTCTTCGCTGTCACCCTGGCCAGAGATCCGCAGGCTTGTCCGCAGACTGCTGCCCGCGCTCGTCGTGGTGCTTGCCGCCGGAGCCGTTTTGACGATCCTCATACAGCCCCAGACGCGCTGGGAAACCTTTGCTGATCAGAGTCTGGCGAGCCTGGCGTACTACCAGAACTGGGAGCTGTCGGCGACGGAGTCGAACTACCTTCGGGCCGGCGAGGCCGTCAGCCCGCTGCAGCACATCTGGTCGATGTCCGTTCAGGGTCAGTTCTACATTTCGTTCCTCATTCTTATTTTCGCGTTCGCATATTTGCTGCGGCGCCGCTTGGCCAGGCGCCTGCGTGCAACATTCGTGTCTTTGCTGGCTGTCCTCACCGTTGCGTCATTCACCTTTGCCGCCATCCTTCACGTCACCGATCAGATGGCCAATTACTACAACAGCTTCGCCCGCGCGTGGGAGCTGCTGCTCGGTGTCCTCGTCGGCGCGGCGGTCCCCTACATCCGGTGGCCGATGTGGCTGCGCACGATGGCGGCCACCGTCGGCCTGGCCGCGATCGTCTCCTGCGGCGCGTTGATCGACGGGGTCCGGGAGTTCCCCGGGCCGTGGGCGCTGGTGCCGGTCGGCGCCACCGTGCTGATGATCCTGGCCGCGGCGAACCGCCAAGCGCGACCGTCGACCAGTGACCGGCTGCCGCTGCCCAATCGGCTGTTGTCGTCCGCCCCGCTGGTGACGCTCGGCGCGATGGCTTACTCGCTGTATCTGTGGCACTGGCCGCTGCTGATCTTCTGGCTTGCCTACACCGACGGCAGCCGGGCCGGTTTCGTGGACGGCGCCGTCATCCTCGCCATCTCCGGGTTGCTGGCTTGGCTGACGATGCGGTATGTCGAAGAGCCCCTGCGTTTCCGGCGCGATGCGGCGGTACGGGTGACGCCGCGGCCCAGCATTCCGTGGCGCGCCCGCCTCCGCCGGCCGACGATCGCGCTGGGCACCACCGTCGCGATGCTCGGGGTGGCGCTGACGGCAACGTCGTTCACCTGGCGAGAGCACGTCACCGTGCAGCGCTCGCACGGCAAGGAGCTGGTGACGCTCTCTACGGTGGGCTACCCGGGTGCACGGGCACTGACCGAACGTGCCCGGGTCCCGAAGCTGCCGATGCGGCCCACCGTGCTCGAGGCCAAGAACGACCTGCCCGAGTCCACCAACGACGGCTGCATCAGTGATTTCGACAACGTCGGGGTCATCAACTGCACCTACGGCGATCTGTCCGCGACCAGAACCATCGCGCTGGCCGGCGGGTCGCACGCCGAGCACTGGATCACCGCCCTGGACGCGCTGGCGAAGCTGCACCACTTCAAGGTGGTCACCTACCTGAAGATGGGTTGTCCGCTGACCACCGAGCAGGAACCCCTGGTAATGGGCGACAACCGGCCGTACCCGAATTGTCACGAGTGGAATGACCGGGTGATGGCCAAGCTCATCAGCGACCACCCCAGCTTTGTGTTCACCACCTCGACCCGGCCGTGGAACATCAAGCCCGGCGACGTCATGCCCGCCACGTATATCGGGATCTGGCAAACGTTGTCGGACAACAACATTCCGATCCTCGCGATGCGTGACACCCCGTGGTTGGTGCGCAACGGCGAACCGTTCTTCCCGACCGACTGCCTGGCCAAGGGCGGCGACGCCACATCGTGCGGGATCAAGCGATCCGACGTGCTCTCGGACCGCAACCAGACCCTGGATTTCCTGGCACAGTTCCCGCAGATGCGCGTCCTGGACCTCAGTGATGCGGTGTGCCGTTCCGACGTGTGCCGCGCGGTGGAAGGAAATGTCCTGGTCTACCACGATTCTCACCACATCTCCGCGACGTACATGCGCACGCTGATCCCCGAACTGGGCCGGCAGCTGGGGTCGGCCACCGGTTGGTGGTGACAACTTGCGCATCATGCGCGCCACGTCGATAAGGTCTAACAATGGCGTCGAGCGAACCCGCGCTGGTCACGATGTGGCCGGGCGCCCCGTACCCGCTCGGGGCCACGTATGACGGCGCGGGCACCAATTTTTCGGTGTTCTCCGAGGTCGCCGACTCCGTCGAGCTCTGCCTGATCGCCAAAGACGGCACCGAAACCCGCATCAACCTCGACGAGGTCGACGGCTTCGTCTGGCACGCCTATCTGCCGACCGTCACCCCCGGCCAGCGCTACGGCTTCCGTGTGCACGGCCCGTGGGATCCGGCGGCCGGGCACCGGTGCGATCCCAGCAAGCTACTGCTCGATCCGTACGGCAAGTCGTTCCACGGCGACTTCGACTTCGGACAGGCGCTGTATTCCTATGACCTCAAAGCCGACGATCTGGCCTCCGGCGGAACCCCGCCGATGATCGACTCGCTGGGCCACACCATGACCAGCGTGGTGATCAACCCGTTCTTCCAGTGGGGTTCCGACCATCCACCGCGGACGCCGTACCACGAGACGATCATCTACGAGGCGCACGTCAAGGGCATGACCCAGACCCATCCCGGCATCCCCGAGGAGCTGCGCGGCACCTATGCCGGACTCGGCCACCCGGTGATCATCGAGCACCTCAAGAACCTGAATGTGACGGCCATCGAGCTGATGCCGGTACACCAGTTCATGCACGACCACCGGCTGCTGGATCTGGGACTGCGAAACTACTGGGGTTACAACACTTTCGGCTTCTTCGCTCCGCACTACCAGTACGCGGCCAACCAGCACGCCGGCGGGGCGGTGGCCGAGTTCAAGACGATGGTGCGCTCGTTCCACGACGCGGGCATCGAGGTGATCCTCGACGTGGTCTACAACCACACCGCCGAAGGCAATCACCTGGGTCCCACGGTCAACTTCCGCGGTATCGACAACGCCGCCTACTACCGGCTCCTCGACGACGACAAACGCTTCTACAAGGACTTCACCGGCACCGGAAACAGCCTCAACGCCCGGCATCCCCACACGCTTCAGCTGATCATGGACTCGCTGCGGTACTGGGTGATCGAGATGCACGTCGACGGCTTCCGCTTCGACCTGGCCTCGACACTGGCCCGCGAGTTCTACGACGTCGACCGGTTGTCGGCGTTCTTCGACCTCGTGCAGCAGGACCCGGTGATCAGCCAGGTGAAGCTCATCGCCGAGCCGTGGGATGTCGGCGAGGGCGGCTACCAGGTCGGCAACTTTCCGGGGCTGTGGACCGAGTGGAACGGTAAGTACCGCGACACCGTCCGCGACTACTGGCGCGGCGAGCCCGCCACCCTGGGCGAGTTCGCCTCCCGGCTCACCGGGTCGTCGGACCTCTATGAGGCGACCGGTCGGCGACCCAGTGCGAGCATCAACTTTGTGACCTGTCACGACGGCTTCACACTCGCCGACCTGGTGTCCTACAACGAGAAGCACAACGAGGCCAACGGCGAGGACAACCGCGACGGCGAGAGCCACAACCGGTCGTGGAACTGCGGTGTGGAGGGCCCGACCGACGATCCGGACATCGTCGCACTGCGCCATCAGCAGATGCGCAACATCCTGGTCACGCTGATGCTGTCACAGGGCACCCCGATGATCGCGCACGGCGACGAGATCGGCCGCACGCAGCAGGGCAACAACAATGTGTACTGCCAGGATTCGGCGCTGTCCTGGATGGATTGGACCCTCACGGAGACCAACGCCGAGCTGCTCGAGTTCACCAAGAAAGTGACGGCACTGCGGAAGGCGCACCCGGTGTTCCGGCGACGCCGCTTCTTCGACGGTGAGCCGATCCGCACCGGTGATCAGGTACGCGACATCGCCTGGCTCACCACGGCCGGCACGGAGATGACCCATCAGGATTGGGGCTCCGGTTTCAAGTTCGTGGGCGTGTTCCTCAACGGCGACGCCATCCCCGAGCCGAATCTGCGCGGCGAGCGCGTCGTCGACGATTCCTTCCTGCTGTGCTTCAACGCCCATAAGAAAGCGATCGAGTTCACCGTTCCCGACAGCGAATACGCCCAAGCGTGGACGGCCGTTCTGGACACCTGGGACGCCACCGGTAGCACCGATGTCACGGTGAAAGCGGGCGAGACGATCAGTGTCCCATCTCGCTCGGTTTTGGTGCTTCAAAAGGCTTCTTAGCGGGAACAGGCTCAGCTATGGCTTACCCGGTGCTGTCCACCTATCGCCTGCAACTGCGGGGCGCTTCGGCGGGCGACGCGTTCACTTTCGCCGACGCCGAGAAACTCCTCGAGTACCTCGACGGCCTCGGCGTCTCCCACCTCTACCTGTCCCCCATCCTGACTGCGGCCCCGGGCTCCACCCACGGCTACGACGTCACCGATCCGACGACGGTGTCCGAGGAACTGGGCGGCGCCGACGGCCTGGCCCGGCTCGCCGAGGCCGCCAAGGCCCGTGGGCTGGGACTCGTCGTCGACATCGTCCCCAACCACGTCGGGGTGGACCAGCCGCAGCGCAACCCGTGGTGGTGGGATGTGCTGCAGCACGGCAGGCAGTCCCCGTACGCGACGTACTTCGACATCGACTGGTCGGCCGACCCCGAAGGCCGAATTCTGTTGCCCGTCTTGGGCTCCGATGGTGATGTCGCGGACCTGAAGGTCGACGGTGACGTGCTGCGGCTCGGCGACTTGGCGTTCCCGATCGCCCCCGGCACGGGCGAAGGCTCCGGGGCCGAGGTGCACGACCGCCAGGCTTACAAGCTGATCGGCTGGCGCAACGGAGTCTGCGGCTACCGCCGATTCTTCTCGATCACCTCGCTGGCGGGCCTGCGCCAGGAGGACCGGGTGGTGTTCGAGAAGTCGCACGCCGAAGTGGCCCGGTGGTTCACCGACGGTCTGGTCGACGGCGTGCGCATCGATCACCCCGACGGCCTGACCGATCCGACCGGGTACCTGCGGTGGCTGCGTGAGTTGACCGGTCCGCAGGCCTGGATCGTGATCGAGAAGATCCTCGGCGTCGACGAACCGCTGGACCCGTCGCTGCCCATCGACGGCACCACCGGCTATGACGTACTGCGCGAGGTCGGTGGGGTCTTTGTCGACCCAAGCGGTGCCGAGGCGCTGACCGAACTCGTCAATGCCAATGGCTTCGACTACGCAGGTGCGCCGGAACTGTTGCGGCAGTTGAAGATCGACACTGCCACCCACACCCTGTCCAGTGAGCTGGCCCGGCTCTGCCGGTCGATCGTGGCGACGGCGGGTGCCGATCACCCGCAGTTGCCGCAAGCGGTGGCGGCACTGCTGACCAATGTCGGTGTGTATCGGTCGGATTACCTGAACCTGGCGACGGTGATGTCCACCGCCATCGCACACACCGTTACCGCCCAGCCGGAGCTTGCTGTTCCGCTGGAACTGGTGTCGGCCGCGCTGGCCGGCGACTCCAGCGAGCCGGGCGCGCGGCTACAGCAGCTGTGCGGGGCGATGACGGCAAAGTCGGTGGAGGACTGCTATTTCTATCGCGATGCGCGGCTGGTCTCGCTCAACGAAGTCGGTGGCGAGCCGGAGCGGTTCGGCGTCAGCGCCGCCGAGTTCCATCGCAGCGCCGCGGTCCGCGGGCGGCTGTGGCCGAAGTCGATGACCACGCTGTCCACCCACGACACCAAGCGTGGCGAGGATGTGAGGGCCCGCATCGGCGTGCTGTCGCAGGTGCCGTCACTGTGGGCGGAGTTCGTGAGCAGCTGGCAGACCAGCACGCCGGCCCCGGACGCAGCGACGGCGTTGTTCCTGCTGCAGAACATCTTCGGGGTGTGGCCGGCCGACGGGCAGATCACCGACGAACTGCGGACGCGCCTGCACGCCTACACCGAGAAGGCGATCCGGGAAGCCGGTTGGCATACCTCGTGGAACGACCCCGACACCACTTTCGAGGACGGAGTGCACGCCTGGCTCGACGCCATCCTGGACGGTCCGGTGGCCACCGAGATGACCGGCGTCGTGGTTCAGCTCGAGCCGCACGCACACGGCGACGCGCTCGGGCAGAAGTTGCTGGCGCTGACCGTCCCCGGCATCCCCGACGTCTATCAGGGCACCGAGCTGTGGGAAGACAGCCTCGTCGACCCCGACAACCGCAGGCCGGTCGACTACTCGGTGCGTGGCGCCGAGCTGGAACGCCTGTCGCACAGCAAGATTCGCGTGGTCCGAGCGGCGCTGCACGCCCGCCGGGATCACCCGGAGGCGTTCCTGTCCGGCGACTACCGCCCGCTGCTCGCCACCGGCGTCGCCGCGCCGCACATCGTGGCGTTCCAACGAGGTGTGGACGTTCTGGTCGCGGTGACCCGCTGGACCGTCCGCCTGCACCACGACGGCTGGGGCGACACGGCTCTGCCGCTTCCGGAGGGGGTGTGGACCGACCGGCTGACGGGCGCAAGCTGGACGGGTCCGACACCGGCCGGTGACCTGTTCGCCGAGCTGCCCGTCATCCTGCTGGAGAGATCAGATGCCTGAATTCGCGGTGTGGGCACCGCTGCCCAAGCGTGTGCGCGTCGACGTCGACGGACAGCTCCATGACATGACCGCCGACGACGACGGTTGGTGGCGCGCCGAAGTCGACGCCGCACCGGACGCCCGGTACGGGTTCGTTCTGGACGACGACCCGGCGGTGTTGCCCGATCCGCGGTCGGCGCGCCAGCCGGACGGGGTGCACGAGCGGTCGCAGCTCTGGGACGCCTCGGCGGCGCAATGGTCGGATGAGTTGTGGGCGGGCCGCTCGATCGAGGGTGCGGTGATCTACGAGCTGCACACCGGCACGTTCACGCCGCAGGGCACCTTCGACGCCGCGATCGACAAACTGGACCACCTGGTGGATCTCGGAGTCGACTTCGTCCAGCTGATGCCCGTCAACGCCTTCAACGGCGACCACGGCTGGGGATACGACGGGGTGCTGTGGTACGCGGTGCACGAACCGTACGGCGGCCCGGACGGTTTGGTGCGCCTGATCGACGCCGCACATAACCGCGGGCTCGGAGTGTTGATCGACGCGGTGTTCAACCATCTGGGCCCGTCGGGCAACTATCTACCGAAGTTCGGACCCTACCTGTCGTCGGTGAGCAATCCCTGGGGTGAGGGCATCAATCTGGCCGGCCCCGATGCCGATGAGGTGCGCCGTTACATCCTCGATTGCGCGCTGCGCTGGATGCGTGACTTTCACGCCGACGGCCTGCGGCTGGATGCGGTGCACGCCCTGGTCGACAACACCGCAATTCACATCCTCGAGGAGATGACCGCCGAAACCGATTCGCTGTCAGCGGTTGTGGGCCGACCGCTGTCGCTGATCGCCGAGAGCGACCTGAACGACCCGCGGCTGATCACCCCGCGCGATCGCGGCGGGTACGGCCTGACGGCGCAGTGGGACGACGACATCCACCACGCCATCCACACCGCGGTCTCCGGCGAACGACAGGGCTACTACGCCGATTTCGGCTCGATGTCGGCGTTGGCCTCGACCCTGCAGAACGGCTACTTCCATGCCGGCACCTACTCGTCGTTCCGACACCGCAGGCACGGCAGGCCGCTGGACAAGACGCTGATCCCGGCGACCCGGCTGACCGCCTACACGTGTACGCACGACCAGGTCGGCAATCGCGCAACCGGCGACCGGCCGTCGCAGAACCTCGACTACGGCCAGCTCGCCATCAAGGCCGCACTCGCACTCGGATCACCCTATACCGCAATGCTTTTCATGGGTGAAGAGTGGGCGGCGTCCAGCCCGTTCCAGTTCTTCAGCTCGCACACCGAGCCCGAGCTGGCCAAGGCGACCGCCGAGGGGCGGAAGGCCGAATTCGCCGACCACGGCTGGGATGCCGACGACATCCCCGATCCGCAGGACCCGCAGACGTTCCTTCGCTCGAAGCTGAAGTGGGACGAGGTTCATGAAGGCCGGCATGCGGAACTCCTGGCGTTCTATCGGGGGCTGATCGCGTTGCGGCGCGAGGAGCCCGACATGGCCGATGCGTGGCTGGCGCACCTGGTGATCGACTACGACGAGGACGAACGCTGGATCGTGCTGCGGCGCGGCCGCGTTGCGATCGCCTGCAACCTCGGCGAGGAGCCGGTCAGTGTGCCGGTCACCGGCGCGGTCGTGCTGGCCTGGGGTGATCCCGGTGTGGGCGCGCATGGCACCCAACTGCCGGGCCACTCCGTGGTGGTGACTAAATAGCGTTCGCCGGCGCGATGTTCTGGTTCACGTGGAACACATTGTCGGGGTCGTACTGCGCCTTGACTTCGGTGAGCCGCTGATAGTTGGGCCCGTATGTGGCACGCACCCGATCCTGGCCTTCGTCCATCATGAAGTTCACGTAGGCCCCACCCGCCGAATGCGGATGGGTGGCGTCCCAGTAGTCCACCGTCCAGCGCTTCAGCGTCTCGGCGTTCGCCGGGTCGGGGTCCACACCGGCGATCACCTGGGAGAAGTTGACGTCCCGATACGCGAACGCGGTGTCGGTCGGCCCCACCCGATGGACAGCGCCGTCGATCGGGTACAGATGCATCGTCGAATGCATCGTCGGCAGCTGCTCGCCGAACGCAGCATGGGCGGCCACCGCCTCGTCGGAAATCGTCCGGAAGAAGTCACCCCGCCAATACCACTGCAGCCCTTTGGGATACAACGCATCGAAGGTGGATTGCAGGGCCGGATACGGCGCCTGCCCGATACCGTCGAACGCCGGCGCCATCTTGCGCACCGGGGCGAACACCTCCTCGGCCCGCCCGGGGTCACCGGAGTAGCACCACACCACCGCACACGCCTTCTGCATGTGGAAGTCGGCGGGGAACGGTTCGGCCGGCGGAACGGTCATCGACGCGAAGAACCCGTAGAGATCGTCGTCCTGGGCCGGCAGGAAGTCGCGGTACCAGCTGAGGATGTCCGCGGTGGCAGCACCCGGCCATGCGGTCGGTCCACAGATCACGGTGTGCACCGGATGCAGGCGGAACGTGAACGAGGTGACGATTCCGAAGTTTCCGCCGCCGCCCCGCAAGGCCCAGAACAGATCGGGGTGCTGGGACTCCGACGCGGTGACGATTCGGCCGTCGGCGAGGACGACCTCGGCTTCGAGCAGGTTGTCGATCGTCAGGCCGTACTTGCGGGACAGGTAGCCGTGGCCGCCACCGAGCGTGAGGCCACCCACACCCGTTGAAGCGATGATCCCGGACGGCGTCGCCAACCCGAAGGCGTGCGTTGCGGCGTCCACCTGACCCCACGTCGCACCGCCCTGGACCCGCACGATGCGCGCGTCGGGATCGACATCGACGCGGTTGAACCGGGACAGATCGATGACGATGCCGCCCTCGACCGTGCCGAAGCCGGGACCGTTGTGGCCCCCGCCGCGGATCGCGATCGTGAGATCGGACCGTCTCGCGTGATCGAGCGCTCCCACGATGTCCTCGATCGACCCGCACCGAACGATCACCGCGGGCCTCTTGTCGATCATGGCGTTGTGCACGGCCCGGGCGTCGTCGTATTTCGCGTCGCCGGGCACGATAACCTCGCCACCGAGCCGGCTTGCAGTACCGCTGCTCGCATCGATAATGCTCATCCCGTCATCTCCTTGCTTGTGACACCGATGCACCGACGCTAAGCGCGCTCAGGTCACGCGTCATGACCACAACCAAGCATTTCCGGGTCGCGGCCACAATGGTCAGATCTGACTATCGACCGGGTGGCTGCAGCGCTATTACGTTGTGCACATGGCGCAGTGGACGCCACCGCCGCTCCCGGCAGAACTGCTGGTCCGCCGCCGCGGCCCGTTCGTGGGTCGTGCGGTGGAGCTGGCCGCGTTCGAGCAGGCCTGGCAACGGGTCTCCAGCGGTGTACGTCAAGTGGTGTTCATCGGCGGGGAACCCGGCGCGGGCAAGTCACGACTGGCCGCTGAAATCGCCGGCACACTCTCCGATCACGGCGTCGCGGTGCTGGTCGGCAGCTCGGCCGCCGATGGCGGTGTCCCCTACGAACCGTTCGCCGAAGCACTCGACCGCTTCCTGGACACCGGCCCGCCCGGTTGCCTCCTTGAGCCGCTCGAGGACTGTGGGCCGCAGCTGCGGCTGCTGTCCCGCCGGGTGGATCGACATGTGACCGACGATTTCGCGCCTGACGAGTCCGGGGCCGGACGCCGGCGCCTCTTCGATGCGTTGACGACGTTCCTGCGCCGCTTGACCGTCGACCGTCCGGTGGCATTGATCCTCGAAGACCTGCACTGGGCGGCTCCGCCGACGCTGGCGATGCTCGAGCACCTGGTCGCCGGTTGCGCCGACGTGCCCCTGCTGATTGTGGCGACCTTCCGCACGACACCGCCCGACCGATCCGACGAACTCATCGGCCGACTGGCCGAGATGCATCGGTTCGACGGTGTGCGGCGCCTTGATCTGGCCGGCCTGGACACCGACGCGATCGTCGAATTCGTCACCCGGACACAGGAACTGCCGACGCCGACGGCGCGCACAGCCGCGGTGCTGCTGCGCGACAGGACCGGCGGCAATCCGTTCTTCCTCACCGAACTGTGCAATGACCTACACACGCACGGCGGGCTCGTCTCGTTGAGTTCACACCACACCGTCCCGGCATCGATTGGCGATGCCATCGCCAGCCGGTTGGCCGGACTGGGTGCCGCAGTGCAGGAGATCATCGAACAGGCTGCGGTCCTCGGTGAGACTTTCGACCTGCCGGCTCTGATCGCCGGTAGCGAAACGGATGTCACCGTCACACTGGCAGCGGTTGATTCAGCGGAAGCGCTGGGTTTGATCCGGGCGGTGCCGGACTCCGATGACGACTTCGCGTTCGTGCACGCGCTGACTCGCGAAGCGGTGATCAGCAAGATGCCCGCCTCGCGTCTACGGATCATGCACGCACGCGCCGCCATTGCGCTCGAGGGGCGGGCCGATCCAGCGGTGGTGCCACGGTTGGCCAACCACTACCTGCTGGCGAATGTGCTCGGCTATCACGAGAAGGCGTTGCGGTACGCGCGGGAAGCGGCCCGGATGGCCGAGCACAGCCTGGCGTACGAGGACGCGGCGAGATGGTACGAGCGGGCCGGCTCGCTTCCGGAACTGGACCTGGCGGAGCGAGCCGGATGCACCCTGAGTGCCGCCGCCAATCACGTTCGCGCCGGGGATTTCGCCCGGGCGCGCGGCATGTACGAAAACATCAGTGCGATCGCCGATCCACTCATCCGGCTGGCGGCGGCGGTCGGCTATGAGGACGCGAATTGGCGTCCGGGACTGGCCGATTCGAAGGCGGCCGACCTGTTGGCAGCGGCTTTGGAGTCGTGCGGCCTGACCGCCGACGACCCCCGGTACGTGCAAGCTCTGGGAAGCTTCGGACGCGCGCTTGCGTTCGCCGGGGAGACGGTGCGGGCACGCGACATCAGCAATCTGGCGATCGAGCACGCCCGGGAGATCGGCGATCCAGACGTGATCTCGCATGCCCTGGAGACCAGCCTGTGGCACGGCCTCACCCCCGACATGTGCGAAAGTCAGTTGGAGCGTTCCAGCGAGCTGTCGCGGATGGCGCTGTCGCGCCGGGACTACGAGGCGTTGGGCTCGGCGTCACATTTCCGTGCACTGGCCAGTTATCAGGCCGGTCAGCCCCACGAGCTGGCGGCGTCCGCAGCCGACATGCAACGTGCTGCACAAGCATCCGGGCAGCCCTTCTTCAGCTTCGTCGGCGCATGTGCGCAGGGCGGCCTGGCCTTTCTGCGTGGCGACTTCCAGCATGCCGAGCAATGGGCCGAGGTGGCGCTGCGTACCGGCGGCCTGCTCGGCGCCGACACCACCGAGGGTTCCTACGGGGTTCAGATGTTCATGCTCCGACGGGAGTCCGGTGACCTCAAGCGCTACAGCGGATTCCTGGACGGCAGCGAGGCGTTCACGGGCCGCTGGATCCCGGGAATGCTGGCCCTGTACACCGAACTCGGCTGTGAGGCGGGGATGAACCGGGCGCTCACCCAGCTGATGAGTCGCAATCTCGAGGAACGAGCCGGATACGCGCAGTGGCCGATGGAATTGGTCTTCATGGTCGAAGCAGCATTGGAGCTCTGCGATGTCGAAGCACTTCACGCGCTGCGCCCCCTGCTGGCCCGCTACGAGAACAAGAACATCATGTCGGGTCAGTTCGTCGCGATCTTCGGCAGTGCCGACCGATATCTCGCGAGAATAGCCGCCCTCACCGGTGACAACGCTTCGGCGGAGCGACATTTCGCCGTCGCGCTGGAGATGGACCGGCGCATGGGTTCGGCGGTGCACGTTGCCGAGACGCTCGCGCGGCAGGCGGCCTTCGCGGCAACCTGTGGTCAGCCCAGGGAGGCACGCAGACTGGCCGACGAGGCGCGTTCGATCGCTGCGCCTATCGGGCAGTCGCGGGTTCTCGGCCTGCTGAGCGCGCTGCTCACCAACGGTCCGGACGGGCTTACCGAGCGCGAGGTCGAGGTGCTACGGCTACTGGCGGCAGGTCTGAGTAACCGGGCCATCGGAGAACGGCTCTACATCAGCACCAACACCGCGGCAAACCACGTCCGCAGCATCCTGCTGAAAACCGGTGCTACCAACCGCACCCAGGCAGCGATGTATGCCGCCGACCGCGAACTGCTCGACTAGGACATCAGATGGCGGCCGACGAGCCGTCCGGCAGCACCTTGTTCGTCACCTCGACGATGACGTCGGCGGGAAGCCCGGCCCGGACGGCGGCCGTTCGGATGGCCTCGGGGCTCGGGGCTTCATAGAGGCAATAGGTCTTCCGCCGGTCCGCAGACAGGAACGAATACAGCCAGCGGACGCCCTCCTCGGCATTGAGCCGGTTGATCCCGTCGGCGACGTCGAAGCTGGGTTCAAGTTGCTCGGCGTAATTCCGTTCGACCATGAATAACGGCACGGCGGCCTCCTGAGGTTCGGCCCAGCATACGCTGACGCGCGCGTCAGGTCAGGTATCGGTAGGCCGGCGAACCGGGCTCCAGCGGTTCGACGTGGAGGCCGGAGGCATCCATGCGGGCCCGCAACCCGTCGAGCCCGGCGGCGGAGCCGAGCTCGATACCGACCAGCGCCTCGCCGGTTTCGCGGTTGTTGCGCTTGACGTACTCGAACAGCGTGATGTCGTCGCCGGGGCCGAGGATTTCGTCCAGGAACCGGCGCAGCGCACCCGGCTCCTGGGGGAAGTCGACGAGAAAGTAGTGCTTGAGGCCCAGGTGGACCAACGACCGCTCGAGCACCTCGCCGTAGCGCGACACGTCGTTGTTGCCGCCGGAGATCAGGCACACCACCGTCGACCCCGGTTCCACGTCGGCCTCCAACAGCCCGGCCACCGACAGCGCACCGGCAGGCTCGGCGATGATGCCCTCGTTCTGGTACAGGTCGAGCATTGCTGTGCAGACCGCACCCTCGTCGACCGTCGTCACCGAGACCATGTCACCGGCCGCGGCCAGCGCCTGATACGGCAGCGCGCCGATCTGCTTGACCGCGGCCCCGTCGACGAACTGGTCGACGTGCTCGAGGTCGACCGGGCCACCGGCGGCCAGCGCCGCGATCATCGATGCCGCGCCGGCCGGCTCGACACCGAGCACGGCGGTGTTGGAAGTCCGCTCGGCCAGGTAGGTGGTGATGCCGGCGATGCAGCCGCCGCCGCCGACCGGGACGACCACCAGGTCCGGTTCGGCGTCGAGTTGGGCGAGGATCTCGACGGCGATGGTGCCCTGCCCGGCCATCGTGCGCACATCGTCGAACGGCGGGACCAGCGTGGCCCCGGTGCGGGCGACGTCGTCGAGGGCCGCCTCGGCGGCCAGGTCGTACGTCGCGCCGCCGACGATCAGGTCGATGAACTCGCCACCGTGGTAGCGGATGCGGTCGCGCTTCTGCTTCGGGGTCTTGGCCGGCACGTAGACCCGGCCGTGCACGCCCATCAGCCGGCATGCCAGTGCGAAGCCCTGCGCGTGATTGCCGGCCGACGAGCACACCACCCCGGCGGCGATCTCGGCGTCGGTGAGCTGTTTGAGCAGGTTGTAGGCGCCGCGCAGTTTGTAGGACCGCACTCTTTGCAGATCCTCGCGCTTGAGGTAGACGTCGGCGCCGGTGGCCTGCGACAACCGGTCGCTGTACTGCAGCGGGGTTTGACTGACCACGTCGGAAATTCGCTGATCGGCCTCATCGATGTCGGCCGCTGAGATAGGTGGGCTCAGCGGCGTCCTTCGAGAATCCTGGCTCAGTTCAGCGGACACCGATCAATGGTGCCACCGGCCGCGCCAAATCAGTGAATCGTGCTGGAGATATGGGTGGTGAAGCGATGCGCCAGCAGCCTCACGAGGTCGGGGTGGGAACCCAGCGGCTCGGTCACCGCCTGCGCCCCGCAGGCGGCGAGCCTGGTGTGGAAGACCCCGGGCGCCAGCAGGTAGGAGGCGATGAAGACCCGCCGTCCGGAACGACGGATCCGGCCGACCAGGTCGGCGACCGTCGGCGCACCCGTCGCGACGAAGCCGAGGTGCACCTCGCCCACCAGATCGGCGAGCAGACTCGCGGCCCGGACCAACTCGCGTCGAGCGGCCGGATCCGACGACCCGGCCGCCGCCATCACCACCGCGTCACCGGGTGACCAGCCCACCTCGAGCAGTCGGGTGCGCATGAGCTCGGCCAGCACCGGGTCCGGTCCCAGCGCCGGCGTGATCGTCACGCACGCGTGGCCGCTTTCGGTCACCCGGGCCGGCAGATCGGTGTTGACGTGGTAGCCCGACGCCAGGAAGGCCGGCACGACGACCGCCGGCACCGCCGAATCTGCCAGCACCTCGCGAGGATTGGGCCCGAGGACGTCGACGAAAGCGGTCCGCACCGGACCGACGTGTTCGGCGACGGCTGATGCGATCTCGGTGATAGTGGCCAGCCCCAGCGGATTCCGGGTGCCGTGGGCGACCAGGACCAGGTCGGGTGTCATGTCGCCTCCACATCCACCGCGAGTCGGTAGCCGCGTTTGACCACGGTCTGGACCACCCGCGGGGCGGCCAGCGCCGAGCGCAGCCGCGCCATCGCGGTCTCGACGGCGTGGGTGTCGTCACCACCACCGGGAAGTTCGGCGAGCAGCTCTTCGCGCGACACCACCAGGCCGGGCGCAACCAGCAGTCGCCGCAGCAGGGCCATGGCCGCCGGCGGCAGCACCTTGAGCTCACCGTCGACCTCGACGCTGGCGCTACGGACGCTGATGTGATGGCCGCCTGCGCTGAATTGCTTTGCCAGGACCGGCAGTTCGTCGGTGATCAGCCGGGCCAGCGCACCAAGCCGGTATCGCTGCGGCGAGCGCGGCTCGATGCCGAGTCGGGCCAGCGGGCTGGCCGTGACCGGGCCGACGCAGAACACCGCCACGTTGTGGCGCAGCGCGTGAATCAAACAATCAAGCGCACCAACGGCTTTCGCACGTTCGAGCAGCGAGGCGACGGCTGGCGCGCTGGTGAAGCTCACCGCGTCGACGTCGGAGTTGACGATCATCGAAATCAGGTGGTCGATGCGCCGGGTGTCATCGGGCTGCTCCCAGCGGTAGACCGGCACCCGCACCACCTGGGCTCCGGCCCGGGCCAGGGCGTCACAGATGTCGGTGTCGGGCTCCCATTCGCTGGCCGCACCATGCAACTGGACCGCAACGCGCAGTTGGTCCACGCCCTCGGAGAGCAGTCGCTCCAGCACTTCCACCGACGATTCCGACTCCGGGCTCCACTCCTCGCACAATCCGGCCTGGCGGACCGCGCCGCGCGCCTTCGGGCCGCGCGCCAGGATGCGTGTCGAGCCCAGGGCGGCGAGCAGGCCGTCGTGTACATCCCAACCGTGGGCGGCTTCCACCCAGCCCCGAAACCCGATCCCGGTTGTCACCACCACCAGGTCGGGCGGTTCGGCGATGAGCTGCTCGGTCACCCGGTGCAGCTCGACGTCGTCGACCAGGGGAACGATCCGGATCGTCGGCGCGTGGACAACGGCGGCACCGCGTCGCTCGAGGAGCGTGATGAGTTCTTCGGCCCGGCGCGCGGCGGTTACCCCGACGGTGAAGCCGGCCAGCGGGTCAGCGACTTCTGATCTCGACGAATCCATCGACCACCCTGACGTCGTAGACCGGCAGTGCGTGTGACTCGTCGTCGAGGCACCGACCGTCGACCAGGGAGAACACCTGCTTGAGCAACGGCGAAGCCACGGTGGGCTCGCCGCGCCGATCCCCGACCAGACCGCGCGACATCACCGCCGCGCGTCCGAACGGGTCGATGTTGCCGACTGCGGCCAGCGTGCCGTCGGCCAACAAGAACAATGCCGCCTGCTGGCCGTCGGGCAGCAGCACCGCGACGCCGCGCCCGGTGAGCAGTGCGCTCCGGGGGCATGCGGTCGTCCAGACATCGACATCCAGCCCCAGCCGGGTGTCTGCAAGAACTGTCATGGTTTCAAGCCTCCAGGGGTTGTGTTTCGCGGCTGTTACGCGTGGCTTTCAGCCGCGTTGACGCTGCCGGGGCATGCCCAGCAGAAGCGGCACCTTGCGGGGACCGGTCTCGTCGAACGCGACGGTCGGGTCCGACTCGTCGGGCGCATTGACGAACGACACGAACCGAGCCAGTTTTTCCTGGTCGTTCAGCACGCCGGCCCATTCGTCGGAGTAGCCATCGATATGTCGGGCCATCGCGTCGTCGAGGTCGGCCGCGATGCCCAACGAGTCCTCGCACACGACGTCGCGGATGTGATCAAGCCCACCTTCGATGGTCTCCTGCCAGACGGCGGTGCGCTGCAGGCGGTCTGCGGTGCGGACGTAGAACATGAGGTAGCGGTCGATGTAGCGGACCAGGGTTTCGGAATCGAGATCGCCGGCCAGCAGCTGCGCATGCTTGGGATTGGCGCCGCCGTTGCCGCCGACATAGAGGTTCCAGCCCTTCTCGGTGGCGATCACCCCGACGTCCTTGCCGCGCGCCTCGGCGCATTCGCGCTGGCAACCCGAGACGCCCATCTTGATCTTGTGGGGGGAACGCAGCCCGCGATAGCGCAGTTCGAGTTCGACGGCCATCGCCACCGAGTCCTGCACGCCGTAACGGCACCAGGATGAGCCGACACAACTCTTCACCGTGCGCAGCGACTTGCCGTAGGCGTGGCCGGATTCCATGCCGGCGTCGACCAACCGCTTCCAGATCTGCGGCAGCTGCTCGACGCGGGCGCCGAACAGATCGATGCGCTGGCCGCCGGTGATCTTGGTGTAGAGGCCGAAATCGCGGGCCACCTCGGCGATCACGATCAGCTGTTCGGGGGTGACCTCACCACCGGGCAGCCGCGGCACCACCGAATACGTGCCGTTGCGCTGAATGTTGGCCAGGAAGTGGTCGTTGGTGTCCTGCAGTGCGGCCGTCTCGTCGTCGAGAATGTGGTCCGAGGAGGTGGATGCCAGTATCGAAGCCACGACCGGTTTGCAGATGTCGCAGCCGGTGCCGGTGCCGTGTTCGGCGATCAGTCTCGAGAACGTGCGGATACCGGTCGTTGCGATGATCTGGAACAGCTCGGCACGGGACTGCGGGAAGTGTTCGCACAGCGCCTTGGACATCGCCACGCCCTGCGACTCGAGCAGCCGCTTGAGCATGGGAATGCAACTGCCGCAGGATGTTCCGGCGGCCGTCGCGCACTTGATCGCCGGTACGTCATGGGCGCCGTCCGCAATCGCGCCACAGATGCTGTGTTTGGACACCGCGTTGCACGAGCAGATCTGCGCGTCGTCGGGCAGTGCGCCGACCCCGACCTCGGCCCCGGCCGGCGAGATCAGTGTCGCCGGGTCGGCGGGCAGCGGGCGGCCGACCAGCGGGCGCAGCGTGGAGTACGCTCCTGCGTCGCCGACCAGAATACCGCCCAGCAACGTCGAAACATCGTCAGACACAACCAGTTTGGCGTAGGTCTGGTTGACGGCGTCATTGAGGACGACTTCCAGCGCACCGGGTGTGGTGGCGTGCGCGTCGCCGAAGCTGGCGACGTCGACACCGAGGAGTTTGAGTTTGGTGGACAGGTCCGCGCCCGGGAACTCGGCCGCGCCGCCGACCAGCCGATCGGCCACCACCTCGGCCATCGTGTAGCCCGGTGCAACCAGGCCGTAGCAGCGGCCCTCGACGGCCGCGACCTCACCGATGGCGTACACCCGCGGATCGGAGGTCGCGCAGCTGAGATCGGTCAGCACCCCGCCACGTTCGGCGAGCGGAAGTCCGCTCACCCGGGCCAGCTCGTCACGCGGGCGCACCCCGGCGGAGAACACCAGCACCGCGGCGTCGAGCTGCTCGCCGTTGGACAGTGACACCGTGATCCCGTCACCGCTCTCGACGATCTCGGTGGACGCGACGTCGGTGTGTACGACGATGCCGAGATCGGTGATCAACCTGTTCAGCAGCGCACCGCCGCCGTCGTCGACCTGGATCGGCATCAGTCGCGGCGACCGTTCCAGCACATGCGGAGTCAATCCGAGCAGTTTGAGTGCGTTGGCTGCTTCCAGACCCAGTAGGCCACCGCCGACGACGATGCCGGTGGCCCCGGGGCGGGCCGCCGCGGCGGCCGCGCGGATCGCGTCGAGGTCTTCCAGCGTTCGGTAGACGAAGCAGCGGTCCAGATCGCTGCCGGGGATCGGCGGAACGAACGGGTACGAGCCGGTTGCCAGCACAACCGCGTCATAGCCGATGCGCTCCCCCGCTGATGTGATGACATGACAGCGCTCCCGGTCGATGGCGGTGGCCGGCTCACCGATCCGCAGGTCGACCAGTTCGTCTCCGGCATAGTCGTTTCCGGCCAGGGCCAGCGTCGTCCGGTCCCAGCCGTCGATGTAGGACGACAGGCCGACCCGGTCGTAGGCCGCCGTGGGTTCCTCGCACAGCACGATCACCCGCCAGTTTCCGCCACGGTCGCGATCGCGCAGGGCCTCGACGAACCGGTGGCCGACCATGCCGTGGCCGACGACCACGACGGTACGGCGTGCGGCGCTCATGCGGCGGCCGCCGCGCTGCCGACCGCCGAGTTGTCGGTACCGATGGCATTGGCGCGCTTGGGAGTCCGCACGTAGGCGAACCAGGTGATCACCGCGCACAGGACGTAGAACCCGAGGAACACCCAGAACGCCATGGTCGCGGACTTGGCCGGCGACAGGTAGGACGCCCGCAGGGCGATGTTGACACCGACCCCGCCGAGTCCTCCGACCGCACCGGCGATCCCGATCAGGGCACCCGACATCCGCAGTGACCATGCGCTGCGCTCCGCCATGCTGAGGTCGATGCTCTTCGACTTGGCCTCGAAGATCGACGGGATCATCTTGTAGACGGAGCCGTTGCCCATACCGGACAAGATGAACAGCGCGATGAAGCCGGCCACGATGGCGGCCATCACGCCGCCCGACGCCGGGCCGGGGGTGGCATCGTCGATTTCGCCGATCAGCACCAGCACGATGGCGGCGAGGATCATCGCGAAGAACGTGTAGAGGGTGACCTTTCCGCCACCGAAGCGGTCCGACAGCCAACCGCCGAAGGGGCGCGACAGCGAGCCGAGCACCGGGCCGATGAACGCGATCTGAGCAGCATGCAGCGAGGCCTGCGCGGTCATCGCCGGGGTGACGGGCCCCCCATGCGACAGCCCGGCCAGGAAGTTGATCTGCAGGACTTGACCGAACGCGAAGCCGAAGCCGATGAACGACCCGAACGTACCGATGTAGAGCAGGGAGATCAGCCACGAATCACGATGGGCCAGAACATCGATCATCGAACGCGCATCGCTTCGCTGATTGGTGAGGTTGTTCATGTACAGCGCCGCCCCGACCGCGGCCAGCGCGATCAGCACCAGATAGGCGGCACAGACCAGGTGCGGTGAGCGGTTGCCTACTCCCGCGATGACCAGTAGACCGATGATCTGGACGACGGCGACACCGATGTTGCCGCCGCCGGCATTCAGGCCGAGCGCCCAACCCTTGTGCCGCTGGGGATAGAAGGCGTTGATGTTGGTCATCGAGGAAGCGAAGTTCCCGCCGCCCACCCCGGCGAAGGCGGCCACGATCAGGAACGTGGTGTACGAAGTGCCCGGGTGTGCCATGAAATACAGCGTCAGCACGGTCGGCACCAAGAGCGCCAGGGCCGAGAAGATGGTCCAGTTGCGGCCCCCGAAGCGGGCAACGGCGAACGTGTACGGGATGCGCAGGATGGCGCCCACCAATGTCGGGACCGCCACCAGGAAGAACTTCCCTGCGGCGTCGATGTGGTAGACATTCTGCGGCATGAACAGCACCATGACCGACCAGATCGACCACACCGAGAAACCGACGTGCTCGGCGAAGATCGACCAGATCAGGTTGCGGCGTGCGATTTTCGCGCCGCCGTTGTTCCAGGCCTCGACGTCTTCGGCATTCCAGTCGTCGATGTCGTAGCCCCTGTGGGTAATGGAAGTCTGCATGGGATCACGGTAGGAATTCTTTGTTGCGCCTTCGCTGCACGCCGTGATCCTGATGTCACAACCTGCTCACTTTGGTGGGAGCGCCGTCGTGAGGTCAGTACACGTCGCGCAGATACCGTTTCGCGGCGATCAGTTCTCGCTTGTAGTCGCGTGCGGCATCGGCACCGAGATGGCCGTGGGTCTGAATGATCGTGTCCAGGGCGATGTCGACGTCTCTGGCCATCGCCGTGGCGTCACCGCAGACGTAGAGGTGGGCGCCGTCCTGCAACCAGGCCCACAGTTGCGCCCCGTTGTCGATCATGGTGTCCTGCACATAGATTCGCCGGCGCTGATCCCGGGAGAACGCGAGGTCGAGCCGGTTCAGAAAGCCGTCGGTGACCATATCGGTCAGATCGTCTTCGTAGTAGAAGTTTTCGGCGCGGTGCCGGTCGCCGAAGAACAACCAGTTGCGGCCGGTGTGGCCCAGGGCACGGCGCTCCTGAAGAAATCCGCGGAACGGCGCGATCCCGGTGCCCGCACCGATCATCACGATCGGCGCGGTGGCGTCTTCCGGGGGGCGAAAGTGCGGTGATCGCTGCAAGAACACCGGAACATCACGGGCACGGTCGGCCAGGAACGTCGAGCACACTCCCCCGCGCTCTCCGCCGTCCGGCGCCTGGTAGCGGACGATCGACACCGTCAGCTGCACTTCATGTGGGCTGACCAGCGGGCTCGACGAAATCGAATACAGTCGAGGGGTCAGCCGAACGAGTACCTCCTGCCACTGCTCGGCGCCGGCCCGGACACCGAAGGCACGTACGACGTCGATCCCGTTGCGTCCCAGCCGCCAGGTGTCCAGCTGCGCGCGAGCGGCCCGCAGTTGCCTGGCGGCAGACTTGTCCGCCGTCGTCTCGGCGAGGAAGGCCAACAGGTTCGGGGTCACGCGACAGATGTCGTAACTCTCGGTGAGTGCCTGGCGCAGTGTGCATTCCGCCCCGTCGACCTCCACCACCTCGTCGCCGCTGAGGCCGGTCGCCGCCAGCCACGCGGCGACATCGGCATCGCTGTTGTGTGGCAGCACACCCAGCGAGTCGCCGATGGCGTAGGTGACGTCATGCTCGGAGATGTCGAAGCCGAGCTGGCGCACCTCCTTGGCCGCCGAGGGCGGGGTCAGCCTGATGTTGCGAGTCAGCCGGGCGGGGATGGGTCGGGCGCGGGTGAACGGTTCGGCCGGTTGCGTTGTGGCGGACAGGTCGGCGACTGCCGGTTTCGCCCCGGTGGCATTGACGAGCTCGACCACCTGCTTCGTCCACGACATCAACGAATTCTCGTCGTGCGCTTCGCAGTCGCTGCGGTCGAGCAGGCGGGTGGCCCCCAGTTCGGCCAACCTGGTGTCGAGAGATCGCGCGTGGCCGCAGAATTGGCCGTAGGACCGGTCGCCGATTCCCAGCACCGCGAACCGAAGCCCGTGCAGGTCCGGGGCGTCCGGCGCCCGGAGCCGATCCCAGAAGGCGGCACCATTGTCGGGAGGCTCGCCATCGCCGAACGTACTGGTCACCACCAACACGTCGCGCGCTGCGAGATCATCCAGTGCACAGTCGTCCATGCTGACGAGTGTTGCCGCGAGCCCGGCCGCCGCCAGTTGATCGACCAGCCTGGTGGCCAGGTCCTCTGCGTTTCCGGTCTGCGAGGCCCACAGCACCAACGGACCTGACACGGCGTCGCGCTCGGGAACATGTGATCCGTCGGTGACACGCGAGTACGTTCCGGCCAGCAGTCCGTCCACCCACAGTCGGACCGTTCGGCTGACCGGCGCGGTTGCGGGGAGCACCGGAACGCCTGCAACGTCTCCCTTGAGCGCCGCGAAAAACCCTGCCAAATAGACTTGTTCGTCGTCGGTGACCGATGGCGGAAGCGGTCTGCTCACCGTCTTGGTCGGACGCACGCTCACCGCGCACACTTTGAGTTCCGGTTGTAGCGAATCCTTGTCCACCGCATCACTGGTCAACGCATTGATAGCCAGATATTCGCCATGCTCGTCGTTCCAGTGGAACGGCGCAAAACAGCTGCCGGGCCGCACCCGGTCGGTGACGACGGCGGGCAGCACCGCGCGGCCCCGCCGGGACTGCAGTTCCACGGACTGGCCGTCGACGATGTCGAGCACCTGGGCGTCGGTCGGGTTGATCTCCACGAACGGGCCGCCGTTGAGCTTGTTGAGCTTGGCGACCCGGCCGGTCTTGGTCATGGTGTGCCACTGGTGCGGCAGCCGACCGGTGTTGAGCACCAACGGAAATTCATCGTCAGGACATTCGTGCGGTTCCATGTGCGGCCGGGGGTGAAACACCGCACGGCCCGACGGCGTGGCGAAGGCCACCGTTCCGTCGTTGAGATAGCGAACCGGATGGCGATCCTCGGTGTCGCCGGGTGGGCACGGCCACTGCACCGGTGATTCGCGCAGCCGCTCGTAGCTGACACCCCGAATGTCGTACCCGGTCTTGGGATTGGCGAAGTGACGGATCTCGTCGAAGATCTCTTCGCTGGACCGGTAGTCGAAGTGCGCGCCGAACCCCATGGCGGCGGCCACCTGGCAGATCAGCTGCCAGTCGGGCCTGGCCTGTCCGGCCGGTGAAACACATTGCCGGACGAGGGTCAGATTGCGCTCGGAGTTGACCATCACGCCATCGGACTCCGCCCACAGCGCCGCGGGCAGCACCACATCGGCATAGCGGTTGGTGGCGGTGTCGGCGTAGGCGTCCTGCGTGACCACGAGTTCGGCGGCCTCCAGCCCGGCGATCACGCCGGCGCGGTTGGGCACACTGGCCACCGGATTGGTGCAGATGATCCAGCAGGCCTTGATGTCACCGGTGGCCATCTGAGAGAACATGTCGACGGTTCCGCGGTTCACATCGGCGCGGATCGTTCCCGGCTCCAGACCCCACACCGCCTCGACGAACGACCGGTCCTCGGCGGAGGCCACCGAGCGCTGACCGGGCAATCCCGGTCCCATGTAACCCATTTCACGGCCGCCCATGGCGTTGGGCTGGCCGGTGAGAGACAGCGGGCCGCTACCGGGCCGGCAGATCGCACCCGTGGCCAGGTGCAGATTGCAGATGGCGTTGGTGTTCCACGTGCCGTGAGTGCTCTGGTTGAGACCCATCGTCCACAGCGACATCCATTCGCCCGCCTCGGCGATCATCGTTGCCGCGGTGCGAATATCGGCTTCGGACAGGCCGGTGATCTCGGCGACGCGGGCCGGCGGATAGTCGGCGAGGAACTCCGGCATCGCCGCCCAGCCCTCGGTGTGCGCGGCGATGAAATCGGTGTCGATGTCGCCGGATTCCACCAACAGATGCAGTAGCCCGTTGAGCAGCGCCAGATCGGTACCGGGCCGGATCTGCAGGAAGAGGTCGGCCTTGTCCGCGGTGGCGGTGCGCCGCGGGTCGACGACTATCAGCTTGGCGCCGGCCCGCAGCCGGTCGGCCATTCGCAGAAAGAGGATGGGATGACAGTCGGCCATGTTGGCGCCGATGACGAAAAACAGATCGGCACAATCGAAATCGTCGTAGGAGCCGGGTGGACCGTCCGCGCCGAGGGATTGCTTGTAGCCGGTCGCGGCACTGGCCATACACAGCCGCGAGTTCGATTCGATGTTGACGGTGCCGATGAAGCCCTTGGCCAATTTGGTGGCGAGATACTGGGCCTCCAGCGACATCTGGCCGGAGACGTACAGGGCAATCGAGTCCGGCCCGTACCGGTCACGAATGTCGGCGAGCCGGCTGCCCACCATGGCGGCAGCGTCCTCGACGGAGGCCGCCTCGAATTGCTCGCCGCGCGCCGGCCGGATCAGCGCATCGACCGCGCGGCCGTCGGTGTTGGCCATCAATTCGGCGTGCGTGGCGCCCTTCGTGCACAACCGGCCGAGGTTGGTGGGATGAAGCCGGTCACCGACGACACTGGCGATGACCGGACCTCCGGGGCCGGGCTTCGTGCGCACGTCGATGCCACATCCGACACCGCAGTACGAGCACGCGGTACGGATGTGGTCGGCGCAGTCAATCCGGGCAGCCACGACCCAACAGTGCCTACGGCACATTACGGAAGGTGCCGTAGCGCGTTATCACGACGATAAACCGCGCTCACTTCGTCGGCGGCGCTCGTGTGAGAACTCGGGTGGCGATGTAACACTTGTCAACATGGCCACCGCCTCCTACCACCACGGCAATCTGCGGCAGGCCCTCCTCGAACACGGGGTCGCGCTGGCCCGTGCGGGTGGCCCGGACGCCGTCGTGCTGCGCGACGTCCAGCGCCTGGCCGGGGTGAGTAATTCGGCCGCCTATCGGCACTACGCCGACCGGCGGGCGCTGCTGGCCGCGGTGAAAGCCAACGTCATGGCCCAGCTCGGTGGGGCGATGGTCGAGGCGCTCGATCGGGTGCCGGACGACGGTCCGTCGACCGACCGGGCACTGGCCCGGTTCCGCGCCACCGGCCAGGCCTACGTCGACTTCGCGGTGGCCGAGCCGGGGCTGTTTCGTACCGCGTTCGCGCCGGACGGCACGGAGCCCAACGAGGAAACGGTGCCCGCCGATCGGCATCCGTTCCAGATCCTGCGCGGCTGCATCGATGACCTGGTGGCGGCGGGGATGCTCGCCCCCGACCGGCGGGACGGATTCGACGAGGCGGCCTGGGCTGCCGTCCACGGCGCCGCGACCCTCTTCTTGGACGGCCCGCTCGGGATGGCGGGCACCGATCGGCAACGACTGATCACCACTCGCCTGCTCGACACGATCGGCGAGGGCCTGCGCTAGCCAGATGTTGACAGCGTTAACTTCAGGCTGGCATGCTCGGGGATGTTATCGCCGTCAACATGAAGGGTCAGGCGTATGACTGTCGACATCGAGCCGGCCCCGGCCCACCTCTCCGGCAGGGGTCGCCCCGTCGCGATCCTCGCGGTCGTGCTGGTCGCCGCCCTGGCCATCAACGTCGAGACGACGATCGTCAATGTCGCGCTGCCGACCCTGAATTCGGCGCTCGGCGCCTCCACCAGGGCGCTGCAGTGGATCGTCGACGCCTACAACCTGGCCTTCGCCGCGCTGGTGCTGGCCGGCGGCACGATCGGCGACCGCTTCGGCAGGCGCGGCACCCTGATCGGCGGCCTGATCCTGTTCGCGCTCAGCAGCATTGGCGCCGCCTTGTGCACCTCGACCGGCCCGCTGATCGCGATGCGACTGGCCATGGGGGTCGCCTCGGCGCTGATCTTCCCCACCACCCTGGCCATCATCACCGACACCTTCCGGGAGCCCCGCCGGCGCGCAGCCGCCATCGGCGTCTGGGGTGCGGTCACCGGCCTCGGCGTCGCGATCGGGCCCATCCTCGGCGGCGCCCTGCTGGAGGTGTTCTGGTGGGGCAGCTTGTTTCTCGCGCTGGCGCCCATCGCACTGGCCGCCGCCCTGGCCGCTCCCATCGTCATCCCGGCATCGAACCCCGGCAGGCAGCACCGACTGGACAGCGGCGGCCTCGCCCTGTCGGTCGTGATGCTGGGGGCGCTGGTCTACACGATCATCGAAGCGCCCGACCGCGGCTGGGCCAGCGCCCCGACGCTCGCGGGATTCGCGGTCGCACTGATCGCCGCGGTGGGCTTCGCCTGGTGGGAACGCCGGCAACACGAGCCGCTGATCGACGTGAGCCTGTTCACGAACCTGCGGTTCAGTGCCGCCAGCGGCGCGGTGACCGTCGCGTTCTTCGCGCTGTTCGGGTTCATCTTCCTGATCACCCAGTTCATGCAACTGCTGCAGGGCAACAGCCCCTTGGAGACCGGGGTGCGGATCCTGCCCGTCGCGCTGTCCATCGCGGTCGGCTCGATCGTCGGAACCCGGCTGGCGGTGACCCGCGTCGGCACCAAAGTCGTTGTCTTCGTTGGCCTTCTGCTGCTGGCGGCGTCGTTCGGCTGGATCGCGGCCAGCGACCTCGCAGTCACCTACCCGACGATGGCGATGCAGATGGTGCTTCTGGGTGGCGGGCTGGGGTTGACCACGGCTCCGGCCACCGACTCGATCATGGGCGTGGTGCGTCCCGAACAGGCCGGCGCGGGGTCCGCGGTCAACGACGCCACCCGACAGGTCGGCGGGACCCTCGGCGTCGCGGTCATCGGCAGCATCTTCTCCACGCTCTACATCCGGCATCTGGCCGACAGTCAGGCGCTGGGCGCGATGCCGACGGAGGCGCAGTCCACCGCCCGTGAAGGCCTGGCGCAGGGACTGGCGGTGGCCGGCCAGGCGCCGCCGCCGTTGGCCGCCGCAGTGCGCGGTGCCGTCGACGACGCGTTCCTCGCCGGGTTGCAGGCCGGGTGCCTGACGGCCGCCGCGGTCTGCCTGGCCGGTGCGGTATTCGTGCTGGCAGTGCTGCCTGCGCACCCGAGAACAGCATTACCCGAATCATAGTTTTCGGGCACCCGAAAACGAGGTATAGTCGAGCCATGACGAGCATGGACCAGGTGCAGATCGCGGGCATTCCGTGGCCGCGGTACAAGCTGGTCGCGCTGCTGCTCGGTCTGATCGTCTTCGCCGTGGTCGGCGTCGTCACGATGAGCGCCGCGCCCGCCGTGCTGCTGGGCGCCGCCACCTCGACCGTGGTGTGGCTGGTGTTCGGCCTGCGCCGCAAGCACTAACGCTCCAGGACTCGTTTCAGGGCCGCCAGGTCGGCCGCCACTGCCGCCGCGTCGGCGGCGTAGTCGTCGTCCGACATCTCCGGCCTGCGCCGCAGGGTGAACACCACCTCGCACCACTCATCGCCCGCCGGGACCACTCGCAGCGGATTGAACACCGGCTCGCCGGAGGGCAGATTCACGACATGGTCGAGCACTCCGAGGTCGTTGGCGGGGGTGAACTCGATGGTGATCTGCCCCATCGGCGACTGAGCGACCCACGTATCGCCGACGCGGGTCAGCTCGCTCCGGGCCAGGCCGGCCGCCCATTCCGGCAGGTGGGCCGGATCGGATGCGTAGCGATACACCTCGACTGCCGAACGGTTGATCCACACGCTGATGTGCCGGGACTCCATGGCGTCCACGTTACTGAGGGCCGTGGATCCCGCAGGTGCACGCGTCGATCGACGGACAGGTGCAGGCCATCGCCCATTCGATGATTCCGCGGGCGCGCGCCAGCGTCGCCATCTGCGCATCGATATCGGCGAGCTTGGCCTCGGCCAGCGCCCGGCTGGCCGGCCGCCCTGGGGCGTCGTCGTGCAGCAGCACGGCGATCTCGTCGAGCGCGAACCCCGCCGCCTTGCACAAACCGATCACCTCGAGTCTGATCAGTACGGCGTCGTCGTAGCGGCGTTGACCGCCAGCCCGCGACGGCGCGGACAACAACCCGATCTTCTCGTAGTAGCGCAGCGTGGTAGGCGCAACGTTCGCCCGTCGGGCGACATCGCCGATGGTTAGTGCAGAGGTCATGGCCGCCTTTCGCAACCGGGCTTGACTTGGAGCCAACTCTAAGTCTTTCACTGTGCGGTATGGATTCTTTGCACGCCAGCCGCTACGCCCTGCTGCGGACCTATCGCCGCGACGGCCGCGGCATCGATACCCCGATCTGGTTCCACCTCGACGGCGCCACCCTGGTGTTCCGCACCAAGGTCGGACCCAAGACCACGCGGATCGTCAACGACCCGCGGGTGGAGCTGCGGGTGTGCGACTACAAGGGTCGCGTTGCCGATTCCGCGCCCACGCTCGCCGGGCAGGCCACTCTGCTGTCGGGCGCGGCGGCGGAACGCGCCAACCAGCAACTGCGAACGCGGTACGGCTGGCAGTACAACCTAATCCCCCTGTTGCCACTGCCCGGCGTCAAGAACGTCGACGCCAGCCTGCCCTGGCGGGAGAAGTGGGAACGCCTGCGCACTGCGAACCTCTGGCCGGGCAGCGCAATCGTGCGGGTCGAGCTGGCCGCCTAGGCCTCCAACAGCAATTGCACGGTCGCGCGTAGCTCTGCGAGGCGCTGCCGGCCCAACACCCGCTCCCAATGCCGTTCGACAGCAAGGGCATTGGAACGCATCACGCGGAGAGCCGCACGCCCGCGCGGTGTCAATGCGATCAGCAAGGCGCGGGCGTCGGCGTCGTCGGGAGATCGCACGACGTAGCCGTGGGCTTCCAGGGCGCGGATCGCCTGCGCCACCGCCTGCCTGCTGACCCGCAGCCGATCGGCCAGATCGGAGGCGTGCAGCGCGCCACCAGCCAGCGGCACGAGGGCCATCGCCTGTGCGGGCCGCAGGCCGTCGAGGCCGGCCGCCGCGAACGCCGCACGCAGGCCCGGACCGCCGCTGGCGGCCAGCATGTGCACCAAGGCGGGCACCGTCGGCCGCCAGTTCGGCCCAGTAAGGGATCGCTTCGCCACGAGGCACGAGTGTGCCTACCGCCGGCCATTTTGACAAGCATCTTGTCAATTGTCATTCATGCGGGCGAGAATGGTCACATGCCGACTCGAGTCGTCCAGATGCTGGCGATCGGTGCCGTAGTCCTGGTTGCAGGCGGGTGCCTGGGCGGCGCTCAGGCGACGGGCACGCCGGGGCAGTCCACTCAATCGTTATCCGTCGGCGGGGCGACCCGGTCGTTCCACATCTATCGGCCCGACGGTCTGTCCGGAGCCGCGCCACTGGTGGTGATGCTGCACGGCGGATACGGCGATGGGGCACAGGCCGAACGCGCCTATCACTGGGATGCCCAAGCCGACTCCGGCCACTTCGTCGTCGCCTATCCCGACGGGCTGGACCGGGCGTGGAACGCGGGATCGTGCTGCGGCCGACCCGCCCGATCCGGGGTCGACGATGTCGCCTTCCTCACCGCCATGGTCGGCGCGATCGAACAGCAGATTCCCATCGACACCACCCGAGTCTTTGTCACCGGTATGTCGAACGGCGCCATGATGGCACTCCGGTTGGCCTGCCAGAGCACACTTTTCGCCGCGGTCGCATCGGTCGCGGGCACCCTGCTGGCCGGGTGCTCCAACCCTTCACCAACCTCGTTAATGCAGATTCACGGCACTGCCGACGACCGCGTGCCCTATGACGGCGGCCCGGGCAAGGCGCTCACCGCGGCGGGCTCACCGCGGGTCGACGGACCCTCCGTCGAGTCGGTCAATGCGCAGTGGCGCACGATCAACGGCTGTGCGCCACCGGTGTCATCGAGCAGTGGTGATGTCAGGACTACGCGAGCCGATTGTCCCGATGGCCGGTCCGTGGAGTTGATCGCCGTCGCCGGCGCCGGTCATCAATGGCCCGGCGGCGTGCCAAATCCCGTGGTGGAGAAGATCGCCGGCCTGCCGCCGCCGTCGACGGCGTTGGACGCGACCGCCACGATCTGGCAGTTTTTCGCCGCGCACGCCCGGTCGAGCTAGCCGCCTAGGCAGCCCGGCCCCAGCAGCGCCTTCAAATCCCCCATCAGCGCCGAGGACGGCGTCACTCTCAGCGCCTGGTCGAGCTCCAGCGTGGTGATCCGCTCGCCACTGATCAGCCGCAGATGCACCTGCGCGGTACCCGGATGGCGGGCCAGCACCTGCTTGAGTGCGGTGACCTTGTCGATGGTGCACTGCCGGGTGGGCAGGCTGACCGCCAGCGGCCGGTTCGCCTGCGCGTTCGAAAAGTCGGGCACCACAAGCTCGTTGGCGATCAGCGAGATGCGGTCGTCCTGCATGCGGACCTTGCCGCCGACGAGCACCACCGCGTCGTCGGCGATCTCGGCGCCGAACAGCGAGTAGGTCTGCGGGAAGAACATCACCTCGATGCCACCGGTGAGGTCCTCCAACTGGGCTGAGGCCCAGGGCATTCCGTTCTTGTTGACCCGCCGGTTGACACCGGCGAGGATGCCGCCGACCCGCACCTGGGTGTCGTTGGCGACGTCACCGGCGAGGATCGCCGGGATCTGGGTGTCGACCTGAGCGTTCAGCAGGTGCGCCACCCCGTTGAGCGGATGCCCGGACACATACAGCCCCAGCATCTCCCGCTCGAGTGCGAGTTTGTGCTTGTCGTCCCATTCCTCATCGGGCACGCGGATGGTGAACGCCGAGTCACCGGCATCGGCGTCGTCGGAGCCGCCGAACAGATCGAACTGGCCGATCGCCTCGGCCTTCTTGGTGCCCAGCACCGAGTCGACGGCGTCCGTGTGGATCAGGAACAGGCCCTTGCGAGGGTGCTTCAACGAGTCGAAAGCGCCTGCCTTGATCAAGGATTCGGTGACCTTCTTGTTGCAGGCCGCGATGTCGATCTTGTTCAGGTAATCGGAGAAGTCGGTGAACTTCCCCTTCTCGGTGCGGGTGGCGATCAGCGAGCTGACCACGTTGGCGCCGACGTTGCGGATGGCGCCGAGCCCGAACCGGATGTCGTCGTCCACCGAGGCGAAGTTCTGCACCGACTCGTTGACGTCGGGCGGCAGCACGGTGATGCCCAGCCGGCGGCAGTCGGCGAGATAGACCGCGGCCTTGTCCTTATCGTCACCGACGGAGGTGAGCAGCCCGGCCATGTACTCGGCCGGATAGTTGGCCTTGAGGTAGGCCGTCCAGTAGGAGACCAGCCCGTAACCGGCGGCGTGCGATTTGTTGAAGGCATAGCCGGCGAACGGAAGGATGGTGTCCCACAGCGCTTTCACCGCTTTTTCGGAGAAACCGTTGGCGGTCATCCCCTCCTTGAAGCCCTGATACTCGGCCTCGAGCACCTCGAGCTTCTTCTTGCCCATGGCTTTTCGCAGTGCGTCGGCCTTGCCCATCGAGTACGAGGCGACCTTCTGGGCGATGAACATGATCTGCTCTTGGTAGACGATCAGACCGTAGGTCTCGGCGAGGATCTCCTTGAGCGGTTCCTCGAGCTCGGGGTGGATCGGCTTGATGGCCTGCCGGTTGTTCTTGCGGTCGGCGTAGTCGTTGTGGGCGTTCATGCCCATCGGGCCGGGCCGGTAGAGGGCCAGCACGGCGACGATGTCGTTGAACTCCGTGGGCTGCATGCGCCGCAGCAGATCGCGCATCGGGCCGCCGTCGAGCTGAAACACACCCAGGGTGTCGCCGCGGCTCAACAGTTCGTAGGCCTTGGGGTCGTCGAGCGGCAGGGTGTCGAGATCCAGGTCGATGCCCCGGTTGGCTTTGATGTTCTCGATGCAGTCGCCGATGATCGTCAGGTTCCGCAGGCCGAGGAAGTCCATCTTCAGCAGGCCGATGGCCTCGCACGACGGGTAGTCCCACCCGGTGATGATCGCGCCGTCCTGCGGCCGCTTCCACAGCGGAATCGCGTCGATCAGCGGCTGCGAGCTCATGATCACCGCGCACGCGTGCACGCCGGCGTTGCGGACCAGGCCCTCGAGGCCGCGCGCGGTCTCGTAGATGGTGCGCACGTCGGGGTCGGTGTCGATCAGGCCGCGAACCTCGGCAGCCTCCTTGTACCGCTCGTGGTTGGGGTCGGTGATGCCCGACAACGGGATGTCTTTGGCCATGATCGGCGGCGGCAGCGCTTTGGTGATTCGGTCGGCGATCGCGAAGCCGGGCTGGCCGTAGTGGACGCGGGCCGAATCCTTCAGCGCTGCTTTGGTTTTGATGGTACCGAACGTGATGACCTGGGCGACCCGGTCACTGCCCCACTTCTCGGCGGCGTAGCGCACCATCTCGCCGCGGCGACGGTCGTCGAAGTCGATATCGATATCGGGGGCCGACGGGCGTTCCGGGTTGAGGAAGCGCTCGAACAGCAGGCCGTGTGGGATCGGGTCGATGTTGGTGATGCCGAGTGCGTAGGCCACCAGCGAACCGGCGGCCGATCCGCGGCCGGGGCCCACCCGGATGTCGATCGAGCGGGCGTAGTTGATCAGGTCGGCGACGATCAGGAAGTACGACGGGAAACCCTTGCCGCAGATGACGTCGATCTCGAAGCCGGCGCGCTCGGTGTACTCCGGCGGCACCCCGTCCGGGAAGCGCCGCCGCAGGCCGGCTTCGACCTCGTGCCGCAGCCAGCTGCCCTGGTCGTGCCCGTCCGGGACCGGGAAGATCGGCATCCGGTCGGTGGGGGTCCACACATCGGCGTAGGACTGCACCCGCTCGCCGATCAGCAGCGTGGAATCACAGGCCTCCGGAACTTCGGCGTCCCACAGGGCGCGCATCTCGGCAGCCGACTTCAGGAAGTAGCCGTCACCGTCGAACTTGAACCGGTTGGGGTCCGACAGCGTCTTGCCGGTCTGGATGCACAGCAGCGCTTCGTGGTTGTGCGACGCGTCGCGGGTCACGTAGTGGCAGTCATTGGTGGCCAGCGCGGGAATGCCGAGCTTGCGGCCGACCTCGAGCAGGCCCTCGCGGACCCGGCGCTCGATCGACAGGCCGTGGTCCATGAGCTCCAGGAAGTAGTTGTCCGGCCCGAAGATCTCCCGCCACTTGGCGGCCGACTCCAGCGCCTCCCGCTCGTGGCCCAGCCGCAACCGGGTCTGGACCTCACCCGACGGGCACCCCGTGGTGGCGATGATGCCTTCGGCATGCTCGGCGATGATCTCGGCGTCCATCCGCGACCACTTGCCGAGCTGACCCTCGAACGAGGCCAGCGTCGACAGCTTGAACAGGTTGCGCAGGCCGGTCGCGTTCTCGGCCACCATCGTCATGTGGGTGTACGAGCCGCTGCCCGACACGTCGTCGCTCTTCTGGCCCGGATCGCCCCACAGGATGCGGCGGGTGTCAAAACGGGACCCGGGCGCGATGTAGGCCTCGACGCCGATGATCGGCTTGATGCCGACCTTGGTGGCCGCGTTGTAGAACTCGCTGGCCCCGAACATGTTTCCGTGGTCGGTCATGCCGATGGCGGGCATCTCGAGGCGCTGCGCCTCGGCGAGCATGGGCGTGATCTTCGCGGCACCGTCGAGCATCGAGTACTCGGTGTGGTTGTGCAGGTGCACAAAAGATCCGGCAGAAGTTCCAGTACCCATAGGCCCGTCAGTCTAGGGCCGCTGACCGACAGGCTTCGGCGTGTCGCAGTACGTGTCTGGCGGCGGGTTCGATTTATCTCCCGAACGCTTTCGCGGGCGAGGCCCACCCTGATAGGCAGAAGCTATGTTCGCCCCCAAGCCTCCGCTGCGCAGTGTGGGCACCGACCCCGACTATCGCTTCACCCTGGCCAACGAGCGGACGTTCCTGGCCTGGCTGCGGACGGGTTTGGCGCTGCTGGCCGGGGCGGTGGCGCTGGCCAGCCTGGTCCACGACTTCGGGCCGCGGCCGTTCCGGATCGTGCTCACAGTGCTGCTGCTGGCGCTGTCGTTGGTCGTCACCTTCGGCGCCTACGTCCGCTGGGACCGCACCGAGCGGGCGCTGCGGGAGAAACGGCCGCTGCCCGACGATCCCCTGCCCCGGATCGTGGTGTCCGGTCTGGCGATCATCATCGTGGCCGCGGGCGTGCTGGTCTACCTCGCCGAGTTCACCCGGTGACCGAGGTCACCGACGCCACAGCGGTGGCCGAACGCACCGCGTTGGCCTGGCAGCGCTCGATGATCGGGGTGATCGCCGTCGGAGCTCTGGTGGTGCGGTGGAGTGTGGTCGAACGGTTCCCGCTGTGGCCGGGCGTCGTGCTCACCACGGCCGCCGCACTCGCCAGCCTCGTTGTGGTCCGGCGGCGCTACCGACGGGTCCGCGACACCGTGCTGGCCGGCCAGACGCCGCTGTCGCGGTACTTCGTCCCCGGGGCCGCCGCGTTCATCGTGGTGCTCATCGCGGGTGTCGGTGCCGGAATCGTGTCGGAATACGCCAACCGCTAGGCCTCGTCTTTGAGCATGCGAGCGATTTCGCGGGCCTGCTCCTCGGTCACGTCACCGGAGAGCTGCAGCACCTCGCCGTCGATCCGCTCGGTGATCTTCGGCGCCCACACGACGACGTTGGCCCGGACGAACGCGACCTGCTGGTCGATGTGGGATGCGGTGAAATCGGCGAACGCCCGGGCCGACTCCGACGTCATGGTGACCTGCACCATCTGCTTGGCCGTCAGCGGGTTCAGGAACGAGTCGACATCGGTGAGCTGAACCGTCAGCGCTTGGGGACCCAGTTCGTACACGGCGGACTTGAGGATGTCGCAGATGCGCAGCGGCGCCTCGGGCGGAGTCGGTGGTGGTGGGTCGCAGTCTCCGGGCCGGACCACGTAGGCGCCGTTCACCGGCCGAAGCGACAGTGGCTTGATGGTCAGCGGGGGCGGCGTGGTGGTGGTCGTGACCATGGCACTGTCCGATTGCTGATGCTTGTTCATCAACGGCGCCAGCAACACCCCGGCAACCGGCACCACGATGGCGATCGCTGCCACCGCGGCGACGACCGCGATCATGATCCGCCGGTTACGGCGGGAGTTGTCGGTCATGCGCTCCTCGATCTGCAGCGAACGTGCCGAGGAGAAGCTACCCCACTCCGGTGTCGCGCGGCGCGTCCTTGACCCCGAACCGCGCGAACACCATTGCGCCCAGGGCGACCAGGGTCAGCAGCGCCAACCCGATCCCGTAACCGGGCAGCAGCAACTCGTAGGTCGCACCCATGATGCAGCGGCCGATCTTCAACAATGCCTCAGACGCCGGTTCGCCGCCTACCGCAACTTACGGAAAATAGGTGCGGGACAAAGAATTTCGGAGTGTTTACATCGGAACCGGCGCACCGAAGCCGGGGATGATCCCGATCGGGATAACCGCCAGCAGGATGACGCCGACAGCGAACACGATCAGCGTGCGCCGAGTCGGCGGCTCATCGACTTCGGGTTGGTCGCGGGTATACAGCAAAAATGCGATGCCGAGATCGAACGCGATGATGACCCACCACCGGATCCAGTCCACCCCGGTCAAGAACACCGGAAGGATCATCACGAATCCGACCAGCACGGCCAGCGGCCGGCCCCGCAACAGCGCGGTGTACCGCCGCACCGGGACGCCCGAGACGTGCGCGATGGCCAACACCGACACCGCCAGCACGACCAATCCGTAGACGGTCGAACCGGCCAGAGCGACGACGCCGATGCTGCCGACGAAGCGCAGGCCGTCGGTGAACGTCATGTCGAACATCGGCAGAAAGGCCCGGCAGAACCAGTCGTGGTAGTCGACGTAGTAGTGGAAGCCGCTCAGCAACTGGCCGATCGTGGGTTTGCCTGCCAACGGATGATTCATCGGCCCGTGCTGCACCAGTTGACACAGCTGCGGGGAAACGCCGTGGCGACCGAATGCGGCCAGGGCCAGCGCGATCGACACCGACGGCCCGAGCGCCAGCACGACGCTGGCCCAGAACGCCTTGGCATCCAGCCCGCGCGCCAACACCGTCAGCGCCACCAGCACACCGAGTCCGAACAGGAACGGAGTTGCCTCGTGGATCAGCGTGAGGACTGCCAGCGCCAGACCGTAGACGGCACTGGCGATTACGGTGGCGCGGGTGGTGGCCACCCGGGTCAGTACGACCGCGAAGGCGGCGAGCGCGGCGCCACCCAACAGATCCGTGCGCGCGGAGAACAAGCCGAACGCAAACCCGAACGGCAGGACGGGAATCAGCAAGGCCAGCAGTCGTCGTCGCTGCGAACGGCCGGATTTGACCGCAATCGACCAGGCAACGGCTGCAAGCGCGAGAACGAAGGCCACCGTCGGGATCCAGCGCAGCACAGCCAGACCGCCGAAGTAGTGCGCCGCACCGAACAGGCCGAGGAGCTCACCGGCCAGTCCGCGCCGGATGAACCCCACCGAGTAGTCGATCGCGAAGTAGGAATACCAATAGCCGTCGGGCACGACCGTGATCGCAAGCGTCATGAGTACCGCGGCCCACAGCACCAGCAGCGCCGTGACCGTGATGAAGAAGCCGCGTCTGCTGCCGGTGTCGACCGTGGTGCTCGGCATTTCACCCCCAGTGACTAGTGGCGGCGCGTGCCGCCATCGTCGCGGCCTGGCCGCGACGACGAGTATAGGTTCCGTGCCCTAGACCCCGGCGCCGCCGTCGACGACCGGGTGCGGGCCCGCCGCAGCGCGTCACCGCTGAATACCAGCAGCGCCAGCCAGATCAGCGCGAACCCCACCCAGCGGGCCGGCGGCATCGGTTCGTGCGCCACCACAACACCCCAGGTCATCTGCATGGCCGGATTGAGGTACATCAGCAACCCGAGAGTCACCAGCGGCAGCCGCTGGGCGGCGGCGGCGAAGAACAGCAGCGGGATCGCGGTGATCGGCCCGGACAGCAGCATCAAAGCGACGTGGCCCGGCCCGTTGCCGGTGAACTGTCCGTGCCCGCTCAGCTGCAACACGGCGATGTAGGCGACGGCAAAGGGAGCGGCGACCGCGGCCTCCACGCCGACGCTCACCCGAGGGTCGGTGGGCACGACTTTCTTGACCACGCCGTAGAGGCCGAACGTCAGTGCCAGGCCCAGCGCGATGAACGGCGGGCCGCCGACCTCGATGCCCAGCAGCACCACCGCCGCGAGCGCGATCAGCACGGCCACCAGCTGGGCCCGGTTGAGCCGCTCCCGGAAGATCAATACCCCGAGCAACACGCTGACCAGTGGATTGATGAAGTAGCCGAGGGCACCGTCGACGACATGGCCGTTGTTGACCGCGAAGATGAAGATGACCCAGTTCGCCGAGACCAGGGCCGAGGCGCAGACCAGGAGCAGCCAGGTGCGTCCGGTGATCGACCGCAGGTCGGACAGCTTGCGCATCGCCACCAGGACGCCGGCCATCAGCACCAGCGTCCAGACAATGCGGTGGGCCAGAACCTCAAGTGCCCCAGCTGGTTTCAGCAACGGGAAAAACGCCGGGAAAAGGCCCCACGAGCCATAGGCGCCGATTCCGTACAACAGACCGCTGGTCTTGGTCTCCTGTTCGGCGGCCGTCACGATTCGCCGCGCAGCACGTCCAGGGCATGCTGCAGATCGGCCGGATAGGGAGCGGTGACCTCGAAGTGCCTGCCGTCGGCGGGATGCGCGAACGCCAGCGACCGCGCATGCAACCACTGCCGCTCCAGGCCGAGCCGCTTGGCCAGCACCGGGTCGGCGCCGTAGGTCAGATCCCCGGCGCACGGGTGATGCAGTGCGGCGAAGTGCACGCGGATCTGGTGGGTGCGACCGGTTTCCAGGTGGATGTCGAGAAGACTTGCGGCACGGAACATTTCGACGGTGTCGTAGTGAGTGATGCTGTGCCGCCCGGTTTCGGTGACGGCGAACTTCCAGTCGTGGCCCCGGTGCCGCCCGATCGGCGCGTCGATGGTGCCGCTGGATGGATCCGGATGTCCTTGCACCACAGCGTGATAACGCTTGTCGACGGTGCGCTGCTTGAACGCCCGCTTGAGCAGGGTATAGGCCCGCTCGGACAGCGCTACCACCATCACCCCGGAGGTGCCGACGTCGAGCCGGTGCACGATGCCCTGCCGCTCGTGGATCCCGGACGTGCTGATCCGGAATCCGGCGGCGGCCAGCCCGCCGAGCACGGTGGGACCGTGCCAGCCAACCGTGGCGTGGGCTGCCACACCCGGCGGCTTGTCGACGGCGACAATGTCGGCGTCGGAGTACAGGATCGTCATGCCCTCGATCTCTTCGGGCGTGTTCTCCGGCGGGGGCGCTTCCTCGGGGATCTGCACATGCAGCCATGCGCCGGCCTCGAGGCGGTCCGACTTACCTGCCCGCGCGCCGTCGAGCTCGACACCACCATCCTCGGCGATCGCGGCCGCGGCCGTACGCGAAAGCCCCAGCAGCCGGGCCAGTCCCGCGTCGACGCGCATGCCGGCCAGACCCTCGGGGACCGGCATGGACCGCTCGGCCATCAGGCCGTCTCGGCCTTGTCGTCGGTGGTGGCCGGCTCGGTCTTGCGGCGCCCGGCGGTGTCGAAGTCGTAGCCGAACAGCGACAGCGCGACCAGCAGGATGGCCCCGCCGACGACCGCCGGATCGGCCACGTTGAACACCGGCCACCAGCCGATCGACAGGAAGTCGACGACGTGCCCGCGCAGCGGGCCCGGTGAGCGGAAGAATCGGTCGACCAGGTTGCCCAGCGCGCCGCCCAAGATCATCCCGAGCCCGACGGCCCACCACGGCGACACCAGCCGTCGGCCCATCCAGAAGATCCCGACGACGACCCCGGTCGCGACCAGCGTCAGCACCCAGGTGTAACCGGTGGCCATGGAGAACGCCGCACCCGAGTTGCGCACGAGCGTCCAGGTGACGGTGTCGCCGATGATCGAGACCGGCTGGCCGGGGGTCAACCACCGCACCGCCAGCACCTTGGTGATCACATCGAGCGCCAGCACCACGCCCGCCACCGACAAGAGCAACCGCAGCCGCCGTGGCGACTCGGTTCGGGGCCTGGATTCGTCGGTCACACCCCCATCATTCCCTAGTCTGTTGGGCATGCCCCGACTCGTCGTCGTTACCACCGGCGGGACGATCGCCACCAGCGCCGACGGGCAGGGCGTGCTGCGGCCGGTGCATGGCGGCGCCGAACTGGTCGGCGGGCTCGATGCCCGGGTGATCGACCTGTTCACCGTCGACAGCTCGCAGCTGACCCCGGCCGATTGGCTGCGCATCGGAAATGCGGTCACCGACGCCGCCCGGGACGCCGACGGTGTGGTCGTCACGCACGGCACCGATTCGATGGAAGAGACCGCGCTGTGGCTGGAGCTCACCTACGGCGGGGACGTACCGGTGGTGGTCACCGGTGCGGCCCGCTCGGCCGACGACCCCGACGCCGACGGGCCGGGCAACCTGCGCGACGCCCTTGCCGTGGCGGACAGCCCGCTCGCCCGCGGCCTCGGGGTGCTGATCTGTTTCGCCGGACGGGTCTTGCCCGCGCTGGGCACCACCAAGGTGGGTGGTCCCGACCTGTTCGGCGGGCGCACACCCGTGGGCCGGGTCAGCGACGGAATGTTCAGCGTGACGGGCGGTACGCCGCGGGCTTATCTGGGGGCGGTCGCCGAGGCGGTGCGCGTCGACATCGTGGCGGTCTATCCAGGTGCCGACGAGACGGCGATCGACGCGTTCGTCGACGCGGGGGCGGCCGGCCTGGTGATCGAGGCGATGGGCGCAGGCAACGCGGGACCGCCCGTGGTGGCGGCGGTGCGGGGCGCGTGTGCCCGCGGCGTGAGCGTGGTGGTGACCACCCGGGTGCCCGGCGGACGCACCGCCGCGGCGTACGGACCGGGCCACGATCTGGTGGCCGCAGGCGCCGTCCTCGTGCCGCGGTTGCGCAGCAGCCAGGCCCGGGTGTTGGTGATGGCGGCGTTAAGCCTGGGGTTGCCCGTGGCCGACGTCATTGCCCGCCTGCGCTGAGCCGGACCGGTCCTGGAGTTCCGCCAGATAGTCGGCCCAATCCAGGCTGTCGACCGGGTTGGCCTTGAGTAACTCAGGGTCATCGATGGGGAACGTCCGCATCACTCCGGGTCCGCTGCCGCGGGTTTCGAACCGCACGCTGACCACACCGTGACCCGCACCCTGCACCCAGCCGTGGCCGAACTCGGGATGGCGGACATCGTCGCCGATACGCCAGCCGCCCACATCGGCAGTCCGCTCCGGCGCCGGCGCGTGAGTGTCCGGCGTATCGACGACCTCGGTCTCCTGCTGTTCGAGATCGGGGAACAACGATTCCTGACGAACGTCGGATAGCCCCGAAAATCCAACGCCGAGAAGGCGAATGGGGCCAATCTCGCGCGGGTCGAGCAGCAGACGTAATGCGGTGGCGGTCAGGGCGCCGACGTTGCCGGTCGCGTACGGCAGCGTCGCCGACCGGGTCAGGGTGCTCATATCCGACCGCTTCAGCTTGACGGTGACCGTGCGGGCGCCGCGACCGTCGCGCTCCAGGCGCCGGTGGGCGTGCTCGGCGATCGGGCCCATGGCCTCGCGCAGCTGCTCGACGGTGGTGAGGTCGGCGGGGAACGTCGACTCGGCACTGATCTGCTTGGCCTCCGCGCGCTCGGCGACCGGGCGGTCGTCGATGCCGCGAGCCAGTCGGTGCAGCGCGGGCCCGCCGGTGGCGCCCAGAACGCTGGCCGCCTCCGCGTCGGTCAGGGCGGCGAGCTGGCCGATGGTGTCGATGCCGAGGCGGTGCAGCTTGTCCTCGGCGACTGGGCCGATCCCCCACAGCCGGCGTACCGGCAGGCCGTCGAGCAGCGTGCGTTCCTCGTCTCGGCGGACCACCCGGAACCCGTCGGGCTTGGCCAGATCCGAGGCGATCTTGGCGATCTGCTTACCCGATCCAGCCCCGACGGACGCCACCAGGCCGGTTTCTTCCCGCACCCGCCGCCGCAGCATCACGGCGAACTCCTCGACGTCCTCGGCGCTGGCACCGGCGAGTTCGGCGGGCTCGCCGAATGCCTCGTCGAAGGAGAGCTGCTCGAGCACGGGCACCAGCGCCCGCACCGTGTCCAGTACACGGCGGCTGGCCACGCCGTAGACCACGCCGCGCGGCGGGAGCACCACCGCAGCGGCACCTACCAAGCGGCGGGCCTGATGCATCGGCATCGCCGAGCGCGCGCCGAAGACCCGGGATTCATAGCTGGCGCCGGCCACCACGCCGCGGCCGCCGAGCCCGCCGACCAGTACCGGACGCCCGCGCAGCGTCGGGCGGGTCAGCTGCTCGACGGACGCGAAGAACGCATCCATGTCGAAATGCAGGACCCAGCGCTCCACGACTCCCGATGCTATTGGCTGCCCCGGATGCAGTAGCCGAATACTGAGCGTCGTCGGCGCGCCGGGGTGCACGATGACTGGTGTGAGTACGGGACATCTCGTCGGCTATGTCGGCGGATTGGCGGTGGCGCTGGGAATCGGCACCGCGGTATTGCTCAACGCGCCGGCGGCGTCGGCGGATGCCTCGGCTGCAGCCCCGTCGCCGTCGTCGGGTCACGCGGGCACTGCGAAGTCGGCAAGAGTGCACCAACGCACGAACACCCTGGCGGCGATGAAACCGGCACCCACGCGAAAGCCCGGTGCGCCAACGGCTTCGGTGACGCTGTTGATGACCGCGGCCGGGTCAGCGACCAACGCGCGCCGCGACCTGAGCATCGCCTACGACCCGGTCGGGGACAAGACATCGGTGACGGTCGTCGATGCCACCACCAGCAGCCCGATCGGATCGACTGTCACCGTTGACGGTTCGGCGGGCGCGCCGGTCCGCAGCGCCGACGGCAAACGAGCCCTGATCACCACGACCTTCCACAACCCGGCCACCGACAAGGTCGAGGCCGTGGCCGTGGTGATGGACATGACCGCCGGGGGGCAGATCGGCAACACGCTCGGCTACGTCGACGCCTCGCCGATGTCCGCGTCGTTCGCCCCCGACGGGACCCGCGCGGTGGTCACCCTCTTCCTGGAGTCCACCTCCCAGATCTGGGTCGCCACGCTGGATACGAAGACGGGCACCCAGACCGGAACCGCGACCCTCGACGGCTACCCGTTCGTCGCACCGGTGTGGAATACCGATGGCACCCGCGTGGTGATCACCCTGTCGCAGTTGGGTGGGGAGACGACCGCTGTGGCGGTGATCGACGCGACGACCGGCGACGTGGCCGGGACGATTCCCGTCAAGGGTTATGCGAAGACCGCGCCGATCATGACCGCCGACGGCACCCGCGCCCTTGTCACCACCACCATCGACAACTCGAACAGCGGGCCCTCGACCCGGGTGACCGTGATCGACACAGCGGCCGGCTGGTTGGCCGGAAACCCGCTGACATTCCCCGGCACGGCGAGAGTCTCGCTGCTGGGCGACGGCCGAGTGGCACTCGTGACGACCAATTCGGGTCTGGTGTCGTTTGTCGACACCCGCGGCGCCAACGCCACACCGCTCCTGCCACTGCTCCCGCCGTTCGGGTTCGATCTGGCCGCATTCTTCGCCACGCCATTGGGCAGTGCGCTTGCCCCTGGTCTGTTCGTCGTCGGATTCCTCGGTTCGGCGATCCTGGCGTTCTACGTGCTGCCGGCGATTCTCTGGGTGCCGGCGCTGATCACGGACGCGTTGCGGGGGTCAGGACTGCTGCCGGCGGTCGCTGCGACCGTCGTCTGACCGCTCGAGCCGGCGCTTGGCCTCGGCCAGCACCTGTTCGGCGTCGTCGAGTTTTCGCTGCGCGTCGTCGAGTCGTTTCTGTGCGGCGTCTCGCTCCCGCTCGGCGGCATGCACCAGTGATTGCGCCTTGGCGCGCTCACGTTGTCGCTCCTGCTGCTCGCGCTTCTCACGCGCCGTCGGCTTGGCCGGCTCCGGGTCTTCCTGCTCGTCCGCTCGTTCGACGCCCTCGGCGAAACCGGACCAGCTCTCGGGCTTGGCGAGCCGCCCCAGTGCGTCCGCCACCTCCGGACCGGCTACCGCCGCCTGCAACGTGCCAACCACGTCCTCGCGCACGGCCGCGACCGGCTGTGCCATCTGCGCCAACCGAAACGCCTTGTCTGCCAACGCATCGATGAGGTGGCGCTGCTCGGCCGACAGTTCACGGATACGCTTGCCGTCCATCGTCTGATGCGCGGCACGCAGCCGCTCACCGAGCGTGCCGAGCTGCTTTCGCACCGATGGGTCCCGGATTGCGAGCAGGTTGACCACCCACGCCGCTTTGGTGGGCCGTCGCGCGGCGGCGATCTCCTTGGCGGCCTGAGTGTCACCGCGCTGCTTGGCCTGCTTGGCCAGTTCCGTTCGCGTCACGGTGAAGCCGTCGGGTGATTGCGCGTACAGCTCGTCGAGTGCGTCGTCGGCCATGCTCAGGCCTTGGCGATCGCGACCCGCACGCCGTCGCCGATCTCGACGCCGGCGTCGGGCTCGCCGAAGTCGAAGCTCGTTGCCAATATCTCGCCCGCGATCAGATCGGTGTGCGCCGCAGCCCAATCCGCCCGTTCGGCGGGTACCGACATGACGACCCGGATCCGATCGCTGACGTCCAGACCGCTCGACTTCCGCAGGTCCTGCAGCTCGCGGATGCGGTCCTTGGCCCAGCCCTCGGCTTCCAGCTCCGGGGTGACGGTGCCATCCAGCACCACCAACCCCGCACCGTCCGGCAGAGCGGCCGTCCACTCCGGATCGGCGGCCACCAGACGCGAGCTGTACTCGTCCGGGTTGAGCACCACATCGCCCGCGGTAAGCGTCCCGTCCGGATTGAGCACACCCTGGCCGGCCTTGACGACCTTGATCGCCTCCTGCACGGCCTTGCCCAGCCGCGGCCCGGCGGCGCGCGCGTTGACGGTCAGCTCGAATCGGCCGTACGCGGGCACGTCGTCGGTGAGCTCGACGGACTTGACGTTCAGCTCGTCCGCAACGAGATCGGTGAACGGCTCGAGGCTCTGCGGATTATCCACCGCCACAGTAAGTTTCGGCAGCGGCAAGCGCACCCGCAGCTTCTTGGCCTTGCGCAGCGACGACGCCGTCGAACACACGTCGCGCACCTGGTCCATGGCGGCAACCAGCGCGGGGTCGGCCGGCACCACACCGGGCTGCGGCCAGTCGGTCAGGTGCACCGACCGCTCGCCGGTCAGGCCGCGCCAGATCACCTCGGTGGCCATCGGCAGCAGCGGAGCCGCCAGCCGGGTGGTCACCTCGAGCACGGTGTGCAGGGTGTCGATCGCGTCGGGATCCTCTTCCCAGAACCGCGAACGTGACCGGCGCACATACCAGTTCGTCAACGCCTCGGTGAACTGGCGCAGCTGCTCACAGGCGCCGGAGATGTCACAGACATCCATCGAATCGGTGAGCTGGTCACGCAATTCGGCCAGCTTGGCCAGGATGTAGCGATCCAGCACGTGGCTCGAATTCGTACGCCACGTGCCGACTTTCGGCGCGTAGAGCGTCAGGAAGCTGTAGGCGTTCCACAGCGGCAGCAAGACCTGGCGAACGCCTTCGCGAATGCCCTGCTCGGTGACCACCAGGTTGCCGCCACGCAGGATCGGCGACGCCATCAGGAACCACCGCATGGCATCCGAACCGTCGCGGTCGAACACCTCGTTGACGTCGGGATAGTTGCGCAGCGACTTGCTCATCTTGGCGCCGTCATTGCCGAGCACGATCCCGTGTGACACACACGTCTTGAACGCGGGCTTGTCGAAGAGCGCACTGGCCAGCACGTGCAAGGTATAGAACCACCCGCGGGTCTGGCCGATGTACTCGACGATGAAGTCGCCAGGGAAATGGCTCGCGAACCAGTCCTCGTTCTCGAACGGGTAGTGCACCTGCGCGTAGGGCATCGACCCGGAGTCGAACCACACGTCGAAGACGTCTTCGATCCGGCGCATCGTCGAATTGCCGGACGGATCATCGGGATTCGGCCGGGTCAGCTCGTCGATGTAGGGCCGGTGCAGGTTGTCCGGGCGAACCCCGAAATCTTGTTCGAGCTCGTCGAGACTGCCGTAGACATCAATCCGCGGATAGGCGGGGTCATCAGAGACCCACACCGGAATGGGTGTGCCCCAGTACCGGTTTCGCGAGATCGACCAGTCCCTGGCCCCGGCCAGCCACTTGCCGAACTGCCCGTCCTTGACGTGCTCGGGGTACCAGGTGATCTGCTGGTTGAGCTCGACCATCCGGTCCCGAAACTCGGTGACCTTCACAAACCACGACGACACCGCGCGATAGATCAGTGGATTGCGGCAGCGCCAGCAGTGCGGGTACGAGTGTTCGTAGGTTTCGTGGCGGATCAGCACGGGGGCGTTGACTGCGGCCGACCCGGTTCCGTTTTTCAGGTCCCGGATGATCTGCGGGTTGGCGTCGAACACGTGCTGGCCCTGATAGTCGGGCACGGTCGCATCGAACCGGCCCTTGGAGTCCACCGGTGTGACCGGCACGATGCCGACGGTGTCGGTGGTGGCTTTGTCGTCCTCGCCGTAGGCGGGCGCCATGTGCACCACTCCGGTGCCGTCCTCGGTGGTGACGAAGTCGCCGCGCAACACCTGAAAAGCGTTGGCGGACTCCATGAAGTACGGAAACGGCGGCAGGTAGTGCAGCCCGAGTAGCTGCTCACCGGTGACGGTGGTCAGCACTTCCGGCTCCTCCCCCAGTTCGCGGGCGTAGGCGGCCAATCGGGCCTGCGCCAGCACCAGGCGCCGGCCATCCACCTGCACCACCACGTAACTGACCTCGGGATTGACCGCGACAGCCTGATTCGACGGCAGCGTCCACGGCGTGGTGGTCCACACCAGCAAGTAGGCATCGTTGAGATCGGATCCGGCCTCGTTGATCCGGAAGCCGACGGTGATCGCCGGGTCCTGCCGGCTCTGGTAGACGTCGTCGTCCATGCGTAGTTCATGCGACGACAGCGGGGTTTCGTCGTTCCAGCAGTACGGCAACACCCGCACGCCTTGGTATGCCAAACCCTTGTCCCACAACTGTTTGAACGCCCAGATCACCGACTCCATGAACGACAGGTCCAGGGTTTTGTAGTCGTTGTCGAAGTCGACCCAGCGGGCCTGACGGGTCACGTACTCGCGCCATTCGCTGGTGTACTTGAGCACCGAGGCCCGGCAGGCGTCGTTGAATTTCTCGATGCCCATCTCTTCGATCTGGGCCTTGTCGGTGATGCCGAGCTGCCGCTGCACCTCGAGTTCGGCGGGCAGACCGTGGGTGTCCCAGCCGAATCGCCGCTCCACCTTGTAGCCGCGCATGGTGCGGTAGCGCGGCACGATGTCCTTGACGTACCCGGTCAGCAGGTGCCCATAGTGCGGCAGACCGTTGGCGAACGGCGGACCGTCATAGAAGACATACTCTTCGGCGCCATCACGTTGGGCGATGCTGGCCCGGAACGTGTCATCGGCCGCCCAGTAGTCGAGCACCTCGAGTTCGAGGGCCGGGAAGTTGGGTGAGCCACCGGCCGGCTTCGGGTAGCCATTATCGGTCACGGGTACGTTGTCTCCTGTGCCAGCTGTCTGGACACGGGGACGACGACGCGCCGGTGCGCGAGCGCCGCGGTACCACCCCGCTTACGCACGTCGCTGTGCGTCGCTCTTCACAGGCTGTGACGGGCCCACCCGTTCGGTTCTACTCGGTCGTTTCCGCGCCGCGGCGCGGGCCTTTCTTCCGAAGGCTCCCCGGTGATGGCCGGATCGGTGCCGTTGGCAGAATTCTAGCCCGTGGCCGGTGTCGTAGACCTCAGGTGGCCTCGGAGGTCACGCTGATCAGGCCGAGTCGGAACTGGTTGGTCAATTCTTCGACCGTGCAGTGATCCAGCCTGCGCGAGTCGTACCACCAGTCCATCTGCAGCTCGCCGTCGGCGCGGTAGGCGAGAATGCCCAGCGCGGGACCGTCAGCCAGTTGCAGCGGCCCGAGGGACGGCTCCGGCGGCAACCCGAGGAACGAGAACGCGACGTCGGCCGGCGACGTACTGAGCCGGGCTGGCATCAGCGCTTCGCGGACGTCGGCCAACAACGCGTTGGCATCCATGCCTCGAGAGTCGGCACAGCACAGCCGAAGGGGCTGAACTGTGGTCAAGCCGCTGACCGTCACGTAACCGACGCCGATGGTGCGGGCGATCGCCCGGCCCAGAGCGGCCAAGAGGATTTCCTCCACGCCGACCCGCGCAGCCTCGACGGCTCCGTCCAGTTCGGCGGTCAGTTCGTGGGACAGGGGCGCCGGCAATCGAACCAAATCTTCTGGTCGAGGCCGGCCGGGAATCTCATCGTCGACTACCCGCACATTGCTAGACGGGTAGGTCACAGGTGCAACCATGCCCCCACCGTAGCGGTCGTGTCCCATATATGGGAGACCAATCCCATAAGTGTGACGGTGGTGTCAATAAACATATCAATTTGTCGTATCCAGTCGCCGGTACCCAATACCGGGAGTTCGGGTTATTGTGAGTCGTGCCCAGGACCGATGAGAACGGACGCCAGCTCAAAACCTTGCTTGACTACCTCCTCGACGGGGACATCGAGGCCAGGGACATCTACGACGCGCTAGGCACCTCCAGCAGCACTTATTACCGGCGGGTGAAGGAGCACGACTATCCGAACGCCGAAGAGTTGCGTCTGGTGGCTTCCCGATTCGGGCTGAGTTATCCCGACTTACAAGTCCGATTCGGACTCATGAGTCGCGAAGAACTCCAGCATTACATTGACTCCTCGCCATTTACGGTGGCGACAATTAATAATATAACTGCGACGCGTAATCCGCCGAAACTCTCAGAATTGAAGCCTCGACTCGACGCTCCTCCGCTGTAGTATTTGCTGAAGTTATTCGGGGGCGTAAGGCGACGAAAGCATGGGTCTTGGGGCACTGATCACGATCACGCTTGGGTTCGTGTCGTGGAGCTTGTGGATCAGGCGGCTTACCTGGTCATGCCGGTGGGAAGTAGCCGCCACTTTGAACATCGCACTGCAGGGTGCGGCGGTGTTCCTGATGTCCCCGCTCGCGTCCGAAACCATCGGTCAGCTGCTGCACTCGCTGACCGGAGTATGGAACCTCGAGGACTACATCGGCCATGACTGCTATGTCGTGGCAGCTTCGGCAATCGTCTACAACGCACTCGGCCGGCTGCAGGACGACAACGCGACGCAGGCCGCATTCAAGCAATATGTCGAGCGCCCGGCGACGCTCTGCATTCCCTTGCTATTGGCAACCTTTTCAATCGGCAACGGCGCGAAAATCTATCGTTCGGACTTCTTCACCGTGCCGACCGACTTCTGGCTGTCGGCCTACTGGCTCCTGCTGTGCGGGACGCTGATCTATCTGCTCGGCTACGGGTCGCGGGCGCTGTTCGTCCTGCGCCAGGACCCGCGGTCACGACGCATTGCCAACATCTACCTGGTGTCGTCGGCGAGCGGCATCCTCGCCTGCACGATTCGCATCATCACCGCCTACGTCCCCCCTCTTCAGGATCTCGAGGGCGGCACCCTGGTCTGGTTCTTCGCCTGCTTCTGCGGCGCCGGCTTCGCGGTGACTTCGGCACATTCGTGGCGCATCAAGACCCGGTGGTTCACCCGAACCCCTGGCTGACGCGTGCCCCGCGGCGGCGCACCCGATAATGGTGATCGATGAAGATCGCGGTCAGCATTCACGGCACCCGTGGTGACGTCGAGCCTTGTGCGGCGGTAGGCCTCGAATTGCAGCGCCGCGGGCATGACGTGCACATGGCCGTCCCACCCAACCTCGTCGCGTTTGTCCGATCCGCGGGGTTGCCGACGACCGTCGCGTACGGACCCGACTCACAACAACAGCTGCAAGGTGATGTGTTCGAACGCCCGGATGCACTCACCGCGGCGGCCCCGGCGGACTGGCTCCGGCTCGGCAACCCGCTGAACGCACTGCGGAAAGCCCGGGCAGCCGCCACCCGCGGCTGGGCCGACATGAGTGACACACTGCTGGCCATGACCGACGGCGCCGACCTGGTCGTGAGCGGTACGGCGTATCAGGAAATCGCCGCCAACATCGCCGAGTACCGCGGGCTGCCGCTGGCCGAGGTGCACTACTTCCCCGTCCGCGCCAATACTCAACTCCTGCCCGTGCACGTGCCGTTGTCCGTGGTCAGCGCCGGCTATGCGGCCGGCGAATGGATGCATTGGCGGATCTTGAAACCGGCCGAGAGCCAACAGCGGGTCGCCTTGGGCCTGCCTGCGGCATCGACCCGGCCGGTGGCCCGCATCGTCGCCGCGAAAACCCTGGAGATCCAGGCCTACGACCCGGTCTTCTTCCCGGGACTGGTGGGCGAATGGGACGATCGGCGCCCCCTCGTCGGGTCACTGACATTGCAGATGCCCACCGACACCGACGAGGAATTGGCGTCGTGGATCGCCGCGGGCACCCCGCCCATTTACTTCGGTTTCGGCAGCATGCCACTCGACTCCCCCACCGCCGCGGTTCGCATGATCACCGACGTGTGCGACCTGCTCGGCGAGCGGGCCCTGTTCTGCGCGGGATTCTCGGACGTCGACGCCATGACAGCCCCACACGTCAAGGTCGTTCCCGCTGTCAACCACGCCACCGTCTTCCCGTCGTGCCGGGCCGTGGTGCACCACGGCGGCGCGGGCACCACTGCGGCCGGCGTCCGCGCCGGTGTCCCCACCCTGGTGCTGTGGGTGGCGGCCGAACAACCGCTATGGGGCAAACAGGTCACTCGGCTGGGCGTCGGCAGGTCCAGGCGGTTCACCGCCACCACGCGCGATTCGCTGCTGAGCGATCTCCGGGCAGTGCTCACGCCCGGAACAGCCGAACGGGCTCGTTTGCTCGCTACCCAGATGACCGCCCCGTCGGACAGCGTCGCGAAGGCCGCCGACCTCCTCGAAGCGACCGCCGGCAACTCCGTCACCAGGTAAGCGAGCCACGCGGGCAAATCGGCTGGCAAGGTAGGATTCGCCTTCGTGTGGACAACCGTCGTTCTGCTCGGTTTTGCGATAAGCATCGAACCGGCGCGGGTCGGCGCGATCGCCTTTTTGCTGACCAAGCAACGGCCCGTTCGCCAATTGCTCGGGTTCCTCTGCACCGGCCTGACGGTCAGCCTCACCGTGGGATTCGTCGTCCTGTTCGTCTTCCATCACAGTTTTCTGAGCAGCGGCAGCGTCAACCCGGCCTACATTCAGATCGGCATCGGAATCGTCGCCATGCTGTTGGGAGCGGTGCTGGCCTCAAACATCAAGTTGCGCAAGGCTTCTCACCCGTCGATGGCGGAGGTGCCCAACCGGGCCGCGACCGACGGTGTCGCCGAGACAGAGGACCCACCGCCCACCGGGCTGAAGAAACTCGTCCACCGCTTCGGCCAGTTCCTGAAGGGCGAATCGTCACTGTTGTCCGGATCGCTCGGCGCGACGCTCGCGATGCCGAGCGTCGATTATTTTGCACTGCTCGCGCTCATCATCGCCTCGCAAGCCCCGCCGCTCGAGCAGGCAGCCGCGGTGCTGACGTTTCTTCTACTGGGTGGCTTGGTCGCGTGGTTGCCGCTGCTGAGCTTCCTCGTCGCACCTGCGAGAACCCGAATCTGGGTGCAGCACTTCAATAACTGGATCCGCACCCGTACCCGCAAACACGTCGGAGCCTTCCTCGCGGTGCTCGGCCTCGTCCTGATCGGGATCGGGCTGCACGGCCTGTGAGCCGGGCTATTCGATGACCGCGTTGAGCCCGAACTCCGTCAACGTCTGAGCGGCCAGGTCCCGCAGTCGCTGCTTGGTGTTGTCCGCACCGATCTCGTAGGCCTCGATCGAGATCACGACCTTGCCGTTGAGTCGCGCGGACACCACGACCAGCTGGCCGTGCGAACGCTCGATCTCGCGGCGGGTGACGTTCTGATCGAGGGCCCGCAGCACGACCTTCTCCGCGGTCGTGCCGTCCACCTGAGCGATCTGCGGCGGCAGGTCGCCGAGGTTGGAACAGGACACCGGAAGGTCTTCGGAATACGAGAACAGCAACTCGGCCACGCCCTTGACCGCGGGCTTGGGCAGCCACGGCATGAGCGGGAACAGTTCCATCGCCGGGTCGGTCTGGTCCTTGGCCATCTGGCGCGACTCGCGCACGACGGTGCGCGCCTCGGTCAGGTCGACGGTCACCTTCTCCGGGTCGACGGTGGCATTCGCGAAGGCCATCGCCAGGGCCCGATCGTCGTCGAGGCTCTCGCGCAGGTTGATCGCGATCACCAGCGTCACGGCACCGTCGGACTTGCGACGTCGGCCCAATCGCTCGGCCAGCTTCGCCGTGACACCCACGAGGAGCGAATAGCCGTTTCCGCCAAGGCTTTCCGCCCGCTCATCCCACTCGGAGATGTCGACGAACGCCGCCACCGATGGCACGTGGACGATCTCCTCCAGCGACGCCTCGCGGGCGCGCCGCTTCCTGGACTGGGCGATGTCGCGGCGCTTGCTCCACACCAACTTCGCCCCCGTCGCAAGCGCCTTGCGCGTCTGCGGCAAGTCCCGCAGGGCCTGGCGCGCATCGGCGGCCAGCGCCTGGCGACGGGTCCGCGAGCCCGGCCGGTCATATCCCCCGTCCCGGACGTTGCCGGTGACCGCCTCGAAGATGGCGAGTCCGGCGGCGGTGCCGTCGCCGATGACATGCGAAGCCACCATGCTGATCGCGGTCGCACCGTCGGTCAGCGGCTGGACCACCAGGTACCAGGTGGGGCCATATTCGGGGTCGATCGGCAAGGTAGCGAGCTCGTCGGCCCACGCCATGAGTTCGTCACGCGGGCGGGGCGTTTCGTTGATCTGGATCTCCGACGGCGCCTGGCGCGGTTGGACCCACCGCGGTCGGCCGAACGGCAGCGGTGAGCGCTCGATGCGCCGGCCGCCGAGCGAGTCCGCGATGTTGCGGTGGAAGCGCCGAAGCCCCTCGAAGTCGACGGGGTGCTCGTAGACCCAGACGCACTGCATGAGCTGGCCGCGCCCGGTGGCGCGCATCAGCTCGAATGCCGTCTGGTCGAAGAACTCGAGCCGATGCTCCTCAGATTGCGTGCTCACTGCACAAACCTCACTCGATGGTGCCCGACAATTCGAACTCTGCCAGAGTTTGGGCGATCACCTCGCGCAATCGGGTGCGCGAATTATCCGCGCCGGGCTGATAACTCATCACCGGGAGGATGACCTTGCCCCCGAGGCGCGCCGATGCCACCGTCATAAGGCCGCGCCGCCGTTCGAGGACGTCGAGAGTGAGATTACGGTCGACACCGCCGAAGTAGAGGCGTTCAGCCTGTGTGCCGTCGATCTTGAGCAGGTCGTCGGGAACATCGCCCATGTTCGAACAGGAAACCGGGACGTCGGCGGCGAAGTTGAACGCCATGTCGGCCATCCGGCCCATCGCCCGCTTCGGCACGAAAGGGATCAGCGGCAGCAACTCGACCATCTCGTCGGGCGTCGCCCGCGCGGTCACCAGCCCCTTCTTGATCGCCGCACGAGCACCGGTGAGATCGTTCGCGACCGGCTCCGGGTCGAACGTCACGTTGGCGATCGTCACCACGTTGCCACCGGTCTCGCCGCCGGGGTTGTCGCGCTCGCTGACCGGGATCATCAGCGTTGCCGCGCCATCACCGGGACGGATGCGTCCGATGTGCTGAGCCAGCTTGCCGGCGAATCCGGCCACCAGCGAAAAATAGTTCCCACCAAGCGCTTTCGCGCGTGCGTCCCATTGCTCGATGTCGATGACGGCAGTCGTGAACGCCGTCATGACCGGCTGACCGCGACCGCGAGCGGGCGCGGACACCGGTTCGCTCGGGCGCACCAGCTCGTCCCTGCGCCGTGTCGCGACCTTCGCCGCCTTGACCAGTGTTCGCCCGATCTCCGGCAGATCGGCACCCAACTGGCGCAGATCCTCGATCACCGCGCGGGTGCGGGTACGCGAGTGCCGAGGCGGATAACCGAGGTCTTTACCGCTGCCGTGGATCGCGGCGATGACGGACGCGACGATGCCGGCGCCGTCGACGATCGTGTGGGACACGACCAGGCTCACCGCGCTGGTGCCGTCGGTGAATGACTGGACGCCCACCCGCCAGGCCGGCGACATCTCGGGATCGAGCGGCAATTCGACCTGCTCGTGGGCCCAGTCCCACAACTCTTCGCGGGGCCGCGGGTGGTCGGCGATCTCCAGTGGGGTTTGCGGGCCGGCTACCGAGACCCAGCGGTGCCGACCGAACGGCAGCGCTGAACGCTCGATCAGGCGGCCGACCAACCCGTGCCCGAAGTTCTGGTGGAAGCGCCGCACCCCGTCAAGGTCGAGCTCGTGCTCGTAGATCCAGATGAGCTGCATGACGGCCTCTTGGCCCGCGCCACGCAGTGCCAACAGCAGCGCCTGATCCGCATACGGCACCACATTGTCGGGTGCAGGATTGTCGGGTGCAGGATTGTCGGGTGCAGGCCGAACGGCCCGGCGCCGGAGGCGTGAGCCTCGGCGGCGATCGTCGCCCACGGAGATCAGACCGTCGCGGCGGGCACGCGAGACGACGACGAAACCAGCTCGGAACGGCCGTCGGCCACCCGAAGATAAATGCACTTCATCAGCTCGACGAACTCGGCGACCGACTCGCGGGCGATCGGGTTGTCCGGGTACGCGACCGTGATGATCGTGCCGGTGGCACGGCGGTTCACCCACATGCCGACCTGATTGGCCGCACCCAGGTCCGTGTAGATGTGCCCGTTGAGCGCATACCACTGGGACATGATCACCGGGTTCAGTGGCGGCAGGCCCACGTCGAGGTAGGACAGCATCGGGACGCCGGGACCGGCCGGCCGGATGCGCGGCGTCTCTTCGGACTCCGCCAGCTCGTAGACCCGCTCGATCGGCACGTTGGCCAGCGGCATCCCGGAGTCGAAGGACTCCTGGGCTGCCCGGGCGACCTCGGCGAAGTTGCGGGCGGCAACGGGCACCGACAGCGGGACCACACCGGTGAACCAGCCCGTGGTCATGAACTCCGCGGGAGTGCTGCGCGTCGTGGTCGGGGTGATGACGTGGTAGTCGTCGTCGCCGGTCAACTGCCGGTGAGCGAGCGCTGCCGCGGCGAACACGCCACCGATGAAGCGCACACCGGCCGCGGTGCAGGCCGACTCGAAGCGGTCCGACTCGTGCTCGTCCATCAGCTGGACGGTGAGCAGGTCACCGCTGCAGTGCACCGACGGATCGCCGAGCGGCAGCGGGAACGTCGGCATGGTGCCGCCGTTGCTCTCCAGGAAGTTCAGCCAGCCCCGGACATCGGGCGAATCCATGGTCAGCTGCTTGGTGTACTCGTGCTGACGGGTGCAGTAATCCTGGTAGCTGCCGGCCTCGGGCAGCCGCAGCGGTGCGCCACCCCCGGCCAGCGCCTCGTAGTTCATGTGCATTTCGACGAACAGCGCCATCATCAGCATCGCGTCGGCATGCAGGTGGTCCACGCTGACGTAGAACGTGAAGTGGTCCTCGCGCTGGATGACACCGAAGCGGAAGCAATCCCATTCCAACGGGCTCGGGGTGTCGAGCACATGCTTCTTCCACTGGGCGGAGTTCATCTCACCGTGCTTGGTGGCCACGAACTGGATGTCGTTCGGGTTCTGCACCGTGTGGCGGACGATCTGCTCCGCACCGTTCTCGTCGGCGGAGAACTCGAACCAGCTGTGGAACGTGTCGTGCCGCCGCAGGTAGGCGTTGATGACGAAGGTCATCGCCCGGACGTCACACTTGCCCGGCATGTTCCACGCCGGGATCAGCAGCCGCGCCATCTCCAGGCCATTGGCCGTGTGATTGCGATAGCTGCGGATGTGCTGGGCCTGCTGATAGCTGGCCGGAGCATCGCTGATCGGCGCGTCCTGAACTTTCTTCAGGCAGGCCGGTGACGGGCTCCACGACACGACCTTGCCTGGCGCGTCTACCCAGTCATGGATTGCTGTTAGTGCAACCACCCTAATTACCCCTTCGACCCTATTAGCGGGATGCAGCTGACGTTATGACGCCGGCCAGTGTTTCGCACAGGCTCTCGGCCAACGACCGGACAGTCGTTATATCCATCGATCGGACGCGTATCCCCGTTTCAGTTTCAATGCGCGTCCTCAGTTCCAGGTTGCCCAACGAGTCCAGACCGTATTCGGAAATCGGCCGATCCGGATCAATCGAGCGCCGCAAAATCAGGCTGAGCTGCTCCGATACCAATCGACGAACTCGCATCGGCCAGTCCTCGCGCGGTAGCTCGTGCAGCTCGGCCCGGAAGGTGCTGGTGTCTGCGGGACGATCGCCACTGGATTTGAAGGCCTCCGCGAACGGGCTGCGCCCGGCAAGCTCGGTCAGCCACGGCGTCCCTATCATCGGTGCGTAACCGCTGTAGGCACGGTCGTGGCGCAGCAGCGCCTCGAACGCCCGCGCGCCTTCCTCCGGGCTGATCATCGTGGTGTCGCCCGAGGCGGCCAGGTGCTTGCCCGCACCGATCTGATCCCAGGCGCCCCAGGCAACCGCCGTGGCAGGCAGGCCCTGCGCACGACGCCAGTGGGTGAACCCGTCGAGCCAGCTGTTGGCCGCGGCGTAGGCGCCCTGACCGGGTGAGCCCAGCAGGGCCGCCGCCGAGGAGAACGAGCAGAACCAGTCCAGCGGCTGCGCGGTGGTGGCCCGGTGCAGATGCCAGGCTCCGTAGACCTTGGGGGCCCAGTCCCGGTCGATCAGGTCGTCGCTGATGTTGGGCAGGATGGCATCCTCGACGACCGCGGCCGCGTGCAGCACGCCGCGCACGGCCATGCCGGTCGCGGTGGCCACGGTCACCAGGCGGTCGACCGTCTCCGACAGCGCGATGTCGCCGCTGACGACCTCGACCTCGGTTCCGGCGGCCCGCATGCGCTCGATTTCGGCCAGTGCGTCGGGCTTCGGCTCCGAGCGCGAGTTGAGCACGATCCGGCCGCAGCCCGCCGCGGCCATCTTCGAGGCGAGGAACAAGCCCAGGCCGCCGAGGCCACCGGTGATGATGTAGGACCCGTCCCCGCGGAACACCTTGGCCTGCTCCGGCGGCACGACGACGCTGCTGTGACCCACCTTTGGCACCGACAACAGCAGCTTGCCGGTGTGCTCGGCGGCACCCATCACGCGGATCGCGGTGGCCGCATCGGCCAGCGGGTAATGCGTGGTCTCCGGCTGGGGCAGAACGCCCTCGGCCGTCAGCCGGTACACGGTGTCCAGCAGCTCGCGGATCTGCTCGGGGTGCGTGGTCGCCATCAGCGCCAGGTCGACTCCGTAGAAGGACAGGTTCTTCCGGAACGGGAACAACCCGAGGCGGGTGTCGCCGTAGATGTCCTTCTTGCCGATCTCGACGAACCGGCCACCGAAGGCCAGCAGGTCGACGCCGGCCCGCTGAGCAGCACCGGTCAGCGAGTTCAACACGATGTCCACGCCGTAGCCGTCGGTGTCGCGGCGGATCTCCTCGGCGAAGGCTGCGCTTCGCGAGTCGTAGACGTGCTCGATGCCCATCGCGCGCACGATGTCCCGGCGCTCTTCGGTACCGGCGGTGGCGAAGATCTCCGCCCCGGCGTGCCGGGCGATCGCGATGGCCGCCTGACCGACACCGCCGGTGGCGGAGTGGATCAGCACCTTGTCGCCGGCCTTGATCTTGGCCAGGTCGACCAGGCTGTGCCAGGCGGTCGCCGACGCGGTGGACACGGCGGCGGCCTGATCGTCACGCAGGCCCGGCGGCAGGGTCACGGCAACATCGGCATCGCAGGTCACGAACGTGCCCCAGCAGCCGTTGGGCGACATGCCGCCCACGTGGTCTCCGACCCGGTGCGAGGTGACGTCCGGGCCGATCGCGGTGACCACACCGGCGAAGTCGATGCCCAGCTGCGGGTGCAGACCCTCGAAGCTCGGGTAGCGGCCGAAGGCCAGCAGGACGTCGGCGAAGTTCAGGCTGGACGCGGTGACCGCCACCTCGATCTGCCCGGGCCCGGGCGGGATGCGGTCGAACGCCGCCAGCTCCAGGGTCTGCATGTCACCGGGCGTACGGATTTCCAGCCGCATGCCGTCGCGGGAGTGATCGACGACGGTGGTGTAGCGCTCGTCGGGCCGCAGCGGGTTCGGGAACAGGTGCGCGGTGTACCACGTGCCGGCGCGGAAGGCGGTCTCGTCCTCCTCCGAACCGGACAGCAACACGCGGGCCACCAGCTTGGCGTCGACATCGTCGTCGACGTCGATCTGGCTTGGGCGCAGTTCCGGGTACTCGGCGCCGATCACCCGCAGCAGGCCGCGAAGGCCCGCCTGCTCCAGATTGGGCCGGTCATCGGAAAGCACGGTCTGAGCGTTGCGGGTGATCACGTGGAGCCGGGGCGCGTCGCCGGCGGTGTCGGCCAGCTCGCGGGCGACGCGCACGAGGTGGCGGACCTGCTCTCCCCCGCGATGCGGCAGCTGCTCTTCGGGGCAGCCGGCGACGCGGGCCGGGGAGACCACGACGACGTTGTCGAAGCTGCCGCCGGAGAAGTAGGACGCGAGCAGCTCGGCATTGGCGGCATGGTCGGCCTGCTGCGGCCAGGACATCGTCGTGACGTCGGCGTCGGCGAGCTTGAGCGCGTCGGTCAGCGCCGAGGCCAGCAGGTCGACGGTGTCGGAGGTACTGACCAGCAACCACGTCGCAGACGTGGTCTGGGTGACCTCGGCGAGCTGCTGCTGGCGCCACTCGATGCCGAGCAACCGCTCGTTGAGCACCCGGTCGCCTTCATTGCTCTCCGACATGCCGCTGCCCATCCGCAGACCCTGGACGGTGAACAGCACCGTGCCGTAGTCGTCGAGCAGGTCGATGTCGGACTGGACGGTGGACCCGTCGAGCGAGGTGATGCGGGTCAGGCAGTACCGGGCGTTGCGGACCGGGCCGTGCACGCGCAGACGGTCCACGCCGAGCGGGAGCAGCAGACCGCCGGTGCCGGACGACTGCACGCCCGGATGGGCCGCGACCGACTGGAAGCAGGCGTCGAGCAGTGCCGGGTGGACTCCGTAGGACGTCTGCTGATTGCGGATCGAGGTCGGCAACCCGATCTCGGCCAGCACGGTGTCGGCGTTCTCGTCGGCCGCGTTGACGGCCTGCAGCGCGGTGAACGCCGGACCGAACTGCACGCCGCGGCCGTCGAACCACTGCCGCACGCCGTCACCGGCGGCATGGTTGGGATGGGCGTCACGAAGCGCGTCCATGTCGTACGTCCGCGGCTGCTCGCCGGCCTCGCCCGCGGTCAGCACGGCGCTGGCCCGCTGCTCACGCTCGCCCTCGGCGTCGGTCTCGACCACGAAGTGCAGGACACCAGTGGTGTCCGCCTCGGCCGTGGCGCTGACCGGGGTCAGATCCTTGAGGAGCAGCATCGCGTCGAACGTGACGTCACGGACCTCCGCGTCGTCACCGAACACGGTGCGCGCGGCGGCCAGCGCCATCTCGCAGTAGGCCGCACCTGGCAGCGCAGCGACGTTGTTGATCTGGTGGTCCACCAACCACGGGTGGGCGGACGTTCCGACCTCGGCCGCCCAGGCGTGGCGCTCGGGCTCCTCCAGCAGGCGGACGTGCGCACCCAGCAGCGGGTGGGCCGCCACCAGGTGCGTGCCGCGGGTCTGGTTCTCGGTGCCGTCCGGCATCAGGACCAGGTTGCGGTGCGCCCAGGTCGGAAGCGGTGCGTCGACCAGCCGGCCGACCGGGTACAGCACGGAGAAGTCGACCTGCGCTCCGGCGGAGTAGAGGTCGCCGAGGAACTCGCCCATGCCGTGCGGCACTTCCTGACCGCGTCGCATCCCGGCCAGCGCGGCCACGGAGATGTCCAGCGTGGCCGCGGTCTGGTCGATGGCGCGGATCAGCAGTGGGTGCGGCGCCAGTTCGCCGAACACCCGGAAACCGTCTTCCAGCGCAGTCTGGACGGCAGCCGAGAACCGGACCGTGTGGCGCAGGTTGTCGACCCAGTAGTCGGCGTCACAGTACGGCTGCTCGCGCGGGTCGAAGGAGGTCGCCGAGTAGTACGGCACCTCGGGAGCCATCGGAGTGATGTCGTCGAGCATCTCGGCGAGCTCGTCGAGAATCGGGTCGACCTGCGGCGAGTGCGACGCCACGTCGACGTTGACCTCGCGGGCCATGATCTCGCGGGCCTCCCAGCCTGCGACGATCCGGCGGACGGTCTCGGTGTCGCCGCCGATCACGGTGGACTTGGGCGATGCCACGACGGCGACGACGACGTCTTCGATGCCCTGCTGCTCGAGCTCCTCGCGGACCTGCTGGGCGGGCATCTCGACCGACGCCATCGCGCCCCCGCCGGCCAACCGCAGGCACAGCAGCGAGCGGCGGCAGATGACCTTGACGCCGTCCTCCAGGGACAGTGCGCCGGAGACGACGGCCGCTGCGACCTCGCCCAGCGAGTGGCCGATCACCGCGCCGGGCGCAACTCCGTAGGACCGCATCGTGGCGGCCATCGCGACCTGAACGGCGAAGATGGTCGGCTGCACCCGGTGGATACCCTCGACGGTCTCCGGGGCGGTCATCGCCTCGGTGACCGAGAAGTCGGACTCGGCGGCGATCAGTGGCTCGATCTCGGCGACCTTCGCGGCGAAGACCGGCTCGGTGGCCAACAGACCGGTGCCCATCGACGCCCACTGCGAGCCCTGGCCGGAGAAGATCCACACCGGGCCACGGTCGTCGTGACCGACGGCGGGCTGGAACGGGTCGTCGCCCTCGGCGACGTGGCGCAGGCCGGCGATCAGCTCGGCGCGGTCGTCGGCGATGACGGACGTGCGCATCGGGCGGTGTCCGCGCCGGCGGGCGAGCGTGTAGCCCAGGTCCGGCAGCGACAGATCGTCGCCGGCGGCCTCGACCCAATCAGCCAGGCGCCCAGCGGTGTTGCGGAGCTCGTCGACCGAGCTGGAGCACACCGGGAAGACCAGGAGATCCTTGGCGGCGTCGGTCTTGGCGGCGTCGACGACCACGGGAGCATCGGGCGCCTGCTCGAGAATCGCGTGCACATTGGTGCCGGACATGCCGTAAGACGACACGCCCGCGCGGCGGGGTCCCCCGTTCTTGGGCCACGGGATGTTCTCGGACGGGACGAACATGCCCGTCTGGATCCTGGTGAGCTGCTCGGGCAGCTGGTTGAAGTGCACGTTCTGCGGCACGACGCCGTGGTGCACGGCGAGAACGGCTTTCATCAGGCCCAGGACGCCGGCCGCGGACTCGGCGTGGCCGAAATTGCTCTTGACCGACGTCAGGGCGCAGGGTCCGTCGGTGCCGTAGACGCTGGAGACACTGTTGAATTCGATGGTGTCGCCCACCGGCGTTCCGGTGCCGTGCGCCTCCACCATGCCGACCGTGGCGGGGTCGACGCCGGCGGCGGACAGCGCGGCCTCGAACACCGACACCTGGGCGTCGCGCGACGGCGTCAGGATGTTCTCGGTGCGGCCGTCCTGGTTGGAGGCGGTGCTCTTGATGACGGCGAGGACGCGGTCGCCGTCGCGCTGAGCGTCGTCGAGGCGCTTGAGCACGACGATCCCGCAGCCCTCGGCGCGCACGAAGCCGTCGGCGGCGACGTCGAAGGAGTGGCAGCGTCCGGTCGGCGACAGCATGCCCTGCCCCGACGACGAGGCGTAGAGACGCTGGTCCAGCATCAGCATCACGCCGCCGGCCAGGGCCATGTCACTCTCACCCTCATGCAGGCTGCGGCACGCCTGGTGCACCGCGACGAGACTCGAGGAGCAGGCGGTGTCGGTGGTCAGCGCGGGGCCGTGCAAACCGAGCGCGTGCGAGATACGGCCCGAGGCCATGCTGAACGGATTGCCGGTGAAGGCGTAGGCCTGGTCGAAGGCGCCGGCGTCGCTGGTGACCATCGCGTAGTCGTCGTGGGACATGCCGATGAAGACGCCGGTCGACGTTCCGGACAGCGACGACGGCGTGAAGCCCGCCTGCTCGATGGCTTCCCAGCTGGTCTCCAGCAGCACCCTGTGCTGCGGGTCCATCGCCGTGGCCTCGCGCTCGTTGATGCCGAAGAAATCGGGATCGAAACCGGTGACGTCATCGATGAACGCACCCCACTTCGACACCGAGCGACCCGGCACACCGGGCTCCGGGTCGTAGAGATCCTCGGCATCCCATCGATCAGCGGGAACTTCAGTGACCAGATCGGCACCCTCGAGCAACGCTTCCCACAGCTTGTGAGGCGAGTCGATACCACCGGGCAACCGGCACGCCATGCCGACTACGGCGATGGGGGTGACAGATGTCTGACGCACGTCCGCTCACACCTCTCTTGGCACTGGCCAAGGCAACGAAACACGACCATCTAGCTCAAAGCACCGAGTCAAAGTTGCCAATGTCCTCGGTAGCCTAGCTGTTTTTCGTTAAGTGCGCGACAAATGTTTCGACTTTTTGATTGGGGTTTGGACAAAGTGACCTTTGACCCTAAGGGTGTCCTCCGACTGGCGGATAACCGATAGCTGATCTGGAGACAACGCTTCCCGGCGAGATATTCTCAGCGCTTCCATTGACTGCGCTATCCAAGCCTTTGACCAGCATGTTTGATGATGAGTCTGCAACTGAGCAACCATCGGGATGCCTCCACCGCCCCTGTTTTCCGGGGCAAGTTGGAAGTTGCAGAGTGTTTACTATCGCAATTCGGACACAATTTGGCATCAACGGCGTTATAGCAAATTCAAAATATGCCGGTTTCCAGATTGGGCGAAGGGCTCACCCGAATTGCTTGCCAGCCACCACTCGATAAGGCCGGACATCGAGCCCAAGGGCACCCTTGGCCACCGTGATAGCGTGGCGACCCTGAGAGTTTCCGCTATCCTGCCTCAGCATCAGAAAACCCTCTAGCCTGCAGCTACCGTTCTGTTACACAGGAGATGGCTACTAACCTGAGAGTAGGCTGAGATTTCAATAGCAGAAAGCACGGAAACGTGATTAAGACCACATTTCCACTCCCACCGAAACTTCGATTACCAGCGCGCTGATATTTCGCGGACGGAGTCAGCAAATGGCTCTAGAGAAATGACCGGCTATTCGCAGATAATTGGCGAACTTTTCCAGAAAAAGGGCCGAATAGGTGGTTCATCGGGCACTCCGTGACATTTGTCACCGGCATAAGGGGGTCTTGTGAACTCCCTGTGAAAGTTAGCTGGAGCCCCGAACGAGGACCTGTGGCGAGGCCGGCGGGGTCGGCCCGCAACCCTGCGATCAGGCAAGTTCCCGAGCACCGGGATGCCACAGCAAGGCTTCAGACCGAGAATCTGGGTGCGGAGCTAACCCGCGACGACCCCCGCCGAGGCGGCCGGGAACCGTGCGCCGAACTCGGTGACGGGCGTGAACCCATGCTTACGCGCGGCCGCCGCACCCCGCCGGATCAGGGCGGCGGTGGTGACGAAGCCGGCCTGGTCAGCCAGCACGAACGGGGTGAGCAGCCGGTTGTGCACGAAACTGAACGACAGTCCCGCCTCCGGGATCGCCCAGCCGAGTGAGCCGCCGAGGCCGACGTGACCGAAGCCGGGCAGTAGCCCAGGAATCGGCAGCCCGTGATAACCGAGGTGGAAAGCCAGCGGCAGAATCAAATTGCGGTCCGGGGTGAGATTGCGACGGCCGGTGAGGCCCGCCACCAATTCGGCGGACAGATAGCGCTTGCCATCGATCTCGCCGCCATTGGCGATGGCGCCGTACATGCGGGCCAGACTGCGTGCCGTCGCGACACCGTTGGCCGCGGGCAGCTCGCTGTCGAGCAACGGCATGGCACCCTGCACCGTCGACCTCATGCCGGGGAAGTACATGGAGCCGAAAATGGCCGACAACTCGAAGGCCGCGATGCGGGGGGCGATGGTGTTGAAGAAGGGGTTGGGGATGTTCATCTGGGGGCCGATGATCGAGGCGGCCCTGGTGGGCGCGCCGGCCGGCGGCCGACCCAGGTGAATCCCATCGGTATCGAGCGGCGCGGCCACCTCGGTGCGGATCAGCTCCCGCATCCCGATGCCGGTGACCGCGCGGGCCAAGCCGGACAGCAGCCAGCCATAGGTGAGCGCGTGATAGGCCGGCTTGCCGAAATTTCGGCCGACCGGTGCCGCTGCAATGCGCTCCTCCATCACGACGTGGTTGAGCAGGTCGCGTCGGCGCACCCCGCGTAGGTGTGCCAGACCGGCGCGGTGCTGCATCATGTCGCGGACGGTGATCGCAGCCTTGCCGTTGGCGCCGAACTCGGGCCAGTACTCGGCCACCGGTGCGTCGTAGTCGATCAGGCCGCGGTCGACGAGCCGGTGGATGACGGTCGAGGCCACACCCTTGGTTGCGGAGAACACCATCGCGCCGGTGTCCGCCGACCAGCGTTGCCGCCCCCGCCGATCCGACCACCCGGTCCACACGTCGACCACCGGCTGGCCGTCGAGGTAGACCGCCAGCGCACCGCCACCGAACCGGGGATGCGGGAACATCGCCGAGAAGTTGCGCAGCGCGCAGGCGAAGTGCGGATCAGCAGCACCCTGCAGCCCGTGGGGCAGGGTGTCGCGTCCCGGAGTCACCTGAGTCACAGCTGAGAATTTAATCGGTCTAAGCACATCTGTAACAAATTGTTGCCATTTTGTTAGCTTGGCCCGCGGCCCGTCAGGTTGACTGTCCAGCGGCCGCGAGGAGCCGCTGGGCCGCCAGCGCCGGGGTGAGTTCGCCCTCACGCACCTGACGCTCGATCTCGGACCGTTGACTGCGGACGGCCGGATGGTTCAGCACCCGGTCGAGGACGGCGTCGCGCACCATCGACCACGTCCAGTCCACCTGCTGCTCGCGCCGTCGGGCGTCGAACTCGCCGGCCTTGCTCAGCACGTCACGGTGCTTGAGCACGGTCTCCCACAGCTCGGACAAGCCGGTCCCCTCGATCGCGCTCATCGTCAAAACTGGCGGACGCCAAAGTGTTTCGCGTGGATAGATCAAGCGAATCGCGGCTGTGAGTTCGCGCGCGGCGGCCTTGGCCTCGGTGGCATGCTTGCCGTCGGCCTTATTGACCACCACGATGTCGGCCAGCTCCAGCACACCCTTCTTGATGCCCTGCAGTTGGTCGCCGGTGCGGGCCAGGGTGAGGAACACGAAGGTGTCCACCATGTTGGCGACCGCCACCTCGGACTGCCCGACGCCGACGGTTTCAACCAGGATCACGTCGAATCCGGCGGCCTCGACCAGCACCACGGTCTCCCGGGTCGCCTTCGCTACGCCGCCCAGAGTCCCCGACGTAGGCGACGGCCTGATGTATGCGTCTGGGTGGACGGCGAGCTTGGCCATCCGGGTCTTGTCACCCAGGATCGACCCGCCGGTGCGGGTCGACGATGGGTCGACGGCCAGCACCGCGACTCGGTGGCCCCGCTCGATGAGGTACATGCCCAGCGCCTCGATGGTGGTCGACTTCCCCACCCCGGGAACGCCGGTGATGCCGACATGAAGCGCCGCGCCCGCATTCGGCATCAACTCCAGCAGCAGCTGCTGAGCCTGGTCGCGATGATCGGCACGGGTCGACTCGACCAGCGTGATGGCCCGCGACAGCGCCGCACGATCGCCGCCGCGAATCGCCTCGGCCAGCCCTGCGACGTCGGAGGGCATCAGGTGAGCGTGTAGCCGAGCCGCTCGGCGAGCTTGTGCAGCAAGTCGACCGCGGCGTCGGCGATCACCGTCCCCGGCGGGAAGATCGCGGTGGCACCGGCCGCGTAGAGCTCGTCGAAGTCTCCGGGCGGGATGACACCGCCGACGACGACCATGATGTCGGGGCGCCCGACCTCGGCGAGCGCATCTCGCAATGCCGGCACCAAGGTCAAGTGCCCGGCGGCAAGCGAGGAGACGCCGACGACGTGCACGTCATTGTCGGCGGCTTGGCGCGCAACCTCTTCGGGGGTGGAGAACAGCGAACCGACATCCACGTCGAAACCGATGTCGGCGAAAGCGGTGGCGATGACCTTCTGCCCGCGGTCGTGGCCGTCCTGGCCCATCTTGGCGACCAGAATGCGCGGCCGGCGACCATCGGCCTCGGCGAACTTCTCCACCAATTCCGTTGCGGTACTCACGTTGTGGGCCTTCCCGACCTCGTCGCGGTACACCCCGGCGATGGTGCGGATCTCGGCCTGATGCCGGCCGTACACCTTCTCCAGAGCGTCGGAGATCTCACCGAGAGTGGCCTTGGCCCGCGCGGCGTTGACCGCCAGCGCCAGCAGGTTGTTACCCAGACCGTCCTCGCCTACCGGCCCGGAAGCGGCTGCGGCACGAGACAATTCGCCCAGCGCCGCCTGGGTGGCCGCCTCGTCACGTTCGGCGCGCAGCTGCGCCAGCTTGGCGATCTGCTCGGCGCGCACCCGGCTGTTCTCGACCTTGAGGACCTCGATGTCCTGGTCCTCGTCCACCTGGTACTTGTTGACGCCGATCAGTGGCTGCGCGCCGGAGTCGATCCGTGCCTGGGTGCGCGCGGCGGCCTCCTCGATGCGCAGCTTCGGGATGCCGTCGTTGATGGCCTGCGCCATGCCGCCGTGCTCGCGAACCTCGGCGATATGTGCCCGGGCCTTCTCGGCCAGCTGATAGGTCAGCCATTCCACGTAGTACGACCCGGCCCATGGGTCGATCGGCCGGGTGGTGCCCGACTCCTGCTGCAGCAGCAGCTGGGTGTTGCGGGCGATGCGTGCCGAGAAGTCGGTGGGCAACGCCAGCGCCTCGTCGAGGGCATTGGTGTGCAGCGACTGGGTGTGGCCCTGAGTTGCAGCCATCGCCTCGATGCAGGTGCGAGCGACGTTGTTGAACGCGTCCTGGGCGGTCAGCGACCAGCCCGAGGTTTGCGAATGGGTCCGCAGCGAAAGCGATTTGGGATTCTTGGCGCCGAACTCGGCGACCAGCTCGCTCCACAGCAGCCTTCCCGCACGCAGCTTGGCGACCTCCATGAAGAAGTTCATCCCGATGCCCCAGAAGAACGACAGCCGCGGAGCGAACTTGTCGACGTCCAGCCCGGCGTCCCGGCCGGCCTTCAGGTACTCGACACCGTCGGCCAGCGTGTATGCGAGCTCGAGATCGGCTGTCGCACCGGCTTCTTGGATGTGGTAGCCGGAGATCGAGATCGAGTTGAACTTGGGCATCTTGGCGCTGGTGTAGGCGAAGATGTCGGAGATGATCCGCATCGAGGGCTTCGGCGGATAAATGTAGGTATTGCGGACCATGAACTCTTTGAGGATGTCGTTCTGGATGGTCCCGGCCAGCTTCTCCGGCGGCACACCCTGTTCCTCGGCAGCGACCACGTAGAGCGCGAGGATCGGCAGCACCGCACCGTTCATCGTCATCGACACGCTGACCGTGGAAAGGTCGATACCGTCGAAGAGCTGGCGCATGTCCAGGATGGAGTCGATGGCCACCCCCGCCATGCCGACGTCACCGGCCACCCGGGGATGGTCCGAGTCGTAGCCGCGGTGGGTGGCCAGGTCGAAGGCCACCGACAGGCCCTTCTGGCCGGCCGCCAGGTTGCGGCGGTAGAACGCGTTCGATTCCGCTGCAGTGGAGAAGCCGGCGTACTGGCGGATGGTCCACGGCTGATTGACGTACATCGTCGGATAGGGCCCGCGGATGAATGGCGGTTCGCCGGGAAAGCTGTCCAGCGGATATCCGGCGGCGACGACGGCGTCCCGATCGGCGCCGACGTATACCGGTTTGACGGTGATACCTTCCGGGGTCTGCCATTCCAATTGCTCGGCGGTGTAACCGTGCGTCGATGCGGCGGCGGCGACATGCTCGGCGACCGCGGCCTCAGTCGGCGCCGGTGTGGGCTGATCGCCGTGCAGGGGAACGTCGGCGAAGCTCGGTACGGTGCTCGTGCTGGCAGTCATGAACTAAGCCCCCAATTGGGTGAGCAGGGACGAAAGTGCTTCGACCGCATCAATTTTGGCGGTCAGATAGCCGTCGGGTTTGGCCGCGGCGTCGGCCACCGCCTTTTCCGGGCCGGCCAGGTAGACCTGGGTCACGCCCGCGGCTCGCGCGGCCGTCACCACATCGGAGGCATCGGTGGCATAGCGCGCGTCGGTGCCGCAGATCACCGCGACCGTGAGGCCGTTCGCTGCGGCGGCGACACCGGCGGCGTCGACGGTACCCGGGTTGACTGCCTCGATCCCGCCGGAGGCCAACAGATTGGCGGCAAATGTCGCGCGAATGTTGTTCTCGGCCAGCGGGCCGAGCGGCAGCAGCAGCGCCCTGGGCCGGGCGCCGGTGCGGTCGAGGAAGGCGTCGGAGCGGTCCCGCAGCCCCTCGAATCCGGCCGCATAGCGCCGCACGGTTTCCGAGGAGTCGAAGTGCGGCAGCGGCGGTTCGGAGAGGTTGGGGAACTCGTTCACCCCGGTGACCGCGGTGCGACGGTGGGCGATGTCGTCGGCCCGGCGCACGCGCACCTGTTCGATCTGCTCGGCGACATGATCGACGGCCGCCACGAATCCGCCCCGCGACTCGATGTCCTGGAAGTGCGACCAGGCTTGGGCCGCAAGGCTTTCGGTGAGGTCCTCGACGTACCAGGAACCGCCCGCTGGGTCGAGCACCCGCCCGACATGCGACTCCTCCAGCAACAACAGCTGGGTGTTGCGCGCGATCCGGCGGGCGAAGCCGGCGCTGATGCCGGGGAAACCGCTGGGGATCGCGATGTCGAACGGCAGCACCGCCACGGTGTCCGCTCCCCCGACTCCGGCGCCGAACGCGGCCAGCGTGGTGCGAAGCATGTTCACCCAGGGGTCACGCTGGGTCATCATCGGCAACGAGGTGACCGCGTGCACGGTCGCCGCTCCGTTGTCGGGTTGACCGACCACGTCGGCAACCCGGGCCCAGAGTTGGCGGGCCGCACGGAATTTCGCGATCGTCAGGAACTGGTCGTCGTCGGCGACGAGCCGGAAGCTGATCTGTCGCAGCGCATCGGCGACCGGGATGCCTGCGTCGACCAGCGCACGCACGTACTCGACGGCAGCCCCGAGCGCTCCGGCGAGTTCCCAGGCCGCGTTCGCACCGCGGTTGTGGAACGCCGGTCCGTCGATGGTGATCGCGCGAACCCCCGTGCTGCCGATCAGATTCGCGGCGACCCGGGTCACCTCCTCGATGCCGGGTGCATCGAAGCCGCTGAGCGGCGCGGTGAGCGGATCGGCGCCGAGGTCGATCGACAGTCCAGCCCGCTGGGCCTCGTCGGCACCGGCCACCAGTGCCAGCACGGCCTCGGCGGCGGCGCTGAACTGTGCACCGGATTCCAGGATCACCGGCGCGAGCTCGATGAAGACCCCCTCCAGCAGCCGGTCCAGATCCGCTGGGGCGACACCGGTGTCGCCGACACTGAGCACCAGTGCGCTGACGCCGTCACTCAGGGCGCCCAACACCGCGGCGTTGCCGTCGGCGACCGCGCCGGAGAAGCCCGGACCCGGGAAGACCTCGGCGACCTTCCAGCCGGCGACGACATCGCGGTGAGCGTCGCCGCCGCGGACGAACGGCCACTGTCCCGGCAGCGGCGATTCGGGCAGTTCGTCGAGTGCGGTGTACAGGGGCCGGATCGCAAAGCCCTCGTAGGTGGGCGAATCCAGCAGTGTCTCGGGCTCGGCGGGTAGATCCGCCGGGTCTTTCCGGCTGCTCTTGGCCAGCACGCCGGCCACCGCGCTGCGCCAGCGGGCGCGGCCTTCCTCAACCTCTACTGACACCGGCAACTCCTGTTGTCGCAGCATGGGGCAGCCCGTACCGGGACCAGCCATCAGACCATCAGGCTAAATGATCACTTCGGCCGTGACGTGGCCGACTACGCCTACCCGCCGGTAACCCGCGTCGCACTCGGCGCGCCGTCCCAGATGGGCCGTAACCTTGGTGAACGTGACATCGAAGGCTCGCAGCACGTGGCGCAGTGTGCGCTCAGCGGTGATCTCCACCGCGCGCCAGGTATCCCGGACGCGCCTCGTCGTCACCGCGATCGTCACTGTGATTCTCGTCGCAATCGTGCTGTTGGTGCCGCTGCCCACCGCCGTGCAGCTGCGGGACTGGGCAACCTCGCTCGGCGCCTGGTTCCCGCTGGCCTTCCTGGCCGCGCACGTCGTCGTCACCGTGTTCCCCTTCCCCCGCACTGCGTTCACATTGGCCGCCGGCCTGCTGTTCGGCCCGGGGTTGGGCGTGGCGATCGCCGTGGTGGCCAGTGCGCTGAGTGCGCTGATCGCGCTGCTGCTGGTGCGCGCGGTGGGCTGGCAGTTCAGCAAGCTCGTCAGCCATCCGGCTCTCGTGTCGGTGGACGCTCGGCTGCGGGAGCGCGGCTGGCAGGCGATCTTCTCGCTGCGGATGATTCCCGCCGTGCCGTTCTCGGTGCTCAACTACGCCGCGGGCGCCTCAGCCGTTCGGGTGATGCCGTATCTGTGGGCCACGCTGGCGGGATTGATCCCGGGCACCGCCGCCGTGGTCTTCCTCGGCGACGCCCTGACCGGCAACGTCAGCCCGCTGCTGATTCTGGTGTCGGTCTGCACCGCGGCCGTTGGCGTCGCCGGCCTGGTCTACGAGATCCGCAGTCACCGCCGCGCCGGCGGCGACGTCGCCGCCAACACCCCGTAGGTCGGCTACGGCTGCTCGGAGCCGTGCCGCGGCGCGTACTGCGGGTCAGCCGGCGGGGCCTGCTGCTCGGAGAGCGGAGGGTACGAAACCGGCGGCGGGGCGATCTGCTGCGGCGGTGGGACCGCGGCGACGCCGACCGATGGCACCGTTGCGCGGGCCTCGGCCTCGGCCTTTGCCACCGCCTGAGCGATCGCCGGGTCGGTCTGGGTGTCGAACCAGTCGGCGACCTCTGCAGCGTCTTCCTCGTCGGACTTGGCCGGATGGTCGTCGACCGGCGACGGCGTGTAGCGGAACACCCCGTCCTCGCCAGGCGCGCCGAGCATTTTCGTGAAGCCCTGCAGCGCCGAGCCGAAGTCGCTGGGCACCAGCCACACCTTGTTGGCCTCACCCTTGGCCATCTGCGGCAGGGTCTGCAGGTACTGATACGCCAGCATCTCCGGGGTGGGCCGGCCGGCCTTGATCGCGGCGAACGTCTTCTCGATCGCCTTGGCCTGGCCCTGGGCCTGCAGGTAGGAGGCGGCGCGCTCACCTTGCGCCCGCAGGATCCGGGATTGCCGCTCGGCCTCGGCGGCCAGGATCGCGGCCTGCTTGGCGCCCTCGGCGGCCAGGATCTGGGCCTGCTTCTGCCCTTCGGCCTGCTTGATCGACGCCTCCCGGCTGCCCTCGGCGGTGAGGATCATCGCGCGCTTCTCACGGTCGGCGCGCATCTGCTTTTCCATCGAGTCCTGAATGGACGGCGGCGGGTCGATGCTGCGCAGCTCGACGCGCGCGACCCGCAGGCCCCAGCGGCCGGTGGCTTCGTCGAGCACGCCGCGCAGCTGACCGTTGATCTGGTCACGGCTGGTCAGCGTCTGCTCGAGGGTCATGCCGCCGACCACGTTGCGCAGCGTGGTGGTGGTCAGCTGCTCGACACCGACGATGTAGTTGCTGATCTGGTAGACCGCTGCCTGCGGATTGGTGACCTGAAAGTAGACGACGGTGTCGATGTTGACCGTCAGGTTGTCCTCGGTGATCACCGGCTGCGGCGGGAAGGACACCACCCGCTCGCGCAGGTCGACGCGAGCGCGGACCTTGTCGATGAACGGGATCAGCAGCGTGAGCTGCCCGGAAACCGTCTTGCTGTACCGCCCGAGCCGTTCGATGACGGCCGCTTCGGCCTGCGGTATCAGTGCGACAGACTTGGCGACGACGATGATGGCGAAGACCACCAGCACCGCCAGCAGAACCAAACCGGCTACGGCACCGTCCATGACGAGTTCTCCTTAGTCGTTCTTCCAGACGACTGCGGTGGCACCGTCGATGTGCATGACGGTGACGTGGTCGCCCGGTTCGTAGACATCGTTGTCGTTGTAGGGCCGCGCCGTCCAGATTTCGCCCTCGAGTTTCACCTGGCCTTCATGGCGCGATATCCGGTCCAGGACCAGCGCCGTCTTGCCCTCCAGGGCTTTCACCGGTTCGGGCAGGCCCTTGCCTGCGGTGAGCTTGCGGCGCAGCGCCGGGCGCACCAGGGCCAGAAGCAGCACCGAGACCACCAGGAACACCGCGCCGTCGGCCCACACCGGCCAGTCCAGCAGCCAGCTCGATCCGGCGGCAGCCAGCGCACCGCCGGACAGCATCAACAGGAACATGTCTCCGGTCAGTGCTTCGGCGCCGGCAAGACCCAGGGCGAACACTAACCAGATCAGCGCCGCGGGCATGGCGCCAGGATATCTCGGCACATGGCTGAGCGGTTGCAGAAAGCCGGTTCGGTGTCGAACCACTACACTGCGAGCATCATGTGGTGCCCAAGTGTTTCGCTCTCCGTCTGGGCCAATGCCTGGCTCGCGGGCAAGGCCGCGCCCGACGACGTCCTTGACGCGCTATCGGCATGGGCGCCAACGCATTCGGTGACCGCCTACGATTCGGTTGCGGCCGGCCATACCGGCCTGCCCTGGCCCGACGTCGACGACGCCGGTGCCGTCTCGCTGCTGCAGACGCTGCGGACCGTCGCCGGCCGCGCGATAGATGCCGGGCCGCCCGCGATCAGCCTGGCGCTGCCGGTGCCCGGCGATGTCCGCGGTCTGGCGGCGGGCACTCAGTTCCAGCGTGACGCCCTGGCAGTCGGCGAGGCGATCATCGTGACGAGCCCTCGCGGCGACACCATCGGCCTGGTCCCGGATTTCGAGTACGACGACGCCGACGACGAGTTGCCCGACGGTGATCGGGTGCCCGAGCTGTGCGCGCTCTCGTGGACGGTGTACTCGCTGCCGGACCGCCCCATCACCGATCACCTCGACCTCGGGGAGGCGGAGTACAGCCTGCGGTCGGCGGTACGGTCGGCCGCCGAGGCGCTGGGCGCGCTGCAGCTCGGTGCCGCGGGCGGAATCGATGATCCGCGTGGCCTCGTCGAGCAGGTGCTGGAGACCGGACGGCACCACCGTGCCCCCGATCACGCTCCGACGCGGGCACTTCGGGTGCTGGAGAACGCCGCACACGTCGACGCGATCATCACGGTCAGCTCGGGACTGATGCCGATCGGCACGCAGAGCGCATCAGAGGCTCAGATCGCCAGCGACGCGCTGCGTCCGCTGGCAACCGTGGTCCGGTCGGCCCGAATCGCCGCCGTCACCGCGATCCTGCACTCGGCCTGGCACTAGCCACGCACGTGTCCGTGCACAACGCGCCGTCGACGCTGGAGCCGTAGCCCGGAACCGGCTCGGGGCCAACGACTCTCGCAGGTTCGCGTCCGTCGCGCGCTTCGTCGACAAGGTCGAGTACGAGCCTTGCGAACCGGCGCTGCGCGTTGGGTGTCGAGGCCCGCGCGAGTGCGATACCGAGATTGTCGGCCTGCTCACGCAGCTCGTTGTCGAGGTCCCAGACCACCTCGATGTGGTCGGACACGAAACCGACCGGACAGACCACCACCGCCTTGGTACCTGCCTGCGCAAGCTGTGAAAGATGATCGCCCACATCGGGTTCCAGCCACGGCACCTGCGGCGGCCCGGACCGCGACTGCCACACCACGTCGAAGTCGCCGTGGCCGGCCGCGGCGGCCACCAGCGCGGCGGCGTAACGAACTTGGCGGGCATACAGATTCGGGCCGCATCGGTCGGCGGCGCGCAGCGGTATCGAATGCGCGGTGAACACCAGCCGGGCCTGGGCCCGCAGCGGTTCGGGCAGCGTCGCAGCCGCCGTCGCGATGGCGTCGGCGAACATCGCCACCAGCAGCGGGTGGTCGAAGAACTGCCTTAGTTTCACCAATTCGGGGGCTGCGTCGCCAACAGCGGCACGCGCCCGTGCGATGTCCTCCTGGTATTGCGTGCAGCCGGAATACCCGCCCCACGCCGAGGTGGCGAACACCGCGGCCCGCCGCACTCCATCGGAAGCCATTGCCGCAACGGTGTCTTCGACCAACGGATGCCAGTTGCGGTTGCCGAAGTACACCGGCAGCTGCTCGCCGCGATCGGCGAGCTCGGCGCGGATCTCGTCGATCAGGGCACGGTTGATGCCGTTGATCGGTGAGACACCGCCGAAATGCAGGTAGTGCTCGGCCACGGCGGCCAGCCGCTCCGGCGGTATCCCGCGGCCACGAGTGACGTTCTCCAGGAACGGCATCACCTGGTCCGGCCCCTCGGGCCCGCCGAAGGACAGCACCAGAAGCGCATCAAACGCTGTCACTAGAGCAGCTGTGTGCTGGCGCCACCGTCGGCGAAGATGATGGTTCCCGTGGTGGCGGGCAGCCAGTCGGACAGCAAAGCGCACACGGTCTTGGCGACCGGCGTCGGATCCTTCATGTTCCAGCCGAGCGGGGCGCGCTGGTCCCAGCCCTCTTCGAGCAGCTGCATCTGCGCACCGGCCTCCTCGCCGAGCGCGCCACCGACGATCGCACTCATCGCCAGCGTGCGGATCGGTCCTGCCGCAACGAGATTGGAGCGCACGCCGACCTTTCCGGCCTCGCGGGCGACGAATCGATTCACCGACTCCAAGGCGCTCTTGGCGACCGTCATCCAGTTGTAGGCCGGCATCGCACGGGTGGGGTCGAAGTCCATGCCGACGATGCCGCCGCCCGGGTTCATGATCGGCAGCACGGCCTTGGCCAGCGAGGCATAGGAGTACGCCGAAATGTGAATGCCCTTGGCGACATCCTCGTACGGGGCGTCGAAGAACGGGTTGATGCCCATGCCGGTCTGCGGCATGAACCCGATCGAGTGCACCACACCGTCGATCTTGTTGCCCTCGCCGATCGTCTCGGAGATCCGATCGGCGAGGGTGTCCAGGTGCTCGGAGTTCTGCACGTCGAGTTCGAGGAGCGGCGCCGGGTTCGGCAACCGGTCGGCGATCCGCTGGATCAGCTTCATCCGGTCGAAGCCGGTGAGCACCAGTTCGGCGCCTGCTTCCTGCGCCACCTTGGCGATGTGGAATGCGATGGACGAGTCCGTGATGATCCCCGTGACGAGGATCCGCTTGCCTTGCAAAAGAGTCATGTGAAGTCCCTGAAAGTCCTTTTCTCTTCTAATGTCCCATGCCCATGCCGCCGTCGACGGGGATCACCGCGCCGGCGATGTAGCTCGCGTCCTCCGATGCCAGGAAGCTGACCGCACCGGCCACCTCCTCGGCGGTGCCCACCCGCTTGGCGGGAATGAAGTCCAGCGCGCCGGCCTGGATCCGCTCGTCTAGCGCGCGGGTCATCTCGGTGTCGATATAGCCCGGAGCAACCACGTTCGCGGTCACGCCGGCCTTGGACAGCTCGCGCGAGATCGAACGGGCCATACCGATCAGGCCCGCCTTGGCGGCCGCGTAGTTGGCCTGGTTGCCGATCCCCCACATGCCGGATACCGAGCCGATGTAGATGATCCGGCCGAACCGGTTGCGCTGCATGCTGCGCGACGCCCGCTGTGTCACCCGGAACGCTCCGGTGAGGTTGGCGTTGATGACCTCGGTGAACCGCTCTTCGGTCATCCGCATGAGGAAGGCGTCTTTGGAGATGCCGGCGTTGGACACCAGCACCTCGACCGGTCCCTGATGTTCTTCGACCTCGCTGAACGCCCGGTCGATGGCCGCGGTGTCGGTGACGTCGCACTCGACGCCGAACAGTCCCTCGGGCGCCCCGGAGCCGCGGTGGGTGACGGCCACCTTGTGGCCGTCGGCGGCAAGCCGCTGTGCGATCGCCAGACCGATACCCCGGTTTCCACCGGTGACGAGCACGGAACGGGAGACAAACGGTGGTCTGCCGGCCGGTTTGGCGTCGGCCGATTCTGCGGATGCGGTTTCGGACATGGGAGTCAACTTAGTGCCTGCCGTCGGCCGCACCGAAATCGACCACCGGCGATCAGCCCGGCAGGCGGCGGTTGATCAGCAGCGCGGCGAGTGCGGCCAGAGCCAGGACCAACGCGCCCAGCCGGAGCCATCCGGTGCTGGCATCACCCTTGATCGTTTCGTACCCGATCTGGTCCTGCAGCGAGGTGAAGACCTCCTTGAGCTGCTGCAGGCTCGAGGCGGTGTAGGCATTGCCGCTGGAGAGCTCCGCGATCTTCTTCAGCATCTCGTCGTCGACCGGGACCGGCTGGCGCTGATCGTTGATTTCGACGTAGCCGTACGGGGTGCCGAACGACACCGTGGAGATCGGCACGCCCTGATCCTTGGCCGTGCGGGCGGCGGTGAATGCGCCCTTCGGGTTGTCCGGGTTGGACGGCACGGTTTCCTTACCGTCGGACATCAGCACGATGCGGGCGGGCGGCGGGGTGTCACCGCCACCGATCACGGCGCCAACGGTCGCGATCGCCTGCAACGAGGTGAAGATCGCCTCGCCGGTGGCGGTGCGGTCCGCCAGCTGCAGCTTGTCGATCGCGTTCTTGGTGGCTTCGCGGTTGGTGGTCGGCGACACCAGCACGGTCGCGGTGCCGGCATAGGCGATCAGCCCGAGATTGATGCCGGGGGTCAGCTGGTCGGCAAACTGCTTGGCGGCCTCCTGCGCGGCGGCCAACCGGCTGGGCTCGACGTCGGTGGCGCGCATCGACTGCGAGACGTCGATGGTCAGCATCACCACGGCGCGGTTGCGCGGGATGCGCACATCATGCGTCGGCCCCGCCATCGCGATCGTCAACAGCACCAGCGAGGCGATCAGCAGGATGGCCGGCAGGTGGCGCCATTTGTTAGGTCGTTTGGGCGCAACGCTTTCCAGCAGTTCCATGTTGGCGAAGCGCAGAATCCGCTTCTGCCTGGCGAACTGCACGACGACGTAGAGCCCGACCAGCCCGGCAATGACGAGCAGGAACACAAAGAACCATGGGTGTTCGAAGCCGCCCAGCGTCATCGGCCCGAGCAACGGCAGTGTCATTGGCTGCCCGCCAGGGCGCCACGACGACGGGACGCGACGAACCGCACGATGTCGGCGATCCAGTCGCGGTCGGTGCGCAGCGTCATCAGCGGCGCACCGCAGCGGCGCAACGTGCGCGCCACCTCGTCATGGTGCACCGCGGCGGCGCGGGCGAAGTCGTCGCGCAGCTGCTCGTCGATGGTGAATTCCCGGGTGACCCCGGACTCGGTGTCCTGCAGGATCACATCGCCGACCGGCGGCAGTTCGACGTCACGCGGGTCGAGCACCTCGATGCCCAGCACCTCGTGGCGCGCGGCGATCGCGCGCAGTGGACGCATCCAATTGATCGGACCGAGGAAATCGCTGATCACTACCGCCATGCCACGACGACGCTCGGGGCGGCGCAGGGCGTCAATGGCGGCGGACAGATCACCGCGCACCCCGGCCGGTGCCTTGGGCATCGTGGCAATCGTCCGCAGCAGGGTCTGCTCGTGCATCCGGCCGGACAGAGCCGGAACGCGGGTGATCTTGTCGCCGTTGGCGATGATCGCGCCGATCCGGTTGCCGCCGCCGCTGTTGAGGTAGGTGATCGCGGCCGCGGCGGCCACTGCCAGGTCACGCTTCTCGCAGCCGGTGGTGCCGAAGTCCAGGCTTGCCGACATGTCGACCACCAGCCAGGTCTCCAGCTCGCGGTCGGCGATCATCTGCCGAACGTGCGGGTGGGTGGTGCGGGCGGTTACCGACCAGTCCATCCGGCGCACATCGTCGCCGGGCTGGTACATCCGCGACTCACCGGGCTCGGAGCCAGGGCCGGGGATCAGACCGAGGTGGTCACCGTGCAGCACCCCGTCGAGCTTGCGCTTGACGGTGAGCTCGAGGGTCCGCAGCGCCGCCGAAAGCTTGGCGTCACCGATCTCACCGCGCTGAAACGAAGGCGGGTGGACGGTTTCCGAATCGCTCACCGACCGTTGGCACCCGCCCCGGCGGGAACCACCGGCGGTGCCGAATGCCCTTGCTGCGAAACAGCATTGACCTGAGGCAGCGCGACGGTCTGCAGGATGCGGTTGATCACCGTCTCGGCCTTGATGTCGTCGGCCAGTGCGTCGTAGGTCAAGACCAACCGGTGGCGCAGCACGTCGGGGATGACGTCGATGACGTCCTGCGGGATGACGTAGTCACGGCCACGCACCAGCGCGAGGGCCCGGGCGGCGGCGATGATGCCCAGCGAGGCACGCGGCGAGGCGCCGAACGCCACCCAGGCCTTGACGTCGCTCAGGCCGAACTGCTCGGGCCGGCGGGTCGCGGTGACGACGCGAACCACGTAATCGACCAGCGCGTGGTGCACGAAGTTGTTGGCGGCGACGTTCTGCAGCCGCAGCAGGTCACCGGTCTCCAGGATCTGCTTGGGCTCCGGCGGGGTGACACCCATCCGGTAGATGATCTCGCGCTCTTCCTCCGGCGACGGGTAATCGACGTTGATCTTGAACAGGAACCGGTCGCGCTGCGCTTCGGGCAGCGGGTAGACGCCCTCGTTCTCGATCGGGTTCTGGGTGGCCATCACCAGGAACGGCTTGGGCAGCTCGTAGGTCTTGCCGCCGATGGAGATCTTGCGCTCGGCCATGACTTCCAGCAGTGCCGACTGCACCTTTGCCGGGGCGCGGTTGATCTCGTCGGCCAGCAGGAAATTCACCACCACGGGGCCGAGTTCGATGTCGAACTCTTCGCGGCCCTGCCGGTAGATGCGGGTACCGATGATGTCGGTGGGCACCAGGTCCGGGGTGAACTGGATGCGGGCGAAGGTGCCGCCGACGACCTTGGCGAAGGTCTCGACCGCCAGCGTCTTGGCGACGCCCGGCACACCTTCGAGCAGCACGTGACCCTTGGCCAGCAGCCCGACCAGGATGCGCTCCACGAGCTGGTCCTGGCCGACGATGATGCGCTTGACCTCGAAGATCGCCCGTTCCAGGGTGTGTACCTCGCCGGCCAGACCGTTGCCGCCCGACGGCGGGGCGGCCGGGGCTCCGCTCGGCCCGGCAAACGATCCGGGGCCTGCGGGCGACCCACCTGGTGACGTCATCGACTTCCTCCACGAGCTGTTGGGTTTGGCGGGCACGCCGTGCCCTGCCACAACTATTCCAGGCGTTCTGAGATCCGTCGACGTGCCCCGTTCGCTGGCGCGTCGAGAGCGGAGCCGGCCTAGGTCTCGATGATGCGCGTCAGATACGGGGTCATGCCGGCGGTGCGCACCGGACTCACGGTGACCTGCCCGGCCGCCGAGGAGGCCTCGAGCATCTGCCCGTTGCCGAGATACAGGGCGACATGCTGGGTCCCGGCGGGGCCGTAGAAGATCAGATCGCCGCGCTTGGCCTGCGACGGCGGGATGTGCCTGCCGGCGTTGTACTGGTCGCCGGAGTACTTGGGAATCTGCACCCCGACGCCGGCGAAGGCGTAGCGGGTGAAGCCCGAACAGTCGTACCCGACCTTGCCGGCGTCTTCCTCCACGCCGGCACTGGGCCCGTTGATCGCGCCGCCACCCCAGGAATACGGCACGCCGCGCTGCGAGGCGCCGCGGGCGATCACGTACTCGATGGCCTGCGGGCCGCGGACCCGGCCGCCCGGCAGTGCCGACGGTGAGCCGCCGAAGCCCAGACCGGACAGGAACTTGCGGCCCAGGTCCATGGTCGCCTGTGCGGCCTGTTGAGTGACCTGCAGCGAGGCGTTGGCCACGGCGACCGGGTCACCGGGGGCGCCCGCACTCAGGATTTTGGGCAGCGTCGGATCCCACTCGCCCGGATCGGCATTGGCCGGGCCGGCGATCCCAAGCCCGAGCGCTAGTGCCGTCAGGACCGTCCCGACGAAGAGCCGCCGAGAAGTGTTGCGAGACATGGGTACAACTCCGTCAGTATTCGATGTAGCGGACGACGAACGGCGTCATGCCGCTGGTGCGCACCGGTGAGATCTTGACGCTCGATCCGGTGTAGGGAGCCTCGAGCATCTGGCCCTGGCCCAGGTAGAGAGTCACGTGCTGGCTGCCGCCGGGCCCGTAGAAGATCACGTCACCGCGACGCATCTGGGACGACGGGATCTTGCGGCCCATGTTGTATTGCGAGCCGGAGTAGTGCGGAAGCTTGATGCCGACACCGGCGAACGCGTAGAGGATCAGGCCGGAGCAGTCGAATCCGACCGTCCCTGCGCCGCTGTCGATGCCGTTGCTGGGGCCGGTGGCGGTGCCGCCACCCCACGAGTACGGCACGCCCATCTGCGACATGGCGCGTTTGATCACGTACTCGGAGGCCTGGGCGCCATTCGCGTAGGGAATGGCGCCGTTGGTGATCCCGGTCGAGTCGGGCTTGAGGATGCCCAGTTTCTGCAGGAAGCTCTTGCCCATCTGGGCGGTGGCCTGCGCCGAGGACGACGCGATCTGCAGCACCGCGTTGACGATCTGGATCGGGTCCCCGGAGACGAAGGCGCTGGGCACCATCGGCAGCGTCATGTCCCATTCCGACGCACTGCCGTAGGGCGGCGCCGTGCCCGCGCCGGGCGCCTTGGGCGAACCGGGGGCGGCGGGATCCCAGCGATCTCCCGGGGTCGCCGGGCCGGTAGCCGCCGACTGCGGTACTGCCGCAGGCGAATTCGCCGGCGCGGACCACTGCCGGGCGGCGTCGAGTTTGTCCTGGGCCGTCTTGCGTTCCGCGGCCAGCCGGTTGATCTCGGCCTGCTGGTCGGTGAACGTCTGCTTGGCCGCGGTCAGCGCGCTGACCGCGGATTGCTGACTGGCTTCGGCGTCGGCGACGGCCTTGTCGGCGTTCTCCTTGGCCAGCCGGGCGGCGGACGCCTGGTTGATCTGCTCGGTGCGGGCCCGCTGCAGATCGGTCATCACCTGCTGCGAGCTGACGGCCAGAGTCTGCCCGGCCGCCGCGGTGGACAGGATGTCCTCGGGGTTGGTCGCCATCACCAGCGATGCCGACGGCCCGTTGACATAGGTTGCGGCCGCGAAGACGTCGAATCGCTTCTGTGCGTCGGCAATTGCGGCGTTGGCGTCCTTGACGGCCTGCGCGCTGGCGTCGACCTTCGCACTCGCCGCGGCCGCCGCATCCCGCGCGGCCTGGACGTCGACCAGCGCCTTGTTGACGCTCTCCTGCTCGGCCTGCACCTTGGCGCCGATGTCCTGGAGCCGCTGGTTCGCGTCGGCGACGTCGGCGATGAGCCCTGCGATGATGTTCGGGGCGGCCCCGGGCTCGGCCTGGGCCAGTCCGGGCATCGTGAACGTCATGGCGACACTGAGCGCCAACGGACACACCGGCTTGGCAATGCGAATGGCCGGCCGGAAAAGAGAGCCGCGTTGGGAACGTCTCATTCGACCCTGGTCTCCTCTGCTCCACACGTGCAGTCACGCCAGCAACAGATGTCACATCAGTCACATCAATAACAATGGCGACAGTTGCACCGTACGTCACATTTGTCGCAGAGGAAACTTCCGGCAAGAATTACATGTTTGTCATTTACGGGATGTTGCCGAAAAGTAATCTTATTGATTTGCCAGAGAGGGCTATTTTCCCTGTTCAGCCGGGGTAACGGTATTTTGCGAGCGACGTGCCCGAAGCTGCAGAACTCGGGTCAAAACAGCCGCTACGGCCACCCCGATCACAAGCGTGATCGTTAATCCCGTCCAGGGAAAGTCGGGGGTTTGCAACTGGTCGACAAATGCCTGCGTGCCGACCACCGGATTGGGGGCGGTCTTTGCGACATCCTGGCCCGCCTCGAGGATCACCCGGTCGTAGGTGCCGCTGTACGTGCCCGCCCAGCCGGGGCTGAGCACGAGCACCGTCGAGCCGGGGCTGGCGCTGCCGATCTCGGTGGCGATATCGCGAAGCGGGGTGTCGATCGCCGGACTTTTGTCCATCACGACGACCTTGAGATCGATGCCGTGTTCTTTGGCCGAGGCCACTATCTTCTGCAGGCCCGCGACATCGGCCGCCGGCGCGGCGACGCCGTCAGCGGCGACATCAGCCTTGACCGCGGCCAGACACTGGTCGACCGGAGTCGACGGGGCAAGCCCGGCACTACTGCACACCTCCACGGGGATGAAGGTCGGCGCGTGCGGAATCGTCACGATCGGAAACCGTACCTCGATGCCCCGACACGGGGTGGCACCACGCGCCGGAGAAGACAAGACTGAAGGGCGGACCGATGGCCGCCCGCCGACACCGGCGGATACCCATCCGCCCGCTTAGCAGGACAACCGTACTGTTAGTATGGAGACCGATGTCGACATAGCCCGTCGGCATCGAGGACAACGCCGGGAGTTGATGTGAGCAGCGAAAATTCGTCGAATTCGTCCCTGAACACGTTCGAAGCGCGCGACACCTTGAAGGTGGGCGACAACAGCTACGAGATCTACCGCCTCGACGCGGTCCCCGGCACCGAGAAACTTCCCTACAGCCTCAAGGTGCTGGCCGAAAACCTGTTGCGCACCGAGGACGGCGCCAACATCACCAAAGACCACATCGATGCCATCGCCAACTGGGATCCGTCGGCCGACCCGAGCATCGAGATCCAGTTCACCCCAGCGCGGGTGATCATGCAGGACTTCACCGGGGTCCCCTGCATCGTCGACCTGGCCACCATGCGTGAGGCCGTCGGCGACCTCGGCGGCAACCCCGATCAGGTGAACCCACTGGCCCCCGCCGAGCTGGTCATCGACCACTCGGTGATCATCGACGTGTTCGGCAGCGCGGACGCCTTCGAGCGCAACGTCGAGATCGAGTACTCCCGCAACGGCGAGCGCTATCAGTTCCTGCGCTGGGGCCAGGGCGCCTTCGACGACTTCAAGGTCGTGCCGCCGGGCACCGGCATCGTGCACCAGGTCAACATCGAATACCTGGCGCGCGTCACCATGGTTCGTGACGGGGTTGCCTATCCGGACACCTGCGTCGGCACCGACAGCCACACCACGATGGTCAACGGCCTGGGCGTCCTGGGCTGGGGCGTCGGCGGTATCGAGGCCGAAGCCGCGATGCTGGGCCAGCCCGTCTCGATGCTCATCCCCCGGGTCGTGGGCTTCAAGTTGTCCGGCGAGATCCAGCCCGGCGTGACCGCGACCGACGTCGTCCTCACCGTGACCGAGATGCTGCGCAAGCACGGCGTGGTGGGCAAGTTCGTCGAGTTCTACGGCGAGGGCGTCGCCGAGGTGCCGCTGGCCAACCGCGCCACCCTGGGCAACATGAGCCCCGAATTCGGCTCGACCGCAGCGATTTTCCCGATCGACGACGTCACCGTCGACTACCTGCGGCTGACCGGGCGCAGCGACGAAGAGCTGGCGCTGGTCGAGGCCTACGCCAAGGCCCAGGGCATGTGGCACAACCCCGAGCACGAGGCCGAGTACTCCGAGTACCTCGAGCTCGACCTGTCCACCGTCGTCCCGTCGATCGCCGGACCCAAGCGCCCGCAGGACCGCATCGAGCTCTCCGACGCGAAGTCGGCGTTCCGCAAGGACATTCACAACTACGTCGAGAACGGCAACCCCGCCCCGCAGACCAAGCTGGACGAGGCCGTCGAGGAGTCGTTCCCGGCCAGCGACCCGGCGGTGCTGTCGTTCGCCGACAACGGTTCCGAACCACTGCACTCCGCGGCCGTCGGGGCCGAGGGCCGGCCCACGAAGCCGGTCAAGGTGAGCGCCGCGGAACGCGGCGAGTTCGTGCTCGACCACGGCGCGGTCGCGATCGCGTCGATCACGTCGTGCACCAATACGTCCAACCCGTCGGTGATGCTCGGTGCGGCGCTGCTGGCCAAGAATGCCGTCGAGAAGGGCCTGACCGCCAAGCCGTGGGTCAAGACGTCGATGGCCCCCGGCTCCCAGGTGGTCAGTGACTACTACGAGAAGGCCGGCCTGTGGCCGTACCTGGAGAAGCTGGGCTTCTATCTCGTCGGCTACGGCTGCACCACCTGCATCGGCAACAGCGGCCCGCTGCTCGAGGAGATCTCGAAGGCCATCAACGACAACGACCTGACGGTCACCGCGGTGCTGTCCGGTAACCGGAACTTCGAGGGCCGCATCTCCCCCGACGTGAAGATGAACTACCTGGCGTCACCGCCGCTGGTGATCGCCTACGCGCTGGCCGGCACGATGGACTTCGACTTCGAGAATGACCCGCTCGGCACGGACGGCGACGGCAACGACGTGTTCCTCAAGGACATCTGGCCGTCGTCGAAGGACATCTCCGACACCATCGCCTCGGCGATCAACAAAGAGATGTTCACGAAGAACTACGCCGACGTATTCAAGGGCGACGAGCGCTGGCAGAACCTGCCGACGCCGTCAGGCAAGACCTTCGACTGGGACGCCAACTCGACCTACGTGCGCAAACCACCGTACTTCGACGGCATGCCCGCCGACCCGCAGCCGGTCAGCGACATCACCGGAGCCAGAGTGCTTGCCCTGCTGGGCGATTCGGTTACCACCGACCACATCAGCCCGGCCGGCAACATCAAGGCGGGCACCCCGGCGGCGCAGTACCTCGACAGCAACGGCGTGGACAAGAAGGACTACAACTCCTACGGCTCCCGCCGCGGTAACCACGAGGTGATGATCCGCGGAACGTTCGCCAACATCCGGCTGCGCAATCAGCTCCTCGACGATGTCTCCGGCGGCTACACCCGCGACTTCACCCAGCCGGACGGGCCGCAGGCGTTCATCTACGACGCTGCGCAAAACTATGCGGCGCAGAACATTCCGCTGGTCGTGCTCGGCGGCAAGGAGTACGGTTCCGGCTCGTCGCGCGACTGGGCGGCCAAGGGCACCAGCCTGCTGGGCGTGCGTGCGGTGATCACCGAGTCCTTCGAGCGCATCCACCGGTCGAACCTGATCGGCATGGGCGTGATCCCGCTGCAGTTCCCCGCCGGCGAGTCCGCGGCGTCGCTGAAACTGGACGGCACCGAGGTCTTCGACATCACCGGCATCGAAGAGCTCAACAACGGCAAGACGCCGAAGACCGTTCACGTCAAGGCCACCGGCAAAAATGAAGCCGATGGCACTGACCGGGTTGTCGAGTTCGACGCCGTGGTGCGCATTGACACACCCGGTGAGGCCGACTACTACCGCAACGGCGGCATCCTGCAGTACGTGCTGCGCAATATGTTGCGGGCCGGCTAGCCGGACGTGCCCAGGGTCAGCGAGGACCATCTGGCGGCCCGCCGTCGCCAGATCCTCGACGGCGCACGGCGCTGCTTTGCCGAGTACGGCTACGAGCAGGCGACCGTGCGCCGGCTGGAGCAGACCATCGGTCTGTCGCGCGGTGCGATCTTTCATCACTACCGCGACAAGGACACCTTGTTCTTTGCACTTGCGCGCGAGGATGCCGCACGGATGGCCGAGGTCGCCTCGCGGGAGGGCCTCATCCAGGTGATGCGCGACATGCTGGCCGCACCGGACCAATTCGATTGGCTGGCCACACGATTGGAGATCGCCCGCAAGCTGCGCAATGACCCGGTGTTTCATCAGGGCTGGATGGAGCGCTCAGCGGAGCTGGCGTCGGCGACCTCCGAGCGGCTGCGCAGGCAGAAGCAGGCGGGCCGGCTGCGCGACGACGTGGCACCCGATGTGCTGCAGTGCTATCTGGACCTGGTGCTCGACGGCCTTGTCGCGCGGCTTGCGGCCGGTGAAGATCTCCAGCGACTCTCGGCAGTGCTGGATCTGGTGGAGGATTCGGTGCGGGCTACCGACGCGTGACATGGTTGGGTCCACCGCGGCTGCGCATGGTGGTCCCGGACTCGCGCAACAACGCGTGGATCGAGCCGTAGGAACGGCCGGTCGAAGCCACCAGGGTGCGAATGCTCGCGCCGCCCTCGTAGGCGTTTCGCAGGTTGTTCAACAGCTGGTCTCGAGCTTCGTTGGGCTTCCTCATGATCACCCTCCCCGGTGGATCGGCGCCGATAGCCCACAGAGTAGGAGCGTGGGTCGCCGGCGTGGGAGAAATGACCGAAATGCCTGTCAGGCAAGCTCGATGAGATCCCGATACTCCTCAGACCAGAAGTCCTCGGTGCCGTCGGGAAGCAGCACCACCCTTTGCGGGTCGAGTGCTTCCGCGGCGCCCGGATCGTGGGTAACCAGCACCACTGCACCCTGGTAGCTCCGCAGCGCGTCCAGAACCTGTTCGCGCGAAGCAGGATCGAGGTTGTTGGTCGGCTCATCGAGCAACAGCACATTGGCCGTCGACGCAACCAGACCGGCGAGGGCGAGACGGGTCTTCTCGCCACCGGACAGGGTTCCGGCCGGCTGGTCGAGCTGCGGACCGGTGAACATGAACGCGCCGAGCAGGCCGCGCAGGTCCTGCTCGCCGGTGTCCGGGGCGGCGTGCCGAATGTTCTCCCAGACCGTCGCGTTGTTGTCGAGCGTGTCGTGTTCCTGTGCGAAATAACCGATCTTGAGTCCGTGCCCGGGTTCCAGTCCGCCGGCGTCAGGAGTCTCGGTGCCCGCGATGAGCCGAAGCAGCGTGGTCTTACCGGCACCGTTGAGGCCCAGCACCACCACGCGTGAGCCGCGGTCGATCGCCAGGTCGACCCCGGTGAACACCTCGAGTGAGCCGTAGTTCTTGGTCAGTCCCTTGACCACCAGCGGGGTCTTACCGCACGGCGCCGGCGTCGGGAACTTGATCCTGGCGACCTTGTCGGCGACGCGTTCGGCATCCAGCTCGGCGATCATCCGCTCGGCGCGGCGCAACATATTCTGTGCGGCAACGGCTTTGGTGGCCTTGGCGCCCATCTTGGCGGCCTGGGCGCGCAACGCACTCGCCTTCTTCTCGGCGTTGGCCCGCTCCCGGCGGCGGCGCTGCTCGTCGGTGGCGCGGGCGTCGAGGTACTTCTGCCAGCCCATGTTGTAGACGTCGGCCTCGCCGCGGACGGCGTCGAGGAACCACACCCGGTTGACCACGTCGGCAAGCAGGTCGACGTCGTGGCTGATCACCACGAGCCCACCGCTGTGGTTCTGCAGGAAGCCCCGCAGCCAGCCGATCGAGTCGGCGTCGAGGTGGTTGGTGGGTTCGTCGAGCAGCAGCGTCGTCGCCGATCCGCTACCGGTGTCACTGGCCGCGAACAGAATCCGGGACAGCTCGACGCGCCTGCGCTGACCGCCGGAGAGGGTGCGCAGCGGCTGGGTCAGCACCCGGTCCGGCAGACCGAGGCTCGCGCAGATGCGGCCCGCTTCGCTCTCGGCCGCATACCCGCCGAGGGCGGCGAAGCGTTCCTCGAGTTGGCCGTAGCGGCGCACCGCCTTGTCACGTGCGGCCTCGTCGACGACCTCGGCCATCAGCGCCTGCTGCTTTTCCAGATCGGACAGCAAGGTGTCCAGACCGCGGGCGGACAGCACCCGGTCACGGGCCAGCACGTCGAGGTCGCCTTCACGCGGATCCTGCGGCAGGTAGCCGATGTCGCCGGTCCGCACGACGGTGCCCGCGTAGGGTTCGCCCTCCCCCGCCAGGATCCGCATCGTCGTCGTCTTGCCTGCGCCGTTGCGGCCGACCAGACCGATGCGATCGCCGGGTTGGATCCGCAGTGCCGGGCCCTCGGCGAGGAGCAGCGTGCGCGCGCCGGCGCGGACCTCGAGGTCCGTTGCGGTAATCACGCGCGCTACTCCTTGGTGGCTTACTTGTCGTCGGTGAAGACCGGGGCGCGGTTCTCGGCGCGCGCAGCGACCGCCTCCTCGAAGTTGGCGGTGAGCAGGCGCACATAGAGCTGCCCGAGGCCCTCGGCCTGCATATGCGCTTCCAGGCTACCGGCGTCCAGTCCACTCCATAGCGTCCGCTTGGTCAATTCCGTGCCCGGGCGGGAGAACGCGGCGATACGGCCGGCGATCTCGAAGCAGGCAGGCAACAACTCGTCGTCGGGGACCTGCCGGGACACCAGACCGATCCGTTCGGCCTCCTGCGCGTCGACGTCGCGGCCGGTGAGCATGATCTCGAACGCCCGCGACGAGCCGATCGCGCGGGGTAGCAGGTAGCTCAGCCCCAGCTCACTGGCGGTCAGGCCGTTGTTGATGCCGGCGGCTCGGAAATAGGCGCCGCTGGCGGCGACCCGGATATCGGCCGCCAGCGCCAGGCACAGCCCGCCGCCGATGGCCGCGCCGTTGACCGCGGCGATGATCGGCTGGTGCAGCTTGCGCATGGCGAGAATCACATCGTCGAGCACCGCCATCGAGCGCAGCCCGAACGATGGCCGGGTCAATCCGGCAACGTGCGGTATCGAGCCGGCGGACTTGTGGTCGGCACCCGAGGAGAATCCGCGACCCGCGCCGGTCAGTACGACGGCTCGCACGTCGTTGTCATACCGGAGTTCGGTGAGGACTTCCCGCAGCGGCAGCATGACGTCGAACGCCATCGAGTTCATCCGCTCGGGCCGGTTCAGGGTGACCAGAGCTACGTTGGGCTGCGGCTTTTCGACGAGGACGAAACCAGTGTCACGAATCACCGTTGCACGGTAGCGCCTACCGGGATCACTCGGATTGCGACTGAGACGCGATCGCCGCGTCGACGTCGAACTCCTTGACCTGGCGGATGAGATCCTCGAGCGCGGCGGGCGGCAGGGCGCCGGCCTGGTTGAAGATCAGCTTGCCCTTCTTGAACGCCATCAGCGTCGGGATGGAGCGGATTTCGGCGGCAGCCGCCAGCTCCTGCTCGGCCTCGGTGTCGACCTTGCCGTACACCACATCCGGGTGCTGCTCCGACGACTTGGTGAACGTCGGCGCGAAGGCACGACACGGTCCGCACCACGACGCCCAGAAGTCCACCAGCACGATGTCGTTGCCGGTGATGGTGTCGTTGAAGTTCTGTGCGGTCAGGTCTTGGGTAGCCACGTCAGTCCTAACGTCTGTTTGTCGCTGTGTGTTCCCTGCAGCTGTCAATACAAACGGGCCAGCGCGCTGGCCGCATCGAAACCGGCGAACTCGTCGAGCTTGCCGTCGCGCACCCGGTTCACCCAGGCGGGGTCGGCGAGCAGGGCGCGGCCGATCGCCACGATGTCGAACTCACCGGCCTCGAACTGGTCGAGGAGGCGGTCGATCGACGACGGCGGGATGGGCCCGCTGCCCTGCCCAGGCCGGAATTCGGTTTCCAGGCCAACGGATCCGACGGCGATCACGGGCAGGCCGGTCACCTTCTTGGTCCAGCCGGCCAGGCTCAATTCCGGATGCTCGTCACCGAAGCCGGGCAGATAGTGCCGCCGCGTCGACGGGTGCAACACGTCCACCCCGGCCGCCACCAACGGAGCCAGCAGTTGTTCCAGTTCGGTCGCGCTGCCGGCCACCTGCGCGTCGTAGCGGTTCATCTTCCATTGCGAGAACCGGTAGATGATCGGGAACCCGGGGCCAACCGCCGCGCGCACCGCGGCGACGACTTCGGCCGGGAACCGGGTGCGCGCCGCCAACGAGCCGCCGTACTCATCGATGCGGTGATTGGTGTGCTCCCAGAGGAATTGGTCCAGCAGATAGCCGTGGGCACCGTGGATCTCGACGGCGTCGAAGCCCGCGGCCTTGGCGTTGGTGGCGGCCAGTGCGTACGCCTGTGCGAGCTCGGGCAGTTCCTCGGTGCTCAGCGCCCGCCCGGTGGTGCCGCCCGCGATGTCGATGCCCGACGGGCTGACCGGTGTCTGATCGGGACGGTCGCCGTCGTGCACGCCACGTGCGACGCCCTGGTGCCAGAGCTGTGCGGCGATGGTGGCGCCGCCGGCATGGACGGCGTCGGTGACCGCGCGCCAGCCCGCCAGCACGTCGTCGCCGTCGAGGTTCGGGATACGGTCCGGCCAGCCGGCGGCGGGGTGCGGGATGCGTACACCCTCGGTGATGATCAGCCCGGTGCCGCCGGCGGCGCGACGACCGTAGTAGGCGGCGACGTCGGGTCCGGGAACGCCGTCCGGCGAGGCGGTCCGGGTCATCGGGGCCATCGCGAACCGGTTCGGCACGGTCAGCGATCCGACCGTCAGAGGGGTGAACAGATCGTGCACGCGTGCATCATCCATGACCGTGCACAACACCGCCGCGGGGCGTGTTGATTCCGCGCGGCTTACAGCGTTGCTTCAACCCGCCTGACGAACTCGGCGATATCGGCGGCCAGCGCGTCGACGTCGGCCGTGAGGTCGAGGTCGTGCACGGCGCCGAAGGGTGCGTTCCACAACGACCCGGTCCGCGGCGCCGTGGCGAAGTTCCACGGCCCGACGTAGGCGTAGGGCAGTTCGTGGAAGTCGTCACCCGCGGAGACCCCGTAGTTGACCTCGTCGACGGCGGCGGCCACGTCGAAGTGCTCCGGCCAGAGCACCGGGTGTGCTTGTGGGAGAACAGTTTTGATAGCGAATCCGCCGGCATAGAGGCTGCGGTAAATGGCGTCGGCGGCGCCGGCTTCGATGTCCAACACGGCGTCGGGGTCAAGCCCGGCCACCGATCGGTACACCGTTTCCGCTGGCGGACCCACGTCGAGTCCGGTGGCCGCGGCGATGTCGCGCACCGGACCGGCCAGCTCGATGCTGCCGTCGGCCCACACCAGCGTGGTCCCGTGCACTGCGATCGCCAGCGTGGTGGCGCTGAAGCCGTCCGGCCGGACGGCCAGCCGGATCGTTCCCGTCGCGCGGTACTGCGGTCCCGCGAGAAAGTTTTCCGCCACGGCGTGCAATTGGCGACGGGCGGCGACCACGGGTGCGTTCACCCGGCCGCTCCCCGAGTGCTTTCGATGAGCGCCACCGCCCGCTCCCGGGCGCGATCGGCGTTGGCCAGCAATTGATCTCGGCGGCCGGGCCACCAGAACAGCTCGAAACCCAGCAACACCAGATATATGCAGGAGGCGACGATGTCGCGGGTGGAGCCGAATATCGCATCCCATACCGCGGTCCCGATCGCGACGACGAGGATCAGCGGAACCACCCACCGAAATGGCCGCCCGGTCTCGGCGGACCTGCGCATCCCGTCGGCGTAGTCGACGACCGGCTGCGCCAGCGCCGGGTCGCCGATCCGGCCGCCCCAGCGGCCGACTCCGGCTACTCGCACACGCTGTTCACCGGTCAATGCCTTGGCGCCGGGCCAGTACTTGACCATTCGCCGGCCCAGCCAGATGCCGTAGATCACCGCGATGATGCCCGCGGCCAGGAGCCCGGCGTACCACAGTCCGGAGTCCAGCCAGGCCAGCAGGCCGAGGAAGAGACCGGTGGCCAGACCGACGACGACGGCCCGGCCCACCGTCCCGCCGCGCCACACGAAGGCTGGAACGGTGAGCATCAGCTCAGATTAGACAGTGAACCCCAGGGCGCGGAGCTGTTCGCGACCGTCCTCGGTGATCTTGTCCGGCCCCCACGGCGGGTTCCACACCCAGTTGATCTTGGCCTCGCTGACCAGCCCGGCGCCGACAAGTGCGGTCAGCGTCTGGTCCTCGATGACGTCGGTCAGCGGACAGGCCGCCGAGGTCAGCGTCATGTCGATCAGCGCCACCGTTCCGGTGTCGCCCTTCTCGACATTGAGGTCGTAGACCAGACCGAGGTCGACGACGTTGATGCCGAGTTCGGGGTCGACCACGTCACGCATGGCCTCCTCGATGTCGTCAATCAAGGGGTTTGGCTCGGTCATCGTTTGTCCTCCAAGTCTTTTCGATGCGATGCCTGGGCCACCGCGTCCTTGAACGCCAACCACCCCAGCAGTGCACACTTCACCCGGGCCGGATACTTCGCCACACCGGCAAAGGCCACTCCGTCGCCCAGGACGTCTTCGTCACCTTCGACGGTTCCCCGCGAGGACACCATCTCGGTGAATGCCGCCACCGTCTTCAGCGCGTCCCCGACGGTCAACCCGATCACCTGGTCGGTGAGCACCGAGGTGGCGGCCTGGCTGATCGAGCACCCCTGGCCGTCGTAGGAGATGTCGGTGACCTGTTCGCCGTCCTCGGACAGCGCCACTCGCAGGGTCACCTCGTCGCCGCAGGTCGGGTTGACGTGGTGCACTTCGGCGCCGAACGGCTCCCGCAACCCGCGGTGGTGCGGGTGTTTGTAGTGGTCCAGGATCACTTCCTGGTACATCTGCTCGAGCTTCACGAGAAGAACTCCACCGCTCGCTTCACTCCGGCCACCAGCCGATCCACCTCGCCGACGGTGTTGTACACGGCGAACGATGCCCGTGCGGTGGCGGCGATACCGAACCGGCGGTGCAGCGGCCACGCGCAGTGATGCCCGACCCGCACGGCCACGCCGTCGTCGTCGAGCACCTGGCCGACATCGTGGGCATGTACCCCGTCCACGACGAAGCTCACCGGCGAGCCCCGGTTCTCGAGCGTGGCCGGGCCGATGATGCGCACCTGCGGGATACCGGCCAGGCCTTCCAACGTGGCGGCCACCAGTTCGTTCTCGTGCGCCTCGACCGCGGACATTCCCAGCTTGTCGAGATAGCGTGCGGCAGCACCCAATCCGACGACCTGCGAGGTCATCGGCGTGCCCGCCTCGAATCGCTGCGGTGCGGGCGCGTAGGTGGTGGCCTCCATCGTGACGGTCTCGATCATCGACCCGCCGGTCAGGAAGGGTGGCATCGCGTTCAGCAGTTCCCGGCGACCGAAGAGCACACCGATCCCGGTGGGACCGAGCATCTTGTGACCGGAGAACGCGGCGTAGTCGACGTCGAGCGCGTGGAAGTCCACCGGCTGATGCGGCACCGACTGGCAGGCATCGAGTACCGTCAGGGCGCCGACCGCTTTGGCTCGCGACACTACTTCGCCGACAGGTGCGATCGCGCCGGTGACATTCGAATGATGACTGAAGGCAACGACTTTCACTCGCTCGTCGAGCTGAAGCGAATCGAGATCGATGCGTCCGTCCTCGGTGACGCCGTACCAGCGCAGGGTGGCCCCGGTGCGCCGGGCCAGTTCCTGCCACGGGATCAGGTTGGCGTGGTGTTCGAGTTCGGTGGTGACGATGACGTCGCCGGGGCCCACCGCACGCTCGAAGCGCTTGTCCCCCAACACATACGAGACCAGGTTGATCGATTCGGTGGCGTTCTTGGTGAACACCAGCTCGTCGGCGGCGGCGCCGACGAACGCGGCGATATCGGCGCGGCCCTGCTCGTAGGCGTCGGTCGACTCCTCCATCAGCTGGTGCGCACCTCGATGCACCGCACCGTTGGAGGTGGTCAGGAACTCACGTTCGGCATCGAGAACCTGCAGCGGTTTCTGCGACGTCGCCCCGGAGTCCAGGTACGCCAGCTGATGTCCGCCCCGCATCACCCGATTGAGGATTGGGAAATCGGCGCGGATGCCGGTGACATCCAGGTCCACCGAGGCGGTCATGTCAGGCTCCCGCCGCCGCCTGGGTGAAGCGTACGTAGCCCTTCTCCTCGAGTTCGTCGGCCAGCTCGGGGCCGCCGGATTCGACGATCCGGCCGTCGACGAAGACGTGGACGAATGCGGGGCGGATGTAGCGCAGGATCCGGGTGTAGTGCGTGATCAGCAGGACACCGGCGTGCTCGGCCTCGGCATAGCGGTTGACGCCTTCGGAGACCACGCGCAGGGCGTCGACGTCGAGGCCGGAGTCGGTCTCGTCGAGGATCGCGATCTTCGGCTTCAGCAAGCCCAGCTGCAGGATCTCGTGGCGCTTCTTCTCGCCACCGGAAAAGCCTTCGTTCACACTGCGTTCGGCGAACTGCGGGTCGATCTCCAGATCGGTCATCGCCGCCTTGACTTCCTTGACCCAGTGCCGCAGCTTGGGCGCCTCGCCGCGAACCGCGGTGGCCGCGGTGCGCAGGAAGTTCGACATCGACACACCGGGCACCTCGACCGGGTATTGCATGGCCAGGAACAGGCCGGCGCGGGCGCGCTCGTCGACGCTCATCGCGAGCACATCCTCACCGTCGAGGGTGATCGACCCCGAGGTGACGTGGTACTTGGGATGACCGGCGATCGAGTACGACAGCGTGGACTTGCCGGATCCGTTGGGTCCCATGACCGCGTGGGTTTCCCCCGACTTCACGGTCAGGTTGACGCCCTTGAGGATCTCCTTCTCGGTACCGTCCTCGTTGGCGACGCTGACGTGAAGGTCCTTGATTTCCAAAGTGCTCATGGCTGGGTTGCTTTCGACTCAGTGATGGCGAGTTCCCGTTCGATGGCATCGGTCAGGCGCTCACGCACCTCGGGAACCGCGATCTTGGCGATGATTTCGTTGAAGAAGCCGCGCACCACCAGGCGACGGGCCTGATGCTCGGGGATGCCCCGGGCGCGGAGGTAGAACAGCTGCTCGTCATCGAATCGGCCGGTGGCGCTTGCGTGCCCGGCGCCGACGATCTCGCCGGTCTCGATTTCCAGGTTCGGCACCGAATCGGCGCGCGCACCGTCAGTGAGCACCAGGTTGCGGTTGACCTCGAAGGTGTCGGTGCCGGTGGCCTCGGCGCGGATCAGCACATCGCCCACCCAGACGGTGTGCGCATCCGGCTTCTTGGAATCCGGGTCCCCTTGCAGCGCACCCTTGTACAACACGTCGGACTTGCAGTTCGGCTGCGCGTGGTCGACCAGGAGCCGCGACTCGAAGAACTGCCCGTCGTCGGCGAAGTAGGTACCGAGCAACTTGGCGTCCCCACCTGGACCGGTGAACCGCACCGTGGTGGAGGTCCGAACAACCTCACCGCCGAGCGTGACGTTGACGTGGCCGAGCACCGAGTCCTTACCGAGCTTGGCGTGATGTGCGCTGACATTCACCATGTCGTCGGCGAAGTCGGCGATCCAGATGACGCCCAGGCCGGCCGAGTCGCCGACGATGATCTCGACGTTGTCGGCGTAAGTGCCGCTGCCGCGCAGGTCGACGACCACGATCGCACGCGACAACTCCTCGACCCGGATCTGCAGGTGGCCGTAGGCAACGCCGCCCTCGCCCGGGCCGTCGATGGTGATCTCGATCGGCTCGGTGACTTCGGTGTCGCGCGCGACAGTGACGACCGTGGCGGAGTTGAACGACGAGAACGCCTGTGCCGCAACGCGATCACTGGGTACGCCGCCCTGGCCGAGTCGCTCGTCACCGCGACGGACGGTCTCGACCGTGACGCCGGGACGCTCGGTCACCGTGATCGGCGCGGTGCCGTTGGCGACAGCCGAGCCGTCGTGCAGGCCGCGCAACCGCTTCAGCGGGGTGAACCGCCACAGCTCGTCGCGGCCACCGGGCACCTCGAAGGCATCAACATCGAACGAGCTGAACTGCTCGCCCTTGTTCTTGACGATCCCTTCGGCAGCTTCAGTGAGATTCTGAACCACTATCCGACAGCACCTTCCATCTGCAGCTCGATCAGCCGGTTCAGCTCCAGGGCGTACTCCATCGGCAGCTCCTTGGCGATCGGCTCGACGAAGCCGCGCACGACCATCGCCATCGCCTCGTCCTCGGTCATGCCGCGGCTCATCAGGTAGAAGAGCTGGTCGGCGCTGACCTTGGACACCGTGGCCTCATGCCCCATCGTGACGTCGTCCTCGCGGATGTCGACGTAGGGGTAGGTGTCGCTGCGGCTGATCGTATCGACAAGCAGCGCATCGCATTTCACCGAGGAACGCGACCCGTGCGCGCCCTTGTTGATCTGAACCAGGCCGCGGTAGGACGCCCGCCCGCCGCCGCGCGCCACCGACTTCGACACGATGTTGCTCGACGTGTTCGGCGCCAGGTGCAGCATCTTGGCGCCGGTGTCCTGGTGCTGGCCCTCGCCGGCGAACGCCACCGAGAGCACCTCGCCCTTGGCGTGCTCGCCGGTCATCCACACGGCCGGGTACTTCATGGTCACCTTCGAGCCGATGTTGCCGTCGACCCACTCCATGGTGGCGCCGGCCTCGGCACGGGCGCGCTTGGTCACCAGGTTGTAGACATTGTTCGACCAGTTCTGGATGGTCGTGTAGCGGCACCGGCCACCGGGCTTCACGATGATCTCGACGACCGCGGAGTGCAGCGAGTCGCTCTTGTAGATCGGCGCGGTACAACCCTCGACGTAGTGGACGTAGGCGTCCTCGTCGACGATGATCAGCGTCCGCTCGAACTGGCCCATGTTCTCGGTGTTGATCCGGAAGTACGCCTGCAGCGGGATGTCCACGTGCACGCCCTTCGGGACGTAGATGAACGAACCACCCGACCACACCGCGGTGTTGAGCGCGGAGAACTTGTTGTCCCCGGCCGGGATCACCGTGCCGAAGTACTGCCGGAAAAGCTCCGGGTGCTCCCGCAGACCCGAGTCGGTGTCCAGGAAGATGACCCCCTGGGCCTCGAGGTCCTCGCGGATCGAGTGGTAGACGACCTCGGACTCGTATTGCGCGGCGACGCCGGAAACCAGGCGCTGCTTCTCGGCCTCGGGGATGCCGAGCTTGTCGTAGGTGTTCTTGATGTCCGCGGGCAGGTCATCCCACGTGGCGGCCTGCTTCTCGCTGGACCGCACGAAGTACTTGATGTTGTCGAAGTGGATGCCCTCGAGGTTGGAGCCCCAGTTCGGCATCGGCTTCTTGTCGAAGGTGCGCAACGCCTTGAGTCGGATGTCGAGCATCCACTCGGGTTCGCTCTTCTTGGCCGAGATGTCGCGCACCACCGCTTCGGAGAGTCCGCGCTGCGCGCTGGCGCCGGCGACGTCGGAGTCGGCCCAGCCGTAGCCGTACTTGCCCAGGGAGGCGATGGTCTGCTCCTGGGTCAACGCCTCGGGCTTGACGTCCGGGGTGAGTGTCATGGCGACGCTCCTTCAACGATCGTGGTGGCTTCGGCGCGGGCAGCGCACCGAAGTTGTTCTGGTCTAGTGGGGTACCGGCGTGAGCGGTACGTGGGTGGTGCAGGCGCAGTCGCCGTTGGCGATCGTCGCCAACCGCTGCACGTGGGTGCCGAGGACCTCGGACATGGCCTCCTTCTCGGCCTGGCACAGTTCCGGGAACTCTTCGGCGACGTGCGATACCGGGCAGTGGTGCTGGCAGATCTGAATGCCCTGCATGGGTCCGCCCACCCGCGTCGTGGTCGCCGCGTAGCCGGCCTTCGTCATTGCGTCGGCTACCCGCTCCGCGGTGGATTCAACGTCGTCCGGACCCTGCTTTACTCCCGCCAGGATCGCGTCGATCCGGCGCCGGGCGAAGGTCTGGACTGCCTCTTCCCCGCCGATTTCGCGCAGTTGGCGCATCGCGGCGGACGCGAGGTCGTCGTAGGTGTGCTCGAGCTTGGCGCGCCCGGCCGCGGTGAGCCGATAACGCTTGGCTGGTCGGCCGCGGCCCGCCTGCTGCCATGCCGCCGCGGCGTTGGCCTGAGCGTCGCCCGCCTCGATCAGCGCGTCGAGGTGCCGGCGGACACCGGCTGCGGAGATGCCCAGCCGCTGGCCGATCTCGGCTGCGGTGATCGATCCCGACTCGACCAGAAGCTGCACAATGGCTCGCCGGGTCTGGCCGTCATGCACGACGGTGCCCACCACGGGCACGGCGTCAGCATCGGGCGGGAATTTCACAACACCAGTGTTACGCAATTCCCCAACCAGGTCTAGCAAGGGCACCCTTAGCAAGCCGAGGGCGAAAAAGCCGCCGGATAGAGTGCTGTGGTGGCAGCCCGCCAGCTCTCGCTGAGTTCATCGATCGCCCGTCTGCACGGCGATGAACGCACCGTTGGCGCGCCTCTGAACGACGCCGAATTCCGCGCCATGCGCCGGACGCGGCTGTTCGGCGCCACCGGCACGGTGCTGATGGCGATAGGTGCGCTCGGGGCCGGGGCGCGCCCGGTCGTGCAGGACCCCACCTTCGGGGTGCGGCTGCTGAACCTGCCGTCGCGCATCCAGACCGTTTCGCTGACGATGACCACCACTGGCGCCGTGATGATGGCGCTGGCCTGGCTCATGCTGGGCCGATTCGCGCTCGGCAGCCGCCGGATGACGCGTAGTCAGCTCGATCACACCCTGCTGCTGTGGGTGGTGCCACTGCTCATCGCTCCCCCGATGTACAGCAAGGACGTCTACTCCTACCTGGCGCAGAGTCAGATCTCGGCCAACGGGCTCAACCCGTACAAGGTGGGTCCGGCACCCGGACTCGGCCTCGATCACGTCTTCACCCTGTCGGTTCCCAGCCTGTGGCGCGAGACGCCGGCGCCGTACGGGCCACTGTTCCTCTGGGTCGGTCGCGGTATCTCGGCACTGACCGGTGAGAACATCGTCGCCGCCGTCCTCAGCCATCGCGTGGTGGTGCTTCTCGGCGTCGGGATGATCGTATGGGCGGTGCCGCGGCTCGCTCGCCGCTGCGGCGTCGCCGAGGTCAGCGCGCTGTGGCTCGGTGCGGCCAACCCGCTGCTGCTGATGCATCTGGTCGCCGGCATCCACAACGAGGCGCTGATGCTGGGCCTGATGCTCACCGGGACCGAATTCGCGCTGCGCGGCATCGACTCCGCCAAGCCACTGTGGCCACGGCCAATGCACTGGCCGCACGGCCGGGACCAGTGGGCGCAGTGGATGCCGCCGGCGATGCTTGTGTTGGGCTCTGTGCTGATCACGATGTCGTCGCAGGTGAAGTTGCCGGGCCTGTTGGCCCTGGGCTTTGTGGGGATGGCCCTGGCATACCGCTGGGGGTCCACCATCCGGGCGTTCCTTCTGGCCAGCGCGTTCATGGGGTCGCTGTCGCTGGTGGTGATGGCGATCATCGGCTGGGCCAGCGGCCTGGGCTTCGGCTGGATCTTCACCCTCGGCACCGCCAACGTGGTGCGCAGCTGGATGTCACCGCCGACGCTGCTGGCGCTGGGCACCGGCCAGGTGGGGATTCTGCTCGGGCTGGGTGACCACACCACCGCCGTGCTGTCGCTCACCCGCGCGATGGGCGTGCTGATCATCATGATCACGGTCACCTGGCTGCTGCTGGCCGTGCTGCGCGGCCGCCTACATCCGGTCGGCGGGCTCGGCGTCGCGCTGGGCGCGACCGTGCTGCTGTTCCCCGTCGTGCAGCCCTGGTACCTGCTGTGGGCGATCATTCCGCTGGCCGCCTGGGCCACCCGGCCGGGTTTCCGCATCGCCACCATCGCGGTGTCCCTCGTCGTCGGGATCTTCGGGCCCACCGCCAACGGCGACCGTTTTGCCCTCTTCCAGATCGTCGACGCCACCCTGGCCAGCACGGTGATCGTGCTGATGCTGATCGCGCTGACGTTCCACCGGCTGCCGTGGCGCAAGGTACCCGGGACCAACGAGACATTCAGTGGTCAGGAGCCCGACGCTGCGCCGGCGCCGGAGCCGTCGGAGCCGCCCACCGAACCACCGGCGCCGCGCCCCGCGCCCGGCGCATACGCTGAGTCACCGTGAGTTCCGGCCACGAAATCCCCGTGCGACTGTGCGGGGTGTCCAAGCACTACGGGTCGACGACGGCCGTGTCGAATCTCGATCTCGAAGTGCACGCCGCCGAGGTGCTGGCGCTGCTGGGCCCCAACGGAGCAGGCAAGACGACGACGGTCGAGATGTGCGAGGGCTTCACGCGGCCCGACGGCGGCACCATCGAAGTGCTCGGCCTGGACCCGGTGGCCGACAACGCGCGAGTGCGGGAGCGGATCGGCGTCATGCTGCAGGGCGGTGGCGGTTACCCGGCCGCGCGGGCCGGCGAGATGCTCGATCTGGTGGCCTCCTACGCCGCGAATCCGCTCGATCCGGCTTGGCTGCTCGACACTTTGGGGTTGACCGATGCCGCACGCACCACCTATCGCCGGCTCTCCGGTGGCCAGCAGCAGCGGCTGGCGCTGGCCTGCGCTCTCGTCGGACGGCCCGAACTGGTCTTCCTCGACGAGCCGACCGCGGGCATGGACGCCCACGCGCGGCTGGTGGTCTGGGAGCTCATCGATGCGCTTCGCCGTGACGGTGTGACGGTGGTGCTGACCACCCACCAGCTCAAGGAGGCCGAAGAGCTCGCCGATCGGATCGTGATCATCGACCACGGCTCGGCCGTCGCGTCCGGGACGCCGGCGGAGCTGATGCGCGACGGCGCCGAGGGCCAGCTGAGGTTCTCCGCGCCCCGCCAGCTCGACCTGTCCCTGTTGGTAGCGGCGTTGCCGGAAGGCTATGCGGCCAAAGAGGTTTCGCCCGGCGAGTACCTGGTGGAAGGCAAGATCGATCCGCAGGTGCTGGCCACGGTCACGGCGTGGTGCGCGCGGCTGGACGTGCTGGCCACCGATGTGCGGGTGGAGCAGCGCAGCCTTGAAGACGTTTTCCTCGAGCTGACGGGTAGGGAGTTGCGGTCATGACGAGCGAGCTCTTCCCGCCGGGCACCTTCAGCCCCGACCCGCGACCAAGCACCGTGGCGCGGATGTTGGCCGCGCAGTACGGCCTGGAGCTGAAACTGTTGCTGCGCAACGGCGAACAGCTGCTGCTGACGATGTTCATCCCGATCACGTTGCTGATCGGGCTCACCCTGCTGCCGCTCGGCTCGTTCGGTGCCCACCGCGTCGCCGTGTTCGTCCCGGCGATCATGGCCCTGGCGGTGATCTCGACCGCGTTCACCGGCCAGGCCATCGCCGTGGCATTCGACCGCCGCTACGGGGCGCTGAAACGGTTGGGCGCCACCGCACTTCCGGTGTGGGGCATCATCGCGGGCAAATCGCTGGCCGTGGTGACCGTGGTATTCCTGCAGGCGTTGCTGCTCGGCGGCATCGGCTTGGCACTGGGCTGGCGTCCGCACCCGCTGGGTCTGCTACTGGGTGCGGTCGTGATCGCTTTGGGCACCGCGGGTTTCGCCGCGATGGGCCTGCTTCTGGGCGGCACGCTGCGCGCCGAGATCGTGCTGGCCGTGGCCAACCTGCTGTGGTTCGTCTTCGCCGGACTGGGCGCGCTGACCCTGGAAACCAGCGCGATACCGCACCCGCTCGCCTGGGTGGCACGACTCACCCCGTCCGGTGCGCTCACCGAAGCACTGACCCGCGCGATGTCGCTGTCCGTCGACTGGTTCGGCATCGCGGTGCTGGCGGTGTGGGGCGCGGTGTCGGCACTGGCCGCACTGCGCTGGTTCCGGTTCACCTGAGGCTATTCCGTCGCCTGGTTGGGCTCCTTCGCCACCTTCAGCGGCTCGTGCTGGACGACGCGATCGGTTCCCGGCAGGTCCGCATAGCGCGACATGTACGCGTCGATGTCGCGGGCGATCTCAGGTCCGGGGATCCCCCACCCGGGCTGGTAGCCGTACACGTCGGCGAGCGGTCGGCTCTCGCGGTCGCCGTCGAGGATCTCGACGGCGTTCGGGCTGAGCAAGGTGGGGTGACGTACGCCGGCCGCCTCCGAAACCTTCAGCAGGTCGCGGCGCAACGTCATGACGTAGTTCGCCAGCCGGTGTGACTTCTGCTCGGGATCCAGCCCCCGAGCCAGCCATGGGTTCTGCGTCGCGACGCCGGTCGGACAGCGATCGGTGTGGCATTTCTGGGCCTGGATGCAGCCGATCGCCAACATCGCCTCGCGCGCGACGTTGACGAGGTCGACGCCCAGAGCGAACGCCACGATCGCGTTGGCGGGCAGCCCCAGTTTGCCTGACCCGATCCAGGTGACCCGATCCGTCAGACCGGCACCGGCGAACAATCGGTAGACCTGGGCGAAGCCAACCCGGAACGGGAACGACACGTGGTCGGCGAAGACCAGCGGGGCGGCGCCGGTACCGCCCTCGCCCCCGTCGATCGTGATGAAGTCGACCCCGCGCTGCCCGTCGGCCATCCGGTCGGCCAGCTGCTGCCAGAAGACGATCTCACCGACCGCAGACTTGATACCGACCGGCAGCCCCGTGGCGTCGGCGATCCGCTCGACGACGTCGAGCATCTCGTCGACGTTGCGAAACACGGTGTGCCGAGACGGGCTGACGACGTCCTTGCCCTCCTCGACGCCCCGGATCCGGGCGATTTCCGCGTTGACCTTGGCGCCCGGAAGGTGGCCGCCCAGACCGGGTTTCGCGCCCTGGCTCAACTTGAACTCGATGGCGCGGACCGGGCCGGACCCCACGACGTCGATCAGCCGGTCGAGATCGAACTCGCCGCGCTCGTTGCGGCAACCGAAGTAGCCGGTTCCGATCTGGAACACCAGGTCACCACCCTGGCGGTGATGGTCCGACAAGCCCCCCTCGCCCGTGTTGTGCCATGAGCCGGCGATCTTGGCGCCCTTGTTGATCGCCTGGATCGCCTGGGGACTGAGCGAACCGAACGACATCGCCGACACATTGACCACCGACGACGGCCGAAAAGCGTGCCGCCGCCCACGGGGACCGCCGAGTATCTTCGCGCCCGGCAGCTCGATGTCGCGACCGTGGATCGGAGAGGCGGGGACGACGTCGGAGAAGGTGGCCTGCTTGATGATCGGATAGCAGGCGTTCTCGGTGTCGTTGTCCGTACCGAACGCGAAGTAGTTGTTGTTCTTCTTCGCCGAGGTGTACACCCAGCGCCGTTGATCGCGACTGAACGGCCGCTCGTCGTCGTTGCTGGTGATGATGTACTGGCGCAATTCCGGGCCGACCGATTCCAGGAGATATCTGGCCCGCGCGATGACCGGGAAATTTCGGCGAAGGGCATGTTCCTTCTGGGCGAGGTCCTGCACGGCGATGCCGGCGAGGGCGGCGGGAACCAGTGCGGCGAGCGTCCGCTTCTTCATGCGGCCCACCCTGCCATCGGTCCGGACCCGCCGGGTAGGGACCGGGGTCACCAGGCCGGGAGTCGTTCGGATCGGCCCTACTACGGGGCGTAGTTAGTCGTCCTCTACGATCGGGCCGTGCCCGTCGGACGGTTTTACCTGCGGCTGGTGGACCTGCTGCCACTGCCGAGCCTGCGCGTCCAGCGCATGATCGCCGCCGCCGTCATCCTGACCCAGGGCGGTATCGCCGTCACCGGCGCGATCGTCCGGGTCACCGCGTCGGGGCTGGGCTGCCCGACCTGGCCGCAGTGCTTCCCCGGCAGCTTCGTGCCGGTTCCCCACGCCGAAGTGCCCGGCATTCACCAGGCCGTCGAGTTCGGCAACCGGATGATCACCTTCCTCGTCGTGATCACCGCGATCCTGGCGGTGCTGGCCGTCACCCGCGCCCGGCGCCGGCGCGAGGTCCTGGTCTACGCCTGGCTGATGCCGGCATCGACGGTCGTGCAGGCGGTTCTCGGCGGTATCACCGTGCTGGCCGGGCTGGCCTGGTGGACGGTGGCGATCCATCTGCTTGCGTCGATGGCGATGGTGTGGCTGGCCACCCTGCTCTACGTCAAGATCGGCGAGCCCGACGACGGCATCTCGACGGCGCTGGTGCCCAAACCGCTGCGGCACCTGACCGTGCTCGGTGCGCTCACGCTGGCGGCCACCCTGACCACCGGGACACTGGTGACCGGTGCAGGCCCGCACGCCGGTGACAAGAGCCCACAGCGGGCGGTGCCGCGCCTCGAGGTCGAGATCCTCACGCTCGTCCACATGCACTCGACGCTGCTGATCGCCTACCTGGCGCTGCTGGTCGGGTTGGCCGCGGGCCTGCAGGCGGTGTTCGCACCGCGCGCGATCATGAAGCGGCTGGCGGTGCTCGTCGGTTTGGTCCTGGCCCAGGGACTGGTCGGCGCGGTGCAGTTCTTCACCGGTGTGCCGGCCGCGCTGGTGGCCGTGCACGTCGCGGGAGCGGCGGCATGCACCGCGGCAACCGCAGCGCTATGGGCGTCGATGCGACAGCGGACCGAGCCCAAGACGTTCGAGGGCTGACTCGACCGCGAGCGCGAACGCGCGCTGCTGCTGCTCGCGGGTCCGCGCCTTCAGTTGGCGCCAGCCCAGCCCGGGCTCGATCACTTCCAGCTCCAGCAGCAGCGGGTCCTCGGCGTCACCGATGAGATCGACTCGGGCATAGAGCAATTCAGTGGTGTCGATGCCGAGATGGGCGGCCGCGGCGGCTAGCGCGGCGGCGCCGACGTCCCACATCTCGAAGTCCGGTTCGGCCGGGGTCAGGGACTCCTCCGCATAGGTGCCGGACTCGTCGAGGGTGGGTAGTTCGCCTTCCGGCGGCAGCATCGGCCCCTTGGTGAAGGCATGCGACTGCCGGCCGCCGAGGAACACCAGCGCGGTCTCCCCCTGCTCGACGCGGGCGTCGTAGGGCTGCACCAGCGCGCTGCGGCCGCTGTCCTGCAGGGCGGTGACGTGCGCGCGCGCCGCGGCCGGGTCGACGAACCGCGCGGTGTCGATCGAGCCGGCCCCGATCGCGGGCTTGACCACGATCTCGCCCTTGGGCAGCCGCGGCGTGTCCCCCGGTTCGACGAAGAACGACGTGATTGTGGGCACACCCGCCTCGGCAAGGTCCTGCAGGTAGTGCTTGTCGCTGTTCCAGGCCACCACCTCCGGGGAGTTCAGCAGGTGGCGCACTCGCCGGGTCCAGGCCAGGAACTCCTCGCGGCGTTCGGCGTAGTCCCATGCGGCGCGCAGGATCACCACGTCGGCGGTCTCGGTCCGTGGGTCGTCCCAGGACAGCCAGCGCGCATGCAGCCCGCGGGTGCGCAGCGCGCCGATCAGCCCGTCGTCGTCACCGTCACCTTCCACCAGCTGCGGGCATCCGGCCAGCACGATGCTGGGGTGGAAGACGTCGGGACGTGCCAGATTCGGGCGGACGGTCACAGCGGGGATGATAGTGACATGCACGCAATCGAAGTCGCCGAGACGGGCGGCCCCGAGGTCCTGAACTACGTCGAGATGCCGAAACCCACGCCGGGGCCCGCCGAGGTGCTCATCGCCGCGGACGCGATCGGCGTCAACTACATCGACACCTACTTCCGCTCGGGCCTCTATCCGCGCGAGCTGCCCTTCGTGCTGGGCACCGAGGTGTGCGGCACGATCGCCGCGGTCGGCGACGACGTCGCCGCCATCAAACCCGGCGACCGGGTGGTGACCGCGGCGGCATCCGGCGCCTATGCCGAATTCTGCACGGCACCGGCCGATTTCGTGGCGTACGTGCCGGACTCGGTGCCGTCGGACGCGATCGCCTCAGCGCTGCTGAAGGGCATGACGGCGCACTACCTGATCAAGTCGGTGTATGAGGTGCAGGCGCGCGACTTCGTGCTCGTGCACGCCGGGGCCGGCGGGGTCGGCCTGATCCTGACGCAGTGGGCCACGAGCCTGGGTGCGCGGGTGATCACCACCGCCTCCAGTCGTGAGAAGGCGGAACTGTCACGACAGGCCGGCGCGGTGGAGGTGCTCGACTACCCCGATGAGCCCGGCGAGTTCGCCGCCCAGATCCGCGACCTCACCAACGGTCACGGTGTCGCCGCGGTCTACGACGGTGTCGGCAAGACCACCTTCGACGCCAGCCTGGCCAGCCTCGCGATCCGGGGCACGCTGGCACTGTTCGGCGCCGCCAGCGGACCGGTCCCACCGGTCGACCCGCAACGCCTCAACGCCGCCGGCTCGGTGTTCCTGACCCGGCCCAACCTCGCCCACTTCACCCGTACGCCCGACGAATTCGCTTGGCGAGCAGGCGAATTGCTGGACGCGATCGCCGGCGGTTCGATCACGATCACCGTCGGCGGGCACTATCCGCTGGCCGAGGCGGCCCAAGCGCACCGCGACCTTCAGGGCCGCAAGACGACTGGCTCGATCGTGCTGCTGCCTAGCTGAACAGCGTCGGCAGCGCCAGCGCGGAATCGACGGCCAGCGCGACGAACACCAGCGCCAGGTAGTTGTTCGAATGCAGGAACAACCGCAGCGGCTTGACCGGGTTCCCGCGCCGAACGCCGGCATGCAGCCGGTGGGCCATGATCAGGAACCACCCACCGGCCAGCGCCGCCACCGAGCCGTACAACCAGCCGGCGGCCGGCGCGAGCGCCAGCGTGGCGACCACGGTCAGCCAGGTGTAGATCAGGATCTGCTTGGTGACCTGGAGCTCGGTGGCCACCACCGGCAGCATCGGCACCCCGGCAGCGGCGTAGTCGTCCTTGTACTTCATCGCCAGCGCCCAGGTGTGCGGCGGGGTCCAGAAGAAGATGATCGCGAACATCACCAGGGCCTGCCAGCCGATCGTGTCGGTGACGGCCGACCAGCCGATCATCACCGGCATACAGCCGGCCGCGCCGCCCCACACCACGTTCTGGGAGGTCCGGCGCTTGAGCAGCAGGGTGTAGACCAGGACGTAGAACGCGATCGTGGCCGCGGCCAGATGCGCCGAGAGCAGGTTGGTCGTCCACCACAGCCAGAAGAACGACCCGACCGACAGCGTCAGCCCGAACACCAGCGCGTGGCTGCGCGGCACGGTGGCCCGCGCCAGTGGTCGCCGTTCCGTGCGCTTCATCACCTTGTCGATATCGGCGTCGGCCACGCAGTTCAGCGTGTTGGCGCCCGCAGCGGCCAGCAAACCGCCGAACAGTGTGTTGAAAATCAGCGGCAGGTCGACGGTGCCGCGGCCGGCCAGCAGCATGGCCGGAATCGTGGTGACGAGCAGGAGCTCGATGACGCGTGGCTTGGTCAGCGCGAGGTACCCGAGGAGCCGGTCGCGGAACCGAATGGGCGCCCCGTCAACGAGGTGCACTTCGCGAACTCTCACGCAACTGACTCCTGACCTGACGATCTACTACAACCGATGGTAGTCGGCCGGGCGAGGGCTTCGGCACCGACGGGTCGATTCACGGCGATTCCATGGTGATGACACAGTTCCAGGTGTAGAGCAACACCTGCGGGTAACGCTGGTAGCAGCACTATGCAGCCAAGTACCAAGCAGCATTAGGGTGAAGAGGACCACCCAGCATGCCGCCCTTTGATCACGCCAGGAGCGAGTTTGTGACCACTGTCGAAGAGATCGCCACGCTGACCCAGCCGCACCACCCCGACGACTGGATGCCAGTCGATTCCAAGGCCGTCGACACGGTGCGGGTACTGGCCGCCGATGCGGTGCAGAAGGTCGGCAACGGGCACCCGGGCACGGCGATGAGCCTGGCGCCGCTGGCCTACACGCTGTTCCAGCGGGTGATGCGGCACGATCCGAGCGACGTTCACTGGCTGGGCCGCGACCGGTTCATTCTGTCCTGCGGGCACAGCAGCCTGACGCTGTACCTGCAGCTGTATCTGGGCGGGTTCGGCCTGGAGCTCTCCGACATCGAGTCGCTGCGCACCTGGGGCTCGAAGACCCCCGGTCACCCGGAGTTCCGCCACACCGACGGGGTGGAGATCACCACCGGCCCGCTGGGCCAGGGGCTGGCCTCCGCGGTCGGCATGGCGATGGCCTCTCGCTACGAGCGCGGGCTGTTCGATCCCGACGCCCCGGCCGGCACCAGCCCGTTCGACCACTACATCTACGTCATCTGCTCGGACGGTGACATCGAAGAGGGCATCACCAGCGAGGCGTCGTCCCTGGCCGGCACCCAGCAGCTGGGCAACCTCATCGTGTTCTACGACCACAACAAGATCTCCATCGAGCACAACACCGACATCGCGCTGTCCGAAGATGTCCCGGCCCGCTACCGCGCCTACGGCTGGCATGTGCAGGAGGTCGAGGGCGGCGAGAACGTCGTCGGCATCGAGCAGGCGATCGCCGAGGCCAAGAAGGTGACCGACAAGCCGTCGTTCATCGCGGTGCGCACCATCATCGGCTATCCGGCTCCCACCAAGATGAACACCGGTGGCGTGCATGGCGCCGCGCTCGGTGACGACGAGGTGGCCGCCACCAAGAAGGTCCTCGGCTTCGACCCGGACAAGAAGTTCGAGGTGCACGACGAGGTCATCGCGCACACCCGCAAGCTCGTCGACCGCGGCCGCGAGGCCCACGAGAAATGGCAGGGCGAATTCGACGCCTGGGCCCAGCGCGAGCCGGAACGCAAGGCGCTGCTCGACCGGTTGCTGGCCCAGGAACTGCCCGACGGCTGGGATTCCGACATCACCCACTGGGAGCCCGGCTCCAAGGCGGTCGCCACCCGCGCGGCGTTCGGCCAGGTGCTCAACGACGTCGCGCCCAAGCTTCCCGAATTATGGGGTGGCTCGGCAGATCTCGCCGGCAGCAACAACACCACCATCAAGGGCGTCAACTCGTTCGGGCCGCCATCGATCTCCACCGACGACTTCACCGCCGACTGGTACGGCCGGGTGCTGCACTTCGGTATCCGTGAGCATGCGATGGGCGCGATCCTGTCCGGCATCGTGCTACACGGCCCGACGCGCGCGTTCGGCGGCACGTTCCTGCAGTTCTCCGACTACATGCGCGCGTCGGTGCGACTGGCTTCCCTGATGGATATCGACACCATCTACATCTGGACGCACGACTCGATCGGTCTGGGCGAGGACGGCCCCACTCATCAGCCCATCGAGCACCTGGCCGCGCTGCGGGCCATTCCGAAGCTCTCGGTGGTGCGTCCCGGCGATCCCAACGAGACCGCGTACGCCTGGCGCAGCATCATCGCCCGCGGCAACGGCGCGGGCCCGGTCGGTTTCATCCTGACCCGCCAGGGCATCCCGGTGCTCGAGGGCACCGACGCCGAGGGGGTCCAGAAGGGCGGTTATGTCCTTGGCGGGGGCAACCCGGCCGACGACGCCGATGTGATCATCATCGCCACCGGATCCGAGCTGCAGCTGGCTGTCGAAGCCCAGAAGCTGTTGGCGGCCAAGGACATCAACGCCTACGTGGTGTCGATGCCGTGTGTCGAGTGGTTCAACTCGCAGCCGCAGGAGTACCGCGACAGCGTGCTGCCGCCCGACGTGTCGGCACGGGTCGCGGTGGAAGCCGGAGTGGCCCAGAGTTGGTATCAGTTCGTCGGCGACACCGGGGAAATCATCTCCATCGAGCACTACGGCGAGTCGGCCGACGACAAGACCCTGTTCCGCGAGTTCGGGTTCACCGCCGAAGCCGTCGCCGACGCCGCGGAACGCGTGATCGACAACTAACCCACACGACCAATTGAAGGGAACGTCATGGCACAGAATCCCAACCTTGCCGCACTATCCGCGGCGGGTGTGTCCGTCTGGCTCGACGACCTGTCCCGGGAGCGGCTGCGATCGGGCAACCTGCAGGAACTGATCGACACCCGCAGCGTGGTCGGTGTCACCACCAACCCGTCGATCTTCCAGGCCGCCCTGTCGCACGGAAACGCCTACGACGCACAGGTTTCCGAGCTCGCCGAGCGTGGCGCCGACGTCGACGCGACCATCCGCACCGTCACCACCGACGATGTCCGGGAGGCCTGCGACGTGCTGCGGCCGCAGTGGGAGGCCTCCGACGGCGTCGACGGCCGAGTCTCGATCGAGGTCGACCCGCGCCTGGCCCACGACACCGACAAGACGATCCTGCAGGCGATCGAGCTGTGGAAGATCGTCGACCGGCCCAACCTCTTGATCAAGATCCCCGCCACCGAGGCGGGCGTGCCGGCGATCGCATCGGTTCTGGCCGAAGGTATTTCGGTGAACGTGACGCTGATCTTCTCCGTCGAGCGCCACAAGCTGGTGATGGACGCCTACCTCCAGGGTCTGGAGAAGGCCAAGGAAGCCGGTCACGACATCGCCAAGATTCATTCCGTCGCGTCATTCTTCGTGTCCCGGGTGGACACCGAGATCGACAAGCGGCTGGAGAAGATCGGCTCCGAGGAGGCACTGGCCCTGCGCGGTCAGGCCGGCGTCGCCAACGCGCGACTGGCCTACGCCGCCTACGAAGAGGTGTTCGGTGGCGGTGACCGCTTCCGCGCGCTGGCCGACGCGGGTGCCCGCGTGCAGCGCCCGCTGTGGGCGTCCACCGGTGTCAAGAATCCCGACTACTCCGACACCCTGTACGTCACCGAACTGGTCGCCCCCAACACGGTGAACACCATGCCGGAGAAGACGATTGACGCGGTGGCCGACCACGGCGTCGTCACCGGCGACACGATCACCGGCACCGCGGCGGCCTCCCAGGAGGTGTTCGACAAGCTCGACGCCATCGGCATCGACCTGCGCGACGTGTTCCTGGTCCTGGAGAACGAGGGCGTGGACAAGTTCGAGAAGGCGTGGCAGGAACTACTCGACGCAACCCAGGATCAGCTCGACGCCGCGGCCAAATGACGGACCGGCCCGTACCCGGAGTGGCGGCGCCCGCCCCGGACACCTGGCGTAACCCGCTGCGCGACAAGCGGGACAAGCGGATGCCGTTGATCGCCGGTCCGTGCGGCGTGGTGATCTTCGGCGTCACCGGCGATCTGGCCCGCAAAAAACTCATGCCGGCCATCTACGACCTGGCCAACCGCGGCCTGCTGCCACCGTCGTTCTCGCTCGTCGGTTTCGCCCGGCGCGATTGGGCCGACCAGGATTTCGGGGCCGTCGTGCACGACGCCGTCTGCCAGCACGCCCGCACTCCGTTCCGTCAGGAGGTGTGGGACCGGCTGGCCGAGGGATTCCGCTTCGTCCAGGGCGCCTTCGACGACGAGGCGGCGTTCGCCCGGCTGGCCGAAACCCTGGAGAAGCTCGATGTCGAACGCGGGACGGGTGGCAATCACGCCTTCTACCTGTCGATTCCGCCCAAGTCGTTCCCGGTGGTGTGCCAGCAGCTGAAGAAGTCCGGGCTGGCCCGCCAGCAGGAGGGCCGCTGGAGCCGGGTCGTCATCGAGAAGCCGTTCGGCCACGACCTGCAGAGCGCCATCGAGCTCAACAAGGTGGTCAACAGCGTCTTCCCCGAGGAGTCGGTGTTCCGCATCGACCACTACCTCGGCAAGGAGACGGTGCAGAACATCCTGGCGCTGCGGTTCGCCAACGAGCTGTTCGAGCCGATCTGGAACAACCATTACGTCGACAGCGTGCAGATCACCATGGCCGAGGACATCGGGCTGGGTGGGCGCGGCGGCTACTACGACGGGATCGGGGCGGCGCGCGACGTCATCCAGAACCACTTGCTGCAGCTGCTGGCGCTGACCGCGATGGAGGAGCCGGTGAGCTTCCACCCGAGCGAGGTCAGGGCCGAGAAGATCAAGGTGCTCTCGGCGACCTCGCCCGTGCAGCCGCTGGACCTGACCACCTCGCGTGGGCAATACACCGCGGGATGGCAGGGTGGCGAGAAGGTCGTCGGGCTGCTCGACGAAGAGGGATTTTCGAAGACTTCCACCACCGAGACGTTCGCCGCGATCACCCTCGACGTCGACACCCGGCGCTGGGCCGGTGTGCCGTTTTATCTGCGGACCGGAAAACGCTTGGGCCGCAGGGTCACTGAAGTGGCGTTGGTGTTCCGCCGTGCTCCCCACTTGCCGTTCGACGCGACGATGACCGAGGAACTCGGCAAGAACGCGCTGGTGATTCGCGTTCAGCCGGACGAGGGGATCACGCTGCGATTCGGGTCCAAGGTCCCCGGCAGCGCGATGGAGGTCCGCGACGTCAACATGGACTTCTCGTACGGCTCGGCCTTCGCCGAGGATTCACCGGAAGCCTACGAGCGGCTGATCCTCGACGTGCTGCTCGGCGAGCCATCGCTGTTCCCCGGCAATGCCGAGGTCGAATTGTCCTGGGAGATACTCGATCCGGTGCTGGACTACTGGGCGTCGCACGGGAAGCCCGACCCCTACGAGGCGGGCACCTGGGGTCCCGATTCGGCGTTCGAAATTCTGCAGCGGTCCGGTCGTGAATGGAGGCGTCCCTAGTGATTGTCGACCTGCCTGACACCACGACGAACGAACTCAACAAGAAGATCACCGCGCTGCGCGAAGAGGGCGGGGCGATCACGCTGGGGCGGGTGCTCACGCTGGTGGTGGCACCGGACATCGAAGCCAGGGTGGAAGACTCCATCGAGGCCGCGGTGTCGGCGAGCCGGGAGCATCCCTGCCGCATCATCGTCGTCGTCCCGGCCGACCGGCTGGCCGGCGAGGCGCGACTGGACGGCCAACTGCGGGTGGGCGCCGACGCCGGCGCCGGTGAGGTCGTCGTGCTGCGGATCTCCGGGCCGCTGTCCCATCACGCCAGCAGCGTGGTGCTGCCGTTCCTGTTGCCCGACACCCCGGTGGTCGCCTGGTGGCCTGGTGCCGCCCCGGCAACCCCCGCCGAGGACCCGTTGGGCCGCTTGGCTATTCGCCGGATCACCGATGCCACCGGAACGGAAGACCCACTGGCGGCGATCAAGAGCCGGCTGCAGGGCTACACCGACGGTGACACCGACCTGGCGTGGAGCCGGATCACCTACTGGCGCGCGTTGCTGGCGTCGGCGGTGGATCAGGCCCCGTACGAGCCGCTGACGTCGGCCCTGGTGTCCGGGCTGAAGGACGAGCCGGCTCTCGACATCCTGGCTGGCTGGCTGGCCAGCCGGATCGATGGCACGGTGACGCGCGCGGTGGGCGAGCTGAAGGTCGAGCTGGTGCGCGACTCCGAGACGGTGACGCTCGCCCGCCCGCAGGAGGGCATCACCGCCACCCTGACCCGCACCGCACGCCCGGAGGCGCTGCTACCGTTGCCGCGCCGGGAGACCCGGGAGTGCCTTGCCGAGGATCTTCGCCGGCTCGACGCCGACGAGATTTACCACGAGGCCTTGGCGGGTATTGAAAAGGTGCACTACGTCTAGCGAACCGAGTCGAAAGGTCGCGATGTGAACCAGATAGTCGAGACCTACCCCGATGCCTCAGCACTGGTGGCCGCCGTCGGCGACCGGCTGGTCGAGGCGATCACCACGGCGATTGCCGCGCGCGGGCAGGCGTTCATCGTATTGACAGGTGGCGGAACAGGAATCAACCTGCTCAAGCATGTCGGCGCGCACGACGAGGCGATCGACTGGTCGAAGGTGCACGTCTTCTGGGGTGACGAACGCTACGTGCCTGCCGACGACGACGAGCGCAACGAAAAGCAGGCCCGCGAGGCGCTGCTCGACCACGTCGCCATCCCGGACAGCAATGTGCATCCGATGGCGGCCAGCGACGGCGAGTTCGGTGACGACCTGGACGCGGCCGCCCTTGCGTACGAGAGCGTGCTCGCCGCCAACGCCGAATCCGGCGAGCCCACACCGGCTTTCGACGTCCACCTGCTGGGGATGGGGCCGGAGGGCCACATCAACTCGCTGTTCCCGCACACCCCCGCCGTCGCCGAGACCAAGCGTCTGGTCGTCGGCGTCGAGGACTCCCCCAAACCTCCGCCCCGGCGGATCACGCTGACCCTGCCTGCCGTCACCCGCTCGCGCGAGGTGTGGCTCGTCGTGTCGGGCGAGGGCAAGGCCGAGGCCGTCGCCGAAGCCGTCGGCGGCGCCAAACCGGCCGACTGGCCGGCCGCGGGCGCAAAAGGCCGCGAGGCCACGGTTTGGCTTCTCGACACCGAGGCGGCCGGCAAGCTGCAAGACTGAAGCCCATGGTTGACAAGCCGCCCACGCCGCGCACTGGCCGCGACCGGATCAAGACCCTGGCTCAGGCTGCGCTCAACGCCGACGTCACCGTCGACCAGCTCGACACCATCCTGACCGGGATGAGTGAGGCCCTCACCGACCTCAACACCACGATGAGTGGGATGAACGGCACCCTCGAGTACTTCGAGGAAACGCTGGGCGTGTTCAACTCCACGCTGACCCGCATCGATGAGCTGGCGCCACGGCTCAATGCGGTGGTCGAGCGGATGGAAGGGATCGTCGACCGCATCGAGCGCATCGTGGGTATCGGTGAGGCGGTGATGTCACCGCTGGCCGCCACCGAGTCGGCGGTTCGCGGAGTCGTCAACGCCATGCGCCGCCAGGGCCGGTAGCGCTCACCACCAGCCGTCGGCGGGGTCGGTGACCGTCCAGTCGGCCAGCACGGGCGGCGCGACCGGCGGCAGCGGTCCAATCAGTTCGGCGGTGTTCTCCAGTGAGCAGTCAGGTTGCGTCATACCGGTTTTGACGGTGTTGATTCGCCGTTGGTTCCCTACTGCGTCAGGTGCGGCCGTAATCGCTGCGGGTCGATCGCCGCGCCCGCAGTGAGATCGTCCGCCAGTGCTGTTCCGGTGCCGACCAGGCCCGCGATGTCGATGCCGTAGGGCGCGTCGGTGACGTGGGCCAGAAGCGCCGATGCACGCCGCAGCAGGGTGGCGGCGCCCTTGAGGTTGCCGCGTTGCACGTGCGTGAGGCCGACCGCGAGCTGGGCCAGTCCCTGCCACAGCGTGCGTTCGTCGTCGGGGCCGTTCTTCCACGCCGCCTCGAACACCTCGTGGGCGTGGAACGCCCGGCCATGATTCAGCAGATCCTGCGCGTACGCGAGTGTTTCGGCGGGCGGGAGACTCAGGTCGTCGGGGATGCGGGGCACCCCCTGCGCGCCCTCCGGTAGCGGTCGCCCGAGTTCGTCACGCGCCCTCGCGTTGCGGGGACGGCCGGCCTCGTCACGGTCACGCGCCATGTCGCACCTTGACTAGCCGCTGTTGCGCAGTGCCGACGCCAGCCCACTCATCGTGAGCAGGATGCCGCGCTGCACCAGTTCGTCGTCGTCGCCGGACCGGTAACGGCGCAGCAGCTCGACCTGCAAATGGTTGAGCGGCTCCAGGTAGGGGAACCGGTTGAACACCGAGCGGGCCAGCGCCGGGTTGTCGGCGAGCAGATCGTCCTGGCCGGTGATCAGCTGATGGATCCGCAGTGTGCGGCCGTGCTCGGCGACGATCTTGTCGAACACCCGGGCGCGCAACTCCTCGTCGTCGACCAGCTCGGAATACCGTGCGGCCAGGCCCATGTCCGCCTTGGCCAGCACCTGCGCCATGTTCGAGAGCACGGTCGCGAAGAACGGCCACTTCTTGTAGAGCTCTTGTAGTACCTCGAGTCCGCCGTCGTTCTCGGCGATCCACTCCTCGACCGCGGTTCCGGTGCCGTACCAGCCGGGCAACATGACGCGCGACTGGCTCCAGGCCAGCACCCACGGGATGGCCCGCAGGTCGGAGATCGACGTGGTCGGTTTGCGTGACGTCGGCCTGCTGCCGATGTTGAGTGAGCCGATCTCGCTGACCGGCGTGGACGCCTTGAAGTACTCGACGAAACCCGGTGTCTCATGGACCAATTCGGCGTAAGCCCGCTGGGCACGGGCGGCGAGGTCGTCGAGGACCTGGTAGGCCTGCTCGGCGAGTTCACCGAGACCTTCGGTGTCGAGCAACGTCGACTCCAGCGTGGCCGCCAGCAGTGTCTCGAGGTTGCGGTGCGCAATGCGCGGCTCGGCGTACTTGGCGGCGATCACCTCACCCTGTTCGGTCAGTCGCAGCGAGCCGTTGACCGCACCGGGCGGCTGGGCCAGGATCGCGTCATAGCTGGGGCCCCCGCCGCGGCCGACGGTGCCGCCGCGACCATGGAACAGCCGCAACCGAATACCGGTCTTCCGGGCCGATTCCACGAGATCCAGCTCGGCCCGGTAGAGCGCCCAGTTCGCTGCCAGGTAGCCACCGTCCTTGTTGGAGTCGGAGTAGCCCAGCATGACCTCCTGACTCTCCTCGCGGGCGTGCACCATCGCGCGGTAGAGCGGCAGTTCCAGCACCGACTCGAGAATCGACGAGCCGCGCTGCAGATCGTCGATGGTCTCGAACAACGGAACGATGCCCACGGGGGCGTACCCGTCCTCGCCCGAAACATCGAGTAGCCCCGCCTCTTTCAGCAGGATCGCCGCCTCCAGCATGTCCGAGACCGACTGGCACATCGAGATGATGTAGTTGGGCACCGCCTCGGGGCCGAACACCTTCACGGCGCGTGCCGCGGCGAAGACGATGTCGAGTTCCTTGCGGGCCAGCTCTGACAGCTCGGAATCGTCGCGAACCAGCGGGCGGCGCGTGCTCAACTCGGCGGTGAGAACCTCGACCCGCTGCGGCTCGGACAGCGACGCGTAGTCCGGATGCACCCCGGCCCAGGACAGCAGCTCGGCGATGACCTCCTCGTGCACGTCGGAGTTCTGCCGCATGTCCAGGCTGCTCAGATGAAACCCGAAGACGTCCACGGCTTCCCGCAACCGGGCCAGCCGGTCGTCGGCCAGCAGGGCGCTGCCGTTGGCGCGCAGTGACGCGTCGATGGTGTTCAGGTCGGCGAGCAACTCGTCGGGTGTCTCGTACGGGGGCAGACCGAGGTCGAGGGTGTGCGCCGGCTCTCGGTCGAGGATAGCCTGACCGGTCGCGGTGAGCCGGGCGTGCACCACCCGCAGTGCCCGCCGGTAGGGCTCGTCCATCCGGGCCGGCTCATGGCAGGCGTCGGCCAGCGTGACGAGAGCGTCGGTGGTCTTCACCAGCCGCGCCGACATCGACAATTCCTGCTCGAGCTTGTTGAGCTCGGCGAAGTAGTGGCCCAGCGCGGTGTAGGCGGCGCTGCCGGTGGCCAGCCGCACCACGTCGGCGGTGACGTTCGGGTTGCCGTCGCGGTCGCCACCGATCCACGAACCGGGCCGCAGGATCGGCTCGGGCAGCAGGTCGGCGCCGGGCCAGCGGGCCCGCAGCGCGTCGCGCACTTCGGCGTTCACCTTCGGGATCACCTCGAAGAAGGCCGCCGGGTAGTACCGCAGGCCTACTTCGATCTCGTCCTGAATCTTCAACCGCGACAACCGGATCAGTGCGGTCTGCCAGAGCGTCAGGATCTGACGGCGCAGCTCGGTCTCGACCGGCCGGCCGTCCTCGGTCTCGTCCTGACCGTGCATTCGCAGCCGCATCAGCTGCGTGATCCGGTGCTGGGTGTCGAACACGGTGCGCCTGCGGGTCTCAGTCGGGTGGGCGGTGATCACCGGCGCGACGAGCGCACCCTTCAAGGCGTCGGCGACGGTGGCCGCGTCGAGGTCGGCGGCGTCGAGCTTCTCGTAAGTGGCGGCCAGGGTGCTGTCCTGCGGCGGCTCACCGGCCGCGACGTGGATGGCCCGACGCCGCTCGCGGTGGATGTCCTCGGCGACGTTGGCCAGCAAGGCGAAGTGCGTGAATGCGCGGATGACCGGGATGGCCCGGTGGACGTCGATGCCGTCGAACAGCCGGGCCAGCTCGGACCGATCGATCTCGGATCGCCGCACCCGGAAGGACTCGACACGGGCCTTCTCGACGAGGTCGAACACCTCGTCGCCGTTCTGTTCGCGCACGGTGTCGCCGAGGATCGCGCCGAGCAGGCGGATGTCCTCGCGCATGGGCTCGGTGGCCTCACGTCCGACCTGGGTGCGCTGTACCGCGCCGATCGGTTCCAGGGACGCGTCGTCAGCCATGACTCCAGTATCTCGGTGCACGGGACAGGTCGCAGACCGAGGGTTATCCCCAGATCCGGATTCGTCCACAGGCGGCCGCTTTTTCTGTTGGGGTCGCACATTTGTTCGATAGCGTGCAGTCATGTCTTCCGTGTGCGAACCCCTCACCGCCCAGGCGGTGCATGACCGGGTGCGAGCGGAGCTCGATGCCGTCGACGCCGCTCACACCCGGCTGCGGTCGATGTGTACAGATCTGGCGGGCAACGCTTTTCGTATCGAGGTGGCCGAACGGCTGGAGCACCAGCAGCGGACTAACCGCGGGCTGTCCTACCGCATGTTCGGAGAGATCGCCGAACCGGTCGACGGTGGGGGTATGCCCGCCGGGGTCAAGGTACGCGACGTCCTGGCCACCCGGCTGCGCCTGACCGCCGGGGAGGTCAAACGCCGGTTCGCGGTGGCGGCGCGCCTGCGGCACCGCCGATCGCCGACCGGGCCGACGCTGCCACCGGAGCTGCCGTCGCTTGCTGCCGCTGTCGAGGCCGGTGAGGTCGGCGACGACCATGTCGCGGCGGTGTGCCATGCACTCGACCGGCTGCCCGTCTCGGTCGCGGCGGCCGACCGGGAGGCCGCCGAACGGGCACTGGTTCGGCGTGCACGAGAACAGGATTCGAAGTTCGTGGCCGCGATCGGGGTCGAAATCGCCGACTGCCTGAATCCGGACGGCACATTCACCGACGAGGATCGCGCCCGCCGCCGCGGGCTGCGGATGGGCCGACAGGGTCCCGACGGGATGAGCCGAATCTCCGGCTGGGTGGATCCGGAGAGCCGCGCCTATATCGAAGCGGTCACGGCCGCGGTTCGGCCCGGCCGGCATCTGCCCGACGGCACTGAGGACCGCGATACCCGCAGCCCCGAGCAGCGCTGCCACGACGGGGTGAAGCTCGGTCTGAAGGCGGCCGTGGAATCCGGCGCGCTCGGACAGCACCGCGGGCTGCCGGTGACCGTGATCGTGACGACGACGCTGAGCGAACTGGAACAGGCGGCCGGCTGGGCGCGTACCGGCGGCACCGGGCGGCTGCCGATGCGCGACGTCATCCGGATGGCCAGCGAGGCGATGCACTACCTTGCGGTGTTCGAGGACCACTCGGAGCGGCCGCTGTACCTGGGACGCGCCAAACGCCTTGCCACTGCGGACCATCGGATCATCTGCTACGCCCGCGATCGGGGGTGCACGAAACCGAACTGCTTCGAGCCCGGCTACCACTCAGAGGTGCATCACGCACTGGAGTGGAGCGCCGGTGGCCCGACCGACGCGGACAATCTGTACTTCGGCTGCGCGTGTGACCACATGATGGCGACCGAGGGGAAGTACACGACGACCGTCACCGAGGACGGCCGGATCGCTTGGAGCGACGGCACCGGTCCCCCGCGAGTCAATGACGCTCATCACCCGGAACGGCTGCTCAGCGAGGATGAGGAGCCGGAATGAGGCGACTAGCTGTACTTGATCTGGAGGGCCATGCCGATGATGGACACCACCCAGATGCCGGTGACGAACAGCGTGAGGCGGTCGAGGTTCTTCTCGACCACGGTCGACCCGGACAGGCTGGACTGCACACCGCCGCCGAACAGCGTCGACAGGCCGCCACCCTTGGCGCGGTGCAGCAGCACCAGCAGCACCACCAGCACGCTGGTGACCACCAGGATGATCTGCAGAGTCAAAACCATGGCGACCAGACTACCTGGTCGGAGCCGTGGTCACGGCATCGGTCACGGCAGGGGCCCACCGGCGGCGATGGCCGACAGGGTGGCGAACTGCTCACCATCGAGCGACGCTCCGCCGACAAGCGCGCCGTCGACATCCGGCTGGGCGACGATCTCGCCGACGTTCTTGGCGTTCACCGAGCCGCCGTAGAGCACCCGAATGCCGGCGGCGATCTGCGGCGAAGCGAGGTTGCCCAGCTCGGCGCGAATCGCGGCGCACACCTCCTGCGCATCAGCCGCGCTGGCCACCCGTCCGGTGCCGATCGCCCACACCGGCTCGTATGCGATGACGATGTCGGTCAGCTGTTCCTTCGTCAGTCCGGCCAGCGAGCCGCGCAGGGAGTTCACGTTGAACTCGACGTGGTTGCCGGCCTCACGGACCTCGAGCTGTTCGCCGATGCACACGATCGGCGTCAGCCCGTGCCGGAACGCCGCAGCCGCCTTCTCGGCGACCAGCGCGTCGTCCTCGTGGTGATACGTGCGCCGCTCCGAGTGTCCGACCACCACGAACGTGCACCCGAGCTTGGCCAGGAACGCGCCGCTGATGTCGCCGGTGTAGGCGCCCGCATCGTGCTGCGACAGATCCTGTGCGCCGTACGTCAGCCGCAGCTTGTCACCGTCGACCAGAGTCTGCACACTGCGCAGATCGGTGAACGGCGGGATCACCGTCACGTCGACCTTGTCAAAGTACTTGTCGGGCAACGAGAACGCGATCTTCTGGACGAGCGCGATGGCCTCGAAATGGTTGAGGTTCATCTTCCAGTTGCCCGCGATCAGCGGTTTACGTGCCATGTGGTCAGGACTCCAGGATCTCGATACCGGGCAGTGTTTTGCCCTCAAGGTATTCCAGCGATGCACCGCCGCCGGTCGAAATGTGCGAGAAACCGTCCTCCGGCAGACCCAACTGCCGCACCGCGGCCGCCGAGTCTCCGCCGCCGACGACGCTGAACGCGCCCTTGGCGGTTGCGCCGACGATCGCTTCGGCCACGCCCTTCGTGCCCGCCGAGAACGCTGGGAACTCGAACACGCCCATCGGGCCGTTCCAGAAGATGGTGCGGGCGTTCGACAGCAGTTTGGTGAACCGCTTCACCGACTCCGGTCCGATGTCCAGACCCATCTTGTCAGCCGGGATACTGTCCGCCCAAACGGTTTCGGGCGGGGAATCGGCGGCGAACTTCTCAGTCACCACGATGTCCACCGGCAGGTGGATCACGTCGCCGTAGGTCTCCAGCAGTTGGCGGCAGGTGTCGATCATCTCCTCCTGCAGCAGCGATGTGCCCACCGAAACCCCTTGCGCAGCAAGGAATGTGAAGCACATACCGCCGCCGATCACGATACTGTCGGCCTTGGTGGCCAGGTTCTCGATCACGGCCAGCTTGTCCGAGACCTTCGACCCGCCCAGCACCACGGCATACGGCCGGTCGGTCGAACTGGTCAGCTGCTCGAGCACCTTGACCTCGGCGGCCACCAGCGTGCCCGCGTAGTGCGGCAACAGCGTGGCCACGTCGTACACCGACGCCTGCTTGCGATGCACCACACCGAACCCGTCGGAGACGAAAGCCCCGTCCTCGCCGACCAATTCGACCAGCGCCTTGGCCAGCTTCAGGCGCTCGGCGTCGTCCTTGCTGGTCTCACGGTCGTCGAATCGGATGTTCTCCAGCAGCAGTATGTCGCCTTCGGTCAGGCCCTCGGCGCGTGCGAGCGCGTCGGTGCCGACCACGTCACCGGCCAGCTGGACATGCCGGCCCAGCTGCTCGGACAGCGCGGCGGCGACCGGCGCCAGCGAGAGCGCCGGGTCGGCTCCGCCCTTGGGCCGGCCCAGGTGCGCCGTCACCACGACCTTCGCCCCGGCGTCGGACAGCGCCTTCAGTGTCGGGACCGACGCGATGATGCGACCCGGGTCGGTGATGCGCCCGTCGTCGAGCGGGACGTTCAGGTCGGAGCGCACCAGTACGCCCCGGCCCGAAACACCCTCGGCCAGCAGGTCGTCGAGCGTCTTGACGGCCATCGCTGTTACAGCGACTTGCCGACCAGTGCGACCAGGTCCACCAGGCGGTTGGAGTAGCCCCACTCGTTGTCGTACCAGGAGACGACCTTGGCCTGGTTGTCGATGACCTTGGTCAGACCCGAGTCGAAGATCGAGCTGTGCGGGTCGGTCACGATGTCACTGGAGACGATCGGTGCGTCGTAGTACTTGAGGATGCCCTTGAGCGGACCCTCGGCGGCAGCCTTCATCGCGGCGTTGATCTCGGCCGCACCCGGTGCCTTGCTCAGTTCCACGGTGAGGTCGGTCGCCGAGCCGGTGGGGATCGGCACCCGCAGCGCGTAACCGTCCAGCTTGCCCTTCAACTCGGGCAGCACCAGGCCGATGGCCTTTGCGGCGCCGGTCGAGGTCGGCACGATGTTCAGCGCGGCGGCGCGGGCGCGGCGCAGGTCTTTGTGCGGGCCGTCCTGCAGGTTCTGGTCCTGGGTGTAGGCGTGGATCGTGGTCATCAGGCCCCGCACGATGCCGAATTCGTCGTGCAAAACCTTGGCCAGCGGGCCGAGGCAGTTCGTGGTGCAGGACGCGTTGGAGATGATGTTCTGGCTACCGTCGTACTTATCGTCGTTCACGCCCAGCACGATGGTGATGTCCTCATCGGTGGCCGGCGCGGAGATGATGACCTTCTTGGCGCCCGCGTCCAGGTGGCCCTTGGCCTTGGCGGCGTTGGTGAAAATGCCCGTCGACTCCACGACGACGTCGACACCCAGGTCACCCCACGGCAGCGCCGCCGGTCCTTCTTTGACCTCGAGGGCCTTGATCTTGGTGCTGCCGATGACGATGGTGTCCTCGCCCTCGAGGCTGACGTCCTGCGGCAGCCGGCCCAGGATCGAGTCGAACTTCAGCAGGTGCGCGAGGGTGGCGTTGTCGGTGAGGTCGTTGACGGCCACGATCTCGATGTCCTTGGCCTTGCCCTCCGCCTGCTGAGTCGCCAGAGCCCGGTAGAAGTTGCGTCCGATGCGGCCGAAGCCGTTAACGCCAACCCGGATGGTCACGTTGTCTCCTCTAGTTTCTTCCAGTACTCGCCGCCCAGCCTAATGGCGTGCTAAGTCGCGTGCGCGACCGGCTGGAACCTCACGAGATCTGCGGCCCGCTCTGGTCGGCACGGGGCGAGCCGGTCCACCGTTCCCGGATCGCCGGCAACGTGCCGTCGTGCTCGAGGGTGGCCTGCGCGACGTTGATCCGGCCCAGCAGCGCCGTGTCGCTCGTGGGCACCGCGATCGCGATCTTCTCGGTGGTGATGCCCCGCTGCACCACCGCCACGCCGGGTGTTCCCTCGGCCAGCCGGGTCAGCACCGGGTCGAGTTTCATGAGCGCGTCGCACCGGCCGCTGGACAGGTCCCGCAGCGCGCTGCGGATGCTGCCGTAGTCATAGACGCGGACCCGGGCAACCTTGCCGTCGGCCAAGAGCCGGTTGGCGATCGGCTGACTGGTGTTGCCCTGCTGCACGCCGATCGTCAGCCCTTCGAGGTCATCGATCGACGTGACGTCAGGCATCCGAGTGGCATCGACGGCCAGCGCCTGACCAGAGATCAGGTACGGATCACAGAACGCCGCCTTCATGGCCCGAGACCCGGTGACGGTGGTGCCGGAGGCGACGCAGTCGAAGTCGCCGGAGTCCAATGCGTCGAAGATGCCATTGAAATCGCGGCCTTCATAGCGGACGAACTCGACCGAAGCACCGAGCTGCTCGCCGATGGCCTGCATGAGTTCGATGTCCAGGCCCGAGCTGTTCACATCGTTGAACGGTGGGTCCGGAAAAGCCGCCCCGACCCGCAACACCTCAGGCATGGCATAAACGCTAGCCCCTGCTCTGCGGGCCGTATCGCTGCACACCGCAGAACACCGTGTTGCGCCGCCGGTGGGTCTGCAGACGCCGGCTCGCGAAACTGCCTAACGCGCTGCCTCGATCGCGCGAACCGGCCGCCGCACGGCGACCGCAGCCACGAACCCGTAATCGGCACAAAGGTTTTCGGCGGCCGCGTCAGTCGGCGATCGGGACCTTCACGTCCAACTCGGTCCGAAAGCCGCGCCGCCATTACGCTGTTGTGGTGCCAACTGTCTTGTCGGTCAATCTGGCCCGCGTCCGCGCCAACCCGGACAAACCGTCGAGGCGTACCGGCATCGACAAACAAGCCACCGCCGAAGCGGTGATGGTGCGTGCACCGGGCCCGATGCGCGCAGGTCTCGGCAGCGGTCTGGTCGGTGACACGATCGGCAACCGGAAGCTGCACGGTGGCGACGACCAAGCCGTCTACGCCTACGCCCGCGAAGACCTCGACGAGTGGGCGGGACGGCTCGCGCGCCCACTGGCCGACGGGATGTTCGGCGAGAACCTCACCACCTCCGGCGTCGATGTAACCGGAGCCCTCGTCGGCGAACGCTGGCGGGTGGGCACCGACGGGTTGCTGCTCGAAGTGTCCGCGCCCCGCACGCCGTGCCGCACCTTCGCGGCATTTCTCGACATCGACGGCTGGATCAAGACCTTCACCGACGCCGGCAAGCCCGGCGCGTATCTGCGGGTGATCTCGCCGGGCACCGTGCGCGCCGGCGACAGCATCGTCGTGGAGGACAAGCCCGATCACGATGTCACGATCGCGTTGGTCTATCGCGCCCGGATGTCGGATCCCAGCCTGCTCCCCCGGCTGCTAACCGCCGACGCGCTGTCGGCCGAACTCAAGGCCTATGTGGCCAAGAAAGCGGCCAAGTCGATTTAGGCGTCTTCCAGCAGATCGGGCGTGACGGCGGACTCGGTGTCCGGGATGCCGTCCTGCTTGGCCTTGCGATCCGCCATTGACAGCAGACGCCGAATACGGCCGGCCACAGCATCTTTCGTCATCGGCGGGTCGGCCAGCCGGCCCAGTTCCTCCAGCGACGCCTGACGGTGCTCGACGCGGAGCCGGCCGGCGGCGGCCAGGTGGTCGGGTACCGTGCCGGCCAGGATCTCCAGCGCGCGCTCGACACGGGCAGCGGCGGCGACCGCGGCGCGAGCCGAGCGGCGCAGGTTCGCGTCGTCGAAGTTGGCCAGCCGGTTGGCGGTGGCGCGCACCTCGCGGCGCATCCGCCGTTCCTCCCAGGTGAGCCGGGTGTCCTGGGCGCCCATCCGGGTCAGCAGCGCACCGATGGCTTCGCCATCGCGCACCACCACCCGGTCGGTGCCCCGCACCTCGCGCGCCTTCGCGCTCACGCCGAGCCGCCGCGCGGCACCGACCAGCGCCAGCGCGGCTTCCGGTCCGGGACAACTGACTTCGAGTGCCGACGACCGTCCGGGCTCGGTCAGCGAACCGTGCGCCAGGAACGCGCCGCGCCACGCGGCCTCCGCATCGCCGACGCTTCCGCCCACCACCTGGGCGGGCAGCCCGCGTACGGGCCGGCCGCGCATGTCCAGCAGCCCCGTCTGACGCGCGAGCGCCTCACCGTCCTTGGCGACCCGCACCAGGTAACGGGTGCTCTTGCGGATGCCACTGGCCGACAGCACATGCACGACGGCGTTGTAGCCGTAGAGGTCGTAGATGTCCTTGCGCAGCCGCCGGGCGATGATGCCCAGGTCAACTTCGGCCTCGACGACGACCCGGCCCGACACGATGTGCAGGCCGCCGGCGAAGCGCAACAGCGAGGCCACCTCGGCCCGGCGGGCACTGACGGAGTTGACGGCCAGCCGGCTGAGTTCGTCCTTCACCTCGGCAGTCATCGCCACGGGTCGTCACCTCTCGGTCCATTGGCTGTCGGTCCCTGCACCCCGTCCCCCTGTCGCCTTCCTCCGGCCTGCGCGGACGCAGCAGATGGAGGGGAAGGCGGCGCGGTAACCGTTGTCCGGGTGCGCACACCGTCAAGCGCTGCAGCCAGCTTCGCCGGGTCATGTAAAGGTGTACCAGGTCTCGACACGTCGGCAAACTGAACCGAAGCTTCCAGCAGGCTTGCGGTACGCCGCAGTTGGTCACGTTCCCGGTCAGACGGGACTCGGGTGGCGTCGACGACGATCTCGTGGACCGAGAAGCCCGGCGCGTGCTGAGCGAGAACGTGCAAATGCCGCTCGGCGGAGAAGCCGGCGGTCTCCCCCGGCTCGGCGGCCAGGTTGAGCACCAGGGCCCGGCGAGCGGCGGTGGCTTTCAGCGCGGCGGCCAATTCCGGCACCAACACGTGCGGGATCACGCTGGTGAACCACGAGCCGGGCCCGAGCACTACGAGATCGGCGGTCATGATCGCGTCGACCGCCTGGCGGGTGGCCGGCGGATCACCCGGCAGCAGACGCACCCGGCGGACCTTGCCCGGCGTCGTCGCGACCGCCACCTGACCGCGGATCACCCGGCTCATCCGCGGATCGCCTTCCAGTCCGGCCACATCCGCCTCGATCTGCAGCGCGATCGGGCACATCGGCAGCACCCTGCCCTTGACGCCCAACACGCGGCCCAGCTCGTCGAGCGCGGCTACCGGATCGGCCAGCAGCTCGTTGAGGCCGGCCAGCATCAGGTTGCCGATCGGATGCCCGGCCAGCGCGCCGCTGCCGCCGAACCGGTGCTGGATGATGGTCGCCCACAGCCGACCGTGCGGGCTGTCGGAAGCCAAGGCCGCCAATGCCATTCGCAGATCCCCGGGCGGAATGACGTCGAGTTCGCTGCGCAGCCGACCCGAGGACCCCCCGTCGTCGGCGACGGTGACCACCGCAATGACATCGTGGGTGAGCCGGCGGGCCGCAGACAGCGTCGCGTACAGACCATGGCCACCCCCGAGGGCGACGATACGGGTCATTCGCGACCCAGATCGCGGTGCAGGACGCGGACAGTCAGGTGCTCGTGGTTCTCCAGCAGGCCGGCGAGCGCCTCGGCCATGGCGACACTGCGGTGCTTGCCGCCGGTGCAGCCGATGGCCACGGTCATATAGCGCTTCCCCTCCCGGCTGTAGCCGTCGACGACGAGCCTCAGCAGCTGATGGTAGGTCTGCAGGAACTCCGCGGCACCCGGTTGGGCAAGGACGTAATCACGGACCGCCGCATGCTGGCCGGTGTGCGGCCGCAACTCGTCTACCCAGTGCGGGTTGGGCAGGAAACGGACGTCCATCACCATGTCGGAATCCATCGGCAGGCCGTACTTGAACCCGAACGACTCGACCGTCACGGACGTCTGCGCAACGGTCCGGCCGGCGAAGGCCCGCTCGATGCTCTCGCGCAGGCCGTGCACCGACAGGGTCGAGGTGTCGATGACCAGATCCGCGGACGCCCGCACCGGGGCCAGCATCGCCCGCTCGGCGGCGATGCCTTCGGCCAGAGTCTGGTTGCCCTGCAGCGGATGACTGCGCCGGTTGTTCTCGTAGCGGCGAACCAGGATGTCGTCGGAGGCCTCCATGAACAGCACCCGCGAATGGATGCCGCGGGTGGCCAGCTCGTTGCGTACCCAGTCCAGGTCCCCGGTGAATCCTCGAGACCGGACATCCATGACGACCGCCAGCTGGGTGATCCGCGAACCGGCGGTCAGGCCGAAGTCCACCATCCTTGCGATGAGCTCGGGCGGCAGATTGTCGGCCACATACCAGCCCAGGTCTTCGAGCACCTTCGCCGCGGTGCCCCGGCCGGCGCCGGACAGACCCGTCACCAGCACCACGTCGATACCCGATTCCTCGCCGGTCTGGCCGGTGCGCATGTCCTCGCCTGTGTTGTGATCTGTCATCGCGTTGCCTGTTCGGCAGACTGATCTTTGCCGACGGGCTCGTCCTGCGCAGGCGATACCGGCGAATCCACAGCCACCCCTAGCGCTTCCAGAACCGCGGCAGCGGTCGCGGTGCCAATACCGGGCACCGCGGTGATCTCGTCGACGCTGGCCTGCCGCAGCCGCGCCAGCGATCCGAAGTGCGTCACCAGCGCCTTGCGCCGGATGTCGCCGAGCCCGGGCACGGAGTCCAGCGCCGAGGCCGTCATCCGCTTGGAACGCTTGCTCCGGTGGTAGGTGATGGCGAAACGGTGGGCTTCGTCGCGGACCCGCTGCAACAGGTAGAGGCCCTCACTGTTCCTGGGGAAGATCAGCGGGTCCGCCTCGGCAGGCACCCACACCTCCTCGAGCCGCTTGGCCAGACCTATGACGGCGACGTCGGCAATGCCGAGGTCGTCGAGCACCGCCTGCGCGGCGTTGACCTGAGGGGCGCCGCCGTCGACGACGTAGAGGTTCGGCGGGTAGGCGAACTTGCGCGACTTGCCTTCCGCGGAGAATTCCTCGACCGCCTGTTGCTGCTCGTGCACGTGGCGGGCGAAGCGCCTGCGGGTCACCTCGGCGATCGATGCGACGTCATCGGAGCGGCCCTGGCCGGCGGCTTCACGGATCGCGAAGTGGCGGTAGTCGGACTTGCGCGGCAGGCCGTCCTCGAACACCACCAGCGAGGCCACCACATCGGTGCCCTGCACATGACTGATGTCGACACACTCGATGCGCAGCGGTGCGTCGGCCAGGCCCAACGATTCTTGAATATTCTGCAGCGCAGCCGATCTGGCGGTGAAGTCGCCGGCGCGCTTGAGCTTGTGTTGCTGCAGCGCCTCCTTGGCGTTGCGGTGCACCGTCTCGGCCAGGGCCTTCTTGTCGCCGCGTCGCGGCACGCGCAGTGCCACCCGCGAGCCGCGCAACCCGGACAGCCAGTCGGCCAGTTCGTCGGCGTTGGGCGGCAGGCAGGGCACCAGCACCTCGCGCGGCACCGGATTGGTGGCTTCGTCTGCGGCCCCGCCCAATTCGGCCTGATCGCCGTAGAACTGGGTGAGGAATTGCTCGACCAACTGCGCCTCGGCGGATTCGCCTGGGCCGCTGGGCTTTTCGACGACCCAGCCGCGCTGTCCGCGCACCCTCCCGCCACGGACGTGGAAGACTTGAACGGCCGCCTCCAGGTCGTCGTCGGCGAACGCGACGACGTCGGCGTCGGTGCCGTCACCGAGCACCACAGCCTGTTTCTCCAGAGCCCGTTTGAGCGCGGCGATGTCGTCGCGCAGCCGGGCGGCCCGCTCGAAGTTCAACTCGTTGGATGCCGCGTTCATCTCGAGCTCGAGCTCTCGGGCGAAGCGGTCGGTCTTGCCGGACAGAAAGTCGCAGAAATCATCGACGATCTTGCGATGTTCCTCGGCACTGACCCTTCCGACGCACGGCGCCGAACACTTGTCGATGTAGCCCAGCAGGCACGGACGCTCGATTTGACTGTGCCGCTTGAACACTCCGGCCGAGCAGGTGCGGGCCGGGAACACCCGGGTCAACAGATCCAGTGTCTCGCGGATGGCCCAGGCGTGCGAGTACGGGCCGAAGTAGCGGACCCCCTTGCGGCGCGGCCCGCGGTAGACCGACAGCCGCGGATACTCCTCGTTGAGGGTGACCGCCAGCACCGGGTAGGACTTGTCGTCGCGGTAGCGGACGTTGAACCGCGGGTCGAACTCCTTGATCCAGTTGTATTCCAGCTGCAGCGCTTCGACCTCGGTATTGACCACCGTCCACTCGACCTTGGCGGCCGTGGTCACCATCTGACGGGTGCGCGGGTGCAGGGCGGAGATGTCCTGGAAGTACGACGTCAGCCGGGGGCGCAGGCTTTTGGCCTTGCCCACGTAGATCACCCGGCCGTGCGGGTCCCGGAATCGGTAAACCCCCGGTTCCACCGGAATGGACCCGGGCGCCGGGCGGTACGTCGACGGATCGGGCACGCTTCCAGATTAGTCGGGGCTCCGACAGGCACTACCGTCGACAGCGTGCCGGCCGCGCGCGTCACCCGTCTCACCGAGTCGGACTGGGAACAGTTCGCCGAGCTTCGGCTGCGCGCACTCTCCGACACCTTCGGCACAGCCGATAAGCAGTACGTCGCCGAGGCCCTGTTCACACCGACCGACTGGCGCCGCCGGCTGCGCGACCACGCGCAGTTCGTCGCAATGCTGGGCGGGCGGCCCGTCGGCATGGTCGCCGCATATCAGGAGACTGCGGAGCGGGTTTACGTCTACTCGCTGTGGCTCGAGCCGGAGGCGCGTGGGCGCGGGCTGGCCCGCGGGCTGGTGTCCGCCGCGGTGGACTGGGCGCGCCGGCGCGGGGCGCGCACCGCGACGCTGCGGATGGCTCCCGACAACGCGGCGGCGCGAACGGTCTACACGAGCCTGGGATTCACCGAGGTGCCCACCGGCGCCAAATCCGAAGTGGTGATGCGACTCACGATCCCGTGAGGTCGGGCCGGTACCTGGCGAGCTGGGCGCGCAGGGTGTCCATCGATTCCACTGCGCGCTCGCCGTCTATCGCCTGGATCGCCAACACCGCGGTGTACTCGTAGTCGGCCAGGTCCACCCTGGCCCACCGGGAGCCCTGCGGAAACGACACCCCGACCACGTCCGTCCAGGGAATCACCCGCTCGATAACGATGTTGCGAACCCCGAGCCCGGCCGGCCCGATGCGCAGCCGCGGGGTGGCCAGCAGGAGGATCGCGGCGGCCAGGATCACTCCGAGCCCACCCATCGCCACCTGATCGGCCGTCTGCATGATGGCCCCGGTGTAGCGGATCTTCAGCAGGAAACCGACCACGATCCCGGAGACCGCCACCACGAACGCGGCCACGTAGGCAACCAGCGGCGTCAGTCGGGGCCGCACCACGACTTCCCAGTCGTTGTCGCTCATGCCCCGCGCAGGTGGCGCAGCGTCAGCGCGGTCGACAGCGCGGCAGCGGCGGCTTGGGCGCCCTTGTCCTCGGCGGAGCCCGGCAGGCCGGCGCGGTCGAGCGCCTGTTCCTCGGTGTTGGTGGTCAGCACCCCGTTGGCCACCGGGGTCGACGCGTCCAGCGAGACGCGCGTCAGGCCCTGCGTGACGGCGTCGCACACGTAGTCGAAATGTGGTGTCTGACCGCGGATGACGACACCGAGGGCAACCACGGCGTCATGGGTGCGCGCGAGTTCCTGTGCGACGACCGGGATTTCGATGGCCCCCAGGACGCGGACGACCGTCGGGCTGGGCACGCCGGAGTCGTCGGCGACTCGGACGGCACCGTCGAGCAGGGCGTTACAGATCTTCGAATGCCACGTGCTGGCAACGATGCCCAGCGACAACTGCGAGGCGTCCATCTCCGGAAGCTCCGGGACGCCTGCCCCTCCGCTCACAGGGCGCCGCCGAGATCGCCGGGTACGACCTCGTCGTACTCGTCGAGCCCGGTCAAGTCGTGGCCCATCCGATCCCGCTTGGTCATCAGGTAGCGGATGTTCTCGGCGTTGGCACGCACCGGCAGCGGCACACGCTCGATGATGTGCAGCCCGTAGCCGTCCAAGCCGACCCGCTTGGCCGGGTTGTTGGTGAGCAGCCGCATCGAGCGCACCCCGAGGTCGACGAGGATCTGGGCGCCGATGCCGTAGTCGCGCGCATCGGCGGGCAGGCCGAGCTCGAGGTTCGCGTCGACGGTGTCGGCGCCGGCATCCTGCAGCTGGTAGGCCTGCAGTTTGTGCATCAGGCCGATGCCGCGGCCTTCGTGACCGCGCATGTAGAGCACGATGCCGCGACCTTCACGGGCCACCATCGCCAACGCGGCGTCGAGCTGCGGGCCGCAATCACAGCGCCGAGACCCGAAGACGTCGCCGGTCAGACATTCGGAGTGCACGCGCACCAGGACGTCGTGGCCGTCGTTCTCCGGTCCGGCGATATCGCCCCTCACGAGGGCGACGTGTTCCACCTCTTCGTAGATGCTGGAGTAGCCGACCGCGCGGAACTCGCCGTGCCGGGTGGGGATCCGCGCCTCGGCGATGCGCTCGATGTGCTTTTCGTGCTTGCGCCGCCACTCGATGAGATCGGCGATGGAGATCAGGGCCAGGTCATGCTCGTCGGCGAAAACCCGCAGCTCGTCGGTCTGGGCCATCGAGCCGTCGTCCTTCTGGCTGACGATCTCGCAGATCGCACCCGCCGGGTGCAGGCCGGCCAGCCGGGCGAGGTCGACGGCGGCCTCGGTGTGGCCGGGACGGCGCAGCACGCCGCCGTCCTTGGCGCGCAACGGAACGACGTGCCCGGGCTTGGTGAAATCCTCCGACACACTGGTCGGGTCGGACAGCAGCCGCATCGTCGTCGCCCGGTCGGCAGCCGAAATACCGGTTCCCACACCAATTTTGGCGTCGACAGTGACGGTGTACGCGGTGCCGTGCTTGTCCTGGTTGACCGCGTACATGGGTAGCAGACCCAACTTGTCGCAGATCTCGCCGGACAGCGGCACACACAGGTAGCCCGAGGTGTAGCGGACCATGAAGGCGACCAACTCCGGCGTCGCCTTCTCGGCGGCGAAGATCAGGTCGCCTTCGTTCTCCCGGTCTTCGTCATCGATGACGACGACGGCCTTGCCTGCCGCGATATCGGCAACCGCCCGTTCGACGGTGTCCAGCCTCGTCATCCCTTGCCGCCTACCCCTGTCCAATGTTGCTGCTACCAGACAGTATGAACCACCTGCGTCGCGTGATTATTGCCCGTCCTGTTGAGCGGCCCGCTCACTCGGCCCGGACGCCGATACGTGCAGGCCAGCGCTGTGGTGTGACGTACGTGACAGGACTGACCAACGGGGTGATCAGGCGGAAGTAGGAAGCCAGCAAAAGCTACCCTCACCGCAGCCGATCGCCTAGTCTCCGCTCGTCACACTGTGCGGGCACGTGGCCTTACGAGGTTCACCGGAGCCTCGAGCCAGTCGTCACCGACACTCGAGACGGTGTCGGGGCGGATCAGACCTGCTTCTGGCCCGGCGTGCTGGTCACCACGCCGTTGGAGGTCCTCCAGTACCCGTCGTAGACGGTGATGGTAAAGGAGGACAACTTGGTGAGGGAGGCGGTGCCGAGGTTGAGACTGCCGGCCAGGGAGTCCCCGGTGGAGACGATGTACCCCGAGCCGGGGTTGGCGTCACTGGGCGGGGAGCTGAGTTTCGTGGTCGAGATCGTCTCGCCATCGGGATCGGTTGCTTTTATGGACGTCCAGCTATTGCCGACCTTGACGGCACTCGTAACCGGGTCCCTGTTTTCGGCGTAGATCGGGATGACCACCGTGACGGTGCTGGTGCCGCCGTAGCCGTCGGTGACGGTGAAGTTGAACCAGTCCGTCTTTTGCGCCGTGCTGGCCCCCATCTTGGCCGCGGCGTGGAAGTAGGCCGCGCTCTGGCTGATCGAGTACGACATGGTGCCGTTGGAGTTGACGGTCACAGTGCCGCCGTTGGCGGTGGCGATGGTGCCGCCGCTGGCCAGGGCGAAGGTCGTGCCGGTGCCATCGAACTTGTTGTTGATCAGCAGTGCGTCGGAGTCGGCGTCGCTGGCGACGAATGTCATGCCGGTGACCGTCTGGACCCCGGCCGCGTTGGGGTTGGTCTTGGATCCCGGACCGGACAGCGTGACCGTCCCGGAGCTGCCGTTGACCGTCGCCGTGGGTGCGTTGTTGCTCACCGACGGGGCGACGTTGATCGTCGCGATGATCACCGATTTTCCGGTGGCATCGGTGGCCTTGATGGTGAAGAAGTCGTTCGGGGTCACAGTGTGACCCAGGCCCGCGGTCCGGGTGTAGGTGTACGTGCCGTTGGCGTTCACGGTCACGCTGCCCTTCGATGGCGCGCCGCCCAGGCTGTAGGTCAGCCCCAGCCCGGTATCGCCCGCCGGGACGTTCAGCGAACCGGTCGTGACACCGGCCACCCCGTTGGTGTTGGTCTGCGGCGACGGCGTCGTGAGCCCGCTCAGGTTGACCGTCGCAGTGGTGCTGCCACCGTGCCCGTCGTTCACCTGGACCTGGAACGAATCGCTCGTCACACCCACTTTCGGGATATACGTGAACGAGGTGCCGCTCATCGTGATGATGCCGCCGTTCGATCCGTAGACCGATCCACCCGTCGTGCCGACCAAGGTGTAGCTCAAGGTGTCGCCGTCACCATCAGAGCCGCCCGCGATCGAGCCGCGCACAACGCCAAGGCCGCTAGTGCTCGAACTGCTCACCGATCCGCTCAAAGTCGGTGCGGCGTTCTGCTTTTCGATCGGTATGCCGTAGGTCACCGCGGTCGTGCCACCGAAGGCGTCGCTGACGTTGATGGTGAACGTGTCGCCGGGGTCGCCGGGGACGGCATGGTCGTGCCAGTAGCTGTCCGAGACGCCGAACCAGGCGTACTTCTGAATCGTGTAGCTGAACGTACCGTTGGCGTTGACGGTCACCGAACCACCCTGGGCGGTGCTGTACGTGCCGGCCGCCCAGGTGAGCGCATCCCCCTCGGCGTCCGTCGCCTTGAGTGTGCCCGTCGTATCCTGCTGATCGTTCGGGCCGACCACGCGGGTCAGCGACGAACTGCCCACTGTCACACCATTACCCGCCGGTGCGGTGTTGGCGACGGTCGGAGAGACGGTGATCGTCGCGATCGTGACCGTCTTGCCGGTGGCGTCGGTAGCCGTGATGGTGAACGAATCGGTCGGGGTGGTGGTGTGGCCCAGTCCCGCTGTCCGGGTGTAGGTGTAGGTGCCGTTGGGGTTCACCGTCACGGTGCCCTTCGACGGCCCGCTGCCCAGGCTGTAGGTCAGCCCCAGGCCGCTGTCGCCGGCCGGAACGTTCAGCGAACCGGTTGTGACACCGGCTGTCGTATTGGTGTTGGTCTGCGGCGACGGAGTCGTGAGCCCGCTCAGGGTCACCGTCGCGGTGGTGATTCCACCGTGGCCGTCGTTCACCTGGACCTGGAACGAATCCGACGTGACGCCCACCTTCGGGATGTAGGTGAACGTGCCGTCGGAGGCGATCTTGAGGATTCCGCCGCCCGAGCCGTAAACCGAGCCTCCCGTCGCGCCCACCATGCTGTAGGTCAAGCTGTCGCCATCCCCGTCGGAACCCGCGATGCTGCCACGCACCACACCCATGGCCGAGGTGGTCCTGTTGTTCACCGTTCCGCTGTTCACCGTGGGCGCCGCGTTGAGCTTTGCGATCGGGACCGAATACGTCACCGCAGTGGTGCCGCCGAAGCCGTCGCTGACGTTGATGGTGAAGAGGTCGCCGGGGTCCCCATCGACGGCATGGTCATGCCAGTAGCTGTTGTGGATTCCGAAGGGGGCGAACACGTTCTTGTCGTAGGTGAACCTGCCGTTCGCGTCGACCGTGATCGAACCGCCCTGGGCGGTCGTATAGGTGCCTGCGGCGAACGTCACCGCGTCGCCGTCGGCGTCCGTCGCTCTGAGCTGACCCGTCGTGTGCTGCTCGTCGCGCGGACCACCCAACGCGTTATAGGTCGGCGCTCCGACGGGACTGTCAGTGAGCACACCGTTACCCACCGGCGCGCTGTTGGACACCGTTGGATTGACGTTCACCACCGCGATCGTCACGGTCTTGCCGGAGCTGTCGGTACCGAGAATCGTGAACGAGTCGGTCGTGGGCTGCGTGTGGGCCGCCGCTGAACGGGTGTAGGTGAATGTGCCGTCGGGGTTCAAGGTGACGGTCCCCCGCAGCGGATTCGGTTGTGCGCCAATGCTATATGTCAGCAGTCCGGCGTCACCGGCGTTGTTCAGGCTGCCGGTCACCGTGCCGGGCGTCGTGTTGGTGGTCGTCACCGGCGACGAACTGCTGACGGGCACCGACACCGTCGTCGTATAGGTGTGGCCGAAACTGTCGGTGCTCGTCAACTGGAACGAATCCGTCGTTGCACTCGACGCCCGGTTCGGGACGTAGGTGTACGCCCCGGTGGTCGGGTTGAGCTTGACGATGCCGCCGTTGGCCGTATAGGCCGATCCCCCACTGGCGCCGCTGAGTGAATAGGTCATCGGGTTGTCGGGGTTCGCCGGTGCCGAGACGGTGCCGCGAACCACTCCCATCGGCGAAGTGCTGCCAACGGTATTGGTGAGCGACCCGATCGCCTGGTTGTAGTAGACGGTCACCGTCACCGTCTTCTGCGTTTCGTTTCCGTTCGGCATGTACGGCTTTGACACGCTGATCTGCCCGTCGCCCTGCGCGAGGACCGTCATGGTGAACGTCAAGGTCTTGGGGGACTTGTCGCTGGACAACGGATTCCAGTCCCACACCGTCCAGTTCATCCGCCCGTTCGTGCCGTCGACGACGGTGACAGTGAAGCGGCTGTCGTTGGGTTCGGTGAAGCCGAAGGACGTGATCGGGTCGCCGTCGGCGTCGTAGAACTGCACATAGCCGGAGACCGTCGTCCCGCTGCCGTTCGGCAAGTGCTGACTGGTCTGTTGCATGTCCGTCACCACCGGCTGGTGATCGGTTGCCACGTCCGCAAACCGCCGAAAGATCGCGACCACAACGACATACATGGCGAGCGACACCGGATTCGGTGCGGGTCCGAGATCAACCGTCATGTCCAAGACGGTCTTCGGCGACAGGAAGGCCGACCGCGCCGCCCCGATGACACCGTCGAGATCGTTCGCGGTGAGCCCGTTGATCACCGGATTCTGCGCGATCTCGTACATCGCTTGGCCGATGCTCACGGCCTCGTCGATCCAGTGCTTGATGTCGACGGTCTGCGAGGTGTTCAACAGCACGATCGCACCGGCGAGGACTGCAGCGGTCACCGATGCAGGCGTGATGGTCGACGGTGCGCCGTCCACCATTTTGAACGGTGGCACGAACTCGTCCATCAGGGTGGCGAGCCCGTTGAGCCCGTACGAAAGCCTGTCGACAACGATCGAGGGCTTGAAGAACGCGTTCATGAACGTGAGCGGAAACTTCAACCAGCCGTTTGCCGGGGTGAGCGGGGCCGTCATGAGGGCGTCCAGCTGCGCGGCCCAGGCGTCGAGGGTCGTCTGGATGTCGTACTGCGCCGGCGTGGTGATCGGCCCAGCACCGTCCTGTACGGCCGAGAGGTCGCCGTTCATCGAGTATGCGGCCCGGGCGGTGGTGGACTTCCGAGCGGTCACCGTCGTCTTGACCGTCGGTTCCTGGACGGGTGCCGCGGTGGTGCTGTCCGCCGAAGGCATTGTGGGGGTTTCAGATTCGGGTTGAGCGTTCGGCGTTGGGGCGACCGGCGTCGTCGTGTCGAGCGCCACGCTGGCTGGCAGTGCGCGGCCCGTCGTCGACCGGACGGCCACCGAGGACCCGCTGTTGGAGTCCGCCGCCGGTTGCTTACCCGCAACGCGGGTGCGGGCGGGTCCGGCGGTCCCGGTCGGACGATTGGGATTCGCGGAATGGCCGGAATTGCTACCGGCATTGCTCGTCGAGTGCGGCGCCGAGCCCGAATCCGACGACGACGAGCCGTCGCCGGTTGAGGCCGCAGCAACGCCGTTTCCGACGCCCACTGCCAGACCGATACCTACCGCAGCGGCCAGAATTCCATTGCGGGCGGCGTGCTGACGGTTTCCGGCAGCGCGCTTCCGATGGCGCCCCGCCTGTTTTCTGTGGCGGGCCGCGTGCTTTTTGGAACTCAACCAATCTCCCGACGCGTGTCCGGTGTGACGGGACTCACGCAATCCAGCATGGGAGACACGCGCCACTTTCTTGACCGTCCCGCAACGTAACATTGCTTACAAGATTTTTCCAAAGGTTGTCTCAGTCAAATTTAGGCGCGGTCCGTCCACCTGGGGTTTTAGCCCCGAATTGCCGTCGGCGTGTCGGCAATCGGCGCTGAGCATCTGCACAGCAGAACAGATATAGCAAATATGCATACAAGTAAACGCAGATGCGATATAGGGTCAGGCGTTTTGCTGCGCGGTGAAGGTGACCGAGTAGCTCGCCGGGGTGCCGGTCACCACCCCGTTACTGACCACGTAGTAGCCGTCGTACACGGTCAGCACGATCGTGTCGCCGGTCCGGGTGCCGCTGGTGTTGAGGACGTCGAGGAACGAGTCATAACTCGCGCTGCCGTGCGCAGGCTGGGCGGTGATGGCGTAGCTCATCGAGTCGCTGTCGCTATCGCTGCCGGAGACCGACGTCCAGTAGGTGTAGGTACCGAGGAAGTTGCTTCCAGCCCAACGGATCCCGCTGGACAGTGTCGGAGCGGTGTTGGCGGCGTAGATGGGGACGACCGCCGTATATGTCGTCGAGCCGCCGAAGGCGTCACTGACCGTCGCACTGAAGGTGTCACTGACGGCGTTGCCGCTGGCCCCGATCTTCGCCGCGGCGTGATAGTACGAGTACCCCTTGTCGACGGTGTAGGTGAAGGTCCCGTCGGCGTTGAGCGTCACCGATCCACCGTTCGCCGTGGTGAACGTCCCCGCCGTGTAGGTGAGAGTGTCGCCGTCGGCGTCGCTCGCGTGCAGCGTGCCGGTGGTCGTCTGCTTGAGGTTGCCGATACCCAGGACCCGGTTGTCTTGCAGATTGGAGGTGGCGATCGTCGTCGTGCCGGCCGTCGGGGCCGCGTTGGTCACCGTCGGGGCGACGTTGATCGTGGCGATGATCACCGACTTACCGCTGGCATCAGTGGCTCTGATCGTGAACGAATCGTTCGGGGTCGTCGTGTGACCCAGGCCGGCGGTCCGGGTGTAGGTGTAGGAACCATTGGGGTTGACGGTGACGGATCCCTTCGACGGACCGGTGCCGAGGCTGTAGGTCAACCCCAGACCCGTGTCGCCGGCCGGGACATTCAGCTGGCCATTCACCACACCAACCGAGGTGTTGGTGTTGATCTGCGGCGACGGCGTCGTCAGGCCGCTCAGGCTGACCGTCGCTGTCGTGACCCCGCCATGCCCGTCGTCGACCCGTACCTGGAACGTGTCCGACGCGACCCCGACTTTGGGGATGTAGGTGAATGACGTGCCGCTCATCGTGACGATGCCGCCGCCTGTGGCGTACGCCGATCCCCCGGAGGCATTGACCAAGCTATAGGTCAGGGTGTCGCCGTCACCGTCAGAGCCATTCGCGATGGTGCCGCGCACCACACCGAGACCGCTGGTGCTCGAGCTGCTTACCGATCCGCTCAAAGTCGGTGCTGCGTTTTGCTTTTCGATCGGGATCGAGTACGTCACGTTGGTGGTACCGCCGTACGCGTCACTGACCGCAATTGTGATCGTGTCACCGGGGTCGCCGGCGACAGCGTGGTCGTGCCAATAGCTGTCCGAAATCCCGAACCACGCGTACTTCTGCAACGAGTAGGTGAACGCGCCGTTGGCGGCGACGGTGATCGTACCGCCGTTGGCCGTGGTGTAGGTCCCGGCAGACCAGGTGAGCGTATCGCCTTCTGCGTCAGTGGCTTTCAGCGTGCCGGTCGTATCCTGCCGATCGTAGGGACCGAATATGCGGGTCAGCGACGAACTGCCCACTGTCACACCGGTACCCACCGGCGCGGTGTTGACGACCGACGGCTTGACGGCCAGTTTCAGGGTGACGGTACGGCCGCTGGCGTCGGTGGCAATCACTGTGACGACATCACTGTTGGCCGTCGTACGGCCCGCGCTGGAGACATAGGTGAATGCGCCTGTAATCGGATTGAATGACGTCACCGTGCCATTCGTCGGGCTGGTGCCCAGTGCATAACTGGTGAAGATGCCGGCATCACCACTCGGGACCGGCACCGAACCGGTCACGACGTACGGGGTCGAGGTATTGAGGTTGCCCGGGGTGATCGATGTGGTGTTGGCCACCGTGACCGTGGCGATGGTGGTGCCCCCGTGACCATCGGTCATCTGCACCTGGAAGCTCTGCGTGGCGCCTGCGGTCGCGGACGAAACATAGGTAATAGCACCAGTGGTCGGGTCCAGCGTGACGATGCCGCCGTTACCGGCGCCGTTCTTGGTGTAGGCAGAGTTGTTGTTCAGGCCGTTGACCGACGAGCCGACCAGCGAGTACCTCAAGGTGTCGCCGTCGGAGTCACTGCCTCCGACGCTGCCCCGCACGACGCCGAGGCCGTCTGCGGCGCCCGTGGTCGGAGACGATGTGGGCGCGCTGTTCGACCCGTCGATGATCTTGATGCTGAAGGTGACGGTGTATTTGACGCCGTCCGCGGACGTCACCGGGATGTTCACGGTGTCGTATCTGTCGGCTTCATTTTCAGACGTCGCCCGGTGGAAGAAGGCCGCGCCGGGAAGCGTGTTCGTGTAGGTGAATCCGCCGTTGCTGGAGTTGATGGTGACCAGTCCGCCACCTGCCGAAGTGAAGGTGCCGAGAAGCGACGTCCCGAAGTCCACCGATCTGCCATCCGGGTCCACGGCGTGGAACGTGCCTGCCGCGTACTCGGAGCGGGTGCTGTCACCGCCCAAACTCAATGTGTAGAGCCAACTGTCGTAAGTCGTGCTCGTCGTGAACGTCGTGAGGGCGGCGACTTCCTGGAAGCGCTTGTACATCGCTACCAGCGCGACGTAGGCCACGACCGTGAACGGATTGGTCTGCGCGGCAGTCCAGGTCGGCAGTGTGATATTCCAGGCCCGCGTCGGGTCGTAGTAGGCGCCGCCGTCGCTGAGCCCGAGCGTCAGAATGGCCGCAGCCTGCGCGGCGGCGATCTTCGCTTCGAGTGAGGTTGAGTCGCTGAGGTCAGCCCTGGTGACCGTGGCGCCGGTGGTCGTCTTGATGACGTCGATCTCCCACTGGGCGGGGTCGTAGACGCCATTCAGCATGTCGGACAAGACAGTTGCGGTTCCGACCACGGCGGCGCCCATGATCTTGTACTGCGTGATGACGCCGAAGGTGCCCGCCCCCGGGGAGATGTTGAACGGCGGCACGATCCGGTTGAGGAAGTCACCCATCGCGTTCAGGGTGTCGGTGAACGTGTAGCTGGGGATCGCGGGCTTGATGAAAAGGCCCAGGATGCTGCCGAGGTCGGGAATCCATCGTGCCGGGCTGCCCGCGACCGCGCCGGCGATCAGGGCGTCGAGCTGATTGTCGAGGGCGTCGAGGCTCTGGTCGGTCAAGTGATTGGTCACCGTGACGAAGTCGTGCGGCAAGCCGGGCCAGCCGGCGAGACGGTTGACCGCCCTGGTCAGCACGCCCATGAAGTACCAGGGCGCCGATCCCGCTGCCGGGGTCGCCGCGGCGGTCGGGGTCGCCGACGCGGCGGCGACCGGTTTCGCCGCGGCCGTCGTGGACTTCTCCGACTGCAGCGGGGCGGCAGGTGCCGCGACGGTCTCTGGAGTTTCCGCCACGGTGGAGGCTGCGGGGCTCGACTGGACTGCCGAGCCGGGCGGGGGCGCCGCGGCATCGGTGGGGCTCGCATTGCCGGTCAAGGGGCTGGCCGTGGTGGTGGCCGTGGTGGTGCTCGAACTCGCGGCGGTTGCGGTGGAGGAAGGACGGGGAGCTGCTGACGGTTGCCTGGCAGCGGGGCGCTTGCGCGCGGGTCCTGCCGTTGCGGTCGTCCGCGTCGATTTCGTTGGAGTTCCGGCATCAGCCGCGGGACTGGCCTTGGCCGGGGAATCCGGCGAAGCACCATCGGTGGCAGCCGACGCCACTCCTTGACCCGCCGCGACCGCCAGACCGACCCCCACCGCCGCTGCGAGGATGCCGTTGCGAGCCGCGCGCTGCCGGTCGCGAGCCATCTGTTTGCGATGGCGGGCCGCCTGCTTCCGGTGACGACCGACGCGCTTCTTGGAACTCACCGACCCTCCGAATCATCGAGGCGTGCCGACACTCACGTGACGCAGTGACGCGGCTCACACACTTTGCTTGGGGGAGACGCAGCGGAAACTTCTGCCCGCAACCTAACACTGCCGGGCATTTTCGCCAAGGATAATTTGAGCGTGAGATCGCGCGGGTCGCTGAGCAGCGAATTCGATAGGCGGCCGTTCCTTTGAACTCACTTACGGGTAAGTCAGCAGCAAACGTCCGTACTGATCAATTGATTAGTGTGCGGCTGTCGTCACCGTTCGCGGTCGGCGAGCAAACGTTCCACGTATTTGGCGATGACGTCGACCTCGAGGTTCACCGGCGTGCCGACCGGCGCACGGCCCAGCGTGGTCAGCGCCAGCGTCGTCGGGATCAGCGACACCTCGAACCAGTCGTCGCCAAGCCCGGATACCGTCAGCGAGATGCCGTCGACCGTGATCGAACCCTTTTCCACCACGTAGCGAGACAACTCCGGCGGCAGGGCTATCCGCACGATCTCCCAGTGTTCGGACGGCGAGCGGGACACCACGTGTCCGGTGCCATCGACGTGGCCCTGGACGATGTGCCCGCCGAGCCGGCTGTTGACCGCGGCGGCGCGCTCCAGGTTCACCGCGCTGCCGATGTCGACAGCGGCCAGGCTGGACCTGTTGAGCGTCTCAGCCATCACGTCGGCGCTGAATTGCCCCCCGGGCAGCACCTCGACAACGGTCAGGCAGACACCGTTGACGGCGATCGAGTCGCCGTGGCGGGCATCGGCAGTGACGACGGGCCCGCGGATGACGAACCTGGCGGAGTCGGCCAGGTCATCCTTACCGACGATCTCACCCAGTTCCTCGACGATTCCGGTGAACACGCGCCCAATCTAGCCGTGGCGTGACGACACTCGCCCTCCCCCGGCAAAACCCCAGCTCAGATAGTGCGCGATCAGGTCTGCGCGAGCCGCTGGCGCGGGTCTGGTCATCCCGACCCTCTACGATGCACCTATGCCGACGTGCCGCCGAATGTTCGCCGTCCTTGCCGCCCTCTTCGCAATAGCAGCGCTGCTCGTCGCGGGCTGCTCGTCCTCGTCGAAGCCAGCCGAACCGCTACCCGACGCCGCCGGACTGCTGCAGCAGTCCATCGGAGTCACCAAGGGCCTCAAGAGCGCCCACCTCGACATCACTGTCGGCGGCAAGATCGAGGGTCTGCCCGTCAAGAAGTTGACCGGCGACCTGACCAACGTGCCCGCGACCGCGGTGTCCGGGAACTCGACGATTTCGATGGGCGGCTCGGACGTCGACATCCAGCTCGTCGTTCTCGACGGCACCCTCTACGCAGCGCTGACCCCTAACAACTGGCTCGACATGGGCCCGGCCAAGGACATCTACGATCCCTCGGTGGTCCTCAACCCGGACAACGGGCTGGCCAACTGGCTCGCCAGCATCAGCGATCCCAAGTCGGAGGCCAGCGAGACCATCAACGGCGTGGATACCGTCCGTATCACCGGCAAGGTCAGCGCCGACGCGATGAACAAGCTGATCCCGCTCAAGGCGACCAGCCCGCTGCCCGCCACCGTGTGGATCCAGAAGGCCGACCCGCATCAGCTGGTTCAGGCCAAGGCCGACACCGGAAATGGCAGCAGCATCCAGATCACGCTGTCGGAGTGGGACAAGCCGGTCACCGTCAGCAAGCCCGCCGTCTGACGGGGGGCTTGGTGATGGCTGAGTCTCCGGACACCGCCGCCCACCGGGCGGGAACATCTGGCCGCAGCCGCCGGATCGCGATCGGCGCCGGCAGCCTGGCGGTTCTGCTCGGGGCGCTCGACACCTATGTCGTCGTCACGATCATGGTCGACATCATGTCGACCGTCGGCATCCCGGTGAACAAGATCCAGCAGGTCACCCCGATCATCACCTGGTACCTGCTGGGCTACATCGCCGCCATGCCGCTGCTGGGCCGGCTCTCCGACCGGTTCGGCCGCAAGCTCGTGCTGCAACTGTCCCTGGTCACCTTCGCGGTCGGTTCGGTGGTGACGGCCATGTCCACGGACCTGACCATGCTGGTCATCGGCCGACTCATCCAGGGCATCGCCAGCGGCGCCCTGCTGCCGGTCACGCTCGCACTCGCAGCCGACCTCTGGGCCGCGCGCAGCCGTGCCGCGGTGCTCGGCGGCATCGGCGCCGCCCAGGAGCTGGGCAGCGTGCTCGGCCCGCTGTACGGCATCGGAGTGGTGCTGCTGCTGGGCAAGTGGCAGGACGTGTTCTGGATCAACGTGCCGCTCACCGTGGTCGCGATGGTGCTGATCCATTTCAGCCTGCCCTCCCACGACCGAAGCGCGGACCCCGAGAGAGTCGACCTGGTCGGTGGCATCCTGCTCGCGATCGCGTTGGGCCTGGCCGTCGTCGGCTTGTACAACCCGTCGCCCGACGGCAAGACGCTGCTGCCGCCACACGGCCTGATCCTGGTCGTCGGCGCCGTCGTTGCGGCGATCGCCTTCTTCGTATGGGAGCGCTTCGCCCGCACCCGGTTGATCGAACCGGCCGGTGTCCGGTTCGTGCCGTTCCTGGCTTCGTTGGGCACCTCGCTGTGCGCGGGCGCGGCGTTGATGGTCACGCTGGTCAATGTCGAGCTGTTCGGCCAGGGCGTTCTCGGCAAGGACCAGACCCAGGCCGCGTTCCTGCTGCTGCACTTCCTGATTGCGCTGCCGATCGGTGCGCTCATCGGCGGCTGGATCGCGACCAGGATCGGCGACCGGATCGTCGCCGTGGTCGGCATGCTGATCTCCGCTGGCGCGTACCTGCTGGTGTCGCACTGGGGCACCAACGTGGCAACCACCCATCACGATCTCGGCTTCGTGTCATTGCCAGTGATCGACACCGACCTGGCGCTGGCCGGCTTCGGGCTGGGTCTGGTCATCGGGCCCCTCACCTCGGCTGCGCTTCGGGTGGTCCCGGCCGCCCAGCACGGCATCGCGTCCTCGCTGGTGGTGGTCGCACGCATGACCGGCATGCTGATCGGCGTCGCGGCGCTCAGTGCGTGGGGCCTGTACCGCTTCAACCAGATCCTGGCCACACTGCCCAGCCCAGGTGGCAACAGCCTGGCCGCCAAGATCGCGGGCGAGGCGGAGCGCTACCGCACCGCGTTCGCCATGCAATACGGCTCGATCTTCTTCGTCACCGTGATCGTGTGTCTGGTCGGCGCCGCACTGGCCCTGTTCATCGGTGGCAAGCAGGCACACACCGATGAGGCGCCGGCCGAGTCGTCGCTAACCGCTTCGCACTAGCGCCTTTTCGGCCAACTTCGATGCGCGGGTATCGACCCGCGGGTCGGCGGGTACCCGACCGACCATGAGCAACGAACTTTCCGGCAAGAAGATCGCATTCCTGGTTGCCCCCGAGGGCACCGAGCAGGTCGAGCTGACCAAGCCGTGGGAGGCCGTAGAGCAGGCCGGCGGCACCCCGGAACTGGTGTCCACCGAGGTCGGCAAGATCCAGGCGTTCAACCACCTCACTCCCGCTGACACGTTCGAGGCCGACAAGGCCGCCGACGCGGTCTCGGCCTCCGATTACGACGGACTCGTGCTGCCGGGAGGGGTTGCGAACCCCGACCTGCTGCGCACCAAACCGGCCGCGGTCAACCTCGTCAAAGGCTTCTTCGAGGCGGGCAAGCCGGTGGCCGTCATCTGTCACGGACCGTGGACGCTCGTCGAGGCCGACGTCGTTGAAGGACGCCGGATCACATCGTGGCCCAGCGTGCAGACGGACCTGCGCAATGCCGGCGCGGACTGGGTCGACGAGGAGGTCGTGGTGTGCACCGGTGGCCCGAACACCCTGATCTCCAGCCGCAAGCCCGACGATCTGCCGGCTTTCTGCGGAAAATTGGTGGAAGCGTTCGCCGGCTAGCCCGGCGTCGGTAACGTCGCACCTATGCGCGGTTCGACATGCTGATCGCCGCCCTGCGAGATTTACAGTGGCGCAAGCGACGTTTCGTGATTGCCATCGTCGGCACCGGCCTGGTGTTCGCGATGACGCTGGTTCTCACCGGACTGGCCAACGGATTTCGGGTCGAGGCCACCCGCACGGTCGACGCTCTCGGCTTCCAGCGGTATCTGGTGAAAACCGGTGCGCCAGGCCCGTTCCTGGGCTCGTCGCCGTTCCCGGCAGCCCAGCTGCAGCAGGTGGTGAAGATCCCGGGCCTCACCGCCGCCGTGCCGATGGTGTACGGCAGCGCCACCACACCGGACGGTGGCTCGGCGCGCAATGTCAACGTGTTCGGCGTGCTGCCGCGCGGACCGGGCATGCCCGCGATGTCCGTCGGCCGGGTGCCGACCCTGCCGTATGAGATGGCGGTGTCCAGCACGATGGACCGTCCGGTTGGGGCTCGGGTAGAAATCGGCTCGCGGACAATGGAAGTTGTTGGCATCGTGGATGATTCGACGGCACTGGCCGGCCAGCCGAACATCTTCCTGACCGTGGAAGGCGCACAGCAGCTGTTGTTCTCCGGCCAGCAGTTGCTGTCCTCGATCGGATTGAACGGAACACCCGCGTCGATTCCCAACGGTTTCCGCACGGTCGATCGTGACGGCGCCGTCGAGGACCTGTCCCGCGCGCTCAAGGGTGCACGTCAGGCGATGACGCTGATGGCCGGGCTGCTGTGGGTGGTCGCAGCGATGATCGTCGGTTCGATGATCTACGTCTCGGCCATCGAACGGACAAGGGACTTCGCTGTTTTCAAGGCCGTCGGCGTGCCGTCCCGCTCGATTCTCGGCGGTCTCGCCGTGCAGGCGGTGATCGTGGCCGTCCTGGCCGCGCTGCTCGGTGGTGTGCTGTCGGTGGTTCTGGGTCCGCTGTTCCCGATGCGCGTCGACATTCCGACGGTGGCGTTCGTGGCGCTGCCGGTCCTGGCGGTGGCAATAGGTCTGCTGGCCAGTGTTGCGGGCCTGCGCCGCGCGGTGTCCGTCGACCCGGCGCTCGCGTTCGGAGGGCCCTGACATGGCCGACCTGCGGATCAAAGACCTCGTCGTGGAGTACTCCCGCGGCGAGTACGCCGTGCGCCCGATCGACGGCCTGAGCCTCGACGTGAGCGCCGGTTCGCTGGCGATCCTGCTCGGGCCCAGCGGATGCGGGAAAACCACTCTGCTGTCGTGCCTCGGCGGGATCCTCAGCCCCTCGGCAGGTCGCATCGAGTTCGGCGACGTGGACCTGACCAAGCTCGACGAGCGCGCGCTGTCGCACTACCGCCGCAGCACCGTCGGCATCGTGTTCCAGGCGTTCAACCTGGTGGCCAGCCTGACCGCGCTGGAGAACGTGATGGTGCCGCTGCGTGCGGCCAAGGTGCCGCGCACCGAGGCCCGGCAACGGGCCGAGGAACTGCTGGCGCGGGTCGGGCTGGCCGACCGGATGCGGCACCGGCCCGGCGACCTCAGCGGCGGCCAGCAGCAACGGGTGGCCGTCGCACGGGCGATCGCACTGGACCCGCCGCTGGTCCTGGCCGACGAGCCCACCGCCCATCTGGACTACATCCAGGTCGAGGAGGTGCTGGCGCTGATCCGCGAGCTGGCCGCCGGCGACCGGGTGGTGGTCGTCGCCACGCACGACACCCGGATGCTGCCGATGGCCGACCGGGTGGTGGAGCTGATGCCGCACCTCACCCACACCGAGCACGAGCCGGAGAACGTCGACCTCAAAGCCGGCCAGGTGCTCTTCGAGCAGGGCACCCTGGGTGACTGCATCTACGTGGTGTCCACCGGTGAGGTCGAGATCGTCCGCGAATTGTCAAGCGGCGGTGAAGAATTACTGAAGGTCGCCGGACCGGGCGACTATTTCGGCGAAATGGGACCGGTATTCGGGCTACCTCGCTCGGCGACGGCGCGAGCAAGGTCCGACGCGTCGGTGGTCGGATACACGGTGCAGGCGTTCCGGGAGAAGCTGGGCGCCACCGGATCTCGGGAGATCGTCGAACACAAGGAGCTGACGGACTAGCCCGGCACCAGACTCAGCAGCAGATCGGGCCCGATGCGGTCGACTCCGTCGTAACGCCACCGCAGCGCCCGCGCCATGCTGGGCACACCGACGTCGTCGACGGCGGTGATCGGACCGCCGAGCAGAATCGGCCCGACGTATGCCAGGATCCGGTCGATCACGCCGGCCCGCAGGAACGCACCGGCCAGTGTCGGGCCACCTTCGAGCAGCACATCGGTGCGGTCGGACAGGGCCCGGATGACTTCGTGCGGATCGTGGGTGCGGATCACCATCGTGCGCGAATCAGCGTTGAGCACATTGGCTTCCGGCGAGATCTCGCGCTTACCGACCACCACCCGCAGCGGCTGGCGGTCGGCCAGTCCACCGCCGGGCAGCCGGGCGGTCAGCGTCGGGTCATCGATGTCCACCGTGCCGGTGCCGACGACGATCGCATCGCACGCCGCGCGGCGTACATGCAGATCGGCGCGGGCCGCGTCGCTGGTGATCCATTGCGACGACCCGTCGGCGGCGGCGCTGCGGCCGTCCACACTGGTGGCGAATTTCCAGGTGACGTGCGGACGTCCGGTCTGCTGCTTGTGCAGCCACTCGCGCAGCGGTCCACCCTGCACCGCCTCCGCGCCTACTCCTTCGGTCACGGCAATCCCCGCCTGGCGCAATCGATCTGCGCCGCCTGAGGCCACCGGATTGGGATCGGCGACGGCGTACACGACGGCCGCAACCCGGGCCTGGATCAGGGCGTCGACGCACGGCGGCGTGCGCCCGTGGTGGTTGCACGGCTCGAGGGTGACGACTGCGGTGCCGCCGGCGGCGCGCTCCCCTGCCTCACGAAGCGCGACCACCTCGGCGTGCGGGCCGCCGGTCGGTTGGGTGCCGCCGACACCGACAACCTCACCCTCGGAACTCAGAACAACCGCTCCCACAGGCGGATTTGGGTACGTCGCCCCTTTGACACGCTGCGCCTCCTCGATGGCCAGCCGCATCGCGGCGTCGACCTCCGCCGGCGTGGGTGCCGTCATATCCGTAGATGCTGCGAGGCGATGGCGGCCTGCCGGCGCAGCGCCTCGACCGCGGCGGCCGGGTCACCGGCGCCGTAGACCGCCGAGCCGGCGACGAAGCAGTCGACGCCGGCCTCGGCGGCCTGCTCGATCGTGTCGGCGTTGATGCCACCGTCGATCTCCACCAGGATCGTCAGTTCACCCGAGTCGACCAGCCGCCGTGCTGTCGCGACCTTGGACAGCACTTCGGCGATGAAGCTCTGCCCACCGAAGCCCGGCTCGACCGACATCACCAGCAGCGTGTCGAAGTCACGCAGGATGTCGAGGTAGGGCTCCAGCGGGGTGCCCGGCTTGACCGACAGGCCCGCCTTGGCGCCGGCGGCGCGGATGTCGCGGGCCACCGCGACCGGGTTGTCGGTCGCCTCGGCGTGGAACGTCACGTTGTACGCGCCTGCCTCGGCGTATCCGGGCGCCCAGCGGTCCGGGTCGTCGATCATCAGATGGCAGTCCATCGGAATATCGGTTGCCTTGAGCAGACTCTCCACCACCGGCAGGCCCAGAGTCAGGTTGGGCACGAAGTGGCCGTCCATCACGTCGACGTGCAGCCAGTCCGCGCCCTCCACCGCAGCGGCCTCGTCGGCCAGGCGGGCGAAGTCGGCGGACAGGATCGACGGGGCGATCAGCGGTTTCATGGCAGCCATTAAACAGTCTTCTGCAAAGCGGCCGCGAACATGGCGTCGGTGCCGTGCCGGTGCGGCCACAGCTGCACATGCGACGCCTCGCCGAGCCGCTCGGCCGGGTCGAACAGCGGCCGGGTGTCCAGCGCGGTGACCGGATGGCGGCGCAGCGCATCCGACACCACCCCGACCGTCTCGGCCAGATGCGGGGAACAGGTGGCGTAAAGCACAACGCCGCCGGGGCGGACCAGGGCGATCGCGGCGGTCAGCAGCTCGCGCTGCAGCTTGGCCAGCAGCGGGACGTCGGCCGGGGTACGTCGCCAGCGGGCCTCCGGACGGCGTCGCAGCGCGCCCAGCCCGGTGCACGGAGCGTCGAGCAGCACCCGGTCGAAGCTGCCGGCCTCCAGACCGGATTCGCGCCCGTCGATCCGCAGCACCTCGACCGGCAGGCCACGGGTGTTCTGCTCGACCAGGTCGGCGCGCCGCGGCGCGGGCTCGATCGCGGTGACGCGCGCCTCCTGCCGCGCGGCGATCGCGGCGATCAGCGCGGTCTTGCCGCCCGGCCCCGAGCACAGGTCCAGCCAGCGTCCGCCGTCCTCACCGACCACCGGGGCCAGCGTGAGCGCGCGGGCGACCAGCTGGCTGCCCTCGTCCTGCACCAGCGCCTTGCCGTCACGCACCGCCGCCAGCCGGCCCGGGTCGCCGCCGCCGAGGTAGACCGCGTAGGGCGAGTACCGGCCGACCGTTCCGCCGACGTCGGCGGCCAGCTCCTCGGCGGTCAGCACACCCGGGCGCGCCGCGAGGTGCACACCGGGGCGAGCGTCGTCGGCCGCCAGGGCGGCGTCGAGTTCACCGGCGGCGGCGCCGAGTGCGTCGGCGAACGCCTGGGCGATCCAGCGCGGGTGGGCGTGCAGGAACGCCAGGTGGCCGACCGGGTCGGTTTCCTTCGACGGCGCCAGCTCGGCCACCCAGGAAGCCTCGTCGCGACCGGCGATGGTACGCAACACTCCGTTGACGAAACCCGCTCGCACACTGTCGAATTCGATGCCTGCCTGCTCGACGGTGGTGGACACCGCAGCATGGCCGGCGACGTTGGTGCGCAGTAGCTGGTAGCTGCCGAGGCGCAGCAGGTCCAGCAGCACCGGATCGATCTGGTCGATCGGGCGTCCGGCCGCGGCGGCGATCACGGCGTCGAGCAGGCCCCGGGTGCGGCAGGTACCGTAGGCGAGTTCGGTGGCGAAGGCCGCGTCGCGGCCGTGGATACCGCGCTCGGCCAGCATCGACGGCAGTACCAGATTGGCGTAGGCGTCTCGTTCGGACACCGCACGCAAGACGTCGAAGGCGGCCTGACGGGCCGGATCCAGCGGCGTACGCCGGGGGCGGCGCGGCGGGCGCTGTTGGGCGCGGTCCCGCCCGGGCGGCCCACCGGTGTTGTCACGCTTCTGAAATCCCTTGCCGCCCTGCGGCTTCCGCCTGTCACCGCCGCGCTGAGGACGATCGCTCATGATGCCCGCACCGCCTCGTCGAGCCGGGCGCCACGCGCCCAGTCGGCGGCGTTCATCAGCTTCTTGCCGGGCGGCTGCACCTGACCGAGCAGCACAGGGTGTGACGCGGTCCCGACCCGGACGCCGGACCGGTCCACAGTGATCTCCCCCGGTGCCAGCGCCGGAGCTGATTCGTCGACCGTCACCGGGCCGACTTTGACCCGCAGGTCGCCGATCATCGTCCAGGCGCCGGGATTGGGGGTGACCGCGCGGATCCGGCGGTCGACGACATGGGCGGGCAGGTCCCAGGAGATCCGCGCCTGCTCGACGGTGATCTTCGGCGCCACGCTGACCCCGTCGGCGGGCTGCGGCACCGGGGTCAGCGTGCCGTCGCCGATACCGTCCAGCGTTGCCTCGAGCAGACCGGCACCCGACACCGCCAGCCGGTCGAGCAGATCACCTGAGGTGTCGGTGGACCGTACCGACTCGGTCACCACGCCGTAGACCGGTCCGGAATCCAGGCTGGGTTCGATCAGGAAAGTTGTTGCTCCCGTGACTGAGTCGCCAGCAGCAATGGCAGCCTGCACCGGCGCGGCGCCCCGCCAGGCCGGCAACAGCGAGAAGTGCAGATTGATCCAACCGTGCTCCGGCACGACCAGCAGCGCCTCGGACAGCAGCGCGCCGTAGGCCACCACCGCGCAGCATTCCGGCGCGAGTTCGGTCAACTCGGCGATGAACTCCGGAGAGTTCGGCCGCGCCGGGCGCAGCACCGGGATGCCCGCCTCGTCGGCGAGGCGCGCTACCGGTGACGGCGCCGGTTTGCCGCGGCGGCCGGCGGCGGCATCCGGCCGTGTGAGCACCGCGATGACGTCGTGGCGCGGTGAGTCGATCAGCCGCTGCAGCGACGGCAGTGCCGGTTCGGGTGTGCCGGCGAAAACGATTCGCATACCGTTACTTTGGCACCTGGTAGAACTCGCGCTGCGACACCCCGGCCATCGGCGCGACGAACATCGTCGGAATCGTGGTGATCAACCGGTTGACGGTCGCCACGGCATCGTTGTAGTACTGCCGGGCGAACGCGAGCTTGTCTTCGGTGTCGGCCAGGTTCTGCTGCAGGTTGAGAAAGTTGTTCGACGAGTTCAGCTGCGGGTAGGTCTGGCCCAGTGCCAGCACCTGGCCGACCGCGTTGTCGAACTCTTTCTCTGCCGAGCTGCGTTGTGCCACAGACTTTCCCGTGGTCGCAGCGGCCAGCGCGGTTTGCGCGTCGGCGACGTGGTCGAGGATCGCCTTCTCGTGGGCGGCAAAGGACTGCACGGTCTGCACCAGGCCGGGGATCAGCGATGCCCGCCGGGTGAGCTGCACATCGATGCCGCCGAGGGCTTCGTCGACCCGGACGTCGGCCGCGCGAACTTTGTTGTAGCCCACCACAAATCCGATCAGCACCAGGATCGCGAGCACCAGCACCACGATCAGCACGAAGCTCACCATGATCCGCCTCCTCCTCCGCCACCGCCGCCGCCTCCGCCGCCACCGCTGAACCCGCCGCCGCCACTGCTGGACGACGACGAGGACTGCGAGGCGGTGTAGGCGCCGATCGACGACGACAACGCCGACTCGAAGCTGTCGAAACTAGCACCCCCGCTGCTCGCGGCATGCCAACCGGTGCCCGACGACGAGTGATACCAGTCGGGCTGCGGATCGACCTCGCCGGTCGCGGTCTGGTACTTGCGGGCCCACAACGCGGCCACCCCGCCGGCGACGGCGAACGGGATGTAGGCGGTGTAGAGATCCTTGCGGGCGGCGAAGTCGAAACGCGATTCGGCCGAGTCGGTGGACAGCATCCGGTGAAAGCCGCCGGCCTGCGACCACAGCTCGCGACCGGCAGCGGTGCGCCGGCTACCGACGCCGTCGGTCCAGGATCTGGTCGAAAACACGAAGAACAGAGCGAACGGCAGACCCCACAGTGTGATCGGCGACCAGATGAAGGCGCAGACGGCCAGCACGAGGGCGAGGAAGTTGAAGAACCGCAGCCACAGCTCCTTGGAACGTTTGACCATCAGCCCGTCGAACGCCCATTTCTTGACCGCCGCGGCCATGTCCTCCTTGGCACTGGACAGTTTCTTGCCCGCGGTCACGGTGCCGTTTGCATCGAAGCGGGCCTCGGGCCCGATGATCTTGAGTGCCGCACCGACATCCACGCTGACCGGGTCGACATCAGCCCACGCCGCGGCCGGCGCACTGCCGGTGATGGTCCACTTCTTGTCGCTGACCTGGTGCAGGCTGATCAGCTTGCGCTCGGCCAGGTAGAACAGGGTCGCGGTCAGCCCGTTGGCCGGCACCTTCTCGGTGCGGATGTATTCGCACTGCACCGGCCCGAGGCCGGGCGGCGGCGCGTACTGCAGCGGGAACCCGGGTGCGGGCTCGACTGTCGTCCGCCACCACAGGAAGGCGCCGAGGCCGGCGGCCAGCGATACGCCCACCAGCCACAGCGCGGTCGGCAGGGATTCGCCGAGAATGGGATCCCATTTGTAGCTCCAGGGCAGTTCGGCGCGCGGCGGGGTGGGCACGTCGACGCCGGCACGCACGGTCACCGGGGTGCGCGGGTCGAGGTTGGTGGCCGACAGGTGGACCCGGTCACCGTTGACGGTCAGGTCGTCGCAGGTGCGGCCGACGCCGTAGCCCACCGAGCATTGGGCACCGGTGACGCCGCCGGGCAGCGAGATCGAGATGTCTGCCCGCTCGATGCTGTTGTTCCAGGCCGGTGCCACGACGTTCCAGAAGAACGCCGAGCGCGCCGACACCTCACCGGTCGACGAGGCGAACGTCTTACCTGCGCCGGTGCTGCCCGGGTCGAGAACGCCATCGATGGTGTAGCGGATCCGGAAGACGTGGGTGCCGTAGTCGAGGTACTGGTTCGGATCGCCGATCTTGGCCACCCGGAAGCGTTTTCCGTTCTCCCACGACAACTTGTAGGGCACCGGGCGGTCATCGAGAAGGATCTCGGTGATCCGGGGTGGCTGGCGGACATGCGTGCTGTTGACGTTGGCGACGTCCCAGTACCGGAAGATGCCGTGCCGGCCGCTGGGGAACTCGCCGGTGATGATCTCGGTGGCGTCCAGCCGCCCGTCGCGGTCCACGACGAATTCGGCGTGGTAGTCGGTGATGACCACCGGGTCCGATGTCGGACCACCCTGCGAGCTGCCAGTGAACACCAGTGGCCACAGCAACCCAATGACGATGAGCAGCAAAACGATCGAGAGCCGGATGATCCGGCCGGTCCACTTCATTCCGCCTCCCCCGTTTCGTCGGGGTTCACCCTATGTGCAAAGGATCGATCTGTACCCGAACTGCCTCGTGGTCGTGGCGGGCGCTGGCGATGGCGATCGCGCTACGCAGCGACGCGGCCAGCGCCAGGCCCTCGTCCCGGCCGACGCGCACCAGCATCCGGATGACGGGTTCGCCGGGGTCGGTGGCGGGCGGGCGGCGGACCCCCGGTGGCAGGTCGACGGGCCCGAGCTGGTCGGCGTCCTCGGGCAGCTCGGCGTGGCCGAGCAGCGCGCCGACCGCGGCGGCGCCGCCGTCGACGGCGGCCATGTGCACGCTCGGTGGCAGCCCGACCTCGGCGCGGGTCTCGAGCTCGGCGTCGGCGTGGCCGACCGGATCCCACTTGATCAGCGCCTGCACGGTCGGGATGGCCGATTCTGCGACCACCGCCACCACACCGCCGTCACCGCGGGGGCGCACCTGCGCGGCGGCCGCCATCCAGCGTCGCAACGTGTCCTCGGACGCCCGCAGGTCCTGACGGCCCAGCAGCGCCCAGCTGTCCAGCAGCAGCGCGGCGCCGTAGCCACCCGGCACGCGCGGCTCGGCGCCGGGAGTTGCGACGACCAGGGCCGGCCCCGGCTCGATCTCGGTGTGCACGGCGTCCCCGGCCGAGGTGATGACCGTCGTGCCCGGGAAGGCCCGGCCCATCTCCTCGGCGGTGCGCCGTGCCCCGACCACCACCGCGCGGATGGCGTCGGAGCCGCACCGCCGGCAGCGCAGCGCGGTGTCCATGCGCCCGCACCAGCGGCACACCGCCCCGGCGGCGTCCCGCTCGGACAGCGACAGCGGCCCCATGCAGTGCCTGCAGCGGGCGATCGTGCGGCAGCGCGCGCACGCCACCGACGGCACATAGCCCCGCCGCGGCACCTGGATCAGCACCGGCGCCTCGCGATCGAGTGCGCTCCGCGCGGCGCGCAGAGCCAGCGACGGCAGCCGCGCCGAGCGGGCCGCGGGGTCACGTTCCTCGGCGTAACCCTCGTCGTCGAGTGCGACCACCCGAGGCGCGGCGGCGCGGACCAGCGGCCGCGCCGCCACCAGGTCGTGGGCCCAGCCGCTGCGCACCAGTGCGTGCGCCTCGGCGGTGCGGGCGTAGCCGCCGATGACCGCCGCGCAGCGCAGCTGATGGGCGCGCAGCATCGCCACCTCGCGGGCGTGCGGGTACGGCGCGCGTGGTTCGGCGAGAGTGTCGTCGCCGTCGTCCCAGACGATCACCAGACCGAGCCGCTCGACGGGGGCGAACACCGCACTGCGGGTGCCGATGACCAGCCGGGCGTGCCCGCGCAGCGCCGCCAGCCAGCGCCGATAGCGTGCCGACGGGCCGAGCCCGGCCGACAGCGCGACGACGGCGGCCGGGTCGATCCGGGTTGTGGCGGCCTGCCACAGCGCGTCGATGTCGCGCTGGTCGGGAACCACGGCCAGCACGCCGTAGCCGCCGCCGACCGCGGCCGCGGCGGCTTCAGCGATCCGGTCACACCATTGCTCACCGGGCAGCGCCTGCCACACCGCGCGCGCGGCCCGGCCCTCGCTGAGCGCCGTGAGGAACTGATCACCGCGGGCGTACCGGGCCCAGCCGGCGGGGTCGACCGGCTCGACGACCGGCAGCAGTGGCGCGTCGGCCTGGGTCTTCTCGGCCCGGGCGTGGCGCGGCGGGATGGCCAGCCGCAGCACATCGGGCCGGGTTCCGGCGTAGCGGGCGGCGACCGCGTCGACGAGCCTGCGAACCTCCGGGGTGAGCACCGGCTCAGCCGAGATCACTCGGTCCAGCCAACCAAGCTGACCGACATGGTCGGTGTCGGAACGTCGTTCGAGTACGAAGGCGTCGACCAAGCGGCCGTGGAAACGCACTCGCACCCGCACGCCCGGCTGGGCGTCATCGGACTGTTCGGCCGACACCAGGTAATCGAACTCGCGGTCCAGGTGCGGCACCGACAGCATCGGCAGCACCCGGGCGATGGGTTCGTGCTCGGCGGCGCGCCGGATCGGCATCGTCGAAGACTAACGACGAGGCCGACAATCGTTTAGTCAGCCGCCGCCCGCCCGAAGAAGAAGCCCGCGGTGATCAGCACCTGCGAGGTGGCATACACCCACCAGATGGGCACCTCGAGTGCCTGCGAATCCAGCACGAACCGGCCGATACCGATCATTCCGTCGGACACCGCGAAACACACCGCGCCCAGGGCCGTCCACGGGGTGGGCAGTCGGGCCACCAGCGCCGCACACACCATCGCGGCCAACACCGCCATGTAGACCATGACCGGGATGGTCAGCCCGTCGGACACCAGCCTGGGCCAGAACCAGATCAGCAAACCGATGCAGGCGACGACGACGACGGCAGAGGCGACGAGACGAGGCGCGGTCGGCCCCCGCAGCGGCAGCAGCGCGCCCAGGTAGCACAGATGCGCCACCAGGAACGAGCCCAGCCCGAGCACGAACGACGGCTGCCACCACGGCATCGCCAGGAAGAAGTCCCCGCCGGCCGAGAACAGCAGCGCCGCGACCAGCCAGCGTTTCTCCCGCACGATGGGGTGCCACAGCGCGGCCACCGCGAGCAGCACGGCCATCAGGGCCTTGACGGCCGGCTGGCCGGGGAACCGACCGGTGAGAACCGCGTTGTCGGGTAGTTGCAGCGCCGCGACGGCCAGGAAGATGCCGTAGCCGATCGCGACCGCGGCACCGGCCGCCCACCACGATGTCAGCGTCCGTAAGTACGGTGATTTCATGCCCAGCTTGGAGAGACCGCCGGTGGATGCCATCCTGCAGAAGGTACTGGAAGCGGTGCCCTTTCAGTTGACCGTCGACGGCGGAATCGACGAGGCGCGCCGCCGCCTGCGGGACCTGCCGCGCCGCCCGGCGCATCCCGACCTGCGCGTCGAGAACCACCAGATCGACGGACCCGCCGGCCCGATTCCGCTGCGGGTGTACTGGCCGTCCGACACGGAGCGTCCCCCGGTCACCATGTACTTCCACGGCGGCGGTTTCGCCGTCGGTGATCTCGACACCCACGACGGCACGGCGCGTGAGCATGCCGTCGCCGCACGCACGTTGGTGGTGTCGGTCGATTACCGGCTGGCCCCGGAACATCCGTACCCGGCCGCCGTCGACGACGTGTGGGCTGCCACGAGGTGGGTGGCCGAGAACGCCGACCGATTCGGCGCGGATGCCTCGCGGCTGGCGGTCGCCGGCGACTCGGCGGGCGGCACGCTCTCCGCGGTGGTGGCTCAGCTGGCCCGCGACCACGACGGGCCGCCGATCGCGTTTCAACTGCTGTGGTACCCGTCGACGATGTGGGACAACTCGCTGCCGTCGTTCGCCGAGAACGCCGACGCGCCGGTGCTCGACATGGCCGCCATCGAGGCCTTCACCAGGTGGTATGCCGGCGATGTCGACCTGCGTAATCCGCCCGCGGGCCTCGCGCCGGGACGAGCGGCCGACCTCTCCGGGCTGCCCCCGGCCTACGTCGCCGTCGCCGGTCACGACCCGCTGCGCGACGACGGCGCCCGCTATGCCGAATTGCTGGCCGCCTCAGGTGTAACAGTCGAGCTGCATTCGGCCGACACACTGGTGCATGGCTACCTCGGTTACGCCGGGGTGGTGCCGGCCGCCACCGAGGCGACCGGACGTGGATTATCTGCTCTGCGCGCAGCGTTGCACGCGTGAGCGGACGAACAGCACGGCTAGCAGCGAACCTTGTCGGGACCGTCCGGACAGGCCAGAATGGCACCAATCGCCACAATCGGGAGGATCAACCCATGAACATTGCTGAAGCCGCCGGAGCCCGGCGCACGCTCGGCATCTGTCTCGGCGTCGTCGCGGCCGGCCTGGCGTCGGCCGTCATCGCCGCACCGGCCGCCGTCGCCGCACCCGACTGCAGCAAGCCTGCCGTCGATGCCCAGGTTGCGCAGTCTCAGGGCGCGATCCAGGGCTACCTCAACTCGCACCCGGACGGGCAGCGGATGCTGATGACCGCGGCGCTGCAGCCGCGCGCCCAGGCCTCCGCCACCCTGCAGGCCTACGCGCAGTCCAACCCGCAGGAGTACCAGGAGTTCACCGCGCTTCTGGCTCCGCTGGGCACGCTGCAGAAGCAGTGCGGCGTCCAGGTCATCCCGCCGCAGTATCAGTGGGCGTTCGACCAGTTCGTCGGCTGATCAGCTCCGACTCACCAGTACAGCCCGGCCGTTATGACTCGACGGCCGGGCTGACTGTTTGATGCCGATACGACGGACACACCGAGTCCTGGAGTGGCTCACCCAGCAGAGCGCCCAGGCACCGGTCACCCCGGAGTATGGCTCCTGGCTGCTGGGGCGAGTATCGGAGAGCCAGCGCCGCCGGCGCGTTCGCATCCAGATCATCCTCACGGTGTTCGTGGTGGTGGCCAACCTGATCGGCGTCGCGGTCGCGATGTCGGTGATCACGTTCGCCATCCCGGTGCCGAACATCTTCGAAGGCCGTGCCCACCCGATCATCACGATCGTGGCTCCGGTCTACGTCGTCGTCGCGGTGATCATCGGTTGGATCTGGGCCACCCGTCGTGTCCTCGACGCGCTGCGGTGGGCCATCGAGGACCGCGTTCCGACCCCGCGCGACCAACGCAACACCTTCAGCGCCCCGTGGCGGCTGACCGTCATCCCGCTGGTGCTGTGGGGCGTCGGAGCAGCGCTGCTGACAACCCTGTTCGGCCTGGTCGACACCGGATACATCCCCAAGATGTTGTTCGGCATCACGTTCAGCGGGATCGTGGTGTCGGCGAGCTGTTATTTCTTCACCGAGTTCGCGCTGCGACCGGTGGCAGCACAGGCACTCGAGACCGGTAAGCCCGAGCACCGCGGCGGTCCGGGCGTGCTGGGTCGCACGATCATGGCGTGGGTGCTGGGCTCCTGCGTGCCGGTCGCGGGAATCGCTTTGGCGGCCGGGTTCACCCTGACCCTGCGCAACATGACCGTCACCCAGCTCGCTTTCGCCGTACTGCTATTGGCCGGCGCCGCAGCGATTTTCGGCTTCATCCTGATCCTGATCGCCTCGTGGCTGATCGCCACGCCGGTGCAAGTCGTGCGCGCTGCGATGCAGCGCGTCGAAGACGGCGACCTCGACGCCCACGTGGTGGTCTTCGACGGCACCGAACTCGGCGAATTGCAACGTGGTTTCAACACGATGGTCGAGGGCCTGCGAGAGCGCGACCGCGTCCGCGACCTGTTCGGACGCCATGTCGGACGCGACGTCGCCCTGGCGGCGGAACAACGCAAGATCAACCTCGGCGGCGAAGAGTGTTCAGCCGCAGTCCTTTTCGTCGACATTGTCGGGTCCACGCAGGTGGTGGGCAGCCGGCCACCGGTTCAGGTTGTCGAACTGCTCAACGAATTCTTCGGTGTGGTGGTCGACGAAGTCGAACGCTGCGGCGGTCTGATCAACAAGTTCGAAGGCGACGGCGCGCTGGCCGTGTTCGGTGCGCCGGTGGCACAGGAACAACCCGAGACCAACGCCCTCGCCGCCGCCCGGGCGATCGCCGGTCGCCTGCGCCGTGAGGTCCCCGAAATCTCCGTGGGCATCGGAGTTGCCGCCGGCACCGTGGTGGCCGGCAACATCGGGTCGCATCATCGTTTCGAATACACCGTCATCGGCGACCCCGTGCATGAAGCATCCCGGCTGTGCGAGATGGCCAAGAAGTCCGGTGCCGGACTGCTCGCCTCGGCTACCGCGTTGGAGGCCGCCGACCCCGCCGAACAACGCCTCTGGAAGCTCGACGACGAGGTTGTCCTGCGCGGTCGTTCGAAGCCCACCCGGCTCGCCGTTCCCACCACGCCTGTCGAGGAATGATTTCGGTCCTCCTTTGCTTGTCACAGTTGGCAATCCAAAACTGACGCAACGGAGGAACCCCATGACCACTCCCCTCGCCGGACGGCACGCCCTGGTCACCGGTGGCTCGCGCGGGATCGGCGCCGAGATCGTGCGACGGCTGGTCGCCGACGGCGCCGCGGTGGCGTTCACGTATCAGTCCTCCGCGCAGACCGCTCAGGCACTGGCCGACGAGCTGGTCGCCGCGGGAGGCAAGGTGGTCGCCATCCAGGCCGACAGCGCTGACCCGGCCGCCGTCACCGCCGCGGTCGACGAAACGGTCGCCGCGCTGGGCGGTCTGGACATCCTGGTGAACAACGCCGGGGTCGCGGCCGCCGCACCCATCGAGGACTTCCCGCTCGAGGAGTTCGACCGCCTGCTCGCGGTCAACGTGCGCGGGGTGTTCGCGGCTATCCAGCGCGCCGTCCCGCATCTGGGCGAGGGCGGGCGGATCATCACCATCGGCAGCGTCAACGCCGACCGGGTTCCGATGAACGGGCTGGCGGTCTACGCGCTGACGAAAGCGGCGGTCGCCGGCCTCACCCGCGGTCTGGTGCGGGAGCTCGGGCCGCGCGGTATCACGATCAACACCATCCAGCCGGGGCCGGTGGCCACCGACATGAACCCCGAAGTGGGCGGGTTCTCCGATGAGGTGCGACCCTTCATCGCCGTCGGGCGCTACGGCCAGCCCCGCGACATCGCCAGTGCGGTGGCCTATCTGGCGTCACCGGAGGCCAGCTACGTCACCGGCGTCACCTGGAACGTCGACGGCGGTTTCGTCATCTAGATCTCTTCTCGCCCAAACCGACGAATGGCCGGGAAAGTGCGAGTGCACCCCGGCCAAACGTCGATCTCGGCGCGAACTACACCGAGTTCTTCAGGTCGTCGACCTTGTCCAGCCGCTCCCAGGGGAGGTCGACGTCGGTGCGGCCGAAGTGGCCGTAAGCGGCCGTGGGCGCGTAGATCGGGCGCAGCAGGTCCAGGTCGCGCACGATCGCGCCCGGGCGCAGGTCGAACACCGCGGTGATGGCCTTCTCGATCCGGGCCGGGTCGACGGTCTCGGATCCGAAGGTCTCGACGAACAGACCCACCGGGGCGGCCTTGCCGATGGCGTATGCGACCTGCACCTCGACTCGCTCGGCCAGGCCGGCGGCCACCACGTTCTTGGCCACCCAGCGCATCGCGTACGCGGCCGAGCGGTCCACCTTTGACGGGTCCTTGCCGGAGAACGCACCGCCGCCGTGGCGAGCCCAGCCACCGTAGGTGTCGACGATGATCTTGCGGCCGGTCAGGCCGGCGTCGCCCATCGGGCCGCCGACGACGAACGTGCCCGTCGGGTTCACCAGCAGGCGGAAGTCCGAGGTGTCCATCGAGTCGTGGCCCAGCTCGGCCAGCACGGTGTTGACGACCTTCTCCCGGATGTCCGGCGCGAGGGTGCCTTCGAGGTCGATACCCGCGGCGTGCTGCGTGGAGAGCACAACGGTGTCCAGCCGCACCGGGGTGGTGCCGTCGTACTGCACAGTGACCTGCGTCTTGCCATCGGGCCGCAGGTAATCCAGCACGCCGCTCTTGCGCACCTCGGTCAGGCGGCGGGCGAGCCGGTGCGCCAGCGCGATCGGCAGCGGCATCAGCTCCGGGGTGTCGGTGATGGCGTACCCGAACATCAGCCCCTGATCGCCGGCGCCCTGCAGGTCCAGCGGGTCGCCGGCACCCTCGACGCGGGTCTCGTGGGCAGTGTCCACGCCCTGGGCGATGTCGGGCGACTGGCGGCCGATACCGATGTTGACGCCCGCGGTCTCGCCGTCGAAGCCCTTCTCCGAGGAGTCATAGCCGATCTCCAGGATGCGCTTGCGGACAGTGTCGTTGATGTCGGCGAACGCTTCCTTGGCCAAGGTCGTCACCTCGCCGATGACGTGCACCTGGCCGGTGGTGACGGCGGTTTCCACCGCGACGCGCGACTTCGGGTCCGCAGCGAGCAGCGAGTCGAGGATGGAATCGCTGATGGCGTCACAGATCTTGTCGGGGTGTCCCTCGGTGACCGACTCGCTGGTAAACAGCCGACCTGCGCTCACAGTGTCATTCCTTTCGAAAACTTAGTTCGGCGAATCATATCTTCGCCCCTGACAGACCAAACCGGCACGGTACGTCCCGCGCAAGGCTTATGCGCACGTTTCTTCGTATTGCGAAGCTAGGCCTCGCGCCGTAGAAGCATCGCGATCGCGTCCACGATACGACTTGCCATCAGCGTCTTCGAGCCGTGTTCCAGCGCGGCCTCGGCGCCGTCGGCGCTCAGCAACCACCCGTCGTTGTTGTCGACCTCGAACGCCCGACCCTCACCGACCGCGTTGACGACCAGGAGGTCACAGCCCTTGCGGGCGAGTTTGGCCCGGGCGTGGAACAGCACATCCCCGTTCGCGTCACCGGTTTCGGCGGCGAAGCCGACGATCGCACGCATATTGGGCAGCTGCCCGTCGGTGCGTTGGCGCACCGCTCCGGCCAGCACATCGTCGGTGCGCACCAGCTCGATCGTCGGCCCGTCGGTCACATCGGCCTTCTTCTTGATCTTGCTGGTCGCCACGTGGGCAGGCCGGAAATCCGCGACGGCAGCAGCCATCACGAGCACGTGCGCGTCCGGCGCGTGCTTGGTGACGGCCTCGTGCAGCTGCTCTGCGGACGTGATGTGCAGGACGTGCACGCCGGCCGGATCCGCGAGCCCGGCGGTGTTGCCGGCGATCAGAGTGACATCGGCGCCGCGCTGAGCGGCGACCCTGGCCACCGCGTAACCCTGCTTGCCGGAGCTGCGGTTGCCGATGAAGCGCACCGGGTCGATCGCCTCACGGGTGCCGCCCGCGCTCACCAGCACCTTGATGCCGCTCAGGTCGAAGGGCATCGCGTCGGAACGAGCCAGCAGCAATTCGGCGAAGGTGGTGATCTCTTCCGGCTCGGGCAGGCGGCCGGGGCCGGTGTCGGCACCGGTGAGCCGCCCGGATGCCGGTTCCAGCACGACCGCCCCGCGGCTGCGGAGCGTCTCCACATTGCCGACGGTGGCCGGGTGCAACCACATCTCGGTGTGCATGGCCGGCGCGAACAGCACCGGGCACCGGGCCGTCAGCAGGGTTGCGGTGAGCAGATCGTCGGCGCGGCCCGCGACGGCGCGGGCCAGCAGGTCGGCAGTGGCCGGCGCGACGACGACAAGGTCGGCTTCCTGGCCGAGCCGGACGTGCGGGACTTCGTCGACGTCTTCGAAGACACCGGTGCGGACGGGATGGCCGGACAGCGCCTCAAAGGTCGCGGCACCGACGAACCGCAATGCCGATTCGGTGGGGATGACGCGGACGTCGTGCCCGGCCTCGCTGAGTTGGCGGATCACCGAGCACGCCTTGTACGCGGCGATGCCCCCGGCGACGCCGACGATGATCCGCTTGCGGTTCATCAACTACGCCCGACTGGTGGGCTACTCGCCTTCGGTGTGCTCGAGCAGGTCACCGTGGATCTCGCGCATCGAGATCGACAGCGGCTTCTCCTGCAGGCCAGGCTCGACGAGCGGGCCGACGTATTCGAGGATGCCGTCGCCGAGCTGGTTGTAGTAGTCGTTGATCTGGCGGGCGCGCTTGGCCGCGTAGATCACCAGCGCGTACTTGCTCGACACCCGGTCCAGCAACTCGTCGATGGGCGGGTTGGTGATGCCCAAAGGCGTGTCATAGGCGGTTGCGGCACCCGGGGCCGGATCGTAGTGATCCGTGCTGGCTTGCGTCACGTAGAACTTCTTCCTGGCGGATGTGTGTGTCTGATTCGGCGTGCGAGGCGGGTTGTCGACGTCTCGCGCCGGCTTCGGGGCGTCAATCTCTCTTAATTCTTCAAGCCCACCAGCAAGGATACCAATTCGGCGCAGGCCGACTCCAATTGACTGTTCACGACGACGACGTCGAACCTGTCCTGAGCTGCGAGCTCGGCACGGGCGGTGGCCAGGCGACGCTCCACCTGCTCGTGAGTTTCGGTGCCGCGCCCGGCCAGCCGCTGCTCGAGCGCCTCCCAGCTGGGCGGCGCGAGAAACACCGACAAGGCCTCGGGCATCGCCCGTTTGACGGCCTCGGCGCCGGCCAGGTCGACCTCGATCAGCACTGGATGACCCGCCGCCGCGGCCTCGGCCACCGGCGCGGCCAGCGTGCCGGAGCGGTGTAGGCCGCCGTGGATCTCTGCCCATTCGAGCAGGTCACCGCGGTTGATCAAGTCCTGGAACTGCTCGGCCGTGACGAAGTGGTAGTCGACGCCGTCCACCTCACCCGGGCGCGGGGCCCGGGTGGTGGCCGACACACTGAAGTGCAGGTCGGGCAGCTGCTCGCGCAAGCGGCGGACGACCGTCGACTTTCCTACCGCCGATGGCCCGGACAGCACCACCACTCGGCCGCGGCCGCGGTGGTCGGGCTCGGCGCCCGCGCTGTCCGGCCCTTCGCCGGCATTCACCTAGGCGGTGAAGTCGAACTTTTCCAGCAGTGCCTTGCGCTGCCGATCGCCGAGGCCACGCAGGCGGCGCGTCGGGGCGATCTCCAGCTCCGTCATGATCTCCTGCGCCTTGACCTTGCCAACCTTGGGCAGGGCCTCCAGCAGCGCGGAAACCTTCATCTTGCCGAGGACCTCGTCGGTCTCAGCGTCCTTGAGCACCTGCTTGAGGTTGGTGCCACCACGCTTGAGCCGATCCTTGAGCTCAGCTCGTGCGCGACGCGCGGCGGCAGCCTTCTCCAACGCGGCTGCGCGCTGCTCGTCGGTCAACTGGGGAAGGGCCACGGGTTCCTCCGTCTCATCACCATCATTGTTTTGCCTGGGCCGGGTACTTCAGCCAGCGACGCCGACCGTACCCACGCTCTCTGACGAAATCTAACCCCACCCCCTGCTTACCGGTGCAAAGCCGCAGGATATGGCACAAGATCACATTGTCCGGACACCTGTCGAGACAGCCGTCCGCGGCGTCGCCAGTGATGTCTCGGTCCTCGCAATCAGACCGGAAAATGCCGCTCTACCTGCAGGTTCTTCGGGAGTGCGCGGTGCACCCAGAGCCTGGTGCCGGGTACCCGAGGCCCGTCGGAGCCGATTTTCACCTCATAGGCAGGTCGCGGCGTGTCGGGCGTGTCGAAGCGACGCTGAGCGACCACTTAGCGCGCGCACAGCTCAGCGAAAGATTTTGCATAGCCGCACTACCTAACCTGGGCGGATGTCGGGGTGTTCAGCGAGAAGTTCTCGTCTCGAAGGGATGCCATGTCCATCACTCATTCGACCCGGATTGCCGCACTGGCGGTCGGGATCACCATCGCGGGGCTGACGGCGGGTGCAGCGCCAGCCGTGGCCGACCCCGGCCCCGGCCAGTGCGGCTTCCAGGGCTGCCAGGGACCGGGCCAGCGCGGCCCGGAAGGACCAGGGGCCGACCGCCGCGGACCTGGCCCGGACGACGGGCGCGGCGCCCCTGGCGGCGGGCCTGGCGGGCCGCAATGGCGCGGCGGCGACGACCGCGGCTGGCGACCCGGCCCACCGCCGCCCGACCTCGGCTGGCGCAACATCGACCAGGGCCGATGGGACCACCAGCCGTTCAACTACAACGGCAACTGGGTCGACCCGGTATTCGACCAGGGCTACAACGCGTGGGGCTTCTGGCTGTTCGGGATCTGGATCCCGCTCTGAGGCGAGGCGGCGCCAGTCACGCCAGGTAGGCGACGGCGTCGCGCAGCTGCTCGGATGCTGCCCGGATCGCGGCGACGTCCGGTCCGGCACGCAGGACCTCGCGGGACACCGCGGGCAACAACTGGCCGGGCCGGGCGCCCCCGAGACCGCCGAGCGCCTCGGGGCGTCCACCCTGGGCGCCGACGCCGGGTACCAGGACCGGCCCGCCCAGGTCGCTGAGATCGGGCACCTCGTCCAGCGTGGCGCCGACGACGACGCCGACCGAGCCGAGCCGCGGTTGGCCGGCCCGGTTGAGCGCGGCGGCATCATCGACGATCGTCTGCGCCACGGTGCGCTCGCCGGCGATCGCCCGCTGCACCGAGGCACCCTCCGGGTTCGACGTCGCGGCGAGCACGAACACGCCACGTCGGTTGGCCTCAGCCAGCTCCAAAAGTGGCCTCAGTGAACCGAATCCGAGATATGGCGAGGCGGTGACCGCGTCGGCGGCCAAGGGTCCGTCACCGGCCCACGCCTGGGCGTAGGCCGCCATCGTCGACCCGATGTCGCCGCGCTTGGCGTCGGCGAGCACCAGCACACCGGACTCTCGCAGGGCGGCGATCGTGGTCTCGAGCACTGCGAAACCCCTTGAGCCGTAGGCCTCGAAGAACGCCACCTGCGGCTTGACGATGGCGAAACCGGCGTAGGCCCGCACGCAGATCTCGCTGAACCGGGCCAGGCCGTCCGCGCTCACCGGCAGACTCCAGGCGCGCAACAGCTCCGGGTGCGGATCGATGCCCAGGCACAGCGGACCGCGCTCGGCGATCGCGGCGGCCAGCCTGGCGCCGAACCCGGGCGTAGTCATCGGCTCATCTCAGTCAAGGCCCAGCGTGGCGTGCAACTCCTGTAGCGAGCGCACGTCGATATCGCCGCGGATGCCTGCCTCGATCCCCTGCACGGCCGCCGAGGCGCCCTGCACGGTGGTGATGCACGGGACATTCATCGACACCGCGGCCGAACGGATCTCGTAGCCGTCGATGCGCGGCCCCGAGTTGCCGTACGGGGTGTTGATCACCATGTCGATGTCACCGGCGAGGATGGCGTCCACCGCGGACATCGCGGGCCTTCCGTCGCCCGGTTCCTCGAAGTGCTTGCGCACCACGTCGCAGGGAATTCCGTTGCGCCGCAGCATCTCCGCGGTGCCTTCGGTGGCCAGCACCCGGAAGCCGAGATCGGCCAGCCGCTTGACCGGGAACACCAGTGAGCGCTTGTCCCGGTTGGCCACCGAGACGAAGATCGTGCCGGTGCTCGGCAGCGAACCGTAGGCCGCGGTCTGGCTCTTGGCGAATGCGCTGCCGAAGTCGCGGTCGATGCCCATCACCTCGCCGGTGGACTTCATCTCCGGTCCGAGCAGCGAATCGATGCCCGAGCCGTCGGACTTACGGAAGCGGTGGAATGGCAGCACCGCTTCCTTCACCGCGATCGGCGCATTCGGCGAGGGCGTCGCGCCGTCCCCGGTGGCGGCCAGCACACCCTCTATGCGCAGCTGAGAAATGCTGGTGCCCAGCATGACTCGCGCACACGCCTTGGCCAGCGGCACCGCGGTGGCCTTCGAGACGAACGGCACCGTGCGGCTGGCCCGCGGGTTGGCCTCCAACACGTAGAGGATGTCGTCCTTGAGCGCGTATTGCACGTTCAGCAAGCCGACCACTCCGACGCCGTGCGCGATGGCCTCGGTGGCCCGCCGCACCGCCTCGATATCGCTGCGGCCCAGCGTCACCGGCGGCAGCGCGCACGCCGAGTCACCGGAGTGGATACCGGCCTCCTCGATGTGCTCCATCACGCCGCCGATGTAGACCTCGGTGCCGTCGCAGAGCGCGTCAACGTCGATCTCGATAGCGTCCTCGAGGAATCGGTCGACCAGGACGGGATGTTCGGGCGAAAGCTGAGTGGCGCGGGTGATGTAGCCGTGCAACGTCTTCTCGTCGTACACGATCTCCATGCCGCGCCCGCCGAGCACGTACGAGGGTCGCACCAGAACCGGATAACCGATCCGGGCCGCGATCTCGCGGGCCTGCTCGAAGCTGGTGGCCATGCCGAACTTCGGCGCAGGCAGGCCCGCGTTGTGCAGCACCTGCCCGAAGCGGCCGCGGTCTTCAGCCAGGTCGATGGCCTCCGGCCGGGTACCGACGATCGGCACGCCGGCGTCGGCCAGCCGCTGGGCCAGCCCCAGCGGCGTCTGCCCGCCCAGCTGCACGATCACCCCGACCACGCCCGGGCCGCCCTGCCCGGACTGCGATTCGGCGTGGTACACCTCGAGAACGTCCTCGAAGGTGAGCGGCTCGAAGTACAGCCGGTCGGCGGTGTCGTAGTCGGTGGACACCGTCTCGGGGTTGCAGTTGACCATCACGGTCTCGAAGCCGGACTCGCTCAGCGTGGTCGCGGCGTGCACGCAGCTGTAATCGAACTCGATGCCCTGGCCGATCCGGTTCGGGCCGGACCCGAGGATCAACACCTTGGGTCGGTCGGTCTGCGGGGCCACCTCGGTCTCGGCGGCCGGGTCCAGCTCGTAACTGGAGTAGTGGTAGGGCGTCTTGGCCTCGAACTCGGCCGCGCAGGTGTCGACCGTCTTGAAGACCGGGTGGATGCCCAGCCGCTGACGCAGCGCCCTCACTCCGGCTTCGCCTGCCAATTCGGTACGCAGCGAAGAGATCTGGCGATCCGATAGCCCGCTGTGTTTGGCCCGGCGCAGCAGCTGCTCGTCGAGCACCGGGGCGTCCAGCAGTTCCCGGCGCAGGGCCACCAGGCCGAAGATCTGTTCGACGAACCACGGGTCGACACCGGAGGCCGCCGCGACCTCGTCCACGTCGGCGCCCAGCCGCAGCGCCAGTTCGATGTCGTAGAGGCGGCCCTCGGTCGGGGTGCGCAACCGGTCCAGCACGTCAGTCACCGAGCCGTCGTCGTCGCGACCGGTCCAGAACCCCGCGCGGGTGGTCTCCAGCGAGCGCATCACCTTGCCGAGCGCCTCGATGAAGTTGCGGCCCAGCGACATCGCCTCGCCGACCGACTTCATCGTCGTCGTCAGCGTGGGGTCGGCACCGGGGAATTTCTCGAACGCGAACCGTGGCGCCTTGACGACCACGTAGTCCAGCGTCGGCTCGAAGCAGGCCGGGGTCTCCTTGGTGATGTCGTTGACGATCTCGTCGAGCGTGTAGCCGATCGCGAGCTTGGCGGCGATCTTGGCGATCGGGAAGCCGGTGGCCTTGGAGGCCAACGCGCTGGACCGGGACACCCGCGGGTTCATCTCGATCACGATGAGGCGGCCGTCTTTGGGGTCTACCGCGAACTGGATGTTGCAGCCGCCGGTGTCGACACCGACCTCGCGCAGGATCGCGATGCCCAGATCCCGCATGGTCTGGTACTCGCGGTCGGTCAGTGTCATCGCCGGCGCGACGGTCACCGAGTCCCCGGTGTGCACGCCCATCGGGTCGAAATTCTCGATCGAGCACACCACCACCACGTTGTCGTGGTTGTCGCGCATCAATTCGAGCTCGAATTCCTTCCAGCCGTAGATCGATTCTTCGATCAGCACGTTGGCGGTGGGCGACGCGGCGAGCCCGTCGCCGGCCATCCGCTCGACGTCCTCGACCGAGTACGCCATGCCCGAACCCAGCCCGCCCATCGTGAACGAGGGCCGCACGACGACCGGGAGGCCGAGTTCGGCGACGGTCTCGCGGACCTCGTCCATGGTGTAGCAGACCCGCGACTTCGCGCTCTCCCCACCGACTTTGGCGACGATGTCCTTGAACCGCTGCCGGTCCTCACCGCGCTGGATCGCGTCGAAGTCAGCGCCGATCATCTCGACGTCGTAGCGCTCCAGCGCGCCGTTCTCGTACAGCGCGACCGCGGTGTTCAGCGCGGTCTGACCGCCCAGAGTGGCCAGCACCGCGTCGATCTTGTTGCCGCGCGCCGCCTGCTGGGCGATCACCTTCTCGACGAACGCCGGGGTGATCGGTTCGACGTAGGTGTGGTCGGCGTACTCCGGGTCGGTCATGATCGTCGCCGGGTTCGAGTTGATCAGGGTGACCTCGAGGCCCTCGGCGCGCAGCACGCGGCAGGCCTGGGTGCCGGAGTAGTCGAATTCGGCGGCCTGCCCGATCAGGATCGGGCCGGAACCGATGACCAGGACATGCTTGAGGTCGTCGCGACGTGGCATCTACTTCTCCCCCGCCATCAGGTCGATGAATTGGTCGAACAGGTAATTCGCGTCATGCGGGCCGGCCGCGGCCTCCGGGTGGTACTGCACCGAGAAGGCGCGTCCGTCAACGAGTTTGATTCCCTCGACGACGCCGTCGTTGGCACAGGTGTGGCTGACGACAGCGGGCCCGAAGTCGGTGTCAAACCGCTCGCCCGCTTCGCCTTCCAAAGCGAAGCCGTGGTTCTGCGCGGTGATCGCGACGGTGCCGGTCTGGTGGTCGATCACCGGCACGTTGATGCCGCGATGCCCGAACACCATCTTGTAGGTGGACCGTCCCAGCGCCCGGCCCAGGATCTGGTTACCGAAGCAGATGCCGAACAGCGGGATTCCGGCGCCGAGCACCTCGCGGGTGACCCCGACGATGTGGTCGGCGGTCGCCGGGTCACCGGGCCCGTTGGACAGGAACACTCCGTCCGGGTGCAGGTCGGCGATCTGCTCGAACGTCGCGTCGGCGGGCAGCACGTGGGTCGCGATGCCGCGCTGGGCGAAGTTGCGCGGAGTGTTGGTTTTGATGCCGAGGTCGATGGCCGCCACAGTGAACCGTTGCGCCCCAACGGGAGACACGGTGTAGACCGCGTCGGTGGACACCTGACCGGCCAGGTCGGCGCCCAGCATCGAGGGCTGGTTGCGCACGCGGCTGAGCAACTCCTCGGTGTCCGCCAGCGCCGAGCCGGAGAACACCCCGGCCTTCATCGAGCCGCGGCTACGCAGGTGGCGTACCACCGCGCGGGTATCGATACCGGCGATTCCGACGACGCCCTGCCGTTTCAGTTCGTCGTCCAGCGTCCCGGTGGCCCGCCAGTTCGACGCCCGCGGCGACGGGTCGCGCACGACGTAACCGGCCACCCAGATCTTGTCGCCGCGGCTCTCGGCGTCCTCGTGGTTCCAGCCGGTGTTGCCGATCTGCGGGGCGGTGGCCACCACGATCTGGCGGTGATAGCTCGGGTCGGTCAGGGTCTCCTGGTAGCCGGACATGCCGGTGGAGAACACCGCCTCGCCGAGAGTCTCTCCGACAGAACCGAATTCGGTACCGGTGTAGACCCGCCCGTCTTCCAGTATCAGATGGGCTTTACCCGTCACGCTGCTTCTCCTGTTGTCGTCCAGCGGGCATAGTCGCGGCGGTCGTCACCGCGAAAGCCCGTATCGATCTCGGTGCCCGACGGCAACCGCCACCGGATCGCCAATATGCCCGCAGGCGTTTCGGACTTCTTCCGGCCCCCTGGGATCACTTTTCCGGCCAGCCCGCGTTCGGTGCGGATGGCGGTGATCGCATCCTGCGGGATCCAGATCGGCGTCGCGCCGGAGCGCTCGAGCAGGATGCCCTCGGGATAGCGGGTCAGCACCGCCTTGGACCGGAAGCCGAGGTCACCGGCGGCGATCCGTTCCAGCCAATTGGGTGCAAGCGTACTGCCGATGTAGAGGCCGCGGGTCGGCGCGACGGTGGCCGAGCCCAGCATGTCCGGTAGCGACGGCAGTTCACCGAGCAGGTCCATCTGCCGCCGGGCCCGCTGCTTCCAGCCGCGCAGCATCCGGCCGATCAGCAGGCCGATGATGACGACGATCACGAACGCGAAGACGAACGAGCCGATCGCCGTGGCTGCGTTCATGCGCGATCCGCCTGCGCTTCTCGCTGTGCCTTCATGCCGGGCTCTTCCCGTCTCGCGCTGTGACGACACCGCGCAGCAAGGTGGCCGTGACGGTCGCCGGCAGCGTCATCGCTGCGAACGGGGTGTTGGCCGATCGGCTGGCGAGCTGGGTGCCGTCGACCACCCAGGTCCCATCGGGGTCGACGACGACGAGGTTGGCCGGCTCCCCGACTTCCAGCGGGCGGCCCTGGTCGTCCAACCCGACGATGCGGGCCGGGTTCTCGCTCATCACCCGCGCGACCCCGCGCCAGTCCAGCAGCCCGGTCTGCACCATCGTCTCGACAACCACCGACAGCGCGGTCTGCAGGCCGAGCATGCCGGGCCGGGCCCGGGAGAATTCACAGCACTTCTCGTGTTCGGCGTGCGGCGCGTGGTCGGTGGCCACACAGTCCAGCACCCCGTCGGCCAGCGCCTGGCGCAGCGCCTGCGCGTCGCTGGCCTCGCGCAGTGGCGGGTTCACCCGGTTCACCCCGTCGTAGCTGGTCAGCCTGCCGTCGTCGAGCAACAGGTGGTGCGGGGTGACCTCGGCGGTGATCGAAATACCCTGCCCCTTGGCCCATTTGATGAGCTCGACAGTTCCGGCGGTGGAGGCGTGGCAGATGTGCACCCGCGCACCGGCGTCGCGGGCCAGCAGCGCATCGCGAGCCACGATCGACTCTTCAGCCGCCCGCGGCCAGCCGGCCAGGCCCAGCCGCGCGGCATTGGGCCCCTCGTGCGCGACGGCGCCGACTGTAAGCCGAGGCTCCTCTGCGTGCTGGGCGATCAGCACGCCCAGACCGGTGGCGTACTCCAGCGCGCGGCGCATCACCAGCGGATCGTGCACGCAGATGCCGTCGTCGGAGAACATCTTCACCTGTGCCACACCCGCGGCCATCAAGCCCATCTCGGTGAGCTGCTTGCCACCCAGGCCCACCGTGACCGCGCCCACCGGGTGCACGTCGACCAGGCCGACCTGCTGACCGCGCCGCCAGACGTGGTCGGTCACCACCGGGCTGTCGGCCACCGGGTCGGTGTTGGCCATCGCGAACACCGCGGTATAACCGCCCAATGCCGCTGCGGCCGAACCGGTTTCGATGTCCTCGGCGTATTCGCGGCCGGGTTCGCGCAGATGCGTGTGCAGGTCGACGAAGCCCGGCAGCAGCACCTGCCCCGTCGCGTCGATCACATCGGCATCGTCGGGAACGGTGAGCTTCGGGCCGATCTCGGCGATCTGCCCGTCGGCAACCAGGACGTCGACCGGATCACCCTCGCCGTAGAGCCGCACACCTTTGAGGAACACGCTCACACGCTCACCGCCTCATCCGTTCCGACCAGCAGATGGAACAGCACCGCCATCCGGACATGCACACCGTTGGAAACCTGTTGCAGCACAGCCGATTGTGATGAGTCCGCCACCGCGTATGAGATCTCCATGCCGCGCAGCATCGGACCGGGGTGCAGCACCACCGCGTGCCCGGGCAGTACGGACTGCCTGCGATCGGACAGCCCGTAGCGGATGGAGTACTCCCGCTCGGAGGGGAAGAATCCGCCGTTCATCCGCTCGGCCTGCACCCGCAGCATCATCACCGCGTCGGCGGCGGGCAGCTCGGCGTCCAGATCGTGCGACACCGTCACCGGCCAGTCCGAGACCCCCACCGGCAGCAGAGTGGGCGGCGAGACCAGCACCACTTCGGCGCCCAGAGTCGCCAGCAAGTTGACATTGGAGCGCGCCACCCGGCTGTGCAGGATGTCGCCGACGATCACCACGCGGCGGCCCTCGATATCGCCGAGCCGCTGACGCAGCGTCAGCGCGTCCAGCAGTGCCTGCGTGGGGTGCTCATGCGTGCCGTCGCCGGCGTTGATCACCGACGGGCCCGTGCCGTCGTCCTCCAGCGTCCACTCGGCCAGCTGCTGGGCCGCCCCGGAGGCGGGGTGGCGGATGATCAGGGCGTCGGCGCCTGCGGCACGCAGGGTCAGCGCGGTGTCGCGCAGCGATTCGCCCTTGGCCACCGACGATCCCGAGGCGCTGACGTTGATCACGTCGGCGCTCATCCACTTGCCGGCCACCTCGAACGACACCCGGGTGCGGGTGGAGTTCTCGTAGAACATCGTGATGATCGTGCGTCCGCGCAGCGTCGGCAGCTTCTTGACCTCGCGACCCAGCAGCGCCTGCCGGAACCGGTCGGCGTCGTCCAGAATCGCGGTGGCCTCGTCGCTGGTCAGATCGGCCGCCGACAGCAGATGCCTGATCGTCACGATTGTCTGTTCTTCGCGCAAGCGCTCATCAGCGGGCCGGCCCTCCCTGCGGTGCGATCCAGATACCTTCCACGCCGTCGTCCTCCATGAGCCGCACCTTGACGTTCTCGCTGCGCGACGTGGGGACGTTCTTGCCGACGTAGTCCGCCCGCAGCGGCAGCTCGCGGTGGCCGCGGTCGACGAGAACCGCCAGCTGCACCACCTTGGGCCTGCCGATGTCGCGCAAGGCGTCCAGGGCCGAGCGAACCGACCGCCCGGTGTAGAGCACATCGTCGACGAGGATCACCAGTGCGCCGTCGATTCCGCCCGCCGGGATCGAGGTGTCCTCAAGCGCACGCGGCGGCTTGAAGTCCAGGTCGTCGCGGTAGAGCGTGATGTCAAGACCCCCGCGCTCGACGGTGACGCCGGCGAACTCATGGATCTTGGCGGCCAGCCGGCCGGCAAGGGTGACGCCGCGCGTCGGGATGCCGAGGAGGACGACGTGGGGTGCATCGGGACCGTCGAGAGCGGTCTTCTCGATGATCTGATGCGCGATGCGGGAAACGGTTCTACCGACGTCCGCATCGGACATCAATTCGCGGTCGGTTGAGCCCACGAGCTTTCCGGACCTCCTTCTCCGCCTCTCTGGACGGATCGTTAAAGGATGTCGAACTGCCGGGCAGCTTAACACCCCTCGCGCGCGGATCCCGAAACACGCCGGTCAGTAGAATCCTGACGGTGAATCTCGCAGACAACCGCACCTCGGTCGTGCAGGCAGTCGATTCCGGCGTGCTGGCCGGAGCCGTCACTCTGGCATGGCAACGTGGAAATGTGTTGCAGGTCAACGAGATCGGTTGCCGCGACGTGGAAGCCGGGCTGCCGATGCAGCGGGACACGATCTTCCGGGTCGCCTCGATGACCAAGCCGGTGACGGTGGCGGCCGCGATGACGCTGATCGAGGAGGGCAAGCTCACACTGTCCGATCCGGTCACCCGCTGGCTGCCGGAGCTGGCCGACATGCAGGTGCTGGTCGATGCGACCGGCCCGTTGGATCGCACGGTGCCCGCGCGCCGGCCGATCACGATCGACGACCTGATGACCCACCGCAGCGGGCTGGCATACGTGTTCTCGGTGGTCGGTCCGATCAGCCGGGCCTATGGCCGGGTGTCCTTTCGCCAGGATCAGGACCACTGGCTGGCCGAGGTCGCCCAGCTGCCGCTGGTCCACCAGCCCGGCGAGCGGCTTACCTACAGCCACGCGACCGATGTGCTGGGCATCGTCTTGTCCCGGATCGAGGGGAAGTCTCTGCACGCGGTGCTCACGGAGCGGATCTTCGAGCCCCTTGGCATGGTGGACACCGGATTCTTCATCTCCCCCGACAAACGGGCCCGGGCGGCCACGATGTATCGCCTCGACGAGGAATCCGGTCTGCAGCATGACGCAATGGGCCCGATTCCGGTGACCGAGCCCCGCTTCTGCCAGGGCGGTGCGAGCCTGGTGACGACCGTCGACGATTACCTACGGTTCGCCCGAATGCTGTTGGGCGGCGGCGAAGTCGACGGTACGCGGGTGCTTTCCCAGGAGTCGGTGGGGCTGATGCGCACCGACCGGCTGACCGACGAGCAGAAGCAATTCCCGTTCCTGGGGCTGCCGTTCTGGACGGGACGCGGTTTCGGCCTGAACCTCTCGGTGGTGACCGATCCGGCGAAATCCGCGCAGTTGTACGGCCCCGGCGGGCTGGGCACGTTCAGCTGGCCCGGCGCGTACGGCACCTGGTGGCAGGCCGACCCGGCCAACGAGCTGATCCTGATCTACCTGATCCAGAACTACCCGAACCTGAGCTCACCTGCCGCCGCGGTGGCGGGCAATACCTCGCTGGCCAAGCTGCAGTCGGTGCAGCCGAAGTTCGTCCGCCGCACGTACGGGGCACTGGGTCTCTAGACCATCGGCCCGACTTCCTTCTTCACCGCCGAAGCTGTAGTTGTCGACAGAAAGTCCGAGTAACCCGCACGGTAACCACAGCCTCGCGGCAGCAAGGGCCGGGTCGGCCTCTAGACCATCGCGATCGGCGAGACCGGCGCACCGATCTCCAGCGCGCCGGCCAGTTCGCGGCTGACGTCGTAGTCGAACACGACATGGCCGGAGATCACGTCGACGTCGCGCTTGGCACGCTGCAACGGGTTGTGCAGGAAGTGCGCACTGGCACCCGAGGATTCAAGGAGGTCGGCGATGACGGCCCGGGATTCGTGCACGATGTGCGCGGCCGCGACGCGGGCCGCAGCGCGAACCGCCCGCGGAATGCGGGTGCCGTCGGTGACCATGCCTTCGATCGTCTCGACCGTGTCGCCCAGCAACCCGTGCAGTGCACGTAGCCGCACCCGGGCGTCGCCGAGGCGGATCTGCGCGGCCGGCTGTTGCTTCTGCGCGACGCCGGAGTAGGCCAGCACCCGTTCGCCCAGCCGGGTGGCGAACCCGTCGGCGACCGCCTCGGCGGCACCCAGCGCCGGCATCGCCGCGAGCAGCGACAGCGCGGGCACCATCGGCCACCGATACGCCGTCGCGTCGTGCAGCGCCGCGCCCGGCGCGGTGCCGCCGTAGACATCGATGACGCCGACCAGTCGGTGCTCGGGGACGAAGACGTCTGTCACCAGAACGTCGTGCGATCCGGTCCCGCGCATCCCGTCCGTGTGCCAAACATCCTCGACCGCAATATCTTCGGCGGGCAGCAACGCCAGGGCCGGATACACCCCGTCATCGGGTCCACACAGCGCACCGACCATCACCCAGTCGGCGGCCATGATCCCGGTGGCCCACGACCATCGTCCGGATAACCGCACGCCGCCGTCCACCGGCACACCGCGGCCTGTCGGCGCCAGCGGCGCCGGGCACAGCACCGGGCCGTCGGCGAACACCTCGTCCTGAGCCTGCTCGCCGAACAGCGCCAGCATCCAGTTGTGCAGCGTGTAGAACCCGAGCGTCCAGGCGCTGGATGCGCAGCCGTGCGCCATCCGGCGCACCGGTTCCAGGATCGCAGAGAACGGCGCCTGCTCACCGCCATAGCGGGCCGGCAGCAGCAGGCGAGCCAGTCCGCTGGCCCGGAAGTCGGCGATGGTGGCGTCGGGAAGCCGGCGCAGCTCTTCGGCCTCGGCCGCCCGCTCGGCCAGGCAGGCCACGAAGTCGTCGCTGATCATCGACCAACGCTACCATACCTTTTAGTATGGTCTTAGTGCCGCAGCATGATCTCCAGGAAAAGCTGTTGTTGCGCCACGGCTCTCGGGCCCGGAGCCGTAGCCGACAGGTGCAGGAATCCGACGCCCGCGGCGAATGTCGCATCGGCCCGGACGCCGGCCTCCTCGGTGCTGAACCCGTCGTCGAGGTAGGCCTGCCGCACCGCACGGCGCACCCGCCGGTCGGAGGCCGCCACGGCGGCTGCGACATCGGCATCGGTGCGCGCCCACTCCCGCATCGCCCGCTCCAGCATCCAATGCCGTTGGCTGAGAAGGGCTCCCATCATCCGGGCGAGCCGCTCCCGCGGCGGCAGCCCGGCCAGCCCGGTGAACTCGGCACGGTCGGTGTCGTTCACCTCGGCCCAGGTGTCGGCCATTGCCCGCCGGTAGGCGCCGATGTCGGCGAAGTGCCAGTAGAAGCTGCCCTTGGTGGCGCCCACCCGCTCGCAGAGCCGTCCGACGGTCAGCGCTTTCACGCCGTCGGTGGCGAGCAACGAGAACCCGGCCGCCACCCAGTCGGCAGCACTCAACCGACCCGCCGTGCCGGTGGGCATCAGGGTCGCCGCGCCGTCACGCACCACGACGCGGCCGGGACCAGGTAACCGCTCGGGCCGCGGTATTGATCCAGTGCGGCGACGACGCCCTCGACTGCCGCACGTCGCGTGGCCGCATCGGCGGACAGGAACGCCGGCCCGAGCGGCCCGGCGCTGAGCACCCGCTCCGCCGCCGCGAGGCCATCGCCCTCGAACAGGAACGGCGCTTCGACCGGGCGGATCTCGACGTCGACGAAACCCGCGCCGGTCAGCAGCGCGGCGGTGGCGTCAGGATCGGCCATCGAGAACGGTCCGGGTTGCCCGGGTTCGGGCAGCGGCGGCCGATCCCCGCCGAGTATCGGCATCGCGGTCGCAGTGGTGAGCACCATCCAGAGATTGCCGATCAGCTGCTGCCACACCGATGCGGCCAGTCGGCCACCCGGACGCAGCGCCCGAAAGATGTTGCGAAAAGCCTCTTCCGGGTCGTCGAAGAACATCAACCCGAACCGGGCGTGCACGGCGTCGAACGGCATACCGGAACCGGCCACCGCGACCAGATCGGCAGTGCCGGCGTCGGCGGTCACCGCCACACCGGAAACACCGGCCGCCGACAGTCGCCGGGCGGCGGCGGCCACCATCTCGGCGGCTACGTCGACCGCGGCCACCCAGCCGTCGGCACCCACCTCGGCGCCCAGCGCCACCGCCGAGAGCCCGGCCCCGCAGCCCACGTCGAGGACTCGTTCCCCGGGTGCGACGGCCAGCGCCGCGCGTGCCGCCCAGGCGTGCTCGCCCATCGCGGCGTCCATGGCTTCGGCGTGCGCGTCCCAGACCGCGGCCAGAGTTGCGAAGTGCTCCTGGGCGTCCATTCCGGGGAGATTACGCCTCCGGGTCGGTACCCCGGACCGCGGCGGCGGCCGCACGGATCTGCGGAGTCACCAGCATGACCTGGCCCAGTACCCCGTTGACGAAGCCCGGCGACTCGTCGGTGGACAGCTCCTTGGCCAGCTCGACCGCCTCGTCGACGGCCACCGGCTCCGGAACGTCCTCGGCGTGGAGCAACTCCCACACCGCCACCCGCAGGATCGCGCGGTCCACGGCAGGCAGCCGCTCCAACGTCCAGCCCTGCAGGTGCGAGGTGATCAACTCGTCGATGTGCGCCGAATTCACGGCGACGCCCCGGGCGACGGTCACCGTGTAGGGATTGAGCGCCGACACGTCCGGGTTGGCCTCGGCCAACCCAATTCGCGAGTCGGCCACCTCGGCCGGCGTCAGACCGCGGGCTTCGGCCTCGAACAGCAGGTCGACGGCGCGCTTGCGCGCCTGGTGCCGACCCTTGTCGGCCTTGCGGTCGGCCATATCAGGCGTTCACACGCCCCAGGTAGCTGCCGTCGCGAGAGTCGACCTTGAGCTTGTCCCCGGTGTTGATGAACAACGGCACCTGGATCTCGGCCCCGGTCTCCAGTGTCGCGGGCTTGGTGCCGGCGCTGGAGCGGTCGCCTTGCAGGCCGGGCTCGGTGCTGGCGACCTCGAGCTCGACGGTCACCGGGAGCTCCAGATACAGCGGGGCACCCTCGTTGAACGCGATCTGCACGGGCATGCCCTCGAGCAGGAAGTCGGCCAGCCGGCCGACCAGCGCCTCGGACAGCGGGTGCTGCTCGAAGTCCTCGGAGTCCATGAACACGAAGTCCGAGCCGTCTCGGTATAGGTAGGTGGCGTCGCGCCGGTCGACGGTCGCGGTCTCCACCTTCACTCCGGCGTTGTATGTCTTGTCGACGACCTTGCCGGAGAGCACGTTCTTGAGCTTGGTGCGGACGAAGGCCGGACCCTTGCCCGGCTTGACGTGCTGGAACTCGGTGATCTGCCAGAGCTGGCCGTCGATGTTCAGCACAAGACCGTTCTTGAAATCGGCGGTGGATGCCACGGTTGGTCGTTCTCCTCGTTTATCTGGTCCTAGATGACCTGTAGTTCCTTGGGGAACCGGGTGAGCAGTTCGGGACTCCGTTCGCCGACGACCAGGGTGTCCTCGATGCGGACACCGCCACGGTCGGGCAGGTAGACACCGGGTTCCACGGTCACCACGGAGCCAGCAAGCAGTGTACCGGCGGCAGCGGAGTTGATTCCCGGCGCTTCGTGGATCTGCAGTCCGACGCCGTGCCCCAGGCCGTGGCCGAAGAATTCACCGTACCCGGCCTCGACGATCACCTGCCGGGCCGCGTTGTCCACGTCGCGCAGTTCGGCCCCGACATCGAGGGCGTTCCGGCCGGCCCGCTGCGCTGCGGCCACCAGCTGGTAGATCTCCTGCTGCCAGTCCTGCGCCGCCCCCAGCACGAACGTGCGAGTCATGTCGGAGTGATAGCCGCCGACCAGTGCGCCGAAGTCGATCTTGACGAAGTCACCGGCCGCCAACACCGCGTCGGTGGGCCGGTGATGCGGGATCGCCGAATTGGCCCCGGCCGCCACGATCGTCTCGAACGACGGCCCGTCCCCGCCATGTTCGAGCATCAGCGCCTCGAGCTGGCGGCCGACCTCCCGCTCGGTGCGCCCCGGCCGCAGGCCGTCGCTGCTCACCAGCACCGCCAGCGCGGCGTCAGCGGCCTCACATGCCAGCCGCAGGAGCGCCAGCTCGCCGGCGTCCTTGACCTCGCGCAGTGCTTCGACCCGGCCCGACGCCCGGACCAGCTCAGCGGCCGGCTGCTGGTCGATCTCGCGGGCCAGGACGTCGAAGCCGTCGACGGTCACGACGTGGCTCTCGAACCCGATCCGGCGGGCACCGTCGGCCACCGCGCGCCCGATCAGATGGCGCCCGCAGGCCCGTTCGATGACCGTTTCCAGGTCCGGCGCCTGCTGCGCCGCCTGCGTCCGGTAGCGAGAATCGGTGGCCAACACGGCGGGCGTGTCGCCGGCGAACACCAATAACGCCGCGTTCGACCCGCTGAAACCGGAGAGATAACGCACGTTGACCAGGTCACTGACCAGGATCGCGTCCAGTCCGTCGGCGGCCAGTGCGGCGGCCAGCCGGTCCCGACGTTGGGAATGTGTCACGTTCGCTGACGGTACTCGCTACGCTGCTCATTCATGACTACGTGGTTGTTGCGCGGCCTGGCGTTCGCTGCCGGCATGGTGATCGTCCGTCTCGTGCAAGGCACGCTGATCAACATCTACGAGACCAAGGCGGGACTGATCAGCATCTCGCTGGTCGTGCTGTTCGGTATTGCGTCGTTCGTGTGGGGCCTGTTCGACGGACGCGCCGACGCCAACGCCAACCCCGATCCGGACCGCCGCCGCGACCTGGCGATGACCTGGCTGCTGGCCGGACTGGTCGCCGGCATCGTCAGCGGCCTGATCACCTGGATCATCTCGCTGTTCTACAAGAACGTCTACGCCGAGGGTCTGATCAGTGAGGTCACCACCTTCGCCGCGTTCACCGCGCTGATGGTCTTCGTGCCGGCCATCGCCGCCGCCGCACTCGGCCGCTTCCTGGTCGACCGGAAGCGGCCCGACGAACCACGCCGCCGTTACGGCGAGGCGCACGACGTGTTCGACGCGGTCGACAACGACGACCGGACCGGGCCGATCGCCGGGCTCGGACATCACGAGTCCGCGGCGACCGAGGCCCACACCTCCCAGGTGGCCACCGCCGAGCGCGACGAGCCGACCGAGCAGATCGACATGCGGGGCAAGTCCGACAAGGCGTAGCAGGCCTTGCCCACCTAGCCCCCGCTCTCCGCGCGGTCGATGAATCCGGACACGGCGTGCAGCACTGACCAGTGGAGCATGCTCACGTCGGCGCCGTCGACGTCGCAGCTGGCCGGCGTGCTCGGCGGGTTCCTGATCACCGCGATCGCACTGCTCTTCGACCGCAACAGTCGCGAGGGTGTGCACACCCTGGCGCTGTTCTCCTGCGCGGTGCTGGTTTTGATGCTGGACAGCTTCGTGTTCAGCCTGATCTCCGGCACGACCGTTCCCGAGGACGGCGACCGGGTCGGCGTCTGCGCGGTGGCGTGGACGCAGGGCGTCGCCGCCACCGGGATGCTCGCGGCGGGGACGACGGCGCTGTTCGGCGGCTTGGCGTGGATGCTGGCCAGCCATGTGGTCAACAAGTTCCCCGAAGAAGTCGACGACGACAACCAGGACGCCCGGGCGTACTGCTTCCTGGCGGTACTGGGCAGCTGGCTCACGTTCGCCGCCGCGATGTCCACGACGCTGATCATGAGCGAAACCACGATCGACTATCTGAGCTTCATGTTCCGCGGCAAGCCGGCGCACTGGGTCACGATCCTGGTGATCGGCGCAACCGCCGTGGTGGTGTTGATCGACGTCAGGTTGGTGGCCGTGCGGAGCTGGCGATTGCGGCGCTCGCTGGTCAACCCCGCCGAGTCGACGTTGTTGGCGATGCGCTCGATCCGGTTCGCCACCGTGAGCATGCTGGCGCTCGCGATTCTGGCATCGGCGTTGGCGGGCAGCGCATCCCGGATCCCCGAGGAATGGCTGACCGCTCCGCACGTCGGGGTGGTGATCGCCGGCATCATCGCCGGCTTCGGGCTCCCGGCGATGGTCTCGACGGCGATCTGCTATTCGGTGCCCAGCACCGGCTAGATCGCCGCCAGCGGCGCCCAGTCGCTGACGTCGAAGCCGTCGCCACTCGCGACGATCACCGGTCCCCCGTGCCCGGGGTAATGCGCGGGAAAGACTGTGGCTCGGGCTTGCGCCGCCTCGGTGAGCACCCGCCGGCGGGTGACGCGGGCGGCGGCCGCATCGACGTCGAAGGCGCAGGCGTCGTCGGGCCGCCGGATCTGGATCGGACAGTGCGTCAGATCGCCGACGAACACGGCGGGGCTGGGCGCGTCGAGCCACAACACCGACGATCCGGGCGTATGTCCCGCCGCTGGACGCAACCGCAGGGATGGGCTGAGCTGAAGGTCCTCGGACCACAGCTGAATCTGATCGGTTACCGGAATCACGCTGTCAGCCAACACTGTTCGCATTCCGTCGTTCTCGCCGTCGCCGCCGGGGCCGAAGAAGCGGTAGTCGGCTTCGGGCATCACGTAGCGCGCATTGGGGAACGTCGGCACCCACCGCCCCTCGACGAGGTGGGTGTTCCAGCCGACATGGTCGGTGTGCAGGTGGGTGTTGACCACGACGTCGATGTCGGCCGGGTCGAAGCCGGCCGCGCGAAACTGTGCCAGGAAGTCGGTGCACAGGTGATCCAGCGGCGGCATGTGCGGGCGATCGCGGTCGTTGCCCACCCCGGTGTCGACGACAACAAGCAGACCATCGACCTCGATCACCCAGGACTGCATCGCAATTCGCCACTGCTCGGCGGGCCGATCCCAGAAGCTCGGCTCAAGCAGATCGGCGTTGTCAGCCCATGCCTGCGCCGGGGTGTCCGCGAACAGCGATGTACGCATCTGGATCCGGGTTTCGACGACCCGCGTGACGTTGGCCGCGCCCAGCGTCATTCGGTTGTTCACGGCTGATCGAGTGTCGTTTCCAGGGTGGCCAGGTAGCGCAGCGCCAGTAGGTAGCCCTGAATCCCCAGCCCGACGATCACCCCGGTCGCCACCCCGCTGAGGTACGAGTGATGCCGAAACTCTTCTCGCGCATGCACATTGGAGATGTGTACCTCGATCAGCGGTGCCTTCAGCTCGGCGCACGCGTCACGCAACGCGATCGAGGTGTGGGTGAGCGCACCGGCGTTCAGGATCACCGGGTCGCCGGCGTCGGCGGCGTGGTGCAACCACTCCAGCAGCTGGCCTTCGCTGTTGGACTGGCGCACCACCGCGGTCATTCCCAGTTCGGTCGCCTGCGTCTCGACGAGGGTGACGAGGTCGTCATAGGTTGTGCTGCCGTAGATCTCGGGTTCGCGGCGGCCGAGCCGGTCGAGATTGGGGCCGTTGAGCACCAGAACCGTGGTCATTTGGCCACCTCCGCATAGGCCGCCGCCAGCAGCGCCGGATCGGGACCTTCCAGCCGGCCCGGCTTGGCCAGCCCGTCGAGCACCACGAACCGCAGCACCCCCGAGCGGGTCTTCTTGTCGCCGGCCATGCTTTCGACTAGTTCGGGCAGCGCGTCGGCGTCGTAACTCACCGGCAGACCCAGCGACGTCAGCACCGCACGGTGGCGGGCCGCGGTCTCGTCATCGAGCCGTCCGGCCAGCCGGCCCAGCTCCGCGGCGAACACCAGGCCCACCGAGACCGCCGCACCGTGACGCCACCGGTACCGCTCGCGGCGTTCGATGGCGTGGCCCAAAGTGTGCCCGTAGTTGAGGATTTCGCGCAGCGCCGACTCTTTCTCGTCGGCTGCCACCACCTCGGCCTTGACGGCGATCGCCCGGCGAATCAGCTCGGGCAGCACCGAACCGGCCGGGTCGACGGCGGCCTGCGGGTCCGCCTCGATGAGGTCCAGGATCTTCGGGTCGGCGATGAAGCCGGCCTTGACGATCTCGGCCATCCCGGCGACGAGTTCGTTGTGCGGCAACGTCTCCAGCATCGCGAGGTCTACCAGCACACCTGCCGGCTGATGGAAGGCACCGACCAGATTCTTGCCGGCCTCGGTGTTGATCCCGGTCTTCCCGCCGACCGCGGCGTCGACCATCGCCAGCAGCGTGGTCGGCACGTGCACGATGTCGACTCCGCGCAGCCAGGTCGCCGCGGCGAAGCCGGCCACATCCGTCGCCGCACCGCCACCGAGGCTGACCAATGCGTCCCTGCGGCCGATTCCGATGCGGCCCAGCACTTCCCAGATGAACCCGACCACCGGCAGGTCCTTACCGGCCTCGGCGTCGGGAATCTCGATGCGGTGGGCGTCGACACCGGAGTCCGCCAGATGCGCGCGGATGACCTCAGCGGTCTGCGTCAGCACCGGCTGGTGCAGGATGGCCACCTTGTGCCGACCACCGAGCAACTCACCGAGCTCACCGAGCAGACCCGTGCCGACGATCACCGGGTAGGGCGGATCGACGGCGACCTCGATGGTCACCGGCGACGAGGACTCTGTCATTTGCGAACTCCGGCGCGGCGGGCGGCCATCGCCGCCGGGGTGGCGGGAGTGACCGGGGTGGACTCGGACGGTTCATCCGCCTGTGTTGGGGCGGAACTCTTCTCGGACGTCGACGACGATCGCCGCCACGGTGGCCTGCGCCGGCGCGGCGGCTGTGGATTCTCCAGCCGCGAAACGATATGGCGCACAACGGCACCGGGGTTGCGCCGGTTGGTGTTGATCCGGATCGTCGCGACCCGCCGGTAGAGCGGCACCCGCTCGTTCATCAGCGAGCGGTATTTCTCGGCGTGGTCGGGGCCGGCCAGTAGCGGTCGCACAGTGCTGCCGCTGGTCCGCCGCACCCCTTCGGCCGCGCTGATCTCCAGGAAAATCACCGTGTGCCCGGCCAGCGCGTCGCGCACGCCGGGTGTGGTGACCGCGCCGCCACCCAAGGACAGGACGCCGTCATGGGTGGCCAGCGCATCGCGGATCACCTCTTCCTCGATGCGGCGGAACTCCTTCTCGCCGTCATTGGCGAAGATGTCGGCGACGGTGCGGCCGGTCTTCTCCTCGATAGCGGCGTCGGTGTCGAGCATCGCCACGCCCATCGCCTTGGCCAGCCGCCGCCCGATGGTCGACTTCCCGGAGCCGGGCAACCCGATCAGCACGGCCTTCGGCGCCATCGCGCTACCCCGACACCCGCACTGGAGCTTCTCGAGTTTCCCCGGGCATGCGCTCAGCGACCGCCTGCAGGTAGCTCTCGACATTGCGGCGGGTCTCCTCCAACGAGTCACCGCCGAACTTCTGCAGCACCGCCCGCGCCAGCACCAGCGCGACCATGGTCTCGACCACGACGCCCGCGGCGGGCACCGCGCACACATCGGAACGTTGGTGGATGGCGACCGCCTCGTCGCCGGTTGCCATGTCGACGGTTGCCAGTGCCCGCGGCACCGTGGAGATCGGCTTCATCGCCGCGCGCACCCGCAGCGGCTGCCCGTTGGTCATGCCGCCTTCGAGCCCGCCGGCCCGGTTCGTCGAACGCACCACACCGTCGGGGCCGGGGTACATCTCGTCGTGCGCCTGGCTGCCGCGGCGACGCGCGGTCTCGAAGCCGTCGCCGATCTCGACGCCTTTGATGGCCTGGATGCCCATCACCGCGCCGGCGAGCTGGCTGTCGAGCCGGTTCTCACCGCTGGTGAAGGAGCCCAGGCCGATCGGCAGGCCGTGGACGACGACCTCGACGATGCCGCCGAGGGTGTCGCCGTCGCGTTTGGCCGCCTCGATCTCGGCGATCATGTCGGCCTCGGCGTCTTTATCGGACGCCCGCACGGGGCTCTCGTCGATGCCGGCCAGGTCGCCCGCGGCCGGTGGGGGCCCGTCGTAGGGCTTGGAGCCGCCGATCGAGATGACGTGCGAGAGCACCTCGACCCCGAGCGCCTGACGCAGGAAGGAGCGAGCGACGGTGCCTGCCGCGACCCGGGCCGCGGTCTCGCGGGCGCTGGCCCGCTCCAAAACGGGGCGGGCGTCGTCGAAGCCGTACTTGAGCATGCCCGCGAAGTCGGCATGTCCTGGGCGCGGCCGGGTCAGCGGCGCGTTGCGGGCCACGTCCAGATCGTCAGCGGCCACCGGGTCGGAGGCCATGACGGTTTCCCACTTGGGCCACTCGGTGTTACCGATCTCGATCGCGATGGGACCGCCCAGCGTCTCGCCGTGGCGGACCCCGGCCAGCACGGTGACCTGGTCCTGCTCGAACTTCATCCGCGCGCCGCGGCCATAGCCCAGCCGACGGCGGGCCAGCTGCTCGGCGATGTCGGCAGAAGTCACGCGCACACCGGCGACCATGCCTTCGACCACGGCTACCAGCGCGCGGCCGTGAGATTCACCGGCAGTCGTCCATCGCAACACGCGTCCCATCTTCCCACGTCGGCTACGGCAGACCCAATCTGCTTTCCCGCCGCCTGGGTGTTCGCCGCGCAAGCAGCGGGTAACCCGCTCTCAGGAGGACATCATGCGCAACGCGGTCATCGTCGCCGCAGCTGGCTGCGTGATGTTCCTGGTGGCTCTCGTCACCGGCAGCGTCTGGGCGGCCATCGGGGTGATCGTGTTGGCACTTGCGGGATTGCTGCTGCTCGCTGCGGACCTGCGCGCCCAACGCCGGGAGGAGAACACCGACCAGGGTGCCGGCCTTGCGCCGCTGCCGCCGGAGAACTTCGTGCCCGACATCGCCGACAGTGACGAGGGCAACGTAACGGGGTCGGCGGTCGCAGCGGATGAATACGGTGAAGACGACTTTCCCTTCGGTGAGCCCCTCCCCATGGAAGACCCCGCGGAGGCAGGCCCCGGTCACCGTCCGGATCCGGCGGATGACGACATACAGATGCGCGTAAGTCCCGAAAGGACTCGATGACCACGGCACGATTGCAGACCGACCGAACCGAGCTCGACCAGGCCCGACGCACCGTGGAGGCGGTGTCGGCCGCATTCTCCGCGACCGTTGTCGGCCAGGACAACCTGCGGGAATCTCTGTTGATCGGGCTGGCCGCCGGCGGCCACGTGCTGATCGAGAGCGTGCCCGGGCTGGCCAAGACCACCGCCGCGCGGGTGATCGCCGAATCCATCCACGGCGGCTTCCAGCGCATCCAGTGCACCCCAGACCTGCTGCCCAGCGACATCATCGGCACCCAGGTGTACGAGGCCGCGACCAACAGGTTCGTCACCCAGCTCGGCCCGGTGCACACCAACATCGTGCTGCTCGACGAGATCAACCGGTCCAGCGCCAAGACGCAGAGCGCGATGCTCGAGGCGATGGAGGAACGCCAGACCACGATCGCCGGCACCGTCCACCCCATCCCGGAACCGTTCCTGGTGGTCGCCACCCAGAATCCCGTCGACCAGGAGGGCACGTATCCACTGTCGGAGGCCCAGACCGACCGATTCATGCTCAAGGACGTCGTGGCTTACCCGTCGGTGACCGAAGAGGTCGAGATGATCCACCGGATGGACGCCGGCCTGTTCGACAAGGATCGCCGCCGCGGCGCGGTCGTCGGTCTCGACGACATTCGCACCCTGCAGCAGGTGGTGCGCGGCGTGCAGATGGATCCGGCGCTGATGCGCTACGCCAGTGAGCTGGTCGCTGTCAGCCGCAACCCGCAGGTGTACCTGGAACCCAAGCTGGCCCGGCTCGTCGAGTACGGCGCCAGCCCACGCGCCACGATCGCGTTCTGCCGGGCCGCCCGCGCGCTGGCCGTGCTGTCCGGACGCGCCCACGTCCTTCCCGACGACATCGCCAAACTCGCGCACCGCATCCTGCGGCACCGGCTGATCCTTGGCTTCGAAGCGGCGGCGTCGGGCATCACCTCCGAAACGGTGATCGACGCCATTCTGCGCGCGGTCCGAGTGCCCTGAGGCATGAGCCAGCACCTCAACCGGGCCAAACGGTTCTTCGGCAATGACACCCGCGGACTCCTCGAAGGTGGCCGCTACGCGCTACTGCACACCCGCAGCATGGAGTTCGATGACCTGCGGCCGTACGTACCGGGCGACGACGTCCGCGATATCGACTGGAAGGCCACCGCGCGATCGGGCACGGTTCTGATCAAGCGCTTCGTGTCCGAGAAACATCACAAGATCCTTCTGGTTGCCGACGCCGGCCGGAACATGACCGCACTGGCGGCGGGCGGGGAGACCAAACGCGATGTGGCCGAGGCGATCCTGGGCGCCTTCGGGTTGATCACGTTGGGCCGCTCCGACGAGATCGGGATGGTCTACGGCGACGCCAGGGGGTGTGCCGGCATCCGGGCCGGCCGCGGTGAGACGCACATCGAAGGCATGCTCGCTCATTTCTATCGGCACACCATGACCAATCCCGGTCCCAGCAATATCGAGTCTCAATTGCAATATGTTGCAACGCATTACCGACGACGCATGTTGCTGGTCGTGGTGTCGGACGAACCGGACGTGACCGCCGGACTCGACGAGGTCACCGGCCGGCTGGCCGCCCGCCATGACGTGCTCTGGACATTTGTCTCCGACATGCCGGCGGTCAGTGGCGACAGCGACGGCTACGATGTCGCGACCGGAGCGGTGGTGGCCAGCCGCACCCGGCTGGGGCGGCGGGTCGAAGTCGCATACCGCCGCGCCGAACACCATCGGCGGGCGCGGCTCGAGGCATTTCTCACCTCCCACGCGATCCCCTTCACCACGATCGGGCGCAGCGACGAGATCCGGCCCCGGCTCACCGCGATGGCGGAGGTGTTCGCCCGTGCCGGGTGACCTGCTGCGCTTCGTCGGCGGACCGACACCCTACTCGTCATGGTGGCTCTGGCTTGCCATTGTGTTGCTGTTGGCTGTGATCATCTGGTACACAGCGGTTTTCGTCGCGACTCTGCCGAACGCCCGACTTCGGGAGCTTCCGGCGCTCGGCGATCTGCACGCCCGGCTGACGCGGCGGCGGTTCGCAGGCGGCATCCGGCACATCACCGACCGCCGGCGGCGCGGCGAGCTGTCCGACGCACAGGCCTATGACCAGATGAGTCACACCGTCCGCAGCTTCCTGCATCAGACCACCGGAGTCCGGGCGCAGTATCTGCACGTCGACGAAATCGCCGCGGGGACGCTCGCGCCGGCCGCACCGCTGATCGCCGCGCTGCGCGACGCCCGGTTCGGCGCCGGCACCGACGCCGACCCCGATCGGCTGGGCACACGGGCCGAGGAGTTGATCCGCTCGTGGACCTGAGGTGGTGGCCGATCGCCCTGGCCGGGGTGCTGGCCCTGGCCGTCTGCGTCGTGTTGGCAATGGTGCTTCCGAGCGCACGCGCCGACCGGACGCTGCGGCCGCTGGCCCACGTCGACCGGCTGACCGCACTGCCCGAGTACGCGCGGATCCGGCGGCGCGAGGCCGTACTGGCGGTGACGACGATCGCGCTGCTGGTCGTGCTGTTCCTAACCGCCGCCCTGTCCGCCGCACGACCGTCGGGCTCGGGGCGCGAGTTCGACGCGCTGCATCCCGAGGACGTGATGCTCTGCGTCGGCGCGCCGGTCGCCGACGGCACCACCGCGCAATTCCTCAACCACTTCGCCCGGCAGGCAACGACATACGATGCCCAGCGGATCGGGCTGACCTCCCCGACCGTGCGGGTGCTGCCGCTGACCCGCGACTACCAGTACGCCGCACAGCGGCTCGGTGAATACGGTGAGCCGGACGCTGCCCAGGCCGCCGAGTTCGCCAAGACGGTCAGCTACACCGACTACGCGCCCAGCCTGCGGGACACCCTCGCGCTGTGCATGACGGGATTCGGCACCGAACCGACCAGCCACCGCCGATCGCTGATCTATCTGGGGCCCAGCACATTCGGTCCCGGTGATGAGCGCTCGTTGTTCAGCGGGCAGCAGCTCGCCGACATGGCCGACAAGGCGGGCATCCAGGTGAACGCGATCACGCGGGTGGACGTCAGCGATGCCGCGCGGCGTGGTGACGACGAGCTCAACGCGCTCGCGCAGCGGTCGGGTGGGCAGTTCTTCCGTTACCACGCGGCCGGCCCGGGCGGATCAGACCCCACGCTGACCGACGACCTCGACGCGATCCGCGCCAACCCGGCACCGGTTGTGCTGCCCGGCGGCGCGCGGATCACCGCGCAACTTCCCGACGAACCCGGCCCGCTTCTCGTCACCGGGCTGACGGTCGCCGCCCTGTTGGGCGTCGCCCTGGTGGTGGTGCGTCGATGAGTGTGCATCCGGTGTTGCCGATGGCGCTGCTGCTGGTGCTGGCCGCGGTGATCGTCGGCGCCCGAGCCGTAACATTGTCGGCGGTCCTGGCGCGCACCGGCGACACTCGCCGGGTAGCACTGTTGCGCTGGGGAGCAACCACACTGGCGATGCTGCTGCTCGTCGCCGCCGCCGCCCGACCGGGCATCGAATCGCCTGACCAGGCGCAGCCCGATCGCGATGCGGCGGCCGTGAGCCAGGGCGCGAACACCAACGTGTTCTTCGTTGTCGATCGCTCGGTGGACTCCAGAGTGTCCGACTATGGCGGGGCGACGCGGATGTCCGGCATCCGCACTGACATGGCGGCGATCGTCGACACGTATCCGAAGGCGCGCTTCGCGGTCATCGGGTTCGCGTCGGCGCCCGCGATCGACTGGCCGCTGTCCGAGGACACCTGGAGCCTCAAGGCGGTCATCGCGGGTTTCTCGCCGTACGTCAGCGTGGCACCTGACGCCGCGTCGCGGGTCGACGCCGGGGCGGCAGCCAATCTGCTGCGCTATCAACTCATTCAGGCCGCCCAGCAGTACCCGGGAGCGCGCAACGTGGTGTTCTACCTCGGTGAGGGTGCCGGCGGGTCGACGGTGCCGCAGGGCAGCTTCGAGGTAGGCGATCGGGTGTCCGGCGGGGCGGTATTCGGCTACGGCACCGCCGCCGGCGGTCCGATTCCGGGTGCCTACGTCGACGGCGCGGTGACGTATCTGTCCGATGCCCGCTCCGGCGGGGCGGCGATCTCCGCGCTCGACGAGAGTCGATTGCGCGGTATCGCAGACGAACTCGGAGTGCCGTACGCGCATCATGACCCCGCACAGCCGGTGGCGCAGGCCCTGCCCCAGCTGAAACCCGGCAACGGTGCGGAGAGCGCTTCGCTCTCGTCGACCCCGGTCCCCCAACGCGTCGAACTGTACTGGTTGTTCGCGCTGCTGGCCGCCGTTGCATTCCTGCCCGAGATCTATCTGACGGTGCGGGAGTTCTGGCGCAACCGCACATCGCGACGGGAGGCGCGTTGACCACGGGAAGGTTGCGCTTGCGCCGGCGGCTGCTGCTGTGGTCGGCGCCAGTGGTTCTGCTGGCGGTGGCTGCTGCAATCAAGATGATATCCGTTGTGCTGGTTGGCGATTCGGCGGTATCGCAGTTCAACCGGGGCGATGGCAAGGCGCTGCACGCCGACGCGTCCAGGCTGGGCGTGCTGAACGTGATCGAACCGGCGAAGGCACCGTTCGCCCGGGGATCCGCTGCCGTTCTGGAGGGCCGCCTTGCTGATGCCGACGCCGACTTCTCCGGTGCGATGGCCCGCGACCCGTCCTGTCCAGTCCGGATCAATGTGGAACTGGTCCGCGAGACGCAGGGCGACGTGGCGGCAGCCGCCTTCCGAACCGCCGCGGCCGAGGAGCGCTACCGCAGTGCGCTGGCCGTCGTCACCGAGGCACCCGCGGGCTGCTTCGCCGGCAATGATGATCCCCAGCCCGACCGGCGGGCGGTCCGCGCGGAGGCCGAGGCCCGACTCAACGCGAAGATCGCTTGGCTGCATGCGGTTCCGCCGCCACCGGAGCTGAACGCTGCGCCACCGCCGCCACCGCCGCCACCGCCGCCACCGCCTCCGGTCGGTGCCGCGCCCGCCGAATCCAGCACGCCGCCACCGGCATTGGGTCCGTCAGGTCAGGGACTGTCGGACATCTCCCCCGACCGGCTGCCCAGCCCGGGTGCGCAGTCGTCGCCGCCTCACCAGTTGGGTGGCGGCGACCCGCTGGACCGATTGCGCCAATTACTCACCGATGCTGCTTCGTCGGGCAGCGACGCAGGCTGATCAGAACAGCACCAGCGCCGCCGCGGCCAGACTCGCCAGACACATCGACGGTCCGTGCGGCACCGTCGCCGTCCGATGCCGAACGGCGATGACGGTGGCCATCATCGCGGTGAGTACCGGCGCGCCCAGCGCGGCCAGCAGCCACACGTCCGGCCCGAACACGCCCGTCAGCCCGCCGACAGCAAGTGCCAGCTTCACATCACCGGCCCCCATTCCACCCGGAACGACAAGGTGGACAACCAAATACAGCGCCGCCAGGCCCAGCGCACCCGCCAGCGCCGGCAGGCCGCGGCCGCATACGGTCGCCACACCCAACACCGCGACGGCGCCAGGCAGCGTCAAGGAGTTGGGCAGCCGCCGCTGGCGGACGTCGAACACCGTTAAGGCCATCGCCCACGCCAGCACGATCCCCACCACAGCAACCCGCATGCGCGGACGTTAACCCAGCGCGGCCGCCATCTGCTCTCGCGGCGCCGGTCGCCCTGTGAATTGTTCGACCTGACTGAACGCCTGGTTCAGCAGCATCTGCACACCACTGATCACCTCACCGCCGGCGTCCTGCACAGCCGCGGCCAGCGCAGTGGGCCACGGATCGTAGATCGCGTCCAGCAACACCGGCACACCCGCGAAAACGCCGGCGTAGGCGGACGCGGCGTCGGCGGGAATGGTGCTCACCAGGACGTCGGCGGTGGCCACCACCTCGGGCAGCCCGGCGTCGGTGAGGTCGCAGTACTCAGCAGTGATGTCGACCGCGCGACCCAGCTCCAGCAGCCGCGCGGCTTTGTCCCGGTTGCGGGCGACGATCGTGACTTCGGTTACGCCGAGGTCGGCCAGTGCCACCACCGCAGCGGGCGCGGTTCCGCCCGAGCCCAGCACGATCGCGCGCCGCAGATGGCGGACGTGGTCCAGCGCGCCGGCGACCCCGTCGATGTCGGTGTTGTCGGCGCGCCAGCCGCGGCCGGTCCGCACCAGAGTGTTGGCCGAGCCGACCAGCTCAGCGCGTTCGGTGTGCTCGTCGGCGACCTGCAGGGCGGCGAACTTCCCTGGCATGGTCACCGACACCCCGACCCATTCCGGGCCGAAACCCTTTACCAGAGGGGGCAACTCGTCAGCAGTGCACTCGATGCGCTCATAGGTCCAGTCCGTCAGCCCGAGCGCGCGATAGGCCGTCAGATGCAGCTGCGGCGACTTGGAATGCGCAACGGGCGACCCGAGCACCGCCGCCCGACGCGCAGTCATCAGCGTGCGGAATCGAGCACGCCGTTGCGCTTGGCCAGCTCGATATTCGCCAGATGCTGCTGATAATCGCGGGTGAACAAGGTGGTCCCCTCGGTGTCCACCGTGACGAAGTACAGCCAGTCACCGGGCTCGGGCCGCTCGGCCGCTGCCAACGAGTCCTGGCCGGGTGAGCAGATCGGCGTGGCCGGCAGGCCCTCCATCGCATAGGTGTTCCACGGTGTGACCTGCGCGCGGTCGGCGTCGGTGGTGGCCACTTCCTGGCGGTCCAGCGGATAGTTCACCGTCGAATCGAATTCCAGCTTCTGCGGCACGGCCAGCCGGTTGTAGATCACCCGAGCGACCTTCGCGAAGTCATGAGGCTTGGCCTCGCGCTGCACCAGCGAGCCGACGATCAGGATCTGGTAGGGCGACATCCGCATCGCCGCGGCGGTGTCCAGCAGCCCCACGCCGACGTAGTGATCGGCACTCTGGCCGACCAGCTTGGCGACAATCTCCTGCGGCGACGCCGCCGGGTCGACGTTCCAGGTGCCCGGCGCGATGAGCCCCTCGAGCCGGCGATGGTTCTTGCCGAGCGAGGTCACCGGTTGGGTCGCCCACTCCGGCACGTTCAACGACGCGGGCGGCGCCTGCTCGGCCACGCGGCGCAGATCCTCGGCCGAGACGCACTTCTGCTGACCGTTGGCCGGGACGCAGGTGGACTTGGAGATCAGGGTGAAGATCCCGTCGGTGACCTTGCCCGAACCGACCTCGGTGATGTCGTCGAGCTGCCGGCCCTCCGGAATCACCAGCTTGCCCACCCGGTTGTGTGGGTCAGCCAGCCGGTCCACCGCAGCCGACGCCGACATCTCGGTGCGCACCGTGTAATAGCCGGGCTGGATCGCGGCGATCGCGTCATTGTTCTTGGCCGCGTCGACGAATCCCTTGATGTTGGAGATGACGTTCTTGTCGCGCAGCGTCTGGCCGATCTGGGTGGTGGAATCGCCATCGTGGACCTGGATGACGACGTCGTCCTTACCCTCGCCCGCATACCCGCTGTCGCCGCTGAACAGCTTGGCGCCCAGGTACACCGCGGCCACCACGATCACAACCAGCAGGGCCGCTGCCGCGGCCCCGATCATCCTGCGCCGGTTGCGGTTTCGCTTGGCGCGGACCCGTTCCAGGCGGCTCATCTTGCCCCGCGGCGGACCGACCGCCACCGGTCCCGAGCGATCGTCGTAGTCGTCAGACATCGTCGCTCCCTGCAGCTATGGCGCGGCGCTGGTCAAGCCAGCCCTGGAGGATGCCCACCGCGGCGGCCTGGTCGATCACCCCGCGCTGGGACTTGGCCCGCACGCCGGCCTCCCGCAACGACCGCTGGGCGACCACCGTCGTCAATCGTTCGTCGGCCAGCCGCACCGGCACCGGCGCGATCCGCTCGGCCAGCGCATCGGCCACCTCGACCGCGTCCTGAGCCGATGTTCCGGCCCGGTCGGCGAGCGTGCGGGGCAGTCCGACCACCACCTCGACGATGTCATGTTCAGCGACCAGGGCGGCGAGCCGCCGCAGATGCTTGCCGGTCCGTTCCCGCCGCACCGTCTCCACCGGGGTGGCCAGGATGCCGTCCGGGTCGCTGAGGGCCACGCCGATCCGCACCGTGCCCACGTCGACACCGAGCCGACGCCCGCGCCCGGGATCGTCTGCGCCGGGCCGGTCGGGCACACGGTTCTGTGCGGAGAGCACGGACGCTAGCTCCGCGCGATCTCTGCGCGAACCGCCCCCAGTGCCGCATCGATTCCAGCCGGGTTCTTCCCGGATCCCTGCGCCAGATCAGCCTTGCCGCCGCCTCGCCCGTCGACCGCCGACGCAATCTGCTTGATCAGGTCGTTGGCGCGGAGCCCCGCGTCCTGCGCAGCCGGGTTGGTGGCGACCACGAACGGAACCGTTCCTTCGTCACCTTCGCTGATGAGCACCACCACCGCGGGCTCAGAGCCCATCTTGCCGCGGATGTCGCCGACCAGGGAGCGCAGATCACCGGCGTTCATCCCGGCCGACATCCGCTGCGCCACGAGACGGACCTTACCCACCTGCTCTGCTCCCGCGGCGGCGTTCGCCGCGGCAGCGCGTGCGGTGGCCAGCCGGACCCGGTCGAGTTCCTTCTCGGCGGCCTTGAGCTTCTCGACGAGGGTGGCCACCCGGGCCGGCACCTCGTCGGAGGGCACCTTCAGCGACGAGGCCAGACCGGCCATCAGCGCGCGTTCCTTGGCGAGGTGGCGGAACGAGTCCAGTCCGACGTAGGCCTCGACGCGGCGCACCCCGGAGCCGACCGACGACTCACCGAGGATCGTGACCGGACCGATCTGCGCCGAGTTGTGCACGTGGGTGCCGCCGCAGAGTTCCAGCGAGAACGGCCCGCCGATCTCGACCACCCGGACCTCGTCGGGGTACGACTCGCCGAACATCGCCATGGCGCCCATCGCCTTGGCTTTCTCCAGCTTCTCGTTGAAGGTGTGCACCTCGAAGTCCGCCTGTACAGCCTCGTTGGTGACTTCCTCGACCTGAGCCCGCTGCTCGTCGCTCAACGAACCCTGGTAGTTGAAGTCGAACCGCAGATAACCCGGACGATTCAGCGAACCCGCCTGGACGGCGTTGGGCCCCAACACCTGTCGCAGTGCGGCGTGCACCATGTGAGTGCCGGAGTGGCCCTGGGTGGCGCCGTGGCGCCACTGCGGGTCAACAGCGGCGGTGACGGTGTCGCCCTCGACGAACTCGCCGGACTCGACGTTGACCCGGTGCACCCACAGCGTCTTGGCGATCTTCTGCACATCGGTGACGGCTGCCTTGGCCGCACCGCTGCCGCCCGTGCCGCTGATCCAGCCGGCATCGGCGATCTGTCCGCCGGACTCGGCGTAGAGCGGGGTACGGTCCAGCACGATCTCGACGCGCTCCGGGGGCGGCGTTTCGGAATGCACGCGCGGATGATGTGCAACCACCGGCACCCGCTTGCCGTCGACGAAGATACCGAGAACCTTTGCCTCAGAGGTCAATTCGTCGAAGCCAGTGAACTCCGTCGGCCCGGCGTCGACCAGCTCGCGGAATGCCGACAGGTCGGCGTGGGCGTGCTTGCGGGCCGCGGCATCCGCCTTGGCGCGGCGGCGCTGCTCGGCCATCAGCTCACGGAAACCGAGCTCGTCGACACTCAGTCCGGCCTCGGCCGCCATCTCCAGCGTCAGCTCGATCGGGAACCCGTAGGTGTCGTGCAGGGTGAACGCTTCCGAGCCGCCCAGCACGCTCTTGCCTGCGGATTTTGTTGCGGCAGCGGCCTCTTCGAACAATTTCGAGCCCGACGCCAGCGTCCGGTTGAACGCGGTCTCCTCGGCCACCGCGATGCGCTGGATCCGGTCGAAATCGCTCGCCAGTTCCGGATACGACGGACCCATCGCGTCGCGCACGGTGACCATCAACTCCGCCATGATCGGCTGTTCGACACCGAGCAGCTTGGCGGCGCGAATGATGCGCCGCAGCAGCCGGCGCAGCACGTAGCCGCGCCCCTCGTTGCCGGGGGTGACGCCGTCGCCGATGATGATCGCCGCGGTGCGGCTGTGGTCGGCGATCACCCGGTAGCGGACATCGTCGTCGTGTGAACCCTGGCCGTACCCGCGGGGCGCGTATTGCGCCACCTTGTCGATGACGGGGCGCAGCAGGTCGGTCTCGTAGACGTTGTCCACGTTCTGGAGCAGACAGGCGATGCGCTCCACACCCATGCCGGTGTCGATGTTCTTGCGCGGCAACGGCCCCAGAATCTCGAAGTCGTCCTTGCTGGTGCCCTCGCCGCGCTCGTTCTGCATGAACACGAGATTCCAGATCTCGATGAAGCGGTTCTCGTCGGCTTCCGGGCCGCCCTCGACGCCGTACTCGGGTCCGCGGTCGTAGTAGATCTCCGAGCACGGCCCGCAGGGGCCGGGGATGCCCATCGACCAGTAGTTGTCGGCCATGCCGCGACGCTGGATCCGCTCGATCGGCAGGCCGGCGACCTCCTGCCACAGCTGCACGGCCTCGTCGTCGTCGTAGAAGACCGTCGCCCACAACCGTTCCGGATCGAACCCGTAGCCACCCTGCTCGACCGGCTTGGTCAGCAGCGTCCACGCCAGCTCGATCGCCCCGCGCTTGAAATAGTCGCCGAACGAGAAGTTGCCCGCCATCTGAAAGAAGGTGTTGTGACGGGTGGTGATCCCGACCTCGTCGATGTCGGGCGTGCGGATGCACTTCTGGATGCTGGTGGCCGTCGCGTACGGCGGGGTGCGCTGCCCGAGGAAGAACGGCACGAACTGCACCATGCCCGCGTTGACGAACAGCAGGTTCGGGTCATCGAGGATCACCGAGGCACTCGGCACCTCGGTGTGGCCTGCTTGCACGAAGTGATCCAGGAATCGCTTCCTGATCTCGTGTGTCTGCACTGGGTTTCCTTGCGTTCTTAGGTGCGGCTCGACGGACGCTTCGACCGCACCACATTACCGGGCGCGTTTGGCGTCAGCCGCCGACGAAGCTCAGCCGAACCGATCTGCGCGGATTGTCCCGGTTCAGGTCGACCAGCACGATGCTCTGCCAGGTGCCCAGCAACGGCTTGCCGTCGGCCACCGGGACCGTCACCGACGGCGCGACGATCGCCGGCATGACGTGATCGGCCCCGTGCCCCGGCGAACCGTGCGAGTGCCGGTAGCGCTCGTCGCGCGGCAGCAGGCGTTCGAGGGTGTCGAGCAGGTCGTCGTCGGAGCCGGCTCCGGTCTCGATGACCGCCACGCCGGCGGTGGCGTGCGGAACGAACACGTTGAGAAGTCCGTCACCGCGGCCACGGCAGAACGACCGCGCCTCGTCGGTGAGGTCGACGATCCGCCGCCGCGAGCTGTCGATGTCGAGCACGTCGGTATCCACAAATCCCAAGCCTACGGACCTCGGCGAAACCGGTGCGAGCTCATATCGGGTGGAGGAAGGTGAACAGTGCCGGTGGCGCCACCGGGGCGCTGCCCCGAGTCGAAGGGGGTGGAGGAGTGCACGCACGCTCTACTACGTTTGCCGCGCGCCCGGAATCCGTTGAGGCCGGAATCGCGGTGTTCCGCGACGAGGTGATGCCGGCGTTGCAGGGCATGACCGGATGTGTGGGCATGTCACTTCTGACCGACCGTGAATCGGGCCGGTGCATCGTCACCACCGCCTGGGAGGACAGCACCGCAATGCAGGCCAGCTCCTCGGAGGTCCGGCTGTTTCGCGACCGGGCCGCCCAGGTCCTCGGAGCCACCGCAACGGTGGACGAATGGCAGATCGCGGCGCTGCACCGCGATCACCGCTCTGGTGAGGGCGCCTGCGTCCGCGCCACGTGGCTTCAGATGAGGCCCGACCAGTTCGACCAGGCCGTCGAGTTCTACAAGACGACCGTGCTACCGGAGATCGAGCAGCTCGACGGGTTCTGCAGCACCAGCATGATGTGTGACAGGGACTCGGGTCGGGCGGTGGTGTCGACGACCTACGACAGCAGGGACGCGATGGAGCGCAGCCGCGACGCGGCCAGGTCATTGCGGACCGCTTTACTGCGGGATCTGGGTGCCGATCAGCTTGATGTGGGCGAATTCGACCTGGCGATCGCGCGGCTGCGAGTGCCGGAAATGGCCTAGAGGGGTGACTTAAGGCTCTGCCCCATGGGCCCGGGCCGGCGCTAGCTTCTCGGATCATGGGCAAGCAGAGACCGGCCTTGGCGGCGGGAATGGCGCTGGCCGGCATCGCCGGGGTGTACCGCTGGGTGATGCGGCCGAAGATTTACACCTGGGGAGCCACGGCCCAGGAGGTCGCCGCGGAGCTTCCGGGAGACAGTCTGGTGTCACCGGGACGCCGCACGACTCGCGCCATCACCATCGATGCCCCCGTCGAGGAGGTCTGGCCCTGGCTGGTCCAGATCGGCGAGGATCGCGGCGGTTTCTACAGTTACGACGTCCTCGAACGGCTGGTCGGTGCGCGAATAAGGAATGCCGACGTCATTCACCCGCAATGGCAAAAGTTGCAGGCCGGCGACACCGTGTGGCTGGCGCAGCGCTATGGCCATGCCGGCCGACAGGTCGTCGCGGAAGTCGAACCGATGTCGCATCTGGTGCTGATGTCGCCGCCGGACTACCAGCGGGTGCTCCGCGGTGAGAAGGCATCCGGCTCGTGGGCTTTCTACCTGATCCCGCAGGGACGACAGACCCGGCTGCTGGCGCGCGGCAGTGGCGGTTCGGTGGGACAGAGCGCTTTCGACATTGTGCATTTCGTGATGGAGCGCGGAATGCTGCGTGGCATCCGCCGGCGCGCACAATCCGCCCGTGGCGACGTCAGACCGGTCTCGCCTCCACGACGCTGATCGGGGCTGCGGTCTCCACCACAGCGGTCATGGAGAAGCCGGCCTCGGCGAGCAACGCACGGTACTGCTCGGCAGTGCGTTCCCGGCCGCCGGCGACCAGCAGCATCTCGAGATCGACCCACTTGCCGATGAAGTCGCCGTCGTGATCGGGAATGACGAACTCGAGAAGCAGCAGGGTCGCCCCCGGCTTGATCGCGGCCCGGACATTGCGCAGGATCGCCAGCGCCTGCTCGTCGGCCCAATCGTGAATGATGTGCTTCAGCACGTAGGCATCGCCGCCGCCGGGCACCGACTCGAAGAACGAGCCGCCCTCAACGTCCACCCGCTCGGTGAGCCCGAACTCGGCGAGCAGCTTCGGAGCTTCGGCGACGACGTCGGGCATGTCGTAGAGCACGCCGCGCGCCGTCGGGGTGGCGGCCAGGATCGCCGCGAGCAGCCGACCGTGGCCGCCGCCAACGTCCACGATCGTCCGGTACCGGCTGAAGTCGTAGCCGGCGACCACCGGCTGCACCGTCATTTGCGAGATGCCGGTCATCGCGTTGTTGAACAACTCGGCGAATTCGTGGTCATCGCCGAGATATTCGAAGAATTCCTTGCCGCGCAGGGACTCGACGACGGGCTTACCGGTGGTGACCGCGTCGAGCAGGTGGGTCCAGTGCTCGCGCTGCTGCCGGGATCCGTAGAACAATGCGGCGGCGCGCAACGAGCCGGCCGCGTCGGTCTGCAACGTCTCGGCGAGCGCGTTGAGCCCGTAGCGGCCGTCGCGATGCCTGCGGAACACGCCGCGGCTGACCAGTGCCCGCATCAACCGGTCCACGCCGTCGGGGTCGGCGCCGACTCGCTGCGCGAGGGTGGCTGCCGGTAGCGGACCGTCGGCCAGTGCGTCGGCGACACCGAGTGCGCACGCCACCTGGATGGCCTGGGATACCCAGGTTCCCAACATCAACTCGAGCATCTCGATCGGGGGCGGCACCAGGCGCCGGCTCAATCGTGACAGCCCGCTTCGCACGTTTTCGACGAGCCGCACCACGCGGGCGGGCGGGACCTTGTCCGACATGGGTTTTCGTCCTCTCGGGAATCAGCGCTTGCGGCGGATGATGGCCCGCAACTTATCAAGGCGGCTGGCGATCTCGCGCTCGGCGCCGTGGTTGGTCGGCTTATAGTAGTCGACGCCCACCACCTCGTCAGGCGGATACTGTTGCGGCACAACGCCGTCAGGATCGTCATGTGGGTATCGGTAGCCGACGGCGTTGCCGAGCTTGGCCGCCCCCGCGTAGTGCCCGTCGCGCAGATGGGCCGGCACCAAACCCGCCTTACCGCTGCGAATGTCGCTCATCGCGGCGCCGAGCGCGGTGGTGACCGCATTGGATTTCGGCGCCGTGGCCAGATGCACGGTCGCGTGCGCGAGCGTCAGCTGCGCCTCCGGCATGCCGATCAGCTGGACCGTCTGCGCTGCCGCGACCGCGGTCTGCAATGCCGACGGGTCGGCCATCCCGATGTCCTCACTGGCGAGGATCATCAGCCGGCGCGCCACGAATCGGGGGTCCTCCCCCGCGACCAGCATCCGCGCCAGATAGTGCAACGCGGCGTCGACGTCGGAGCCGCGGATGGACTTGATGAACGCACTGATCACGTCGTAGTGCTGGTCGCCGTCACGGTCATAGCGGACGGCGGCTTTGTCCAGCGACTGCTCAATGGTCTCGACGGTGATACGGCCGCCGCTTGCCACCACTGTTTCGGAGGCCACCTCCAGCGCGGTCAATGCCCTGCGGGCGTCGCCTGCGGACAGTTGCACCACCAGATCCACGGCGTCGTCGTCGACAATGACGGCCCCGTTCAGCCCACGGGGGTCTTCGATGGCGCGCAGCACCACGGTGCGAATGTTGTCGGCGGTCAACGGCTGCAGCTGCAGGATGAGCGAGCGGGACAGCAGCGGCGCGACGACCGAGAACGACGGGTTCTCGGTGGTGGCGGCCACCAGCAGCACAACCCGGTTTTCCACCGCCGCGAGCAGGGCGTCCTGCTGAGTTTTGGAGAAGCGGTGCACCTCGTCGATGAAGAGCACGGTCTGCTCGCCGTAGGCCGCGGCGCGACGGGCGTTGTCGATGACGGCGCGCACTTCCTTGACGCCCGCGCTCAGCGCCGAAAGCGCCTCGAAGCGCCGCCCGGTGGCCTGGGACACCAGCGATGCCAGCGTGGTCTTGCCGGTGCCGGGTGGGCCGTAGAGAATCACCGACGCCGCGCCCGAGCCTTCGACGAGCCTCCTCAGCGGCGAGCCTTGCCGCAGCAGGTTCTCCTGTCCGACGACCTCATCCAGGCTCGCCGGACGCATCCGCACCGCAAGTGGAGCCGACGCCGGCGCCCCCGGAACTGCACCATCGGCGTCGCCGGGCACATCGAACAGGCTGTCGGACACGCCCCCAGACTTACCACGTTCGTAATGTGGTCGTCGTGACTGCGCGCGGCTGGGCCCTGTTCGCCGCGATGAGCATCATCTGGGGCATCCCGTATCTGTTGATCAAGGTGGCCGTCGACGAAGTCTCGGTGCCGGTGTTGGTGTTCACCCGCTCGGCGGTCGGTGCGGTGCTGCTGTTGCCGCTGGCGGTGTCGCGGGAGAACCGCCGGCTGCTGCGCCGCCACTGGAAGGCGGCGGCGGCGTTCGCGTTCTTCGAGATGATCGCGGCCTGGCTGCTGTTGTCGGACGCCGAGCGCCACCTCACGAGCTCGCTGACCGGGCTGCTGATCGCCGCCGCGCCGATCATCGCGGCGGTGCTGGATCGGCTGACCGGCGGTGAGCGGCTGGGGCCGTTGCGCGTAGCCGGTCTCGGCATCGGATTGGCCGGTGTCGCGGTGCTGGCCGGGCCGGGGCTGTCGGCGGGCGGTGCGTGGCCGGTGATCGAGGTGCTGCTGACCGCGACGTGTTACGCGATCGCGCCGTTGATCGCCGCACGCTATCTGGCCGACGTGCCCGGCCCCGCGTTGACGTCGGCGTGCCTGGGCCTGGCGGCACTGGTGTATCTGACCCCGGCCGCATTCACGTGGCCATCGCACGGGCTCACGGGTCACGCGTACGCGGCGATCGCGGCATTGGCGGGCATCTGCACAGCGCTGGCGTTCGTGGTGTTCTTCGCGCTGATCCGGGAGGTGGGTGCCACCCGGGCGCTGCTGTTCACCTACGTCAACCCGGCGGTCGCGCTGGTCGCCGGTGTGGTGCTACTGCGCGAACCGCTGACCTGGTTCCACATCGCCGGGCTGGTGCTGATCCTGACCGGCTCGGTGCTCGCGAGCCGGGTGACGTCAGAAGACGTCGCCAACGAGTAGCCGGCAGGCCACGTCGACGTCGGCCAGCGCGTCCTCGGGGCGCAGCGCCCCGCCGACGGTCCAGGTGAGAATGCCGAAGGCGGCCTGCTGCACCAGCCGCGACCGGCGCAGCTGTTCGTCGGTCGGGTTGTCGACGCCGGCGATCTTGAGGATGAGATCGCGCAGGGTGGGGTCGTCGGGCGCGTCGGCCTGAGCGCGGACGATCTGGGTTGAGGTGATCATCGCGTGTGCTAGATGCCTGTGGCGCAACAGGTTTCGACAAGCGGCGACCATCAGGCCGGCGATGTCGTCGGCGGCGTTGCCGCTGGGCGGCGGCGGGCGGAACCGCGACACCTGGTCGTCGAGGACCGCGGCGAACACATGATGCTTGGACGGGTAGTAGCGGTAGAGGGTGCGCAGGGCGACGCCGGCGTCGGCGGCGATCTCCTGGGCTTGGATTCGGTCGATCTCCTTCGCGGATCCGAGCCGCGCGGCCGCAGACAGGATGGCGCCGCGGCGATTCTCCTGGTCATCGGTCGCCGGGCGGGCCGGCGCCCGGGGCTCTCCGATCCGCGGCACGTCCTCAGTATCGGGTATCAGCTGTGCGACCGCGCAGCGGTACCGATCAGCGGGACGCACGTCACCGCCGGGGGCGGCAGGCGTGAGGATCGGTGGGTGTCCTACCAGAAGTACGGCCCCTGGGCGGTGATCGCCGGCGGTTCTGAGGGCGTGGGTGCTGAATTCGCCCGCCTGCTCGCCGGCGCGGGCGTCAATCTCGTTCTGGTGGCCCGAAAACCGGAGCCACTGACCGCTACCGCCGCTGCGTGCCGCGCGCTGGGCGTCGAAGTACGCACCGTGGCAACGGATCTCGTCGCCGGTGACGCGGTGGCCGAGTTGACCTCGCTGACCGACGGACTCGAGGTCGGACTGTTCATCTACAACGCGGGCGCGAACACCTGCAGCGCGGAGTTCCTGGACGCCGAGCTCGCGGATTTTCAGCGGGTGATCGACCTCAACATCACCACGATGATGGCGCTGACCCAGCATTACGGCCGGCTGATGCGCGACCGGCGCCGCGGCGGCATCCTGCTGGTCGGCTCGATGTCGGGTTATCTCGGCTCGGTGCGCCACACGGTATACGGCGGGGTTAAGGCTTACGGCCGAATCTTCGCCGAGGGACTATGGCTCGAGTTGCGCGACTACGGCGTCGACGTGCTGGAGCTGGTGCTCGGCGTGACGCGAACGCCCGCGATGGAGCGGGTGGGCTTGAACTTCGACGTGCCCGGCATGCGGGTGGCCGACCCGGCCGACGTCGCGCGTGAGGGCCTCGAACAGCTGCCCAACGGCCCGGTCTTCGTCGCGGGCGGAAACGCCGAAGATGTTGCGCGGCGCAATGATCCGGACCGCACGAAGGTGGTCGCCGGCGCGCACCGGATGATGCAGAAGCTGATGGGCTTGACGTAGTTATCCCCACTCTCGGGTTCGTCCACAGATCGGGTTCGAAGCCCCGTTTTGTCGGTGGTTCGCACTAGTGTTCGAAGTGTGAGTGCGGTCGATGTCATGAGGGAGGCGCGGGGTCGGTACCTCGAGTCCTTGGCTGCAGTCGATTTCGATGAACTTTCCCCTGCTGATCGTTTTGCGGCTCGAGGAGTGGGAGACGTTACGGCGCCAGCAGGTCGCGGTCTCTCACGCATTGATCTCTCGTTTGGAGCAGGTCGAGGGTTGTCCGCCGGTTCCGATCACGCTGGCCGATGTGTTGCGGATCAGTCCGCGGGAGGCCAAACGGCGGATCCGGGATGCCGAGCAGGTGGCGCCGCGGCGGGCGTTGACCGGTGAGCCGCTGCCGCCGCTGCTGCCGGACACCTCGAAGGCCTGGCATGCCGGGAAACTGGATGGCGAGCATCTGCGGGTGATTCAGAAGTTCTTCCGCGACCTACCCGACCACGTCCCAGCGGTGGAGATGGAGAAGGCGGAACGCACACTCGCCGAGCACGCGGTGAATCTGCGGCCCGATCAAGTGGAAAAGATCGCCCAACGGTTGGCGTTGCACCTCAATCCCGACGGCACGTTCTTCCTAGGACGACCGCGCCCGCAAGCGTGGGTTCGTCTGGTGCGGCGGCCAACAGGTCGACGGCATGAGCGTGGGCAGGCTGATCGCCGACCCGCAGCTGCGGTCCATGCTCGATGCCTGGTTCACGAAATTCGCCGCACCCGGGGTGTGCAACCCGGCCGACCAAACGCCCACCCTCACCCCGTCCGAGGAGGTCACCGAGCACGACGTGCGCAGCCACGCCCAACGTCAACACGATGCGCTGACGGCATTGGTGCGCGGCCAGCTCGGTGACCCGGCGTTGGGACAGCACAACGGGTTACCGGTGACCGTGATCGCCTCGGCCACCCTGCAGGACCTGCAGTCCAAGACCGGGCACGCCGTCACGGCCACCGGAACGCTGCTGCCGATCCCCGACCTGATCCAGATGGCCAGCCACTCCTACCACTACCTGGCCCTGTACGACGGCGTGGACGGGCGGGCACTGTGGCTGGGCCGCACCAAACGCGTGGCCTCACCAGACCAACGAATCATGCTGCACAACAAGGAACGCGGCTGCACCCGCCCCGGCTGCGACGCACCCGGCTACCTGACCGAAGTCCACCACGTCGACGAATGGGCCAACGGCGGGCTGACCAACATCGACAAGCTCACCCTGGCCTGCCCCGCCGATCACCGACTCCTCGACCAAGGCTGGAAAACCCGCAAACTCGCCAACGGCGACACCGAATGGATCCCACCACCACAACTCCCACTAGCAGCAGGCACCAACACCTACCACCATCCAGAACGTTTCCTCCCGAAGAGCGTCGAGGGCGGCTAATGCGCAGCACGCTTGGAATGCGCTGAGGCACTGGCTTTTCGAGCGCTGTGGCCACCCGCCGGGGAAGTGGTGGCGGCCTTCCTCGCGCTGTCGACAGCCCCTGGCGAGCCAGGCGTGACACCGGTGAACGGTTTGATGGCGCCTGCGATCGAATCCCGGAATGCCAATACCGAAGCAATGCTTCCGGTTTCCGGAGTGAGCAGACCCGGATGCGCGCAGCTTGTCACGCCGCACCGACCGTTCACGATCGCATTCACCATGACAGCCGGGGCATCGACGATCGCGTGGGTTAGAGAGACCAGATCGTGGGACTTCACCGCCTCGGCGATGTCATCAGCGATCGCGTGGGCACCGTCGCCGGCGGCCAGCAACGGAGTGGTGAGCGCGCCGTCGATGACCGAACCCGCCGCAGGCAACTGCGCTGCAACCGCCGCGAGATTGTCATTGACCGCCGTGCCGATTCGTTGCGACGCACGCGTCATCTCTGAGCCGACGAAGTAGGCAATTGCGACCGGGAAGACGTCAGGCCTCCCGCTGATCAGACCCAGAGCGCCACCATAGGCACCGATCCAAAATCCCATGAAAGCCGACTCGCCGAGCCATTTCACATGCTCGATCTGATTGGTCGCGATGTTCGTCAGAATCGGCGTGGGGTCTTTCACCAGTCGCGTGAGCACGGCCGTCGCGTTCATGACAGTCTGATCGAGCAGATCGCCGTATACCGCGATGGGGCTCTGCGCTGCGGCCAAATTCACGGCCGAGACAATGGGCGGCGAGACCGCCAAAGCCTCGTCAGCCGGAACCACCGGCGATACAACGATCGCGCATGCTGCCGTCAACGCCACGCCGGCGCTGCCCAACCGACGGATTCCAACCCCCATGACTGCCTCCCCCGAAGCGCCACCAATAGACGTGTACGTAAATTACACCGGTTTATCGAAAGCGGGAAGTACGACGCGAGTCAGTTGTTCGTGCCCGCCAGCGCACGGGCGATCCGTGCCGCGGACGCCGCAAGCAGTGGCTGACATCGCTGCGCGAGCACCCGGTCGGAGGTGACGAGTCCGATCGCCGCGCGGGAGCCGACCGTCGCCGCCAGCGACACCATCGGGCCGGCATAGTCGCCGTGGCGCACGACGACCCGACGGCGGACCTTGTGCAGCTCGCCCCACCACGCCGCGTCGGGCTCCCAGTCCTGGACGTAGCTCAATTCGGCGACCACGTCCTCGGGCGACAGCCCGGCCAGCGCGGCGACACCCAATGACACCCGATGCGCCGGAATCCGCAGTCCGACCGACGTCGGGACCTGCCGCGCCGACGGCCCGCCCAGCTTGTCCAGGTGAATGACCTCGCCCCGGTCCAGCAGGCCGAGGTGCACCACGGCACCGGTTCGCACCTGAATCTCGTGCAGCACCGGTGCCGCGACCGAACGCAGCCGGGCATCGGCACTGTCGCCGGCGCCCCAGGCCGAGGTGCGCGCCCCGAGCCGGTAACCGCGGCCCGAATGGGTCAGCCACTGCAGCCGCACCAGCTGATCGAGAATGCGGTGCGTGGTCGAGCGCGGCAGATGCGCCCGCGCCGCGATCTGGTCGAGGGTGAGACCTGCGGACGTGTCTTCAAAAGCGTCGATGATGGCCGTGAACCGGTCGAGCATCGAGGCCGGCGCAGTGTCGGTCAGAGCCGCGGTCATCAGCACTCCTGTCCGCTTGGGGAGAATTCGTTCTACCGCACCGTAGCGGTCTCGATGACCGGGACGCAAGCATTCGGGCGGTGTGGCGCCGGTTAGAACAGCACTGTGCGGATCGGACTGTCGACGCCGATGGTGATGCAACTGCCCGGCGTGTCCTCCGAGTGGGAGATCAACGCCGGAGTCGCCGACCTCGCGCGGATCGCCCGCACCGCCGACGAGCTGGGCTTCGATCACCTCACCTGTGCCGAACACATCGCCGTCCCCGTCGGCGAAGGCGGCCAGCGCGGGCTGACGTATTGGGATCCGCTCTCGACATTCGGCTTTCTGGCCGCCCACACCACCTGCATCTCGCTGACGACGTCGGTGGTGGTGCTCGGCTATCACCACCCGCTGGACATCGCCAAGCGGTTCGGCACGCTGGACCGCCTCAGTGAAGGGCGTTTGGTGCTCGGCGTCGGCGTCGGATCGTTGGAAGAGGAATTCGAACTCCTCGGTGCGGAATTCGACGGCCGCGGCGAGCGCGCCGAGGACGCCATCCGCGCGCTGCGCGCGTCGCTGTCCACCACCAGGCCGTCCTACCGGGGCAGCCACTACGAGTTCGACGGTTTCGCCGTCGAGCCCTGCGCCGTACAGGAGCGGGTGCCGATCTGGGTCGGCGGACGCACGCTGCGGTCGCTGCGCCGGGCGGTGCGCCTGGCCGACGGTTGGATACCGTTCGGCCTGACCGCCGCCGAGATCGAGGCGATGCTCGCCAAAGAAGACCTCCCGCCCGACTTCGAGGTCGTGCTGTCGACCGGCCGCGCCGTCGACCCGATCGCCGACCACGATCGAACCGCCAAGCGTCTCAACGCTTTACGTGACATCGGAGCCACCGCTGTCACCTGCTCGGTGAGCGCCGGCTCACCCGACCACTATTGCGACCAGCTCGCCGCATTGAAGGACCTGTCCGGCGAACTGTAGAGAGGAAACCGTGAGCGACACCCTGCAGGACCTCGAGCGACGCCTCAAAGCCCTTGAGGATGAACGTGATGTCGCCCGGCTCATCGCCTCCTACGGCCCACTCGTCGACTCCGGTGACCCCGACGCCGTTGCCGCGCTCTGGGCCGTCGACGGCGGCTACGACACCGGCGACTGGCAGATGTCCAGCCGCGACGATGTCGCCGCCATGGTGCGTTCCGAGGAGCACCAGGGCTTGATCGCCCGCGGCTGCTGTCATTTCTTCGGGCCGCCCGCGGTGACCATCGACGGCGATACGGCTGTCGCGATCTGCCAGTCCATGCTGCTGGTGCGCCGCGAGTCCCGTGGCTTCGCCGTCGCCCGCGCGGGCGTGCACCTGATCCGGCTCCGGCGGACCGGAAGCGGCTGGGAGATCGTCAGCCGCACCGCCCGCCAGCTCGACGGCAGCGGTCAGGCTTTTGCGCTGATTGCGGCAGGATTCGCCCGGTGAGCGGTGCACTGGAGGGCAAGGTCGCGCTGGTCACCGGTGCCGGCGCCGGAATCGGTGCGGGTATCGCCCGGAAATTCGCCGACGAAGGCGCCCGCGTCGTGGTGGCCGAATTCGATTCCGCGACGGGAACTTCAGTGGCAGACGAGATCGGCGGACTGTTCGTCGCCACCGACGTCTCGAAGCGGGACCAGGTGGAGAACGCCGTCACCGCAGCGATTTCCAAATACGGCTCCATCGACGTCCTGGTGAACAACGCCTGGGGTGGCGGCGGCATCGGACGGGTGGAGAGCAAGACCGACGAGGAACTCGCGCACGGCCTCGCCGTCGGCTATTACGGCCCGTTCTGGGCGATGCGGGCGGCCTTCGGCCACATGAAGGGACGCGGCTGGGGCCGGGTGATCAACATGTGCAGCCTCAACGGCGTCAATGCCCACGTCGGCTCGCTGGAGTACAACGCCGCCAAGGAGGCGCTGCGCACACTCACTCGCACCGCCGCGCGGGAATGGGCGCCGACCGGGGTGACCGTCAACGCGATCTGCCCAGCCGCCAAGAGCCAGGCCTTCCTGGCCGTGGCTGCGCAGCACCCCGAGATCGAGGCTATCGCCGATGCCGCGAACCCGATGGGCAGGATGGGCGACCCGTATGACGACATCGCCCCGGTCGCAGTGTTCTTGGCCAGCGAGGGGTCGCGCTATCTCACCGGCAATACGCTGTTCGCCGACGGTGGCGGCCACATCAACGGCGTGGCCTGGGCGCCCGACCTCGGCGACTAGTCAACGCAGCGGCAGACCCGTCAACGCCCGCGCGATCACCAGTCGCTGAATCTCGCTGGTGCCTTCGAAAATCGTGAAGATCTTCGCATCGCGGTGCATCCGCTCGACCGGGTAGTCGCGGGTGTAGCCGTTGCCGCCGAGGATCTGGATCGCCTCGTCGGTGACGTACACCGCGGTTTCGCTGGCGAACAGCTTGGCCATCGAGCCCTCCGCCGAGGCAAACGGCTTGTTGTTGCGCATCATCCAGCCGGCACGCCAGATCAGCAGCCGGGAGGCGTCGATACGGCTCTTCATGTCCGCCAGCTTGAAACCCGTGCCCTGGAAGTCACCGATCGGACGACCGAATTGCTCACGCTGGCAGGCATATTCGAGGGCGTACTCGTAGGCGGCCCGGGCCACACCCAGCGCCATCGCACCCACGGCAGGACGGGTGCGCTCAAAGGTCGCCATCGCGGCCTGCCCGGAGGTGCGCTTGCCCTCCCGGGCGCGGGCGACTCGCTGCTCGAATTTCTCCATTCCGCCCAGGATCAGATTGCCGGGCAGGCGCACGTTGTCGAGCACCACCTCGGCAGTGTGCGAGGCGCGGATGCCGTGCTTCTTGAACTTCTGTCCCTGCGAGAAGCCGGGCGTGTTCGGCGGGATGATGAACGTGGCCTGACCCCGGGTCCCCAGCTCGGGGTGCACGGAGGCGACCACGATGTGGACGTTGGCGATCCCGCCGTTGGTGGCCCAGGTCTTGGTGCCGTCAAGCACCCATTCGTCGGTGGCTTCCTCGTAGCGGGCGCGGGTGCGGACCGCACCGACGTCGGAGCCCGCGCCGGGTTCCGAGGAGCAGAACGCGGCGAGATGCGGATCGCCAGGCGTGCCGAACATCTCGGGCAGCCAGTGGCCGAGCTGCTCGGGGGTGCCGTTGGCGGCCAGCGCCGCGGCGGCCAGCCCGGTGCCCAGGATGGACAGGGCGATACCGGCGTCACCCCAGAACAGCTCCTCGAACACCGTGATCATCCCGAGGCCGGAGGGTTCGGCGGACATCTCGGCGAACAGTTCGGGGGTGTACAGGCCGACTTTGGCGGCCTCCTGGATCAGCGGCCAGGGGGTTTCTTCGCGCTCGTCCCACTCGGCGGCCGCGGGTCGCACCACGTCGGCGGCGAACTGGTGTACCCAGTCGCGGACATGGACGACTTCTTCTGGCAGTTCAAGGGAGAAAGTCATGGCTGTGCAGGCTCCGGATCAAGTCGTACCGCGTCGGCCGCACCACTTGACGGCCAGACTGCAGTCGGCGGTAAATCTCGTACAGTGAACGACTGTACACCGAATGCGGCGGGATCAGTCCTGCGACATTCGTCACATGTCAACTCAGGCGGGTTGCGTGACGAAATCGATGAGTTCCTCGACGCGGCCGATCAGCGCCGGCTCCAGGTCGGTCCAATCCCGCACCGATGAGCGGATCCGCTGCCACGCGCGGGCGATATCGGCCTGATCCCGGTGCGGCCACTTCAGTGCCGCACAAATCCCGTGCTTCCATTCGACGTCGCGCGGGATCGACGGCCACGCCGTCAGCCCCACCCGTCCGGGCTTGACGGCCTGCCAGATGTCGACATACGGATGGCCCACGACCAGGGTGTGCTCGCCACCCGGCCCGCGCCGGACGTCCTCGGCGATGCGGGCTTCCTTCGAGCCGGCCACCAGGTGGTCGACCAGAACGCCCAACCGCCGGCCCGGCCCCGGCCGAAACTCCGCCACGATCCCGGCAAGGTCGTCGACGCCGCCGAGATACTCGACGACGACGCCCTCGACCCGGAGGTCGTCGCCCCACACCTGCTCGACAAGCTCGGCGTCGTGGCGACCCTCGACGTAGATCCGGCTGGCCAGCGCGACCTTGGCTCGTGCATCGGCGACCTTCACCGAGCCGGATTTAGTGCGTTGCGTCGCCGCCGGCGCTGACCGAATCCCCATCAGGATCACCGGCTTGCCCTCGAAGAGAAAGCCTGGCCCGAGCGGGAACACCCGTCGCCGGCCCTTGCGGTCCTCCAACTCCACCCGAGACCCCTCGACACCCACGACCGCGCCGACGAATCCGGACTGCGGGTCCTCCACCACCATCCCCAATTCGACGGCCTGCTCGGTGGAGCGGATTCGGTTCGCGTTGTGCGGATTGTTGGCCAGTACGTCGGCACCATAGCGATCAGCCACCCGGCGATCGTAGGGGCCATCGCCGCCAATCCGGCCGTGCCGCGCGGTGCGTCGGCTTATCCTCTCCGACAATCGAGGACGGGGATTTCGATGGTGCTGAAGGTTGCGGTGCCGCCGGACATGATGGGCGGCGACGTCGACGAGGGCTATGGCAAGGTGGCCGACGCGTTCCGCGCGAACCTGGCGTCCGGCAAGGAAATCGGTGCCGCGGTGGCGGTGTATCGCGACGGCGTCAAGGTTGTCGACCTGTGGGGCGGATACCGAAACGGGCTCACCAAGGCGCCGTGGCAGGCCGACACGATGGTCAACATGTTCTCCACGACGAAGGGCGTCACCGCGCTGGCCTTCGCGGTGGCGGTATCGAAGGGTCTGCTGTCCTACGACGCCAGAGTCGCCGACTACTGGCCGGAATTCGCTCAGGCCGGCAAGGGTGAGGTGACCGTGCGCCAGCTGTTGGCCCACCAGGCCGGGGTGTGTGCGCTGACTCCGGGGCCGACGCTCGCCGACATCGCCGACCCGGACCGGCTGGCACCGATGCTGGCCCGCCAGGCACCGGCGTGGCCGCCGGGCACTCGGCACGGATATCACGCGATCACGCTGGGCTGGTACCAGTCGGAGCTGATCCGGCGCACCGACCCGAAAGGCCGGACGGTGGGCCGGTTCCTGGCCGAGGAGATCGCAGCGCCCCTGGAGTTGGATCTGCATATCGGATTGCCCGGTCACATCAGCCGGGACCGCGTCGCCACGCTCCACCAGTGGAAGCGGGCTGAGCCACTGCTTCACCTTCGCGATATGCCTGCCGGCTTCGCCAGGGCCGCCCTCAACCCGGTCGGCCTGGCCGCACGAAGCACCGGAATTCCGGTCGATGTCAGCCCGTGGGATGGCGCATACAACCGTGACGATGTCCGTTCGGTCGAGATGCCCTCGAGCAACGGGATCGGCACCGCCCGATCGGTTGCGAAGCTCTATGGGCTCGCCGCGGCCGGAGGTAGCCAGATAGGCCTGAACGCCGACACCGTGTCCGCACTGGCTGCGCCGCCGATCCTGCCCAGCAGGGGTATTCGGGACAGGGTGCTCAACGTCGACACCGCCTTTTCGCTGGGCTTCGCGAAGCCGATGCCCTTCGTCGTGTTCGGATCATCCGACAAGGCTTTCGGCACACCGGGTTTCGGTGGCTCGTTCGGTTTCGCCGACCCCGACACCGGAGTCGGCTTTGCCTACGTGATGAATAGGCTGGGCTTTCACCTCTACAGCGACCCGCGCGAGCTCGCGCTGCGCCAGGCGGTGTTCCGTGACGTACTCGGCGCACGGCCGCAGACTTAGGTCAGCTCTGCTGCTGCTGACCGCTGACAGCCGCGTCCAACTTGGTCGGCGAGGATGTCACGTCGTCGATCACGGTATGGATGAAACGCATCTTCTCCAGGACCGGCACCGGTAGCACGAACGGGTAGAGATCGTCTTTGCCCATCGACCGGTTGACCATGTTCAGCGACCAGGCCAGCGGCAACCACATCTCGAGGATGTTGTCGAAACCACTGGGCCCCAACACTCTTCGTTCATAGGTCGCATTGGCGGGGGCAATGCCGAACGCCGCGGCGGTGTCCAGCGTGTCGCGGATGTGCAGGTAGTGCGCGAATGTCTCGGCCCAGTCCTCGGCCGGATGCATGGTGGCGTAGGAGGACACATAGGTTTCCTCCCACCCGGGTGGCGCGCCCTGGCTGTAATGCCGGTCCAGTGCGGCCTGGTAGTCGGCGTCCGGATCGCCGAACAGCTCGTTGAATCGTTCGAGGTACTCCGGTGAGGTTCCGACCAGTCGATAGAAGTAGTAGTGACCGACCTCATGGCGGAAGTGACCCAGCAGGGTGCGGTACGGCTCGTCCATCGAGGTCCGCAACTGCTCGCGATGGACGTCATCGCCCTCCGCGAGATCCAGTGTGATCAACCCATTGTCGTGCCCGGTGAACACCTTCTCGTTGGCACTGGACAACAGGTCGAAGGCCAGACCGTACTCGGGGTCTTCGTCGCGGCCGACGATCGGCAGCTTGAGTTCGTACAGTTCGGCGATGAGCCGCCGTTTCGCGCGCTCAGCCAGAGCGAAGGCGGCCAGTGCCGGGGTGTCGGCGTCGTTGGGCCGCGTCCGGGTCAGCCTGCACGACGCGCACAGCTGGCGGATCGGCTCCACGTGGACGATCCAGTTGCATTCGGCCAGATGGAGATTGGCGCACAGCTGAAACTCGGCGGCGTCGACCGCCCCACCGTGCTCGCTCTCCTCGCCGGAGGCGATCACCAGAAACGCCATGTCGTTCAACGAGAATCCGACCGAGCTTCCGCACGAGAGGCACACCGAATTCTCGAATGCCAGGTGCTGCCCGCAGTTCGGACAGATGAAATCACGCACGCAACAAACCTCCGTCGTACGGTGCGACGTCCACTGAGACGTCGATCACGCTGTGGTCGGAATCGGTGTAGATGATCCCGCGCAAGGGTGGAATGTCGGCATAGTCCCGACCCCAGCCGACGGTGATATAGCGTTCGTCGACCAGTTGGTCATTGGTGGGATCAAGGCCGAGCCAATCGTTTTGCGGGGTCCACACCGCAGCCCAGGCGTGAGTGGCGTCCGCGCCATGCATCCGTTCCTTTCCCGGTGGCGGGTCGGTGGCAAGGTATCCCGACACGTAACTCGCCGCCAGACCGTTGGCACGCAGGCAGGCGATCGCCAGCCGGGCGAAGTCCTGACATACCCCTTCTCGCGCCAGCAAAACCTGGCTCACCTGAGTGGACACCGTTGTGGAACCCGACTTGTAGGTGAAGTCGGAGAAGATCCGGGAGTTGAGGTCGCGAAGGACCTCGACCAGTGGGCGACCCGGCTCGAAACTTGGTGCGGCGTAGGCGCGTACCGCCTCGGTGATCTCGGGCGGGCGCAGGTCGAGGCTGAATTCGGAGGCCAGTGCTCCGTTGTGGCCGACCGGTCGGACGGCTTCCCAGGGTGACAATGCCCAGGCCGCCTCGTAACGCTCGGCCGGCGGCGGATCGACCTCGACGACCGAGCGACTGGTCACGGTCAGCGCCTGGTGGTGTTCGGTGACGTGGAAGTACGAGCTGATGTTGCCGTAGACATCCAGGCTGGTGGACCGGTCAGCCGGGATCGGGTCGATCTCGAGTTCGTATGCGAGGCATCGTTGTCCGACGGTATCGCGGGGGGTCAGGTGCCCGCGGCCGTAGGAACTGGTGACCACATCGGAGTAGCCGTACTCGGTGCGATGCGTGATCTTGTACGTCCTCGATTCCCGGGTCGCTTCGCTCCTGCCCACCGGCGTGGTCATGGCATCACCCGCAGCTGATCGGGCCCCCACAGCGGCTGCATCCCACCGGGCAGCGAGAGCTGGGTCTGGCTGATCACGTCGGAGAGGTCCCGCAGCGCGCTGTGCATTCCACTGAGCAGCCCGTCGAGCTCGTTTCGGCGGCCCTTGTCGTCGATATGCTCGAGCTCGGCGGGATCCAGCCGGCGTAGCCGGGTGCTGATCTCGTCTACCAGCCGCTCCGGACGCGACGAGCCCGAGGCCCCGGGCAGTACGCGCAGATTCGACCGCAGCCGTTCCAGTTGGTACGCCAGCGATCTGGGATTCTCACCGTCGAACAGCACCAGGTCGGCCACCGCAGCGACACTGACCTTGCCCAGGTTGCGTCTGCGGTAGATCACCGACGACTCACACACCACCAGAGCGGATTCGGTGATGGTCTGCTCAGCGGCCGGGCTGCGCACGCTGGTCAGCGTGGCACGCAGCAACGCCGACAGTCCCAGCCCACGCTCGATGCGCTTGCCGATGTCCATCATCGTCCATCCGGCGTCACGCACCATCGACTCAGCGGCCACGCCGGACAGCGCCAGCATCCCGGCCAGAGTCTGCTGCTGGGCGGCGGCCAGCTGGGTGTCGTCTATCCGTGCCCCGCGTGCCGAGCCGGCCATCTCGGCCAGTGCCCGCTCCACACCGCCGAGCACCATCCACGTGTCGTTGGACATCTGGTCGCGCACCGAGCGCGCGGCCAGTCCGAGCCGTTCCACGGAATGGGCCAGTGAACCGGGGCGCTGCCGATCGACGGTCAACGACCACAGTGTGCGCTGAGCGGCGGACACCGCCTCGGCGTAGGTTCCGGCGGCCTCGGTCTCGATCCCGGTCACCGAACCGAGCGCCCGCAGCAGGACGGGCACGCATTCGCTGCCCTCCATGTCCTGTCGGTAGCGATATTCGTGGTAGCGCTCCCGCGTGACGATCAGCAGCCGGGCCAGGTTTTCGGCCCGTTCGCCGTAGCGGCCCATCCAGAACAGGTCGGACAGCACGCGCGGCGAGCTGATCGACCGGGTGCCGCTCGGCAACTCCACCGAGGGCACGGTCAAGGTATCGGCGGTGGCACGCGTCGGCGGGCGAATCCAGACATCCTTGGCCGCAATCGTTTTCAGGGCATAGGCGGAGTTGCCCGGCGCCAGGACATAACCAAGGCCGCCGATCATCGGGGTATACCCGCCGCGCTGCGACACCGTGAACAACCGCATACCGACACTGGCCGCGGACAATCCGCCGGGATAGTGATCGGTCGGTGCAGAGGAGAACTGCGGCAATTCCTGTCCCACCCATTGCCAGGGCTGATCCTGAATGCGCGCGGCCAGCTCCTCGCGCTGCGCCGCAGACAGGGCCGGACCCACAATCGCGTCGCCGCCGACCGTCGACTTGATCAAGAGGTTGTTCAGTCGCGCCAACAGGTGCGATCGCTCCCGTTCGAAACCGCCCCAGTACAGCTGCGGGGTGTCCAGCAACGGCTTCTCCCCCAGCAGCCGATCCGCAAGCTGAGGCAAAAAACGTTGCAGCCCGGGGCTTTCCAAGATCCCGGCACCGAGCGTGTTGACCACAGTCACCGCGCCGCGTCGCTGCACCTCGACCAGGCCGACCACACCGAGCCGGGAGTCGGGGCGCAGATCCAGTGGGTCGGCGTAGTCGGCGTCGACCCGGCGCAGCACCACGTCGACCCGCTTCAGCGTGCCCAGCGACCGCATCAACAGCTTGCCGTCCCGCACCACCAGGTCAGCGCTCTCCACCAACGGAAAGCCGAGCACCGACGCCAGATAGGCCTGGTCGAAAGCGGTCTCGGAGTGAATGCCGGGACTGAGGACCACTACCACCGGATCTTCGGCGGCCTCGGGCGCGGCCTCGATGAGCGCCAGGCGCAGCGCCTGGGCGAACGGCGAGGCCGGGCGTGGACCGATGCGCTCGTAGACGTCGGGCACGGCGTGGGCGACCACCCGACGGTCCGCCAGCGCGTACCCGGCCCCCGACGGCGCCTGCGCCCAGTCGGCGTTGACCACGAATCGGCCGTCGGCGGCCCGGCTCACATCGCAGCCGAGCATGAACAGCTGGTGCCGGCCGGGGTTCTCGATGCCGCGGGCGGCCCGGATGTAGCCGGGATGCCCGAACAGGAGCTGTGGCGGCAGGATCCCGGTGGTGATCGCGCGCCGCTCGCCATACAGGTCGGTCAGGACGGCATCGAGGAGCCGGGAGCGTTGCAGCACACCGGCTTCCAGCGTCTCCCAGTCGGCCGCGGAAACCACCAGCGGTATCCCGTCGAGATGCCAGGTGCCCGGTGTCGCGATGTCCTCGTCCGGGATCTTTCCCGCGCCGCCGCGCTCCTGCCCTTCGATCCGGTCTTCGTCGATCTCGATGTAGGTGATGCCGTCGTTGTCGACCAGCCCGCGCACCACGCCGCGCAACCGCTCCAATCCCGCGCGGCCACGCTCCCCGATGAGATCGGCAAGTTCCTGCCACGACGGACGGATGGTGCCGGTGGCATCGACGAACTCGTCGTATCCGGTGCCCCCGAACGCTCCTGCCCCGCCGCCCTGGAGGTCGAACAGGGCGTCCTGGGCTCGGGCGGCGCGATACCCGGCGAGCAGACGGTCCGGGTCGGGGCTGGGCCGGCTCAGTCCAGAACCGGCGGCGGACAGCGACAAGGCCCACCTCCTGATTCTGAAGAGCTTCGGCAAAACACCGGAGCCGCCCCGAGCATATTCGGGTCGGCGGTGGCGATCAGTTCTGCAGCACCGTACGGGCCCGTCGCAGGTCAAGAATTCCGGGCGCACCGACGTCCGTGGCTTGCCGGGCCACCTTCTCCCGGATATCGGCGACGTCGACCTTGCCCGGGGTGAAGCCGGTGGCCTCGAACCGTCTGCTGCGCCGCGATTCGGCCTCGACCGCGTTGACCGGCGGGGTGTCATAGGCCCGGCCGCCGGGATGGGAGACGTGGTAGGTGCACCCCCCACGGGAGGTCCCGGTAGCCAAGTCGACCAGCTCGAAGCGCAGCGGGCCATCGACGGTGATCGTGGGGTGCATCGCGCTCGGTGGCTGCCACGCCCGGTAACGCACACCGCCGACCAGGACGTCGGGGTTCTCGGTCGCCAGCATCGGGATCGGGTAGCCATTGCAGGTCAGGACGTGGCGCTGCCGGTCCGCACCGATGGTGCGGACCTGAATGCGCTCCACCGAGGAGTCGACGTAGCGCGCGGTGCCGGTGCCGGTGGATTCCTCACCCAGGGTGTTCCACGGTTCGATGGCACTTCGCAACTCGATCTCCACCTGGTCGAACACCGCCGTACCCACTCGTGGGAACCGGAACTCGGTGAACGGGTCCAGCCAGCTGGTGTCGAAGTTGACGTGGTGCGCGCGCAGATCGGCGCACACGTCGGCAATGTCGTGAATGATGAAGTGCGGCAACAAGTATCGGCCATGTAGGTTGAGCCCGTGCCGGATCAGCGGTGCCCGAAGGGGCTCGTCCCAGAACCAGGCCACCAGCGCGCGCACCAGCAGCGACTGGACCATCGCCATCTGGAAGTGCGGGGGCATCTCGAAACCACGCAACTCGAGCAGACCGAGGCGACCGCGGGCGCTGTCGGGACTGTAGAGCTTGTCGATGCAGAACTCGGCGCGGTGGGTATTGCCGGTGATGTCGGTGAGCAGGTGGCGCAGCGCACGGTCGGCAATCCACGGAGCGACGCTCGTTGAGCGATCAGGTTCGGCCGTGGTCTCCTCCGACGTGAGACGAGCGATTTCGGCGAAGGCGATCTCCAGTTCGTAGAGCGCTTCGGAGCGACCCTCGTCGACCCGCGGAGCCTGCGAGGTGGTGCCGATGAAACGGCCGGCGAACAGATATGACAGCGCCGGGTGACGCTGCCAGTACGTCAGCAGCGATACCAGCAGATCGGGCCTGCGAAGCAGCGGCGAATCGGCGGGGGTGATCCCGCCCAGGGTGATGTGGTTGCCACCGCCGGTGCCGCCGTGCGTTCCGTCGACGTCGAACGACTCGGTCGACAACCGGGCCTGCCGCGCCTCGTCGTAGAGGGTCTTCAGCTGATCCCGTTGCTCGGCGAAACTGGCGGCAGGGGCGACGTTCACCTCGATGACCCCGGGGTCCGGCGTGATCGACATGGATTGCAGCCGCGCGTCGGGCGGCGGCCCGTAGCCCTCGATCACCACCGCGCAGCCGGCCTTGGCAGCGGCCGCCTCCACCCGCGTGATCAGGTCGACGAAGTGTTCCAGCTCCTCAGTGGGCGGGATGAAGATGTACAGGAAGCCGTCCCGAACCTCGGCGACCATCGCGGTGGTGGGCGCGGTGTCCGACTCCTCCACGGCAGCGTCGCCGGTTTCCGGATCGAGGGGCAACGCGCGGCCACCTGCCGTCGGATCGGCGGGGGCCGACGGGCGCGGCGGCCGCCAGCTGATCGAGTCCAGCGGCAGCCGCAGGCCGGCCGGCGAGTCACCCTCCAGCAGCACCACGCGGCCGCGGCGCAACCGCCAATCCGCACTCGCCCAGCCGCCGTCGTCCTCGCGGCGGTGCAACGGCAGAAGGTAGGCGGCCGGTTCGGTCACCGGTTCCTCCAGGCGGGCCAGCAGCGCCGCCCGCGCGGCAGCGGTGTCGGCCGCCAAATCGTCGTCGGGCTCTACCGGGTGGCCGGCGGGCAGGCGCACCGCGCGGGACAGCCGGCTCAACGGGTCTTCGAACAGCGGCCGCACCTGGGTGGCCGGCAATCCGAGACCGTCGGCTACTTCCAGCAGGATATGTTGCGCGACATCGATATTCGCGTCGGTAGACTCGGCGCCCCACGGGTCGGCCAACAGTCCGGCGTCACTCCACAACGGCTGGCCGTCGCGGCGCCAGTGAATGCCGATCTGCCAGCGCGGCAACGGTTCTCCGGGATACCACTTGCCCTGGCTGCGCTGCACCAGACCGCCCGGGGCCCACACCGCCTTGAGTCGTGCGGCCAACACCGAGGCGCATTGGCGTTTGTGTGGGCCGTCGGCGGCGGTGATCCACTCCTCGTCGACCTGGTTGTCGATGGAGACGAACGTCGGCTCACCACCGACGGTCAGCCGCACATCGGCATCGGCCAGCCGCTGATCGATACGGGCGCCGAGCTCGTTGACCGCAGCCCAGGCGGCGTCGGTGTACGGCAGAGTGACGCGCGGATCCTCATGGACGCGGGTGACGATGTTCGCGAAATCCAGAGTGGTTTCGGCGATCCCGGTGGTACCGGTGATCGCCGCGGCCGAGGCGGGGTGGGGAGTGGCGGCCAGCGGAATGTGGCCTTCTCCGGCGAACAGACCCGAGGTGGGATCCAGCCCGATCCATCCGGCGCCGGGCACGTACACCTCGGTCCAGGCGTGCAGGTCGGTGAAATCGGCGGCCGGGCCGGACGGACCGTCGAGCGCCTCGACATCGGACGACAGCTGGACCAGGTAGCCCGAGACGAACCGGGCCGCCAATCCCAGTTCACGCAGTATCGACACCAGCAGCCACGCGGAGTCGCGACAGGAGCCGATCCCGCTCTGCAAGGTGACGTCCGGGGTCTGCACCCCGGCCTCCATCCGCACGCTGTACCCGACGTCGCCGTTGACCGCCCGGTTGAGCGCCACCAGGAAATCGATGGTCCGGGTGCCGGGACTGACGACAAAATCCCGCACCCAGGAACCCACCAACTCCCCCGGCCCCGACCCCTCATCACCTTCGTCGACCGGCCGCAGGTACGGCTCGAGGTCGTCTCTGAGCGCCTTGGGATAGGTGAACGGGAAGGTCTCGGCGTAGTCCTCGATGAAGAAGTCGAACGGGTTGATCACTTTGAGATCGGCGATCAATCCGACCTTGATCGTGAGTTGCCGTGTCCTGGTGGGAAACACGAGCCGGGCCAGAAAGTTGCCGAACGCGTCCTGCTGCCAGTTGACGAAGTGGTCGGCCGGCTCGACCTCCAGCGAGTAAGCCTCGATGGGCGTGCGCGAGTGTGGCGCCGGGCGCAGCCGGACGATATGCGGGTGCACCTCCACCAACCGGTCGAAGGTGTAGCTGGTTCGATGCTCCAGCGCCACTTTGATGCCCATAGGCCGCTAATCCCACCACAAGACATACCGGAGCGCAGTGCACCCGGTGACTACTGCACCGTTCCGAACCGCCGTCCGCCGTTGGGAAGGAGGGTGGGATTCGTGGTGCGCGGGACCGGCGGCACGGTGGATGTGGGCGGTGCGCTGGACGTTGTCGGAGGAGCGCTGGAGGTCGGTGTGTCCACCGCGGTGGGCTGGTCGGTGACGACGGGTTCCTGCGTGGGGATGAATGTCTGCCGCGTCACCGGCGGCTGCGTGGTCGTCGTGGGTTCCACCGTCGGCGTCGATGTGGTGGTGGGAACCGTCGGAGTGGGAACCGTCGGAGTGGGACTCGGCAAAGGAGGAGGCAAGGGAATGATCACCGGAGCCGTCGTTCTCGGTGGGGCTGGCGAGGGGGCCCCGACGTCGGGAGGGCTTGGCTGATACTTCAGCGTCGCGATCGCCAGACCGGCGACCACGATGGTCATCAGCGTCATCACGATCCCGCGAAGTGATATGCGGGCCTTCAACTTCTCGATATTGGTCACCCCCTCCACAGGGCCTAGACACTAGTCGGTCGTCACTGGATCTCCGGCATCAGCCGGGAGCTCGGGACCCGTGTCGGCGCCGCACCGCCAGCACCACTACCCCGGCCACGGTGATGCCCAGGAGGTTGACCACGAGCTGCGCTGCGGACTCGATCGCGACGTCCCACTCCCCGACCGATGCGGCAACGACGGCGAAGCCCGCGGCGGGCACGGTGGTCACCGAGATGAACACCCCGACCAGAGCCGCGGACTTGGCCGACACCAGCGACAGCATGCCCGCCGCACCGGCCAGCAGCGCGACGACGAACGACAGCGGGCCGACCTGGAAGATGAAGTCGACGTCGGTGAGCTGACGGGTGCTGCCCAGCTTGATCCAGCCCAGCGCCTCGCCACCGAGTACGAACGCGGCGGTGGCGGCCATCGCGACCGGAAACCCCACCAGCAACGCGATCGACGCACGCCGGGCCAGGTCGAGCCGGCGCCTGACCAGCGCCACCGCCAACGCCGCCAGCGGACCGAACTCCGGGCCGACGACCATGGCGCCGACCACCGTCACGGGGGAATCTGTCACCACGCCGACCGCGGCGATCATGCATGCCAGGCAGAGGAACATCAAGAAGGTGATGTTGAGCGTCGACTCCTCACGGGTGCGGGCGGACAGCTCCTCCCACACGATCGCGTCACCGGGGTCACCGTCGGCCTGTTTCTCCGCCCGGTAGGCCGCGTTGGACACCACGGTGTCGACCAGGTCGAGGGTGATCGCTCCGCGGCGGTGCAAGTCCAGCGCCTTCAGTCCGTCGATGACGTCGTTGGCGCTCTCCCGCGCGATGTCGGCGGAAATCTCGTCGCCGGGCGGATCCAGCGCGGCGCCCTCGTGCACCACGAGGTGTGTCACGCCCACCTGCCGCCGGAGAACCCCGACCACCTTGTCCCGGAGGTCGTCCGGCGCGATCACTCGCAGATGCAGCACAACCGCGAGACTACTTCGCCAGGGGTGCGAGAATCGTCGTTGTGGATCGGCCGAAACCGCGCTGGATACCCGCCCCGTTGCAGCCCTGGCTCCGCAAGCGCTGGGTCAAGGGCCTCCTGGTGGTCGCGGTGTTCGTGCTCATCGGCGGGATCTTCATGCTGACCACGGACCGCAAGGACGCCGGATTCTGGAACGGCTACACCGATGGTCAGCGCTGGGTCGATGCGGGCGGCTACAAAGCTCATGAAGAGTCGATCGCCACCTACTGCGCCGGCCAGGCCGCGAACAAGAGCCCCAGCTACAAACGCGGCTGCATCGACGGCGCGCGAAATGCCATGGACGACATGAAAACGCTTCGCTAGGACTGGGATTCGACCCGGATCGGCTCGGTGTTCTCGGTCCTGGGCGACGGCCACGGGCTCGGCACCGGACGCGGACGCACCCGCTGCGGCCACCAGAACCACCGGCCCATCAGCGCGGCGATCGACGGTGTCATGAACGAGCGGATCACCAGCGTGTCGACCAGCAGACCCATACCGATGGTGGTGCCGACCTGAGCCAGGATCGTCAGCTCACTGAACGCCATCGCCGCCATCGTCACCGCGAACACCAGCCCGGCCGAGGTGACCACCGAACCGCTGCCACCCATGGCCCGGATGATGCCGGTCTTGAGTCCGGCCGGGATCTCTTCCTTGAGGCGGGCCACCAGCAGCAGGTTGTAGTCCGAACCGACCGCCAGCAGGATGATCACCGCCATGATCAGCACCATCCAGTGCAATGGACGGCCGATCAGGTCCTGCCAGATCAGCACCGACAGCCCGAACGACGTGCCCAGTGACAGCACAACGGTGCCGACGATCACCGCCGAGGCCACCACGGCCCGCGTGATGATCAGCATGATGATGAAGATCAGGCACAGGGCGGCGACACCGGCGATCAGGATGTCGTAGTCGGCGCTGTCCTGCATGTCCTTATAGCTGGCCGCGGTGCCGGCGAGGAAGATCTTCGAGCCCTCCAGCGGGGTGCCCTTGATGGCCTCGAACGCCGCGTTCTTGATCGGGTCGACGTGGGTGAGGCCTTCCGGCGACATCGGATCACCCTCGTGAGAGATGATGAACCGCACCGCTTTTCCGTCCGGCGACAAGAACATCTTCATGCCGCGCTTGAAGTCCGGATTGTCGAACGCCTCTGGCGGCAGGTAGAACGAGTCGTCGTTCTTGGCCTCGTCGAAGGCCTTGCCCATGGCGCTCTGGTTTTCCTGCATGGCCGCGATCTGGTCCTGCTGACCGGACTGCGTGCTCTGCATGGTCAACTGCATGGTCCGCATCGAGCGCATGGTGTCGATCATCGGCGGCATCAGCGTGCGCATCTGGGCCGTCAACAGGTCCAGCTTGTGCAGATCAGGCACCAGGTTCTGGAAGTCGTCGGTCATCGTGTCGATGCCGTCGAGCGTGTCGAACACCGAGCGGATCGACCAGCACAAAGGGATGTCGTAGCAGTGCGGCTCCCAGTAGAAGTAGTTGCGGATCGGCCGGAAGAAGTCGTCGAAGTCGGCGATGTGGTTACGCAGAGTCTGGATGTCGGCCAGCGTCAGGTCCATCTTGCCGACCATGCTGTGCGTGACGGCGTTGAGTTGCCCGAGCAGGTCGTACATCTGCGTCATCGTGGCGATGGAGACGTTCATGTCGTCGCCCATCTTCAGCATGTCCTTCATCCGGTCCTGCATGTAGGACTGGTTCAGGGTCTGCGTGGTGCCCTGCATACCGAGCAGGAACGGGATCGAGCTGTGCTCGATCGGGGTGCCCAGCGGCCGGGTGATGGTCTGCACGCGGCCGATCCCCGGGGTGTGGAAGATTGCCTTGGCCACCCGATCGATGACCAGGAAGTCCGCGGAGTTGCGCAGGTCGTGGTCGCTCTGGAGCATCAGCAGCTCGGGGCTCAACCGAGCCTCCGGGAAGTGCCGCTCGGCGGCGGCGAACCCTTCGCTGGCGGGGATGTCCGGCGGCAGGTAATGCCGGTCGTTGTAGTCGGTGTGGTAGCCCGGCAGCGCCAGTAGGCCGATCAGGCAGACGAACGTCGTCGCGACCAGGATCGGTCCCGGCCAGCGCACCACCGCGGTGCCGATACGGCGCCAAAAACGTTCGCGGGATGCCCGTTTGGGCTCCAGCAGCGTGAAGCGGCTGGCGGCGGTGACCACAGCGGGCCCCAGCGTCATCGCGGCGGCGACGACCACCAGCATGCCGACGAACAGCGGGATGCCCATCGAACTGAACATCGGGCTGCGGGTGAAGTGCAGGCAGAACAGCGCACCCGCGATGGTCAGACCGGACCCGACGATGACGTGCCCGGTGCCGTGATACATCTCGTAATAGGCCGACTCTTTGTCGGCGCCCTTGCTCCGGGCTTCCTGATAACGGCCGAACAGGAAGATCACATAGTCGGTGCCGGCCGCGATCGCGACCATGACGAGCAGGTTGACCGCGAACGTCGACAGCCCGATCAGGTGGTGATAGCCGAGGAAGGCCACCACACCACGGGCCGCCGCCAGTTCGAGGAACACCATGAACAGCGCCAGCAGCACGGTGACCAGCGAGCGGTAGACGAACAACAGCATCACGGTGATGACGCCGAACGTCAGGCCGGTGATGATCTTCAGGCTTCGGTCACCGGCGATGTGGGTGTCGTTGATCAGGGCTGCCGAACCGGTGACGTAGGCCTTGATACCGGCTGGCGCGGGGACGCTCTCGACGATCTTCTTGACGGTCTCGACCGACTCGTTGGCCAGGCCCTCACCCATGTTGCCGGCCAGATAGGCCTGCACGTAGGCGGACTTGCCGTCGGCGCTCTGCGAGCCTGCCGCGGTCAGCGGGTCGCTCCAGAAGTCCTGGATGTGCTCGACGTGCTTCTTGTCGGCCTCGAGCTTCTTGACGATCTCGTTGTAGTACTGGTGTGCCGAATCACCCAGCGGCTGATCGCTTTCCAGCACGATCATCACCGAGGTGTTCGACTTGAACTCCTGGAACGTCGAACCGATCGTGCTCATTGCGACCGACGACGGCGCATCCATCGCCGACATCGGCACCGACTGCTCTTGGCCGACCACCTCGACCTGCGGCACCACGATGTTGGTGATGACGGTGAGCGCCAGCCAGCCCAGGATGATCGGGACCGACAGCCAGCGGACCCACTGCGCGATGTGCGGCCGCTTCCCCGGTTCGGCCTGCGGCTTCTCGTCCTTGTTGAGGAGAATCATGCGGACTTGACCAGGCAGAAGGTCTGGGCGTTCACCCCGGTGTTGGTCTTCTCGTCCTTGAGTTCACCGTTGACCGTGATCCGGCAGCCGATGGTGTCGCTGTCGCCCTGGGCGACGATGTTGGCCGAGGCTGCCGGCGCGGTGGTCGTCAAGGTCAGAGACCACGGAAGGGTGACGTCCCGAGCTATCTGCGGCTGGGCGTCCAAATCGAGGTAGTTGATGGTCGCAACGGTTCCCGGCGGGCCGTAGATCTCGTAGACGACGGTCTTGGGGTTGAACGGCTTGGTGTCGTTGGCCAGGCCGCTGCCGGGCCGAGTGGTCTCGGTCTTGCCGAACACACCGTGCAGGCGATAGACGCCGAACGCCGCGATCAGGACCACCAGGATGATCACGATCGGCAGCCACACCTTCCGCAGCAACTTCATCGGGCCGCCACGCCGGGTCGTGCCGCGCTTGGCGCGCCGGCCGCCTGGCTGGTTCTCCTGCTGCTCGGGGCCGGCCTGGGCGTCGTCGCCTGCTGACGCGCCCGCGGAGGTGTAGGTCTGGCTTTCCAGCGTCACGACCGGACCCCCTTCTGGCCTTGCGGTTCAGCCTGTCGATTCACCGCGGCTGCATTTAGCACCGCTACATAGTAGGACTAACGGATCTGGTCAGCATAACCCGTGTGATCATCCTCATGGGTCACGAAACTTTCCGCAGGCGTCACACCGCCGGTTTCACTCGATGGTCGCGGTGAGGCCGAATTCGTCGAGCACCTGCCGGACCGAGGCCCTCAGCTGTTCTCTGGTGTTCGGCCCGCCGGGCCGCCACGCCGATACGGTGATCGAGACCTTTCCGTTTACCTGGCCGGACGCCAGAAACAACGTGCCGCCGAGCCGGTCGAGGATGTCGGCGGTGATCCTGGATTCGACCTGACGCAGGATGATGAATTCGGCGTCGGTGCCGTCGGGCCGATTCACCATCGCATCGAGCTTGCCGAGGTTGGAGCAGCCGACCGGGGCGCCCGCACCCAACGCCATCCCCTCGAGCCGGCGGGCCAGACCCAGCGGGATCAGCGGCGCGAGTGCCACCGGGCCGAGCAGTTCGAAGCTCGTCTCGGACAACGCAGACAGGGTTTTCTTCAATTCGGCGCGCACACCGCGAACGCTGGTCGTGACATCGGTGGGGTCGACTATCACCGTCATCCCACTCAGCGCGTTGGCCCGGGTATCCCCTGGAGTGCGTTCACTGACCGGGAACTGCAGTCGGACCATGCCGTTCTCGTCTACCCGGCCGAAGGTCTTCCCGATCTTGGCGGCGATCGCCGCGAACAACGAATTACTCGTTCCACCAAGACTCTCCATGCGGCTCTGCCAGCATTCCTCGTCGATGGAAACGGCTGTCGACGGCACGCTGACCAGCTCAGCCGAGTCGGGCTTGGCCACCCGTGGCGCCGACCGCCCGGCCGAGGAGGTCATCTCGGCGCTGTTGTTCTTGGCCAGCCGCACCGCGGCGACGACCGCCTTGGCGAAATCGGGAACGGCACGCAGGATCTCGACGGTGTCTTCGCGGAGCGCCTGACCGCGGGTGCGCGCGTTCGGCTCGGGGTACCCCAGCTCCCACGTCTCGCCGCTGGCGGCCTGCTGGACCGCCAGTGTCAGCCCCAGACCGTCGCAGACCGAATGGGAACCGATCAGGGTGATCGCCGCACCGCCCTCGATCAGCGGCTGCATCGCAAGTCGCCACGGCGGACCGGATTCCGGGTCGATCGGCACGCGAATCTGCTCGTCGAGCCAATCGATCACGTCGGCACGCGGGCGGGGTGTGGCAGCGACGTCCAGGTCGGCGGGACCCCGCCACGTCACCCAGTGGTCACGCCCGAACGGCAGGGGCGACCTCTCGATCCGACGCCCGAGCAGGCCGTGACCGAGATTCCGGTGGAAACGCCGCAGCGCCTCGAGGTCCACCGGATGCTCGTAGACCCAGGAGTATTGAGCCAGCGGTCCACGACCGAGCGCCCGCAGTCCGAGGAAGGATCCCTGATCGATGTAGGCCAGCGTGGAGTCCACATCGCCATGTTAGGCGGGGGCGGTGCTACTTCGAAGTAGGCGCGGCAGCTTTTCTCTTGAGCTCGACACCGAGCGCATCCGGAGCAACGAGATGCCCTTGCGCACAGCGGATTTCGACGGTCGCGTCAGCGCCACAGTCCAGGTGGGTCAACCGCAGCCGGCTGTCGTCGGTCAGGTGACGCCGACCCCACTCGAACATCGCCCAGACCACGGGCATGAGCTCGGTGCCGGCGTCGGTGAGCACGTATTCGTCGCGCACCCGCTGCCCTGGCTCGCGATAGGGGCGCCTGGTCAGCAGGCCGGCGTCGACCAGTTCGGTGAGCCGCGCCGAGGTGGCGGCCTTGGTGATGCCCACCCGCCGAGCGAAGTCGTCGAACCGGGTGGTGCCGTAGTAGGCCTCCCGCAGGATCAGCATCGCCGACTTGGTCCCGATGACGGCCATGGTCTTCTCGATCGGGCATTTGCCGACCGCCGACCAGGCGTCGCGATCGACCAGGGGGCCCTGCAGCACTGTCACGTAAGTCACTCCATTTCTGAGTTGTTTTCACTATACCTAGGTGTTATAGCTGGGTATAGAGAGCAGTACTCAGCGACGAGTTCAGGAGGACAACATGGCCGGTTACTCAGGTCGGGACGCCGTGATCGTGGGGGCGGTCCGCACCCCGGTCGGCAAAGGCAAGCCCGGCGGCGCTCTGCACGGGGTGCTGCCCGCAGATCTGCTGGCGCACAGCCTCTCGGAGCTGGTCGTTCGCACCGGCGTCGACCCGGCCGAGGTCGACGACGTCATCGCAGGTGCGGTGTCGCAAATCGGCGATCAGGCGGTCAACATCGCCCGCAACGCACTGTTGGGAGCGGGGTTCCCGGAGTCCGTGCCCGGCACGACCGTCGACCGCCAGTGCGGTTCGAGTCAGCAGGCGATCTCGTTCGCCGCACAGGGCGTGATCGCGGGGGCCTATGACGTGGTGATCGCCGGCGGCGTGGAGTCGATGAGCCGGGTACCGATGGGCTCGTCGGTGATTCCGGGCAGCGATCCCTTCGGAATCCGGTTCGCCGAGCGCTACTCCGAGGGCCTGGTACCGCAGGGCATCAGCGCGGAACTGATCGCCGCGCGGTGGGGGCTGTCGCGCACCGAGCTCGACGAGTTCTCCGCCGCCAGCCACGAGAAGGCGGCGCAGGCCACCAAGGACGGTCTGTTCGACAACGAACTGACGCCGATCGCGGGCCTGCAGTACGACGAGATCATCCGTCCCGGCACGACGGTCGACACGCTGGCCGGGCTCAAGCCGGCGTTCTACAACGAGGCTTACGCGGCGCGCTTCCCGCAGATCAACTGGGAGATCACCCCGGGTAACTCCTCGCCACTGTCCGACGGCAGCGCCGCGGTGCTGATCACCACGTCGGAGGTTGCGCGCAAGCACGGCTGGAAACCGTTGGCCCGCATCCACACCACGACCGTGGTGGGGTCTGATCCGCTGTACATGCTGACCGGTGTCATCCCCGCGACGGAGAAGGTCCTGGCGAAGGCCGGACTGACGCTGGCTGACATCGATCTGTTCGAGGTCAACGAGGCCTTCGCGCCGGTGGTGTTGAGCTGGGCCCGCGATACCGGGGCCGATCTGGGCAAGACCAATGTCAACGGCGGCGCCATCGCGATCGGTCACCCCCTGGGCGCCAGCGGTGCGCGGATCATGACAACGCTGGTGAACGCACTGGAGCAGCGGGGCGGGCGGTACGGTCTGCAGACGATGTGTGAAGGCGGCGGCATGGCCAACGCCACGATCATCGAGCGGCTGTAGACATGGCGACCGAGACCCGGTTCGACGGGGCCCGGCTGCGCTACGACAGCGCCAAGAGTTACGACGAACTGGTCGCCGCGCTGCTCGCCGATATCGGCGAGCAGCCGGTGCCGATCAGCGACATCGGGGCTGCCGAGGGCGATTGGCAGTCGTATCAGGAGCGGGTCGAAAAGTACGTCGGACCAAGCGGATTCATGTTGTTCGCATTGCTCGATCACGGTGCGTGGATCACCAAGGCCGGCATCGAGCGCAGGGCCGTGCGGGTCATCCTCGGTAACCCGCTGATCGCGATCACGATGATTCGCCATGACGTGACCGCAGCTCTGTTCGCCCCGGTCGAGGTGCTCATTCTCGACGACGGCGACGGCAGCAGTCTGACCTACGTCAAGCCGTCGTCGTTGATGGTCGTCGAGCCGAATCCCGAGCTGCGCAGCGCCGCCGAGGCGCTCGACGAGAAACTGGCGGCCCTGGCCGCCAAGGTCACCGGGTGAGGTCGCGGCGCGGCGTCACATCGCGGCGCGGCGTCACATCGCGTAGCGGCGCACGGTTTCCGGTTCGATGATGACTCGCAGCCATTCCTCGTCGCGCATCTGCGCCAGATCCTGAGCCCGGATGGGATCGTCGAGATCCCAGTATCGGGCAGCCAAACGCTCAACGAGTTCCCAGGCACCGTCGGAGACCAGAGTTGTCGGACCGGCCACCGACAGCCAGCGTTCTCGCTCGCCAACCGGCGCGGCCACCACCAGGGATGCGCGCGAATCCCAGCGCAGCTGACGCACTTTCGGGGTGTCAGCCCCGGTGAAGAGTTCGACGTGACCGCTTGTGGTCGCCTCGAACCACACCGGCCGGGGCTGCGGCGGTACCGCCCCGGCGGCGGTCGAGAAGAATCCGTAGAGCGGACACGCGAGAAACGACAGGTCTTCCCTTGTCAGCGTTTCGATGGTCATCCCTGCGCGGCTACGCCCGGGCGAGTTCGAACAGTGGGATGACCCGGCTGGTCTTGGACTGGTATTCCCCGAACCCGGGAGCCTCGGCCACGACCTTCGGGTAGGCCTCGTCGCGTTCCTCGCGCGAGAATTCACGAGCGACCACGTCGTAGGCATCGGTGCCGATCTCGATGTGCGCCCGCGGGTTGGCCCGCAGATTGTGCACCCAGTCCGGATTGGTGTCGGCGCCGGCCTTGGAGCCGATGATGATCAGCTTGCCGTCGACGTGGAAGTACGCCAGCGGCGCCAGCCGCGGCTGGCCGGATTTCGCACCGGTGGTGTGCAGCAGCAGCAGCGGGCGCCCTTCGAACGGTCCGCCGACGACTCCGGCGTTGGCCCGGAATTCCTCGACGATGTTCTTGTTGAACTCGTTCAGCGACGCAAAGTCAGGGGTTTCGGTCATGGCTTGTCCAGCTTCTCCGGCTTGAAATCTATTCCGGATTCTTTGCGTTGTTGCGGCGTGATCGGGGCAGGCGCATCGGTCAGCGGGTCGACACCGCCGCCGGACTTCGGGAACGCGATCACCTCGCGGATCGAGTCAGCGCCGAACAGCAGCGCTGTGATGCGGTCCCAGCCGAACGCGATACCGCCGTGTGGTGGCGCACCAAAAGTGAACGCGTCCAACAAGAATCCGAACTTCTCGGTCGCCTCGGCGTGGTCGATACCCATCACCGCGAACACCTTCTCCTGGACGTCGCGGCGGTGGATACGAATCGAGCCGCCGCCGATCTCGTGGCCGTTACACACGATGTCGTAAGCGTCGGCCAGCACCGCGCCGGGTTGGGTGTCCACCGAATCCAGGTATTGCGGCTTGGGTGCGGTGAACGCGTGGTGCACGGCGGTCCAGGCTCCGGACCCCACCGCGACATCACCGGCGGCGGTGGCATCGCCGGCCGGCTCGAACAACGGCGGATCGACGATCCAGGTGAACGCCCAGGCGTCCGGGTCGATCATGTTCAGGCGGCGGGCGATCTCGGCCCGGGCGGCGCCGAGCAACGCCCGAGAGGCCTTGACCGGGCCCGCCGCGAAGAACACACAGTCTCCTGGCTTCGCCGCGACATGGGCGGCCAGCCCCTCGCGCTCGGTGTCGGAGAGGTTCTTGGCCACCGGGCCGGACAATTCGCCGTCCTCACCGACCAGTACGTAGGCCAGACCCTTGGCGCCGCGCTGCTTGGCCCATTCCTGCCAGCCGTCGAGGGTGCGTCGAGGTTGCGAGGCACCACCGGGCATCACCACCGCACCGACGTAATCGGCCTGGAACACCCGGAACGGGGTGTCGGCGAAATAGTCCGTGCACTCGACGAGTTCGAGCCCGAACCGCAGGTCCGGCTTGTCCGAGCCGTAGAGCCGCATCGCGTCGGCGTAGGTCATGCGCGGAATGGGCCGCGGCACTTCGTATCCGATCAGCGCCCAGAGCGCCGCGAGGATCTCCTCGGCCACCGCGATCACGTCGTCGGAGTCCACGAAGCTCATCTCCATGTCGAGCTGAGTGAACTCCGGCTGGCGGTCGGCGCGGAAATCTTCGTCGCGGTAGCAGCGCGCGATCTGGTAGTAGCGCTCCATGCCAGCGACCATCAGCAACTGCTTGAACAGCTGCGGGCTCTGCGGCAGCGCATAGAACGAGCCGGGCTGCAGCCTCGCGGGCACCAGAAAGTCGCGGGCACCCTCGGGGGTCGAACGGGTCAGCGTGGGGGTCTCGATCTCGATGAAATCATGCGACGCCAGCACCGAGCGTGCCGCCGCGTTCGCCGCCGACCGCAAGCGGATTGCGTCGCCCGGGCCGCCCTCGCGGCGCATGTCCAGATAGCGGTACTTCAGCCGGGCTTCTTCGCCAGCCTGGTCGTCGAGCTGGAAGGGCAGCGGGGCGCTCTCCCCCAGCACCGTCAACGATGTCGCGTTGACTTCGATCTCACCGGTGGGGATCTCGGCGTTGGCGTTGCCCTCGGGGCGGATACCAACCACGCCTTCGACGGCGACACAGAACTCGGCGCGCAGCCGGTGGGCCTGCGCCAGCACGTCGGCGTCGTGGAACACCACCTGCACGACGCTCTGTCCATTCCCTTGCCCACCACCAGCCCCGTCGCGCAGATCAATGAAGATGACGCCGCCGTGGTCGCGCCTGGTGGACACCCAGCCGGCCAGTGTGACCGTCTGTCCGGCGTCGGAGGCCCGCAACGAACCGGCGGCGTGAGTGCGCAGCACTGACAACTCCTGTTATTAGAGAGAATCGGAAAACGAGGAATCAGTCTATGAGGTGGACCCGACCGGACATTCGTCACCTCGGTGTATGGTCTCTCGCGGAGGTAGCCCCGATGACCACGATGTATCCCTGCGAACGCGTCGATCTGGCCTGGATCAAGGATGCGCCGTTCCGCTTCTCCAACAGCGTGGACCTTGCGATCACACCCGAGCAACTGTTCGACGTCCTCGCCGACGCCGACTCCTGGCCGCAGTGGGCGAAGGTCATCACCAAAGTGACCTGGACCAGCCCCCAGCCGTACGGCGTCGGCACCACCCGCACTGTCAACATGCTCGGCGGCCTGGTGGGTGACGAAGAGTTCTTGGCATGGGAGCCGTTGCGCTACATGGCTTTTCGGTTCAACGCCTGTTCGAACAAGGTGGTGGCCGCGTTCGCCGAGGAGTACACCGCGGTGGAAACACCGGGCGGCTGCCGGTTGACGTGGACACTGGCGCAGAAGGCCAACGGGCCCGCCCGGTTCGGACTGATCCTGGGCGGGCCGCTGATGAACCTGTCGTTCAAGTGGTTTCTGGCCAACCTGCGTCGCTACACCGACAAGCGCTACACCTAGTAGAGCCCGTCCCAGGCCGCCCGGCGCAGCGCATCGGGATCGTCGACGGAGACGTCGCGGCTCGAGCGGATGACGCGGGTGGCGCGCACCTCGGTGTCGTAGCGCGGCCAATCCTCCAGCACGCCGCGGGTGGCGAAGTTCAGCCAGGTGCGCTGCATCCGGCGGCCCACAGCCGGCTGCACCCGCCGGCCCAGCGGATGGATCTTGCGGCCCAGATACGAGCCGTAGCTGTGCTGGATGTGCACGATCTCGCTGCCGTGGGTGGCGCCGAGCCCGAGCATCCGCAGCGTCCAGGTGGTGTGGTCGAAGCGGTAGACGTGCGTGGTGGCGTGTGGGCTGTAAGCGTCGGCGAAAGCCCACGTCGGCGCCCCGAACATCACATCGGAGCCCACCGCCACCTGCGCCCGCCGACGGGGATAGTCGGGATAGCCGGCCAGCACCCGGTCCCGTGCCTCCGGCGCGACCCGGTCGAAGTAGGCGTCGATCCCCTCGGCGGTGGTCGGCAGCATCGGCGGCTTGGACCACGCGAACATCGACGCCTCATGGCTGTTGGTACCGATGATCAGCGGGACGGGGTTGACCTCGCCGACGCGGGCCGCCTCGATCGGGTGCTTCGGTAACAGGTCCACGCCGTAGGTCAGGCCGTAGGCCAGCGTCGGGGTGGTCTCGGCGCTGCGGCGCTGCATCTCCCCCGCGGCGCGTCGCAGCACCCGCTGCGGCAACACCGGGAACGCGGCAGGGTCGGCGCCGACGAGGTCGACGAACTCGTGAGCGCGCCTGGCCCGGGTGGCACGGTCGGCGATCAGCGGCAGGGCAGGGCTCTGGGCGATCGCGCGGGCGAACAACCCCTTGCCGGCCGGGCTCGCCAGCAGCGCCAGCACCGACGTGGCTCCGGCGGACTCGCCGAAGATCGTGACGCGCTGCGGGTCACCGCCGAAGGCGGCGATGTTGTCCTGCACCCAGCGCAGCGCCGCGATCTGGTCGCGCAGGCACAGGTTGTCGGCGAAACCGGCGCCGAGATCGCCCAGTTCGAAACCACCGAACACCCCGAGCCGGTAGGTCACGTTGACCACCACGACGTCGCCGTTGGCCGCCAGCCGAGAACCGTTGTAGAGCTGCAGCTGTCCCGCGCCGTAGACGAAGGCACCGCCCGGAATCCAGACCATCACGGGCAACGCGGTCGTGGTCTCGGGTGCCCACACGGTCAGCGTCAGGCAAGCTTCGTCCCGGATCTTCGGATCATCGCGGCCGCCGCCGACGAATGAGCGGCCCTGCGGCGGCACGGGTCCGTGTTCAACGGCATCGCGCACCCCGGCCCACGGCTGCACCGGCACGGGCGCCCGAAACCGGCGCTCCCCAATGGGTTGTTCGGCGTAGGGAATGCCGCGCCAAACCCGAACTCCGCTTTCGGTGGTGCCCCGCAGCGCACCCAGGGAGGTGTAAACCACGGTCGACGGATCCGCGACGACGGTCACAGGTGAATCGTAGTGTGGCAAGGTGAACGAGTTGGGTAACCGCGGTGTGAGTCCCGATCTCGAGGAGTGCTGATGACCTTCAACGAAGGAATGCAGATCGACACCAGCACCACCTCGACCGGTGGCGGCGGCCGTGGCATCGCGATCGGCGGCGGTCTCGGCGGCCTCGTGGTGGTGTTGCTGGCGGTGTTCCTCGGCATCGACCCGGGCAAGGTGACCACTGCGCAGCAGGGCCTGCCGCCGGGCGCCGAGCAATCGGGGTACGACCTGAGCAAGTGCAAAACCGGGGCCGACGCCAACCAATACGTCGAATGCCGCGTGGTGGCGACCGGCAACTCCGTCGACGGAGTGTGGACCGACCTGCTCAAGGGTTACACCCGGCCCAAGATGATGCTGTTCAAGAATCAGGTGCAGACCGGGTGCGGTCCGGCGACCAGTGATGTCGGCCCGTTCTACTGCCCGGTCGACAAGACCGCGTACTTCGACACTGACTTCTTCCAGGTCCTCACCGATCAATTCGGTTCCAGCGGTGGACCATTGGCACAGGAATACGTTGTGGCCCACGAGTACGGGCACCATGTGCAGGACCTGCTCGGCGTGTTGGGCCGCGCCCAGCAGGGCGCCCAGGGCGCCACCGGCGGCAGTGTGCGCACCGAACTGCAGGCCGACTGCTACGCCGGGGTGTGGGCGCATTACGCCGCGATCACCAAACAGCCCGGCACCGACGTCACCTATCTACAACCGTTGACCGATAAGGACATTGCCGACGCACTGTCGGCGGCGGCATCAGTGGGTGACGATCGGATCCAGAAGCAGGCCACCGGGCGGGTGAATCCCGAGGCGTGGACCCATGGTTCGTCGGCCGAGCGGCAGAAATGGTTCACCACCGGCTACCAGACCGGTGACCCCAAGCAGTGCGACACGTTCAAGGCTCGCGATCTGGGCTAGCCGATGTTCGCCGGCAGCTGATCCACTTCCGGACGAGCCGGACGACCGCCTACGGTTCGACAGATGGACCGCATCCAGGTGACACCGGTGTTGACGATGTTGCGCATCGGCGGCTGGCAGTCGTACCTCGTTGACGACGGGACCGGACGGCTGCTGATCGACACCGGCGCGCCCGAGGGCAGTGCTGACCTACTTTCGGCGTGCGGGACACCGGATTTGGTGATCCTCACCCACCACCACGTCGACCACTGCGGGGCGGCCGCCGCGGTGCACGAACACACCGGTGCGCCGATCGCCGCCGGAGCCGGCGATGCCGAGGTCATCCGCGGCGGACTGGTCGCGCCTGCACCGAACTTCGAGGACTGGGAACTACCGATCCACCAGCGTGTGGCGGCCGGTCTGCCGCCGGCAGCGCCGGCCGCACCGGTTGCGATCGAACTGCGCGGATCGCAGGTCCTCGACGTCGTCGGCGGTGCCCATATCATCGCGGCGCCCGGCCACACCGACGGCAGCATTGCCGTCCACCTCGTCTCACACGGCATCCTGTTCACCGGCGACACCGTGGCCAACGTGGGTGAAGTGACACTCGGGGTGTTCAACCGGGACCGAAAGCGCACCGCCGAGTCGTTCCGTATGCTCGCCGAAATCGATTTCGATACAGCCTGTTTCGGGCACGGAGACCCGATCGCCGACGGCGCGGCACAGCTCCTGCGTGACGCGGCCGCGCGGGTCGGCTAACCGACTCGGGGCAGCTCGGCGCTCACATCGCAGCGGTCCGGGTCGAAGCTGAAATAGCCTCTGATGGGCTGGGTTTCGGGTAGTGGATCGTCATAACTCCAGGCGATGTCGTCGACATCACCGGCGGCCCAGTATGTCGCATACCCTTTGTAATTGCAGTAGCTCGAGGTGTCCGTTCGCCGCAACAGGTCGGTGCGTACATGCGCCGCCTCGACATAAAGCCTTGGCGCCAGAGCGGTTTCGAACACGATCACGGTGTCTTCGGTGTCGACCAGCACCTCACCGGCAACCGTGACCCGAAGACGCCGCCGAGTGGGGCGGCAGTCCACCCGGTGGTACGGGTTGGGCGGATAATGCACCAGGGTGCGCCCCTCCTCCAACCAGGTGTCGACGGCATCCCAGGGCACCCGCACATAGCCGGGCGCCTCCGGCTCGGACTCGGTTGGCAGATCGGCTGTTTCGCCAACCGGGAAGGCGTAGCTCAGCGCTGCGCCGGCCCGGTGCACTAGCAGCGCGTTCTCGGTGTCGATGACGGTCTGGCCGCCGCGCACCGCCTGCACCCGACGCGGATGCGGTTCGACGTAGACGATCGGGTCGGCCACCGGCGTGGAGAACCAGCCGGCCCGGTTCGGGCCGAGCGGGCCGCGGCCGGCGACCAGACTCATCGGCGGACTAGATCCGTGCTTCCGCGGCGATGGCGTTGTCGGTCGTCCGCAGCGGCCGGATCAACGCATCCTGAGTGAACGACGCGATCAGCTCGCCCTCCTCGGTGTGCACCGCGCCGCGGATGTACGACATGCCGGCGCCGACCTGCGTGCTCTCGTGGGTGTAGAGCAGCCAGCCGCTCCAGCTGACCGGTTCGTGGAAGCTCACCGTGACGGTCATCGGCGCGGTCGACACGGTGAAGTGCGACTGGGCCGTGCCGATGCCTTCGTGCGCACGCATCGTCGTCGAGATGCCGAGATGGCCGGTGAAGTAGGCGACCAGAGCCTTGGCCAGCTCGTCGCGCGACGGGATCGGATCGTAGTGCAGCCAGGCGTAGACCTCCGGCGGCCCGACCTCGTCGGGGCTGTTGATGTCGATGACGTCGACGAGCTTGACCTGCCGTCCGCCCATGGGCATTTCGCAGACGTTGGCATCGGCCGGGCCGGCCACCTCGGGGCGCGGCAGGTGGTGGCGGATCACGTCGGGGGTAGGCACGTCGGCCAGCACCGTGAACGTCATGCAGCGCTTGTCGTTCTGCGACGCGGTGATGATCGCCGACGCCGTGGAGCGCCCCTCGGAGACGACGTCGATGTCCAGGATGACCGGCGGACCCACCAGGACCGCGCGGGCGAACACACTGTGCACCGAGCGAATCGACTTGCCGCCGAAGCGCTTTGCTGCCGCGACGATCACCTGCGCGAGCACCTGGGTGCCCTCGACGACCTGCCGCTCGTCGGCGTCGGCAATACCGGTCGGAGCGATGTAGCGGTCCTGGCTCTCGGCTTCGACGTCGAAGAGTTCAAGCAGGCGCGCCACTGTCCAGTGGTTTCCAACGGTGTCCGTCATCTGTTCCTCACCTTGTCGCATTCCAAGACGGTAACGTCATTCTCGTCACTGTAACCCGACCGATAAGCTGACCCGATGGCCAAGGCCAACGAACGATCACCCGAGGCGGTGCGCGCCGATCCCGACTCCAGGGAGAGCCGCTTCATGCGCTCGGCGCTGTCGATCCTGGCCGAGACGGGCCGTACGGACTTCACCGTCCTCGAGGTCGTCGAGCGCTCGAAGACATCGCTACGCTCGTTCTACCAGCACTTTTCCACCAAGGATGAGCTGCTGCTGGCGTTGATCGACACGATCATGGCGGAGTCGACCAAGCACTGGCGCAAAGAGACCGACGACCTGCCTGCCGCCGAGGCGATGCGGGTGCTGATCGATCGGATCTGCACGCCGGCCGAATCCACCAAGCAGGACAGCATCAACCGCGGCCTGACCTACTACAACGATCACCTCGCCGAGTCGCTGCCCACGGAGTACTCCCGGGTGCTCTCGCCGCTGCACCAGCTGATCGGCGACATCCTGAACCGCGGAATCTCCGAAGGGACGTTCCGACCCGACCTTCAGGCAGAGACCACAGCCGCGCTCATCATGCAGGCGGTGCTCGGCGCGATGCGGTTGCGCAGCCTCGGCGCCGAACTCAACGGCGTGCCCATCGACGGGGCGCACATTTACGACTTCTGCGTGCGCGGCCTGCTGCCCTGACTCTTTTCACCTGGTAGATAGACCTTTTCGGCCCGAGCTGTTTACCCAGCTACCATCGTGGTAACGTCATTACCGTTATCAACCAATCAGACTCTCTGGAGGCGGACATGCCCTCGCGCGAGCTTCCCTATCCGGTATTCGACGCCGACAATCACTTCTACGAGCCGAAGGAAGCGCTGACGCAATTCCTGCCGGACAACCGCAAGGGCGTCATCGACTACATCGACGTCCACGGCCGTACCAAGATCGTCGTGCGCAACACGATCAGCGACTACATCCCCAACCCGACCTTCGAGGTCGTCGCCCGCCCCGGGGCGCAGGAGGAATACTTCAAACACGGCAGCGGCGGCAAGAGCTTCCGCGAGATCATGGGCAAGCCGATGAAGGCCATCCCCGCCTTCCGAAACCCCGAGGCTCGTCTCGAGGTGCTCGACGGGCTGGGCCTGGACTACACGATCATGTTCCCGACGCTGGCCAGCCTGGTCGAGGAGCGGCTCAAGGACGATCCCGACCTGATCCTGGACATCATCCACGCGCTGAACCAGTGGATGTACGAGACGTGGCAGTTCAACTACGAAGGCCGGATCTTCTCGACCCCGGTCATCGACCTGGCCGTCGTCGATCGGGCTCTGGAAGAACTCGAATGGTGCCTGGAACGCGGCGCCAAGACGGTGCTCGTCCGGCCGGCTCCGGTGCCGGGCTACCGCGGCACCCGCTCGCTCGGCCTGCCCGAGTTCGATCCGTTCTGGGACGCGTGCGTCAAGGCCGGCATCCCGGTGTGCATGCACGCCTCCGACAGCGGCTACGCCGCCTACCTCAACGACTGGGAGCCCGCCGACGAGTTCCTGCCGTTCAAGCCGACGGCGTTCCGGATGGTATCGATGGGCAAGCGGCCGATCGAGGACACCATGGCGGCACTGGTGTGCCACGGAGCGCTGACCCGCAACCCGGATCTGCGCATCCTGTCGATCGAAAACGGCGCATCCTGGGTGCCGTACCTGTTCTACCAGTTCAAGGACGTCTACTCGAAGATGCCGCAGGAATTCCCCGAGGACCCGATCGAGGCGTTCAAGCGGGCCGTCTACGTGGCGCCGTTCTGGGAGGACGACTTCAAGAAGATGTCGGAGCTGTGCGGTGTCGACCGCATCATCTTCGGCTCGGACTGGCCGCATCCCGAAGGCCTGGCCGATCCGATCAACCTCGTCGACGACCTGGCGGCCCAGGGGTTGACCGAGGAGGAGCAGCGAAAGGTCATGGGCGGCAACCTGGTCGACCTGTTCAAGGTGCCCAACGAGTCAGTCCACAAGCCCGACGTTCCCGCGCTCGTCATCGCATGACGGACGTCTCCTCCCCCGAACAACTGCTGTTCGCCTCGACCACGCAGGCCTTCCTGGAAAAGGAAGCGTCGCTGAGCCGGGTCCGCGAGTTGCACGCCGCGGACACGTCGTTCGACAGCGCATGGTGGCAGCGGGCTGCCGAGCTCGGCTGGGCCAGCCTGCTGGTTCCCGAAGAGCTTGGCGGCGGCAGTGTTTCGGGTGACGGCCTGGCCGACCTGGCCTTGGTCGCCGAACAGATCGGACACAGCGTGGCACCGGGTCCGCTGCATCCGGTCAGCATCGTGCTGGCAGGTCTGGTCGAGGCGCCGGACGGACACGAAGACACCATCGAAGCGCTGGTCTCGGGTGAACTGGTGGCGTCCTGGGCAGTGTATGAGCCGCGCCGGCCGCTGTCCCCTCTGCACCCGGGCGTGACCGCGACGCGCACCGAATCCGGCTACCGCATCGATGGGGTCAAGGACCGAGTCGAAGCGGGCACCGAAGCCGGAATCTTCCTGGTGGTGGCCGACTGTGACGGTGCACCCCGGCAGTTTCTGGTGCCCGCCGATCGCGCCACGGTCACCGAGCAGCGCTCCGTCGACATGGTGAAGCGTTATGCCCGAGTCGAATTCGACGGCGCCGAAGTCGACGAGTCCGCCGCGCTCGGCGATGCCGCGCAAACTCCGGCGATCATCGAGCGGCAACGGCAGGTCGCCCTGGTGCTGCAATGCGCGGAGATCGTCGGGATCCTGGACACCGTGCTGTCGATGACCACCCAGTGGATGTTCGATCGCCACAGTTTCGGCAGGCCGCTGGCGTCCTACCAGGCACTCAAGCATCGGCTCGCCGATATGAAGATGTGGTTCGAGGCGTGCCGAGGGACCACCTCCGGTGCGGTGGCCGCCGTGTCGGCCCGCTCTGCTGACGCCCCCATGCTGGTCAGCGTCGCCAAAGCCTATGTGGCCGAACGCGCTCCGGTGATGCTGCAGGATTGCGTGCAGTTGCACGGCGGAATCGGTGTCACCTGGGAGCACGATCTGCACTTGTTCCTGCGCCGCGCCACGCTGTACCGCGCGCTGTATGGCTCTCCCGAGGAGCACCACCGTGCAATATACGCGTTGAGTGCCAAGACCTTTCGACAGGAGGCTTCGGCATGACCGAAACCGCGGTTCCCACCGCCACCGAATCGGTCGAAGATTTCGCCGCCCGCGCCCGCGCGTGGCTGGCGGACAATATGCCGCGGGTCGATCCCGACAACCTGCCGGTCGCCCTGCGCGCCGTCCAGTCCTCGTGGGACCGTGCCAAGGAATTGCAGAAGCGCGTGTACGAGGGTGGTTTCGCCGGCATCTGCTTCCCTCGCGAGTACGGGGGTCAAGGACTGCCGCTGGCCTATCAGAAGGCGTTCACCGCCGAGTGCCGCGGCTATGAGATGCCGCTGATCCTCAACGTGCCATCGTTGACCATCTGCGCGGCGACCATTCTTGACATGGGCACTGAAAGCCAGAAACGCGAGCGCATTTCGGCCGCGATCCGTGGCGACGAGATCCTGTGCCAGCTCCTGAGTGAACCCAGCGGTGGCTCCGACCTCGCCGGCGTCATCACCAGGGCCGACCGCGTCGGCGACAAGTGGATCATCAACGGCGCCAAGACCTGGAGCACCAGCGCATTCGCCGCCGACTACGGCCTGATGCTGGCCCGCACGGACTGGACCGTACCCAAACATCAGGGCCTGACCATGTTCCTGGTGCCCTTGAACTCACCCGGCATCACGATGCGCCGGATCAAAGAGGTCAACGGCAACGAAGAATTCTGTGAAGAGTTCTTCGACGGCCTCGAACTGGGTGACGACGCTGTCGTCGGCGAAGTCAACAACGGTTGGGAAGTGGCGTCCCGGCAGCTGCACCACGAGCGTCGCGCGGTCGGCGGCGGCTCGGAGTTCGCCAGCGGCACCGACTCCGACAACGCCGAGGAGATGCCGCCGGACCACGTCGCGTACGCCGAACTCACCGGGCACGGAGACGACCCGGCGGTACAAGAACTCGTCGGTCGGGCGTTGGCCCGCCGGATCGTCAAGAACCAGCTGATCGACCATGTGGGCAACGCGATCGGCAACGGTTCGCTGCCACCCAACGCCGGCACGTTGATCCGGCTGTTCCACGCTGAGACAACCGAATTAGAGGTCGACACCGCCCTGGCGATCGCCGGGACCGCAGGGGTGGTCGACGAAGGCGAGGAGTTGTCCGGCCTGCTGGACCTCATCGGCGTGCGGTATCTGTCGCGGCAGACCGGCTCGCTGGGCGGCGGCAGCAGCGAGATGGCTCGCAACGTGATCAGCGAACGCATTCTCGAGTGCCCGCGCGAATTCGCCGCCGACAAAGGTGTGCCGTTCAATCAGGTCAAGCGCGGCCGCACCTAGACGTAAACGACTTCACACTCGCAGGTGCGACGTGCCGAGTCCCGCGATGCCGTCGTGGGCGAATGCCGACCAGTAGCCGCGCACGCGACGCGCCAGTGCCCTGTCGATCGCGTTGGTTGCCGGGCCGAGCATCGGCGCGTCAGCCCAGCATTCGGACTCGAACAACAGCGGCAGTTCGATGCAGTGGCAGGCGCTCAGTGGCGCACCGGGCGGTGACCAGTCGACCCGATAGGTCCCGGCGTTGCCGCCGTGTGCCGTCCAGGTCGTGGCCAGTTCGCGCGCCGGTTGGCCGAAGATGCGCCGCGTCATGACGGCACCGGCGGCGCGGGCCAAGCCGGCCCGCTGAAGTCTGCGGGTGTGCGGGTTCATCGCGAGAAACGGACCGGCATCGTTGCGGGTGTACCCGACGAGGATCTCGACGTGTGGCGCCGTGTCACCGAGGCGACGGTGTGTATCGGGCAGTGGATCCAGACCGGCGATGGGTGCGTACGGCAGTCCGCCGCTCAGGCCGAAGCCCTGTGCGGCTGTCGCAGCGGCGGTTTGCGCGTCGAGCAGCGTCTCCACGCTGGCGTCTGCCGGCGCGACGTCACCGAGCGCATCGGCGACCGCCTGCCGCATCGCCGCCGTCATCGGCTCTCGGCCCGACAGCAGGCCGAGTGGAGCGCTTTGGATGATGGCCCGGTGGAACAGGCCGGTCGTGTCCGCGCTGAGAATCAGCGAGTACACCGAGTCGCCGCCCGCCGACTGACCGAAAATCGTGACCTGCGACGGGTCGCCCCCGAAGGCCGCGATGTGCTGGTGAACCCAACGGAGCGCAGCGATTTGGTCGCGCAATCCCAGGTTTTCGTCTCCGTCTGCGCACGGGTTGAGGTAACCGAAGATGCCGAGCCGGTAGGTGACCCGCACGACCACGACGCGGCCCTCTGCGACCAGGAGGTTGGGGTCATACTTGGGCGCCTCACCGCTTCCCGACATGTAGGCCCCGCCGTGGAACCACACCATCACCGGAAGGTTGTCGGCGTCGCTCGGCGCCGTGATGCTGAGTACCTGACACGCCTCGCTACGCCGAAGTTGGTCGATGACGGGCCCGGTGACGAAATTCAAGCGGGACGGCAGCTGCGGACATGCCGCGCCTCGCTGCGTGGCGTCGTGTACGTGGGTGTGCGGCGGCGCAAGGATGGGCGCGGTGAATCGCTCAGCGGTGGCATAGACGATCCCGCGCGCATGGAGCAGGAGGCCGTCGTCGTCGACCAGTAATGGTCCGCAACTGGCTTCCAGGACCCGGTGTGTCACTGAATCACCGTACATCCGAGGCACTTAGAACAATGTCGGCTGCGGCTCCGGCTGCACGACGGGGTTCGGTGGCGCAGGTGGGGTAAAGAAGCGGCGATCGCCGCCTAGCTTGTGCTTGGCCACCAGCGGTGCGGCCCGCTGCCGCAACATGTCTCGATAGTCGGCGGGCAGGTAGGCCCCGCGCCGGTACAACTGCCGGTAGGGGGCAACGAGTTCGGGATGGGAGCGGGCCAGCCAGCTCATGAACACACCACGCGTCGAGCTGCGCAAGTGCAGACCGAACACCGTGACACCGGTCGCGCCGGCCGCGGCGATCTGGCCGAGCAGGGTGTCGAGGTGCTCGACGGAGTCCGTCAGATACGGCAGCACCGGCGCGACCATCACATGGCAGTCCAGCCCAGCGTCACGCACGGCGGCGATCAACCCGAGCCGCGCCTGCGGGGACGGGGTGCCCGGTTCGACATCACGGTGCAGATCGGGGTCGCCGACGGCCAGCGAGATCGCCACCGACACCGAAACCTGTTGTGCGGCAACGGCGATCAGGTCCAGATCTCGACGCAACAACGTGCCCTTGGTGAGGATCGACATCGGGGTGCCCGCATCGGCCAGCGCTGCGATGATGCCCGGCATCAGCGCATAGCGACCCTCAGCCCGCTGGTACGGGTCGGTGTTGGTGCCGAGGGCGACGGTGCCCCTGCGCCATGACGGGCGGCCCAGTTCCCGGCGAAGCACGTCGACGATGTTGGTCTTGACCACGATCTGGCTGTCGAAGTCGGCGCCCGGATCGAGTTCGAGGTACTCGTGGGTGGGCCGGGCGAAGCAGTACCGGCAAGCATGCGCGCACCCGCGATAACCGTTGACGGTATAGGTGAACGGCAGCATCGAGGCGGCCGGGATCTTGTTCAGCGCCGACTTGCACAGCACCTCATGGAACGTGATGCCTTCGAATTGCGGAGTGCGGACACTGCGCACGAAGCCGATGCGCTGCAGGCCGGGCAAAGCTCCGTCGTCGACCGCTATCCCCTGGCCGCTCCATCGCACCGCTCTATTCGAACGCATGTTCGACGACCTGTCAAGAGCGCGTCAGTCGTCGAGCTCCCCGGCGATGCCGCGTTCGAGTGCTGCCGTGGTCCGGTCCGGCAGGACGAGCAGCCCGTCGAGCTCGCCGCGAGCCAGGTCGTAGGCCCGTTCGCGCTCCTGCGGGGTGGCACCGCGGTCGGCGGCGACGCGAAGCAGGCTCTGTGCGCGGCTCATCCGCTGCTGGTCTTCCCGGGAGAAGTCACCACGCCGGCGACGCCGCGCCTCGTTCTCGGCGGCCTCGAATGCCGTGACGTACGCCTCGACGGCGTCGAGGTACTGTCGCGCGGCCTCCGGGTCGTCGAGCAGGTCCTCGGCCTTGCCCGGACGCAACAGTTCCGCGCGCAGCTTGGCTCGGTGAAAGGCCACCGTCAGTGGATCCCGCATGTCGGTCATCGCCGGGAAGTCGAGCAGTTTGGCGGCGTCGAGCTCGTACTCCAGCCAGCGGGCGTCGGTGCGACTGTGCTCGTCGATCACCCGGGTGACGGTGCGCCATTGTGCCGCTTGGCTTTTCGGGCTTTCCACCTGTGGGGCCGGCGGGTGCTCACCCGATTCGTTCTGCCGTCTGACCGCGGAGATGCCCCGCACGGCGGCATAGATCGCGCCGGCCAGCGGCACGATCACGAGCAGCAGCTCGACCAACCGGAATATCAGCCCCACCTGGCCAGGATGCCACCTGCTCAGCCGGGTCCGTCGCTGGCGGCGGCGAGCAGTGGGATCAGCACGTCACCGACCGGAGTGGCCAGGCCGTGCTCGGCGGCCTTGCGGACGATCACACCGTTGCGGATGTCCCACTCCAGCCGCCGGTGCGCCTCGGCGTCGGTGAGCATCGACGTGGTCAGGTCAGCGGGAAACCCGGCGAACATCCCGGTGATCTCGTCGATGACGGCATTGGGCAGCTGCGCCCCTTCCGCGCGGGCCACGGCCAGGCATTCGGCGACGTACCGGCGCGCCAGGGCGGCGACATCGTCGCGGCGGAACATGCCGGATCGCCGCCGGGCCAACACCATCAACCCGGCCAGCGCGTTGAACAGCAGCTTGCGCCACGCCTCGGTGGTGAAGTCGGGGCTTACGTCGACGGTCATCCCGGCTGGGCGCAGCACCGCCGCCAGGGTCTGCGCATCCTCGCCCTCGGGCAGCACCACGCGCGCCTCCGTGCGCAGCCGCACCCAGCCCGCCGGCTGCGTCTCGGCCGAAAACCACACGACTGCGGGCACGATGTGCGCGGTCGGACTGAACCGGCCGACCCGCTCGATCTGCTCGACACCGTTCTGCAGGGCACACACGATCGTGTCGTCGGAACACAGCCGCTGCAGCCAGCCGGCCGCGTGCTCGTTCTGAGTGTCCTTGACCGCCAGGAAAACCAGGTCGACGGAGCCTGCAACGTCGGCCGGGTCGGTCAGCACCGGGCCGGGCACGACCATCGCATTGCTGTCATCTGGCCGCACCTCGATCTGATCGCGCGGCGTGTGCCCGCACACGGTCACGGCATGACCGGCCGCGTGCAGCAGCGCCGCGACGGTAGAACCGATCGCGCCGGGACCGATGAGTGCTATCGAACTGCCCACCGCTCCCAACGTACATACGGTGGATGGGTGGCCGAACCTTCGTTGCGCCGGGCGAACCCGTCCGATGCCGAGTCCATCGCCGACCTCGCCGAGCGGGCGTACAAAAAGTACGTTGCCCGCATCGGCCGCAGGCCGGCGCCCATGGACGCCGACTACGTCGCGCTGATCGGCGAGGCCAATGTGTGGGTGCTGACGCGCGGCGGGCAACTGGTCGGCAGCCTGGTCACCTGCCTACGGGACGATCATCTGCTGCTCGACACCATCGCCGTCGACCCCGCGGCACAGGGCCGTGGATACGGGGCATTACTGCTGCGCCGCGCCGAGGACGACGCCCGCGAGGCCGGCCTGACGGAGGTCCGGCTCTTCACGAACGCGGCAATGACCGAGAACGTCGCGCTGTACCCGCGTTTCGGCTATGTCGAAACGCACCGCGGGGGTCAGGACGGGTTCCGCCGGGTGTTCTTCAGTAAGCGGTTATGACGTCCACTTGGAGAGGTAGCACTGCGGGCTGTACGGCGCGTCCTGGGCGACCGCGACCTGGCCGTCGATCGACACCTCGCAGTGCGCGTTCGGCGCACCCTGTCCGCCATGCGTGGTGCTCGCGACCTGCAGGAATGCCCACTGCGGGTCGGCGAGGGTGGTCTGGAAGACCCACGGCGCATCCGGTGAGACGGTGATGGTCTCGCGCTTCATGAACGGGTTGGAGTCGGCGTTGAAGGCGTCTTTGCTCGGCGGCTGCGCCGTCAGGTACGTGATCGTGAAGTCGTAGGTGCCGCCTGTGGCGAGCGTGTAGGTCACCTGATGTCCGGGTGCCGGATCGGCGTTCGCCACCGCGCTAGTGCCCGCAACACCGGCAGCCGCCAACACGAGCGCCGCCCCGACCCTTGCTGTCACTTTTCGCATATCGGCCATATCGACCACGCTACCGAGATCGTTACCCATGTCGGCCGCCCCGGGCCCTGGGCGAATGACTAGCAGGTTAACGAGTTCGTCATGCACAGATATGTCACAGAAACTTATGCGTCCTAACGTCCGGGTCGACACCAACCGTGGGTTCGGGGGCGAATAGGTCTGTCGAGGCCCAATGCTCGTCCTTCCCAACACGAAAGGGCCTCTATGCAACTCCGGCGTTCAGCACTGAATCGATCGTTCCTGGCGGCGACGAGCGTGGCGGTGACGGCAGGCCTCGTGCTGTCCGGCTGCGGCAGTAAGGCCAGCGAGAACGACACGGCAAAGTCGGATTCATGCGTCGACACGTCGGGACCCAATATCAAGGTGGGGTCGTTGAACTCGTTGTCGGGCACCATGGCGATCTCCGAGGTCACCGTGCGGGACTCCATCAAGCTGGCGGTCGACGAGATCAACGCCAAGGGCGGTGTGCAGGGCAAGCAAGTCCAGATCGTCGGCGAGGACGGGGCGTCGGACCCCGCGGTCTTCGCGCAGAAGGCCGAGAAGCTGATCAAGAACGACTGTGTAGCCGCGGTGTTCGGCGGCTGGACCTCGTCGAGCCGTAAAGCCATGCTGCCGGTCTTCGAGAGCAACAACGCGCTGCTGTACTACCCCGTGCAATACGAGGGTCTGGAATCGTCGAAGAACATCTTCTACACCGGCGCGACCACCAACCAGCAGATCGTCCCGGCCCTGGACTTCCTCAAGGAGAAGGGCATCACGTCGCTGTACCTGGTGGGCAGCGACTACGTGTTCCCGCAGACCGCGAACCGCATCATCAAGGCCTACGCCGCCGCCAACGGCATCGAGATCAAGGGCGAGGACTACACCCCGCTCGGCTCGACAGACTTCTCCACGATCGTCAACAAGGTCCGCTCGTCGAATGCCGGCGCGGTGTTCAACACCCTCAACGGTGACTCGAATGTCGCGTTCTTCAAGGAGTACACCAACGCCGGGCTCAACCCGCAGAAGATGCCGGTGGTTTCGGTGTCGATCGCCGAGGAAGAGGTTCAGGGCATCGGCGCGCAGAACATCGCCGGCCAGCTGACCGCATGGAATTACTACCAGACACTGGACAATCCGGTGAACAAGGCGTTCGTCAAGGCATTCAAGGACAAGTACGGACAGAACCGGGTGACCTCGGATCCGATGGAAGCCGCCTATGTCTCGGTGTACCTGTGGAAGAACACGGTCGAGAAGGGCAAGTCGTTCGACGTCAAGGCGATTCAGGACAACTGCGCCGGCGTGACCTTCGACGCCCCGGAGGGCTTGGTCACCATTGACGGCGAGAACCACCACATCACCAAGACGGCCCGGATCGGTGAGATCCATCCCGACGGACTGATCTACACGATCTGGGAGTCCCCCGGCCCGATCACGCCGGACCCGTACCTGAAGTCCTACCCGTGGGCCAAGGGCCTGTCGGCGTGACGGGGTGAGCGAAGCGACCGGGAAATAACACAGGATGGAAGTCCTTGTCGGACAGCTGGCAACGGGATTGAGCCTCGGCTCGATCCTGTTGCTCGCCGCACTGGGGTTGGCGCTGACGTTCGGTCAGATGGGCGTCATCAACATGGCGCATGGCGAGTTCATCATGGTCGGGTGTTACACCGCCTTCGTGGTGCAGAAGTTGATCTCGAATGCCGGTGCGTCACTGCTGGTTTCGCTGGTAGTGGGATTCCTGGTCGGCGGTCTGCTCGGAGTTCTGCTGGAAGTCACGTTGATTCAGCGGATGTACGACCGGCCGCTGGACACGCTTTTGGTCACGTTCGGCGTCGGGCTGATCCTGCAGCAGGCCGCCCGTAGCATCTTCGGCGCTCCCGCCGTCAACGTCACCGCTCCGGCGTGGCTGTCCGGCGGGGTGGAGATCCTCGGCGCGGTGGTGCCCAAGACCCGCCTTTTCATCCTGGTGCTGGCGGTGGTCTGCGTGGCAGTGCTGGCTGCGGTGCTCAAGATGAGCCCGATGGGGCGGCGCATCCGGGCCGTCGTACAGAATCGGGATCTGGCCGAGACCAGCGGCATTTCCAGCCGCCGAACCGACATCACCACGTTCTTCATCGGTTCCGGGTTGGCCAGCGTCGCCGGTGTCGCGCTCACCTTGATCGGATCGACCAGTTCGACGATCGGGCAGAGCTATCTGATCGACGCTTTCCTGGTGGTCGTCGTCGGCGGGCTCGGTCAGATCAAAGGCACGGTGATCGCAGCATTCGCACTCGGGTTGATGAACTCCTTCATCGAGTACAGCACCACCGCGTCGCTGGCCAAGGTGATCGTGTTCGTGATCATCGTGATCTTCCTGCAAGCCCGCCCGCAGGGCTTGTTCACGGTGCGGACAAGGAGTCTCGTATGAGAACACTGGTCGGCCGGTGGCAGACCTGGGCGGGCTTCGTACTCGCCGTCGTCGTCCTGTTCGGCGTGGCGCCGGCACTACTGTCCAGCTTCCGGCTTGGCCTGCTCGGGCAGTATCTGTGCTACGCGATCGTGGCCGCCGGCATCGGATTGGCCTGGGGCCGAGGCGGCATGCTCACCCTGGGCCAGGGCGTGTTCTTCGGGCTGGGTGCCTACATGATGGGCATGCATCTCAAGATCGCCGACGCCGAGATTCGTAAACAGCCCGTCCCGGACTTCATGCAGATCGCGGGAATCCCTGCACTGCCGTCGTATTGGGAGCCGTTCTCCTCCGCGGCGTTCACTATCGCGGCGATCGTGGTCATCCCGACGGCAATCGCGGCACTGCTGGGGCTCGGCGTGTTCAAGCGCCGCGTCAAGGGCGCCTACTTCGCAATCCTGTCCCAGGCACTTGCTGCGGCGCTGGCCATTCTGCTCGTCGGACAGGCAACGGTGGGTGGCAGTAACGGCCTCAACGGTTTTCGCACCTTCTTCGGGTTCCGGCTCTCCGATCCGGTGAACCGGCAGATGCTGTACTTCATCGCCGCGGGCACCCTGTTGGTGGTCGTCGCGGTGGTGCGCCAGCTGATGCAGAGCCGCTACGGCGAGCTTCTGGTCGCGGTGCGCGATGGTGAGGAACGGGTGCGCTTCCTCGGCTACGACCCGGCCACCATCAAGGTCGTCGCCTACACCGCAGCCGCGCTGTTCGCCAGCATCGCCGGTGCCCTGTTCGCCCCGATCATCGGGTTCATCACCCCGGCTCAGGTCGGCGTGGTGCCATCCATCGCCTTCTTGATCGGTGTCGCGATCGGCGGCCGCACCACTCTGCTGGGGCCGATCCTGGGCGCCGTGGGCGTGGCGTGGGCACAAACCGCGTTCTCCGAACGGTTTCCGTCCGGCTGGACGTACGCCCAGGGAATCCTGTTCATCGTCGTCGTCGGCTTCTTCCCCGCCGGGCTGGCCGGGATCGGAGCGCTGCTGCGCAGGCGTCGCCGCGCAAAGGACGTCGCGCCCACCGGGGAAGTCACCCAGCCGGAAGCCGAAACCGTCGGAGCCGCATCATGACCGAGCTCGCCGAACCGGTTGCCGGCGGCAATGTCGGCATGGGCACCGAATACCTCGAAGTCCGCGGTCTGACCGTCGACTTCGACGGGTTCAAAGCCGTCAACAATGTCGACCTCACCCTGTTCCAGGGCGACCTGCGGTTCCTGATCGGTCCGAACGGCGCAGGCAAGACCACCGTCATCGACGCGATCACCGGTCTGGTGCCGGCCGGAGGCTCGGTCAACAAGTCGGGCGTGGACCTGCTGGGTAAGAAGGTCCATCAGATCGCCCGCAGTGGCGTCGGCCGAACCTTCCAGACCGCCAGCGTGTTCGAGCAGCTGACCGTCCTGCAGAATCTGGACATCGCCGCCGGAGCGGGCAGATCGTGGTGGACGCTGCTGCGCCGCCGGCACGGGGTGCTGCCCGCGATCGAGGAAGCGCTGGACACGATCGGGCTCACCGAGCTGGCCGACCGCCCGGCCGGGGTGCTGGCCCACGGTCAGAAGCAGTGGCTGGAAATCGGCATGCTGCTGGTGCAGAACGCCGACGTGCTGCTGCTCGACGAGCCCGTCGCCGGAATGAGCGGTGAGGAGCGCGAGGAGACCGGAAACCTGTTGCGCCGCATCGGTTCCTCACGCACCGTAGTCGTCGTCGAGCACGATATGGATTTCATGCGGGCGTTCGCAACGTCGGTGACGGTGCTGGCTCGCGGTCAGGTCATCGCCGAGGGGTCGGTCGCCGAGGTGCAGGCCAACCCGAAGGTGCAGGAGGTCTATCTCGGCACCGCTGCGGCGGGAGACTTGGAGGCGGTCGAATAGTGTTGCAGCTCATCGATGTCCGCACTGGATACGGGCGTTCGCAGGTCATCCACTCGGTCAGCATTGAGGTGCCTTCCGACGGGGTGGCCGCAGTCATGGGCCACAACGGCGCGGGCAAGACCACCTTGCTGCGGGCGGCGGTCGGGCTGTTGAAATGCAGCTCGGGTCAGGTCCTGCTGCACGGCGACGACGTCACCCGTGCGCGGCCCAATGCCCGGGTGGCCCGCGGGCTGGCTTATGTGCCGCAGGGACAGCAGTCCTTCGGGCAGCTGACGACCGCCGAGAACCTTCAGGTGGTCGCCGATGGCCGAAGGAACGGCAAGCAGCTGATCGACGAACAGCTCGACCTGTTCCCCGCACTCAAGGAGCTGCTGACCCGCCGGGCCGGTCTGCTGTCCGGCGGCCAGCGGCAGCAACTTGCGATCGCGCGGGCGCTGATCACGAGCCCCAAGATCCTGATTCTCGACGAACCGACCGAAGGCATCCAGCCCTCGGTGGTCGCCGAGATCGAGGCGGCGATCACCGCGCTCACCCGTCGCGGTGATCTGGGCGTGCTCCTGGTCGAACAGCACATCGGTTTCGCGCTGGAATCGGCTCAGCGCTACTACATCCTGGAAGCTGGGCGGGTGACGTCCAGTGGCACCGGCGGCTCGGCCTCCGAGTCTGATGTCCGCGCGGCGATGGCGATCTAGACTGCCGGTCGTGAGCTGTGTCACGACGGTGAACCGATCCCGCCGGGGAAGCGTCCTCGGTTAAGTGACCAATCGTCCACGCTGGGGAGTGAACACCGCCGTCAACCGCCGGTCGGTTCTGGTCGGGCTCGGGGCGGTCGGCGCGTTCCTGGCCGTCGACCTCGGCGCCGTCGCCTACGCGAACAAATGGGTCGGATCCGGCATGACCCGAAAGACGTTCCTGGACGGATTCCTCAGCGTCTACGGACGCCACCTCGGATTCCGCAAGAACCACGCCAAAGGGGTCGTCGTCACCGGCTACTTCGACAGTAACGGCAAGGGACAGGAACTCAGCCGGGCCGCGGTCTTCCGCCCCGGGCAGTACCCCGTCGTCGGCCGATTCTCCTTGGCAGGCGGTAACCCCACCGTTGCCGACACCCCCGGCGCCGCACGAGGGCTCGGGCTCGCATTCGGATTTCCCGACAGCCGGCAGTGGCGCACCGCGATGCTGAACCTGCCGGTGTTTCCCGACAATTCGGCGCGCGGGTTCTACGACCGGCTACTGGCATCCAAGACGGTCGCCGGCACCGGGCAGCCCGACCCCGCGGCGATGAAGGCGTTCCTGGCCGCCCACCCGGAGACCGCCGCCGCCATGGCCGTCATCAAGCAGCATCCCCCGTCAGCGGGCTTCGGCGACAGCACCTTTCGCAGTCTGAACACCTTCTTCTTCGTCGACGACGGCGGCACACGTTCGCCGGTCCGGTGGTCGCTGGTGCCGCAGCAGGCCGCCCCGGCGCCCCGATCCGGGGATGCCAACGGACTGTTCGACGCCGTGATCCGCCAGCTGCGCGCAGGCCCACTCCGATGGCGCCTGCTCGTCACCGTCGCCAACCCCGATGATCAGCTGACCGACGCCACACTGGCCTGGCCCGCGGACCGCCGGGGCATCGAGGTCGGCACGCTCACCCTCACCTCCGCCGCGACCGAAGCGCTCGGCAATGCCCGCGATATCAACTTCGATCCGCTGGTCCTGCCCGACGGCATCGAACCCTCAGACGACCCGCTTCTGTCCGCCCGCTCCGACGTCTACGCGGCCTCCTACCGCCAGCGCACCGGCGAGCCGACATCGCCGCCGGCCGTTCAGGTGGACGAGGTCAGCGCATGACACCGGTCGAGCGCTACCCCGCCCGCAGCCGAATCCTGCACTGGCTGACCGCCCTCGCAGTGTTCGGCGCGCTGTTCATCGGGTTCGTGATGGTCAACTCGCTGGGCAGTTACGGCGCACTGGTCGGCGTGCACATGACGCTCGGAGTGGCGATCCTGGTCATCGTGGTCATCCGTGCGGCCAACCGTTTCACCCACCGCGCACCGCGGCTGCCCGCCACGGTGGGATCCGTCGAGCACCTGCTGGTGGTCGGCTCCGAGATCGGGCTGTACGCGCTGCTGGTGGCCCAGCCACTGGTCGGGTGGGCCATGGTGTCCGCCGGCGGCCGACCCGTCGTGCTGTTCGGTTCGGTGCCACTGCCTCGGATCGCGCCGTTCGACGCCGACCTGTTCTTTGTGCTGCGGCAGACGCATTCGGTGCTCGCCTACCTGCTGGTGGCGGCGATCGCCGCGCACGTCTCGGCAGTGTTGCTGCACACCGTGACGCTGCGCGACCGGATGCTGAGCAGGATGACCTTCGGGTGGGGTGACAAGGGGGAACCATGATGCGCCCGGTACGGATCATCGGTGCGGCCGTCCTGGCCGCCGGGGTACTGCTCGTCGGCCCCGGCACGACCGCGGGTGCCTGCGCCTGCGGCGGGATCGTCAGCCCCGACCTCGAGGCGCGGGTAACCGGTGAACAGAGCCTGGTCGCCATCGACGGCAACGCCGAAACCATCGTCATGCGCCTGGATCTGCATTCTGTGGCCGACAACGCTGCGCTGATCGTGCCGACTCCCACCCCCGCCAGAGCCAGCCAGGCCGAACCCGGATTGTTCCGAGAACTCGAGCGGCTCACCGCACCCCGGATCGAGCGCGGCGGCACCGCGCGAAGTGGTCTCGACGAGACCGGCGCAGCGCCCGGCGGTGGTCCGACCGTCCTCGCGCAGGTGCAACTCGGACCGCTGGAGGCGACCACGCTGACCGGCGGTGACCTCACCGGCGTGCGACGGTGGCTGGACGCGAATGGGTATGTGATGCGCCAGGAGGTCACCGCGGCGCTCGACCCGTACCTCAAGCAGGGCTGGTCGTTCGTGGCGATGCGCCTCAGCGGTGACACACCGCTGCGCGGTCAGCTCGACCCGGTTCGCCTGGACTTCACGTCCGACCGGCTGGTGTATCCGATGCGAATGTCGGCCGCCGCCAAAGACACTCAGAAAGTGACGATCTACACGCTGGCGCAGCACAGGATGCAACGCGCCGACGCCGACGCTTCCCGGCAGGACGTCACCGTCGACTACGCCGGGTCGATCCAGGGCCGCACCACTGATCGGGCACTGACCGAGCTCAGCGTCAACAACCCCTACCTCACCAAGATCACGACGAACGCCGAACCATCCTCGATCACAACCGATTTCATCTTCGCTCCGGCGCCCAGCGACGATCCGTATCAGCGGGTCATCGGCCACGACGACGGCGGGGCCGAGGTCGGCGCATTCCTGGTGGCGTCGAGCGCATCCGTGATCGTGGTGGTGCTGGCGACGGCGGTGGGGTTGATCTGGTTCGTCCGGTACCGGCGCTCAACCCGCGTCGAGTAGGTGGGTGCCGTCGGACGACGCCACCGTGGCGCGCAGCCGGCCGAACAGGTCGATCGCGGACTGAACCGTTTGATCGACGAAGGGGCCGAACTCGCCGTCCCCGGCGCGATAGCGTCGCTCGGCGACCACCCCGACCAACCGCGGATCAGACGATGAGAACACCGTCGCGGCGGCATGGGAATCGGCGTCGTTCCACTGCTGCACGAGCGCTGCGACCCCCGACCGGTGATCGGCCGGGTAATAACACTCGGCGGTGATCGTGATCTGAACAGCCGAACCGCACGGCTGCAAGTGCACATGCAAGCGACCGTGGTACGCGTTGACGAGGAAAAAGAACTCGTTGTCGTGGTGACCGCAGAAATACCGCATTTGCCGGCTTTTCAGGTAGCCCTCGATGAGGTCGGCGCCGACTGCACCGTTTGCGGTGTTCATACCTGTCCAACGAGCCACGCGAACGACACGGTTCCCGAAACGGCCAAGGTTGCGCCAAGAATCTCGTGAGAATTGGTTAAATGACCGCAGCCGTATAGAAACTTCATATTCATGTCCCGAAAAGCCGATGGATGGCGCTCGAATCGCAGCGTCGGAAATCTTTCGGTTTTTTCGTGCGCGTCAGGTCACAAGGTAGTAACTTCTGCCGCAGCAGTAACTCCAATGAACACAAGGGACATGACAATGATCAAAGGTTTGTTGACGGCGGCTGCTGCCGCCGGGGCCGTCGCGCTCATCGCCGCGCCCGCCGCGGGGGCGATCACGAACGCCGAAGCCGACTACATCAAGGACCTCACCAGCGCAGGCATCGCAGGCGACCAGGCGGCGCTGATCGCCGACGGCCACACGATCTGCAAGGCACTGGCCGGCGGCGCAGATCCGAATGAGCTGTCGCAGACCTACTTCAAGAACTCCGGTTCGATCAGCCACGCTCAGGCGGATGCTGCGATCAACTTCGCCAAGACCGATCTGTGCCCCGCGGGCTGACAACCGCCGCGCTACGACGAGAGCGGCGGGTCTACGCCAGCCGCGTAATCACTTCGGCGACAACCGAGTCGACCGGGATATCGACCTGCGTGCCGTCGGCGAGATCTTTGACGCCCACGGTGCCGGCCTCGATATCCCGGTCGCCTGCTACCAGAGCGATGCGTGCGCCCGAGCGATCGGCCGCGCGCATCGCCCCTTTGAGTCCGCGGTCGCCGTAAGCCAGATCCACTCGCACCCCCTCGGCACGCAGGCGCGCCGCCAGCGTCGCCACCACCAGCTTGCCCTGTTCACCCAGCGGTACGCCGAAAACATCGCAGCGGCTTGGGTTTCCGACAGTCTTGCCTTCGGCGCGCAGAGCCAACACGGTGCGGTCGACTCCGAGCCCGAAGCCGATACCGGACAGGTCCTGGCCGCCGAGCTGCCGCATCAACCCGTCATAGCGGCCGCCGCCACCGATCCCGGACTGCGCGCCGAGTCCGTCGTGCACGAATTCGAACGTGGTCTTGGTGTAGTAATCGAGGCCCCGCACCATCCGCGGGTTGATCACGTACGGAACCGCGAGCGCATCGAGGTGCGCCAGAACGGTGTCGAAGTGCTGCTTGGCCGCATCGGACAAATGGTCGAGCATCACCGGCGCATCGGCGGTCGCCTCGCGCATCGCCGGGCGCTTGTCGTCGAGCACGCGCAGTGGGTTGATCTCGGCCCGCCGCCGAGTGTCCTCATCCAGGTCAAGCTTGAACAGGAACTCCTGCAACAGCTCCCGGTACTGCGGCCGGCAGGTGTCGTCACCCAGTGAGGTGATCTCGAGGCGGAAGCCGTTGAGCCCGAGTGAGCGGAAGCCGGCGTCGGCGACGGCGATCACCTCGGCATCCAGCGCCGGGTCGTCGACGCCGATGGCCTCGACCCCGACCTGCTGCAGCTGCCGGTAGCGGCCGGCCTGCGGGCGCTCGTAGCGGAAGAACGGGCCCGCATAGCAGAGCTTGACCGGAAGGGCGCCGCGGTCCAGACCGTGTTCGATGACTGCGCGCATCACTCCCGCGGTGCCCTCGGGGCGCAGCGTCACCGACCGCTCACCGCGGTCGGCGAATGTGTACATCTCCTTGGACACCACGTCGGTGGACTCGCCGACCCCGCGCGCGAACAGCGCAGTGTCCTCGAAGATCGGCAGCTCGACGTCGCCGTAGCCGGCCAGCCGGGCCGTCCGCAGCAGTCCGTCGCGGACCGCGACGAACTCGGCCGACTCGGGCGGCAGGTAGTCGGGGACACCCTTGGGTGCCTGGAATTCGCTCACGTCAGACCTTCGAGGAATGGATTGGTACGGCGTTCGAGACCGATGGTGGTGGATTCACCGTGCCCCGGTAATACCAGGGTGTCGTCGTCGAGCACCAGCAATTTTTCGACGATTGAACTGAGGAGGTCCCGGCCGCTGCCGCCCGCAAGGTCGGTGCGGCCGACCGTCTGCTTGAACAACGTGTCACCGGTGAACGCCATCGGGTCTTGCGACCCCGCCCGATCCACCCGGAACACCACCGATCCCTTCGTGTGACCGGGCGTGTGGTCGACGGTCACGGTGATGCCTCCGAGCTCGATCTTGTCCCCGTCGCGATCGAGTTCCACCACTTGTTTCGGCTCCCGGAAAAGCGCGCCCAGCGCGATCTGCCCGAGCCGGGGGCCGAACCCGCGGATCGGGTCGGAGAGCATGAAGCGGTCCTCGGGGTGGATGAACACCGGGCAGCCGAAGGTGTCGCCCACCTTCTGCGCCGACCAGATGTGGTCGATGTGGCCGTGAGTGAGCAGGACGGCGGCCGGGGTCAGCCGATTCTCGTCGAGGATGCGGCGCAGCGTGGCAAAAGCACGCTGGCCAGGGTCGACGACGATGGCGTCGGCTCCGGCCCGTGGGGCCAGCACGTAGCAATTGCATGCCAACATGCCGGCCGGAAACCCGGTGAGCAACACGTCGTCCAGTTTCCCATCCCCTGTTGGCGAGGGTCGTGCCCCCTGGCTTCAGCGTGAACTGGCACACTCGGTGCCGACTCAACGCCCAACTCATCGGAGGACCACCACGGTGCCCACCAACGAACAGCGACGTGCGACAGCCAAGCGCAAGCTCGAGCGACAGCTGGAGCGTCGCGCTCAACAGGAGAAGCGTCGCCAGTTGTTCGTCGTGATCGGCGGTATCGTCGCGATCGCGGTGGCCGCGGCCCTGGTTGTCACGTTCGTGCTGACCAATAAGGACAGCAAGGACAACAAGACCGCCTCCGGCGCCACCAGTACCGCCCCGGTCGAGTCCGGTGGGCCGACCACCGCTCCCCCCGCCACCGGCGGGCTGCCGCCGTTCAAGGCGAGCGCTAACCTGGGCGCCAACTGCCAATACCCGGCCTCACCCGAACCGGCTGCCAAGAAGGTCGACGCACCCCACAGCGGTAAGGTGCCGACCGATCCCGCAACCGTCAGTGCCAGCATGAGCACCAATCAGGGCAACCTCGGTCTGGTGCTGGACAACGCGAAGGCCCCGTGCACGGTCAACAGCTTCGCCAGCCTGGCCCAGAAGGGCTACTTCAACGACACCCCCTGCCACCGGCTGACCACGTCGCCGTCGCTGTCGGTGCTGCAGTGCGGCGACCCGACCGGCAGTGGCACCGGTGGCCCGGGCTATGAGTTCGCCAACGAATACCCCACCGATCAGTACCCGCCGAATGACCCCGCTCTGCAGCAGCCGGTGGTCTACCCGCGCGGCACGTTGGCCATGGCCAACGCCGGCCCGGGCACGAACGGCAGCCAGTTCTTCCTGGTCTACAAGGATTCCCAGTTGCCGCCCAACTACACCGCGTTCGGCACCATCGACCAGACGGGGTTGGCGACGCTGGACAAGATCGCCGGGGCCGGGGTGGCCGGCGGCGCTCAGGACGGCAAGCCGGCCAGCGATGTGCGGATCAAGTCGATCCTGCTGGACTAGCCGGCGATGAGCCAGCCTCCGCCGTACTACCCGCCGCCGCACTACGGCTCGCCCTACGGGCCCGGCCCATACCGCTATCCGGCGCCGCCGCCGACCAACGGGATGGCGATCGCGTCCTTGATCTGTGCGTTCGTGTTCGCCCCGCTGGGCATCGTGTTCGGCCACATCTCGCTGTCGCAGATCAAGAAATCCGGCGAGGAAGGCCGCGGGCTGGCGATCGCCGGGCTGGTGATCAGCTATCTGGTGACGGTCCTGAGCATCGTGGTGATCGTCGTCGGGGTGGCGTTCTTCTCCTGGGTGGGACGAGAGCTGGAGAAGACCGGCGGGGCGGGTATCCCGCGGACCATGCCGGGCGGCAGCGGCCAACTGCCGCCGTTCAATCCGCCGGCCACCCTCGGCGCGAACTGCCAGTACCCGGCGACGGCCACCCCGGCCGACAAGCCGGTCAGGCCGCCGGTGGCCGGTAAGCGGCCGACCACGCCAGTGTCGGTGGACGCGACGGTCGTCACCAACGCCGGGCCGATCGTCGTGCACCTCGACAACGCGAAGGCGCCGTGCACGGTGAACAGCTTCGAGAGCCTGGTGCGGCAGAACTACTTCGACAACACGCCATGCCACCGGCTGACCGACATGCCGTCATTGTCGGTGCTGCAGTGCGGCGATCCGACCGGTCAGGGCACGGGCGGGCCGGGGTACCGGTTCGCCAATGAGTACCCGACGAACCAGTTCCGGCCGTTCGACCCGCAACTGCGACAGGCCGTCAAATATCCGCGCGGGACGCTGGCCATGGCCAACGCCGGCCCCGACACCAACGGCAGCCAGTTCTTCATCGTGTACCGCGATTCGATGCTGCCGCCGACGTACACGGCCTTCGGCCAGGTCGACAAGACCGCGTTCGGGATCATCGACGACATCGCAGCGATGGGAATCGCCGGCGGTTCCGACGACGGTAAGCCGGCCAAGCCGGTCACGATCAAGTCGATCCGGCTGAACTGAGCTGGCTCTCAGCCAGGCAGACCCTGCTCTTCGGTCGGCAGCGGCGCGGGACCTTTGATGGCGGGCGTCGCGACCGGGAGCTGGCCGGCGGCCCGATCCGGCGACTGCGTGACGGTGACCCCGGTCGACATCTCGGAGCTGATGAACGAATCGGGTGTCTGTGGATTCGCCGCTACTGCGGCAAAGCCGCCCAGCAAGATCAGGGCGCCTGCCCCGACAGTGGCGGACAGCACGTGAAAACGCTTCATGGTCAATCTCTTTCCAAGTAGGTCTTGGCACCTGACAACACAGTTGGGTACAAGGGCGTTGCGTCAGCGGATTATTCCGACACCCGCGATGAAATAATCTGCGGCGCAGACACGTTGGACGACGTGTTATGACCACCAGTTTGCAAAGGATCGCTCGTATCGTCCTGGGCGCGCTGGCCGCGGCCGCCTTCCTACTTGCTCCGACCGCGTTGCTCAGCAGCCCGGCCAAGCCCGTCGCGCAGGGCTGCTACGACGGCGTGATCCCGTGGAATCCCTACCTAAAGAGCTGCAGTCTGCCGTCCGCCCAGCCGCACGTGCGCGGTGCGGCGCCGGACGCAACCGCGATCATCGCCTGCCACGACCATCCCGGCTGCCTGTCCTGGTATGTCAACGGCGGACCGTAACGGCGCTGCTCAGCAGGCGCGGCGTGAATCCGGTCGCGTGCGCGGCGACGGCATTGCTCAGGCCGCCGACGAAACTTGGCTTGGAGCCTGCCAATTCGCGCATCCTCGCGTCGATCACCTGCTTGGCCGTGCGCTTGCGCGAGTGCGATGACGTGACCGCTACCTTGTGCTCCGACCTCAGCTCGGCGGCCAGGCGCTCCAGAGCTTCCTCGCGACGGGCCACCAGCACCAGATCGTGACCGCGAGCGGCGAACTGGCGCGCGTATTCGACACCGACCCCGCTGACGCGCCGGTGATCAAGTCGCCACGTCAGGCGGCGCTCGTCACGCGGTAGACGTCATAGACGCCTTCGACGTTGCGGACCGCGTTGAGCACATGGCCCAGGTGCTTCGGATCGCCCATCTCAAAGGTGAAGCGGCTCACCGCCACTCGATCGTTGGAGGTGGTCACCGAGGCCGACAGAATGTTGACTCGCTCGTCGGCCAGCACCCGCGTGACATCGGAGAGCAACCGGTGCCGGTCGAGAGCCTCGACCTGGATCGCCACCAGGAAGACCGACGTCGGCGACGGCGCCCAGTTCACCTCGATGATGCGTTCCGACTGTTGTTGCAGCGACGCGGCATTGGTGCAGTCGGTGCGGTGCACACTGACCCCGCCACCGCGGGTGACGAAGCCCATGATGTTGTCACCGGGTACCGGTGTGCAGCACTTGGCCAGCTTGGTCAGCACCCCGGGAGCGCCGGGCACGGCGACCCCGGTGTCATCCGTGCTGCGCTGACGCACCGGCATGGTCGCCGGTGTGGAGCGTTCGGCCAGTTCGTCTTCGGCGCCCTCGGCCCCACCGAGCTGCGCCACCAGCCGTTGCACGACGTGCCGCGGCGAGACGTGCCCCTCCCCGACCGCCGTGTACAGAGCGGAGACGTCGGCATACCGCAACTCCTGGGCCAGTGCGCCCATCGCCTCGGCGTTGACCAGCTTCTGCAACGGAAGCCCACCCCGACGCACCTCGCGGGCGATCGAGTCCTTGCCGGCCTCGAGCGCTTCGTCGCGGCGCTCTTTGGCGAACCACTGCCGGATCTTGGCCTTGGCCCGCGGGGACACCACGAAACCCTGCCAATCGCGCGACGGGCCGGCGTTGGGCGCCTTCGACGTGAAAACCTCTACCCGCTCACCGTTTTCGAGCTTGCGTTCCAGTGCCACCAGACGACCGTCGACCCGCGCACCGATGCAGCGGTGGCCGACCTCGGTGTGCACGGCGTAGGCGAAGTCGACCGGCGTCGAGCCGGCCGGCAGGGTGACGACGTCGCCCTTCGGGGTGAACACGAAAATCTCCTGCACCGCAAGGTCGTAACGCAGCGATTCCAGGAACTCGCCGGGGTCCGCGGCTTCCCGCTGCCAGTCCAGCAGCTGGCGCATCCACGCGGTCTCGTCGATCTCGGAGGCGGCGTGCGGGTGCGGAACGCCGTTGCGGCCCTTGGACTCCTTGTATCGCCAGTGCGCCGCGATACCGAATTCCGCGGTGTCGTGCATGTCACGGGTGCGGATCTGCACCTCCAGCGGCTTGCCTTCCGGCCCGACGACCGTGGTGTGCAGCGACTGGTACACCCCGAACCGAGGCTGGGCGATGTAGTCCTTGAACCGGCCGGGCATCGGCTGCCACAGCGAATGCACAACGCCGACAGCGGCATAGCAGTCGCGGATCTCTTCGCACAGGATCCGGACACCGACCAGGTCGTGGATGTCGTCGAAGTCGCGGCCCTTGACGATCATCTTCTGATAGATCGACCAGTAGTGCTTGGGCCGGCCTTCGACCGTGGCGTTGATCTTCATCCCGCTCAGTGCGGCGTTGATCTCGACCCGGACCTTCGCCAGGTACGTGTCACGCGACGGCGCCCGATCGGCCACCAGCCGGACGATTTCCTCGTAGCGCTTGGGATGCAGGATCGCGAAGGACAGATCCTCCAGCTCCCACTTGACGGTCGCCATTCCCAGCCGATGCGCAAGGGGCGCAATGACTTCGAGCGTTTCGCGGGCCTTGCGGGCCTGCTTCTCCGGCGGCAGGAACCGCATCGTGCGCATGTTGTGCAGGCGGTCGGCCACCTTGATGACCAGCACCCGCGGATCCCGCGCCATCGCGATGATCATCTTGCGGATGGTCTCGCCCTCGGCCGCGTTACCCAGTGCGACCTTGTCCAGCTTGGTCACTCCGTCGACCAGGTGGGCGACCTCTTCACCGAAGTCGGCGGTCAGCGCCTCCATGGCGTAGCCGGTGTCTTCGACGGTGTCGTGCAGCAGCGCGGCCACCAGCGTGATGGTGTCCATGCCGAGCTCGGCCAGGATGTTCGCGACGGCCAACGGGTGAGTGATGTACGGGTCGCCGGAGCGGCGCAGCTGATCGGCGTGCTTGACCTCGGCCACCTCGTAGGCACGCTGCAGGATCGCCAGGTCGGCCTTCGGGTAGAACTCACGATGCACCGCGATGAGCGGCTCGAGGACCGGGTTGACGGTGCTGCGCTGGGACGTCATCCGGCGCGCCAGCCGAGCCCGCACCCGCCGCGATGCGCTGCTGGTGGTCTTTGGGGTCTCGGCCCGCGGCTCGGCCGGTGGGACGTCGGAGATCGGGGGCGGCGAGGCGGTCAGCGCACCGTTGTCGTCTGCCACGCCGTCACCTCCTCGCGATCTGGACCGACTTCGAGGATATCTCGCCTCACGCGGCCGGGTGGCGCGCCTGGGGGTGGGCCGCGCTCAGATGATTTGCAAGCTGGTCACCTGCAGCGGTGCGACCTTCTCGCGACCGCCGAGACCGGGCAGTTCCAGCACCACAGCGGCGGCGGCCACCTCTGCCCCGCCGGCCACCAGCAGCGAACGCGCCGCCGCGAGGGTCCCGCCCGTCGCGAGGACGTCGTCGACGATCACCACGCGGCGCCCGGCCAATTCGATACCCTCCGCAGGGATCTCCAACGTGGCCGTGCCGTACTCGAGGATGTAGGTCTCGCTGTGCACCGGCGGGGGCAGCTTGCCGCCCTTGCGGACGGCCAGCACACCGATGCCGAGACGGTGGGCGACCGCGCCACCGAGCAGGAACCCGCGGGCGTCGATACCGGCGATCAGATCGGCACCCTCGGCGATCTCGGCCATCGCGGCGGTGACGACGGCCAGCCCGTGTGGGTCGGCCAGTACCGGGGTGAGGTCCTTGAATTGGATGCCCGGTTCCGGAAAATCGGGCACCTGCCGGGTCAGCGCCCTGAGAACGTCGACTACGGCCGAGGCGCTCTGTCGCCGGCCTTCCGGCTCCGGAGAAGACGTCACTTCTCGAACACCCACCTGTCCATGTTCCAGCCCGCGCCCCACTTGGTCGGATTGCCTTCGACCGCATACATCTTCTTGGATGCCAGCACCGTGCGCTGCTGACGGTACAGCGGCAGGGTCGGCATGTCGCCCCACAGGATGGGCGAGCTGTCGGCCAGCAGGCGGGCCTGTTCCTTCGAGTCGGCGGTGATCGCCAGCGCCGAGATGATGCCGTCGATCTGCGGGTTGGCGTAGCGCGGCAGGTTGTCTCCGTTGCCGGCGAACAGGGTGTAGGCATCCAGCGCCGACGATCCGGTCGACCCGCTGCCGGTGGCGCCGCCGGTGCTGGCCAGCAGGACGTCGAGCTTGCCGTCGCGCAGCGCCTGCGGGCCCGCCGAGTCCGAGGTGGCATCGACGACGGTGATGCCGGCGGCGGCACACGATTTGGTGATGGCGCCGACGGTCGCCGCCAACCGCGGGTTCGGCGACTGGTAGCCGATCCGCACGGTCAGCGGCTGGCCGCCCAGTGCGTCTCGGGCGGCGTCGGCGTTGGCCGGCCCGAACTGAGGCGGGACGATCGCCACTCCTTCGATGGCGCTGAGCGCGTCATCGGTGGCCGGGTTGAGCCGCACGTTGGAGATCGGCGATTCGGCGTTCAGCGCGATCAGGTCGCGCGGGGTGCACAGCGCCACCGCGCGCCGGGCCGGCGTCGCCGCCAGCGGCCCGTCCGGCGCGAAGATCAGCTGCTCGATCCCGCCGGACGGCAATTCGTGGCGGTCGTACCCGTCGGGGGTGGTCAGCGTGCCCGAAGATCCGGTGGCGACGTCGACCACCTGGAACGTGCTGTTGTTGATGCGGTCCTGCACATCGACGCCGCGTGGCCACACCGTGATGCGCTTGGTGATCGGCTTGGCGCCCCACCAGCGATCGTTGGCGGTCAGCACCACCGCCCCCTCGGGCAGCACCGAGTCGATCTTGTAGGGCCCCGATGAGGGGAACCGCTTGAGATCTTCAGCACTCAGGCCGGGCTTGAGGTCCCACAACGTATTCCACGCCTGGGCGATGCGGTCGACGGCGGCCGGGTCGCCACCCTGGATGGTGCGGGTGACGTCGACGCCGAGCGCGTCACCCAGCACGTGCGACGGCATCATCGACGTGGCGGTGAACAGCTGCAGGTAATCGGTGACGGCCCGGCCGGGTAAGTACGTCACCCGGGCCTTCTTCTGGCCTGGCTGGCAGTCGACGGTGTCGATGTCGAGGTAGCCGGCGCGGCTGGCGGCGTCGAAGGCCGGGAACCGCCCGGACTGCGCGGCCCACGCCAGCACCATATCGTCACACGTCACCGGCTTGCCGTCGGAGTACACGGCGTTGTCCGCGATCTGGTAGTCGAGAACCAGCGGGTCGCGACCGACCACCGACACCGACCCGAAGTCGTGATCGGCCAGCACCTGCCCGTCCGGTCCGTGGAAGTTGAACCCGGTGAGCACGCGGGCGAACGCCTGCGGCCCCGCCGAAGCCGCCCCGCGCACCGTGTTGGTGTTGTAGGTGACCAGCATGCCGTCGACGGCATAGTTGATCTGGTCAGCCGGGCTGCCCGAGCACGACGTCAGGACGGTTGGCGCGACCAACCCCAGAACAGCCGCCACTGCGACAGCGGCGGCGCGCCGGCGCCCGACTGCCATGGCGCGTTATCGCCCGCGGGGGCTGCGTTTGCCCGTCGGCCGGCCTGGACGAGCCGGACGGGCACCCGGCGAGGGCTTGTTGCCCACGCTCGGCGTGCCCCCTATGGCAGCTTCGGCCGGGACCGCGCCGGCAGCCTCCGCCAAATCGGCGGCACCGCCGGTGACCACGTCGCTGGCCGTCCCGGACGGCTTGCGGCGGTTGAGCACCCGGCGGGTGTGGGTGCGCACCAGATCCGTGCGCTCACGCAGCGTCACCAGCAGCGGGGTCGCGAAGAAGATCGACGAGTAGGTACCGACGATGACACCGACCAGCTGCACCAGCGCCAGGTCCATCAGCGTGCCGACGCCGAGCAGCCACACCGCGACCACGATCAGCGCCACGATCGGCAACACCGAGATGAGGCTGGTGTTGATCGATCGCATGAACGTCTGGTTGACCGCGAGGTTGGCCTGTTCGGCGAACGTTCGGCGGGTCGTGTGCTCGAAGCCGTGGGTGTTCTCTTCCACCTTGTCGAACACGATGACCGTGTCATAGAGCGAGAAGCCCAGAATCGTGAGCAGGCCGATCACTGTCGCCGGTGTGACCTCGAATCCGACGATCGAATACACCCCGGCCGTGACGACGAGGTCGAACACCAGCGTCGCGAGTGCCGAGATCGCCATGTACCGCTCGTAGCGAAGGGTGATGTAGATGGCGGCGAGCACGAGGAACACCGCGAGCGCGATCAGCGCCTTCTTGGTGATCTGGTCACCCCAGGTCTCCGAAACCGCCGAGTCGCTGATCGTCGCCTTGTCGGGCTCCCCGTTGCCTGCCTTGGGCTTGAAGGCGTCGAACAGCGCGTTCCGCAGCTGCTCGGTCTGCTGATTGGTCAGCGCCTCGGAGCGGATCTGCACGGTGGCCGAGCCACCGTTGCCGACGAGCACGACGGACTCCGGTGCCCGGCCCAGCGTCTTGCTGAAGACGTCTTCGACCTGCTGGGTGGTGGCGGTGCCGTTCTGGCCGGCGGTGGGCATCGAGACCTTGGTGCCACCCTGGAAATCGATACCGAAGGTGAAGCCCTTCAGCGCGATGGACAGGATGCAGGCCAGGACGATCAGGCCGCTGATCGCGTACCAGAGCTTGCGCTTGCCGATGACTTCGAAGGCGCCGGTGCCGGTGTAGAGGCGGACGAAGAAGCCGTGCCTGGGCGCGCCGCTGTCGGCGGCTTCCAGATCGGGTGCCTCGATGGCGGTGGACGCCGGGGCGTCTGCAGTGTCGTCAGTGGTTTTCTCGGCCATGGAAGTTACCTCCGTCCCGTCGCGGTGGCGGCGGCTCGACGTTCCCGGGCGATCTGCTGCACCGCGCCGAGACCGTTGAATGCCGGTTTGGCCATCGTCGGCGACTTCGACGCCAGGTACACCATCGGCCAGGTCACCAGGAACACCACGACGACGTCGAGGATCGTCGTCAGGCCCAGGGTGAACGCGAAGCCCTTCACCTGCCCGACGGCCAGGAAGTACAGCACCGCGGCGGCCAGGAAGGTGACCGCGTTGCCGGACAGGATCGTCTTACGGGCGCGAGCCCAACCGCGCGGCACCGCCGAGCGGAACGAACGCCCCTCTCGGATCTCGTCCTTGATGCGTTCGAAGAACACCACGAACGAGTCGGCGGTCGTGCCGATACCGATGATCAGACCCGCGATACCGGCGAGGTCGAGGGTGTAGTTGATGTATCTGCCGAGCAGCACCAGGATGCCGAACACCATGGCGCCGGAGGCGATCAGCGACAGCGCAGTCAGCAGTCCCAGCACCCGGTAGTAGAGCAGCGAGTACAGCAGCACCAGCGCCAAGCCGATGGCGCCCGCGATCAGGCCCGCGCGAAGCGACGCCAATCCCAGTGTGGCCGAGACTGTTTCGGCCTCGGAGGACTCGAATGACAGCGGCAGCGATCCATACTTGAGGACGTTGGCCAGTTGTTTCGCGGTGTCGGCGGTGAACGGCGGGTTGCCGCCGCTGATCTGGGTGCGCCCGCCGGGGATGGCTTCGCGGATCTGTGGGGCGCTGACCACCTGGGAGTCGAGCGTGAACGCCGTCTGAGTACCGATGTTGGCCGCGGTGAAGTCGGCCCAGGTGGTGGCGGCCTGGTCCTTGAACTCCACGTTGACGACGTAGGCGCCGCTCTGCTGGTCGAGGCCCGACGTCGCGTCCTTGATCTGGTCGCCACTGATGATCGACTTGTCGAGGACGTAGATGTACTTGCGATCCTGCGAGCACGCGACCAGCGGAAGGTTCGGGTCGTCGTTACCGGCCAGGATGTCGGGCTGATCGCACTTGCCCGCCATGTACTGCACCGCGATCAGGAGCAGGTTCTGGTTGGTGCTCTGCCGCAGCTGCTTCTCGAAACTGATGCGCGCCGCCAGGTCCTTGCGCGGGTCCGGCGGGGCTGGCTGGCCGGGCGCGGGTGGCGCCGGGGCCGCCGTCGGCGGCTGGCCCGGGCCTGGGGCTGGTGCGGGCGGAGCCGGGGTCGGCGAGGGAGCCGGCTCTTCCGGGTACGGACGCGGCTGCGGCGCGGGTGCGGCGGGTGGCGGGGCGACCGGCTCACCGGCCGCGGGTGCCGGTGCAGGCGCGCCGGGCGCCGGCGCGGGCACCGGCCCTCCCGGCCCCGCGCCGCCGGGCGCGGCGGCCTGCATCTGCTGCTTGATGGCTTCGACCGGGATCGGCTGGCCGATCACCGGGCGGATGAACAGCCGCGCGGTCTGGCCCAGGTTGCGGGCCTCGTTGCCGTCATTGCCGGGAACGGTGATGACGAGGTTGTCCCCGTCGATCACGACTTCGGAGCCCGACACCCCCAGGCCATTGACGCGGGCGCCGATGATCTGCTGCGCCTGGTTTAGCGCGTCGCGGGTGGGACGGGATCCGTCCGGGGTGCGCGCCGTCAGAGTGACGCGGGTTCCGCCCTGCAGGTCGATGCCCAGCTTGGGCGTGGTGCGCTTGTCCCCGGTGAGGAAGACCAGCAGATACACCCCGATGAGCAGGACCAGGAACAGCGCCAGCCAGCGGTAGGGATGCACCGGCGCCGAAGACGATGCCACGTTGTTGTTTCTCCTAGGTTGTGCCGCGTCCCGCTAGGTCGTTGTGCCGCGTCCCGCGGATGCGGTCCTCAATCAACTCCCGCTAGAGGGTACGTGGCGGGCCTGGCCATCAGTCTTTGGTGAGGCGGTCCGCGTCGGACTCGGTGAGCTCGGTGGCTCCACCGACCTCATCGGCGTCGGTGTCGTCGACCTCGTCCTCGATGCGGTCGCGGATGGCCAGCTTCATCCAGGTGGTCACGACGCCGGGGGCGATCTCCAGGTCGACGGTGTCGTCGGTGATCCCGGTGATCGTGGCCTGCAGGCCGGAGGTGGTGTGCACCCGGTCTCCGATGGTCAAGGACTCGTGCAGGTCGATGGTGGCCTGCATGGCCTTGCGCTGGCGCCGGGAGGCGAAATACATGAATGCGCCCATGATGATGATCAGGGGCAGGAAGACGAGCAGGTCCATGGCGGAACGATTCTTTCGTATCGGGTGCTGGGTTCAGCGCGCCGCGACCGTCAGGTCACGGGGTTCATAGCTGTCCAGTCTGCCATTGCGCCGGTCCGGCTCCGACCGGCACCGCCGGTGGAAGATGGTCGGATGGACCTGATCGACGCCCTGCGCAGCACCGGGTCGGTGCGCGAATTCACCGACGAGCCGGTCGAGGACGCGGTACTCGCGCGGATTCTGGACACCGCACGGTTCGCCCCCAGCGGGGCCAATGCCCAGGCCTGGCGCCTGGTCGTGGTCAAGGATCCGGTGATTCGGGGCGGTCTGCGCGATCTGTATCGCCAGCCCTGGGTCGATTACCTGACGCTGACCGCGGCCGGGCTGCGGCCGTGGTCGCCGGTCAACGACGCCGCGGCGGAGGCGGCCGCCCTGGCTGCCGGAACCGGACAGACCGAGGAGGCGGCGGTTGGCGGATTCGCCGCCCACCTCGACGAGGTTCCGGTTCTACTGGCGCTGTTCGCCGACCTGTCGCAGCTTGCGGCCGTGGACCGCGATCTCGACCGGTACTCGCTGGCCGGTGGCGCGTCGGTCTACCCGTTCGCGTGGAGCATCCTGCTGGCGGCCCGTGCCGAAGGACTTGGCGGCGTGCTGACGACGATGCTGATCAGAGAAGAAGACGAGGTCAAACGGCTGCTGGGCGCCGAAGGTCCGCTGGTGCTGGCGGCGGTGATCGCGCTGGGGCACCCCGTGCGCCAGGTTCGTCGACTCACCCGCCAGCCGGTGGCGGCATTCGCCACCGTCGACCGGCTCGACGGCGCGCCATTCCCAGCGATCAGCGCCGACTGATTGCGTTGATTTAGTCGCGTACAGCAACGCAATCCATTGCTGAATCGCGCTTTGACCGAGTTTTCAGTTGCATCCCGGTCTTACGCGACTAGGCTCGAAGGACCCGCTTCGCGCCATGCCACTCGCCTAGGAGACCAGCAGTGACCACTCTCGAGCAGAGCCGCAAACTCGTCACCGAGATCCCGGGCCCCGGGTCCGTCGAACTGAGCAAGCGCAGGGTCGCGGCGGTGTCGCACGGCGTCGGTGTCACGATGCCCGTCTACACGGCGCGGGCAGGCGGCGGGATCATTGAGGACGTCGACGGTAACCGGCTGATCGACCTGGGCTCGGGCATCGCGGTGACGACGATCGGTAACGCCTCACCACGCGTGGTCGAGGCGGTGCAGGCCCAAGTCGCCGACTTCACCCACACGTGCTTCATGGTGACGCCCTACGAGGAGTACATCGCCGTCGCGGAGCACCTCAACCGGCTCACCCCGGGGTCCTACGAGAAGCGCTCGGCACTGTTCAATTCCGGGTCCGAAGCGGTGGAGAACGCGATCAAGATCGCCCGCTCGTATACCCGCAAGACCGCGGTGGTGGCCTTCGACCACGCCTACCATGGGCGCACCAACCTGACGATGGCGCTGACCGCCAAGTCGATGCCCTACAAGAGCGGGTTCGGACCGTTCGCCCCGGAGATCTACCGCGCCCCCCTCTCCTATCCCTTCCGCGACGGCCTGATCGACAAGGAGTGGGCCACCGACGGCGAGCTGGCCGCCGAGCGGGCGCTGAACATCATCGACAAGCAGATCGGCGCGGCCAACCTCGCCGCGGTGATCATCGAGCCGATCCAGGGCGAGGGTGGGTTCATCGTTCCCGCGCCGGGCTTCCTGCCTGCGCTGCGGGCCTGGTGTTCGGACAACAACGTGGTGTTCATCGCCGACGAGGTGCAGACCGGATTCGCCCGCACCGGAACGATGTTCGCGTGCGAGGACGAGGGCATCGAGCCGGACCTGATCGTGACGGCCAAGGGCATCGCCGACGGTCTGCCGCTGTCGGCGGTGACCGGGCGCGCCGAGATCATGGACGCTCCGCATGTCAGCGGTCTCGGCGGCACCTATGGCGGCAATCCGTTGGCGTGTGCGGCCGCGCTGGCGACCATCGAGACCATCGAGCTCGACGGGCTGGTGGATCGGGCCAAGCAGATCGAAGCGCTGATGAAAGACAAGCTCGGTCGGATGCAGGCCGACGACGACCGCATCGGTGATGTGCGCGGCCGCGGTGCGATGATCGCCGTCGAGTTGGTGAAATCGGGTACCGCAGAACCGGATCCGGAGCTGGCCAAGACACTGGCGGCCAGGGCGCACGCCCAGGGTGTGGTGGTGTTGACGTGTGGCACCTACGGAAACGTGCTGCGGTTCCTGCCGCCGCTGGCCATCAGCGACGAGCTCTTGGTCGAGGGCCTCGACGTGCTGGCCGAGATTCTCGCCGCACTCTGATGGTCCGCAATTTCATTGACGGCGAGCTCGTCGACTCAGTGAGCGGGGCGACGATGCCGATCGTCGACCCGTCTACTGGCGAAAAATACGGCACCGCACCCGTTTCCAACGAACAGGACATCGACAACGCGTACGCCGCGGCGAGCCGGGCGTTCACCGACTGGAAGCTCACCACACCGTCACAGCGGCAGAAGGCGCTACTGGGGTTCGCCGACGACGTGGAGAGAGCGGCCGCTGACCTGGTGGCCGCCGAGGGCCGCAACACCGGTAAGCCCAATCACGTCACGCTGGCCGAGGAAATCCCTCCGATGGTCGACCAGATCAGGTTCTTTGCCGGTGCGGCAAGGATTTTGGAAGGAAAGTCGGCCGGTGAGTACATGGCCGACCACACGTCGTGGATCCGCCGTGAGCCGGTCGGGGTGATCGGTCAGGTCGCGCCCTGGAACTACCCGATGATGATGGCGATCTGGAAGTTCTGCCCGGCCATCGCCGCGGGCAACACCGTCGTCCTCAAGCCGAGTGACACCACCCCGGTCACCACCGTGATGCTGGCCGAGATCGCCGCACAGCACTTCGGGCCCGGTGTGCTCAATGTCGTCTGCGGGGATCGGGTGACCGGCGCGGGCGTCGTGGCGCATCCGACTCCGCAGATGGTGTCGATCACCGGATCGGTCGCCGCGGGCCGTGCGGTCGCGGTCAGCGCCGGCGGGCATCTCAAACGCACTCACCTCGAACTCGGCGGTAAGGCACCGGTGATCGTGTTCGACGACGCCGATATCGCCATCGCCGCAGCCGGAATCGCGACGGCCGGTTACTTCAACGCCGGTCAGGACTGCACCGCGGCGACCCGGGTACTGGCCAGTGCCGCCGTCGCCGAGGACCTCACCGCCGCATTGGCCGAGCAGGCCAGGGGCGCGGCCACCACCTTCGGCCGGGCCGCCGACGACGAGGATGCCTGGGTGCCGCCGGTGAACAACACCAATCAACTCGATCGGGTGCTGGGCTTCTTGTCCGACGTGCCGGCGCACGCGACAGTGGCGGCTGGCGGAAATCGCCAGGGCGACAGAGGTTTCTACGTAGAGCCGACCGTGATCGGTGGCCTGCGCCAGGATGACCGGCATGTCCGGGAGGAGATCTTCGGCCCGGTGATCACCGTGCAGTCGTTCGCCGACGAGGACGAGGCCATCCGCTTGGCCAACGGCACCGAGTACGGTCTGGCCTCCTCGGTGTGGACCCGCGACGTGTCGCGGGCGATCCGCGTGTCCAACGCGCTGGACTTCGGCTGCGTGTGGATCAACACTCACATTCCACTTGTCGCCGAGATGCCGCACGGCGGCTTCAAGGCCTCGGGACACGGAAAAGATCTGTCAATGTACGGGTTCGAGGACTACACCCGCATCAAGCACGTGATGGCTTACACGGGCTGAGTTTCGCCCCGGGCTTTCGCACCAGGGCGGCGACCGACCGGCGGATCTCGTCGTCGGTCAAGCCCAGCTCGATGAGCCGGCCCAGCGCGTCGTCGGCGGGGCGGCGACACTGCTCGGCAATGAGAATGTCGACGTAGGAGTTCAATTCGTCGACGGCCGCCCGGCTCGGCAGTTCGTCGGCCCACCGCCAGAACAGCACCCGATCGTCGTCCGGCACACCCAGCCGGGTGCACAACTCGCCGATGCGGATGAAGTCGTCGTCGGGAACGAACGTTGCGGTCATGCCTTCCACAGTGGCCCGGAAACCGCGTCATACCATCCGCCTTGTGGCGGATATCGCACAGTGACCTCGATTACGCCAGAAGCCACCTACCGCTCAGTGGCGGCAGGTGGCTCCTGGTCGAACTTCCTAGTGCGCGACGGGCGTCCGGCGCGAGCCGCCGAACATGTCGCGCCAGCTGCGACGCCGGCGGGGCTCGCCTTCGACGTCGTCAGCGACCTGACGTCCGTGATGGCGATGCCCTTCGACCACCGGCTCCGTAGGCGCAGCGGCGACCGGCGCCGCGCCTACCGGCTCAGCGGCATAGGTGTCGGCGCCCGCGGGACGAGTCGCGTAGCGGACGTCGCGCAAGCTGCGCACCGACACTCGACCCAACGCCATGGCGCCGAAGAAGATGATCAGCGAGCCGAGCCCGCTCCAGAACATCAGCTCCAGCGCGACCTGGCCGGCGGTGCTGCTTGCTACCGGCCCCCCGAAGTCACCGAGGCCCCAGGGGCTCGCGAACAGTCGGCCGACCACGAACCACGCGCCGGCGATTACCGCGAGCCAGCCACCGAGCACCGCGGTGGCCCGGTTTCGCGACATCAACAGCAGCAAGCCACCCAATACCGCCACCGCGCCGGGCAAAACCTCGAGCCAGCCACGGGCCGTGGTCCACGTCCATGGCGTATCCGGGTCGTAGGCGAAGTTGAAATACGGCCCGACGAAGGGAATCAGCGCTCCCCACAGTCCGAGCAGGACAAGCAGAAAACCACTGGCCGCGCCTCTGCTACGCGCGATTTCCATCCGGCCCGCGCGCGGGTCGAGGCGGGTGTCTACGTCTCTCATGACAACTCCTTGGCTCAAGGGTGCATCCCGTGATGAACCTCGGGTACCCCTGCGCCACGGGCCTCTAACGAAGTCGGAGCAGCGGACAGAGAGCAAGTTCACAGCCCCGGTTCCTAGCCTCGGGGTCGACCGAGGAATAACGTTAGTTTTGCTAACGTAGTTTTATTTGAGCGCAACGAAGCGCCCGCCACTTTCCTCTTCCCTAGCTTGTCAATGGAGTCTCGTCATGCCGACTGATACTCGCGAAGCCCGTTTCGAGCAGCGCGTTGCCGATCTCTACGCGACCGACCCTCAGTTCGCCGCCGCCGCGCCCGACCCCGAGGTGACCGCGGCCGCCGATCAACCCGGCCTGCGCCTCCCCGACCTCATCAAGACCATCTTCGAGGGCTACGCCGACCGCCCCGCGCTCGGCCAGCGCGCCGTGCGATTCGTCCGGGACGCCCAGACGCAGCGCACCACCCCCGAACTGCTGCCGCAGTTCGACACGATCACCTACCGCCAAGTGTGGGATCGCGTCCAGGCGGTCGCCGGCGCCTGGTCCGCCGGTCCGGTCACCGCGGGCGACCGCGTCGCCATCCTCGGGTTCACCAGTGTCGACTACACCGTCATCGACATCGCCCTGACGCAACTGGGCGCGGTGTCCGTGCCGCTGCAGACCAGTGCTGTCGTCGCGCAACTGCAGCCGATCATCGCCGAGACCGAGCCGGTCGTCGTCGCGTCGAGCATCGACTACCTCGATGACGCGGTCGAGCTCGTGTCGGCCGGGCCGGCCCCGAAACGGTTGGTGGTCTTCGATTTCCGACCCGAGATCGACGACCAGCGTGACGCGCTGACCGCCGCCAGGGAGCGGCTAGACGGCGTCGAGGTGGTCACACTCGCCGACGAAATCGGCCGAGGCGCCGGCGCATCCGTCGCGATCGCCGACGCCGGCGAGGACGACCCGTTGGCCCTGTTGATCTACACCTCCGGCAGTACCGGCGCCCCGAAGGGCGCGATGTACCCGGCCCACAAGGTGGCCGACATGTGGCGCGCGGCCGCGGGACACTGGGACGACAGCCACGGCGCATTCCCGTCGATCGTGTTGAGCTTCATGCCGATGAGTCACGTGATGGGGCGCGGCGCTCTGTACGGGTCGCTCAGTTCCGGTGGCACAGTGTATTTCGCCGCCCGCCCCGATTTGTCGACATTCCTGGAAGATCTGGCACTGACCCGCCCGACCCAGCTGAACCTGGTGCCGCGGGTATGGGACATGATCCACCAAGAAGTCCAGAGCGAGATCGACCGCAGCGGCGCCGAGAAAGCACAGGTGTTCGCCGAGAAGCGGGTCAGCCTGTTGGGCGGCCGATTCGTCTCCGTGATGACCGGTTCGGCGCCGATCGCGCCCGAACTCAAATCGTGGGTCGAGGACTTCCTGGACATGCACCTGGTCGAGGGTTATGGATCCACCGAGGCTGGCGCGGTGTTCGTCGACGGCGTGGTGCGCCGCCCACCCGTCACCGACTACAAGCTGGTCGATGTTCCCGAGTTGGGCTACTTCGGCACCGACCTGCCGCACCCCCGGGGCGAGCTGCTGGTGAAGTCGACGCAGCTGTTCCCCGGCTACTACAAGCGGCCAGAGATCACCGCAGCGATGTTCGACGAGGACGGCTACTACCGCACCGGTGACATCGTCGCCGAGACCGCTGCCGACCATTTGCAGTACGTCGACCGGCGCAACAACGTTCTCAAGCTGTCGCAGGGTGAATTCGTCACGGTCTCCAAGCTCGAGGCCGCCTTCGGACGCAGCCCCGTCGTGCACCAGATTTACCTGTACGGCAACAGCGCTCGGCCCTACCTGCTGGCCGTCGTCGTACCGACCGCTGAGGCCGCCGCCGCCCACGATGCGACGGAACTCAAGGCGCTGATCGCCGAGTCGCTGCAGGAGGTGGCCCGCGGCGCCGGATTGCAGTCCTATGAGATTCCACGGGACTTCCTCATCGAGACAACGCCTTTCACGATAGAAAACGGACTTCTGACCGGTATCCGCAAGCTCGCATGGCCCCGGCTGAAGGAACGCTACGGGTCGGCACTCGAGCAGTTGTATGTCGATCTGGCCGACGGGCAGGCCGATGAACTGCGGGCGCTGCGGCAGAGCGGCGCCGATGCACCAGCGCTGGAGACCGTCACCCGCGCCGCCGGCGCGCTGCTGGGGGCGGCGACAGCAGACCTGCAATCCGATGCCCACTTCACCGATCTCGGCGGAGACTCGCTGTCGGCGTTGACATTCGCCAATCTGCTCGACGAGATCTTCGGCGTCGAGGTCCCGGTGAGCGTGATCGTCAGCCCGGCCAACGACCTGCAGGCCATCGCCGGCTACATCGAGGCGCAGCGCGGCTCGGGAAGCAAGCGCCCGACGTTCGCCTCCGTACACGGCGCCGGGGCCACCGAAGCGCACGCCCTTGATCTCACGCTGGATCGCTTCGTCGACGGCGCCACCCTGGCCGCCGCGCCGCAGCTGCCCGGACCGGCCAGCGAGATCCGAACTGTATTACTCACCGGCGCAACCGGATTCCTCGGACGCTACCTGGCGCTGGACTGGCTGGAGCGGATGAACCTGGTCGACGGCAAGGTTATCTGCCTGGTACGCGCGAAGGACGACCAGGCCGCGCGCGCCCGCCTGGACGCCACGTTCGACAGTGGTGACCCCAAGCTGCTGGCGCACTACCGGCAGTTGGCCGCCGAGCATCTCGAGGTGATCGCCGGCGACAAGGGCGAGGAGAACCTCGGTCTGGACCCGCAGACCTGGCAGCGACTGGCCGACACCGTCGACCTGATCGTCGATCCGGCCGCACTGGTCAACCACGTGCTGCCCTATCGGGAGCTGTTCGGGCCCAACGCTGTTGGTACCGCTGAACTCATCCGGATCGCTTTGACCACCAAGCAGAAGCCGTTCATCTACGTGTCGACGATCGGCGTGGGCGCCGGCATCGCGCCGGGGCGATTCACCGAGGACGGTGACATCCGCGAGATCAGCGCGACCCGGGCGGTCGACGACTCGTACGCCAATGGTTACGGCAACAGCAAATGGGCCGGCGAGGTGCTGCTCCGTGAGGCCAACGACCTGTGCGGTCTGCCGGTCTCGGTGTTCCGCTGCGACATGATTCTGGCCGACACCACTTACGGCGGACAGCTCAACCTGCCCGACATGTTCACCCGCATGATGCTGAGCCTGGTGGCCACTGGAATCGCCCCGGCGTCGTTCTACGAGCTCGCCGCCGACGGCAACCGCCAGCGCGCCCACTACGACGGTCTCCCAGTTGAATTCATTGCCGAGGCGATCTCCACGCTGGGTTCGTCGGTGACCGAAGGGTTCGAGACCTACCACGTCATGAACCCCTACGACGACGGCATCGGACTCGACGAGTTCGTCGACTGGCTGATCGAGGCCGGCTACCCGATCCAGCGGATCGCCGACTACGGCGCATGGCTGCAGCGGTTCGAGACGGCGATGCGCGCTCTGCCCGACCGCCAGCGCCAGGGCTCGCTGCTGCCGCTGCTGCACAACTATCAGCACCCGGAGCGGCCGGTCCGCGGATCGATCGCCCCGACCGAGCGGTTCCGCGCCGCGGTTCAAGACGCGAAAATCGGTCCGGACAAAGACATTCCGCATGTGTCGTCGGAGATCATCGTCAAGTACATCACCGACTTGCAGCTGCTGGGCCTGCTGTAACTCACGAAATCGACACCAGGGTCGCGATCAATCAGGATCGACGACCCTGGTGTCGCTTTCGGTGGGCGCACCTCGTCCGGCGCAGCGCAGATGCGACGAGTACTATTCGTCCAGGCTTCCAGCCCTCCGGGGGGCAGGCTGCGGCCGGTTCGGGAGCACATGCACAACGACGTAGGCCTCGCGGCGTCGATCCGGCAGTGGTGGCGCCAGCCAGATCAGTACGGCTGGCTGTCCGAATACCTGGCATCCCGCCAATTGCAGCGCTTCGCCCGTTTCATGATCGCGTCCATCGTCGTGGTCCTTGCTGCGGTGCCGATCGTGATGCTGTTCAGCCCGTCCGGACCCCAGGGTGAAGTGCACCGGGCGGCGGCAATGGTGATCTCGCTGCTGTGCGCAGGCGGCGCCGGCATCTGGTTGGCGGGTTGGCCGAGTCACCGGCAGTCCACCCTGTTCGCCCTCGGCGGCAACGTGTGCGTGACCATCGCCTGCTTGATCGCCGGTAGCCCGTTGACCGGTTTGTTGGCCTGCACCACTTTCGCTCCCCTGGCCGGCTACGTCGCCCTGTTCCATTCCAGTCGGATCCTGGCGGCCACGCTGGCCAACGCGGCGGTGGCCACGGGTGTCGCCGCGGTGCGGGTGGCCGGCGAAGGCGACGCCGCGCTGGCAGTGGGCCATGTGGTCGGCGTGGCGATCGCGGTGCTCGCGGTCCCGTTCTCGGGCCAGGTGTTGCTGCACTTCCTGACGCTGGACGCGATGATGTCGCACACCGACCCGCTGACCGGTCTGCGAAACCGTCGGGGCTTCTATCAATCCGCGCTACGGCTGGTCGCAGCAGGAGACACGCTCTCGGCGCGGTGGTTGGCCGTGGTCATGGTCGACCTGGACGGGTTCAAACAGATCAACGACACGTACGGTCACGGGTACGGGGACACGGTGCTGGTAGCGGTCGCCGACAACCTGCGACGCGCCAGCGCCATGAACGCGGTGGTGGCCCGGCCGGGCGGTGAGGAATTCCTGATCGCCGAACTGACCGCGACGGACGATCCCTCGGCGTGTGCCGAACGGTGTCGCGCCGCCGTCGCCGCCACGCCGGGCGGAGTGACGGCGAGTGTCGGCGTGGCGGCCATCGCCCTGGCCGAGATCGGCGGGGACAGCATCGCTGCGACGCTCACGCACCTCGTGGACGCGGCCGATACGGCGATGTATGAGGCAAAACGGTTGGGGGGAAACCAGATTCGCAGCAGGGCAGGCATCAGTAGGAGTCTGTGAGCTGCTCAGGAGCCCTCGCCGGAATCCTTCGACTCATGCAACACCGCCAGGATCTCGCCGATGCGATGACCGTGTTCGACCGGATGTCGCAATGGTCGATCGGCCCGGATCCGGTAGTAGTTGCGCCGCCCTTCGCGCAGCCGGTCGAGATAACCGGCTTCGACCAGGTCGGCGACGATGCGTTGGGCCGCACGTTCGGTCACCCCCACGCGCTCGGCGACGTCGCGCAAGCGGATTCCCGGATCACGCGCGATGCACAACAGGGTGTGAGCGTGGTTCGTCAGAAACGTCCACTCCGCCATACCGGAATCGTAGTTCGTCACTAGCAATACCTGAAACAACACGCGCCAGTCGACGACACGCTCATATACGACACATAATTCCCGAAGCTTGACATACGTATTTTAATACACGTAATTTGTGTCGCATGTTGACCGACTCGAACGAACTTCTCCTGATGATGTTGACCGCTCCGGCGGCGTTCGCACTGGTAGCGGCTGTTTGGAGCCCCCGCGGCGGTCGCGTGTTGGGCCGTGGCGGCGCAGTGGTCGCCGCCTTCGGCTTCCTCGCGGCGGCCGCGCTAGCCGTCGAGGCGGGGCGTGAGCCGCCCGTGACCACCGCCGTCGGCGGGCTGGTTGTGGCGGTCGATCGACTGGCCGCGGTGCTGCTGCTGCTGATATTCGGCGTCAGCACCGTGGTGCAGGTCTTTGCCATCCGGTATCTGGCCGGGGACCGGCGAGCCGCGTGGTTCACCGCCGGCGCCTCACTGCTGACGTCGGCATCAGCCGGGCTGGTCACCGCGACGACTCTGTTCGGGCTCGCGCTCAGCTGGACGATCGCAGGCGTCGCGCTCTGCTTGTTGCTGGGCATGTACTGGCATCTACCCGCCGCGCGCGACGGCGTGCGTCGCACCGCCACGGCCTTCGTGATCGGCGACTTGGCGCTGTGGACAGCTGTGGCCTTGGCGACGGCCCACTGGGGTTCGATCGACCTGCGCGCGCTGAACGTCGCAGAACGCGACGGACCGCTCGTGCCGACGATCGCATGTCTGGTGGTGATCGCCGCCCTCTCCCGATCCGCACAGTGGCCTTTCCACCGATGGTTGCCGGCCACGCTCGCTGCACCCACACCGGTGTCTGCGCTGCTGCACGCGGGGGTGGTCAACGCCGGCGGCATCCTGCTCGTACGTCTGGCGCCCGTGGTCTCCGGTGACCTGGCCCGCGCTATCACGATCGCGGCCGGTGCCGCGACCCTGACCTATGGCGCGGTGGTCATGCTGGTTAGGGCGGACGTCAAAGGCGCGCTTGCCAATTCGACGATGGCACAGATGGGTTTCATGATCCTCACCTGCGGCCTGGGCCTCTGGGCCGCGACGATCTTCCACCTCGTCGCCCACGGGTTCTACAAGGCGACGCTGTTCCTGTCGTCAGGATCAGCGATCGCTGCGCGGCGACGTGCGTCCGCACGGCCGCCGGCACGTGCGATGAGCCGGCGTCGGCGCACGCTCACCGCAGTCGGCGCCTCGGTCTTGCCGGCCCTGGCGCTGTACACAGCAGTGCAGATCGTTTCCTGGCCGCCGGGGCAGCACGCCGCCGAACAGGCCTTGCTGATCTTCGCCTTGGCTACCGGCGCGGCCGTCACCTGGGGCTGGCTGACGCGGCGCCGCAGCGCCGCCGCAGCCGTCACCGCCGCGTCAGTGCTATTCGCGGTAGCGACCGCCTATCTCGGCCTGATCACCATGACAAGCCACTTCCTCGCTCCGGCCCTGTCCACGGCCACACCGCCCGCCGCAGTCGCCTGGATCGTCGCGGCGGCTGTGAGCGCAGTGCTGGCCGGGTTGGCGGTAGTGCGATCGATGCCCGACACGGCGATCCACCGGGCGATCTATGCACGAGCCGTCAGCACCGGATACATCGCACCCTCCCTGCCCACCCCCCTGACAGGAGCACGATCATGACCGTCACCGACACCGCCACCGTCGACACCCGGCGGGCTCATCTGCGCAGCGACGTGGCACTCGCCGCCCGGGTGTTGCCCACCCACTACCCGCTGTCGACCTTCATCGCGGTCAACCCGCTGGCCGGACTGGAGACCATGCCGTTCGAACAAGCGATTCGGCGAGCCGGTGACCTTTACGGCATGCCCGGAACGCTGGCGCTGCAGGAGTTTCGCGAACTGCACCGAGCGGGGCGCATCACCGACGACGACCTCGATGCGGCGATCTCTCGCCGCTACCCGAACCTCCCCGACATGCCAGCGCTGCAGCTCGGCGCGTACGAGGTCAGACCGGTGGAGTTACTGAGGGCGGATCTTCTGCACGGGCCCGGGCACACAGAACAGGTACGCCGCTATCGGACTTTCTCCGAACAACTCGATCCGCAGGTCGCCCGAATCGTCGATGCCCAAGTCGGAAAATGGTGCGCGGCATACTTCGGTCACGGCGCCTGGCCGATGCCCGGTCGCGACGACGGGTTCTATCCGGCCTGGCGGGCGCTGGCAGCCAGCGACCACACATTGAAACGCTCTGTCCGCCAACGGCTTCGCCGGGTCGCGTCTCGCCCGGACGATGCCCTGCTGGAAGCGTTGGAGACGTTGGGCGTAGCCGAGGAAGCGCGGATCGCCTACCTGCAGGCCCATCTGACCTGCCTGCCCGGCTGGGCCGCGCACATCCAGTGGTGCAGCGGCGAAGACACCGGGATCGATCTCCTGGCGTACCTCGCCGTTCGGCTGGCCTACGAGAGCGCACTGCTCGGCGGCAACCATCAGGACCGGAGCCTGCGCCCCGCCCCAGAGCCCGCAGCGCCGTCCGCCCGCGACCGTGCTTCACATCTGGTGCGGTTCTGGGGGCTCGCCGGCGTCACCGAGGCCGAGCTCGCCGCCGCCGCTCGAGTGCTGGCAGCTCTACCGGTCACCGCGCGAGACCTGCTGTGGCAGAATGCGTTCGAAGATCACTATCGCGACCGACTGCTCAGCGAACTGCGCACCGAGCAGAACGAAACCAGCACGCCGGCGCATACACAGCTGGTGACGTGCATCGACACCCGCTCGGAGGGATTGCGCCGGCACCTCGAGCCACTCGGCGGCTACCAAACCCTCGGATTCGCGGGATTCTTCGCTGTAGCAATCAGATTCACTGACTTGCTCGGCGGGGCACCCAGTGATCTGTGCCCGGTTCTCATCGCGCCGAACTACGACATCTCCGAAGCGCCGTCCCGCGACGGAGTTGAACATGCGGCGCGTCGGATTTCCGGTGAACTCGACCTGGCAGGTGCCGAGTCGGCGTTCCACAGCGCCAAAGAGGCCCTGGCAGCACCGTTCACGCTCGCCGAAGTCGCCGGGTGGGCGGCCGCGCCCCTGTCGGCAATGAAAACGTTCACCCCCGGCTTCACGGGCGCGCTCCGTCAGCGGTTGCACCGTATCGCGGTGCCTGACGCGCCGACCAACCTGAACGTCGATGCCATACCTCTGGGTGAGCGAGCCCTCTATGCCCAAGTGGCCTTGACCACAATGGGATTGGTCAAAGGATTCGGCCGGCTCGTGGTGCTGTGCGGGCACGGCAGTTCGACGGAAAACAACCCGTACCAGGCCGCGCTGGACTGCGGGGCCTGCGGCGGACAAGCGGGCGGCCCCAACGCCCGCACCGCCGTCGCGATCCTGAACCAAACCCAGGTGCGCGAGGAACTACGCAGCGCGGGTATCGACATCCCCGACTCCACGGTTTTCGTTGCCGCCCAGCATGACACCGCCACCGACCGGGTATCGATCCTCGATCGGCATCTGATTCCGGCGGATCATCACGACGACGTCGACCGCTTAGTTGCCGACCTGAGTCGCGCCGGTGCCGACCTGGCCGCCGAACGGTGCGCGACGCTACCCGGGGCTCGGCCGGCCCTCACACCACAGCGGGCCGCACGGCACGTCGCTGCTCGGTCAACCGACTGGGCACAGGTATATCCCGAATGGGGTCTGGCCGGCAACGCGGCCTTCATCGTCGCGCCGCGTGACGTCTCAGCCGGGTTGGATCTTCAGCGACGCACTTTCCTGCACTCCTACGATCCCGATGTCGACCCTCACGGCGCCGCGTTGGAGACGATCCTCACGGCACCGCTGGTGGTCGCTCAATGGATCAACTGCCAGTACTACTTCTCCACCGTCGCACCGGCAGTCTTCGGCGCCGGAACCAAAACCATCCACAACGTCGTCGGCACCGCCGGCGTGCTGGCCGGGCACAGTGGTGACCTGCAACTGGGGCTGCCGTGGCAATCTCTGGCCGACGGCGACCGGTTGCGGCACGAACCGCTCCGGCTTCAGGCGGTGGTTCAAGCCCCTCTGAGTCGCATCGACACCATCGTCGAACGGAACCCCATCCTGCAGCACCTGTTCGGCAACGACTGGATATCGCTGGCGGCGCGCGAGACATACGGAGCGCCGTGGCAACGCTGGACCCGCAACGGCTGGCAACCCTGGTTCGAATCCCCTTCCACCCCAATAACCCTCGATGAGGAGATGATCCCATGACCGCACCCACTCTGACCAAGATGACCAAGATCGAGGTGGTGGTCCCAGGTGGCGACGCCCCCGCGGTGCGCGACCTCATCCAGAGCGTCGGCGCCACCGGATACACCAGTGTGTCAGGCGTTTCGGGCCTGGGGCACCACGGCTACCGCCAGGGTCGACTGCTCTTCAATCAGCAAGCGGCACTAGAACTGCTCATCACAGTCGTCCCGGAATCGAAAGCAGGCGCCCTCTTGGCCGGACTGCGCCCGCTACTCGACGCGTCATCCGGGGTGATGTTCGTGACCGAAACCTACGTCAGCCGGCCCGAGTACTTCAGCTGAACTCCCACTCCCATCGCAGAAAGGATCACATCATGTCCGACCCGAAAAGCGCCTGGCACCAGCTGCGCGCAGGAAACGAGCTCTTCTACGTCCCAGCCGCGGGGCGCCGCCCCAAGCCGATGAACCAAACCCCGACAGCCGCGGTGTTCCGTTGCGCGGACTCACCGGTCGGCAGCGCGATGGTCTTCGGCCAAAGCTGGGGCTCGCTGTTCGAGGTCAGCACCTGGGGACACGTCATCGACTCCGGGGTCCTGGCCACCATCGAATACGCGGTCGACACCCTGGAGGTGCCGCTCATCGTCATCCTCGGCCACGACGAATGCCCCGCGATGCATGCGGCCATGCGAGCCTGGGACGAGGCGGTGATACCAGACGGGGTCGCCAGAGTACCTGTGCAGCAAGGGATCGCGTCAATCGTGCGACGGGGTGTCGGTACCGAGTCGGTCAAAGCCGTCACTGCCGCGCACATCGTCGAGACCGGCGTCGCGCTGACCCAACGATCACCGAGCATCGCCAGCAGCATCGACACCGGGCGGTGTGCAATCGTGTGCGCCGGAATCGATTCCGACAGCGGCTACCTGCGCACCTACGCCACAATCGGGCCGGTCGGTGACGTGTCGGACACGTTGCTGGAATGCGTGTGAGCTTCAGCTGAGGGGCCAGTGCGAACGTCAGATGAGCGCGATCACCAGCAGCACGACGGCCACCAACGGGAACGCCCCCTGAGTGACCGCGGCGCGGGCCTTGTCCGGTGAGGATGCCAACAGCACGGCGGCCGCGGCGAGCATGGACCCGACACCGGCGAAGACCAGCGCGGCACCGATCCCAGTGTGCCCCAAGGCCATTGCGACGATCCCAACGACTGTGACAATCGCCAGAAACAGGTTGTAGAAACCCTGATTGAGAGCGAGCAGTTTGGTGGTCTCGGCTTCCTCAGCTGTGGTGCCGAAGACTTTGCGGGTGCGCGGCGTCGTCCAGGTCAGCGACTCCATCGTGAAGATGTAGACGTGCAGCAGCGCGGCGAGGCCGGCGAAGATCAGTGCGGCGGTGACCATCGGCGCTCCTATCACTCGAACAGGCCGGTTTGGCCGAACCCGCTGGCCCGCGGCGGAGGAACCATGCCGAGGTGGGTCCAGGCTAGCGGCGTCGCCACCCGGCCGCGGGGAGTCCGTGCAATCATCCCGGCGCGGACCAGGAACGGCTCGCACACCTCCTCGACCGTGGTGGCTTCCTCCCCCACCGCGACAGCCATCGTCGACACCCCGACCGGACCGCCGCCGAAGCTCTTGGTCAGCGCGGTGAGCACCGCACGGTCGAGCCGGTCCAGTCCGAGTTCGTCGACGTCGTAGACCGCCAGCGCGGCCTTGGCGATATCGCGGGTGATCACACCGTCGGCGCGCACTTCGGCGTAGTCACGCACGCGCCGCAACAGCCGGTTGGCGATGCGTGGCGTGCCGCGCGACCGGCGGGCGATCTCGCCGCCGGCCTCGGATCCCAGTTCGATGCCCAGGATCCCGGCCGAGCGGGCCAGTACCCGCTCCAGCTCGTGCGGTTCGTAGAAGTCCATGTGCGCGGTGAAACCGAACCGATCCCGCAGCGGTCCGGTCAGCGCTCCGGAACGGGTGGTGGCACCGACCAATGTGAACGGCGCAACCTCCAACGGAATCGACGTCGCCCCAGGACCTTTGCCCACGATCACGTCGACGCGGAAGTCCTCCATCGCCAGGTACAGCATCTCTTCGGCGGGCCGGGCGATGCGATGAATCTCGTCGATGAACAGCACATCGCCCTCGACGAGGTTGGACAGCATCGCTGCGAGGTCACCCGCGCGTTCCAGGGCCGGCCCGGACGTCACCCGCAACGCTGAGCCCAGTTCGGCGGCGATGATCATCGCCAGCGACGTTTTGCCCAGCCCCGGCGGCCCGGACAACAGAATGTGATCCGGCGTGCCGCCACGGTTCTTGGCGCCCTCGAGGACCAGCTGCAGCTGCTCGCGAACCCGTGGCTGACCGATGAACTCGCCAAGCGAACGGGGCCGCAGGCTGGCGTCGATATCCCCTTCGCCGACGGTCAGTGCCGGCGACACATCGCGGTCGGCCGCCTCGTCGTCCTCTTCGTCGAACCTGCTCACTTGGTCTTCCCCAGTAGCGACAGCGCCGCGCGCAGCGCTGTGGAGGTGTTGGCCTCGCTGTCGGCCGCCAACACCCTATCGGTGGCCTCTTCGGCCTGCTTGACTGCAAAGCCAAGTCCGACAAGGGCTTCCACCACCGGGCCGCGCACCGCGTGACCGGTGGCCGCGGTGACACCGGGACCGGCGGCGACGGGGCCGATCTTGTCCCGCAATTCGAGCACCATGCGTTCGGCACCACGCTTACCGATGCCCGGCACCCGCGTCAAGGCCGTCACGTCACCATCGGCAAGCGCCTGGCGTAGCGCGGTCGCGTCGTAGACGGCCAGTGTCGCCAGCGCGATCTTGGGGCCGACCCCGGACACTCCGAGCAGGGTCAGGAACAGGTCGCGGGCGTCGGAGTCGGCGAAGCCGTAGAGCGTCTGGGAGTCCTCACGGACGATCATCGCGGTGATCAGCCGCGCCTCGGTGCCGCGGCGCAGTGTCGCCAGCGTCGACGGGGCGGCCATCACCTTGTAACCGACGCCGGCGGCCTCGATGACGGCATGGTCGAGGGCGATGTCGATGACCTCGCCGCGCACCGAGGCGATCATGTCGCGCTCCGTGACGCCGGCGTGCGGGCCGCCTTCAGCCGAGCCTGGTATGCGCGCTTCTGCTCGGCTGCCATGGCCTCGGCTTGGGCCATCCTGGCGATCATCGGCGCGCGCCAGCAGTGGCAGATGGCCAGGGCCAGCGCGTCGGCGGCGTCGGCCGGAGTCGGTTTCTGCTGCAACTGCAGGATCCGGGTGACCATCGCGGTGACCTGAGCCTTGTCGGCGCGGCCATTACCGGTGACGGCGGCCTTCACCTCACTGGGCGTGTGGAAATGCACGTCGATCCCCCGGCGGGCAGCGGCCAGGGCGATCACCCCGCCGGCCTGCGCGGTGCCCATCGCGGTGTTGGCGTTCTGGTTGGCGAACACCCGCTCGATCGCGACGACGTCGGGCAGGTGCGTGTCCATCCAGTGGTCGACGGTGTCGCTGATGGTCAGCAGTCGGCGCTGCAACGGCTCGTCGGACGGGGTGCGCACCACATCGACGTCCAGCGCGATCACCTGGCGGCCGCCCCGACTCTCGATCACCGAGAGGCCGCAGCGCGTCAACCCAGGGTCGACTCCCATCACCCGCACGGATCGCCTTCCGAGAAACGAACAGCTGTTCGATCACAGTAGCGGCCCGAGCCGACAGGACCGGTCAGGACACGCTGTAGGGCATGCCGTCACGCATCGACTGGGCGATCTCCTCGATCCGCGCGCCAGAGCGCTTCCAGCCGGTGACCTGCTCACGGCTGACCTCTTCGCCGTCGCGCGTGGTGATGATCGTCCACGGCACGCCGCACCACTTGACCAGCAGCCAGAACGGCCACGCGAGCATGAACGGCAGGACGACCAGAAAGATCAGAAAGTCGAGGGTGGCGAAACCGGTTTCCCACGGGATCGTCTTCCACCACCAGCGACGCACTGTCCACTTGACCCCGTCGGGGTCGGTCACCGTCACCTGAGACATCGTCACCTCCAATTGTTGCCCGCAGCGTACGGTTTTCTTCCATGGCCACGGGCGGAACCCGCACAGAACGAAGCTTTTGCCGGGTGTGCCCATCGGTGTGCGGCATCCTCGTCGACGTCGAGGATGACCGGGTAGTCGCCGTCCACGGTGACCGGGACAACCCCTTCTCCCGGGGATACACCTGCCCCAAGGGCCGCGCGCTGCCGCTGATCCACCACCACCCGGATCGGCTCGAGCGGCCGATGATCCGCACCGGCGGTCAGCTGACCGAAACCAGCTGGGAGGCTTGCCTCGACGACCTCGGCACCAAGCTGCAGGCCATCATCGCCGAGCACGGGCCCGCCGCGGTCGCCGTCAACTTCGGCACCGGCATCGGGATGGACGCCGCCGGTTACCGCATCGCCGAGGCGCTGCACCGCGCGATCGGCACGCCGGCGAAGTTCAGTCCGCTGACCATCGACGGCACCGCGAAAGTTCTGGTCGCCGAATTGATGGGCGGCTCCGCCGGGCTGACCGGACGGCCCGACTACGAGAACGCCGAACTGGTCATACTGATCGGCAGCAATCCCGTTGTCTCGCACGGCCATACGGTAGGGATGCCCAACCCCCGCGGGTTGTTCCGCGACCTCGCCGCGCGGGCGCAACTCTGGGTGATGGACCCGCGTCGCACCGAGACCGCTCGGCTGGCGACCCGACATCTCGCACCGCGGCCGGGGACCGATTACGCGGTGCTGGCCTACCTGGTGCGCGAGATTCTGCGCGACGGCGCCGATCCGGAGGTCGCGGTGCAAGACCTCGACGTCCTGGCGGCCGCGGTCGAGCCGTTCACCCGGGAACACGCCGCCGCCCTCGCCGAAGTCGACCCGGTTGACCTCGACGACCTGCTTGCCGCCGTCCGCCGCGCCGGACACATCGCCATCGACACCGGTACCGGTGTCACTATGTCGGCGAGTGCCAATGTGACGCAATGGCTTTCGTGGGCGCTGCTGATCCTGACCGGGTCGATGAACACTCCTGGCGGGGAATGGTTCCACCCAGGCTTCGGCTATCAGCTGGAGATGTTCGAGCTGCCGATCGCGCCGCCGGAGGGCAAGTCACGGCCGGGGCCGCGCAGCCGCCCCGACACGAAGGCCTTCATGCGCGAATGGCCCTGCGCCACACTGCCCGACGAGATCGAGGCAGGTAATATCCGCGCGTTGCTGAACCTCGGCGGCAGCCTGCTCACCGGTTTCCCGGCCACCGACACGGTGCGCGCGGCGTTACCGAAGCTCGAGGTGTTGGCCACCACAGAGATCTTGCCCACCGAAACGACGGCGCTGTCCACCCATGTGCTGCCGACCAAGGGTCAGCTCGAGCGGCCCGACGTCACGCTCTGGGATTTCATGAGCACGCGGATCTCGGCGCAGCACACCCCGGCAATGGTCGCCCCAGTCGGCCAGCGCCGCTCGATGTGGTGGGTCCTCGCCGAGATCGGCACGCGGCTGGGCCACGACATCGCCGACACCGCGATGACCGACGAGCAGATGCTGGCCAAGCTCAACGCCGGCGGTCGCACGAGTTACGACGACCTGGTCGCCACCGGCTGGACGGAGGCCGAACGGGAGCTGCCCGCGGCGTGGATGCAACGCCACCTCGAGCGGCTCGGTGGTTGGCGGATGGCGCCGCAACTCCTGGTCGACCAGCTGCACGGCTTACGCCACACGACGGGCCCGGTGCTGGTGCCGCGCCGCCAATTGCGAAGGGTCAACGCACAATTGGAGTATCTCGGCGAGCAGCCCGAGATCCTGCTGAATCCGGACGACGCCGCGGCCGCCGGTATCGTCGACAACCAGAAGCTGGTGGTGCGTACCGAATACGGTGAAGTCACCGGGATCGCGAAGCTGGACCCGTCGCTGCGCACCGGCGTCGTCTCGGTGCCCCACGCGCATGTCGGCGCCAACGTCAACCTGTTGACCAGTAAGGACGACCTGGACCCGGCGACCGGGATGACGCGCTACTCAGGCGTGCCCGTCAGCCTGCATACCGCCTGAGCTCACTCCTCGTCGAGCTGCGCGAGGACTTCGTCGGGGATGTCGGCGTTGGTGTACACGTCCTGCACGTCGTCGCTGTCCTCGAGTGCGTCGACCAGCTTCATGATCTTGCGCGCGCCGTCGACGTCCAGCGGGACCGTCACCGACGCTTGAAAACCGGCGTCCGCGGAGTCGTAGTCGATGCCGGCGTCCACCAGCGCAGTGCGCACCGCGACCAAGTCGGTCGGCTCGGAGATCACCTCGAAGCTGTCGCCGAGGTCGTTGACCTCCTCGGCGCCGGCGTCCAGGACCGCGAGTAGCACGTCGTCCTCGGACAGTCCGTTCTTCTCCAGTGTCACCACGCCCTTGCGGGAGAACAGATAGGACACCGAACCCGGGTCGGCCATGTTGCCACCGTTGCGGGTCATCGCGACCCGGACCTCGCCGGCGGCGCGGTTGCGGTTGTCGGTCAAGCACTCGACGAGCACGGCGACGCCATTGGGGCCGTAGCCCTCGTAGGTGATGTTCTGCCAGTCCGCTCCGCCGGCCTCTTCGCCACCGCCGCGCTTGCGGGCGCGCTCGATGTTGTCGTTGGGGACCGACGACTTCTTGGCCTTCTGGATGGCGTCGTACAGGGTGGGGTTACCGGCCGGGTCGCCGCCGCCGACGCGCGCCGCGACCTCGATGTTCTTGATGAGCTTGGCGAACATCTTGCCGCGCTTGGCGTCGACGACGGCCTTCTTGTGCTTGGTGGTAGCCCACTTGGAATGGCCGCTCATCGGGTTCTTCTCCGTACTGTCCGTTCTGCCGTAACCCGACGAGTCTACTGGGCCGACTCAGACGTCATTGCAATCGTCGTGCGTCGAAGACTGTTGGCCGGCCAGGCCACCGGATAGATGTGGAACGCGTGTCCACCATCGCTGAACCACGCGCCGACTCCGGCGAGGCCTCCTCGAGCACCATTCGCACCGCGCTGCTCTCCAGCCTGATCGGGACGACGATCGAGTGGTACGACTTCTTCCTGTACGCGACGGCGGCGAGCCTGGTGTTCAATCAGGCGTTTTTCCCCCACCAGAGTTCGGTGGTGGGAACGATGTTGTCGTTCGCCACCTTCGCCGTCGGCTTCGTGGTGCGGCCCATCGGCGGTTTCGTGTTCGGCCACGTGGGCGATCGCATCGGGCGCAAGAAGACCCTTGCGCTGACCATGTTCCTGATGGGCGGGGCCACCGCACTGATGGGTCTGTTGCCGACCGCCGAGCAGATCGGCCTGTTGGCTCCGATCCTGTTGCTGATCCTGCGCATCGGCCAGGGTTTCGCGTTGGGCGGCGAATGGGCGGGCGCGGTTCTGCTCGCGGTCGAGCACAGTCCCGCCAAACGCCGCGGGCTGTTCGGCAGTGTCCCGCAGGTCGGGCTGGCACTGGGCCTGGCGCTGGGCACCGGGGTGTTCGCCCTGCTGCAGATCGTGCTGCCGGCCGGGGCGTTCCTGAGCTACGGCTGGCGAATCGCGTTCCTGTTCAGCCTCGTGCTGGTGGTGTTCGGCGTCGTGGTGCGCCTCAAGGCCGCTGAGACGCCGGCCTTCGAGAAGCTCAAGGAGCAGGATCAGCGTTCGGCGGTGCCGCTGCGAGAGATCTTCCGCCGCCCGACCGTGCGGTCCACCGTGCTGGGCATGCTCTCCCGGTGGGGTGAGGGCGCGGCCTTCAACACCTGGGGCGTCTTCGCGATCTCCTATGCCACCGCGACACTGCATCTGGGCAAGGTGCCGGTGTTGATCGCCGTGACAGCGGCGGCTCTGGTGATGGCCGCGCTGCTGCCGGTGTCGGGTCTGCTGGTGGACCGCTTCGGCGCGAAAGTGGTCTACGGCAGTGGCATCGCGGCCTACGGGCTGGCCGTCTTCCCGGCGTTCGCGTTGTTCAACACCCACAGCATCGCCGCCTACGCGATTGCGCTGATCGTGGTGTTCGGCGTGATCCACGCCTGGTTCTACGGAGCCCAGGGCACGCTGTACGCATCTCTGTTCCCCACCCGGATCCGCTACACCGGCCTGTCCACGGTGTATCAGCTCTCCGGCGTCTACGCCTCGGGCCTCACGCCGCTCATCCTGACGGCCCTGATTGCGGCTTCGCACGGAAAGCCTTGGCTCGCTTGCGGTTACCTGGTCTTCACCGCGGTCGTCAGTGTCATCGCGACCCGGCTGCTCAAGCCGGGCGACTTCGATGACGAGCCGGCCGCCAAACCCGTCGCCGTCGCCACCGCTTAACTCAGGTCGCCGTCGATGTAGCGCTGCAGGTTCGGCCCGACGGCAACGACGATCTCCTCTTCGCGCATCGAGGCCAGGGGTTCGATGTTCCAGATGTACCGCATCATCGCCAACCCCATGATCTGCGAGGACACCAGACCGCTGCGAACCTGACGGTCGCGGTCGTCGACGCCGAGACCCGACACACCCATCAGCTGGCCCTCGACCACCCGGCGAAGCTTCTCCCGCGTGCTCGGCTCGTGGGCCGCGGTCTGCAACACCGCCCGCAGGACCGGGCCGATCTCGCCGTCGGCCCAGGCGCTGAGCATCAGCCGAATCAGCGCGGCACCGAGTTCGGGCACGGGAGTGGTCCAGGTTTTCGCGACGTCCTCCAGCCAACGCTGCGGCGGATTCGTCGCCGCATCCAGCAGACCCTCCTTGGAGCCGAAGTAGTGATACACCAGCGCCGGGTCGACGTCGGCGGCCCGGGCCACCGCCCGGATCGTGGTGCCGGCCGACCCGTTATGGGCGAACTCGCCGCGGGCCGCGTCGAGAATCCGCGCCGCCAGCACCCCCTTTTCGTCGCGGGGTCCCGGTGCCGTCACCTTCTTTGCCATGCGTGCCGCCTAACCGCCAATTTCATCTTGCGTTGAGACTAGTTTCATCGTAGCGTGAAACTAGTCTCAACAGGACGTGAAAATAGGAGTCGGGGATTACATCTACCAGCGTGTCGGGTATCGACGCAGGTCAGCGGCGACTCAACGGCCCGCAGACGACCGGCCGGGACTACCGCAACCTCAGCACACCACAGCATCACATCACCAGCGACAACAACGTCGCCGTCCCGATGCGTGACGGTGTCACTCTGCTGGCCGACGTGCACCGGCCCGACGGCCCAGCGGCAAAAGGGGCCCGCTTCCCCGCGCTGATCGCCGCGTCGCCCTACCCACGACAGATCCAGGACCTCGGGGCCCCGGCCGGGTTCATCGAGGCCGGTGCCACCGATTTCTGGGTGCCGCGCGGCTACACCCACGTGATCGCCAACCTGCGCGGCACCAGCGGCTCGGGCGGCACCTTCGGATTCTTCGACGCTCACGAGCGTCGGGACATGTACGACCTGGTGGAGTGGGTGGCGGCCCAACCCTGGTGCGACGGCAACGTCGGGATGATCGGCATCAGCTACTTCGCGATGACCCAGCTGGAGGCCGCCGTCGAACGCCCGCCGCACCTCAAAGCGATCTTCCCGGTGGCCGTCACCGCCGACCTCTACGAAGGCGCGGTCCATCATGGCCTGTTCAGCTCATCGTTCATCACACCGTTCTTGTCGATGCTCGGACTCACCGCAGCCCGCAGTGACGGGTTCTGGCGCAGCCGCCCACTCGGCGTGGCTCGGTGGGCATTGAACACCCCGCCGCTGCATCACAAGTTCGCGACGATGAACGGCGAAGCCGCCGTGACGATGATGCGCGGACTTCTCAGACTGCCGCACGATCCGGATCCGTGGGATGAGCTGTGGCTCAACGCGGCGGTGAAACACCCCACTCGCGACGCCTGGTGGGACGAACGCAACCTGCTGCCGCTACTCGAAAACATCGACATTCCAGTCTATTTGGGATGCGATTGGGAAAATGCGCCGCTGCACCTGCCATCGACGTTCACCAGCTACGCCGCATTGAGCAACAGCAGGTGCGTGCGGATCGGGATGCTCGGCGAGTACGGCCTGACCTGGCCGTGGGAGAGCCTGCACGTCGAAGCCCTCGCCTGGTACGACCATTGGCTCAAGGGCCACGACACCGGCATCCTCGACGGCCCCGCCGTCCGCTACATCCTGCCCGGCACCGACGAGTGGCACGCGTGCGAATCCTGGCCTCCACCAGGCACATACCGCGATCTCGCACTGCGCACCGACGGCATGCTCGACGGTGACGAAGGCGACCCGGGTGGACGCGAGCTCATGACGCTCGGCGCCGGGCTGGGCCGGGTCAAGCCGAGCGCGATCGATCCCCCGCCCGCACTGACCTGGACCAGCAGTCCGCTTGACGAGGCACTCGATGTCGTCGGCGACATCGAACTGCGGTTGGTCGCCAGCGCCACCGCCGCCGACACCGCCTGGATCGTCACGCTGTCCGACGTCGGTCCAGACGGCACGGCGCAGCCGGTGACCGCTGGGTGGCTGCGGGCCAGCCTGCGCGCGGTCGACGAGGCCACCAGCCGCCCCGGCGCCCCGGTACTGCCGTGCCGTCACGCGGAGGCGGTGCCCGTCGGCGCCGATGTCGAGTACCGAATTTCATTGGTGCCCAACGCCCGTCGGTTCGGTGCCGGCCACCGCATCCAGATCACGATCACCAGCGACGACCAGGATCCCGACACCCCCGCCATCATGAACTTTCGGCATGCGAGCGTGGGCACCAGCAGCATCAACACCGTGCGTTCGTCGTCGCGGTTGCTGTTACCCGTCGTTGCCTGACCCGATGACCAGCGGCAGTTTGGCCAGCCCGAGCGAGGCGGCCGGCCACTCGACGTGTGGGTCGAAGCCGGGGGCCACGTCGAATTCGGGGATGCGGAGCAGCCACTCGGAGATCACCAGTCGCAGCTCCAGGCGCGCCAGGTTCGAGCCGAGGCACCGGTGCGGGCCACCGCCGAATCCCCAGTGCCGGTGCAGCTTGCCGTCCATCACGAGATCGTCACCGGAGATCGCGTCGCTGCCGTCCCGGTTGATCGCCCCAAGCGGCAAGCGGACTTTGGCACCGGTGGGCAGCGTCACCCCGCCCACCGTCACCGGCCGCGTCGTCACCCGCGGGATCATCGGCGCCGGCGACTCGAGCCGCAGCAGCTCCTCGACGAACACCGGGATCTGGCCGGGATCGGCGCATAACTGACGGCGCGCGTCGGGTCGGCGGGCGAGCATCAGCAGCGCCGAACCGATCGCCGACGTGACGGTGTCCAGCCCCGCCAGGATGAACACGTAACCCAGCCCGAGGGCCTCGCCGTCGTCGAGCGGATCGGGTCCGGTCAGAACCTGCGACAGGATGTCGTTGCCGGGATTGCGGCGATGTTCGGTGATCGCCTCGCTCAGGTACGTGGCGAGCTCGATGGCCGGTGTCAGGTCCGCGTCCTGAACCGACTCCAACAGGCCGATGTCGATGATCGCGTCCTTCCAGTCCACCAGCCGGTCGCGGTCCTCGAGGGGTAAGCCGAACAACGTCAGGAAGACCTGGGAGGGATACGGAATCGCGAGCTCCCCCACGACTTCACAGCCGTCTTTGGCGGCGATGTCGGTGATGACGTCGACGGCCTGCTGTTGCAGGGAGGGCAGCATGCCCGCGAGGGTCTGCGTGCTGAAGAACGGATGCAGGATGCGGCGGTACCGGGTGTGCTCGGGCGGGTCGAAGGCGATCGGGACCATCGGCAGCGGACTGCCCAACCCGTCGAAGGCCTTCTGCGAGGAGTACACCTCGGTGTTGCGCAACGCCTCGAGGACGTCGTCCCGGCGCGTGAGCGTATAGAAGCCGTCACCGACGATCAGCGGACCGGCGTCGCGCAGCGCGGCCCAGCCGACACTTCGGTCGGCGGCCATCGGCAGGTCGGCGAACGCCAGCCGGGGAACCCCATCCAAACCCTGCTCGGTGGCCATCGCCCGTTTCTAGTACGCGAACAGCAGGAAAGTCAATGACTCAAGTCAGTGAAGGCCGTGATGCGGGGCAATGCGATCATGAACGGCATGGACCAGGCGACGTACGACAAAGGACGACAGATCCGCGCCGCGGTGCTCGGCGAGGAGTACGTCGCCAACGCCGAGCGGCAGGCCGACGACTTCAGCAAGCCGCTTCAGGATCTGCTCACCGAGTACTGCTGGGGCGCGGTGTGGGGGCGCGAGGAACTGCCGCTCAAAACCCGCAGCATGCTCAATCTGGCGATGATCTCAGTGCTCAACCGTCCGCACGAATTGAAGACCCATGTGCGCGGCGCCTTGACCAACGGTGTCACCCGCGAGGAGATCCGCGAGATCCTGCTACAGGTGGCGATCTACGCCGGTGCGCCCGCCGCGGTCGACGCCTTCCGAGTCGCGCGGGAGGCCTTCGCCGAACTCGACGCCCCATGAGCGACGCCATCGCCCTCGGCTTCATCGGATTGGGCAATATGGGTTTCCCGATGGCCGCCCGCCTGATCGAGGCCGGCTACCCCGCGGTGGTCTTCGACACCCGACCGGAAAGGGTCGTCAGGGCTGTCGAACTCGGTGCGCAGGCCGCAGCCTCACCGCGCGACGTCGCCGACCACGCCGAAACCGTGCTGGCCAGCCTGCCGTCGGTACACGCCTCCCGCGACGTCGCGACCGGGCCGGACGGGGTGATCGAGGGGCAGCGGATCAACCGGTTCGTCGACCTGTCCACGATCGGCAGCACAGCCGCCCAGGACATTCAGGCTCAGCTGTCCGCGCGAGGCATCGCCATGCTCGACAGTCCGGTCAGCGGTGGAGTCGGCGGTGCCACCAAAGGCACACTGGCGCTGATGGTTTCGGGCCCGCGCGATGAGTTCGAGATCGTCGAGCCGATATTGACCACACTGGGCACCCCGTTCTTCGTCGACACCAAACCCGGCGCGGGTCAGACGATGAAACTGGTGAACAACCTGCTGGCCGCCACGGCGCTGGCCACCACCTGCGAGGTCGTCGTGATGGGTGTGAAAGCCGGCCTGGATCCGTCGGTGATGATCGACGTGATCAACGCCGGCTCGGGCGCCACCACGCCAGCCGGGACAAGTTCCCGAATTCGATCCTGCCGCGCAGCTTCGACTACGGATTCGCCACCGGGCTGATGGTGAAGGACGTGCGACTCTATCTCGAGGAGGCCGAATCGCTCGGCCTGCCCACCGAAGTCGCCGCGGCCGTCGGACGACTGTGGGAGCTGGTCATGCGCGAGGAAGGACCGGAGTCCGATTTCACCTCGGCGATCAAACCCATCGAGGCGGCCGCAGGCGTGATCGTGGACGGGCGGCGGAAGTAGCGGCAAATCTACGCTGCTCACGTCGTCGAGAACCGGTTGGTTCTGCGACGCCGGTGATGACTACAGCGCGCGCCACCAACTGATCGGCCGCTCCGCAGCCGGATTGCTCTGCCAGGCCGGCCGCCACAGACCGGCCGAGGATTTCGCGCCCTGATGCTCGAGCACCTGATGAATCCGCCGACTCAACCAGTTCCGTGACATCATCACGTCCTCCTACCGCCGCCGCGCGCCGAGACTTCGAGTATCCGTAACTCGCCCGGCACAGCGGGACTGCCCAGATTGACGTTGTCTAAACGTCGTGCGACGAATTGGCGGCGCTAGCCGCCGAAAAGCAGGTATAGGCCGGTGAAGGTGTAAGCCACCATCGTCAGCATCATCGTCAGCTGCCCGGTGATCTGATGACCTTTCGGCAGCAGCCGGACGGCGGCATCGTGCGCGGCGATCACCCCGGCGATGTGACCGGCGACCACGAAACATACCTTGAGGGTCGCCAGCACGGATGGATGAGCGGACAGCACATAGCTCACCTCGGCGCCGTGCAGGTCGAACAGCGCGATCACCGTCTGCTGACCCTTCTCCACCAGGTACGAAAGGTAGTGCGCGAACACGTATCCGATGACGATCGGGATCAGCGAGTGCGCCATCAGCCCGGGCAGCTCCCGGCGGCGGGTCCTATCGATCCCGCCGGTGGCCTGCGCCGCCCCCCAGAATGTCGCCGCGACCACGACCACGAACACCAGCAACCCGATGCTGCGTGTCAGGGCCGGATTGACCGCGAGACCGTCGGCGAAGTTTCGCCAATCCGGGCTCGCCGAGAAGCTGTCGAACGCGGTCGAGCCGAGCAGAACCGCCAGCACCGCAAGGGTTCCCGGCCGCACCGGCAGGGTCCGCAGATGGTTGAACGGGCTGACCAGCGCGAGCTCTCCGGTGTCGCGGTTGCGGCCGAACACCGAAAGCCGCGATGCCACTACGCTGTAGACGTCGAAGGGGTCGGCGCGCGACAGCCAGCGCGGGCCGCACAGCAGTGCGCCGCCGAGGGTGATGACGACGTAGCAGGCCAGCCAGATCTTGATGGCGGTCAGCGATCCCGGGTCCGGGCTGGCCAGTTCCAGCCAGACGAACGCGAACAGACCCACCGCGGCCGGCCAGTAGCCGAGGAACTCCGGGTAACTGTGCAACGCGCGCTCCGGCAGCATCCGGCGAATCGTGCGCAGTGGCGAGATCACCCGCCACACCGGACCGATGAGCACCGACGACGCCGGGACACCCACCCACAGCAGCACGTAGAACGCGCCGGGCAGCGCATTTCCGGCGTCCTGCGGCCCTACGACACCGACGACGACGACCCACACCGCCAGCGCCAGCGCCAGGCCCGCCGCCACCGATCGGGTGATCGGCGAATCGACCGCCGCCGTCACCCAGGACGGCAGCGGACGGCCCGGCCGATCCGGGTCGAAACGCGGTGTGCGCCAGGCGAAGGCTACGACGGCGAAGGTCAACGTCAGCGCCCAGGCGGCGCCGATGAGCGCGTACGCGTACGGGATCGGGAGATCGGTCGAGCCGCCGAGGCCGTGTGCCAGGACGGTGACTGCGGCCTGCGTCACGGCTGGACTTGGATCGTGGCCACCGTCCGGTCGAGGTGATGCAATTCGACCGCGACGCTGCCCGGAACGTCGACGGTGAAGGAGAACTCCTGTTCGGGCTTGGCCGCGATCTCGAACTCGTGGTCAGGGGTGGAGTGCACATGCAGTTCGTCGGCGGCGTCGCTGTTGACCCGCAACGTGATCGGCTGGCCCACCTTGGCGGTCAGCGTCGCGTTGGTGGGAGTGACCGTGCCATGCGCGATGGTGATCTCCACGACCGGGCCGGCGGCCTGCGGCACGGGCGGTTTCGCCGAGCCGCACGCCACCGCCGCCGGTAGCGCGACGCTGACCGCGATCAGCTTGGCCACCTTCACTTTTCGTCCCCTTCGGAGTCGGAGCTCACCTCGCCGCGACGGCGGTCACGGATGGCGATGAACAACACGACGCCCACCACCACGACCGCAGGAGTCAGCGCGGGCAGTGCGAGTACCAGTGCGTGGTGAGCGCTGTAGGTCTCGATCACACCTGGGGCCCCACCTTCGGCCGCGGCTCCTCGAGGCGTGCGGGCTCCTCTTCGGTCCGGTTGATCCGGCCGCCGCCCCACGTCAGCGCGGCGATCAGGATCAGCGTGCAGATCAGCACCACCACACCACCGGCGGCGAATAGCCACGTCGGGTGGTTGAGGTTGCGTTCGCGCTGCAGGATCGTGATCTCCGGCACGAACGGGCGGGTGCTGTTCTGTTCAGCCGGCACCCCGGGCGCGTTGATGCCCGGGTCTTCCGGCAGGTAGATCGGAACACCTGCCATCAGGGTGCCGTCCTGAACGCGCAGCAGGGTCTTCCACTGACCCCAGATCGGGACCGGACGTGTCGAGCGGTAGTGGCCGGGGCCGACGCGCTCGAGCCGGTCGACGACGAGGCCGCGCTCGTTGTTCAGTCCGCCCTGCCAGGACAGGATCGTGACCCACTCCGGGTTGTCGCTTACCAGGTCGGGCGGGTTGATCCGCACATCGGCGTTGGCCATCCGCTGCCCCGGCTGGCTGGGCAGGTCGGTCAGAGTGATTGTGGCCGTGTCGTTTTGGGGCACATCGATGCGCAGACCATCGGCCACGGCGCCGCCGATGGCCAGGACAGTCACGACCACGACGGTGATGCCGATCGCGGGCCGGGGCAGTCGCTGGCCGGTGAGGACCATCGCCAGCAGCGCCCCGCACAGACCCATCATGACCGCGACGGGAATCGCCATCGCCAGCGCTTCGGGCCACATGCTCGTGGGCCACGGATAGTGGTAGACCGCCCCGACCCACAGCGACTCCAGCCACAGGCCGACGGTACCGACACCCAGGCCGGCGACTGCACCGAAGACGAGGGGCCGTTTGGCCAGTGACGTCAGCGCGAGGATCTCGACGACGACCGCGGATCCGAGATAGAGCGGGAACCAGCTGTTGGGTGCCCCCAGGATCGGGCCGACGACTAAAGCGACGCCCCCGCGCAGCGCAATCGCCAGGATCGCGGCGATGAGCGCCGCCCCGCGACCGAGTGTGAGCCGCGCGGCCACCAGGGCCATCGCGGCCGCGGCGCCGATCATCATCGGCTGCAGCACGAGCCGGAACTGTTCGACACCGAAGTCGTATTCGATCTGGAATACCGACAGACCGACGACGAGGCCGCCGAACGACAGGTACTGGAGGAACTTCACGAATCGGCTGTCCGGCGGTGCGTCGGCGCCCATCGCCCGGCGCCCCTCGTATTCGAGATACAGCACGGCGACCAGGGACAGCCCCGCGCCGCCGATCAGCATCAGGTGCGTGGGACCCCACAGGGTGACGTCCTGGCCGAAGATCCGGTGCCAGACGTCGTCGAGCGGGAAGCCGATCAGCGCGTAGAGCCCGCAACCGGCCATCAGCAGACCGCCGACCGGCGCGTACCAGTGCCGGGTGATCCGCACAGCGGCCGACCCCGGTTTGTCGTAGGGCACCACCACGGCCAGTACGCCCGCGATGAACAGCAGGAACAGCCCGAAGAGGATGAAGTAGTGCGCCGGGTTGGCCAGCGGTCCGGGGTCGCGGCCCTTACCGATGTGCAGGCTGACGTCCCAGATGAAGCCGAACAATGCGCAGATCAGCGTCGCGGAGAACAGCATGATGCTGACCGCAACCCAGGGCGGCCGCTTGAATTTGTTGCCGGCGCGCTCGGCCACACTGTTCAGCCAGGTGATGCGTTTGGTCCGGTGCTGATAGCCGATCCACAGCAGCACAGCGGTGACGACGGCCGCCACCACTGACAAGCCGATCACCTGATCCAACGCCGCGCCACCACCCTCGGCGGTCGCAGCCAGAACCGTCGTACGTTCCCCACCGATCATCGTTGATCCACTCCGCGGTCGAAGCCATGCCGATTACGGCCTGAAACTGTCCGCCGTAATACCCAGTACCGGCGGTTTCTAATACAGAGTTTTTCACGCCGCTAGGCGCGGTGGGCCACCACGTCCACGAACAGCTTGTGGACCCGCCTGTCACCAGTCATTTCCGGGTGAAACGCGGTCGCCAGGACGCGGCCCTGCCGCACCGCCACGATGTGGTCGTCGGCGCGCGCCAACACCTGAACGTCGGGCCCTACCCGCTCCACCCACGGCGCCCGGATGAACACCGCGTGTGCTGGACCGTCTAGCCCTTCGAAAGCGATGTCACCTTCGAAGCTATCCACCTGCCGGCCGAAAGCGTTGCGCCGCACGGTCATATCGATGCCGCCCAGGGGCACCGCTTCGCGGCCCTCGGCGCCGGCGTCGAGGATCTCGGTGGCCAGCAGGATCATGCCCGCGCACGAGCCGTAGGCGGGCATGCCGTCGGCCAGGCGCTTGCGCAGCGGGTCCAGCAGGTCGAATTCGCGCAGCAGATGACTCATCGTCGTCGACTCACCACCCGGGATGACCAGGGCGTCGACGGCGTCGAGTTCGGACGGGCGACGCACGGTGGACGCTTCGGCGCCGGCCTCGCGCAGGGCTGCCAGGTGTTCACGGGTGTCGCCCTGCAGGGCCAGCACGCCCACATGCACGCTCACGGCCCGGCGTATCCGCGCTTGTAGCGGGTCAGTCCCTCCTGCATGACCGCAGCGACCATCTCGCCGTACTGGTTGAAGATCTTGCCCTGAGTCAGCGACCGGCCGCCGCACGACGACGGCGAGGACTGGTCGTAGAGCAGCCACTCGTCGGCGCGGAACGGTCGCATGAACCACATCGCGTGATCCAGTGAGGCGACCATCAGGTGTTTACGTTCCTCGACATGGTTGACCTGCGCCGAGCCGAGCAGCGTGAGGTCGCTCATGTACGCCAGCGCGCAGATGTGCAGCACCGGATCGTCGGGCAGCGGGTCCTTGTGTTTGAACCACACCTGCTGCTGAGAGGCTTTGCCGGGCAGGCGAGCCACCTGATCGCGCGGCACGATGCGAACGTCCCATTCCTCGAACTGGGCGAAACCCGCGTCGTCGAACACCCCGCCCTTGGAGATGAACCCGGGCAGGTCGTCCGGCGGGGGCGCAGCGGGCATCTCGTCCTGGTGCTCGATGCCGCTCTGGTCGGTCTGGAATGACGCCGACATCGAGAAGATGGTCTCGCCGTGCTGGACGGCGTTGACCCGCCGGGTGACGAAGGAGCCGCCGTCGCGCAGCGCCTCGACGAGGTACACCGCCGGTGCGGTGGCGTCGCCGGGGCGAAGGAAGTAACCGTGCAGCGAGTGCACCTGAAACTTGGGGTCGACCGTGCGCACCGCAGAGACCAGTGACTGCCCGGCGACGTGGCCGCCGAACGTGCGCTGCAGGAAGCCGGAGTCGGGGCTGAAAACCCGGCCGCGGTAAATGTTGACCTCGAGCTGTTCCAGATCGAGGATCTCTTCGATTGCCACCGTGGATTACCAGCCGCGCTGAGCGAGTCGGTGCGGCTCCGCGATCTCCTCCACGTTGATTCCGACCATGGGCTCACCCAACCCCCGCGACACCCGTGCCAGCACATCGGGGTCGTCGTAGAAGGTGGTGGCCTTGACGATGGCCGCGGCCCGTACCGCGGGGTCACCGGACTTGAAGATGCCCGAGCCGACAAACACGCCCTCGGCCCCGAGTTGCATCATCATCGCGGCATCCGCGGGCGTGGCGATGCCGCCCGCGGTGAACAACGTGACCGGCAGCTTGCCCGCCCGGGCCACCTCGACAACGAGGTCATAGGGCGCCTGCATGTCCTTGGCGGCGACATAGAGTTCGTCCTCCGACAGCGACGTCAGCCGGCGGATCTCCGCGCCGATCGACCGCATGTGCGTGGTCGCGTTGGAGACGTCGCCGGTGCCGGCCTCGCCCTTGGAGCGGATCATCGCCGCGCCCTCGGTGATGCGCCGCAGCGCCTCGCCCAGATTGGTCGCACCGCAGACGAACGGCACGGTGAATTTCCACTTGTCGATGTGGTGGGTGTAGTCGGCCGGGGTCAGCACCTCGGACTCGTCGACGTAGTCCACTCCGAGGCTCTGCAGGATCTGCGCCTCGACGAAATGCCCGATCCGCGCCTTGGCCATCACCGGGATGGTGACCGCGGAGATGATGCCTTCGATCAGGTCTGGGTCGCTCATGCGGGCCACGCCGCCCTGGGCGCGAATGTCCGCCGGCACGCGCTCCAGCGCCATGACGGCGACCGCCCCGGCACCCTCGGCGATACGTGCCTGTTCGGGGGTGACGACGTCCATGATGACGCCGCCCTTGAGCATCTCCGCCATGCCGCGCTTGACCCGAGCGGTACCCGTCTGCGCGCTGGCCGAGCCGTTGGATCCAGCCGCGGTAGCTCCGGTTTCCACTGTCAGTCCCTTCGTTTGATACGGATCCAGTCTAAAGGGCGAATCCAAACTGAATATTTCGCCACTTAGTGGATCGGGTGCAACTCCTTGTCGGCCCCACCCCGGCCGTCGGCCAGCAGGTTTGCCTCCTCGAGCAGTTCCCCGAGCTGCAGCGGGTACACCGTCTGCCCGTTCTCGGCCAGCTGATCGATCGTGGCGGAATCGCACCATCGGTGGCCGTGAATGTACCGCAGTTCCAAGGGGGTGCGCCCAGCCGTGCTCGGTTCAAACCGGGACGTGCGGTGCACGAAGTAGAACTCCTGGCTGGCCACGACGGTGCCGTTGAAGTCGATCAGCTTGTCGCGGTGCCAGACCGGCCCCACCATCGCGGCCGGGTCCACCCGCAGCCCGGTTTCCTCGGCGATCTCTCGCACAGCGGCGTCCACCAATCGCTCCCCCGGCCACACCGCACCGCCGACGGTGAACCACCAGCGCGGCGCCTCACCCTCGCCTGTGAACGCGGGGTCCGACCCGCAGAACAGCAGCACCAGACCCTGCTCATCGAGCAGGACCACCCGGGCCGACGTCCGCCGGTCCACCCGGTCGGAGTCTGCCGGGGCAGCGTTCGACGCCCGCTCGGCGATCTCGAAGTAGGTGGGCAGCGGCGCGGTACCGGCCAGCCGCAGCCACCGAACCGGACGGCGTTCCCGCAGCGCAAGGGTGTCTCGCACCGCGTCATTGTGAAATCGACGGGCCAGCAGCACCCGGGCTTCGGCGTCGGCAAGCTCGGCGACCAACGACACCGGCATCGACGTCGGATCCACCATGGCGAGCGCCGCGGACAGCTCGTTCTCCGCGGCTTCGCGGCCGGCGCGGGGGGCCCGCTCGGCGGCGTCGGCCAGCGCCGCGAGCCGCTTGCCTTCGGGGCGCCCGCGGTAGGTGTCGGCGGCGACCGCGCGAGCCACCACCGCCCGCCGGGCCAGCGCCCCGTCGAGCGCTTGCCAGGACAGGTCGTAGCGGATGTGCAGGCGATCCAGCCGGCTGGCGGTTTGGAGGGCCAACAGCGCGCTGACCATCAGAAAGATGATCAGGAGCGCGGTCAATGACCAATACAGCAGGGGCTGCATCAACTACTTCCCCGGGTCGCTTCGCTACGGCCCGCCGAACTACCGGCCGCCTGCACTTTGATGCCGGCGCCCGCAACGGTCTCGTACACCCGCATGATCTGGTCGGCCACCACCGGCCAGTCGTAACGGCGAACCGCGACGTCGGCGGCCGCCACGTAGCGTTTGCGCAAGGCGTCATCGCCGAGCACCTCGATCAGCGCCTCGGCCATCGCATCGGAGTCGTCGACCGGAACCAGCCGGCCGGCCTTGCCGTCGAGCAGGACCCGCCGGAACGCGTCGAGATCGCTGGCCACCACCGGGGTCCCCGCGGCCATCGCCTCGACGAGCACGATGCCGAAGCTCTCGCCCCCGGTGTGCGGGGCACAGTAGACGTCGGCGCTGCGCAACGCGGCCGCTTTCTCGGCGTCGTCGACCTGACCGAGGAACTTCAGGTGGCGGGCGAGCTCGCCGCACTCCTCCCGCAGCTTGTCCTCATCGCCGCGGCCGACGATCAGAATCTCGATGTCGTCGAATTGCTCGACCAGCCGGGGCAGCGCGCCGACCAGTACCGCCATTCCCTTGCGGGGCTCGTCGAACCGGCCGAGGAACAACACCGTCTTGCCGGGGCGCGGATAGCCCTCGAGTCGTGGCGCCGACGCGAGTGCTGTCACGTCGACGCCGTTGGGGATCTCGACCGCGTCGGAACCCAGCGCCTCCATCTGCCAGCGGCGAGCCAGGTCGGACACCGCGATCCGGCCGACGATCTTCTCGTGGTACGGCCGCAGGATTCCCTGAAACACGCTGAGCGTCAACGACTTTGTGGTCGACGTGTGAAACGTCGCGACGATCGGCCCCTCGGCCGCCTGTAGGGCAAGCATCGACAGGCTGGGCGCATTCGGCTCGTGCAGGTGCAGCACATCGAATTCGCCGCCGATGAGCCACTTCTTGACCCGGCGGTGGGTGGCCGGGCCGAACCGTAGCCGCGCCACCGACCCGTTGTACGGAATCGGCACCGCCTTGCCACCGGAGACGACGTAGTCGGGAAGCTTCACGTGCGGCGATGACGGTGCCAGCACACTGACGTCATGGCCACGCTCGCGCATCACCTCGGCCAGCTGCAGGATGTGCGACTGCACCCCGCCGGGAACGTCGAACGAGTACGGGCAGACCATCCCGATCCGCATCAGCCCGGCCCGCCTCCAGCCCCGAGGCGGGCACGCTTTTCGTCGGACAGGTCGGCCAGCCACTGCGGCTGCAACATGTGCCAATCCTCGGGGTGTTCGGCGATGTTCGCGCCGAAGCGGTCGGCCAGCGCCTGGGTGATGACGCCGACGTCACCGCTGGAGCAGTCCAGCTCGGGGTAGAAATCGACGACCCAACCGTCGTCGGTGAACCAGGAATGCACGGGCAGCAGCGCCGCGCCGGTCTCCAGGGCCAGCTTGGCCGGACCGGCCGGCATCCGGGTGGCTTCCCCGAACAGGTCGACCGGCACGCCGGAGCGGCTCAGGTCGCGTTCGGCCATCAGACAGACCACACGGTTGGCCCGCAATCTTTCGACGAGCACCGGATAAGGAGACCGCTCACGCTTGTCAGATGTCGCCGGCTCCGCGGCTCCGCTGGTCAGGGGCAGCACCTCGAAGCCGAGGCTTTCGCGGTAGTCGAGGAACCGCTTGTATAGCGACTCGGGCTTGAGCCGCTCGGCGACGGTGGTGAAGGTGCCGTTTGCCTGAACCAACCAGACTCCGGCCATGTCCCAGTTGCCACTGTGGGGCAGCGCGAGAATCGCCCCGCGCCCGGCGGCCAACGCAGCCTCCAGGTGTTCCTTGCCGGTGACCGCCTCGTCGATCTGGGCGCCCAGCTTCTTGTGATCCATCGTCGGCAACCGGAATGCCTCCCGCCAGTATCGGGCGTAGGAGGCCAGCGAAGCACGAATCAGGGCATTCGGCACCTCAGCGGGAGTGGTGCCGATGACCCGGGCCAGGTTCTTGCGCAGTTGCTCGGGACCACCGCCCTGCGCCGCATACCAGGCACCGGCGTCGAAAGCATTGCGCGCGAACAGCTCCGGCATGGCGCGAACCAGCCGCCAGCCCGCCGCATACCCGAGGTCGCTGAGGTATTCGGGTCGCGGCAGCCGGTTACGGCCGGCTGTCCAGAGCTGTCCCGGCGTGCTGATCACGACTCGCCGCTCTCGGGTTCGTCGCCGACCGGCTGGGCGGTGGTGGGCGGAATCTTGTCCATGGCACCGGGGCTCGAGCGCACCGAGTGCACCCGCTGGCCCACCGTCACCAGACTGGTCACCGCCAGCAGCCACATCGCGATGGGCAACACCATCGGAATCGGGAAGAACGGCAGGTCGGAGAATCCGGCGCCGACCAGCACGATGATCAGCCGCTCGGGACGCTCGATCAGTCCACCGCCGCCCTCGAGCCCGCTGGCCTCGGCGCGGGCCTTGACGTAGGAGATCACCTGCGAGGTCACCAGGCAGATCATCGTGGCAACAGCCAACGACGAGCTGTGCATGCTGAAGACCACCCACCAGAGCAACCCACAGAAGATCGCGCCGTCGCTGATGCGGTCGCACGTGGCATCGAGAACCGCCCCGAACCGGGTGCCGCCGCCCCGTTGCCGCGCCATGGCACCGTCGAGCATGTCGGCGAGCACGAAGACGAACACAGCCACCGAACCCCACCACAGCTGACCGATCGGAAACATGATCAGTGCGGCGAGCACCGAACCCGCGGTGCCGATGATCGTCACCATGTCCGGGGTCAACCCGACCTTCAGCGCGGCCTTGGCCACCGGCGTGCTCAGCTTGGCGTACGCCGCGCGGGTCATCAGGTAGAAGTCGCTCACGGCTGCGCAGCCCACCCGTCGGCCAGCAGCTTGCGAGTGTCACGCAGCAGCTGCGGGATGACCTTGGTTTCACCGACGATCGTGATGAAGTTGGCGTCGCCGGCCCAGCGGGGCACCACATGCATGTGCAGGTGCTCGGCCAACGATCCGCCTGCCGACCTGCCGAGGTTGAGCCCGACGTTGAAGCCGTCCGGGCTCGACACCGCCTTGATGACGCGAATCGCCTTCTGCGTGAAGGCCATCAGCTCCGCGCTCTCGTCGGTGGACAGATCCTCCAGTTCCGACACCCGCCGGTAGGGCACCACCATCAGGTGACCGGGGTTGTACGGATAAAGATTCAGCACGACGTAGACCTGCTCACCGCGGGCCACCACCAAACCGTCCTCGTCGGGCAGGGTGGGGATGTCGGTGAACGGCTGCGACGATCCCGCCGACCCGCCGGCCGACTTCTGTGCGGGCACATCGAGGATGTAGCTCATCCGGTGCGGTGTCCACAGCCGCTGGAGGCGGTCGGGCTCCCCCGCGCCCCGATCGGTGTACGCCTTCGCGTCGTCAGCCACCGTCGACCTTCACCAGTTCGGCTGTGGGCGTGGCATTCTCACGATCGGCGATCCATTTCACGATCGTGTCGATCGCCTGACCCCGGGGTACTCCGTTGATCTGGGTGCGGTCTCCGAACCGGAAGCTCACGGCGCCGGCCTCCACGTCGCGGTCACCGGCCAGCAACATGAACGGCACCTTCTGGTTGGTGTGATTCACAAGCTTCTTGGCCATCCGGTCGTCGCTGGTGTCGACCTCGACCCGCACGCGGCGTGACCTCAGCTCCGCGGCAACGTCTTCCAGGTACGGCACGTGGGCTTCCGCGACCGGGACGCCGACCGCCTGCACGGGCGCCAGCCAGGCCGGGAAAGCGCCGGCGTAGTGCTCGGTGAGCACTCCGAAGAACCGCTCGATCGAGCCGAACAGCGCGCGGTGGATCAGCACCGGTCGCTGGCGGGTGCCGTCGGCCGCGGTGTATTCCAGCTCGAAACGGTCGGGCATGTTGAAGTCGAGCTGGATGGTCGACATCTGCCAGCTGCGGCCCAGTGCGTCGTTGACCTGGACGGAGATCTTGGGCCCGTAGAACGCCGCTCCCCCGGGATCGGGCACCAGATGCAGACCGGAGGCCTCGGCTACCTCACGCAGTGTTTCGGTGGCCTCGTCCCACATCTCGTCGGAGCCGACGGCCTTCTCCGGGTTCTTGGTCGACAGCTCCAGGTAGAAGTCGTTCAGGCCGTAATCGGCGAGCAGGTCGAGCACGAACTGCAGCAGCGAGGCGAGCTCGTCGCGCATCTGCTCGCGGGTGGTGTAGATGTGCGCATCGTCCTGCGTCATGCCGCGCACCCGGGTCAGCCCGTGCACCACACCGGATTTCTCATAGCGGTACACCGAGCCGAACTCGAAGAGCCGCAACGGAAGTTCGCGGTAGGACCGGCCCCGGGCCCGGTAGATCAGGTGGTGCATCGGGCAGTTCATGGGCTTGAGGTAGTAGTCCTGCCCCGGTTTGCGCAGCTTGCCGTCCTCGTCGAACTCGGCGTCGATGTGCATCGGCGGGAACATGCCGTCGGCGTACCACTCCAGGTGACCTGAGGTGATGTAGAGCTGTTCCTTGGTGATGTGCGGGGTGTTGACGAATTCGTAGCCGGCCTGCTCATGCTTGCGCCGCGAGTAGTCCTCCAGCTCACGCCGGATGATGCCGCCCTTCGGATGGAAAACCGGTAGGCCCGAACCCAATTCGTCGGGGAAGCTGAACAGGTCCAGCTCCACCCCGAGCTTGCGGTGGTCGCGGCGCTGCGCCTCCTCGATCAGTTCGAGGTGGCGGTCCAGCGCCTCCTGCGATTCCCAGGCCGTCCCGTAGATGCGTTGCAGGCTGGCATTGTTCTGGTCGCCGCGCCAGTACGCCGCCGAGCTGCGGGTCAGCTTGAACGCCGGGATGTAGCGGGTCGTGGGGATGTGCGGCCCGCGGCACAAATCACCCCAAACCCGTTCGCGGGTGCGGGGATTGAGGTTGTCGTAGGCGGTGAGCTCGTCACCGCCGACTTCCATGATGTCCGCGTCGCCGGACTTGTCGTCTACCAGTTCCAGCTTGTACGGCTCGTTCGCGAGCTCGGCGCGGGCCTGGTCCTTGGACTCGTATACCCGTCGCGCGAACAGCTGACCGTCCTTGACGATCTTCTGCATCCGCTTCTCGAGCTTCTCCAGATCTTCGGGCGTGAACGCCTCGGGCACGTCGAAGTCGTAATAGAAGCCGTCGGTGATCGGCGGGCCGATGCCGAGCTTGGCTTGCGGGAACAGCTCCTGCACCGCCTGGGCGAGCACATGGGCGGCCGAGTGCCGGATCACGCTACGGCCGTCCTCGGTGTCGGCGGCGACCGGGATGACCTCGACGTCGGTGTCCGGCGTCCAGCTCAGGTCGCGCAGTTTGTCCTCGGCGTCGCGTACGACGACGATCGCACCGGGTTCACCGCGGCCCGGCAGACCCGCATCGCGCACCGCCGTGCCCGCGGTAGTCCCGGCAGGCACCCGGATCGGGGCAGCTGGGGCGGGGTGTGCGGGGGCGCTCATCGCGGGCCTCTTTCGGCGTAGTGGGGCTCAATCCGATTCTCGCCAGGGGCGGCGGGAATCGCCGACCATGCTATCGGGGTGCTGGTCAGGCGCCGAGGCCGATGGGGCTGTCCAACGCGGGATGGTCGAAGCCGAGCAGTCCCGCCGACCAGCCCACCGCGCCGAACAGCCACAGCGTGGCGACCACCACCGCGGCGGTGAGCACCGCGCCCAAGGCCTGGACCCACCTACCCTGCCCGCGGAACCATCCCATCGCACTGTCATAGCGGTCTTTGGTGAACGACAGGGTGCGGTGCGCCCAATAGAACTCGCTGGCCAGAATCGCCAGGCCGACGAACACGATCGCCCAGCCGGGGCCCGGGTACGGAATGGCGACGATGCCGACGGTAAGCACGGCGAGTCCGACGACGCCGACCACGGCTCGGTACGCGAAATCGGCGACCGGCCGCGTCCGCAGCCGCTCCCGCCGGTGCTTCCATCGATGCAGTAGCTGCGTCACGGCTGCCCCGGTTTCAGCGCCACGAACAGTCCTTCACCATCGGCCAGCAGGTCGTCGCCGTCGCAGAGCCGGACATCGACGAAGACTTTGCGGCCCTCGGTCCGCACAACCCCGGCCTCGACCTGGAGTTCCTTCTCGATAGGCACGATCTTGCGGTAGTTGACATGCAGGTATGCGGTCCGCCGGACGGTCCCGCCGGTCAGCATGATCGACGTCTTGCCCAGGACCGAATCGAAGAGATGGGCGATGAAACCGCCGTGGACCGCGCCGTTGCGACCAAGGTGGTAGCGCCGGAACCGGACCCAGCCCCGCAGCCGGCCGTCCTCGCCGACCTCCGTCTCGTTGGGGACGGCCAGGATGCTGCCGCGCATCGGCAGGTCCATTCGCCGCCCCGAAGGCGCGGTCCATTCGTCGGCGTCGTAGGGCGTCAGCAGCGCCGACGCTTGCTCGAGAAGGTCAGCGGCCCGGGTGATCACCTCATCGGGCGCGTCCACGGCGCGAGCGTGGTCCTGCAGGTCGCGCACCGCGTCGAGGAACCGGCCGTAATCCGGCCCGCCCTTGCTCGTCGGCACCGGCGGGTTGAATCCGCCACCGGGATGGACCGCCGCCGTCATGTCCTCTACCACCTGGTTACCGTATGCCGCCGGATGCGGGCTACTTACGTCGAGCGTACGTAAGAGGCGTAGTGCGAAGGTGTAGCTGTGAAGCTCAGCGACCTGGCCGACCGCCCGCTGACCTATGCCGAGGTCGGCGCTACGGCGGCGGAATTGCCTGCGGGCTATCACCACGTGCGGCTGTCGTCCCGGATCGGTAGCGGCCGAGACCGGTTCGAGCGAGCGGCCCACGCAGTGATGCGCTACGGAATGCTGCGCGGTGCGGGCCTGCGGGTCGCCGCCACGACGGAAGTGGCAGAGGTGGGCACGGATGTTCTCGGTCGGCTGGGTCCGTTCGCCGCGCCCTGCCGGGTGGTTTACGTGGTCGACGAGCCCAACCGGCGCGGCTTCGCCTACGGAAGTCTGCCCGGCCATGCGGTGTCCGGCGAGGAAATGTTCGGGGTGCGCTTCGAGCCCGGGGACGAGTCCGTGCACGCCGAGGTGGTGGCGTTCTCCAGACCGGCGACGTGGTGGAGCCAGGTCGGGTCGCCGGTGGCCTCGCTGGTTCAGCGGGTCATCACCCGGCGCTACCTGTCGGTGGTGTAGAGCCGGCCGTTCCCTCAGCAACCTCCGGTCAACCCGTCGGCGCATCGAGGTTGCGCCGTCCATCGTGGCGGGTATGCGAGCAGTCATGCCGGTCGATGATCAAGAGGAACTCGCGGATGCGGCTGCCCGCATCGCGGAAATCGCCCGCAGCCTCTACGAACGGCGGACCCTTGGCGGCGGTGTGGTCGCCGAACTCGTGGAGCACGCCGCGGCGGAACTGCCCGGTGCGGAGTACGCCAACATCACTGTGACGGCAAGCCAGTCCGAAATCGACACCCCCGCGGCGACGCATTCGTGGGCGGTTCGGATCGACGACATTCAACGGCACACCGGGGAAGGCCCATGCCTGTCGTCGGCCTGGGACCACCGCGTGGTGCACGTCGCGGATCTGTCCGGCGAGACCCGCTGGCCGGCATTCTGCGCCGAGGCTCTGAAGACCACACCGGTGCGCAGCATCATGGGCTATCAACTGTTCCTGACCGGAAAGGTGATGGGGGCGCTGAATGTCTTCGCCGAACGTCCCAACGCATTCGACGAACGAACCAAACAGCTGGGCTCGCTGTTCGCCGCGCACTCGGCCCTGGTGTGGGACGCGGCACGGCGCGAATCGCAATTCCGCGAGGCCTTGGCCAGTCGCGACATCATCGGCCAGGCCAAGGGCATGATCATGGAGCGCTACAGCAAAGACGCCAACCAGGCGTTCGAAATGCTGCGGCAGCTGTCGCACGACACCAACGTTCCGCTGGCCGAGGTGGCGGCCAAGATCGTTGATGCGGCGCAAGCACAGTTGAATCCGGGCTGACGCGGTTCGCCGCGACCACGGGTGCGATCGTGAACCTCTCGGCTACTCTCTCGAAGTTGTTGGGCGGCAAGGATATTCGGTGCAACAGTGTGGCGCCGGGTCCGATCTGGACGCCGCTGATACCGGCGACGCTCCCGCCGGTGACCGTCGAATCGACGGGGGCTGCGAACCCCTGCGTCTGCGACGGGGTGTGAAAATCGCGGCCACCGGCTATTTCACTGCCGTGGCTGCTACTGGTTTCGACAGGGCGGCGATCGTCGTGCCCGCCCACAACGAGTCGTCGGCCCTACCGGAATGCCTGCTGGCTGTGTTGGCCGCGGCCGCGAGAGCCGGTATTCCGGTGACGGTGGTGGTCGTGCTGGACAGCTGCAATGACGGAAGCAACGCACTGTCGGACCGCTTCGGTCCCGACGTGCACTTCCTGGAGATCGACGCCCGCAGCGTCGGAGCGGCCCGTGCCGCCGGCTTCTCTTACGCCCGCAACGAGGGTGTGACCGGACCGACCACCTGGTACGCAACCACCGACGCGGACAGCCGGGTGGACGCCAATTGGCTGGTGCGCCAGCTCTCCGCCAGAGCCGATATGGTCCTCGGCGTCGTGCGGATCACGAACTGGCGCCAGATCCCGATGAAGGCGGTCGGTCGCTACCTACGGGCCTATCACGCCAAGATCCAGCCCGGCCGCGTCGCCCATGATCACGTCCACGGCGCGAACATGGGTTTCGCGGCCGACGCCTACTGGCATGTCGGCGGATTCGATGCGCTGTCCAGTGGCGAGGACGTCGACCTGGTCCATCGTTTCGAAGTGACCGGTTACCGCATCCGCCGCGATACCCGCCTGTCGGTGGCCACCTCCGCACGCCAGATCGGCCGTGCCCCAGCCGGATTCGCAGCCCATCTGCGAGGCATGCTGGTTCCGGAACGCGACTCGGCATGAGCACCGCGACCGTGCAGCGGTGGCTTGACGCCGGTGAGCTGAATCTCCCGTTACCCGGCTCGGGTGGCACCCTGACGCGTTGGCAGTCCTTGGCCGACCTGTGCGAACGGGACGTGGTCGCCGGCCGACTCGCGGAGGCACACACCGACGCCGTGGCGATCCTGGCCGAACTCCGCGGACCGCCGGTGCGGCCGGGCCGGTTGTGGGGCGTGTGGGCGGCCGAAGCCCCCGGGGCGGTGGTGACCGCTCTGCGCGACGGCGACGTCGTGACGCTGAGCGGAACGAAGGCGTGGTGCTCCGGTGCCGGGCTCTGCGCCGACGCTCTGGTGACGGCCCACACCGAGACCGGTGCCCGCGGCCTATACGCGGTAGACCTGCACGGCCGCGGCGTTCAGTTGTTGCCGAGCGAGTGGCGAAACTCCGGCATGGCCGACTCCGACACCCGGTCGGTGCGGTTCGACGCCGCGCCTGCCATCCCGGTCGGCGGCGTAGACGAGTATCTGACGCGGCCGGGCTTTTGGCATGGCGCGGCGGGCGTCGCCGCCTGCTGGCTGGGTGCCGCCCGCGCTGTCGCCGCACCCCTGTATCGGGCGGTGGCCGAGAAACAGCGCGACAACCCGCATGCCGCAGCCCATCTCGGCGCCGTGGACTCGGCACTGGCCGCCGCGGCCGCCCTGATGGCGAGCACCGCCGCGGAGGTCGATACCGCTCCGGACAGCGACGCCGAGGTGGCGGCCAGGCGGTTGCGCGCGGCCGTCGAGACCGCGGTCGATGCGGTCATCGGCCGCACCGCCCGGGCATTGGGCCCTGCCCCGCTGGCCCTGGACGAAGCGCACGCCCGCCGTGTCGCCGATCTGAGCATGTACGTCCGGCAGAGCCACGCCGAGAAGGACCTCGCGGCACTGGGTGCCCTGGTGGCCCGGTGAGTGCCGTCGCGGCGAGCAATGCGGCACGGTTCGCCGCCAGACCTATCGCCGGAGGCGGAACACCCGCCGAAGAATGGGTTCAGCGCCAGAGCCCGTATCCGGTGCTGCCGCTGGATCAGTGCCCGGGGCTTGTCGTGGTGGCACCCCATCCCGACGACGAGGTGCTTGGTTTCGGCGCGGCGGCGTTCTCGATCGCGGCTCGCGGCATCGACGTGCACACGGTCATCGCCAGCGACGGGGGCGGGGCCTGGGCAGGTCTGTCGGCGTCCGAACGATCGCAGCTCGAGGAAACCCGGCGCAGTGAGTCACGTTCGGCAGCAACACTGTTGGGTCTTGATATCCCCACTTTCCTCGGGCTCGCCGACGGACGGCTCGCTGAACAGGAATCCGAGCTGACCGACCTGCTCACCGACGTGCTGTCCAACCGCGGCCCGGGCACGTGGTGTGCGGCGACGTGGCGTGGTGACGGGCATCCCGATCACGAGGCGGTCGGGCGGGCGGCTGCCGTCGCGGCGTCCCGCACCGCAGCCGTGCTCCTGGAGTACCCGGTGTGGATGTGGCACTGGGCCAGACCCGGCGACGACGTCGTACCGTGGCATCGAGCGACCCGGGTAGCCATGAATGCTGTTGCGAAGCAACGAAAGAGCGCTGCTATCGCAGCCTTCAGGAGCCAGGTCGGATCCGATGGCGCGAACCGGGAACCGATCCTGGCGCCGCATGTGCTGGCACGGTTGGAGCGCGTTGGCGAGGTGGTGTTCCGATGACGGGCAGGCTGCCCCCGGACTACTTCGACGCCCTCTACGCGGAGTCGAGTGACCCTTGGCAGCTCTCCTCGCGATGGTACGAACGCCGCAAGTATGCGATCACCCTCGCCGTGCTGCCCCGCGAACGTTACCGCCACGCGTTCGAGCCGGGATGTTCGATCGGGGTGCTCACCGAACACCTCAGTGCCCGATGTGACCACGTGACGGCCACCGATGTGGCCGACACGGCGCTGGCACAAGCGGATGCCCGCCTGCGCGCCGGCGGGTGCCGCGACTCGGTGACCCTGCTCAATCAATCATTCGATACGAGTTGGCCGGCAACAGATTTCGATCTGGTGCTGATCTCAGAAATGGGCTACTACTTCGACGCTGACACGCTGCGCACAACACTGCACCGGGAACTACCCCGGCTGCAGTCGGATGCCACCATCGTCACCGCGCACTGGCGCCACCCGGTGGCCGACTATCCGCTGTCCGGTGACGCCGTCACTGCCGTCGTCGCCGCGACGCCGGGATTGAACCGGATCGGCGGATACGCCGACGACGACGTGATCATCGAGGTGTTCGAGACCGGCTCAGCGCAATCGGTGGCGGTCCGCACCGGCGTGCCGGGAGCCGAGCCCCGGTAACTCACTCGTAAGCCGGGTATTTCGCAGCGCGCAACAGGCGGACGAGGTGCACCGCATTGCGTGCGGCCGCCGCGGTCGCCGACGCCACCGCCTCGGGCACCTCGTCGAGATCGTTGTAGTCCGTGGACTGCATCGCCTCGCCGTTCCAGTAGGTGGAGCCCTGCGCGGGAATGCTGTAGCCGACATCGTTGAGCGACTGGAACAGGTCGGCGATGACCTTGTGCGCGCCGTCCTCGTTGCCGACCACGCTGACGATTGCCACCTTGCCGACCATGACCGGACGACCGTCGTCGTCCTTGTTCGACAGTTCCGCGTCAAGGCGCTCCAGGACACGCTGGGTGACGCTCGAGGGGTGACCGAGCCATATCGGTGTGCTGATCAGCAGGATGTCGGCGTCGAGCACCTTGGTTCTGATGCTCGGCCATTGGTCGCCGTCGCCCATATCGGCCTCGACACCGGGGGCGATCGCGAAGTCGACCGCGCGAAGCGATTCACAGTCCACACCCAGACCACGCAGTGTCTCGAAGACGTGCTGGGCGATCAGTTCGCTGCTGGACGATGCCGGGCTGGGCTTGAGGCTGCACACCAGCGCGAGCGCTTTGAGGGTTCCTACGGTGGTGGTCACCTGCGCGGGGATGCCCGAAACGCGGCCGGGCAAACCTCAGCCGACGACGTTGAGATTCGGCATCGGGGGCAATCCGGGGATCTGCGGCGGGGGTGGCAGGCCAGGGATCAGCGGCCGCCGTGTGGTCGTCGTGGTGTCCCAGTCGGTCGTGGTCGTCGCGGCCGTGGTGGTCGTCGTCGGCGTGGTCGTCGATGTCGTCGTCGTGGTGGTGGGCGTGGTCGTTGTCGTCGTTGTCGTCGTTGTTGTCGTGGTGGTGGTCGTCGGGGTGGTGGTCGTCGTGCTGGTGGGCGTCGTGGTGGTGGGCGGCGTCGTCGTGGTCGTGGGCGCCACGGTGATGACGGTCGTCGGGGTCTGCGGGGCCGGAGCCTGCTCGGTGACGGTCTGTACCGGCGGATTGGTCACCGTCGCGGGTTCGACCGCCGGCGGCGGGCTGCTCACGACCGAGGTGACCGCGGTGGCCGGAAGAGGCTTGACCGATGGCCTATCGGGCGTGCTGATTCCGGTGAGGGTGTAGGCGAAGCCTCCGACAGCCACGGCGGCGACGGCAGCCGCCCCGCCGAGCAGCAGCGGCACGCTGCGAGTCAGCCCCGACCCGCGTTTCTCGAGTGGTTGGCCGCCGAGGATCGACAGGTCATCGTCCTCGTCGTCGCCATACCCGCGATAGTCGTAATCGGAGTAACCGTAGGACTGTTCGCTACCGGCGGCCACGTCGGACGCCTCGTCGTTGGACCAGGCCAGCGCCGCGGCCATCGTCGCCGACTGCGGGCCGACGTCGGCGATCAGCGGTGCCGGAGCCATGCCGGTCGGCGCGTCGGCCGCCAGCTGGCGGGCCGCGGCCAGACCGGCGCCCAGCGCGGCATCCAGCTGCGGGTGCGCCGAGACACTGACCGGAATCTGCAGACGGGTGGAAAGCTGTTGCACGACAACCGGTGTCGCGTGTTCGCCAATGGCGGCAACGGCGCTGATATCGGTGCGCGCGATCCGGGCATGTTGCAGTGCGCCATCGAGGGCCCCCAGCACACCGGCGTCCTCACCGGATGGCTCGGCGAAGCGCACCGTCTCGCCGATCTGGCGGAAGTCTGCAGCGCCGTCGGCTAGCGTCACGGATGTGCCCCCGGTGTCCAAGTGGCACACCACGATCACGCCGTGGCGCGGGAGCCCGGGGTCGGTCTGCAGGGACCGCAGCGCGGCAGTCGCATCGGAGACCAGCACCGGCGGGGCGGGGGCCGTGGCCAGTGCCGGCAGATCCCACAGCGCATCGCGCAGCGCGTCGCGGCGACCCGGACCCCAGTGCGCGGGAACCGCTACCGCCGATACCGCTGCCAGGCCGGAGCCTTCGGTGTCGGCCAGCCCGGAAAGCGCCGCGGCGAGCAACTGCTCGGCACGGTAAGCGAACCCGTCGTGTGTCAACGGTGTCGGATCGCCGACGCGGTCGACGAATCCGGTCCACAGCTGATCGCCGATCGTGACCTCGGCGGGACAGATGACCGGTGCCGCGCCGGCGCGTACGGCGACAAGGCTGGTCGTGCCCACGGAGATACCCAGCGGTTCGGTCATTCGGCCATGATCACCACGGCTCGCCGCCAAAGTCACTCAGGCGCGCCGAGTCGGCGCGCTCCTATGACCTAACTGTGACTTTGCTTGGTGCTCATTGTGTTTGCGCATGTCGATCGAGGTATGAGCAGATCACGTCGACCAGTGCGGTCAGCTCACGATTGCTGTGCTGTGGTACGGCCATGACGAGCTGGGTGATCACCAACCCCCGCATGGTCGCCCAGATGAGGTCACCGATCGCCACGGCGTGCGGGTTGTCCAGCCCCTCGGCGATATCGCGGCTCAAATCCGATATGGCCCTTTGCAATTCGACCAGGCGTCGGGTGCCTCGTTCGTCGCGCATGGCCCGGGTGCCGATGAGAATCTCCAGCGAGGCGCGCGAGGTCGGGCTGGAGAAGGCTTCCCACGCGGCGTGGACCACCAATTCCACCCGCTTGCGCCGGGTTTGCGCGGCCGACGGGGGTGGCAGGTTGCGCAGCAACTCCAGCAGTTCGGTGAACCCCCGGTCGACGACGGCCATCAGCAGCCCGTCGCGGTCGCCGAAGTGATATTGCACGACACCCCAGGTCACGCCGGCCCGTTCGGCGATGTGCTTGGCGCTTGCGGCAGCAAACCCCTCCTCGACCACGCAGCGCACGGTCTCGTCCAGCACCGCCTCGCGGGTGCGGTCCGCGCGCACTTGACTACCGCCCGGCGGCCGACGCGGCGCGATCTTTGGAGTCACCACATCACCGAGTCGGCATGCGTGACCGGTAGATCCTTGACCGACAACACACCTGGCGGTGCGGCGCAGACCGCGTCAATGGCATTGACGGCGCGCGCGGCCGTCGAGATCACACCGCCGTCATTGTGGTCGACGCCGTCCAGCCCCAGATGGGTGTTGAGCTCGACCCCGGGGCTGCCGTGGACCACCACCCGGTGCACGCCGAGGCGGCCGTCGGGCGGATAGGGCCAGTCGGGCGCGGTGGCCGGGGTGAGCCGGTTGACATGCTCCATCGTGATGACCGGCTCCCCGTCGCGGATTCCCTCGACCGCGAACCGTACGGCGGCCACATGGCCGGGTTGCACATTCATCATCGTGCACTCGATCGGCTCGGGCGTCACCCAGTTTTCGTGCCGCTCGCGCACCTCGTCGAGGCTGAGACCGAGCACCTCGGCCAGCGAACGGACCTGTCCGCCCCACAACGAGGACAGCACGCCGGGCGCGAACATGATCGGGGTGTGGTCCGGTGTGGTGCCGAAACCGAAGCTGACACCGGTGAATTCGGCGTCGTCGTAACTGCCGTAGTCGCAGATCTCCGACACCGTGATCGAGGTGGCGCGTCCGGCCAGCGTCAATGCCGTGTAGACCAGGCTGTCCCCGGAGTAGCCGGGGTCGACGCCGTTGATGTAGAGCGAGGTGCCACCGTCGGCGCAGGCCTGCGCCAACGGTTCGCGGATCCACGCGTCCGCGTGGTGCGGCGCGACCAGCCACACCATCGAGGTGCCGACGACATTGGTGCCGGCCCGCAGGAAGCGACAGATCTCCTCGATCGCCTGCTGCGGGCGCATCTCGGCTTGGGAGGTGTACACCACGCAGTCGGCGCCCAGTGCCACCAGGGCCTCGATGTCGTCAGTGGCGATGACTCCCGTCGGGTCGGGCCGCCCGCAGATCTGCGCGGCGTCGCGGCCCACCTTGTCTGCGCCGTGCGCGTGCAGGCCGACCAGCTGCAGGCCGGGCCGGTCGATGATCATCGGCAAGGCGTGCTTGCCGACGTTGCCGGTGGAGAACTGGATGACGCGCTTCACAGCAGATCCGTGATCGTCTTCAAGCCCGCCTCGTACAGCACGCCCGGCATCATGCCGCCGTCGATCTCGATAGTCGTGCCATTGATGAAATCAGCTGTGCCACTGCATAAGAACACCACCGCGCGACCGACCTCCGCCGGCTCGCCGGCCCGGTGCATGGGTACGGCGTGAAAGTACCTCTCCCCCGTCGGGTCATCTTTCGGCAGCACGAACGACTTGAAGTTGTCGGTCATCGTCGGCCCCAGCGCCAGGCAATTCACCCGCACCTTCGGTCCCCATTCTTCGGCCAGCGACCGGGTCAGATGATTGAGGCCGGATTTGGCCGCACCGTAGGACACCAGTGTCGGCGATCCGGCGGGATGCCCTGCACCGCTGGAGATGTTGACGATCGAACCGATGCCGTCCTGATGACGCATCTGCCTGAACACCCGGATGGCGAACCACATCGGGCTGATCAGATTCATCTGGATGGCGAAGGCGTGGAACAACACTGTGCGCTCGTACTCGTCGTCCGCGGTAGGGGCGCCCTGGATGTGGGAGACGAGGCTCGGGATGCTCTCGACATGGGGGGCGGGCACGGTGCCGCCGGCGTTGTTGACCAGGATGTCGATGCGGCCATAATCGGCCACCACCCCGTCCACGAACGCGTCAATGGCTCGGTAGTCGCCCTGATCGCACACCCGCTGCGAGGAACGCGCCAGCCACTCGGGCTGCTCGGCCACCCCGGGCATCGCGTCCAAGGGTCCGCGTGAGCAGCCCACGACAGTGGCTCCGGCGCGCAGCAATTCGTGTGCGATACCGAGTCCTACCCCGCGACTGGTGCCGGTGACGACGGCGACCTTGCCGTCCAACGATGGTGCACCGTCCACTGTGAGCTACCTCTCGCCGCAACAAATTTTCATTGAGCGCTCAATATGATTACATCCTCAATGTTATTGGGCAATGACTTGGAGGAAAGCGGTATGGGTCTGCGCGGAGAGGCCGCGATCGTCGGCTACACCGAACTCCCCTCCACCAAGCGACCGACCGGGCCGCTGGAGTTCACCCTCGAGCAGTGGGCGCGACTGGCGGCGGCAGCACTGGACGACGCGGGATTGTCGGCATCGGACGTGGACGGCATCTGCACCACGCACCTGCAGGAATCGCAGATCTTCGTACCGTCGACGGTCATCGAGTACCTCGGCATCAAAGCCAATTTCGCCGAGATGGTCGACCTCGGTGGGGCGAGCGCGGTGGCGATGGTGTGGCGCGCCGCAGCCGCCATCGAGCTGGGCCTGTGCAACGCGGTGCTGTGCGTGATCCCGGCGACGCCGCTGACCCCGGTGAGTGCACAGAAGCCGCTGGACGTCAGCGAGCTGATGTACTTCGGGGCATCGAGCAACCGGTACGGCTCGCCGCAGGCCGAATTCGAGATTCCCTACGGCAATCTCGGGCAGAACGGGCCCTATGGCCAGGTCGCGACGCTGTACGGCGCCACCTACGGCTACGACGAGCGGACGATGGCCAAGATCAGCGTCGACCAGCGGGTCAACGCCAATCACACGCCGGGGGCGATCTTCCTGGATGCACCGATCACCGTCGACGACGTGGTCAACAGCCCGATCATCGCCGCACCGCTGCACATGCTGGAGATCGTGATGCCGGTGATGGGCGGAGCGGCAGTACTGGTCACAGGGGCCGATTTGGCCCGCCGCAGCGCCAACCGCCCGGTGTGGATCAAGGGATTCGGCGAGCGGGTGCCCTACAAGACGCCCACCTACGCCCACGAGCTGCTACAGACGCCGATGATCAAGGCCGCCGCGTCCGCGTTCTCGATGGCCGGGCTGGCCCCGGCCGACATGGACATGGTGTCGATCTACGACTGCTACACGATCACGGTGCTGCTCAGCCTCGAAGACGCCGGGTTCTGCGAGAAGGGCAAGGGCCTGCAGTTCGTGGCCGAGCACGACCTGACGTTCCGCGGCGACTTTCCGATGAACACCGCGGGTGGCCAGCTGGGTTACGGGCAGGCCGGCACAGCAGGCGGCATGCATCACATCTGCGATGCCGCCCGTCAGATCATGGGCCGCTCGGGCGCCACCCAGGTCAAGGACTGCAACCGCGCGTTCGTCTCGGGCAATGGCGGCATCTTGAGCGAACAGACCACCCTCGTATTGGAAGGCGACTAACCGTGGGCGACTTCGACAGGCCGATGCCCATCCCGACGCCGACCACGCAGCCGTTCTGGGATGCCCTGGCCGAACACAAGGTCCGCATCCAGTACTCGCCGTCCGCGCAACGGTACGTGTTCTATCCGCGGGTACTGGCGCCGGGAACGCTGGCCGACGATCTGGAGTGGCGGGAGATCTCCGGGGCCGCCTCGCTCTACACCTATACGGTCGCCTATCGGCCGGTGGCACCACACTTCGCGGCCGATGCGCCGCAGCTCCTGGCGGTCGTTCAATGGGACGAGGGGCCGCGGTTCTCGACCGAGATCGTCAACGCCGAACCGGCGGACCTGAGAGTCGGCATGTGCTTGGCGCCGGTGTTCTGCGACTATCCCGACGCGGGCATCACGATGTTGCGGTACGAGCCGGCCTGAGAGCTATCCGACCCTGGCGTCGTCGGACTTCTGCACGGCGTGAAACTGCTCGAAGCGCAGGCACACGGTGGTGCCCAACGCTGAGGAATCGATCGTGACGTGGTCGGCGAGGGCCCGCATCAGCGGGATGCCCCGGCCGCGCGCCCGGCTCTGTGTGGCCGGCGTCGACTCGCGCCAGTGACCTTGATCCGCGATCGTCACGGTCAGGTTGTCACTGTCGCGAACGGCTTCCACGTCGATGGTGCCGACCCCGCCTTTCAGCAGGTAGGCAAATTCGGCCGTATTGGCCAGGGCCTCGTTGACCGCCAGCACGACGTCGCTGAAACGAACTCGGTCGATGTCTCCGCACGCCCGCAACCAGGTTGCGAACTCATCGCGGACCCTGGCTGCGTTGTGCGCGTCAGCGACGACATCGTTGCGTATGAAGCGGTCACCGTCGGCTGCGGGACTGGCGTAACTCGGTGTCGTCATGGCAAATCTCTTATACCCAACTTGCGAGAATTACTCACCAAGTGCGACGCGCGCCTCATCAAGTGTCGCGTAGAGGCCGATGATATCGGCCAAACCGACGAGTTTGAGCGGCCGGCTTGTCGCAGGCCCGCTGGCCACGACACCGAAGCCGATCTCCGCCGACGCCTTGTCACGGGCGGCGACCAGAACACCCATTCCGGCCGAGGCCAGGAAGTCGACCTCAGACAGGTCAACGATGATGGCGGCCGGGTTTTTGGTCAGCGAGGTGGTGATGCTGGCCTCCAGCTGCGGCGACGTGAGCATATCGACCACACCGGATGCAGAAATGACGACCGTTCGCCCGAACCACTCCTCGTTGATCACGCAGCCAGTATTGGCCGCGGTCGTCGTCCCGGTGGTGGTAGTGGCTTGTTCGTCCAAGATTCACCTCATTACGCGCGCCGGACGGCGCGCTCGCAATTACGTCATGCCTGCGAGGCTGCCGTCTGAACCTGGCAAGAACTTACTAGCTCTTTGGCGCCGATCTGCTTACGGCGCGTTGTCTACGCCCGAATTCTACCGGGCCGACCGCTCAAGGCTAACGCACCGCGCCCTCAGATGCCCCAACGACAGTCAGCGCCAGGAACGCCACATCATCGTCGGGGCGCAGAGCAGCGCCCAGTTCGGCCAGTTCAGCCACCAGCTGGGTGGCTGGCATTCCGGCCCGCTCAGCCAGGAAGAGTCGCAGCGCCGGCTCCCCGAAAGTGGTGTGGCCGTCGGGCCTGGCCTCGACAATGCCGTCGGTGTAGAGCAGCAGCGTCTGACCGGCGGTCAGCAACGTCTCGCACGCCTCGAACGTGGCGTCTGCGACGGCACCGATCAACATGCCGCCCGACGAGCGAATCGGTCGAATGGATCCGCTCTCGCGATCCAGCAGCAGCGCCGGTAGGTGCCCGCCGGTTGCCAGGGTGATTCGGAATCCGTCGGCTTCGGGTCGCAACTTGCCCGACAAGACCGTGCAGAAGCGCCGCTCGTTCGGGTCGGCGATCAGCGCCGCGTTCAGTTCGGCCAGGCCGTCGGTGGGGTCGTCGTAATGCAGTGCCGCTGCGCGCAGGGTGTGCCGGACGAGCGCGGTGACGGCCGCTGCGGCGGCCCCGTGGCCCTCGACGTCGCCGAGGAAAAAGGCCCACTCGTCGCGAGCAACACCGAAGACGTCATAGAAGTCGCCACCCACCTGACCGGAGGCGGCCGGGTGGTAGTGCGCGGCCATCGACAGGCCGGGTATCGCCGGCAGAGCCGCGGGCAGCAGGGCGCGTTGCAGCACCGAGGCGTACTCCTGGGCGGTGTCGCGCAGCTCGCGCTCGGTGCGCACGGTGGTCAGCGCCGACAGTCGCAGTTCGAGTGCATTCATGACGATCGCGGCGAGGTCCTCCAACGTGGCCAGCTGGTCGTCCGTCACGTCGCCGGGTTCGGTATCGAGGACGCTGACGGTTCCCAATTGATAACCGTCGGCCGTCGTGATAGGCGCCGCGGCATAGAACCGAATTCCGAATTTGCCGGTCACGCTGGGGATTTGAGCGGCATACGGGTCGGCAGCGGCGTCGCGCACCGCGTAGGTCCGATTGTCGCGAATAGCCAGGCTGCACAGTCCGGCATCGCGCGGGATCTCGGAGACGCCGTCGACGCCGTACATCGCCTTGAACCAGATGCGGTCCTCGTCGACGAATGTGATCGAAGCGACGGGCTTGTCCAGGGAGCGAGCGGCGACCCGCGCGATGCGGTCGAACGCTTCGTCCGGATCGGTGTCGAGGATCTCGTAGCGGTACAGGGCTCGCAGTCGTTCGGCCTCGACGGCCTCGGGGCTGCGAATCGAGAAATCAGTGGTCACCATGGGCTTTCCGCCGTCCGGCTGGTTGACCTCTCAAACTTACCCTTCGCGCCCCCCGAGAAACCACCGGAGAACCTCGAGGGGACGCACGCTTTCGCCGATCTCGGCGCTTACACAGGCCGCGTGTTCCTATACTGGACTCATGTCTAATAAGCCGACGTCGACGCTGCCGCCGGGTCCGCCACTTCCACCCGCCATCCAGGCCGTACTGATGCTGCGTTACTGGCCGCGCTTCGTGTCGGCCTGCCGCCGCCGCTACGGAAAGACGTTCACGTTGCGGATCGCCCAGATGGGCACGCTGGTGTATCTCGACGACCCCGCCGACATCAAACAGGTCTTCGCCGGCGATCCCGCGATTTACCATGCGGGCGAAGCGAATTCGATGCTGTCCGGCCTGCTGGGCCCGGCGTCGGTCCTGGTTGTCGATGACGAGGTCCACCGCGACCGACGGCGGTTGATGCTCGAACCCTTCCACCGTGACGCGGTCGCGCGGCAGACCACGGTGATGGCCGAGATCGCGGCGGACAACATTGCGGGCTGGCCGGTCGGCAAGGCGTTTGCCGTCGCACCGAAGATGTCGCAGATCACCCTGGAGGTCATCATGCGGCTGGTCATCGGTGCGAGCGATCCGGCGCGCCTGGCCGCGTTGCGCGAGGTGCTGCCGAGGCTGTTGAACCTGTCGGCGTTCGAACTACTGGCCATCAGCGCGCCCACCCTGCAGAAGAAGCTGCCGTGGCGCGGGGTGCGCCGGCGCATCGATGAAGCCGACCGCCTGCTGTATGCCGAGATCGCCGAGCGTCGCGCGGATCCGGACCTGGCGTCGCGCACCGACGCACTGGCCATGCTGGTGCGTGCGGCCGACCAGGACGGCCGCACGATGACCGACGCCGAGTTGCGCGACCAGTTGATGACGCTGCTCGTCGCGGGCCACGACACCACGGCCACCGGCTTGTCGTGGGCTCTGGAGCGGCTGATCCGGCATCCGTCGACGCTGGCCAAGGCGGTGCGCGCCGCCGAAGCCGGCGACGACGAGTACCTCGACGCGGTAGCCAAAGAGACACTGCGCAACCGGCCGGTGGTGTTCGACGTCGGCCGGATCCTGAAGCAGCCGGTGGAGATCGCCGGGTATCACCTGCCCGCCGGGGTCATGGTGGCTCCCGGGGTCGGGTTGGTGCATTCCGATGACCGGATCTATCCCGGCGCGGATCTCTTCGACCCGGACCGGATGATCGGAGCCACCCTGAGTCCGACGACGTGGCTGCCGTTCGGCGGCGGAGCGCGCCGCTGCCTGGGCGCAACGTTCGCGATGGCCGAGATGCGGGTGGTGCTGCGCGAGGTGCTACGCCGGGTTGAGCTCGAGACGACGACGGCACGCGGCGAAAGCCAGCGGGTCAAGCACGTGATCCTGGAGCCCGGGCACGGCGCCCGAATCACCGTATCGCGGATCAAGACACCGCAACCGACAGCGGATGCGGCCATGACGCAGCGCATTGAGTAACAGGCGGAACTGCACGTCGGTTTTCGGCCATACGGCAATGCCGGTTTCGATTTGCCCGATTCTGTGAATCACCTTGGCGTCGTTTTCTCATCGAGAGAGGTTCCCAGTGAAGCGAATCGTGCAGTTCGTCCTTGCAGCATCAGCCGCGGCGGTGGCCCTGAGTGGCTGCTCGGCCTCCGAGATCGTCAACACCGGTGGCGACACCAAGTGCAAGGACTTCCTCACTCAAGACGAGAAGAAGCAGAACGACGAAGTCAGCAAAATGCTCAAGGACAAGAGCGGGCAGGATCCGGCGAATCTGGAAATCACTGCCACCAAGACCTCGGTCACCCTCTATTGCCAGACACTCGGCAAGGAAGACACCAAGATCTCAGAGGCGCCGCACGGCTGATCGGCCCTCTTCGACACGGTGCCGACGCTAGCGAAATGTCCTCGCAGAAAGGGCATTTCGCCTGCGGGTCATGGGCACGCCGGTCACGACACACGCGGCGCTACGCTTGGCTGGACGTCGAACGTATGTTCTACTGGACGCATTGCCAGTTGTCGCCCAAGAGGAGATCGACGTGACCATGACTGCAGACACCCAAACACCCTCAGCCGAGGCCGAGACGCAGGACATGTTGCTTCGCCCGATCGGAGCGGCGGTGCCCGAATCCTCGGCGGCGTCCCCGTCGGAATCGTCCGAGCCAACAAAGGCCCCGGCCAAAAAGGCCGGCAAGAAGACCAAGACGCTCGAGCTCACTCTCACGGTCACCGGTTCCGCCGACGGCGAGTGGCGGGCAGACCTCAAGCGCGGCACGACCTACCTGACCCGCGACCTCACGATCGCCGCGGCCGCCGTATCCCGGGCCGCCAACGAATTGCACGAGGATCTCGTCGCCCCGATCGACGAGGTCATCGAAGCAGCACGTGCCGAGCATGCCGCGAAGGTCGCCGCACTCGAAGCTGAACTCGAAGCTGCCCGAAAGGCCCTGGCCGATCTCGACTGAGCAGGCGAGAGCACGGTCGACCCATCGAGACGGACACCCGTGGAAAAACCGTATGACCATGACGGCCTACATTCTCGACGATCATCGAGCTGCGCAATCACGCGCACCCATCGCCATCGGACCCCTCGGCCCGGAGATCCTGTCCTATGACTTGGCTCGGGAGTTACTGCGCCACAGCAGCTTTCGACTCCCGCCTGGCATCACGCTCGCGGCGCAAGGCACTACTTCAGGTCCGTTGTTCGACAAGCTCGCGACCAGCCTGCTGGGCTTGGAGGGCGCACCATACGTTCGGCTACGCAAACTGGTGTCCAAAGCATTCACTCCCAGGGGCACATCTCGTCTTACCGACACGATCCATGGGGTCGTGAACGGATTGATAGATCGCGTAGTCGAGGTCGGACGCTGCGACGTCGTGACCGATATCGCGCGCCCCTACCCCACCCCGATCATGTGCGCGCTGCTCGGCGCACCCAGCGAGGACTGGCAGCTCTTCGCGGATTGGACGGAGGAGATCTTCCGGGCGCTGAACTTTCAGCCGGATGCCGACTCATGTATCCGAGGATGACGTCCCTGTCTGTCTGTCTACGGCTCTGGTTCGCCGACTGACGATCGTTGAGCGGTCCGGCTGGTCACCGCGTACAGCCGTCGAGGCCGAGGTCGGGGCGCCGCGTCACCCGCATCCCCACCTCGACTACGCTGTGTAGCGCCAATGCCGTCGGGGGCGCTTTGCTGGCGTGGTGCACCTTGATGTTGGTCGCGGCGACCGCCGCGTTTGCTTGGAGGTTTTACCCATGCGTTCTGTCAGCGTGGCAGCGGTCGTCGCGTTTGCCGCCGTTTGCGTTTCTCCTGGGCTGGCGGCAGCGGCCCCGAAGGACTACTGCGCCGACCTCAAGGGCGGCAACACCGGCAAGACGTGCGAGATCCAGCTTTCGGATCCTGGATACCGCGTTGACATCAGCATCCCGCTGGACTATCCCGACCAGAAATCGGTCGCCGACTACGTTTCTCAGACGCGTGACGCGTTCCTCAACACGGCGAAATCTGGCGCGCCCCGCAGCACGCCGTACGTGTTGAGCATCAGGCCCACGGAATACAGTTCAGCGGTCCCCCCGCGCGGCACGCAGGCCGTGGTATTCACGGTGAACCAGGACGTCGGCGGCGGCCAGCCGCAGACGACGTACAAGGCCTTCAACTGGGACCAGAGCTATCGCAAGGCGATCACCTACACGGCCGCGCCGGACGATAAAGAACACACGCCGCTGTGGCGGGTGGACGATCCGCTGAAGACCGTCGCGCCGATCGTGCAGTCCGAGCTGCAGCAACAATTAGCACCGCCGCCCCCGGTTGCGCCGCCGACGCCGCCCGCGCAACCCGGACAACCGGTGACGACCACGCCGACGACCACTGCGCCGCCCGCGGCGCCGCTGCCGTTCGCTTCAGCCGCGCTGTACAACCCTGCCAACTATCAGAATTTCGCGGTTGTCAACGACGGGGTGATGTTCTTCTTCGACCAGGGAACGCTGTTGCCTGCTTCGGCCGGGGCGTTGCACGTGCTGGTACCTCGTTCTGCGATCGACCCGATGATCGCCTGACACTGATCCGGTCGACTCACGAACCGTTCCGCAGTCGGCATCGCATCTGCGACGGTCCTCCCCTGCCGAACGAAACATGTTGCCTTGTCGTGCACATCGACGATCGTCAGCTCGGTGCTGGTTCCGGTGGCGGCGCGGCACTGCTGGGTTGGTCTGGCTCCGGCTGGTCATCGCCGCCAAGCGCAGTGACCGCCTCGTCCAAAGTCTCGAACATCGACACGAAATCGTGAAGACCGATGAGCCTCATCGGTCTGCTGGTGATGGGATCGGGCGTGACGACACCGAAACGGGTTTGTGCTGAACACTTTTCATCTGCGGTGATCAACACGGTCATTCCTGCCGAGGCCATGAAGTCCACCGATGACAGATCTGCGATGACAGCCGACGGTTGTTGCGCAATGACGGCATCAAGGGCGTGCATCAGCTGCGGTGTGGTGCGCATGTCCAGCGTTCCGGTGAAACTGACGACGGCCACCTTGCCAACCCAGGACGTGGCGACCTCGACCGGCTCAGGTTGGTACCGATCTGATCCGCTGGATCCTTCGACCACGGTCACACTCCTGTCAGGCCACAACGCGACGGCGCGGGGACGCACCGGCCGCACACCAGGTGGGTGTGCGATGAGTTGGCACCGACCTCGCCAAAACGCTTACCCGACCATAGCGGGCATCGTTGCCGAAACAACCCCCGCCCGCACGATTTCATTGCGGGCCGCAGTGAGCCTGACGGTGACAAGAGCGGCCAATCGCTTTCGGCGCGCGGCGAAGTGGGAAGCGGTGGCTTGTCGAGGCGTCAGGATGCGAGTGGGGTGGTCGGGGGCGTCGTGACAGCCTTCGGGCAAGCCAGGCTGCGCGGCGCGCGCTTGCGGGATTGTTGCGCCTCCAACCCACGTGTGGATTGCGCAGACTCAGCCTCCGCTGGAACTGCCTGGCTGCGCAGCGTCTCGAGGGTTCGGTTGAGCAGACGAGAGACGTGCATTTGCGAAATGCCGAGTTGCTCGGCGATCTGAGTTTGAGTCTTGTCGCCAAAGAATCTCATCATCAGCACGGTGCGTTCACGCTCGGGCAGTGCGGCGATGAGCGGGCGCACCGTTTCCACGTCGACGACCTTGGCCAGTCCGGCGTCAAGACCACCCAACGAACTCAACAGCGTCCCGCCGTCATCCTGCGCACCCATTGGCGCATCCGTCGACAGTGTTGAGTAATTGCTGCCCGCGATGAGGGCGTCAACCACGGTCTCACGATCGACGTCCATATGTTCGGCAAGTTCGGACGCTGTCGGTGCGCGGCCGGTGCGCTGCGTTAGTTCGGAACGGGCTTGCGCCAGTTGCCCTTGCAATTCTTTCAGCCGGCGTGGGACTTTCAAGGCCCAGCCGCGATCACGAAAGTGCCTGCGGACCTCACCCATGATCGTGGGGACTGCAAATGGCAAGAACTCGGTGCCCTTGTCGGGGTCGAAACGGTTGACTGCATTGATCAAACCGACGGAAGCGGCCTGGAAAAGGTCGTCGTAGTCTTCGCCGCGACCGCGAAAACGTCGGGCCACGTGCTGGGCCAGAGGCAGGGTGCGTTCGATGATCGCTTCACGCTGGCGCGCGAATCCCGGGCCGTCGTCAGCAAGGTCTTTGAGCCGCCTAAACATGTCGCCTACGTCGGCATATTCATTGACAGAATCGGCCGTACTCACTGGGTGACCTCTATCCGCTTCCGCTTACTGATCTCGCCGCGGCTCGCGTCTGAACCCGTGCGGGGTGTACCCCCGACCATGCACAACGCAAACATGTCGAACCCAGCCGCGCCAACATCACCGTTCTCCGAGGTGCGTACCCTCAACCAGTACTCCTGCAGGACAGCCGATTTGACTCACGCCGTTCCGCCCAGCCCAGTCCGGTCCCGGATTCGATGCGACTCTCGACGAAACGTATGTGCCGGGCTTTGATGGCGGCCTGCCACCGGCGAGAAGGACACGACCCTCAGGTCGGGCAAAGCCGCCGGTCTCGCTGCCTGTTTGAAAAATGACCGATCCGGTAATTCCCGGATCAAGCACCACTTCAGTGCATACGGCCTACGGATCGGACCAATCATGATCGTGCTCGGCATCATCCTGCTTTTGATCGGCTACTTCACCAGCCTGTCCATCCTCTACACCATCGGTGGCATTCTCGTCGTGGTCGGCATCGTGCTGTGGATTCTGGGAGCGGTCGGGCGTCCGGTCGGCGGCCGTAAGGTGTGGTTCTAGCGAGGCTGCTGTTCGCCCCAGCGTGAGCAGGCCCGTCATAAGCACGCGGTGGTTCAGGCTGCGGGGATATCGCGGCCGAACTTCGTGAGCGCGACGTCCTCGGGCTTCGGACCACAGCGAATTCCGGTGTCCAGTCCATCGATCGCCGCGAGTTGTGCTGCGGTGAGGGCGAAGTCGAATATGTCGATGTTTCCGCGATCCGCGACAGCATCACCGACTTCGTGATGACCTGGCGCCCCTGCTGGATGTGCCAGCGCAGCATCACATGCGCGGGCGCGTTGTGCGCAGCGGCGATCTCCCCGATGACCGGGTTCTCGAGTGTCGACGCGTGCGGCCCCTCGCGGTAGAACGTGATGCCGTCGTGCTCACCGACGCACAGCTGACGCGGCTGGACGGATGTCCACCTGGCTTGTGACCGGCTGCTCGACTGGCGTGGGCCGCCCTGTGAGCGGGGCATTTATGTGGTGGTCCCGGCTGGTATCGAACCAGCGACCTTCCGCGTGTGAGGCTGATTTAGCTGCACTAACTTTCTGTTTGCGCTGGTCAGGGGCTTGCGGATAGTTTGAATTGGACCCTCTGGAGCACCTGGTCTGAAAGTTTGGCCCTATTTTGGCCCTATGAAAATTGGGCTCAAACGCCCCCTGAGTGTCCGCACGCATAGCGGGCGGTCGGGCTTACGACTCAAGAATGACTCGTCGGATCGGCGTTCCACGCCAGCATGCACTGGCTCCAACTCGATGCCCCAACCGTTACGAACTGCGTATCGCTTCCCCTCGACGTCCTTGCAGAGGACTCTGCGCACGGCGTGAGTATGGGCCACCGGCCCACACCCAGCAATGTCCAAAGATCTGCTACCTGCAATAGGGAACTCAAGTATCAGACGCAAACGGTTCATCCCAGCACAGTGAAGCGCCTAAAATTCCCCGGGGCACGGGGTTCAGACTCGACGATCAGCACGCCTCGAGTCGGCAAGCTGATGCGACGTTGAGCCTTTTGATCTGCTGCTAGAGGGGGACGGAAACATGGCGGTTTTCTTCACCGCGGTCGACGCGGGGTCGGGTTCGTGGAGTGGGCATGCGTGAGACTCCAAAGGTTGTAAGTCTCGCGACGGCACTTGCTGCCCTCGCGACGCCAGCGGTCGTCCCGCCGATCGCCCATGCGGCGGACTCAAATGGAGTTCAGGTCGGCATTGACGCGCAGGAACGGATTCCGACGGAGGCAGAAACCGCGCGTCCGGTCGACGCGGAACTCATGAGCTTCACAGTGCAGCAGACCAGGGACGGCATGTTGTTCCCGCAGCACAGTTCTCACTCGTCGCACGCATCGCATGCCTCGCACGCGTCGCATGCATCGTCCAGCCCGGGATATGGCGTCCCCGATACGCCCTACGTGCCGTATGTGCCCGATGTGCCCTACGTACCGAACCCGATTTACGCGCCGCCGGTCGTAGCCCCTCCCGTCGTAGCTCCTCCCGTCGTAGCTCCTCCCGCAGCGACAACCGGACCGGCGCCCGCGAACACCGCTGATGTCGCCGCCGTTGCGTGCGCACGGGCGAGCTATGGCCTTGGCGTGAATGACATCGCGAATGAGCTGCAACAGACCTTTGGCTTAGGGGCCGGCGATGCTGCGAATATCGCGAGACAAGCATTGGCTGCCGTACTTGCGGGTGGGCATTACTGCGACGGCTCCCACGGTGAATGACCACCTATGACGTTGCGTTCATTGATGACAAGAACGCTGGTTGAAACGATCGGTTGCTCGACCGTAGCGATCGGCCGACGATGACGACCTCTATGTCGGATGTTGTTGTTGTCTTCAGCGCGTCGGTCCAGTCGTTGGGCGCGTTGCAGGAGGCGGCGTACCGCTTGATCGGGCAGGCTTCTTGTCACATCGACGAATCAGATGGGCGATATGTGTGCCGACTTTCGCCGTCGCATCTGCAGATTGACGGCGACGAGCTGCGGACCCATTTTCTGAATCTTGTGACCGATGAAAACCTCCGCGAGAAGGTCGGCAGGGAGACTGGCCGGCTACGGGATGTCATCGTGGCGTTGGCGTTCGGGTCGCTGGCCGAGAGGGAATAACTCCATGGCCGGCTTCGCCGCAGCGGATTCGTTCAGCCCTGAAAAATCCGATCTGCACCTTCTGCCTATCCGCTTTGAGCGGCTGGGCGCCGACCGTTTTCTTGTCGGCAACATGGTTGGCGACATGGCCGAAATGACCGCAGCGGAACTGGACCGTCTCTGCGCGCTCGACCTCGCGCCCGGCGACGGACTTTACGAGCGGGCGTTCGAAAGACTCTTCGTCGGGTCGACCGGGCAACGCGCGCAGCAGCAGCTCCTGGCGCTTCGCCTACGAAGCCGCCTGAGTTTTCTGCGAGCAGCCACGCCCCTTCACCTGTTTGTCGTCACGCTGCGCTGCGAGCATTCCTGCCCCTACTGCCAGGTCTCCCGCCAAAGCAAGGACCGGGTCCGCTACGACATGGACCAGGCGACCGCGTCAAAGGCGATTGATATCGCCCTTTCCGCGCCCGCCCCGCTGATCAAGATCGAGTTTCAAGGCGGCGAGCCGCTGCTGAACTTCGAACTCATCCGATGGATCGTCGTAACGGCGAAACAGCGGGCCGCTCCCCTGAGCAAGCGGCTGCAATTTGTGATCGCCACGAACCTGGCCCTGCTCAGCGACGAAGTGCTCGACTTCAGCGCTGAGCACGACATTCTTTTCAGCACGTCGTTAGACGGCCCGCGCGACCTTCACAACAAGAACCGGCCGCGCCGTGGCGATAACAGCTATGAACTCGCGGTCGCGGGTATCGCGCGCATTAAGGATCGCCTTGGTCAGGACAAGGTCGGTGCGTTGATGACCACCACCGAAGCCAGTCTGGATCGCGTCGAGGAGATCGTCGATGAGTATCTCGAGCAGGGTCTCGACGGCATCTTCCTTAGGCCACTGTCTCCCTACGGCTTTGCGATCAAGACCAAGCAGTTCCAGAAATACCGCGGGACTGACTGGCTCCAATTTTGGAAACGTGGTCTGCGCTACATCCTCGATGTCAACAAGTCCGGCGATCGCTTTCCTGAGTTCTACTCGTCGCTCATTGTTCGCCGGATACTCAGCGATGAACCCATCGGCTATGTCGACCTCAGAAGCCCGGCCGGCATTGGTCTGGGAGCTCTGGTCTACAACTACGACGGAACCGTCTTCGCCTCTGACGAGGCCCGAATGCTGGCCGAAATGGGAGACCGCAGTTTCGAACTGGGCACCGTGCACGAGCACAGTTATCGAGAGCTGGTGTTATCAGACACCCTAGTGTCGGCGGTCGCTAACTCGCTCACCCAAACCGCGCCACAATGCTCCACCTGCGTCTTCGAACCCAACTGCGGCGCAGACCCTGTCTATCATCATGCAACCCAACAAGATCTGCTAGGAATCAAGCCACTATCGGAGTTCTGCCAACGGCAAAAAGGTGTCATCACCCATCTTTTCGAGCTGCTCGAACACTCGCCCGAGGACGCCGCCATCCTCCGGCGATGGGCGTCATGAAACCCCTTGTCCTTTCCGGACGTTCACCCGAGGCCGACATCATCGGACTCGGACCAGAACGACGATACGTGCGCCTCCGCTCGCCCCACAGTCCCCCAGCCCACGATCGCGACGCCGCATTGGTCGCCGACGACAACGACTGGGAGCTGGCGCACGCCCACGGTTACCGACTTGGTATTGCCCGCGATGCACGCCCGGCTGGGGCTGTATTGAACTACGTGCGGTTGCCGGCCGGATTCGCCGAGCTTGGCGAGGGTGACGTGCTGGGCATCGCTCCACAATCTCGTCGGGTGCGAGTGCTCTACCGCCGAGCATCGCGACACAACTTTTTTCTCGTTACCGAACGTTGCAACAACTACTGCCTGATGTGCTCGCAACCGCCCAAGAAAGTTGATGACGGCTGGCTGATTGACGAGATCGCGCAGACTATTCCGCTGGTCGATCCGGCGACACCCGCTCTGACATTCACCGGCGGTGAGCCTCTCACCGACTGGCGGCAATTCATCGGCCTAGTCGAGCTGACGCGGGATCTGCTCCCCAACACTGCGATTCACGTGCTGACCAATGGGCGTGCCTTCGCCTCGCCCGAGGTCGCGACCACCTGGGCGGACGTTCGCCACCCCAGACTTTCGGCAGGAATACCGATCTACGCGGCCGTCGACCAGATCCATGACTACGTCGTCCAGGCGAAGGGAGCCTTCGACCAAACGGTCCTAGGCATTCTTCATCTCAAGGATCGGGGCCAGCGAGTTGAAGTACGGGTCGTGCTTCACGCCATCACCGCTCCCCGCCTGCGTGAGACGTGCTCGTGGATCGCTCGCAACCTGCCCTTCGTGGACCACGTGGCTCTCATGGGCATGGAAAACACCGGCTTTGCGATCGCCAACAACGACATGCTGTGGATCGATCCCGTTGACTATCAAGAACAATTGAAGGCCGGCGTCGACGTGCTCGCAACGACCGGGGTCAACGTTTCCATCTATAACCTGCCGCTGTGCGTGCTCGACCCCAGCCTCCGGCCCTTCGCGCTGCAATCGATCTCGGACTGGAAAAACGCCTACGTGGAGGAGTGCGAAGGCTGCTCGGTCCGCCGCGACTGTGCAGGCTTCTTCTCAACCGGCCGAACACAATTCAGCCGCGGGATAGCTGCGATCTAGTTCCACAGGTCGCGACAGTCGTCGGGCGCGCCGGGACACAATCCTGCGACTGATTTAGTTTGGGGCTAGCGGACCTAACGGCTACGTTGCCACAGCCAGATGCCACGATCGAGATCACTTGCAGAGATTCCCGACTCCGCTGCCACCCGCACGCGGACGTCGCCAGAAAAGTCTGCTCTAAGCGTTTCGCGGTAGCCGAGCGCCGGGACTGGATTCGCGCCAGTGACTACTGGGTTATGAGCTGTCGTCTCAATAGTTTGCTAGGTCCGTTAAGTCTCATTTATGCAGGTAAATGGCTATTGACATTTCACACCATTTCAGGGCGGCTCAGCCATATCGACCCGTTTCGGAGGGTTTTGTTCCCAAATTTGTTCCCAAATCAGAAGTCTTTGCGTTTGCGTGTTAGCTGGCGGCCGGCGGCGAGGTGCTCTGGGCGCCGGCAAACACTGGCCGATCTTCGCTGCGAGATTGGGCTCCGTCCGACTTGAGCGCTCCCCTTTCGTTGGTGTTGTGCACCTCGTAATCGCCTCTGCTCGCAACACTGCGACGAGACGCCGAGGTGGACTCGCAGCCCCGTCAGCGGCAGGCCTCGCGAACTACACGGGGCAGTGAAAGAGTGGAGCTTCACACTCGAGGAGGCTTGCGCCCATAGAAGCGATAAAGCGCTGCGGCCCGCAATCTGCGTAGTGGCGCCAGCGCCCGTTGATGCAGCAAGGATGTAACACCAAGTAGAGGTCCACAGCACCCTCGGGCTCTCGACCAGCGCTTTCTCGCAGGTCGAGAAGCCTGCTACGGGTTCGCAGAACGGCGGTCATGGAAAAATTCACACCGTGGCGAGCTCGACGAACGGGTCGTTGATGAGGTGTAGCCAGACCCGCGGCGACGAGGTTCGTCCGCGATCGCGGACAGGTGAGTTACATAGCCGCGGCACTGCGAATAAGATGGGCGCCAGTGTGCAGTCTCGGAAGGATCCCAGTTGCCAAGCTTAGATAGCGCGTCGCTGACTATCGGAAAACTCTTCTCCGAAGATTACTTCTTCAGGGTGCCGGAATATCAGCGACCATTTTCCTGGGATCAGGATAATTTGACAGACCTAGTCGATGATCTTACAACGGCGAGGCAGACCACAGACTATTTTCTTGGGACGTTGGTACTGCACAAAACCGCAGAACGAACATTTGACATCGTGGACGGCCAGCAGCGCTTAACGGCGTTGTGCATACTACTCGCTTGCATACGCGATCTTGCCGCGTTGGCAGACGCCACCGATATCCGTAGTCAGCTGCAGGATAAAATCATTCAGCCGGCGAAGTCGTTAGACAATATTCCGTCACGCAACCGGATTGAAGTCAGGGACTCGAACGTATTTAATCAGATGGTCGGGATGCAAGGCGGGACAACTACCTACCAACCCTCAGGAGCCGTCACTCCAGCCGAGTCACGTTATATTCTTGCTCGAGACATCTTCCATGAACGACTTAAGTCATTCTCGGCCGAGGAAGCTGAGGGTTTAGCAAAGTACATATTTCAGCACTGTGTCATCATCTTTCTCACTGCGACTGACTTTGAAGAAGCTTTCCGATTGTTCACCATCGTCAACGACCGAGGTAAGCAGCTCCGACGTATTGATATAATCAAGGCGCGGAATATCGCCCCGAATGTAATAATCGACGATGACGCGCGTAGACGGTACGCGAATCGTTGGGAGACGATGGAAGAGTCGCTCGGTGAAACGAATTTTGAAGATCTATTCTACCTTCTGCGCCTTATATATATTCGAGACAAACCGCAGGCTGACCTTCTGCGAGAGTTCGAAACGCGCATCTTCAATCAGCCTGGGAAGCCCACCCCTGGTAAGTCGTTCATCGATGAGCTCGAGATATACGTCAAGCTTTACGAAGAGCTTTTTGTAGATTTTGACTATCTCGACGCGACTAGCGATGGTATAAAGTTCAGGACGCTGATCTCCGCAATGGTATGGCAGTTCAGCGCGTCTGAATGGCGGGCCTGCGTCTTGGCATATGCAAGAAAGTTTGGCACCACCGGGCTGTACGAATACATTCTTGGCATCGAGAAAGTGTACTTGACGCACTGGGTAAGCGGGATGCGAAAAGACGAACGTTACTCCGTCTATACCGACTTACTAAAGAGTATGGACACTGGGCGATACCGTGAAGCAATTAAGGCTACAACGGAGAAAAGTGACCCGAAGGCGATACAAGAAGCTTGCCTCGTTGGGAATTTCTATACTTCAGGTTACAGCAAGTATTTGCTGTTGCGGGCAGAAATACTCGCCTCCGAATTGGATCACGCCCGCGAGTTCAATGTACGGTCGGTCGAACATGTGCTTCCACAGAACCCAAACACGAACAGCGAGTGGTGCAAAAATTTCAGCCCGCAGGATATCGACGCAGTTGTGAACACTGCCGGAAATTTAGTGCTCCTGAGTAAAAGCAAGAATTCGTCTGCTAGCAATAGAGAATTCAAGGACAAGAAGACCTCCTACCTTCAACCGCGTGTCTCTGATTTCCCTCGCAGTATGCAAGTACTTTCTGAACCGGCTTGGACGAGAACCGTTATAGAAGAGCGCACAAAGAAATTCGCTGAGTCCATCTTGAATAACCCATGATTGACGCGCGACCACACAGAGTGTCAATCATGTAGAGAAGCCGTCCCAACTCCGAAGTCTTGCGTTTACCTATTTAGCTGATAGCGGCCGGCAGAGTGGGGTGGCACTGGCAAAATCGACGAAGCGCGCCGTGCTGACGACGCTACGGCCTTCGACATCCCACTCGACAGAAGCAGCCTAAAGGCATACCTCCGGCGGGAATTCCCAGACCGCACGGCCAGTGAAGACGCGGTCTGTTCCGAGCTAGTCACACAACTTGCTCTCATCGACATCACGACCATCGCCCAGTTGCGCGACGTCCTGTCGCAAAACCTCGACGAGGCGGTTGAGGCAAGAGGCCGCGCACCCGCCGAGGAACGATAGTGGGCAGAAAATTCGCTATGTCGACGCAGGAATCGTTCGCATGACGGTTGACTATGCAGGCCCCGAGTTCCGAAGGCGCTGCGGGTTTAAAACGGACGTACCGCGCTTCCCGCCTGGATGACACAGGGCGAGTGATTTCGTCGCAGCTAGAAAGCGGATATCGCACGAGGATGACGCCAGACTCGTTCCCAAGATTCATTAGCGCTTCGCGCCTGTTCCCAAAAGTGTTCCACCTAGTAGGGTGATGTCTCCGTACATCGAATGGGCGCGGGCCGAGCGCTGGGCATCGAAATTCCTCCGAATAGAGGTGTCGGACCGCGGTTCTACGATCTCCAGCTATGAGCGATACGACAGACCAACCGCGAAACGTAGCCTGGTACGCAGCCGCGATTGACCGAGCCGCCTCCGCGGAGAGCGTCTTTTCCATGGCCTACGCGATCCGCGAGGAAGTCGGAGTGATGCTATTCGGCGACCTGCCGGACGACGCCACTCTCGAACTGAAAGCTACCTGTTGGGCCTTTGACTACATGGTCGACTGCGCCGGCAAAGGGGCCCGTCTCATGCCGCGAGTGGAAAGCGACGATCCCGATCCGCCGCCGATCAAGTCTGTCGGCGAGGACGTGCGTCAGGTTTGGCGCGATCTTCTCGACCGTGTTGAGGCGGCGTCAGGGCGGGCCCGGTTGGCGCATGCCTTGTTTCAATGCGGTGGGGCGGCGGCCCTCGTAAATGCGAGGATCGCGGTCGATAACTACATCGACGCCGCAGCCCAGTGGAACCGCGCCGCTGACTCCGACGAATACCTGCGTATCGCTGCCCGACTTGCACGAATCATCGGTGATAACAGCGCCATCCAGCGAGCCCTCGGTCAGTTGCTCGATGGGGCAGAAGCTGCTCTTCAAGCGGAGCCAAGCGAGGGCCCCGGCTACGTTCTTAGGCCGCTCGACTACGCCGTTAGCGACCCGGACTGCCCCGCCCGGGTCGATAGCCTCTTGGACCAAGCCTCGGAGAAATTGGCCGACGCGCGCGACCGCGATCGCGCGCTGCAGATGGTCTTCGGTCGCTGTGCTAACGATGAATGCCGAAATAAGGTCTGGGAGAGGCGCGTTCTCAACTATCTCAACGCTGCTGAAGCCGCGTCGGGGATCATCCAACTTGTGCACCGGCAAGATGCGTTGAAGGTCGCCGAGGCATCGCGGATACCTGAGCTGAAGGAACGCGCGGCAGCGGAGCTGCAAACCACTCGCTACGAGGACCTTGAATTGATCCGCATTGAAACCAGTGCGGCAATGTACCTGGAGCTGTTCGACCAGACCCGCGACCAAATGTCCTCTGGCGCAACATGGCAGGAAGCACTCCTGTCGTTCGCCAAGTATGGTCCACTGAGCGGCAATTACGAGCAGAACTGCGCAACCGTTGAGGCCAACCGTAACGCAGCCCCACTCACGGCGCTATTCCCCGACATGATCCTGGGACCCGATGGGCTGCCGATTTATCAAGCCACCAGCCCCGAGGACCGCTTCGACGGTGACCTCACAAAATGGGAAGCGCAGCTCATCAGCGGGAATCTGCGGCCAATGGCCGCAGCGCTTCACTCGATACCCGAACGTTTTGGAATGCCCGAGCAGGAAGCGTTGGTGGTGTTTCTCAGCCAGTGGCCATCGACAAACCCATACGTCATACAGGCCGCTACCCTTGCCCTCCAACGTTATTGGTGCGGAGACTACGAAGGAGCCGTATACACCGCTACGCCGTGGATCGAAAACGCGATACGCCAAGTGATCCTGAACGCAAACCGAGGCATATACATGCTGCAGAACATCCGTAAACCCGGCCAGTACCCGGGACTCGGAGCAATGATCGATCTCCTCCCAGGCGTATTCACGCTGAGCGACAGTCGATATCGATTCCTTAAGGCCACCCTGACCCACCCGCTCGGATTCAACCTGCGGAATCAACTCTCACACGGCATTGGTCTCTACAACTCTTCGCAAGCGGCCGCGCTCGTCCTGCACACGCTGCTGACCGTCAGCCTCATAACTCAGAAACCACCTACCAAAGGCGACAATGAAAAGCCATCGGGCGAAGGAGAATGATGAAGAGCCCGTATCGCAAACCCCTGAGCCCGACTGGACAGACCTTTGCAAAGTCGACGATCGAGCCGGAGCTGTCGGTCCGCGGGATTAGCCTCCTTTGTATGGCAACTTACCCCGCGGAAGCGATGTGCACTGAATGTAATCGGCCGGCCCGTGTGACGGTAGCCAAACCGGTCTGGTCGCATGGCCTAGACGAGCGGTCGAAGTGGATCGTTGACGTCGACTGCGACAACTGCGGTGTGCAATCAGGATGGCTGCCGGGCGTTGACGGGAAGTGACGGGAACCGGCCTTTTCGACCAGGTACCCCGAGATGATGACCCCGCCAAATACAGCGAAGCCCATTTCGAGTTCCTTAATCGCGCCGGCGGCACGGAGTACGAGGCAGTACGAGACTTGATCGAGGATTGGTACGCGGAGTATCCAGACGCCACGGGCGACCTACGGGCTCGATTCCGAAAACACGATGTCCACCAGCATGCCGCAGCCTGGTGGGAACTCTACGTATTCATCCTCTTCCGCCGACTCGGATACTCGGTAACAGTGAACCCCGGACAGGGGCCGGACTTCTTTGTCTCGAAAGGCGCCTCATCAACTCACATCGAGTGCGCCGTTCTCTTTAAAGATGGAAGCCGGTGGAACTCCGATAGCGAGAGATGGGCACTCGATTGTATAGACGCGGCCCGTAATCCGGATTTCCTTGTGGGTGTCCGAATCGCTTCGTCCGGGTTGAGACTCAAGCGAAGCCGAGTCATCGCAGACGTGGAATCTTGGCTCAATACCTTGGACTACGAATTAGTCCGCAACACCTTGACGCAACGCGGCGAGCGGCCATCGCAGATGTTCGATTTCGGCGATGACAATTGGCGGGTTACGTTGTCGGCCATTCCATTTAGCCCCGACAATCGGGGCGAAGATTGCGGCCGAATAGGAGTCGGCCCGGGCAGTGGCGCATTCCCCGTCGAGAGTGCTATTGAGATCCGAAAAATTCTTAAGGACAAGCGCGAACAGGGCCGTGCCCACAGCGGGTCCCTCGCGGTGGCCATCTTGAACTGGACTATCTTCGCTAGGCCGAGTGAAGTCGAAGATGCACTGTTCGGCTCCCACGCTGTTAGTTCAAATGGCGAGTCGGCATCGATAGTGAGGGCAGCTGACGGTTTCTGGAACCCCGGGCCCCCGCCACGCGGAGCGGGAGTGTCCGCAGTGCTCTTTGCCCAACGCATCTCAATGTCGCGGCCGTTCACAGAGCTTCCGACGATGTGGCTGAATCCCTGGGCACACCAAACTCTCACGGTGCAACTTCCGTTAGAAGCACATACATGTGACGACAGCGGGCTGGTGTTCAAGCCGGTTGAGGCATCGGCCGATACAGAGGCCATCTTTGGCTCTCCACCGGACTGGCCCTGGCTGGCACGCTCTGACCCCGCGGCCTTTGGCGAACATTAGCTGCCGCCGCCCCCGAACAACTCCATGCAATCCGTTGCTGTGTCGCGCTGTGTCGACGGATGCGAGCCGCTCAGCTTCCGTAGAGCGCCAGATTTGGGCGGACGCCTTCGTGATGGGGGAAGCCATCGCCCTGTGACGTCGAAGACGCCCTTGACTCAGCTGATCAGGAAGTGTGACACCCCGGAATGGAGGCGCTTGATCAGATGCCCACCGCTGCAGCGGGATTGGTCGACGGTGGGCGGAAGCGTGAGCTGGTTATCCGTGAGACTCCGGGTCGAAGGCATTGGCCGGCGGCAGGTTACCAATGCCCTCCGTGATTGCATCCTGCGGCCGGGCACAGAGGTTGTTAGGTCCGCAGCGGCGAGCTGGAGTACTGTCGCCGACGGTCGGGGAGCTGACAGTGTCATGGGAGATTCGCTCGAGGCAGCACGGAAGGGGTCAACAAGCATGATAGTTCCTGACGGGCGCACCGATTACGAGAAGCTCCGGGAGCTGCTCGGCAACCCCGAAGAAACCCACCTCGACCTGAAGGCTTCCGTCGACCTGGGTGTGTTAGAGGATCGTTTGAAAATCGTAAAAGACATTGTGACAATGTCGAATCGGCCCCCGGGTGGATACATCCTCATAGGTGTTGACGACGCTGGAGTTCCGTGTACGCCGATCGGAACCATCAAGGACCGAAGAGCGTTCGACGGCGCCAAACTCGGTGACCTCGTCCGAAAGTACATCGAGGGCGAGATCCACCTCAGGGTGCAGATTCATGATCATGGCAGCGATGAGATCGTGATGGTGTTCGTACCGCACCACCGTGACGGACTTCCGGTGCCGTTCAGCAAAGACGGCGAGTTTATGGATCCCGACGGCAAGGTGGTGACGGTGTTTCGTCCCGGAGAGATCTGGGTGAGAGAAGGGGCCCAGAACGTCCGTCTCCGTCATGCTCACTGGCCGGATGTATTGTCCGAGTACACCGCCAGGATCCGCAAAGAGGCGGGCGACCTCGCCCAGCAAGTCATTCGCGAGTTTATTGCCTCGCAGGCTAATTCGGCCGGCACCCGCAGAGATATCCCCCTTTCGACAAATATGGACTACCCGACATTCGCGGAGGCCGCGGCCACTCTCCTCGAAGTCGACAACGATGTGAGGCTCCGCCAGTTCCTCCGGTCACTGACTCAGTCCATGGCGGCTGGCATGAGTGTGGAGGATTTCGAAAAGGCGCTGAACTTATGGGTCATCTTCTGTGCCCAAGCGCTGTACTTTGAGCGCGGCGACCTGGTCACCGAAGCGATCGAGAGGCTTGGTGATCAATACGTCAAGCTCGGCGTGGGCTCCGATGCCACCAGGAAGCGCCTGTCCACGGTGATCAGGCTCTACGTCATCGGCAGTCTCGCCGTCAGGCTGGAAGCGTGGGAAACGGTCTCCAGCCTGGCACTGAGGCCCGTGCCCTCGGAGAGTTACGGCGCCGACTACACGTACTCCTCCTGGATTCGACACGCACAAGTCGACGCTTCACGCGCAGATCTCACCAGTGGCCGGAACGGATTCATCATCTCGGCTGCACGCGAGCTCATCGTCGATCATTCGGCTATGCGACCTGACCTCGATAACATTGAGTTTCCATCCGATACCGAAATCACGGCTCATGACGTTCTTCTCAATTCCCTGTGCCAGTTTGACCTCGCCTACTGCTTCATCGTCTACACGAGGGGAACAGGCCACGGTAAAGCCTATCCATCCTCTGCCGCGTTCAACGAAGACCGCGCAACGCCTGTGGCCCAGCGCATCGTGTCTGACGCCGACATCCGGCACCGGCTGATTCCCGGGGCCACTGACGCTGAGATCGCACACGCCATGCGTGAGGTCTATCGTGTCGCGATGACTCAATCACTCAGCGAGGGTGGCCGCTGGTGGGGGCCACCACCGACAGTGGATGAGTTTATCGGCAAGAACGATCCGGGGCCGGCCGCACAGGGCTAGACAACCGTCCGCCGGCGCGGTCGCTACGGACGGTCAAACCGTCAAGAAGAAACTGTGCCCGTCGTTGAGTTGGTCCGAGACAAGATGACCGACGTCGCAGAGGCAGCGAGGAGCAACAGCGGACGGACGAGTTAATCGGTTGAGGAGCCGGTACTACTCAGTCGCTGCTCGGATCCCGTGTCTAGAGTTCGACTCCGTCGTTGAGTTCCGATTGCCGGCTCTGGCTCTTTTCGCGATGGACCTCGCTTGTGTCGCCCGAGCGGCTACGTTGCCATTCTTGTAGTGCGGTCTTGCGGTCAGTGACCTGCCGAAGCCGTCGAGACTGTAGTGCAGAAACGTGGCCGAGATCCCGCGAGTCACCCGGCGCCTTGGCTGCGATGTCATGGGCAGTGCGGGCTTGATCGCCCACGTTGGCAACGATTCTGCGAACGAGCTGGGCAGCATGTCGACTCGCGCCACGAACGGCGCCGTGCAGCTGGGGTTGCGAATGGTGGTCTAGCTGCTTGTCACCGCCGAGCTGTTCAGTCAGATAGACGGTATTGGTTTGGCGTCCTCGACTCATGGCGACGTAGAGCAATGCGCGAGTGGTGTTTTCGCTCAGCACAGCGTAGGTGGTGTCAGTGGTGGCGCCCTGTGCGGAGTGCACGGTGATGGCGTAGCCGTGGGTGACATGTTCGCGTAGGTAGTCGCCGGTGAAGACGGTGCGAGCACCGTCGCTGACGCGCCGGGCGGCGATGCGCTGATTGTCGGGGTCGATGGCGTAGACGCGCCAACGGTTTCCATTGCGCACCGGGTCCGCGTGTTGGGTCCTTTCGGTGGCGTGCAAGACACTGATCGTGGGGTCGTTGCAGCGGCTGATGATCAGGTCACCGACAGCGATCTGATGTTCGCGTGCAGCGGTCACGGCTAGCGCGTCCGGGTCGATGGTCTCGGTGTGGATGCGGTGGTTCAGCGCGTCGGCCATCTCTGTCGTGTCGCAAACCAGCAGGCTATCCTTGCCCGCTGCGATGTCACGTCGGTAGCCTGCCAAAGCAGCACTGGCCATGTCGATCTCATCTCCGGCATGCAGGCGATCGTTCTTGCAATACCACTCGATCGCTCGGCGCACCGGGGCCGGTCCTCCGTCACGCAACGCGAGCGATGCGTTGCGTTCCTCGGGGTCGTGCATTCGCCACACCTCGGATAGCCTCTGGGCCCACGGCAAGTCGGCGCACAACTGCGCGAACATGCCGCCACGGGCTTTCACTGGGGCGAGCTGGTGTTGATCGCCAACCAGGACTACTTTTACGCCCCCGAGCGTGGTCGCGGTAAGGAGCCGTCGTAGGTCGTCGGTGCCGACCATGCCTGCCTCGTCGACGATGACCAGATCGGTATACTTCAGGCTCAGAGTGTGACTGTCTATATCGTGGAGTGCTTTCGCGATGGTGTAGCCGGTGTCTCCGGCGCCTTCACGCACCGCGACATCGACGGCATTGCCGGTCGGCGCCAACACGATCACTCGCCCGCTTCGGCGGCGATGAGCCATCGCTACCAGAGCCCGCATTGACGTCGTCTTGCCGGCCCCAGCAGGCGCGCTGAGTGGCTGCACCAACCAGGGTGATATGGCGATATTTACCACTGCGCGTTGTTGATCCGGCGACAAGCCGTCGACGTCGTCACGCAAGCCCCACAGGATTGACCGGGAATCTTGGGCGTCGACGAGATCGAGCACGGCGGCTTCTTCGGCCAGGATCAGATCGAGGGTGAACCGCTCGTGGCCCTCCCGCTGATGCGCGTCGCGTGGTGCGGTCAGTCGCACCGCGATCTCGTCTACAGCTTCCTCGACCAGCTGGCGGGGCGAGCGCGCGGTGTCCACCGGAAGTTGGGCGCCAATGACTTCGACGAGGTCGGCGCGGGTGAATGCGGCCTTCTCGATCGTGGCGGCGGCGTCGGCAATCCGTTGGCGGTCGAACCTCGGTCCGCTTGCTGCAACGCGATCACGCCGGGCCCGGCGATGCGCCGCCGAATCAATGCCAAGACCGCGCTCGTCGGTGCGCCATCCGGCCCGTAGTTCAGCCCACGCGACTTGTTCAGCTTTGCTTGGGCGGGTGGCCTTTTGAGCCGCACTGAGCTGCGCTCCTGTCAGTTCACCCCCGTCGTTTACGACGAGATTCCCGGCGGCCCACTCGCGCAGTTGGGTGGAGCGTTGCGACCACGCGGCGATGCTGCTCGGGTCGATGCCAGCGACTTCGGCCATGCCCGTTGCGGGGTCGACGGGCAGCCATTCGTAGCCCAAAGATTGGTGCAGTTCGCGGCGCAGCGTGGCCTGATAGATGACTCCAGCGGCCTTGGCTTCGTGGTACAGCGAGGTGCCGTCGATCGACACCATCGCACCATCGGCACGGGCTTGCCGGTTGGGGACGATGACGTGGGTGTGCAGGTGTGGATCACCGGCTCGGGAGGTCTCGTGCTGGTAGGCAACCGCCACCAAACCGGGGAGCCGAACGAGGTCCTTCTCCCCCGTGATCGGGTTGTGCACGCGGGTGTATCCGGCATGGGTCGCAAGGTATTCCATCGCCTCAGAAAGGGCGGCCGCGTGGGCGTCAGCGATTGCTTTATCCGCCACATCGTCGGCGCGGATTGCGCGGATCAGCGATACCGACTTCGGCGCGCAGAACGTCAGATCGAAGCCATGCACACTGCCGCTTCGGAACCCGCGGCCCGCCGCACCGTTGGGCGATTCTCCGCCGACCAACCACCTCTCGACGACATCGGTTTTTGCCTCTCCCCCCGCTCGATCGAGGTCCGACAATCCGACGAGTTCGGCTGCGCGGCGGGCGTCCCCGGCGCACAGCCAAACGGGTGTGCGGGTGTCGTGTTCGGAGTAGTACTCCCCCAGCCCGCCGCCAGCCGTCTGAGCATCAAGAGCGGCTCGGGCGGTGTCGTTGTAGTAGTTGATCGACCAGGCCGACAGCTTGGCAATCGTCAGCATGTCGATCACCTCTCGAACCCGAGATCGCCCGGGGCTCAATACCGCTGGGCGGCGAACGAAACGTTCGCTACCGCCAATCTCGCACACCCTTGTGCAAATGTGCCATAGTTATTAGAGGTGATTTCGGATGAATTGCTGTGCCGCTCAATGGCTTTGAAGATCAACGGGAAGCGATGGGAACGGGTGGGAAGTGGTCAAGTGTAGGCGATCGAAGGTGCGGGAGTGCTTAAGGGGAAGCCTGGGTGCCAGCAAGCGCAGGACTTGGGGTTCGCGTCCACCCGATGTCGATTGCGTTCGACGTCGCTCAAGACCGGGGCGCGAGCGACGATGAATCAGGGATCACTCCTGTGAGGCAGAAAGAGGTCGCTATGGAGGAGCCGGTCGAGAGGTGGATTTCTCGCCAGGAGCTTGCCGACCGCTACGGCGTACCGGTGAAGACCCCGGCCGTGTGGGCGTCGAAAGGCGCCGGTCCGCCGTTCGCACGGTTCGGGCGCCACGTCCGGTATCGACTCAGCGACGTGATCGCCTGGGAAATCGAGCAGCTTTCCAAGGCTCGCCATCACGAGACGTCGTAGCGCCCCCTCCGAATCCTGCGAATCGTCTCAAGTCGGACGTGCGCCATCAAACTCTCTCCACTGCGGCCAGAGCCGGTTGGCGCAGTGGACTGAGGATCTCGAGCTGGCACCTGTCGTTATCAGCCGGGCGACGCGCTGGCGAGCAGAGAGGCGAGGAGCTCGACTCCGCGGAAAATATCGCCGGCTGGGCGATCGGCGAAGTTTCCGGTCGCGAACAGCGTCGCGTAGCCGTGGGACATTGACCAGCCGGCGATGGCGAGGCTGGCAACGTCGACCTCGGTGACCACCTCGGAGTCGCCAACGCTCTTCAAGCTTCGGCGGGCACTTCCGTACAGGGTGTCGAACGCCTCAGTGCGGGCCTGCTTCAACTCGGGGTCATCCTGATTGCACAGGGATGGCCGGAACAACACTTCATAGAAGCCGGGGTTCTCAAGCGCGAACCTCACGTACTCGGCCCCTCCGAACAGAAACCCCCGATCGCTAGCGGCGGCAGGGCTGATTGCCGCTGCCATTCGCCGAAACCCTTCCGTGGCGACGGCGGTGAATAGACCAGTTTTGTCAACGAAGTGGTGAGCAAGCGCTGCATGCGTGACGCCGGCCCGTCTGGCAATTCGGCGCATCGAAGCAGCAGAGATGCCCACCTCTTGCACTTCGATGACTGCCGCGGCAACGGCGGTCGCACGCAGGTCACCGTGGTGGTAGTGCCGCTGAGCGTCCTGTGGAGACATGCGTGGATGATATCGCGTACTCGATTTGACCATTGATAAGTTTCCAGCTCATGGATAGTCTTACCGTTGGTAAGTTGATGCTGTCATGAGGACCGCAGATGGAATCATTCGACGTCGTCATCGTCGGCGCCCGCTGTGCTGGTGCGTCCCTCGCCACGTATTTGGCCCGCGCTGGCCTACGGGTCTGCCTGATGGACAAAGCCGCCTTTCCCAGCGAGACGCCGTCCACGCACGTGATTCAGCCCCGCGGCGTGGGAGTGCTCGCAGAACTCAATGCGTTCGAGTCGCTACTGGCACGGGATGCGGCGCCGTTGGAGCGGTTCAGCCTTGTCGTTGACGACATCCGCATCGATGGCACTCTCGACGGTGCCTACGCGTTTCCGGGACTGAACGTACGCCGAGCAATCCTCGATCAGACGCTGCAGCAGGTGGCGGTGAAGGCCGGCGTAGACGTTCGGACAGGCTGCCGCGTTACGGGGGTCCGCACGCACAACGACAGGGTCATCGGCGTCGACACTGCTGATGGATCCGTGAATGCCCAGTTGGTGATCGGGGCCGACGGCCGGGGGTCGATTGTGGCCAAGTCGGTTGCGGCCATCAAGTACTTGGTGAAACCGGCGGGCCGGATACCGGTGTGGGGGTATTTCGCCACAGGGCCGCAGGAGCCCCGACTGCGGATCGGGCGTCGAGGCAATCTGGCTTATCTGGCCAGCCCCACAGATTCTGGCCTGTACATGGCGGCCGTCGCCGTCGACCATCGCGAAGCGACAGAATTCCTTCGAAACCGAGAAGTTAACTTCCGTAATGCCGTTCGAGGTTGGCCCGAACTCGACGACATCGTGGGAAACGCTGAGCGTCACGGACCGCTGCGAGTAATGGCGAACTGGCACAGCTACTTTCGGGAGTCGGCCGGCCCAGGTTGGGCGCTGGCCGGAGACGCTGGCCATTTCAAGGACTTCACGCCGGGTCAGGGTATCTCCGACGCGCTGTGTCAAGCCAAGTCGCTGTCGTCGGCGATCTGTGAATCAACATCCTCTGCAGCCGCTCGCGACGAGGCGATACAACGCTGGTGGCGCCACCGCGACCACACCTCGTACGACATGTACTGGTTCGCCCTGCAAATGGCCCCACCGGGACCGCCCTCACCGCTGGTCGTCGAACTCCTCCGCCGGGTAAGCCGCGCCCCGGACGGGGCCGCCACCCTGCTGCAAGTGATCAACCGCGACGTCCCATCAACCAAACTTCTCACCACATCGCGGCTCCTCGCCGCGGCCTACATCGCGCTTCGCAACTACCCAGGGCAGCGACGATCCACGCTCCAAGAAATCGGCAGCCAACTCACAACAGAAATCGACAAGTTCCGTACGCGCCTTCGATTCCCACACACCCGCGCCAGTCTTGACTTTTAGAAACACCGGAAGTCAAGAGAACGTGTGATCACGTCCGCTATCAACCTGTGTCGGCTACGTCCCCCCTTAAAGGGCTCTAGTGGAATGGTCCAAGTACCCGCCGTTCCCGACACCAGCCGGTCTGCGCGGTACGGCGCCGTCGGTCACGGCTCGGCCCGCGGCCGACCGCGTAGCGGCGCCGGCCTTGACGGACGGTGCCGCACCGTTGAGCACAATGGTGGCCGTCGGATCGGCGCCACGGACCCCAGCGCCCGAAAGCTAATGCGATCCGACGGGATGGTTGTCGAAGTACTCGACGATGGCCTGTCGAATGAGTTCGGATGCCGAGTCCGACTCACCCGCCTGGACCCGGTGCTCGATCTCGGTTCGAATGCTCTCGGGGAGTCGAATCGGCAGCGCCGGAGTCTTGCCAGCCGCCGGCGTCCCTTTGGCGGGGCGACCTTTCCGGAGAACTGCGGGACTGACTTCGACCGACGTGACTTCGTCGATGGTCGGTGGGTGGGCCGCGTAGTCGTCGGCCATGTCCGCGTAATCGGCACTTGTGCGGCGGCGAGCGGTCATGGTGTGGCCTCCTTCGGCTTGGTTGACCGGGGTTTGCGACGTTGCGGAGCGAAATCAGGTGTGAGGTAGGCATCGAGCCGGAGCTGCGCGACGAGCTTGCGTCGCAGCATCATGGCGTGGAAGGCGACGAGGTGTTCAGGTGCGATCCGGTCGGCGATGACTTCGATGTGCGGTTGGTTGTCGTCGGCGCGGCCGACATAGAGGGTGAGATCGGCATTGGGCCGGCGAGCGACCAGGCCCAGTCGTAGTTCGGGGTAGGTGATGACAGCGCGGATCTCGGCGTCGGTGATCAGGTGATCCCTGGCGCTGGGTTCGATGTCGATCCGCACCCCGTAAAGTGTAATACACTTTACGGGGTTTGGCCCACCCTATTGAGGAGACATCGACACCCGGCGGGTGGTGTCGCGCGCCAAAACTTCTCCCGGACCGATGCTGCATAAGCCCCAAACCGGCCACATGATGACGGTAGGGGCCGCCCACTGCGGGGAGCCTGGATGAGGAGAGCATCGTGAGCGTTATCGATGACGGAAGGGAAATGCTTACAGCACAACAGGTTCGAGAGATTACTGGCGTGCCGGTATCAACCCTTCACGATTGGGCGGCCAAGCGGGAACGCGGCATCAACGCCCCCGGCCCACATCACTTGCGGCTCAGTGACCGGCATCGGCGCTGGGCGCTGAAAGACGTGCAGGACTGGCTGGATTCCACGCGCGTGTAGGCCTCGCGCCACGCATCGCGCATGCACAGGAGCCCAATCATCCACAACGGGCTACGTCACACCGATTTCTGTCGGTGGTGGATGGAACACTGTGCAGCACAACCCTGTTGATGGAGTTCACCATGGCTATCATTCGCCGTGAAACCCGCCTCGGCCCCCGATTCGACGTCGAATGGCGACTGCCTGACCGGTCAAAACGCCGCAAAACCTTCAAGACCGAACGCGAGGCGCGCATCTTCGAAGCGGCGATCGTCACCAAGACCGCGTCCGGTGACGTCGTCGACCCCCGGGCCGGGCGAATCACCTTGGCAGAGGTCTATGCAGCGTGGCTTCCGTCCCGGCTCGACCTGAGCCCCAAGGTGCGGCGGGGATATGAAGATATCTGGCGGCTGCGGCTGCAACCACGGTTCGGCGGATGGCAGGTCAACAAGATCGACCACCAGTCGATTCAGAAGTGGGTCAACGAGATGGCCGCCGACGGCCTGAGCCCCCGCACGCTGCGCTGGTATCACTCGGTGCTCAAGATGTGCCTGGACCATGCCGCCGACGACGGGCAGCTTCTCGGCCGAAATCCCGCCGCGCGCACCAAGTTTCCACCTATGCGCCAAACCACGCACACGTATCTCACCGCCCCCGAGGTCGCAGCACTCACACTGATCTGTGGCGACAACGGTGACATCGTGGCGCTGCTGGCCTACACAGGGCTGCGGTTCGGCGAACTGACCGGTCTCAACGTCGAGGACGTCGACCTCACGGCGCGCCGGATTCGCGTCCGGCGTTCGATCACCCAGGTCGGCGGCAAGCTTGTCGAGGGCAATCCGAAGTCAGCCGCCGGCCGCCGCTCTATCCCGATCCCCCAACGCGTCGTGCCGATCCTGGAGCAGCGTCTGGCGGGACGACGCCCGGGCGAACCGGCGATCACCTCGCCCCAGGGCTCACGGCTCGGCCTGGAGAACTGGAAGCGCTCCGTGCGCTGGCGGGAGTCGATCGTCGAGCTCGGCCGGCCCACGCTGCGCGTGCACGATCTGCGGCACACCTACGCGTCATTGGCACGAAGAGCCGGAGCGGATCTGCGCCTGCTGCAGAAGACGATGGGCCACGCATCGATCACCGTGACCGCCCATACGTATGCCGATCTCTACGACGACGAACTCGACGACGTGGCGTCGGCTCTCGATGCGCTCGACGACCGGCAGGTCGATCACCCCTGACGGGTTGGCCCTATTTTGGCCCTATCGATCTCGCGATCGCGGTTTCTTGAGGTGCCGACTGGCCGAAAATATGCCCTCTGATCTGGGCTTTTAAGTGGTGGTCCCGGCTGGTATCGAACCAGCGACCTTCCGCGTGTGAGGCGGACGCTCTCCCACTGAGCTACGAGACCCCGTGCGCGCGCACCGTGACGGTGGCGATTCGCCGACCAGGAACACTAGCACGGCGAAGCCATCGGCCCGGAATGCGCCAGCGCCAACACACGTGAACAGTGGGGATTTGTGTGGCTTCGCTTGCGTCGACTATTGTCGTGCTTCGCAGCGGGCGACGATCTCGTCCGAAGCGCGCGGATGTAGCGCAGTTGGTAGCGCATCACCTTGCCAAGGTGAGGGTCGCGGGTTCGAATCCCGTCATCCGCTCGAAGGTGCAAGTGCGGCATCAGACCCAACGGTGGAGTGGCCGAGTGGTGAGGCAACGGCCTGCAAAGCCGTGCACACGGGTTCGATTCCCGTCTCCACCTCCAAGAGATCTACCCCGCGCGATTAGCTCAGCGGGAGAGCGCTTCCCTGACACGGAAGAGGTCACTGGTTCAATCCCAGTATCGCGCACCAGAGTTTGTGCAGCTCAGTAGCAGAATTCGGGCTCCGCCCGCGTGGCCCCGGTGCGAACGCCATTGAGATCTTTGAGCGCCCAGGTCGATCCTTCTTCTCACCTACTCGAGACAACGGGAATCTAGGTGCGCTCAGCGGTCATGTTCATGTCGACCGTGCCCTGGCACGCGCCAGTGAGGATTTCGGTGTGCATCGTGCCGGCGAGGGACCCGTCAGCTTGAGGCGTGTATCGCACCTCGGCGTGGGCTGGATTCCACTGGCTCGTCCCGTCGGGCATCATGCACTCCCACTGGAAGTCGCTGGCTTGCGTCCACGACGAACCATCCCAGGTGAACCGAACAGGCTGCGGAACTGTCGGGTTGCTCGGCGCAGGACCGCTTGTGATGGTGGCAGTGCACTTTCCACTCGTACAGCTCGATTGAAGTCCATAGGTTTCGGTGTGCTGCTGCTCGGGCTGACCGGCCGCCATACTCGTGCCGGCTTTCGGACCAACGATGAACGTGATCGCGTACTCGCCGTTCCAGGACGCGGGGTCGGCGGCCGCAGCGACGGGAAGACACAGGGCGGTCGCAGCCGACGCTCCGCACAAACCGAGGAGTGTGCTCAGGCCGCGCCGATCCATGTGAGCCACGGCTCAATCGTAGAGCCGGTAGCGGCCGACCGGCCGCCTTTCGCCTGCGGCGAGCGCGATTCATGCGACTCCGTCGACGCCATATCGAGCACAAGACCAATGGTCTCAAAAATGATTCCGCCGCATCGCCGACGGTCGTACGCTCCAACCATGACCGCTCCCGCGCAGCTGCCGTTCCGTCAGAGTCATCCACTGCGCTCCCCCGGCGACCTGCTCGCGTTACAGGACACCGGAGCAATACACAAAGTCCTCACCGCGGTCGGCGACGAGGCGTGGTTGGTGACGGGCTACTCGCTGGTGCGCCGGCTGATGGATGACGAACGCCTTGGCCGCACCCACCGCGATCCGGCCAATGCACCGCGCAGCCGAACCTCGGCATTGTTCGGCGGCCCCATAGGCGATTTCGAATCCGAGCCGACCGACCACGCCCGCATGCGCCAACTACTGCAGCCGCACTTCGGCCCGCGCCACATGCGCACGCTACAGCCGAAGGTCGAGGGCCTGTGCGCCGACCTGCTCGACGACATGGAACGCCAGGGATCACCGGCCGACCTGCTGACCGCCCTGGCTCAGCCGCTGCCGATCCTGGTGATCTGCGATCTGCTCGGCGTTCCGTATGCCGACCGGGACCGCTTTCGGCTCTGGGTCGACGACGCCGCCTTCTCACCCGACGACGCCGTCTCGCTCAAGGGACTCGAATCCCTCCTCGGCTACGGCATGGAACTGGTGAACGCCAAGCGCGCCCACCCCGCCGACGACGTCATCTCCCGGCTGTGCGACGAGCCCGACCTCACGGACTTCGAGATCGCCACCCTGGCAATGCAGCTGCTCTTCGCCGGGCACGAAACCACGGTGACGCAGATCTGGGTTGGTTCGTTGGTGCTACTGAGCAATCCCGATCAATGGCGCGACCTGCTGCACCATCCAGATCTCATCCCCAAGGCGGTCGAAGAGATCCTGCGCGCGGGCATGACCGGCGGTGTCGGAGTGCCGCGCTATGCCCGCGCGGACATCGACGCCGACGGCGTGATGATCCGCCAGGGTGATCTGGTCCTACTCGACCCGGGTGCGGCCAACCACGACCCCGCGTTCTTCGCCGACCCCGACCGGGTAGACCTGTCCCGCACCGGCGCGGCCCACGTCGGCTTCGGATACGGCCTGCATTACTGCGTTGGCGCGGCGCTTGCACGACTGGAACTCAAGACCGTCTACTCGCAGCTCATCCCCCGCTTCCCGACGCTGCGGCTGTGTGCCGATCCAGCGACCATGACGACCGGGTTCCATTCCTTGTCGCACGGGCTCCCCGAATTGCCGGTGAGCTGGCAGTGACTATCTCCAGCCCACAGCACACCCTTACCTAATCGTCAATTTTTAGGCGAAAGTGGACGCTGACCGCCGCGTTTGTCGTACGGTTCTGATTACGCTGAAACCACAGCCGACCGGTCGGGGCCCGGTTCGATCACACCGGAGTTCGACCGTCACAAGCGGGTCTCCAGGGGCGGGCTACGCGAAGTGGCCACCCCCTTGGGCCACCGGCCCCCCGCCCCTGGGGACCACTTGGTCTACAACCTCATCTCGACGCCACCCGAAGCCGGCTCTACCGCGCCCGTGGTGAGCACGTCACCCGGCGAAAGGTCGCCACGGCCGAAACGCGAGAACAGCAGCCCGACGTTGTCGCCTTCGACCGCCTCGTCCACCTTCTTGCGGAAGCTTTCGATCGCGTCGATGGCGACCGCACGGGTGCCGTTGATCCGCACCTCGTCGCCGACCGCGATCTGACCCTGCTCGACGCGACCCGTTGCGACAAGACCGCGATTTTTGATGACGAAGACGTCCTGAACCGTCAGTCGAAACACGTGCCTATCCCGTCCACGGGGGCTGATCCTCGGACCACAGACAGTCGCCGTTCAAGGTGATGGTGAACAGCTTGGGCAGCACAGCGAACTGCAGAGGCCGGCCCGCATCACCGCGCGAAGACACAACAGGCGCAAGCTCTCCCGGGCCGATCACGGTGACCTGATCGGCACCGCACACCGCGCCCGGGTTGAGCGGCGTAGCGGTCCAGCGCCCCGAGCGCAGGTTCGGGTTACGAAACCCCTGGCCGTGCAACGTGATTCCGGAGCCATAGCTCAGCCAGCGACTGACCGGATCGAACGGATCGAGAACCGGCGCCCAACTGCCGGACTCCTGGCACACCAGGAATTCACCGACATTGGGCAGTCGGGTCATCGCGTCCGCGAGATCCGCCGGGCACGGCGCCCCGGCCTGCGGCACCGGGACGTCGGCGCGCGCGGGCGCCAACGCGAACGGCAGGGCGGCGGTCACCCACGTCGCGGCCAGCAACGCACCGCAACGCCTCACGGTCAGCCGTACAGCTCGTCGATGTTGTCGTGGAAGTTCTCCACGACCGACTTGCGCTTGAGTTTCAGGCTCGGTGTCAGATCGCCTGCCTCGACGGTCAACTCGCGATCGATGATCGCGAACCGCTTGACCTGCTCCCAGCGATTGAGATGCTTGTTGAGAGTTTCCACGTACCCTTCGACCATTTTCCTGGTCTTCTCGTCGCGGGCGACCTCTTCAAAGGATTTACCCTCCAAGCCATTTCGGTCGGCCCACTCCTTGATGGACTCCGCATCCAAGCTCACCAGCGCGACGCAGTAGGGCTTGCCCTCGCCGTAGATGATGATTTCACTGGCGAACGGGCAGATACCCTTGAAGGCGGCCGAGATCGCTGAGGGCGCCACGTATTTGCCCTGCGAGGTCTTGAACATGTCCTTCTTGCGATCGGTGATCCGCAAGAAGCCCTCGGCGTCGAGTTCCCCGATATCACCCGTATGGAACCAGCCGTCGGAATCGATGGCCTCGGCCGTCGCCTCGGGCAGGTCGTGGTATCCGCTCATGACGCCCGGTCCCTTGAGCAGCACCTCACCGTCGGCGGCGATCTTGACGTCGGTGTACGGCAACGTCCAACCGACCGTGCCAAACCGGTAGGCGTGCAAGCGATTCAGCGAGGACGCCGCCGAGGTCTCGGTCAGCCCGTACCCTTCCAGGACGATCGTGCCGACCGCGTCGAACCACTGTGCGATGTCGCGGTCCAGTGCCGCCGACCCGGAGATGAAGAACCGCAGTCTCCCACCGAATCGCTGCCGGATCGTGTTGAACACCAATCGGTCGGCAAGTTTGTGTTGCAACGCCAGCAGGGGTCCGACCCGGTGGCCGGCCTGCCGGGCGCGAGAGACTTCCAGCCCCACGTCACTGGCCCAGTCGAAGAGCCGCTTCTTTACGCCGCCCTCTTCGGCCATCGTCTCGGTGATGCGGCCGTGCACCTTCTCGAAGATGCGCGGCACCGCACCCATGAACGTCGGCCTGATGATTGCCAGGTTCTCGACGATCTTGTCCACCCGACCGTCGATGACGGTTGGGAACCCCATCACCAGGGGCATGGCCAGCATCACCTTGCCGAACGAGTGTGCCAGCGGCAGCCAAAGATAGTTGAGGTCCTTGTCAGACAAGACCTGCAGCGAATCCAGCGCCGCCGCGGTATAGGTCCACGCCTCGTGGTGCAGCCGCACGCCCTTCGGCTTGCCGGTGGTACCGGAGGTGTAGATCAGGGTGGCCAGCTGCTCGGGCGGGATCGCGTCGATCCGCTCGGTCACGGCGGTGGGATTGTCGGCCAGAAGCTGCTTGCCCAGCTGCTCGAGATCGTCGAGCGTGATCACCCAGTCGTCGTCGCTCGTGCCGTCGATGATCACCACCTTCTCGACGGCCGGCAGGTCCGCACGGTTCGCGGTCAGCTTGTCGACCTGAGACTGGTTCTCTGCCACCACAACGCGGCTGCCCGAGTTCGCCACGATGAACGCGGTGTCCTCGGCGTTCGTGCTCGGGTAGACCGTCGTCGTGGCCGCCCCCGCAGCCAAGATGCCGAAGTCGACGACGACCCACTCGTAGCGAGTCCCCGACGCCAGAGCGACCCGATCCTCGGGGTTGATCCCCAGGGCGATCAGTCCCGCAGCGATCAGTTCGACCCGTTCACCCACCTGCGCCCAGGTGACACTGGTCCACCCGTCGTTCTCGGGGTAACGGAACGCTTCGGCGTTCGGGGTGGCCGCGACACGATCCAGGAACATCCGCGGCACCGACGGCGCGCGGTTGTCGATCCTGCTCACGTCGGGCCGCTCTTCGGATTTGCGCGGGCCTGCCATGGCGCGAGTTTATGTCGCGGTGCGCCGCCCGTGGGGGAATCGGGAAGCGCGGGCAAAGCGATTCGTCGTCGGCGCCGTGGGGACGCGCCCTCTACGACCAAGCGCGAGCGCCGTCGTTGGAGGCGATTCAGGACCACCGCAAAAGCTCAGTGCCCGGCGAGCGTCTGAACGAGGCCGTGATCGACTACCTGTGCCGCGGCAAGGCCGCGAGCGTGGCGATTCCCGACGCCACTGATCCGTCGCTGGACTGCTTCCGGGTCAGCGACGCCAGCTAGGACTGTTCGAATTCAGCCGGTTCGCGATCCGCGGCGAGGTTTGCCAGCCGCCAGGTGGATTCGCGATTGCGGGGCCAGAATCCGGCGAGCTGGATCCGGTTGGGCACGAACTTCATCGGGCCCTCGACCGCCACCTCGGCCATCTCCAGGCGGCAGCCCCCGTCGATGTCGCTGAGCCGCAGGGTGATCCGGGCGGCCCCTGCGGGACCGAGCTTCGCCAACAGCACCAGTTCCTCTTGCGGAGTGCAGCTGAGCACGACGGTCTCATCGTTGATGACCGCCGGCCACACGCCGATCGAGTGCAGGATGCGGGTGCCCGGCGCCGGCCAGTCGGCGTCGACCGCGCGCATGCGGCTGTTGCCGACCACCCATTGCGAGTAGGTCCACCCGTCGGCCAGCACTTCCCAGACTCGTTCCCGTGGCGCGTCGATGTCACGCGTAACGCTCGTTGGCATACAGCGCGGGTACCCGCTGGACGGGAAGTAAACCGTCAACCACCAGTTGACGAATGGCCGCCGTCAACTTACGGTTGACGCATGGAAGACAGCGCCCGCATCGCCTATCCCGTCCGGCTCGACGACCTGATCGAGGCCATCAAACGAGTCCACACCGATGCCCTGGACCAACTCGCCGACGCCGTACTGGCCGCCGAGGCGCTCGGTGACATCGCCGATCATCTGATCGGGCATTTCGTCGACCAGGCCCGCCGGTCCGGCGCCTCTTGGACCGACATCGGCAAGAGCATGGGCGTCACCAAACAGGCGGCACAGAAGCGCTTCGTACCGAAGATGACGAATCTCGATGCCAACGATCTCGACCCGGAACAAGGGTTCAGCCGGTTCACCCCGCGGGCGCGCGCGGCCGTCGTCGCCGCCCAGAACGTCGCACACAAGGCGGCCAACGCCGAGATCACGTCCGACCACCTGCTGCTCGGCCTGCTCACCGATCCGGCCGCGCTGGCCACTCCCCTGCTCCGCGCCCAGCAGATCACCGCGGACGCCGTGCGCGCTGCCGTCACGTTGCCGCCGCCAGTCGCCGATCTGCCGGCTCTGATCCCGTTCGACGCGGGCGCTCGCAAGGCGCTTGAGCTCACCTTCCGTGAAGCACTTCGCCTGAACCACAACTACATCGGAACCGAGCACATGTTGTTGGCTCTGATGGAGGCCGAGACCGACGACGGCACGCTGCACCGGCTCGGCTTCGACAAGGCCCACGCCGAGGCCGACGTCGCCGACACACTCGCCGCGATCACCGCGGCCAAGTCGCCCTAGGTGGGACGTTCTGCGCCACGGGGTGACTGGTCAAGCGTTCGAGTCATTCCGCTGCTAGCGGAGCCCGCCATACCAATTGCGTGCCACCGGATTCGGGCTGAACGATTCGAAAAATACCCCCCGCGGATTCCGCGCGCCGGGCGAGATTGCGCAAGCCGCTGCTGCGCGTGTTGTCGGGCGGTATCCCACTGCCGTCATCGGTCACCACGATGCTCAGGTCGTCACCGACGGCCACGCTCACCGTGATCCGACCGGCGCCGGAGTGGCGCACGGCGTTGCTCACGGCTTCGGTGACCACCGCTTCGGCGTGGGCGGCGAGTTCAGCGGCGACAACGCTCAACGGGCCGCTGAGGTTCAGCGTTGCCGCAACGTCCCGGTTGTTTGTCAGCTGCTCGAAGACGGTGTGAATGCGCGCCGCCAGCCCCCCTGCCGAGTCCGCAGGATGCTTGAGATTGAAGATGGTCGAGCGGATCTCGGTGATGACAGCCTGCAGCGCATCGACCGACCGCGATAGCCGCTGCGCCAACTCCGGGTCTTTGACCCGGGCGATCGCGCCCTGCAAGTCCAATCCGACGGCAAACACCCGCTGAATCACCTGGTCGTGCAGGTCGTGCGCGATGCGCTCCCGATCGCTGAGCAGGGCGAGCTCAGCGGTGTACTGGCGTGCCCGGGCGATCGTCAGGGCGATTGCGGCATGGCCCGCGAAGTCCCGCACGAGGTCGAGGTATTCGTCGGTGAAATGCGAAGCATTGACGTTGCGTGCCACGACAAGCACCCCGAGGCTGTGCCCGTCCGCGGACAACGGCGCGACGATCGCCGGACGTTCGCCAACGTCGGTGAAAGCCTGGATCGGCTTGCGGAAGGTCTCGGTGATCAACGGCTCACCTGAGCGAAACACCGAGCCGGTGGTCGAGCCGTCGACCGGTATGCGCTGGCCGAGTACGTCGTCGGCATATCGGCCCACTGCGGCAGACACCACAAGCATGTCCACCTCGTCGTCAGGCTGGTCGGCATCCTCGGGGACGAGCACAATGGCCTGCTCTGCACCGGTGAGTTCGCGCGCACGCTCGGCGATCAGCTGCAACGGCCTGAGGATGGGCTGCCCGTCGGCCAGGACGGTGGCGGTGATTTCGCGACTTGCACTCGTCCATGACGCTGCCAATCGGGTGGCGTCGAAGAGCTGGGCATTGTCGATGGCGACCGCGGCAACCGACGCCAGTGCACGCGCGGTCACCTCGTCGGACTCGGTAAAGGCACGCCCTGGGCGGTCGTCGGCCACGTAGAGGCTGCCGAAGGCCTGGTCGCGAACTCGGATCGGTATTCCCAGGAACGCGCGCATCGGCGGGTGCCCGTCGGGAAAGCCGGCGGACGCCGGGTGCTGCGTCAGATCGTCGAGGCGTAACAGCTCACTTCGTTCCCGCAGCGCACCCAGGATTCCTTTGCCGACCGGGAGGTGACCAATTCGATCAACCGTGGGGTCGTCCATCCCGTCGTGGACGAACGAGGTCAGGGTCCCGTCGGGACCCCATACTCCGATTGCGCCGTAACGCGCTGCGGTCAAGGTCAACGCTGCACTGATGATGCGGTGCAACGTCGGATCCAGCTCGAGATCGGAGCTGATCTCGATCGCCAGTTGCAGTAGCAGGCCCATTTGGTCGCGGTCGGCCGCCAGCTCATCGAGCTGATCATGAATCCGGCGCACATCCCCCGAACGCTCTCGACCGAATTGCGACCCGGGTTTATTCTCGCTGATCGGTCGACCCCGTCCCGTACCCTGTCCGGTTCTGCTTACCGGATTGTGACACTGTGATCTTGCCCCCAACAGGGTGACCAGCCGTGAGTTTCGGCGAAATGTCGCCGCAGGCCTCGGGCCGGTGCAGATAGCCGGCACCAACGGCTGCGTGACGGCCTGGCGGGTATTGGCTGTCCGGCCGCGTCGCTGCCCGGTGCGGTGAGGCGGCCCGCCAATCGCGTAACGCAGCAAAACACGCCCACGAGCGGCGACGGGCTGTTGCCCTGCCTCGAGACCCATCCGGCGCGGCGGCGCGATGCGTCACAGCAAGCCGAATGACCGGGACTGAGGATAAGTTCGCTTATCCCACAGCGAAATTCGTCGTGTGTCCCGCTCGGCCGACTCCAGCCCACAGAACATCTTTCGACACTCCCCGGGTCGTGCTGTCACGGTTCCAAGGGGTGATGGCGCCGGGCACTGCCCGAGGTGACTTTGTCCCCTAACCGATGCAACCCTGCCGAGAAAGGATGTGAGACGAAAGATCGAGGAGGGCAGGTGATCGAGTTGCCGTCAGTCGCGTCAGATGACGCCGTCGCCGTCGCGCCTCACGCAACGGTGACCACGACCGGTCACGACAGCGCTCTGATCCCGAATATCACAGCTAACCGTAGCTCGCACAAGGGGATTCGGGTGTCCCGCGAACGGGGTTCGGAGCAGAAATGACCGCACGTGCGGCGCATCGTGGAATCGTGGTGGGCGTCGACGGCTCCACGGCCGCAAGGACCGCCGTCAGATGGGCGGCGCGCGAAGCGGCCACACGCAACGAAACCCTGACGGTAGTCACTGTGGTGAACCCGACGATGGGGACCACGATCCGTGGCATACCGGTCATGTCGGACAGCTATCTGCAGTGGCAGGAAGAAGAGGCCCGCAAGGCGCTCATCGAGGCTCTCAAGACCGTCGAAGAAAGCACACAGCATGCGGAGTCGGTCGAAGTGACCACCGAGATGCTGACCGGACCAGCAGCGCCGACGTTGGTCGCAATGTCTGAGAACGCCGACATGGTCGTGGTCGGAAGCCGCGGCCACGGCACGATCACCCGAGTCCTGCTCGGCTCGGTCAGTACCACGCTGATCCATCACGCGCACTGCCCGGTTGCCGTCATCCCCCACGACCCGCTCAAGGTCCCTGCACTGGCGCCGGTGGTCGTTGGTATCGACGGCTCGCCGGCTTCAGAGGCCGCAACGGCGATCGCATTCGACGAAGCGTCGCGGCGTGGAGTCGAGCTCGTTGCTCTGCATGTCTGGAGTGACACCAAGATGTTGGGCTTCCGCGTCCCCGACTGGTCGATAGTCCAGTCAGAGGCTGTCGAACTCTTGGCGGAGCGACTCGCAGGATGGCGGGAGCGTTATCCCGACGTCACCGTGTGCCGTGTCGTCGCATGTGACGAACCGGCGCGGCAATTGGTCGAACAGTCCCGGTCGGCCCAACTGGTGGTCGTTGGCAGCCACGGCCGTGGCGGAGTCATGACGAGGCTGCTGGGATCGGTCAGCACAGCGGTCGTCCACGCCGCCGAGGTACCGGTGATCGTGGCGCGCCGATGAGTAACCGTCGGGCCGGGAAGACAGCGATGATTCGCCTGGGTGTCACCGCCGCGACGCTGATCGCGGCCAGACAGTTCTTCCGTAACTGGGGCACCACCAAGGACGAGTGCTCGATGCCGCTGCCTGGCGATGACCTGGTAGGACAACCCGCGGTAGTGACGACTGAAGGCGTGACGATCAACAGGCCGCCGGAGGCGGTGTGGCCATGGCTGATCCAGATCGGTCAGGACCGTGCCGGACTCTATGGCTACGAGAAGTTGCAGGCCTTGACCGGGCTGACCCACCACGTCGCCGATCGGATTCACCCCGAGTGGCAACACCTTTCCGAGGGCGAAACCGTTCGCCTGGCGCCGAGAGGTTGGTGCGGATTGAAGGACGGGATCGTCGTGACAGTCGTCGATGTCGATGCGGAGAGGTCGATCGTGTTGAGAACGGCGGGCAGCGACAATTTCTGGGACGCAGTGTGGTCGCTGAACGTGATCCCGTGGGGTGACGACCGTACCCGGCTTCTCATTCGGACCCGGGTACCGCTGCGCCAGCCCGGGGCGGTGTTGGGCGCCGAACTAACCAGCCCGGCAAGGGCTTTCATGACGCGTGCCATGCTCCGAGGGCTTAAGGAGCGCGCAGAGAGCATGGCCCCGACTATTTCACCGTCGTGACTTCAAGGAATTTGTCGATGCCCAACCGCCGGAAGCCCCGGCGCCGTCGCGGTGAGAGCTTCGGTGCGGCCGAGGCGGCGTCGATGATCTCCGGCGCGACGACGTCGTAGGTTCGGCCGGCGGATGTGATCGTTGCCTGGCCGGCCGCGAGCACGTTGCGAAGCCAGTCGACGCCGGTGCCGTAAGGCAACGGAAGAATGAATCCGGCCGCCGTCGGATCCGCCAAAACCGGTGTGACGTAGCTCTTGCCCGAATGCCGGCCAACGTGGCGAATGGTACTGGCATACCAATGTTTACGACCCGCCAGATGCAGCATCGCCGGATTCAACACGTACTTGTTGAACTGGCGCACGACGTCGAGGACCGAGTCGATGGCGTGATCAGGCACTCTTCGATGCTGGCACCCGGATGCTCACGCGCCCAGAGTCGTGCGCAACCTCGGCAGAGGACCAATGACACGTCCCGGCCGCGCTGCGTCGACGAAGAACCGGCAGCGCGGAGGGAGATTCATCCAACTGGGCGTCCTTCCTTGTTGGGACTACGAGCGGTGCATCGATTGACTTTCGTCTCTATTGTCGCGGCGACCGGCTGGAGACGATGGTGTCGTCCCACACGATCGAGAGGGCCGACAATGGCGTCGACTTACCGCGAAACCATCAATCACGAGGAACTCGAGATTGTTGCATGGGGATTTCTCCGCAGTGAGTTCACTTCACAGATCTATTCCGATTGGCCGATCGATCGTCGCGTCGACGCCTATCTCCTCCACTACGGGCCGACCCGGTTACTGAATGACGGGTCGGCCTACAACGCACTTATCGACTGCATCATGGCGAACATCGGTCCCGCGCTGCGCAATGAGCCGGGCTCGGCACCGGAGGGCTAGAACAGTGACCGTCATCCACAAGGTTGCCGGCGATTGGCAAGTCGCCCCGAATTTCGTCGACTACGAACGAACACGCCGAGAGTTCAGCTGGTCGACGGCGCCCGAGCCGTGCGTCGGCATGGGATCCGGAGCCTGCAACATCGCGTATGCGGCCGTCGACCGTCATCAGGATGGGCCCGCGGCGTCACGCACAGCTTTGCGATTCGTGTCGATGCCCGACGCGGGCGGCATGGTGACCGCGAGGGAACTGACCTACGCCGACCTCGGCCGGTTGACGCGACAGTTCACCAGTGTGTTGCGGTCGCTCGGAATCGGCCGGGGCGACCGGGTATTCACGCTCATGAGCCGCTCACCGGAGCTCTACGTCAGCATCATGGGCGCGCTGCGCAACGGCAGCGTCGTGTCACCGTTGTTCTCGGCGTTCGGGCCCGAGCCGATCGCTACCCGGCTGGGCATCGGCGAGTGCGACGTGCTGATCACAACCAAAGCGATCTATCACAAGAAATTGGCCAAGATCCGGGACCAGCTGCCGTCGGTGCGCCACATCGTCATCGTGGACGACACCACGGACAACGACGATGCGCGCGGGACGCTGAACTTCTGGCATCTGATGGATGGCGCCGACGACAACGCCCCCATCGAACGCACCACACCCGACGATCCAGCACTGCTGCATTTCACCAGCGGCACCACCGGCACCCCGAAGGGCGCGTTGCACGTACACGGCGCGGTCCAGATGCACTACCTCACCGGCCTCTACGCCCTCGATCTGCATCCCGACGACATCTATTGGTGCACCGCCGATCCCGGCTGGGTCACCGGAATGTCGTACGGAGTGATCTCGCCGCTGCTGCACGGTGTCACGTCGATCGTCGACGAGGCCGAGTTCGATGCCACACGGTGGTACACCATCCTGCAGTCGCAAAAGGTGTCTGTGTGGTACACCGCCCCGACCGCAATCCGGATGCTGATCAAGGCCGGCACGGAGCTCGCGGCTCAGTTCGAGTTCCCGCATCTGCGCTTCATCGCCAGCGTCGGCGAACCCCTCAATGCCGAGGCGGTGTGGTGGGGACAACGAGTGCTGGGATTGCCGATTCACGACAACTGGTGGCAAACCGAGACCGGCGGAATCATGATCGCCAACACCCCCGCATTCGACATCAAGCCGGGCTCGATGGGCCGGCCCCTTCCCGGCGTTGAGGCGTGCGTCGTTCACCGTCGAGACGACGGATCGGTCTCGGTGATCGCGGAGCCGGACGTCGAAGGTGAACTGGCACTCAAGCCCGGGTGGCCTTCGATGTTCCGCGAGTATCTGCATCAAGACGACCGCTATCGCAAGTGCTTCGCCGACGGCCTTTACCTGACCGGTGATCTGGTCAAGCGCGACTCGGATGGGTACTTCTGGTTTGTCGGACGCGCCGATGACGTCATCAAGTCGGCGGGCCATTTGATCGGGCCGTTCGAGGTGGAAAACGCGTTGACCGACCATCCCGCAGTGGCCGAAGCGGCGGTGATCGGGAAGCCGGATCCGACCGTCGGTGAAGTGGTGAAAGCATTTGTCGCGCTCAAAGACGGGTTCTCCGCCGGCGACGAACTGCGACTGGATCTGCTCGGACACGCCCGCAAACGCCTCGGCGCCGCGGTGGCGCCCAAGGAGATCGAGTTCGTCGACTCGCTACCGCACACCCGCAGTGGCAAGATCATGCGGCGGCTGCTGAAAGCGCGTGAGCTGGGTTTGCCCGAGGGCGACACCTCCACTGTGGAATCGACGGCCGAACCCCACGCAGCGGGGGTCCGATCATGACCGACCGCGACCTTGTGCTGGGCTTGCTCTCCGACATGATTCGGGTGCGCCGCATGGAAGAAAAGTGCGCAGAACTGTACAGCGCGAGCAAGATTCGGGGGTTCCTCCACCTGTACGTCGGTGAGGAGGCGGTGGCCGCAGGCACGTTGCGCGCGTTGGGCCCCGACGATGCGGTGGTGGCAACCTATCGCGAACACGCACACGCGCTGCTGCGCGGCATCCCGATGACCTCGATCATGGCGGAGATGTTCGGTAAGCAGGAGGGCTGCTCGCGCGGCAGGGGCGGCTCCATGCACCTCTTCGACGCCGCCACCCGCTTCTACGGCGGCAACGCGATCGTCGCAGGCGGACTGCCGATAGCCGTCGGCCTCGGATTGTCCGACGCCGTCGAACATCGAAACAGTCTGACCGCCTGCTACTTCGGTGACGGAGCGGTCGCAGAGGGCGCGTTCCACGAGTCGCTGAACATCGCCGCGCTGTGGCAGCTACCGGTGCTGTTCTGTTGTGAGAACAACCTGTACGCGATGGGTACGGCACTGGACCGTGCCCAGTCGCAGACCGACCTGACCGCAAAGGCAGCGGCCTACAAGGTGCCCACGTTGGCGGTGGACGGAATGGACGTGACGGCCTGCCTCAATGCCGCGCAGTACGGCGCGGAATACATTCAGAGCGCCGGCGGACCGTTCTTCATCGAGTTCCGCACCTATAGATTCCGCGCGCATTCGATGTTCGATCCCGAGCTGTACCGCGCCAAGGACGAAGTCGAGGAGTGGCGCAAGCGCGACCCGATCCGGATGTTCAGCGACAAACACCTCCAGGAAGGCCACATCACGGCGGAGGACATCGCAGCGATCGAAGCCGCCGCGGACCGCGAAGTCGCCGAGGCGGCCGCCTTCGCCGATGCCGGGACCTGGGAAAGCGTTGAGGATCTCGAACGCGACGTGCTGACCCCCGCACAGGAGAGTGTCCGATGAAGACCACATACCGCGCCGCCATGCATGACGCGCTCCGGGACGCACTGCAGGACGATCCGCGCGTGATATTGATGGGCGAGGACGTGGGACGTTACGGCGGCACCTATGCGGTCTCCAAGGGGCTGCTCGACGAGTTCGGTCCCGAACGGGTCCGAGACACCCCACTGTCGGAGTTGGGATTCGTCGGTGTCGGAATCGGCGCGGCGCTCGGCGGCCTGCGGCCCGTCGTCGAAATCATGACCGTGAACTTCAGCCTGCTGGCCCTCGACCAGATCGTCAACACCGCTGCCGCGCTGCGACATATGTCCGGCGGGCAGTTCTCGGTCCCGTTGGTCGTGCGGATGGCCACAGGTGCCGGCCGGCAGCTGGCCGCCCAGCATTCACACAGCCTGGAATGCTGGTACGCCCACATCCCCGGCATCAAAGTGGTTGCGCCGGCGACGGTCCAGGATGCGTACGGCATGCTCGGCACCGCGCTCGCCGACCCCGATCCGGTGATCATCTTCGAGCATGTCCAGCTCTACAACACCGCAACGGACACCGAGAACCTGACTGCGACCGACATTTCCCGCGCGGCGATCCGTCGGTCCGGATCTGACGTCACGTTGATCACCTACGGCGGTTGCCTGCCCAAAGCCTTGGACGCGGCCAACGAGCTGTCCTTGGCCGGCATCGACTGTGAGGTCATCGATCTGCGCGTATTGCGCCCCCTGGATACCGACACGATCATCGAATCTGTCCGCAAGACGCATCGGGCGGTCGTGGTCGACGAAGCCTGGCAATCGGGCAGTCTGGCGGCAGAGATCGTCGCACGCATCGTCGAGAACGCATTCTTCGACCTCGACGCACCGGTGGCACGGGTGTGCAGTGCCGAAGTCCCGATGCCGTACGCCAAACACCTCGAACAAGCCGCCTTGCCACAGCCGGACAAGATCGTGGCGGCCGTCAAGGGCCTCTTGGGTGATGCATCATGATCCAGTTCCAGATGCCCGCGCTCGGGTCCGACATGGACGAGGGCACGCTGAACGAGTGGCTCGTCAAGCCGGGTGACACCGTCACCCGCGGACAGGTGGTCGCGGTGGTGGAGACCACCAAGGCCGCGGTGGAAGTCGAATGCTGGCACGAAGGCACCGTGCACGAGCTGCTGGTACCGGTCGGTGAAACCGTCCAAGTCGGAACAGCTCTGGCAACCCTGCTCGAACCCGGTGAGACCGCGGAATCCGCCGCGGCCGCCCCTGAAAAGCACGTTGCGCCAGCAGAAGTAATCGGGGCCCCCGAGCAGCCACGCGAGCCGGTCCGCACTGTCATGGCGCCGGCCGCACCCTCAGAGACACGGCCTGCGCATCGCCGGTGGGTCTCGCCCGCCGCGCGCCGCTTGGCGCTGTCCCTGGGCGTCGACGTCGAGGCCGTCGCCGGGACGGGCCCGCAGGGAGCTGTCACGCTCAGCGACGTCGAACACGCCGCCGCGGCAGCGAAGCCACCGGAAGCCAAGCGTAGCGTCAAGGATCGCGGCGCCGAGATGCGCAGGTCCATCGCAGCGGCGATGAGTCGGTCGAAGCGGGAGATCCCGCACTACTATCTCGCCGACGAGATCCTGCTGGACAAGACGCTCACCTGGTTGGCCGATCGCAACGCCGAGCGACCCATCACCGAGCGAATCCTGCCGGCGGTACTCCAACTGAAAGCTGTTGCTGTGGCCGCGCAACGCTTCAAAGAGTTCAACGGGTTCTGGCGCGACGACAAATTCGACGGCGCGTCGGCGGTCCACGTCGGGGTGGCGATCTCGCTGCGCGGCGGCGGGCTCGTCGCGCCCGCCATCCACGACGTGGCCGACAAGAATCTCGACGATCTGATGGCTGAACTCACCGACCTGGTCGCCCGTGCACGGGCCGGTTCGCTACGCAGCTCGGAGATGTCGGATCCCTCCATCACGGTCACCAACCTCGGCGATCAGGGCGTCGATACCGTCTTTGGCGTCATCTACCCACCGCAGGTGGCTCTCGTCGGATTCGGAAAGCCGGCGCAGCGAGTGTGCGCGGTCGACGGCGGAATCCGCATCGGTACCACAGTTCAAGCCACGCTGGCGGCCGACCATCGGGCCAGCGACGGCCACCGCGGCGCACTATTCCTCGCCGCGATCAACGAGCTATTGCAGCAGCCCGACCTCCTAGAGAAGTGAACTGACGATGGCAGACAACGATATTCGCGCCGAGATCCTGGCCGTACTCACCACCATCGCACCGGAGGTCGACGCCGACGACATCAGCGACGACATGCTGTTGCGTGACCAAGTCGATCTCGACTCGATGGACTGGCTGAACTTCCTGATCGGGATTCACAAGCGATTGCAGGTCGAGATCCCTGAGGCTGACTACCAGTCGTTGCGGACGTTGTCCGATTTGGTCGATTACGTCACTCATTCCCAGGCGCAGCGTCTTTGATCGCTATCAAGGGCCCAAGGTCCCGGTGGCCGGTGTCCAATGCTCCCTATCAGTTGACGGCGGCTCAACCCACGATGGATCAATGACGCGCAAGCGTTGGTTGATGATGGAACCGTCCGAGGGCGGCGAGGAAGCGCTGTTTCACACGCGCCTGGCCGGCGCGGGCCGGCACCTGCCGTCCACCCACCTCACGACCGACGAGTTGATGTCGACCACGCGTCATCGGACTCACATCGATCTTCAACGGCTGACGGGGATCCGGGAGCGCCGGGTGTCGGTGGGCGACGAGGATTCCTACACCCTGGCCACCACGGCGGCACTGGATTGTCTGACCAGGTCCCAGCGAGCGGCCGATTCGATCGATGCCGTAATCAGCTGCAGCATCACCAAATTCCGCGACGGTCTCACCCAGTGGCTGGAACCGACGATGAGCAGCGCGGTGGCGATCGGGATCGGCGCCGAGACGGCGTTGACGTTCGACGTCTCCAATGCCTGTGCGGGCATGCTCACCGGCGTGACCATTGCGAACAATTGGATCAGACAGGGCATCATCGAGCGGGCATTGGTGGTCAGCGGTGAGTACATCTCGCAGCTCGGCCAGAACGCGGCTCGCCATATCCGCTCCATCATGAGCAAGGAGCTGGCGTGCCTGACACTTGGCGACGCCGGCGCGGCACTTCTGCTGGAGCGTGCACCGGTCGGCTCGGCCGGGATAAGTCTGGCCGGCTTCACCACTGTGGCGGACTACAGCCGGCTTTGTTTGGCTTATCCGAAAGGAGACGATCCCGGCGGCCGGATGTTTACCGATGCGCGCGGAATCCATCGGGCTGCGATGTCCGACACTCCACTGTTGTTGCACGAAGTGCTTGATACGGTTGGCATCTCGATACACGATATCGACCAGGTGATAACCCACCAGACTTCGGCCCGCGCGATCCGCAAGGGCATGGCCAAGCTCACCGACGAATTCGGCGACAACCCGCGACACGATGCCGTGATCACCGTCGACCGATACGGCAACACGGCGTCGACCACCCACACCGTCGCACTCATCGAGGAACTCCAGGCACATCGCATCCGTCCCGGCGAAACCGTCGCGCTGATCGCGCTGGCATCCGGGCTGGAAATCGGTGTTGTTTTACTGACGCTGGACGAAGAGCTGGTGGGTCAATGGGTACCGTGATCGAACAGGTCGCCGTCGGCAGGAGCCGGTGGCGTCACCGGCACAGCGCCCTGCACCTCGCAGTGAGCACCGCACAGGACTGCCTCCGGATGGCGGGACGACGGCCGCACGACGTCGACCTTCTGATCAACGCGGGAATCTATCGCGACCGCAACCTCGGCGAGCCGGCCCTCGCCGCGTTGATCCAAGAAGACGTCGGCGCCAATCCCGAAGATCCGCATTCGGGCACACATGGAACATTCTCCTTCGACGTCGCCAACGGCGCCTGCGGAGTCCTCACCGCCTTGCAGATCGCCGACGGTTTTCTCACGTCGAAAACCATCGACTGTGCAATGGTCGTCGCAAGCGACGCCGATCCGGGCCACGGGATGAGCGAACACTTTCCGTTCTCGCCGGCGGGGGCGGCCCTCTTGTGCAGCCGGGCCGACGGCGATGCCGGGCTCGGACGAGTGCACTGGGCAAGCATTCCCGATCAGGGCGAGACATTCAGTGCCACAGTCGGTCTGATAGACCACAAGAACGTTCTGCGCGTCGAGCGCTCCCCTGCCTGTGATGAACATTTCGCCGCCGCCGCAGCCCTGGCTGCGCAGCGCTGCCTGAGCGCGTCCTCGCGCACGGTCGCAGAGGTCGACGCAATCGTCGTTGCGCCGGCGTGGCGGGGATACCGTGTGTCGCTGGCGAACAAGTTGGGGGTGGCACCCGATCGGATCCGCGCTGCCGACGACGAATCGATGCACACCGCTTCGCTCGCGGCGGCCTTCGGTCGCGCAATCGGCGAGTTCGACGGCGGTGGTCTTGCCCTCCTGATTGCGGCAGGCTCCGGAATCACGGCCGGGGCAGCCCTTTACTGCATCCGGGGGTAACTGGGGCCGGTCCCCGGCGAGGACCTTTGACGCTCAGCTGGGGACCCAAGACCATCCCTCCGGCTGCTGCGGGGGGCGCACCATTACCCCATGACAAACGCGGTGATCGACGCTGCAGGGTTGGCGCAGCTGGTATCAGCGCTGATCGACCGCGGATACCGGGTGGTGGGTCCCACCGTGTCGGGGAACGCAATCGTGCTGGCCGAGATCACCTCCGCTGCTGAACTCCCCGTGGGTTGGGGCGTCGATGTGGGTCCGGGACACTACCGATTGCGCCGACGGGACGACGAGGCCGCGTTCGGCCACTCGGCGGGCCCCCAGTCGTGGAAGCAGTTCCTGCATCCGCCGCGGCAACAACTGTGGTCATCCGACGGCACCGAACCAGAAGATCCGCCGACCTATGCCTTTCTCGGGGTGAGAGGCTGCGATCTTGCCGCGATCGCGGTGCTGAACACCGTCTTGGGCAAGGCAAGCCACCCGGATCGGGGATTCACGGGACGGCTGCGACGGGCCTTCGTGGTAGCGGTCAACTGCACTGAGCCGGGCAGTCTGTGCTTTTGCGCATCCATGGGAACCGGGCCCGAGGTCGGTCCGGGCTACGACCTCGCGCTGACCGAACGCGTCGACGACCGCGGCCGCCGGTATCTGGTGGACGTGGGCAGCGACGACGGAGCCGAGGTACTGGCCGCACTCCCCCATCGGGACGCCAGCACAGATGAAATCGCCTCGGCACGAGACGAAGTGGCCGAGGCTGCTCATCATATGGGCCGGCAGATGCCCACCGGCGATCTGCGTGAACTCTTGATCGAATCCCGCGAGTCACCGCACTGGGATGAGGTGGCCAGTCGATGTCTCACGTGTGGCAACTGCACGATGGCGTGTCCCACCTGCTTCTGCACCAGCGTCGAGGACGTCAACGACCTCACCGGCCAGCATGCCGAACGGTGGATGAGCTGGGCCTCGTGCTTCGAATTCGACTTCACATTCGTGCACGAGGGCAGTGTGCGGCAATCCGGACCGTCGCGGTATCGGCACTGGATCACACACAAGCTCGGCACGTGGCACGACCAGTTCGGCAGCAGTGGATGTGTGGGCTGTGGGCGCTGCATCGCATGGTGTCCGACGGGAATCGACATCACCGAGGAAATGCACGTCCTGGCTCAGGAACACGACGATGACTGACAGCATCACCTGTCCGGCCACGCCGGCCGCAATGACCCCGGTCCCGTATCGCGTGCGCGCCCGGGTGGCCGAGAACCATGATTCAGCCACGGTGGAGCTGGAACCGGTGGACGAACCGCTGACCGCGCCGCTGCCGGGGCAATTCATGATGATGTACGCCTTCGGGATCGGCGAAGTCGCCATCTCGGTCAGCGGTCTGACCGACGGCACCGATGCCACCATCACCCACACCATCCGCTCGGTGGGTGCGGTGAGCCGCGCGCTGCACGACGCGCAACCGGGCACGGTGATCGGGATGCGCGGCCCATTCGGCACCGACTGGGGCCTGCGGGCCGCTGCAACGCGCGACCTCGTCATCGTGGCCGGAGGGGTCGGCCTCGCTCCGCTTCGGCCCGTCATCCTCGGCGTGCTCGCCGACCGCGACGCCTACGGCACGGTCACCCTGATCGCCGGTGCCCGCTCCCGCGGCGACTTCCTGTACGGCGATGAACTGCAGCGCTGGGCCGATGACGGCGCCATCGATGTGCACCTGACTGTCGACGTGCCCGTGCAGGGGTGGTCCGGCGAAATCGGATTCGTCACCGAACCGCTGCGCAGACTGCCTCTGCGGGCAGCCAACACCACCGCGTTCCTCTGCGGCCCAGAATCGATGATGCGAAACGGCGCTGTCGAGCTCATGCGAAAGGGATTGGCCGCCAACTCCATCCGGGTCTCCCTCGAGCGCAACATGCAATGCGGGATCGGCTGGTGCGGACATTGCCAGCTGGGTCCGCTGCTGTTGTGCCGAGACGGACCGGTCGTCGGCTATGACGTCGCAGAACCCCTACTCGCAGTCAAGGAGTTGTAGATGAGCGACACGCCCACCTTGGCGGTGTGGAAGTTCGCGTCCTGCGACGGTTGCCAGCTGACGCTGCTGGACTGTGAGGACGAACTGCTGACCATCGCCGGACAAGTGCGTATCGCGACCTTCCTGGAGGCCTCCAGCGATGTGGTTGCGGGCCCCTACGACGTATCGCTGGTGGAAGGATCGATCACCACCGCGGCCGACCAGCGGCGCATCCAAGAGATTCGTGATCAGTCCAAGATCCTCGTCACGATCGGAGCGTGCGCAACCGCGGGCGGCATCCAGGCCCTGCGCAATTTCGCCGATATCGATGAATTCGCTTCCATCGTCTATGCAAAGCCCGAGTACATCGATGCGCTCGCGACGTCGACACCGGCGTCTGCGCACGTGACGGTCGACTATCAACTCCAGGGCTGCCCGATCGACCGCGGCCAGCTCCTCGATACGCTTGCCGCGCTGTTGGTGGGGCGCAAACCGCAGTTGCCGGCCAAGACGGTGTGCACCGAGTGCAAACTGCGCGGCGTCACATGCGTCGTGGTGGCTGAGGGCATTCCGTGCCTGGGCCCGGTGACCCATGCCGGTTGCGGAGCGTTGTGCCCGTCGTATCACCGCGGTTGTTACGGCTGCTTCGGGCCTGCCGCCACACCCAACACCGCAGCCTTGATCCCGGTGTTGCATCGCGACGGCATGTCGGAGGCGGCCGTTGATCGCGTCTTCTCGACATTCAACGTCACCCGGTTCGCCGCCGAACGGAACGACCGATGACCCCTGAGATCCGCACCCTGTCGGTGGGGGCGTTGACGCGCGTTGAAGGTGAAGGCGCCTTGCACGTCACGCTGGCCGACGGCGCTGTGGACAGCGTCGAGCTCAACATCTATGAGGCGCCGCGGTTCTTTGAAGCCTTCCTGCGAGGGCGCGCATATACCGAACCACCGGACCTGACCGCGCGGGTATGCGGTATCTGCCCGGTCGCGTATCAAGTCAGTGCGTGCAACGCAATCGAAAATGCTTGCGGGATAACGATCGACTCCGAATTGGCTGCCCTGCGCCGACTGCTGTACTGCGGCGAGTGGATACACAGCCACGCCTTGCACATCTTTCTGCTGCACGCACCGGATTTCCTGGGTTATCCGGACGCCATCAGCATGGCCAAAGACCATCCAGAACTGATCAACCGCGGTCTGGCGATCAAGAAGACCGGCAATCGGCTGATGGAGACGGTCGGCGGCCGGGCCATCCACCCCATCAACGTGCGGCTGGGCGGCTTCTATTCGGTACCACACGCACGCGACCTCGAACCGCTGACCGAGATGCTGCACCGCGCGCTCGACGACACGCTGGAGACGCTGCGGGTGATCGCCGATTTCGATTTCCCCGACATCGAATTCGACCATGAATATCTTTCGTTGTCCGACGCAGACCGGTATCCCATCGAGAACGGTGGCCTCAAGCGCAGCGACGGACCGGCATTCGACGTCACCGAATTCAGCGACCACATCGTCGAAGCGCAGGTCAAACACTCCACCGCCCTGCACGCCACGTTGGACGGCAAGCGTTACCTGACCGGCCCACTGGCGCGCTATTCACTCAACTCCTCGAAACTGTCCCCCATCGCCGCTGAGGCTGCCGCCAGCGCAGGGCTTGGCCCGGTGTGCCGAAACCCGTTTCGCAGCATCGTGGTTCGTACCGTCGAGGTGATCTACGCCATCGAGGAGTCACTGCGCATCATCGCCGAATACGAGCGGCCGTCGAGACCGTATGTCGATGTTCCGGTGCGCAGCGGCATCGGGCACGGGGTCAGCGAAGCCCCGCGAGGGTTGCTGTACCACCGCTACGAGATCGGCGACGACGGACTGATACGCGAGGCGACCCTGGTGCCGCCGACCTCGCAGAACCAGGGCGCCATCGAGTACGAAATGGCCAAGCTGGTCGCGGCGAATCTGTCACTCGATGACGCATCACTGACAGCGTTGTGCGAGAGATCGATCCGCAACCATGATCCGTGCATCTCGTGCTCGGCGCACTTCCTGACGCTGACCATCGACCGCATATGACCGGCGATGCGCTCGTCATCGGTATCGGCAACGAATACCGGTCCGACGATGGGGTCGGCCTCGTGATCGCCGCCGAAGTCGCCAAACGCCAACTCCCCGGTGTCGAGGTGCTCTCGTCGTCATCCGACCCCGGCCCGATTCTCGACGCCTGGACCGGATCACCACTCGTCATTGTCGTGGATGCGGCCAGCGGACCCGGTGCGGTGGCCGGCAGGATTCGACGATGGAATCCGGGCGAAATACAGCAACCCACGGGCGTGAGCTCGCATTCGCTCGGGCTGCCGGAGATCTACGCGCTGGGCCAAGCCCTTGGCCGAATACCTGAAAGATTGACGGTCATCTTGGTCGAGATCGAGGACGTCAGCCACGGTGTCGGGCTCTCGACGGCCGTGGCGGCCGCTGTGCCCCCGGCTGTCGAATCCGTTCTCGCCGAGCTTCAAACAGTGGTTTAGCCGCGTGGGCTTTAGCGGAGTCGATCCGGGTCACGATCTCCCGCGCCCGCGCCCGCCAGCGAAGTGCTCGGTGCCCCGGCCGAACCTCGGCCGGGGCACCACCGCCTAGTGGTCGGTGTCGCCCTTGCTCAGGGCCCGGTCTGCGGTCTTGAGCAGACTGCGATTGAATTTGTACTGCGCCGAGATCAGATCATCGGCCAATTCCAGGGCGGCCTCGACGATCTTGTTACGCAGCGGCTGAACGGATCCCGGGATCGCTTCATCGATAGCGTCACGGAACTTCCGCAACGCCTGTCCGGTTGCATGCTGGCCCGCTTTGGCCGACTCACGCAGCTCGTCGGCCAGATCAGCCGTCGGCGAATCGGGGGTCGTCTGGTGCACGGTCTCGGTCATGTCACGAACTCCTCGTGTAATAGGGACTGTGAGACAACACTATTGGCCACAGCCTGGGCTGCACACCGGCGAAGGTCCCCGGATCAGCGTGCGATAGTCCGCAATCATCGTGCCCTGGGCAACAAGCACCGCAGGCGGGATCGCCCCCGCCGGAACGGACAAGCTACGGCTCATCGCTGGGCTGACGCGTAGCGCACCAGTGCCCCCACTCCATCGGCCAATCGCAGATCATCTGGAGCGCAGACCAAGTCGGCGCCGATTGCCATTGCCGAGAATGGGAGCGCCTCGTCGGCGCGCAGGGTCCGGGTGGGCGCGATGGCGAAGTCTGACAGGGTCTCGGGATCGGGTCCGGGCAGTGTCAGATCGTCTCCGGCAAGCACAGTTTCGTCATGCATCCGTCCGATGAGCAGAGTTGTGACGGCACGATCACGCAGCGCCGCCGTCACCGCCGCGAGCCCGGCTACCGCAAGGCCGGACCCACGGCCCGTCTCGGCCTGGTACTGGTCCACCGCCCGACCGGTCTTGATGCTGCGTCTTTTGTTCAACTCCTGCGCGATAGCCGCACGCACAGCGCGATCCACACCATTCTGGCGGGACCCGACACCAGGTTGAACAGTTCGTTCAGCGACCCGATGGGGCAGCACCGAAACCAGCTCGGCCCGCACGCGGTCCTGACCGATGAGAACGATGAAATCCACAGGATCGCGGTCCATCTCGCGGGTAAGGCGATCGCCGACCGCGCGGACGTTCTTTCGCACCGCCTCTTCGACCCGATGTTGGGAATCGCCCCACGCGTTCAACCCCGCCGCGGCAGCCTTGTGGACCGGAAATCCCTCACCCACTATGGTTTCCGAGGTGGTGGACTTGCCGTGGTAGCGGGTGAGATCGGCGCCGACCTGGTCGACGGCCACCACCATGTACGGGCCCCAGACCGCTCCGTATTCGACCAGCGGAACGATGTACGGAAGCTGGGAAAAGCGGACCAGCGGAGTGACGGGCGCAACCACGAGGTGCTCGTCTATCACCGTACCCTGCAAGCCGACGACCAAAGCGCGTCCACTCCTCTGCTCACCTGCCGGCTGCTCGTTCATCGCTCGCGTGACCGAGGAGATGAGCGTGAGCGGCGCACCCCGCTGCTCAAGCTCTCGCGCGACGTCACGTTCGATCACGTGGAGTCGCTCGGCCGCGTCCTGGGTGTCATGGGAATCGTCGTAGTAGACCGATGCCAGTGGGCTGCGCGCGGCAAGAAGCCTATGCGCCAATGGTGAATACATGGTCGCGCTGGTCATCGGCGATCTCCTTCCGATCGGCTCGACGATTCGCCGAGAACATTTCGGCCGATTCGACTCACGATGCGCGCGGGCGGCCGGCCAAGACAAGTGCCTAAGGTCCCCGCAGGCGAGGTCCTGGGCATTCACGCCGCCGGCGGCGAGTGTCACGAGGCGTTGGCCCTAACCCAGGAAAGCCGAGCCGTCCAAACGACACAGGACATCGGACAGCGGGCGTCGTGGTGTGGCCGGCAGTGGGTCGGCGTTCACCGGTGCCCACCCCACCCGCAGCAACATCTGCGGGAACCGTTCACCGCCGAACACTTCCGCGCGCACCGCTTCTCGGGTGTCTGCGATCTCGAGCACCTCCGAGACTGCGCACGAGGCCAATCCCTGAACGGTGGCGGTGAGCGTGATGACGCTGGCGGCCTCACCGGCACGCAGTTGACAGCCGATGTCGTCGGCCGCCGTCCCGAGGGCGAGCAGGACACCGTTGTCTTCGGCCGCGGACACGCCGTGGGGTTGGTCGAGCGCGGAACCAAAAAAGACCCGCCCCGGTACAACGGCGCCGTCTTGTCGTGGAACACTGTGCGCGGGTACGCCTTCGGCCGCAGCGTAACGACCACTCCACACCATCAGCTCGTCAAGATAGCCAGTGTCATCGCCATGTTTGCGCATTGCCTGTCGCAACAGCTCGACGAAATCATCGGTCAGTTCAACCCGCCGCATCGTGACGCCGAGGCGCGCCACGCGACCGCCCATCAGGGCAATGTCCCCCATCGCTACCGGCCACGAGCTGTACATGCGCCGATCAGTCCTCCGCCGGGGTATGGCTGCGGCCATGGCGATATCGGTATCTGCCGGCGGTCCGCGGTGCACCTGCAGTGACGCCAGGTGTTCGGGATCATCAGGGTTCGGAGTCCGGTGGACGGTGGTGCGCCAGCCTAATGCGGCCAACGCGACAGTTGCGTGATGCAGGGCAGCCCCGCAACTGACGATCAGGTCACGACCATCGGGGTCGGTATGCGGTAGCCGCAACTCGAGACGCGAATAGAGATTGAGGCTGTGCGGGCCGACCCGCCACTGCCACGGCTGGGTGTTGTGGATGGACGGGGCGCGGCCGGCCAGCTCCAGCCCGGCACGCAAGGTTGCGTCGTCAGGAAAATTCGTCGTCATCGGGGCCAAGGCCTTCCGTGGATGATGCTGGCCGAGTCCGACGATGCCGGTCGCCGGCGCGGTCGGCCAGAGCCCCAAGTCATCAAAGTTGATGACCGCAGGTCTACCTGCACTCGTCAAGGTCACGACGCCCCTGAGCTACCGGCTTGCCCGTGACGACGTCCCCCGGCCGGGGGTCGACGGCTGACCGCTGAGGACCAGTGGCCCGGGACGAAGGCCTTTCGCCCCTGCGTGCCGGCTTTATTTGACGATAGCGTCGAATAGAACCGGCAAGCTGACAGGAACGGTCAATGCCCGAACGAGAACATGTCGCGCCCGCCGTGGTCGTGGGTGTGGATGGATCGCGGTGGGCGATCGAGGCCGCCTGTTGGGCTGTCGACGAGGCGGTTCGCCGCGACATTCCACTGCGGTTGGTTTATGCCCTCGACCCAACTGATGGCGGGCACGAGGGGGCGCAACACATCGCCCGCCAGTTCGCTGTGGCCCAGACGGCCGTGCGTTGCGCGGCCTCCGCAGTCGAGGCGACCAACAAGCCGGTCAAGATCGAGTGGGAGGTCGTTGCGCAGCAACCCGTGCCGGCACTGCTTGACGCCGCGCGAGGTGCCGCGATGTTGTGCGTCGGCGCGATTGGACGGAATCATTTTCGCGGCAGCCACGTCGGCTCGACCGCCATGGCCTTGGCGACCGCAGCCAAGTGTCCAGTGACCGTCGTAAGGGGACACAACCCGGTGCCGTCGGCACAGCGACGGGTTGCCGTTGAGTTGGACGGTCCAACAGGCGATCTCGCCTTAAGGCACGGATTCGACGAGGCGAGCTCCCGTGGGGTGCCACTGCGGGTGCTGACTATCTGGCACTCACGCTATACCGATATTCACGACGAGCACGCCGTCGCCCACGGGAATCGAGATGCCAAAGCCGCACTGGAACGCCGCCTGAAGTGCTGGCGCAAAAGCTACCCGGACGTGAACGTCACAACGACTGCTGTGCACGGCAACTCACTGAGTTACCTAATGGATCAGGGGAATTCGATCCAGTTGCTGGTAGTTGCCCACGAACGAGGCCACGGCATCCAAGAACTACTCGGTGCAGCAGGCAATGCAGTGCTTCAGCACGCCGATTGCTCCGTATTGATTTGCGAGCCAGAGAACCCGCTATGAGAGCGAAAGCGCCGATCACCGACCCATAGGAGGTTCAGCATGGTGAAAGTCTTTCTCGTAGATGATCATGAGTTAGTCCGCCGCGGGCTCATCGACCTGTTGAGCGCAGATCCAAATCTGGAGATCGTCGGAGAGGCCGGCTCCGTCGCCCAGGCCATGGCACGAATCCCTGCAGCAAGACCCGACGTGGCAGTGCTCGATGTGCAGCTGCCCGACGGCAACGGTGTGGAGTTGTGCCGAGGTTTGCTCTCTGAACTCCCCGACCTGCGCTGTTTGATGCTGACCTCGTACACGTGCGACGAGGCCATGCTGGACGCGATTCTGGCGGGCGCCAGCGGATACGTGGTCAAAGACATCAAAGGTATGGAGCTGGCGCAAGCCATCAAGGACGTCGGCGCCGGCCGGTCGCTGCTGGACAACCGCGCCGCCGCGGCGTTGATGGCCAAGTTGCGCGGGACGACGAAGCGGTCGGACCCACTGTCCGGATTGACCGACCAGGAACGGACACTGCTGACACTGCTCGGTGAGGGTCTGACAAACAAGCAGATCGCCGACCGGATGTTCCTCACCGAAAAGACCGTCAAGAATTATGTTTCGCGCCTGCTCGCGAAACTCGGTATGGAGCGGCGCACCCAGGCCGCAGTCTTCGTCGCAAAACTGGAGGAACCGGCCCAACACGCCGCGTACTAGTCGGACGCCGTCTGCGTGGCCGGATGCGCCTCACCTCCAGCATCTATGGCGCTGCGTGGCAACAGGTTTGTCGGTAGGCGCTGCCCGCTCATAGGCCGGTCGGGTAGGTCTCCGGCGTCTCACCCTCGACCCAGACGCTGTTGCGCTCCAACGGTTCCAGCGCGGTCGTGCGATCTATATGAATGATGGCGTCGAACTGATCACCGGGCCGCACGTGGTAGTAATGACTCTGCCGTTCTGTCGCGGGTTGATAGATGACCCCGATAGCCCGGCCGAGGCGAACGGTGTCAAGTGGTTCGGCCGCTTCACGACTGACGAGCGCAGACACCAGGAACTCTGGTCGATCCACCTCGTGCAGGAGTTCTTCGACGCTGCCGTTGAGGGCAGGCCGAACCACCTTCCGCTCGGCGACGGCACCCCATTCACTCGCGGCGGTCACCGTGCCCGAGTAGGTGGTGAATCCGATCAGCACCGACTGTTCGCCGTACCCCTCTCGAACAAGCTGCCCCAGGGTAAGCTGCCCGTCGGCACCCACTTCCGTTGCCCGGGCGTCACCGACATGGGAATTGTGCGCCCACACCACGATTCGAGCAGGCTCGCCGTCGCGCTGATGTAGGTGTGCGCGCAACGCCTTGAGCGTTTGGAACATGTGCTGGTCCCGCAGATTCCATGAGGAAACCCGGCTCCCGAACATCGAGCGGTAATAGACCTCGGCGTTGCGGACGGTCTGCGCATTCTGTTGTGCGTAGAACAGTTCGTCTTCGGCGAGAAGTCCGTCGCGGCGTGCGTACTGCAAACCACTGCGCTGTAGTTCGACCAGCTGCTCGACCACCTCGCGCTCGCAGGACATTCCAGCGCCGAAGGCAGCGGCGAAGCCGTACGCCTGACCGTCGTCAGCGCCGGTGTGATCGAAACAGGCGTAGCGTTCTCGGGCGCGTTGCGCTGCGGCGGGGTCTACGTTTTCCAGGTAGTCGACAACTTCCTGCATCGACCGATGCAGGCTGTAGAGATCCAAGCCGTAGAACCCGGCCTCGCGCTGACCATCGGCGCGACACTGTGCGTTGTGCGTGCGCAGCCAGCCCGTGAAGTCTCGGACAGCCGTGTTGCGCCACATCCAAGCGGGGAAACGCTCGAATCCTTTCAACGCGTCGTCGGCCGAGCGATCGTCGCCGCAGCCACGGACATACCGGTTCACGCGGTACGCGTCCGGCCAGTCGGCTTCGGCGGCCACCGCACAGAAGCCCTTCTCCTGAATCAACCATTTGGTGATTTCAGCTCGCGCCTCATAGAACTCCCGTGTGCCGTGCGAGCTCTCACCTATCAACACGACCCGCGCATCACCAACTATCTCCTCGAGCGCCTCCCGCGGGGGTACGCCGGCGGGAGCATCGACCGCACAGCGGGCGATCACCTCCGCGGGTGTTTCGGCGATGCGCTGCCGTGCGGTGCCGATGCCGGTCGTCGGAGTGGCAAGCAGGTCCCGCACCTCGGTGTCGCTGACCTGCTCGAAGTTCCAAAACGACTCGCCCACCGCCAAGAACGGGGTCGGCATCGACGCGCACACGAGATCGTCGACGAGACCGGCGAATTCGCGGCAGGTCGATTGCGGAGCGGCGGGAACCGCGACGACGATCTCCGCCGGGTCCATCTCGCGCAATGCCTGAACGGCGGCGAGCATACTCGCTCCGGTGGCCAGACCGTCGTCGACGAGGATGACCGTCTTGCCCGCCAAATCCAGAGGTGGGCGTCCGCCGCGATAGGCGCCTTCGCGCCGGACCAGTTCACGGGCTTCCCGCTCGGTGACATCCCGCAACTCCTGCGGTGTCACCCGCAGCGCGCGAATCACATCATCGTTGACCACCACCCGGCCGCCGGAAGCAAGCGCACCCATCGCGAACTCGTTGTGCCCGGGCGCGCCCAGCTTTCGCACAATGAAGGCGTCCAGCGGGGCCCCCAGTGCCGCGGCGACTTCCCAGGCCACCGGCACGCCGCCGCGGGCCAGCCCCAGCACCACGAGACCGTCGCGACCGCGATAGCCGTCCAACAGGTGAGCCAGAACGCGGCCGGCTTCCCGGCGGTCACGGAAGACTCGTCGTGGATGCTGCTGTGCCGCCGTTGCCACAGTGGTCATGAGTTACTCCGATTCATTCCGGTGTCCTACCGAACGTTCAACCGCGGTACACGAGCACGTCCTGCAGCGGCCGGCGCGGGGTGAGCGGGGGCAATTGGGTTATCACCGGCGCCAAGCCGATACGGATCAGCAGTTGCGGATCGTCGTCGGCACCGGTGAGGGCACGGACCACGTCGCGGCTGGCCTCCAGCTCGGTGATGTGGGTCAGCGTGCAGGTGGCCAACCCGGCCATAGTGGCCTCCAGCAACACATCGGAGAGCACCTCGCCGCAGTCGAGGGCGTCACGACGGGAGTCGCCACTGGTCGACAACACCACGATCGTGGAACGGTCGTACTCGACCTCCGGACGCCGGCCGGGGTGCTCATTGGCCGGGAACACCCGGGCGACGTCGACCCGGTCCCGCTCGGCGACCGAAACCAGACTGCTGTAGGGAACGCCGTCGGACACCTCATATGGCGCTGTCCACCAGGACAATTCGGCATGATACGAGGCGTCGTAGCGACGCAGCGACTCGGTGAGCCGCGAAGCCTCAGCCAGCTGGGGGCGCACCGAGTCGGGCAGCACCCGCAACGTCACCCGCTCGGCGTCGATCGTGCTGCGCAGCACCGACTCGAACGACGTCCAGTCCGGCGGCGGAGCCAACGGTAACCGGTCGGTGCGCCGGGCCAGGATCGCATCCGCGCGCCTGCGGACCGCATCAGTGACGAACTCCAACGCCGAGAAGTCGATCGTTGCCAGGTGATCGGGTTCGTTCGGATTGGGAAAGCGCGAGATGATCGTCTGCCAACCTGCGGCAGCAACAGCCACTCGGAGATGGTCGAGGACGGCGCCGCAACTGATGACGGCCTCCCGGCCGGACCTGTCGGTGGCGTGCGGCACCCGGCTGGCATCGAGAAAGAGCTTCAGCGAAGGCCCCTCCGCGACCCATTGCCACGGCTGACTGTTGTGCACCGAGGGTGCCCGGCACGCCAACTCCACCGCATTCGCGATCACCTGGGGATCGAGCGCCGACATGGCCATGGCAATCACCGCCTTCGTCTGCGATAACCCTATGCCGCGCCGGCCGACATTCCAGGAGTCAGAAGTCACCTCGCTGGGACCGGCCTGCAAGGTCTTTGTGCTCTCAACGCGGGGACCTTGCACCCAGATGGAAGGGCTGCGGGACCGCGGGTGATCGTGTCGGGCGCGAGGTGACGATCGACGGCGCGGGATGGCGCCCGCGGAGGGTCCAGGTCCGAGGCGGCCTCCCGAGCTGTCGCGCGTGGGCCGAATTCACCTCGGTCCCAACGACTCAGCGCCTGACGAGTTCTGCACATCTCCGAGTGGCCCCGCGTGGTTTCACACCGTTTCCGTGACACGGCGCGCTGGCTGTGCTGACACGTCGTGCCGGTGCGCCCAACCGGCCCACCACCCCGCGTCGGTGCGGTATTGATGTTGGTTCGGTAAAGATTGACTCAACTCTCCAGCGCGGGTCGGCGGCACGGCACGATGGAGGGATGGATTTCAGAGCGCAGGCGGCGGCACAGGGCGCTGACCTGGGTTATCGCGCGTTGGTGGTCGACGACGAGAAGCCGTTGGCCGATGTGGTCGCCAGCTACCTGGAACGCGAGCAGTTCGAGGTGACGGTGTGCCTCTCCGGGGCCGACGCGTTGGAGGTCGCGCGGGAGGTCGACCCGGACGTGGTGGTGCTGGATCTCGGCCTGCCCGGTATCGACGGTCTGGAAGTATGCCGACAGCTGCGGACCTTCTCCGACGCGTACGTGGTGATGCTGACCGCCCGCGACACCGAAGTCGATACCATCGTCGGACTGTCGGTCGGCGCCGACGACTATGTGACCAAACCGTTCAGCCCGCGGGAACTGGTCGCCCGAATCCGGGCGATGCTGCGCCGGCCGCGCCTGGTGAGCGCACCTGCGGCACAGGCAGCCGAACCGCACGCTGAATTGCCGCCTCGCGTGTTCGGCCCACTGTCCATCGATGTGGGCACTCGCCAGGTATTTCTCGACGCGGAACCGATTTCGTTGACCCGCACCGAGTTCGACATTCTCGCCGCACTGTCCTCGCGGCCGGGCGTGGTGTGGAGCCGCCGCCAATTGATCGACGCGGTGTGGGGTGAACCGTGGGTGGGCAATGACCACCTCGTCGACGTCCACGTCGGACATGTGCGACGCAAACTCGGTGACAACCCCGCCGAACCGAAGTTCGTGTTGACCGTACGAGGCGTGGGCTACCGGATGGGCGCCGGACGGTGAGGGAATCCACCGGATTCAGCATGCGCCGGCGGCTACTGCTCGCCCAGAGCGTCGTCCTCATCGCCGGCGGTGTGACCACGTGGGTCGTTGCGTCTGTGGTCGGACCACCGCTGTTCCGAAAGCATCTCACGATGGCCGGTGTCGCCCACGGGTCCAACGAGCAGTATCACGCCGAGCAGGCGTACCAATACGCGACCGCGCTGTCGATCGCGGTCGCGATCACGGTGGCTGCGCTCACCGCGCTGATCGTCACCATCTACCTGAGCCGGCGCGTGCAGCATTCGATCGCCGAGGTCTCCGCCGCCGCGTCCGCGGTAGCCGAGGGATGCTACGACATCCGCGTCACCCCTCCTCGACTTGGCCGCGAGTTCGATGACCTGACAACTGCTTTCAACAAGATGGCAGAACGGCTCCAAGCGGTGGAGTCGTCCCGGCGCCAGTTGTTCGGCGATCTGGCTCACGAGATCCGCACACCGGTGGCGGTATTGGAGGCATACCTCGAAGCCGTCGAGGACGGTGTGCGTACCCTCGACCAACCGACGATCGCGATGTTGCGGGACCAGACCGGTCGGCTGGTGCGATTCGCTGCCGATGCCGCGGCCCTGGCCCAAGCCGAGGAAGCGCACGCCACGATCTCGTCGGCATGGGTCGAGGCCGGCGAGATCGCCCGATCAGTCGGCGCGGCAATGGCCGACGGCTACGCCGCGAAGAACGTGGCATTGGACATCCGCGTCGACGACGGAACCCGTGTCTGCGCGGATCGGCAACGGTTGGCACAGGTGTTGGGAAACCTGCTCGACAACGCGTTGCGCCACACGCCTTCCGGTGGCCACGTCACTGTCACCGTCACCAGAGCCGGTGACAAGGTGGCCTTCAGCGTCGCCGACGACGGCGACGGCATCGCGGCCGAGCATCTGCCGCACGTCTTCGATCGCTTCTACCGCGCCGATTTCGCGCGCGATCGCCACCGAGGAGGCTCGGGTATCGGATTGGCGATCGTCAAGGCGCTTACCGAGGCCCACGGCGGCCACATCACCGTGGCCAGCCGCGGACTCGGGCAGGGCACCACCTTCACTGTGGCGGTGCCGATCCGGCCGCCGGCCGCCGCGCGCGACCAGTCCTCAGGCTGAGCTCAGGTCGCCGTTGCTCAATCGTCGTCGACGAGAGTCAGCGCCAACCGTGGGCATCGGGCGACTGCACGGCGGGCGTGTTTGACCATCCGGGTAGGCACCGACGGTTCCCGCGAACGGTCACGGACCAGCGGATATCCCCATTCGTCACGGCTCAACAGCTGCGGTAGGAGTTCGCTGCAGAGGCCGCGCCCGTCGCACCGTGTCCAATCGATGTGCAGTCGCAGCGCTGTTGCCGGCTCATCCTTCATCGCGCTTCTCCAACCGCAACATCGCGCGCGGCCTGACAGCTTCCGCGCCGATGATGGTCGATGTCGCTTGCGAACACGGCGAGCGCGGAGCGAACGAATCGTGCGGTGCCGTCCGGATGGCGGCAGGATCCGCGACCATCGACCAAGCCGACCATCCGGTGGATCTCGCCAACGAGATCGTCGTCGACGTCGCCGAAGGCGAGTTCATCGAGCAGCGTCGACAGCTTGGGCAGGCCATAACGACACGGCCCGCACTGCCGGGCGCTCTGGTCCGCCAGATAGGCGGCGACCTCAGCAGTCCGCGCCAAGCCGCATTCATCGCTACCAAGCAGGTGGATGACACCCGCACCCGGGGCCGCCCCGAACGGCGCAAGACCGTTCTTGGATAGTCGCGCCCGTCCCACGACGTCCGCCGGAACCCAGCTGCCGTGGTACCCGCCCACAAGGAGTGCCTGAAGACGACCTGGGCTGGTGGATTCAGTCCGGGCGACGAGGTCGCCCAACGCAATTCCGGTAGGAACTTCGACCACCGTGGTCGGCATGAACGTGCCCGATACGGTGGCAAGCATCGTTCCCGGCTGTGCCGGGTCGCCGACGGAACGAAACCAGTTCGGGCCATACCGGGCGATCAACGCAACATGGGCAAAAGTTTCCACATTGCTGACCAGTGTTGGCCGGCCACGGACGCCGGATTTGGTGGGCAGCACCGTTCGGTCGCGCGGCAGCGCGGGCCCACCCTCGATGCGACTGACGACGGCCGATTCCTCGCCGGCGAGAAAATCGTCAGGTGCCTCGACGACAGCGATTCGGCATTGGTTCCCCGCCGTCTCCTGACGCTCGTCCACGGCGATCTGCACGGCGGCCAACACCTGCGGGGGAACATAGAGTGACACCGATTGGGCGGCAAGCGCATTGGCGGTGAGAGTCAGGCCGTCGAGAACGAGATGCGGAGCCCGAGCCAGCAGCGTCACGTCTTTCGCGCTGAGCGGCTCACCTTCGGCGCCATTACCGATCACCACCGGTTGGCGCCCACTCACGGAATCGACCTTGCGACCTGTCGCGAAGCCGGCGCCACCCCGGCCGGTGAGCCCGGCCGCGTTCAGGCGCCGGACGAGGCTGTCGCGAGTCACCGCCGGAAGTTCACCGAATTCTGCTCGATGCTCGGCGACGCTGGCTCCCGCGGCGGCGAACAGTCGCTGTGCCGTCATGCGTCGACCGAGTTTCGTGCGCGCGCATACTCGGCGAATCCGGCGTACAGACGCCAGGCCAAGGTGCCGGCTACGGCCACCGCGCAGCAGCCGGCGAATACGCGAAACCACAATTGGTCGGTATCGGTTCCGTTGCCCAAAGCGTGCGCCAGTGCGATGGGCCACAGCGCGTAGGAGGTCCAATGGACGACGCGAAAAGCGCGCAGTCCGAGTCGCTGTCGAAGCAGGCTGCTGGCGATGACGACGATCAGGAGGTCCAGGGCCAGGGTGCCCAGGCCCTGCCACAGCGGCCGGTAGGCCCCGAGGAAGGGCAACACGAAGTCGATCACCTTCAGCTGCGCGTAGGGGTCAGCGAACAACAGGCCCACGTGCAGTGCTACCAGCAATGTCCCGGCCAGCGCCGCGAATCGATGCACCTCGGCGACGGCGAATCTCGGCAGTGCCGGCAGCGGACGGCCCGATCGGGTGACGATGCCGAGAGTCAGGGAAAGAGTGAGGAATCCCAGCGCGGTGATGCCGCAGCCGCGGCCCAGGGCCCACAGTGCCTCGCTTGTCATCGCCACCCGCAAGCTTCGTCCGGCGGCCACCCGCCGACGGTGTGCACGATCCGGTCACTGTCCACCAGACGCGCGGAAACCGCCTGTCCGCGAATCCATTCGACGGCCCGCCAGCCCCGGATCACCGCGGCGGTGCTGACCGTGTTGGCGGCCAGGCAGCTCTCGGCCGCCACGCTGACCGTGCGCCACACCGGGTCCGCCGACCAGTTGGACCGAGGATCGACGATGTGGTGCAGCATCTGGCCCCCAGATCGCCAGCGGCGGCGCAGGGTGCTCGACGTGGCCATCGCCGCCCCGGCCGGCAGCGCGACCAACGACGTCGGCTCGTCGTCACCGTCGCAGACCAGTACTTGCCATCCCCCGCTCGGCGCCTCCCCCGCCGTGGCGATGTCACCCCCGAGGTTCACCAACACACCCGCCCCGGTGGCTCGGTGGGCACGGGCGGCGCAGCGATCGGCCGCGACGGCCTTGGCGGTTGCGCCGAGGTCGAGTACCACGCCGCGGGGCACGGCGGCCACCCGCCCGGCGAGGCTGATCATCGACCAGTGCGCCGACTGGATTCCGGACACGGCAAGCGGCAGCGGTGAATTCGTGACGTTGAGGTCGCGGTCGTAGCCAAGCTCGATGAGCCGGGCGCCGATCGTCGGGTCGATGTCCCCGTCGGTCTGCTGCGCTGCCCGCAGTGCCGCGCCGAGCAGTTCGGCGAGTAACTCGCTGATCTGCGTGGGCTCGCCGGTCCGTGCCAGGGTGTTGATCTCCGAATCAGGATTGAACCGCGAGGCTGCGGCATCGATGGCATCGAGCTCCGTGTCGACGGCTCGCCGTGCAGGACCAAGCGCGTCGGTGTCCGTGACGATGATCTGCATGTCCATCGTCCAACGCTGCCAATGGGTTTCCGCGGTCGAATGCTCACGCTCGGCGACGATCATGATCCGCGGGGACCCGTGATGCTCGGCGGTGAGAACATCGGCGACTGCACGGTGTTCGGCGTCAACGGCCACGACGTCACCGCGGCGCGGGGTAGCCCAGAACCAGGTGAGTTCATGGGTCGATGTTCACACCCGAATTTTTGAGTTTTCCAAGAATTCCGCGGGCGGCCGCCGCTAGCCGACCGGAGCGGCGGGAAGAGTCAGTCTGAACGTGGCTCCGTGACCGACAGCGGACTCGACGGTGACGTCGCCGCCATGGGCGTGGGCAATCTCGCGCACCAGCGCCAAACCGATCCCGTACGACTGTCGACCCGTCCGGGTGGTGTGCTCAGTGCCGTGCGCGAAGCGGGTGAACAGCGTCGCCATCGCGTCGGCGTCGATGCCGACGCCGTCGTCGGCGACCTCGGCTGTGATCATCGCGGCCTGCCGCCGCAGTCGCATATCGACCACGCCGCCGGAGTGTTCGTGGCCCAGGGCGTTATCCACCAGAGCGGTCAGCGCCCGGCGAAGCGCGGCGCCGGATCCGATGACCTCGAAAGAGTCGGTGCTGCTTGGCTGTTCGAACCGCAGACTCACCCCGAGCCCGTCGGCATACGGCGCCAGGCTGTGCTGCACGTCGGCTGCGACCGAGGCCAGATCGACCCGATCACGCGGCGAGTGCCCCGCCGCCATGGTCGCCGAAGCCAGAAGGTCGTCGACGATATCGCTGAGCACCCTGGTATCAGAGACCAGCGCCTCGGCGTCCGCGCGAAGCGCGTCGGGGGTTGCGGTGCCGGCCCGCTGCGCCAGCATCTGGGCCCGGGTGTGCAGCACCGTCAATGGGGCTCTCAGTTCGTGCGATGCGTCCGCGACGAACCGGCGCTGCAATGCCAGCGCCTGGGTCAGCGGACGTACCGACCGGCGGGTGAGGAGCGCCACAACCGCGATCGACGCCAGAATGCCCGCCAACTCGGCAAAGGCCACCGACATCAGCAGACGGTTACGGCCGGCGCGGTAGGGCGCAAGATCCATCATCGCCACCACTCGGCCCTCCGGCCGGTCCACTACCAGCGTCCGGTAATGCCGCCCCCCGGTTCGAAGGTCGCCGAATCCGGGCTGGCCCGACAACAGCGGCACGCCGGGCTGGCCGCCGTCACTGGTCGACACCTCACCGTTGTTCTCCCGCAACGCCAGTTCCATGTCCGGGGGCGGGTCGTTCGCGTCGTCGGCCGACATCGCCAACGTCTGCAACTCGGTGTCGATCTGACGGTTCTGCGCGCGCACGTACACCGTGAAGACCACCCCGCCCACGACCAGCAGCACCGCCGCCAGAGCGACGGACGCCTGGATGGCAGCGACGCGGCCCGCCCGCCGCACCACCGCGAGGTCGTTCGCGGAGCTCATTCGAGCCCGAATCGATAACCGGCGCCGTGCACGGTGCGGACCACCTGTTTGCCGAGTTTGCGCCGCAGATAGTGGACATAAAGATCCACAGCTCCGCCCGATTCGACGCCGTCGAACACCGCATCGAGCAGGTACGCGCGGCTGAACACCCGCTTGGGCGCGGCCATCAGGGTTGCCAGTAGCGAGGCCTCCCGCTCGGATAACTCGACCTCGACGTCGTCGGCCGTCGCTCCTGACACCCGGCGGGTCACGCGGTCCAGCCGCAAGCCGCCGGCCGAGATGACGGTGGCCGAAGTGTCGATACGCCGCAGCAGTGCGCGCACCCGCGCCAGCAACTCGGGGATTTCGAACGGTTTGACCAGGTAATCCTGCGCGCCCGCATCCAGGCCCTCGACGCGGTCGTCCACCGCTCCGCGTGCCGTCAAGATGAGGGCGGGCGTCGAGACCCCCTTCGACCTCAGCAGCGCGATCAGATCCGAACCGTCCATCACGGGGAGCCCCCGATCCACGATGAGCGCGTCATAGCCACCGGTCAGGCCACGATGCAGGCCCTGTTGTCCGTCGAATGCGGTGTCCACGCGATACCCCTCGTCGGTGAACAGCGTCGCCAGCATCGCACTCAAGGCGCGGTCATCCTCGACGACCAGAAGCGCAGGGGTGTTCGGCGTAGGCACTAGCCGAGAGTGCCACGCGGAGAGGCACATCGCCGCCGAACACGGCTTCTTTCAGCGCTCAATGAAAATGACTTTGGCCTCTTACCGCGCGATGCTCACGTCGTCACGATGGCGGGACGACGGTCGAGGAGAGCGGTGGACCTACAGCAGATCGAGCCATTCCTGGTGGCGTTGGCCATCGGCCTGTTGCTCGGCTTCGAACGGGAGCGTAGTCACATCCGCCGATTGCCGGCCGGTTCGCGGTCGTTCGCGCTGCTGTCGCTCGTCGGCGCCGTGGCGGCCAGCTTCAACGCGTGGACGCTGGTGGCGGGAATGCTGGCCGTCGGTGCGCTTTTGGCGCTGGCCTACCTCCGCTCGAGCCGGGACGACCCGGGCACCACCACCGAGATCGCGGCCATGGTGGCCTATCTGCTCGGTGCGCTCGCCTACACCCGGCCCGCACTGGCCGTTGCCCTCGCCGTGATCGTGACGGTGCTGTTGGTGTCGAAGTCGCGCATTCACCGCTTCGCCCGCGAAATCGTCAGCGAAATCGAGGTCGAGGACGCGATCAAGTTCTTCGTGGTGGCTTTCGTGATCCTGCCGATGTTGCCCGATCGGCAGATCGGTCCCTACGGCGTCCTCAACCCGGCGAAGGTCTGGCTGTTGGTCGTGTTGCTCACGGGCATCGGCTGGGTGGGCTATATCGGTGTGCGGGCACTGGGCCCCCGGCGTGGCCTGCTCATCACCGGCTTGGCCGGTGGTTTCGTCTCGGCCAGCGCGACGACGGCGTCGATGGGTCGCGCCGCCCGCACCTCGGCCGGCTTGCGCGCGCCGCTGGCGGGCGCGCTGTTGGCCAGCGGCGCCACCTTCGTACAGCTCCTTCTGGTGATCGCTGTGGTGGACGTCGACGTGTTACGCAGGCTGTGGTTGCCGGTGACCGCGGCAGCTGTCGTCCTTTTCGGCGTCGCACTCGCGGTCTACCGGAGTGCAAGCAAGAGTCAGCGGCGTGACCCCGCGCCCGCCGGCGACACCGCCGACGACGCCGACACCGCCGACGCCGAATCCAAGCCGCCCCCAAGGCCGTTCGCACTGCGACCCGCCCTCATACTGACCGCAGTCTTGACCGTCGCCCTGCTGGTTGGACGCTGGGGCGCTGACGTATTGGGGCCTCAGGGCGCCGTGCTGGCCGCGTTCGCGGCGGGCCTTGCCGACGCACACGCCGGCTCGGTCGCGGCGGCAAGTCTTGCCGCCAAAGGCGATATCACCGTCGACACCGCGTTGATCGCGGTCACCGCCGCACTCGGGTCCAATCTGCTCGTCAAGATCGCGCTGGCCTTCACCGCGGGCGGCCGACGTTTCGGCCTCGGGTTTCTGGCCGGGATGGCGGGCCCCGCCGTGGTGTTCGGTGCCTCGGTGACCGCGGCCGTCATGCTCGGCTGACTCGGCGAGGTCAGCCGGGCGATCCCCCGTCGACGGTGACCAGGTGGTTCTGAGCCCTTCTGATCGAGGCGTTCGCGCTGCCGGGACGCACCCGTTGCAAAGGCGGCCAAACGCACAGCACACCGCCGACTCCGGAATGTGTGTGCCATCATTTCTGTGGGGGTGAGGAGGAACTCGTGCGTTCTCTGTTGTCCGTGGGGCTGGTCGTATTGGCCCTCCTGGCGGTGGGGGCCCCCGCCCCGGCTCTGGCGGTCGACGCCCCGATCGGGCGTCTCGGCGACACCCTGCGGGTGCAGACCAACGGGATCGTCGCCGACGTCACCGTCACCGATATCCAGCCCTCCGACGTTCCGCCGGGATTCGGCTACCCGCCGCACTCGCCACGCTTCCAGATCTACGCCGGCACCGTGGTGGTGCGACCGGTCACGGTGCCCAGCCCGTCCGTGCTCGCGACGACGTTCGCCTTCCGTGGCATCACCCAGACCGGCGACGCCTACCTACCCCGGAATTCCGACGCGTCTGACGCGCTGCAATACGCGTTGCAGAATGCACCGCAAGGCTCCACGGTCGGCGGCCGGGTGTTCTGGGACTGTTACCGCGATCTGGTGTCGACCGTGGTCCTGATCAATCCGCACACCGGTGAGCACCTCGCCCAGTGGAACGTGTGAACCCGGCCGCCACCAACAGCTTTGACGTCGCCGAGCTCGCCGAGACCGTCGACGTCGCCGAGCTCGCCGAACTCGCCGCCGCCACCTTCCCCCTCGCGTGTCCGCCCACCTCCCCGCCCGGTGAGATCGCGGCCTTCGTCGCCGCCAATCTGTCACGGGAGCGCTTCGCCGACTACCTGACCGATCCGTCACGCACCGTGCTCGCCGCCCGGGCCGACGGCCGAATGGTCGGCTACGCGATGCTGATCGACGGTGTCGGCACTGACGCCGACGTCGCGCTGGCGGTGACACTGCGGCCCGCGGTCGAACTCTCCAAGCTGTACGTGCTGGCCGAGGGCCATGGCTCGGGAGTGGCTGCGGCGCTGATGGATGCGGCGGTGGAGCGCGCGGTCCGCGCCGGGGCTCGCTGCGTCTGGTTAGGTGTGAACCAGAAAAACCGTCGGGCGCAACGGTTCTACGGCAAACACGGGTTCGCCGTCGCCGGCACCAAGACCTTCACCATGGGAACACACACCGAACACGACTATGTCATGGTGCGCCCGTTGTAATGTCGCGCCACGGGCTCGCACTTCACCGAGTGAGCCGCTGGTTTAGCAACGGGGCCGTAAGGTGAACCCCGTTGGCTGATCACACCAGGCCGGATCTAGCCGAAAGGACGTTTGGTGGACGTTGGATCAGCCTCCGGCCCCGACGATCACGTCGGTGACGATCTGGCCCTTGTTGACTGGGCGTCGACGCCGCTTGGCCCCGGCGAGGACTGGCCGCAGAGCCTTCGGACCGCCGTCAGCATCCTGCTGTCGTCCCGTTTCCCCATGTGGATGGCGTGGGGCTCCGACCTGACATTCTTCTGCAACGACGCCTACCGGCGCGACACCCTGGGCCGGAAATACCCGTGGGCACTCGGCCGGCCCGCCCGCGAGGTGTGGGCCGAGATCTGGGGAGACATCGGCCCGCGCATCGAGCGGGTACTGACCACCGGCGAGGCGACGTGGGACCAGGGCCTTCTGTTGTTCCTGGAGCGGTCGGGCTATCCCGAGGAGACGTATCACACGTTCTCCTACAGTGCGCTGCGCGACGACTCCGGGCACGTCATCGGCATGCTCTGCGTGGTCACCGAGGAAACCGACCGGGTGATCGGCGAACGCCGGATGGCCACATTGCGTCATCTCGGTTCGGATCCGTCGGTGGTGCGCACCGAGCACGAGATGCTGGCGTTCGCGGCCCGCCAGCTCGCCGACAACCCGCGCGACCTGCCTTTCAGCCTCACCTACCTGTTCGACGAGGAGGGCGACGCGCGGCTGGCCGGAGTCAGCGGCATCGCACCCGATCATCCCGCCGCGCCGGCGGTGCTCTCTGCCGACGGTTCGTCGCTCTGGCCCGTCGACGAACCCGCCAACGGAAGATCGGTAGTGATCGACCTTTCCGGAGAACCGTTCACCGATCTGCCGACCGGGGCATGGCAGGAGCCGCCGAAGCAAGCTCTGGTCACGCCGCTGCTGGCTCAGGGTGGTACGCCGTCGGGGCTCCTGGTCGCAGCACTGAACCGATATCGGCCCCTCGACGAGGAGTACCGCGGCTTCATCAACCTGGTCGCCGGCCACATCGCCACCGGGGTGTCCAGCGCCCGCAGCTACAGCGAGCAGCAGCGGCGGGCTGACGAACTCGCCGAGCTGGACCGCGCCAAGACCACGTTCTTCTCCAACATCAGCCACGAGTTCCGCACCCCGATCACCCTCATCCTCGGTCCCGTGGCGGAGTTGCGCGCGCATGCGCCGACTCTCGACGAGCGCGCACAGCGAGAGCTTGATGCCATCCACCGCAATGGCCTGCGGCTGGCCAAACTTGTCAACACCCTGCTGGACTTCTCCCGGATCGAGGCCAACCGGGTGCAGGCGCACTACGAGCCGGCCGATCTGGCCCAGGTGACCGCCGAACTGGCCAGCGTGTTCCGCTCGGCCATCGACCGTGCCGACCTGGAATTGATCGTGGATTGTCAGCCCCTGGACGATCCGGTGTACCTGGACCGCGACATGTGGGAAAAGGTCGTTCTCAACCTGCTGTCCAACGCGTTGAAATACACCTTCGCCGGGTCGATCACGGTACGGGTCACCCGCCAGGGCGACGAAGCTCTGGTGACCGTCGCCGACACCGGTATCGGAGTGCCGGCCGACGAAATGCCCCGGCTGTTCGAACGGTTTCACCGGATCGAAAGTGCTCGCGCGCGGTCCACGGAGGGCAGCGGCATCGGACTGGCTCTGGTGAAGGAGCTTGTGGGCCTGCATGGCGGCAGCATCACCGCCGACAGCATCGAGGATGTCGGCACCACGTTCACCATTCGGTTGCCGATAGGAGCCGGCCATCTGCCCGCCGAGGCGCTCAGCCCGGCCACGACGGGCCGAACGACCTCCGGCATCGCCGAACCCTACGTGCAGGAGGCGCTGCGCTGGCTGCCTGATAGCGAGGACGGTGACCTGTCCGCCGTGCCGGACACGCCGCCCGCCGCCATTGCGCCGCGCCGCGTGCTGGTCGCCGACGACAACGCCGACATGCGCGAATACCTCGTCCGACTGCTGCGCGGCGCCGGGTATCGCGTCGACGCGGTGTCCGACGGCCAACAAGCTCTGAGCCGAATCCGCGCTGAACGGCCCGACCTGGTTGTCAGCGACGTGATGATGCCCCGCCTCGACGGGCTGGCACTGGTGGCCGCGCTGCGGACTGATCCGCACACCGTCGGTGTACCGGTGCTGTTGTTGTCGGCCCGAGCCGGCCAGGAGGCGTCCATCGAAGGTCTGCAGGCCGGAGCCGACGACTACCTGGTGAAGCCGTTCGTCGCCGCCGAACTGCTGGCGCGCGTTCGGGCCAACATCGAGCTGTCCCGGTTGCGCAATCACCACACCCGTTGGCGCACCGCGTTGGTGGAGTCACTGCAGGAAGCGTTCTTCGTCTGCGATGAGGTCGGCGCCGTCATCGAGATCAACAAGGCCTTCACCGACATCCTCGGCTTCGGTCCCGAGGATCTGCCGTACGCGCCGGAGCATCCGTGGTGGCCGAACGCCGACACCCAGCCCGAAGCGCACCGGCAGATCGTCGACGCGTTTTCGAGCATCCCGGAGCGCCCGCACGGCAGTTACACCGTTCCGGTGAACCACCGCGACGGGCACCGGGTGTGGATCACCGCGAACATCGCCCACGCCCAAGACCCCGAGACCGGCCGCGGCGTCATGGTCGGCACGTTCCGCGACGTCACGGCCGAGCACTACACAGTGCAACGCCAGACCGCGCTGGCCACACTGAATCAGCAACTGGCACAAGCTGATGCCGTAGACGATGCGCTGCACGGGGCACTGGAGCAGATACGTGGGCAGTGGTCGGCACAGCGCGTGCTGGCCGCGATCTTCCCCGTGCGAGACAGCGCAGCTGACGCTGTCCGTCCGGAATTCGCGGGTGACGCGGACGATGCACAGTGGGATGCCCTCCCGGCACCCGTGCGGGAGCGAATCACCGCCCTTGGCAGTAGTGGCGATCTGCTCACCCCCGACGTCAGCATTGCCGGGAGCGCCGGCATCGCGCTGCAACACCCGCGCGGCGTTCTGGTGGTCTGGATCGAACTTCCCGCAGAACGACCGTTCACACCCGAGGACATGACGTTGCTGACGGTGCTTGCCGGCCGCCTCGGGCAGGGCCTGCAGCGGGTCCACCAGGTGGACCAACAGCGTGAAACCGCTCTGGCACTGCAGCATTCGATCTTGGGGCCGGCAAACCTGCCTGCCGGATTCGCGGTGCGGTACCAGCCCGCGTCGCACCCGCTGCAGGTGGGCGGCGACTGGTATGACGTGATCGCACTCGACGACGGCCGGATCGCACTGGTTGTCGGCGACTGCGTGGGTCACGACCTGACCGCGGCAACGGTGATGGGACAATTGCGCAGCGCCTGCCGCGCACTGTTGCTCGAAAGATCCAGTCCTGCAGCAGCATTGGCAGGACTGGACCGATTTGCCGCCCGGCTGCCCGGCGCACAGTCCACCACCGCATTCTGCGCGGTCCTGGATCCGGAGACCGGGGAGCTCGTGTATTCCAGCGCCGGACATCCGCCGCCGATCCTGGTGTGCGCAGACGGCAGCACCACCTTGCTCGAGGGTGGACACTCCCTCGCGCTGGGTATCCGACCGGATCGAGAACGCCCTCAGGAAGTGGTGACGATACCCGCACAAGGCACCCTTTTGCTGTACACCGACGGCCTCATCGAGCGCAGGCGCCGCTCGCTCGATGACGGAATCGAGGAGGCTACCAACGTCGTTCGCGATGACAGTGCCTTGGACCTCGATCCGTTGGCCGACCAGATAATGACGAGCCTGGCACCACCAGGCGGATACCAGGATGACGTCGCCTTGTTGATCTACCGACATCCCAAGCCACTGGAAGTGACCATCCCGGCCGATGCCATGCATCTGGCCCCAGCCCGCGCCGCCCTGCGCGACTGGCTGACCGCAGCCGGGATCGATCACGACCAAGCCCAGGACGTGCTTGTCGCCGCCGGCGAGGCAGTCACCAATGCCATTGAGCACGGCTACCGCCACACCGACGGCGGCACAATCACTTTGAAGGCCACGTCCGAGGTCGACCTGCTGCGCCTGACGATCACCGACGCCGGCTCCTGGAAACCCAAGCAGACCGGCTACACCCACCGGGGCCGGGGCATCCAGATCATGGAGGCTTTGATGGAGGATGTCGCGATCCTCCCCGACGCCACCGGCACCGTCGTCCGCCTGTCCACGCGGATCCGCCGATGAGTACACCGCTGACCATTCGCATCGAGCGAGCAGCCGACGGGCAGCCCGTCGTGCTCGCCGCAGGTGAGATCGACGCCAGTAACGTCGCCGACTTCGCAGAAGCACTCAACGCCGGAGCGGGCAATGGCAGCGACGGCATCACGGTCGACCTCAGCGCCGTGGAGTATCTGGACAGCGCGGCGATCAATGTCCTTGTCCCCCACGCGGAGTCCCTGCAGATCATCGCCAACCCGATACTGATGCGGGTCCTGATGGTCAGTGGTCTCGGCGAGCTCGCCGACATCCGGTCGGCATCCGATCGAGACGTCTGAGCTACAGACCACCGGGGCTGGTCAGCGCGAGCAGCCGCGACGTCGCCCGCAGGTACTTCTTGCGGTAGCCGCCGGCGAGCATCTCCTCGGAGAAGATGGTGTCGAGTTTCGCGCCGGAGGCCACCACCGGGATGCCGGCGTCATAGAGGCGGTCGGTCAGCGCCACCAGCCGCAGCGCCACATTCTGGTCGTCGATCGGGTGTACACCGGTGATGTACACCGACGACACCCCTTCGACCAGCGTGAGATAGCGCGACGGGTGCATGGTCGCCAGGTGCGCGCACAGCGCGTCGAAGTCGTCCAGGGTCGCGCCGGGCATCTCGGCCGCCTTGGCGGACACCGCCCCATCGGACAGCGGCTGCGGCGCCGGCGGTAGGCTGCGGTGCCGGTAATCCGGGCCCTCGATCCGAACGGTAGTGAAAATGCTTGCCAGCGTGTTTATTTCACGCAGGAAGTCCTGGGCGGCGAAGCGCCCCTCGCCCAGTTGCTCGGGCAGCGTGTTGGATGTCGCCGCGATCGAGACCCCGCGTTCGACGAGCTGGGACAGCAGGCGCGAGATCAAGGTGGTGTTGCCCGGGTCGTCGAGTTCGAACTCGTCGATGCAGACCACCATGTTCTCGGACAGCAGGTCGATGCACTCGACGAACCCGAAGACCCCGGCGAGCTGGGTCAGCTCACCGAAGGTGGCGAACGCCTTGGGGTGCTCGACCCGGTCGGGCAGTTGCCGATACGACGACGCCAGCAGATGGGTCTTGCCGACGCCGAACCCCCCGTCGAGATAAATACCGGTGCCAGGCAAGGTCTCCCGCCTGCCGAACAGTTTCTTCTTCCCCGCGCGCCTTCGCTCGGCCTCCTCGCAGAACGCCCGGCAGGCATCGACCGCGGCGGCCTGGGTTGGCTCGGCCGGGTCGGGCCGGTAGGTCGCGAAGCTGACGCCGGCGAAGGTTGGTGGCGGCACGAGTTGGGCGACGAGCCGCTCCGGGGACACGGTCGGGTGCCGGTCGACGAGGCGGTCCATGACACGAACCCTATCGGCCGGGTCGGTCCCCGGGTCGCTTCGCTCCTGCCCGCCGTGCCACTCCCCGGGTCGCTTCGCTCCTGCCCGCCGTGCCACTCCCCGGGTCGCTTCGCTCCTGCCCGCCGTGCTGCAATCTCCTGTATGGCCGACCCGAGCCGCGACGACCCGGATGGGACGTACTTCACACTGATTGATGGGGCCCCCGTGGGCGTCGTTGATGACGACCGGCTCTACGACCTCTATGCCCACCCCGCGGACCTTGCCCGCTGCGTGGTTCGCGGCAACATGATCACCAGCCTCGACGGCGGCGCCGCGACCGACGGCACGTCCGGCGGACTGGGTGGCCGGGGTGACCGGCGGTTGTTTCGGGTATTGCGCGAGCTGGCCGACGTCATCGTCGTCGGCGCCGGCACCGCGCACGCCGAGAACTACTCCGGCGCACAGATGACGGTCGCGCAGCGCGGCAACCGGCAGCGGCGCGGCCAGAGCGAGGTCCCCCCGATCGCGTTGGTGACCCGCTCCGGACGAGTCGACAACGACTGGCCCGTTCTCACCCGAACCGAGGTGACACCGCTGATACTCACCTCCGCCGACGTCGCAGCGGACACCAGCTCCCGGCTGGGCGGCGCGGCCGAGGTGATCGCCTGCTCGGGCGACGAACCGGCCGAGGTGGACCCGGCTGTCGCGCTGGTCGCGCTGGCCGAGCGCGGGCTGCGTCGGGTGCTGTGCGAAGGCGGACCCACCCTCATGGGCACCTTCGTCGACCACGGCCTGCTCGACGAGCTGTGTCTGACCACCGCGCCCGTGCTGGTCGGCGGCGACGCACCGAGGATCGCGGCGGGCTCCGGCCACGTGCTGACCGCGATGCGCCGCGCGCACCTGGTGTCCGATGCCGACGGCTATCTGTACGGGCGGTATACGCGCGTCGGCTGAGCTATCCCGGCCGGTGGTGTCGCTAGGGTGGTGGGCATGCGCGATCGTCGGGTCTGCGCCGCGGTCAGCCTCGGCACCGCGGCGTTGACGGCTCTGCTGACCGGATGTGCCCCGTGGCTGGCCGCAAACCCCCAGTTCGCCAGCGACCATGCGCACAATCCGTCAGGCCCGGCGACCACCAAACCAGCCGGCGGACCACCGGCCATCGCGGTACCCAAGAACGACCTGAGCTGGAAGGACTGCACCTCGAAGGTCTTCGGAGACGCCGGGGCCCCGCCCGCGCCCGGTGTGGTCCTGGAGTGCGCCAATTACGACGCCGACCTCGACCCGATCGCCGGAGCCACCGGCACCGTGAGCATCGGGGTGGTGCGCGCGCGCTCGGTGCAGACCCCGCCCGACGCGGGCCCGCTGGTGTTCACCACCGGTACCGACATCCCGTCATCGATGCAGCTGCCGGTGTGGCTGTCGCGATCGGGCGCCGACGTCCTCAAGAGCCATCCCGTCGTGTCGGTGGACCGCCGCGGCATCGGCATGTCCAGCCCGGTGGATTGCCGCGATTCGTTCGACCGCCAGGAGATGCGCGACCAGGCCCAGTTCGAGTCCGGTGACGACCCCGTGGCCAACCTCGGCGCGATCACCATGACCGCGACGACGAGCTGCACCGACACCATCGCCCCGGGCGACTCGGCCTACGACAACGCCCGCGCCGCCGAGGATCTCGAGCGACTGCGCAGCACCTGGGATGTGCCGGCCCTGGCGCTGATCGGTGTCGGCAACGGGGCGCAGATCGCCCTGGCCTACGCAGGCTCCCACCCCGACAAGGTGGCCCGGCTGGTGCTCGACTCCCCCGTGCCGCCCGGCGTCAATGCCGAAGCCGCAGCCGAAGAACAGGTCAAGGGACAGCAGGCCGCCCTCGATGCATTCGCCCAGCAGTGCGTGGCCGTCAGCTGCGCGCTCGGACCCGATCCGAAGGGCGCCGTCGACTCGATGCTCGCCGCCGCCCGCGCCGGCCGCGGACCGGGCGGGGTGTCGGTGGCGGTGCTGGCCAACGCGATCGTCACCGGGCTGGGCTTTCCCAGCGGTGACCGGGTCGGCAGCACCGTCAGCCTGGCCAACGTCCTCGCCGCGGCCCGCGGCGGTGACGCCAACCAGTTGAACAGCCTGATCAATCGGGCCGAGGCGATGCGTGACAGCGACGGCCAATTCATCAACTCGTGCAGCGACGCGCTGAACCGCCCGACACCGGACCGGGTGCGTGAACTGGTCGTGCAGTGGGGCAAGCTGTATCCACAGTTCGGAGCGGTCGGTGCGCTGGGCCTGGTGAAGTGCCTTAATTGGCCCAGCGGCGCGGCGCCCAAGGAGCCCAAGGACTTGAAGGTCAACGCGCTGCTGCTGGGGGTGCAGAGCGATCCGATCGCCGGCAACCAGGGTGTGCCCGCGTCCGCGGCCACCATCATCAACGCCGGCGCGGCCAGCAAGCGGGTGATGTGGCAGGGGATCGGGCACGGCGCCAGCATCTACACGGCCTGCGCGCTGCCGCCCATGATGAGCTATCTGGACAGCGGCAACATGCCTCCGACCGACACCTACTGCCCCGCCTGAGCATCTGACGCATCCGGCCGGTGTACGGTGCGTCCGTGGCGCTAGCTGACTCATCGCGATCCGGCCTGCTGGCCGCGTTTCGCCCTCGGACGAGCCCGCCCGACGCGGCGACGATCCTGCGTTCGGTGCTGTGGCCCATCGCGATCATGTCGATCATTCACCGCAGCTATGTGCTGTCGTCCAACGGCTACATCACCGATGACTTCGGCCCGGTCTACCGGGCGGTCTCCAACTTCCGTCGCGGCTTGGACATCTACAACGAGCACTTCGACCACGTCGACCCGCACTACCTCTATCCGCCCGGCGGCACACTGCTGATGGCCCCGTTCGGCTATATGCCGGTCTTCGCCTCGCACAACTGGTTCGTGTTCTTCAACACCGTGGCCATGATCATCGCCGCGTGCCTGTTGGTCCGGCTGTTCAAGTTCCCGCTCTCGTCGGTGGCGCTGCCCGCGCTGCTGCTGGCCATGTTCTGCACCGAGTCGGTGACCAACACCCTGGTGTTCACCAACATCAACGGCTGCATCCTGCTGTGCGAGGTGCTGTTCTTCCGCTGGCTGCTCGACGGCAAGGTCAGCCACCAGTGGTGGGCAGGCGTGGTGATCGGGCTGTCCCTGGTGGTCAAACCGGTGCTCGGGGTGCTGCTGCTGCTGCCGCTGCTCAACCGGCAGTGGCGCGCGGTGATCGCCGCGATCATCGTGCCGGTGGTGTTCAACCTGGCGGCCTGGCCCCTGGTTGCCGACCCGATGAACTTCGTGCAGCGCACCCTGCCGTACATCTTCTCCACCCGTGACTACTTCAACAGCTCGGTGCTGGGCAACGGCGTGTACTACGGCCTGCCGACGTGGCTGATCCTGGCGCTGCGGGTGATATTCCTGGCTCTGGCCGTGGCCAGCCTGTGGCTGTTGCACCGCTACTACAAGCACCGCGACCCGCTGTTCTGGATGCTGACGTCCTCGGGTGTGCTGTTGATCGCGTCATGGCTGGTGCTGTCGTTGGCCCAGGGCTACTACTCGATGATGCTGTTCCCGTTCCTGATGACCGTCGTGCTGCCGAACTCGGTGGTGCGCAACTGGCCGGCGTGGCTGGCCACCTACGGGTTCTTGACCATGGATCGCTGGCTGATGTGGCGCTGGCCGACGACGGGGCGCTTCCTGGAGTACATGAAGATCACCTACGGCTGGTCGCTGATGCTGGTGGTGATCTTCTGTGTGCTCTATTACCGCTACGCCGACGCCAAGGCCGACAACCGGCTGGCCGACGGCATCGATCCGCCGTGGATGCGCGAACCCGCCGACCGGCTGGCGCCACGGTAACGTGAAGCCATGAGTTCGATTCCAGCCCCCAAGCTCGAACTGACCGACGACGAGTGGCGCAAGCGGCTGAACCCGGCCGAGTACGCCGTTCTCCGCGAGGCCGGCACCGAGCGTCCCTTCACCGGCGAGTACACCGACACCAAGACCGAAGGCGTCTACGTCTGCCGGGCGTGCGGCACCGAATTGTTCCGCAGCACTGAAAAATTCGAGTCTCATTGTGGCTGGCCGTCGTTTTTCGACCCGTCACACTCCGACGCCGTCATCCTGCGTCCCGACGACACCCTGGGCATGCACCGGGTGGAGGTGCTGTGCGCGAACTGCCACAGCCACCTAGGTCACGTCTTCAGCGGCGAGGGCTATCCGACGCCGACCGATCAGCGCTACTGCATCAATTCAATTTCGCTGAAGCTGGTGCCGTCCGAGGAGTAACCGGCGGCCGCGGCGCGAAGCGGTCCAGCACGGTGTCGAATCCGATGGGCGCGCCGTAGAAGTAGCCCTGCCCGATATCGCATCCGTGCTGCTGCAGCCACGCCGCGGTCTGCGCGTTCTCGACGCCTTCGGCGACCGTGGTCATCCCGAGGGTGTGCGCGAGGTTGACCACGGCCACCACGACGGCCGCCGCGGTGGGATCGGTCAGCACCGGCGCGACGAAGTAGCGGTCCAGCTTCACCTCGTCGTTCGGCAGATCACGTAGATACGACAGAGTCGAATACCCGGTGCCGAAGTCGTCGATGGCCACCCGAATCTGCTGATCCCGCAACTGATGCAGCACTTTCCGGGTCTGTTCGAGATCGCCCAGAACCAGGTGCTCGGTGATCTCGACCGTGAGGCTGGCCGGCGCCAGGCCGCTTGCCGACAGCGCGGCGGCGGCACGGCCCGGCACCGTCGCGTCGGCCAGCAACGGGGCGAACAGGTTGACCGCGACCGAGGCGTCGATCCCGCCCGCCCGCCACTGAGCGCAGTCCGCGCAGGCCTTCGCGAGCACGAGGTCGGTCACCTCGTCCATCATCCCGTTGCGCCGAACCATCGGCAGGAAGTCCATCGGCATGAGCACGCTGCCGTCCGGCTGGGGCCAACGCACCAGTGCCTCGAACCCGACCAAATCCCCCGTCTGCAACCGGAATTGCGGTTGATACACCAGCGTCAGCTCGCCGCGGTTGACCGCGTGCCGGAGTTCGCTCAGCAGCGCCAGCACCGCTGATCCGCTGCGTTCGGGTACGTCGGTGGTGCGGAACAACTCCCGATCCACGCGCGTCGAGGCCATCTCGCGGGTGAAGACGTGCACCCCGCCCGAACCCGCCCACTTCGCCGAATACATTGCGGTGTCAGCCTGTTTCAGCAGTGTTTCGGCGTTCAGCCCCGGATCGTCGGACTTGGCCAGCGCCAGCCCGGCGCTCGGCCTGATCGCCAGTTCATGCCCGTCGACCACGAACGGCGCGGCGAAGGCGTCCACGACCCGCCCACCCGCTCGCTCGGACTCCTCGACCGGTCCGGTCATGACGACGGCGAACTCATCGCCACCGAGGCGCGCCACCGCGTCACCCGGGCGCACGGCGCGGGTGATCCGGTCCGCCACCAACATCAGCAACCGGTCGCCAGCGGGGTGACCGTAGCTGTCGTTGACGAGCTTGAAATCGTTGAGGTCCAACACCATCAGCGCTACCGGTGCCCGGTCGCGCTCCCGGCGTTCCATCACCTCGCCCAGCCGGTCGTTGAACGCGGTGTAATTGGCCACCCCGGTGAGTGGATCTCGCAACGCCTGATCGGCCATCTGGGCGAGCAGCCGCTGATTGTCGCTGATCGCCAGGAACTGACGGGTGAAGATCGCCAGGGCCAGACACGCGCCGAGCACCATCACCGGCCGGGCGGTCAGGTCCTCCATGGGTTCGGTCGTCGCCGCCACGATCACCATGATCGTGGTGATCCCGGGCAACCACACCGAGGCCCACGCCGATTCCGTTCGCGCCTTGGGGACCGGTGTCGTGGGCTGGCGTGCAGTGAGCGCGGCGACGGTGATGAGCAGCATCCCGGCGATCCAACCGGTATCCACGAGGGTTCCGTGCTCATACGCGTGCTTGATCGAAATATAGGTGTACACGCTGTCGGACAAGATCACGCACAGCAGTCCGGCGGTCAGCAGCGCCAACGTGCCACGGAGCTCGGGCGGGCCCCGGAACATCAGCAGCAATGCCAGGGTGAGCACCGCGATCTCCAGGGCGGCGAAGATGGCGGGCAGGAATTGGACGAGCTGCTCACCTCCGCTGACCTTGTAGGCCTGGTCCATCACCAGGAGCCAGAACATCAGGAAGAACGACCCCGCCACGATCACGCCGTCGAGGATGAACCGGCCCAGGTATCGCTTCGTCAGACCGGTGGGAAACAGCAGCAGCGCGGCACCGCACCCGAGCGGAAACAGGACGAATGGCCAGGTTTGGCTGCTCGACAGCACACGGCCGGTGAGAAGCGCTTCGAAATAGATGACCGAGGCGGCACCGACAGCCCACCCGACGACGCCGACCAACAAGCACAGCCACGCGGCCCGTTGCCGTCCCGATGATTTTCGGGCGGCCCACGCGACGCTGCCTGCGGCCAGCCACGGCGCGGTGAGGAAAAGTGCGTTGTTGATCCGGTTGAGCGCTGCGGACGGCACCCAGTCGCCGATGAGCCACATGGCAATCGCAGCACCCGCAGCAGCAATGAAGACGGCAGCGCGCCCGTTTCGCATACCACCCCCTCACTGCGACCCTGGCAGCCATGAATGCACAGAGCCCAGTGCCTTTTACAGCAGCGTTAGGTTAGCAACCTGGCCCGAGCTGAGAACCGGAAACGGCAGTCTTGAATGACCTCAGCAACTCGTCCGGCGGAAGAGGCATGCCGTAATAGAAGCCCTGGCCGATGTCGCACCCGAGTTGACTCACCAGCGCTGCCGTCGGCTCGTCCTCGACACCCTCCACCACGACCGTCAGACCCAGCACGTGCGCGAGGTCGACCACCGCCCGCACGACCGCCGCCGCCCGCTGGTCGGTCACGATCGAGGCGATGAAGGTGCGGTCCAGCTTCACCTCGTCGATCGGCAGGTCGCGCAGATAGGACAGCGCGGAATAGCCGCTGCCGAAGTCATCGATCGCGATACGAATCCCGTTGTGCCGCAACTGCTCCAGCACAGCACGCGTGCGCTCCGTGCTGTCGAGGAACAACTCCTCGGTGATCTCCACCGTCAATGCGGACGGGCGCAGACCGTGGTCGGCCAGCGCCTGCGCGATCGTAGCGGGCAGACCGATGTTGGCCACCGATGGAGCGAACAGGTTGACGGCCACCGGTACCTCGGCCCCGGCGCGGTGCCAGGCCAGCGCGTCGTCGAGCGCTCTGCCGATCACCAATTGGGTGACCGAACCCATCAGGCCGTGCCGGCGGACCAGCGGCAGGAACTGCTCCGGCGCCAGCACACTGCCGTCAGCCTGCGGCCACCGCAACAGCGCCTCGGCACCGACCATCTCGCCGGTTCGCAGGTCGAACTTCGGCTGATAGACAAGGGTGAGTTCGGCATTGTCGATGGCAACCCGCAGCTTGCCGAGAAGCTGGATCGCCTCGGCCGGCCCCAAACCGGGCTGTGGCGCGGGCGCGCCGAACAATCTCTTGTCCTCGGTGTCGGAGAGCACTTGCATCTCCGGGGAATACGTCTGCACACCGCGCGCCCGCAACCGCTTGGCCGAGTACATCGCGGCGTCAGCGCGCTTGAGCAATTGCTCGGCGGACAGGTGCGGCTCGTCGGTCTCCGCGACGGCGAGCCCGACACTCGGGCGGATCAGTAACTCGTGCCCGCTGAGCAGGAACGGTTCCTCGAACGCTTCGACGATGCGCAGACCGACGCCTTCTGCCGCCTCGGCACCGCCTTCGACCAGCACCGCGAACTCGTCCCCGCCGAGGCGGGCGACCGTGTCGCCGGCGCGGACACAGTTGAGCAGCCGATGCGCGACCCCGACCAGCAGATCGTCGCCAACCAGATGACCAAGGTTGTCGTTGACGAGTTTGAAGTCGTTGAGGTCCACGGCCACGACGGCAAGCGGAATCCCGTTGTGCTCGAACATTCTCATCGCGTGCGCCAGCCGTTCGTTGAACAGAGCGCGATTGGCCAGCCCGGTCAGCGCGTCGTGCAGCGCCTGGTCGACAACCGTGGCCACCAGTCGTCGGTTCTCGCCGACCGCCAGGTACTGGCGCGCGATAACGGTCACCACCAGAAGACCCGTGACCACAAGCACCACCCGGGACTCCAGCAGCGGTGCGGGTTTGGCGGCCAGGACCAGTCCCGCCAACAGCAGTGGGGCGAAGGGCAGCCACACCGATGCCCAGCCCGGCAGGGCCAACGCAGTACCCTCCTCGGGCGCGCCCTGGCGGCCTGCGACCGCGGCCACACCGATCAGGAGAAGACCAGCCGCCCAACCGATGTCGATGACATTCCCGGACACATATTCGCCTTTGGCCGTCAGATACACAAAAGCACTGTCGGACAACGCAAAACAAGCCAATCCCAAGGTCAACAGAGTCAACGACAATCGATACTCACCGCTCACCCGCACCAGCACCACCCCGGCAACTGTGAAGATCACCAGATCGGAGATCGGATACGCCAGGGAGACAATGAATCCCAGTCGATCCGAGTCGCCGGAGTGGTAGAGCGGTGCCAAAATGGTCACCCAACTCACCAAGAACAGCGATATCGCGACGATGACCCCGTCCAGAAACAACCGCCACCGTGACTGGATGGTGTGGCCGAGCGGGAACAGCAGCAGCGCCGCGCAGGCGCCGACCGGGAAGACCAGGTATGCGGCATCGGCGATGGAGGGGAACGGCACCTCGTTCAGATGAACTTCGTAGTACGCCCAGAGCGCTTCCCCGATCCCCCAGCCCAGTAACCCGACAGCCATCGACAGCCACGCCAGCCGCAAACGCCCGTGGGCCGCGCGTGCTGTCACAACGGAGAAGACGACCGCAGGAATCGTCAGCGCGACGAAGATCAGATCATCGATCAGCGACAGCGACGGACCGATCGACCAATCACCCAGGATCAGAAGCAGAAACGCAACGAAGATGGCGGTCGCACCAATGGCGGCATGAGAAGTTCTGGGCATTTCGAGCCCCCTTCCCGGAAGCCGCCACGTGGTGATCGACGGCCGCGAAAGTATAACTAGCGGATCAGGTCGATTTGTGGAACATCGGATTCCGTCCAACGGCGCGCACCGTCCCGAGGCGAGCAGCCCAGCGGCCTGCGGGATCGGTCGCGCCGGCACTTCGTCAACACGTCGCGCAGTTCGTCGGCCGTCAAGGGCGTGCTGAAGTAGAAACCCTGCCCGACGTGACAGCCGTGCTCACGGAGCCAGTCGGCGGTGGTGGCAGATTCGATCCCCTCGGCGACCGTTGTCAGGCCCAGTTCATTGGCCAGGTTGAGCACAGCTCGCACCACGGCGGACGCCCGCTGGTCGGCGGGAATCGGGGCGATGAAGTTCTTGTCCAGTTTGACCTCGTCGACGGTCAGGTCGCGCATGTAGGACAGCGCGGAGTAACCGCTGCCGAAATCGTCGATGGCGATCCGGATTCCATGCTCCTGCAACTGATCCAGCACCGTCTTGGTGCGCTCCATGTTGTCCAGGAAGAGGTCCTCGGTGATCTCGACCGTCAGCTGGGCGGGGCTCAGCTGGCGGTCGGCCAGCGCCTTGGCCATCTTGCCGGGCAGCCGCAGGTCGGCCATGGACGGCGCGAACATGTTCACCGCGATGGGAACTTCGAGAGACTCTGCGCGCCAGCGCACGACGGCGTCGAGAGCCTGATTGACCACCAGGTCGGTGATCGACCCCATCAGCCCGTACCGGCGGACGAGCGGAAGGAACTCGTCGGGTCCCAGCAGCCCTCGCTTCGGATGGGGCCAGCGCACCAGCGCCTCCACCCCTACGATCACCGCGGTGTTCAGGTCGAACTTCGGCTGGTACACCAGCGTCAGTTCGAACTGATCGATGGCCTGGCGCAGCTCGCCCAACAGCCGGATGGTGCCGGCCCCACTGCTGATCGTCGGCATCGGTCGGCTGGTGAAAAGATCCCCGTCGGGCGATTCGGCCAGCAGCATCTCCGCGTTGAACAAGTGCACGCCGCCGGTACGCGACCGCTTCGCCGAATACATGGCGATATCGGCACGTTTGAGCAGATCCTCGGCGAGCAGATCGGGCTCGTCCCGCTCGGCGACCGCCAGACCGGCGCTGGGCCGGATCAGCAGATCCTGACCGTCAACGATGAACGGCTCATCGAAGGCCTCGACCACCCGGTGGGCGACCAGCTGCGAATTGTCCACCCGGCCCTCGATCAGGACCGCGAACTCGTCACCACCCAGGCGCGCCACGGTGTCGCCGGCCCGAACGCTTCCGACGATTCGCTCGGCGACCAGGCTGAGCAGTTCATCACCGACCGGGTGACCGAGGGTGTCGTTGACCACCTTGAAGTCGTCGAGGTCCATGACCAGGACTCCGACCGACAAACCATCGCGCTGACGCATCTGCATGGCGTGGTTCAGTCGATCGCGGAACACGATGCGGTTGCCGACCCCGGTCAGCGGATCGCGCAGGGCCTGCTCGGCGACTGTGGCGAGCAGACTGCGGTTCTCGCTCATCACCAGCAACTGGCGGCCACTGAACGCCAGCAGCAGCACGATCCCGATCACCGGGATGGGCCCGTCCTTGATCTGTTCCGGCGTCTCGGTGAATATCGCCGCGCTGGCCAGCAGCACGGGGACGAACGGCAACCACACCGATGTCCACGAAACAGTCTGCGCTGCAACGGCTCCCCGGTGCGCGAAGCCGCGTCCGGTGATGGCCGCGGCGATGAACAGCGACAGCCCCACCAGCCATCCGACATCCAGCACCTGCGTGCCCGTTTGGCGGTGCGTCGCGGTCAGATAGACGAACACACCGTCGGCTATCGCGATACCCAACATGGCAAGCGTCAGCAGCACCGGCGTTCGGCGCTGACCCCGTTGGGCACGGGCCACCACGAGGACGCCGATGGTCAGGACGGCGGCATCCAACACCGGGTAGCTGATCGAAACCGCCACCTGCAGCCGGTTCACCGGCGCCGAGCTCCACAGCTCGTCGAGCACTGCGGCCCAGCCGACGATGGTGAACGACCCGGCCACGATCAGCCCGTCGAGGATCAGCCGCGTCCGAGACGTGCGAGTGAGCCCGGACGACAGCAACAGCAGGGCGACGGCGGTGGCAATCGGCAAGACCAGATACGCCGCATCGGCCGCCGACGGGTACGGGTGCTCATAGCCGGCGACCTGGTAGTAGCGCCAGAGAGCGGCGCCGAACGTGAAGCAACCGAGCCCGATCGCGACGGCGATCCAGGCGCCCCGCACCCGGCCACGGCCCGTTCGCGCCGTACTGGCTGCGGCACCGGTGGCCAGTGCCGCCAGCGCCATCATGAGGTTGTCGGTGTTCGTGAACTGCGACAGTGCGGACGTGTCAGACCAGCCGCCGAGAACCAGCACGGTCCCGATGATCACGACGCCCGCGACAAGGGCGACGACCAACGCTATGGCCTGCTTCGCTCTCAGCCCTGTCACGCGGGCCCCCATCGTGTCGGCCGTGCGAGAACTCACGGTGCCGCAATCGTAGCGAACGAGGGGCGCCCACAAGGGGCTTCACAGGCCCGTTTGCTACGGGAGCTTGGCGACCAGTTCTTCGACGCCGATTCGCGGACCGGTGAAGAACGGAGTCTCCTCGCGCACATGCCGACGGGCTTCGGTGGCCCGCAGGTCACGCATCAGGTCGACAATGCGGTACAGCTCCGGGGCTTCGAACGCCAGAATCCATTCGTAATCGCCGAGCGCGAAGGCAGGTACGGTGTTGGCGCGCACGTCCTTGTAGCTGCGGGCGGCCATACCGTGGTCGGCCAGCATCTTGCGGCGATCCTCGTCGGGCAGCAGATACCAGTCCAACGACCGGACGAACGGATAGACGCAGACGTAATTGCCCGGCTCCTCGCCCGCCAGGAAGGCCGGGATGTGGCTCTTGTTGAATTCCGCAGGCCGGTGCAGCGCGACCGCGCTCCACACCGGGGTCACGGCCCGGCCCAGCGTGGTGGTCCGGCGGAAGTCGTTGTAGGTCGCCTGCAGGGACTCGATCCGCTCAGCGTGCGTCCAGAACATGAAGTCTGCGTCGGCGCGCAGGCCGGCGACGTCGTAGATGCCGCGCACCACGACGCCGTTGTCCTCCTGTTGTTTGAGGAAGGTCGCGGTCTCGTCGACGACGGCGGCGCGGGTCTCTTCGTCGAAGCCCAACTCGCCCGGTTCCGCCGCAAAGGTCGAGAACATCACGTAGCGGATCGTGGCGTTGAGCTCGTCGAAGTCCAGTTTGGCCATAGCCACCATCGTGCCACGCACGGGTCCGGCTATCGGCGGCTGGTGGCCGCCACCACACCCTCGGCTGCCCGCCCGGCCACCCCTACACATGCGGGCACCCCGATGCCGTCCAGGTAGTTGCCCGCGATCGCCAGGGTGGGTGGCAGCCCGGCCCGCAGTGCGGCGGCCAGCTCGCGGTGGCCGGGCGCATACTGCGGCATCGCGTCCAACCAGCGGTGCACCCGGACATCCACCGGATCCACCGCGATGCCGAACACCGTCGACACATCGGCCAGTGCCCAGGACTGTAGGTCGGTGTCGGAGGTCTTTCGCGCGATGTCATCACCGAACCGCCCGAACGACAACCGCAGCAATTCGGCGTTGCCGCGCGTCCCCCACTTGCGGGTGGACAGCGTTATCGCTTTGGCGTGCAAGGGTTCTCCGCTGGCGACCAGCACGCCGGACTGCGCGGGCAGTGGCGTACCGCCGGGGACCGCCAGTGCGAGCACCGCCGCGGAGGCGACCGGAATCCGCTCGGCCGCCGCGGCCGCGTCGGGCGCGACCTCGGCCACCAGCGGCGCCAGCCGCGGGGCCGGCACGGCCACGATCACGCCGTCGGCACGCCAGTACTTGCCCTCGTCATCGCACAGGTTCCAGCCCGTCCCGTCGGGCGCGATGTGCTGTATCGACGCCTGCACCCAGTGCAGCCGGCTGCGTGTCACCAGCACGTCCAGCAGCACCTGGTAGCCACCGTCGATCGCGCCGAACACCGGGCCACGCGTGCTGCCCGGCAGCGCGCGCCGGCCGGCCTCGGTCAGGCTGCCGGCCCCCGCATCGAGTGCGGCGGCCAGCGTCGGCACCGCAGAGCGGATGCCGATGGTGGCCGCCGAACCGGCATAGACACCGGACAGCATCGGGTCCACCGAGCGGGCGACGACCTGTTCGCCGAACCGGTCGGCGACCACGGCGCCGACGGCAGGGTCGGCGCCGACCCGCCAGTGCATCGGGCGGCTGGGTTCGGCGGCTATCTGCGCGATCGTGGCGTCGTCGACCAGTCCGGCCACCGACGCCGCGGACGTCGGGATGCCGTTGACGGTGTCGGGCGGCAGCGGATGCAGGCGACCCTGGCTGTAGATCGTCGGGCGGACTCCGGTAGTGCTGATCTGGCGGCCGGCCAATCCCAGTTCGGCCAACAGCGCAGGCACTTCCGGGCGACGCACGACGAATGCCTCGGCCCCGATGTCCATCGACTGGCCCGCGATCCGTTCGGTGCGCAGGATGCCGCCGAGCCGGTCGGCCGGATCGAACACGGTGATGTCGGCGTCCGGGCCGGCCAGTGTGCGCAGTCGGTAGGCTGCGACCAAGCCCGAAATGCCGCCCCCGACAACGCAATAACGCCGTCCTATCCCCGGTTCGCTAGGCTCCTGCCCTCCGGAGCCGGTCACAACGAGTGCACCAGTCCCACCAAATCGGTCAGCACGCCCGGGTCGGTGGCCGGAAGGACGCCGTGCCCCAGGTTGAAGATGTGCCCGGCAGCCCCGGCGTCGACCGCCAGACGCCCGTCGTCGATCACCGAACGCGCGGCCCGCTCGACCACCGGCCAGCCGGCGAGCAGCACGACCGGGTCGAGGTTGCCCTGCAACGCCACCTTGGGACCGACCCGCAGAGCGGCGTCGGCCAGCGAGGTCCGCCAGTCGACGCCGACGACGGTCGCGCCGGCCTCCCCCATGGCGCCCAGGAGTTCGGCGGTGCCGACCCCGAAATGTGTCATCGGCACCCGGTAGTCGGCCAGCGCGGCGAACACCCGCGAGCTGTGCGGCAGCACGTGGGTGCGGTAGTCGGCCAGCGACAGCGTGCCCGCCCACGAGTCGAACACCTGGATGGCGTCCACCCCGGCGTCGAGCTGCACCTTCAGGAAGGCGATCGTCAGGTCGGTCAGCAGCCCCATCAGCGCGTGCCAGGTCGACGGGTCGGCGAACATCATCGCCTTGGTCCGCTCGTGCAGTTTGCTGGGGCCGCCTTCGACCAGATAGGACGCCAGCGTGAACGGGGCACCGGCGAAGCCGATCAGCGGCACTTCGCCGAGCTCGCCCACCAGCATGCCCACCGCGTCCGAGACCGCGCTGACCCGCTGCAGCTCAAGCCCTTTCAGGGCCTTGACGTCCGCCGCTGTGCGAACCGGATTGTCGATGACCGGGCCGACGTCGGGGACGATGTCGAGTTCGATGCCCGCGGCCCGCATCGGGACCACGATGTCGGAGAACAGGATCGCCGCGTCCACGCCGTGCCTACGCACCGGCTGCAACGTGATCTCACTGATCAAGGCGGGGTCGAAGCAGGCCTGCATCATCGTGTTCTTGGCCCGCAGTTCGCGGTACTCGGGCAACGATCGGCCGGCCTGGCGCATGAACCACACCGGGACGCGGCTGGGTTTGCGGCCAGTGGCGGCAGCCAGATAGGGCGCCTCGGGCAGCTGGCGACGGGTACTCATCGCGTCCATGTTCCCACGAGCCCGCGGGGCCGGCCCACGAGCCCTAAGCCGCCCTGAGCCCTACCCGGGTCGCTCCGCTCCTGCCCGCCGGAGCCTATCCCCGGGTCGCTCCGCTCCCGCCCGCCGGAGCCCTATCCCGGGTCGCTCCGCTACTGCCCGCCGAAGCCTATCCCCGGGTCGCTCCGCTCCTGCCCGCCGGATGGCACCAAATCGGCGCGCCTGCCCGCTGGACCTCGGCGATAGGGCTAGCGTCTTTTGGCGTGACCACTGCGGAACCCGCGCTTTTCCGCGAGGCGGTGGCGGCGATGAACACCGCCCAGGTGCGGGCGGAGATCGAACTCGGTCCCATCCGTCCACCTCAACGTCTCGCGCCGTACAGCTATGCGCTGGGCGCCGAGGTCAAGCACCCCGAGGCCGACATCGTCCCGGAGACCTCCGACGGCGACGCGTTCGGCCGGCTGATCCTGCTGCACGATCCCGACGGGTCAGAAGCCTGGGACGGCACCATGCGCCTGGTCGCCTACATCCAGGCCGACCTCGACTCCAGCGAGGCCGTCGACCCACTGCTCCCCGAGGTCGCCTGGAGCTGGCTGGTCGACGCCCTGGACAGCAGGTCCGAGCACGTCACCGCCCTGGGCGGCACCGTCACCGCGACCACCTCGGTGCGCTACGGCGACATCTCCGGCCCTCCACGCGCACATCAGCTCGAAATGCGCGCATCGTGGACGGCCACCACCATGGCGCTCGACACTCACGTCCAGGCGTTCTGTGAAGTCCTCGAACACGCCGCGGGCCTGCCACCGGTGGGAGTGACAGACCTCGGTTCCCGCTCACGCGCCTGATATGCCAGACCACGACGATGACGCCGCCGGCGCGGCGCCCGATGCCGCAGCCGAGGAGGCTCCCGAAGCGACTCCGCTGCTGCGCCCGGCCGACGGTGTGCCGCCGGTGTCGGTCAGCGTCGACGAGATCGCCCGGGCGGCAGACCAGCTGGCGAAGGGCTCCGGTCCGTTCGCCGTCGATGCCGAGCGCGCGTCGGGATTCCGCTACTCCAACCGCGCCTACCTGATCCAGATTCGTCGCGCCGGGGCCGGCACCGTGCTGATCGACCCGGTCAACCACGGCAGCAGTCCGATCGACGTGCTGCGGCCGGTTGCCGAGGTGCTGGGCGAAGACGAGTGGATCCTGCATGCCGCCGATCAGGACCTGCCCTGCCTGGCTGAGGTGGGGATGCGTCCGCCCGCGCTCTACGACACCGAATTAGCCGGTCGCCTGGCCGGTTTCGAACGGGTGAATCTGGCCGCGATGGTGCAGCGACTGCTCGGGCTGGGCCTGGCCAAGGGCCACGGCGCGGCGGACTGGTCCAAACGCCCCCTGCCCGAAGCCTGGCTGAACTACGCCGCGCTGGACGTGGAGGTACTGATCGCACTGCGCGAGGCGATCGCCGAAGAGCTCGATGAACAACGCAAATCTGATTGGGCTGCAGAGGAATTCGAGCACCTACGGCGCTCCGAAGCCGCGCCGACCCGCCGCGACCGGTGGCGGCGAACGTCAGGCATCCACAAGGTGCGCGACCGCCAGGCGCTGGCCGCGGTGCGCGAACTGTGGACTGTGCGCGATCAGATCGCGCGCCGCCGCGACATCGCCCCCGGACGGATCCTGCCGGATGCCGCGATCATTGCCGCGGCCGTCGCCGACCCGAAGACCGTCGAGGAGCTGACCAAGCTGCCGATCTTCGGCGGCCACAAACAACGCCGTAGCGCCCACGTCTGGTTGGCGGCACTGGAGTCGGCCCGCACCAATTCCGACCCGCCGGACAGCGCCGAGCCGCAGAACGGGCCGCCGCCCGCGGTGCGCTGGGCCAAACGCAAACCCGAGGCGGCCGCACGGCTGGACGCCGCCCGCGCGCGCCTGTCCGAGCTGTCCGAGCGGGTCCGCGTCCCGACCGAGAACCTCGTCTCCCCCGAACTCGTCCGCAGGCTGTGCTGGGACTGGAAGGAGACCGACGATGTCCGCGGGGCTGTCGAGGCCGCGCTGCGCGAGGGCGGGGCCAGGACATGGCAGCGCACACTGGTCGTCCCGGTGCTGGCCGAGGCGCTGAGCGCTCCTGCCGCCGAGGCGGATTGAGTCAGTTCGTCTTCTCGGCGGAGTCGCTGACCGTATCGTCGATCGTGCCCAGTGCGGCCACCCAGCCGGTGACCTGACGGGCGATGTTCTGCTCGGTCAGGCCGATGCCCTCGAGCACCTCGCCGCGCCCGGCATGATCCAGGAACTGTTGCGGCACACCGATATCGCGGCACGGCACGTCGATGTCCGCGGCGCGCAAGGCGGCCGACACCGCGGATCCGACACCACCGTGCACACCGCTGTCCTCCATCGTCACCACCAGGTTGTGGGACGCGGCAAGCGGTGCAATCCCATCGGGCACCGGAAGCACCCACCGCGGATCGACAACCGTCACTCCGATGCCCTGATTACGCAGTCGCTGTGCGACTTTCAGTGCCATCGGCGCGAACGAGCCCACCGCGACGAGCAGGACGTCGTTGCCCAGACCGTCGGCCGGGCGCGCCAGGATGTCCAGGCCCGACACCCGCTCGAGCGCCGGAATATCTTCGCCCACTTCACCTTTGGGGAACCGGATGGCGGTCGGACCGTCGTTGACCTCGAGTGCCTCGCCGAGCTCCTCGCGCAACCGGGCGCCGTCACGCGGCGCGGCCACCCGCATCCCTGGAACAATGCCGAGAATCGACAGGTCCCACATGCCGTTGTGGCTGGCGCCGTCGTTGCCGGTGACTCCCGCCCGGTCCAGGACAATGGTGACCGGGAGCTTGTGCAGCGCGACGTCCATCATCATCTGGTCGAACGCGCGATTGAGGAACGTGGAGTAGATCGCCACCACCGGATGCAGGCCGCCCATCGCCAGGCCGGCCGCCGACGTCATCGCGTGCTGCTCGGCGATGCCCACGTCGAAGAGCCGGTCCGGGAAGCGTTCCCCGAAGGCCGACAACCCGGTGGGGCCCGGCATTGCCGCGGTGATCGCGACGACGTCGCGCCGCTTGGTCGCATAGGAGATCAGCGCGTCGGAGAACACCGACGTCCAGCCGGGCGCCGCCGACTTGGTGGCCAGCCCGGTGTCGGGGTCGATCACACCGCAGGAGTGCATCTGCTCGGCTTCGTCGTTCTCGGCAGGCGCGTAGCCCATGCCCTTGCGGGTCACCACGTGCACGATCACCGGCGCCTTGAAGCCCCGGGCGTACCGCAGCGCGGTTTCGACGGCGTGTTCGTCGTGGCCGTCGATCGGGCCGACATACTTCAGGCCGAGGTCGGTGAACAGCACCTGTGGGGACAACGCGTCCTTGATCCCGGCCTTCACACTGTGCATGGCCTGGTAGCAGGCTTCGCCGATCACCGGCATACCCCGCACAGCGACCCGCCCGCGCTCCAGCACCCGCTCATAGGCCGGCTGCAGCCGCAGCCCGGCGAGGTGGTCGGCCAGTCCGCCGATGGTCGGTGCATAGGATCGGCCGTTGTCGTTGACGACGATGATCACCGGCCGTTTGGCGGCGGCGATGTTGTTCAGCGCTTCCCAGCACATGCCGCCGGTCAGCGCACCGTCGCCGACGACGGCGACGACGTGCCGGTTGCGATGTCCCGTCAACTCGAAGGCCTTGGCCAGGCCGTCGGCGTACGACAGCGCGGCGGAGGCGTGGCTGGATTCGACCCAGTCGTGCTCACTCTCGGTTCGCGACGGATAACCCGACAGACCGTCTTTCTTGCGCAGCGTGTCGAATTCGGCGGTGCGCCCGGTGAGCATCTTGTGGACGTAGGCCTGGTGGCCGGTGTCGAAAAGGATAGGGTCATGCGGCGAGTCGAAGACCCGGTGCAGGGCGAGCGTCAGCTCCACCACACCGAGATTGGGCCCGAGGTGGCCGCCCGTGGCAGCGACCTTGTGGATCAGGAACTGGCGAATCTCGGCGGCCAGTTCGGTCAGCTGCGCCTGGGACAGGTGTTGCAGATCGGCAGGGCCGCGAACCTGTTCAAGCATTCGGCCAGTCTACGCACCGTAGTAGTGATCAGTCCTGTCCAGACTCGTAGACATCCGGCACACCGTCGTGGTTGTCGTCGCGCTTCTCCAGCTCCCACACCAGCCGGTAATGCCGGTTGCGCAGGCGCAGCACGACCGCCGCGAGCGCCGCGGCCAGCAAACTTCCTGCGAGCACCGCGACCTTGACGACGTCGTGTCGTTCGGAGCCCGGATCGTAGGCCAATTCGCCGATCAGCAGGGATACCGTGAAGCCGATCCCGGCCAGCATCGAGATGCCGAGCACGTCGACCCAGCGCAAAGCCGAATCGAGACTTGCGCGGGTCACCGCGGACAGCAGCCAGGTGGTGCCGAAGACCCCGACGGTCTTGCCGAGAACCAGCCCCGCGACGATGCCCATCGCGATCGGATCGGACAGAGCTGTTATCAAACCGTCATAGCCGCCGAACGTCACACCGGCGGCGAAGAACGCGAACACCGGTACCGCGAACCCCGCCGACACCGGGCGCATTCGGTGCTCGAAGTGCTCGGCCAGCCCGGGACCGGCGTCCGGGCCACCGGCCGCCGCGCTGCGCAGCACGGGCACCGTGAAGCCCAGCAGCACCCCCGCGACCGTCGCGTGCACACCGGATTCATGCACGAAGGCCCAGGTGAGTGCGGCCAGCGGAATGAGCAGCCACCACGACCGGACCCGCCGTTGCACCAGGACCGCGAACAGCGCCAGCGGGATCAGCGCGATCAGCAGCGCGGCAAGGTTGATCTTCTCGGTGTAGAACACGGCGATCACCGTGATCGCCAGGAGATCGTCGACGACCGCCAGAGTGAGCAGGAAGGTTCGCAGCGCGCCCGGTAGATGCGTGGACAGCACCGCGAGCACGGCCACCGCGAACGCGATGTCGGTGGCCGTCGGGATGGCCCAGCCGCGGGTTGCGCCGTCGCCGGCGTGCAGCGTGAAAGCGACGAAGATCACCGCGGGCATCACCATGCCGCCCACCGCCGCGGCGATCGGCAGTGCAGCACGGGCGGGATCGCGGAGGTCACCGGCGACGAACTCGCGCTTGAGTTCGAGGCCGACCACAAAGAAGAAGATCGCCAGCAGCCCGTCGGCCGCCCAGCCGCCCAGAGTCAGATCGAGATGCAGGCCCAGCCGATCGCTGCCGACGTGGAACCCACCGAGCCGGTGATAGGCCGCCGACCATGGCGAGTTGGCCCAGATCAGGGCAATTGCAGCGGCCGCCAGCAGCAGCCCCCCGCCGACGGTTTCCTTGCGGAGGATCGCGCTGACGCGGGAGGTCTCCGACCACGAACCTCGGGCCAGCAGGTGACGGCTGGGGCGATCGGTCACGGGCTCCATCGTTGCCGACGTGGACGCCAAACGCGGAATCGACTCCGATACCGTCGGAAAAGTCATGATCATCGAGCGGCAGAACACGATCGACGCACCCGCCGAGCGGGTGTGGGCGCGCATCGTGACGCCGGACGGCATCAACGACGAAATGCGGCCGTGGATGACGATGTCGATGCCGCGCGGCGCCGAGGACCTGACGGTGGACACCGTGCCGGTCGGCGCGCCCGTCGGCCGCTGCTGGCTGCGGCTGTTCGGCGTGGTGCCGTTCGACTACGACGACCTGATGATCGCCGACCTGCGCCCGGGTTACGGGTTCGACGAGCAGTCCACGATGATGTCGATGCGCAAGTGGCGCCATCAACGCACCCTCGAACGCGGGCCTGCGGGCACCACCACCGTGGTACACGACCGCCTCACGTTCGAACTACGCGCACCGCTGCGGCCGCTCACGCCGATCGTCGCGATCGGCATCCGGGCGCTGTTCGGCCACCGCCAGCGCCGGTTGCGGCGACACTTCGCTACGTAGGCACCCGGCGCTGCCGATCGGATACCGGCCACACGTACGGCAGGTCGTCGGGTACGCCGGAAAAGTGCGGGCCCGAGTGCCGTGCGTCGCAGCGCAGGTGTCGCCCCGCCCCGTGGCACCACGCCGCCCAGATGTGGAGACCGCAGCTCGCCAGTGCCCGTTCGTATGCCGCGCTAGCGCGTGAGTACCGCCACGCACTCGACGTGATGGGTGAGCGGGAACGAGTCGAACACCCGCAGCTCCTCCACGGCGTAGCCCTGCTTGCGGTAGAGGCCGACATCGCGTGCGAATGCTGCTGCCTCACAACCGATGTGGATGACCCGGGGTACCTCGGCCGCCGCCAGCTGGTCGATGATCTCGCGGCCGGCACCGGATCTCGGCGGGTCCAGCACCGCAACGTCGGCGCGGCGGCGCTGCGCACCCAGCACCCGGCGGACCGAGTCAGTGACCACTGACACGCAGGTGAGGTCGGCCAGCGCCGCATCCGCCGACCGCGACGAACCTCGTGAGGTGTCGACGGTGATCACCTCACCGGTGTCGCCGACGCCTTCGGCGAGTACCGCGGCGAAGACGCCCGCACCGCCATAAAGGTCCCATGCCGTCATCCCGGGCTCCAGGCTCGCCCACTCCCCGATCAGGCCGCTGTAGATGCGCGCCGCGTCTCGGTGGGCCTGCCAGAACGCGGTGACCGGTATCCGCCAGACGCGGTCACCAACACGTTGCACCGCTTCGTAATTGCCCTCCACGACCCGGGTCGACGCCTTGCGCCCCGACCGCGGCCCGGACTGCACGACGTGGCGCTGACCGTCGTCGTCGACGGCCACGTGGATGTGCGCGCCCCCTGACCACGTCGCGTCCGCGAGGCCGGCGAGCATCCCGGCCGGCAATTGGGCACAGTCCAGATCGGTGACGAGTTCCGAACTGTGATATCGGTGGAACCCCGCGCGCCCCTGCGCGGTGGTGTCCAGCCGCACCCGGGTGCGCCAGCCACGCGCGGCGCCGTCGCCGAGCGGTTCGGCCACGCCGTCCCAGTGGAAATCCCCAAGGCGGGCCAACTGATTGGCCACCACCTGACCCTTGAGCACCCGCGCGGCCTCCGGAGTGGCGAATGCCAGATCACAGCAACCGGCCATGCCGACACCGGCGATCGGGCAGTGCGACTCCACCCGATCCGGCGACGGCTCGAGGATGTCGATTGCCTCTGCGTGCCAATAGGATCCGCGGTCGCCGGTCACCCTGGCGCGCACCACTTCACCCGGCAGTGCGTACCGCACGAACACCACCCGGCCGTCGTGGCGTGCCACGCAGCTACCCCCGTTGGCGGCCGCGCCGGTGCTGAGTTCCAGCTCGACCGTGTCCCCCTGGTCCACTATCGAGTCACTCCAAGAAACCCCGGCGCACGTCACCCGGGGCGTTCTGCGCCTGCAAATCGTGCACCCGTTCCGACGAATTGAGTTGCCACGGAACCGAAGTCACCATCACGTTGGGCATGAACAGCAGCCGGCCCTTGAGCCGCAGCGCGCTCTGGTTGTGCAGCACCTGCTCCCACCAGTGCCCGACCACGTATTCGGGGATGAACACCGTCACCACCGTGCGCGGCGCTTCCTTGCTGATCCGCTTGACGTAGTCCAGCACCGGGCGGGTGACCTCTCGGTACGGGGAGGCAACCACTTTCAGCGGGACGGTGATGTCGCTGGCCTCCCACTTGTGGACGAGCTGGCGGGTCTCTGAGTCGTCGACGTTGACGGTGATGGCCTCCAGCACGTCGGGCCGGGTGGCTCTGGCGTAGGACAATGCGCGCAACGTCGGCATGTGCAGTTTGGAAACCAGCACGACGGCATGGTTGCGGCTGGGCAGCACCACATCGCCCTGCTCGGCCTCCTGCTCGGCGAGCTCTCGTGCCACGGTGTCGTAGTGCTTGTGGATCGCCTTCATCAGAATGAAAAGGCTTGACATGGCCAGTATCGCGATCCAGGCGCCGGCGACGAACTTGGTGATCAGAACGACGATCAGCACGGCGCCAGTGGCGATGAAGCCGATCGTGTTGATCACCCGGGAACGCATCATGTGTCGGCGGGCGCGCGGATCGGTCTCGGTGCGCAGATGCCGCGTCCAGTGCCGGACCATCCCGATCTGGCTGAGCGTGAACGACACGAACACACCCACGATGTAGAGCTGGATCAGCGCGGTGACTTCGGCGTTGAACGCGACGACGAACGCGATGGCGGCCGCCGCGAGGAACAGGATGCCGTTGGAGAAGGCCAGCCGGTCACCGCGGGTGTGGAGCTGGCGCGGCAGGAACCTGTCCTGGGCCAGGATCGAGCCCAGCACCGGGAAGCCGTTGAACGCGGTGTTGGCGGCCAGGACCAGGATCAGCGCGGTGACCCCGGTGATCAGCCACAGGCCCAGCGGGAAACCGGCGAACACGGTATCGGCCAGCTGTGCCACCAGCGTCTTCTGGTGATAGTTCGCGGGCGCCCCGATGAGCTGCTCCTCGGGTCGCTCGGCAACCTTGGCGCCGGTCTCGATGGCCAGCACGATCATTCCGATGAACAACGCGATCGCGATGCCGCCGAGCAGCAGCAGCGTGGTCGCGGCGTTCTTCGACTTGGGCTTACGGAATGCGGGCACGCCGTTGCTGATCGCCTCCACACCCGTCAGTGCCGCACAACCGGACGAGAATGCCCGCGCCACAAGGAACACCAGCGCGAATCCCATCACGTCGCCGTGCTCGGAATGCAGCTCGAAGTGCGCGGACTCGGCCTGCAGATGGTCGCCGAGCACGTAGATCTGAAAGAACCCCCAGATGAGCATGATGAACATGCCGATGATGAAGGCGTAGGTCGGAATGGCGAACGCGGTGCCCGACTCCCGGATGCCACGCAGGTTCGCCGCGGTGAGGAGCACGATCGCGGCGACGGCGAAAGCCACCTTGTGCTGCGCGATGAACGGGAACGCCGACCCGATGTTCGACATCGCCGAGGCCATCGACACCGCGACGGTGAGCACGTAATCGACCAGCAGGGCGCTGGCGACCGTCAGGCCGGCCGTCGGCCCCAGGTTCGTGGTGACCACCTCGTAGTCGCCGCCGCCGGACGGATAGGCGTGCACGTTCTGTCGGTAGGAGGCCACCACCACAAGCATGACCAGCGCGACCGCCACCCCGATCCACGGCGCCATCGCGTACGCGGACAAGCCCGCGACCGACAGCACGAGAAAGATTTCCTCCGGCGCGTACGCCACCGAGGACATGGCGTCGGAGGCGAAGACCGGCAAGGCGATGCGCTTGGGCAGCAACGTGTGGCTCAGCTTGTCGCTGCGGAACGGCTGCCCCAGGACCAGCCGACGTGTGGCGGTCGAAAGCTTAGACACGAGTGCCAAGAGTAGGCCTTCGCCGGATTGGCTGTAGCGTTCCCCATACGGTCGGGTCGGCGGGTGACGAAGTCGAGAGGACAGCAGGTTGCGGGTAGTGGTGATGGGGTGCGGCCGCGTCGGCGCGGCGTTGGCCGACGCACTGTCCCGGATCGGCCACGAGGTGGCGATCATCGACCGGGATCCCACGGCGTTCCACCGGCTGTCGCCGGACTTCTCCGGCGAGCGGGTGCTGGGCATGGGATTCGATCGAGAAGTATTGCTGCGCTCGGGAATTCAAGAAGCCGATGCGTTCGCCGCCGTGTCCTCGGGCGACAACTCGAACATCATCTCCGCGCGGGTGGCCCGCGAGACGTTCGGGGTCAATCGCGTCGTCGCGCGCATCTATGACGCCAAGCGCGCCGCGGTCTACGAGCGGCTCGGCATCCCGACGGTGGCCACCGTGCCATGGACCACCGACCGGCTGTTGGGCGCGCTGGTCCGGGACACCGAGACGACCAAGTGGCGCGACCCGACCGGCACGATGGCCGTCGCCGAGGTGGCACTGCACGAGGGCTGGGTGGGCCACCGGCTGACGTCCCTGGAAGAGGCGACCGGTTCGCGCGTTGCCTTCGTGATCCGGTTCGGCACCGGCATCCTGCCCGAGCCCAAGACCGTCCTGCAGGCCGGTGATCAGGTCTACGTCGCAGCGGTATCCGGGCGCGCCGCCGAGGCGCTGGCGATCGCGGCACTACCGCCCGGCCCTGACGTCGAAGAGGGGCACTGACATGGTTGACAAACGACTCAAGGTGGCGATCGCCGGGGCGGGTGCGGTCGGCCGGTCCATTGCCCGCGAGCTGTTGGAGAGCGAGCACGAGGTAACGCTGATCGAGCGCAACGCCGAGCACCTCGACGTCGACGCAATCCCGGCCGCACACTGGCGACTCGGTGACGCCTGCGAGATCAGCCTGCTGGAGTCGGTCCATCTGCAGGAGTTCGACGTCGTCGTCGCCGCCACCGGTGACGACAAGGCCAACGTGGTGCTGTCGCTACTGGCCAAGACCGAGTTCGCGGTCTCCCGCGTAGTGGCGCGGGTCAACGATCCCCGTAACGAGTGGCTCTTCGACGATTCGTGGGGCGTCGACGTCGCGGTGTCCACGCCGCGGATGCTGGCCTCGCTGGTCGAGGAGGCCGTCGCCGTGGGTGACCTGGTCCGGCTCATGCAGTTTCGCCACGGCCACGCCAACCTCGTCGAGATCACGCTGCCCGACGACACCCCGTGGGGCGGGCGGCCGGTGCGCAAGCTGATCCTGCCGCGCGACGCCACGCTCGTGACGATCCTGCGCGGTCAGCGGGTGATCGTGCCGGAGGCCGACGAACCCCTCGAAGGCGGCGACGAGCTGCTGTTCGTGGCGGCACCCGAGGTCGAAGAGGAATTGCGCAAGACGGTGCTGTCGGCCTCGACCGGCTAGGTTCGGCGCAGCGGCGCCGGCGGCGGTCCATCACGGTCGCGACAGGCCGCGGTCGCGACCGACTCCGGGGACTGCTGACGCTGATCGTTGCGGATACCTACCGCTGACACGATTCCGGCGATCAGCAGCAATACCGCCGACGTCAGCGCGCCCCGCCGGAAACCGTCGAAACTCATTGCGCCACCGACAATCACAGCGGCGAACGCGATGGCGATCAACCCCGACACGCGTGCCACCGCATTGTTGATCGCCGATCCGATGCCGCTTTGCGCCGGTTCCACCGCCGCCAGGATCGCCGCCGTCAGCGGTGACACCGTAACCGACAGGCCCACCCCAAACAGCACAAGCCCCGGCACCGTCTGCACCCAGACATTGCCGTGCGACACCGCCATCCACACGAAGCCCGCCGCCGCGATCATCGGACCGGTCGCCATGTACCAACGCGGTCCGTGCCGGCCGGCCAGCTCACCGAAGCGGGCGGCCAGCAGGAACGACAGCACAGGCACCGGCAGGGTCGCGAGGCCGGCCTGCGCGGGCGACAGCCGGCCGACCTCCTGCACGAACAACGCGACCAGCAGCAGACCCAGAGATATGCCCGCGTACAGGAAGACGGTGGCGAGGTTGCCGACGGTGAAGTTGCGCTCGGCGAACACGGCGGGCGGCACCATGGGGTGGGCGGTATGGCGCTCCCACCAACCGAACACGATCAAACAGGCGGGCCCGGCGACCAGCCCGGCGACGATGAGCGGGTGCTGCCAGCCCAGCCGCTGCTGTTCGATCATCGCGAATACCGCCGCGCTCAGGCCCACCGTCGTGAGCACCGCGCCGACGACGTCGATGCGGGCGTTGCGCCGCGGCGCCAGGTCGGTCAGCTTCCCGGCGAGCACCACCGTCACAGCCAGCGGCACCACGTTGACGGCGAACACCCAGCGCCAGCCGAAGGCTTCGACCAGCACACCGCCCAGCAGCGGACCGATGACGAATGCGGTGCCCGTCCACGCCGTCCAGATCCCGATCGCGCGGGATTGTTCTGCCCCGGTGAACCTGGCGTTGATCATCGCCAGCGAGCTGGGCACCAGGAAGGCGGCGCCGAGACCTTGCACGCACCGGCCCGCGATCAGGACCGCGCCGCTGGGCGCCACCGCGCACAGCAGGGAGGCAACGCCGAACACGACCAGCCCGGCCCGCAGCACCGTCAGGCGTCCAAAAGTGTCGGAGATCGCGCCGGCGACCAGGATCAGGGCGCCCAGCGTCACCAGATAGCCGTCGACCACCCACTGCTGAATGACCAGGCCGCCACCGAGTTCGGCGCTGATGGCGGGTAGGGCGAGGTTGACCACCGAGCCGTCGAGGAAGGCGACGAAGGAGGCGAGCACCGCGACGGCGACCAGCAGGCGGTCGTCACGCGTAGACACCAGAATTAATCGCCTGCGGGTGCGGAATCAGTCTCATGACCGTGCGCGTGGGCGGCGTGGATCGCGCGCTGAGCGGCGCGGATCGCCACGTAGGTCACCAGGGCCGCGAGCGCGGTGAGCGGCCAGCCCATCGCGATGCGGGCCACGCCCAGCCACCCGGTTTGGTCGGCGTCATAGAGGTGGTGCTGCACGGCGAAGCGCGACGCGAACACCAGCACCCAGGTCAACGTCGCGAGGTCGAACGCGAGCACAGCGCGACGGCTGCGGCGCCAGCCACGGTCCTTGGTGTTGACCCAACTCCAGGCGTAGCCGACGATGGGCCGGCGGATGACCACCGAGATCGCGAACACCGCTGCCCAGATCAGCGACGTCCAGATGCCCAGCAGGAAATAGCCTTTCGAGGCGCCGACGATCCAGGCGATCAGCGCGCTGACGCCGACACCCAGGAAACCCGAGACGGCGGGCTGCACGGATTCGCGGCGGATCAGCCGCCACACCAGGATCAGGGCTGCAAGACCGAGCGCCGCGAAGATCGCGGCCGTCAACCCGAACGCCGTCGACACCGGGACGAACACGGCGACCGGTACGGCGGAGTAGATCAGCCCGCTGACGCCGCCCATTTGAGCCAGGAGCGCCTGGGCAGCCGTCTTCTCCTCGGGAGGCGCCGCAACGTCGTCGGTGCTCGGGCCGTCGGTGCGATCGCTGTCTTCGACGGGACGGCTCAAGTCTGGATCTCGTAGTGCGGGTTGTAGATGGCCTTGGTGCCGTTCTCCAAGGTGCCGAGGCGGCCCCGCACCCGTAGCGCCCGGCCCGATTCGATACCGGCGATGCGGCGCTGTCCCAACCACACCAGCGTGACGGTGTCGGTGCCGTCGAAGAACTCGGCGCGCACGCCGCCGGCACAGCCCTTGGCATTGGTCTCGACGCTGCGCAGGGTCCCCACCATGGTGACCTCCTGGCCTCGCTGGCAATCAATCGCTCGCTGGGCGCCGATGCTGGCGGCTTCATCGGTGAGCTCTTCGACGTCGCGCTGCTCAGGGTCCTCCGTCAACCGACGGGTGAGACGTCGGACGAAACTTTCGGCCGTAGCCATGGCCTCTCCTGATACTCCAGCGGATCACAATGCCAACGCAACGGTAGACCTCTTGCTGCCACGACGCCATGTCGCGCGCCCGCGTACTACGTGGCATACCCGCGTTAGCCATTGCTAATACGTCACAGGGCACCATCATGAGATGAGCATCACCTTTCGTGGCGTCACAGCGGTCCTGCTGCCCGGTACGGGCTCCGATGACGACTACGTGTACCGCGCCTTCGCCGGGCCCCTGCACGGGGTCGGCGCCGTGCTCACGACGCCTGCGCCCCAACCCGCCCGGTTGGTTGCCAGCTACCTCGAAGCGCTCGACGACGCCGCCCGGCAAGGCCCGATCATCGTCGGTGGGGTGTCGATCGGCGCGGCGGTGACGCTGTCCTGGGCACTGGCCCACCCGGGGCGCGCGGTCGCGGTGCTGGCCGCACTGCCCGCGTGGAGCGGCTCGGCCCAGTCGGCTCCGGCCGCGCTGTCGGCCCGGCACACCGCTGACCAGCTGCGCACCGAGGGCCTGGTTGCCACCACCGCGCAGATGCGGGCCTCCAGTCCGGCGTGGCTCGCCGACGAGTTGGCGCGCAGCTGGCTCGGTCAGTGGCCGGAGTTGCCCGATGCGATGGAGGAAGCCGCCCGGTATGTCGCTCCGAGCGTTGCGGACATACGACAACTGACGGTGCCGATGGGCGTGGTGGGAGCGACCGACGACCCGATCCATCCGCTGGAGGTGGCGCTGGAATGGGTGGCGGCGGCACCGCACGCCGCACTGCGGACGGTCAGCCTCGACGACTTCGGCCCGAACCCGGAGGTTCTGGGCTCTGCTTGCCTGGCGGCGCTGACCGACGCCGGGAGCTAACCGCCGGTGCTGGAGCTGCGCAGCTGCTGCATGGCCGAGCCGGACGCGCTGCGCCGCTCGGTCGGCGGCTGAGCCTGGCCCTGCTGCTCCTGCACCAGCGCCTGCTGAGCGGCGACCATCTGGGCTTGCTGAGCTGCAGCCTGCCGCAGCTGCTCGAGCATCGGCTCGGGCAGCTGCACCTGCAGCGGTGTGCGCACCGGCAGCGGGGTATCACCACGACGAACGACGGTGTCGCCCAGGGCTTCTCGTGCTTCAGCAACCAGGTTTTCCATGGCCTCCGGCGCCCCGTTGACCACGCAGCGGATCATCCAGCGGTATCCGTCGACACCGATGAAACGCACGACGCCGGCTCCGATGCCGACCACCTCGCGACCCCACGGGCCGTCCTCGATGGAGACCCGCGCGTTGTCCTTGCGCAACGAGTCGGCCAGCTCACTGGCCACCTCGCGCCACAGCCCCGGCGACTTGGGCGCCGCATAAGCGGCGATCGTGAACCGGCCGTGCGGCGTGACCACCCACACCGCGCTGGGCACTCCCACCTCGTTCAGCTCGACCTGGACCTGGCCGGCCGCCGGCATCGGCACCAGCACCGAGCCGAGATCCAGCCGGGCTTCCGCGGCGTCGGCCGGGTTGTCGAAATCCTCGATGTCGAACGGGCCGCCCTCATAGTCGTTCTCACCGCCGTCGACGTCATCGACGTCATCGACGGCGGCCTCGTCGGCCACCGGGGTTTCCGGGGCCGCGTCCGTGCCGGGCTCGTTCTTACGTCTGCCGAATGCCATCACAAACTCGCATGTCCGCCGGAGGATCCGTAGCCGCCCTCGCCACGGGTGGTGTCAGCCAGTCCGGCCTCGTCGAACGAGGCCACCTCGACCAGCTCTGGAAGTTCGACCCGCTGGACCAGCAACTGGGCGATGCGGTCGCCACGCCGGATCGTGATCGGCGTCGCGGGGTCGAGGTTGATCAACGACACTTTGACTTCGCCGCGGTAACCGGCGTCGATCGTGCCGGGGCTGTTGACGATCGAAAGTCCTACGCGCGCAGCCAAACCGGAGCGCGGGTGGACCAGTCCGACCATGCCGTGCGGAATCGCCACGGCGATCCCGGTGCCTACCAGTGCGCGCTGACCGGGCGCCAGGTCGACGTCCTGCGCGCTGAACAAATCCACGCCCGCATCACCGTCATGGGCGCGGCTGGGCATTGGGAGATCGCGGTCGAGGCGAACCACCGCGAGACGAGTCGGCACGGTGGGAAAGACTACCCTTGGCCGCGTGTCTGGTTCGCGTGTGACCTCGCAAACCGTGCGGTACCGCGAGCGGCTGTGGGTGCCGTGGTGGTGGTGGCCGCTCGGCCTGGCGCTGGCGGCTCTGATCGCCAAGGAAGTCACGATGGGTGTGCGCACCCTGCCGGTCTGGCTGCCTTACGCCGTGCTCGGCGCGGTCGCGGTCGGCGTGCTGTTGTGGCTGAGCCGCACCGAGGTTCGGGTGGTGACCGGCGGCGACGAGGTCGAACTGTGGGCCGGTCAGGCGCATCTGCCGATGTCGGTGGTCTCCCGGTCCGCCGAGATCCCGCGGACGGCGAAGTCGGCGGCGCTGGGCCGCCAGCTCGACCCGGCTGCGTTCGTGCTGCACCGCGGCTGGGTGGGCCCGCTGGTCCTGGTCGTGCTCGACGACCCGGATGATCCGACGCCGTACTGGCTGGTCAGCGCCCGCCATCCGGACCGGGTGCTGTCGGCGTTACGCAGCTAGCCTCGATCGGCTAAGCCGCGCAGTCCGTGCAGAGCATCACGCCGTTCTTGTCGCTGGCCAGCCGGCTGCGGTGGTGCACCAGAAAGCAGCTCGAGCAGGTGAACTCGTCAGCCTGCTTCGGAACAACGCGCACCGACAGTTCCTCGCCCGACAGATCTGCGCCGGGGAGCTCGAAATTCTCCGCGGAATCCGTTTCGTCGACATCGACCACGGCTGACTGCGCCTCATTGCGGCGCGCCTTCAATTCCTCGAGCGAGTCCTCGGACACCTCGTCGGTCTCGGTGCGCCGCGGGGCGTCGTAGTCGGTAGCCATCTTCTGTCCCCTCGTAACCTCAGCATGGCTTTGTATCAGCGTGGAACGGATCCGCCAAACGATTCGTGCCCAGATCACCCTTACGTCATGTGTGATTTACGTCACATGTATTCATTTGGTTGGACGGGCGTGTTGGGCCGGGATCGGCCGGCTGCCTCTAGAGTGCATCCGTGGTCGCTCAAATCACGGAGGGTACGGCCTTCGACAAGCACGGTCGCCCGTTCCGTCGACGCAACTACCTGCCCGGCCTGATCGCGCTGGGCGTCATGTTCGTAATCACCGCCATCGTGTGGGGGTTTGTGCTCACCCGCCCCGTGGACGTGCGGGAGGCCGCCACCTGCAACCCGCCGCCGCCGGCCACCGATCCGGCAGCGCCCAAGCTCGGCGAGCAGGTGTCACACTCCTCGATGATCGACGTCGCGCCCGCCAAGCTGGTCGACACCAAGATCCGGGTGCTCAACGCCAGCGGCCAGGGCGGGCAGGCCGGCGAGGTCGCCGGCGCGCTGCGCGACCTCGGCTTCGCGCAGCCCACCGCGGCCAACGACCCGATCTACACCAGCACCCGGCTCACCTGCCAGGGGCAGATCCGCTTCGGCTCCAGCGGCCGTGCCGGCGCGGCGGCGGTCTGGCTGGTGGCGCCCTGCGTCGAGTTGTTCCAGGACGACCGCAAAGACGACTCGGTGGACCTGTCGATCGGCACCGACTTCACCGGGCTGGCACACAGCGACGACATCGACGCCGTTCTGGCCGGCCTGCGCCCCGACGCGACCGAGCCGGCCGATTCGACGCTGCTGACCAAGATCCACAACGGCACCTGCTGACTACAGCGGTCGCAGTCCCCCGAGTCGCTCCAGCGCGCCGGTGAGCTCCGCGGCGATCCCCGGCGCCGCCGCCACCAGCAGCCCGCCGTCTTCGTCGGGCGCGGGCAACGCCACCACCGCGCCCGCCTCGCGGGCGATCAGCGCCCCGGCCGCCCAGTCCCAAACATGCAAGCCGTGCTCGTAATGGGCGTCGAGGCGGCCCGCCGCGACCAGGCACAGATCGAGCGAGGCCGAACCGATCCGGCGAACGTCGCGCACCAGCGGCAGCAGCTCGGCCAGCAGCGCCGACTGCTCGGCGCGCCGCCGCGCGGCGTAGCCGAAACCGGTGCCCACCAACGCCATCGAGAGCTCGGTCACCGTGCTGGCGCGCAATACCCGGCGCCGCCCACCGCTGTACACGTGAGCTCCGCGGCCGGCCGCCGCGGAGTAGACCTCGCCGCCGACCACGTCGGCCACCGCGCCCGCGACCGACCGTCCGTCGATCTGTGCCGCAATCGAAATCCCGTACGCCGGAATGCCGTACATGAAGTTGACGGTCCCGTCGATCGGATCGATCACCCAGCAGACGGCGCCGTCCGCACCGGCGGCCGGTCCCCCGCCCTCCTCGCCGAGGATCACGTCGTCCGGTCGCAGCGCGCCGAGCCGATCACGCAGCAGCAGTTCAGTTTCGGTGTCGACCACGGTCACCGGATCGGTCGGCGTGCTCTTCGTCCCGACCAGTCCGGTGTGGACCGCACCCGAGGCCGCGCCCTCCTCGTCGTCGAAGACCTCGGCGCGCCGGCGACGGACGAATGCGGCGGCTTCGACGGCCAGCTGCTCGGCCAGCACGCGCAGTTCTTCTCCCCGGTCGTCGCTCACCTGACCATCGCAGCACAGAGATCCCGACACCGGTACAAAGGGCCACGCAGCGCACTAGTGTGTGCATCGCGCAGACCGCCCGCCTCGCCGAGGAGCAGCCCATGCCCGACACCGAATCCGCCACCACCCCCGGACCGAACCGCGGGTTCGGCGTCGACGTCGGCGGCAGCGGGGTCAAGGGCGGGATCGTCGATCTGGACACCGGGAAACTGATCGGCGAGCGCTTCAAGCTGCTCACCCCGCAACCGGCCACGCCCGAGGCGATCGCCGCGACCGTCGCCGAGGTGGTCCGGCACTTCGAGTGGACCGGTCCGCTCGGTGTCACCTACCCCGGCGTCGTCGTCAACGGTGTCGTGCAGACCGCGGCCAACGTCGACAAGGGCTGGATCGGCACCAATGCCTCGCAGATCATCAGCGATGCTCTCGGCGGCCAGCCGGTGACTGTGCTCAACGACGCCGACGCCGCCGGCGTCGCCGAACAGCGCCACGGCGCCGGACGCAACCGGGACGGCGTGATCGTGTTGCTGACGTTCGGCACGGGAATCGGATCCGCGGTGATCCACGGCGGCCAGCTGTTGCCGAACACCGAGTTCGGCCACCTGGAGGTCGACGGCAAGGAGGCCGAGCATCGGGCGGCCTCCTCGGTCAAGGAACGCAAGGACTGGAGCTACGAGCGGTGGAGCCAGGAAGTCACGAAAGTGCTGGTCAGCATCGAGAACGCGATCTGGCCCGACCTGTTCATCGCCGGCGGCGGCATCAGCCGCAAAGCCGACAAATGGATCCCGCTGCTGAAGAACCGGACCCCGGTCGTCGCCGCGGAACTGTTGAACGAGGCGGGCATCGTGGGGGCCGCGATGTCGGCTCAAACCGACGTCACACGCTGATTTTTCCTCGCTCGGCGCGGTTGCGGCCCACACTGTCGTTACAATGGTCAACGGCGGCCGCCTACCGGATATAGCGGCGAGAATCCACCACGCGATCCACGCCAATAGTCCTCATAGCCGACGCTCTCGGTGGCGTGCCCACGCCCGCCGAGAGCAAGCACGACCGAAAGGGTGTACGTGGCAGCGACCAAGGCAAGCCCGGCAACCGATGAGCCGGTGAAGCGCACCGCCACCAAGACTCCCGCGAAGAAGCCGGCAGCCAATGGTTCCGCGCCGGCCAAGCGTGCCACCAAGGCCGCTCCCCGCGCCGCCGGAGCCGAAGCCGGGGACCCGGACGTCACCGACACCCCCGGCTCCGCGGCCACCCCGACCAAGGCGCGCGCCACCAAGGCAGCGGCGAAGAAGGCGCCCGGCACCCGCGGCCGGGCCAAGAAGGACGCCGCCCCCGCCGGCACCGACGCCGAGGCCGGCACCGAGGAGGAGCTCGACGGCGAGCTCGACGTCGATCCTGAACTCGACGTAGCCGACGACGATCTGGTGCTCGACGACCTCGAAGATGTTGCCGACGACACCGACGAGGCGTCCGACAGCAGCGACGAGGAGACCGAGGAAGGCGCCGCAGCCAAGGAAGCCCCCGTCGCCGAGGGCGAGGCCGCCGACGACGAGGACATTGCCGAACCGTCCGAGAAGGACAAGGCCTCCGGCGACTTCGTCTGGGACGAGGAGGAGTCCGAGGCGCTGCGGCAGGCCCGCAAGGACGCCGAGCTGACGGCATCGGCCGACTCGGTCCGTGCGTACCTCAAGCAGATCGGCAAGGTCGCGCTGCTGAACGCCGAGGAGGAGGTCGAACTCGCCAAGCGGATCGAGGCCGGTCTCTACGCCACGCAGCTGATGCTGGAGAAGACCGACAAGGGCGAGAAGCTTCCGGTGCAGCAGCGCCGCGACATGCAGTGGATCTGCCGCGACGGCGACCGCGCGAAAAACCATCTGCTGGAAGCCAACCTGCGTCTGGTGGTGTCGCTGGCCAAGCGCTACACCGGCCGTGGAATGGCGTTTCTGGACCTCATCCAGGAAGGCAACCTGGGTCTGATCCGCGCGGTCGAGAAGTTCGACTACACCAAGGGCTACAAGTTCTCGACCTACGCCACGTGGTGGATCCGCCAGGCGATCACCCGCGCGATGGCCGACCAGGCCCGCACCATCCGTATCCCCGTGCACATGGTCGAGGTCATCAACAAGCTCGGCCGCATTCAGCGTGAGCTGCTTCAGGACCTGGGCCGCGAGCCCACTCCCGAAGAGCTGGCCAAGGAGATGGACATCACGCCGGAGAAGGTGCTGGAGATCCAGCAGTACGCGCGTGAGCCGATCTCGCTGGACCAGACCATCGGCGACGAGGGCGACAGCCAGCTCGGCGACTTCATCGAGGATTCCGAGGCCGTCGTGGCCGTCGACGCGGTGAGCTTCACCCTGCTGCAGGATCAGCTGCAGTCGGTGCTCGAGACGCTCTCCGAGCGCGAAGCCGGCGTGGTGCGGCTGCGGTTCGGCCTGACCGACGGTCAGCCGCGCACCCTCGACGAGATCGGCCAGGTCTACGGGGTCACCCGTGAGCGGATCCGGCAGATCGAGTCCAAGACCATGAGCAAGCTGCGCCACCCCAGCCGCTCGCAGGTGCTGCGCGACTACCTCGACTGAGGGCACGCCGATTCAGCTGTGCCACAGCCGTTTTCAGTCGGCAGCGCGAGCTGCCGGGTGCATACTGCTGACCCTGGCTACCGCGTGTTCGCACGGCGCCGCGCCGCACGCCTCAGTGACCGAAACAGCCCGTCCCGCTCAGATCCCGGTGGCGCCGGTCAGGCCCCCGAGTCCGCCCACCCCCGACATCGCGGCGGTGTCGGACATCATGACCGACGCGATCGCGGCCAACCGGCTGCCCGGCGCGGTCGTCGTGGTCGGCCACGGCGGCAAGGTCGTCTTCCGCAGGGCCTATGGGGTTCGCAAGCTCGCCGGTGAACGAGGCCTCGACGGCTCGCCGGCCCCCGCCGAGCCGATGACCGAAGACACCATCTTCGACCTCGCGTCGCTGACGAAGCCGCTCGCTACGGCGACAGCTGTGATGCAGCTCTACGAACAGGGCCGGCTGCACTTCGACGATCCCGTACAGAGATACCTGCCCGGCTTCAACCTCGGTAACGACCCCGCGCGCGCCGAGGTGACCGTGCGCATGCTGCTCACCCACACCTCCGGTGAGACCGGCGACGTCGAGCTCAAGGATCCGTGGGGATTGGACACTCCAGACCGGACCGAGGGCTTTCGTCGTGCGCTCACCACGCCGCTGGAATCCGCTCCCGGCGAGCTGTTCCGCTACTCCGACATCAACTTCATCCTGCTCGGCGCACTCGTCGAGCAACTCACCGGCGAGCCCCAGGACGACTACGTTCAGCGAGCCGTGTTCGCCCCGCTGGGCATGACCGAAACCCGCTATCTCCCGCTGGCGAAGGTTTGCGGTCCGCACACGACCCGTGGCGCCGCGGCTTACTGGGCACCCACCGGCGTCACTGAATGTGCTCCGGGACAATGGGATACGAATATGCTGCCGCTCATCGCACCGACTGCGTGGGATGAGGAGAACCCCGGCGAGCCGAGCCGCAACCCCGATTTCGGCCACCTGCTACGCGGCACGGTTCACGACACGACGGCACGGCGGATGGGTGGCGTGGCAGGGCACGCCGGTGTGTTCTCCACCGCCTCGGATGTCAGCGCCTACGCCCAGGCCCTGCTCGACCGGCTTGGGGGCCGACCGAGCAGCTTTCCGCTTGCGCAGTCCAGTCTCGAGTTGATGACGTCGCCACAGCAGCCCGGGCACAGCGCGGGTCAACTCGACGCGGCCAACGCAGCGGCCGCCACTTCAGGGCGGAACCCCGCAGACCCCCTGCTCGCCGCGCGGTATCCGGCGATCCGCGGGCAGAACCTTCGCGGGTTCGGCTGGGACATCGACACCGGCCAATCCACCACGCGCGGCGCAGTGTTCCCGATCGGCAGCTTCGGCCACACGGGCTTCACGGGGACCTCGCTGTGGCTGGACCCGGGTTCGGACACCTACGTCGTCGTGCTGTCGAACGCCGTCCACACCCGCGGCAGCGCACCGATCTCAGCGTTGCGTGGCGACGTGGCCACCGCCGTCGCGCAATCCCTGGGCCTCTACGGCAGCACACCGTCAACTCCCCCGGGGCGATGACTGAACTCCTATCGTGAGCGCCATGGCAGCACAGCGCAGGACGATCTCGTCGGGAACCGAATTCGAAGACCTGGTCGGATACTCGCGCGCGGTTCGCACGGGGCCGCACGTAGCGGTCTCGGGCACCACCGGCGCCGGCGAAGACGTTGTCGTACAGACCCGAAACGCCTTGCAGCGCATCCAGCAAGCCCTGACCGACGCGGGCGCCGACCTGTCCGATGTGATCCGGACCCGGATCTATGTCACCGACATCTCGCGGTGGCGCGCGATCGGCGCCGTACACGCGGAGTTCTTCGGCGCCATTCGGCCTGCCGCCACCATGGTCGAGGTTGCCGCCCTCATCGAACCGGGGCTATTCGTCGAGATCGAAGCCGACGCTTACGTCGACGGCTCGAACGGTTGAAACCGGCCGTCCGGCCCCGGCCGGTATGGGGTGACATTGATCACGGCGCTGACAGGCAGCCGGCCGTACAGGTGCGGGAACCTCATCGACTCCGGATCCGTTGGAACACCAGGTTCCCAACGCAGCGGCGAGTCCAGCACCTGCGGGTCGATGTGTAACAGCACCAAATCGGTGCGATCGGCGTAGAGCCGATTGGCCGGCAGGTGCACCTGCTCACTCGTCGAGAGGTGAATGAATCCGACTTCGGTCAGGGATGCGGGGCAAAGTTCGCCAACGATTTGAGCGGCTTCCCAGTCTCGCTGTCCGCACAGGTGGAGTAAGAATTCCGGATTCGGGTACATACGACCACACTGCAGTACCCGCAACACGACGAGGCGTGAGACACGACACAGCGTTAAACCCCTAGGGAACAAGGCCCAAACGAAGAACGTCTGAGACAGTAGAGATACGTGACGGTGGCGCCCAGTCACCGACGCGATGAGCACCTTACGGAGGAGCTATGAACGCAACGTTGACCAGTCCCGAATTGACCAGGGCTGATCGCTGCGACCGCTGTGGAGCAGCGGCTCGCGTGCGCGCCAAGCTTCCTTCGGGCGCCGAACTCCTGTTCTGCCAGCATCACGCCAACGAACACCAGGCCAAGCTGCTCGAGCTGGCCGCGGTGATCGAAGTCAGCCCGTCGGAGGCGTAGTAGCTACTCTCGGCCGCGTCGCTGGGCAGGACCGCCCTCGTCAGGAATGCTGGGCTGGTCATGACTGACCAATCCGCCAAGCCGTCTCGCCATCACCTATGGCGGATCTCGAAACGGACATTGTCCAAGAGTTGGGACGACTCCATCTTCTCCGAGTCGGCCCAAGCCGGTTTCTGGTCGGTGTTGTCGTTGCCGCCGCTGCTGCTCGGAGTGCTCGGCAGCCTGGCCTACATCGCGCCGCTGTTCGGGCCCGACACCCTGGCGACCATCGAGAACCAGCTGATCAGCTTCGCAAACAGCTTCTTCTCGAAGAACGTGGTCACCGAGATCATCGAGCCGACGGTCCGCGACATCGTGGCGGGCGCCCGCGGTGAGGTGGTGTCGTTCGGCTTCGTGATCAGCCTGTGGGCCGGCTCATCAGCCATCTCGGCATTCGTCGACTCGGTGGTGGAAGCCCACGACCAGACGCCGTTGCGCCATCCGGTGCGGCAACGATTCTTCGCGCTCGGGCTCTACGTGGTGATGCTCGTCTTCGTGATCGCGAGCGCGCCGCTCGTGGCGCTCGGCCCGCGCAAGATCTCGTCGTATCTCCCCGACAGCTGGGACAACTTCCTGCACTACGGCTACTACCCCGCGCTGGCCTTGGCGCTGATCTTGGCGGTGACGATCCTGTACCGGGTGTCGCTGCCCAAGCCGTTGCCGACACATCGCCTGGTGTGGGGGGCGCTCCTGGCGACGGGGGTGTTCGTGGTCGCGACGATGGGTCTGCGGTTCTATCTGACCTGGATCACCAGCACGGGCTACACCTACGGGGCGCTGGCAACCCCGATCGCGTTCCTGCTGTTCGCGTTCTTCCTCGGCTTCGCGATCATGATCGGGGCCGAACTCAACGCCGCGATCGAAGAGGAGTTCCCCGCGCCGACCCCGCATGCCGATCAGGTGTGGACGTGGTTGCGAAGCAAGGCGAAGTCCAAGGGAGAGCCCAAGGGAGACAAGGACCCCGAGGACGACGAGCCGCAGCCGGCACCCGCCGCGACGACCGAGTCGGCTCCGGTCAGCCCTTCTTGAGGTTCTCGTAGACCCGCTTGCAGTCCGGGCAGACCGGCGAACCGGGCTTGGCCGCGCGGGTCACCGGGAACACTTCGCCGCACAGGGCGACGACGTGGGTGCCCATCACGGCGCTCTCGGCGATCTTGTCCTTCTTGACGTAGTGGAAGACCTTCGGCGCGTCGTCGTCGGTCCCGTCGTCGACGCGTTCGTCGGTGTCGGTGCGTTCGATCGTCTGGGTCTGCATGTAGACATTGTGCCCGGTCGGACAGCCGTAAGAAACCGTAAGAAACCGGGACGCATATCGATCGAGGAATGTGGAACAGTGGAGGTATGAAGCGTGAGCTGGGATTCGACGACGAAGGTCGGCCCGTGCTCATCACCGCCGCCGCGACGCCCTACGAAGAGCAGCATCGCCAGCGCGTGCGGAAGTACTTGACCATCATGTCTTTTCGGATTCCGGCGTTGATCCTGGCGGCCGCGGCCTACGGACTATGGCACAACGGGCTCATCTCGCTGGCGATCATCGCGGTGTCCCTGCCGCTGCCGTGGATCGCGGTGCTGATCGCCAATGACCGCCCGCCCCGGCGCGCCGAGGAGCCGAGGCGTTTCAACGACAACCCGCGGCGGACCCAGCTGTTCCCGCGTGCCGAGCGCCGCGCGCTCGAGACCGGGATATCGGCGGCGCAACCGCATTCGGCCGGTGGCTCCGACCCCGGTTCCCACTGACCGCCGACGCGGTCGTTTCTCAGGACATTCTCAGGGCTCCCCGGTATTCGCGCACTTCAGACGGTGTGAACCGACAGCCATGCGGGAACTCTTTGCTCCGATGGCACGTTGAACGCATTGACAGTCGCAGCCGATCAGGAGGCCACCATGGCAAATGCCACCACCAGCCGATTTGACAGCGATCTGGACGCCCAAAGTCCAGCCGCCGACCTGGTGCGCGTGTATCTGAACGGCATCGGCAAGACCGCGCTGCTCACCGCCGAGGATGAGGTCGACCTGGCCAAGCGCATCGAGGCGGGCCTGTTCGCCCAGCACCTGCTGGAGACCAAGAAGCGGCTCAGCGAGAACCGCAAGCGCGACCTCGCCAGCATCGTGCGTGACGGTCAGGCGGCCCGCAGCCACCTCCTCGAGGCCAACCTGCGCCTGGTGGTGTCGCTGGCCAAGCGCTACACCGGTCGCGGTATGCCGCTGCTGGATCTCATCCAGGAGGGCAACCTGGGTCTGATCCGCGCGATGGAGAAGTTCGACTACACCAAGGGATTCAAGTTCTCGACCTATGCCACGTGGTGGATCCGGCAGGCCATCACCCGCGGTATGGCCGACCAGAGCCGCACCATCCGGCTGCCTGTCCACCTCGTCGAGCAGGTGAACAAGCTGGCCCGGATCAAGCGTGAGATGCACCAGAGCCTGGGCCGCGAGGCCAGCGATGAGGAACTGGCTGAAGAGTCGGGCATCCCGGTCGAGAAGATCAACGATCTGCTCGAGCACAGCCGCGACCCGGTGAGCCTGGACATGCCGGTCGGCAGCGATGAAGAGGCCCCGCTGGGCGACTTCATCGAGGACGCCGAAGCAATGTCGGCGGAGAACGCGGTGATCGCCGAGCTGCTGCATACCGACATCCGCCACGTGCTTGCCACGCTCGACGAGCGGGAGCAGCAGGTGATCCGGCTGCGGTTCGGCCTCGACGACGGCCAGCCCCGCACCCTCGACCAGATCGGCAAGCTGTTCGGGCTGTCCCGCGAACGAGTCCGCCAGATCGAGCGCGAGGTCATGGCCAAGCTCCGCAACGGCGACAGGGCAGATCGGCTGCGCTCCTACGCCAGCTGACCAAGCAATTCCCCTAGCGTGCCCGTCGGCGATGCCGGCGGGCACGCTGCCGTCGGGGCAGTGTTGCATGTCCGTTTTCCCAGCTAGCCAAGTAGACTCGGGCCAGACGAAGGGTGTCCTTATGAACGATCTGGTCGATACCACCGAGATGTATCTCCGAACGATCTACGACCTCGAGGAAGAGGGCGTAATCCCGCTGCGCGCACGCATCGCCGAGCGGTTGGAGCAAAGTGGTCCGACAGTCAGCCAGACCGTGGCTCGTATGGAGCGCGACGGTCTGCTGCAGGTGGCCGGCGACCGGCATCTGGAATTGACCGAGAAGGGCCGTGAACTTGCGGTCTCGGTGATGCGCAAGCATCGGCTCGCCGAGCGGCTCCTGGTGGACGTGATCGGCCTGCCGTGGGAAGAGGTGCACGCCGAGGCCTGCCGCTGGGAGCACGTGATGAGCGAGGACGTCGAGCGCCGCTTGGTGCAGGTCCTCGACGACCCGACGGTGTCTCCGTTCGGCAACCCGATCCCCGGCCTGTCGCTCCTCGGGCTGGACATGAGCCAGTTCGAAGACGCCAACCTGGTGCGTCTGACCGAGCTGCCCGCCGGCTCCCCCGTCGCCGTGGTGGTACGCCAACTCAGCGAGCACGTTCAGGGTGACGTCGAACTGATCGGCCAGCTGAAGGAAGCCGGCGTGGTGCCCAATGCCCGTGTGCAGGTGGAGAACAGCCCGCACGGCGGTGTCACGATACTGATCGGTGGCCACGAAAACGTCCACCTCCCCCACGAGATGGCCCACGCAGTCAAGGTCGAGAAGGTCTAGCCTTCACACCGCGCGGCGGCCAAACGTGCGCCGCGGCGGAAGCCGCACCCCCAACCGCTTGGCGAGCCGGTATCCGGTGCCCGCCAACTCGCGAATCTGCTCGGGCCGCATGCCGGACTGCAGCGCGGTGTCGAGCATGGTCGCCATCTGGTGCTCCGGGTCGGTGCGCAGCGCCGCCTCCAGCGACAGTCCCGCCAACGGGCCGTCGCCGCGGGCGTACGCCGAAAAGGCCAGCAGCACAAGGGCTTCCGCTCGCCATGGATCGGGAAGTGTGCGCGCCAGCGCCGCCCACAGCGCCTCGGCGTTTCCGGCCGCGGCCCCGACGGCCAGCGCGTAGAGCGTGTCACGCACGTCGACATCGGTCAGCGCGCACGCCAGCATCGCGAGCTCGGCATCGTCAAGTTCCGCGCCGTCACTCACGCGGGCGCTGATCGCCATGGCCGCTTCGACGTCGCGGCGGCCGCAACCGTCGGGATCGGCGCGCCAGTCGATCTCGCGCGCCTCGGCATGCGCGGCGATGGCCGGCACCAGTGCAGCCGTGCGGCCGGCGTCAGCAACGGCGACCACCGCCTGCAGATCGGACCGGCGGGGGTACAGTCGCCGCCCCTCGAGAACGGCGGCCGCGGCCAGCGGGGAGGCCAGCGGATCCTCCACCGCCCCGAACGCCCCGCAGCCGTCGACGCAGTGCCAGCGGCCGCCCACCTCGATCCGGTCGACGACGTGGGTGGCGTAGATGTCCATGTCGTAGGTGGACAGGGCCTTCGCCAACTCCTCGCACATGTCGCGATAGTCCTGGTTGCACATCGGACACGGGGCGCCCTCGGCATCCACAATCACCGCCACCACCGTCTCCGCGCCTGACGCTGCGGCTACTTCGGCCAGGTGAGTGAGGTCGCCACCGATCGCCTTGGCCAAGTCCAGGCGCATCACGGCGCCCATCTCGCCGGCCTCCAGGGACACCAGCACCAGTGACTTCTCCGGCACGAAGCCGAGAACGGCGGGCAGGCCGGCGATCAGCGCGCCGGGACTGGTGAAGCGATAGTCGGGTTCGTGTGTCGTCATGGCCTGACGGTCGCAACCCGCGCCGACCAAACCGGCCTGCTGAGCGCCGCCGAGCCCGGGGTTGGGGATGAACTCGGAACTGTGGATAACGGCCGAGACCTCCGGGACACATTGTTCATGTCGTATTGACACGGTCGGCATGCGAGATTCGGCAAAGCGGCGTACATCTTGTCCTCATGAGTGTGGAATACGACCTCGTCGTCATCGGCTCGGGTCCCGGCGGTCAGAAGGCCGCCATTGCCGCAGCCAAGCTGGGCAAGACGGTGGCCGTCATCGAACGCGGGCAAATGCTCGGCGGTGTCTGCGTCCAGACCGGCACGATCCCGTCCAAGACGCTGCGCGAGGCCGTCCTCTACCTGACCGGTATGAGCCAGCGCGAACTCTATGGCGCCAGCTACCGGGTCAAGGACAAGATCACTCCCGCCGACCTGCTGGCCCGCACCGAACACGTGATCCGTAAAGAGGTCGACGTGGTGCGAAACCAGCTGATGCGCAACGGTATTGAGCTCTACGTCGGGCACGGCCGGTTCATCGACGAGCACACCATCGAGGTCGAGGATCCCACCCGCGCCGAGCACGTCATCGTCAGCGGCCGCTACATCATCATCGCCACCGGCACCAAACCTGCGCGGCCTGCAGGCGTCGAGTTCGACGAGAACCGGGTGCTCGACTCCGACGGCATCCTCGACCTCAAGACGATCCCGGGCTCGATGGTGGTCGTCGGCGCCGGGGTGATCGGCATCGAGTACGCCTCGATGTTCGCCGCCCTGGGCACCAAGGTCACCGTCGTCGAGAAACGCGACACGATGCTCGACTTCTGCGACCCCGAGATCGTCGAGGCCCTGCGCTTCCACCTGCGCGACCTGGCGGTCACGTTCCGGTTCGGCGAGGAGGTCACCGCCGTCGACGTCGGCTCGGCGGGCACCGTCACCACCTTGGCCAGTGGTAAGCAGATTCCGGCCGAGACCGTCATGTACTCGGCCGGCCGGCAAGGCCAGACCGACCATCTGGATCTGGCCAACGCCGGGCTGGAGGCCGACAATCGAGGCCGGATCTTCGTCGACGAGAAGACTTTCCAGTCCAAGGTCGACCACATCTACGCCGTCGGCGACGTCATCGGCTTCCCCGCCCTGGCGGCCACATCGATGGAACAGGGCCGCCTGGCCGCCTACCACGCGTTCGGTGAGCCGACGGCCGGCATGACCGTGCTGCAGCCGATCGGCATCTACTCGATCCCCGAGGTGTCCTACGTCGGGGCCACCGAGGTCGAACTGACCAAGGCCGCCGTCCCCTACGAGGTCGGGGTGTCCCGCTACCGCGAGCTCGCCCGCGGCCAGATCGCCGGCGATTCCTACGGCATGCTCAAGCTGCTGGTGTCCACCGAGGATCTCAAGGTTCTGGGTGTGCACATCTTCGGGACCGCGGCCACCGAGCTGGTGCACATCGGCCAGGCCGTGATGGGCTGCGGCGGAACCATCGAGTACCTGGTCGACGCGGTCTTCAACTACCCGACGTTCTCGGAGGCCTATAAGGTCGCGGCTCTGGACGTGATGAACAAGCTGCGCGCCTTGAGCCAGTTCCGCCGCTAGGCGCTCAACACTCGCTGTCGAACGACTGCGGTGCGTCGTCGCCCGGACCGCCTGCCTCGGCGCGGGCCAGCAGCGCCGCGGTTGCCCCGTCGAACGGCGACGAATACGAGATGCTGTCGCCGCAGCCGCCACCATCGAGCCCGCCGATCACGCCGATCACCGTCGCGCCGCTGATCCAGGGACCACCGCTGGTGCCGTCACCGAGGCCGTTGCAGCGCAGCGAGGGGTAACCGTGGTCGCTTCCGGCGGTCGTATCGCAGCCTAGCGCTGGGCCGCCGTCGCCCATCGGATAGCCGATCACCGTGACCGGACCCGACCGGGCCGTCCCGAGCGTCAACGCCTGCCCGGCGACGGCTTCGACGGTTCCGCCGGCGGGCCTGCTGACCCGAACGAACGCGTAATCGGCCTTGGGGTCTTGGGTGGTGACCCACCGCGGATCGAGGTAGACGGCGTCGACGGTCCAGACGTCGCCGGAAGCGGCGCTCTCGTCGAATCCCGGCACGAACGTGGCGGGCAGGCCCGCGGCCAGGCAGTGCGCGGCCGTCACGATCAGGTCACCGCCGCTGGAGTGGACCACCGAGGCGGTGCAGGTATGGGTGTCGGTGCCGCCGAGGAAGAGCGCTCCTACCGCGGGCCGGGCCGCAACCGGCCGGGCATCGGTGGCCGCCGCGGGTTGCGCACCGGGCTCCTCGGCGGCTTTGGCCCGGGGTTCGGTGGCCGAGTGGCAGCCGGCCATCAGAACCGTGGCCATCGCCAGGTTCAGTGCCGCCGCCAACGTTCGCATCGCTCGATCATGCCCGATCTGCGTGGTTCGGGCCCGGGTAGATGATTGGCCCCGGGGAACGGCGGGCACGCCACCTGCGTTGTGCAACACGGACGCTATGGCCAGCGCTCACCCGAATCTGCGAGACACTGGTGTCACGGTAGAAGGGGACGAGGACGCGCCCCGGCACCGCGAGGAGGCGGAGACGATGACTGACGAGCAGGGACAGCAGTACCAACCTGAGCAGACCGGAATGTACGAACTGGAGTTTCCGGCGCCGCAGCTGTCCGCGCCCGACGGGCGCGGACCGGTGATGATTCACGCTCTCGAAGGCTTCTCGGACGCCGGCCACGCCATTCGCCTGGCCGCAGACCACCTCAAAGCCAAGCTCGACACCGAACTGGTGGCCTCGTTCGCCATCGACGAACTGCTGGACTACCGGTCGCGGCGGCCGCTGATGACGTTCAAAACCGACCACTTCACCGACTACGACGATCCGCAGCTGAACCTGTACGCGCTGCGCGACAGCCTCGGCACCCCGTTCCTGCTGCTCGCCGGGCTGGAACCGGACCTCAAGTGGGAGCGGTTCGTCACCGCCGTCCGGCTGCTGGCCGAGCGGCTCGGGGTGCGTCAGACCATCGGACTCGGCACCATCCCGATGGCGGTGCCGCACACCCGTCCGGTGACGATGACCGCGCACTCCAACAACCGCGAGCTGATCACCGAGTTCACCCCGTGGGTCGGCGAGGTACAGGTCCCTGGCAGCGTGTCCAACCTGCTGGAGTACCGGATGGCCCAGCACGGCCACGAAGTCATCGGCTTCACCGTCCACGTGCCGCACTATCTGGCCCAGACCGACTTCCCGCCGGCCGCCGAGGCGCTGCTGGAGCAGGTCGCGAAGCTGACCGCGCTGCAAGTGCCGCTACGCGCCCTCACCGATGCCGGTGAGGGCATCCGCACCAAGATCGACGAGCAGGTCGAGGCTTCGCCGGAGGTCGCTCAAGTGGTGACCGCACTGGAGCGACAGTACGATGCTTTCGTTGCCGCTCAAGAGAACCGGTCGCTGCTGGCGCACGACGAGGAACTCCCCAGCGGCGAGGAATTGGGCGCGGAATTCGAGAAATTCCTCGCCCAGCACGCCGAGGACTTCAAAGACGGTTTCAACGACACCCCCGAAACCTGACGAAGCCCACCGCACCGATGACGGGGTTGGCCAGTGACGCAGCAGAAGACTCAGCGAAAGCCCAATCTGCAGCCGGTGCGGGATGTGACACCCACGCTGCATTTCCGGACAATTCACGGATACCGGCGGGCGTTTCGAGTGGCCGGGTCGGGTCCGGCGCTGCTGTTGATCCACGGGATCGGTGACAACTCCACGACCTGGCATTCGGTACACAGCAAGCTCGCCCAGCGGTTCACCGTGATCGCCCCCGACCTGCTGGGGCACGGGCAGTCCGACAAGCCGCGGGCCGACTACTCGGTGGCGGCCTACGCCAACGGTATGCGCGATCTGCTCAGTGTCCTCGACCTCGACAACGTCACCGTGGTCGGGCATTCCCTCGGCGGCGGCGTGGCGATGCAATTTGCCTATCAGTTCCCGCAATTGGTGCAGCGGCTGATCCTGGTCAGCGCGGGCGGCGTCACCAAGGAGGTCAATGTCGCGCTGCGTGCGGCCTCCCTGCCGATGGGCGGAGAGGCGCTGGCGCTGTTGCGGCTGCCCATGGTACTGCCTGCGCTGCAGGTTGCCGGGCGGGTGCTGGGCAGCGTCTTCGGCTCGACGGGCTTGGGCCGTGACCTGCCCGACGCGCTGCGCATCCTGGCCGATCTGCCCGAACCGACCGCGTCGTCGGCGTTCACCCGCACGCTGCGTTCGGTGGTGGACTGGCGTGGCCAGGTGGTCACCATGCTCGACCGATGTTATTTGACCGAATCCGTTCCCGTGCAACTCATTTGGGGAGACCAGGACTCGGTTATCCCGGTCACCCACGCCCGCATGGCGCACTCCGCCATGCCTGGCTCCCGACTCGAGATCTTCGCCCGCTCCGGGCACTTCCCGTTCCACGACGACCCCGACCGCTTCGTGGAGGTTGTCGAGAAATTCATCGACTCCACCGCACCCGCCGAATACGACCAGGACGCCCTGCGTGAACTTCTGCGCAACGGACTGTCCGAGCGCGCGGTCACCGGCTCGCTGGACACCCGGGTTGCCGTGCTCGACGCTTTGGGAGCCGACGAGCGCAGCGCCACCTGACTCGGTCGTCGTAAAGTCGAAATATGACCGTCGACGTGACCGTGTTGCGGGTGTTCACCGACGCGGGCGGCAACTTCGGCAATCCGCTCGGCGTCGCGGACGCGGCAACCGTGCCCGCCCCTGAGCGCCAGCGGGTCGCCAACGAATTAGGTTACAGCGAAACGATATTCATCGACCTACCGGCCGACGGATCGACCACCGCGCACGCGCGCATCTTCACCCCCGTCACTGAACTGCCGTTTGCCGGGCACCCCACGGTGGGCGCGGCCTGGTGGCTGCGCGAGCGCGGCACGCCGATTCGCACCCTCCAGGTTCCGGCCGGCATCGTCGGCGTCAGCTACGACGACGACCGCACGGTGATCCGCACCCGGGCGGAGTGGTCACCGGAGTTCGCCATTCACGACCTGCTGTCGGTGGATGAGCTCCTGGACGCCGATCCGGACGACTATTCCGATGACGCCGAGCATTACCTGTGGGCGTGGGTGGACCGCGACGGCGGACATATCCGGTCGCGAATGTTCGCGTCCGACCTCGGCGTTCCGGAAGATGAGGCAACGGGATCGGCGGCGGCGCGGATCACCGATTACCTCAGCCGCGATCTGACCATCACACAGGGCAAAGGATCCCAGATCTATACGACATGGGACGCGCAAGGATGGGTGCTGATCGCGGGCCGGGTGGTCAGTGACGGTGTGCGACAGCTGGATTGAAGTGGCTCAGCCGGAGGTGCCGACGGCGCGATGAGCGCGCAGCGCCTCGATCTCGCGTTCGAAATCCTCAGCCGAGCTGAATGAGCGGTACACCGAGGCGAATCGCAGGTAGGCGACCTCGTCGAGTTCACGAAGCGGGCCGAGGATCGCCAGTCCGACCTCGTGGCTGGGGATTTCCGGAGAACCGGCCGCGCGCACGGTGTCCTCGACCTGCTGGGCCAGCAGATTGAGGGCGTCGTCGTCGACGTCGCGGCCCTGGCAGGCGCGGCGGACACCGCTGATGACTTTCTCTCGGCTGAAGGGTTCGGTGACCCCACTGCGCTTCACGACCGCGAGCACTGCGGTCTCCACAGTGGTGAACCGCCGGCCGCATTCGGGGCAGGACCGGCGCCGCCGGATGGCCTGACCCTCGTCGGTCTCTCGGGAGTCGACGACGCGGGAGTCCGGGTTGCGGCAGAACGGACAATGCATGACCGCTCCTTTGCTCCGCCGTGGCCCGATGATTCGAACCACTGAAAGCGTACCTGCGCCGTCTGTCGAGCGGCCACGGCCAGCACGGTGGTCAGCCGATCGGCGCGATGAGCGTCTGCCCGGCGTCCAGGGACGCCGAATCCAGCTTGTTCAGATCACGGATGCGTTGCATGACCTGTCCGGCGGGTGCATCGGGGGCGACGCGGCCGGCCAGCTGCTGCAGCGTCTCTCCTGTCTGCACCTGAACCACGGCGAGCTGGTCGGGCATCTGCTCGGTGGCTGCGGGCGAACCGCTGAAGTGGCCGACCAGCCCGAGCCACAGCGTGATCAGCGCGGCCACCCCGGCCAGTGCGATCGTGACGGCCGTGCTGACCGGCCGGCGCGTATGCGGTGCCCGCGAGAAGGCGACACCGGTGCCGCGGTACTGGATCGGCGCGATGGCCGGCCGGGCCGGGTGCGGCCGGTAGGCCCGTGGCCCGGCCGGACGGTGCCGAGCTGGGGCGACAGGTGCGCCGGACGTCCGCCGGTACACCGGTGCCGAGATGAAAACCTGTCGATCATCGATGACTGTCACGTCTGTGTCCTTCCTTCGAGGCCGCCCGTGTTCGCTCTTGTGTTCGAAATATACTCGATCATGCGTTCGAAAACCGAACATGTGAGCGAGCGTGTTCGAAGAATAAATCCGGCCACCGACAAGTTTTGTTCCGCCGACCGTCGGCCGGCACCGGATCGCGACACGGTCGAACAAATGTTTGAATTTCGACGCACACGCGACTACATTCGGCCTCATGAGCGACCGCAGTGAGACATCGGGTACCGACACCAGCCGCCGCGACAACGCCGAATCCGGGTTGACGGAGCGGCAGCGAACCATCCTCGACGTGATCCGGGCCTCGGTCACCAGCCGCGGCTATCCCCCGAGCATTCGTGAGATCGGCGATGCCGTCGGCCTCACGTCCACGTCATCGGTGGCACACCAGTTGCGCACCCTGGAGCGCAAGGGCTATCTGCGTCGTGACGCCAACCGGCCCCGTGCCGTCGACGTGCGCGGCGCCGATGATGCCGTCACCGCGGTGCGCACCGAGGTCGCCGGTTCGGACGCGCTGCCCGAGCCGACGTTCGTGCCCGTGCTCGGGCGCATCGCGGCCGGCGGCCCGATCCTGGCCGAGCAAGCCGTCGAAGATGTCTTCCCGCTCCCGCGCGAGCTGGTCGGTGAGGGCTCACTGTTCCTGCTGAAGGTCGTCGGCGAGTCCATGGTCGACGCCGCGATCTGCGACGGTGACTGGGTCGTGGTACGTCAGCAGAATGTGGCCGACAACGGCGACATCGTCGCCGCGATGATCGACGGTGAAGCAACCGTCAAGACGTTCAAGCGCACCGGTGGCCAGGTCTGGCTGATGCCGCATAACCCGGCATTCGACCCGATTCCCGGTAACGACGCTGCCATCCTCGGCAAGGTCGTCACCGTCCTCCGCAAGGTCTGACAGGGAGGCGAGAGCCTCACTCCGCCTTGTGGAATCCGTTCGCCTGCGCGAGTTCCTCACTGGCGAACCACACTTCGGGCACGGTGTCGTTGTAGAGCGCCGAGTCCGGTGTGTAGTACAGACCCGAATGCGTATTGGCTTTGACCACGTAACCGTCCGGCGCCTGATAGGGATCTGACAGGGGAAGGTGAATCGCGGGGCGGTTCGACGCGTTTTCGGCGTGGACATCGGACTGCAGTACCTCGGCGGGCGCCGTCGAAGCATCCTCCTCGACATCGACCACGTCGGACTCGACGATTTGCTCGGGCTCGGGCTCGACCGGTTCCGGTTCCGGTTCCGGTTCGGGCTCGGCGGCGCGACGACGCCGCGGCGTGCCGAGCTCACCCAAGTTGAGTCGCCACATCGCCTGCGAATCCTCGAGATTCACTGCCGCATGGCGGCCCGAATCGCTCGATTCCTCGTCCTCGAGATCCTCGACCTCGGCGTACTCGAACTCGGCAGGAGCCTCGTCGACGTCGTCGGCGTCGTACTCACCGGTCTGCCCGGTCTGCTCGGCCTCGTCGGGAATGCGGGTCGGCGTGGTGTCGATGGAGTCTTGATCGCCGTCGAACACATCCTCGGGTCCGGGCTGCGACTTCTCGTCTCCCTCGGGTGCCCAGCCGAAGCCCGGCGCCACGGCGACCTGCGCCGGGCCGCCGTCGGGAAGGGTCGAGAAGCGCGAGCCTGGTGAGGCGTCCGCCCCGCGGGCGGCCTCACTCGGCCAGTGATCGTCGTCGTCGTAATCCGAGTCGTGGAAGTCGTCCTCGATCTCGTCACCGGCGCGCCGGCGGCGCTGCAGCCACAGCAGGCCCAAGCCGATCACGGCCAGCAGCAACAACACCGGGATGATGATCAGCAGCCACCACCAGTGGAAGCCGACGCTCTTGCCGGACGTGGATCCCGACGGGCCGGCCTGGGAGCCGGCTGCGGCCGGCACCTGCACACCGGCCAGCGAACCGGCCAGCTCCGGTGGTTTGGTGGTGAACTGGTTGGTTGCCTTGTTCCAGGTGATCTCACCGCCGCTGAACTTCTGACTCACGGTGTCGCCGTTCACACTCTGCTCACCGGTCGGCACACCCAGCTTGCCGGTCGCCCCGCCCAGCTTGGCCCAGGCCGCGTTGATGGCGCCGCGCACCACGATGGCGCCGTTGTCCGGTGTCCAGAAGATCACCGGCTTGTCCTGAGCGCTGAACGCACTGACCCGGCTGTTGGGCGCGCCCCCGTCGGCCTCGGTGCCGGTCGGCAACCCGAGATCGCCGGTCGGTCCGCCGGCCGCTTCGTACTTGGCCAGGATCGCACCGGTCACCGCGTGCGCACCGGTCGCCGGGGTGTAGAAGATCTTGCCGCCGGCGTAATCCTGCGCGGCGCCGTCGTCACCGATCTTCTGCTGGGCGCCCTGGCGGGCGCCGAGCGGTCCGGAAATGCCGCCCGCGGCGCGCCATGCCTGGTTGATCGCCGTCGTCGCGTCGGTCGGAACCTCGAGACCGGCCAGGTTGTTGGCCAGTTCGGGCGGCACGGTGGTGAAGGTCTTGGTGCCGCTGTCGTAGGCGATCTCCCCGCCGGTGAACTTCTGGCTGACCACATTGCCGTTGTAGGTCTCATCCCCGGTGGGAACACCTACCGTGCCGGCAGACCCGCCGAGCTTGTCCCACGCCGCGTTGATCGCGCCACGCACCACCCACGCGCCGGTGTCGGGCGTCCAGAAGATGGCCGGCTTGTCGCTTGCGCTGAACGTACTGACCTGGCTGTCCGGGCCCACCAGGCCCGCGACCGCATCGATGGTGGGGAATCCGAGGTCGCTGTCGGCCGGCCCGCCCAGTGCCTGGTACTTGTCCAGGACCGCGCCGAAGAGCAGGTGAGCGCCGGTGCCCGGGCTGAAGAAGATCTTGCCGCCGCTGAAGTTCTGGGCGAAGCCGTCGCCGACGGCGTAGACGTCGCCGTCCTTGGTGCCTACCGCAGAGGTGTCACCACCCGCCGCCTGCCATGCCTGGTTGATGGCATCGCCGGCGTCACTTTGAGGGTCCGCGATCGCCCCGGGCGCCCACAGCAGCGCGGCCGCAGCCGTCGCCAGGACGCCGAGCGCCATCCGCCCGACGCCTCTACCGAGACGACTTCCAAGCCTGGTCATGCACTCTCCCCGCAGTTTCGGTCAAGATGCTTCCCCTCATCCTCCGCGCCAACTCTGCTTCAGCACCTCACGACACGCGGCGTTTCTGTCAGATAACCGATGCGCTGACGGGCGGAAATACGCGAAAAGCCCAGGACAAGCCCGGGCTCATCGCTGGTTCCGGGCGTTCCGATGATCGGTCGCGCGGAACGAAAAGCGCAGTTCAGCGGCCTTAGCCTGAGCTAGACGCCCAGGCTGCGGCCGATGATCTCCTTCATGATCTCGGTCGTGCCGCCGTAAATCGTCTGAACGCGGGCGTCGAGGTAGGCCTTCGCCACGGGATATTCACGCATGTAGCCGTATCCGCCATGCAGCTGCAGGCAGCGGTCGACGAGATGAACCTGCTTCTCGGTCGAATACCACTTGGCCATCGAGGCCTGCTCGGCGGTCAGGTTGCGGTCGAGGTGCAGCCGGATGAACTCGTCGACCATGATGCGGACCGCAGTCGTTTCGGTGGCCAACTCGGCCAACAGGAAACGGCTGTTCTGCTGGCTGCCGATCGGCTTGCCGAACGCCTTGCGCTCCTTGGTGTACTGCAGGGTCTGCTCAAGGACGCTTTCCATGGCGGCAGCCGCCATCACCGCGATGTTGAGGCGCTCCTGCGGCAGGTTCTGCATCAGGTAGATGAAGCCCTGTCCCTCCTCGCCGAGCAGGTTCTCGGCAGGGACCTTGACGTCGGTGAAGGACAGTTCGGCAGTGTCCTGGGCGTCCAGGCCGATCTTGTCGAGGTGGCGTCCGCGCTCGAAGCCCTCCATGCCGCGCTCCACGACCAGCAGCGAGAAGCCCAGCGCGCCCTTCTCGGGGTCGGTCTGGGCCACCACGATCACCAGGTCGGCGTTGACGCCGTTGGTGATGAACGTCTTCGAGCCGTTGAGCACGTAGTGGTCGCCCTGTTTGACCGCCCGTGTCTTGATCCCCTGCAGGTCGCTGCCGGTGCCCGGCTCGGTCATCGCGATCGCGGTGATGTACTCGCCGCTGCAGAACTTGGGCAGCCAGCGCTGCTTCTGCTCCTCGGTGGTCAGCTCCAGCAGATAGGGGGCGACGACGTCGTTGTGCAGGCCGAATCCGAGGCCGCTATAGCGTCCCGCCGCGGTTTCCTCGGTGAGGATCACGTTGTAGCGGAAGTCGGCGTTGCCGCCGCCGCCGAATTCCTCCGGCACCGCCATCCCGAGGAAGCCCTGCTTGCCGGCCTCGAGCCAGACCCCGCGGTCGACGATCTTGTCCTTTTCCCACTGCTCGTGGAACGGGGCGACGTGCCGTTCGAGGAACGACCGGTAAGCCTCACGGAACAGTTCGTGCTCGGGCTCGAACAGCGTCCGCACATACTTCACGGTTGCGTTCTTCTCGGGGGTCTTCTGCACGGCCATGACTTCCCTCCGGACTGCACTGTGGGTTTGCGAATGAGGATAACCAACCGGATGGTTGGTCGCCAAAGTCACAGGTCGTGGCTCCGCCGCATAGAATCACGGGGTGCGCGACGCTCGCAGCAGCCTCACCCACTGGGGTGCGTTCAACGCCGAGGTCGCCGACGGCGAGATCACTGCGGTCACCCCGTTCCCCGGTGATGCCGACCCCTCTCCCCTGCTCGGCAACATCCCCGGTTCGCTGAGGCATTCGTCGCGCATCGCCACACCGGCCGTTCGTCGCGGATGGCTGCGCGACGGCCCCGGACCGAGCACCGCACGGGGCGCCGACGAGTTCGTCGCGGTGGACTGGGATGAGCTCACCGAGCTGCTTGCCGGCGAGCTTCGCCGGGTGGTCGACACCTACGGCAACGAGGCCATCTACGGCGGGTCCTACGGCTGGGCCAGCGCAGGCCGGTTTCACCACGCACAGAGTCAGGTGCACCGGTTCCTGAAACTGCTTGGTGGATATACGTTTTCGCGGCACTCGTACAGCCTGGGCGCCACCGGGGTGATCATGCCGCGGGTGGTCGGAACCCATGACGACCTGTTCAAGCGGTCGACGGAATGGAACGTCATCGTCGAGCACACCGATCTGCTGGTGTGCTTCGGGGGCGTGAACCTGAAGAACACCGGGATCAACCACGGCGGCACCACCGGCCACCCGGCGCGCGAGGCGCTGCAGCGGTTCCGCGCCAAGGGTGGACGCATCGTTTCGATCAGCCCGCTGCGCAGCGACGTCGACGGCGACTGCCGCTGGTTGCCTGCCGTTCCCGGCACCGACGTGGCGATCATGCTCGCACTCGGATACGTGCTGGCCGTGGAGAATCTTGCCGATCGGGAGTTCCTCGACACCTACTGCACCGGATACGAGCGGTTCGAGCGTTATCTGCTCGGCGCCGACGACGGCGAGCCGAAGTCGCCGCAGTGGGCTGCGGGCATCTGCGGCATCGACGCCGCGGTGCTCGCCGAACTGGCCACGACGATGGCCGCGCAACGCACGATCGTGACTGTCAGCTGGTCACTGCAGCGGCTCCGCCACGGCGAGCAAGCACCCTGGATGGGGTTGACCCTGGCGGCTATGCTAGGCCAAATCGGGCTTCCCGGAGGCGGATTCGGCCACGGGTACGGCTCAATGAACGAACCAGGGCTGCCGCCGCTGCGGTACCGCCTGCCGTCGCTCCCCCAGGGCTACAACCCGGTTCAGACGTTCATCCCCGTCGCGGCGGTCAGCGACATGCTGCTGCATCCGGGTGAGAGCTTCACCTACAACGGGCGCACCCTGACCTACCCCGAAATCAAGTGCGTGTACTGGGCCGGCGGCAATCCCTTTCACCACCACCAGAACCTGCCGCGGCTGCGTCGCGCGCTCGGCCGGGTCGACACGGTCGTGGTGCACGATCCGTATTGGACGCCGATGGCTCGGCACGCCGATGTCGTCGTGCCCTCCACCACCGCCTTCGAACGCGACGACTTCTCCGGATCCCGTAACGACCCGCTGCTGGTCGCGATGCCCGCGCTGGCACCGCCGTACGAGGATTCCCGCGACGACTACACCACCTTCGCCGGGCTTGCGCAGCGACTTGGCTTCGGCGAGCAGTTCACTTCAGGTCGTACCGCCCGCCAGTGGCTGGAGCACATGTACGAAAAATGGTCGGCCGAAATCGAATTCGCAGTCCCCGACTTCGACCAGTTCTGGGCCGACGGCGTCCTGCGACTTCCGGTCGAGACCGGACTTACCCTTCTGGCCGACTTCCGCGCCGACCCGCTGTCGCACGCGCTGGCCACACCGAGCGGCAGGATCGAAATCTTCTCCGACGACATCGCCGGGTTCGCTTACCCCGATTGCGCCGGCCACCCCCGCTGGTACGAGCCCGCGGAGTGGCTGGGCGGCGAACGCGCTCAGCGTTTCCCCCTTCACCTGATCGCGAACCAGCCGGCCACCCGGCTGCATGGCCAGCTCGACGGCGGAGCGGTCAGCCAGAACGCGAAAATCCAAGGGCGCGAGCCCCTTCGGATGCATTCCACCGATGCCGCACAGCGCGGGCTGGCCGGCGGTGACGTGGTGCGTGTGTTCAACGACCGCGGATCCTGCCTGGCCGGGGTCGTCATCGACGACGCGCTGCGGCCGCGGGTGGTGCAGCTGTCGACCGGGGCCTGGTACGACCCGCTGGATCCCTCGGACCCGGATTCGATGTGCGTGCACGGCAATCCCAATGTGCTGACCGACGACATCGGAACCTCGTCACTGGCCCGCGGTTGCACGGGCGCGGCCGTCCTGGTTCAGGTGGAGAAATTCACCGATCCGCTGCCGCCGGTGCGCGCGCACCAGCCCCCGGTGATTCGGTAGCGACGTTTCTCAGGTTTTTCTCACGTTCAACTGCGCGCATAAGTCTGCTCATGCCATGATCGCAGCAATCTTGATTTCGATGAAGAAAGTTAGCTGATGCGCCAAAATATTCGCACCGCCGCACGCGCGGCGATGGTGGCCGCCCTGGCGATGATCGCCGCCACCGTCCTCGCGATCACCAGCACCATCACCGCTGCCGTCAGCTTGGCGGCGGTAGCCCTGATCGTCCCGGGCACCGGGACTCCTGACCCGTCGGTGCCACCGCTGGGCACTAACTACATGCCGAACGCAGTGAACTACTACATCCAGCCGCTCGATCCGGCCTGCGCAACGGTCTGCACACCCCAGCCGGTGCCCTATACGGCGCAGTTCTGGCCGTTCCCGTTCGCGGGCTGGGGCGGTCTGAGCGGTGCGAAGTGGAACGTGTCGGTGGCCAGCGGTGTGCTGAGCCTCAACCAGAAGATCGATGCGGTGAACGCAGCGGACCCGAATGAAGACGTCGTGATCTTCGGGTACTCGCAGGGCGCGACGGTCTCGAACATCGTCAAGCGCCAGCTCGCCGATGCCAACGGCGGAGTCATCCCCGACCGGTACTCCTTCGTCCTGATCGGCGACCCCCAACGTCCGAACGGCGGCCTGTTCGAGCGGCTGGCCATGCTCGGCACGGTCCCGATCCTGGATGCCACCTTCGGCCAGCCGGCCCCCACCGACACCACAGTCCTGCCTGCGGTGAACACCACCGACATCGCGTTCCAGTACGACGGCGTGGCCGACTTCCCGGCCAACCCGCTCAACCTGCTGGCTGACCTGAACGCGCTGGCCGGGTTCTGGTACATCCACGGCAATTACCTCTCGCCGCGCGGGACCCAGCCGCCGACCGAGCTCCCCTACGGCTACACGATTCCCGAGCTCGAGCAGGCCATCGACTGCTCGCAGAGCCCGAAGAACTGCCAGACCTACAACGACACGCTGTACATCACCATCCCGGCCAAGACGCTGCCGATCATGCAGCCGCTGCTGGACATCGGCGCCGCGACAGGCACCACCGCGATCATCAAGCCGTTCGTCGACCTGATCTCGCCGGTCACCCGGGTACTCATCGAAACCGGTTACGACCGAAGCAATTACGGCCAGCCGATGCCGTTCAACATCTTCACCCCGATCAACCCCGTGAAGCTGACCGTCGACCTCGCCACGGCGGCCGTCCAGGGTATCCACGACGCACTGGGTGACCTCGGCGTGGCGGTTCCTGCAGCGCCGTCCGCGCCGGCCCCGGCGAGCACGCTGGCCGCGGCGACCACCGGCGCGCCGGCCGTCGAGAAGAAGACGGTCACCGAGACTGCATCGAAGCCGGTGCAGCGCAAGGCCTCTCCGAAGCCCAGCCTGGTGGCCAAATCCGAGAATCCCAAGACCGGTGGCGATGCGAAGAGTGCCGACAAGCCAGCCAAGTCGGGTACGGGCAGGAGCGGCAAGCCGAGCGCTTCCGGACAGGGCGCGTCGGCGAAAGACGCTGCCTAGCTGCTGAAGTCGCGCAGGCCGGCGGCCAGCGCAGCGGGCACCCGAGCTTTCAGGCGGGTGCCCGCGTCGGTGTGCTCGACGGCATCGACATGTCCGTCGCTGTGCAACCGCGCGACCAGATCACCCCGGTCGTACGGGATCGTCACGTCGACGGTGACCTCACGCGGCTCGATGAGCTCGCCCAGCCGGCTGCGCAGCCGCGGCAGTCCCTCCCCCGTGTGCGCCGAGACGAAGACCGCACCGGGCAGCGCGCGGCGTAACTGAGCCAGCGTCAGGTCGTCGGCGGCATCGATCTTGTTGACCACCAACAGCTCCGGCGCGGGCGGCGCGTGGTGGTCGTTCTGCACCTCGCGGATGACCTGACGCACCGCCTCGATCTGGGCCAGCGGGTTGCTGTCGGAGCCGTCCACCACGTGCACCAGCAGGTCGGCGTCCACCACCTCTTCGAGGGTGGAGCGGAACGCCTCGACCAGCTGGGTGGGCAGGTGCCGGACGAACCCGACGGTGTCGGTCAGCACGAACGGCCGTCCGTCGTCCAATTCGCCTCGGCGAGTGGTCGGTTCGAGGGTGGCGAACAACGCGTTCTGCACCAGCACACCGGCGCCCGTCAGCGCGTTGAGAAGGCTGGACTTGCCGGCATTGGTGTAGCCGACGATCGCGATCGACGCGGTGTCGCTGTGCAGCCGGCGGCTGCGTTGCGTGTCGCGGATCTGCTTCATGTCCTTGATCTCGCGGCGCAGCTTGGACATTCGCTCGCGAATGCGGCGACGATCGGTCTCGATCTTCGTCTCACCCGGACCGCGCGTGCCCACGCCGCCACCGCTGCCGCCGGCGCCACCGCCCTGCCGGGACATCGACTCACCCCAGCCGCGCAGCCGCGGCAGCATGTACTCCATCTGCGCGTACGCCACCTGCGCCTTGCCTTCCCGGCTGGTGGCGTGCTGGGCGAAGATGTCGAGGATCAGGGCAGTCCGGTCGATCACCTTGACCTTGACCACCTTTTCCAGCGCGTTGAGCTGGGCAGGGCTGAGCTCGCCGTCGCAGATCACGGTGTCCGCACCGGTCGCGATCACGATCTGGCGCAGCTCCTGGGCTTTGCCGGAGCCGATGTAGGTGGACGGGTCGGGCTTGTCCCGGCGCTGGATCAGACCTTCCAGCACCTCGGAGCCCGCGGTTTCGGCCAGTGCGGCCAGCTCGGCCAGGCTCGCCTCGGAGTCGGCGGCGCTGCCTTCGGTCCACACCCCCACCAGGACCACCCGTTCCAGCCGCAGCTGACGGTATTCGACCTCGGAGACGTCGGTGAGTTCGGTGGACAGCCCGGCGACGCGCCGCAGGGCGGCGCGGTCCTCGAGCGCGAGTTCGCCGACACTGGGGTCGGGAGAATTAGCTTTGGTCATAGGCGTCTGTGTCATAAGCGGTAATCGATGGTGTCACGCCTGTCCAACGTCGTGCATCCGAATAACGTGCCGTCAGTGTTGGGCCGCCCACCAAGTGTCGGCGAGTTCGCCGTGCGCAACGAGCACCGACGGCCCGCGAAGCGAGCTGGAGGTGTGGCTGACCTCGACGGTGACCTCGCCGCCGGGGATGCGGACCCGCAGCGTTCCGGTCGAGAGGTTGAGGTGGTTGAGCGCGGCGACCGCGGCGGCCACCGTCCCGGTACCGCAGGAGCGCGTTTCGCCGACACCCCGTTCGTGTACCCGCATGCTGACCGCCCCATCGCCAGCGATTGTCAGCACCTCGACGTTGACGCCGTCCGGGAACTGGCCACGGTCGAACAAGACCGGCGCGGCGACGTCGAGCGCGGCCAGCGCCTGCTCGGTGAGTCCGGGATCCAGGCAGGCCAGGTGCGGGTTGCCCACGTCGACGCCGATACCGGTGAAGTGCCGGCCGCCGACGGTGGCGGCGCCGCTCCCGAGCAGGTTCACCTTGCCCATGTCGACGGTGACCTCGGCCGCCACGCCGTCGGCGTGGTGCACGACAACCGGCCGCGGCCCGGCCAGCGTGCCGACGACGAACTCGTCGCGCTTCTCCAGGCCGCTGGCCCTCAGGTAGTGCGCGAACACCCGCACCCCGTTGCCGCACATCTGCGCGATCGAGCCGTCCGCGTTGCGGTAGTCCATGTACCAATCGGCGGCAGCGACACCTTCGGGAAGTCGGTCCAGGACGCCGGCGTCGACTACCGCTCCGGCGGTGGTGACCCGCAGCACGCCGTCGGCACCCAGTCCCCGGCGGCGGTCGCACAGCGCGGCCACGGCGGCAGGCGCCAGGTCCAGCTGCGCGGGCAGGTCGGGCAGCAGCACGAAGTCGTTCTCGGTGCCGTGCCCCTTGGCGAAAATCACGAGTTCAGGATACGTCCCGCCATCGGGCGATCACCTGATCGGCGAGGTCGGCGCCCGCGCCATCGAGCCAGTGGATGCGATGGTCGCGACGGAACCACGACCGTTGCCTGCGCACGTAGCGCCGGGTGCCGATGAAGGTGAGCTCGCGAGCGTGCGCCATCTCCTCGTCGCCTCCCCCGGCGTCCAGGGCTTGGAGCACTTGGGCGTAGCCGAGGGCGCGCGCGGCGGTCACGCCCTGACGGAGCCCGCCGTCGAGCAGCATACGCACCTCGTCGACCAGGCCGGCCTCGAACATGAGGTCGGTGCGCCGCGCCAGTCGGTCATCGAGAACGCCTGTCTCCCAGTCCAATCCGATTATCACCGTGTCCCATCGGGGCGCCCCGATCCGGGGTGCCGACGCCGCGAACGGCTGGCCGGTCAGCTCGACCACCTCCAGCGCACGAACGATCCGGCGACCGTCGCTGGCCAGGATCGAAGCCGCGGCGGCCGGGTCGCGGCGGCCCAGCTCCACATGCAGTGCGGCCACCCCGACCTCGGCGAGCCGCTGTTCCCACCGGGCCCGGACCACGGGATCGGTGGCCGGAAACGCCCATTCGTCGAGCAGCGACTGGATGTAGAGCATCGAACCGCCGACGATCACCGCCGGCCTTCCGCGGGTCGCGACGGCCTCGACATCGGCGGTGGCGGCCTCCTGATAGCGCGCGACCGTCGCGGTTTGCGTCACGTCGAGCACGTCGAGCTGGTGGTGCTGAATGCCGCGCCGTTCGTCGACGGTGAGCTTGGCAGTGCCGATGTCCATTCCGCGGTACTGCTGCATGGCGTCGGCGTTGACCACCTCACCGCCGAGACGTTCGGCGATGTCGAGGGCCAGCGCCGATTTGCCGGTGCCGGTCGGCCCGATGACCGCGATCGGTCGGGTGCTCACTCGGTCATGGTCCAGACACCGACGAAGTACCCCACGCCGTAGGGTGCGCCTCGCACCAGCTCCTTGGCCGCAGCCGGGCCGGGTTCAGCCAGCCCGGCCAGCACCTGATAGGCGACCCGGCCCACGATGCCGCCGGGCAGCCGAGTCAACGCATCGACGTCGCCGACGGCCAGCGCCTCGTCCAAGGCGGCCTGGACCGACACCGAGTCGGGGTCGTACCCGCCGGGGGCAGGCGGGGTCAGCGTGTTGGCGCCGTCGGCGACCACCAGCACGCCGACCGGAGCGTCGGTGGCGTCGATTTCGGCGCGCAGCGCCCGGCCGTAGCCGATGGCGGTGGCGGCGTCGTGCTCGGCGTCGTACACCCGGACCTGCGCCCGAGCGCAAGGATTGGCCCGCCCGCGCAGCCAGCCGGTGTACAGCGCGCACAGCGGCAGCGCGCTGGCCTGCCCACCCGGATCCGGGGACAGCGCGACGGGCACGTCCACGCCGTAGCCGGCGAACGTCCCGCGGGCGTCCGGCTCGATCAGCTGATCGCCCGGACCGACGCCGATGGCAATCCAGCGATCGGGCAGCTCGGCAGCGGCAGCCACCGCCGCGGCGCGGATGTCGGCGACCTCGGCCGCGGCCGCGCCGGCCAGCTCGGGTACCAGGACGGGAGCCGACGGTGTCAGGACAACGGCGGACAGCACGCCCAACACGGTAGTGGCCGTCAGCCCGCCACCGGTTCGGCGGCAGGCTCGGCCTGCGAGGTGGCCTCGCCGTGCGCCAGCGCCGCGGTGGCACACACCATCACCGCGACGGCCAGGATCAGCATGAACCAGCCCGTTTCACCCGGCCGCAGCGTCTCGCCGAGGACGAAGATGCCCAGGACCGAGCCGACGATCGGTTCGGCGACTGTCATCGTCGGCAACGACGCCGCCATCGACCCGGCCCGGAACGACGATTGCTGCCAGGCGGTCGCAGAGACAGCGACCAGTGCCCACGCGTAGAGCTCCGGGCTCATCAGCACCGCCACGATCCCGTGGTCGATGCGACCGACGACGCCCTTGGTCAGCACCGCGAACAAACCCCACAGTGAACCGGACACCAGCGCCAGTAGCACGGCGGCAGCGGGCCGTCCCGTCAAGATCTTGGCCCCGACGACGCACGCGACCAGCGCAGGCCCCATGATCGCGGCCACCCATATCCACAGCCCGAGACCGGCGCGGGAATGCCCTTCGGTCGGGTTGCCGACGGTGACGATCACCGCCACCGACGCAGCGAGCAGGACCGCCCACAGCCACTGCGTGCGAGTGACACGTCGGTGCGCGAAGTAGGCGCTCATCGGCAAGGCGAACAACAACGAGGTGACCAGCAGCGCCTGCACCAGCAGCACCGACCCGAATCCGAGGGCCGCGGCCTGGAATCCGAAGCCCGCGCCGCCGGACACGCTGCCCAGCCACCACGTCTTGTCGCGGAGTAGCCGCTTGAACAATTCGATCGGGCTCACCTGCTCGTCGGTGACCTCGTGCGCGGACCGCTGCTGGATCACGTCACCGATCGCGATGAAGAACGCGGCACACAGCGCAAGGAGGACAGCGATATCCGTCTTTGCCATGTCTGATCTCCTCCGCTCTCGAAGCCGCCAGCGTGCCCGCCGATCACGAGAGTCCGCAACCTCAGACCGGCGAACCCGGGCGCACAGGTGGCATCGACCTGGTTCAATACCAACGAGGACGGCAGCCGAGACCACGGTCGCCGACCTCAGAGGTAGTGGCGCCGCGTCGCGCGGCAGATGCGCGGGAACACCGCGCGGAGGGTAGGTGAGGCGAGTCCATGACCATCGACGAACCCAGCACTGGCGGACCCCCGAAACCGGCTCCCCGACCGGGCCCGCCGCGACCCGTCCCCAAGCCGCACGCGCCCACTTCCGCACTGGCGGCGCCGCCGTCCAGCGACCCGCACCGATTCGGCCGCGTCGACGACGACGGCACCGTGTGGCTGATCACGTCGGCCGGTGAACGCACTATCGGCTCGTGGCAGGCCGGCGACACCGAAGCCGCCTACGCCCACTTCGGCCGGCGCTTCGAAGACCTCGCCACCGAAGTCACGCTCATGGAGACCCGCCTGGCCTCCGGCACCGGTGACGCCCGAAAGATCAAGGCTGCCGCCGCCTCGTTGGCCGAAACCCTGCCCACCGCAAGCGTTCTCGGTGATATCGACGCCCTGGCCGCGCGACTGGGCGCGATTCGCGACCATGCCGAGGAGACCGCGGCGGCCGATCGTGCCCGTCGCGACGAACACCGGGCCGCGCAGACCGCGCGCAAGGAGGCGCTGGCCGTCGAAGCTGAGGAACTGGCGGCTAACTCGACGCAGTGGAAAGTTGCCGGAGACCGGTTGCGCGCGATCCTCGACGAGTGGCGGACCATCACCGGCCTGGACCGCAAGACCGACGACGCGTTGTGGAAGCGGTACTCCGCCGCCCGCGAAACCTTCAACCGACGCCGGGGCTCGCATTTCGCCGATCTGGACCGCGAACGTGCCGGCGCCAAGCAGACCAAGGAACAGCTGTGCGTGCGCGCCGAGGAGCTGTCCGGATCCACCGACTGGTCAGCGACGGCCTCGGCGTTCCGCGATCTGCTCGCTCAGTGGAAGGCCGCAGGCCGGGCGGCCAAGGACGTCGACGACGCCCTGTGGCACCGGTTCAAGGCCGCTCAGGACACCTTCTTCGCCGCACGCAATGCGGTCAACGCCGAACGCGACACCGAATTCCAGGCCAACGCCGCCGCCAAGGAGGCATTACTGGCCGAGGCGGAGAAGCTCGATACGTCGAACCCGGACGCGGCACGCTCGGCGTTGCGGACCATCACCGACAAGTGGGATGCGATCGGCAAGGTGCCGCGGGAGCGGTCGGCAGACCTGGAACGCAGGCTGCGCGCGGTGGAGAAGAAGGTGCGTGACGCCGCCGACTCCGGGCGGACCGACCCGCAGGCCCAGGCTCGCGCCGAACAGTTCCAGGCCCGAGTCGAGCAGTACGAGCGGCAGGCGGAGAAGGCCGAAGCCGCGGGCCGCACCAAGGATGCCGCCGAGGCCAGGGCCAATGCCGAGCAGTGGCGGCAGTGGGCCGACGCGGCGGTCGAATCGCTGGGTAAGAAGCGCTAGCTCGCAGCCGGCGGCTGCTTGCCCTCGCGGTCGTCGACGTCGTCCAGCAGGGTCCGTGACTGACGTTCGGTCGCGGCAGCACGCCGCTGCTCTTCGGCCGCCACTTGCACCGCGGTGCGCGTCCAGACCACCCGCGCCCAATGGAATGTCAGCAGGATCACCGCCAGCCAGCCCACCAGCAGGCCGATGCCCGGGCCGGGATGTCCGTGCACGGCGGTTTGACGCGACCAGACGGCCAGGAGTCCGAGCGCGCTGGACAGTGCCGAGCCCGCCAGGGCGATCCAGGCCAGGAACCAGCGCCGGGTGGTCAGCGCGAGCATCGAGAAGCCGACACCGAACACCAACGCGAACCAGGTGAACAGCCGCGACGGCAGTGCGATACCCACGCTGAGCGCCTTGTTGTCACCCATCAACACGTCCACACCGCGGGCGCCGCCGGTGTGCGGCAGGATCAACGACACCAGCAGGACGAACACGAGGATCGCCACCACCATCGCGCGTGCACCGGGCTGGATTTCGCCGGCCACTTTGCGCTCAGCCTTTTCCATATCAGCGCGATAGGCCTCACTCGGGTCTTTTTCTTGGCGACTCATCGCGGGCATCCCGTCGTCTCCTCGATCTGCGGTCTGCCGACCGGCGGCAAACCGAGCCCGACCGTCCGGGGCCGCTGGCCGGCGGCGTGGGCGTCGCCTGCCCGCGTGCGGCGGTGACTGAGCAGCGGCGCATCGGCGATCAGGTGATGCGGGGCGGCGCCGGTGACGGTGGTGGTCACGATGTCGCCGGGGCGCGGCGCGGCATCGCCGGGCGTGAAGTGCACCAGCCGGCCGTCGCGGGCACGTCCGCTCATCCGCGCGGTGCTGGCGTCCTTGCGACCCTCGCCGGTGGCCACCAACAGCTCGACCTGGGTGCCGATCTGGGCGGTGTTCTCCTCGAAGGAGATCCGCTCCTGAAGTTCGATGAGCCGCTCATAGCGTTCTTGGACAACGGCTTTGGGCAACTGGCCGTCGAGCTCGGCGGCCGGGGTGCCGGGCCGCTTGGAGTACTGGAAGGTGAACGCGGCGCTGAACCGGGCTTGGCGTACCACGTCGAGGGTGGCGGCGAAGTCGTCTTCGGTCTCGCCGGGGAAACCGACGATGATGTCGGTGGTGATCGCCGCATGCGGCATCACCGCGCGCACTCGGTCGATGATGCCGAGGTACTTGTCGGCGCGGTAGGACCGGCGCATCGCCTTCAGCATGCGATCGGACCCGGATTGCAGCGGCATGTGAAGGGCCGGGCAGACATTCGGGGTCTGGGCCATCGCTTCGATGACGTCGTCGGTGAATTCGGCCGGGTGCGGCGAGGTGAACCGGATCCGCTCCAGTCCGTCGATGCGGCCGCAGTCGCGCAGCAACGCGGCGAATGCTCCGCGATCGCGCGGGGTGCCACGGTCGGCGAACGAGACACCGTAGGCGTTGACGTTCTGCCCCAGCAGCGTTATCTCCAGCACGCCCTGATCCACCAGCGATTGCACCTCGGCGAGGATCTCGTCGGGCCTGCGGTCCACTTCCTTGCCGCGCAGGGACGGCACGATGCAGAACGTGCAGGTGTTGTTGCAGCCCACTGAGATGGAAACCCATGCCGCATAAGCTGATTCGCGCGAGGCGGGCAATGTTGAGGGGAACTCGCGCAGCGACTCGGCAATCTCGACCTGAGCCTGCCGGTTGTGCCGGGCCCGCTCGAGCAACGCGGGCAGCGATCCGATGTTGTGGGTGCCGAAGACGACGTCGACCCAGGGCGCTTTCTGCAGCAGGCCCTCTCGATCTTTTTGGGCCAGGCACCCGCCCACCGCGATCTGCATGTCCGGGTCGGCTTGCTTACGCGGCGCCAGGTGGCTGATGTTGCCGTACAGCTTGTTGTCAGCGTTTTCCCGTACCGCGCAGGTGTTGAACACCACCACGTCGGCGTCGGTGCCCTCGGGCGCGCGGTGGTATCCGGCGGCCTCGAGCAGCCCGGCGAGCCGCTCGGAATCGTGGACGTTCATCTGACAGCCGTAGGTACGGACCTGGTAGGTGCGACCCTCACCCGAACCGGGCAGTTCCCCCGTCGGATTGTTGTTGGTCAGCACCGATGTCACATGCTCATCGTACGGAGCACCTGGATGCGGGGAGAAATCGCGGATTGGTCAACGCTGTCGCAAACTGAGTATTACCTGGGTAGGGTCTGATTGCATGGGGCGCGACGGCGAACAGCCGATGATCTCGATCCAGGGAGTCAACAAGCATTTCGGCGACCTGCACGTTTTGAAAGACATCGATCTCGAGGTCGACCGCGGCCAGGTGGTCGTGGTGCTCGGTCCGTCGGGTTCAGGCAAGTCGACGCTGTGCCGCACGATCAATCGCCTGGAGACCGTCGACTCCGGCACGATCGCCATCGACGGTGAGCAATTGCCTTCGGAGGGACGCAAACTGGCGCAGTTGCGCGCCGATGTGGGCATGGTCTTCCAGTCGTTCAACCTGTTCGCACACAAGACCATCCTGGACAACGTCGCGCTGGCGCCGGTGAAGGTGCGCAAGGTCGCCAAGGACAAGGCCCGCGAAAACGCGATGACGTTGCTGGAGCGGGTGGGGGTGGCCAACCAGGCCGACAAATACCCGGCCCAGCTGTCGGGCGGTCAGCAGCAGCGGGTTGCCATCGCGCGTTCGCTGGCGATGAAGCCGAAGGTGATGTTGTTCGACGAGCCGACCAGTGCCCTGGACCCCGAGATGATCAACGAGGTGCTGGAGGTCATGACGTCGCTGGCCTCCGAGGGCATGACGATGGTGGTGGTCACCCATGAGATGGGCTTCGCCCGCCGCGCCGCCAACCGGGTGGTGTTCATGGCCGACGGAGCGATCGTCGAGGACGCCCCGCCCGCTGAATTCTTCGACAACCCGCGCTCGGAGCGCGCCAAAGACTTCCTCGGCAAGATCCTCAACCACTAAGGGCGAAAGGAACACCTGCTATGCCAACACTTCCCCGTCTTTCCTGGCGCCTCGTCGGCGCTGCCGTACTCGCACTTGCAGTGCCGTTCACCGCGACCGCATGCGGCGGTGGCGGCAGCGGCGACAAGCTGGTGATCGGCACGAAGTTCGACCAGCCGGGTCTGGGGTTGAAGAACCCGGACGGAACGATGAGCGGCTTCGACGTTGACGTCGCCAAGTACGTCGCCAAGGAGCTCGGTTATCCCGAGGACAAGATCGAGTGGAAGGAGTCGCCCTCCGGTCAGCGCGAGAATCTGATCCAGAACGGTCAGGTTAAATACATCGTCGCGACCTACTCGATCACCGATTCGCGCAAGCAGAAGGTCGACTTCGCCGGGCCGTATCTGGTGACCGGGCAATCGCTCCTGGTGCGTGCCGACAACTCCGACATCACCGGCGCGGAGTCGCTGCAGAACAACAAGAAGCTGTGCTCGGTCAGCGGGTCCACTCCGGCGCAGCGGATCAAGGACAAGTACCCCGGCGTGCAGCTGCAGCAGTACGACACCTATTCGGCGTGCGTCGAGGCGCTCAAGAACGGCGCGATCGATGCAGTGACCACCGACGAGGTGATCCTGGCCGGTTATGCCGCGCAGACTCCGGGGGCGTTCAAGATCGTCGGCCAGCCCTTCTCCGAGGAGCGCTACGGCATCGGGCTGAAGAAGGGTGACAAGGAGTTGTGCACCAAGATCACCGACGCGGTGAAGAAGATGGAGGCCGACGGCTCCTGGAAGGCCGCATTCGACAAGAACCTCGGTAAGGCCGGCATCGCTGCCCCCGCGCCACCCGCGCTCGACGGCTGCTGAGGTCGCGTAGGCGTGGAGGTCTTCAGCGAATATCGCGGCCAGATCTTCGAGGCGTTCTGGACCACGATTCAGCTCACAGTGTTCTCCGCGATCGGGGCGCTGATCCTCGGTACGGCGCTGGCCGCGATGCGGCTGGCGCCGGTGCCGATGCTCAATTGGCTTGGCACCACGTACGTCAACGTGGTGCGCAATACGCCGCTGACGCTGATCATTTTGTTCTGTTCGTTCGGGTTGGCCCAGACGCTGGGCATCACGCTGGTCGATTCGACGTCCGCGACGTCGATCGAGGACAGTAACTTTCGACTCGCGGTGCTGGGGTTGACGGTCTACACCGCGTCGTTCGTGTGCGAGACCGTGCGCTCCGGGGTGAACACCGTGCCGCTGGGTCAGGCCGAAGCGGCCCGATCGCTGGGGTTCACGTTCGGCCAGAACCTGCGACTGATTCTGCTGCCGCAGGCTTTTCGTTCGGTGCTCATTCCGCTCGGCTCGGTGCTGATCGCGTTGACCAAGAACACGACGATCGCCTCGGCCATCGGGGTGGCCGAAGCGGCGTTGCTGATGAAGGGGATGATCGAGAACACTGCGGCGTTGGTGACGGTGGGCACGATCTTCGCGCTGGGATTCGTGATTCTGACGCTGCCACTGGGTCTGCTGTTCGGGTGGCTGGGTAAGCGAATGGCGGTGGCCCGGTGATGAGCGCTCGCGCGAAGAACGGTCGATCATGAGTACGGCTTCGGTTCTCTTCGATGCGCCCGGCCCGCGGGCGCGGGTCCGCAACAGGATCGTCACGGTGGTGACGATTGCCGTTGCCGCACTGGTGATCTGGGCGGTGGTCGCCAAGCTCGCCAGCCGGGGCCAGCTGACCGCGGCCAAGTGGCAGCCGTTCTTGACCGGCAATCTGTGGAAGACCTATGTGCTGCCGGGTATCGAAGGCACACTGACGGCCGCGGGGCTGTCGATCGTACTGGCGTTGGTCCTCGGTTTTCTGCTGGGCATGGGCCGGCTGTCGCATGTCGGCATCATCCGCTGGCCCTCGGCGGTGATCGTGGAGTTCTTCCGCGCGGTGCCGGTGCTGATCATGATGATCTTCGCGTACTTCCTCTTTGCGCTCTACGACGTCTTTATGTCCACGCATCTGGCGCTGGCCGGCGTCGTGACGGGCCTGACGCTCTACAACGGTGCGGTGATCGCCGAGATCGTCCGCGCCGGGGTCAAATCGCTGCCCCGCGGACAGGGCGAGGCCGCGGCCGCGCTCGGCCTGCGGTGGGGCCAGACGATGCGGTCGATCCTGTTGCCGCAGGCCGTCACGTCGATGCTGCCGGTGCTGGTGTCGCAGTTGGTGGTCGTGCTGAAGGACACCGCGATCGGTTACCAGATCACGTTCGTGGAGATGGTTCGTCAGGGCACGGTCGTGGGGTCGAGTTATGGCAATTACATTCCGGCGTTGATCGTGATCGCGGTGTTGATGATCAGTGCGAACTTCGCGTTGTCCGTGGCGGCCACGCGACTCGAACGGCGGCTGCGGCGCTCCAAGCGTGCGAGCGTCCCCCTGCAGGCGCAGGCGGCACTGGAGCCGGGCGACTAGACAGATGAGCACGTTGTCATCTGATTTGCGAACCCTCAGCTATGAGGCTTATCTCTACTTCTATCCGTTGGTGACGATGGATATCTCGCGGCTGCAGACGTTGAACCGTTCGGGGATCGGCGCCGGCCCGCCCAACGAGTTTCACCACATCCGTGAATACCCGGATGCCGACTTCCGCGCGGTGGTGCGGCCCAACTTCGACACCCTGTACTCGTCGGCCTGGTTGGACCTCACCCACGGGCCGGTGATCCTCAACGTTTCCGACACCGACGACCGGTACTTCATGCTCCCACTGCTTGATATGTGGACCGATGTCTTCGCCAATCCAGGCAAGCGAACGTCCGGCACCGGTGCGCAGCGTTACGTGATTGTCGGACCAGGACATACCGGTCAACTGCCGCAAGACATCCCGGTCATCCACGCGCCCACACCGCATGTGTGGATCATCGGCCGCACCCAGACCAATGGGCCTGCCGACTACTCCGCGGTGCATGCTGTCCAGGACGGCTACACCCTGACGTCACTGGCGCCGCCTTCGACACCGTTCGTCCGAGACGAGACGTACGACGTCAGCACCGAGCCGCTGCGCAAAGTCAACGGTATGACGGCGCTGGATTATCTGACCTATGCCGCGGACCTGCTGAGCGTGAATCCGCCTCATACAACTGATTTTTCGATTCTGGCCAGGCTGTCGGGGCTCGGCATCGAGGTCGGAAAGCCGTTTGATGCCCAGCGGTTCTCCGCCGAGCAGCGGGCCGAGATCGAGGCGGGCGCGCAAGACGCGCTGGCAGCCATCACGTCGGCCGCACCGACATTGGGCAATATCGTTGACGGGTGGATGACCCTGAGCGAGGGCATGGGCGTCTACGGCAACTCGTATCTACGACGCGCCGTCGTCACTCTAGTAGGGTTGGGCGCCAATCCTCCCGAGGATGCGGTGTATCCCATGCTGGTGACTGACGCCGACGGTAACCCGCTGTCCGGGGAGAACGACTACGTGATCCATTTCGATGCCGGTGCGTTGCCCCCGGTGGATGGGTTCTGGTCGGTGACGATGTATGACGGCGAGGGCTACCAGGTCGCCAACGAGATCGATCGCTTCGCGATTGGGGATCGCGATGCGTTGCAGTACAACGCCGACGGCTCACTGGACCTTTATCTACAACATGCCAATCCCGGCGCCGACAAGGAAACCAACTGGCTGCCCGCGCCGCTCGAAACGTTGGGTATCACGATGCGGCTCTATGCCCCACGCCGCGAGGCCATCGCCGGAAGGTGGCGTCCGCCCGCAGTCCGCAAGGTGTGACGTCGAGCCGCGGTTTTGCCGCGACTTCACGTTCATTATCAGCCATCTCGATGGCGGTTGGTCTCGTCACCACGACCATAAGCACTGGAAATATATTGTCTGTCACGTACGTGCGAAATCGTCTGCTTTACAGGGTATTTCGCCTCTGATCGGCCGCCGAACTCAATGAAGTCCTCCTCCAGACGATGGAGGCCGTCGCGGACGGCAACGGCAGCCGGCCAGATCAGCCCTCTCCGCGGTTCCGGCGTGGAATCGGTTCCCAGCACATCTAACTCCGTCGGGGAAGATTCAAAAGTCCACCTTCCTCACGACGCCCCTTGTACTGGTCCGCGGCACACGAGCTCTGGTCACGCCATTTGGAATAATCCGTGAGCGCTGGCGGCCGGTTGGTTGGGCTGCGCGAGAGCGGTGAGTGCATCGATGTCTCGGGTCAGCTGGTGGTAGAGCACGGCCGGTCCTAGCCATCTGCTCAAGAGCCTCCGGAGCGCCATTGGGTTGAGTGGCCGCTCGGGAGGGTCGAGCAGGATCGACTGGAGTGTGCGCACCGCGAGTTCGATCAGATCGTCGATCGCTGTCTGGTCGAAACCATGGGCGGCCCAGTCGACGTCATATCGTCGGAACATTTCCCGCCCGAGGCCAAATGCCGCGCCTGCGGTGAACGGGGCCGACGTGCCACCCGGTAGCCGTGCCTCCAGGACGCGCGCCATCAGCGGGTCATCGGTGAACTCCTCGGCGGCGAAGGCCACGGCCTCGACGACGGCAGCGGCCGGATTCGTCCACCCATGCAGGTGATCGGCTAAACGATCGAGGAAGCCGTTGGCCGCCCGCATCTGACTGCCGACTACTAACGCTTCAGCGCCAGGGAAATATCGGTAGATGGTCTGGCGGCTCACTCCCAGAACGCGCGCCAAATCGCTGACGCGGATGGCGGACCCGCCTTCGGCGATCAAGGAGTCAACCGCGTCCAGAATCCTGTTGACGGCTTCCTCGTCGGAGGCCGGCGTATGCCCCGACCAGCCATGGCTACGCACGGGTGAGGCCCATCATCTCGCTCCAGTTCTATGACGTGACAATCTTAGGCTAAAAGTATTGCCAGGCGCGGCTGAGGTCAATCGGTATCTTTACGCTTCGCGCCTGCGCATATGGGCGAATTACGAAGGAAGTACCTGCCACTACCGAGCAGCGCTGGCTCTTCACCGCACCTCACGAATCCGCAATAGTCGCCAGTGGCGCAACATCCTGCTTGAATTTGTCTTGTCAGCCGTCGCTAGATCTGCTGTGATACCTCAAGGAATCGCGGTAGGTTCCCTGCACCGGGAGGACGGCCTATGACCGTAAGTGAGGTCAACGACATTCGGTACGACCCCTACGATGTGGAACTGCTGGCCGACCCCTACCCGGTGTTCCGGCGACTCCGCGAGGAGTCGCCGCTCTACTTCAACGAGCAATACGACTTCTATGCGGTCAGTCGTTTTCAGGATGTGAGTCGTGCGCTTGTCGACACCACCACGTTCAGTTCAGCTCGCGGGATGATCCTCGAGGTGATCAAGGCCAATATCGAGATACCGCCCGGCATCATCGTTTTCGAAGATCCACCGGTTCATGACATCCATCGCAAATTGCTTGCGCGGATGTTCACCCCCCGCAAGATCGCCGAACTCGAAGACAAGATCCGCGCGTTCTGCGCACAGTGTCTCGACCCTCTGGTCGGCACTGGACGCTTCGATTTCATCGCCGATCTCGGCGCTCAGATGCCGATGAGAGTTATCGGAATGCTGGTTGGTATCCCGGAGGAAGACCAAGAACAGGTCCGGGAGCGCTCCAATGCCGTGTTGCTGACCGAGGCCGGCCAGCCCATGACCCTGGCCTCGGAGGGTGTCCATCACGACGAGGTGTTCGCCGCTTATCTCGACTGGCGCGCCGAACACCCGTCCGACGACATTACGACTGAACTCCTCAACGTCGAATTCGACGACGAGACAGGAGTCCGCCGAAGACTGACCCGCGACGAAATCCTGCTGTACATCAGCCTCGTCGCCTCCGCAGGTAATGAGACCACCACCCGACTTCTCGGCTGGGCCGGAAAAGTTCTTGCCGAGCACCCCGACCAGAGGCGCGACATCGCAGCCAATCATGGCTTGATTCCGCAGACGATCGAGGAACTACTGCGCTACGAACCCCCTGTGCCGCACCTCGCTCGCTACGTCACCCGTGATACCGAGTGGTATGGCCGCACGGTGCCCGAAGGCAGTGTCATGATGCCGCTGATCGCCTCAGCTTGCCGCGATCATCGCCAATTCCCGCCCGACGGAGACCAATTCAACATCCATCGGCAGCCGCGTCAACACCTGGCATTCAGCGTGGGCGCCCACTTCTGCCTCGGAGCGGCACTCGCCAGGCTGGAGGCACGAATCGCCCTGGAGGAAATCTTCAAGCGCTTCCCCGAATGGAACATCGACAACAACAACGCGCACTTGTCGTCAGCGTCGGCCGTCCGAGGCTGGGAATCGATGCCCACGTTCATCTAGCTCAGACGCTTCGTTGCGGATTCCAGGAGACTCGTCTCCCACTTGCCGGACCGCTGCGGCAATTTGAGTCATCGCGATGCGCGTGCTTCACGCGTCTCGACCAATTTTCAAACCGCCGACAACTAATCCCCCAGCCCCGCGCAGCGCTGCAGCAGCTCGGTCGACGGCGGCTGGTAGAACGACAGCACCGCATGCTCGCAGCCCAACTCGCCGAACTGCGGCAGCTGTTCCAGTTGTGCGGCAACCTGTTCGGGGTCTGTGGGGTACAGAAAGATCTGCACTGAGCGACGGATCTCGGCGGGGTTGCGGCCGACCTCGGCACAGGCCTCGTTCAGCCGCGCGTTGACCTCACCCCACTTCTGCGCATCGTCGTGGCTAGGCATGTTCCACTCGTCGGCGTGCCGGGCGATGACCCGCAGCATCTTGGGCTGTGATCCGCCCACGACGATCGGCGGATGTGGCCGTTGTACCGGCTTGGGCTCGCAGATGGCGTCGCGCAGCGTGTAGAACCGGCCCTCAAACGTGACCGTCTCCTCGGTCCACAGCCGCCGGATGACGGTCAGGGCCTCGTCCAGCATCGCCACTCGCGTTCCCGGGCTGGGGAACTCGATCCCATAGCCACGATGCTCGGCCTTGTGCCAGCCGGCCCCGATGCCGAAGTCCAGGCGGCCACCGCTGATGTGGTCGACGGTGACCGCCATCTTGGCCAGGATGGCCGGATTGCGGTACGTCACCCCGGTTACCATGCAGCCGACCCGGGCCTGGCGGATCACCACGGCCATCGCGGCCAGACTCGTCCACCCCTCGTGCGTCGGCATCGTGTTCTCGACCAACCCGTAGAAATGGTCGTAATTCCAGATCGCTTCGAAGCCCAGCTCATCGGCTGCCCGCCAGAACTGCTCAAGCTCCGGATAGTCGAACGTGGGCGCGAGCTTGGCCGAAATCCGCATGCGGTGAAGCCTAGCGGCCCCAGCGAACTAGACCTTTCGGCGTTCCCGTTCTGCCGCCAACCCTTCACTGACCACGGCCACGGCCATGCTTTGGTTGTAGCCGCGGCGGGCCAGCATGCCGACCAGTCTGCGCATCACCTTGGCATCGTCGTCGCCGTCGAGCTTCTCCCGGCGCAGCTTCTGCTCCACCAGCTCCTCGGCGCGTTGCCGCTCGGCGCCGGCGTCGATGCCGTCGAGCGCCACGGCGATCACGTCGTCATCAACACCTTTGGTCCGCAGCTCAGCAGCCAAGGCGCGCTTGCCTTTTCCGGCTCGCGCACGTCGCGACCGAACCCACTGTTCGGCGAAGTCCGCGTCGTCGATCAGGCCGACGGCGGCCAGCCGATTGAGTTCGTTCGCGGTGACATCGTCGGGATATCCCCGCTTGGCCATCTGGGCGGCGAGCTCAGATCGAGTCCGCGGTCGCGCGGTAAGCAGGCGCAGGCACAACGCGTGCGCCTGCTCTTCGCGGGTCTCAGAAGTCGACTGGGGCGGGGAGGACGTCATCGGGGAGTTCATCGGTTATCACCGCACCGATACCGAGCTTCTCTTTGATCTTCTTCTCGATCTCGTTGGCCACGTCGGGGTTCTCCATCATGAAGTTGCGGGCGTTCTCTTTGCCCTGCCCGAGCTGCTCGCCCTCGTAGGTGAACCACGATCCGGACTTGCGGATGAAGCCCTGTTCGACACCCATGTCGATGAGCGAGCCCTCACGGCTGATGCCCTTGCCGTAGAGGATGTCGAACTCGGCCTGCTTGAACGGCGGCGACACCTTGTTCTTGACAACCTTGACGCGGGTGCGGTTACCCACCGCATCGGTACCGTCCTTGAGCGTCTCGATTCGCCGCACATCCAGGCGCACCGAGGAGTAGAACTTCAAAGCCTTACCGCCCGTGGTTGTCTCGGGCGAGCCGAACATCACGCCGATCTTCTCGCGCAGCTGGTTGATGAAGATCGCGGTGGTGCCCGAGTTGTTCAGCGCACCGGTCATCTTGCGCAGCGCCTGGCTCATCAGCCGGGCCTGCAGGCCGACGTGACTGTCGCCCATCTCGCCCTCGATCTCGGCGCGTGGCACCAGGGCGGCCACCGAGTCGATGACCAGGATGTCGAGGGCTCCCGAGCGCACCAGCATGTCGGCGATCTCGAGCGCCTGCTCACCGGTGTCGGGCTGGCTGACCAGCAGTGCATCGGTGTCGACACCGAGCTTCTTGGCGTACTCCGGGTCCAGCGCATGCTCGGCGTCGATGAAGGCCGCGATGCCGCCGGCAGCCTGGGCGTTGGCCACCGCGTGCAGTGCGACGGTGGTCTTACCCGACGATTCCGGGCCGTAGATCTCGACGACGCGGCCGCGCGGCAGGCCGCCGATGCCGAGGGCGACGTCGAGGGCGATCGATCCGGTCGGGATGACCGAGATCGGCTGGCGCACCTCATCGCCGAGGCGCATCACCGAGCCCTTGCCGAAGTTCTTGTCGATTTGCGCGAGCGCGAGTTCGAGGGCTTTCTCGCGATCAGGTGCCTGGGGTGCCATGGTGATACCTCTTCCGGTAGTCGTTGGTGACCGGTTCTCGGTCGGTTGGTCGTGACGCTAGATCACGCCACCGACAAGCTTCACCAGATTAGCGAACAGGTGTTCGAAAGCAAGGAGGCGCGCCGTCGCGTGTCGGCTACCACCGATCGCGCGGCACGTCGAAGTCCGCGCACAGCGCCCGCCACACGTCGCGGGGCTCCACACCGTCCTCGATGGCCTGCGCGGCGGTGCGTCCGCCCAGCTGGGTGAGCACATGATCCACCAGCAGCGAGCCGCCACGAACCCGGCCGAATTGCCCGTCGACCAGTTCGTGGAATTCCGTCAGCCGCACGGCACCAATTTACCCAGCCACCGATTCATGGCACACCCGTACCGGATCGGTGACGTGCGCGATGCTCTCCCCGGCGCGCCGGGCCGCCTCCCGGTACCTCGGCGAGGACAGCACCTGACCCACCTCGGCCACCAAAGCCTCGGCGCCCAATGGCCGGATCAGGCGCGCACTACCTTGTCGCACAACACGATTGGCCAGTTCCCACTGGTCACCCCCGCCAGGGAGCACCACCATCGGCACGCCGGCGAGCAGTGTCTTGGACAGCATCCCGTGCCCGCCGCCGCAGATCACCAGGTCGGCTCGGGTCAGCAGCTCGTCCTGGCGGCCCAGCCCCACACCGGCCCACGGCGGCAGCTCCAACTCCCGGCCGCCAAGCCGGGAGATCACCACCCGTGAACCGGCCGGCAGGGTGCGGCCGGGCACCAGATGCTCCAGCACCAGCTCGGCTACCCCTCCGGCGCCGGTGGTGGCGGTCGACGGCGCCACCACGATCAGCGGGCCCTCCCCCGGCGGCACCGGCAGGACGGCGTCGGTGGGCTCGAAGTGCAACGGACCGACGACGACGGCCTCGGCCGGCCAGTCCGGTCGCGGTACCTCGAGTGCGGGCAGGGTGGCGATCAGCCTGCGGACCGGTCCCGGGTCGCGGGCCGACAGCCCGATCCCCGTGCGGGCCGCCGAGCGCTGGCGCTCCCCTTCCTTCACCGATCGCGCAGTCAGCGCGCGCATGATCGAATCCCGCAGCCGACCGCGGATCCCGGTGCCGGGTGCCAGCCCACTCCCCAGCGGAGGCAGCCCGCGTGACGGCAGGTACAGCGGGTGCGGGCACAGCTCGACCCACGGGATGTTCAGCAGTTCGGCGGCCATCCCCCCGCAGGCGGTGATGACATCGGAGATGACCAGATCGGGCCTCAGGTCCCGCAGTATCGCGACGTTGAGCACGGCCATCCGGGCTGCCCGCTGGTGGATCTTGGCGCCGGCATCGGTGTCATCGTCCTCGTCGACCGGGTCCAGACCGGCGAGTTCGACGGCCTCGATTCCGGCGGCGCGCGCCGTCTCGAGCCACTCGGCGCCGGTCAGCAGGACTGGGTCATCCCCCGCCGCGGCCAGGCGCAGGCAGAGGGCGATCGCGGGAAATGCGTGACCGGGATCCGGACCTGCCACCACCGCGACGCGCACGGGCCTACCCTGCCATAGCGGATGAAGCCTAGGCTGGCGAGCATGACCGAGCAGATCACCAACGTGAGCTCCGATATCGACAACGCCCATACGGTCGAGGTCTTCCTGAACGCGCTGCAGGATCAGGACTTGGCCACCGCGGACGCCCGGCTGGACGACAATCTCGTCTACCAGAACGTCGGCTTCCCCACCGTCCGCGGGCGCAAGCGGACCATGAAGCTGTTCAAAGGACTGCAGCGGCCTAGCTTCGGCTTCGAGGTGAAGATCCACCGCATCGCGGTCAACGGCCCGGTGGTGCTGACCGAACGCACCGACGTGCTGCGGGTGGGCACGGTGCGGCTGCAGTTCTGGGTATGCGGCGTCTTCGAGGTGAAGGACGGCCGAATCACCTTGTGGCGGGACTATTTCGACATGTTCGACATGACGAAGGCCACCGTCCGCGGCCTCATCGGTGCCGTGGTCCCGGGTCTGCGTCCGACGCTTTAGGCCCGGCGGAGCTGGCCCAGCTCGTCGAAGGCCTGCGCCCAGCCCATCAGCCGATCTGTCGCGCTCGACAACTCGTTGCGGTAGCGCTGTTGGGACATCGGCGAGCTGGACATCGAGCCGGCGTTGGCCGCCGACACCAGTTGCGCTGCGGCGGTGACCATCTCGTTGTACTGCCGCACCCCGGTGTTCAGCTGCGCGGTGAACGCGTTGATCGTCGGCGCCAGATACGACTGCGAATGCGGCGTCTCGATCGCGGCACGCTCCATCGAGACCACCTCGTCGGCGGTGGCCGCCATGGTCGCCGCGGTCCGGTCCGCCGCAGCGACGAGCTCGCGAATCTCCTCCGGCGGCAACATGTTTCCGCGCTGCATCACGCCCAGCAGGGAGTGGAAACCCCGCTCGGAGGCACCGAGTGCCGACATCGCCGGCCGGGCCACCGATCCGTGCGGCGGCAGGCGCCGGCCGCTGACTTGACGCTGCGGCGGCAACGGCTCACCCCGCAGCCAGCGGTAGCGCAACAGGAACAGGGTCGCGGGCACCGCCGCACCGGCGGCGATCACGCCGGTGATGATCAGTCCCCACACCGGAACACTCCACGTGGCGAGCAGCCCGGTGACCGCTACCCAGAACACCGTCGCAAATGAGAAGAACGCGCCCAAGCGCAACGCCCACCGCCGCTTACGCAGCAGCCGGGCCCGGGGATCGGAGACAGCGCTGAGCTTCTGGGCCGCCACGTCGGCGTACTCGCTGACGGTGTCGATACCGCGTTGCATGGCCGAACGCCATTGGCGCGATACGAAACCCGGCTTGTCCGGTGTCACCGCCATCGAGTGTTCACCTCCTACTGGCCCAGAGGTTTCTCGGGCTCGGGTGTGCTGGCCGGCGTGGCCGGGGCCGCGGGCGCGGTGGCGCCACCGGCCGGCAGCGCATCCCCGCGCATCGAGGCGCGGATCTGCTCGAGCCGGGAATGACCGGCCATCTGAACGCTGGCCTGCTGGACCTCCATCATGCGACCCTGCACCGAGTTCTGCGCCAGCTCGGCCGAACCGAGCGCGTTGGCGTAGCGTCGCTCGATCTTGTCGCGGACCTCGTCGAGGCTTGGGGTGTTGCCGGGCGCGGCGAGCTCGCTCATCGACCGCAGCGACGCGCTGACCTGCTCCTGCATCTTGGCCTGCTCGAGCTGCGACAGCAGCTTGGTGCGCTCGGCGATCTTCTGCTGCAGCATCATGGCGTTCTGCTCGACAGCCTTCTTGGCCTGCCCGGCGGCCTGCAGTGCCTGGTCGTGCAGACCCTTGAGGTCTTCCACGCTCTGCTCGGCGGTGACCAGCTGCGCCGCGAACGCCTCGGCGGCGTTGTTGTATTCGGTGGCCTTGGCGGCATCCCCGGAGGCAACCGCCTGATCGGCCAGGGTCAGCGCCTGACGGACGTTGACTTGCAGCTTCTCGATATCGGCGAGCTGACGGTTCAGCCGCATCTCGAGCTGGCGCTGGTTGCCGATGACCTGGGCCGCCTGCTGGGTCAGCGCCTGGTGCTGACGCTGGGCGTCCTCGATCGCCTGCTGGATCTGCACCTTCGGGTCGGCATATTCGTCGATCTTCGAGTTGAAGAGAGCTGTGAAGTACTTCCACGCCTTGACGAACGGATTGGCCATCAGTTGCTCCGTCTATGTATCGAGTGCCGCAGTTCGGTGGTCGTGCCCAATTTATCGGTTAACCATGCCCGGCCACACCCTTGTAGGCATGTGACCCTGGTCTGACTGGTCGAAACCTCAGGCCACCGCCATCGCAACAGGATGCGGGATGACGACCTTGGTGGCGACGTCGATCGAGCTGTCCTGCGCCGGCACCGCGGTCAACCGGGCGATTCGCTCGCGGTCGGCCATCTTCTCGCCGGCATCGGTGAGCACCCGCGACAGCGGAACGTCCAGAGCCGTGCAGATCGCGCTGAGCAATTCACTGGAGGCTTCCTTGCGGCCGCGCTCCACCTCGGACAGGTATCCCAGGCTCACCCGGGCCGAATCGGACACCTCGCGAAGGGTGCGCCCCTGCGATGTGCGGGCGTCACGCAGCACGTCGCCGATCACCTCACGCAGCAGTACCGCCATGGAAGTGTCCTCCTCGAAAAGTTGCAACAAACTGTGCAACGCTCCGAGCCGCCCGATTGGTTCCCAGCAACTCAGGATCGCTGGACCAGGTCGTGCAGGCGCCCGATCGCCTGATGGACGGCCGCCAGCCGGATGTCCCAGCGTGAGCCGCCAAGCCGCAGTTCGACGACCTCGGTCGGGCCCGGACCTGCTAGTCCCAGAAAGACCGTGCCGACCGGATGCCCGCCGTGCGGCTCCGGACCGGCCACCCCGGTCAGCCCCGCACCCCAGGTTGCCGCGCAGCGATCCCGTGCCCCTTGGGCCAGCGCGGCCGCGGTCGGCGCCGCGACCGGTCCAACGTCGTCGAGCAGCTCGCGCGGCACGCCTGCCAGCGCAATCTTGGTGTCTACGGTGTAAGTGACCAGCCCGCCGCTCAGCACGGCACTGGCGCCGGGGACCCCCGCCAGCGTCGCCGCCAGCAGACCTGCGGTCAGGGACTCCGCGGTCGCCACGGTCTCATCACGGGCGGTCAGCAGGGCGACCAGCGCGCGGGCGCCGTCATCGACCAGCGGATCGCTCACGGGAGTCCTTGATCGCCGACACCACGTAGTCGAGGCCGGTGATCACCGTCAGGATGACCGCGACCCACATGATGACCCAGGCCACGATGTGCCAGGCGGGGGGCCAGTTGTGCAGCGGCAACACGAACAGTCCGATCGCGACGGACTGCACCAGGGTCTTGAGCTTGCCCCCGCGGCTGGCGGGGATCACCCCGCGCCGCAGCACCGCGAACCGCAGCACGGTGATGCCCAGCTCGCGAATGAGGATCACGACCGTCACCCACCACGGCAGGTCGCCGAGCATCGACAGTCCGATCAGCGCCGCGCCGATCAGCATCTTGTCGGCAATCGGGTCGGCGAGCTTGCCGAATTCGGTGACCATCCCGTAGCTGCGCGCCAGCGAACCGTCGAAATGGTCGGTGATCACCGCGACCGCGAAAATGATGAAAGCCGTTATCCGACTGGCTGTTTCATGCCCGTCGCCGGCGAAGAGGAACAGTAGGAAGATTGGGACCAGAACCAGACGAATTCCGGTCAGCAAATTGGCGACGTTGGCCACCCGCACGCGCGGGACCGCCGGACCGGTTTGGGGTTGTCCCGACACGGCAAACAGAATATCGGTTGGCAGTCGCACCCCTCACGCCCGATACTCTGCACCCGTGAGCCCTGAGGTCGTCGTCCGCCGCGCCCGCACGTCGGATGTCGCCGACATCAAGCGTCTGGTCGACATCTACTCGGGTCGCATCCTGCTGGAGAAGAACCTGGTCACGCTGTACGAAGCGGTCCAAGAATTCTGGGTCGCGGAGTACGAGGGCGAGGTCGTGGGCTGCGGGGCGCTGCACGTGCTGTGGGCGGACCTCGGCGAGGTTCGCACCGTCGCCGTCGACCCGAAGGTCAAAGGTCGCGGTATCGGCCACGCGATCGTCGACCAGCTGCTCAGGGTCGCCCGTGAACTCCAATTACAGCGGCTGTTCGTGCTCACGTTCGAAACCGAGTTCTTCGGCCGGCACGGTTTCACCGAGATCGAGGGCACCCCGGTGACCTCCGAGGTGTACGACGAGATGTGCCGGTCCTATGACATCGGTGTCGCCGAATTCCTGGACCTGTCGTACGTCAAGCCGAACATCCTGGGCAACACCCGCATGCTGCTGAAGCTCTGACCCTTCAGCGCCCAAATCTACGTTTCGCAGCGAAAGTGCGAGGCGGATTCGTACGGTCAGGGAAACGTGTCTGATCGTGGAGGTTTGCTGTGCCCAGAGGAGTTCCAGCTGCGCGGTCGGTGAAACGGGAGTTGTTCGACCGGGTCTGCTTAGGGCAGTCGGTGACGGCGGCTGGGGCGGCGTTAGGCGTGGCGCACGGGCTGGGTCATCAGTGGTGGCATAAGGCTGGCGGGATGAAACTGGCGACAGGGCAGCGCGGGGGCGTGGCCGATGCGATGGATCGTGACGGGCCGGGAGGTCGGGGGCATCGGGTCAACTTGGCCGAGCGGGTCGAAATCATGCGAGGCATGGATGACGGGCTGGGCTACGCCGAGATCGGGCGTCGGATCGGTCGCCACCGGTCGGTGGTGTTCAAGGAGGTCGCCCGTAATCGCGGTGATGACGGGGACTATCACGCGTTAATGGCTCATGCCCGTGCCGGCGATAAAGCCAAGCGTCCCAAGGATTTCAAGCTTAAAGATCCCCGGTTGTGCGCGGCGATCGAAACGTGGATGGATGAGGGGTGGAGTCCGCGGCTGATTGCACAGATGTTGGCTCACGATCACCCCGATGACAAGCTGATGCAGGTGAGCCACGAAACCGTCTACAAGGCGCTGTATGTGCAGACTCGTGGCAGTCTGCGCGCCGATTTGCACCAGTGTCTGTCCACGAAGCGGTCGGCCCGCAAACCTCATGGTCACCCCGGCCGCACCGGGGTGTATGGCGCCGAAATATTCACCATCAGTGACCGCCCAGCCGAAGCCGCTGATCGGGCCGTGCCAGGTCATTGGGAGGGCGATTTGATCATGGGGGCCGGAAATACCAGCGCGATCGGCACTCTGGTCGAACGCAGCACCCGGTTCACCATCTTGTTGCATCTCCCTATCGACCACACCGCGGAGTCGGTGGCCGCAGCGATGATCGAGGCCATGGGCGAGCTGCCCGCGCATCTGCGTCGGTCGATCACCTGGGACCGGGGCAGCGAGATGGCCGACTGGAAGAGGATCCAGCTACAGCTCACAGCGCCGGTGTTTTTCTGTAACCCACATTCGCCCTGGCAACGCGGCACCAACGAGAACACCAACCGGCTGCTGCGGTTCTGGTTCGAAAAAGGCACCGACCTGGCCGGCTATACCAAAGCCGATCTCAAACGCATCCAGGACAAACTCAACACCCGACCACGGCCCACCCTAGGGCTACAGACTCCAGCCCAACGACTCGCCGCCCTCATTAGCCAAGCCGCCTAAATGTTTCCATCACCGCTTGACATCGCCCGAGTTGATCGCAGCACAACGTCGATCTCGGCGCTAGAAGTCCTCGTCCTCGTAGTCGTCGTCGTCCTCGGCGCCACCGCCGCGGATCGCCATCAGCGTCGCGGCGAGTTCGTCGGGCTTGACCAAGACCTCGCGCGCCTTGGATCCCTCCGACGGCCCGACGATGCTGCGCGTTTCCATCAGGTCCATCAGCCGGCCCGCCTTGGCGAAGCCCACCCGCAGCTTGCGCTGCAGCATCGACGTCGAGCCGAATTGCGACGACACCACGAGTTCGACGGCCTGCAGGAAGACGTCCATGTCGTCGCCGATGTCGGGGTCGACGTCGGTGCGCTCGCCGGTTGGCTTCGCGGTGGTTACGCCTTCGGTGTACTCCGGCTCGGCCTGGTCCTTGCAGGCCTGCACGACGGCGTGGATCTCCTCGTCGCTGACGTAGGCGCCCTGCAACCGCTCCGGCTTGCTGGCGCCCATCGGCAGGAACAAGCCGTCGCCCATGCCGATCAGCTTCTCGGCGCCGGGCTGGTCGAGGATGACCCGGCTGTCGGTCAATGATGACGTCGCGAACGACAGGCGCGAGGGCACGTTGGTCTTGATCAGGCCGGTGACGACGTCGACCGACGGCCGCTGGGTGGCCAGCACCAGGTGGATGCCGGCCGCGCGGGCCTTCTGGGTGATCCGCACGATGGCCTCTTCGACGTCCCGCGGCGCGGTCATCATCAGGTCGGCGAGCTCGTCGACGACCGCCAGAATCAGCGGGTACGGCTTGTACACCCGTTGGCTGCCCAGCGGTGCGGTGATCTCCCCGGAGCGCACCTTGGCGTTGAAGTCCTTGATGTGACGCACGCGGGAGGCCTGCATGTCCTGGTAGCGCTGCTCCATCTCCTCGACCAGCCAGGCCAGCGCCGCGGCCGCCTTCTTGGGCTGGGTGATGATCGGCGTGATCAGATGCGGAATGCCTTCGTAGGGCGTGAGTTCCACCATCTTCGGATCGATGAGGATCATCCGCACCTCTTCCGGGGTGGCCCGGGCCAGCAGCGAGACCAGCATCGAGTTGACGAAGCTGGACTTGCCCGAGCCGGTGGAGCCGGCCACCAACAGGTGCGGCATATCGGCCAGGTTCGCGGACACGAAGTGACCTTCGATGTCCTTGCCGAGCCCGATCACCAGCGGGCGATGGTCACCGCGGGTGGACGGCGCGGTGAGAACGTCTGCGAGACGGACCATTTCGCGGTCGGTGTTGGGCACCTCGATTCCGACGGCGGACTTGCCGGGGATCGGCGCGAGGATCCGGACGCTCTCGGTGGCCACCGCGTAGGCGATATTGCGTTGCAGCGCAGTGATCTTCTCGACCTTGACGCCCGGACCGAGTTCGACCTCGTAGCGGGTGACGGTCGGACCTCTGGTGCAGCCGGTCACCGACGCGTTGACCTTGAACTGCTGCAGGACGGACGAAATCTGCTCCACCATCTGCTCATTGGCTGCACTGCGCCGTTTCGGCGGATCGCCGGCGACCAACAGGTCCAACGACGGCAGCGTGTACGGGCCCTCGACGACGCGATCCAGAACCTTGGTGTCCTGTTTGGCGACGTCCTCAGTGGTCTCCGGCCTCGGCGCTGTCTTCTTGCGCCGCGTCTTCACCGGCTCGGGCACCGTGGGTGTGTCCTCGTCGAGCGGGTAGTTGTCCAGCGGTGTGCCGACCGGGCCCTGGGCCCCCGGCCACGCCGGCGCCTCGTCGGTGTAGGACCGCGGGTCGTCGTAGTAGCCGTCCGAGAAGTCCTCCGGCTCGGCCGGGGCGGCATCCTCGGGCTCGTCGTCGTAGTACTCGTCGTCCTCGTCGTAGTGACCGCGGGTGCTGAACATCGAGTAGAGCGTGTCGGGCACCTCGCGAATCGTGGTGCCGGTCAGCAGCAGCACCCCGAACAGCGCGGCGAGAATGAGTAGCGGGGTCGCGATCCACGGGGTCAGCCCGTCGGACAGCGGACCGCCGATGGCGAAGCCGACGAAGCCGGCGGCACGTTGCCGGGCGGCGGGATCCAGCGGCGCGCCCGACCAGAGATGCCACAGGCCCAGCACCGGCAGCGCGATCATCGCGCAGCCCAGGATCAGGCGGGGCCGGGCTTCCGGGTTGGGTTCGGTGCGCATGAGAAGGACGGCGATGGCGCCGATGATGACGGGCAGCAGTACGACCGCGCCACCGACCAGTGTCCGCAGCACCGAATCGATCCACGCGCCGACCGGGCGGGCGGCGTCGAACCAGGAGCTGGCGGCGATCACGACCGCGACGGCCAGCAGCCCCAGGGCGATGCCGTCGCGGCGGTGACCCGGCTCGATGTCGCGGGCTCGACCGACCGATCGGGCGGTCGAGCCCGCCCCCTTGGCCAACATCAGCCAGGTCACCCGCGCAGCCCGTCCGCTCGCCGCCGCCGCGGTGGCGACGGGTGAGGAGGTGCGCTTCTTGGCGGGCTTGCGTCGCGGCGCCGGCTTAGCCGGCCGTGACGCACCCTTTGACCTGGTCGTTCGCGCGCTTGAGCGAGCGGCCGTCTTGTTCGCCATGCGGGCAAGCCTAGTCGCATGTGCCCCATCTGCACCATCCGCAACACCCGTTCCACGGCGCGTCGTTGCCAACCTGCGACCAACCCCGAAAATTGTCGCTGCGCCGGTGACCGGGACCCCTTCTCGCAGCAATACGAAGCAGGTCTAACGTAAGCGCCGTCACACCCAACCCGAAGCGCTGAGGAGCTCGCTCATGCCCGTCGTCGTCGTTGCCAGCTTCACCGTCAAGCCCGAGTCCGTCGACGCCGTGCGCGAGGCCTGCAAGAAGGCCGTTGCCGCGGTCCACGAAGAGCCCGGTTGTGACCTCTATGCCGTGCACGAGGGCGACAAGACGTTCGTGTTCGTCGAGCAGTGGGCCGACGAGGACGCGCTCAAGACCCACAGCACCGCACCGGGCGTGACCGCACTCTTCGGCGAGATCGGCGAGCACCTCGACGGCGCCCCGGACATCAAGATGCTGCAGCCCATCCCGGCCGGCGACCCGGCCAAGGGCCAGGTCCGGCCGTAATCCATGGGTGAACTCGACGGCAAGGTCGCGCTGATCACCGGCGCGGCCCGCGGCCAGGGCCGGGCGCACGCGCTCAAGCTGGCATCGGAGGGCGCCGGCATCATCGCGGTCGACTTCTGCCGCCAGATCGCCAGCGTCCCCTATCCCCTGGCCACGCCGGAAGACCTGGCCGCCACGGTCAAGCTCGTCGAGGACACCGGCGTGCGCATCGTCGCCCGTGAGGCCGACGTTCGCGACCGATCGGCGCTGAAGTCCGCCATCTACCAGGGCATCGAGGAACTGGGACGGCTCGACATCGTGATCGCCAACGCCGGGATCGCCCCGATGGCCGACGAGGGCGCCTGGCAGGACGTCATCGACGTCAACCTCACCGGCGTGTATCACACCGTGGACATCGCGATGAAGCCGTTGATCAAGCAGGGTGACGGCGGGGCGATCGTCCTGACCAGTTCGGTGGCGGGCCTGGTCGGCATCGGCGCACCGGTCGCGGGGTCACTGGGTTACACGGTCGCCAAGCACGGCGTGGTGGGCCTGATGCGGGCGTACGCCAATTTCCTTGCCACATTCAATATTCGGGTCAATTCGGTGCATCCGGCCGGGGTGAACACCCCGATGATCGACAACGAATTCACCCGCTCCTGGCTCGAGGGATTCGCCCAGCAGTCGCTCGGTGGCCCCGACATGAGAAACGCGCTGCCGGTGGAGACCCTGGAGCCCGAGGACATCGCCAACGCGGTGTACTACCTGGTGTCCGACGCGGGCCGCTACGTCACCGGCGTCGCGTTGCCCGTCGACGCCGGGTACACCAACAAGCGCTGACTTAAGCTCGGGTGACGATGACACCCGATCTGGACCTCACCAGCGTCCCGCCCTGGGCCGTCGAACCGACTTGTCCGACGGCCGATCTCACCGGCCGCCAGTGGACGGTGCTCGCCATCGGCGCCGACGCCGCAGGCATCGCCGAACGATGGGTCGCCGAGATCGGTGATTCCTGTCCCGCTACCGAGCCGCGGGTACACCACGTCGCCGACGCGACCTCGGCCTGCACCGCTTTGGACACCGACCTCGCCGATGCGAAAGTCGGGTGGCGGCTGCTGCTCGCCGGTCCCGCACACGCCTGCCTCCGGGTCCGCGCCCGCGCCCTCGAACTCGGCGCCGCCGACGACGAAATCACCATCGCCAGCACCGAAGTGGCCACCCGCGAGGTCTATTGCGCGCACTGCCGCCGCACCACCACCGCATCGGCGCAGTTGACCGACGAAATCGTCTGTTGCGGCTGCCGGCGCCGGTTGTTCGTCTACTACCACGTCTCCCGGCGGATCGGCGCCCACCTCGGATTCACGACCACCGCCGACACATGACCACGCTGACATTGACGGTCGTCGGGCTTGACGACACCGTGCCCGGGATCAGGACGCTGACCCTGGCCGATCGCGATGGTGCGGTGTTGCCGTCGTTCACGCCCGGCAGCCACCTGGTGATCGAATGCGCCGAGCGGGCCAACGCGTACTCGCTGACCGGGCCGAGCAACGCTCCCCGCGAATATGTGGTGTCGGTGCTGGAATGCCCGCAGGGTCGCGGTGGATCACGCTGGATCCACCGGGAACTGGCTGTCGGCGACACCGTGGTGGCGCATCCGCCGCGCAGCGCCTTCGCTCCGGTACTGCGCGCCCGGCGGCACCTGTTGATCGCTGCGGGCATCGGGATCACCCCGATCATCTCGCATCTGCGCAGCGCCCGGCAGTGGGACCGAGACGTGCGGTTGCTCTACGTCTTTCGTGAAGGCCGCGGCGTTTACCTCGACGAGATCGATGCGCTCACCGAGCACGCCTCGTTCTTCACCGACCGCGCGGCCTTCCTCGCCGAGCTGGCATCGACGCTGGCAAGTCAACCGTTCGGCACCCACGTCTACATCTGCGGCCCTAGCCAATTCATCGACGACGTTGTCGCCACCGCCAGCGGATTGGGCTGGCCGTCCAGCCGCACCCACGTCGAACACTTCGGCGGCGACCTGGCCCCCGGTGACCCCTTCGAAGTCGAATTGGCTTGCAGTGGTGAAATTTTCACCGTCGAGTCGGGCGTATCACTGCTGGAGTCGTTGACCGCACACGGGCATGCCATCCCCAACCTCTGCCACCAGGGCGTATGCGGCGAATGCCGGGTACCGGTGCGCTCCGGTGCGGTGCTGCACCGCGACCTCTATCTGAGCGACGCCGAGCGCCGGGACTCGATGATGGCCTGCGTCTCGCGCGCGTCCGGCCGGGTGGAGCTGGAACTGTGAGCCGGCTGGTGTCGGCACCGGATCTGTTGGCGTCGTTCCCCTATCCGTATACGGCGGACTCCTACCGCTACAGCACCAACATCGCTCCCGCGCGAGGTATCGTGACCACCGCCACCGGGCAGTGGGGTCAGCGGGTGGTGGACATCGACAGCGAGTACGGCCGTGAGCTCGCCGAGCGTCGCCGCATCCTGGAAGCAGATCCCTCCCGCCATGCGGTGCTGCCACATATGCGCGTCGCCTGCTGGGACACCTTGTTGCTGTTGATGACCGAGCTTGCCGCCTCGTATCCCGAGACCATGTCACTGACCCGCGACGGCGACACCTGGCACTGGCGGAACCAATTGCTCGATATCTCACAGGATTTCGTCATCGGTGAGGAATCCAGCCTGCCGTGCGACCCGCTTGCCTACATCTCGAGCCAGGTACAAGAAGACATCGTCCTGCTCAACCAGCGCGACGGCGATCTGTTCGCCGACGCGGGTGTGGTCACTTTCGCCGCGGGCTGGTCGTTCGGGTTCGACGTCGGGATGACGTTCCTGGAGATCCATGGCCCCGTGCCCCGGCTGCGCGAGACCGGGGTGATCACCAGGGCGCGAGAATTCCTGATGCGTCTGCAGGCAGGCGACATCTACCGGCGCACCAACTGGTCGATGACGGTGGGGCGCCGCCTTGATGTCTCCACCGAGAGCTTGCCCGAGTGGCTGCCCGACCCCCGCGAGCTCGATGCTGTCGACGACGACGCGTTCGGCCGGCTCATCCACCTTCGGGTCGAAGTTCAGCACGTGATCCGGCTGCCCGAATCCGGTGCGATCTGCTTTCTGATCCGCAGCTACATGCTGCCGCTGGCCGACATCGCCACCGTCGAGGAGTGGCGCACCCGTACCGCGGCGGTACTGGCCGAATTGCCCGACGACATGGTCGAATACAAGGGGCTGGCTGGTTACCGCGACCGCGCGGTCTCCTGGCTGAGCTCGCATTGACTTCACGGCTCACTGCGCCGGGGCCGACGTGTTGGGATCGGTAGCCGGATAACGGCTCTGTACTCATCGACATGACACCGACGCGGGTACCTACGGCAAACCCGGCCGAGCCTCCGAACGTACGGCGACGAAACTGCACACCAGTTCTGCGGACACGTGGTTCAATCCCGAGGAATTGGGAGGAGTTGACACATGACTGACATGGGATCCGGCCAGGACCCGCAGGCCCGAATCGCCGATCTGGAACGTCAACTTGCCGATGCCAAGGCTGCCCAGCGATCACAGCAGCACCGGTATGACTCCACCGATCCCACGCCTGCTCAATGGATTTCGCGCATGTCATATTCCGGCGCGGCTACCAGGCGGCCTACGGACACTTGGGGCGGCGCCAACCTGATCGGGGCGGTGGCCGGATTCATCGGGCTGTGCGGCGGCGGCGCGTCCGCGTTGACTGCGGCGCTGCCGTCGAGCGCCTTGTGGACGAGCGCCGTCGTGTGTGGTGCGCCGAATCAGCTGATGGTGAACACCGCGAATTACAGCTACAGCCCGACGCAATCCGGGACCACAGTCGATTTCCAGTGCCTTCGTGCCGACGGAGCGCACGACGCGAGTTGGTTGACCATCACCGCCCTGCAATCGGTATTGGTGGCGCTGGTCTTCGCGGGTGCCGTCGCCTTCGTGCTGGCTGCGCGCCGGTGGCGTCGAGGCCAATATCTGTCCGGCCGCCACCGAATCGCCGTCGGCGTTCTCGGCGTCCTGGCCGTCGCCACATTGACGTTCGTCCTGTGGATGGGACTCAACGGCGACTCAACGCCCACGCAACTGCCTCCGGGAGGCACGCTCACGGTTGACGGCAATGGCCAGACGAAGGCAATCGCCTGCAATGATGGACAATTGACTGTCACCGGCCGCGAGATGACCGTCACGGTCACCGGCCACTGTGCGCGCCTATCGATCGACGGCGTGATCAACCACATCGATGTTGACTCTGCCGACGCGATCGATGTCGACGGACTGCAGAATGTGGTGACCTATCACTCCGGATCCCCGGTCATCACGCAGGCCAACAATCAGAACACCATCCGCCAGAACTAGATCTCGATGACCGTCGGCACGATCATCGGCTGACGGCGATAGGTCTCCCCCACCCATTTGCCGACTGTGCGGCGCACCACCTGCGCGATGCGCACCGGGTCGGTGACGTTGCCGGACGCAAGCGATTCCAGCTCCGCTTCGACCTTGCGCGCCACCGGCTCCAGGGCCTTGGGATCCTCGGAGAAGCCGCGCGAGTACAGGTGCGGCGGACTCGCCGGCCGCCCCGTTTCCCGATTCACAACGATAACCACCGCGACGAATCCCGAACTCAGGATGAGCCGCTCACCCAGCGTGGCCTCGCCCACGTCGCCGGAGATCAGCCCGTCGACGAACATCTTGCCGACCGGCACCGCGCCCGCGATGGAAACCCGTCCACCGACGAGGTCGACGCTGACGCCGCTCTCGGCCACCACGATGTTCTCTTCGGGCACCCCGCTGCGGGCGGCCAGCTTGGCGTTGGCTCGCAGCATCCGCCACGTCCCGTGCACCGGCATCACGTTGCGCGGCCGCACCCCGTTGTAGAGGAACAGCAGCTCACCGGAGTAGGCATGGCCCGAAACATGCACCCGCACTTGCTGATTGGTGACCACCCTGGCGCCGATCTTCGCCAGGTCGTCGATCACCCCGTACACCGCCTCCTCATTGCCGGGGATCAGCGACGAGGACAGGATGATCAGGTCATCGGAGGTGATTGTGATGCTGCGGTGCTCCCCGCGCGACATCCGCGACAACGCCGCCATCGGCTCGCCCTGCGTGCCGGTGGTGATCAGCACGACCTGCCCGGGGGCCATCTCCTCGGCCATCGCGATATCGACGACATCGCGGTCCTCGACATGAAGGAAACCAAGCTCGCGGGCGATGGCCATGTTGCGCAGCATCGACCGGCCGACGAAGGACACCCGGCGCCCCAATGCGATTGCGGCGTCGACGATCTGCTGCACCCGGTCGACGTTGGAGGCGAAGCACGCCACGATGACCCGCTGCCCTTCGGCGCCGCGCATCAGCCGGTGCAGGTTGGGTCCGACTTCGCTTTCCGACGGACCGACGCCGGGGATTTCGGAGTTGGTGGAGTCGCACAGGAACAGGTCGACCCCGGCGTCGCCCAGTCGGGACATGCCCGGCAGGTCGGTGGGGCGGCCGTCGAGCGGCAACTGGTCGAGCTTGATGTCGCCGGTGTGCAGGACGGTGCCGGCGCCGGTGTGGATGGCGATCGCCAGTGCGTCGGGAATCGAGTGGTTGACCGCGAAGTACTGGCATTCGAACACCCCGTGCGTGCTGCGCTGCCCCTCGGCGACCTCCACGAACACCGGTTTGATCCGGTGCTCACGGCACTTGGCGGCCACCAGCGCGAGAGTGAACTTGGAGCCCACGACCGGGATGTCACCACGGAGCTTGAGCAGATACGGGATCGCCCCGATGTGGTCCTCGTGCGCGTGGGTGAGTACCAGGGCTTCGATGTCGTCGAGCCGGTCCTCGATGAGCCGCAGGTCGGGCAGGATCAGGTCGACGCCGGGCTCGTCGTGATTCGGGAACAGAACGCCGCAGTCGATGATCAGCAGCCGGCCGAGATGTTCGAAAACGGTCATGTTGCGGCCGATTTCGTTGATGCCACCCAGCGCGGTCACGCGCAGACCTCCCGGGGCCAGCGGCCCGGGAGGCGACAGCTCCTCGTTCATCGCAAGACGGCCGCAGCGCGGAGGTCGGCGGCGAGTTCGTCGAGCTGTTCGGGGGTGGCCGGTACCTGAGGCAGCCGCGGATCGCCCACCTCGAGGCCCTGCAGGCGCAGTCCTTCCTTGGCGAAGGTCACCCCACCCAGGCGCGTCTGCGCCGCATTCAGCGGCGCCAATGTCACCGCGATCTTGCGCGCGGTCGCCACGTCACCGGAATTGAAGGCGCTCAACATGTCTCGCAGCTGGCTCGCGGCCACATGACCCCACACGCTGACAAAGCCGACCGCGCCCATCGCCAGCCACGGCAGGTTCAGGGCGTCATCGCCGGAGTAATAGGCCAGCCCGGTCTCGGCCATGATCTGCACACCGCCGTGCAGATCGGCCTTGGCGTCCTTGACCGCGACGATGTTCGGATGCGCCGACAGCGTGCGCATGGTGTCCCACTCGATGGGGATCACCGAACGCGGCGGGATGTCGTAGAGGATCACCGGCAGGTCGGTGGCGTCCGCGACCGTCGTGAAGTGCGCGACCAGGCCGGCCTGTGGCGGACGCGAGTAGTACGGCGTGACGACCAGCAGACCGTGGGCGCCCTCGGCGGCCGCGGCCTTGGCCAGATGCACGCTGTGCGCGGTGTCGTAGGTACCGGCGCCGGCGACGATGCGGGCGCGGTCACCGACGGCTTCGAGCACCGCGCCCAGCAGCGCTCGCTTCTCGTCGTCGGTGGTGGTCGGCGATTCGCCGGTGGTGCCGGACAGCACCAGCCCGTCGCATCCGGAGTCGACGAGGTGGGTCGCCACCCGCGCGGCGGCCGCCGTGTCCAGCGTGCCGTCGGGCTTGAACGGCGTCACCATAGCGGTCAGTACGGTGCCCAATCGGGCGCTGACGTCGAATCCGCTGGTGCTCACGGACACCTAGATTACCCGCTCCGCTCAGGCCTCTGTCGCGAGCGGGGACGTCGCGACCTCCGTACCGTCGGCCAGTTCGGTGATCTCGAAATCGGCGAAGACGGCGGGCGCGGTGTCGGCCAGCTGCCGCAGGCAGGCAATAGCCAGGCGGCGAATCTCGACGTCCGCGTGTTCACTGGCCCGCATCGCGATGAAATGCCGCCAGGCGCGATAGTTGCCGCTGACCACGATGCGGGTCTCGGTGTCGTTCGGCAGCACGGCGCGGGCCGCCTGCCTGGCCTGCTTGCGGCGCAGGACGGCGTTTGGTTGGTCGGCGAACTTGGCTTCGAGCCGGTTCAGCAGCTCGAGGTAGGCAACTCGACTGGCGTCGGCGGCCTCGAGCAGGATCTGCTGCAGCTCCGGATCGTCGTCCAGCCCGGGCGGCACGACGACCTGGGCGTCATTCTCGGGCACGTACCGCTGCGAGAGCTGCGAGTAGGAGAAATGCCGGTGCCGAATCAGCTCGTGGGTGCAGGATCGCGAGATGCCCGTGATGTAGAACGACACCGAGGCGTGCTCGAGCACCGAGAAGTGGCCGACGTCGATGATGTGCTTGAGGTACGACGTGTTGGTGGCGGTCCGGGGGTTCGGCTTGGACCAGCTCTGGTAGCAGGCGCGGCCGGCGAATTCGACCAGCGCCTGGCCGCCGTCGGCGTCGGTGCTCCACGGCACGTCGGCGGGCGCCAGGAACTCGGTCTTGGCGATCAGCTGCACACGCAGCGGCGCGGTCTCGGCCACCGGCTCACCTTAATCTGAGGTCACTGCGGCACGTCTTCGGCGTAGCGAATCTGATTTCCGCCGCTGCGTTTGGCCGCATACATGGCGGTATCGGCTCGCGCTATCAGCCATTCGATGAGCTCGAGTGATTTCAGCGCGGGTGCACGGACCACTGTCGACGCCATGCCCAAGCTGGCCGTCACGTCCCACGGGACAGCGGCGATGGCCTTGCGCAACTCTTCAATGCTCGCCCGGGCTTCGTCCAGCGTGGACAGCTGCGCGAAGAGGAACTCCTCGCCGCCCACCCGGGCGATCGCGGTATTGCCCGCACTGACGAGCCGAATGCTGTCGGCGACGGCGACGAGAACTCTGTCGCCGGTCGGGTGACCCAGGGTGTCGTTGAGCCTCTTGAAGCCGTCGAGATCGATCATCGCGATGGTGAAGTACGGCCGAGATCGGTAGTCGGCATGCCGTAACAGGGCCTGCGCCGAGCGGAAGAAACCACGGCGGTTCGGCAAGCCGGTGAGCGTATCGGTCGACGATTTGAGCGAATCGACCGACAACCAGTGGACGATGACCTGTCCGCAGAACGGGACGGCCAAGATCCCGCCGCACAGGATGAGCAGCTTGGCCACCGCCATCGCCGTATCGCCCGCAATCGCAATCCGTGCGGCGCTCACAGCCGCCACTGCCACGCCCGTCCCGAGCGTCAGAACCAGGAACGGGGCGGTGTGGAAGAAGGCGACGTAACCGGCCAGACCCACAAACGCCACCGCGCCGATCATCGCGGTGCGCGGGTCGGTTTCAGCCAGGACGCCGGCCGCGATGCAGGCGTTGCCGGCAATCGAAAACACCTGTGACCGAACGCGAGTCGGCCAGCGGTACAGGTACGACACGGCTATTGCGGCCAGCGCTGCGCTGGCCACATAGGTGACGATGCGCTGCGCAGGAGTCTGCGGCCCCGCCGGGCTGGCCAGTGCCAGCGCGATCGCGGCGGCGATCGTCAGCAAGACCAGGAACATCAGCCAGCGCATGAACCGCAGGAGACCGCGGCCCCTCAGATAGGACGTCAGCCAGTCGTAATGGTCGGGCTGTCGCCACCACAGGCCAATGCTGTGCACTTGTCCCCGGGCCCCCGTGCTGTGATCGTGGTTGCCACCGATGGTAGTGATGTCAGCAGGCTGTCATGGCAACTTCACACAGTCCGGTCGAACCCGAGAAGGAGTCACATGGCAGACGTGCGCTGGGGAAGCGATATCGACGCCTCGGGGTACGCCGGTCACCGGGGTTTGCAGTACTCCCCTCGCCCAAGCACATTCGCGGACCTGTTCGCCGAATCCAAACGCTGGGCCGACCGCACTTTTTTGGTGCACGGCGAACGACGCATGACGTTCGCCGCCTTCAGTACCGCGGTGAACACTGGAGTCGCCGCATTGCGAGATGCGGGTGTTCAGCCCGGCGACCGGGTCATGCTGTACACGTACAACAGCCCGCAGTGGGTGATTGCCCTCTGGTCGGCGTGGCGCAGCGGCGCTGTGCCGGTGCTCGCCAATCGCTGGTGGAAGCACACCGAAGTCGACCACGCCATCACTCTGCTCGAGCCGCGCCTCATCCTGACCGACACCGCGCTCGACGGCGTTGATCCCAGGAAGGCAAGGGATATCGGCTCACTCGCTGCCGATGGCCCGGTGTCTCCCGCCGGTTTTTACGAAAGCGACGATCCGGATGCGACGTCGGCGATCCTCTTCACCTCGGGTAGCTCCGGTCTGCCGAAGGCGGTCGAGCTGTCCCGGCGTGCCGTCATCGCCAACCAGCACAACATTCTGGCGGTGACCAGACGCCTGCCGCATCAACTCGATCTCGCAGCGCCGCAGACAGTTTCGCTGGCAAGCACACCGATGTTCCACGTCGGCGGGCTATCGAATCTGTTGACCAACTACCTCACCGGTGGCCGGGTGGTAATCCCGGAAGGCCGGTTCGACGCCGGCCAGATCCTCGGGTTGATCGAACGCGAAGGCGTGCACAACTGGGGCGGCGTGCCGACCATGGCGATCCGGGTACTCGAGCACCCGGATTTCGACTCGTTCGACCTGTCGAGCCTGCGATCATTTCCGCTCGGCGGGGCGGCCGTGCCGACCGCACTGCTGGACCGGCTGCGTGTCCGGCTGCCTCATCTCGCCAGTCGCGGACTCGCAAACACCTGGGGCATGACGGAAGCCGGCGGATTCCTGACCGCCGCGACGGGCCGCGACCTGGAAAAGTATCCGGGCACCGTGGGACGGCCCTACCCGGTCGTCGAGCTGTCGATCGACCGCCCCGACGCCGACGGTGTCGGTGAAATCCTCGCGCGCGCACCATCAGTGATGAACGGTTACGTGGGCATCGACGACGGAACCGTCGACGACGAGGGATGGCTGCACACCGGGGATCTGGGCCATCTGGTGGACGGCTATCTGTTCATCGACGGTCGGGCGAAGGACATCGTCATTCGGGGCGGCGAGAACATCGGCTGTGGCCAGGTGGAAGCGGCGTTGTCGAGCCATCCGGCGGTGGTCGAGGTGGCCGCCGTCGGGCTGCCGCACCCCGACCTCGGCGAGGAACTCGCGGCGGTGATCGTCCATCGGCAGGGTGACCCTGCACCGACCGTGGACGAACTTCGCTCACATGTGTCGGATACGCTGGCGCACTTCGCAATTCCGACCCGATGGCACATCAGCACCACCGCCCTCCCGACACTGCCCGGCGAGAAGGTCGACAAGAAGAGCCTGGCCGAACGCTTTGACGACGCTTAGAGTGCCTTGCGCAACGCGCCGACGAGGTCACCGCGGTCACCCACGGTGACCGCGCCCAGGCCGAGCCACTTAGCCATCACCTGCAGTTCGGTGGCCAGCCGCGATGCGACCACGGTCGGGTCCTGCCCCGGCTCGGTGAACGCGCCGACGACATTCAGCGCGTCATTGGCACGTTCAGCCTTGAGGTCGACGCGGCCGACGAGCCGCCCGTCGAGCAGGAACGGCCACACGTAGTATCCGAACTGGCGCTTGGGCTCAGGGACGTAAATCTCTATGCGGTAATGGAATTCGAACAGCCGCTCGACCCGCGGGCGAAAGAAGATCAGCGGGTCGAACGGGCAGAGCAGCGCAGTGCCGCGATCTACCCGGGGGACCGTCAAGCCCGACGCGAGATACGCCGGCGCCGACCAGCCGTCGACCTCGACCTCCTCGAGCTCACCGGAGGTCACCAACGCAGCGACCGCGGGCTTGCTCTGCTTGGGACTCAGCCGGAAGTAATCGCGCAGATCGGGTTCGGTGGCCACTCCGAGAGCACCGGCGGCCCGCAGCACCAGCTCCCGCACCGCCTCTGCATCGTCGACCTGACGCTCGAACACCTCGGGCGGCAGCACCCTCTCGGTGAGGTCGTAGTGCCGGGCGAACCCGACCCGGGTGGCCGTGGTGAGCGCTCCCGACGACCAGAGCGCCTCGGCCACCCACTTCGTCTCGCTGCGATCCCACCACGGCCCCTTGCGCCGGGCACGTTCACCCTCCAGGTGCGCCTCGATCTGGCCCGCGGTGCTGGGCCCGAGTTCGTCGACGGCGGCGAGGATCTTCTCGGCAAGCCGTGGGTTCTTCTTGACGACCTCCGTGCGCCAGCGGCCCTGGCTGTACTCGCGCATCCGCCACCGCATCAACGGCCAGTCCTCGACCGCCATGAGCGCGGCCTCGTGCGCCCAGTACTCGACGAGCAGCCGCGGCGCCCGTGCGCTGTGACTCCAGGCCGCGGTGTCGAGCACATCGCGGTCATACGGACCGAGCCTGCTGAACACCGGCGCGTAGTGCGCCCGCACCGCTACCGACACCGAGTCGAGCTGCAGCACCTGGATTCGATTGATCAGGCGGCGCAGATGCGCGCGGGTGACGGCACCGCGGGGTTTGGGCTCGGCGAGGCCCTGAGCCGAGATGGCTACTCGGCGGGCCTGATCGGCCGACAGCCGCGTCATGCCCGCAGGTAGCGGTGGAACCGGTAGCGCAGTCCCGAGCTGCTGGTCTGCCACTCCCCCGACGTGCCCACCCACGATTCGTCGAGTACCGGGGCCAGCGCGTCGTCGTCCTCGAGGCGCAGGTCGATCTCGACCTCGGTTACCTCGCAGTGCGACGCCGCAGGCAGGGCCAGGTGATACACCTCCGACCCGCCGATCACCCACAAATCGGGATCGAGCACCTCGTCCAGCCCGCGCACCACCGTCGCTCCGTCAGCCATGTAATCAGCTTGCCGGGTGAGTACGACATTTTTGCGGCCCGGCAGCGGCCGCACCGAGCCCGGCAGCGACTCCCACGTACGCCGGCCCATCACGACGGTGTGTCCCATCGTCAAGTCCTTGAATCGGGCCAAGTCCTCGGGAAGGCGCCACGGAATGCGGCCGTCACGGCCGATGACACCCGAGGTCGACTGCGCCCAGATCAGGCCCCAGCCCATGCGCTCGCTCCTCCGCCCTGCTCGTCCCTCGCAGCGCAGCCTCGACTCGCGGCCGTCATACGGCGACCGGCGCTTTGATCGCCGGGTGCGGGTCGTAGTTGCGGATCTCGACATCTTCGAAGGTGTAGTCAAAGATCGAATCGCGCTGTGCCAGAACGAGTTCCGGATACGGACGCGGATCACGGCTCAGCTGCTCGGTGACCTGCTCGACGTGGTTGTCGTAGATGTGACAGTCCCCGCCGGTCCAGACGAACTCCCCCACGTCCAGCCCGGCCTGATCGGCCATCATGTGGGTCAGCAGCGCGTAGCTGGCGATGTTGAACGGCACCCCGAGGAACAGGTCGGCACTGCGCTGGTAGAGCTGGCAGCTCAGCCGCCCGTCGGCGACGTAGAACTGGAACAGCGCGTGGCACGGCGCCAGCGCCATCTGCGGGATCTCGCCGACGTTCCACGCCGAGACGATGATGCGGCGGCTATCGGGGTCGGTGCGCAACAGGTTCAGCGCGGCGCTGATCTGGTCGACGTGGTCACCCGACGGGGTTGGCCAGGACCGCCACTGGACGCCGTACACCGGACCGAGATCACCTGTGGGAGAGGCCCATTCATCCCAGATACTGACACCGTGCTCCTGCAGCCAGGCAACGTTGGAGTCGCCGCGCAGGAACCACAGCAGCTCGTAGACGATCGACTTCAGATGCACCTTCTTGGTGGTGATCAACGGGAAGCCCGCCGACAGGTCGTAGCGCAGCTGGTGGCCGAACACACTGCGGGTGCCGGTGCCGGTTCGGTCGGATTTCGGCGTGCCGTGGGCGAGCACATGTCGCAGCAGATCCTCGTACGGCGTGGCGATCGGCACGCCGCTCAGCTTACGTCTGCGGGCAGAGAGTACAAACGAAGCCATGCCGACCATCTCTGACACCGTCACCACCGCCGATGGGACCTGTCCGGTCACCCTCGCCATTCCCGCCGGACGAGGACCGTGGCCGGGGGTGATCATGTATCCCGATGCCGGCGGTACCCGCCCGACGTTCGTCGACATGGCCGCCCAGCTGGCCGACCTGGGGTACGCGGTGCTGGTCCCCGACGTGTACTACCGCAGCGGCGATTGGGCGCCGTTCGACATGGAGACCGTGTTCAGCGACAAGGCCGAGCGCCAGCGGCTGTTCTCGATGATCGGCAGTGTCACCCCCGACGCGATGGCGTCGGACGCACGAGCGCTTTTCGACTACCTGGCCGGCCGGCCAGAGGTCACCGGCGACACGTTCGGCACCACCGGCTACTGCATGGGCGGCCGCACCTCGCTGACGGTCGCGGGGCGGGTGCCCGAACGAGTGGCGGCGGCAATGTCCTTTCATGGCGGCGGGTTGGCTTCCGACGATCCGGGGAGCCCGCATCTGCTCGCCGATCAGATCGAGGCCGCGGTCTACGTCGGCGGGGCGCAGGACGACGCCTCGTTCACCAACGCCCAGGCCAAGACCCTCGACGACGCGTTGACGGCGGCCGGCGTCGAGCACACCATCGAGTGGTACTCAGCCGCCCACGGCTTCGCCGTCCCCGACAACGCTCCCTACGACGAGGCCGCCGCGAAACGCCATTGGGACGCGATGAAGGACTTCTTCGCCACTCACTTACCCAGATGAGTGCTTGTCCCGAGCGCGGCGCAGGCTGGCCAGCGCACGGATGACGCCGCGCGACGCGTAGACCGCGACGAGCCCTGACAACACGATCAGGAAGACGAACGTCACCAGCCAGTTGGTCCGGCTGTGCGGGACGTTCCACCACACGATGGTGAACAGCACGGCGCAGACGAATACCACGATGTCGCGCCAGTTTCCCTTGTAGGACGCGGCGATCTCGCGCAGTTCGCGGCTCTTCTCGGTGGCATCGATGAGGTCGACGATGCGCTCGTTGATGCTTTGACGCAGCCGGGCACGCAGTTCGACGTTTTCCTCGGGCAGCTTTTCGAGCAGCTCGAGGTCGGCCTTGATCGCGCCGCGGACATCCGGCCCTCGGAGGTTGCCCGCGGCGACACCCAACAGCGCCCCGCCGGCGATCGGTGCGGCTCCCAGTGCGATCTCGGCTATTCCCGGCATGGGAAAGACGGTAGGGCCGACCGGGCCGCCGGTCCAGAAAAGACGTCAGATCGTGTCGCTGGGCTTAGGCAAGAAAGGGGGTCAGGATAAATTCCGATAAGCGAGGTCGCAGGTCTGATGACGTATTTTGATACGGCGAGCAGTGCACGACAAGAAGGGCGAGACCGATCCCCGCTACACGTCAGAGTGACAACGCCAGGCGCCGCGCCGAACGTCGCGCAGCAGATCGCCGGGCGTCCAACGAACGCTGGCGCAGCATCTTGGCCGGCGCCACCGACGTCTTCCGACGCGAGGGATTTGCCCGGGCCCGGCTCGAAGACGTGGCCGCCGAAGTCGGCATCAACCGTGCCTCGCTCTATTACTACGTCGGAACCAAGGAAGAGTTGCTGATCGCGCTCATCGAGGAGCCGGCGCGCGAAATGACCCGTCACTGCCGTGAGGCGTTGCAATCCGCACAACCGGCTGACGCCAAGTTGCGCGCCGCATTGCGCTGTTACGTCGAAGACCTGGAAAAGTACCCGGAGATGTTCTTGCTGTTCAGCGAGAGCCAACACATCGCCGGGATCCCCGACGCCGCTGGCATCACCAGCAACGCCGAGGACTACGCAGACACGCTGCTCATGATCATCGAGGAAGGTATCCGCGAGGAGATCTTCCGCTCCGACCTGGATCCGCGGCTCGTGCTGCACGGGATACTTGGCATGTTCAACTGGATCCACAAGTGGTACGTGCCGGGCGGACGCCGGTCGCTGAACGAGATCGGTGAGGTGTTCGCAGAGATGATCTTTTCCGGGCTGGCCCCCTGAGTTCACCGCCTGTTCGAAATCGCGTCGGTGTCCGCGTTTCCTACACCGCAGAGAGGAACTGACATGCCATCACTCGATCAGGTTTCCCGCGCAGAGGTCACCGACGACTTCACCCGCGGGATGTACGACTTCATGTTCGGCGATCGCGACCCTGTCGCCGAGCCCGGCGCGGTCGGCGGCACAACCGGTGACTGGTGGACGGTGATGGCGCAGTCTCCGGCCGCACTTCGGCATGCCGTTCGCGGATTCCGGTTGTATCGCGAGGAAGTCGGCATCCGGGCCGATCACCGCGAGCTCGGCCAGATCCGCGCAGGCTGGGTGGTGGGCAGCCAGTTCGTGTTCTCCCAGCACTGCAAAGCATGCCGCTCGGCGGGTCTGTCGGAGGAGAAGATCGCGGCGATCCCATCGTGGCAGACCGCTGACTGTTTCGACCAATCCGAGCGACTGCTGTTGGCCTACGCCGACTGTCTGGCGGGCCAGCAGGGACGGGTCCCTGAACAGTTGATGGCCCAGCTGCGGGAAGTGTTCAGCGACAAGGATATTCTCGAGTTCACCTACACCACCACCATGTACGTCATGCATGCGATCATGTCGCGGGCACTGCGGCTGGAGTTCGATGATCGTGACGACCCGGTGGTCGAGGTGGAAGACACCGAGTGCGGCGGCGTCCTGGATATCGGCGCGGCGACCTCCGGTGGGAACTGAGACGAACGGCGCAGGCGCGCCGAATGCAGCAATACGCTCACAGCGGCCAACTCCCGGTGTGCGATGGAAGGCGAAGCGGGACAGCCGGTAACAGCCGGCGCGGTGTCGTTGTCGTGATGGCATCGAGCATCAGCCCTACGTAACGCCGCCAGCCATCGCCGGCGGGATCCATGGTCCACAACACGCTGTTGAGCATCGCGATCACGCGCGGAAGGTCATCGGCGACCAGGTCGGCCCGGACGGTCCCGGCCGTCTGGGCGCGGCACATCAACTCATAGAGCGCCTCATCCAGTCGTGCCGACACGTTATCGAGTGCGTCGGCTTTTCGCGCTGCGGCCAGGATGGCGTGATCGCGGGCGCCCAATGAGATCGCGGCCTCGATGAGGTCGGTGAGACCGAGGAGCGGGTCGCTATTCCGTCGCGCTTTTTCGATTGCGGGCATGAGGTTTTCGGCGATGCTCTGGTCGAGTGCGGCTCGGACCAGATCACCCTTGGTGGGAAATCTACGGTAAAGCGTTCGCTCCCCCACCCCTGCGCGGCGGGCGACCAGTTCCATGTGTGCGTCGGGTCCCACTTCGGCGTAGACCTCGCGGGCCGCCCGCAGTATCCGGTCGGCGTTGCGCGCGGCGTCAGCGCGAACTCGCGTTGTCGTCACCACGTGACCGGGAGTTCCTTGAGGCGCCAGATGGCTTGGTCGTTCATGAAATCCAGCTCGTCCTCCGGCACAGCCAACCGCAACGTCGGGAGCCGGCGAGCCAGCGTGGTCAGTGCGATGTCCAATTCCGTTCGCGCCAGGTTCTGGCCGACGCATTGGTGGACACCGTAGCCGAAGGCTAAGTGACCGCGCGGATTTCGGTCGATGTCAAATCGTTCGGGGTTCTCGACGAACGCCGGATCGTAGTTGCCTGCGGTCAGGTTCATCATCACGTGTTCGCCCTTGCGAACCAGTTGTCCACCCAGCTCGAAGTCCTCGGTCGCGATCCGGTCGACCAGCCCGCTGTGCACGATCGTCAGGTACCGCAACAGCTCATCAATGATCTGGAGTCGCACAGTCGGGTCGTCGCTGTCCCGCAGTCGGGCGAAGGCATCCGGGTTCTTCAGCAGGACCAGCGTGCCGAGCGCGATCATGCTCGCCGTGGTCTCGTGACCGGCCTGCAGCATCACCCATCCGGTCATCGCGGCCGTCATCACGCTGATCTCACCGTCTGCGACGTTGTGAGTCATCAAGCGCGACAACAGATCATCACCAGGCTCATCCTTCTTGCGCTGCAGCAACTCGGTGATGTAACCGATCATCGTCATGATCGACGCGGTCCGTTGCTCATCGCTGGTCTTGACGTCGAGACCAGCGACACTGTGCTCCTCGAAGTACTCATGGTCCTCGTAGGGCACACCAAGCAGCAGGCAGATCACCAACGACGGCACAGGCAGTGCGAAATCGCGGACCAGGTCGCGGGGTGGCCCGGCGGCAATCATCTTGTCCAGGAAGCCGTCGACGAGTTGTTGGATATCGGGCGCCATTTCCTTCGCGCGCCGGACGGTGAAGTCCATCGTAAGCATCCGCCGCAGCCGATTGTGTTCAGGATCGTCGGTGCGCGCGAAGAACACCGGCATGTCGTCTTCTTCACCGGGTGGTTTGACCGACTCGGGAAGGGTGTTGGCGCTCATCCGCGGATCGGTGACGGCGGCCCGGATGTCCTCGTACCGGCTGGCCACCCAGGCCGGCTGCCCGGTGAACAGATTGATCGCCTGTCGCAGTCCTGGGTTGTCGCGCCACGCAGCAAACTCCGCGGGCGGATCGAGCGGGCAACGGGGTGCTCGCGGGGCCGGCATGGTGGGCAAATCGACATCGACGTGATCGGTCACAGTCCCTCTTCCGGCAGAGTTGATATCTGACAGTTGACTGTCGCTTAGCCGAGCGTAGGGAAGCCGAACTCGGCAGTCAACAGGTCACAGATACTGCGTGTATCGGACGATCGTCATTAAGATGTATGCACATTGCCCTCGGGGGGTTTGCGAATGCACAACTGCGTCAACCTGCGACTTTCTCACGGCGCCATTCGAGCGACGGCGCTGGTCAAAGTGCGTCCGCCGACGTGACGACGCCGGTTCTGGACCTGGGCGGCCGTGTCGTCGACCGCCGACACGAGTTCACCGAACTGCGAGCCGCGGTAGACGCGGCGGGACGCGCCGGCGGCGGCTGCTTATTGCTCAGCGGGGCTGCGGGCGTGGGAAAGTCGACGTTGATCCAGGCCTTCGGCGTCGAGGTGTCCAAGAGCGGTTGCGTCTTCGCGTACGGACGATGCCGAGCCGATGCACCGGCTCCATACTCGGCGCTGTCCATCGCTCTCGGCTCGATCGTGCGCACCATGCTGGCGACCGGACCTGCCGAACACGCGCGGTGGCAGGCCGAGTTGGTCAGCGAGATGTCGGGTTTGGCAGGCATTCTCACCCAACTGGTGCCCGAGTTGGGACCAGTACTTGGCGAATTCGAAAGCGCCATCGAGCCAGATGCGGCGGACTCACGTCGCCAGCTTCACCGGGCCATCATTCGTTTGCTCTCTGCCACCGCGTCCTACCGGCCGGTCGTCCTCGCGGTCGATGATCTTCAGTGGGCCGACCGAGATACGCTACTGCTTCTCGCTGAACTGTTGACAGTGTCGCTTCGCAACGTACTTGTCCTTGGTGCGCACCGGGCGGGTGAGTTCGATCCCGCCGCAGCGGCCCTCAAATCGGAAGGCCTGCAAGCCATTCAGCTCGAACCACTGGCACTCGAAGACGTCGAGGAGTTGCTGGCCGACGTATGCGGTAGCAGCGTTGAGATGGGCGATGTGGCCGCCGAGTTCCACCATCGGACGGGGGGCAACCCGTTGGCGGTCCGGCAGTTGTTCTACCGCGCCCAACGCGAAGGCGCGCTCATCACGGCGGGCCCGGCCGGCCACCCGAGCTGGGACTTGCGCGTGCTCACCTCGATCGAGGTCTCTGCCACCACCGCCGAGTTCCTGGGCCGGTATCTCGATCAGCTCCGCCCCGCGGACCGGGCGGTGTTGAGTTCGCTGGCGTGCATCGGTGGCGAGTTCGACCTCGACGACGCCACCGCAGCCGCAGCCGAGTCGCCCGACATCGTGGCTCGGGCGCTGTGGGCATGCCTGGAGCTCCGGCTGATCGAGGCCCTCGACGCCGGTGGGCAGCGGATCACCAACGCGATAAGTCGTGACGCCCGCTACCGGTTCAGCCATGACCGGATCGCCGAGGCGGCCCGGGCGGGGCTGTCTGCCTCCGACGCGCGGGCCATCCACCTGCGCGTCGGTCGGCGGCTGATCACCCTCGGGGACGATCGTGTCTTCGAAGCCGCACGCCATGTGGGTATCGCCGGCGTCGAGCTCGTCGACGACATCGAACGCACCAGCTTCGTCGAGGTGGCACGGCGGGCTGCGCGAAAGGCTCGGGCGCAGGCTTCATTTCCGTTGGCCCTGGACTACTGTCGCAGTGCGCTGGACTTGCTCGGCGAACAACGCTGGGCTACCCACTTCGCGCTCACACGAGAGCTGCAACTCGATGCCGCGGACGCCGCGCTGCTCGTCGGCGACGTGGCGACACTCAATACGTTGCTCGACGAGGCCGCGGAGTTTCTGCCGCAGCCACCGGACCGGGCGCGAATCGCCTATCTGCGGCTCAAAGGGTGTGTCGTGCAGAACCGTCTCCAGGATGCGCTGGAGATCGGCCTTCGCGCGCTCGATGAACTCGGTGAGCGGGTTGCAACCGAAGCCGGCAAACCACGTATGGGGAACGCGGTCGTCCGGATGAGGATGACGATGCGGCGGTGGAGCAACGAACGGCTGCTGGAGCTGCCGCACTGCGACGACGAGCGAGTCATTGCACTGCATCCGATTCTCGCCGAGCTGTGCAACATGGCGGTCCTCATCCGCCCGAACATCTTGCCGCTGCTCGTGCGAAAGCAACTCGACCTCACATTGGCTCATGGCCACACGCCGTCGTCACCGGTGGTCATCGCCGGGTACGGCATCGTCCTCGTGTTGCTCGGTGACCACGCGGGCGCCCAGCGCTTCGGCGAGGTCGGCAGGTCACTGGCATCGCGGCCGGAATTCCGCGAGGCCCGCCCGCAGACGGTGTTCATGCACTTGGACTACATCAACCACTGGCGTCACCCGATCCGCGACGGATTGGGCGAACTTCGAGAGGCCGTCGATGAGGCACTCGACCAGGGTGACCAGGAGAACGCCGGATTTCTGGTCGCGGTTCTGCTCTCCCAATCGTTCTGGCTCGGCCGTCCACTCGCTGAGATCGACGCCCTTGCCAGATCCCTGATCCCGCACATCCGTTCCCAACCAGTACCCAGCGCGCTGTGCCAAAGCGTGCAGCAACTCTGCCTGAATTTGATGGGACGCAGCGACGATCCGCTCCTGCTCGCCGGTGAAAGCGGTTACGACGAGCGGGAAGTGCTGCCTGCGGCGCGACGCGAGGGTGACGCAGTGGCGCTCGCCGCGGCGGCGGCCATGCGACAGGGGCTGCACTTCTGGAACGGCGACTACGCAGGTGCGGTCGCCGCCACCCATGAGGCAATCGAGCACATCGACGGCCTGGCCGGGGTCCCTGCCTCACAGTTCATCTACATGCTGGGCGCTCTGAGCATGATCCACTGCGCACCAAAGGATTCCGGGACCGTCCGATTCGTGCGCCAGGCTCTGGCGTTGCACCGTAAGTGGGCGGAAGGTGCACCGGAGAACTACGGGGCGGCCTACGCCCTGATTCAGGGAGCCTGGGCCAGAGCGCGCGGACAGAGCGGCAAGGCCGATCGCTACCTCCACCAGGCCATCGCCCTCGCCGAGGAGAATCAGCTTCCGATAGTCGGTGCGTATAGCCACGAGGAGGTCGCCGCCCTCTACACAGACACCCGGCGGGCGACGCTCGGCGAACACATGCTGCGTTCTGCCTACCAGCGATGGCTGAACCTGGGCTTCGTGGTGCGCACCGACAAGCTCGCGCAGGAGCACCCGTGGCTACTTCGTCGTGACCTGACGGGTTCGGCCGGGATCGATCCCGTCGGGGCACATCAGCTGCTTCACTCGATGTCCGCTGCTCGGACCGCGGACACCTTGGCCAACGTCATTCTGGGGTCGGTGGCAGACACGACTGGTGCTGATCGCGTCCTGTTCCTCACCGGTGACGCAGAGCACCTGACGGTTCGGGCCATCAATGACCGCGGCACGATCTCGATCATCGACGGACCATGGAACGAGGTGTCGTACGACCCGGATGTAGTGCGCCGAGTGATCGACGATGGCTCTCCGGTCCTCGTTGCCCCCGATCGCGTAGCAACCACACTTTCGATCCTGGCCGTTCCAATTCGGCTGCACGACAATATAATCGGTGTCCTATACGCCGAGAAGGGCGAATCCGCAGGAGTTTTCAGCGCCGAACACGAGCAGGCGGTCGTCTTCCTCTGCGCCCAGGCCGCCGCTCCCCTGTGGAACTTCCAACTCGAGGCGCGGCTTCGAGCAGCCGACGAGTACCGGCAATCGCTCATTGATGTGCAGTCCAGATTCGTGCCCAATGAATTGCTGCGAATCCTCGATATCGACGACCTTCGCCGCGTCCGCAGCGGTTACCGCGTCGAACGCGAGATGACGGTGCTGATCAGCGACATCCGTGGTTACACAACCATGATCGAGGACATGAACGTTGCCGAGGCGGGTAACTTGGCGATGGGCTTTCTGCGGGCGGTCGAACTACCGATCATCAGCTATAACGGCATGATCCAAGACGTACGGGGTGACGAGATCGTCGCCGTCTTCGAGTCCGAGGCCGACGCCGTCCGAGCGGGATTGGCGATGCTCCGCTCCCTGCACGAGCACAACCAGGAACGCCAGGCGCTCGGTTCCGAAGAGCTGCGGGCCGGCATCGGGATCAATACCGGCACGGTCGGGGTCGGTCTGGTCGGCGGAGTCAACCGCATGGTCCTCACCATCATCGGCGACGCAGTTAACCTCGCCGCGCGCATCGAGAGCACCAACAAGCGATATGGCTCCGCGTTGCTACTCTCCGACCGCACACATGAGCGCATTGCGCGTCTTGCGGAGTTCGACACTCGGCGCATGGAGCGTGTCTCTGTAGTCAATCGACGCCGACCTGTGACGATTTATGAAGTCTATGACGCGGATTCGGCTGAACTCCGTGCCGCGAAGCATGCCGCGCAGCCCGCTTTCGACGAGGCGTTCGCATTGTTCGACGCGGGCGATGTCGACGGGGCGCGGGCCGCCTTCGAGCGGTGCCAGAAGTTGCTGCCCGACGATCCCGTTGCTCCATTGCATTTAGCGCACTGCGACGCGATGGCGCGTGGCGAATTGGACCCCGGCCAAGAGATCGTTCTGCTCAGCAAGTAGTTCACTACTCCATTTTGAAAATTCGACGAATTAATTGCGCGCGCGCCGATTTCCTCTGCCATGATCGAAGCGAAATAACTACGACTTGTCGGGGGTTCGTAGCCATGTATCTCAGTCCTGAGCGGTTCGCCCTAGCCAACCAGGCCGTCAGTGAGACATTCGCGCAGTGCAGCATTGTCTGGCAATCCATCCCGCACTGGGATACCGGTGACCCCGGTCAGATCAGGGTGCCAGACGGAAAATACAACTTCCCAGGGTTCATAGCCCTGACTATGAAGCAAAAGAAGTTCCTCGTAAGTCTTGCCCAGGCGAATGGGCCTACTCCTGACGCGTTGCTCACCGAAGTAATGGCTGTGGCCAAGGTGCTCGCAAGGAAATTCGACAACGCCATCTTGCCCCAGCTCTACTACAACGCTCACTGGCTCTTGAAGACTGACGACACCGCACCCAATCTGCTGAACCAGCTCATCAAGGCCCGTGCGCATGTCGAGAATGGCGGGTATCGAGCGCCGTCCTGCCTGATCACCAATACCGAAGGGCTCACACACCTCAGCCAGTTTTACGGCGGCGACTCAATACTGGATTCGCTGCTCACTGCGGGGCATATCAACGCACTGCACCGAACCTCCAAGCTCGCCGGAAATGGCAAGCACACGCGAATCGTCGTGCTGGGCCGTCGGCGACGGATCCCGCAGGGCGCAGCACCGGAGGCATCGCCCGGTGAAGAGCCGGTCGATGTCGCAATCAGCGTTGCACCGAGTCTTGAAATCGACGGCGAAACCTACTTGGGCAAGATACAGCTCACTGCGCGGATCCGGTACGCGCTGAGGATCACGGATGACCGCGGTCTCGTCAGAATTCGCGAGCCCTAAGCCATTCGCCGGCGGACCGAATCCGATGGCGGCCCGCCCCCTCGACGACTATCTGGCGTTGTGCAAGGACGCGTGCGACGGTGAAATCGCGCGGCTCTACGGTCCGGGCGAGCGCGAAAAAGGCGGCCTCTACGACCTGATCCTCGATTACCCGTTACGGGGTGGGAAGGCGCTGCGGCCGGCGCTGAGCATCGCGGCATGTCTCGGACTTGGTGGCCACCTCGAAGCAGTGCTGCCGACGGCGGCCACATTGGAGCTCTACCACAACGCGTTTCTGATCCACGATGACATCGAGGACGAATCGTGGTGGCGGCGTGGGAAACCCACGCTTCACATCGACCACGGCGTCCCGATCGCCATCAACGTCGGCGACGCCATGCTTTCGCTGTCACTGCAACCGCTGCTCGACAATGTTGAACGAGTGGGACTCGGACCTGCGCTGCGCATTCTGCGGGCGGTCGCCAAGATGACTCGGCTGACCGTCGACGGACAGGCATTGGAGCTCGAGTGGGTGCGGTCCAACAGTTGGCGGCTCAACGACGCCGACTACTTGAAGATGGTGGAACTGAAAACCAGTTGGTACACGTTCATCACTCCCCTGCAAGCCGGCGCGATCGCCGCCGGGGCGGGGCCGGAGCGCATGGAGCCGTTGGAGTCTTTCGGCCGGTATCTCGGCGCGGCCTTCCAGATAACGGATGACTTGCTCAACCTGCGTGGCGACCCGCAGGAGTACGGCAAGGAGATCGGCGGAGATCTTTGGGAGGGCAAGCGAACCCTGATGCTCTTGCACGCATTGCGGCATGCCGAACCGCAAGACCAGGCTCAGGTCGTCGCGATCCTGGCCAAGCGACGCCCCAGCGCGGACGGTGAACTCGGGTTGACCGAACTCCTCGACGCACTGACGACGCGAGGGCACTTGTCGGAGTCGGGGCGGGCCGAACTGGAAGCGCGACTGCAGGGGCACCAGCCGACGGAGTGCAAAGGCATAGACGAGATTCGCTGGCTCTACGAACTGATGCACGACGTCGGCTCGCTGCGGCACGCCCGGGACGTCGCCGCCGACCATGCCGAGAAGGCGGCCGCCGTGCTGGCGAGTCTGGACTGGTTTCCCCACAGCCGCCACCGGGACGTGCTGGCCGATCTCGTGGATTACGTACATGGGCGGACGCGATGAGCCCCGAAGAGATGGCCGGCATGCTCGCCGAGCTCGAGAGGGTCCGCGAACTCACCCTCGATCTCATCGAACACGCGACACCGCAGTTGCATCCGCCGCGACCTGAGGATGCCGATGGGCCGCAGCGGGCGGTGTTCGACCTGTTACTGGGCGCACGACGCGCGGTGCTCGGCAACCCCGCGGCGGCGCGGCGGCTGCATGACGTCCTTGTCGCCGAGGGGCATCGCTACGCGCAAACCCCCCGCGGGGCTCGGTTGCGCGACGGGCTGGTTGCTTCTGAGTCGGTGGAGAACTTGCGCCGCGTCTGGGAGATGGTAAGTCTCAACGTTCTCGGCGGTCCCGCAGCACCGAGCGGAACCCCGGACGCCTGGGCCGATCTGCTGGTCGATGTCGTCGTAGGCCAAGGCCTCGACGATTCGATCCTGGCCCGGTTGCGGCCCGAGGGGTTCGCATGACGCTCAACGATCCTCACGAAGCACTCGCAGACAGGAGCGATTTCATCGGGTACCTAGTCGGTCTCGCAGGTTTGGCCGACATGGTCCGCTCGCTCGCCGCTGAAGGCGACCGTCACGCTCGCCCCGCCCGCGACTGCGACGACTTCGTGTACGCATTACTCGGGCTCGCGAGCACGGGGGCAGCGATCCAGCGAATGGCCAACTCCCCGAGCACATCGCATAAACCGACCCTCGAGGTCGCCGCGACAGCGAGGTTTCTGCGATGACCTTGATGCTCGCCCGCAGCGATTTTTTACGGACGCCGGTACTGGCAACCGCCCGGCCCGCCTGGTTCAAGGAATGGCACCACTTCGTGATCCACGGGCACGGCGTCCGGGTGCTCATCAACTTCAGCCTCAATAACGAGGTGTTCGACGCCGACGAAGTCCGGCTCGCGCCACGCGTCATCGTGATCGCGTACGACCAGAACTGGACCGGCGCCATCGAGCGATTCGATGCGCACGCAGTCGACCTCTCGGCCGATCTGGGCGAGCTGACGATCGGCGGCAACCGGATGGCCGTGCAATCGGACGGCTACCGTGTGTCAATCAGTTTGCCGGACAAGCAGATCCGGGGCGAAGTGCACTTCACCCCGACAAGCCAGCCGTTCGTCGTCCGCAACGAGCCGGCGGGTGATGGCCGAATCAGCTGGCTGTTCGTACCAAGATTGCGCGCGCAGGGCTGGCTCCAAATCGGCGGCCGACAGCACCGCTTCGAGGACGACCTCGCCTACCACGACCACAACTGGGGTCGATTCCGGTGGGGCGATGATTTCGGTTGGACCTGGGGAACGATCTTGCCCACCGGCTCCACGGACCCGTGGTCGATGGTGTTCGTGGAGATCACGGACCGGAACTGGCTGCGGTCTATTTCTCGCTCACTCTATGTGTGGCATCATGACGAGCCGGCCGCGATATTCCGGCACGCGGCGGTACAGACACTTTCGTGCGGCAGATTCAGCCGCCCGGCCGATTGCACTCTACCGCCACCGATGCGGCTACTGCTCGACGGCGAGGTACCCGGTGTCCCCGAGCGAATCGACATCACGGCGAACCGCGCGGGCGATACGGTGCGCGCTGAGTTCCACTCACGTTCCTACGCCCGACTGGCGCAACCAAGCGAAGTGCGTCTTGACCGGTCGATCGTACTCTGTGAAACCGACGGCACCGTCCGGGCGAGCGGCACGATCAGGGGCGAGGCCTTCGATTTTGTCGGCACCGGTGTATTCGAGTTCCTCTATGGCTGAACCGGTTTCGTCGATTCTTCGCCGCTCAGTCGAGCATCTCAAGGAAGATGTCCCCGGCAGCTACCGACTGCTGGTGGCCAACCTCGGTCCACTCGTCGTCGAACTCGTCATCGGTGATGAGGTGTTCTCGATCCGCGGTGGTGAACATATTGAGGTGTCGGACGGTTCGATGCAGGCGGTCAACGTCCGAATTGCCACCTCCCGAGCCGCCATCCTCGATCTGATCGACGCCAGGACCGAGCTCCACGAGGCCGTGGAGGCAGGCACGGTTGCGGTTCACGGCTCGCTCGATGACGTCCAACGCGCTCATGCCTCGTTGCAGGCGTACGTACATGCCGCGGTCAGAGCGGCAAGCGTGCCCGCGCTGCTGTCGGACCTGAGGGCAGGGACGCCATGACCGACGGCATCACGACACCGGCGTCCTGCAAACGACGTCCGACCGTAGCGGTGATCGGCGCCGGCATCGCGGGGTTGACCGCCGCTCAGGAACTTGCCGAGCGGGGCTTCATCGTCACGGTGTACGAGGCGGAACGCGACGAACGTAACGGGTTGGGCCCCAAGTCTGACGGCGCATACCCGCCCGTCAAGCTCGGCGGCCTTGCCGCGTCTCAATATTCGACCGTCGGTACACGAGACGGAAGCCAAGCTGAGTTGCGGCCCTTTCCTGGGCGGCTGGGCCACCCACCTGCGCCCGGGCGTGCGGTGGCGGGCGAGCACGGCTTCCGCTTCTTCCCCGCGTATTACCTACACATCTGGGACATGTTCCAGCGCATCCCGGTGTACCAGAACACACATCGGGCCGACGGCACGTCCCATTGGACACCGACCTCACGGACCGTCTATGACAACGTGCGGCGGGTTGTCACCCAGGGCGCCACTGCCGACGGCGAGCCCTCACTCATCTTTCCCCGCGAACTTCCGCGCAGCCCCGCCGAATTCCTCAGTATTCTAACGCAACTCACAACGTTCGGGTTCGCCCCGACAGACGTCGCAACCTACGAGAGCAGGCTGCTTCGCTACCTAGTTACGAGCCCGATACGGCGCGCGTTTGAATTGCAGAACGTCTCGGCTTACGACTTCTTCGTCGGACACGACCCCCAAACCGGGACGGACAGATACTCCTACACACCGCGATGCGACAAGCTATTGCGGCAGATGCCAAGGGTTTTGGTCGCCCTCGACTCACGCTGGGGTGACGCGCGTACAAATCTCAGCACTAACCTGCAGCTGTACCTGAGCATGGACCGCCGCGACAATAAAGCCGACGGCGTGCTCAATGGTCCCACCACCGAGTCGTGGTTCGACCATTGGTACCACCATCTCCTCGCACTCGGCGTCCGCTTCGTCCATACGGCGGCGATCCGACTTGACCCACCGGCGCTCGACCCGAAGTACCCACCCCATCTGCGGCCACGTGCGCAGATCACGTTCGCCAACGGCACCCGGGTGACTGCGGATTACACGGTCGTCGCCGTCGATGCACCCGCGGCCGAATACCTCGCAGCCGCATTGCACGCCGGAGGCACGGGCGGTACCGCGGCCAAGCTGGAGGGTTTCACCACCACAGCTCCGCCACCTGATGGCCCGTTGCAGCCGCGCGCCACCCGACCACAACAATGGCGGGATCCCTACTCGATGGACGAGCTGGGGCGAGTGCCATGGGATCGGTTCCAAACACTGTGTGGGATCCAGTATTACTTCGATACGGAGTTTCAACTGGTCCGAGGGCACATGCTGTACGTAGGTAGCCCGTGGGGACTGTCGTCGGTCAATCAGACTGGATTGTGGGAGAAGCGACCAATTCTGGACCGCGACGGCCATGTCTCGGTGCTGTCGGTCGACATCGGGGATTTCAATACCCCGTCTCCGTACGTGGTCGACGAGTCCGGTCAAGCAAAGGCGGCACGCGACTGCACGCCCGACGAGATTGCCTCGGAGGTGTGGCGTCAGATCACCACCGCGCTGGCCGGCGATTCGGGATCGGGTGGACAAGGGGTCGTGCCGAGCCCGATGTGGTACGCGCTCGATCGCGGTCTCGTCATGGCGGGCGGACCGGGTCAGGGCCAAGGCCGGGTGGTCCGCAACAAAACTCCGTACCTGGTCCCTATCGTGGGAGATTGGGGCAACCGACCCAGCGCTGAGCCGTGGAATCCGCACGGAACGTCATGGAGTTTCATACCTCCTGAGGAGGTGTGGCTCAATAACCTTCAGCACGCCAACGTCTGGCAAGCGCGCCATGGCGGCTATCAAGTGCACAACAATTCGGTGGTCTTCGCCGGCACGTGGAACAAGACGTTTACTCGATTGACGTCGATGGAGGCCGCGTGCGAGTCGGGCCGCCATGCGGTCAATGCCATTCTCGACCACTACATCTGGGTCGAATCAGGTGGCATCGACCGCCGGGAGAAGAGCCCGCCGCTGGAGTGGGTATTCCCGTACGGTTTCCTCGATCAGAGCCTGTCGAGTCCAATCCGGATGCCGACACCGGCCGGTGATTACTGCTATGTGTTCGACATCGAGAACCGTGAGCCGGCCGACACACGCCCTCTCCGCAACCTCGATTCAGAATTTTGCCAGCGGTCACTGCCGCATCCACTGGACATGGTGGCTCCCTACCCGCTCGGTATCTCCACACCTTTCCCGACCGCACCAGCAGGAGGTTAAAATGTTCACACCTTCACCGGATTACCTGCAGCAACTGCTCGCCTATCTTCAAGCAGGGCAACAGCTTCTGCAGCAATGGGCGAGTTTGGCGGGTGGCTCTCCGCCTGCCGCCAACTCGTTCATGCCGCCAGCCGCGTCGGCGGTTGGACAGCCCGTGTCAACCACGCCCTTCCCAGCACAGCCCGCGCCGTCCGCTCCGGACTATGCACAACAGCTGTTCAGCTACCTTCAGGCGTGGCGGCAGCATCTCGAGCAGCTAGCGGGCACCTCACCGGGGTCTGCCCAGACGTCCGCCGCGGCACCGTTTTTCGGCGGCGGAGGGCAGACGGCTCACTTGCCTCATCACGGTGGCGGATCAGACATCCCAACGAAGCCCGACGACAACGCCGGTAGCAAGAGCAACATGTTGAAAGACCAGAGTTCGGGTCCGACGCCGCCGCCGGAGGTCGTGGCGGTCGGACCCGCCTTGCGAAATTCATCGCAAGCACCTGGTTCGGAACAGCCGCAGATACTAATTCCGCCCTTCATGGATATCGGAAACCAGGTCGACCGCCTCGGCCAGGAGATCCCCGGCGTGGACTCGGTCGCATCGCCGGTACGGGCAGCGGCCGCGCGACAGCGATCAGACACAGCTATCCCGCAACGAGGTACGGCTTTCCAAAGTGCGATAAATCGCCTTGGACCCGCCTCTGTGCAACCGATCAGGGCGCAAACACTCTTTTCGCAGGGGTTTGACAGACCCTCGGGCTAAGCCCAATTCACTCCATCAGTTCAGCAGCAACCGTCGCGCCGAGATTCCAGCACGCCTCGACGTCACCCTTGGTCGGCTTGCCCGACACGATGACCGTCTCCGCGGCCCGCACCCAGCCCAGTCCCGCGGTGATGCCGTCGATGGCCCGTTCGGCTCCCTCGGTGCCCTCGTTGCCGTGCAGGTAGACCCCGAACGGGCGCCCGCGGGTGGAGTCCAGAATCTGGTAGTACGACTGGTCGAACGCATGCTTCAGCGCACCGCTGATGTAGCCGAGGTTGGCCGGCGTACCCAACAGATAGCCGTCGGCTTCGAGCATGTCGGTGGCCGAGCACGTCAGTGCCGCCCGACGCACCACCTCGACACCCTCGATGTCGGGATCGGTCGCACCGGATAACACCGCCTCGAACATTTCCTGGCAGTGCGGCGACGGCGTGTGGTGCACCATCAGTAGACGCTTCATATTGGCGACTCCGCTTGCAGGGCAACAGCTTTGCGCATGGTCTCACGAGCCCGACCGCGGTCGCCGGCATAGTCGTAGGCTCGTGCGAGCCGGTACCACCGCTGCCAGTTGTCCGGGTCGGCTTCCACTTCGGCTCGCACGGTGTCGAACAGCGCGTCGGCGGCATTGCGCTCAATGCGGCCCGACGGCGTGCGCGGCAACTGGCTCACGTCGAGTTCCATCCCGGCCTCGACGGCCAGCCGGGCCAACCGCTGATGGGCGAACCCGGCCCGCAACGTCGCGACCATTGCCCACGCCCCGATGACCGGAAGGATCAGCACGCCGATGCCGAGTGCGACCGCAACCGGCGTGCCGGTGGCGATCAGCGTGATCCCCGTCCGGCCCAATAGCAGGAAGTAGACCACCAGGGCCACACACAGGAGGCCGATCAGCAGTTGGATGCGCAGGGCTGCATTCACAGGTCGAGCAGCGGTTCGATTCCGATGGTGAGGCCGGGCCGGGCAGCGATCTGGCGGACGGCAAGCAGCACGCCCGGCACGAATGATGTGCGGTCGAGGCTGTCGTGCCGGATGGTCAGCGTCTCCCCCAGGGTGCCGAACAACACCTCCTGGTGCGCGACGAGTCCGGTCAACCGAATGGAGTGCACCGGCACGCCGTCCACGTCGGCGCCGCGGGCACCTTCCAGGCCGGTGCTGGTGGCATCGGGGTTGGGCGGCAGATCTTTTCGCGCTTCGGCGATCAAGCGCGCGGTTCGGGTAGCGGTCCCCGACGGGGCGTCAGCCTTGTGCGGATGGTGCAATTCGATCACTTCTACGGACTCGAAGTAGGGCGCGGCTTTCTGCGCGAAGTGCATCGACAGCACGGCGCCGATGGCGAAGTTCGGGGCGATCAGCACTGCGGATTCGGGCTTGTCTGCCAGCCAAGTGCGAACGGTGTCGATCCGCTCATCGGTGAAGCCGGTGGTGCCGACGACGGCGTGGATTCCGTTGTCGATGAGGAACTTCAGGTTGTCCATCACCACATCGGGATGGGTGAAGTCGATGACCACCTCGGTGTCGCTGTCGGTCAACAGCGACAGCGCATCACCGGCGTCGACTTCAGCGCTCAGCGTCAGGTCGTCGGCGTCCCGCACGGCCTCGCACATGGTGGTTCCGACTTTGCCTCTGGCTCCCAGGACCGCAACTCGCATACCAGCAGCTTATCGAGGCGCCTTTACGCCGGCTCAATGCGCCATTCATCACCCACCGGGGGTTGCCAGGTCCTACCATTCCCCTTGGGGAGGTCGGGATGTTCAAACACGTTGGATTGGCCGCAGCAATGAGTGCCGCGTTGATCGCGGCAGCTCCGGTGAGCAACGCGGCAACAGTTCTCACCCTCGAGGGCGGCTTCGTCGGCATGCAGCATATTTGGCATTTTGTGCCGACACAGCTGCAGGGTGACCTGTGTAAGTCGCCCAATCACTGCCAGCCGGTCGACTATTTCGCGTTTCCTGTCGGCACGTTCACCGATCAGGGAGCAACAAACGTCCAGCAGGCCATCGCGGCGCTGCCCGCCGACGAGCAAATCGTGCTGTTCGGCCACAGCCAGGGTGGACAGGTTGTCTACTCCGATCTACGACGGTTTGCCGCCGACCCGGCCAACGCGCCGGACCCGAGCCGCCTGACCTGGGTGTCCATCGGCAACCCGGAGAATCCGTACGGCGGCCGGCGACCCAAGACCGAGAGCTCGACGCAACCGTGGCTGCCACCGGACACCGCCTACACGGGCACCGAGGTCATCCGGCAATACGACGGCTGGGCCGACTGGCCGGACGACACGTCCAATCTGCTTGCGGTGGCCAATGCGTTCGCCGGGATGTTCTCCATCCACACCGACTATCGCAACGTCAATCTCGACGACCCCAGTTACTCGCGTTTCACACCTGATGTGGCGGGGCAGCCCGGCAACGTCACGTATGTCTGGGTGCCGACCAAAACGCTGCCCTTGATCGCGTGGGCGGGCCCGTTCGCCCCAGCGTTGGACAAACAACTTCGGCCGATCATCGAGAAGGCCTATCACCGGCCGGTTGACATTGTCGATCCGAATGCTCCGTCGTCAGCCGCGATTCAACCGGCTCGGTCCGCCGCGGCACCGACGAGGTCGGCGGCGTCGAGCAAGCGCTCCGCCGCCAAGGCTGCCACCACCGCACCAACGAGCCGGACCAAGGCGAAATCCTCCACCGCGTCGTCCGCTCGTCGCCACTGACCAGCCCGGCCGTCCTTGTCGGTGGCCCGGCGTAGTCTTTCGAACATGCGTTCGATAGATGGGGTGCTGGCGACGCTCGGCGGTGACGTCGAGGCCCTGGCCACGCTTGATATCGAGGCGTTGTCTCCGCCCGAGCGGTTCGCGGTTGTGGAGCAGTTGGAGACGCTGCGGCGCGTGCTGACGGCGGTGTCCCTGGCCTGGGTGGGCCGACTGGAGCGATTCGAGGGCTGCCCCCCGGTGGGCATCACGCTGGCCGATGTACTGCGGATCAGTCCCCGGGAGGCCAAGCGGCGCATCCGCGATAGTGAGCAGCTGGCTCCGCGGCGGGCGTTGACCGGGGAACCGTTGGCACCGCAGTTGCCCGCGACCTCGACGGCGTGGGCAGCAGGGCAGCTCGACAACGAGCACCTGCGGGTCATCCAGAAGTTCTTCCGCGACCTGCCCGATCACGTGCCGCCCGCCGAGGTGGAGAAGGCCGAACGTTCATTGGCGCACAAGGCGGCGGTTCTGCGCCCGGACCAGCTGGAGAAAGTCGCCCACCGACTGGCCCTGCACCTGAACCCTGATGGCACGTTCTCGGATGAAGACCGGGCCCGCAGACGCGGATTCGTGTGGTGTGGCGGCCAAGGCGTTGATGGCATGAGCGTTGGCCGCCTGGTCGCCGACCCGGAGTTGCGCTCGGAACTCGACGCTTGGTTCTCGAAGTTCGCTGCCCCCGGTGTATGCAACCCCGCCGACGACAACCCGACGGTAGACCCGTCCGAGGAGCTGGTCCAACGGGATCTACGCAGCCATGGCCAACGCCGGCATGACGCTCTCAAAGCCCTGGTGCGCGGACAGCTCGGGAATCCGAAGTTCGGTCAGCACAACGGGTTACCCGTGACAGTCATCGTCTCGGCAACTCTGCAGGACATTCAAGCCAAGACCGGCCAGGCGGTGACCGCCGGGGGCACACTGCTGCCGATGCGGGACCTGATCCGCATGAGCGCACATGCCTACCATTACCTCGCGCTGTTCGACGGGCAGGATGGGCGCGCACTGTGGTTGGGCCGCACCAAACGCATCGCGTCCGCCGACCAACGAATCATGTTGCACGCCAAAGACCGCGGCTGCACCAGACCCGGGTGTGACGCACCCGGGTACCACAGCGCGGTGCACCACGCCACCAAGGACTGGAAAAGCGGTGGCGCAACCGACGTCGACGACCTCACGCTGGCCTGCCCACCCGACAACCAACTCGTCGAAACCGGCGGCTGGACCACCCGAAAACGCCCCGACGGCACCACCGAATGGATCCCGCCACCGGGGCTGCCGATGCTGCATGGCGGCACCAACGATTACCACCACCCCGAACGGCTGGCCGGGGATGACGACGCGGCCTGACGCCGACCTACAGCGGTGCGGCGCCGCGCAGGTGCTCGAAGATCAACGACGTCTGCGTGCCGGATACATCGGCGTCGGCGTTGAGGTTTTCGACGACGAACGACCGCAAGTCATCGGTGTCACGGGCGGCCACGTGAATGATGAAATCGTCGGCGCCGGCCAGGAAGTAGACATCCATCACCTGCGGCTTGCGCCGAATCTGCTGGATGAAGCTGAGAATCTTGCCGCGGGCGTTGGCTTGCAGGGTCACCGAGATCATGGCTTGCAGCGACAACCCGATCGCGGCTGGATCGATATCGGTGTAGAAGCCGCGGATCACCCCGATGTCCTGCAGCCGACGTACCCGGCCGTGACAGGTCGACGGCGCGATTCCGACCGCGTCGGCCAGCGCACTGTTGGAGATTCGCGCGTCGGCATGCAGCGCCGCGAGGATCCGCCGATCGACATCGTCGAGGTCGGCCCGAACATCCTTCGGAACAGGCGTCGCGCGGACAGCGGATGTCGTCGATCCTTCGGTCATGGCGGCATTCTATCGAATCTTCGTCATCATGATTGCGATCACATCGAATGTTCTTCACAATTGGTGGGGGCAAATCCAAGTCAAGGAGCGATCATGCGCGTCGGCATCCCGACGGAGATCAAGAACAACGAATACCGCGTCGCGATCACCCCGGCCGGCGTTTCCGAGCTGGTCCGCCGTGGCCACGACGTCATCGTCCAGGCCGGCGCCGGCGAAGGATCGGCCATCCACGACGCCGACTTCAAGGCAGCCGGTGCGCAGATCATCAACGGTGCCGAACAGGTGTGGGCCGAGGCCGACCTGCTGCTGAAGGTCAAGGAACCCATCGAGGCCGAGTACTCGCGCATGCGCAAGGACCAGACCCTCTTCACCTACCTGCACCTGGCGGCGTCGCGGCCGTGCACCGACGCCCTGCTCGCGTCGGGCACCACGTCGATCGCCTACGAGACGGTGCAGACCACCGGATCAGACGGGTCGGTGGCGCTTCCCCTCCTGGCTCCCATGAGCGAGGTGGCCGGCCGGCTTTCCGCACAGGTCGGCGCCTACCACTTGATGCGTACCCAGGGCGGTCGCGGTGTACTGATGGGCGGCGTTCCCGGCGTCGCCCCGGCGAAGGTCGTCGTGATCGGCGGCGGAATGGCCGGCGACAACGCCGCTGCCGTCGCCTGGGGTATGGGCGCACACGTCACCGTGTTCGACCTCAACATCAACATCCTGCGAAAGATCGACGCCGAATACGGTGGCGCCATCGAGACCCGGTACTCCTCGCGACTCGACCTCGAGGACGCCGTCAAGCAGGCCGACCTCGTCATCGGTGCCGTGCTGGTACCGGGCGCCAAGGCACCCAAACTGGTCACCAATGCGACTGTGGCACAGATGAAGCCGGGCGCGGTTCTGGTCGACATCGCCATCGACCAGGGCGGCTGCTTCGAGGACTCCAAGCCCACCACGCACGACAACCCGACCTTCATGGTGCACGACGCGGTGTTCTACTGCGTGGCCAACATGCCCGGCGCAGTCCCGCGCACGTCGACCTACGCACTGACCAACGCCACCATGCCCTACGTGATCAAGCTGGCCGACAAGGGTTGGCGGGACGCGTGCGTGTCCGACCCGGCTTTGGCCAAGGGCTTGTCGACCCACCACGGACAACTGCTCAACCACGAGGTCGCCCACGACCTGGATCTGGCCTACACCGATCCGGCCGGCCTGCTGGCCTGAAAATTCTTGTGAGTCAATAGCTCACCGCCACACAGCGGACCGGGACAGCTTCTTAGCGTCCCGGTTCGTTGACGTTCAGGGCCGGGACATACCCTCCGGCGGATGCCCTAGGCAGATCAGCGCGCCCAGCGGATCTCTGATCACGGCGAGGGTGCCGTAGGGGGTGTCCTCCCCGGGCATCAAGATCTCCGCGCCCAGCGCCTCGGCCTGCTTGACTGTCGCGGCCACATCGTCGACGGTGATGTATACCTGCCAGAACGACGGCACCTCGGCCGGAAAAAGCTTGGCCGCGTCCATGATTCCCGAATACGCACTCTCCCCGACGAAGACCTGCCCATAACGGTCTGGCCCGACGGCCTCCGGGTCTCCACCGGTTCCGATCTCTTCAATCCGAGCGCCGAGAACCGCTTGATAGAACGCCACTGACGTCTCGAAGTCCTTGCTCTGGCATTCGAACCAGTACGGCGTGCCGTGCTCACCCCATTCCGTGAACCCCGGGTGTGTGCCGGGTTGCCAGAATCCGATGACGGCGCCGGCCGGGTCGGCGACAACCATCATCGAACCCAGGTCGCCGACCGCCATCGGGGGCACCATCACCGTCGCCCCTGCCGCCTCCGCGGCCGCGACGGTGGCAGTGCCGTCGGAGGTGTGCAAGTACACCGACCAGATGTTGGCCGGGCCATCGCCCATCGGCGGGATCAGCCCCGCGACCCGCTTACCGTTGCGGGTGAAGTTCTGATAGCCGCCGAACTCCGGATTGGCCGGCCCCTCGAGGTGCCAGCCGAAGATCTGCTGGTAGAAATCCGCAGCGCGCACGGGATCGCTGCTCATCAGGTCGAACCAGATAGGCGCCCCGACGGGGGCGGCGTAGTCACTCACGATGAATCCTTTCGGCTGGTTTCTTCCCTAGGACTGACACCCTCTGCGAGCGAAACTCATCGCGGCTGTGTGACCTCCGGCAACACCAGAGTCGCCACCTCGGCGATGAGCGGGCGCAGCGGCTCGGCACGCGCGTCGTCGGACTTGGTACGGGTCATGATCGCCAGCAGGACGTGTTCGCCGTTGGGTCCGAATGCGATCCCGACGTCGTTGGTGCTGGCGTAGTCACCGGACCCGGTCTTGTCGGCCGTCGTCCAGCGCGGCGGTAGACCGCCTCGCATGCTCGAGGTCGTGTTGGCCCGCATCCAGTCTTCGAGCTGTTTGCGGTGCGGCTCGTCGAGGACATCACCGGTGAGCACCCTCGCGATACCGCCGCCAAGTGCGCGGGGCGTGCTGGTGTCGCGAGGATCGTCCGGAAGGGCCGAGTTCAGCTCGGCCTCCCAGCGGTCCAGCCGGCTGCGATCATCACCGATCGATCGGGCGAACGCGGTGATCGCCGGCGGCCCGCCGATGGTGCGCAACAACAGGTTCGCCGCGGTGTTGTCGCTGACCTGCAGAGCGGCCGCGCACAGATCCGAAAGCGCCATCCGCTGACCGACATTCGGCTCGGTGCGGGGGGAATTCGGCTTCAGATCCGCCGGCTCGACCAGCACGCTGTCGGTCAACAGCAACTCCCCCGCCTGAGCCTTCTGCAGCACCCGGGCCGAGAGATAGGCCTTGAACGTCGAACACATCGCGAACAGGTCGCCGTCGCGATACGCCACCTCGGTTTTCGAATCGAGGTTCTGCGCATACAGGCCGACGACGGCGTTGTGTCGCTTTTCCAGAGCGGCGATCCGCTGCCCGACCGGTGGCAGCGGCTCGGCCGGGTCGCTGAGGGTCGGATGCGTGGGCACCGTCCTGCTACCGCATGCCGCGACGAAAGTCAGCGCCGCACCGGCTACCAGAAATCGTCGGCGCGGCAGACTCATCCAGCGTCACCGGCCAATGCCGCGACGATATCGGCGGCGCTGCCCGCGCTGATCTGCCGCCACGACGTTCCCGCCCACAGATTCGTGCCGTGCGGGTCACCGGCGGCGACCGCGGCGCGACGCAAAGGACCGGTCATCTGGTTGACCTCCGGATATCCCAGCGGCGCCACATCGTCATAGCGGTCGGTGAAGTTGTTGGCCAGCCCGCGCGCATACCGTCCCGAAAATGCCCGCGTCACCACGGTTTCGGTGAAGTTCGCATCGGTCAGCGCGCCGCGATGGGCGGCGTTGGTGCCGGCCTCGTCGGCCAGCAGGAACGCGGTGCCGGCCTGCGCCGCGGCGGCTCCGCCATCGAGCACGCGACGGACATCCGCCGCGCTGGAAAGACCGCCCGCGGCGATCACCGGCAGGTCGTGCGCCGCGACGATCGCGGCCAGCAGTGAATCGAGCGGGTCTTCGCCGGGCCGGGCGACGGGATCGAACGTTCCCCGATGCCCGCCTGCCTCTGGGCCTTGCACCACCAGAGCGTCGGCACCGGCAGCTACCGCCACGCCCGCCTCGTCCAGGCTGGTAACGGTGACTGCGACCAGGACGCCCCGATCACGCAGCCGGGCAATGACTTCGGGCGATGGGCAGCCGAAGGTGAACGAGGCGACTTCCGGGGCGGCGTCGGCGACCACGTCGAGTTTGGCCTGCCAGGCGTCGTCGTCGGCGTGCGGCTGCGGAATCTCAGCGCCGTAGTGTTCGGCCAGCGGCGCCAGCTGTTCGCGGTAGCGCTCGAGCGCGTCGGGAGTCGCCGCCGAAGGGCCTGGCACAAAGAGATTCACGCCGATCGGCGCCGAGGTCAGGGCCCGAGCTCCGCCGATGATCTCGGCGAATTTATCCGCAGTCAGATAGCCGGCCGCCACGAATCCCAGGCCGCCGGCGTTGGACACCGCTGCCGCCAGGGCGGGCGTGCTCGGACCGCCTGCCATTGGTGCACCGAGAATGGGTACCGCCAAGTCCTGCAGGCGAAACGACACGGCTAACTCCTGATCGTCCGAAGTGGCTGTGGCAGAGAACGTTTGGATCTGTGCGGGCCCAGGACGGCGGCTCCGAAGGGCTTGGTCAGCACCTGGCGGGCCACTGCGTTGACCTGGTCGAGAGTGACCGCGTCGATGTGCTCCAACGTGCTGGCCACGCTGCGGTACTCGCCGTAGTTCAGCTCGCTGCGGCCCAAACGGTGCATGCGCGACGCGGAGTCTTCCAGACCCAGCACCAGCCCGCCACGGATAGACCCCTTGGCGATCCGGCACTCCGCTTCGGTGATGCCGTCGCGCGCCACGCCCTCGAGGACTTCGGTGGTCAACCGCACCACCTCGTCGAACCGCTCGGGAAGACACGCCGCATACACCGACAATGCTCCCGCGTCCGAGAAACTGTCAACAGACGAGTACACCGAATAGGCCAATCCGCGGTTCTCCCGAATCTGCTGAAACAGCCGGGAACTCAGGCCGCCGCCCAGGGCGGTGTTGAGCACCGACAAGGCCCATCGCTGCGGCCAGTTGCGACCGGGCACCCGTACCCCGAGCGCCAAATGGGTCTGCTCGGCGTCACGGTTGATCAACTCCAGGCTGGGAGCGCCGGTCAGCCGGCCGGTGCCCTTGCGCGGCGGCAGCGGTCGGCGTCCTTTCACCAAGTGCGGTCCGAAATGCTTGCGCACCAACCGAACGACCTCGTCATGGTCGACATTGCCCGCTACCGCCACGACCATCCGCTCCGGGGTGTACCGGCGCACGTGGAAGGAGTGCAGCTGCGACCTGGTCATCCCGGAGACCGAGTCGACGCTGCCGATCACGGGCCGCCCGACAGGATGGTCGCCGAACATGGCGGTCAGGAACACGTCGCCGAGTGCGTCTTCGGGGTCGTCGTCGCGCATCGCGATCTCTTCGAGGACGACATCGCGTTCCAGTTCGACGTCCTGGGATGCGCACACGCCGTTGAGCACTACGTCGGCCACCAGATCGACGGCCAGCTCGAGATCATCGTCCAGAACGTGAGCGTAGTAACAGGTGTGTTCTTTGGCGGTGAACGCGTTGAGTTCACCGCCGACGGCGTCGACCGATTGAGCGATCTCGACGGCCGTGCGCGTGGGGGTCGCCTTGAACAACAGGTGCTCGAGGAAGTGCGCGGCACCGGCAACAGTCGGGCCTTCATCGCGCGAACCCACGTTGACCCAGACACCTACCGAGGCCGACCGCACCGACGGCACGAATTCGGTGACGACCCGCAGCCCGCCGGAAAGGACCGTGCGCCGCACCGCAACCGGCGCCTCATTGAGCCGCCGGCCGCGGCGAAGTGCAGCTGTGTTGATCCCCGTGTCGCTTCGCTCCTGCCCGCCGGAACTAGCTGCTGGCAGTCGCGGCATCGGCATCCACGGGCGCCGGTGCATCGTCGGGAGCCGCTGCCCCCTCTTCGTCCACCAGGATCAGCGAGATCTTGCCGCGGTTGTCGATGTCAGCGATCTCCACACGGAGCTTGTCGCCGAGCTTGACGACATCCTCGACCTTGGCGATCCGCTTGCCCCTACCCAGCTTCGAGATGTGGACCAGGCCGTCACGGCCGGGCAGCAGCGATACGAAAGCACCGAAATCGGTGGTCTTGACCACGGTTCCGAGGAACCGCTCCCCGACCTTGGGCAGCTGCGGGTTGGCGATCGCGTTGATGCGGTCGATGGCCGCCTGCGCCGACGGACCGTCGGTCGCACCGACGAACACCGTGCCGTCGTCCTCGATCGAGATCGAGGCGCCGGTCTCCTCGGTGATCGAGTTGATCATCTTGCCCTTGGGGCCGATGATCTCGCCGATCTTGTCGATCGGGACCTTGATGGCCGTGACGCGCGGTGCGTACGGGCTCATCTCGTCCGGGGCGTCGATGGCCTCGGCCATGACCTCGAGGATCGTCAGGCGCGCATCCTTGGCCTGCGACAGCGCACCGGCCAGCACCTGCGACGGGATGCCGTCCAGCTTGGTGTCCAACTGCAGTGCGGTGACGAAGTCCTTGGTGCCCGCGCACTTGAAGTCCATGTCGCCGAAGGCATCCTCGGCGCCGAGGATGTCGGTCAGGGTGACGAAGCGACGCTCGCCGTCGACGTCATCGGAGACCAGACCCATGGCGATACCGGCCACCGGCGCCTTCAGCGGCACACCGGCGTTCAGCAGCGACAGCGTCGAGGCGCACACCGAGCCCATCGAGGTGGAACCGTTGGAGCCCAACGCTTCCGACACCTGGCGGATCGCGTACGGGAACTCCTCGACGCTCGGCAGCACCGGAACCAGCGCACGCTCGGCAAGCGCCCCGTGACCGATCTCGCGGCGCTTCGGGGAGCCGACCCGGCCGGTCTCACCGGTCGAGTACGGCGGGAAGTTGTAGTGATGCATGTAGCGCTTTGACGTCTCCGGCCCCAGTGAGTCGATCTGCTGGGCCATCTTGACCATGTCGAGAGTCGTGACACCCATGATCTGGGTCTCGCCACGCTCGAACAGCGCGCTGCCGTGCGCCCGCGGGATGATGGCGACCTCCGCCGACAGGGCGCGGATGTCGGTGACACCGCGACCGTCGATGCGGAAGTGGTCGGTCAGGATCCGTTGGCGCACAAGCTTCTTGGTCAGCGAGCGGTAGGCCGCGCCGATCTCCTTCTCGCGCCCGGCGAATGTCTCGCTGAGCTCGCCGAGGACCTCGTTCTTGATCTCGTCGGTGCGCTCGTCGCGCTCGTGCTTGCCGGCGATGGTGAGCGCCTGCGCAAGCGAGTCGCCTGCCACGTGCGCAACGGCCGCGTACACGTCGTCCTGGTAATCAGGGAACAGCGGGTAGTCGGCGACCGGCTTGGCAGCCTTGTCCGCCAACGCCTTCTGTGCATCGCACAGTGCGGCGATGAACGGCTTGGCGGCTTCGAGGCCCTCGGCCACGACGGCTTCGGTGGGCGCGCCGGCGCCACCGGCAACCAGCTCGATCACATTCTCGGTGGCCTCGGCCTCGACCATCATGATCGCGACGTCGTCACCGGCCTTGCGGCCCGCCACGACCATGTCGAACACGGCGGATTCGAGCTGCTCGACGGTGGGGAACGCAACCCACTGGCCGTCGATCAGGGCGACGCGCACGCCGCCGACCGGGCCGGAGAACGGCAGACCGGAAATCTGGGTGGACGCCGACGCGGCGTTGATCGCCAGCACGTCGTACAGATCTTTGGGGTCCAGGCTCAGGATGGTGACCACGACCTGGATCTCGTTGCGCAGGCCCGAGACGAAGGTCGGACGCAGCGGACGGTCGATGAGCCGGCAGGTCAGGATCGCGTCGGTGGAGGGACGGCCTTCGCGGCGGAAGAACGACCCGGGGATACGCCCGGCGGCGTACATCCGCTCCTCGACGTCGATCGTGAGCGGGAAGAAGTCGAAGTGATCTTTGGGGGTCTTGCTGGCGGTGGTCGCACTCAGCAGCATGGTCTCGTCGTCGAGGTAGGCGACAACGGAGCCGGCGGCCTGCTGCGCAAGCCGGCCGGTCTCGAAACGTACGGTGCGGGTGCCGAAGCTCCCGTTGTCAATGACGGCGGTCGATTCGAATACGCCTTCGTCGATTTCAGCTACAGACATAGAAGTCCGTTCAGCCTTTCTGATTTCACTGTTCAGCTGTTTCGCGTCATCACAGGTGAATCCAGTCGGCTACGGCCGTCGATCGAAGCGGCCGGGCGCTCCCCAATCGTTTGGGGCCCGGCAGCCACTACCGAAGACCGCCCGATCAGGGAAGCTTCGCGTGTGACACGCAGGAACGGGACACGCGGATATGCATGCACCGCACCCGTTGTTCGAGCCGGAATCCGGCTCGCAACGCCCCTATGTTACACGGCGGGTCTTGGCCTCAGCGGCGAAGACCGAGGCGCTCGATCAGCGAGCGGTACCGCGCGACGTCGAGGTCGGCAACGTACTTGAGCAGTCGGCGACGGCGGCCGACCAGCAACAGCAGCCCACGTCGCGAGTGGTGGTCGTGCTTGTGCTGCTTGAGGTGCTCGGTGAGGTCGGCGATGCGCTTGGTCAGCAGCGCCACCTGGGCTTCCGGCGAACCGGTGTCGGTCCCGTGCAGACCGTACTGGCCCAGGATTTCTTTTTTCTGCTCGGCGGTAAGCGCCACGAATACATCTCCATCAATCGGTGCCGCGTGGGAATCAAGTGGGGAAATACGTGGGCCGCCGCGGACCGCAGCACCGCCGTATCGATGACCGACTCTAGCAGCGTGAGCACCGCGAACCGAAATCGCGACTGGTCAACCCCTTGACAACATACAACCAATTGGTTGTATGTTGTCGGTGTGACCGTGGATCTGGAGGACCGGGCGGACGCCCTCTTCCATGCGCTCGCCGACCGGACCCGCCGCGACATCATGCGGCGGGCGCTGGCCGGCGAGCACTCGGTCTCTGCACTCGCGCTGAAGTACGACATGAGCTTTGCCGCGGTGCAGAAGCACGTCGCCGTGCTGGAGAAGGCCGGACTGCTCGTCAAGCGGCGCCATGGCCGTGAGCAATTGGCCAGCGGCGACGTGACGGCCGTGCAATCGGTGGCGGCCATGCTCACCGAACTCGAAGAGGTCTGGCGCGGCCGGATCGCACGCATCGACGAACTCATCGCATCCGAGAAGGAGAACGACTAATGCCCGTCACCGACGTCCAGCACGATCTGGAGAACCTGACGCTGACCATCACCGCCGACTTCGCGGCGCCGGTACAGCGGGTGTGGCAGATCTACGCCGACCCGCGTCAGCTGGAGAAGGTATGGGGACCGCCGTCGCACCCGGCGACGTTCGTCGACCACAGCCTGACCCCCGGCAGCCGGGTCACCTACTTCATGACCGGCCCGGACGGCGAGAAGTACGCCGGGTATTGGGACATCACCAGCGTCGACGAACCGACGAGCTTCGCCTTCCTCGACGGCTTTGCCGACGCCGATTTGAACCCGAATCCCGACATGCCGGTTTCGGAGAACACCTACACCTTTTCCGAGCACGAGGGCGGCACGCGTGCTGTCTACGTCGCCAAATTCGCGTCCGCCGAAGGCCTTCAGCAGGTGCTGGAGATGGGCGTGGTCGAGGGCTCGACGTCGGCGATCAACCAGATCGACGAGCTGCTCGCGTCGTAAGCGTCAGTCCTGCGCCGACAGAATCGCGCGCGCCTTCTCGGTGTCTTTGCCCATCGCCTCGACGAGGTCGCTCACCGAATCGAACTTGAGCTGGCCGCGAAGCCGCGCGACGAAGTCGACTGCGACGTGCTGGCCATAGAGATCGGCGGCGGTGTCCAGGACGAACGCCTCGACGGTGCGGGTGCGTCCGGAGAACGTCGGGTTGGTTCCGACTGAGACCGCGGCCTGATACCGCTCCCCCGGGGTCACCGAACCGGTGACGGGGCCGTGCCCCAGCACGGTGAACCACGCCGCGTAGACGCCGTCGGCCGGGATGGCGGAGTACATCGGCGGCGCGACGTTCGCGGTCGGGAAACCCAGCACCCGGCCACGCCCGTCGCCGCGCACCACCACGCCTTCGACGCGGTGCGGACGGCCCAGCGCCTCGGCGGCTGCGACCACGTCGCCGGCGTCGACGCACGAGCGGATGTATGTCGAGGAGAAGGTGACCGTTTCGCTCTGGTGATGTTCGGCGACCAGCGACATACCCTCGACGGCGAAGCCGAATCGTTCCCCGGCCTTGCGCAGGGTGCCGACGTTGCCGGCCGCCTTCTTGCCGAAGGTGAAGTTCTCCCCGACGATCACCTCGACGACGTGCAGCCGCTCCACCAGCAGTTCGTGGATGTAGCGATCCGGGGTGAGCTTCATGAAATCGGTGGTGAACGGCACGACGAGAAAGACGTCGATCCCCAGCTCCTCGGCCAGTTCAGCGCGCCGGGTCAACGTGGTCAGCTGGGCTGGGTGACTGCCCGGGAACACCACTTCCATCGGGTGCGGATCGAAGGTCATCAGCACCGCAGGCACTCCCCGCGAGCGGCCGGCCTTGACCGCTCGCGCGATCAGTTCGGCGTGCCCGCGGTGGACACCGTCGAAGACGCCGATGGTCACCACACATCGGCCCCAGTCCGAGGGGATCTCGTCCTGTCCGCGCCAACGTTCCACGACGGCAAGCCTACGGCGCGCCGCCCCGGTGGGACACGCTAGATCCCCAGATCAGGTGATGATTGCCTAAACTTTCGGATGTGAGTCCTGACGGTAGCCCCAACCCGGGAGTAGAAGACCTGACGACGGTCGCCCAGGACTACCTCAAGACCATCTGGTCGGCCCAGGAGTGGTCGCTGGAAAAGGTCAGTACCAAGTTGCTGGCCGAGCGCATCGGAGTGTCAGCCAGCACCGCCTCGGAGTCGATCCGCCGGCTGGCCGACCAGGGCCTGGTAGATCACGAGAAGTACGGCGCGGTGACACTGACCGAGCGCGGGCGGCTCGCGGCGTTGGCGGTGGTCCGACGGCACCGGCTGCTGGAGACGTTCCTCATGCAGGAGCTCGGCTACAGCTGGGACGAGGTGCACGACGAGGCCGAGATCCTCGAACACGCGATCAGCGACATGATGCTCGACCGGATCGACGCCAAGCTCGGCCACCCGACCCGCGACCCGCACGGCGACCCGATCCCCGCCGCCGACGGGCGAGTCCCCACCCCGCCGGCCCGCCAGCTCTCGGCGTGCGTCGACGGTGAACTGGCCACGGTGGCCCGCATCTCCGATGCCGATCCGGAGATGCTGCGTTATTTCGACACCGTCGGCATCAGCCTGGACTCGCGCCTGCGCGTGCTGGCCCGGCGCGACTTTGCCGGCATGATTTCGGTTTCGGTCGAATCATCCGACGGTGCAGCGAACACCGTCGACTTGGGAAGTCCTGCCGCCCAAGCCATTTGGGTCGTCGGCTAACGCTGCGTTCGCCTACGCCCACGAGCTACTGACTAAAGTGACCTACAGCGTCGCGGGCCTGATCACCACCACCGATTTGGTGCGTGGACCGCGATCCTCCAGCAGCGCGATCACTCGGCCCTCGGAATCGGTTGCGGCATAGACCCCGTCGATCCCCGCGGGAGTCAGCGGACGGCCATGGCCGGCGTCGTCGGCTTCGGCGTCGGTGATGTCGCGGCGCGGGAACGCGAGCAGGCAAGCCTCGTCCAACGAGTAGCTGAGGGCTGGTTGTTCGGCTAACTCGTCCAGCGAGCGGGAGTGATCGAGCCCGTACCCGCCGACGCGGGTGCGGCGCAACGCCGTCAGGTGTCCCCCGCCGCCCAGACTGTCGCCGAGATCGCGGGCCAGCGCCCGGATGTAGGTGCCCGAAGAACAGTCCACCTCCACATCGAGGTCGACGAACTCCCCGTCGCGCCGAGTGTCCAGCACGTCGAAACGGTCGATGCGGACCTGACGCTCAGCGAGCTCAACCTCCTGGCCTTCGCGCACCAGCTGGTAGGCCCGCTTGCCGCCGATCTTGACCGCGCTGACCGCTGATGGCCGCTGCGAGATCTTGCCGCGCAACTTCGCGATGCCGGCCTGGATCTGATCGTCAGTAACCTCGGCCGCCGATATCTCTTGCAGGACTTCACCTTCAGCGTCATCGGTGGTAGTGGATTGACCCAGCCGGATAGTGGCGGCGTACGACTTCGAGGTTGCGGTCAGCAGGCCCAGGATCTTGGTGGCCCGTTCGATTCCGATGACCAAAACTCCAGTGGCCATCGGGTCCAGGGTGCCGGCGTGGCCGACTCTGCGGGTGCCGAATATCCGGCGGCAGCGTCCCACTACGTCGTGGCTCGTCATACCGCCGGGCTTGTCGACGACCACGATGCCAGGCTGCGGGAGACTCACAGCACGATGGCCGTCAACACGAGTCCGCCACCCACCGACCAGCGGCCGGCCAGCTCCTTCAGCGGCGGACCGGAGCGTGCGGCCGGGTCGATCAGAATCCGGGACACGAACGTTCCGCTGACACCGGTGGGGTCGACATCGAATGTGATGTGGGCGTCCTCGAACCCCAACCAGCGCTCGGTCAGCGGAAACCACACCTTGTATGTTGCCTCCTTGGCGCAGAACAGGATTCGGTCCCAGTTGAGGCCGCCCGGCAGCGCACTGATCTCATAGCGCTCGGCAGGCAGGCTGATCGCATTGAGCACCCCGTCCGGCAGTACGCCATGCGGCTCGGCATCGATCCCGACCGAGCGCACCGCAGACGTCCGCCCGACCACCGCACCGCGGTATCCCTGGGTGTGGGTCAAACTGCCCACGACGCCGTCGGGCCAGCACGGTTGACCCTTGTCGCCCTTGAGGATTGGCGCCGGCGGAAAGCCAAGCTGTCCCAGCGCGACGCGCGCGCAATGACGCACAGTGACGAATTCGTTGCGCCGCTTGGCCACTGATTTGGCGATCAGCGGCTCTTCCTCGGGCAGCGGCGCCAGATCCGGCGGGTCATCGTAGGCTTCGGCGTACACCAGCTCAGCGAGATCGGGCAGCACCGCCCGCATGAGCTCGCTCATTCGCGCCGACTACGCAGACGCTCGCGCAACTTCGCCGACTGCTCCGCCATCTCCTGGGTGATCACGAAGTGGCCGCCGAAATCGTTCAGATAACCAGGGGCGTACTGGGGGTCAGGCAAAATCTGGCGCAGCCATCGATAGGGCTTGCGGCGCCGCCACTCTCGGGGATAACCGACCGACACCTCCTCGAAGCGCACCCCGTCGTACCAGGTGGTCCGCGGAATGTGCAGGTGCCCGTAGACCGAGCAGGCCGCGTTGTAACGGGTGTGCCAGTCCGCGGTCTCAGTGGTTCCGCACCACAGGGAGAATTCGGGAAAGAACAGCACATCGCAGGGCTCGCGGCGCAACGGGAAGTGGTTGACCAGCACGGTCGGATTCATCCAGTCGAGATCTTCGAGCCGGCTCCTGGTGTAGCGCAACCGATCCCGGCACCACGCATCACGAGTGGCGTACGGCTCACTGGACAACAGGAACTCGTCGGTCGCGACGACGTTGCGCTCCCGGGCGATCGCGAGGCCCTCGGCCTTGGTCGTCGCCCCCGCGGGCAGGAACGTGTAGTCGTAGAGCAGGAACATCGGCACGATCGTCGCCGGACCACCCTGCTCGGTCCACACCGGGAAGGGATGCTCCGGTGTGACGATGCCCATCTCGTCACACATGTTGACCAGATAGTCGTAGCGGGCGCGGCCGAACACCTGGACCGGGTCTTTGCCGGTGGTCCACAGCTCGTGGTTGCCCGGGACCCAGATCACCTTGGCGAAGCGCCGGCGTAGCAGATCCAGCGACCACCGGATGTCGTCGGTGCGCTCCGCGACGTCACCGGCGACGATCAGCCAGTCGTCCGGCGTCGAGGGGTACAGCGATTCGGTGACCGGCTTATTGCCGGTGTGACCCGTGTGCAGGTCACTGATCGCCCAGAGCGTGGGTGCCACAACATGCCAGCCTACTTGCGCACGTCCGGTTAGACTCACCAGCGGTCGGGGCTGACCGCAGAGGGGGAGACATGGCCGCCGCAGTGCGCCTCTCCGCCGGCGTACTGGCCGTCGTCGCCGCAGCGCTGATCACCATCCAGACTCCTCCGCCGACCGATTCCGGGCACGCGGGAGTGGAGTTGCGGTCCACCGATGCACCGATCAGCAACGTGATCACCACCACCAACCCCAAGCCGTTCGACCCGTGCAACGACATCCCGCTGGACGTCATCGCAGGTCTCGGCCTCGAGGCCAGCCCGCCGACGCCCATGGAGGGCTGGCGCTGCCAGTACGACGCGGGCAACTACCAGATGGCCGTCGAGCCGATCATCTGGCGGACCTATGCGCAGTCGCTGCCGCCCGACGCGGTGGAGACCGACATCAACGGCCACCGCGCCGCCCAGTTCTGGGTGATGAAGCCGACCGACTGGAACAACCGGTGGTGGTTCTCCTGCATGGTGGTGTTCAAGACCAGCTACGGCGTCATCCAGCAGTCGCTGTTCTACTCCCCCGTGTACTCGAACCCCGATGTCGACTGCATGCAGGAGAACCTGATGCGTGCCCAGCAGCTTTCGCCGCACTACATATTCTGAGAGGTGTGCGCAACAGTCGGCTTCGAAAGTTCGTCGACCGAAACGTCTCCCGCGCCCTCCGAATAACGCCGCCCACCAGGGACTACGCCGTACATCTCGACGTCGAGATCCCGATGCGCGACGGTGCGGTGCTGCGCGCCACGCACTATGCGCCCGAGGGCACGCCGCTGGGCACCATCGTGGTCCGCTGCCCGTACGGTCGCGGCCTGCCCTTCTCGCTGATTCATGCGCGGCTGTACGCCGCCCGGGGCTATCACGTGCTCTTCCAGAGCGTGCGCGGCACGTTCGGTTCCGGTGGCGTCTTCGTGCCGATGATCCACGAGGCCGACGACGCCGCCGACACTGTGGTGTGGCTTCGGCGTCAATCGTGGTTCACCGGCACCTTCGCCACCATCGGACCGTCCTACCTGGGGTTCACCCAGTGGGCGCTGCTGTCGGACCCGCCGCCGGAACTGGTCGCCGCGGTGATCACCGTTGGTCCACACGACTTCCACGCGTCCTCGTGGGGCACCGGCTCGTTCTCACTGAAGGACTTTCTGGGCTGGGCGGATTCAATTGCCCACCAGGAGGAGGCGCTGGTCCGGCAGGTGGTGCTCCAACCTCGTGCCCAACGGAAGCTCGATCAAGCGACCCTCGGCCTTCCGCTCGGCACCGCGGGCCGCGAACTGCTCGGCACCTCGTCACCGTGGTACGAATCGTGGCTCGACCACCCCGATGGCGACGACTCCTTCTGGGACAGCTTGCGGATGACGACAGCTCTGGAGCGCTGCGAGATACCAGTTCTGCTGATCGGTGGGTGGCAGGACCTGTTCCTGGAACAGACCCTCGAGCAGTACCGGCAGCTGCGCGATCGCGGGATAGACGTCGCGATGACGGTCGGACCGTGGACGCACGCGGACATGACTCTGAAAGCGGCCGGCGCCACCGCGGCCGAGACGCTGCACTGGCTCGGTGCGCATCTCGCCGGAATTTCCACCCAGACCCGACGTAGTCCGGTACGGGTATACGTCGGCCATCACGGCTGGCTCGATCTGCCGGACTGGCCGCCGGCCACGGGCAAGGGTCTGCTGTACCTCCAGCCGGGCGGTCGGCTGGCTGCCGCCCCGCCGCCGGCCGATGCGGCACCGTCGACGTTCCGCTACGACCCCGCCGATCCGACGCCCACCGTCGGCGGCCGCCTGCTGTCGCGCAGGAGCGGGTACCGCAACGACGCACCGCTGGCCGAACGCGCCGACGTACTGAGTTTCACCAGCGGACCGCTCGACGCCGACCTGTACGTGCTCGGCGAGCCGGTGATAGAACTCGCCCACCACGCTGACATCGACCACGTCGACGTGTTCGTGCGCATCAGCGAGGTCGATGACCGCGGCCGGTCGCGCAACGTCAGCGACGGCTACCGGCGGCTGAGTGCGCCGGCACAGGGCCCGATCCGCATCGAACTCGACGCCATCGCGCACCGCTTCGCCGTCGGGACCCAGATCCGGGTCCTCATCGCCGGCGGCTCCCACCCCCGCTACGCCCGCAACCTCGGGACCGGTGAACCGGTCCTGACCGGCCGGCGAATGATCCCGTCACTGCACACCGTGCACCACGGGTCCGGCGGGATGTCGAAGCTGATCTTGCCGGCCACGGCGCAGCTGCCGTCAGGCGACGGCGGCGCGAACGCGGGCGGCGATCGCCGCTAGCGCCGCGGAGTCGTGTACCGGCCCAGCCAGGTCGGCGGTCGCGGGAAGCTGCACCCAGCTGGTGCAGCCGCGGTAGTGCGGCTCCCGCGCCAGCTGGATCGGCTCGGTGAGCGGGAAGGCTTGCACCACCAGGACGGTCAGCTGGTGGCGGGGCCGGAAATCCACCCGGTCGGCCTGCACCGATTCGGCAGTCCAGATGTGCAGATCCTCAATGTCGGCCAGGCCTTCGGCATCAGAAACAGCTATGGCGGCAACAACTTTGGCGGCAGCCCTGATGACGATGTGGTCTTCGGTGCTGTCCGGCGCCGCTTCGTCGAGCAGGTCACGATGCTCTGGACGGAGCCGTTCGGCATGGCTGTGCGCGACGGTCGGGAACAACAGGAAGTCGTCGGCCGCCACCGCGAACCGCTTCTCGTGGATGCCGCCCTTGCGAAGGAGCACGGTCTGCCGGCCGTCGAGCAGGGCGTGCACCGCCGCGCTCCACTCCTTGAGGGCCGTGGTCATTTCGCTCTGTCTGATATCGCCTGCCCAGCCGCTGCGGAAAGCCGCGCCCGTACCTCGGGACGGCGCAGCGGCGGAATGGTTTTCGGTGGCTGGCGCCGGGCGGGCAGTTCAGCCAGCAGCCGGGACGTGGTCGCGGCGACTTCCGCGACCGCGATCTCGAAGGCCTCGGCGTTCGCCTCGGACGGCCGGGTGATCCCACTGACTTTTCGTACGTACTGTCGAGCGGCCGCGGTGATCTCTTCGTCGGTGGCCGCCGGCTCCAGGCCGCGCAACTCGGTGATGTTTCGGCACATGACCCCCACGATAGGCGGATCTGCGGGCCGATACGGTGTGCCTATGACCGGCGACGACATCCTGCTCATTGAGACCACCGACCGCATCCGCACGGTCACGCTGAATCGCCCCAATTCGCGCAATGCGCTCTCGTCGGCGCTGCGCAGCCGTTTCTTCGGCGCCCTGCGCGAAGCGGACGCCGATGAAAACGTCGACGTCATCATCGTCACCGGCGCCGATCCGGTGTTCTGCGCGGGGTTGGATCTCAAGGAGCTCGGTGACACCACCGAACTTCCCGACATCTCCCCCAAATGGCCGCCGATGACCAAGCCCGTCATAGGCGCGATCAACGGCGCCGCCGTGACCGGCGGCCTGGAACTCGCGCTCTACTGCGACATCCTGATCGCCTCCGAGCGCGCTCGTTTCGCCGACACCCACGCCCGGGTGGGTCTACTGCCGACCTGGGGCCTGAGCGTGCGGCTGCCACAGAAGGTCGGCGTCGGGCTGGCCCGACGGATGAGCCTGACCGGCGACTACCTGTCCGCCGACGATGCGCTGCGGGCGGGGCTGGTGACCCAGGTCGTCGCGCACGACGAGCTGCTGTCGACCGCTCGAGCGGTGGCCACCTCGATCGTCGGCAACAATCAGAAGGCCGTCCGCGCGCTGCTGGCGTCGTATCACCGCATCGACGAGGACCAGACCGCCTCCGGGCTCTGGATCGAGGCGATGTCCGCCAAGAAGTGGATGGCGGCGACATCCGGTGACGACATCGCCGCCAGCCGGGCCTCGGTGATCGAGCGCGGCCGCAGCCAAGTTACTTCTGGCTAAGTGGCTTTCGCGCTGTTGATGAGGTTCTGCCACTTCGCCAGGGTGCTGGCATCTTTCGCGATGATGTTGCCGATCTGCAGCTGACTCAGTGTCACGCCCTGCAGCGTGTAGGTGTGATTGTTGCCGACGACGGAGATCACGACCGAACCTGACTTCTCGGTGACGTCGAACTCGGTGGGCTGCATCCACACGAAGTCCAGAGTGTCCTTCGCCGGATTGAAACTCACTACCGGATTGCTGCCCCAGCCCCAGGTGATTGTCGTCGTGGTGCCCCCCGTCACCGGGGTGCCGGTGCCCCCGGTGCCCCCGGTACCGCCCGTGCCTCCGGTTCCACCGGTACTGCCGTAGTTGACGACGTTGATCGTGCCGTAGTCGTTGAACACCTTGCTGAATGCACCCTGCGGATCACTCAAGCCGGACGCCCCGGTGCTGGCCTGCCCCAACGTTCCCGGGGTGTCGCGCAGCATCTGCCACATCGACAGCATTCCAATGCCGTTGGCGCGGGCGAAGTCCTCGAGGGCCTGCGCGTCGGCCACAGTGAACACCTCGCTCAGGACGTCGTTGACGCCGAGCATCGGGGTGACGCCGATCTGGCTGTAGCCGAAGCTCTGCCCATACTTGCCATACAGTGATTTCAGCTGGGTATAGGTTGACTGAGCGGATTGAATTGCATACGCGCCCATGGTTTTTGCCCCCGACCCGCTGGTCGGCGCGGCAGACTCGCCGTAGTCCATCGCCATCACGTTGACGCCGTCAAGCTTGACGCCCGCCTTGACCGCCGAGTCGACAACGTTGAGGCCGTCGGCAGTCAGCCCGGTCGGCAGGACCGGCAGCGTGTACCAGATATGTACTTCGGGCTTTTGCTTTTGAAGCAGCGCAAGAGCTTGGCTGTTCAGCGCGATCGACGCCGGATCCGCAACGGCGGCACCTTCGATGTCGAAATCAATGTGGGTGACCCCGTAGGTGTCGATGACCGCGGCGTAGGCGTTGGCGAGTTCCTGCGCGCTCTTACCCTTGGCTGCGTACGCCTGGGCGATGCTCGTGCCCGACGCGCCACCGAACGAGATCATCACGTCGCCGCCGGCCGCTTTGAACGTGGCGATCGAGGTGTTGATGGCGACCGCCTGTTCAGTGGTCGAACCTGGTTCCAGCGCAGCCAATCCCGCCCATGCGAGGTTGCCGTTCTGGTCGGCCTGCATGAAGCCGAGCGTCACCAGCGAGTTGCCGTAAGTCTTCGACAGCGCCAGCAGATTCGGGACCGGCCACGCGCCCATATCGACGTACGGCGCGAAGAAACTCCTACCCCACTGTGCCGTTCCCGTGCCCGTTCCTGGCGTCGTCGCGGTGTCGTCGTTGGTGATCGTGCCGACCGCCGACCCGTCGGAGATGGTGGCGCCGGACGCGTTCGACAGTGTGACAGTGAATGTTTCGGTCGGCTCGACCGTCGTATCACCCAGCACGCCGACGTTGATCACCTGCGACACCACGCCGGGCGTGAATGTGACCGTGCCCGAACCGGCCGTGTAGTCCTGGCCCGCAGTGGCGGTGCCGTTGGCCGTCGTGTAGTTCAGGGTGACCGTGGTGGTCGACGCTTTGGACAGCGTCACCGTGAACGCCATCGAGCCGCTTCCGCTGTTGCCCTCCGCCGCGGTGGCGTCGGCGATCGCGATGCTCGGCAGCACCGGTGCGGCGTCGTCGTTGGTGATGGTGCCCGTCGCGGTGGCTCTCGCGATCGTGGCGCCGGATGGATTCGACAGTGTCACGCTGAACGTCTCGGCCGGCTCGACGGTCGTGTCGCCGAGGACACCGACGTTGACCACCTGCGACACCTGCCCGGCGGCGAACGTCACGGTGCCCGAGCTGGCCGTGAAGTCCTGCCCGGCGGTCGCCGAACCGTTGGCCGTCGTGTAACTCACCGTCACCGGTTTGGTGCTGGCCTTGGACAGCGTGATCGTGAATGCGGCATTGGTCGAGCCGCTGTTGCCTTCGGTC